>OZ245018.1:0-637500 GCA_965223825.1 Gammaproteobacteria bacterium
TTGAACCCTTACCACCTAATTCCGTCGTCGAGAAAAACATCACTGATGTTGAGCTCGTCGGTGAAGCCGTCGCACGCGCTTACAAAAAATCCGGTTCGAAGGCAAAAATCGCCTCCTGCGCGGTAGCCGGATCAGCCGTGATCACGAAGATCATCAAAATGTCAGAAGAGCTGACGGAAGATGAGCTTGAAGATTTAATCCAAGTCGAAGCCGATCAATACATTCCGTATCCCTTGGATGAAGTCAGTCTCGATTTTGAAGTGCTGCATCCTTCATTAAATGAGCCGGGGCAAGTTGATGTTTTACTTGCTGCATCGCGCACAGACAATGTCGACGCGCGAGTCGCAGCGTTGGAACTTGCGGGCTTAAACGCGCATGTTGTCGATGTAGAAGCCTTTGCATTAGAAAATGCCGTCCGCCTCTGCACTGAGAACAAACCCGAATTACGCGGCGACGGTGTGATCGCCATCATTGATGTTGGCGCGACAATGACCACACTCAGTGTGCTGGATAAATTGAACATTGTTTATACACGCGAACAGGTTTTCGGCGGGAAACAACTGACTGAAGAAATTCAAAAACGTTATGGCCTCTCATATGAGGAAGCTGGCTTGGCTAAACGACAAGGCGGGCTACCAGACAATTATGAATCAGAAGTCCTTGGTCCTTTTCGTGAGTCCATGTCCCAACAAATTAATCGTGCGTTGCAGTTCTTCTACGCATCAAGCAATCACATTGACGCGGTTGATCACATTATTCTGGCAGGCGGTTGCGCCTCCACCAACGGCATTGGTGAATTACTTTCGGCCAAAACCGGTGCGGACGTTACCGTTGCAAACCCTTTTACAGAGATGACACTGGCGAGTCGGATCAAATCCGATATTTTGAATAACGATGCGCCAGCCATGATGATCGCCTGTGGACTAGCGTTAAGGAGTTTTGGCTGATGTCGCATATTAATCTACTCCCCTGGCGTGAAGAGCGCCGCAAAGCGCGTAAGCAACAGTTCCTTACATCGCTTGGCGCGACCGCTTTTTGCGCGATGCTCTGCGTCGGTCTGGTTCACATGTATTTTGAGAAGCTGATCGAAAATCAGAACAATCGAAATACATTTCTGGAACAGGAAATCGCCTCTCTGGACGACAAGATCGCAAAAATCAAAGAGCTCGAAAAAGAAAAAAGCAGCTTGATCGCACGCATGCGCGCCATCGAAACATTGCAAACGTCGCGACCACTGGTAGTGCATTTATTTGATGAACTTGTACGCAGTCTACCCGAAGGTATCTTCTTAAATAGCATTGAACAGCGCGGTGAACAGCTGACGCTCAATGGCACGGCGCAATCCAACGCGCGAGTGTCAAATTTCATGCGAAACCTTGAAGCATCTGAATGGCTCACCAATGCACGCCTAGAAGTAATCGAGTCACGCGACAAACAGCGTGATCGCAGCAACAGCTTCACTTTGCATATAAATCAGATCGTCACTCAACCTGAAGAAGAATTCGCTGAGGTGACGCAATCATGAATATGGCAGAGTTGAACAATCTGAATTTCGAAGATGTTGGCGGTTGGCCAAAGCCGATCAAGATCGTCTCTGGTGTTTTGGTGTTTATCTTGATCGTCGCGGGCGGCTGGTGGTTTCATCATAAAAACCAACAAGAGCAACTTGCGCTCGTGCAATCTAAAGAACAAGAACTTAAAACGTCTTTCGAAGCAAAACAACGTAAAGCGGCCAATTTGGAAGCTTTGCAGCAACAGCTAGAAGATATCAAACAATCTTTCGGTGATTTGTTAAAACGCCTCCCTGACAAAACAGAAGTGGCCGGTTTGCTGGTGGATATTTCGCAGCAAGGCTTGGGTGCAGGACTTGAGTTTGAATTATTTAGACCAGGCAGAGAAGTACCGGCAGATTTCTATGTTGAACTGCCTATCCAGATCCGGGTCGCCGGGGATTATCACTCCTTTGGTCAATTTGTGAGTGGTGTGGCGGATCTTCCGCGCATCGTCACGCAACACGATCTAAAAATCTATCGTGATAAAGACAGTTCATCACTCGTCATGGAAAGCACGGCAAAAACCTATCGTTACATGGATCAAAGTGAAACTCTCGATGCGCAAGGAGGAGCGGCACAATGAAGAAACACCACATGAAAATGTCTTCTCTTCTGTTACGCGGCACCCTGCTCACTGCGATCTTGCCACTGTCAGGCTGCTTGTCTGACGACATGGCCAACCTACGAAGCTATGCAGATGAAGTAAAAACACGAAAAGGCGGTTATATCGATCCGCTACCAGAGATCAAACCGGTTGAGCGTTATCTCTACCAATCCGTTGATCAACGCGATCCATTCAGTTCTCGTTATCAAGAAGATAGCGCACCAGAAGCAATCGCAACGGATTCTGATCAACAACGCAAGCTATTGCGCGAAATCAACGAACGCAATAAAGAAGAACTGGAGCACTACGAGCTCGACAGCTTACGTATGGTTGGTACGCTGGAATTGAACACAGCGCTTTACGGCATTATCCAAGATCCTGATGGCACAATTTATCGTGTTCAATCAGGTAATTACATGGGCAGAAACTATGGAAAGATACTGTCTGTTTCACAAGAGAAAATTGAACTGAGAGAAATCGTCAAGGATATGCATGGCACATGGGAAGAGCGCCCAGCCAATATGGCACTTGCAGACGATGAAACTGACAGAGACGGTTAGAGGCTATCCAATAATGAACGTTGACCTATTCCATAGTATTCGACAATTCAGTCAAAAGTTGCGGTTTGTCAGCATCGTCATGTTGCTGCAAATCGGGCTCGTGCCGGCTGCATTTGCAGTACCGACACTGAACAATGTCACATATGTCTCCCTGCCTGGTGAACGCGTCCAAGTACGCCTCGATTTCAGCGAGCCACTTAAACAGGAGCCACTCAGTTTCACCATTGACAATCCATCGCGAGTCGCCTTGGACTTTCCCGGTGCTGAAATGGGCTTGAGCAAGAAGAACCAACCTATCGGTGTCGGTGCCGCACAAAGCTTGATGGCCGTTGAAGCTGGTGATCGAACACGTGTTGTCCTCAACATGACGAAACTCGTGCCTTACGAAATTGCGACTACAGGTAACACCGTAGTCTTAACCATTGAAAATGGGGCGAGCAAAACACCGAAGTACGCCACTACACCGGTGCCGCCGCGCAAGAGCCAAGTCGCGTCCGATGCAGCAGTACAAACGAAGACAAAAGCAGACACGAAACATAAACCTTATCTCGTTAACGTCGGCCCGCAGATCAGTAATATCGATTTCCGCCGCGGCACGAAAGGTGAAGGCCGCGTCCTGATTTCCTTGTCTGACCCGACAGTCAACCCGGACATTCGCGAGGAAGGCAATAAAATCATTGTCGACTTTGTCGACACAAAATTACCTGAAAACCTCGATCGCAAACTGGATGTCATCGACTTTGCTACGCCAGTAAAAGAAGTGGATACCTACCCGAACGCAAACGGCACACGCATGGTCATCACGCCAGTTGGTACCGACTTTGAACACATGGCCTATCAATCGGACGATCTCTTAACGATTGAATTTAAACCTATGACCAAACGTGAGAAAGAAGCCGCGAAAAAAGCGAAATTCGGCTACACCGGCGAAAAACTCTCACTTAACTTCCAAGACATAGAAGTACGAGCCGTACTGCAATTACTCGCGGATTTTACCAGTTTAAACATGGTTGCCAGTGACACAGTTGAAGGGAACGTTACCCTCCGTCTGAAAAATGTCCCTTGGGATCAAGCATTAGATATCATCCTAAAAGCGAAGGGCTTGAGCATGCGCCAGAATGGCAATGTGATGATGGTCGCACCGACAGAAGAAATCGCCGCACGTGAAAAACTCGAACTGGAAGCACAGCAACAGCTTGAAGAACTTGCGCCGATCAAAACCGAATTTCTACAAATTAACTACGCGAAAGCAGAAGATATTGCCGCACTACTCAAAGATGAGAACAACAACCTCTTGTCTGAACGCGGCAATGTCTCACTCGATCAGCGAACCAACACCTTGCTGGTTCAAGACACCGCAGCGAAATTAGAGGAAATGCGCAGTGTGATTGCGACGCTCGACATTCCCGTTCGTCAGGTTCTGATCGAATCACGGATCGTAATAGCTGACGAAGATTTCGCGAAAGATCTTGGCGTGAAGTTTGGCCTGAGTGCGAACTCACTTTCACAGGACAACAGCATTGGTGCGGCCATTGGTGGTCGTCGCGGTGGCGATGTGGAGGATACTGCAACGGCTTACAATATTGATGGCATGGAAAATTATCTAGTTAACTTACCCGTCACGGGCAATAACATCGGATCAATTGGCCTCGCCCTCGGTAAGATCGGCAGTCACTTATTACAACTGGAACTATCGGCATTGCAAACCGAGGGGCGCGGTGAAGTGATCTCTAGTCCTCGTGTGATCACCTCAAACCAGAAAGAGGCGTTGATAGAGCAAGGTACAGAAATTCCGTACCAAGAAGCCAGCTCAAGTGGCGCGACAGCGATTTCATTCAAAAAAGCCGTACTGGGTTTACGTGTCACACCACAAATTACACCAGATGATCGCATCATCATGGACCTTGCGGTGAATAAAGATGCCGTTGGTGAAATCTTCCTTGATGTACCAAGCATCAACACGCAAAAAGTGCAGACACAAGTGCTAGTCGACAACGGCGAAACCGTGGTGCTGGGCGGCGTGTTTGAACAAACACAACGTAATGAAGTAAGCCGTGTCCCATTTTTTGGTGAACTACCTTATGTCGGCACACTGTTCCGCAACACCCATGTGGAAAATAACAAAACAGAGCTACTGATCTTCGTTACACCGAAGATACTTGAAGACAGCTTGTCACTCCGATAAGCCAACGCAACTCAGTACAGGGTGGACCACTTAGGTGATCCACCTTTTTTTTGCCTATCACTTACATCATCGCGCCACACCCACAGTTAAGGCAACAAGTGCTATCATGCGGCCATACTGTACATCGATGACAATAACGACAAGAACATGTCAGGGACAAACAATATTTTTCTAGTCGGCCCAATGGGATCGGGTAAAAGCACGATCGGCCGGCAATTAGCGCGTCGTTTGAAAAAACCTTTTTTTGATAGTGATCACGAAATCGAGGCACACACCGGTGCGAGTATTTCACTGATTTTTGATATCGAAGGGGAAGTAGGCTTTCGTGCACGAGAAAAGGAAATGATCAACCAGCTCACTCAACGTGACGAGATCGTGCTTGCGACTGGCGGCGGGGCCATCCTAGCTGAAGAAAATCGGACAAATTTGCGAGATCGTGGCACGGTGATTTACCTCAATGCACCGCTTAAACGACTTTTTCATCGCACCGTCAATGATAAAAAACGCCCACTGATGCAAACCGACAATCCACATGCAAAACTTAAACGCATTGTTGAAGAACGTGAGCCACTTTATCGAAAAACCGCACATTTGATCGTGCATACCGACAATCTTTCGGTACGCCAGGTCGTTAGCCATATTCTTCGCGAATTGAAAAAACCAGATACAATATCCTCATGAAAACATTGACCGTCGAGCTGGGCGATCGTAGCTACCCCATTACTATTGGTGAAGATCTGATCGGCCACTCTGAACTGTACACGCCTTACATTCGTGGCAAGCAAATCATGATCGTCAGCAACACTACCGTCGCTCCATTGTATCTTGCTCGGGTTCAAGCAGCGCTAGCTGATTATTCTGTAGAAAGTGTGATCCTACCGGACGGGGAAGAGTACAAAACTCTTGATACGCTAAATACGATTATGACCGCTTTGTTAGAAAAGCGCTGCGATCGTTCCGTGACGATGATCGCCCTTGGCGGTGGTGTAATCGGAGACATGACTGGTTTTGCCGCCGCCTGCTATCAGCGTGGCGTCGATTTTATTCAAATTCCGACCACCTTGCTCGCTCAAGTGGACTCCTCTGTCGGCGGTAAAACGGCAGTTAACCATCCCCTTGGTAAAAACATGATTGGTGCGTTTTACCAGCCTCAAAGTGTGATCATTGATATCAACACACTACGCACGCTGCCTGATCAAGAACTCAGCGCCGGCTTAGCCGAAGTGATTAAGTATGGCGTGCTCGGCAATCCAACCTTTTTCGAGTGGCTAGAAGCGAATATGGCAAAATTGATCGCTCGTGATACGCAAGCGTTGTCTTATGCGATTGAGCGATCATGCCGTGATAAAGCCCTGATCGTCGCCGAAGATGAGAAAGAAGCGGGCAAACGTGCTTTGTTGAATCTAGGCCACACCTTTGGTCACGCGATCGAATCTGGCATGGGTTACGGTGTTTGGTTACATGGCGAGGCCGTCGCTGCAGGGATGGCGATGGCGATGGATTTATCGGAACGGGAAGGTTGGGTCAGCCAAACAGAAACACAGCGCGTGATCCGCTTAATTAAACAAGCGAATTTACCCGTCGCAGCACCAAAAAGTTTATCACCTCAGCAAATGCTGGATTTAATGGCCGTGGATAAAAAATCATCGGCAGGGCAGATTAGGTTGATCTTAAATAAAGCCATCGGCGAATCTATTTTGACCGCAGATTACGACCCGGCAAAATTACTCACGACATTGGAGCAATGTCGTGTCTGACCAACCGCTAGCAACCTACGCTGCCTGTGATGCAAACTCGCGTGGGCGGCGGATTTCTGAACCGTTACCGAAATTTCGCAGTGCCTTCCAACGTGATCGCGATCGCATTGTGCATGCCTCAGCTTTTCGTCGACTTGAGTACAAAACACAGGTTTTCGTGAATCACGAAGGCGATATGTTTCGCACACGTCTGACCCATTCGGTTGAAGTCGCCCAAATCGCCCGTACCATTGCACGCACCTTACACCTAAATGAAGATCTCGCCGAGGCGATTAGTCTTGCGCATGATCTTGGCCACACCCCCTTCGGCCACGCTGGGCAAGATGCGCTGAATGCCTGCATGAAAGGTTTTGGTGGCTTTGAACACAATTTGCAATCCTTACGTGTAATTGATTTGCTCGAACAAAAATACGCCGAGTTTGATGGCCTCAATCTCACCTTTGAAACGCGTGAAGGTATTCTTAAACACTGTAAAAAAACCGATGCGGAAAAACTTGGCGATATCGGTGAGCGATTTTTGAATGGTCAACAAGCCTCGCTCGAAGCACAAATGGTGAATATTGCCGATTCAATTGCGTATAACAATCACGACATTGATGACGGCTTGCGATCAGGACTGCTCTCCATTGAGCAACTCTGTGAGACACGCTTATTTAAAAGTAAACATGATGAAGTGCACGCTAAATGGCCGGATCTCACTGCAAAAAAACAACGTCATGAAATCATCCGGCGGATGATCAACCAGATCACGATCGACCTGGTTGAAACATCTCGCGCTCAAATTTCCGATGCTAATATTCAAACGATTGATGATGTTCGCCAACATGGCGGGGCATTAATTGGCTTCAGTGACGAAATGGCCAGTATGAATCTGGAAATAAAGCGCTTTTTGCGCGATCATCTTTACCAGCATTTCAAGGTGTACCGTATGACGGTGAAAGCACAACGGATCATTCGCGGTTTGTTCGATGCATTTATTAATGATCCGCTACTGCTTCCACACGATAAGCTGGAACGCACATCACTTAAACAACTTGATCAACGCCAGCTCGCACGTCGTGTCGCCGATTATATTGCCGGCATGACAGATCGCTACGCTATTCGTGAATACGAGCGCATCTATAACGCGATTGAATTAACCTGACAGAGGAGGCGGGTAATTCCCCATGGACAAACAGGACATGTCTGCGAACACAAATGATTATTTAGCACGCTTAGGGCTAAACAAGGATCCATTTTCTGCTGAAGCAGATGCGGATTTTTATTATGAAAATCCAGAGCTTATGCAGCGTTTGGACATGATCCAACATTTGATCGGATTTTCCAATCAAATGATATTTGTCAGCGGTCCACACGGCATCGGCAAAACCGCCATGCTTGATCGACTTGAATATTACGCGCCGGATCACTGGCGAATTTGCCGCATCGAAGCAAACCCGATGTTGAGCACGCCGACACTGTTAATGCAGCTCGCCAGCGGTTTCGGTATCGAAGTCCACGCCGATAGTGATGAAATGTTTGAGGCATATTCAACAGCGCTGGAAGAGCACATCAGCCAGCTTGAGCGTGCAATGCATACACCGGTTGTACTGATCGACAACGCACATGAACTGCCGATCGATGCTTTTATCCTGCTATTTGGCTTTATGCAGCACGATAGTAAAGCGCATTTAAAAATGGCGCTTTTCTGTGAGCCACAGATCAAGACCATGCTCGACTCGCCGCAGTTGCGCGCACTGTCAGACAACATCACTCACCATCTTGATATTCCTGAACTGAATGAATCACGCACGCGGGAATACTTAGAAAAACGCCTGCACTACGCAGGGTTGGAAGATGAGTTCCCTTTCACTCCTGATTCGGTACGACGTATCCACCGTGACTCTGAAGGTATCCCAGCCAAAATTAACCATTTAGCTGAACAAGCACTGCTGGATGAAGAATCACAGAATTTCCCGGTAGTCGATGAAGTCCTCATGCTTGCGGAAAAAAATCAAAATTTTGACGAGGACTATCAGGACTTGCTTGAAGATAACAAGCTTCCACCAATTGGGAGGCGTTTTCAAAGCTGGCAGATTGGTGCCGTCGCACTCGTCATGTTGTTACTGGCCGCTGTGTTGTGGGTGACCAGTAAAATTAATGACCAGGCTCCACCGATGATCGCTGAAGATGTCCCGCTGGATCTCAACCCAACCGCGACAGAAGAAGCCCTCACTGAAATGGCAGCGGAAGAACATTCAGAAACAGCCAGTGAAGACACCTCGGATATTCCAATTTCGGAAACCACCGATCTTGAAGCATTGTTAGCCAGTGAAGATACTCCTTCACAAGAATCACCTGAAGGTTCCGTCAATGAAGGCCTTCCATTAGAACAAACAGCGAACGCAGCAGATGATCCGATGGATGCGCTGGTGCAAGAGTTGGAAGAAGCACATCAAGCAAGTCCTTCCCAATCCAATACGGCGGCTGATCCGAAAACGGAAATTAACGTTGAGATCGATGAACAAGGTAATGCGCAAGTCTTTGAAGTAAAACCCGTAGAAGCACCTCAATCAGCCCTAGAACAAGTTTCAGTGAGCGAGCCTATGGCGGAACCAGCACCACCCGTTGCGACAACTACACCCGTTCCCATGCCGGCCCAACCGGAAGCTACGACGAACAAACCTACTGCGGCACCAGAGCCTGCAACAGAAAACACGGGCGGTGTCGCTTTTTCTCAGGTGAAAGGCGCTAGCTGGATCACCCAACAAAGTGATGACGGCTTTTTTCTCCAGCTACTGGGGACTCACGACATGGGTGCTTTACGCAAATTTTTCTCTGAAAATACCATGCCGCGGAATACCGCTTGGTTCACCACACAACATGACGGCAAACCATGGCATGTGGTTGTACAAGGGCCATTTGCGAATCGTGGCGCGGCGGTGGCGAGTATTTCCAGCTTGCCGGAGGAATCACGTAAGCGTAAGCCATGGCCACGCTCCGTCGCAAGCATTAAACAAATAATATCAACTCCCTAAAACGAACTTAATGGGTCTTTAAAACCGTCTGCATGAGGCCATCATGCAGACGGCTTTACGTTATTTATCGCTTTCGTGCCATAACTCTCTCTTAGTACGAAACATTTTGTTTCCTTGTATTTCTCTATGTAAAGACCATTGTCTACTTGTAACATGCCGTGACATTCTGCTAGCGTTAGGCTATAGTTTTTTGCCCTTCCGCTCTTATTAATGGACTCTGAAGAACGTTACATGACATCAAAAACTCACGCCCCCGTAACCGGTCTATACCAACCGGAATTTGAAAAAGACAACTGCGGTTTTGGTCTGATCGCACACATGGATGGCGAAGCTAGCTACGCCCTTGTGAATAATGCGGTCATCTCGCTCTGTCGCCTCACACATCGAGGCGCTGTCTCTGCAGATGGCAAGACGGGTGATGGGTGTGGTTTATTGATGAAAAAACCAGATAGTTTCCTTCGCTATCTATCCATCGAGCTGAACATCCAACTTGCTGACGAATATGCCGTTGGCATGGTGTTTTTAAACCATAATCCGCAACTGGCGACACGCGCCAAAGAGATCATGGAAGAACAGTTAGCTAACGAAGGGTTGCGCATTGAAGGCTGGCGTGAAGTGCCCGTCAATCCAGATGCATGTGGTGAAGATGCCGCCGCGACTCGCCCGATGATCGAGCAAGTCTTCATTAATAAACCGGCAGAGATGAGTGTCGAAGATTTCAACCGTCACCTATTTATGGCGCGACGACGTTCAGAAAACCTCATTCACGATAATGACCCTGTTTTTTACGTACCAAGCCTTTCTTCACATGTCATTTCTTACAAAGGCTTGGTGATGCCTTCGCATTTGGGCGAGTTTTATCTTGATCTATCCCATGAGAAGATGGCCTCATCATTGTGTGTTTTCCATCAACGGTTCTCAACTAATACATGGCCACAATGGCGACTTGCACAACCTTTCCGTTATCTCGCTCACAATGGTGAAATTAACACGATCCGCGGTAACCGCAACTGGGCGCTCGCGAGACAATCGCTTTTACACTCCGATCTCATACCCGAGATGGAAACATTGCACCCATTAGTATCACAGTCAGGTTCTGATTCATCCTCACTGGATAATATGTTGGAAGCCCTCCTCGCTGGTGGCATGGATATTTTTGAAGCAATGCGCATGCTGGTGCCACCCGCATGGCAAAATATTGAGGCCATGGACCCAGAGCTACGTGCTTTGTACCAATACAATGCAATGCGTATGGAACCTTGGGACGGCCCAGCTGGGATTGTATTGACCGATGGCCGCCACGCTGCGTGCGTGCTTGATCGAAACGGTCTACGCCCAGCGCGTTATGTGATCACACGTGACCGCCACATTACCCTCGCATCTGAAATCGGTGTGTATGAATACGATCCCAAAGATGTATTACAAAAAGGGCGTTTAAAACCCGGTGAAATGTTGGCTATCGATACTGAAACTGGTGAATTAATCCTGCCCACGCAGATCAATGAAATGCTTAAATCCCGCCATCCGTACAAAACTTGGATGGATGACAATCTGCAAAAGCTGGAAGCGAACTTTACACACGATCAATTAACCGAAACGCCTTTAAGCAAAGAAGAGTTAGACATTTATTTGAAGCTCTTCCAAGTCACGTTCGAAGAACGCGATCAGGTTTTGCGCGCGCTTGCTGAAGCGGGCCAAGAAGCGATCGGTTCGATGGGGGACGATACGCCGTTTCCCGTTTTATCCGTACATATCCGATCTGTTTACGACAATTTCCGCCAACAGTTTGCACAGGTAACAAATCCACCCATTGATCCACTGCGTGAAAACATTGTTATGTCGCTCAATACGTATCTGGGCGCAGAGAAAAACCTCTTCGAAGATGGCCCACAACACGCTAAACGACTAATGATCAACTCACCCGTTGTCGGTGTCGGAAAATTTCAACGCTTATTAAATAACGATGACCCGAGCTTTGCTCATGAGATTATTGATATCAATTATGATCAAGATATCCCGCTGAAAAAAGCCATCCAATCAGTTTGCGAACAGGCCAAACAAGCTGTTGAAAACGGTAAACCAATTTTAATTTTAAGTGACCGTGCTATTGCGCAAGGCAAATTGCCAATCCACGCTTCGCTTGCTACTGGTGCTGTACACCATTACCTGATCAAAGCTGGGTTGCGTTGCCAAGCAAATATTATTGTCGAAACCGCAACCGCGCGAGATCCTCATCATTTCGCGGTGTTAATTGGTTATGGCGCCAGTGCAATTTACCCTTACTTAGCTTATCAAGCCGTAAACAACATGGTTGTCACGGGCGAAATCCAAACGAACGATACGGTCAGACTCGCGAAATCTTATCGAAAAGGGATTCAGAAAGGTCTCTTTAAAATTCTTTCTAAAATGGGCATTTCCACAATCACCAGTTACCGCGGATCGCAACTGTTTGAGATTATTGGCCTTGATGAAGACGTCACAGATATGTGTTTCCGCGGCACGGTCAGTCGTCTGCAAGGTATGGGTTTTGACGACATTGAAAGCGATCAGAAACTGCTCGCGAAAGAAGCCTGGAATCCACGCAAACCTACACGTCAGGGCGGTTTACTGAAGTACATTCATGGTGGTGAGTACCATGCTTATAATCCAGATGTTGTGCAAAAACTGCACGCCGCCGTTGAAAGCAGTGATTACGAAAAATATCGTGAATATGCTGACGAAGTTAATCATCGTCCTGCCGCTGCTTTCCGTGACTTATTGAAGCTTAGTGCCAACGTAAAGAGCATTCCGATCGAAGAAGTCGAGCCGCTTGAAAGTATCCTGAAACGCTTCGATTCAGCCGGCATGTCACTCGGCGCACTTTCACCAGAAGCGCATGAATCACTTGCTGCGGCGATGAATCGTTTAGGTGGACGCTCAAACTCAGGTGAGGGCGGTGAAGATCCGGCACGTTTTGGAACGGAGAAATTATCTAAAATTAAGCAAGTAGCTTCCGGTCGTTTTGGTGTGACACCACATTATTTGGTGAATGCCGAAGTGATTCAGATAAAAGTGGCGCAAGGAGCTAAGCCTGGTGAAGGTGGACAATTACCAGGCGATAAAGTGAATCCGATGATCGCACGTCTGCGCTATTCCAAACCCGGCGTTGCACTCATCTCGCCACCGCCTCATCACGATATTTATTCGATCGAAGATCTTGCACAGCTAATTTTCGATCTAAAACAAGTCAATCCAAAAGCGCTTGTTTCTGTGAAGCTGGTATCGGAGGCTGGTGTAGGCACTATCGCTGCCGGCGTCGCAAAAGCTTACGCTGATCTGATCACCATCTCAGGCTACGACGGTGGTACGGGTGCAAGCCCGCTGACTTCCGTGAAATATGCAGGTGGTCCGTGGGAACTCGGTCTGACAGAAACTCACCAAGCATTAAGAGCGAATAACCTCCGCGACAAAGTACGTCTGCAAACTGACGGCGGTTTAAAAACCGGTTTGGATGTCATCAAAGGCGCGATATTGGGTGCTGAGAGTTTTGGTTTCGGAACTGGGCCTATGGTCGCATTGGGTTGTAAATACCTCCGAATTTGTCATTTAAATAACTGCGCAACCGGTGTCGCAACTCAAGACAATGATCTGCGTACGCTGCATTTCAAACCGAACGGCGTACAAAAGGTCATGAATTACTTCAAATTCATCGCACAAGATGTGCGTGAGATCATGGCACAGCTCGGTGTGAAGAGCCTGATCGAACTGATCGGCCGGACTGATCTGCTTGAAGTAGAAAACAATGCTACAGTCAAACAGGCGAAACTTGATCTCAGTCCGATCTTGTCTGATAACGGTATACCGTCAGATAAACCATTGTTCTGTATCGAGCCGAAAAACGAACCTAACGATAAAGGTGAGTTAGCCGAGCAAATGCTGGCAGAAATTCAAGCCACAATCGAAAGCGGTGTGGGCGGTGAGTTTCATTTTGATATTCATAACTATAATCGCTCTATAGGCGCACGATTATCAGGTGAGATCGCGCGTCATCACGGCAACCTCGGCATGTCAGATAACCCGATAAAAATTTATTTGCAGGGTTCTGCAGGACAAAGTTTCGGCGTCTGGAATGCTGGCGGTCTTGAGCTGGTCCTTGAAGGTGATGCGAATGATTATGTCGGCAAAGGGATGGCCGGTGGTAAAATTGTCATTGCACCACCCGTAGACAGTGCATTCGAAAGTAGAGACACGGTCATAATGGGCAATACTTGTCTGTACGGTGCAACTGGCGGTAAATTGTTTGCTTCTGGCTTGGCCGGCGAACGGTTCGCTGTCAGAAATTCTGGCGCGACGGCGGTTGTTGAAGGCGTTGGTGATCACGGTTGTGAGTACATGACCGGTGGTGTCGTTGTTGTTCTCGGTGAAACCGGTGTGAATTTCGGTGCGGGTATGACGGGCGGTTTCTCGATTGTGTTGGATATGGATAATTCCTTTCCAGATAAGTTTAATCACGAATTGATAGACACACATCGCTTGGCACCAGAACACATGGAAGAGTACCGTACTTATTTGCAAGAATTGATTGAAGAATTTGTTACCGAGACAGGAAGTACTTTCGGTAAAGAAATTTTAGATCATTTCTCAGATTACATCGGCAAATTCTGGTTAGTTAAACCTAAAGCTGCTGAGTTAAGCGAACTTCTTGCTAACTTGCTCGACGCTGCCTAAAACGGATCAAACATAATAATGAGTAGTAAGCGAAATAATTTCGAGTTTCTTGATGTCCCAAGAAACGATCCTGCCAAAATTAAGGCGTCGATCAGAGTAAAAAAATGGGGCGAAATTTACGGTGAGTTCGACATAAAGAGCGCGGCCGATCAGTCAGGTCGTTGTTTAGAATGTGGCAACCCTTATTGTGAATGGAAATGTCCTGTACATAATTACATCCCAAACTGGTTGAAGCTGATCAAGGAAGGTAATTTATTTGAGGCGGCAGAAATGTCGCATAAGACAAATTCATTACCTGAAATTTGTGGGCGCATTTGTCCACAAGATCGTCTATGTGAAGGTGCTTGTACCTTGAATGACGGTTTCGGTGCCGTCACCATCGGCTCAATTGAAAAGTACATCACTGATGAAGCCGTCAAACAAGGCTGGAAGCCCGATCTCTCTCACGTCAAATCAACGGGGAAAAAAGTCGCCATTATCGGCGCTGGCCCAGCGGGATTAGGTTGTGCAGATATCTTGGTTCGAAATGGCGTTGAGCCTGTTGTGTTTGATCGCTATGAAGAAATCGGCGGCCTCCTGACATTCGGCATTCCACCCTTCAAGCTTGAAAAAGAAGTCGTCTTCAATCGCCGTAGCATGATGGAAGAAATGGGTGTCACCTTTAAACTGAACACCGATGTCGGTAAAGATATTCCTTTCCAAGAGCTACTCGACGAATATGATGCTGTCTTTTTGGGTATGGGAACCTACACGTATATGAAAGGCGGATTTGCTGGGGAAGATCTACCCGGCGTTTACGAAGCTTTGCCTTATTTAGTGTCCAATATCAATCGTCTGATGGGTTATGAAAAAACCCCGGAAGATTTCATTGATCTCGCCGGGAAACGAGTCGTCGTTCTTGGTGGTGGTGATACCGCAATGGATTGTGTTCGTACAGCGTTACGCCAAGGTGCACGGAAAGTACAATGCGCTTATCGACGTGACGAGAAAAACATGCCAGGTTCCATGCGTGAAGTAACAAACGCAAAGGAAGAAGGTGTCAAATTCTTATGGAACAGACAACCTGTTGAAATAGTTGAAAAAGATGGCCGTGCTGTTGGTGTTAAAGTTGTCCGAACAGAATTAGGCAAGCCAGATAATCGTGGTCGACGAGTACCAGAAGTAGTGGCAGGAAGTGAGGAAGTGCTTGAAGCAGACGCTGTTGTTATCGCTTTCGGTTTCCGCCCGAGTCCGGCACCATGGTTCGCTGATTTTGGAATTGATCTGAATGAATGGCAAGGGGTTGTTACGAGTGGAAAATTCGTTGGGCAAACCAGCAATCCTAAAGTCTTCTCCGGTGGTGATATGGTTCGCGGATCTGACCTCGTTGTGACTGCCGTATTCGATGGTCGCCAAGCGGCAGAAGGCATTCTTGATTATCTCGAAATCTAATCGACCAATAATCCTATAAAAATTTATGAGTGAACATCGCTTTCTAAACGCCTTGCTGCGCAAGCCTGTCGACATGACCCCTGTCTGGATGATGCGTCAAGCAGGCCGCTATCTCCCAGAATATCGTGCAACACGTGAGAAAGCCGGTAATTTTCTTAATTTATGTAAGAATCCAGAACTTGCTTGTGAAGTCACGCTACAACCGCTTGATCGTTTTCCATTAGATGCCGCGATTTTATTCTCTGATATTCTCACCATTCCTGATGCAATGGGGCTAGGGCTAACCCTGAACGAAGGCATCGGTCCACGTTTTGATCGTCCAATCCAATCTCGACAAGACGTAGATAATCTCAGTGAACCTGATCCTGAAACGGATCTTCGTTATGTAATGGATGCCGTACGTCTCATTCGCACTGAGTTAAACGATCGCGTTCCTCTCATTGGGTTCTCAGGTAGTCCTTGGACACTTGCGACATATATGGTCGAAGGCGGATCTTCTCGTGATTTTGCCAAGCTTAAAAGCATGATTTATCAAGAGCCCGCTCTAACACATCAAATGCTCACGATCGTCGCAAAATCCGTTACAACATATTTGAACGCGCAGATCGCAGCGGGTGCACAAGCACTGATGATATTTGATACGTGGGGAGGCATTCTGACCACTTCAGATTATCGTGCTTTCTCCTTGGATTACATGCAGCAAATTGTCAGCGGCCTTAATTTGGGCGAGGGTGATGATCGCATCCCTGTTGTGCTGTTCACCAAAGGTGGGGGGCAATGGTTGGAAATGATCGCAGATACTGGCTGCGATGCACTCGGACTCGACTGGACTATTGAGATTGGTGATGCACGTCAACGTGTTGGTAGCCGCGTTGCCTTACAGGGCAATATGGATCCTGCCATGTTGCGCGCCCCGGATGAACGCATTCGTCAGGAGGTTAAGCATATTCTTCGTAGTTTTGGAGAGGGCTCTGGCCATGTTTTTAATCTCGGCCACGGCATCACACCCGATATTGATCCGGAAAAAGCCGGTGTTTTCATTAATGCTGTGCACGAATTTAGCCAACGCTAAATCGCATGAAAGATGGCCTATTACTAACGCTTAAAGGCTTCTGTATGGGCACCGCGGACGTCATTCCTGGCGTTAGTGGTGGGACGATGGCTTTTATCCTTGGCATCTACGAGCGTTTACTTGCCGCGATCAAATCTTTCGATTTAGGCTGTTTACAGCTCCTTCTCAAAGGTGATCTGTTCGGGGCACTGAAACGTCCGCATTTTCACTTTGTCATTCCATTGTTTATTGGCATTTTCGCGGCACTGCTTTTTTTCACGCGCATTATTCCTTTACCTGTCCTTATCCAAACACATCCCGAGCAAATCTACGGGCTCTTTTTTGGCTTAATTCTCGGCTCAATTTTAGTCCTATTAAGTCATATTGATAAGATCGACGCAAAAGCAATGGGACTGATCGCAATTGGTGTAATCATCGGCTTTATGATCGTCACACTCACTCCTAAAGAAACACCCGAAGCCAGTTGGTTTATTTTCTTTTGTGGTGCTCTCGCGATCACCGCAATGATTTTGCCAGGTATTTCAGGTTCCTTTATTTTGCTGATATTAGGCAAATACGCATATATCATTAATGGCTTAGGGCACTTCAATCTTGCGATCATGATCCCTTTCGCCCTTGGCGCAGCGGTTGGTCTTGCCGGTTTTAGCCGATTGTTACATTGGCTATTACAACATTTTCACGCGGCAACATTATTACTGATCAATGGTGTTTTGATAGGATCGCTTTGGATTATATGGCCATTTCAAAATCGCACTTTTGTTGAAGTCCGTGGCAAACAAAAACTGATCGACTCCTCACCAATGCTTCCAAATGCATTCGATCAACAGACATTATCCGCAATCGGGCTTGTTATCGTCGGTTTTACAATGGTCATGATTATTCATCGATTAAGCCGTAAATCATCACTCTAAGCATTCGTATTTATTCCTGATCTATTTTTCGTATCGCCAAACAGCCCCTCACGACCTTTACCCCTACCCCACACCCTCCCAGGCCCAACTTCGCCATGCACGCGACAAAGGGAAATAGAGAGCTAATTTAATTGGACGTGTTTCTAATTGCTGAAACATCGCCGCATAGCGCGCCAATTGTTCTTGGTATTGTGCTTGTTGAATATCAAGAAAACCTTCTACGTCATCATCTGCTGCCTGCGCTGTTTTGTAATCAATAATCCAGCGCACACCCTTTTCGTCAATAAACGTTCGATCAATCACACCATTGAAGATCCCTTCATCTAGCACGCCACTGAGTGCATATTCATTTTCCGGTGATTGGTGCGAAGCACTAAAAATCCAACGCGCACGATCATCCTCTGCAATGGCCTTCAGTGAACGTTGAACAATGTCTTCCGCAATATTTAATGCGCTCGGGTTCAAGCCGGATTCCAGCAATAAATGTCGGATTAACGCTGAACACCTGTTGAGTTGATCAAGCGTCTCATCAAAGGTGCTACCAATAGAGATGGCATCCGCCAACTGCTGTAATAGCCGGTGTACAACGATGCCTGCATGTCTTGCTTCAACCATACGCCAGTCGCGATCCTGATCTTCTCCGACTGTCGTTTTACGATCAGCAAGTGCAGACTTGTACGTGTGATCACGGGTTTGAGATGATGTTGACGAAATCGTTGCTTGTGTTGAAAGCTGATCGATAGGCAATCGGAAAAGTTGAGGAATGTAGGTAGATTCAACTTCCATTGGAGCATCATTCTTCATAGGAAGGTTGGCTACTCTCGCTTTGCAGTATTCTTCAATGCTTGGCCAAATTGTAGCGATTAGTGAGCGCGCATCGGGCTGCTTGAGTTCACCTTCGTCATTTTGCTTAACGCTTGCGATCAAATGTAACTGGCGTTTTGCACGCGTTGCCGCGACGTAGAGCAGGCGCACGGTTTCGTGTCTATCGCGATTTTTTTCGAGATCCGCTAAATAACGATTGATCGGCTCTTTATCCGCGCCCGTTTGCTCGATCGGCGCGAGTAACAGAGCTTCCTGATCGCGCTGCGTGTTGCGCCACTCTGTCCACTGCAATAACTGCGCTTCGGATGTACGCGTCATGCGTTCCATACCCGGAATAATCACCGTATCAAATTCCAAACCTTTAGATTTATGAATTGACATTAATTGTACACACGGCCCATTCACGGTTTGCGGTAGGGCGTATAACTTCGCCACTGCCTGATCAAGACAGCTAAGATCCATCAGATCACGAGCTTCTTCTAGCTCCGCCAACAAGCTGAAAAAACGTTGGGCGTTATCGTGATCGATTGCTTCTTGGAGACACTCAGGCCCGTTCAGATCACGCCAGACCAGCGCCACCCAGCGTGCAAAAGGTTGTCGATAACGGTTTTCTATGGCGTGTGTGAGCACCGGAAGAATACGTGAAATTCGCGCCTTCCCATCTTCGCTTAGCTGCTCAGCCACGGCCGGATCTTGCAACGCTTCATATAACGCTCGATGTGGTTTTGCTGAGAGTATTTCCAGATCGGCCAGCGTCAATCCACACCAGGGTGCACGTAAAATGGATAGCCAAGCCACCCGATCAGCCAGATGCCATAAGGCGCGCGTCAACGCGGTAAGATCACGAATGACCGGGCGCTGTGCGAGGCTCTCTATTTCCACCGCTTGATACGGCAAACCTTGCTCACGCAACGCCGGTAGAATGCGCAATAAATGGCTACGTCCGCGCACGAGAACCACTACCGATTCCTCACGGGCCAGCGCAGCGGCGGCAAGTTTGCAAACGTGCAACTCTTCATCTGCGGCATCAAGTAATGGCGTAATACTGACCGCTTCACCCGCTTCAATCGGTTTAAACGCCTCAGATCGAGAATAACTCACTGCACCTTGTGTGACGGAATCTATCGCTGGCATCGCATGGATGAACGTTTGATTTACCCAATTTACGACACCGGCATTTGATCGAAAATTGACGATCAACTTTAACGGGGTGATCGGCACTTGCCCCAAGCGTTGCTGACCTTGCACATTAAGAAACAAGCCAACCTCCGCCTCACGGAAGCGATAGATCGATTGCATTGGATCACCCACAAGAAACAAGCTACGCCCATCACCGTCTTGCCAACCTTGGGTCAACCGCTCGAGCAAGGTGTATTGACTGACCGAGGTATCCTGAAACTCATCCACCAGTAAATGCTGAAGACGATAATCAAGTGACAACGCAAGATCACTCGGCGCATTTTCATCACCCAATGCATGTAAAGCGGCGAGACTGATCTCCGTGAAATCCACCTGCGCTTGCTGGCTAAACACAACACGCAATTGTGCAACGGCCAATTTGAGCACGTTAAATAACGCTTTCAGTACCGCCCATTGTTCATCGTTATACGCTGGGTTCGGCAGAATACGAATGCTAGCGAGCAGCGGCAACAAACCGGGTTCTTCCGCGACCGTTTCAATTAACGAGAAACATTGCTGCTTTAGTGCGTCGAACTCGGCTTTTTCTGCTTTATCTTTGGATGTAGGAAAGCCATCTTTTATTGTTAGTCGTTTGCGAAATGTATTCGAGCCAGTCAAGATCACGTCTAATAAACCACGCCAGATCGGCAACTGAGCGGCATCCGTTGCCGGCCAATTTTCCATTGCAATACAATGGGTTAACGGTGATGTGGATGCGTCTCGCTGAAGATTCGAACCAGCAAAATCGGCCAGCATCAACCAAGACTGTTTTACGGCATCCGGAATGGCTCGATCAACACGCTGTAACGTGTCCTCGATCAGATCACCCAAACTTGTGTGTAAATTTTTGCGCTGCGTTTCTAACACATCCGCCTGACTCTGTGCTGGAATGTGGCGCAACCAATGATCGCGCCGCGCCAGCAGGCTGATCAGCATCGATTCTAACCGCGACCAATTATTGTCTAAATGCACGAGTAACAACGCGATATCTTCCGACCGCGGTAAATCGCGCAAACAGGCGCGCGCCGCTTCTTGATAAGCGTCACTCGCATCATTGACAACAGCAGGGCTCACTCCCATAGCCGATACGATCGGCATTTGCCGCGCTAATGACGCACACAACGCGTCAATCGTATGGATACGAAGACGATTTGGGTTGAGACGGATCTGCCAGTCCAGATCGCGATCGCGTTTTAACACCTCACGCGCCAACGCCCACGTTTGTCGAGCGTGCGCTTGTTCCGGCTCGTCCGCGTGCGCGGCGTGATCAAGCGCGAGTAGAATCCGCTCACGCATTTCGCCGGTGGCTTTTTTCGTAAAGGTGATGGCGATGATTTCTTCCGGTGCATTAACTCGCGTTAATAAGGTGAGGTACCGCTGCATTAACAACTCGGTTTTACCAGAACCGGCGGGCGCTTGGACGATGAAAGAGTGTGTCGGATCGAGTGCCTGTTGACGAACGTCAGCATCTTGAATTGGATCAGTCATGCTCTTGCTCTCCTGCGCTCGCGTCATCTGACAAAGACGCTTGGCCAGCCAATTCATCCACCCGACATACGCTGTGCAGATCGCAATATTGACACGTGTTGGCTTGTTTAGGATCCACCCACGCCTCACCCGCACAGAATTCGTCAGCCAGTCTTTCCAAATTCACCCGCCACTCATCCAATTGTGCATGCCAGTCTTCAACGATCGTCACTTTTTTCGAAGAGTGTTCATTCGCGCTCAAACCCACCAGGTGTTGATTGCCTTTTTTTAATGATGCAAACAACACGCTTTCTGGCGGCTCGTGCATACATACTGCATACAGTGGTAATTGCGGATCATCAGGCCGCTCGCCTTCCCAACTTTTCACTGTGACACTGCTGGTTTTGTAATCAATCAAAGCCAACGTGTCATTTTCAAGTTGATCAATCCGATCAACCCGTGTGCTCAACAATAACCTCCCGACCTTTAACGGCATTTTTTCTTCGCGGGCGATCACGGTAAACGGATCACGATCACGTTCAATCTCTAGCCAGCTATTGATCAATTGATGCAGACGAAAACGTTCGATGTTTTGATAAACATCCATTTCCATCGCTTCCACCTGGGAATGCAGCACGTTGATCGCAGAAGAAATCGCGCGGTCAATTAAAGCATCCAACGTATCTTCGGCCATGCTTAGTAATATTGACTGATCGTGTAATTCACCCCAAACACGTTCAAGCGCCATGTGTACTAACGAACCACGTTCAGCGGCCGATAGTGCCAGCTCGGCCTCTTCGAGTGATTTCGCAAAGAGGCGATGCCGGGCAAATGCGCGAAATGGACAAGCCGCCTGATCTTTGAGCAGGCTAGCACCACCGGGGGCAAGGACTTCATCGCCCACCAGCGGCGGTCCAACATAATCCGTAATCGCATCTAATGCGATCGAAAGAGGCGCTGTCTCAATTCGGCTTGTGATCAGATCGTCGCTTTGAATAACAGGAAAATGTTCAATTAACGCGCTAGGCCGTACGGCCTGATCACCCGATTGTCCCGGATAGGTGAACAACACCTGCGGCGCCGCATGCGCGAGACGTTCCGTAATCTGCTGGGCAAGAAACAACGCACCGTTTGCACTCGCCAGCGGCATGGCTTTGTCGATCAGTTCGTTTCGAGGCAAAAAAGGATTTGCACTGACTTTCGCTGGCCAATATTGATCGCTCAGACCAAGAACCAACAGCACGTCAAAGTGCAGATCCGTCGCTTCCAGCATTCCCATAATCTGTACATTCGCTGGCGGTGATTCTGCCTTAAAAACATCATCATTTATGACTTTTTGCCACTCTTGAAGCGCACGTTGCAAAGGTAGCTGACCCAGCACGACCTCTTGCGCTAGCCAACTTTCACCGACGCGGGACCAAGCTTCATGCGTTTGAAATTCTTCACTATTCAAAACACGCTGCCCGGGCCAACCAGCAGCATGCAAAATCGATTCGAAGTAACGAAACCAGATCAATAAGCTCTGCGACCCGCTCGGTTTGTTTTGCTCTGCAATTTTGATCATGTGTTCAAACCGTTGGGCAAAAGCCGGGGCCTGCCAATGACGTGCATTACCTTCCGTATCCATCGCGCGAGCTTCCGCGAGGATCTGCTGCCAGCTCGGCTTGGTTAACCCGAGTTGACGTAAATGCGCGTCCAACTTCGCCCGTTGCAGACGTTCCGCTTCGGCCTCTCCGATGAATGCAGATCGTAATAATTCGCTAAGCCCCTCTTGGGATAATGGCTGCAACGCACACTGCAAAATAGTCATTGCAGTGCGGATGAGCGGCATTCGGCCCAATGACTCACCGATCGAAATATTAAATAACGATGACGGATCAGACTGCGCGGCAAGCGTGTCAGTAAAAATCGCCATAACCTGATCACGTTGCGACTGCAGTTCCGGCACGACAATGCCGATTTTCGTATCAGGTTGTTGCTGCACTGTTTTACGTGTGAATTCTGCTGCAACACGCAGTTCATCAAGTTCATCTTGACAAGTCACTGTCTTCGCCGCTTGATCAAATTGTTGCGGGACATGGACAGCATTTTCACACCCGCGTCGTATTAAACTTTGCTGGATGGAGCGCTGCTGCGGTGTGAGGAGATCAAAACCTGCCCAGAGGATATCCTGCGGTAATGTTAAGTATCCTTGATCAAGCAGTTGCATCACTTCTGTTGGGATTTGATCTGGTGTAATCCATCCATTTTCATCCAGCTTATTTTGAAAGGACTGACACCAGCTCTGAAATACCTGCTGATCAAGACTGCTCGAATTCGTTAGCGTTTGATCAGCAGTAATTTGCCACTCATGCATAATCTGCCACGCATCGCTAACTAGCCGAGTTGTTTGTTGGAGATGCAACAGATCATTCGCAAAGTCCGATGTTTGAATGACGATCTCCCAAAGACTATTACATTGGGCGGGCGTAAGTAATTGGCGTGACGAAGACTGGAATAAATCCTCACGCCAAAGCCTGCGCATCCAGGCTGACCAGGGTAAAACCGTGTTGGTGGCCCAAACCGTTTGCTGCTTCGTCAGACGAATCTCCGCGATCGCGTCACGCAGTGCGCGTGCGAGTCGTTGGTTAACTGTGACGATCAGTGGATAGTCCTGTAATTCCATACAGTTAAGTGCAAAATATTGTGGTCTTTCGACGTGGGTAAAGTAGGTTGCTCCCTTCGAGAAACTTCCCTGCTATAATCTCAGCATGCGTCACATTCTACTCATCAGTTTGCTGTTCTGCACCGCCTTAGTTGAAGCGCGGATGTATCAATGGGTGAACCCCATCACCGGTTCATCACAATTATCCGGCAAACCACCCACATGGTACCGCAGCGAAAAGGGTGGACCACGTGTTTTGGTTTTCGACAGAAATAAATTAGTGGATGACACGGCAGTGGCCGTTGCCGAAGAGCAGCGTCTAGAATTACAACGGATTGCGTTTGATCAGCCATTAACTGAAAAAGAAAAACGTCAGCAACAACAAGAAGCCGTCGCGAATATCGAACAACGAATTAAAGAGTTGGTGGAATCACCAGACATGGCGGCTTATTTAACTTCGCAAGGCGCGGTAGATTCACCGGCTGATAAACTGGTTAATGATGTTAAAACTAACGAAATGGGCAACGTCTCGGCGCAAGCGGATCAAGATACAGCCGCTTCCAAGGGTGAGTCTCAAGATGAACGTGTTGAGCGCTTAAAAGCCTTGATCACCGCTTGGGAAACGAATCAAACAGAATCAGCAAAATCGATTGTTGAATCGACGGCGGTTGAAGGGGAAACATCTTCAGAGCCAGGATCAAACAACGAAAACCTTTCAGAAACAGCACCTTAATTCAGCGTATTTGCTGTGCACACCCTGATCGAACTTGATCGCCTTATTTTTCACTCAACTCTCAAAAGTCCGACAGCTTAGCTTCCTTTCAACGCGTCCGATCAAAGAAAATTATTCTGGCTTTAACACAGCCTTGAGCTGATCCATAAATGTTGACTGGCCTTTCACCGTCAATGCGCGTAATTGATTAAGCGTTTCGCTCTCTGGATTAATCTGTAATCCCAAATGGATATAGCGTTCTGCTTGTGGGTAATTATTATCCGCGAGTGATTTCTCAGCGCGATATGCCATTTGCTCTGCGACGCTCTTCAGGCCCTGTCGGGCTTGCACATCTTCTGGGTTAATTTCCAGCAGGCGCACATAATAATAGTAGGCGTTATCCTTTTCCGGCTCGATCAAGCGCTGTTCTTCAAGACTTTTTCTGGCTAACCAACCCAGCGCTCTCGTAACTTCGTTAATATCTTCTTCGCCAGTTTGTGGTTTGGGTGTTGAGCCCACCGCCGGAATAGGTGGAAAGAGCGCTATTTCCGGCAAATCTGCAATGTTGAATTGCGGTGTATCACTTTTATCAATTACCGGGGCTGGGCGCGTTTGTAAATAAACTAAAATCGCAAAAACCGACGCCGATGCCAGCATGGTAAAACTCAACCCCCAAGTTAACCAACGACGTGTTTTTGTGCGCCTTGTGGTTTGCTCAGGCATGTAAGTAGGGATGGGTTTTTCACGCACGGTACTACTTTGCTTTTGCGGAACCACTTCATTTTCTTCGGCGAGCTTATCTTTCTCGATTTTCTCTAGGTGATGAATAAAATGCAGCACACTGTTCGCATCACGGAAACGATTTTTACGCTTCTTCGCCATCATCAAGTTTAGTAATGGCTGATATTTTTCGTATTCTTCTGGCAGGGTCGGTACCGGAGCTTGTTTGTGCTTCACAATCACGTCGATAACGGATTCTGATCGATACGGTTTTTGTCCTGTCAGCATTTCGTAGAAGATCACACCCAGCGCATAGATGTCTGCACGACCATCGATCGGACCATCTTCCGCCTGCTCCGGCGCCATATAATTCGGGCTACCTAAAAACACGCCGGTGCTGGTCAGATCGTTTTCCATCGTCAGGCGTTTCGCGATACCGAAATCGGTGAGTAAGGGCTCACCATTCTTACGGAACAAGATATTCCCCGGTTTTACATCTCGGTGGACAATGCCTTTCCGATGCGCGATATCTAGCCCGCTGCAGATCTTCTTAATGATTTCCAACGACTCCGCTTCTGAGATCGGGTGTTTCAAGCGTTGACGCAGATCACCACCTTCGATGTATTCCATCGAGATGTACATAAAGTCTTCGGCGATCCCAATGTCGTAAATGGTAATAATATTGGGGTGATTCAGAGATGCGACAATCCGCCCCTCATTCAGAAAACGTTCGACGTTTTCCTTACTGTCACGATTGTTGGTGTTCAGGACTTTGAGCACTGCCAGGCGCCCTAAAGACTCCTGCACCGCAAGATATGCGGTCGCCATGCCACCTTCGCCGATGGTCTTTTCTATTCGGTAACCAGAAATCTGCATATCAGGTTGTTGTGTGTCTTCGTCATAAAATGAGTGCATGCCAATTTAGCGGCACATTATAGCCTTGTGCTTAGCCCGGGCACGATAAAAAGCGAAAGATGTCACGGACTTTTGCACATCGGACACAATAAGATGCTATTTCAATCAAAAACTTACCCTTTATGAAACACTCTGTAACGAAATTCAAACTATTGTGGCAAGCTCGGGCCTCTATCTTGCTTAGTTGAATAACAAGGAAGACACTAATCAACCCTTCATCATGTTCCATGTACTTTTGATGAAGTACACAAGGTCTCCAATTAAATTGAAAACACTTTCTTTAGGGAGAATATAACATGTCAGTCGAACACCCATCTCACTCCGAACGTCGCGGCCAAACACGAAGCCAAGTCGAAAAAATGCTACAAGAACGACGCGAGATGCTGATCCTTTTATGTGAAATTTCGGGATTACGTCCGTTCAACGAAGGTAAATCTGTCGAACACAGCCTGCAAAAATTCTGTGAAGTACTCATCGACTACATCGCTTCTGCTCATTTTGGTCTATACGAACGCATTGCTGAAGGCAAAGAACGCCGCCGTGAAGTACTGAACATGGCTGAAAAAACCTATCCATTCATTTCAAAATCCACTGATGCTGCGATGGATTTTAATGATCGTTACGAAAAACCATCCATTGAGACTATCAAAGCGCATTTGCAAAAAGATATTTCTAAATTGGGCGAGATCCTAACATCGCGAATCGAATATGAAGATCAACTGATCGCCGCCATGATCAGTGGCCCTGTTTTGGTTGAGAAAAGCGCCTGATCAACTAATTTGCGTCATCCATGCCCAGCACTTGTAGCTTCATACGGATGAAATCAACATGCGAAACGTAGACGAGATCGGCAACTTTGCGGATGTAGAAATCCTCGTATTTGTCGATCTCACCGTCTGCCGCTGCCACTTCCCACAATAAGCGGATCAACTCGATTTTCTGCTCCGCATCGAACTGATCATTAATGACCTTCGTGAACTCATAAAAAGACACGGATTGATCGGACTTTTCGTTAGCAAGCGTTAGCATCGCCTGCGCTTCTTCTTCAGACAACTGAAATGATTTCTTGATCGCCGAAACGATCACTTTCTCCTCCGATGTCGCAACATGTGCATCTGAACGACTAATTTCCACCAACAACACCGCCGCCGCGAGCTGCAGCGCGTGTTGTGGATCCGCCTCTTGCTCATCAATTCCCGTTTGCCATGACGTAATCCATTTCTGTATGGTATCGAACATTTATTCACTCCTGATTTTGATGAACCTATGATACCGCAACCGACAAATCAGCAAATGGCTGATCGCGATCTGAATGTACTCTGGCACCCGTGCACGCAAATGAAAGATCACGAAACATGGCCGCCGATCCCGATCAAACGTGGCGACGGTGTCTGGTTAGAGGATTACGACGGCAAGCGCTATTTAGATTCAATCAGCTCTTGGTGGGTGAATCTTTTTGGTCATTCTAATCCGCGTATTAATCAAGCAATTACCCACCAGCTCGGCCAACTTGAACAAGTCATGCTAGCCGGCTTTACCCACGAGCCAGTGTTGCGATTGTCGGAACGATTAGTTGAGATTAGCCCAGAAGGATTGAACCGCTGTTTTTATGCTGACAATGGATCCAGCGCGGTCGAAGTCGCGATGAAAATGAGTTTTCATTATTGGATAAATCAAGGCAAACCCAAGAAGCAACGCTTCATCAATCTCAGTAATTCCTATCATGGTGAAACACTCGGCGCACTTTCTGTCGGCGATGTTGGTCTGTATAAAGACACTTATTCGCCGCTATTATTAGACGTGATCACCGCACCTTCACCAGATTGTTATCATCGCGCAGATGGACAAAACTGGGAAGATTATTCTCGCGAACGGTTTGAAGACATGCGCCAGATTCTTGAACGACATGCACATGAAGCCTGTGCGGTGATCGTTGAGCCCTTGGTGCAATGCGCGGGAAGTTTCCGCATGTATCACCCGATCTATCTCCGTTTACTACGTGAAGCGTGCGATCAATACGAAGTCCATTTGATCATCGACGAGATCGCCACCGGCTTTGGCCGAACCGGAACATTGTTCGCCTGTGAGCAAGCTAACGTCACTCCTGATTTCATGTGTATTTCTAAAGGCTTAACCGGTGGTTATCTACCCTTGTCAGCGGTATTGACGACGGATCAGGTTTATCAGGCGTTTTATGATGAGTACACCGAACTGAATGGTTTTCTTCATTCACATAGCTACACCGGTAATCCCCTCGGCTGCGCAGCGGCCCATGCAACGCTGGATATTTTTCAAGAAGATAACGTGATCGAGGCAAACCGTCATCTTGCAAACGTCTTCGAAAAAGTAACTCTTCGATTTAAAGATCATCCCAACGTCGCCGAAGTACGTCAAACGGGTATGATCATCGCAATCGAAATGGTGCAAGATAAAGCCAGCAAAACACCGTTCCCGTGGCAAGAGAGGCGGGGCCGGCGTGCGTTTCGTCATGCCATTGATCAGGGTGTATTAATGCGCCCTTTGGGTGATGTAATTTATTTCATGCCACCGTATGTGATCAGCGACGAGGAAATTCATTTTCTCGCGGAGGTAGCTTGGGATAGTCTCAACGTCGCGGTGAAAGAGCCATGACACGTATTTATATTGACGCCGAACTGACGGTCAACTCCACGCTCGATTTACCTGACGATGCGGCCCATCATGTCGCACGTGTTTTGCGTATGCGGACGGGTGAAACCATTTCGACCTTTAACGGGCAGGGCGGTGAGTATCTCGCCACGTTGGATCAGATCAGTAAATCTTCTGTCACAGCCAACATTACGGAATTCGATCCAACTGATCGCGAAAGTCCGTTGACGATCACGCTGGCGCAGGGCATTTCACGCGGTGACAAAATGGATTTCACGATCCAAAAAGCTGTTGAACTTGGCGTCAGTCATATTGCGCCGATCACCACCCAACGCGGCAATGTCCATTTGGATGAAAAGCGTTGGACAAAAAAACAGGCGCACTGGCAAAAAACCATAATCAGCGCTTGCGAACAATGCGGTCGTAACCGTTTACCAACTTTGGCGCCCGTCGAAAACCTTCAAACATGGGCATCGCACGATCAAGCTGCGTTAAAACTTGTGCTCGACCCGCATTCTGAGCATGCCTTAAGCACGCAATTTGCTGATGCAGAAGCACCGCAAAGCGTCAGTTTTGTGATCGGGCCGGAAGGTGGTTTGAGTCCGGATGAGATCACCCAACTGAAAAATTTGGGATTTTTAGATATCCGGCTTGGGCCTCGCGTTTTTCGTACAGAGACCGCGGCACTTGCTGTCATCGCCATGCTTCAAACGCGCTTTGGCGATTTTGCCTGATCACAAAAACGCGCTGATCCCGATCGGATCAGCGCATCGTGAAGCCAAACCGATCAGACCAATAGCGGTGCGATCACAAGTGACACAATGGCCATGACGTTGATCAGAATATTCATCGATGGGCCAGACGTATCTTTGAATGGATCACCAACCGTATCGCCGACAACCACCGCTTTATGCGTCTCTGATCCTTTGCCGCCAAGATTACCTTTTTCCACATATTTCTTCGCGTTATCCCACGCACCGCCAGCATTGGCCATCATCAGTGCGAGTAGTACGCAGCAAATCAATGCACCACCGAGCATGCCTCCCAACGCTTCGGGGCCGAGTAGAAACCCGACAACAACGGGTGACCCCACGGCCAGCACGCCGGGTAAGATCATCTTTTTCAACGCTGCAGTCGTCGCGATATCAACACATCTTTCCGTATCAGGCTCGATACCTTCTTTACCTTCGAGCAAGCCAGGAATCTCTTTGAACTGACGTCGGATCTCTTTGATCATCTCAAATGCCGCATCCCCCACGGCGGTCATCGTGATCGCGCTGACCAAGAACGGGAAAATACCGCCAAGAAACATGCCCGCAAGCACCAGTGGGTTATTGATCTGCAACGAAAAGTCGGGTTTATGTAGTGCAACCGTTTCGATATACGCTGATATGATCGCTAAGGCTGCCAAGGCGGCTGCACCGATTGCGAAACCTTTACCGATCGCAGCCGTCGTGTTTCCCAACTCATCGAGTGAGTCGGTTATTTCACGCGTTTCCTCACCCATACCCGCCATCTCTGCAATACCGCCGGCATTATCTGCGACAGGTCCATACGCGTCGATTGCCATGGTGATGCCCACTGTACCCAACATACCGATCGCGGCAATCGCAACACCGTAAAGACCAGCCAAATTGCTTGCGATGAGTATGATCGCGCAAATGGTGAGTACAGGCACCGTAACGGACTGCATACCAACTGCCAGTCCAGAAATCATCACCGTTGCAGGCCCTGTTTCGCCGGCATTTGCAATATCTCTGATCGGTTTGCCCGAAGTGTAATACTCCGTGATCAGCCCAATCACAATACCGCCCAGCGCGCCAACGAGAACCGCGCCCCAGATATTTTTGCTTAAACCCAATACGGTAATAACGAGAAAAGCCACGATGATAAATAAAATTGACGCTCCTACGGTACCGGTGCGTAAGGCCACTTCAGGTGCTTTTGATGCAAAATGTTTGACCAAAAAAATCCCTAGCATTGAACAGATCAAACCAAACGAGGCAAGCAGTAAAGGAAGAAACATTAACTGGTTCATTTCTGCATTGAGGTTATCCAATGCCGCAATAGACATGGTTGCGGCCAATGCGATCGTCGCAATAATGGCACCACAGTAAGACTCGAAAATGTCTGAGCCCATGCCTGCAACATCACCCACGTTGTCGCCGACGTTATCTGCGATCACACCCGGGTTACGGGGATCGTCTTCAGGAATTCCTGCTTCGATTTTGCCCACAAGATCGGCTCCGACATCGGCACTTTTTGTAAAGATGCCCCCGCCAACACGAGAGAAGAGGGCTACACTCGAGGCACCCATGCCGAAACCGTGGATCACATGAGCGGTGTGCGGATCACCACCAAAAATTAAATACAGGAAGCCAAGACCAAGCAGTCCCATTGATGCGACCGTCAACCCCATAATCGATCCACCGAAAAATGCGACGGTTAACGCGCTCGACGCGCCTTCTTCTCGTGCGGCAATGGCCGTTCTAACGTTGGCTTTAGTTGCCGTGTACATACCAATATAACCGGCGGCACCTGAACATAAGGCGCCGATCAAAAACGATAGAGCGGTACGCCAACCAAGATCAGAAAAAAAGATAAAACCTAAGACAACAACACAGAAAATAATCAGGATAGAATATTCTCGCCGCATAAAGACCATCGCGCCGGAGTGAATTTTTTCAGCAATGCCGGCGATATTCCCCTCCCCACCGGGATATTCCTTCACTGTTTTATAGAGATAAAAAGCGCCAAACAACCCGAGCGCGCCGAGTAGCATTGGAAACAATGCAGCAAGACTCATAATGCCCCCTACAGATTTGTTTTTTTGAATGGAGTCAACACTTTATACCCACAAGAAACAGTGTGTAAACCATTGTTTACCTTGTCGGAGCAAAATGCCGTTATAATGCAGCGTTTTTTTGTAATTGATGATGAGGTTTTACAATGGCTCTAAAGACCGTACCTGCTGGCAATAACCTTCCAGACGAATTTAACGTAATTATTGAAATCCCACTTCGTGGCGATCCCGTTAAATATGAAGTTGATAAAGATACCGGAGCAATGTTCGTTGATCGCTTTATGAATACGGCGATGCACTACCCATGTAACTATGGCTACATCCCAGAAACATTGTCATTAGATGGTGACCCTGCGGACGTATTAGTCATTACTGGCGTTCCGTTGATTCCAGGTTCTGTAGTGAAATGTCGCGCCATCGGTATGTTAGCGATGACTGACGAATCCGGTGAAGATGCAAAAATCCTAGCTGTTCCGGTACAAAAACTATCAAGTATGTACAACAAAGTTGAATGTGCAGAAGACATGCCTGAGATGTTATTGAAACAGATCACACACTTTTTCGAACATTATAAAGATCTAGAAGAAGGTAAATGGGTGAAAGTAGACGGCTGGAAAAGTGCGGAAGAAGCAAAAGAAGAAATCCGTTCATCATTTGAGCGTAACAAAACCGCTTAATTGATCCACGCACGTGTAAACAAGAGGCCGGTTGTGGTTCGCAACACGGCCTTTTTTTATTGCAAAAAAATTCGAACTGCCAAACCTGCAATCGCTACCTTCAACACTTTTTAATATATTCCCAGTCACTGAGTCGCAAAATATGGATGTCTTTCCACCAGATTTTTTTACATTTAAACGTTGACCTCGAGCAAGCAAACTAAGATTGTAACAATCAGATAAATAAGATAATTCTTTAGAAAATCTCACTATACTTATCTATAGAGTGAAGACTGCTTTCGTGCGGAAGAATCGCTATTCGTCATTGATCTTCGAACGTTTAGTCGCACGCTCCATTTTATCTGGCTTTCATACTTTAACGGACATTAACAAAAGGCTTCGATTATGCATCCATGGACTTTTCTCTGGGCACCACAATTTTATTTTCCTTGGAGCGGGAGTGTGACTCAGCACAATGATCCCAAAACCAATTGGTTTTCTGAACACATCGATCGAAAAGCTGGCGATCCAGCAATAGAAGAAAAAGCATTTGAAATTGCAACATACGGAAAACAACTCGGCATCATCTCTGAGGTATTGATCGATCTGGCTGAGCAGTCCGAGCTAACATCAGATAAAGCGAAAACGTCGTTATCCCGTCTGAAAGACATTAGCGCTGCAATTGAGCAGGTGAAACAAGCGGAGAATCAAGTGCTGTTGGAAAGCCTGCTCGAAAATGCCGCAACATTGAAAAACCGAGATCCTGAAAAATTCAAAGCGCTGCAACAAGTGCTCAGCGGGGATTTGATCGAACAAACGCCTAAGGCTTTAGGGTAATTCCTCAGTCGCAGTAAACCCATTTACTCGTCAGGTAACTTCGCTAAACGAATCAACTCCGCCGTTTCATACAACGGCAAGCCCATCACGCCCGAATAACTGCCCTCGATCCGCTCAATAAATTTTGCCGCCTCGCCTTGCACAGCATAACCACCGGCTTTGCCGATTGGCTCACCAGATCGGCAATAGTGCAAACATTCTTCCACGGTTAACGGTCGAAAACTGACCCGATTGCAATTGATGCGAACATTTGCAGTTTTTCCAACTAACGCAACACCGGTGTAAACCGTGTGCATTCTGCCCGATAAAGTTTGCAACATTTGCATCGCTTGTTGCTCCGTTTCGGCTTTACCGAGAATCTGATCATCTAAAACCACCGACGTATCCGCGCCGAGTACAAAATGAGCTGGATCAGATCCGACTTGTCGGTAACCAGCCTGGGCTTTTTCTAAGGCCAGTCGCGCCACATAATCCGCAGCAGTTTCTTCACCGTCCCAATCTTCGTTGATATCAATATCAAGACAATCGTAGGGTTGTTTGATCTGATCAAGCAGTTCACGACGGCGGGGTGATCGGGAGGCGAGATACAGTATCATGCGCGGTGATAAGGGTGATTATTATTCAATGACCAAGCGCGATACAGTTGCTCAGCAACCAGTACACGTACCATCGCATGCGGCAGGGTGAGGTTTGATAAAGACCACGTCTGATCAGCCCGATCAAGACAAGCTTGGTCCAGACCATCCGCTCCGCCGACAAGTAATGCCACGTGTTGCGTGCGTCCGGCCCATGCATCCAGTTGTCCGGCCAATGCTTTGCTATTCCATTGTTTGCCATGCTCATCCAACGCTACCACCCATGCGCCAGCGGGAATTGCGGCGAGCAGTTTTTCACCTTCTTCGCGCTTCACGATCTTCGCATCTTGAGAATTGGACTTACGGGGAGTAGCAATTTCGGTAAGAGACAGAGTGACGGATCCATTCAAACGTCGGGCGTATTCGGCATAACCCTGCTCAATCCAAGCTGGCATACGCTTCCCGATCGCAAGCAGATGGATCTGCATACGCGATCAGGACTGGCGGGATTTTTCAGAACGCTCTTCTGTGATCGTCCAGAGTTTTTCTAACTGGTAAAAATCACGCGCAGATGCCTGCATGACATGAACGATCACATCCGCCAAATCCACTAAAATCCATTCACCTTTTTCTTGACCTTCCATACCGATCGGCTCGATATCATGCTTCTTACACTCATCGAGAATATTATTCGCCAGTGCGCGAACTTGACGATCAGACGTACCGGACGCGACGATCATATAATCGGTAATACTCGTCATTTCACTCACATCCATCACGTGAATATCCTGCGCTTTGACATCTTCCAACGCCGTGATCACGAGGTCCTTTAATTGTTCTGTTTCCATCATAAATATAATTCGTGCTTCTGTATTAGTTTTAGGACTGATTGCGGTAATAAATAACGTGGGCTTGCCTTATTGTGCAGGATCGAACGGATCTGTGTCGAGGAGATATCTAACATCGGTAAACTTAACGACATGAATTGCCCGGCTTTTCCCCTATGCAGATCGGCGATATTTTCGGTCAATCTTGGTATTAACATTTTATACGCTGGCGTGTCTTTGGGTAAATCGGTTCCCGGTCGGTGTACCACGATCACATGCGCCAGTTCGATCAGTTTTTCCCAACGAGACCATTTATGCAAATGAACGAATGCATCCGTGCCGATGATCAGGCATATCGAACGATCCGGCATTTCTACCCGGATCTCCTCTAACGTTTCCACCGAATACGACACGCCACCGCGACGAATTTCACGATCATCGGCAATAAGCTTCTTTTCTCGTTTTACTGCTGCTTTCAGTAATTTTAGCCGCAGTTTCGCCGACACTGACGGAGGATCGCGATGCGCAGGCGCATTCAATGGGATTAAATGCAGACGTGCCAGATCAAGCAATTCAAGACACTCAACCGCCACACGTAAATGGCCATGATGCACCGGATTATAGGTTCCGCCGAGGATCCCGATCGGGGTACCGATCTGATCAGGCACGGATATGACCGTCACCCAACACGATGTATTTCTGCGAGGTCAAACCTTCTAAACCGACCGGCCCTCGCGCGTGAAATTTATCCGTGCTAATACCGATCTCAGCACCGAGCCCATATTCAAATCCATCCGCAAACCGCGTGGACGCATTCACCATTACTGAGCTGGAATCCACTTCGCGCAAAAAACGCCGCGCGAGCGTGTAATTTTCCGTAATGATCGATTCCGTGTGTTGCGAGCTGTAGGTGTTGATGTGTTCAATCGCCTGATCAATATCGTCGACTATCCGAATCGACAAAATCGGTGCGAGGTATTCCATGTTCCAGTCTTCTTCCGTCGCCGCGATCAAACCCGGCACTATCGCACGCGTCCGTTCGCAGGTACGAAGTTCAACCTGTTTTTGCTGGTATAACGGCACGAGTTTTTCTAACACCGCCTCAGCAACTGGCGCGGCAATCAGCAAGGTTTCCATTGCGTTACACACGCCGTAGCGATGCGTTTTCGCATTCACAGCAATGTCGAGGGCTTTCTGCAAATCCGCTTGCGCATCGATGTACACATGGCAAATTCCGTCCAGATGTTTGATCACTGGCATGGTCGCTTCTTGCGTGATGCGTTCGATCAGGCTTTTGCCTCCGCGCGGAATGATCACATCGACAAATTCATTCATGCGCAATAATTCACCAACCGCTGCGCGATCCGTCGTTTCGATCACTTGCACCGCTTCTCTGGGTAAACCAGCCGCTTCCAATCCAGCCTTCACGCATTCTGCGATCGCTTGATTGGACTCAATCGCTTCGGATCCACCGCGTAAAATCGTTGCATTACCGGATTTCAACGCCAGCGCGGCAGCGTCTGCCGTCACGTTCGGACGCGACTCGTATATGATCCCAACCACACCAAGCGGCACGCGCATTTTGCCGACTTGAATGCCACTTGGACGATAACGTAAATCGGTAATTTCGCCGATCGGATCAGCCAATGCCGCCACCTGACGTAAACCTTCGGTCATGCCGGCAATACGCGCATCGGTTAATTCGAGACGATCTAACATCGCCGAATCCAGATTTTTTGCACGCCCTGCGTCGAGATCGCGACTGTTAGCCGCTTTTAGCGTCGACTTATTGGCTTCGATTTGATCCGCAATTGCGAGCAAAGCCGCATCTTTTGCTTTGCTCTCCGCCGCGGCCATTTTGCGTGATGCGGCACGCGCCTGCTGGCCGACTTCGAGCATGTACTGTTGAATATCCATAAAATTGTTTATTTCTCCGCTAACCAACTCGCGACTTGTTTTGCATAATAAGTCAGTATGCCATCGGCCCCAGCGCGTTTACAGGCGAGTAACGATTCCATCACCACTTCGCGTTCGTCGAGCCAGCCGTTCATCGATGCGGCTTTTAACATGGCATATTCGCCACTGACTTGGTAGACAAATGTCGGCACGGCAAATTCCACTTTCACACGACGCACAATATCCAAATATGGCATGCCCGGTTTGACCATGACCATATCTGCACCTTCAGCCAAATCAAGCGCGACTTCTCGGATTGCTTCATCAGAATTTGCTGGGTCCATTTGATAGGTATATTTATTGCCACCCGCAAGATTACTCGCTGATCCAACCGCATCTCGGAACGGTCCATAAAAGCTCGATGCATATTTCGCCGCATACGCTAATACCCGCGTATTGATGAAATTCTCCGCTTCCAACGCTTGCCTGATCACCCCGATGCGGCCGTCCATCATGTCAGACGGAGCAACAATATCCGCGCCCGCCTCAGCATGTGAGAGTGCTTGTCGTGTCAGTGCCTCAACAGTAATGTCATTCAGAACATAACCATGATCATCAATCACACCATCTTGTCCGTGCGTGGTAAAGGGATCTAACGCCACGTCGGTAATCACCCCCAACTCGGGATGCGCTTTTTTCAACGCACGCACGGCCCGTTGTGCGAGACCGTCTTCATTCCAGGCCTCTTTTGCATCGAGGGATTTTTTTTCCAACGGCGTCACGGGGAAAAGGGCAATTGCAGGCACACCCAATGAGACCAATTCCGCAGCCTCCTTTAATAACAAATCAATCGAAACACGAAAAACGCCGGGCATGGACGCCACTTCTTCGCGTTGCTGCTCGCCTTCTAAAATGAACATTGGGTAGATCAGATCATCCGTCGTGACATGGTTTTCACGCATGAGTCGGCGAGAAAAATCATCAGCGCGCATGCGACGTAATCGAGAATAGGGGAATTGGATAGACATTATTAACACCGTCATGACAGAAACTGAAAAGCGAATCACGCTAAACTAAACGGATCATAGCCCTTCGTTGAAACGATTCATGAACATCCCAAAACACCGCAAACAGTGCTGGTCCGCCATGAAGCAGATAATGCGTGCTATTATACGAACCGCGACTTTTTCCACAACAACGAACCCGATTCGTATGAAAACAAATCCTGAGTCGGATGTGATTCCGTTTCCGACCAAACCGCGCATTCTGACGCGATCTGAACACAACATTTCACGCGATAATATTTCGTCCGCCGCGTTGAAAGTCCTCTATCGATTAAAACAAGCCGATTATCAAGCCTACCTCGTTGGCGGCGGCGTGCGTGATTTACTACTCGGGCGTGAACCCAAAGATTTTGATATCGCCACCGATGCACAACCCGAACAAGTCCGCGAACTGTTCCGCAACTGTCGTTTGATCGGCCGTCGTTTCCGCCTCGCCCATGTCCACTTTGGCCAAGAAATTATTGAAGTTGCCACTTTTCGCGCCGATGCCGCTGACGAAGGTGATCGCGTAATCAGCGACGGCATGATCCTGCGTGATAATGTTTACGGCAGTTTGGACGATGATGTCTGGCGACGAGATTTCACCGTCAACGCGTTGTATTACAACATTGAAGATTTTTCGGTGGTGGATTACGTTAATGGCGTCGAGGACGTCAAAGCGGGTCGTTTACGGTTAATCGGCGATCCGGAAGAACGTTATCGTGAAGATCCCGTCCGCATGTTGCGAGCTGTCCGTTTCGCCACCAAGCTTGGCTTTACCATCGACAAAACCAGCGAAGCCCCGATCTTCGAGCTTGGTCAATTATTAAAAGACATTCCCGCCGCACGTCTGTTGGAAGAAACCAATAAACTCTTTATGAGCGGTTACGCGCTACAAAGTTTTGAGCAACTACGCCACATGGGATTATTCAACTACTTGTTCCCACAAGTGGAAGAATCGCTGGCCAAGCAAGAAGGCGGCTTTCCGCATACGCTGATCATGAAAGCGCTGGAAAATACCGACGCACGGATCAACATTGGCAAACCGGTCAACCCAGCGTTTTTATTCTCCGTCATGCTCTGGCAACCAATGAACGATCTGCGCGAACATTATCTGAAGAACGGTGCATCACCATTTGATGCTGAACGCCTCGCTGCAGATACCGTCATCTCAAGACAAATTGCCACCGTCGCCATTCCGCGTCGCTTGACCACGATGATCCGCGAGATTTGGGCACTTCAATCACGGTTGCTACAACGACAAGGAAAACGCCCCTTCGCCTTATTGGCAAATAAACGTTTCCGCGCGGCCTACGACTTTCTATTGTTGCGATCACAAGCGGGCGAAGTAGAAACTGAATTAGCCGACTGGTGGACAGAATTCCAAGACGCAAATGATGACCGGCGCGAAGCCATGCAAAGCCAGCTTCCGACGGATCCCGGTCGAAAACGCAAACGTCGTCCACGTCGACGCAAACCGCGCAGTAAAGCCTCTGACTGATCACAAAGATGGTTCACACGCCCGAACAACCCACCTCTCCGCCGCCCATTACGGCTTACATCGGACTCGGCAGCAACCTTGAAGATCCGATTGATCAGGTCAAACGTGCATTACAAGAACTCGATCAAATCCCCTCCAGCAAACTGATAAAAGCTTCCTCACTCTATCGCAGCGATCCCGTCGGCCCGCCCGGACAACCCGACTACATCAACGCCGTCGCCGCGATCGAAACCACTCTCGAACCAATCCCCTTACTGCGCGAATTACAAAAAATCGAACAAGCCCACGAACGTGTCAGAATTATCAGATGGGGACCGCGCACCTTAGATTTGGATGTATTGTTATACGCTGATCAGGAAATCAACGAACCGGATCTGATCGTGCCGCACGTCATGTTGCCGGAGAGAAGTTTCGTACTTTATCCGTTGTTGGAGATTGCACCTGATCTTAATATTCCAGGACATGGCGTATTAAGACTTTTAGTTGAAAAATTATCATCCGAAGGTTTGTCGATACTTTGATAGGTTTTTCTAATAATGCGCTTTGAAGAAAGTTTTTACTGTCAGCTTTTCTTTAAGAGTATACCTAGACAGTTCAAGCATAATTCTCAAGTTGTTACGATAATAAAGTTGATGCCTCGGAAAAAATAATGGAAGCACTCGCAGCAATTATAGGTTTATTTTACGGCGCACTTTTTCTGATCGGCTTGCCGTATTTATTTTTCTCGTTGTTAAAACTGCGTGATAAAAACTCGTTGCTTGAATCGCGGGTGGATGATCTGCAAACCGCCTTGCGTGATCTGCAGCAAAAACCGTTTCCTGATCTTACTGACGAAACCGAAACATCTGACCATTCTTTTTCAAACGACCCCATTTCACCTTCTCAAGATCAGGTTTCAGAATCTCACACCGACGCTTGGGATGCTGCAACTGATGAAGAAAAATTTGATACGGACTTTGCGAAGACAACCCAACATGCCTATTCACAACCAACGGCGAATAGTGAGGTTGCAACGGCACCATTTTCAACGAACGAAGAAGAACCCGTACCCTCAAAACAGTATGTTTTAAATCCAGAAAACTTAACTCGCTTACAGAATTGGTTGCGCGCAAATTGGACGCTGGCGATCGCAGCGTTGTCGATGATTCTCGGTGGATTTTTCATGGTGCAATATGGCGTAGAAAATGGATTACTGACGCCGCCTTTACGTGTGATCGGTGCGTTACTGCTAGGTGCGATGTTGATCGGCGGTGGCGAATTTTTACGTCGTAAACATGGCGATCTCGGATCCGCGTCAATACAACATTTACCGTCGACATTAGCCGGCGCAGGCGTGGTGATCTTATTTATCGCGGTGCTTTCTGCACATGCGCTGTATGGCTTGATCAGCGCGCTATCAGCATTAATCGGACTCGCGCTCGTTTCCCTTGTAGCGATTGCGATGGGTTGGCTTTACGGGCCAGTGTTGTCGGCGATTGGTATTTTGGGTGCGAGTGCTGCACCGTTTTTAGTGCAAGGCGATGCCGATAGCGGCTTGGTGTTGTACCCGTATTTTGCGTTGATTGCCCTGATCGGCTTGAGCATTGATACGCTTAAACGCTGGGCCTGGGTGTCTGCGCTGGCGCTGGCTGCACCGACTGTGTCAATCGCCTTGTTATGGCTGGCCGATCCGCAACCACTAGCATTAATTTGTTCGGCACTCGTGATCGCTCTCGCCGCGATCACGATTCCTAACCGCAGCGTTACACCGATGCATTCTGGCCCGTCGAGTATCTCGCAATTTTTGAAAAAAGGACGTGCACATTTCACCACTTTGCTCGCAGCGGCGGGGGTGTTGATCGTCTCTGTTGCTGCTCTCGTCGTCGCGTTGACGCGCGATCCTTTACCGGAAATTTGGTTGGGCTTAGTGGTTTTACTGCTGCTTTGCGCACTAACGCTTTTCTGGTTTCGTCGCGCTCCTGCGCTGGAAGAACTCGCTTTACTCCCGCCGGTGTTTTTTATCGGCTGGTTATTTTTTCACGCAAAAGAGCAGGGTGCGTTATTTCTTTCTGCACATTTAAAATCCCCACCCACGATGCAGGTTGATCTAACATCAGCGCCAGTAGCGAATAATACGATCTGGTGGTTGGTCTTGTTTGCGGCGATGTTGTCCTTTTTTGCGTTCATTAGAATGCACCTGCATATTAAGCAAACGGTGTGTGAAAATAGCCGAGTTGATCACAATACACCGTTCGCTTTACGTTTTGATCCGTGGGCAATGGCCGCAGCGGCGTTATTGCCGATCGGCATTTTCGTGTTGGAATTTTTATGGGTACCAAGCACGGCTTATGGCGAAACGCATTGGGCACTCGGGATTGTTATTGCCTCGCTCTTGCTGATCTACTTCGCTCGACATCGGGCACAGCTTGGCGGCGACGGCAAAGATCTGGATTGCGGGTTATTCGCTGCATCAGCCCTGAGCTTGATCGCGCTCGCTTTATTCGTTGTGCTGACCAAAACCGCGCTGACACTCGGACTCAGTTTCGTGATTTTACTGGCAAGCTTGATCAACCGTCGTTATAAATTACCGCCGCTCGGTTGGATGATTCAGATCGGCATTGCGGTGATTGGTTATCGCTTGCTGATTGATCCAGGTTTCCAGTGGAGTTTGAATGAGGCGTCTTTCCTCAATTTCTTGCTGGCATATCTCGGCCCAATCGCAGCACTGATCGGTATTTTGCTGATCACGAAAGACACTCACTATGCGCAACCAAACATCAACGAAAATCTGACACCCGATCAGATCCACCATCAACAGCAACGAAGTGATCGTCAGCAAGCGCTGATCCGCAGTGTGGCAGAATCTGCGTTGATCAGCTTCGGCGGCATTTTCCTGACCTTATTCCTTGCGCGCCTGATCGATGCAAAAGACTTTCTCAATCATTGGGGCTATGGCGTCTCGGCCATGATCTGGTTCAGCTCTGCGATTGCGCAACTCTGGCGCTTGCCACACAGCAGCGGTAAAGCGCGCTTGGTTCGCTTAGGTTTTGTGGTGGTCTTTCTGCTTTCCGGCTTCAGCATGCTTATGAAACTCTTGGATCACGTCTCGATGATGTTGAACTGGAGTTTTGAAAAAGTCATTGGCCCACCGATTTTCGACAGTCTCGCACTGGCATTTTTACCACTCGCGATGCTCTGCGCTATCACCGCAAAATGGCTGGCGACGCCGGAACGCGGCATGCCAGATTGGTTGCGCACAGGACTTTATGTCGCTGGTTCCAGCCTGATCGCATTTTGGGGCTGGTTGGAGATCCGCCGTTTGTGGCGCGGCACGGATTTATCCGTGGCTGGCCCAAGTGACGGCGAACTCTACACTTACACGATTGCCATGTTATTGATCTCGCTCGGCTTATTGTTTTATGCCTTCATTAAACGCTCGATTACCTTACGTAAACTCGCCATGATCGGTGTCGCCCTGACAATCGCGAAAGTCTTTCTGATCGACATGTCCGGTTTATCCGGCTTGGTGCGCGTTGCGGCCTTTATGGGCCTCGGCCTCGCCTTGGTCGCGTTGGCCTGGTTTAACCGTGTGATTAATGAAAATTGGACGAAACAGGATCGCGCTTAGTCTACATACTCCATGAAAATCGAACACCGGAAAGGCTATTTATAAAATCCACATATTCAACGATGTTTTCACCTCAAGCCATCGCAATCATCTGCTATGCTAAACATTCTTTAAAACATCGGAATAGGGAGCTTGCATGAAGTCGGTTTCGATCGCTACGTTACATAAAATGAAACAAGACGGTGAGAAGATTGCCGTATTGACCTGTTATGACGCGACATTTTCTGAAGTGCTGGATGATGCTGGCGTGGATGTCATGTTAATTGGTGATTCGTTAGGCATGGTCGTCCAAGGACAAGCGTCCACCGTCAGTGTGACGATTGAGGACATGATCTATCATTCAAAGCTGGTCAGCCGCGGTGCAAAACGCGCATTGGTGGTGACGGATCTGCCGTTTATGTCGTATGCCACGCCGGAACAAGCTATGCACAATGCAGCGCGTTTGATGAACGAAGGCAACGCACAAATGGTCAAACTTGAAGGCGGTGAATGGCTGACGGAAACGATCCAAATGATGAGCGATCGTGGGATTCCAGTCTGTGCGCATCTCGGTTTACTGCCGCAATCGGTCAACCAACTTGGTGGCTATTTTGTGCAAGGCCGCGATGAAAAAAGCGCGCAACAGATGATCAGTGATGCGCAAGCGTTAGAAGCGGCTGGCGCATTAATGTTGGTGTTAGAACTGGTGCCGCGAAAACTCGCAGCGGAAATTTCCAAGGCGGTGTCAATTCCAGTGATCGGCATTGGCGCGGGTGTCGATACGGACGGCCAAGTCTTGGTTCTGCATGACATGCTCGGCATTAGCGGACGTTGTGGCAAATTATGCAAAAACTTCATGCAGGACGCCGGAAATGTGCAAGGTGCGATCGCAGATTATGTCAATGCAGTGAAAGCAAAAAGCTTCCCTGCTGAGGAAAACGGATTCGACTAATGCAGACTATTCATCACGTTCAGGAACTCCGCAGTCAGATCAAAAACTGGCGTTTGCAGAATGAGTCAATCTGCTTAGTGCCGACGATGGGCAATCTACACGAAGGTCATCTGGCGCTGGTTGATCGCGCTGCACAACTGGCTGATCGGGTTGTCGTGAGTATTTTTGTCAACCCCATGCAGTTTGTGAAGGGTGAAGATTTTGATACGTACCCACGCACTTTAGAGCAGGATTTACGCGCGGTGTCTGAACGCGGTGCGGATACCGTTTTTGCCCCAAATGTCGAAGAAGTCTACCCCGCAGGGTTGGATAATCACACCGAAGTGTCGGTGCCTGCGCTGGACGGAATGTTGTGCGGTGAATATCGACCCGGTCACTTCACGGGTGTGGCGACGGTCGTTTCAAAACTCTTTAACCTCGTACAGTCCGATCTGGCGATTTTCGGTGAAAAAGATTACCAACAAGTACAGGTAATCAAACGCATGGTGGCGGATTTGTGTATGCCGATCTCCATTCACACCTTGCCCACCGTGCGCGAAGAAGACGGCCTCGCCATGAGTTCGCGCAATGGATATTTGTCAGAAAAGGAGCGTCAACTCGCCCCGCATATCTATGCACAATTGAATACGATCGCGGACGAATTAAAAGAAGGCCGTTCGGATTATTTCGAACTCGAAAAAATGGCCAATGCCACATTAAAAACTACCGGTTTTGAACCTGAATATTTCGCTATACGTCGCCAAGATAATTTACGCGCGCCCGAACCAAATGAAGAAAAGCTCGTCATACTCGTTGCGGCCCGCCTCGGCAGTACGCGTTTGATCGATAACCTCACCGTTGACCGCACCACACGCTAAGGAAAATTTTGCATGAGTACCGCCGCCATAATGCTGATCGGCAATGAAATTTTGTCTGGTCGGACGAAAGATCAAAACCTGCCATACCTAGGCCAACGCTTTGATGAACTGGGAATTTCGCTGATCGAAGTGCGTATCGTGCGTGATGAACCGGCAGAAATCATCGCTACCGTTAACACCTTGCGCCCATTATACGACTACATTTTTACCACTGGCGGCATTGGGCCAACCCATGATGACATCACCACAGCCTGCATTGCAGATGCGTTTGGCTTACAGGTTGAGCGCAATGCTGTCGCGGAAAAAACCCTGCTCGACTGGTATGGAGAAGGCGACGTGAATGATGCGCGAATGAAGATGGCGGATATTCCTATCGGCGCAGAACTGATCGACAACCCAGTGAGCGGTGCACCAGGCTTCCGTTTAGAAAATGTCTATGTGCTCGCAGGCGTTCCTCCGATTATGCAAGGCATGTTTGAAGGCATCGCAGCGAGTCTAAGCGGCGGTGATCCTGTCCATACACGCAGCATCAGCGCACACATGCGTGAAAGTCAGATCGCAAAAACCTTAGGGGCTTTCCAAGATGATTATCCTGCGATCAGCATCGGCAGTTACCCTTTTCAGCGACAAGGAAAATACGGGGTGAATATCGTCTGTCGCGGAACGAGTGAAGATCAACTCACCGAGTTAGAAAGCAAAATTCGGGACTGGATTGATCAGGAAGGTTACGAATTGATCACGGCCTGATCACCCATCTAAAACTCGCTTCTGCTGCGCCACAAGTACGACTCCATCGACAACGCATGATGGCTGATCCCCCCTTCGAGAACGGACAGCTGATCAGCTTCTTCGACAGCACCTAAGGCAAACACTAAGGGCATATAATGCTCATCAGTCGGATGGGTTTTCGCAAAGATCGCACCCGCTTTGTCTGCGTTGATGATCGCATCAGCATTCTGCTCACGTAATCGTTCCCGCACCCAGCTTTGAAAGGTGTGCGCCGCAACCGACGTACTCGTCGCCCCAAAACGCATGTCGGCAAAGTTGTGCGTCAGACTGCCTGATCCAATCACCGCAAAGCCTTGATCACGACATTTACGCACCACGCGCCCCAGTGAAAATACCTCCTTTGGCGTGGCGGCCTGTGGCAATGAGATCTGGATGATTGGGATCTGCGCATCCGGCAAAAGATGGCGTAATGGTACCCACACACCATGATCCCAACCACGCACGTGATCCAACGTGACGCTACCCACCGAATCCTGAAATTGCCCTGCAACTGTTGCCGCAAGATCAGCATCTCCCCTTGCGGCATAACGCATCTCATACAATTCTGGCGGGAAGCCACCAAAGTCGTAGATCAGATCCGGTGTAGGATTCGCATTCACCCATAAACCGGCACTCATCCAATGCGCTGATAAGATGATCACCGCGCGTGCTTCGGTAAAATACCGACCTGCTTCGCGCAACAGACTCGCCGCACCGACCGTGTCTAATGCAAATGTCGGTGCCCCGTGGCTAATAAACATGACTGGTTGTTTCTGCATCACTTCGCTCACGACGACGCTGTCAAGTGTAACCAATCAAGAGCTGGCCCCTGCGGAATAATTCCGCTCGGATTTAATGACTTGATCGAATAATAACCCTGCTTAATGTGGTCAATCCGAGTAGATTTTGCGAACGCGGGGATTTGCAATAGTCGCATAAGATATGCAGAAAGTGCCGTAAAATCTGCGATCTGGTTTCGATTTGTTTTAAATAGACTAAAATAGGCAACATCAAATCGCACTAATGTCACGAATAAGTGAATGTCGCTTTCGGTTAGCTGATCGCCCACCGCATAATCATGATGCGAAAAATGCGTTTCAAGTCGATCCAGACACGTAAAAACATCCGCATAAGCTTCATTGTAGGCCTGCTGCGAGCCGGCAAAGCCCGCGCGGTAAACACCGTTATTTAACGCGTGGTAGATCGTTTCATTAAACTGATCAATCTCATTCATTTGCGAATCTGGTGCAAGATCATCAACAGCATGATGTAACGGCCGCAGATCACGATTAAAAATACGCACAATATCCGCAGATTCGTTATTCACAATACGTGCTTCGGTTCGATCCCAAATGACCGGCACAGTGGCTCGGCCAGTAAATTCTGCATCAGATCGTGTGTAAAGCTCGTGCATCTTATTCACGCCAGTGAGTGGTCCATCCGAAATAACGGGATCATCATCCTCTACTTCTCGAAAGCGCCATCCTTCTTCCGTTAGTGCAGGATGCACCACACGCAGCGGAAAGTATTTTTCCAAACCCAATAGTGATCGCGCGATTAAACAACGTGTCGCCCAAGGGCAAATATACGCCACGATCAATTCGTAACGCCCTGTTTCCACACCGGATACATCGGGCTTATCCCGAAATGCACTGGTCTGACGGATAAAACGTCCCTGCGCATCTTGCTTTTGTACTGGCTGCCAGTCCGCTGTCCAAACACCTTTTACTAACATGCTTACCTCATCTTACTTAATCTTGATCGTCCCGATCGCTCTGGACATTGAGAATAAGTATTGACCACAAGATATTCATTAACAATAATCAACATTATTGACTGATTGTTTAATTTGTTTTTACTTTAAACGGGTGGTTTTACAATGGATAAACTGAATCTCATGCTGTCATTTATCAGCGTCGCGGAGGAGGGTACCTTCACCGCTGCTGCTGCACGCTTGGGCAAAACCAAAGCACTGATCAGCACGCATATTTCCCAGCTCGAAGAGTCGTTACAAGTTCAGTTGATCAGACGATCAACCCGCAGTTTACAACTCAGTTCTACCGGTCAAGCCTATTATGAAGAGGCGAAAAGAGTCCTCGATGATATTGCCAGCATCGAAGCCAAAATGAAGAATGAACACGATTCACTGGTTGGCCGATTGCGTATTTCAACACCGCGTACCTTCGGCGAATTAATCCTGATGCCGTTAATCGCCGATCTGGCCATAAATAACGATCATCTGTCTATCGAACTGGTGTTGAATGATCGTTTTGTGGATCTGATCAGCGAAGGTTTTGATGCAGCAATTCGTATTGGTGACTTAGATGATTCTTCCCTGATCGCACGCCCTGTTAGCCATTCGCAATTAAGACTCTGCGTCTCGCCAGGGTTTATTGAAGAACATGGAACGCCAACGCATCCAGATCAACTTGCCGGGTTACCCTCTGTGGTCGATACGAATACACGTGCACGATCACCGTGGATTTGTCATCGCGATGGACAAGCTGTCACGATCAATGTGACGCCTGTCGTTTCCGTGAATAGTGCGTTAGCCGCCGCAACACTCGCTGCCAACTCCAACATTATTGCGTACAGCCCCGCCTTTGCCGTAAACGGACTGATCGCGAATGGCCAGCTCGTACAAATCCTCAGTGACTATGAAACACCCACCGTTCCGATCAATGTGATCTACCCATCACGCAAACATTTGTCGTCGAAAGTCAGAGTATTTACGGAAAAAGTAAGGGAATATCTGGAAAAATCAGATAAAAGCGGAAAAGTGTTTCAGACAACGTGACCAGCTGAACGCTGATCACGCTGATTGAAATCAAATGGTACCGAGAGCGAGAATCGAACTCGCACTCCCGAAGGAACCGGATTTTGAATCCGGCGCGTCTACCAGTTCCGCCATCCCGGCACGAGGCTGAGGATTGTACATTCACATTCCTTCCTTTTCAAAGGGTCCGCGCATGTTGATGTTATCACCAGCGGGAAGAATTCACGGTCCACCCTAAAATCTGCCTCGTTACTTGCCTGATCAAAAGCGACACGCGACAATCCCTGAAACTAATTTAAGGAATGAAAATGACGCTTTTCCAACCTAAAGTGCTCGCACGTTCACTAAACGATATCGATATTCCGGATAAACACAACGCAATTTTGGTTGATTGGGCGCAGAGCATTTCTTCACGCGCAATCTATTCACAAAGTGAAGTTGCGTTACACGGTCACTTTATTCAAAAAATTCTTATCGATGTTCTCGGTTATTCTGGTTTTGGATCTAACGATCAGTGGAGTCTGCAACGCGAGCAACACGTTGGTCGCGGCAGTGTCGATGTTGCACTTGGACATTTCAGCGAAAGTAGCACACAAATTATCGTACCGTTTGAATTAAAAGGCGCAAAAACGCGTGATCTGGATGCAATCATGCCGGGCCGACATAAAAGCCCTGTCCAACAAGCTTGGGAATACGCAATGGATGCACCGGGTGCGCAATGGGTCTTGTTGAGTAATTACATTGAGATCAGACTTTACGCCGTTGGTTATGGTCGACAGGATTACGAAGTCTGGCAGCTTGAAAATTTACTAGATCCAAAAGAATACAACCGATTTGTTTCGCTCCTATCAGTTGATAATCTACTCGGCACCAACACGCGATCACTGCTATTCGCCAGCGACAAAGTCGAAAAAGACATTACCAGCCGTCTTTATGAAGACTACCGCCACCTACGTTTACAACTGATCAGTACGTTAGAAAATGACAACCCGCAAATCGCTGTGCAAACCTTGGTTTCCCACGCGCAAACCCTGCTTGATCGCATTCTATTTATCGCCTTCGCAGAAGACCACGGACTGTTGCCTGAACGCACCCTGATGCAGGCTTATGAACATAGTGATCCATACAACCCAAAACCCATTTGGGATAATTTTAAAGGACTATTTCATGCGGTGGATCAAGGCAATGCACACCTCGAGATTCCTGCATACAACGGCGGCTTATTCCGCGCCGATCCAGGTTTAGACGCGCTGCTGATCAGCGATGAATTATGTGAGCGTTTTAAAGCGCTCGGCGAATATGATTTTGAATCGGAAGTCGGCGTGAATGTGCTCGGACACATTTTCGAGCAATCGATCAGCGATCTGGAAGAGATTCATGAAACGCTCGAAACTGGCGAAAACCTACTCGTTCACATCAGAGAAAAACACACCGCCGTCAAAGGCAAACGCAAGCAACACGGCGTCGTTTACACGCCGGATAATATTACTCAGTTTATTGTTGAACAAACGTTAGGGCGCTATTTACAAAACACATTTGATCAGCTGATCGGTGATTTCATCAGCACCAAAAAATTGCCCGATATTGACAAAGATATCGCCTGGAAAAGCCAGAAAGCTGAGCTGACATTCTGGAGTTTATGGCGCGATCGCTTACAACAAATTCGAATTGTTGATCCGGCCTGTGGCTCCGGCGCATTTCTGATCGCCGCATTTGATTATCTCGCTGCAGAATACCAACGCGTGAACGACAAACTGGCTGATCTGACGGGCAGTCGGGATTTTTTTGACCTCGATAAAGAGATCCTCAACAACAATCTGTACGGTGTGGATATCAACCCTGAATCCATCGAGATCACAAAATTATCCTTATGGTTAAAAACCGCGCGCAAAGGCAAGCCACTTGAGAGTCTGGATAATAATTTACGCCACGGCAATTCAATTGTGGCTGATCGTGCATGGGATGATCAGGCCTTTGACTGGCAGCAAAACTTTCCGGACGTCTTCGCAGAAGGCGGTTTTGATGTCGTGCTCGGCAATCCACCATATGTGCGCCAAGAACGTATCAGTCCGATAAAACCATGGTTAGAAAAACACTACGCGGTGTACCACGGGGTGGCGGATCTTTACACGTATTTTTTTGAGTTGGGTATCAAGCTACTAAAACCCGATGGGGTGCTCGGCTATATTTCTTCTAGCACATTTTTTAAAACCGGCAGCGGAGAAAACTTGCGTGCGTTTTTACGAGATCAAACATGTTTGACAACGCTGGTGGATTTCGGTGATCTGCAATTGTTTGACGGCGTCACCACCTATCCGGCAATTATTATCGCGCAAAAGCAAACGCCTGATGAGCAAACGTCTATTGAGTTTCTTACTTTGTCTGATCAGCTTCCGACGGATCTGCCCGCACACTTTTCACAGCATGCTGCGCACATGCTACAACAACAACTTTCTGCCACAAGCTGGCAGTTGGAAGCCGCTGATCTTGCCGCTCTCCGAGATAAGATCCGCCACGGCAAGGCCACACTAAAAGACGTTTATGGATCACCTTTATACGGGATTAAAACCGGCCTGAATGACGCCTTTGTGATTGATCGCACCACACGAGATCAGCTCATTCAGGATGATCCGAAATCGGCGGAAATTTTAAAGCCCTTCCTCGAAGGTAAAGATTTAAAAATGTGGCATGTGCAACCGCGTGATCAGAGTCTAATTCTATTCCCAAAAGGCTGGACGCGTGAACAAAGCGGACTAGAAGATGAAGTGGATGCGTGGCATTGGTTACAAACGAATTACCCAGCTATTGCACATTGGCTGGAACCCTATTCAATACGCGGAAAAAAGCGTGGCGATAAAGGCGAGTTTTGGTGGGAATTACGCAGTTGTGCGTATTACGAAGAGTTTGAAAAACCGAAGATTTTTTATCCGGATATTTCTCAAGGTCCGAAATTCAGTTTAGATTTGAATAAATCATATTCAGTGAATACAATTTACTTTATTCCAAATGCTGATCATTTCGTACTGGCCATACTCAACAGCAAAATTATTTGGTCGCAAATTTCAGGCATGACTAATGCAATCCGGGGCGGGTACTTTCGTTTTTTTACCCAGCATCTCGAAACACTTCCTATCCCTGACGCCTCCGATCAACAAAAACAATCCCTAGCCGATCTTGCAGCTCGTTGTCAGCAGTTAGCCGAGCAGCGCTATGCGGTGCAGCTGGCGGTGCGACAGCGGATCCCGGATTTGTGTCCGGCGGATCGCGAGGCGAAATTATCAAAAAAATTACAAATCTGGTGGCTGCTCGATTTTGCTATGTTTCGTAAAGAGGTTAAAAAGCAATTTAAACAGGATATTCCACTCGTTGATCGAAATGATTGGGAAAACTGGTTACAGACAGAAGGGGCAAAAATTCAGCAATTAAGTACTGAGTTGCAGCAACTCGAACAACAGCTAAATCAACAAGTTTATGATCTGTTCGCACTAACAGGTGCTGAGATCGCGCTGCTGGAAGCATCATTTTGATCGGCTTTGAGCGATGTCACAACACTGTTCGAATTTGACATAAGAATTTCTTTATGTCAAAAACTGCCCGCTAACTTGACATAGTGATGCAAACACCGTAGGTTTCTGACATAAGATTTCGACAATATCAAAAACGATAGGTGTTTCTGACATTAAATGCATTTAACCGACTACATCGCTGGGCAGTACGTGCAGCAGTTTGAGTACAGGAGCTTTTCTCCCGCGAATATCTACCACGCGTGGGAAATTTCTGATCCTGAAATTCAGCAATTACTGAGTGATTCTGATCGGGCCTTAGGTGAGTTGAACGCCTTTTCGCAATTAATACCGAATGTGGATTTTTTTATCCGTATGCATATTACGAAAGAAGCCACGCAGTCCAGCCGCATAGAAGGAACGCGCACCAATGTTGAAGAGGCATTGCTGGATAAGGAAGATGTTGATCCAGAAAAACGAGAGGATTGGGAGGAGGTGCATAATTACATCCTCGCGATCAATGCGGCGATTGCGCAATTAGAACAATTACCGCTGTCAAACCGGTTGCTTAGAGACACGCACAAAACGCTTATGCAAGGTGTCCGTGGAGCGACAAAACAACCGGGGGAATTTCGGATCAGTCAGAACTGGATTGGTGTCAGCCTGAAAAACGCGATTTTTGTGCCACCGCATTATACGGAAATCGCAGCTTTGATGAGTGATCTGGAAAAGTTTATTCATGATCAAAACTTGCCTGTAGCGCATTTGATCCGGATCGCTATTGCGCATTATCAGTTTGAGACGATCCATCCTTTCCTTGACGGTAATGGCCGTCTCGGCCGTTTGATGATTTCGTTGTATTTAGCAAATTTTGATTTGCTGGATAAACCGGCGTTGTATTTATCTGATTATTTTGAACGCAACAAAACCCAGTATATCGATCATTTAATGGCCGTTCGTGAGTCGAATAGTCTTAAACCGTGGCTGATTTTTTTTCTGAATGGTGTGCATGAAACAGCACAAAACTCTATTCAAGTGTTTAAAGATATTCTGGCATTAAAAGAACGGTTGGAGCGCGAAGTATTACCGTATTTCAGTTCGCGCCGACAAAACAATGCACAAACGTTAATGCGTACACTCTATCAAACCCCGCTGGTTGATATTAAAGACGTCACCGAATTATTAGGGGTGAGAACGAATACAGCATCTGCCTTGATCACTGATTTTGTTAAACATGGCATTTTGCATGAGCTTACTGGTAATCAACGAAATCGGGTTTTCTTGTTTAGAGAGTATGTCTCGATCTTTACCCGCTCAAATCAGTAAGTTTTACTTAATTCAAAAACCTTAATTATTGAACCCTTGGCTTTCTGTTTTGGGCAAATCTTTATGTCCTTGCTTGATCTGCTCACGTACCCACTCGCGGGCTTGAAGGGATTTATCTGGCATTATTTCGATCACCAACGGTTCTAATTGTGAATAGGCATTTGGATGACCGAGGCGATCTGCGTTGTAAAGCCATGCGTAGGCTTGAACAAGATCTTGCGTGCCTCCGGTGCCTTCTCGCAGCATGATGCCGAGGTTGTACTGTGCCGGCGCATAATTTTGATAGGCGGCTTTTTCATACCATTCGGTGGCTTTTTTATAATCTCGTTTAACGCCGTAACCGGCTTGATACATTGCTGCCAGATAGGTTTGTGCTTTTGCATCATTTTCGGCTGAGAGTGTTTCTAACGCTGGTAAGGCAACTGCGTAGTGACCTTCTTCAAAAGCTTGGTAAGGATCTTGGCTTATTTTTTCTGAGCAACTTGTCACGCACACTATGCACAGTAACAACACACCGATCGGCAGGAAATAATCGTGTGTCATACCAGCCTCCAAACTCGTTTTTATCGGCACCGTGGGGTTTATAGAAAAAATTAGCCGACGATATTATTCATCTTTATGTCCCTGCTTCACTTGTTGTCGAACCCATTCACGGGCCAGCAAGGATTTATTTGGTGTGATGCTCATCAAGACGAGATCAAGTTGCTCTTCTGCTTTAGGGTGCCCTAATTGCTGAGCATTGTAGAGCCAGCCATAGGCTTCTACGATGTTGGGCTCCACTCCAGTACCTTCTCGCAACATGATGCCGAGGTTGTATTGCGCTGGTGCATAATTTTGATAGGCGGCTTTTTCGTACCATTCGATGGCTTTTTTATTATCCCTTTTGACACCTAAACCGGCTTGATACATCGCTGCGATGTAGGTTTGTGCTTTTGCATCATTGGCTTTCGCTAACGCCATGATCGCGGGAAATGCACTGGTGTATTCGGCACGTTCAAATGCTTTATACGGATCACTGTCTGATGCATCGTTACAACTTGCTAAGAAAATGACGCTGATGAACAATAAACCGACGCTGTTTAGACCTGCTTTTGTCATTAAAGATCTCCCACTGCTTCCCAACTTTGCTTCGCACGCAACACGATTATGATCGCAAGTTGAGATAATTATTTTTATTTTCAAACTCGAGGCCACTCATCAAAAGTCATACGTCATTTCGATAAGCGAAAGCACCTAAAAATCAGCCAATTACTCTGATCGACTATACACAAAAGCCTGTCGTGAATGAATGCGTTAACGGCTTCGGTCTTTTTCATTACGGAAATGCGATGTTTTCTCATGAAAATAATCATTCTCTGCTATGATCCGCGACCATGTTACGCAGTGAATTTAGCTTCCATCTACCTGATCACCTGATCGCACAGCGCCCATGCGCCGAACGTACCGCAAGCCGTTTGTTGGTGCTCGATCGGGAACACGCAACAATCGAGGACAAGCATTTTTCCGACATTCTGGCGTATCTTAAAGAAGGCGATCTATTGGTCATGAATGATACGCGCGTAATCAAGGCGCGTTTGCATGGCCATAAGGACACTGGCGGCAAGGTCGAAATTCTTATCGAACGCGTCACGGGCGATCACTCGGCACTCGCACAGATCAAAGCCAGTAAGGCACCAAAGCCGGATCAAACGCTGGAACTTGACGAGGATTTCCGGTGCACGATGACCGGACGCGACGGTGATCTGTTTCTGCTGAATTTTGAACAACCGGTCATGCAGGTACTCGACGCCGTTGGGCATATTCCCTTGCCACCGTATATCACGCGGGATGATAACGCGGACGATGCGGAGCGATACCAAACCGTTTTCGGTCAAAAAGCCGGTGCGGTCGCCGCGCCAACGGCCGGTTTGCACATGGATGAAGCGCTGCTTGATCAGCTTCAACAAAAAGGTGTTCAAACCACTTTCGTTACCTTGCATGTCGGCGCGGGCACTTTTTTACCCATGCGAGTGGATGATGTGAATGATCACGTGATGCATAAAGAGCGCATTGAAGTGAGTGCGGCAACCTGCGCGCTGATCAAGCAAACCCGTGATCGCGGAAAACGTGTGATCGCACTCGGTACGACGACCGTTCGCGCGTTAGAGTCTGCTAGTCACGACGGTGAGATCGCCCCTTTTACTGGCGAAACGGACATTTTTATTTATCCCAGTTATCGTTTTCGCTCAGTTGATGCGCTGATCACAAATTTTCATTTGCCCGAATCGACCTTGTTAATGTTGGTTAGCGCCTTCGCTGGAAAAGACACGACGCTGCGCGCGTACCAACACGCCGTTGATCAGGCGTATCGTTTCTTCAGCTACGGTGACGCTATGTTTATTTACGGAAACCCTCCTCATGAAGTTTGATCTACACACCACTGATGGCGCGGCCCGACGTGGCAGGCTGCGCTTTGAACGCGGCACGGTTCCAACTCCGGCGTTTATGCCGGTCGGTACATACGGCACGGTAAAAGCCATGACGCCGGAAGAATTAAAATACATGGGCGCAAGTATTGTGCTCGGTAATACATTCCATTTAATGCTGCGACCCGGTACGGAGATTATTTCGTTACATGGTGATCTGCATGATTTTATGCATTGGGATGGGCCGATCTTAACCGATTCCGGCGGCTTTCAGGTTTTTAGCTTGGGCGATCTACGCAAGATCACAGAAGATGGCGTGAAATTTAGCTCGCCGGTGAATGGCGATAAGATTTTCATGAGCCCGGAAGATTCCATCGCCGTGCAACACAAACTTGGATCGGATGTGATCATGGCGTTTGATGAATGCACGCCGTTTCCTGCCACGTATGATCAAGCGCGGGATTCCATGCAACTTTCCATGCGCTGGGCAAAACGCTGTAAAACCGCGCACCGAGAACCACACCATAATCGTGATGCGGCATTGTTCGGCATCATTCAGGGCGGCATGTATGAAGACTTGCGCGATCAATCATTAGCCAGTCTGGTTGAGATTGGTTTTGATGGTTATGCGATCGGCGGTTTATCGGTCGGCGAGCCGAAAGAAGAAATGCTCAAAGTCCTGACGCATATCGCACCCAGTATGCCGATCGAAAAACCACGTTATCTGATGGGCGTCGGCACACCAGAAGATTTGGTTGAAGCGGTGCGTCGCGGAATTGATATGTTCGACTGCGTCATGCCGACACGTAATGCACGCAATGGTCATTTATTCACCTCTACCGGCACGATCCGCATTCGCAATAGCCCACACAAAACTGACACAGGGCCTTTGGATGAAAATTGCGAATGTTATACCTGTCAGCACTATTCGCGCGCGTATTTGCATCATCTGGATAAAACCGCGGAAATTCTCGGCGCTCGTTTAAATACGATCCATAACCTGCATTATTATCAAAAATTAATGCAGGACTTGAGATCCGCAATCGAAGCCCACACCTTAGAGGATTACATCGAAGCGTTTTATGCGATGCGTGAGCCTGTGTCATAATAGACGGCTTCAATACAATAAAAATATTGCATTAATAACAATACCTTAACTACCACAATAAACCCTGGAATAAATTTATGGACACTTTATTAGATTTCTTCATTTCAAATGCACACGCCGCTGAACCATTAGCCGGTCCTGGTCTGGCGGAATTCCTGCCGATGATCTTATTATTTGTCGTGTTTTATTTCGTGCTAATCAGACCACAAATGAAACGCGCTAAAGAACACAAAGCATTGGTTGCCTCACTGACAAAAGGCGACGAAGTCGTCACTAATGGCGGAATTTTAGGCAAGATCACCGAAGTTGGTGAAAATTTTGTCCAACTTGAAGTGGCTGATAATACCCAAATTAAAGTACAACGCGGCTCTGTGGGTAGCGTTATGCCTAAAGGCACAGTGAAATCGCTCTAATACTCTTGTTTTAAGGATTCATCCTCATGAACCGTTATTCCATATGGAAATATATGTCGATCTTGATCGTCTTGTTGATCGGGGCGCTCTATGCGTTACCGAACTTGTACGGTGACGATCCGTCATTACAAATCACCGCATCACGCACCACCAGTATTGATGAAATAACCATCCTTAATATTGATACCGCTCTGGAAGAAGCCGGCGTCCCTGTTAAAAAGATGGAAGAAATCGAGCGTGGTTTATTGTATCGCTTTGCTGATACTGAACTGCAATCCAAAGCTAAATCGGTCATCGATAAAGCACTTGGTTTTGACTACGTTATTGCGTTGACACTCGCACCTGCAACACCCGACTGGCTTCGCAACCTTGGCGGTCAACCCATGTATCTCGGTCTCGATCTTCGTGGCGGTGTACACATATTGATGCAGGTGGATTCGGAAACGGTTCTAAAACAAGCGGATGAACGCTACATTTCTGACCTGCGCACACGCATGCGTGAAGAAAAACTACGATACAAAACGCTCAGCCGCGCCGAAGAAGGCGGAATTTTGGTTCGCCTAAAAGATGAAGCAACCCGGGAAGCGCTGCATGACATTATCCGTAATGACTTCACTGAGCTGGAAGTCACAACAAGCGAGGAAGATGGCTTGTTTTTACTGCGAGGTGAGCAATCTGAAGTGGCGCTGCGTGAGACGCAACGTTTCGCTCTGCAGCAAAACATCACCACCTTGCGTAATCGCGTCAACGAATTAGGCGTTGCTGAGCCGGTCATTCAACAACAGGGATTGGATCGTATCATCGTGCAATTACCGGGCGTACAAGATCCGGCTAAAGTCAAAGAAACTCTCGGTGCGACTGCAACGTTGGAATTTCGTATGGTTGATGAAGAAGGCGATGTGCAGCAAGCACTCAATGGCCGCGTTCCTTCCGCCTCCAAGTTATATAAATCCCGCGATGGCCGTGATTTTCTCCTCGACAAGAAAGTCATGCTCACTGGTGATCGCATTATTGACGCATCATCGGGCTTAGAACAACAAAGCGGATCACCCGCCGTATTCATCACTCTTGATGGCAAAGGTGCTCGCCAATTTAGCCGTGCTACACGTAATGAAATTGGTCATCTGCAAGCGGTCGTGTTCATTGAGTACAAAACTGAAACCGTCGAAGAAAACGGCGAAATGGTGAAGAAAACCCGTAAAGTGGAAGAGATCATCAATGTCGCTACCATTCGTGATGAACTCGGAAAACGTTTTCAGATCAGTGGGTTGGATAGCACAGAAGAAGCACGTGATCTGGCGTTACTTCTTCGTGCCGGCGCACTATCTGCGCCGATCGAAATCATCGAAGAACGCACCATCGGCCCAAGCTTGGGTAAAGACAATATCGATAAAGGTTTTATGTCGGTGAAAATCGGCTTCTTGCTGGTTCTGATCTTCATGGTCGTTTATTACAAAGTGTTCGGCCTGTTTGCGAATATCGCTCTTGCGGCGAATCTCGTCATGGTGGTTGCTTTGCTTTCCTTAATGCAAGCCACACTGACATTGCCAGGTATCGCCGGGATTGTCTTGACGATCGGTATGGCTGTGGATGCGAATGTCTTGATATTCGAACGTATTCGCGAGGAAATCCGCAGCGGCAGTTCACCACAAGCAAGCATCTCCGCTGGTTACGATAAAGCATTTTCAACCATTCTTGATGCGAATATCACCACACTGATCGCAGCGATCGTGTTATTCGCCTTAGGTACTGGCCCGATCAAAGGGTTTGCCGTCACCTTATCCTTCGGCATCCTAACTTCCATGTTCACAGCCATCTGGGGCACCAGAGCGTTGGTTAATTTGACCTACGGCGGTAAACGCGGCGCTAAGCTGGCGATTTAGGACTGATACAGGATCATCATTATGAAAATTTTCAAAAGTACACTTAATTACGACTTTATCAGTAAACGTAAACTCGCCTTTTCCTTGTCAGCTATCGTTATTCTGATCTGCTTGGTTTCAATCTTCACACGCGGGTTAAATCTTGGTGTCGATTTTACTGGCGGCACCCTAATTGAGATCGGCTACCAACAAGATGCAGACTTAAACCAAATCCGTAGCGCGCTCAGTAATTCAGAATTCAACGAAGCGGTTGTACAACATTTCGGCACGAATTCCGACGTGCTCATCCGTGTTGCACCGAAAGAAGGACTCACTACCAATGATGTCAGTAATCGCGTTTTAGCCTTGCTGTCCGGTGCTGAACTGCGTCGCGTTGAATTTGTTGGACCGCAAGTGGGGGAAGAGTTAACAGAAGATGGCGGTATCGCCATGTTGATCGCACTTTTTTGCATTTTAATTTATGTCTCACTGCGATTTGAAAAGCGCTTTGCCTTGGGTGCCGTTGCCGCCTTGATCCATGACGTAATCATCGTCATTGGCTTCTTTTCCATTCTCGGTATTGAGTTTGACTTGCAAGTTCTGGCAGCGGTTCTCGCGGTCATTGGTTATTCATTGAATGACACGATCGTAATCTTTGACCGTATTCGTGAAAACTTCGTCACTATCCGCAAACGTACAACTGAAGAAGTGATGAATATCTCGATCAACCAAACCATGTCACGGACAATCATTACGGGTCTGACAACGTTGCTCGTATTGATCGCGTTGTACATCTTTGGTGGCGAGTTGATCAAACCATTCTCACTTGCGCTGATCGTCGGTATTGTCGTCGGTACTTATTCCTCAATTTATGTCGCAAGTACGGCTGCGCTTTCACTAGGTGTAAGCAAAGAAGACTTAATGCCGGTGGAAAAAGAAGGCGCGGATATAGATTCCACTCCATAATATCAGGACTATTCTTACTGCTCAGGGTTCAGCCTGAGTCGGGAATACCCCGCCGCCTGTATCTCAACAAACCCGCTTTTTAGCGGGTTTGTTTATTTCACTCATCGGAAATTAAAGCTTGACGGCTTTGGCCTAACTACGCTATGTTGCAATGCAACATAATAGATTTATGCCAAAAATATGTCATTACAGAATAAGCAAAAACTGAATACAGATCTGCTTGAATCACATGATCAGGAGAGTCGTATCGCACAGATGCTCAATCAGCATTACGGCGATGGTTTTGTTTATGTCTGCACAGCAAACCAACGCTCACTCTATCAAACAGCTAAAGAACGCGGTTTTTTAAGTTCAGATGGTTATTTAACAAAGGCAGGGCGATTACTACTCGCCCACTATGATTTGATGTAATTGCCTGTTTAAGGGCGTTACAGCAAGTGATCGCGTTGGCTCTAACTCAGTTCGGCTAATATTTTATCGGCCACGCGAAAGGAATTCGCATAGATTGTCCAGGTATACGGCACACTGCCCCCGGTCGGCATAAAACTGCCATCGGTTACGTACAAATTCTCAACCGTGTGCGCACGACAATCGGCATTCAGTACCGAGGTTTTCGGATCATCTCCAAACCGACAGCCACCTGCGACCAAATTTTGCGGTGGATAAGTCGAAATGTTCGTTCGAATATTTTGCCCACCCAATTGCTGCATCACTTCACGCGCACGTTGATCTAAAAACTCAGATGGCCGCATATTCGCTGCATGATATCCAATACGCACCTTCGCGACAGGTGAACCCCATTTATCTTTCACTTTCTGATCAAGCGAGACAAAACAATCCTTATTCGGTAGCCAATCACAAAAAGTTTCAAACTTGAAATAACGCGCATCACTAAAATGAGACTTTATATGTTTTTTTAGATCTTCACCCCAAATCAAGCCTTCTTCGCCCCATTTTTGATTATTTGCCATAGAGACCGGGTTTGGGTGGCTAAAGAGAAAATCAATCGTGCCGCCTTTGATGCGCTGCTGAGATTTCTCATCTTTGTAGGTATACCAATCCTGAATTGCGCGATTCACAAATGGCCCACGTACTTGCAACGCTTCCGCATCCGTTTCACTCATTGACGCATACGGCATGTCACAAGTACCGGATCCACCTGCTGAAAATAATAGATTTTTGCCGACTTGATCATACTGATTTGCCAGGCCATTCCGATGACGTATCCCCGTTGACGCTAGCAGCAAACGTGAAGTTTCGATCGCATGACAGGCAACAACATAAATCTTCGCATCGACTTTTTGCGCTTTATCGTTCGCATCGTAATAGTGAACGCGACTGATCTTGCCACTCAGATCACTGGCAAGTTTGTACACTTGTGAATGTGGTCGCACTTCGCAACGTCCCGTCGCGATCGCACGATTCAACAGCGCCGCGCGTGAACTGCCTTTTGCACCCGTCGCGCAGCCATAACTCCCGCAGTAATCCGAATAGGAACAGCCATTTCGTTTACCCACTTTCTTCGGCAAAATCGCACGTGGCACGGGCAGGGCGTGGTAGCCCAGTTGCTCACAGGCGTTATCGATCCAACTGGAAATGGGGTGTTCTTGTGTCGGCGGGTAAGGGAAATCCGCGGTCGAACGGGGTTCTTGTCCCGGGTGATCAACGACCCGGCCTGACACACCGACTTCTTTTTCAACTTTTGCGTAATATGGCTCAAGATCGTCATAACTGATCGGCCAATCCACAATACTTGCACCTTTGATCGGACCAAATTCGGAAAGCTGTCGAAAATCCACCGGCTTTAAACGGTGAAAATAACCACTCATAAAATTCGATGCACCACCGACGCAATTACCATTCCAAAAACTCCAACCGGATTTCGATGTCGGTTCTCCAGCCCACTTACCCTGCTTATTCCGTTCTTCGATCACATGTTGTTCGTCTTGCAAATTCGGCGTGTAAGCACGTCGTAAACAACAAGCAAGCTCGTCTTTTTTAAAATCCTCTTCTTTAAACCACGGCCCTTTCTCTAAGACTAAAACCGTATAGCCCGCTTCCGCCAGCGTCAACGCAACGGGGCCGCCGCCCGCACCACTACCGACAATGCAAACGTCGTAGTCAGAATTCATAATTTTGAATACACCTTGTCTTCGGTTGGACGTGGGTAACCGACATGATGATCTAACCAACGCCAGCCGCTACCGTCTGGATTTCCACCATAAATGGGATCCGTTAATAAGGCTTCCAACGCGTAGTAGATCAACAATGATAACCATCTCTGCCCCACTGAACTTTGCTCGATCTGCCGCAGAACTTGCTCGCGCTGGATGTGATCAAGCGCGGAGAAACGGGCTTTTTGAGTGGTGATCGCCATATCATTTAGCCAATCCACCCCCTCGAGAAGTAATTTCTTTTCTTCATCCGGGACTCGTGGACTGGCTAATTCTTGTTTCAGATACGCCGCAGATCCAATAGATTTCGCACCGGGTGAATCCTCACTTGTCGGCAACAAATGTTCCTGAACTTCTGAAATCGTCCACCACGGATCATCTCGCCACTCTGCCTTTTCTAAACGGGGTGCTGATGTCTTCGTTGTCGCTGCTTTGACTGGAATTGACGTGATCGTGAGTGCCGATAGCACGGCGGTGGTGCGGAGTAGAAACTGGCGTCGATCGATTTGCTGATCACGAAACGCCGAATATAAGTTTCGCAACGCGTCCTGAGCTTCTGGCTTGCCTTCGATGTCACCAATCACATCGTGTTTTTCTCTTCGTGTACTCATGTTTATCTGATCAATTTATGCTGACGTTTTTCTCGTAGGTGCCTTAGTCTATCTGGATCAGCATCCTATAAAATTCTCATATTCCCACAAAATGGTATGCTATTTCCCATGAAAGTAAACATCGTTCCCGTTACGTCATTTGAACAAAACAGTTCCATCATAATGTGCGACAAAACCAAGCTCGCCGTCGTCGTTGATCCGGGCGGCGATCTTGATCGGATTCTGGCCGCCGCAGAAAAACTCGGCGCAAGGATTGATCAAATCTGGCTCACTCACGGTCATCTTGATCATGCCGGTGGAGCAGGTGAACTGGCTGAACAGTTGAAGATAGAGATTATTGGCCCGCACCGTGATGATCAGTTTTTACTCGACAGCTTTGATCTGCAGGCGACCATGTTTGGCTTCGCGCCTTGTCAGTCTTTTACACCGACAAAATGGTTGGAACACGGCGATCAGGTGTCCGTCGGTGAATTAGTCTTTGATGTCTTGCACTGCCCCGGCCACACACCAGGCCACGTAGTATTTGTCGACACCAATCGTCAACTCGCGACGGTTGGTGATGTACTTTTTAACGGCGGAATTGGCCGCAGTGATTTCCCACGCGGTGATCACGCCACACTATTAGCCTCCATTCGTGATCAGCTTTTAAGCTTGGATGACGCCGTGCAATTCATCCCTGGTCACGGCCCAACCTCAACCATCGGACAAGAACGCCGCAGCAATCCTTATCTTCGTAGTATTGTTTAATTAGGTGGATTTAAGCCTTATATTAATTGCTGAGTATATTAAGGTTCTTTCTAACCTAACGGGTGTTTAGGCCATTTTTAACGCAGGCAAAACAGCACCAAAAATTTTAGAGCGTTACGGAAAAAGGGATTACAGTACGAAAACTGCTGATGTCTTTATCGCAACATTTCGCATCGATCAGAAACTTCCCCTTCTATTTTCGGATATGGACTTTAAAACCCTTCGTCAAATATCTCAGCTTAGCTGGCCGGTGATTTATGGCGTGGAAATTTCAAGTTTGATCGTGATTTGCTTCCCGGGCTAAACGTTTTAAAACATACGCCACGGCGATCATGCCGAAGGTTGATGTCACGGTCATCACCGATCCAAATCCGCCCGCGCAGTTTAACCCCGTTGTACCGACACCCGGTTTCTGCGCGCAGACTTCACCGGATGCATGTGGGTAGACCAAATGTTCTACAGAATAGACACACGGGATATCGAAACGACGTTTTAGATTGCGAGAAAAACCATAATCGCTGCGCAATAATTTTCGTACTTTTGAAAGCAAGCCATCATGTTCTGTCATGCTCAAGTCGGTGGTTTTGATCAGACTCGGATCGGTTTGACCACCTGCGCCACCTAATGTGATCAGTTTCAACTTATTTCGACGACAATAGGCAATGATCGCGGCTTTTGTGCGGAAGTTATCCGAACAATCAATAATAAAATCGTAACCTTTATCCAATGTTTCGGCTAAGTTTTCTGGTGTGACAAAATCTTCGATCAGCTCGACTTTGCACGTCGGATTAATCAAATGAATACGGCTTTGCATTGCGTTAATTTTAGGTTCGCCGAATGTGCCGGTGAGTGCATGGATTTGTCGATTTACATTTGATTCGGCAACATTATCAAGATCGATCAAGGTGATCCCACCGATCGCGGTTCTAGCTAACGCTTCTGCCGCCCATGAACCGACGCCGCCAATGCCGATCACGCAAATATGAGATTGCTGAAATTGCTCGAATGTACGATTACCGTAAACACGCCGAATTCCACCGAAACGGCGCTCATAATCTATTAATTCCTGGCTTTCAGACAATCTTATCGTGTCCCTGTCTGGTTCGATTTCATGCAAGGTTCGACAATTTCTTGCAGACGTCTTTCATCGAGAATTTTTACATTTCGATGTTTTACTTGAACGATACCGGCCTTATCGAGATTGGAGAATTGCCGGCTGATTGTTTCGACCGCGACCCCAAGGAAATTTGAAATGTCATGCCGCGACATGCTGAGGTTGAATTCTGTGGCCGAAAAGCCGCGTTCTGAATAACGTTTGGATAGACTCAATAAAAATGCGGCCAGCCGTTCTTCTGCTGATCGTGTACCTAAAAGCAATAAAACATCATGATCACCGGATAATTCTTTGCCCATCAACCGCAGCATTTGTTGTTGCAGACTCGGCAGTTGGCCACAGAGGCTTTGCAGATTATCAAACGGTAATTCGCAGATCGATGTGGTTTCGAGTGCTTCGGTTGTGCAACTGTGTTCGCTGTTTTCTAACCCATCCAAACCGATCAATTCACCGGGCAAGTAAAACCCCATGGTTTGTTCTTTACCGTCTTTGGTGATGATGTAACTGCGTAGCGAACCGGAATGCACGGCGTATAAACTATTCAACTTTTCACCTTGCCGATAAAGTGCGTCGCCTTTTTGCAGTGGACGACCGCGCCCGACAATGGAGTCGAGTTTTTCTAGCTCGGACTTGTCCAAACCGCGCGGTAAACAAATATCCCCAAGACGACAATTCTGGCAGGCAACCTTGAGTTTATTCAGATTTATGACCGTTTCTGTTCCCATGTTTTCTTATCCACTTAGCACCGTAATGTGAAGCCGTGATCCGCTTAATATCATAGCAGTTTGTTATGCTTTCTTATCGCTACTTTTACCGTGTTGTTGTAATGCCCATTGCACATGCTCTTTGACCAATTCAGACGGGTGATCACGTTTCGCGAGCAGGGCATTTGTGATCACGTCCGACGAGGTTGCGTTGCCCAATGCGACCGCGATATTGCGCAGCCAACTCTCATGTCCGATACGACGTATGGCCGAGCCTTCTGTTTTACGTAAAAATTCCGCTTCGTCCCAGTCAAACAACGCGAGCAATGACACCTGATCAAGTCCGTGTCTGATCGCAAAATCCGTTTCTACGGTGGGACGCGCGTAGCGGTTCCAAGGGCAGACGATCTGACAATCATCGCATCCGTAAATACGATTGCCGATCAATGGTCGCAATGCTTTGGGGATAGCGCTGCGTAATTCGATGGTGAGGTAAGAGATACAACGTCGAGCATCCACTTTGTACGGTGCGACGATCGCGTTTGTTGGGCACACTTCTATGCATTTGCTGCAACTTCCGCAGTAGTTGTCTACATATTTCGTATCAATCGGCAGGGGTAAATCAGTGAAAAGTTCACCAAGGAAAAACCACGAACCGGCATGTCGATTGATCAGATTACTGTGTTTCCCGATCCAACCTAAGCCGGAATTTCTAGCCAGTGCTTTTTCCAACACGGGTGCGCTATCAACAAACACACGGTATCCAAATTCACCTATGGCTTTTTGGATCTGATCGGCGAGCTTTTGCAGTCGTTTGCGCAGAACTTTGTGGTAGTCACGACCAAGTGCGTAGCGTGAGATGAATGCGTTTTCATCTTCGTCTAAGAGTTTTTCGGTTGGATATGCTTCCTGCGGGAGGTAGTCCATTCGCACCGAGATCACACGTAAGGTGCCAGGCTCTAGCTCAGCCGGTCGCGATCGACGCGACCCATGTTTGGACATGTACGCCATTTCGCCGTGATAGTGTTTTTGCAGCCATTCTTCCAGCCACGCTTCATCTTCGCGTAGATCGACATCGGTAATGCCGGTTTGCTGAAAGCCCAACTCGAACGACCAAGCTTTGATCAGATCAGCGAGTGTGTGTAGATCGGGTTGATCAGATTCCTCGGGCAGTACAGATGATTTCATAAGCCTGGCGGATCTCGTGGGTTTTTTGTGATGCCAGTTTCATCATTTCTTCCGGCAGTCCTTTTGATACTAACTTATCCGGATGATGCTGGCTAAGTAAGCGACGATAAGCACTTTTCACTTCACGATCAGAAGCTGACTTTTCTACGCCCAATAAACGATATGCATCACGAACGGTCGTTTCGCTGAAAGTACGATCGCCAATGTCGGTTTGACTATACGCTTGCATGCTGACACGGACACGATCTTCAATACGCTGGTATTCCATTCGTCGTATGCCTAAACGTTCCGAAATGTGCTGCAGTAGTTTGCGCTCTTTTGTGGACAGATCACCATCAGCAAAGGCCGCTGTGATCTGAATTTCAAGAAACATCAATAGTAGATTTTTCTGTGTAATACAGGCGTTGCGTAATTTCCCGAGCGTATTTTCCAGTGGGAAGTGACTATTCTTACCTTCGTTAAAAAGCCGAATCGCCTTTTCACGTTGGACGCTGGTTAACTCCATGCGTTGCATGACTTGCGTTGCGATACGGATCTCATCTTGCGAGACGTGGCCGTCCGCTTTACACACATGCCCCATGACGGAAAATGTGCTGGTGAAATACAACGCACGTGCTGCGTGCTGTGCATTTTTCTTGGAACGCGCGTATTGACTTTGTTTACTGCTCCCGCTACCCAGTGAATCCACTGCGTGGCCAAGAGCGACTCCAATTAATGCTGTGATTGGGCCGTTAACGAGATAGCCGAAAATCCCCCCAAGTACCTTTCCCCACCAGGACATAGTTAACCTTAATATTTAAAGCAGATATTGAGCATTATTATATAATGAATTTCTAACTCAGGAGTTTCTACAGCACATGATCCAATTTTTCACTGAATGGTATCGTCGTTATTTCTCTGATCCGCAAGCGATTGTCCTGGCTGTCCTGCTGATCGTGGGTTTCGCTGTGGTCATCTTCATGGGCAATATGTTGGCGCCTGTACTCGCGGCAATTGTGATCGCCTATCTACTTGAGGGCTCTGTGCAACATCTGACTACAGCACGCATCCCACGCATCGTTGCGGTCTCAATCATCTTCATCTTGTTTATGACATTTATGCTGGTGATCATCGTTGGTTTATTACCACTCATTTCCCGCCAGTTAACGGATCTTGTACAACAACTGCCCACGATTTTGAATGATGGCCAACAGCTATTACTGCAATTGCCGGAAAGTTATCCAAAAATCATTACCGAAGCGCAAGTCATTGAGACCTTACAAGTCATCCGATCCGGCATCGCTGAGCTTGGCCACACGGTTGTTTCGCTCTCGTTGGCATCCATTCCGCGTCTAATTTCAGTCATGGTGTATTTAATTCTCGGCCCGGTGCTGGTGTTCTTTTTCCTCAAAGACAAAACCCTCATCACGCAATGGATTTCAAATATTCTGCCTGATGAACGACCTTTGCTAAACCGTGTCTGGCATGAAATGGACGGTCAGATCGGCAATTACGTACGTGGTAAATTTTATGAAATCCTGATCGTCGGTGGTGTCACTTTTGCCGTTTTCTCATTGCTCGGTCTCAAATACACCGTATTACTTTCTGCATTGGTCGGGGTTTCTGTGATCATTCCCTACATCGGTGCGACCGTAGTCACCATTCCCGTTGCAATCGCAGCTTATCTACAATGGGGCTGGGGCGCTGATTTTGGCTGGATTATGTTGGCTTATGCGATCATACAAACATTAGATGGCAATTTACTTGTACCGCTGATCTTCTCCGAAGCTGTAAATCTGCATCCTGTTGCGATTATTGTTGCTGTCTTGGTATTTGGCGGGTTGTGGGGGTTTTGGGGTGTGTTCTTTGCGATTCCACTTGCAACGTTAGTCAATGCTTTGCTCTCCGCATGGCCGCGACGTAATGAAATTTCAACGGGTCCATCCGTTAACGTTTAACACGACTTACTACACTCTTCTGGATTGTTTACGGCCATAAGGTGGAGTAAGTTTCGCGTTTTACAACATCTCACTCGCATAGTCGGCTAAGCGCGATCGTTCTCCACGAACAAGGATCAGATGGCCACTGTGTTCCCAACTTTTGAAGCGATCAACCACGTAGGTTAATCCTGATGTTGTTTCCGTTAAATACGGCGTGTCGATTTGGGCAATGTTGCCTAAACAAACGATTTTCGTACCGGGACCAGCTCGTGTGATCAGCGTTTTCATCTGTTTTGAGGTGAGGTTTTGTGCTTCGTCGATGATCAAGTATCGGTTCAAGAAAGTTCGTCCACGCATAAAATTCAGTGATCGAATTTTAATGCGTTTGTTGATCAGCTCGGCTGTCGCTGCGCGTCCCCATTCCCCGCCTTCATGTTCTTGTGTGAGTACTTCCAGATTATCCATCAAGGCACCCATCCACGGCGTCATTTTTTCTTCTTCGGTGCCGGGTAAAAACCCAATATCTTCTCCCACCGACACGGTCACACGCGTCATGATGATTTCTTTATATAAGTTAGTATCCAACGTTTGCGCAAGACCTGCCGCTAGCGTCAGCAGGGTTTTACCTGTACCAGCGCTTCCCAAGAGGGTGATGAAATCAACGTCCGGATCCATTAACAGATTGAGGGCAAAATTTTGCTCACGATTACGCGCGGTTATTCCCCAAACATTGTGCGTATTGCTGCGGTAATCTTTTGCGTGGCGAAAAGCTAACGCGTCATCTGCGACGTTAGTGACAATAGCTTCGAACGGCGCTTCACCATCTAAGTACAGACATTGATTGGGATAGAACTGATCAAGATCTGAGCCTTTCAGACTGTAAAGAGTCTGATCATTACTCTGTTCACATTCAAGATTTTTACCGTGAGATTCCCAGAAGTCTTCCGGTAACACTTCAATACCCGGGTAGAGCAGGTTGGCATCGTCCAGGGTTTTATCGCTGGAATAGTCTTCCGCAGCGAGACCAACCACATGCGCTTTTATACGAAGGTTAATGTCTTTCGAAACAAGGACAACGTCTTTATCTTCGTGCTTTTTACTCAGGCTTAGCGCCGCACTCAGAATTTTATTGTCTGGTAAATGTCCGTTGAATTCGCTGAGATCAACCTTAATTGGCCCTGTCTGTAGAAAAAGACGGCCCGATTTAGCCTGTTCATTATCAGCGGAAAGTGCGGTTGGAATGGGCAAACCGGTATCGATCGCTTCGCGATCAGTATCGGCAATCATTTCGTCTAAAAAGCGACTCGCCTGTCGTGCATTACGCGCCACTTCCGACATGCCCTTCTTGGCCGCGTCAAGCTCTTCGAGCACCATCATCGGTAGAAAGATGTCGTGTTCTTCAAAGCGATATAACGCGGTGGGATCGTGCATTAAAACGTTGGTATCGAGCACAAACAGCCGTGTTTTACTCATACTGGGCGTCCTTTATCGTTTGTTCTTGTTATTTATTTACCTAGCCTAGTGCTTTGACGGCATCAAGCACCGCATCAACATGGCCCGGAACCTTAAGACCTCGCCATTCCTGCCGCAGCACACCTTCTTTATCTATTAAGAAGGTACTTCGAACAATACCCATGACTTTACGACCATACATATTTTTTTCTTTGATCACATCAAACAATGTACACAATGATTCGTCTTTATCCGAGAGCAAATCAAACGGAAATGACTGTTTTGCACAAAAGTTTTCATGGGTTTTTACACTATCCCGTGAAACACCTAATATCACCGTGTCGAGCGCAAGAAATTCCTCATGTCGATCACGGAAGTTTTGGCCCTCTGTTGTACAACCCGGTGTGTTGTCTTTCGGGTAGAAATACAGCACGACATTTTTACCTTTCAGATCAGATAAACGAATGGTTTTATCACCCGTTGCAGGGGATGAAAAATCTGGAACGGCTTGATCAAGTAAGACTTCAGACATTTATTTCACTGGCTCCATAATTGAATCGATATTAAGTTGATCACAGAATTCCATAAATTCACCGCGCAGACTGGCAATGGAGTGATCAACCGGGATACTGATAGTAATGTGCAAAGAGAACATTTCCGTTCCTGTGTGATTCGCTTCATAACTGCCAGCGAACATATCTTCAATGCCGATTTCACGCGTACTGAAAAAGTCGGCAATATCTTCCACCACGCCGCTGCGATTTACAGAGACGACTTCAACAGCGTAAGGCATCGCTTCACGATCGCTTTTACGTGTGTTGGTTCGGCGCGATGAAATGCTCACGTCCAGCTTCTTTTCAAGCTTCGGTAGCATATCTTCGATTTTAGCGATCGCGTCCCAAGCACCGGATAACATGACGATCAGCGCGAACTCACTGCCAAGATGGCTCATGCGGCCTTCTTCAACATTACAGCCGCATTCTTTAAAGGCTTTAAAGACACCCACCATCAGATCCGCGCGTGCTGCGCCTAATACTGACAAGACCAGAAAATTTTTCATAAGCGGATTTATATACTAACGATCATATTTTTAGTTTATTGTGCCTTTTTTATGGGGCTGATCACACCTTTTCTTGTCTATTCTACGGCGTATCAGTAACATAACCACACATTTAAACTAGTAAGGATTTTACACATGTTACGAGGTAGCATGGTTGCCGTTGTTACGCCCATGAAAGCAGGCTGCGGACCCGAAACACCAATTGACTATGAGGCCTTGTCGCGTCTGGTTGAATTCCACATCGAAAACCAAACTGATGCAATCGTTGCGGTCGGTACGACAGGGGAGTCTGCGACCTTGTCTGAAGAAGAGCACATTAATGTGATCCGAAAGGTGGTGGAATTCGTCAATGGTCGTGTGCCGGTCATCGCAGGCACCGGCGCGAACTCAACAACAGAAGCGATCACGCTGACGCAAGGCGCGAAAGACGCCGGTGCTCAAGCCGCACTTTTGGTCACGCCGTATTACAACAAGCCGACACAGGATGGGCTTTACCTGCATTACAAAGCCGTCGCAGCCGCTGTCGATATCCCGATCATTCTTTATAATGTACCGGGTAGAACTGCCTGTGACTTACTGCCTGAAACGGTTGGTCGTCTAGCCACGGTGGATAATATTATTGGCGTAAAAGAAGCCACGGCAGATCTCGCTCGCGTTAGCAAAACGCGCGATCTATGCGGCGATGACTTTTTGATCCTCAGCGGTGACGATGCCACTGCCGGTGAATTTATGCTGCTCGGCGGTGACGGTGTGATCTCAGTTACCGCGAACGTCGCCCCCAAACTCATGCACGATATGTGTATGGCCGGCATTGACAAAGATCGCACCAAAGTTGAAGCCATTGATGAAAAACTTCAAGGTTTACACAACGATCTGTTTATTGAATCAAACCCCATTCCGGTCAAATGGGCCGTACACAAAATGGGACTAATGGAAGCCGGTATCCGACTTCCAATGACATGGCTGTCTGAATCCTGCGAACCAGCCATGATCACAGCCATGGAACGGGCGGGCATCTAAGCCCACACAATTTATTAGAGGTTAACGCATGTCTTTTCGAATTATTACACTCCTTCTTCTTTCAACACTGGCGCTGGGCGGGTGTTCAAAATACATGTCCAAGCTGGACAAGGTTCTCCCTGATCAGCGTGAATCTTATAAAAAGAGTGCCAGCCTGCCTGATCTGGAAGTACCGCCAGATCTCACTACGGATGCTATTGACGATTCGCTCGTGGTTCCTGAAATTGATGCTAGTGGTACGGCAAGCTTTTCTGAATACGAAGATCGCGTTCAACGACAAAAAGATGCTCGCTTTTATGGCACCACATCAAGCGATCCATCGGGCATTTCGGATGTTGCTGGTGAACAATATTTTGTTGTAAACACCGGCATGGACGAAACTTGGCAAACTATTACACAAACATGGCAGGAGCTTGGTTATTCGCTCGATCTGAATGATCAAGAACTCGGTGTGATGGAAACAAGCTGGAAAACAGATAGTGCAAAGGGCCTGCGAGATCGCTTCAAAATGTTCATCGAACCCGCTCAATCTAGTGGTTCGACAGCGATTTATCTTTCCCATAGCGGTGAAGAAAAGCAAGGCGGTAGCTGGTATGACCGAGGTCGTGACGTATCTGTCGAATATGCCATGGCGGAATACATCCAATCTGAACTGGGTGGTGCTCCGGTCGCCACCAGTACAAGCACAACCGTCAGCACACCTACCGCCACTGAAAGCGCCGCACCTGCCAGCAACGCCCCAGCTGAATTGATTGCTGAAATTGTCAGTGCCGGTGGGGGTAAAATGTATCTTGCGGTAAATCGCAGCATCGAAACACTGTGGACAACGGTTGGTAGCATTTTGTCTGGTTATGATGATATTACACTTGATGGTGAAGACCGTTCTAACGGCACTTATTCATTTGAGTTCAAACCTGAATCTGGCAAAAAAGGCATGTTTTCACGTTTAGCCTTCTGGAAAGACGGCGCACTCGATCAACAATTACAACTCACCGCAATTGGTGATAAAACAGAAATTGTCGTGCTCGACGAAGATGGTGAGTGGGACACCTCCGATGTCTCCGATGAAATCCTACAACGCTTGAGAAGCGGACTCTAAGTGCGTTTCGCTTCACTCGGGAGTGGCAGTCGCGGTAATGCCACTCTCGTTGAAGTCAAGCAAACCCTCGTCATGATTGACAATGGGTTTTCTATCCAGGAAACCGAACGTCGATTAGCCACCCTCAATAAAACACCCGATCAGCTTACGGCTATCTTGGTCACCCACGAACATGGCGATCATATTACCGGCGTTGGTCGTCTTGCGAGAAAATATAAAATCCCGGTTTGGATGACAGAAGGTACGCGCCGCGCTGCTGCACGCCATATTAACAAGCTTGATCAGTTAATTAGCACCTTCAATTCACATAACGCATTCAATATTGATGATTTGCAAATTGATCCGATCACGGTTCCGCATGACGCAAAAGAACCCGCACAGTTTGTTTTTTCTGATGGAGATGCCCGACTCGGCATACTCACCGATACCGGCAGCATCACGCCCCACATTATCGAGATGCTAACGGCATGTAATTCACTTCTGGTTGAAAGTAATCATGATGAAGACATGCTTGAAGCGAGCGAATACCCATTCCAACTGAAGCAGCGGATCTCTGGCCGACTTGGCCATCTTGGGAATCAACAAACCGCTGAACTATTGCGTCGCCTCGATACCGACAAATTAACCCACCTCATCGCTGCACATTTGAGTGAGCAAAATAATGCCGTGAGCAAAGTTAAACGCTGCCTAGCTGAAGCGCTGAGCTGTAGTGAAGATTGGATTGGAATTGCCGATCAGGAAACTGGTTTTGCTTGGCGTGATGTCGCCTGATCAGAGCGTACTTTAATATTTATTTTTTATCGTGAGATTTAGGACGTAAGGCCTTTTTTGTTGTGTTTTCAAATGGATTAGTCCCCTGACGAAATTCCAGTTTTACCGGTGTACCTGATAATTTTAGCGTCTTGATCAACACATTCGACAGATAACGTTTATACGAACCTGGCAGTGATTTCACCTGATTTCCGTAGATCAGGAACATTGGTGGGTTTTGCCCCGCCATATGGGCATAACGTAATTTAATTCGGCGTCCGCGCACTAATGGGGGCGGATGGCTTTCGACTGCTTCCTCAATAATTCGATTCAGTTTCGGCGTGCTGACTTTGATCATCGCCGACTGATACGCTTTATTAATACTACCGAAAAGATTACCGACACCGCTGCCATGCAGGGCTGAAATAAAATGAATCTTCGCGAAATCAATAAACTTCAACTTCCGATCTAGCTCACGTTTTATCCACGTTCGATCATCATTATCGAGACCATCCCATTTATTGACCGCGATCACTAATGCCCGACCACTATCGAGAATCATGCCGAGTAAGGTCACATCTTGCTCGGTAATCGTCTCATGACCATCCATCACCAGCACGACCACATTCGACTTTTCAATCGCTTGAATGGTTTTAATTACACTGAATTTTTCGATCTTTTCATTAACGCGCGATCGTCGCCGAATACCGGCCGTATCAATTAAGGTGTAATTCTTTCCTTCGCGATCAAAAGGTACTTCTATCGCATCACGGGTTGTCCCCGGTAGATCAAACGCGATCACTCGTTCATCGCCGATAATTCGATTGATCAGGGTCGATTTGCCGACATTCGGTCGGCCAAGTATTGCGACGGAAATGCGATCAGAATCGTCTGTGAGTTCTTCGTCTATGCGAAGTAATTCGGGTAAGGTTTGCAGTACCGCTTCTGTCAGTGCTTCACGACCGCGACTATGTGCAGCGGAAATTAAAACCGGCTCACCTAAACCCAAACTATAAAAATCAGAGGTGATAATGTGTCGATCTAAGCCTTCTGATTTATTTAATAAGAGGATGATCGGTTTTTGAAGTTTGCGCAGTTGCAGAGCGATATTTTGATCGTCGACTTGCAAGCCGGATCGCGCATCAACCAAAAATAGCACTAGATCAGATTCTTCTGCTGCACGGATCGATTGCTCACTGATCAATTTATCAATTCCGTGTTTTTCGTCGGTTAAACCACCCGTATCAACGATGATACAGTCACGTTCACCGAATATAGACGTACCATATAACCGATCACGTGTTAAGCCGGGTTCATCAGCGACCAGTGCTCTGCGCGTTCCAGTAAGGAGGTTAAATAACGTTGATTTACCGACATTCGGTCTACCAACTAATGCGATCGTTGACTTCACTGAGTTTGGTAAGCGCTCAACTCGCCGTCAGAGCTATACACAAAAAGCATATCATCGACAACAAATGGTGCTGCGATGATCTTACTTTTATCCACGCGAACACGTCCAACTAAGCTACCGTCAGTACGATCCATCCAGTGTAAGTATCCTTCAACATCACCCGCGACAACAAAATCACGGTATCGTGTTGGAGATGTTAATGAACGTGTGGTGAGTTCTTCATTTTTCCAAACGGAATTACCGCTGTAGCGTTCAAGTGCCCAAATACTGCTTTGTTCGTCAGTGACATAAACACTTTCCGGATCGACACTGAGACCCGCATTCGAAGAAATATCACGTACCCAAGCAATACGGCCAGACTGCATCTCCACGACAGCTACACGACCCTGAAAGGTTGCGACAAAAATAACGCCCTCTGAAAGAACGGGTTCCGCATCGATATCCACCATGCGTTCCAAGGTTGATCGACCGGATGGAAGTGCGACACGCTTTTCCCACACCATCGCTCCTGTTGCGATGTCCAATGCCGTTAATATACCGCCATCAAAGCCAATAATCGCAAGACCCGCACTTAATTGTGGTGCGCTGGTGCCGCGCAGAGTGAGTAACGGGACAGCACGCTCATACACCCACAAACGTTGGCCACTGCCACTATCGAGCCCAAACACTTTTCCATCGCCAGTGCGTACAACGACAACGCCAAGATCCACTTTGGGAGCAGCTAAAACTTCACTCGAGACTTGCGATGTCCAACGTTCTTGGCCGTCTTCTTCATTTAAAGCGATGACTTCACCGTCACGGGTTCCAAGCAAGACCATACCTTCACCGAGCCCTGGGCCACCTGTGATCGGCTTTTTGGTTTTATTTTTCCACTGCTGTTTGCCGTTTTCAGTTGAAATTGCAGTAACTACACCTTCACGTTCCGCAGCGTAAATAACGCCATAGCCAGCAACCGGCATGAGTTTCAGATAGTAACCATCGGTTCCATCACCAATGCTTGTGGACCAGCGTTTTTTAATTTCAATCGTCTGGTTGATATCACCGAGTTCTCTGATCGGCACCTCGTTAACATCTTTCGCTAACAAGCCGTTAACTTTCTCTTTGACCGTACCACAGCCCGTCAAGCTAAGAGCGACCAGCAATACCCATCCACTTCGCACTAAGTTATTCACTACTGCCGCCTAAATCATCCAATTTCATTTCTAGCAAACTATTACTGCTTGGCCCACCTTGTGATAAAGCCAATGCTTGCAAATAGGCATTTTTCGCTTCAGTGGTTTTTGCTTGAGCGAGTAAAATATCGCCTTTCAACTCATGATAACTCGATAACAGCTCTGCACCTTTTACGTTCTCGATTAAGGCCGCTGCCGCATCAACGTCGCCACTGCTTAAATAAATCCGCGCTAATCGGATTGTCGCGATCATTTGTGTTTCTGCCTGTGCTGCGTTATCGACTACCCAACGAAGCTGATCGGCCGCTAATTCACTTTTACCACTATCGTTGGCCACTTTTGCCATCGTTAATGCGGCAAGACTGGCATACGGTGAGGCCGAATATTCATCTTTTAATTGCTGATTTGAAGCGGCAGCTTCTTCGAACTTCTTCTCGATTACCAATGATTTCATTTGAGAATAAATCAGCGATGCTTGTTCTGATTTGGTTTCTGTTTGCGATTGATAAGCGCGCCAACCGAATAGGGCGCTAACGCCGATCGCGAGGCCTAGGATGACGGAGACACCGTTTTCCTTCCACCATTTTTTAATCGCTTCTACTTGTTCTTCTTCTGATGCGTAAATATCCACGTTCTACTCCCGAAGCGTGATAAATGAAAAATTATACTTAGCGAGTCATGAAACTCGCAAGAATTCAATCAGATCAGCCTGTGCTATCGTTTGCTGCTGACCGTCACTCAAATCTTTTACGGTAATGTTGTTCTGGCTGATCTCATCATCCGCTAGGATCAATGCCCAGCGTGCGCCTGATTTATCTGCTTTTTTAAATTGCGATTTCAGACTACCACCACCAAGATGTGTGATCACTTTACGATCCGGATCGTGATCACGTAATTTCTCTGCGATCTGCAACCCAACAGCCAAGGCATCTTCGCCGATATTCATGACATAAATGTCTGGGTTATTTTCAATCGTCTTACCAGCGTCTTTCAGTAATTCAATCAGCCGATCAACCCCCATCGCAAAACCAATTGCTGGTGTTGCTGATCCACCAAAATGTTCGATCAGGCCATCAAAACGCCCACCACCGCAGACGGTTCCTTGTGCGCCGAGTTGATCCGTAACCCATTCAAAAACCGTTTTGCTGTAATAATCTAACCCACGTACCAGTCGCGGATTTACAGTGTAGGCGATGCCAGCGTTATCCAGCAGTCTACACAATTTTGAAAAGTGTTCCGCTGATTCTGTATCGAGATAACTATCAAACATCGGCGCGTTGCTGATCAAGCTCGCCATTGCAGGGTTCTTGCTATCTAAAATGCGTAACGGATTGCGATCAAGGCGACGTAAACTGTCTTCATCTAGCTGATCCTTATTTTCGGTAAAATAATCAATCAACTTCTCTCGGTAGACTGCGCGTGAGTCTGCCGTTCCTAAGGTGTTGATTTGCAACTCAACATCTTGCAGGCCCAAGACTTTCCAAAAACGTGCTGTCATCATGATCAGCTCCGCATCAATATCCGGGCCTGGCATACCGAAGGTTTCAACACCGATCTGAAAAAACTGCCGGTAGCGTCCTTTCTGCGGTCGCTCACGACGAAACATCGGACCGATATACCACAAACGCTGGATCTGGTTGTGGAATAAGCCATGTTGCATTCCGGCCCTGACCGTACCTGCTGTTCCTTCAGGACGTAAGGTTAAAAAATCACCACCGCGATCCTCAAACGTGTACATTTCTTTTTCAACAATATCCGTCGCCTCACCGATAGATCGCTTGAAAAGAGCCGTTTGTTCGACGATTGGTAAACGAATTTGTCGATAACCATACGCATCGAAAACTTGGCTTACGGCATTTTCTAGCCACTGCCACAAGGCGGTTTGCTCAGGCAGGATGTCATTCATCCCTTTAACGGATTGGATCGCTTTGCTCATATAAAAAAGGCTTCGTTAGAATTTATCGGTGCGCGCCCGTTTCATCGATCACAAAACGTGCAACCTGGCCCCGCGAAAGAGGCTCAAGATCCAATTGCTGACCTTGATATTGAAATGTCGCAGAGGAGACACGGCCGATTACCACTTTATAAGGCATCACACCGGACAATCTAACCACCTCTCCTGGCATGGCTAAACCTGAATATAACGATGTCGAACTGCCGTCTCGAATTTCCGTCCATGACTCACCCGTAAATTCGATAATGATGTCATCGCTACTCGCCACAGCCTCTCGGATATCTTCGGGTTGATCTGTCACAGAAGGCAACGTGCTAGATGAAGCTGCCATTTCTGTTGCGGCTAACTCATTTTGAGTGGCCTCGACGTCAGCTAGCTGTTCCAGTATTGCTGGGGAATTATCCGGTTCTGCTGGTGTTTCATTTAAGTAGACAACACCGTAATCATGTTCAAGCGTAACAGGCGTGTTTTCAAAAATGATCGTTGATTCATCTTGCTCACTCACGTTTTCAGTTGGGGATAAGCTTAACTCACTACCATCTTGTACGACGACGGGTGTATCAGGTGTTGTCACTGCTTGTTCGCCTTGCGGAGTCAATTCTACACGTTCATCCAGCACTTCTTGCTGTTGTGAATTCCACCATAATGCGAGCAATAACAAACTGGCCGCAACAACAGAATAGCTGACGATTTTAATGTGCTTATCATCACTGCTCGCTTGCGGCTGTGCCTGTGTGACATGGGGTTCAATCGTGGGGCCGTCAGCGGCCACTTGATCATACGCTGCGATGATCTCATCTTGCGCGACGTCCACTTGTTTTGCATAACTCCGTAAGTATCCTCGCACATAGGCGGCGGCAGGGAATACATCAAAATTATCTTGCTCAATGGCTTCGACTAAACGTGTATCCAGCCTGAGACGTTGAGCGATAACGTCGATCGTGAACTCCTTTTCTTCTCGTGCTTTTTTTAGTATTTGTCCAGGATTTTCCATAGCCAGCTCTTAGTTGTTATTTTACGGCCGATCCGTTTTCAACAATAAACGCGTTTCCTGTGAATCAGGAAACCGATTTTTAAGTAATAATCCATAACTTGCGGCGGCATCACGATCACCTAACGCTTTTTCCACTCGCACAGCTAACCATAAGCTCGCAGCATTATGTTCTGTCGCTTCTGCATATCGGTTCAGATAACTTTGCGCCAAAGTGTAATGTTTTTGCGTATAACTAATATCCGCCATTTGAAACAGCGCCGGATACATCCGTGAATCAACCTTCAACGCTTCGCGAAAATAGACTTCTGCCTGATCAATATTATTATTTGATCGTGCGCACATGCCTGCATTGAGATAGGCAATATGAGGCGTACGATACAATGGATTATCAACGGCACGCATAAACATCTGATCCGCTTTTACAGCATTGCCTTGCGTACACAAAAACTGCCCGTAATTATTTAGTGCGCGAGAATCTTTTGGTGCGAGTTGAACGGCTTTTGCGTAGTGTTTTTCAGCTAGCTCAGTTTGCCCGAGTCGCGCGTGTAAAATTGCGATCGCATTATGTGCATCAGCAAAATTCGGATCAATTGCCAGCGCTTTGTTTAACCGATTTAAGGCTTTTTCATTGTCTTGCTTATTCATGTAAGCCACACCTAATTCAAGATTAAGTTGTGCAGCTTTATCCGGCTCACTTTCCACCCCACTTAAGCCACCGGAGTTTGGATTACTCGCGCACGCTGTAAGTAAAAAACTCAACGACAATACTAGAAAGAGCGTGCGTTTAATGTGAAACGAAATGAAAGTCATTAGGCGGCTTTACCATCGGAAGAAGGGGATACCTTACTGCCATTCGCGAGACGATGACGCTCTGCTTTTGCAGTCACTTCTCCCGCAAGTTGGCCACAGGCGGCATCAATATCGTCACCGCGCGTTTTCCGAGTGACCGTGATCAGGCCTCCCTGAATAAGAATGTCTTTAAAGCGATGTATACGATTACGTGAAGAGCACCGATAATCTGTACCCGGAAATGGATTAAACGGGATCAGGTTTACTTTTGAAGGAATACCCTTCAAGCGTTTGATCAGTTCGTGTGCATGTTCGTCTTTATCATTGATTCCATCCAGCATGACATACTCAAATGTGATGTGGTTTGTCGTTTCATCACTTTCTGCAAATCGTCTGCACGCATCTAATAATTCTTCGATCGGGTAAGTTTTATTGATCGGCATGATCTCATCCCGCACTGCATTATTCGGTGCGTGTAATGAAACCGCTAAACTCACCGGGCTGGACTTTGCTAACGCATCCATCGCTGGCACCACGCCAGATGTACTTAATGTCACACGTCGACGACTTAAGCCGTAAGCTAAATCATCCAACATCAGATCCATCGCTGCGACAACATGGTCAAAATTCATTAACGGCTCACCCATGCCCATCATGACAACATTGGTGATCTGTCGAGGACCACGAGGATCCCAACCTAACCGCTGATTCGCAACCCAGAGTTGTCCGATAATTTGCGCAACAGATAAATTTCGGTTGAAGCCCTGTTTCCCTGTCGAGCAAAACTGACAATCGAGTGGACACCCCACTTGCGAGGAAATACACAGTGTTCCACGTCCATCTTCGGGGATAAATACCGTTTCGATGCTATTCACGCCATCGATCTCCATCAGCCACTTGCGTGTACCATCAGCGGAGATCTGCTCGTGTTTCACTTTTGGAGGTTCAACAAAGGCAACATCATTGAGTTTAGCCCGCAGATTTTTACTCAAATTGGTCATCTGCTCGATGTCTGCAACACCTTGCTGATGAATCCATTTCAAAACCTGCGAGCTACGGAAAGGCTTTTCACCGAGATCGGCGAAAAACCGATCCATGGCGGCGCGGTTCAGATCCAGTAGATTAATCTGATCCACCATCGCTCATCTTAAGATCGGTCTACGATCTCCTCAGCACTGAAAAAGAATTTGATTTCTTGTTCTGCAGTATCTTCACCATCAGAACCGTGAACAGCATTTTCACCCACAGATGCGGCAAATTCTGCACGCAATGTGCCCGGAGCTGCTTCTGCTGGGTTTGTTGCACCCATCAATTGGCGATGGCGTTCAATCGCATTCTCACCTTCAAGCACTTGGACCATTACAGGACCGGACATCATGAACTCAACCAATTCACCGTAGAAAGGACGCTCTTTATGGACAGCGTAGAAACCTTCTGCTTGTTCTTGAGTTAGGTGCATCATTTTCGCTGCAACGACTGTCAGGCCATTTTTTTCGAAACGATCGTAGATCTGACCGATGAAGTTGTTTTTAACTGCATCTGGTTTGATGATGGAAAGTGCGCGCTGTTTGCTCATAACAAATGAATCCTAAATGAATGTGAAGCTTTATAAACTTCGGTTTACAAAGACGCGCGATTATACGGCGCTTTGGGTGCTGAGTGAACACTTATCATCCACCGCCACACATTATGACTCGAATGCGATCAGATTTGTTTAATCGTCATCCCAACGTGCATCTCGCACTTGCAGCATTTCATCTTCAATTCGGAGGGGAAATGTTGCGATATTTTCATACGCCGGTGGTGCCGTGACTGCGCCGGTTTTCAAGCAAAATCGTGCTCCATGAAAAGGACAGACAATTTCATCGCCTTCAATATCTCCACCTTCCATAGATAAATAATCGTGTGAACACAGATCTTCAATGGCGTAATATTCATCATCAATCAACACAACAATAATGCGTGTGGTGTCATCAAGATCAAATAATAATTTTTCGCCCGGCACAAAACTCGTTTTGCGCGCTACATCGATCCAATCGGACATTACATCATTCCTAAATGCAAGCGTGCCGCTTCTGACATCATGGTTTGATTCCACGGCGGATCAAAAACCATTTCAACCTGTACTTCGGTAACGTTCGGTACCGCTTCCAGTTTTGACTTGACGTCTTGCACGAGAATATCACCCATGCCACAACCCGGTGCCGTCAAGGTCATCGTGACATCAATACGGTTACCACCTTCTTCAAGCTTGACGATTTTACAATCGTAGATCAGTCCTAGCTCGACGATGTTTACGGGTATTTCAGGATCAAAACATGTACTCATTTGATCCCAAAGTTGTTGTTCTTCAACACGTCCGTCACCACTTATTTTCGGTTCGGTAACTTCTTGCTCACAGGCCTCGTAACCTAATGCATCAAAATTTTTGCTATCAACCCGCGCTAAATTACCGTTAACGTTTACTGTACAAGTGGTACCTAAAGCTTGCGTGACGAACACAACGGAACCTTCACGTAACGTGATCGGCGTGCCTTGTGGGATCAGAATCGCTTCACAATCCCGCTCCAACGTGATCGCTTCATCAACTTTAATGTCATTATTCTGTAGATATGGTCGCATTATCGTCCTCTCCCCGAGATTCCAGGGCTGAATGCAGTGTGTGCCAACATAATGTTGCGCATTTCACACGTGCAGGAAATTCCCTTACGCCGGCCAATGCGCCGAGCTTACCCAGCTTGTCAAAATCTACTTCCGCCTCACGATCCGTCACCAGCTCATGAAATGTCGTAAATACTTTTTCAGCTTCTTGTTCTGTTTTGCCTATCAATTGTTCTGTCATCAATGAGGCGGATGCTACAGAAATTGCACAACCTTCACCCTGAAAACTCACATCACTGATCGTATCGCCATCCATTTTTACATAGACAGTCAGTTTGTCGCCGCACAGTGGATTGTGTCCAACAGCGATCAAGTCAGGATTTTCGATCGCATGAAAATTTCTTGGTGTACGGTTGTGATCAACAATGATCTCTTGATACAACTCTCTTAAATCAAACACCCATCAACTCCATTGATTTGATCAAACCAGTTTTAAGGTGATCAACTTCCTCAAATGTATTGTAAAGAGCAAACGATGCTCGCGCTGTTGCAGGAACATTGTAATAATCCATGACGGGCATCGCACAATGATGGCCTGTACGTGTCGCGATACCATCCATATCCAGAATCGTCCCCAAATCATGTGGATGAACACCCTTAATGACGAAAGACAAGACACTGGCCTTTTGCTTTGCAGAACCAATCACGCGAAAACCCGGAATTTCACTCAATTGCGTTGTTGCATAGCGGAGCAACTGATCTTCATATTCTGCAATTGTCTCTAGACCAATCGCATTGACATAATCGATCGCTTTTGCCAGCCCTATCGTATCAGCAATATTCGGCGTGCCTGCTTCGAATTTGTAAGGCAGTTCGTTGTATTCGGTTTTTTCGAAACTTACCGCGAGGATCATGTCACCACCACCTTGATACGGCGGCATTTTTTCTAATAAGGCTTGTTTTCCGTAGAGCACGCCTATACCCGTCGGTCCATAAAGTTTATGACCAGAAAATGCAAAAAAGTCGCAGTCTAATGCTTGTACATCAACGGATAAATGTGCGACGGATTGCGCACCGTCAAGAAGTACAACGATGTCATGCTCATGCGCGATGTCGATAATGTCTTTAACGGGGTTGATCGTGCCGAGTGCATTTGAAACATGCACAATCGCCACCATTTTGGTTTTTTCTGTGATCAACGCTTTGTATTCGTCGATCAACAACTCACCTTCGTTATTCATGGGAATGACTTTTAAGATCGCGCCGGTTTGCTCACAGATCATTTGCCATGGGACGATATTCGAATGATGCTCCATCGCAGAGATGATCACTTCGTCACCCGCTTTTAATTCTGATCCTCCCCAGCTTGATGCCACAAGGTTGATCGACTCCGTGGTGCCGCGTGTGAAAATCACTTCTTTCAACGATTTCGCATTGATAAATTGACGCACCGTTTCACGCGTTGCTTCATATTCATCCGTGGCGAGTTGGCTAAGCGTATGGACACCACGATGTATATTCGAGTTTATCTCGCAGTAATACCGGTTAATTGTGTCGATCACACACTGCGGTTTTTGCGTAGTCGCGGCGTTATCTAAATAAACCAGATCCTTATCTCGAATTTTTTGTTCCAGAATAGGGAAGTCTGCTCGCCATGGATTCGGTTTTGCTGATGTGATCACGTTTGCCACTGAACTCATATTACTTCCTTCAGATCCTCGATTTTTTCATCTGCTAACTGGCCAACTACACGTTTCTCAAGTGTCTGTTGAATTGCTTCAAGACGCATACGACTGATCACATCATCAGCAAATGCATAGGTCAAAATCGATCGTGCTTTCGCTTCGTCTATGCCACGCGATTGCAGATAAAAAAGTTCTTTATCATCTAATTGCCCGATGGTAGCACCATGCGCGCATTTGACATCATCGGCATAAATTTCAAGTTCTGGTTTTGTATCCACTTCGGCTTTTTTCGAAAGCAGCAAATTCTTGTTCACTTGCACAGACTCGATCTTTTGTGCATCTTCATGCACCACCACTTTGCCGACAAACACACCTCGACTGGCGTTATCCAGTACGCCTTTATAAAACTGATCGCTGCGCGTATGCGGACTGATGTGATCGATACGTAATTGCTGATCAGTATGTTGCCGACCTTGCGCCATGAATAATCCGTTCAACACGACCTCGGCATTTTCCGACGCCAGTTTCACGTTTGTATCGACGCGTGCTAATGAAGCCCCGAGCGAAATCGCATGATTCACAACGCGGGAATTCCTTTGTTGATCAATAAATAAATTGCCAATGTGGTACGTCGCGGTTGCTTCATCTTGAATGCGGTAATGTTCAACTTGTGCATTTTCACCAGCAGTAATACTCGTCAACGCATTGGTAAAATGCTTGGCCTGACCCTTCGCTACATAACTTTCAATAATTGTCACTTCAGAATGCGCTTCGGTGACAATATCCACGCGGGGGTATTGCATGATCGATTGATCCGTTTCTGCATTGATGAAAATTAAATGGATAGGTTGTTTCAGTTGCGTATCTTTCGCTACGCGAACAATCGCGCCATCCGACATGAAAGCCGTGTTCAGGGCGACAAATACATTTTCTGAATCGGGCAGGGCGGTTAAGTTTTCACCACGCTCAAGATGTGCTTTAGCACTCTCGACAGATACGCCTTCAGGCAATGAATCTGAATATGATAATTCCGCTTGGAAAACTCCATTCACGAAGACTAACTCATGCGTTTTCAAATCAGCGAAACGATAATCTGCAAGATCCTCTTTTGAAAGGAGATCACTAGTTGATTCTGTACCGAAGACAAAATCATGTTTAGAAAGTGGGCTGACGTTCGTATATTTCCACGCTTCATCGCGTGTATTTGGCAAACCTTGTTCGCGACATTGGGCTATGCTTTCTTCGCGTTGCGCATTCAATGTCGAATTCGTCGCGCCGGGCAAAGCCGCTTTTACCGCCTCAAATTGTGCTATCCAACGATCCATTAGGCGGCCTCTTCACGAACCCAGTCATAACCGCGTTTTTCTAGTTCAAGAGCAAGTTCTTTACCGCCAGATTTTATGATCTTGCCGTCCGCTAATACATGAACGTAATCTGGTTCGATATAGTTGAGTAGGCGCTGATAATGCGTCACGAGAATCATGCTTCGTTCAGGTGAACGCAATGCATTCACACCTTCGGACACGATCTTCAGCGCATCGATATCTAAGCCAGAATCCGTTTCATCGAGAACGGCTAGCGTTGGTTCGAGCACGGCCATCTGGAAAATTTCGTTGCGTTTTTTCTCACCACCAGAAAACCCTTCGTTTACTGATCGTTGCAGTAAGTCGTCTTTTAACTGAACCAGTTTGACCTTCTCCTTCACCAACGCCATAAATTCCATGGCATCCAGTTCAGGCTCGCCACGGTGTTTTCTGATCGCATTTAATGCGGCTTTCAGCATGTATGCGTTATTAACACCAGGGATTTCAACAGGGTACTGAAACGCCAAGAAGACCCCTTCACGAGCCCGTTCTTCGGGAGCTAACTCAAGTAAGTCTTCATTTTGAAACTCAACCGTACCCGACGTGACTTCGTAACCATCACGGCCACTTAACACGTGTGCCAAGGTACTTTTCCCAGATCCGTTTGGACCCATGATCGCGTGAATTTCGCCAGCTTTCACTTCTAGATTTAAGCCTTTGAGGATTTCTTTACCATCTACATTCACATGCAGATTTTGGATATTTAACATGATAGATAATTCCTGAATAATTCTTGATCAGCCAACGGCGCCTTCGAGGCTCACCGCGAGGAGTTTTTGCGCCTCGACAGCAAACTCCATTGGCAGTTCTTTGAACACTTCTTTACAGAACCCATTGACGATCATATTGACAGCGTCTTCTTCTGAAATACCGCGTTGGGTGCAATAAAACAACTGATCTTCATCGATTTTTGAGGTCGACGCCTCGTGTTCCACCTGCGCAGAAGGATGCTTCACTTCAATATACGGAAAGGTGTGTGCACCGCAACGATCGCCAATCAATAACGAATCACATTGGGTATAGTTACGTGCGTTTTCCGCAGAATTTGCGATACGTACCAGTCCGCGATAGGCGTTCTGGGCACGACCAGCTGAAATCCCTTTTGAGATGATCGTACTGCGGGTGTTTTTACCGATGTGAATCATCTTCGTACCGGTATCAGCCTGTTGGTAATTATTCGTCAATGCAACGGAATAAAATTCTCCAACAGAATTATCACCGCGCAGAATACAGCTAGGATATTTCCATGTAATCGCGGATCCTGTTTCTACTTGTGTCCACGAAATTTTTGAGTTCACTCCTCGACAATCACCCCGTTTCGTCACGAAGTTATAAATACCACCTTTGCCGTTTTCATCACCGGGATACCAGTTTTGCACGGTGGAATACTTGATCTGTGCGTCATCCAGCGCGACCAACTCTACGACCGCAGCATGCAACTGATTTTCATCCCGCATTGGTGCCGTGCAACCTTCGAGGTAACTAACGTGACTCCCTTCATCGGCAATAATCAACGTTCGTTCGAATTGCCCAGTGTTTGCCGCGTTGATTCGAAAATAAGTGGATAACTCCATCGGACAACGAACACCTTTTGGAATGTAACAAAACGAACCATCCGTAAATACTGCCGAATTTAATGCTGCATAAAAATTATCAGAAGTTGGAACAACCGTGCCGAGATACTGCTTAACCAGATCAGGATGATTTGTGACTGCTTCTGAAAAAGAGCAAAAAATCACCCCCACTTCATGGAGTTTCGCTTTAAAGGTTGTCGCCACAGAAACACTATCAAAAACCGCATCAACCGCAACAACACCAGCCAACATTTCCTGCTCGCGTAATGGAATGCCCAACTTTTCATACGTCTCGAGAATTTCCGGATCGACTTCATCCAGACTTTTCGGTCCATCATCTTTAGATTTTGGCGCGGAGTAATAAGAACTCGCCTGAAAATCTATGGGCGGATAATGCACATTGGCCCATTGCGGATCGGTCATCGTCAGCCAATGCTCGTAGGCTTTTAATCGCCACTCAAGTAACCATTCTGGTTCGTTTTTCTTCGCTGAGATCAGACGGATCACGTCTTCATTCAAACCCGGCGGAACCGTGTCAGAATCTATATTTGTAATGAAGCCAGCTTCGTACTCTTTACCGACTAGCGCTTCGACATCTTGTGAATTTGTACTCATTATTGAACTGTAAAACTCTCGCCACAGCCGCATGTTTCTGCGACATTTGGGTTATTAAACTTAAATCCTTCGTTAAGACCTTCGCGTTGAAAATCCATTTCTGTACCATCGAGATAATCAATACTATTTTTATCCACAATGATCGTAATATCGTGCGATTCAAAAACATGATCGTCTTCGTTAACCGCTTTGGCGGTTTCCACAACATAGGAAAAACCAGAACAACCTGTTGGTCGGATCGCAACACGCAAGCCTTTTGCATTCTCCTCTTTACTCAAGAAGCCACGAACATGTTTTGCTGCTTTTTCGGTTAATGTAATGCTCATTTTCTAACCTCTTTCCGAAACATGACAGATTCAATAATGGTTGAATTCTGCCGTTGTGAGATGCTTTGGATTGATTGGCGTTTAACCAAATCATCTAGGCATATCCCATCTAGAAATCCATGGATCTGATCGCTCAATTCCACCCATAATTCATGTGTTAAACAGCGCTCATCGCCGTGACAGTTTTTTTCTCCGCCACACTTTGTCGCGTCGACACTTTCGTCTACCGCGCCAATAACATCTGCAATTGAAATCTCTTCAGCAGACATGCCCAATCGATAACCACCGCCTGGACCTCGTGCGCTGCTGACCAATCCGCGTTTGCGTAACCGGGAAAACAATTGCTCAAGATATGAAAGTGAAATACCTTGTCGCGCCGAGATTTCCGACAACGCGGTTGGTTGCCCACCATCATGAATTGCCAGATCGAGCATGGCCGTGACAGCGTAGCGACCTTTCGTTGTCAGTCTCATCGGAATGATCCAGATCTAAATATGTGATTAGTTTGTCATACCTGAGCAAATTACTCAAGTTTAGTGCGTCGCAACAAACTCAATCCTGATCGTCAGGTTTTCCTTTGCCAACTTGCCACGCATCGGCACTACCTTCGTGAGTAAGAGAGGAGCGGATTTGTTCGATTTCTTCTTCCAAACTATGGATATGATCGAGCATCGAACCAATCGCATTTGTAACCGGGTCAGGCATATCCTGACTGGATCCGTACGCTTCGAAGCCAATTTTGCTGGCCATTTTTTCGCGCTTTTCTTCCTGTTCGTTTCTCGGTGTGACAACTTGACCGGGTACGCCCACCACCGTCGCGCCGGCTGGGACATCTCTGACGACAACAGCATTTGAACCGATGCGGGCATTTTCAGACAACGTGATCGGACCCAGCACTTTCGCACCCGCACCGATAACAACACCATTTTTCAAGGTCGGATGCCGCTTACCTTTATTCCAGGTTGTCCCGCCCAGCGTGACACCATGGTAGAGCGTACAGTCATCACCGATTTCTGCAGTTTCACCTATCACCACACCCATGCCGTGATCAATAAAAAACCGTCGGCCAATTGTCGCCCCGGGGTGAATCTCAATGCCGGTTAACCAACGGCCAATATGTGAGATGAACCGAGCAAGCCAATAGAAACGACGCTTCCAAACCGCATGTGCAAGACGATGAAATAATATCGCATGGACACCTGGATAAGCGGTTAATACTTCAAACCAAGAACGAGCTGCAGGGTCCCGATCGAAAACACAGGAGATATCTTCTTTTAAATGATCAAACATTAGCTATTTAGCATTCCATTTATACGCGTCAGCTGTTCTTCAAGCCGTGTGATTGACGCCTGTACTTCATCCAGACGATCTTGAGCTTTTTGGACAACTGGGGCAGGAGCCCGTTCAACAAAATCAGGGTTGGACAACTTCTTTTCTGCAACCTCTTTTTCCTTATGTAGCTTCTCTAACTCTTTACTTAAACGATCTTTCTCCGCGACAGGATCGATAATATCTTCCAATGGAATTAACAAGGTCATATTTCCCGCTAAAGCGGTGGCCGATTCAGGTGGGGTACCACTGCGAAGTACACCAACAGATTCAAGCTTGGCCATTGCGACGAGATAGCGAACGTTGTTTTTCAACCACGTTTTTTCATTGTCATTGCCGCCTTCGACAACAACGCGTAGTTTTTTACCCGGAGAGATATCCATTTCAGCACGAACGCGTCGCACGCCCAGAACGAATTGCTTCAGCCAATTCACTTCTTCAATCACGGCATCATCGACGCGCTCAGCCGAATATTCAGGATACGCGTGCGTCATGATGTACTCGCCATTATCCTCTTCTGTTTGATCTAGCTTACTGGCAACACGCTGCCACAACTCTTCTGTAATAAAGGGCATGAATGGATGGATCAGTCGCAACAAACCTTCTAGCGTACTGACTAAGGTATGCCGCGTTGCTTGTTTTGCTTCTTCGCTGGCACGCGGGCTGTTTAAAGTTGCCTTTGATAATTCCAGATACCAGTCACAGTATTCATCCCAGCTAAATTCATAAATTGCCTGCGCTGCCAGATCAAACCGGTACGCATTGATATACTCATTCACGAGCTTAGTAGTCTGTTCAAAACGCGAAATAATCCAACGTTCAGCAACCCCCAGCTCACTGCTATCAATATTATGTAGATCATGATCTTCCGTTGTCATCATCACATAGCGGGTTGCGTTCCAGAGTTTGTTGCAAAAATTTCGGTAACCTTCCACGCGGCCCATATCAAATCGGATATCTCGACCTAACGTTGCTTGCGCGGCAAACGTAAAGCGTAATGCATCAGTGCCATAACTCGGGATACCTTCTGCAAATTGTTTGCGCGTGGCTTTTTCGATTTTCGTAGCTTCTTTCGGCTGCATTAACCCGGTGGTGCGTTTGGTCACCAGCGATTCCAAGTCAATCCCGTCGATCAGATCAATTGGATCAATAATATTACCTTTGGATTTGGACATTTTCTGTCCGTCACCATCACGCACTAAACCATGAATGTATATTTCACGAAAAGGTACTTCGCCGGTAAATTTGAGTCCCATCATGATCATTCGGGCAACCCAAAAAAAGATAATGTCAAAACCCGTCACTAGAACACTGGTTGGATAAAACTGATCAAAATCCGGCGTTTTTTCCGGCCAGCCAAGCGTAGAAAATGGCCACAGGGCAGAGGAGAACCAGGTATCAAGCACATCTTCATCTTGCGTCAGAATGTAATCGATGCCGAGTTTATGTTTTTCACGAATCGCTTCTTCTGATCGCCCAACATAGACGCCACCGTGCTGGTCGTACCAGGCGGGAATTCGATGGCCCCACCAGAGCTGGCGTGAAATACACCAGTCTTCGATATTACGCATCCATTCGAAATAGGTTTTTGACCACGTTTCCGGGACAAAACTAATATCACCATTTTCAACCGCTTCAATTGCGGGTTTTGCGAGTGGTGCGATTTTTACATACCACTGATCCGTTAAGTATGGCTCAACCACGGCGTTCGAACGATCACCGCGTGGTACCATCAGCTTGTGATCGTCAATTTTCTCGATCAGATCCTGCGCTTCCAAATCCGTAATGATTTGCTTGCGTGCTGCATAACGATCAAGCCCTCGATAGGCACGTGGACACTCGTCGTTCAAAGCCGCATCATCCGTGAAAATATTCATGACCGGCAGATCGTGACGTTGCCCCATTTGATAGTCGTTGAAGTCATGTGCTGGGGTGATTTTTACACAACCTGATCCAAATTCAGGATCAACATAATCATCGGCAATTACGGGGATCGTGCGCGTCGTCAATGGTAGTTTCAAGCGTTTGCCGATTAGCGATTGATAGCGCTCATCATCCGGATGAACCGCCACCGCCGCATCGCCCAACATCGTTTCAGGACGGGTTGTCGCAACAATGACATGACCCTCTTGACCGACAATCGGGTAACGAATATGCCAGAGATGGCCGTTTTCTTCCTGCGAGATCACTTCTAGATCAGAGATCGCCGTGTGCAGCACGGGATCCCAATTCACTAAACGTTTGCCACGGTAGATCAGATCTTCTTCAAACAGTTGGATAAAAACATCTTGCACCGCGTCGGACAAACCATCATCCAGTGTAAATCGTTCGCGCGTCCAATCCATCGACGTGCCCATGCGACGCAATTGACGAGTAATATTGCCGCCGGATTCCCCTTTCCAACGCCAGATTTCATCGACAAATTTTTCTCGGCCTAACGCATGACGGTTCTGATCTTTCGCAGCCAGTTGTCGCTCGACGACCATTTGTGTCGCAATACCGGCGTGATCTGTGCCACACTGCCACAAAGTATTATCACCCTTCATCCGGTGGTAACGGATCAGAATATCCATGAGCGTATCTTGAAACGCGTGCCCCATATGCAAGCTGCCAGTGACATTTGGTGGTGGCAACATAACGCAATAGGGTTTTGCATCTTTATTTACGTTAGGCTTGAATAATTCTTTTTCTTCCCACTGGTGATACCAGCGTTCTTCTATGGCATGTGGATCGTAAGTTTTTTCCATTGGTTCCGGATCAAATTTTTCAACGGCCGGGGCAGGCTGTGTTGGTGATGAAGGTAAAGTCGGCGTCGCCTTGGCCATTGTGGTGGCTGGAGGCAAAGATTCCTCTGATGTTTGTTGTGTTTTTTCGGGTGTTAACGTCGCGTTTTTTAAGCTGGAAAAACCCGCGGGATAAAACCCCATTTTCGCCGCAAGATCAACTTTTTCATGATCGTTATTTTGCACATTGGCATCTACTATTCTGGATGTGCCAGCATTTTCTTGGCTTTGAGTAATATCGTTCAAAGCGAGCAAGGTCATTTCTAACTGCGAATTCACTTCACGCAAAATGGCATTTTGCACGTTGTTTGTCGCTTTACGGATTTCTTTCTGGATCAGCTCCTCTAAATCGGAGGAGAGAATATCATTAATTGCTTGAACGGCTGGGTTTTGATCAACGCTGGGCGGCGGGACGGGGGGGTTATTCTGTTTTTTATCCAGATCAGCCGGCTCAACAACATCAATTAAAGTAGGTAACTCTTGCAACGCTTCTTGTGGCGTGCGGGTATCCTGATCATCTGTATCCATCTTGTCGAGCAATTCGCGATTTTGCTCAAGCAGATTTTCCAGTGTTTTGATTGCCGTCACCAAAGTCGGTGAGCTTTCGTCCACGTTTTTAAGATCCTTGTCTTCAGCCACGTTCAGGCGTCCAGTTGGTGTGTGTTTAGCGTGTAGCCCCGTTCTTGATAAAAACGATAGCGTTCGCGCGCGCGATCACGTTGCTCGGGGACTTGGCTGACGATTTCGATAAGCCGATCAAAACGTCCGAAAAAGAAAGGCACCGTATTCGTCATATTGATCATAATATCATGGAGTTCCGAGGGCGGATCTTCATGGCCGATTAAAACCGGTGTTTTCATCGGATCGGTTTGCGCAAGCTGTCCGTGCGGCATAAAACTAATATCCTTATATGTCCATAACCAGTCATCCAATTGCTGGCTATGTTCACTATTGCTTGAATGAATAAAGACCCGGTGCCCTCTATCCCACGCTTTGTTCGTCAATGAACATAAAACTTGATCCATGCTCCGACCGGTGCGCGCTGAGAGTATATAGAAGTCAACTCGGGTCAATGTCTACACCTCAAGCTTGATTCATTAAATACTGAATGAGCAAAGGGACGGGGCGACCTGTTGCACCTTTATCTTTGCCTGACACCCACGCCGTTCCAGCAATATCCAAATGTGCCCACGTCATGTTTTTCGTAAAGCGTGAAAGAAAACAAGCTGCGGTAATTGTACCCGCATCACGTCCACCTATGTTCGCAATATCCGCAAAATTGCTGTCGAGCAATTGCTGATATTCATCAAACAATGGCATTTGCCACGCGCGATCTCCAGACTGTTGTCCGGCGGCGAGTAAGTCCGCTGCGAGCGCATCGTCATTACTTAATAATCCACACGCCACTTTACCCAATGCGACAATACACGCACCGGTTAACGTCGCCACGTCAATGATCGCTTTTGGTTTATAGCGTTCAGCATACGTCAGCGCATCACACAGAATAAGGCGGCCTTCCGCATCCGTGTTTAAAATTTCAATAGTCTGACCGGACATGCTCGTCACAATGTCACCCGGGTTCGTAGCGCGACCGTCTGGCATATTTTCGACTGTCGGTACGATCACCACCAAGTTGATCGACAAGCCCATTTCCGCTACCGCACGCATGGTCCCCATGACGCTGGCTGCACCGCACATGTCGTATTTCATCTCGTCCATGCCAGCACCGGGTTTGAGTGAAATGCCGCCTGTATCAAAGGTCACGCCTTTACCCACAAGTACGATTGGCTTTTCGGATGCTTTGCCACCCTTGTATTCCATAATCACTAACTTGGCTGGTTCTTCACTGCCTTGCGAAACCGACAGTAACGAACCCATCCCGAGCTTTTCCATTTGCGCTTCGGTCAACACTTTGGTTTTGACGCTAGTGAATTCTTTTGCGATAGCTTTGGCTTGATCGCCTAAGTAAGTCGGTGTGCATACATTACTTGGCAGGTTCGCCAGATCACGTGACAGTTGCATGCCGTTCACCACACCTTGGCCGTGTTTGGCTGCTTTCGAAGCTTGAGTGGTCTGAGCACGATCATCACAAGCGACAGTGTAACTTTTCAGTTTTCGTTGTGCAGGTTTGCCACTCTTGAGTGAATTGACTTGATAAAATATTTCGCCCGCGGCGCGGATTTCCGTTTGTACTCGCCAGCTTAAATCTTCTTCGCCCACTGCGACTTCGGATAAGCAACTGATCGCATCCTTCGCAGGTGTACTAACCAAGCTTGAACACGCTGCACGGACAATTTTTACGAACTGCAATACATCGACCTTATCGTCTTCGCCGCAACCAACCACGATCACGCGATCAGCTGAAATGCCAGGAATCGCATGTAAAACCAGTTTCTCGCCCACCTTCCCGGTCAGATCGCCGGATTTAATGATTGTTTCCAAGTAACCCTCTGATACGGTGTTTATTTTCTCTGCCGCGGGCGTAAAGCGGCCATTTGTATAGAGTCCGATTATTAGTGCACCGGTTTTTTGTGTGCTTGGATTAAGTGTTTTCGCTGTGAACTTCATAAGGTTTCTCTTGGGGTGTCATTTACACGGCTGTGATTTTATTGGTTAAATAGAGTGCTTGCCAGTCGGCGCCCACTATTTTACGCAAAGATTGACGTTGATTCTCAAACGCTACCTGTTCAAAGAAACATTGCAGAACTTCCTTGCAGTCTTTCTAATTCTGCTCCTGATCGTATTTAGCTTACGCTTTGTACGCTATCTGGGCGACGTCGCAGCCGGAAAAATGACCGCGGAGATCATCTATCAAATGTTGATTTTGCGCATGATCACTTCTCTTAATGTCATCTTGCCATTGTGTTTATATCTCTCGATCTTTTTATCACTTGGTCGCCTACAACGCGATAATGAACTAATCGCGATGTCCAATGCGGGTCTCGGCGAAGGGTTTTATTTAAAAACATTCCTACTTTACAGCGGCGCTTTCGCTATTGTGTTGGCACTATTAACCATGTTCGTCATGCCTTGGGCTGAAGCAAATGTTGATCTATTAAAACAGAAGGCCAATCGTGAAGCAGACATTACCGGTATCACATCGGGTAGCTTCAAGGATTTTAACCGAGGTAATCGTGTTCTCTATGTTGAAGAGTTTTCCCGTAAAACCGGCGAAATGAAGAACGTCTTCTTGCAAGTGACAGAACAAGCATCATCCGGCGTGTTGACCTCAGATTCAGCAAAAATCCAAACCAACGACGCAACCGGAGAACGATCCGTTATTTTCGAAAATGGTCGGCGTTATGTCGGCAATCCCGGTAAGCTCGATTATTCCATCACAGAATACGAACGTTACGCAGTTAAGCTAGAGCAGGAAGGTTATCGCCGTGACACCAAATCGTTAGCGAAAGCGCCCAGCGTGGTTTTATTACAATCCAACGAACCCGCCTCGAGAGCGGAATTACTTTGGCGGCTATCGACCCCGATCGCGATTCTTCTCCTTACATCATTTGCTGTGATCATTGTGCGCCGATCAGGTGATGTGCGTGGATCATTATTTCTTGTTGGCGCAATCTTGATCTATTTCGTTTATAACAATTTATTAAATATTTTTCATGATCTGGTTCTACGTGAAAAACTGAATGGTTTTCCTGGATTACTCTGGCCACACTTAATGCTATTAAGCGTGATTATCGTCCTGTTTTTTTATCCACGTTTTCAACAACGTCGCAGGATGAAAACATGAAAATACTTCATCGCCATTTACGCAAAACTCTATTTTCACACGTCTTTAAAGTCTTACTGATACTGATCGGTCTATTTAGCTTTTTTGAATTTATCGATGAACTCAGCGCCATCGGTGAAGGAGATTATACTTTGGGCAGTGTGATGTACTTTGTGCTTCTTCGTGTACCTTCACTCGCATATGATTTACTCCCTCTTGCAGGCTTAATTGGTACTTTAACAGGCTTAGGTATGCTCGTTTCGCAAAATGAAATTACCGTTATGCGCAGTGCCGGGATTTCACTATCGAACATCATCCTTTCTGTGATGCGTACTGCGCTTTTTTTGATCATTATCGGCATGATATTGGGTGAATTCGTCGTACCGGTTTCTGAACAACACGCACGCTATTTACGCTCAATTGCCATCACACAACAGATAACACTTAAAACAACTAACGGGTTGTGGGTTCGCGAAAATCAAAATTATCTTAACGTTCGCCAGATTTTACCTGGCAATGTCATGCGTAATATTTATATTTATAGTTTTGACGAAAAGAATGAACTTAAGACCAGTAGCTATGCACAATCAGCGCACTATGAAAATGGTAAATGGCAATTAGAAAATGTACGTCAAACCCAAATTTCAGAAGAAAAAATTACACAATCTCTCGAAAAAACCGCTGTCTGGGATGCGTTGTTGAAACCAGAGTTATTATCTTTGATCGCTGTTGCACCTGAGAATTTATCCATCTCCGATCTAACAAGTTATACACGTTACCTGAAAAAAAATAACCGCAACAACCAACTTTATCGCCAAGCTTTTTGGAAAAAAATAATATACCCAATGACAACAGGTATTATGATTTTTTTAGCGTTACCAATTGTGTTAGGAAGCAGTCAGCAACATCACCTCGGACAACGTGTCTTTATTGGGATTGTGATCGGACTCGTTTTTCATATCGTCAACCAAGGCATGGGTAATTTAGGAATTGTCTACAAACTGCCTCCGATTGTTGCTGTTTCTACTCCCGGACTCATTACCTTATTGATCAGTCTTTATTTATTACGTTCTCGCGTGCACTGACTTTCTTTTCTTTAGGCTACTTTTCTATTTCGTTTCGGCAGCTTAACCAATTTTGTACCACTCAAAATATCATGCCAGGTACGTTTTTCCTTATCGATTAATGACCAAATAAAACCTAAACCTAAAACTGCCCAAGAAATTATCGCTACAAAAAAACGAATGAACGCTTGTTTTATTGTGATCTTACTGCCATCACGTTGAACGAGTTTAACTCGCCATGTTTGCATCGCTAATGTCTGGCCGGAACGACACCATGGGAAAATAAAATAGATCAATAAAATACTAAAACAATAAAGTTGAAACCGAACATCTTCCGAAGAAACAGCTTCACCTTTCGTGACAAATAAAACCGGAATTGTTGCAAAGAGTAATACTGAAATAAGTAGTAGCGTTTCGTATAAAATAATACCGAGCCGCCGAATTAATTTACACTTTTCTTCTGTAAAAGTTTTTTCTGTCATTTTCCGATACAAAACCCACTAAATATTTCACCCAATAAATCTTCTGTTGTAAATTCACCGGTAATTTCACTTAAAGCTTGCTGTGCTTGTCTTAAATTCTCTGCGGCTAAATCAAATGTACCTGAGTCTAATAAATAGGGTAGGGCGTATTCAATTTCTTGGCTTGTTATTTCTAATGATTTTAAATGTCTTTTTCTTGCTGAAAATAGCCCTTCTGTTTGTTCTTGTAATCCAGCAAGACGTAGTAATTCCTTTTTAAGAATGTCTAATCCTTCGCCGGTCTTAACTGACAAATACAACGTGTTTTTTTCACCATCTAAAAAATATTTTTTTTCACTTGATTGGTCTATTTTATTAACAACAAATAGACACGGCAGTGTCGTTTTTATTTCAGGAAAACGGCTCTTTTCATCACTAGCCGATCGCATACTTAAGATTATGTCTGCTTTATTTGCAGAGTCATGAGAGCGTCTTATCCCTTCAATTTCAACGTGATCTTCAGTTTCACGAATCCCAGCTGTATCAGTAATAATAAAGCGGACACCATTGAGCAAAAAATCTTCCGTTAATGTGTCACGTGTAGTACCCGGAATATCTGTAACAATTGCCCGATCTACTTTTAATAATGCATTTAATAAACTGGACTTACCAACATTGGGCTCACCAACAATGCACAACCTGACCCCTTCAGTCAAAAGCGCACCTTGGTTTGCTTGCCGCGTAATTTCTTTTGTTAATGCTAATGATGATTTAGCATCCTGAATTAGTGTTTGTGTATCGATTGAAATCTCTTCATCAGAAAAATCTAATAGCGCTTCGATATACGTTCTAAGGTGAACAATTTTTTCTTTTAACTGGTTAATGTGAGTGGAAAATTCACCCTGTAATGATCGCATGGCTGATCGCGCTGCAGTTTCACTGGCGCTGTTTATCAAATCAGCAATCGCTTCTGCTTGAACAAGATCAATTTTGCCATTTAAAAATGCCCGTTCAGAAAACTCGCCAGGTTTTGCTAGTCGCGCACCCTGATCAATAATTTCTGACAGTAATGACTGCAGAACAACTGCACCGCCATGACCATGAATTTCCACGACGTCTTCGCCTGTGAATGATTGCGGTCCATGAAAATATAAGGCGAGACCTTGATCGAGAATTTGTTGTTTATGGTTAAAAAATGAAGTGAATTGAATTTCTTTATGCGTGATTTCTTTATGCGTTAACTCGAACAGAATTTTTCTAGCAGTAGGGCCAGAAATACGAATAACACCGATGCCGCCGTGGCCCGCAGGTGTGGCGACGGCGGCAATCGTATCAGTGTCATTCTTCACGTTACTCACATGTGTTTATCGCTAACTTTCGCTTTCTATCTGACGGGTGATTGCCCATTGTTGCGCTATTGAAAGAATATTATTTACTACCCAATACAACACTAAACCGGCCGGGAAAAACGCGAAAAATACCGTAAAAATAATTGGTAAAAATTGCATGATCTTGGCTTGCATTGGATCCAGTGGCGCAGGGTTTAATTTTTGCTGCAGGAACATACTTGCGCCCATGACCAGCGGTAAAACAAAGTACGGATCAGCGATAGAAAGATCTTTTATCCAAAGCATAAAAGGTGCTTGTCTTAAATCAACGGTTTCTAGCAAAACCCAGTACAGTGCTAAGAAAACTGGGATTTGTATTAGGATCGGGAAACAGCCACCTAACGGGTTTATTTTCTCTGTTTTGTAGAGTTCCATCATGGCCTGGTTGAGGCGAGCTTTATCGCTACCGTACCGTTCCTTTAACGCAACCATACGTGGCTGCATTTTGCGCATTTTGGCCATTGATCGGAAACCCATCGCAGACAGCGGAAAGAAGGCAAGCTTAATTACGACTGTGACAAAAATGATTGCCCAACCCCAATTGCCGGTGATGGCGTGGAATTTATCTAATAACCAGTAGAGTGGTTTCGCGATAAACCAAAGCACGCCGTAGTCCACCGTTAAATCTAAACCGGGTGCAATTTTTTCGAGTTTTTTCTGACTTTTTGGTCCGCTATACAATTCAGTTGAAACCGTCACTTCTTCACCAGGTTGTAAACTGACAGCCGAACCATATAGACCAATAATATAATGATCACTGTTCACAACTTTTGAATAGTAATGATGTTTCTGGCCTACAGGTGGAATCAACGCACTGACAAAATAGTGTTGCAGCATGGCAACCCAACCTTCATCTGTATCGATTGACACAGGGTTTTCCTGCATATCATCAAATGCTACTTTTTCGTAACGCTTTTCAGGCGTTGAAACTGCAGCGCCAGTAAATGTCGGCAGCATCTTCCGACCTTCTTCTGTGTGTTTACGATGTAGCTGGTTATAAATTCGACCTTGCCACTCTGTTGTGCCTGTGTTCTTTAATCGATAACTGACATTGATAAGATAACTATCGCGTTGGAACGTGTAGATTTTTTCAACAGAAAGATCGTCACCTTGCCAGTGTAAATTTACATCTATGGATTGATCACTTTCTAGCAAACGATATTCAGCTTCGTCAGCTTGATAAATCGTATGGTGATTGACGCCCGTTTGCTTACTCAGCACACCGCCTTGTGCTGCATAAAATGCCCCATCCTGATCGCTCATGAGAATTAAGGGAATATCCGGTCGATCACTACTGACTGGGTAGGCTTTTAAATCAATTTCCCGTAAATCACCGCCATAGGTATCAATTTCTGCTTTGTACACATCTGTTTCAACGATAATACGTTGCGATGTTTTTGATCCTTTCGCTTCCGTCGTCACGATAGGCGGTTTGTCATCCAAGGCTGACTGCACTGCTTCAGGCACATCGTCCATCATTGCAGTTTCTGCTTGGTTTAATGTCTCCTCGGTTTGAGCGGTGGTTACGGTTTCTGGTTTTGGTCCGTAATCTTCTAGCCACGCTTGCCAAAGCATGAGACCGACAAACGCTAATGAAACCAGTAATAGAAGACGTAAATTTTCCATTAGATATTTTTCTCTAAGAATTATTTTGGTTTGATGGTTCGGGTACAGGATCGTAACCGCCATGATGGAATGGGTGGCACCTACAGATGCGTTTAAACGACATCATACTGCCAGCAGCAGTGCCATGTTCGCGAATCGCCTGCATTGCATAATTTGAACAAGACGGATAAAAACGGCAGCGTGAACCCAAGACTGGGCTAAGCAATAATTGATAGCCGCGAAGCACGATTAGAAGGATTTTCTTCATTCGTCTAAATCTATTGCCTTGTTTTTGGTGCCGTCGTTTGACGACTTTCTCGTTGCCGACTTAGTTTGTCGAGCAAGCGAGAAAGTGTCTCAATACGCTCTTTACGTTCTAGATCGTTAATACCTTGTGAAATAAGCACCACAAGGTCTAAACCGTTTAACGCTTGCTTCCTGATCCGGAATGATTCGCGAACAATGCGCTTGATCTGGTTACGATGTACTGCCTTGCGCACATTTTTCTTTGCGATCGCCATTCCCAACCGAGCTTGATTCAAGTCATTTTCCCGAAACAGAATGATCCAGTTACGATCACGCAGCTTACTGTTTTCGACAAAAACCTGTTGAAATATTGCCGAATCGACTAACCGGTTTTGAACCGGAAAACGGGAATCAATCACTCCCGATTATGCAGACAGCTTTGCCCGGCCCTTTGAGCGACGTGCATTAATAATCGCGCGCCCTGCACGTGTTTTCATACGTTTTCTAAATCCGTGACGACGTTTTCGTTTCAGGTTACTTGGTTGAAATGTTCTTTTCATTGTGTGATCTCACAAAAACTCTAGCAAAAGGGGCGTGATCTTACTGCCTGAGGGTTTTTAATGTCAATTCTAAATATCTATTCTTGCACGTAAAAATTTCTCTTTCATGATCTGTGGATAACTTTTTAATTGCGGTATAGTATCAGCATCCCGCCAGAGCATGTTTTGGTTCTGCCATTATAAAAACGCAAATTCGTTATTCAGGGGAGATTATTCGAGTGAGTCAATCGCTATGGGGTCGTTGTCAGGAGAAACTCGAATCCGAGTTATCCCCGCAACAATTTAATACTTGGATTAGACCTCTGCATGTGATTGAGGAAGGCAACAGCATACGACTTCTTGCTCCAAACAGGTTTGTTTTGGATTGGGTCGGTGATAAATATCTGACAGACATTAATACCATTTTAGCCAGTTTAACAGACAACACTATCTCCTTGGATCTGTCCATTGGTACGACAGATGACAAACCAGCACCACAACGAAGTCTAAACCCGATTACTCCAACACCTGGCGCTAAAGCGGCCACTAATACTCAAAAACCCAGCCATCATGCACATCGGTTAAATAGACATTACACCTTTGAAACCTTCGTAGAAGGCAAATCTAACCAACTCGCACGCGCCGCCGCCTTACAAATTGTCGAAAATCCAGGTACCGCATACAACCCCTATTTTATTTGTGGTGGCGTTGGTTTAGGTAAAACTCACTGCATGCATGCGATTGGTAATCGTATTCTTGAACTTCGTCCAAGTTCGAATATTGTCTATCTTCATTCAGAACGTTTTGTTGCGGATATGGTTAAAGCACTTCAGCACAATTCCATTAATGAATTTAAACGTTTTTACCGATCGGTTGATGTGCTGTTAATTGACGATATTCAATTTTTCTCTGGAAAAGATCGTTCACAAGAAGAATTCTTCCATACTTTCAATGCGTTACTTGAAGGACAACATCAAATAGTTTTAACCTGTGATCGTTATCCGAAAGAAGTAATGGGTGTTGAAGAACGTTTAAAATCTCGTTTTGGCTGGGGTTTAACTGTCGCGATTGATCCTCCAGAATTAGAAACACGTGTTGCTATTTTAAAATCGAAAGCCGATCAGGAACATATCGAATTGCCGGATGATGTGGCTTTTCTGATCGCAAAACGTTTTCAATCAAACGTACGTGAGCTTGAAGGTGCGCTACGCCGCGTCTTTGCCTACTCCAATTTTACCAATCGTCCTATCTCGCTCGACTTTGCTAAAGAAGCGCTGAAAGATTTGCTTGCTCTGCAAGATAAGATGGTAACGATGGAAAATATACAAAAAACGGTCGCGGAATATTTCAAGTTACGTGTGGTCGATTTAAAATCGAAACGTCGTACACGTAGTATTGCTCGACCACGACAGATGGCAATGGCACTTTCTAAAAAATTAACAAACCACAGCCTGCCAGAAATCGGTGACGCTTTCGGAGGACGAGATCACACCACCGTTTTACATGCTTGTCGTAAAATTGATGAATTGTGCAAATTGGAAGTCAGAATTAATGAGGATTACACCAATTTAATACGTATGCTGACAACATGATAACCCTGTTGTTAAGCTTGTTGATAAGCCTGTGCATAAAAGCGTGAATAAAAATCAGTAAAAGTTATCCACACTCTATGCAACTCATTCAGCAAGTTATTAGAACATACAAAGACTAATTAACTATTTGATAAATATAACTAAATTAGAATTACTAACAGAGTTGTTCGTAAGTAATAGTAACAATAAGATATATATATATGAAATTAACTATTAATAGAAACGATCTATTCGAACCGCTTCAGTCCGTCTGCGGAGTGGTTGAACGTCGACAGACTTTACCGATTCTTGCCAACGTATTGCTCCAAGTTGATCAGAATTCAATCCGATTTACTGCATCCGATCTTGATGTTGAAATCAGTTATATTCTTGAACAAGAATTATCATACAATTTCCGTACCACAATCCCTGCTAAGAAGTTTTTAGATATCATTAAATCCTTACCAGATGATGCGAATGTTGATCTCGTGCTTGATGATGATCATGTCACAATCAAAAGTGGCAGAAGTCGTTTTAAACTGACTACACTTCCAGCTGATGAGTACCCACTTAAAGATCAGTTAGACAAAAGTTTCAGTTTAAAGATACCGGAAAAAACCTTAAAGCAACTTTTAGACAACACACAATTTGCTATGGCACATCAGGATGTGCGCTACTATCTGAATGGCTTATTGTTTGAAATTACTGGTGAAGAGATTAGAACGGTCGCGACTGATGGGCATCGTCTCGCGATCAGTGAAGCAACAATAAAATCGGAGGTTGAAAATTTACTTCAAATAATCATTCCAAGAAAAGGAGTTCTGGAAATGTCTCGCCTTCTTACTGAAGCTGATAATGTCATTGAACTTGAAGTCGGATCGAATTACATACGTTTGATTACCCATAATCAGACACTCACATCTAAGTTAATTGACGGTAAATTCCCAGATTATGAGCGTGTGATTCCACAACAAAGCAATAAAAAAGTGTATGCAGAAAGACTCCGAATAAAGAATGGTTTGGCTAGAACTTCGATTTTATCTAACGAAAAATTCAGAGGGATCCGTTTACAGCTAGAAGAGGGTAAAATCATCACTTCTGCTAACAATCCTGAGCATGAATCAGCTGAGGAAGAAATTGATGTAATTTATTCAGGTGACTCTATGGAAATAGGTTTTAATGTTTCCTATATCCTTGATGTCATGAATGTTATTAAGTCAGATGAAATTATGATTGAGCTCAAAGATGCTGATAGCAGTTGTCTTATCACATCACCTCAAGATCCGGGAAGTCGTTACGTCATTATGCCAATGAGATTGTGATCAACGGTGATCATTGAAAAGCTTGTCGTTTCTCATGTGAGAAATATTCAGCAAGCTGAGCTTCACTTCGATCACAGAACGAACATCATCACGGGTTTAAACGCGAGTGGTAAAACGAGTTTACTCGAAGCAATTCATCTTCTTTTTGTCGGTAAATCATTTCGGACATCTAAGATCGATCAAATTATTCATACCGGCCAAGACAATTTATTACTAACTTCTCGACTTTATGATCCTGATCGTTCTCAATCACATTCTCTAGGAATCCGTCGTGAACGTAAGAATGTAAAGATCCGGTTTAATAACGAAACTGTTCGTTCTATCTCCCAACTTGCTCGTATCCAACCTGTTGTACTGATTACTCCAGAATCGCAACACTTGATTACAGGTGGCCCAACACAACGTCGTACTTTGATCGATTGGTTACTGTTCCACGTGGAACATATCTACCATAGAACTTGGTCTGATTATCAAAATGTTCTAAAACAACGTAATTCTTCCCTTAAAAAGAAATCTAAAACAGCGGATATACACGTGTGGGACGCACAGCTAATAGAAAAGGGAGAAAGGTTGAATCATTTACGTGCGTCTAAAAGCCAAGATCTCATCGATGTGCTGTCAAGATTTGTTAAAGACTATTTCGACTCTAATTTACAGATTAGATTTTATAAAGGATGGAGCGGCGATTTTTCTGAGGTGATCAAAGAAAACCACCAACGTGATCAAATACGGGGTTTTACCAGCAAAGGACCGCATCGTGCAGATCTTCTTTTTACCATTGATGGTAATCCTGTTGATCAAGTATTTTCTCGAGGTCAAAGTAAATTACTCTCAATCTTACTTGAACTGGCTAAACTCGATGTTCTTGAAAAGCTTACCGGTTTGAAACCTATACTGCTCATCGATGATATCGCGGCTGAATTAGATATTGATAATAAAGAACGTATTACGAAATTTATTCTTGAGTTCCCAGCACAACGATTTCTAACCTCGACGGATATATCACTGTTACCGACAGAGTTAGTAAGTGATGCGAAAGTGTTCCACGTGGAACATGGTTTTTTGAAAGAAGTGCTATAATCTAATTCTTACGCATGGGATAGAAAAAATGTCTTACGATTCGTCAAATATTAAAGTGTTAAAAGGTCTTGATGCAGTTCGAAAACGACCTGGTATGTACATCGGCGACACAGATGATGGTACAGGTCTACATCACATGGTGTTTGAGGTCGTTGATAATTGTGTTGATGAGGCCTTAGCCGGACATTGTTCTGAAATTATAGTCACTATCCATGCAGATAATGCGATTAGCGTGTCAGACAATGGTCGTGGAATTCCTGTCGATATCCATGAAGAAGAAGGGGTTTCTGCAGCGGAAGTTATCATGACGGTTTTACATGCTGGTGGTAAGTTTGATGATAATTCATACAAAGTTTCTGGTGGTTTGCATGGTGTAGGGGTGTCTGTGGTTAATGCACTTTCTGAATATCTATACATGGAAATACACCGCGAAGGTAAGACATATCGCCAAGAATATGCTCTGGGAGAACCACAAGCTCCGTTAGCGGAAGTAGGTGAGTCAAAACAAACAGGAACTAAGATCACATTCAAAGCCAGCGAAGAAATATTTACGAATGTCGATTTTCATTTCGAAATTCTTTCTAAGCGGTTAAGAGAGCTTTCGTTTCTTAACTCTGGTGTACGAATTGTTTTAAGTGATGATAGAGATGGCAAAGAAGATATTTTTGAATACAAAGGTGGTATCTCAGCATTTGTCGAACACTTGAACAAAAAGAAAACACCCTTGAATCCAACCGTGATCAGCATGAATGCTGAAAAAGATGATGTCATCGTTGAAGTTTCAATGCAGTGGAACGATTCGTACCAAGAGAATATTTATTGTTTTACCAACAATATTCCACAAAAAGATGGCGGTACACACCTTGCTGGCTTCCGGGGTGCGTTAACACGTAGCCTTAATCAATATATGGAAAAGGAAGGTGTAATTCAGAAAGCGAAAGTTGCGGTTTCGGGTGAAGATGTTCGAGAAGGATTAACCGCAGTACTTTCAGTTAAAGTACCGGATCCGAAATTTTCTTCACAAACAAAAGACAAATTAGTTTCTAGTGAGGTAAAAGGTGTTGTAGAAGCTGTCGTTTCGGAAAAACTTCAAGAGTTCCTCTTAGAACAGCCTGCTGATGCTAAAACGATCGTCGATAAAATAGTCGATGCTGCGCGTGCTCGTGATGCTGCTCGAAAAGCCCGTGAGTTAACACGCCGTAAGTCCGCTTTAGATATTGCAGGATTGCCAGGGAAATTAGCGGATTGCCAAGAAAAGGATCCAGAGAAATCCGAACTTTTCCTTGTGGAGGGTGATTCCGCAGGCGGTTCAGCAAAACAAGGGCGTGATCGCAAGTTTCAAGCGATCTTACCATTGAAGGGTAAAATCTTGAACGTTGAAAAAGCACGCTTCGATAAGATGTTATCTTCTGCTGAAGTCGGTACGTTGATCACTGCGCTCGGTTGTGGGATTGGTAAAGATGAATACGATCCACAAAAACTACGTTATCACCGAATTATTATTATGACCGACGCGGATGTGGATGGGTCACATATACGGACCTTATTGCTGACGTTTTTCTATCGACAAATGCCGGAGTTGGTCGAAAATGGGCATATTTATATTGCACAGCCACCGTTGTATAAGCTGAAAAAAGGCAAACAAGAGCGCTACATAAAAGATGACAACGAATTAAATCATTATTTACTTGAGATGGCGTTAAGTGACACAGCTGTGCTCGAAAAAGATAAAGAAATTGTTGATAAAGAAGGACTTGTTGAGTTAGGAGAAGAATATCTTCAACTTCAGGCAATTCGCGCACGGCAAGGAAAACGCTATGAGCCGGCACTGATAGAGGCAATTCGATCAGCTGATCCAATCACGCAGGAAGACTTATCTAAGCCAGAGAGTATTAAAAATTGGTTTGCGCAACTTGAGACAAAATTATCCGGTGCGATCGCACAATATACTTATGAGACATTAGTTTCAGAAGAGGGTGATGTTACAGCGCTCAAAGTTGTCTATGAAAAACACGGTCTCATTAAAGAAATGTCATTTGATGCGCATTTCTTTACATCACTTGAGTATCAGAAGTTAGTCACACTCGGGCGTAAGGTCGAATTGATGCTCAATGATGAGACGCTGATCAAACGTGGTGAGAAGACTTATCCGATTACATCGATCGATCAAATATTTAGCTGGTTATTCCAAGAGGCAAAAAGAGGATTACATATCCAACGTTATAAAGGCTTGGGTGAAATGAATCCTGAACAATTGTGGGAAACTACAATGAGCAGTGAAACGAGAAATCTGTTACAAGTGAAAATTGAAGATGCGATCTCAGCAGATGAAATTTTTACGACATTAATGGGTGACCAGGTTGAACCACGTAGGGAGTTTATCGAAAGAAATGCACTCAACGTGTCAAATTTAGATACGTAATTACGTCAACTCTGCGCGGGCACAGGCCCAAACATCTATTTTTTCCGCACCAACTAAGGTTAAACAGCGGGCCAGTTCGTTAACGGTACTGCCCGTTGTGACCACATCATCAAGAATGGCAATATGTTTTACGTGTGAAGGTAAGGTTTTGCATGAGAATGCATTGCGCACATTCTTTTTCCGAGAAACCAGCGCTAAACCTGTCTGACTCGAGGTATTGATCACACGCTGGCAAATTTTTGAAATTGTTGGAATTCCAAGTTGTTTCTGCAAATCATTTGCGATTAATTCAGATTGATTAAAACCGCGTTTCCGGTAACGTAAGGAATGTAATGGGACGGCAAGAATTGCATCTGGAAAATCCGTATTATTAGTTTTGATTTCTTGTGCAAGAATGCTAGAAAAAAAAGTTGATAAAAATATTTTCTCTTTATATTTCAATAATTTAATTAAGTTTTTAATTGGGTAATTATAAATTAATGGAATGGTACTAGAGTGAAAAAAGGGATCTTTTTTAAGGCAAATTGCGCAAATTTTTCGTGCAGAATTCTCTGCTAATGGTGCCGCACATACAGAGCACGCTGACGTATTCCAGCTTATATCCTCTACACAGCGATGACAAAGCGCAATGTGGTTTTCAGTGCGTGCTGAACAAAGATAGCAATGACTTTTTTGCATAGATTGTAAACCGTTGTTAATCCTTCCCAGAGCTTTGTAAACTATCGCTTTCAAATTCGATTCACAGAAAAAGTCAGGTCGTAATTTAAACGTCCAAGGTACAACATGTTGAACACGCAAACAGTAAAACTTCATCGCAACGAGGATGATCAGATTATTCGCCACAACTGGACTCGATCAGAAGTGCAGGCATTATTTGATCAACCATTTATGGATAATCTTTTTCTAGCGCAGAGTTTGCATCGAGAATTCTTTAATGCGTCTGAAATCCAGTTGAGTACCTTAATGAATATCAAAAGCGGTGGCTGCGCAGAAGATTGTGCCTACTGTCCGCAAAGTATCAAGTACAACACGGGACTTAAACCTGAAAAACTCATGGAGCTTGATCAGGTTAGAAGTGCCGCGATCGCAGCAAAAGAGAAAGGGGCTAGTCGGTTTTGTATGGGCGCTGCGTGGCGAGAGTTGAAAGATCGTGATGTCGAGAAAATTACCGACATGATTAAAACCGTCAAAGAGTTAGGTCTAGAGAGTTGTGTTACATTAGGCATGATCAGCGATGATCAGGCAGTAAAAATGAAAGATGCTGGCCTTGATTACTACAATCATAATCTTGATACCTCAGAATCGTATTACGAAGAAATTATCAGCACTCGCAGTTACCAAGAACGATTGGATACATTGGAAAATGTCCGTAATGCTGGTATCAACGTCTGTTGTGGTGGCATTGTCGGCATGGGTGAAAGTGAAGGTGATCGCATCGATCTACTATTAACTCTTGCCAATATGAGTAAGCATCCAGAAAGCGTACCGATTAATGTCTTAGTTAAAGTAGAAGGTACACCGCTTGAGGAACAAGCAGATATTGATCCCCTAGAAGTGGTTAAAATGATCGCGATCGCACGGATTATGATGCCCGCATCCATGCTGCGACTTTCTGCTGGCCGAACTGAAATGAATGATGAGCATCAAGTCCTGTGTTTTATAGCCGGGGCAAATTCAATTTTTTACGGTGAAACCTTATTAACGACAAGTAATCCACAGCACGATCGTGATCAGGCATTACTTAAACGACTCGGAATGACCAGCAACTAATTTAACAACATGTCACTTGATGAGTTGTTGCTGAAACGCCAACGATCAGCAGAGATAGAATTCAGTACTCGACGGCGTCGCTTACGCACGCCGTTGCGAGAAGCACGCACGGAAATCGATGAACAAACCTGTATCAATTTTTGTTCAAATGATTATCTCGGCTTGAGTCAGCACCCTAATCTGCAAGCGGCTTTTATTGAAGGCATACAACAATACGGCGTCGGTAGCGGTGCATCACCGTTAGTAAGTGGCTATACGAAAGCGCATCAAGACCTCGAAGCGCGCCTTGCTGAATTTTTAGAACGCGACAAAGTTGTTTTATATAGTAGTGGTTATGCAGCAAATGTAGGAACCATTAGCGCATTAATCAGCCGATCAGATCACGTATATTTAGATCGCTTATGCCATGCTTCTTTAATCGACGGGGTGAAATTATCCGGTGCGAAAATTCGTCGTTATCAGCACGTAGATTACCCTACACTTGCAAGCAAGTTAGCGGAAGAGTGTGATCAGGAAAAATGGGTCATCAGCGATTCGGTATTCAGCATGGATGGCGATCTAGCAAATCTTCTATTACTCTCAAAAACCTGCCAGCAGAACAAAACAAATTTAGTTGTCGATGATGCGCACGGAATAGGTTGGCTTGGTCCACAAGGACGAGGTGCGATTGCCGAGGCGAAATTGTCACAAGCTCACGTTCCAGTGTTGATCGGGACGTTTGGAAAATCGTTTGGTGGGGCAGGCGCTTTCGTTGCCGGTTCAGAAATCGTGATAAACAGTTTGATCCAATCTAGCCGATCATACATTTATAGTACCGCTATGCCACCGGCTCAGGCTTATGCAATGCAGTGTGCAGTAGGGCTGATTGAGCAAGAAAATTGGCGTCGGGAAAAACTCAAGGAACTGGTGGATTATTTTCGCGAACAGGCGATTGAAAACGGGATAAACCTTAACCCAGCTGCCACCGGGCCGATTCAGCCGGTGGTAATAGGGCTGAATGAGAAGACGTTGAAAGTTAGTAAGCAATTACTTCAAAATGGATTTTATGTTTCAGCAATCAGGCCGCCGACGGTACCAGAAGGGCAATCACGTTTGAGAATTACCCTGACAAGCCTGCATGAAAAAGATCAAATAGATGGGTTGGTTAAGGCGTTAGTTGCGTGTCTAAAGTGAACGAAGAGAAAATAAAACTTGTCATGATTCACGGTTGGGGTTTCGATTGTGGCGTGTTCGATGACATGCGCCCTTTGCTTGAGCCATCTGTCGACATGATTGAAATCAATTTACCCGGTTATGCACAAACACCTTGGCTTGCGACTGAGGGCGTACGATCCTTATCAGATTGGGTTGATCAACAATTGTTAGAAAAGCATGCGATCGAAACGACACAACCACTCGCAATTTTAGCGTGGTCTATGGGTGCTTTGCTGGCAATAGATCTTGCAGATCGTTTGCCTGATCGTTATCGAACCTGCACATTGATTTCAGGCACACCGTGTTTTGCACAAAAGCAAAGCTGGAAAAATGCCATGCCCGTAAAGGTATTGGATGGCTTTATCGAGAAATATTTGCGTGTGCCACAAGCGACGTTGGAAACCTTCAATTATCTGATCAGTGAAGGTAGTCGCGATCAGAAAAACTGGCTGCGCGAACTAAAAACCATGAACCGTTATGCCCCTGACGAGAGAGCGTTGCGATCAGGTTTAGAGTTCCTTGAGCACGCAGATCTGCGAGAAAACTGGACAGCGTTAAAGATTCCCGTTTTAGGAATTTACGGTGAAAACGATACATTAGTGCCTGCGGCTGTGCGTGAAGATCTGAAAAAATTACTCCCGACCTTTTCGTCTAGGTTGATTGCAGATACTGGACATGCACCTTTTTTAACGGATGCACAAAAAGTCGCGAACGAAATTCTCGCTTTTCTAGAGGCTCACGCTTAGGATCAGCCTATGTTAGATAAACGCAAAATTGCCCATTCTTTTTCGCGCGCAGCGCAAACTTACGATGCCGCAGCGATCATTCAAGAAACGGTGAGAAATGAGCAATTAGATCGATTGGATTTACTGTCGATAAAACCGGATCGTATTCTTGATCTCGGCTCAGGAACAGGCATCGGAAGTCAGGCTCTTTCGCAACGCTATCCAAGATCTAATTTACTCTCTGTTGATATCGCCATCGGTATGTTGGAAAAGCAAGGCGAATCTTTACCGAGATTTAGAAGTCGCATTAAACAAATCTGCGCTGATCAGGATCAATTACCATTCGCGGATGACAGTGTGGATATGGTTTTTTCCAACTTAACGATGCAATGGAGCCATCAGCTAGACGCAGTTTTATCTGAATGCCGGCGCGTGCTGCGTAAAGATGGCGTGTTGACATTTACCACGGTTGGGCCAGACACATTGCATGAATTACGTGACGCTTGGCAGCAGGTGGATGAAAACGTGCCGGTACATCATTTTCCTGATATGCATGATGTTGGGGATGCATTGATCAGGGCAGGGTTTGCCGAGCCGGTGTTAGATGTTGAGTATTACACGCTTACTTACCCAAACTTACACAGCCTGTTGAAAGACTTAAAAGATTTAGGTGCGACTTATTCTGAAGACACTCGATCGCGATCAGCATTAACCCGTGAAACATTAAGGAAACTCGAACAAGCCTATAAACCAATGCTGATTGACGGTAAGTTACCGCTTACTTACGAGGTGGTTTTTGCACAAGCATGGATACCAGCACAAAACGCGCGGCCACAAGATGGCAGTACCGTTTCACACTTTCCTGCAGCAGATATAAAACGTCGTTATGGTTGAGAAAACAGCAAGTTTTTTCGTCACCGGGACAGATACGGAAGTTGGTAAAACCTTTGTGAGTGCGGCGCTGGTGCATGCGTTAACACAGCGTGACCTACGCTGTATCGGCATGAAACCGATTGCCAGCGGAAGTGAAAAAACAGATAAGGGATTACGTAATAGTGATGCAATGATTTTGCGATCAGTGAGCAATGTGAATGTTCCGTATTCACAGATCAACCCGTATATTTTCGAACCGCCGATTTCACCTCATTTTGCAGCGAAGGATGCCGGACAGGAAATTTCAATCACAGAAATTTGCCATCAGGCTGATGCTTTAAAAAAACAAACAGACCGGTTGATCATTGAAGGGGTCGGTGGCTGGCGAGTACCGTTGAATGATCAGGAAGATGTGTCTGATCTGGCGAAACAACTCAATACTCCCGTGATTTTAGTGATCGGTTTACGACTCGGCTGTATTAACCATGCTTTACTAACGGCGGCTGCGATTCGTGCGTCGGGCCTGTCGTTGATTGCCTGTGTCGCCAGCCAAGTGGATCGGGATTATCAGAAATGTTCTGAAACGCTGGTCACCTTAAGCGAACGATTATTAACCCCGGTTGATTTTTTACCGTTTCAAGCTCAACAAGATCCAACCCAAGTTGGACAATACTTACAACAAACGATTGAAACCTTGCTATGAAAATATTCCGAAACCTGACTCTATTCACCTTAATTGTAGCTTTTTGTGTGATCGTACTTGGCGCATATGTGCGTCTTTCCGATGCGGGATTAGGTTGTCCAGATTGGCCAGGTTGTTATGGTAAATTGATCGTACCGGCCAGTGAAGAGCATGTTCATGAAGCCTTCAACACAGAAGATGTGCGAACGCTGGAAGTGGGAAAAGCCTGGAAAGAAATGATCCACCGTTATCTCGCGAGCGGTCTAGGCTTATTGATTTTAATCCTCGCAGGCATGGCGTTGCGCAATCGCACCGATCCTGATCAGCCGTTGATCTTACCGATCGTGTTAGTTGGTTTAGTGATTTTTCAAGGCATGTTGGGCATGTGGACGGTGACCTTATTGTTGAAGCCACTGGTCGTGACAGGACATTTGCTCGGTGGTATGACGACGTTATTGTTATTGTTTTGGTTGTATTTAAGCAGCCGTAAACACACGCCAGTTATCCAACTGAAACCGGAAAGCAAACTGCTCTGGCCAATGGCGATCGTAGCGCTCGTTGTGGTGTATATCCAAATCTTTCTCGGCGGTTGGACCAGCACGAATTACGCGGCGATGATTTGCCCGGATTTACCAATGTGTCAAAGTCGTTGGTGGCCAGTGATGGATTTTCATGAAGGCTTTACTTTGTGGCGTGGCCTTGGGGTTGATTACGAATTCGGCGTATTAAAAACAGCGGCGCGAACTGCGATCCATGTCACCCACCGACTCGGCGCAGTGCTGACCTTTTTTACCGTGATCACATTGGCTGTGCTGGCACTGAGTAGCCAATTACCGAAGATTCGCCGAGCCGGTCAGATCGTGATTGTCGCGTTATTTATTCAAATCAGTTTAGGAATCACAAATATCGTCAAAGGGTTACCGCTCGATATTGCCGTAGCGCACAATGGTGGCGCGGCGTTGTTATTGTTATCAGTTACATTGCTCTTGTTCAGAATAAAACAAACTCGGCGTTAATAAGAGGCAGTTCAAAGAGGAGAAGTTAAATGAGAATGCTACACACCATGTTGCGCGTTGGTGATCTTGATCGCTCGCTCGCGTTTTATACCGACGTACTTGGTATGAACCTGTTACGCAAAAAAGAATACCCAGAAGGCGAATTCACCCTCGCATTTGTGGGTTATGGCGATGAGTCTGATCATACGGTTTTGGAATTAACTCACAATTGGGGAACCAAGAGCTATGACTTAGGAAACGCCTATGGTCATGTCGCGATCGGTGTCGATGATGTTTACCAAGCGGCTGATCGCATTAAACAAGCTGGCGGTGAAGTGGTGCGCGAAGCGGGACCAATGAAAGGCGGCACGACAGTTATCGCTTTCGTTAAAGATCCTGACGGTTATATGGTTGAATTATTAGAAGGGTAATTTGCGAGTTCGTGTTTCTCGCGTATTGGAATTAATCTTCCCCGGTTGCCTTGTTTCTGGCGATGCTGATGTGTGAATCAGTGGGGCCGGGGAAGTGTCGTTGCTTACTGTTCGCTTTAGATAATTATGCTGCAGTACTTTCCATCGCTTTGCGCAGTTTTGTGATCGCATTTTTCTCAAGCTGACGAATGCGTTCAGCAGAAACCTGATATTCCTCAGCCAGCTCATGCAGCGTCGGTTTATCTTCTGCTAACCAACGACGCATCACGATATCGCGCGCACGATCATCCAGTTCAGTTAGGGCTTTTGTCAGATTTGCCGACTGCAGCGCATCAAACTGATCTGTTTCGGCGGTGGTTTCGGGTTGAAAACGATTATCCTCTAAATACTGTGCTGGCGTGTACGTGTTATCGTCATCATCACTATCATTACCAAGATCAAACGAAGCATCATGAGCGTTGAGGCGTTGCTCCATTTCAACCACAGTTTCGGGTTTGACACCCAGATCAGCCGCCACTTCGTTCACTTCATCTTGGTTCAACCAGCCCAGTCGTTTTTTTGCACTACGTAAATTGAAGAACAATTTTCGCTGTTCTTTGGTTGTCGCGACTTTCACGATCCGCCAGTTTTTGATCACGAACTCATGAATCTCAGCACGGATCCAATGCACCGCAAACGTCACCAAACGCACACCGACTGAAGGATCAAACCGTTTTACCGCTTTCATCAGGCCGACATTTCCTTCCTGAATTAGATCATTCTGTGCCAAGCCATAGCCCTGATATCCACGCGCGACTTTCACCACAAAACGCAGGTGCGACAAAACTAACTGACGAGCAGCATTCAAATCGCCATCTTGCTTAAAGCGTTCAGCCAGGTCGTGCTCTTCTTCCGCCGTTAGCATAGGTACCGTATTGACCGAATGGATATAGGTCTCAAGCGAACCAGCAGGCAGAGCAAGTTGTAATTCAGATGTGTTCAGCATGGTTTAAAATTCCTCCAAGGATGCGTATCTTAGCACTCGGAAAGTTTGAGTGCTAATTTTACAGGGAGTTCCACTTTGGAGAGAATAAGGTTCAATTTTTTAATTCTTTGAATGATGAGAATTTAAGAGTTAGTGGCGTTGAAGGTATCCAAATTTGTTTGCGGATTTAGTTTGAAAATTTAAACAGCATATTTGAATTAAATAAAAATCTTATATTGCAAATTAGATTCTACAGTCCTGTTTAATAAAATTTGTAGATGACAACGACATTCCCAGTATAAAAAATATCACTCCAAATCGACTCAGGTCTATAGGGTTTTAGCGGTGCTCGATTATGATATCGCTTTCCCTGCGTTCATCTGCCCTAATGAAGGCTGGGTGATCTTCTTCTAAGCAACGGAATTCAAGAACTGTTTCCCCGGCTTCGTTAAACCATCGATCATTTGTCATATTAGATTTTAATAAGCGTTTTCCCTGTGATATACAGAATTCCCCAGCCTCTTTGAATGCCATTGTTGTTGATTTGGTTGTTCCACCACAAGCGGGACATGCGACTGTGCTAATTATGTATGAGTCAGGCCCAGTAGGAACAATATCGCCGGTCATCGTACAAGAAACAACTAATCCGAAAATTGGCAGTGTTAGTATTTTTTTCACCACTCTCCCTCCTCTATTGTAAGTAAACGACTAAATTGTGGGGTAGATGTCAGATCTAAAGAGATCTTCCCGCAGACATATACAGAAAATCCATATAACTCCGAATTCGTGTACTGGGCAACTGATATTAGCCCGAAATTTCAATGTGTTACATTCGTTTGCTTTTTATCATCAGAATATAAATAGGAAGAAAGAGGTTTAAGTTGTTCTGAATCTTTCTCAAAAAGGAATTTAATCAAATCTTAATTTAAGGCAAATTTTACACGGGTTACAGCGAAAGCGGGGCTGTTCGATCAGAAAAAATCCCGCGATTCAAGATCTCGCAATACCCAGCTGACCATCATCCAGGCCGTCGCGATGCCAACGACCACGCCGAAGATCAGCATGCTGAGAATGTGTTTGAAATAGGGCAGTGAAAGGGTATCTGTATTGATCTGAAATTCGTGAAGAAGGCTCAGAACCGGATCGCTTAATAAGCTTGAACTGATCAGGAGTAAGAGGCTGGCGAAGAGCGCGCCGATCAATCCGTACAGTAAACCTTGATATAGAAATGGGCGGCGTATGAAGCGCCGACTTGCGCCGAACTGACGCGAGAGTTGAATTTCCGGCAAGCGCGATTGCACCGTGACGCGGATGGTATTACTGATGATCAGGATAACGCTCAAGATCAGCAGCACACTTAACACGAGTGTGATCTGTTTCAGCAGATACAAGAGTTTGTGAAGTTGCTGCGCCCATACGGCGTCATGTTGAACAAGCGAAACGTTGTCGTTGCGACGAATTTCATCGACGATACTGGCGATCTGATCAGGGGTGAGTTGATCATCCGGGGTAATGATCAGGCTATAAGGCAGCGGGTTTTCATCGAGTAGATCGAGAAACCCCGACGTTTCACCACTGTGCTTATACGCGTCTAACGCTTGTTCCGGTGTGATTGTCTCAATTGTGGATAATCCGGCACGGTTTTGGAGTTGTTGAGTGAGTTGATCACGATCTGCGTCGGTAACGGACTCAGTGAAATAAACATGGATTTGCCGCGAAGGATCGGTCACGCCGCTGAGATTTTGTAAGCCACCTAATGCCAGCGACAATCCTGCGGGAAGCGCGAGGGCAATGCCGATCACTGCAATGGTCATGAACGCGCCGATCGGTGTTTTGATCAGTTGTTGGAATGCGGCTTTCAAACAGTCGACATTCGTTTTTATCCAGTTCTGATCAAAGCGATGCAGTTTGTTCTTACGCGGTTCAGACATTCGGTAAAACCTGATCTTGCTCAAAAGCAATTTGCTGTCCATTTGCCAGCGCAATAATGCGGTGCTCCAATTGCATGATCAAATCCAGCGCATGCGATGCGATCACCACGGTCACACCAATCTGATTAAACTGCTCAAATAAACGCATGATTTCAAGTGACAATTGCGGATCAAGATTACCGGTCGGTTCATCCGCAAGCAGGATTGGCGGGCGATTCACCACCGCACGTGCAATGCCGACGCGCTGTTGCTCACCAGAGGAGAGCATGAGCGGGTTTTTTTTCTGCTTATCGAGTAAGCCGACTTTATCTAACGCCGCTTGCACACGAGATGGAATTTCGCGGTGATTAAAACCGGCAATTTGCAGTGGCAGGGCAACATTGTCGAACACAGTGCGATCCGACAACAAACGATGATCTTGAAAAATAAACCCGATCTGACGACGCAAAAAGTAGCGGTGTTTTTCTGGGATTTTTTCGATATTCACGCCATCGATTAAAATTTGACCACGTGTGTGGTTTTCCATTAACGCGATCAGGCGCAGCAAGGTGCTTTTGCCCGCGCCAGAATGACCCGTGACAAACACCATTTGTCCGGCAGGCACATAAAGATTTAACGCTTTGAGCGCTTCGCCTTGTCCCGGATACAGTTTAGTGACCTCAGAAAATCGGATCACGAGCGGCTATTCCTCCTCCATGTCGAGCAAGGCATCCACGAATTCTTGCCCGTTAAACACACGTAAATCCTCTTTTTGTTCGCCGACGCCGATGAAGCGGATCGGGATGGAAAACTGATCAGCCAGCGCAAACACAACGCCACCTTTTGCGGTACCGTCGAGTTTAGTTAAGGTCAGTCCCGTGAGGCCAGCAACCTGATTAAACTTTTCTGCTTGGTTGATCGCGTTTTGCCCCGTGGTGGCGTCAATAACTAACATCACTTCATGCGGCGCGGTGGCATCCACTTTGCTGATCACGCGGCGGATTTTGCGCAGTTCTTCCATTAAGTGAGTTTGAGTTTGTAGGCGACCGGCGGTGTCGGCGATTAGAACGTCAATGTTTTTGGCTTTGCAGGAGTTGATCGCATCGAAGATCACCGCGGATGGATCGGCCTGCGCAGCTTGCGCGATCACGGTGACATTATTACGTTGTCCCCAAGTCTGTAGTTGTTCGACAGCCGCTGCACGAAATGTATCGCCCGCCGCCAACGCCACTGACAAACCCTGATCTTGAAAACGTTGGGTGAGTTTGCCGATGGTGGTGGTTTTGCCCGCACCGTTGATGCCAACCATGAGGAGTACAAATGGACCGTCCAAATCAGTTGGAATGTTTAAGGGGTGTGTGACCGGATCAAGCAGTTCCAGCATTTGATCACGTAAGGCGGTTTTTAGTGTTGCGCCGTCTTCGAGTTTTTGTTTTTTAAGTCGATCACGTAATCCGTCGATGATTCGTGTTGTTGCGCTGATGCCGACATCGGACATGAGCAGTTGATCTTCCAGTTCGTCCAGTGATCGTGCATCAATTTTTTCGCCGCGTGTAAATAGAGAGCTGATTCCGCCGGTGAGATTCGCGCGGGTTTTAGCCAGACCGGATTTAAGGCCTTTGAAAAACCCTTTCTTTTCCGGTTCTTGTGGTTCAGCTGAGGCAGGCACGTCTGTCTGTATCGTGTCTGTTGGTGTTTTTTTGTTTTTGCGTGTGAATGAAAACATCGTTGTCGTTCGAGGAACTAAAGTGTGGAATACGCTATCCTAACATTCGTTGCATGTCACGAGGAGAAGCTAAACGGTGTTTCACAAATCAGGCATATTTTTACTGGGTGCGTTACTTAGCCAGAATATTCTGGCGCAGGACGCGACCGGCACACATGAATTTAATTTAGAGAATGGTCTGAAGTTGATCGTTCAAGAGGATCACCGCGCACCCGTGGTGGTCACGCAAGTCTGGTACAAGGTCGGCGCCAGTTATGAGCATGAAGGCATCACCGGTATTTCACACATGCTTGAACACATGATGTTCAAGGGCACAAAAGACATCGCACCGGGTGAATTCTCACGGATTATTTCTGAAAATGGTGGTAACGAAAATGCCTTCACCAGTAGTGATTACACCGCTTATTATCAGCAATTAGAAAAATCCCGTTTGCCGATCAGTTTTAAATTAGAAGCGGATCGCATGCGTAATTTGATCCTTGATGATACCGAATTCCAAAAAGAACGTGATGTGGTAACGGAAGAACGCCGCATGCGTACTGATGACAAGCCCAGCTCACTCGCTTACGAAAAACTTCAGGCGACGGCCTTTCAAACCAGCCCGTATCGTAATCCTGTAATCGGTTGGATGGCGGACATTTACAATTACGAGCTGGCTGATCTGCGAGATTGGTACAACATGTGGTACGCGCCGAATAATGCCGTGGTTGTGGTGGTCGGTGATGTTGATGCAGATGAAGTGTATGCGCTTGCAGAAACACATTTTGGTCCTCTCAAACCGGAAACCTTAGCAGAGCTCAAACCCCGACCAGAAATAGAACAAACGGGTGAGAAACGCCTGATTGTTAAAGATGAGAATACTCGCGTACCCAGTGTAATGATGGGATATAAAGTCCCAGCGCTGGTTGGTGCGGTGCAAGATCCAGAACATGTACCTGAAAGCGACATCTACGCATTGGAAGTGTTATCCAGCGTACTCGATGGTGGCGATAGCTCACGTTTTACGCGTAACTTAGTGCGTGGACAAGAGATCGCCTCCAGCGCCGGTGCAGGCTATAGCATTCTTTCGCGACTCGACACCTTGTTCATGTTGAGCGGCACACCCGCGCAAGGGAAATCCATCGAAGACGTCGAAACCGCATTACGAGCCGAGATCGAAAAGGTCAAAAATGAACCGCTTGAGGCCAGCGAGTTAGCACGGGTGAAAGCGCAAACGATCGCCAGCGATGTTTACGAAAAAGACACGGTTTATTATCAAGCAATGGTGATCGGCATGTTGGAAACCATCGGCCTAGATTGGAAAGTTCGCGATGATTATCTTGAGAAAATAAATCAAGTCACGGCTGAACAAGTGCAAGCCGTCGCGCAAAAATACCTGATTGACGATCACTTAACCGTGGCAGTGTTAAAACCAAAGCCACCTGAGAAGCTGGCGCAAGCCGATCAGGTCGCCGAGTAATCAAGGCGTCACTGACGAAAACACTTACCTGAATTTTCCGAAACACTAGAACAATTATGAGTCTATGACTATGACACGCGTTAATCGTATTGCTTTACTTTTCATTGTCACTTTCATCAGCGTGCCTGCGATGGCCGGGCCAGCAATCCAACATTGGCAAACGGCAAATGGCGCGAATGTATATTTTGTGCCGGCACCTGAATTACCTATGGTGGATGTACGAGTAGTGTTTGATGCCGGTAGCGCGCGCGAAGGAGATAAGTGGGGGTTGGCATCGTTAACCAATGGCTTATTCGCCGAGGGTGCTGGAGGAAAAACAGCGCAAGAATTAAGTGAAGCGTTTGAAGATGTTGGCGCGCAACTGGATTATGGATCACTGATCGACATGGCGTGGGTTGGTGTGCGCACACTCACTGAGCAGAGCAAGCTAGATGCGTCTTTAAATGCGTTAACGACATTATTAACTAAAGCGGATTTTCCACAAACTGCCTTTGAGCGGGAACAGCGGCGTATGCTGATCGGCCTTGAACAGAAAAAACAATCTCCGTCCGCCATTGCGCAAGATGCGTTTTACGAGGCGATTTATGGTGAGCATCCGTATGGGCATCCAATGAGCGGCACGACAGAAACCGTTACCGCCCTACAGCGAGAAGATTTGGTCGATTTTTACAAAACCTATTACACGGCGAAAAATGCGGTGATCGCAATTACCGGTGATGTCACGCGTCAGCAGGCAGAATCCATGGCGGATCAGTTGGTAAATGATCTACCTGTCGGTAAGAAACCAGAAAAAGTACCGGCAGTAAAAACTCTCACAGAAAGTAAGGAAATCCGCATTCAACATCCTTCAACACAAACGACGATCATTGTGGGTCAGCCAGGAATGCGGCGTGGTGATGATGATTATTTCGCGTTGTATGTGGGTAATCACTCACTCGGTGGCAGTGGTTTAGTCTCACGCTTGAGTGAAGAAGTACGCGAGAAACGGGGATTGTCTTACAGCGTTTACAGCTATTTTTCGCCGATGGCAGAACTTGGGCCGTTCATGTCGAGCATGCAAACGCGGAACGATCAGGCCGATGAAGGCGTGAAGGTATTAAAGGACACCATTCGCGGATATGTCGTCGAGGGTCAGACAGAAGAAGAATTTAGCTCGACGATTAAAAATATTACGGGTGGTTTTCCGATGCGTATCGATAGTAACCGTAAAATCGTCGAATACCTTGCGATGATTGGTTATTACGGTTTGCCATTGGATTATCTTGATGCGTTTATCTGTCAGATCGAACAGCTCTCGATCGACGACACGCGTGATGCCATGCGCCGCCGATTAGATCCTGACAAAATGGTCACCGTGATCGTCGGTGGTGCAGCGGAATAGGTCGAGCATGAATAAAAAGACGGAATCCGGATCCGTGAGAATCATTGGCGGCGAATGGCGTCGCCGGCTTTTGCCCGTTGCCGATATTACAGGGTTACGTCCGACCACCGATCGCGTGCGTGAAACCTTATTTAGCTGGTTACAGTTTGATCTGCCTAGCGCGAATTGTCTCGATGCGTTTGCCGGTAGCGGTGCACTCGGGTTTGAAGCCGCTTCACGCGGTGCAAAAAAAGTCACCCTGCTCGAACGTGATCTGATCGCTTTTAAAAACCTGCAAATCGCCCACACCAGTTTACTAAAGTCGGAAGATCCAACCGTCATGCAGCGTTTGCAGATAGAGCAAACCGATGCACTGCAGTGGTTGAGCAATCCGTCTGATCAGGTGTTTGATATTGTTTTTCTTGATCCACCTTTTGTCGATCAACTTCTTAATCACAGTTTGGAAAAAATTGTCTCGCAAGCTTGGATAACCGACCAGTCACTCGTGTATATCGAACAAGATAAAGGCCAAGCGTTCGACTTACCTGCCCATTTTCAGATCGTCAAAGAGAAGCAAGCGGGCCAAGTTAAATTCGGTTTATACCGTTACTCTCCTGCATAAACCAATCAAGCGTTCCTAATCCAAACTGCTACAATAACGTTCTGATTAACCGGCATGAGTTGGAAAGACGTAGATGAGTAAGCGAGCAATTTACCCAGGGACTTTTGATCCAATGACATTAGGTCATGTAGACATCGTGCGTCGGGCGAGTGTGTTATTCGATGAAGTCATTGTTGCCGTGGCTGACAGCACATCGAAAAATACGGTTTTCACCACCGCTGAACGGATTGAGTTAGCGGAAGGATCATTGTCAGCCGTTCCAAATACCCGCGTTGTGAGTTTCAATAAATTAATGGCCGACTGCGCGCGCGAACATGATGCGTATATTATTTTACGCGGATTGCGGGCTGTGTCTGATTTTGAATATGAATTCCAAATGGCCAATATGAATCGAAAACTGATACCCGAAGCGGATACGGTTTTCCTCACGCCAGCAGAACAATATTCGTATATTTCATCCTCACTGGTGCGTGAAATTGCACGACTGGGTGGCGATGTCAGCGCATTCGTGACGCCGAATGTCTTGTCAGCGTTGAACAAACGGTTTGCCTAAAGGAGTGATTCAATGGCATTAATGATCACAGCAGAATGTATCAATTGTGATATTTGCGAGCCGGAATGTCCGAACATGGCGATCACGCAAGGTGAAGAATATTACGAAATTAATCCGGATCTTTGCACCGAATGTGTCGGGCATTTTAATACGCCGCAATGCGTGGAAGTGTGTCCGGTTGATTGCATTCCGACCAATCCCGATCACGTTGAAAGCAACGAGACGTTGCAGCGCAAATACGCAAAATTGCAGGAAACATCTTGATCATGAAACAAACGCTTACCGTTGTTGCATCCACATTAATTTGTAGTCTTTGTTTTGCTGAACCGCGTGTTTCACCAACACTTTCGCTTGAGAGTGGAGATTTTGAACAACATGAAGTGAGCAATGCTGATGCGATTGCCAGCGCACACCCGCTAGCGACGGAAGCGGGGATGGCGATACTAAAAAACGGTGGAAACGCATTCGACGCCGCGATCACGGTGAGTGCTGTACTCGCTGTTGTCGAGCCATATTCATCAGGAATTGGTGGTGGTGGTTTTTGGTTACTACACCAAGCATCTGATCAGGTACAAGTCATGATCGATGGCCGCGAAAAAGCACCGGGCCAAGCCCATGCGGATATGTATTTGGATGCTCAAGGCGAGGTGATTCCGCGAGCATCTTTAGATGGTGCATTGTCGGCGGGTATTCCAGGGACGATTGCCGCGCTGGTACATTTATCCGAAAAATACGCAAAGTTGAGTTTGGCTGAAACCCTTGACCCGGCGATCAGGATTGCGAAAACAGGTTTTCCTGTCACACCGCGTTATCGAAAAATGCTCGGTTTCCGGCTCGATGCATTGCGTGCATCACCGGCTGCTGCGGCAATATTTTTGCGTGATAATGAAATTCCAGAACTGGGTGAACTGATAGTGCAAAAGGATCTCGCCACCACATTGGAAAATGTCGCGGCAAAAGGCAACGCAGGTTTTTATGCGGGTGAGATCGCAAAAAAATTAGTCGATGGAACACGCGCAGCGGGCGGCATCTGGCAGTTAGCGGATCTCGCTGATTACAATATTGTCGAGCGTGAACCAATTCGCGGCACATATAAAAATTACAAGATTACTTCCGCTGCATTACCGTCTTCCGGTGGGGCAGTGATGGTGCAGACATTAAATATTCTCGAACGTAAACCACTGGATAAATTGGATCCAATTACACGCAAACACCTGATCATCGAAGCGATGAAACGTGCTTATCGTGATCGCGCTGTGTACATGGGCGATACGGATTTTGTGCCATTTCCGGCGAGTATTTTGAGCAAACCATACGCAACGATGAAAGCAGCTTCAATCAAGCTTGATCGTGCAACACCGGCTGAAACGAGTGAAACACCGCGTTCAGAAGGAACGGACACCACACATTTTTCGGTTATTGATCGTGTCGGAAATCGGGTTTCGGCAACATTAAGTATTAACTACCCGTTCGGATCGGCGTTTGTGGTGCCGGGTACAGGTGTGTTGCTGAACGATGAAATGGATGATTTTTCGATCGCGCCGAATACCCCGAATGGATATGGATTAGTCGGGGATCGGGCTAATGCAATTGCAGCAGGTAAACGTCCACTTTCCAGCATGACGCCGACGTTTATTGAATCGGATGATCAGATCGCCATTCTCGGTACGCCGGGTGGCAGTCGCATTATTAGTATGGTTATTCTCGGCGCATTGGATTTTATGCAGGGACATGACGTTGAATCTTGGGTGAGTTTACCGCGATATCATCATCAATTTATGCCGGATCTGGTGCAGTTTGAGAAAGACGGTTTGAGCGAAGAAGAGCAGAGCGGTTTAATGAAACGTGGCCATGTGTTGAAAGAAATGGGCCGAAATTACGGCAATATGCAGGCGATTTTGATCGATAAAAAAACTGGTAAAACCACCGCTGCGAGCGATCCGCGCGGTGAAGGTCGTGCACAAGTCTCAAAATAAGACACGTTGTGAAACATTCCATTGTCCGTTGCGTCCTACAAATTAAGCGCAACAAACAGGAGAGCGGGAATGAAAACCTCATTTTTAGTCGTCGGCATGTGGTTTTTGCTGATCGCAGTCGTACAAGCAGAGAGCCTCACATTCGAAAGTGGTGATGAGCGCGTCAATTTAATCGAGTTATATACTTCAGAAGGTTGCAGTAGTTGCCCACCAGCGGATGAGTGGGTTAGTGAATTCAAAGACGATGCGCGTTTATGGAACCAGATCATCCCAGTCGCGTTTCATGTGGATTATTGGGATCGCATCGGCTGGCCCGATCGTTTTGCGCAAGCCCACTTTGGTGATCGACAACGACTATACGCCATGGCTGATCAGGTCAGCACGGTTTACACGCCCGGCATGATGCTCAATGGTCGCGAATGGCGTGGCTGGTTTTATCGACAACCCGTGCACGATCCTATTCAAATTGTGGAAGAAAAATCCGGTGTGTTACGTGTTGAAGTCAAGGACGATGCGATCACAGCAAGCTATTCACCGGCAGTGAATGAATCACTCCAACGAGCGAGAATTAATGTCGCAATTTTAGGTTTTGATTTAGAAACAGAAGTCGATGCAGGTGAAAATCAAGGTCTGAAATTAAAACATGATTTTGTCGTACTCGCACATCAACGTATTCCCATGCAACAACAAGCAAATATGCATACTGTTATGACCAATTTACCGATGGTCAAAATTGACTCTTCTCAGCAAGCGTTAGTCGCGTGGGTCGATGCAGCAGGAGATTTAACACCGGTGCAAGCGACGGGTGGCTGGTTAGTGAAGTAAATCGTATTCATTTTTTATAAAAAATAAATATTTAAAATTAATCTTTTTCTTTTAAAACCGCATTTGTGACCAGTAAAGAAAGGACGCAATATGCAGCAAAAAAATAAATACCAATTTCTTGTTGTGCTTTCGTAAACCCTTGAGCATCGAGTGCGAAAATTGAAAGTAATACGGCGACGACAAAAACATCCGCCATGGACCATTTTCCTAAGGCATGAATGAGGTGATGGGCTTTTTGGTGAAGTGGGCGTGAGACATCAAATAAATTCATCCCGACAACACTGAGTTTTAAAATCGGAGTCAAAATACTAAATAAAGTAATGATCAAAGCGACGACGACACTGCCATGTTGAAATAAACTCGCAACGGTAGAAAGAATACTTTTTGCTTCAAATTTAAAAATAACATCGCCGAGAACCGGTAAATTTTTATAGGCTGTCATTTGCATCATGGGAGCGATCAGGCCAACAATTAAACAGATCACGGCGAGAAGTAATACATGTCGCCAGAGATGTTCTGGTTCGTTAATTCGTTTGCTAATCTGCCATTGATAAATAAAAAAAACCCCCGTAATCAGAAAAAAAATGAACGTCCATTGTTGTGATTGCTGTTTTTCATTCTCAACGGTATTGACCAATTGTTGATGTTGAACAATGCGATCAGACGCACCTTTGTAGAGGCGTAAGCTTAAAGATTCAAGTAATTCCGCCCACGCGAGATCAGACTTTCCTTCCATGCTCATGGTATCTGCGAGACGTGATTGTAACGAGATACTTTTTAAACTGTGATTAACGACCAGCACTGCGCTAGTGATTAAACCGGCATAAAGAACAATGCTGAAGATTTTTCGAACAAGCGTCTTGGTTAAGTAAGATTGATTTGTTTGCATAAGGACATCTGCAGCAACGTAATGGATGAAGCATTATGCAGTAAATTCTATTGGGTATCAGCAGTGAGAAAAATTCTTTGCGTGCAGATCTGTGCGTTAAACGGATGTTTGTTATGCTATGCAGCAACAGCATCGATGCAATAAAGACTGATTAAAAAGTATGAAAAAAGCTGATCAACTAACTAAAATTACCGAAGATCATTCTGATAAGAACATCCAACATTGGACAGCATTCCTAACAGAAGGATATAGCGACGAGGTCGTTCGTCTAATTCATGCGGCATTAGAAAAAGTTATTGCAGTACAGTCAATTCAACATCCGATGCCGAATGGGTTGGATGTCGCTCAGATTCTTAAATCAATTCATGTTGATGGTGAAACGGTGATCGCGGCATTGCTGTCTGATCCGCGTTTGCTAGATGTCGAGTCAAAAGATTTGACTGAGCAATTTGGTGAAAAAATTGCGATGCTGACAGAAAATACAATTCGATTAAATCATTTTCATGATTATTCAGAAGCGGTATTAGACAAGCCGGAACAAGCAGAAACTTTACGCCGGATGTTGCTTGCGATGGTACAAGATGTGCGGGCAGTGATTATTCGGTTAGCTTTTCGTATCCAACGTTTACGTGATATTGCAACAGAAAGTTATGAAATACGTCACTACATTGCACGTGAAACTATAGATATTTATGCACCGCTAGCAAACCGGATGGGAATAGCTCAATTTAAGTGGGAACTTGAAGACCTTGCTTTCCGATATTTAGATCCGCAAGCATATAAACACATAGCAAAAAAATTAGCTGAAAATCGTGTTGGCCGAGAAGCCTATTTAAAAGACTATATTCAATTATTACGATCGAATTTAGAATCTTCAAAAATACAAGCCGATGTCTCTGGAAGACCAAAACATATCTATAGTATCTGGCGAAAAATCCAACAAAAAAACCTTAACTTTGATGAGCTATATGACCTACGCGCGGTCAGGATTGTCACGGATAAACTGGCAAGTTGTTATGAAATTCTCGGTTTAGTGCATAGCCTCTGGCAATACTTGCCACGTGAATTTGATGATTATATTGCGAACCCAAAGGGCAATGGCTATCAGTCGTTACATACTGTGATCGTTGGACCCGGTGGAGCAACAGTCGAAGTACAAATCCGTACTAAAGAAATGCATCAATATGCTGAGATGGGTGTGGCTGCTCACTGGCGCTATAAAGAAGGGAGTCAACGTGATGCGGCTGTTGAAAAAACCATACAATCAATTAGAACGATTTTAGAAAACAAATCCGATGATGATGGTTTATTCGCAGACTTTCAGACAGCACTTTATGCCGATCGTATTTTTGTTTTAACCCCAAAAGGGGAAATAAAAGATTTAATAAAAGGAGCAACGCCACTCGATTTTGCTTATGCCATTCATACTGAAGTTGGCCATCGTTGTCGTGGTGCAAAAGTGGATGGAAAAATTGTTCCATTAACGTATCAATTAAAATCCGGTCAGCGGGTTGAAATATTAACAACCAAAGAAGGTGGGCCAAACCGCGGTTGGATGGATCCGAATTTAGGTTATTTAAAATCCGGTCATTCGATCAATAAAGTAAAGGCATGGTATCGGCAACTACATCATGAACAAAATTTAGCTGATGGAAAAACTTTACTTGAAAAAGAACGTCAACGATTAGGTTTAGAAAAAATAGATCTTAAGATGATAACTAATCACTTTCACTTAAATCGATCTGATGATTTTCTTATCCGATTAGGTCGTGGTGATATTAGCCAGATGCAATTAGCCAGTGTTCTAGAAATAGATAAGCCTGTAAAACCTGCCCCTAAAAATAAACCTATACACAAAGAAGCAGAAGATAGTGGAGAGATTAAAGTCAAAGGTGTAGGAAATATCATGACGCAGTTCGCACGTTGCTGTAAGCCGGTGTCCGGCGATGATATTGTTGGATATATCACCGTTGGAAAGGGCATTACAATTCATCGGCAAACTTGCAAAAATATGTTGAAGTTAAATGATGATCATAAGGGCCGCTTAATTGAAGTTAGTTGGGGTGCGGAACAACAGTCATTCGCAACACACATTGAGATTCAGGCATTTGATCGTCAAGGTTTACTGCGTGACATCACGCAAATAATGAGTAATGCAAAAGCAAATATTTTGGAAATGAATACGCAGTCTGATCGAGAAAGTTATACGGTAAAAATGTTATTAACAATCGAAGTACGAGATACTGCGCACTTAACGCATTTGTTAGATAAACTAACGCAGGTTTCAAATATTTCCTCGGCTAAACGGATAAGCCAGAGTTAATCTAAATTTGCTTACAGAAAAGACGTTTCCGGGAATTTTTCTGTGATTAACATGATCGGGCGTTTTTTTGCATAAATACGATAAGTTCGTGAAATCAGTTGATCATTTTCGTTTAACTGAAAATAACCAGCTAATTCTTTGGCGGTTTCATATTGACAAGATAAAATCTCACGAAACGTTTCTGTCTTGGCATCGATCATTAAACGTCCCAAGGGTTGATTGGTATTTTGTAAACCATTTTGTAGATCATCATCAAGATGATCAGGCACGATAATCGATTCTGCATAGATAAAATTAGTTTTAGAATTTTCACCACGTAATAAAATTTTTCTGATCATCAGTGCAGTATTTATTTTGCAGTTAAGGTAGGGAATGGCGTGATCAGATTTTCGGTTGTCTTGAAACAATTTTACCAATTCGATCGGTTCCCAAAATTGTGCTTCAAGAATTTCAGTCACGGTGCCATCAGTGGTTAACAAAATACGCTGAAAAGGTGAGAGGGTGGCGAGATCGAGTTCACTATTGTGCACGGATTTTTCGAGATCAATTCTTAGCACTTTCGTTGTCCAGGTTTAATAAACATATAAAAAATCACAAATCATCGGTGAAGAAGAGCACTAATAGTGTGGTGGTTTTTCGTCAATGACTTTTGCATTGTAAGCAAGATCAGCGAGTTCTTTTACGCGATCAAGTAAGCGTTTATTGATCATTTCTAATTTTGCGATGCGTAGGTCTTGTTCATAAACAGTGGTGTTTAAATCTTGTAACGTATCGTCGAGATAGGCGATACGGGTTTCTAATTCGATCAGTCTCGATTCAGTCATGGTTGTTTCCGGTTTGTGTTCGTGCGGTTTCGATCAGATCAGAAAAATCTGAGAGTGCGATGAATTCGTCAATTTGCCGAGGGGGTTGTGAACTGTCGGGTTGATCAATTGAAAAAAGATGACGAATTCCATAATCACGTGCTTTGCGTAACACGGAAAGGTTGTCATCAATAAACAAGCTTCGATCACGATCAAACGGTTCAATTTCTGCGACGGCTTCCCAAAACCCATTCCCTTCTTTTGCGAAACCTAGATCATGCGATGAGACAATATTGTGCATGAATTCGCCAAGATCTGTTTCCGCTAGTTTGAGCGATAAACTATTTTGATCGGCATTGGTGGCAAGGACGATGCGTTTATTTAATTGTTGTAGTGAAGCTAAAAATTCGCGCGCACTGGGACGCCAATTGATCAAATGCCGAACTTCATGTTTAAGGCCGAGAATATCCAGTTGTAAATCTGCCGACCAATAATCCAGACAATACCATTCGAGTGTGCCTTCTTTGGCTTGTAACCGTGGCAGGATGTGTTCGCGCGCGGCGGTTTCGTGAATTTGATGGTGATCAGCATAACGTAAGGGTAAATGGTGGTGCCAGAAGAAGCTGTCGAAATACAGATCAAGCAGTGTGCCATCCATATCAAGAAACACGGTGTCTATCTGATTCCAGTCAAGCATAAGAAATGTTGTTCATAGTGATAGTGCAAATGGTCCGGTCGTGGGAAAATAGGTCTTTTAATTGTTGTTGTGAAAGTATAACCATGAGCACGAGTCCTGACACGGTCTTTGAGACGAATCTTTCTTCTTTGCCTTTAATCCATCGCGGTAAAGTCCGTGATATTTATGCGGTGGGGGATGATCACTTACTGATCGTGAGTACTGATCGGCTGTCAGCGTTTGACGTCATTTTACCTGATCCAATCCCAGGTAAAGGCAAAGTGCTAACGACCGTGTCGAGTTTCTGGTTTGAGATGATGGCGGATTTAGTGCCGAATCAATTGTCTGATCTAACATTGGAGGAGGTGTTGCCAGATCCGGATGAACGGCAACTCGTAACTGATCGTGCAATTATTGTGAAGCGCTTAAAGGCCTTACCAGTTGAAGCGATTGTGCGCGGTTACCTGATAGGCTCAGGCTGGAAAGATTATCAAAAGGCCGGTGCGGTTTGTGGCATCGCTCTCCCAGCAGGCCTAGAGCAGGCGCAAGAATTACCTGAAGTGATCTATACACCGTCTTCAAAAGCGGCAGTGGGTGATCATGATGAGAATATTTCGTTTGAAGAAACGGTGGGACTGATCGGTGCTGATCTGGCGAATCAAGTGCGTGATGTGAGTATTTCAATCTACAAAAAGGCCGCCACGTTTGCACGCGATCGAGGCATTATTATCGCCGATACTAAGTTTGAGTTTGGTGTTGATGAAAAGAATGTTTTGCATTTGATCGATGAAGCTTTGACGCCGGATTCATCACGTTTTTGGCCCGAGGAGTCTTATTCTGTTGGAATAAGCCCACCGAGTTTTGATAAGCAAATTATCCGTGATTATTTGGAAACATTGGATTGGGATAAAACGCCACCAGGGCCAGTTTTACCTGAAGAAGTACTTGCGAAAACAGCAGCGAAATATCGCGAGGCACAGGATCGTTTGACGAAAGAGTGATCTAAGCAGGGTGTTTCATGATCAGGTTTGTCATTGATAGAAATTGGTTTAAGCCTACATTTTTTTAAAATAAATTTAAGCGAATCTTAAGCTGGCCGATATGCAGGTTACGGGCAGACATGGATGTGAATTGTCAGCCTATTATTAATGGATTAATAGAATGTAGGTGAAAATATGTCCCAACGAATTTTATACTTTGTATCACCCGGTACGAACATAAGCCCTTTTGATGTCACGATGGCCGCAGATTCTGGTTACGATATGGTCACACCACTGACGGGAATTGTGAATGGTGATATTACGGCTCTGGTTCAGGATGCGATCTTCTGCCGTCCTCCCAAACGTTTTAACGATACTGGTTTTTTCATTGGTGGTCGGGATGTGAATCTCGCGACTGATATGATGGAAAGCGCCAAAAAAGCCATGGTGCCACCGTTTGAAGTGGGTGTTTTTGCTGATCCGAATGGTGCGTACACAACATCTGCAGCGGTCGTTGCCTTGGTTGAAAAGTCATTGAACATGCAAACCGGTGAAGGGTTGAAAGGTAAAACGGTCGCGGTTTTTGGTGGTGGTCCGGTTGGATTATGTTCGGCTGTACTGGCAGCAAAGCAAGGTGCTAACCCTTACCTATGTCAGTTGGTTGCGGGCGAAGACATTAAAGCGGCGAACCGGTTTTGTGAACGTTATGATGTAGAAGTGCCGTGGATTTCTGCGGAAACGCTTGATCAGCGAATTGAAGCCGTACGTGATGCTGATGTTGTTATTTGCGCAGTTAAGGCCGGTATTCGCGTTTTAGATCGTGCAGTGCTTGAGAATGCGACAAACCTTAAAGTTGCTGCGGATACAAATGCGGTTCCACCGAGTGGAATTGATGGTGTTGGTATGCAAGATAACAATGAGCTGGTTGAGTTCGATAACGTGAGTTTCCGTGGAATTGGCCCACTGGCCATTGGTAATCTCAAATATAAAACACAGTTTGGCTTATTTGAAGAAATGCAGCGTTCGTCAAAAGCGGCGATTTTGGATTTCCAACAAGCATTCGAATTTGCTTTAAAACTGTTACACGGTGAAGAGCAAAAACAGGCTGTAAAAGAAGAAAGCAAACAAGAAGAAGGTGCATTTGTCTGACCTTTCGACAAATGATAAACATAAAAAAAGCGGCTATTGCCGCTTTTTTTATGTTTTGAACAAAGTGGATTATTTAACAGTCGCGTTCAATTCCCCATTGCCGTAACGAATAAACATTTCTTCCAGCGTTATAGCTTTGATCTTAGATGCATTGCCCGCGGTGCCGAATGCTTCGAAACGTGCGAGGCAGATACCTTTCATGGCATCACGTGCAACGGCAAGATATTTACGTGGATCAAACTCTTTCGGGTTTTCCGCCATAAATTTACGAATTGATCCGGTGCTCGCCATACGAAGATCCGTATCGATATTGATTTTACGCACGCCGTGTTTGATACCTTCTTGGATCTCTTCAACCGGTACGCCGTAAGTTTCGCCAAGATCTCCACCGTTCTCGTTAATAATCTTCAACCAATCTTGTGGTACGGAAGACGAGCCGTGCATGACCAAATGCGTGTCTGGAATCCGTGCGTGGATAGCTTTAATTTGTTCGATCGCCAGCACATCACCTGTTGGTGGACGCGTGAACTTATATGCACCATGGCTGGTACCGATTGCGATAGCTAAGGCATCAACATTGGTTTTCTTCACGAAATCTGCCGCTTCTTCAGGATCAGTCAACATTTGATCGTGAGTCAATTTACCCACAGCACCAATGCCATCTTCTTCGCCTGCTTCACCGGTTTCTAAGGAGCCAAGACAGCCCAGCTCACCTTCAACTGACACACCACACGCGTGTGCCATATCAACAGTTCGACGTGTGACGTCAACGTTGTATTCATAATCTGTCGGTGTTTTACCGTCTTCACCTAGCGATCCATCCATCATGACGGAAGAAAAGCCCAACTGGATCGAACGTTGGCAAACTGCAGGACTTGTTCCATGATCTTGGTGGATTACGAGGGGAATATGCGGATATAACTCTACCGCTGCTTCCATCAGATGGCGTAGAAACGGTGCGCCAGCATATTTTCGTGCACCAGCCGAAGCCTGCACGATGACCGGGCTATCCGTAGCATCGGCCGCTTCCATAATTGCCTGCATCTGTTCGAGATTGTTGACGTTGAAAGCGGGGACGCCGTAATTATTCTCCGCTGCGTGATCGAGAAGTTGTCTGAGAGAGATAACTGCCATTGCTTTTCCTTATTCCTGTATCGTTAAGTTAGCGAATGAGCAAAATCTCACACGCATAAAAATAGGCCATCAAGTATAGGGTCGTCTCAGTGAGAGTGCTATTGTCGTTAGACACGAGGCCGTAAAATATTGTTGCGATACAGCAACATATCAGGCTGTGCGTTCGACTAATTCACCTACTTTAACGATCTTCATATTATTTGTGCCGCCTTGGTGACCTTTTAGATCACCTTTGGTGATGATGACAATGTCACCGTCTTTTACAGCATTATGTGCTTTTAGCACATCGATCATTTCTTTATTTGCTTCTAAATAATCTGAATGCGTAATGTCATATAAAAACGGATAAACGCCGCGGAATAATGTCACACGGCGACAGGTTTTTGCCGTTCGTGTAAACGCGAAAATCGGAATACTTGATCGTGTTCGCGACATCCATTTCGTTGTGCTTCCTGTCTCGGTCAAGGCAACAATCGCTTTAACATTGAGATGGTTCGCGGCGTACATCGTCGACATCGCAATCGTCTCGTCTATGTCAGCAAATTCCTGGCCAATTCTATAGTCCGCACCGACAGAGCCGCGGGCTTTTTCTGTTTCGGTACAAATTCGGGCCATCGCTTCGACGACTTTTTCTGGGTATTTACCAATACTGGTTTCAGCCGAAAGCATCACGGCATCCGTCCCGTCGATGACAGCATTGGCCACGTCGAAAACTTCAGCACGGGTTGGAATGTGATTCTCGATCATCGATTCCATCATTTGGGTGGCAGTAATAATGCCGCGATTCATGGCGCGTGCTTTTTTGATAAGTCTTTTTTGGACTGCGGGTAAGCAGGCATCACCAATTTCTACACCGAGATCTCCCCGTGCGATCATGATTGCATCAGAGGCTTCTAGAATGCCGGTTTCGTTTTCTTCAGTGAGCGCTTCTGCACGTTCCATCTTTGCGATGATGCGGCATTCGCCACCTTCTTTTGCGATCAGTTTGCGCGCGGAAATGATGTCATTCGCCGTTTTCGGGAATGAGATCGCAATAAAGTCGACGCCAAGCGCAATCGCATGTTTTAGATCGCGCTTGTCTTTTGCAGTTAGCGCTTTTGCCGAAAGGCCACCGCCGTCTTTGTTCAGTCCTTTGTTGTTCGACAGATAGCCGCCGAGCATGACGACACATTTAATGCGCGTGTCTTTAATTTTCTCAACTTGCAGGATAATCCGGCCATCATCTAGCAACAGGTTATCGCCCGGTTTTACATCATTGATCAAATCTTTATAAGTGACACCAACTTGTTGTTCATCACCTTCAGTTTTTTTCATTGCCATGTCTAGGGAAAACTCATCACCTTCCTCTAGGACGACATAACCTTCTTTAAAACTTTCGATACGGATTTTCGGGCCCTGTAGATCGGCCATGACGCCGATATGCCGTCCGATCTTTTTCGTCAGATCATGTACAGCTTTAAAACGCATTGCGTGATCTTCGTGGCTGCCGTGGGAATAATTCAAGCGCACTGTATCGACGCCAGCTTGGATGACTTTCTCTAATACCTTGGGATCATCCGTCGCGGGTCCCAGTGTTGCTATGATTTTAGCTCTTCTCATTTGATGTCCAGAAACGCAACTGCCAGGTAAATCCTGGCAGAGAGTTTAATAGTAAATTGTTATCGTTTTAATACGTTGGTGTCTGCCAGTTCTAAATACTAATAGCCTTCGCTTGGGTGCATGGATTGTGCACGTGCTCTTTCTTCGAGGATGGCAACAGCTGGGAGTTCCTTTCCTTCTAGTAACTCAAGAAAAGCACCACCGCCTGTTGAGATGTAAGATATTTGATCACCTACACCAAATTTTGCGATCGCTGCCAGAGTATCACCGCCACCAGCGATGGAATATGCGGCACTTGCCGCAATAGCTTCTGTCATGGTTTTTGTGCCATGACTGAATTGTTCAAACTCAAATACACCTAAGGGACCATTCCAAACAATGGTGCCCGCTGAATTGAATTTTTCAACCAATGCTTTCACTGTTTCGGGGCCGAGATCGAGGATCATGTCGTCATCCTCAACATCCGCAACAGCTTTGGTGGTTGCCGGTGCATCTTCAGAAAAAGCTTTTGCACAAACAACATCAACCGGTATCGCGATTTCAGCACCGCGTTCTTTGGCTTTTTTAATCAGACTTTTAGCGACGCTGACGAGATCTTCTTCGATCAGAGATTTGCCGACATTGTAGCCTGCCGCTTTGATAAAAGTATTAGCAATACCACCGCCAACGATCAATTGATCAACCTTGTTGACCAGTGACTCAAGCACTTGCAGTTTCGTTGAAACTTTTGCGCCGCCAACAATCGCGACCATCGGGTGGGCCGGTTCTTCTAATGCTTTACCGAGTGCATCCAGTTCGGTTTTCAGTAATGGGCCTGCGCACACTTTTGCTGCGTAATTGGCGATACCGTGTGTGGACGCTTGGGCACGATGTGCCGTAGCAAAGGCGTCGTTGACGAAAATATCGCACAACGCCGCCATTTTTCTTGCTAAGGCATCATCATTACTTTTTTCGCCGATAGCGAAACGGACGTTTTCACACAACACGACTTGGCCGGGCTCAACATCGACACCGTTTAGCCAGTTTTCAGCGAGTGTGACCGGTTGGCCAAGCAGTTCTGTCAGACGTTCTGCGACAGGTGCTAAAGACGCTGCCTGATCAAATTGACCTTCTTTGGGGCGACCCAAATGAGAGACTAATAAGACACATGCGTTTTTTTCTATAGCCGTTTTAATTGTGGGCAAAACGGCCAGAATACGACTATCGTCTGCGACTTCGCCGTCTTTCAAAGGCACATTGAGATCCTCACGGATCAGAACGCGTTTTTCAGAAAGATTGAAATCATCCATTGTTTGCATAACGACTCTCCGATCTCGCGATTACGCGTTCATCAGCGCGATGGTGGTATCCAACATTCTGTTGGAGAAACCCCATTCATTGTCATACCAAGCACAGACCTTAACCAGATTGCCGTTGGTGACTTTCGTCAAGCTCTCTTCATAGATTGATGACGAAGCGTTGTGGTTAAAGTCCGTAGAAACCAGCGGCTTGTCGTTGTATTCAAGCACACCCTTCAAAGGACCTTCTGAAGCTGCTTTGATCAAGGAATGGATTTCTTCAACAGTTGTATCGCGGCCTGCGGTGAAAGTCAGATCGACAACAGACACATTGATCGTCGGTACACGCATCGCGAAACCATCGAGTTTGCCAGCGAGTTCAGGTAATACGAGACCAACAGCGGCAGCAGCGCCGGTTTTTGTTGGGATCATTGATTGTGTTGCTGAACGCGCGCGACGTAAGTCTGAGTGATACACGTCTGTTAGCACTTGGTCGTTCGTGTAAGCGTGGATGGTTGTCATCAAGCCGCCAAGCACTCCCATCGCGTTGTGTAATGGTTGCACAAGTGGGGACAAGCAGTTTGTTGTGCAAGACGCATTTGAGATGATTTCATCAGCTGAATTCAAAGTGTCTTGGTTGACACCATAAACGATAGTTTTAACGTCGTTGCCAGCAGGTGCTGAAACGATGACTTTTTTTGCGCCACCATCGAGATGCAAACGTGCTTTATCTTTGCTTGCGAAGAAGCCCGTGGACTCATGTACAACGTCAACGCCGAGTTCGCCCCAAGGTAATTTAGATGGATCGCGTTCTGATAACACTTTTATACGATCGCCATTTACCACAAGGTAATCGCCATCAACGCTGATTTCACCGGGGAATTTTCCATGTGCGGTGTCATATTGTGTTAAGTGAGCGTTCGTTGCTGCATCACCCAGATCATTAATCGCGACAATCTGAATTTCATCGGTTCGTCCTGACTCGTACAGTGCGCGCAGGATGTTGCGCCCAATTCGACCGTAACCGTTGATTCCTACTTTAATCGGCATTGCTTTCTCCACATTACGTTAGTTTCGAGTTAATAAGGTGTGTAATTGCTCTACAACGCGTTCCGTCGTAAAGCCAAAGTGCGCAAACAGAGCGGCGGCTGGTGCGGATTCCCCAAAGGTTTCCATACCAATTACCTTGCCTTCAAGGCCAACATATTTGTACCAGAGGTCAGGCGAGCCAGCTTCGACAGCCATTCGTTTAGTGACATTAGAAGGTAAAACCTGTTCACGATAGGCAGCATCTTGTTGATCGAATAAATCGGTAGACGGCATCGAAACCACACGAATTTGATGCCCCTTTTCATTCAGGGATTGTGCTGCTTGGGTAGCCACTGCAACTTCTGATCCAGTTGCAATGATGATCGCTTCCGGTGCTTTGTTCGGTTCAATCAGTATGTATCCGCCGCGTTCAATGTCAGAGATCTGTTGTGATGAACGTGTTTGGTGTTCGAGATTTTGACGAGAGAAAAGCATAGCGGTCGGACCATTCGCTTCGATTGCAATTTTCCATGCAACGGCGGATTCCACTGCATCGCAGGGTCGCCAAACCGTTAAGTTAGGGATCAAGCGCAGACTTGCTGCGTGTTCAATCGGTTGGTGCGTTGGGCCGTCCTCGCCCAGTCCAATAGAGTCATGGGTGAAGACATAAATAGAACGGATATTCATCAACGCCGACATACGGATCGCATTTCGAGCGTAGTCCGAGAAAACTAAAAAAGTGCCGCCGTAGGGAATCAAACCTTTGTGCAAAGAGATACCATTCATCATGGCAGCCATACCGAATTCGCGAACGCCATAATGTACGTAGTTGCCTTCGGGTGATGGTGGCATGATGCTTTTGCTATTCGCCCAGTATGTATTATTTGACTCGCCTAGATCGGCTGATCCACCGAGCAGTTCAGGTAAGTGTGGTGCGTAGCCATTAATCGCTTTTTGCGATGATTTCCGCGTTGGGATAGATTCTGCTGCGGTATCAGTGGTGTGAATAAATTCGTTTGCGATCGCTGTCCAGTTTTCAGGCAAGTTTCCAGCGATGCGTCGTTCGTATTCTGCAGCGAGTTCAGGGTGAGCAATCTTGTATTGATCAAAACGAGTTTGCCAGTCGGCTTCGTGTTGCTGGCCGCGTTGTTTTGCATTCCAGCTCGCGTAGATAGGTTCCGGAATTTCGAATTCAGCATGTTTCCAGCCAAGTCTTTCACGCATTAATGCAATCTCATCATGACCTAATGCGGCGCCGTGACAACTTTCTGTGCCTTCTTTATTGGGCGAGCCCCAGCCGATCACGGTTTTGCAGCAGATTAGCGTGGGTTGGTCTGAATTGGCTTTTGCTGCAGTGATCGCATCGTGTACGGCTTGTGCATCATGCCCGTCAACCTGGCGAATCACATGCCAACCGTAGGATTCAAAGCGTGTCGCAGTGTCATCAGTGAACCAGCCTTCAACTTCACCATCTATTGAAATGCCATTGTCATCATAGAGCGCGATCAGTTTGCCGAGTTGTAATGTGCCTGCGAGTGAGCAGACTTCATGACTAATGCCTTCCATCATACAGCCATCGCCTAAGCCGACGTAGGTGTAATGGTCAACGATTTCATGTCCATCACGGTTGAACTGATTCGCGAGAATTTTTTCTGCTGCAGCCATACCGACAGCGTTCGCGATACCTTGTCCAAGCGGACCTGTCGTTGTTTCAATGCCGGCGGTGTAGCCATATTCAGGATGGCCAGGTGTTTTCGATTCGAATTGACGAAAGTTCTTAAGATCGTCAATGCTAAGGTCGTAGCCAGATAAATGTAAAAGCGAATAGAGCAACATTGAGCCGTGACCGTTAGACAACACGAAGCGATCACGGTCTGCCCAATCTGGGTTATCTGGGTTATGTTTTAGGAAGTCATTCCAGAGTACCTCCATCATATCGGCCATACCGAGCGGTGCTCCGGGGTGGCCAGAGTTGGCTTTTTGTACGGCATCCACGCTCAACATGCGAATGGCGTTAGCTAATTCACGTCGTGATGTGGTCTCTTCCTGATTCTGCTTGCTTGTGCTCATGGCGCTGTGATGGCTACTCATCTTAGATTGTGATTGATCGGTAGATTGGTGGGGCGTTAAAGAGCGCCCGTGTCAAGAGCGGATATTCTACCTGTCTAGGAAATTCGGGCAACTGTTCGTTTTACAACAAATTATTGGTTCATGGAGTCCATTTGATTGAACAACCCATACTTGCAACTTGATCTTTCGGGCCTTGCCCCGTTTTTGCGATCTGGCACATCGCGTCGAAAAGTTCTCGACGTGCGTTGGGAACAGCTTGCCTCCCGCTTTCATCTAGACGTCCTCGATACTGAAGCTGCAAATCGGCGTTGTAACCGAAAAAGTCGGGTGTACAGACGGCACCATAAGCTTTTGCAATAGCTTGTTCTGCATCAAGCAGATAAGGGAAAGGATATTGAAATTGCTCAGCAACGGTGATCATGTTTTCAAAGCTGTCCTCCGCATAGTCAGCGGGGTCGTTAGACATAATCGCAACGCTATTGATACCGAATTCTTTTAACGCCAAGGTGTCGCGTACCAGTCGGTCTTGGATTGATTTTACATACGGGCAATGGTTACAAATAAACATCACGAGTAACCCCTTGGAACCACGGCAATCATCAAGTGTCCATTGTTTTCCGTCGGTGCCGCGTAACAGAAAATCGCTAGCGGGTAGACCGAAATCACAAATAGGGGTGTGTGTTAGCGCCATGATCAATCCTGATGTTAACTTAAGATTCCATATTAGAAATGCAAGAGTAATGTTGTAGTTTTGTTACCTAACATATCTTACACTATCGCGCCTCCTTATTTACTTAAGAAACCTATAGAGAGACTTACGTATGGGCCGTTCTCACTTATTTACTTCAGAATCCGTCTCTGAAGGCCATCCTGACAAAGTAGCTGATCAGATCTCAGACGCTATTCTGGACGCCATTTTGGAGCAAGATCCAAAGGGGCGTGTCGCTTGCGAAACCTTAATCACGACAGGTGTGGTTGTGTTAGCTGGTGAAATTTCAACAACCGCTTCTGTTGATATGGCGGATATTGCACGCGCGACGATCAAAGACATTGGTTATACCAGTTCTGAAATTGGTTACGACAGTGATACTTGCGCAGTGATGGTTTCAGTCGATAAGCAATCACCCGATATCGCGATGGGTGTTAACGAAGGTGACGAAAAAGAACAGGGTGCGGGTGATCAAGGTTTAATGTTCGGTTACGCCTGTAATGAAACAGATGTGCTGATGCCAGCACCGATCACGTACGCTCATCGCTTAGTCAAACGGCAAGCTGAAGTGCGAAAAAACGGGACGTTGGCGTGGTTGCGGCCGGATGCGAAAAGCCAAGTGACGTTTGTCTATGAAGATGGAAAGCCAGTCGCCGTTGATGCAATCGTGTTATCTACACAGCACAATCCGGAAATCAATCAAGCGGATCTGAAAGAAGCCGTGATGGAAGAAATCATTAAACAAGTTATTCCGGCAGAACTACTACGAAACGAAACGCGTTTCTACATTAACCCGACTGGCCGTTTTGTGATCGGTGGCCCTGTGGGTGATTGTGGTCTGACAGGACGTAAGATCATTGTTGATACATACGGCGGTATGGCGCGTCACGGCGGTGGTGCTTTTTCAGGTAAAGATCCATCAAAGGTTGATCGATCAGCAGCTTATGCCGCGCGATATGTCGCAAAAAATATCGTTGCTGCTGGAATTGCTGACCGCTGTGAACTACAAGTGTCTTATGCCATTGGTGTCGCAGAGCCGACATCGATCAGTGTTGAAACCTTCGGTACAGGTAAGGTTGAAGAAGAACAGTTGGTTCAAGCAATCCGCACACATTTTGATCTAAGACCAAAAGGCATTACCGAGATGTTGAATTTATGCAGGCCGGGGATGAAAGCAACGGCCGCTTACGGACATTTTGGTCGTGGTGATGAATTTACTTGGGAACGAACAGACAAAGCCGATGCGTTACGCGACACATTGGGCATATAACATTTTATATTGAATGACAGGAGCGCAGCTTATGAGTGCACAACCAATCGAGAATCTTGACCCAGACTACAAAGTCGCCGACATGTCACTGGCAGAATGGGGACATAAAGAAATCGCCATTGCTGAAACTGAAATGCCAGGTTTAATGACAATTCGCGAGGAATACAAAGGTCAAAAACCTCTAGCCGGTGCACGTATTGCGGGCTGTTTGCACATGACGATCCAAACCGCTGTGTTGATCGAAACATTGGTTGAGTTAGGAGCGGAAGTGCGTTGGTCGTCGTGTAATATTTTCTCCACGCAAGATCAAGCTGCAGCGGCGATTGCAGATCAAGGAATTCCTGTTTTTGCTTGGAAAGGTGAAACGGAAGAAGAAGCGGAATGGTGTATCGAGCAAACGATCTTTGGTCCAAATGGCTGGCGTCCGAATATGATTCTGGATGACGGTGGTGATCTGACGGTGATGATGCACGAAAAATATCCGGAAACGATGAAAGACGTACGTGGACTGTCAGAAGAAACCACAACGGGTGTTCATCGTCTTTATGAAATGGTCAAAGCGGGCACTTTAAAAGTCCCTGCGATCAACGTTAATGATTCTGTCACGAAATCAAAGTTTGACAATTTATACGGCTGTCGTGAGTCATTAGTTGATGGAATTAAACGTGCTACGGACGTAATGGTGGCGGGTAAGATCGCTGTTGTCCTTGGTTTTGGTGATGTGGGCAAAGGATCAGCACAATCTCTTCGAGGCTTAGGTGCAACAGTTTGGGTAACAGAAATCGATCCAATCTGTGCGTTACAGGCAGCGATGGAAGGTTACCGTGTTGTGGATATCAATGCGGTTATAGAACAGGCTGACATCATTGTCACAGCGACAGGTAACTATAATGTTATCCGCCATGATCACTTGGTCAAAATGAAAAATCAGGCGATCATTTGTAACATCGGTCACTTCGACAATGAGATCGATGTTGCCAGTCTTAAGCAATACACGTGGGAAAATATTAAGCCACAGGTTGATCACATTATCTTCCCCGATGGAAAACGGATTATTTTGCTAGCGGAAGGTCGTTTGGTGAACTTAGGTTGTGGTACAGGCCATCCAAGCTTTGTTATGTCGAACTCATTCACGAACCAAGTTCTTGCGCAAATTGAGTTGTGGGAAAATGCGTCGAACTATGCGAACGAGGTATATACTCTGCCGAAGAAACTGGATGAAAAGGTTGCACGTTTACATCTAAAACGTATCGGTGCGGCTTTAACAGAGTTGAGTCCAGAGCAAGCGAAATATATTGGCGTAGAAGTGGAAGGTCCTTATAAACCAGAACACTATCGCTATTAGTATTTTTGCGATGTATTAATCCAAATTAACAAGATTCTGGGCGACAGGCCGTTGTGGTTGTCGCCCGCTAAGACTGAGAGCATGCAAGAAAAAAAAACCTATAGTTTTGAATTTTTCCCCGCGCGAACCGATGAATCAGCAGAACGCCTAAGCAAAACAGTGGATGTGCTGGCGGGATTAAACCCTCGTTATTTTTCCGTCACATTTGGTGCTGGCGGCGGCACGCGTGATAAAACGTTTGAAACGGTCATGAATATTCGTGAAAAAACGAATTTGCCGGCTGCGCCGCATTTGTCCTGTATTGGTTTTCGTCGTGACGAGATCAAGGCTATTTTGCAAACGTACAAATCCGCAGGTATTCGCGAGATTGTGGCATTACGCGGAGACTTACCCTCGGGGTCTGGTTTTCATGGTGAACTGCGCTATGCGAGTGAATTAGTTGAACTGATTCGAGAGGAAACCGGTGATTATTTCCACATCGAAGTCGCGGCTTATCCTGAAGTACACCCGCAGTCGCAAACAGCGAATATTGATCTACAAAACTTCAAACGGAAAGTAGATGCTGGTGCGAATGGTGCGCTCACGCAATATTTTTATAACGCAGATGCTTACTTTCGATTCGTTGATGAATGCGAGCGGGAAGGTATTGATATTCCAATTATTCCCGGCATCATGCCGATCATAAACTTCACCCAATTAATGCGGTTTTCAGAAGCCTGTGGCGCAGAGATCCCACGTTGGATTGTGTATCGTTTACGTGATTTTGGTGATGATCGTGTCTCGATCAAAAAGTTTGGTGTGGAAGTCGCAACAGAGCTGTGTCGTCAATTACTTGATCAAGGTGCGCCTGGATTACATTTCTATACGATGAACCAACACGATGCTTGTACCCAAATTTGGGATAATTTAAGTTTGCCCCGAAACTGACATCCCACGCGGCTTTGCCTATACTGACGATCATTATTGACTGGATCGACATCTCCTCGGAGAAACATGGCAAGCCGCGCATCTCAAACATTTTCTCTCGATCAGAACCAAAAACCGGCGTTATTACTGGTTGATGATGATCCTTTGATCGTTGAATCATTAAGCTTTGTTTTAAAAGAGGATTTTGAATTACACACTGCCGCTTCAAGAGAAGAGGTGACGGCAGTCTTGAGTCCGCTTGAACGTATTCCTTCCTTAGCGTTGGTTGATCTTGGTTTGCCGCCGGTGCCACATTTACCCGATGAAGGTTTCGCGCTTATCCCTGAGTTATTGGCTTTTAACCCCAACATGAAAATCCTCATGTTGTCTGGGCAAAGTAAACGTCACAATATTCAACACGCATTGACGCTGGGTGCGGTGGATTTTGTACCGAAACCATGTGATATCAACCTTTTAAAAACCCGCTTGTCACACCAATGTATGTTGCTAGATGTTGAGCAGAGTGAAAACCTTGCGGTCGAAACGGTTGAAAGTGGTTTGGTGGGTGAAAGTGAGGCGATTGAGACATTGCGAGCCTTGATCAAACAATTTGCGAACACACCGTTTCCCGTCTTGGTCGAAGGAGAGTCGGGTGTTGGTAAAGAGTTAGTCGCCAAAGCATTACACGATCAGAGTGATCGGGCGGAACAACCATTTTTAACCATTAATTGCGCGGCCTTCCCTGCGGATCTTTTAGAAGCGCAGTTATTTGGCCATACGCGTGGGGCATTTACTGGTGCAGATTCGGCAAAAGCCGGCTTTTTTGAAGAAGCTGATAAAGGCAGCTTGTTTCTTGATGAGGTTGGTGAGTTGCCGATTGATCTGCAAGCTAAATTGTTGCGCGTGCTAGAAAATGGCGAGTATTACCGGATCGGCGAGACACAACCTCGACAATCCGGCGCGCGCATCATAGCGGCGACAAATCGCGATCTCCCCGCATCAGTGCGTAAAGCGGGTTTCCGTCAGGATCTTTTTCATCGTTTAAGTGTGTTGACGGTGAAAGTGCCGCCATTACGAGAACGAGCAGAAGATGCGCGATTATTGTTATCTTATTTTCGAACGTTTTATGCAAAAACCTTCAAAGCTTTTACACTAGATCCAGAAGCGGAAGCGCATTTACTTCGCTATAGCTATCCGGGCAACGTGCGCGAGTTGCGAAATATTGTGATCAGGCTGGGTTCTAAATATCCAGGTAATGTTGTGAATCGTCGTCAACTCGAAGCGGAGATGGAAGTGTCGGTTTATTCGGCGGAAGCTGATCAGTCGGATCTTGGTCGCATTGTGCAACAGCAATTGATACAGGCTGACACATTTCGTCTGGATGAAACACTGGAAGAATGGGAAAAACGCTATATTATGGCGGCTTTAAAGCAGTGTGGTGGAAACCTTAGTCGAGCGGCGCGAATGCTCGGAGTTAACCGCACAACGTTGTACAGTAAGTTGCAACGCCTAGCCATCTCGGTCGATCAATAAGGTCTTAGTAGATGTATTACGATTATTTCGGTCTGAAAAACCCTCCATTTAAAATTACACCAGATACACGTCTTTTTTTCCCTGGTGGTAAACGTGGGGCGGTTTTACAAGCATTGATCTATGCGATTACGAACGGTGAAGGGATCGTAAAAGTGGTGGGTGAAGTAGGCAGTGGCAAGACGATGTTATGTCGCATGCTTGAAGAATCCTTACCGGAGCAAGTTGAGATAGTCTATCTTGCTAATCCCAGTCTGACCCCCGACAATTTACTCCATGCGATCGCATTTGAAATGAATCTTGATGTCGAGCCAGATGATCCACAGCTCAAGGTTATGCACGCGATCCAGAACTATCTTGTTGATCGCCATGCGCGAAATCGCCAAGTCGTGATGTTTGTGGAAGAAGCGCAAGGCATGCCTTTGGAAACATTAGAAGAGTTGCGTTTATTGAGTAATCTTGAAACCAAGCAAGATAAACTGTTACAGATCGTTTTATTTGGTCAGCCGGAATTAGATGAAAACTTATCTGAGCAACACATCCGACAATTAAAAGAGCGGATCACCTACAGTTTTAATTTAACTCCTTTGCAGGAATACGAAGTTCGGGATTATGTGAATACTCGTTTGCGCGTGAGTGGTTATCAAGGTATGGATCTGATCACGCCAAAAGCGATAAAAGAAATTTCCAAGTATTCCGGTGGTTTATTGCGACGCATAAATATCCTCTCGGATAAATCCTGTTTAGCCGCATTTGCAGATAGTGCGAAGGAAGTCACAGCAAGGCATGTGAAAATAGCGTTAGATGACACGGATTTTTCAGATATGCCACTGGCTGATCGAACGAATAAAATCAATAAATGGTGGATTTTAGGGGCATTACTCGTGGTTATTACCGTTGCCAGTGTTTGGTGGATCGAGAATTCGGAAAAATTGTCCGGCAGTATTTTTGATAGTTTTCAGTTTGGCGAAAAGAAAGCAGATTCGAGTACTTCAGACTGGCAAAATTTAGAGCAAGAAGTCGATACTTTTCGTTAGCTATAAATAAGTTGCATTATTTATATGTTTATTTATTGAAGTTTCTAAATCTAAACGAAAAAATATGCTATCTTGGCCTTTCTAAGGGGAGTATAAAGAGCAATTATGTCATTCAAGGGGAAATCAAAAACAACGTTGCTGACCGCGCAAGGTTTGGTTATTGCCAGCGCGCTGATTGCTGGCTGCGCTTCGACGATACCTGAGCCGCATCAGCCTTCAACAGGCCACATTAATGTAGATGAGGCTACGACTGACACAGCAAAAGACATTCCGCAAATCGTTGATCAAACGGCTTTTATTCCCCCTCCGCTACCCCAGCCGGAACCGCAAGATCTTGAAAGATACACGGTTGTTGTGAATGACGTGCCGGTTAAAGAACTCCTTTTTGCGCTGGCTCGTGACGCCTCTTTAAATATTGATGTCAGTTCAGATATTGATGGCTATGTCACGTTAAATGCCGTTGAGCAAACGTTACCGCAAATCCTAGAGCGAATTTCCCGTCAAGCAAGTTTACGTTATGAGTTAAACGACAATAACCTTTATATTGCGCCGGATGCTCCTTATTTCCGCACGTATAAAATTGATTATGTAAACATTGCACGAGATACCGAAGGCTCGATCAGTGTGGCGACTCAGGTTGAAACAACAGGGACGGTGGACGTCACGTCAACGTCGTCAGGATCAGGTTCATCAGGAACGGGAAACAACTCTACAACGAATGTTAAAAGTAGTTCGAAACACCGCTTCTGGGAAACCTTAACGGCGAATATCAAAGGTATTCTCGGTAATGATGTGGATGATTCCGTTATTATTAATGCAGAGAGTGGTGTTATCACTGTTAATGCCAGTTCTGCAAAACATTTAGAAATCCAAGAATTTATAGACCGCGTCATGTTAAATGTTCAACGTCAGGTGCTAATCGAAGCGACGATCGTTGAAGTCACGTTAAATGATCGATTTCAATCAGGCATCGACTGGTCTGCATTGATCGGCGGCAATGAATATCTGAATTTACAGCAAAGTTTACTCTCAAGCGCATCATCGGTACTGAGCAACACCTTTTTCTCTGGAACCATTCAAAGTGATAATAGTGCGACACCAGATTTTAGAGCGACGCTGAAACTACTGAAAACATTTGGTGATACCAAAGTTCTATCAAGTCCAAAGTTGATGACGCTGAATAACCAAACGGCGGTACTCAAGGTGGTGAACAATGCCGTTTATTTCACCATTGAGTCACAGATCAGTCAGGGTCAACAAGGTTCATCTAATCTATCCTCCATTGAGTCTCAGGTACATACTGTACCCGTCGGGTTAGTTATGTCCGTCACGCCGCAGATTAATGAGAATATGGCGGTGACCATGAATGTTCGGCCGACGATCTCCAGAATTATCGATCAAGTGATCGACCCTGGCCCGCAATTGATTGCTGCGACTTTAGCGAACTCAGGGACCAATGTGGTTATTCCGACGATTAACAGTCAAATTCCAGTAATTGCAGTGCGTGAAATGGAATCCATATTAAAAGTGACAAGCGGACAAACAGCGATTTTGGGCGGTTTGATGCAGGATAATTATCAACGTGATCAGAATAGTGTGCCGGGTGTTGATGAAGTGCCTATTGCTGGTGAAGCGTTCAAACAGAAAGATTTTCAAAATACGAAATCTGAACTAGTCATATTTCTGCGTCCTGTGGTGATTCGCAACGCGAGTTTAAATGGTGATCTTTCACCTTACCGCCAATATCTACAAAACAATGCCACTACGCCGCTTCCATTGCCGAATTAAGGAGCAGACTTTATGAGCCTCTTAATGGACGCATTGAAAAAAGCGGAGATGGAAAAAAAGAAAGCCGCCGCTGAAAACTCAGATAACGATGACGCGCTGCTTGAGTCAACGCAGTCAATTGATGAATTTTTATCAACAGACACGATAGAGACAAAAGCGGAAGAAAGTGACAAAGCCGAAAGCGACAACTCTTGGGCGTTTAGCACCGATGAGTTACAGCTAGAGCCACTCCAGAATCAACAAGATCAAGAAGAAAGCTCAGAAGTCGAAAATGCGTCTTCGTCATCGAGTTTACTAAAAGATGACACAACCTTGGTTGATGTCAGTTCAAATACGAATAATGATGTTCTTGCTGATAAATTCGATGAAGATATTACGTTAAGAACAGATCCGGATCTTGTCGCGTCTGATTTTGATCACGATGCAACACTTCCCTCAGAGCGTGCAATTCAGTCTTCTCTCAAAGACTACTTTGATGCATCACAATCGATTACGATGGATCAAAAGAGCGTCGCTGATGCTGCTTCCACCACAGGGACAGATTTCACAGAGACATCAGTACAACGTAACCGTCCGTTAGATACGTCCGCTACGCATGTTACTGCTCACACAATTTTCACTGCTGGCCAAACGCGTAAGGCATCCACTGGATTAGCCAAATATGCGCTCTTTGGATCCTTTTTCTTAGCATTAGGGCTCGGTGCAGTAGCTTTGTATTATTCAGCGATGACGCCTTCTACGGTCGATGCTCCTGTTTCCTTACCTAGCGTGGCGAAGATTGTGGAATCAGAAAATCAGCCGGGTTCGGTTGAAGTGGATGTGAATACTGCGTCGGTTTCACCACCATTTGAGCCAAAAATGACAGCATCAGACGATTTAAGTGATCCGGTGATTTCTGAAGTAGTCAAAGAGGTTGCCATGTTCGATGCTGAGAAGAGTCAGCAAGAAGTAGTTAGTCAAGAAGCAGGTGCGCTTGATGAGTCTGCGATTATAAATGCGACAACAACTGTCGAAGAGAAACCCGCGTCGGTTGAAACCGCGGCGACAGAAATACAAGAAAAAGTGGCTTTAACACCTGAAACAACCACCGAGCCTCAAGGGATAGAAGAATTAAACGTTGTCGAGAGCAGTGAGTTTGAGTCGTTAGAGAATGGCGTTGTACATTATCCAGAAGCGGCCTCGACAGTGGCGATCGAAGAACCAACACAATCAGCATCCAGTTTGACTGCTAGCTTGAACCAGTCTGATCAGCCATACATTAGCGATGAACCAATTAATGCTATTCCGGCAGAAGCATTTGCTGAAAACTTAAGCCTGCCGAAAAGTGCCATAAAAATCACCCGATCAGGGAGTAAGCTTCAGTTTAATAACAATCTTCTCACGGCCTACAACGCTTATCAGCAAGGTGATTATATAGCTGCAAAAAATATATATCGCCAGATTCTTAGTCGTAAGCCGGATAATCGTGATGCGCACTTAGGTCTTGCAGCCATTGATGTCGTTGAGGGAAATCCAGAATCGGCTTACCAGCATTATGTGCATTTGCTGCAACGTAATCCTCAAGATCCGGTTGTGAATGCTGCTCTGTTTAGTCTACAGGGACAGTCATCGGGCAATATCAGCGAGAGCCACCTGAAGTTGATGTTAGATCGCGATCCGAATTCAGCCCAAGTGCATTTTAGTTTGGGGAGTTTCTACGCCAAACAACAGCGTTGGCCGGAAGCGCAAAAATCGTTTTTTGAGGCATTTGGTGTCGATAAAACGAATCCGGATTATGCATACAACCTAGCTGTTAGTCTTGATCAAATGGAGCAGACGAAAGCTGCGTTAGATTATTATCGTCAGGCACTTAAATTGGCCGATCAACACCATGTCAGTTTCAATACCTCACAAGTGCTTGCAAGAATTCAAAAACTCTCTGGAATCGCAAACCGTTAAGGTTTTGCGAAAAACATCGTGAGTGCTCAGAATAATCACCTAAGAATCGGCGAGATTCTCATCAAAAATGGCGTTGTTAGCCAAGATCAGATCCGTATTGCGTTAATCGAGCAGAAAAAACGGAATGAACATCTTGGTCGTATTTTGGTGAGACTCGGTTTCGCGACCGAAGCGATCATTCGAGATGTATTAGGTGGCGCACTAGGCCAGAAAAGTACCGACTTAACCACGGTTGTTCCCGACAGTGAGGCCATCAAACGTATTCCAAAAGAAATGGCGCGTCGTTATCGACTCTTGCCGTTGACCTACGATAAAAATCGAAATCATCTGACTGTCGCAATGGCTGACACATTTAATGTTGTCGCGATTGATCAGATCAACGCCTTAATGGGAGGTGATGTTGAGATTACCGCGTCACTAGCGGGTGAAGCGGAAATTCAGAAAGCGATCGATCAATTCTACGGGTTTGAATTGTCGGTCGATGGGATTCTGCAAGAGATCGAAACGGGTGAAATTGACTACGAAAGTCTTGACGGCGATACCGATGAATATAGTCAGCCGGTTGTGCGACTTGTTAACGCCTTACTTTCTGATGCGGTAAAGCGCGAAGCATCAGATATTCACTTTGAGCCGGAAGAGGGCTTTTTGCGTTTTCGGTATCGTATCGATGGGGTTTTGCGTCAAGTAAGAAGCCTGCATAAAAATTATTGGTCTGCGATTGCGGTTCGTCTAAAAGTTATGTCGGGCATGGATATCGCTGAAACAAGAAAACCACAAGATGGACGGATCACATTATCGCTTTCAGGGCGATTGATCGATTTCCGCGTATCAACCATTCCAACAGTGCACGGTGAGAATATTGTCTTGCGTGTGCTCGATCGGATGAAAGGGTTGGTTGCATTAGATGAGCTCGGTCTGGACGAAGACGTCTTAGATCTATTGAAGATAATGGTCGCAAGACCGAATGGGATTGTACTAGTTACCGGTCCAACTGGCAGTGGTAAAACCACCACGTTGTATTCACTTCTCACGCATCTCAATACTGAATCAGTAAATATAATGACGTTAGAAGATCCGGTTGAATACCCACTCAATATGATTCGGCAAACGTCAGTTAACGAGGCCGTGAGGCTCGATTTCGCGAGCGGTATCCGATCCATCCTGCGGCAAGATCCGGACATTATTCTGGTCGGTGAGATTCGTGATGAAGACACCGCAACGATGGCGTTTCGTGCTGCCATGACTGGCCATCAAGTTTTCACAACGCTACATACCAACTCATCGATGGGAGCAATTCCACGCTTATTGGATATTGGTATTCGTCCTGAAATCATGGCGGGAAATATTATCGGTGTGATGGCGCAACGACTGGTACGAAAACTCTGTAAACATTGCCGTACACCCTATACACCAAGTGAAATAGAACGACGATTGCTGGGGTTGAAGGCGGATACTAAACCCGTCCAAATCTTTGCGGCAAAAGGTTGTGACGAATGTGATCATCAAGGGTATTCAGGCCGTATTGCGATTTTAGAGATCCTCAAGTTTGATCAAGAGATCGATGAACTGATCGCTGGCGGTTCAACATTACGAGAACTAAACGACACAGCGACCAGTAAAGGCTTTAAAACACTCGCGGACATGGGCATTCGTAAAATCCTTGAAGGCAAGACGTCGCTTGATGAAGTGTCGCGCGTAATCGATCTTACCGAGCGAATTTTGTAGCCATGGAGCTCTATAAATATAAAGCGATCGATGCGGCAGGTAAGTTTGTGTATGGGCGTACAGATGCGCTCAACCCGGGTGATTTAGAAGTCCGCTTAAAACGCCTAGATGTTGACTTGATCTCATTTCGACATATTAGAAAGGGCTCAACAGTTAACCTGTTTCAGCCGAGAATCAAACGTACCGATATGATCACATTTTGCTTCCATTTGGAACAGTTGATGCGTGCGGGTGTACCGATTCTCGAATCCTTAGCTGATCTCCGTGATAGCGTGGAGAATATTCGTTTGAAAGAAGTGATCATCGCGATGATCGAGACGATCGGTGGTGGCAAAAGTCTTTCTGAAGCGATGCGGGATTTCCCTAATGAATTTGATGAAATTTTCGTCAACCTTGTTTCAGCCGGTGAACAAAGTGGTCAACTGCCCGATGTGCTAGCGAGCATGACAGAAAATCTCAAATGGCAGGATGAACAACTGAATCATACGAAAAAGTTATTTATCTACCCGTCTATTGTGATCACATTAGTGATTGGCGTGTTTTTCTTTTTAATGCTCTACCTCGTTCCTCAACTTACACAGTTCATTGAGAATATGGGAGAGGAGTTACCGTTCCATACAAAAATTCTTATTGTTGTGTCAGGATTTTTTACAAATTATTGGTACTGGATTATTCTGATTCCGATTATGCTGGTGATCGGGACGATTATTGGCGTACGAGTCAATCCGGAATTTCGCTTGAAAATGGATGCACTCAAACTACGCATTCCGGTAATCGGCCCTATCTTGAAAAAGATGATTATGACGCGTTTTACAAATTACTTCGCGATCATGTACGCCTCCGGTATTACCGTCATGGACTGTGTTAAGTCTGGCGAACAGATCGTCGGAAATCGTGCTGTTGCTGTCGCGGTGAATCAAGCAGGACGCCTGATCGGTGAAGGTGTTGGAATTAGTTCCGCTTTTGAACAAACCAAACTGTTTCCTCGATTAGTATTGCGTATGCTGAGAGTGGGTGAAAACACGGGAACGTTGGAAAAGTCGTTACAGAACGTGAGTTACTTCTACAACCGGGAAGTTAAAGAGTCGGTTGAGCACTTACAGGAGTTAATCGGTCCAGCACTAACCATCTTTATTGGTTTGTTAGTCGCTTGGATCATGCTGTCTGTTTTAGGACCCATTTATGATCTCATTGCTAAGATCAAAGTTTAATAAAACGCCACGTCGCGCGATATGTCTAGCGGCTGATGCGATCACGGTTTATCACTGGGAAAATGGTGATATCACTGACTCGTTTCAGTTCGATGCAGATGAGACTGGGCGTTTTCACTTTGCGCGTTACTTGCAGGAAACACCGGTAATTCCTTGTTATTTGCTGGTAGACGTTGTGGAAGAGGAATTTCGTCACGACACGATTCCACACGTCAATGGTAAAGATCGTAGCAACCTGATCGAACGCAAACTCAACCGTCATTACCGTAGTACGCCTTACGTTTATCACCAGCTGATCGGACGTGAAAAAGAAGGTCGACGGGACGACAAGTTGCTACTGACAGCATTGACGAATCAAGAGTCGATCACACCATGGGTTAAGTTACTCGACCAGTATCAAGTTCCGCTTGCGGGTATTTATTCACTTCCAATTTTAAGCCGCGCGCTGCTTAAACCGCTTGAAGCGTCCGCCAGCAATGTACTCTTAGTCAGCATGGGTGGTGCGAGTGGTTTGCGACAAACGTATTTCCGTGATCAGCAATTGCAGATCAGTCGTTTAGCCAAACTGCCACGTTTTGGTACGACACCCTACGGCCCATACGTCATGGGTGAGCTGGAAAAACTCTACCGCTATTTATACAACTTACGCTTGATTTCGCGGGAGGAACCATTGGATATTTATATCCTTGCTCACGGTGAAATGTTGGTTGACATGAATGCGCGGATCAAAAACACCAATATGATCCGGTACCACCTCATTGATGTTGCGTCGTTAAGCCGTGAAATGGGAGTCGAAGGCGTCCTTACCACACCTTTCAGTGATTATTTATTTTCGCATTTATTATTATCGGAAACACCGAAGAACCATTACGGTAGCAAGGAAGATACCCATTATTTTTCTATGCACCAGACGCGCGTTGGTTTCCTTGCCGCAAGTATTGCCTTGTTGTTAGGTGGCGCAGGTTGGAGTGGATATAACTTTATTCAAGGAATTTCCTTAAAACACCAAGCGTTAGAAGCACAGCAAAAAGCCAGTTTTTACGAATCTCGTTATGACATTGCGAAAAAGGATTTACCGCCAACTGCCGTCGAGCCAGCAGAGATTAAATCCGCAATCGATATCGTTGACACGCTGCTGGAATATAAAACTAACCCATTCTTAGTAATGAACTTGGTTAGTCGTGTACTCAATCGCTATCCAAATTTGCAAATGGATGGGATCGAATGGGTAGTGGATACCGATCCGAACACCAGCCCGCTTGGGGATAGCGATTTTGATGAAGGTGAAGATCCTATACAAAAAGGCAATTATCTTTATTATCAAATTGCTACTTTGAAAGGCCATATCACACCATTCGACGGTAATTATCGCAACGCATTAGGTATGGTGAAACGTTTCGCGAATTCACTTCGTGCCGAGCAAAATGTTCATTTCGTTCGCATTGATAGCTTACCGTTGGATATTAGCCCTGAAGCACGGTTAAGTGGTGAATCTCGTGAAAACCAAACACGCGAAGCTGTGTTTGCATTGACGGTGGTGTTGGGAGTCGATCATGAAACATAAAATTGACTGGAGCATTATTCGTAGTGCAATTTTAGTGTTTTTAGTTTGCTTGGTATTGAGCGGAATTCTTCTTACAAGTAGTTTTTTGTTCCGCGATAAAATGCAAGTGGAATACGACGAGCATCAAAATGCATTCCGTGATGTGAGTCAAAAATACCTTTCTGTTGATGGCGATGAAAAAATAATAAAAGAACATTACCCGCGGTTTATAGAGTTAGCAAATCGCGGAATTATTGGATCTGAAAATCGCCTCAACTGGGTAGAAAACTTAGAAGCGACAGCAAAAAATATCCAACTGCCAGGTTTGCGTTATCAAATTGATTCCCGTCAGCCATTCGAGCCAGAGTTTAATTTAAATACCGGCGCATACGAACTTTTTGCGACGAAAATGAACCTAACACTCGGTCTATTACATGAAATAGATCTCGCAAAAGTTATTGACGATCTCAACAAAAATGCTGCGGGTTTATACAATATGACGCAGTGTCGTTTTGCAAAAACCGGACGAAATATTGAAGCTGATGCACAGCGACCGAATGTCAGCGTGGAATGCCAGCTACAGTGGTACAGTTTGAATTTGATTGGCGGTGAGGAGATAAAATTATGAACAAAAAAATGATTTATCTGCTAAGCGTAATCGTAACCAGTGCCAGTTCTTACACGGTGCAAGCAGAAGGATTAGGCCGTCTTTTTACGACGCCGGCTCAACGTGCGATGTTAGAGAAACTACGTCTGCCTGTGATTAAGTCAGAACAAGAAAAGCCAAAATACGAACCTATAACCATTGTGAATCATGAAGAATTGCCGCCCTTAAACAGGGAGCCTGTTCGAACTGAAATTAATTCAGATGAAAAGACAGAAGAAGTGATCGTACGTAAGCCAGAAATTGTCATTATAGAAAAACCCGATCTACCTGAAATTACCGTCAATGGTATCGTGAAACGAACAGGTGGCCGCAGTACGGCATGGGTAAACGGCATCAACACCCATACAGGCTACATCGAGTCACAACATATCGAAGTTAATCCGCGTCGTATAGGTCGTGATCATGTACATGTCGAAATTGATGATCTGATCATGGATGATGTAAGCCTCAAAGTAGGCCAAACACTCGATCCTGATCAAGCAAAAATTACAGACGCCTACGAAAATATAATCACGACTGAGTCGCGCTAGATTAACACTCAGCATCCTGTATGCAACACTCTTTATTTCGAAATAAAAATAAACAATCGGGCGCAGCAGTCCTTGTTTTTGTTCTACTAATAGTCACTTTTGCCGCAACGTTACTGGTCACCAAACTGAATCGTTCATCATCACAACTGTATCGTGATGAAGTCACCATGAAGGCATTACAGAAAGCGAAAGCGGCGTTGTTAGGTTACGCGGTTAGTTATCCTGATCTTGCGTCAACGACCGTGATCAATGCGGGCCCTGGTTATTTACCATGCCCAGATGATGACTATCCGCCAGACGGTTCTCCAGACTCATGCAGTGCTTTTGCAATTGGAAGATTACCTTGGGAATTTATTGGCCTTGATGAAATCCGAGACAGTGCCGGTGAGCCACTTTGGTATTTGATGGCGGATGATTTTAAAAATATTGGATCAGGCAGATATTACCCGATTAATAGTGAAATGCCTGCAGATACGGATCTGATCGTTGATACAACAACAGAGGTTATCGCTGTCATCATTGCTCCCGGGTTTTCGTTTGCAGGTCAGAACAGGCCAAGCGCAAATGTCGGGGATTATCTTGAAGGCGATAACAGTAATAACGATGCGAGTTTTGTTACTCAAGCAACAGGCGAATTTAATGATCAATTGCTCACGATCACACGGCAAGAATTGATGCAGGCTATTGAAAAACGAGTTCTTGGTGAAGTTGCGAAAATTAATCGTCGTTATGCCACTGTCTATGATAATAACGGGTTAAGTTTTCCTTACCTTAGCAGTTTTCGTAACCCCCGCCTCTCCAATTCAATATCAGATGAAAATGTGACGTTAATCTCAGGAGTAGTAGAAGCTGGAACAAGTACAAGCCTAACAGACTCATCGAAAGACTTTCTTACGTTGGCTGTCTCAACTGATGATGTGGTGAATGTTTTTAATTCAACAACTAATAAATCGGAACATTTTAAAGTTGTAGGCGTTTCGAAAGACTCTTTGACATTGGAAGCAATAACAAGTGGATTCACTACATCAAGTGTTGAAGTTAGCGATAACTACACGGTGTCCCGATTTAACGCCACACCTGGCGAAACTCTGGGAACACTAGCAATACAATCTGATCAGGAGGCATTCTATTCGCCAGCGAAAATTTCATGGGCAAATCTGAATGGAACGATTTCGGAATGTTCTCAACTAGATGCAACACCGAATTCCGACAATGAAGCATCTGCGCATATTTCACATTTACGCGCAGCGATTAATACGCAAACGGAAGTGGATGTTAATCGACTTGATAATATCTGTGTTTGGACGAATGAAAATCAAGTGAACTGCTCAGGTACATACGATGTTTCGTTGACAGAAATTGGCTTAGAGTCGGCCTTAGCGTCGATAGAGTTGTGTAATCCTGCTGAACAGACTGAACCGATAGGATCGGCCTCTGAGATCAGCCGGCGTGTGATCAGTTATCGACTGAACTACAGAAGCATCAACGCTAGAATTAAGACTTACACAGGCGATGGATCGAGAGATACTGGATTAATAGGCGAGAAAGTTCGAGTCGCTTCGACTTTGATTCCTAATATATTGAGCTTACTTCCGACGATAGAAATAGTGATAGAAGATTTCAGCGACGATGATAATTTACTGGGCCGAATATCGGTTAGCAATCCCAGCTCTGGCAGTCTAACCTTTGAAAACCGTCAGATCGCACTTGCGCCAATGAGCGGGTATGCAACGGGCGGAGGAGCTACGACGCTTATTGATACAACGAAAGATTTTATTGCGCGAGGTGTTCGTGTGGGAGACTGGCTAGAAAAAGTCGAACGAACTAATGACATAGTAAACAATGAGGTTGGCGATTTACGTGGATTTGTCACCGCATTAACAAGTAGCCAAATTACGTTTAATTCACAAGGAACGGGCGGAAATGCTTTAAGTTTTGCTGATGGTGATGAATACCGGATTTACCATGAATTTCCAAAGTGGTTTACCTATAACAACTGGCATCATCTCAACTTACTTGCTTACTCTGCTGATAAACTACCGGGAGCTACTGGGAGTTGTTCAGGTGGAAATTGTTTAAGTGTTGGAGCATCTGATCTTCCCGAAACGATAGTTGTTGGAAATGATAATAAGGATGCACTGGTGATATCGGCGGGATCTGCACTAGCGGGACAAGATCGTTCAACTGGGGATCAAACAGACTATTATGATTTGGGAAATCAAATCACAAGTGACGAACCGTTAATGTTCGATCGTGGCGCTTTCGATAATAATAAATCATCATTTAACGACCAAATCAAAATCGTTGCTCCTTGCGCCACCGAAGGGAATGAAATCCATGATTGCTATTAATTCAAAAATACGCGGGTTTAGCTTGCTGGAGTTAGTCATTGTCTTGCTGATTCTTGGTCTGTTACTTGCCGGAGCGCTTGGTCCTCTTTCGACAAAATATGAGCAGCGGCAGCGAGAACAAACGAAAGCGAATCTTGAACTGATCAGGGAATCTTTGATCGGACATGCGCTAACAACGGGACGTTTACCGTGTCCCGATACGGATGGCGATGGGGAAGAAAATTTGCTTGGAACTGATGGAAATAGAACCTGCGCTGTTGTCACTAATTTTGTATCAGCCGGTAACGTTCCGTGGCTAACGTTAGGTGTTCCTCAGTTTGATGAATGGCGTGAGGGTTTTGTCTATGCCGTCACGTCAAACTTTGCTGATGACATCGCGGGTGCAGCTAAAACTGGCGTTACAAATGGTTCTTGTGGCACGGCAACATTGGGTGTCAGTTTTGAGCTGTGTTCGGTGGGGCAGCTGAATGTTGTCTCTGCAGCTACAGGTGGGACAGAAGTGGTGAAAGAAATTCCGGCGTTAGTTTTATCAACGGGTAATCACGGCACTTCGTCGTTGGCATCCGAACAGTCAGCCGATGAACAAGAGAATTTTAATAATGACGATACGTTCGTGTACAGAGATTTAAGTATGCAAACTGGTGAGGAATTTGATGACCTCATGGTTTGGATCTCACCAAATGTGTTGAAATACCGCATGGTTCAAGCAGGCCGATTACCTTAATTCATGCTGTAAGCAATTCTTTTTACCCTCTTTTTTCAGATAAATCGTATGCGTGACGCACTTCGATGCGTATAATGCGCGGCTCAATTTTCTCGCAGGTGACATCCCTTGACTGACAAATTACGAAATATCGCTATCGTCGCGCACGTTGACCATGGCAAAACCACCCTGGTGGACTGTTTATTACAACAGTCAGGTACGTTGGGCGAACGTGCCGATGCGCCAAGTCGAGTGATGGACAGTAATGATATAGAGAAAGAACGTGGTATCACCATTCTCGCAAAAAATACGGCGATCAAATGGAATGATTACCGTATTAATATTGTAGATACCCCCGGGCATGCTGACTTTGGTGGTGAAGTCGAACGTATCTTGTCGATGGTTGATTGTGTGCTGCTGCTGGTTGATGCGGTTGATGGGCCGATGCCACAAACACGTTTCGTCACGCAAAAAGCATTCGCACAAGGCTTAAAACCCATTGTCGTTATTAACAAGATTGATCGGCCCGGTTCTCGACCTGACTGGGTATTGGATCAAACATTTGATCTGTTCGATCAACTCGGCGCGACTGATGAGCAATTAGATTTCCCCGTTGTTTATACGTCCGCGATGCTGGGCTACGCAGGTTTAGAGTCCGATGTACGCGAAGGTGACATGACGCCGTTAATGGATGCCATTGTCGAACACGTTTCACCGCCGGATGTTGATCTTGAAGGTGATTTCCAGATGCAAGTCAGCGCGTTGGATTATTCCAGTTATGTGGGTGCGATTGGTGTTGGTCGGATCACACGTGGCAGCATCAAGCCGAGCACGCCGATTTCCCTGATCGATGTTGAAGGTAAAACGCGCAACGTACGAATCATGCAGGTGCTGGGTTTTCATGGCCTCGATCGTATCGAAGTAGAGCAGGCGAATGCGGGCGATATTGTCGCAATTACCGGCATAGAAGGTATCCGTATTTCAGATACATTGTGTGATCCAAACAACGTTGAAGCGATGCCGGCATTGTCCGTTGATGAACCAACCGTAAGTATGAGCTTTCATGTCAATGACTCACCATTTGCGGGCAAAGACGGTAAGTATGTTACGAGTCGAAACATCCGTGATCGCTTAGATAAAGAACTGATCTATAACGTAGCACTGCGTGTAGAAGATACGGAAGACGCTAATCGTTTCCTCGTTTCAGGCCGTGGTGAATTGCACTTATCCGTCTTGATCGAAAACATGCGTCGCGAAGGATTTGAGTTGGGTGTCGGTCGACCGCAGGTCATTGTGCGTGAAATTGATGGTGTTATGTGTGAGCCATACGAAAACCTGACAGTCGATGTGGAAGAACAACACCAAGGCGGTGTTATGGAGCGCCTTGGCGAGCGTAAAGGTGATCTGAAAAACATGGCGCCCGATGGCAAAGGCCGCGTTCGTTTGGATTTCGTCATTCCTGCGCGTGGCTTGATTGGTTTCCGCACAGAGTTCATGACTGTCACCTCAGGCACTGGCCTTATGTACCACTCATTTGATCACTACGGTGAACGAAAAACCGGTGGTATTGGCCAACGTAACAACGGCGTATTGATCGCAATGGGCATGGGTAAAAGTTTGGGATATGCACTGTATAACTTACAGGAACGCGGTCGTTTATTTATTGGCCACGGTGAAGAAGTATACGAAGGCATGGTGATCGGTATTCATTCGCGCGATAACGATCTGGTTGTAAACCCGCTAAAAGGTAAACAGCTGAATAATATCCGGGCAGCAGGAACGGATGAAAACATCGTTCTAACACCGCCGATTCGTTACGATCTGGAACAAGCGTTGGAATTTATTAATGATGATGAATTGGTTGAAGTTACACCAAAATCATTACGGATTCGTAAAAAATTCCTGAAAGAAAATGATCGCAAACGTGCATCACGCGGTTAAGTCTGATCACAATACATTCTTTTTTTATTTAAGATGATCGGGCTGTTACAACGGGTCACACACGCTAAAGTCGATGTTGGCGGTGTGACCATCGGTGCTATCGATGAGGGCTTACTCGTCCTCATCGGCATTGAAAAAGGGGACACCAAAAAACAAGCCGATCGATTATTAGATCGCTTACTGGGCTACCGCGTATTTGCTGATCAAGACGATAAAATGAATTTAAGCCTTAGTGATATTCAAGGCGGCCTATTGTTAGTTTCACAATTCACGCTCCCTGCGGATACAAAAACAGGCATGCGGCCAAGTTTTTCATCTGCAGCTGCTCCTGAACTTGGTGAAACGATGTACCACTATCTCGTTGATCAAGCGCAGCAAAAGCATCCTAAAGTCGAAACGGGTCAATTCGGCGCCGACATGCAAATCACTCTCACCAATAATGGTCCCGTCACGTTCTGGTTGCAGGTACCGCCAGAAGCACAGTAAGCTGATCTCACTAATAGTTAGCTTCCTGGTGAGCCGCTTTATTCATGATTGATAGCCATATTCATTTTGATGATCCACGTTTTGATCATGATCGAAATGCCGTCTATCAACGTGCTACTGAGGTTGGGGTGAAGGCCATGATCGTGCCCGGCATCACAGCAAACACGTGGAAACGAACGCGATCCATTTGTAAAAAATTCCCACAAACTTTTCCAGCCTATGGATTACATCCATATTTTACGGCAGAACATACTGATCAGGATTTAATCGAATTAGAAAATTGGGTTAAAAAGGAAAAGCCGATCGCGATTGGTGAATGTGGTTTGGATTACTTTATTTCTGATCTTGATCCGGAAAAACAAAAAATAATTTTTTCTAAACATTTAGCGATCGCAAAAACGTTTAATTTACCGGTGATCGTTCACGCAAGAAAAGCCGTTGAAGAGGTGATTTTATTAATTAAAAAATCCGGCTGTCGAAAAGGCATGGTGCATAGTTTTAATGGATCGCTTCAGCAGGCTGAGAGATTAATCAATCTTGGGTTTTATTTAAGTTTTGGTGGTGCGGCGACCTATTCAAAAGCAAAGCATTTACAACGAGTGATCGAAGGAATAAATGTGGAAAAAATATTGATCGAAACGGACGCACCCGATCAACCCGATCATGTTCATTATGGCCAACGAAATGAACCCAGTTATTTGCCATATATTATTGAGAGAGTCAGTGAAATAAAGAAAATATCTTTTCAAGATGTTGCGGGAATAACTTCGAATAATGCTATTAAATTATTTGATCTAAAAATACCATGAAAGTTAAATTATTTTATTAAAATAATGAATTATTTCTTATTAATTTTTTCAAGAATTAAACCCTATGAAACGAAACGACTTTACCCATTTTTATGAACTATCAGTCCGCTGGGGTGATGCTGATTTGCTTGGGCATATCAACAATACGGAATTTCTTCGCTACCTTGAAAGTGGACGAATTGATTATTGTGATCATGTATTAAATTTAATTTATAACAAAGAATTATCAGAAGCCTTTATTCTTGCGGATGTGCAATGTTCTTTTTTACAACAAATTCATTACCCGAGTCGGTTACAGATTGCCACGCGGGTGAGCAAGATCGGCAATAGCAGTGCAGAATTAGCGGCGGCGATTTTTTGTGGTGATAATGAAGAACCAGCAGCAACGTCTATTTCAATTGTTGTGTGGTTTGATTTTTCAGTACAAGAGAGCCGTCGCATTCCAGATGCAATCAGAGAAAATATTTTGAAATTCGAAAATATCCCACCGGAATAAAGCCTATCGGTTATTTAAAGGTTTAACCAATTTTGTGGTTTTAAATAATGTGCATATAAATCCGCTTCTGGTGTGCCGGTTTCTGGTTGCCAGTTATAGCGCCATTTAACCAGTGGTGGTAAGGACATTAAAATTGATTCGGTACGCCCACCAGATTGCAGTCCGAATAGCGTTCCGCGATCAAAAACGAGGTTAAATTCCACATAACGTCCACGTCGATAGAGTTGGAAGTCACGTTCACGTTCGGCAAAAGGGGTATCTTTTCGTTTTCTCACGATCGGACGATATGCATCGACATAGTGATCACCAACGCTACGCATAAAGGCAAAACTTTTTTCAAATCCCCATTCGTTTAAATCATCAAAAAAGAGGCCGCCTACACCACGCGTTTCATCGCGGTGTTTTAAATAAAAATAGTCATCACACCATTTTTTGTAACGTGGGTAGATTTCATCACCAAAGGGATCACACGCAGCTTTAGCTGTTTCATGCCAGTGAATCACATCTTCTTTAAATGGGTAATATGGGGTCAGATCAAACCCGCCACCAAACCACCAAACCGGGTCATGACCCGGTTTTTCCGCAAGGAAAAAACGAACGTTTGCATGCGAGGTTGGGATATAGGGATTAAGTGGGTGGATCACTAACGACACGCCCATCGCTTCAAAACTGCGTCCCGCCAGTTCAGGTCGTGCTGCGCTCGCGGAAGGTGGAAGTTGATCGCCATGAACGTGAGAAAAGTTAATACCCGCTTGCTCAAAGACAGCGCCGTTGGTTAATACGCGTGATCGCCCACCGCCGCCTTCTTCGCGTTGCCAAGCATCTTCTTGGAATGTAGCTTGGCCATCTTCAGCTTCAAGTTCGCTGACAATGCGATCTTGCAGATTGAGTAAGTAGGTTTTTACGGCTTCTAAACTGACTTCTGACATACGTGTACGTTTTCCGAATTACGTGATTCTGGTATCGTAGCGCATTGTATAACAGCTTTTCGGAACAGATGATGAGTAATCGCAGCGCCAGTGTAAAACGTGAAACAAAAGAGACACAGATCGAAGTCACGCTCGATTTGGACGGAACGGGAAAAGCTAATTTGGATTCGGGCATCCCTTTTCTTGATCACATGCTGGATCAAATCGCACGACACGGCGTGATGGATATCGATATCAAAGCCAAAGGTGATCTGGAAATCGACGCACATCACACCGTGGAAGATATCGGTATCACGCTCGGTCAAGCGTTTACACAAGCGCTCGGTGACAAGAAAGGCATTCGTCGTTATGGCCATGCGTATGTGCCATTGGATGAGGCGTTGTCGCGTGTCGTGATCGATTGTTCCGGGCGTCCCGGTTTGGAGTTTCATGTGAATTTTCCACGCGCGAAAATTGGTGATTTCGATACAGAATTATTTTATGAATTCTTCCAGGGTTTCGTGAATCACGCGTTGGTAAGTATGCACATTGATAATTTACGTGGACGCAACGCACATCACATTGTCGAAACGGTGTTTAAGGCCTATGGCCGCGCATTGCGTATGGCGGTCGAGCCTGATCCACGCATGCAAGGAACCTTGCCATCGACCAAAGGCGCACTGTAATCATGCAGCGAGTTGCCGTGATCGATTACGGAAGTAGTAATTTACGATCCGTTGAAAAAGCCATTGAACATGTCGCAGATGATCAGACTAAGGTGATCGTGACAGCAGATGCATCGGTGATTAATGAAGCTGATCGCGTGGTATTTCCCGGACAGGGGGCGATTGGAGATTGCATGCGTAATCTTGAAGAGAAAGGGCTTGATCAGGTGATTAAATCAGCGATGCAGGACAAGCCTTTTTTTGGAATTTGTCTTGGCTTACAAAGCTTGATGGCGTGGAGCGATGAAGACGGCGGCGTTGAGGGGCTTGGGTTGATCCCAGGAAAAGTCGTACGTTTTGCGAAAGCACCTTCTGATCCAATTACCGGCGAACGCTTAAAAATCCCGCATATGGGATGGAATCAAGTGAATCCAACACATGATCATCCCATGTGGCAGAATATCGCACCCGGCAGTCGGTTTTATTTCGTGCACAGTTATTATGTACAACCGGATGCTGAGGATGTCGTTGCTGCGACGACGGATTACGCGTTACGCTTTGCTTCAGCCATCGCGAAAGATCATGTCTTTGCGTGTCAGTTTCACCCCGAAAAGAGTCAACACGATGGATTGCAGTTACTGAAAAATTTTCTACATTGGAAAACGTCATGAAGACATCACGTTTGTTCTGCCACGTGCAGGGCAATTCACCTGATCTGGAATGAGCACGCCTGATCAGCTCACGCTGGGTTGGCGCGAATGGGCAAGCTTGCCCGATTTAGGTATTGATCGCATCAAGGTAAAAGTGGATACCGGCGCACGGACGTCGGCATTGCACGCCTTTTCCGTCGAGCCATTCACACAAGATGGGCAGGAGTGGGTGCGTTTTCTGCTCCACCCAAAGCAACAAAATACGACTATTATTAAAAAGTGCACAGCGAAGGTGCTGACGCGAAAAAAAGTCTCGGACTCTGGTGGTCATAGTGAAGAGCGCTATTTTATCGAGACGACGATGTGTATCGGCGACGTCTCATTTCCTGCACAACTTACACTGACAAATCGCGATACGATGCGTTTCCGCATGTTGCTCGGCCGCAAGGCTATGGAAGGACGATTTGTAGTTGATCCGTCCTTATCTTATTGTCTGGGGAAACCAATTGATGTTCTTCCAGACGCTTCAGAATCTGAAAATGGTGATTTATGAAAATTGCGTTGTTATCACGAAATAAAAACCTTTACTCAAGTCAGCGGTTGATCGAGTCGGCAGAGGCGCGCGGGCATGAAGTACATGTGATCGACATTCTGCGTTGTTATATGAATATCACCTCGAATAGACCAAGTATTCACTATAAAGGAACTGAGTTGGAAGGTTTCGATGCGGTCATTCCTCGCATCGGTGCTTCTGTTACTTTCTATGGTACGGCGGTGTTGCGTCAGTTTGAAATGATGAATGTGGTGCCGTTGAATGAGTCTGTCGCGGTGACACGATCGCGGGATAAACTTCGATCCATGCAGTTGTTGGCGCGTAAAGGAATTGGTTTGCCGGTGACGGGTTTTGCACATAATCCAGATGATCTTGAAGATCTGATCAGTGAAGTCGGTGGCGCACCTCTTGTAATTAAGTTGTTGGAAGGTACTCAAGGGATTGGCGTTGTCTTGGCTGAAACGCATAAAGCAGCGGAGAGTGTAATTCAGGCATTTATGGGTTTGAAAGCCAACATTATGATCCAGGAATACATTAAAGAAGCTGGTGGTTCGGACATTCGTTGCTTGGTTGTCGGCGGCAAAGTGGTGGCGTCGATGAAGCGTCAGGGGCCGGAAGGTGAATTCCGATCAAACCTGCATCGCGGTGGAAGTGCGAATATGATCCGCATTTCGCCTGAAGAGCGATCCACCGCAGTACGTGCTGCGAAAATTATGGGTTTGAATGTTTGCGGTGTAGATTTGCTCCGATCAAATCATGGACCGGTTGTGATGGAGGTGAATTCATCTCCGGGCTTAAAAGGTATTGAGCAAGCTTCCGGTAAAGATGTTGCAAGCTTGATTATTAGCTTCCTCGAAAAACAAATTGAAGAGCAAGAAAACAAATTAGTAAAAACCCGGACGAAAGGTGAGGGTTGAGCAGCATGACAACTGAATTGGTGATCGGTGATCAAAGTATTCCAGTGGGGCGTACGCAAATCGAGCTACCATTACCGCCGTTATACGTTGCATCAAATGTTTCCATGCCGGTGCATATTATCCGAGGTAAGAAACCGGGGCCGATCATGTTTATCAGCGCGGCGGTTCACGGGGATGAACTTAACGGCACGGAAATTATTCGTCGTGTGTTAAACAAGCCAGCGTTAAATCGTCTGGCAGGGACGTTGATCGCAGTCCCCGTCGTGAATGTGTACGGTGTGATCACCCGATCGCGCTATTTGCCTGATCGCCGTGATCTAAACCGTTGCTTTCCCGGGTCAGAGTCTGGATCATTAGCGGCGCGTCTGGCGGATATGTTTCTAAAAGAAATTGTCAGTAAATGCACGCACGGAATCGATCTGCACACGGGGGCAATTAATCGTACGAACTTGCCGCAGATCCGCGCGAATCTTGATCATGCAGACACATTGTCCATCGCGGAAGTGTTTAATGTGCCAGTATTGCTGAACTCTTCGATTATTGCGGGCTCCTTACGGCAGGCGGCAGCAAAATACGATATTCCTGTACTAATTTATGAGGCAGGAGAAGCGTTGCGCTACGATGAAGTCTCGATCCGAGCAGGTGTCAAAGGCATTATCAATGTCATGCGCAAGCTCAATATGCTGACACCTTCACGCAAAAAAAATGTGTTTCTCGAACCCTTTGTTGCCCGATCCAGTTTTTGGTTACGTGCCCAATCCAGCGGCTTATTTCGTAAAGCCTGCCCGTTAGGTAACCGGGTAAAACGGGGCGAAGTGATGGGGTTTATTGATGATCCGTTCAGTGGTGAAGAGTGGGAAGTGATCGCGCCGCATAACGGCATTGTGATCGGCTGTATTCAGACCATGCTTGTGCATGAGGGCGAGGCGTTATTTCATATTGCTCGCTTTGAGGATGTTCACGAAGTGGCGAGTAACGTTGACCTTTTCCAAACGGAGCACAATCCTGAACCAGTCGAAAACGTTTACGAGCCGCCGATCGTTTGATCAGTGGCCCGCGTGAATATCGTGGATAATTTAACTAAACGTACTTAAAATATTTCGCGTTCAATTGCCCGGTAGCCAATATCTCTACGGCAGTACATGCCGTCCCAGTTAATCGTATCGACTCTTCGATAGGCTTTTTCTTGCGCATCCGTGACTGATTCGCCCAAGACGGTCACGCACAGCACGCGCCCTCCGGTTGTTGTGACGTTATCATTTTCTAGCGCGGTACCAGCATGAAAAACTTTGACGGTTTGATCGTTGGTGTGATCGTCTAAGCCGTTGATCACATCGCCTTTGCGATAAGGGCCTGGGTAGCCGCCAGCAGCAAGCACGACGCCTAATGCTGGACGAGAATCCCAATCTGCATGTCGTCCCATCAATTCGCCGTCGACGGCGGCCAAACAAAGTTCAACTAGATCGGACTGCAATCGCATCATGATCGGCTGAGTTTCTGGATCACCAAAGCGGCAGTTAAACTCAAGCACGTTGGGGATGCCATCGGGGCTGATCATCACCCCAGCGTAGAGGAAACCTTTATATGGTTTTCCTTCTGAGATCATGCCTTTGATCACAGGCTCAATGACTTCCGCAATAATACGATCATGCAGGAAAGGAGTGACAACAGGTGCTGGTGAATACGCACCCATGCCGCCCGTGTTTGGGCCTGTGTCACCGGCATCACGCGCCTTGTGATCTTGCGAAGTGGCGAGCGGTAGAATCGTGCGGCCATCTGTCATGATGATAAAGCTTGCTTCTTCACCCGTGAGAAATTCCTCGATAACAACGGATGAGCCTGCATCACCAAACGCATTATCTGCGAGCATATCATTAACAGCGGTGATCGCTTCATCAACGGTTTGCGCGATGACGACACCTTTACCAGCAGCGAGACCATCAGCTTTTACAACAATCGGTGCGCCTTGTTCTTGGATATAAGCAACAGCCTGATCGACCAGCGTAAACGTCGCGCTAGCGGCGGTGGGAATACCGTGTCGGGCCATAAATGTCTTTGCGAAGGTTTTGGAGCCTTCGAGCATCGCTGCGGAACGGTGCGGCCCGAAGCATTTAAGATCAGCTGCTTCAAATTCATCGACGATTCCTTCGCACAGTGGTGCTTCGGGGCCGACAATGGTCAAAGCAATGTTATTGTCCTGTGCAAAGTTTATCAGGGTGGGAATATCATCAACGGCAATATCAATGTTACTGACTTTTTCTTCAAGCGCGGTTCCAGCATTGCCGGGCGCAACGTAAACATGTTCAACATTGTTTGATTGAGCGGATTTCCAGGCCAGCGCATGTTCGCGTCCGCCGCCGCCAATAATAAGTACTTTCATGATGTTTAATTTACCAGGTGAAGGTTAAGTCTAGTGGCGGAAATGGCGCATATTTGTAAAAACCATTGCCATGTCCGCGGCATCGGCCGCTGCGATAACTTCGTCGTCCCGCATTGACCCACCAGGTTGAATAACGGCTGTAATACCCGTTGCCGCCGCGGCATCAATGCCGTCGCGGAATGGAAAGAAGGCGTCTGAAGCCATGACGGAGCCTTTTACGTCTAGCTTCGCATGTTCAGCTTTAATGCCTGCAATTCGCGCAGAGTTAATACGGCTCATTTGGCCAGCCCCGACGCCAATGGTCATGCTGTCTTTAGCGTAGATGATCGCATTTGATTTAACATATTTGGCGACATTCCACGCAAACAGCAGATCACGCATCTCATCTTCGGAGGGTGTTCTCTGTGTGACGATTTTCAATTCGTTGTATAACGCTAAATCCGCATCTTGCACGAGCAAACCGCCAGTGACGCGTTTGTAGTCGAGCCTAGGTTGGGCTTCTGAAAACTCTCCGCAGACTAACAAGCGCACATTTTCTTTTGCTTTGAGTACTTCGATCGCCGCTTGAGAGGCTGAAGGTGCGATGATCACCTCGACAAATTGTCGATCGATAATGGCTTGGGCTGTCACGCTATCTAATTCTTGGTTAAAAGCAATAATGCCGCCGAAGGCCGATTCAGGATCGGTTTGATAAGCGCGGTTGTATGCGGCTAATAATGAATCATCAATAGCGACTCCACAGGGGTTTGCGTGTTTGACAATCACGCAAGCGACGGATGATTGGAATTGTTTAACACATTCCAATGCCGCATCGGTGTCGGCGATATTATTGTAAGAGAGTGCTTTGCCCTGCAGTTGTTGAGCAGAAGAAATGCTCGCTTCGGATTGATTCTGTGAAACATAAAACGCCGCGTTCTGGTGCGGGTTCTCGCCGTAGCGTAAGGTTTGCGCAAGGTCGAACTGCATGTTGAAGGTACTGGCGAAACCACCGGGCTGATCCGTTTCAACAATTGAGCCGAGATAGTTTGCGATCATACCGTCGTAACGCGCCGTATGTGCATAGGCTTTCGCCGCAAGCTGAAAACAGAATTGTTCTGATACACCACCATCTTGTTCGATCGCATCAATAATTGTAGTGTAATCCGTTGGATCAACCACGATAGCCACATTTGCATGATTTTTCGCTGCCGCACGCACCATTGCGGGTCCGCCGATATCAATATTTTCGATCGCGTCTTCTAAGCTACAGTCGGGCTGAGCAACGGTCGACTCGAAGGGGTAGAGGTTCACGACGATCAAATCAATCGGTGCAATATCGTGTTCCTGCATGACCGCATCGTCTGTACCACGACGGCCGAGAATGCCGCCATGAATCTTTGGATGCAGGGTTTTAACGCGACCGGCCATCATTTCAGGGAAGCCGGTGTGATCAGATACTTCTTTAACGGGGAGGCCGAGTTCTGCGATCAACTTTGCAGTGCCGCCGGTGGAGAGGAGTTCAATATTCTGTTTTGCGAGGGCTTGAGCAAGTTCGCCGATGCCGTCTTTGTCAGATACGCTCAGCAGCGCCCGCCTGATTTTAATCGTCATAGATACCTATTTACCAATGTTATATTTTTGCAATTTTTTGCGCAGCGTGCCGCGATTCAAACCGAGGATCTCAGCGGCCTGTGTGATATTCCCCTTGGTTTGATCCATGACCGCTTGTAACAACGGTTTTTCAGCCTCAACCATGATGAGTTCATACAGATTACCTGCTTTGTGCCCATCGAGATCGTGAAAATAAGTATGCAGTGATGATTCTATACACTGACTAATATTCCCTTTTCGACGGTCGCTCTTACGGCGATCCTGTTGGCGGCGATCACGATCGCCCGTATATTCCATTTTTTCTGTCATATCTCAAGCAGCAATTGTGTCAGCGGATTGCGTTGCAAAGAACGCATCCAGCAGTTCAAGTTGTTTTTGTGTGCTGTCGAGCCGATTGATCTGTTTCCAAACCACATCGCCTCCCCTCAGCCGATCAAGATACCAGCGAATGTGTTTTCTGGCTATACGTAAACCCATATATTCGCCATAAAAGTCATATAAGTCAGTAAGATGCTCAAACATAACCTGTTTGAATGTGTGTAAATCAGGAGCAGGGGTGAGTGCGCCGGAGTGCAAATAGATTTTTATCGATTCGAATAACCAAGGATTGCCAAGCGTACCGCGACCGATCATAACGCCATCAGCGCCGGTTCTATCGAGTACGAACTTGGCTTTTTCCGGTGTTGTAATATCACCATTGGCGTAAAGTGGGATGCTGATCGCTTGTTTGATCGCGGCGATCGTCTCGTATTCTGCGTCACCGCGATAAGCATCGGCACGCGTTCGACCGTGTACTGCGAGTCCTTGAATGCCGCTTTCTTCAGCGATCTGCGCGATGCGGACACCGTTGCGATTGTCAGGATCGGTTCCGGTACGAATTTTCAGCGTCACCGGGACGTCAACGGCATTCACCACGGTGTGTAAGATGTCACTAACAAGCTGCTCATTTTGTAATAAAGCGGATCCAGCCATGACGTTACAGACTTTTTTCGCCGGGCAACCCATGTTGATATTGATCACATTCGCACCGAGATCCACATGATACTGCGCGGCATTGGCCAGCGTTTGAGGATCAGCACCCGCAATTTGCACAATGCGCGTGCCGGTTTCACCTTCATAATCGAGTCGTTTTTCGGTTTTACGCGATCCACGTAATGACGGATTTGCAGAAACCATTTCTGAGGTCGTTGCATCAGCGCCGTGACGCTGACAAAGCATACGGAAAGGGCGATCAGTAATGCCGGCCATGGGCGCTAGCACGACGTCAGGAATAGCCGGTGAAGTGGTGGGCGCTGTCATGTCAGTCGATTAGAGAAAATTAAATTCAAAACTACTGGTTTGCGATCCATTCCCAACGACTTCCAGCACCACATGAACGGGCAGTTCTGGTTGCATACCGCGCTGAATATCCACACTGCTGTCGAGATATTCTTGTGGTTTGAAAATGCGGCTACCGACCGGCCGTCCAACATTATCGAATAGATCGAGCTGTAAGGAAGGAAACGCCTGTTGCTCAATATCGCGATTCATCAGTATGGCATTAACGAGCAAGATGTCCTGAAATTGCGGGTGCTCGCGAACATCTCGTGAGATCAGTTGGATGGTGGTAGCATCGTTTGAGGCTTGTTCTACCGGGCAATCCAGCACGTTACACAGTGGCGAAAGTTGTGGGTATTGTGTGATCAGGTTACTTGCATTGTATTGGGCGAATTGAACACCCAACAAGCCCAGCAGTAGTAACATCGTCGCCGTCCAAAAGAAGGACAGGCTATTGGTTTTCTCGGGTTGCTCCTCATCAATGGTTTTTTCGATAAGGTCGAGATCCAGCTCTTCAATATCAAAGGTGGGATCTTGTATGTGAGGAAAAGGAAATGACTCGGTTTCCTCTAGCGCTTCTGCTTTTTTTGTATCGGATGAGATGGCCGTGTCGTTAGCAAGCTGATCCGATTCGGGTTGGGCATCGTGATCATTTTGTGTCGTCAGAAATGACGTGTCTGGCCAATTCAGATCTTCCTCGGTTGCGTTTTCTAGGCTTATTTTTGTCACGATGGACTCATCGGGTAAATCTACATCGCTTGCTAAGAGTGCAGAGCCGCTGGCCGTGCCGATCTCAAGATCGTCCGTTTCGGTGGATTGTTCAGTGAAGGGAAGCAACGCGCTGGCTTGGACGTCTTGATTTTCCAACAACGAGTCGATCGCATTAAACACAGTCATGCAACAGCCGCATTTCACTTGCCCATTTGCAGCTTTTATTTGGTCGACGCTAACACGGAAGTAAGTGTCGCATTCATGACAGTGTGTGATCATGCTGCTGATTTTACGTGCTTTTTCGGATGGCTGCCAAGAGAACCCATTCATTCTCAAACAGCGGCTCAGAAAATGTGAACCATTCTGAATAGGCGTTCAGAATCATGTCGGTTTGCTCACGCAGAATACCAGACAAAATCAGCCGACCCGCTGGTTTTACGTAGCTGGCTAATTGCGGCGCGAGCATGATGAGTGGGTTAGCGAGAATATTCGCGATCAGAATATCGGCAAGGTGATCGGCGGCATTCCAGCGAGTCAGAAATGCATCTGGTCCGTCGATCAAAAGTGGTTCGCGAACGGCATTAGTTTTGGCGTTTTCAGCGGTGCTGATCAATGCCTGCTCTTCAATGTCAACGGCATACACTGGCTGTGCGCCGAGCTTAGCAGCAGCAATGGCAAGAATGCCTGATCCACAACCATAATCAATAACGCATTGATCGGTCAGATCCGTGGTGTTTTGCGCAAGCCAAGCGAGACACATGGCGGTTGTTTCGTGTGTGCCGGTACCAAATGCCATGCCGGGATCGAGAATAAGATTGATCGCCGTCGGATCGGGTGGCGTTTCCCAGCTTGGACAAACCCAAATCCGATCAGCAAAATTGATCGGTTTAAACCGCGACATCCATGCGCGTTCCCAGTCTTGCTCTTTAAGCGGAACAATTTCGTGCGGTGGAATATTTCCGGTGGATTTAAGTTGACGAAGAACGTGATCAAGATCGATCTTGTCATCGTACAGCGCGATGACACGTGTTTGATCCCACAATTCGATGGCTTCCTGACCGACATCGAATAAGGCTTGATCAGCGGCATCTTGCAGGGTGATCGCGGCGGCAGCAGTTTCTTCTAGTCGTTCTGAGAGTGCGTCTGCTTGATCAGCGGTGCTGATGAAAACGAGTTGTGTCCAGCCCACGAGGTAAGTGTGATCAGAAAAAACTGGGGATCAGTCGATCCCCAGTTTTTTCTCCAGATAATGAATATCAATGCCGCCTTTACAGAATCCCGCATCTTGAAGCATTTCAATGTGCAGCGGAATATTGGTTTTGATGCCTTCAATGACCAGTTCAGATAGGGCATTGCGCGCTCGCGCAAGTGCGTATTCACGGGTTTCACCATAGGCGACCAATTTACCGATCATGGAATCATAATAGGGCGGAACTTTGTAGCCGTCGTAAATATGCGTTTCCATGCGGATACCGGGACCGCCGGGCGGGTGATAGAGGTTGATCGTACCCGGGGATGGCATGAATGTGTGCGGATCTTCGGCATTAATCCGGCATTCGATCGCGTGCCCACGTACGTTGATATCCTCTTGCGTGTAACTGAGCTTTTCCCCAGCAGCGACGCGTATTTGCTCTTTCACCAAATCGACACCGGTAATCATCTCTGTAACCGGGTGTTCAACTTGTAGACGTGTGTTCATTTCGATGAAGAAGAATTCACCGTCTTCGTAGAGAAATTCAAAGGTGCCTGCACCGCGATAATTGATGCGTTTACATGCATCAACACAACGTTGGCCGATGAATTCACGCAGTTCTGGCGTGATGCCAGGCGCGGGAGCCTCTTCGATTACTTTCTGGTGACGTCGTTGTGTTGAGCAGTCGCGCTCACACAGATGGATGACGTTACCGTGCGTGTCAGCGAGAACTTGGATCTCGATGTGGCGTGGATGTTCGAGAAACTTCTCAAGGTAAACATCGCCGTTACCGAAGGCATTTTTCGCTTCTGTTTGCGTCATGGCGATGGCATTTTTTAAAGCTGCTTCGCTATGTACCACACGCATGCCACGACCACCGCCACCGGCGGTTGCTTTGATGATCACGGGATAACCGATCTCACGTGCGATGCGCATGTTTTTTTCCATGTCATCATCGAGCGGGCCGCCGGAGCCGGGTACACAAGGCACACCAGATTCTTTCATGGCGCGAATCGCGGAGACTTTGTCCCCCATGAGATTGATGGTTTCAGCGCGAGGGCCGATGAAGATGAAGCCACTTTTTTCAACTTGATCAGCAAAGTCTGCGTTCTCAGAGAGAAAGCCATACCCCGGATGAATAGCGACAGCATCGGTGACTTCCGCCGCGCTGATCACGGCAGGAATATTCAAATAACTTTGCGCAGACGCGGCTGGGCCGATGCAAACAGACTCGTCAGCGAGGCGAACGTGTTTCAGATCGCGATCCGCTTCGGAATGAACAGCGACAGTTTTGATGCCCATTTCACGGCAGGCGCGGAGAATACGCAGAGCGATCTCACCACGATTAGCAATAACAATTTTATCCAGCATAACGATTACTCGATGACGAACAGTGGTTGGCCAAATTCGACCGGTTGGCCGTCTTCCGCCAGGATCGATTTGATGAGGCCGTCACGATCCGCTTCGATCTGGTTCATGATTTTCATCGCTTCAATAATGCAAATCGTGTCACCTTGCTTCACCGACTGACCAACCGCAGAAAAAGGGGCTGCGCCGGGTGATGGTGACAGGTAAAAAGTGCCGACCATTGGTGATGTGAGTGCATTGGCTGCGGGCGCATCAGAAACGACAGCGGGGGCTAATGCCGGCTCTGCGGCGGCGGGCACGGGTGCCGCCGCTGGTGCGGCCATTTGATATGGCATCGGTGCATAAGCGGGTGCGTCGTTGTTGGAATTGCGTGAGATGCGAACGGATTCTTCACCTTCTTTGATCTCAATTTCAGCGACGCCGGATTCTTCCAGTAATTCGATGAGTTTTTTTACTTTTCTTATGTCCATAAAGGCTTGACCCTTCAGATAAATTATTTATGTGAGAGAAACTGGTTTGCTGCGAGCAAGGCATACTCATAGCCCGCTGCGCCTAAACCACAAATGACGCCCATGGCCACATCCGAAAAATACGAGTGTTGGCGAAAACTTTCGCGCGCATGGACGTTGGATAAATGCACTTCAATAAACGGTATCGAGACGCCTAACAGCGCGTCACGTAAGGCTACGCTGGTATGTGTGAAGGCTGCCGGGTTGATAATGATGAAGGCGACTTCGTCGTTCATGGCATTGTGTATGCGCGTCACGAGTTCGTGTTCTGCGTTTGACTGAAAAAAATCCAATACATGCCCTTGATTCTTTGCCTGAACTACTAGACGATCAGCGATGTCTTGCAAGGTATCATTGCCGTAAAGCGTAGGTTCACGGACACCAAGCAGGTTTAAGTTAGGGCCATTGAGAACCAGAATTTTTGCCATTGATGTAGATTTAATTTTTTCAGTTTCGCGAAGATGTAGGAAGGTTAACAGAAGTTAACAACCATTTCGACCCTAAATTTAACTTTTTCTCGATCATTTTCCTCTAGGAATCCGACTTTCTCGCACAATCACCCATGCCCGTTACACGATCACAACTGGATAAACACTTTTCTGAACTCTTGCAGACCAAGATCTATCAGGATTATGGTCCAAATGGTTTGCAGATTGAGGGTGCTGTGACCATATCCCGTATTGCATTTGCCGTTTCAGCGACGGCGGCATCAATTCAAACTGCGTGCGATCAGCAAGCGGACGCGCTGATCGTACATCATGGTTTGTTCTGGTCGTTTCATGGTGTGCGAACGATTACAGGGACGTTTGCACGTCGAGTGAAGCCATTGATTAAACATAATATTAATTTGTTCGCTTACCACCTACCGTTAGATGGTCATGCCGAGTTGGGTAATGCTGCCACGATCGCGCAGAGTCTTGAGTTAGTCGAGCAGGCTGAGTTTGGTCTTTATAAAGGGGCGGCGACGGGGCGCAAGGGACATTTCAAAGAAGCGCTACCCGCGTGTGACTTACAGCAGCGCTTGATGGTTCTGCTCGATCATTCTGTGATTTTGTCCTCACATGATCCACACGCCAAGATCGAAACTATCGGCATTATCACCGGTGGCGCAAACAGTCAGTGGCGCGAAGCGGAAGCCCAAGGGCTGGATGCATATTTGACCGGTGAGATCAGTGAGCATGATTGGCATGAGGCGCAAGAAGCCGGTATTCATATGTTTGCAGGCGGGCATCACGCGACAGAACAATTCGGCATTCAACGATTGATGGATCACACCCGCGAAACTTTCGATGTAGACTGTTTCTATATTGATAGTGTTAACCCAGCTTGAGGGAAGGACAATGAGCTCGAAAAAATTTTACGCAATCCTATTCATTCTATTAAGCGTTGGTTTTCTCGCCAGTTGTTCTGAAGAACAGCAAAATCGTTTATCGCGGCTTGGCGTGACTTGGTTAGAAGGTGATTATAAAGTGACGTATGCCGATGGTGCGCATGTGAAAGAATGGATCATTAAGGATGGAAAAGTCACTTCCGATCCAGCCAAGGGTTATTATTATTTTTGGGCTGTGATTGACGGCAAAAAACGATACGTGCAAACACCAATTGAACGTAGTTATATTGAAGAAATCTAGTCAAGTAACGCATTTCGTGCAGCACGAAGGTTTCTAAGCCGGTGGCGAAGCGAAAGTTAAGCAAGCAACAAGCACGTCGTGTTGAAAAGCAACGCGTGCGATCTTCAGAAAACCTCACCAATACGTTGGCGGATCAGAGCGACGCGAATGTATCCCTACGGCAAGGCTGTGTGATCACCAACTTCGGCAAGCGCGTCTTGATTGAAGATGATTCGGGCGAAATAGCCAATTGTGCGATACGCCAACATCTCGGCAAACTGGTCGCCGGTGATCGTGTGCATTGGCTTACAGAAAAAGAAGAGGGAAAAGGGATTATCCAAGCCGTGCAAACACGTGAAACAGTGTTAACACGTCCCGGCTTTCGTGGTGCCACACGCATGGTGGCAGCGAATATCTCCCAGCTCGGCATTGTCATGCCGGTGGTGCCAGGTGTGCACCCAGATATGATCGATCGATATTTAGTCGCCGCTACTCAAGTCAAGTTACCTGCATTTATTATCCTCAACAAAATTGATCTGATCGAAGAGCAAGAACACTGGGAAGCCTTAAATGATCTGCTCGATATTTATCGTGAATTGAATGTGATTGTCGTTGCTGCCTCATCAGTGACAGAACACGGTTTGGATGATTTAGTTGCGCAATTACGTGATCAGACCAGTGTTTTGGTCGGTGCATCGGGAGCGGGTAAATCGTCATTGATTAAAAGTTTAGTGCCGGATATCGATATCCGTATAGGAGCATTATCCGAGGCCAGTGGACTGGGGAGCCACACCACCAGCAATAGTATTTTATATCACTTACCGAATGGCGGTGATCTAATAGACTCACCCGGTGTGCGACAATTTTCACCAGCGACCTGCGCATTAAATGAACTTGAACAATGTTACGCGGATTTCGCTCCGTTTTTAGGGCAGTGCAAATTCAAAAACTGCACGCACACGCATGAACCAAAATGCGCGATTCAAGTTGCGGTTGATGACGGCGAGATCGCTGATTGTCGCTTAAAAAGTTTTCATCGTTTAATGCAGGAATTTGAAAACCCGATCAACGGATAAACTACGCATCCGTGAGAAAGCCGCCACTTTGATGTTGCCACATGGCAAAGTAATGACCTTTATTTTTTAATAATTGATCGTGCGAACCTTGCTCAATAATTTGTCCGTCTTGTAAAACAATAATCCGATCCATTTTTAAAATTGTCGATAAACGGTGGGCAATAACGATCGCCGTTTTATTTTTGATTAAATCAAAAATCGCGACTTGTATTTCTTTTTCAGTTAATGAATCAAGCGCACTGGTGGCTTCATCTAATACGACGATCGGTGCATTTTCTAAAAAGGCACGTGCGATCGCAATGCGCTGTTTTTCTCCACCGGAGAGTTTAACGCCGCGTTCACCGACGAGTGTTTCGAATTGATCGGGTAACTTCTGAATAAAGTCTAAGCAACGTGCATTTTTTGCTGCGTCTAATAACTGATCGTGAGTAATATCCTTTCCTAATAAAATATTATCTTTCACACTGCGATGAAATAATTCGGGTTGTTGAGGGACGAGTGAGATTTGTTTGCGTAATGACGTCAAGGTAAAATCGGTCGCGGTTTGTTGATCAAATAAAATTGTTCCCGAGTCAGGCTCAACAAAGCGAAATAATAACTTTGTTAATGACGTTTTACCTGAGCCAGAATGTCCGACGAGCGCGACTTTTTCACCCGCTTTAATCGTCAAAGAAAAATTCTGAAATAATTTATGTTGACTCGCTACCTGCTTCCCATAAGCAAAGCTGACCTTGTCAAAAGTAATTTGGCCTTGTGTGATCGATAACGCTTGCGCATATGGTGTGTCTTTTTCGATATCCTGTTGACGAATAATTTCAGCCATTTCTGAAGCATCCGCCAGCGCGGTAAAAAAGTTACGAAAGTTACGACCAAAATCCCAGAGGCGATGAATTAATAACAGCAATAAGGATTGGAATAAAACAAACTCTCCTACTTCAAAATCACCGGTTTTCCATTTTTGAATCATCAAATAAACGAGCAATATTTCCATGCCGAATGTCATAATGCCTTGCACAGCAAATGAGACAAACATTAAAATCCAAGCAATAATTTTTCGTCGATAAACAATATCCGCTGCTTGGTCGACTTCTGCTTGTTGTCCTTTTTCTAAGGCAAAACTTTTCACGATAAAGATATTGCTGATAGCATCTGAATATTTTCCACCAACGACAGAGTCAGCTTTTGCTACGGCCTTATCAAAACGTAATTTCCAAATCGAAAAACCAACACTCCAGCTAATAAATAAAACCACCCAGATTAAGAAATAAAGTGCGAATTCGGGTTGTTCTTGATAAAAAAGAAAAAACGCAATAACGATCGCAAGAATGTTCTGATAAAACTGGAATAAAAACCAATCCATAATTATTTCAAATGAACGCGAAAAACGATTAGCTTGTTTGATCAAGCTACCAGAAAAATTATTCTCGAAAAAACTGTATTTCTGATCTTGCAAGACAGCAAAGCAGCGCTTTTCTAATAAATTAACACCGCCACCATCAAGCGGGATAATGGCCACTTCGAGGAAGCGCCAAGATAACCAGATGCCTGCGTAAAACGTCGCGATCATACCTAAGCTATGTAGCAAGCTGTTTAGCGTTTCATTCGAAAAAGGACTAGCGAGATCATTCGCAATTTCTTTATAGAAAACGACGGTATAAAAATCCAGAAAGGTAGCGCTCGCTAAAGCAAGTAAGGCGAGTAGGAAGAAAAACTTTTTTTGCCAGACAACACGAAAATATTCACGCACAATAATATCCATCGGCGCAGTGTAGCAGAAAAGTTATTTTGTCCCACGGTGAGAAATACGTCGGGAAGTTGGCTGGAAAAGCGAGCGTTAAACAAACCCTTCGGGGAGTGATCTTCTACTCCCCGAAGTGAGTATCTGTTGCTAAGGCAAATTAATACCATTAAAACTCAGGCCAGCAGGGATGAGCAGTGTAAAAATTGCGGTAAAGAAGCAATACTTTGCGGTAAAGCCCGCCCATTGATCTTTTTGGAAGGCGAGAATGCCAGCGAATAATCCAAACAAGCCCGCCCAGATCAAGCAAAAGCTACCGAAGGTGAGACTGCCGATCGTCATAAAAAAAGTATATGACCAAATCAGGCAGACCGGCACACCGTAAAGACAGTAATATCCCATGGCTTTTCCATCCAAGCCCATTAGGAGGTTTAAGCCCATCATGACGAAAACTACGGCGAACAAAAGCAGTAACGTCGCAACGAATACAGACGCATCACCTTGTGATTGGGTGAGGCCAATGTATAAGGCGCTAACAATCGCAATACTGCCGATTATAAAGTTCGCAGGCCAGACTGACTTAGCCTCCAGCTTGCCCAGTAGAAATTGACCGTTTACGACTAACACGGCGGCATATAAAACAAGAATTGCATTACTCATGTTGGAACTCCTCTCTTTGAATTTTCTATTTTTATAGTCAGAGGAAAACTTGTGTTGGATTCCTCAGGCAGGATCACAACAAGAACGGCATGCGCAAAAGAATAAAATTGAGGTCTGAATTATTAGTGTTGTAATCACCTGCCCAAGTGCTTATGGCAATATGTATTCCACTTTTTTAAAACGTTGTGAAAGCCATTGGAATTACCAATTTAAGGTGTGGGTTTTACATTAAAAAAATTGAAAGTGTTTGCAGCTGAGACAGTTGTTCAGACAGCTGTGACGAGAATGTTGCAAGATTGTGGAAACGCTAAACCGATCTGATCAAGCGGGATCAGATCGGTTTAGCTTTGTTTTAACTTATTACGTGCGACTGCGATAAGGTGTATTCCGTAACGCGCCATGGAGATGAGCATGTTGTAATGATGCGCAATGCTGGGATTATTCGCTCATATAACCAATGCGCAATCCACCCCAATGTCGCCCTTTCACCATGATCGGAGCTGACATATCGTGCACAATCTCACCGGTGTCGCGCTTGTAGGTTTGCAGTAAAAAGGGTTCGGTATGACTACCGCAGCGTTGGCCGGTGCGATCTGTAAAAATACGCTTCGTGCGATTACTTTTAAGATCGGTTTCGTAATCACCCGTTAAGGCTTTTGCATACCGTTTATTATGAGTTGGAAAATATCCGTTCACGTCCACGGCACCGGCAAATAAAATCCCATGTTGATCTAGCAAGGGTTCCTGCAACATAGGTAGAACCCGATCGGTGAATTGATCAAATCGCGTACTGTATTTTTCTGGGTTAGTGCCGGGGATGACTTGATAGTCGTGATCAAATAAGTCCGCTTCAGTGATTTCGCCTTTCGCAATAGCGCTTTCAAAAACCCCTGAAATTTCTCTGGCAGTTTCAATCGCAATATTTCGGATGATTTCATGACGATTTCCAATTTTGAATCGTGACAGAATCGCACCCAGTTGTTCACCCGTTTCAGAGAGGGTGATTGCTTCCTGTGAGATCTCACTGGTACGATTTCCGGTAATCGACATTTTTTCCGAGATGTTAGAGACCGAGGCGGAAATTTCATTATTTGCCAGAACATGATCTTTTAAAATCTGATCAATTTCTTTGATTTTATGCTCGGTTTCTAGGTTACTATCATGAATATTATTGAACGTGCGTTTCGCATTTTCTGAAATGTTAACCACAGTATGGACGCCTTCTTCAAGCGCGCTCATGGTCTTCGCCGAGCTTTCAGTTTGTTCTTGAATTTCGACCAACATCTGACCGATTTCTTGGGTCGCTGTGGTGGTTTGGTTTGCTAATGTACGTACTTCGTCTGCAACAACAGCAAAGCCTCGGCCATGTTCACCAGCGCGGGCAGCTTCAATCGCCGCGTTTAATGCGAGCAAGTTGGTTTGTTCTGCAACGCCGTTGATCACTTGGGTGATGTTTTGAATTTTATTCGAGAGTGACTGCAAGTAACGTGCATCGTCTGCGGATTGCGAAACGTTTTTCATAAATACATGGATCTGCTGATCAATGCGTTCGATCGCTTCAATGCCTTCACGGCTAAAGACGTGCGCTTCCCCAACCACTTTCGTTACAGAATTAGTTGATTCTGCGATGACATTCGTCGTTGTCGAAATTTCTTCCGCAGAAACACTGATCTGATGTGCCTGACTGGCGTTGTCGAGGATGGTGCCTTTAAGGTTATCCAAAAAGTACGACACTTCTGCCGAGCCGATCGCGACGCGATCACTGGTACTCACTATTTGTCGTATCGTCTGTTCGGTTTGTTCAACGTATTCGTTTACGCGTTGGATGATCGCATCAGCATGATTAGCTTCAATCGCGAGAGGAAATGCGTTGTCGTTACCGAACGTTTCATCAAGCTGCGTCATGATCGCAAGATGTTCTTTATGTTGGCGATGAAACTGTAGGACGAAAGACAGAGTGACACTCACGATGACGCCTAGACCAACGGCGATATTTAGAGTCTCATTTGCACGTTGTGGGTTTAATAAATACTGTGTGAGGAAGAAGGTCGTGATACCCGCCATAATACAAAGTAGTGCAACGGCAAAGTGTTGTTTCGCCATGTTCATAGTGTAATTCTCCATCTATCCAGACTTCATCTGCAACAAGTGAACGGTATTGACATCTTTGTACATATCGGCTTGTAAAATTAAAACTTTATTATGGGAGAGGGTCAGATCAGAACACACTCAAAACGATTTGAGAGGGGGCGAGAACTTACTTGGCTTGTTTTTTTGATGAGTAACTTTTGATGTAGGGAATAACCTCGTCGATCGCTATGGGTGCGCTAAAGTAGTGGCCTTGTATGCGATCACAGTTGAGTGTTTGTAGGAATTGAAGCTGTTCTTTGTTTTCGACTCCCTCTGCGACCATCGTCATACCGAGTTTATGCGCGAGCGGAATGGTCGAAGAAATGATGCCTTGACTGGACGGGCTGTGTTGAAGATCGCGAATAAAACTACCGTCGAGTTTTAGTGTGTCGACGGGATAATCGCGGAGGTAGCTTAATGAGGAGTAGCCGGTTCCAAAATCGTCAATGGCGATCGAGATGCCGATCTCTTTTAAGGTGGCAAGATGATCAAGTACGTCATCCGTTGCTTCAAGAAAGGACTCTTCGGTAATCTCAATTTCTAACCAAGCAGGATCAATGGAATGTGAATGAACCAGATCGGCTAAGGTGTTGGTAAATTCGGCTTCTTTCAAGTTGTTCGGTGAAAGATTGATCGAAAATTGGTAAGGCCGATCAAGCTGGTTTTTAATCGAATCGATAAATTCAAAAACACGTAGAAAAACCCATCGTTCAATTAAGCGGCTAATGTCAATTTCATTCGCCAGCGGCAGAAACTGATCGGGTAAGACCAGCGTTTCATGATTCCGATGCCAACGGATCAATGTTTCAAAACCGATCAATTCGAGTGTGTGCGTTTGATGAATCGGTTGAAAAACCAATAAAAATTCCTCGTTGGTTAAGGCTTCACGTAGATCGGTTTCCATGGAATGCAGTCGCAAAGCATCGCGTTCAAAATCGTCTTCGTAAAAAGCGTAACGTCCTTTACCGTTATTTTTTGCTTGATACATGCTGACATCGGCATGAGCCATCATGGTGGTTTCGTTGAGGCCATCATCAGGGTAGAGCGCAATTCCAATACTGGTGCTGACGTGAAGTACATGGCCGAGCACGTCAAATGGTTGACCAAAGATGTGAAGAATGTCTTCCGCAACGGTGGCAATGGATTCTTTATCGGTGACCTTTTCAATAAGAATAATGAATTCATCACCACCCAATCGGCTGATCGTGTCGTTATTGTTCAGAGTCATCTGTAAACGTTGCGAAACTGCTTGCAGAAGTTTGTCGCCGACAATATGGCCAAGGTTATCGTTTACGTTTTTAAATCGATCCAGATCCAGATAAAGCAATGCGAGTTGTTCATTGTTATGTCTGGCTGTGTTGATCGCTTGGCGTAAACGGTCGAGCAGTAAATACCGGTTTGGTAAATTGGTCAAAGCATCATAATTTGCTCGATAGTTAATTTGTTCAGTACGAACTTCAATGATTTGTTCGAGATTTTCACTGTGCTCAAGTAATTGTCTATCGCGATCTTCGATCACCTGCATCATGTTATTAAAGGCATTAAATAAAGTACCGAATTCATCCTGCCGATCATGACTAATTCGCTGTCGATAATTACGAAACTCGGTGACTTGAGTTGCGGTATCGAGTAGACGATTAATTGGTTTTTCGAAATAGGAGCGGATGAGGTTGATCAGCAATAAGGCGAAGGTGAGCGCAATAAAAAAGCTGATAATAAAAATGGTTTGATAATGTTGCAGGCGTTCGTACAGCACGTCGAGTTTAAAACGCATCCAGATCGTGCCGACTTTCTTTCCGTAAAAACTGATCGGTTTTACGATTTCAAGGAAGTCGTCATTAAATTGGTTACGGGTCAGATAAGGTTTCGTGAGCGTATTGTCCACAGAAAACCCCACAGGATAATCGGCAATTACAGACTCCGTGAGATCGTAGACAACGACCGTGTTAATTTGCGGATTTTCGGCCAGAATGTAAAAGGCATCGCGCGCGACATCATAATCATCAAATAAAAGTGCTGGGGCAAGATTCGTGGCGAGCATTTCCACCACCATGTTGGCATTTTCCGTTAAGTCATTTTTGTATAACTGATAGCTGTGATGTGCAATTAAGCTAATGGCGAGTAACAATGAGAGCACGATTAATAACACCACTGAAATGAGGAAACGTTTTTTCAGTGAATGTTGTGCGATGCCGGTCATGTGGAATTAGTAGGTTTTGATCGGGCGTAGCGATTGAAAAAGTGAATTTTCCAGCGCGAAAACCTGCGTAGAAATCAGATCCGTATCCTTGAAAATAGACTCAGAGATACGAATTGAAATTGTACGTGGTGAAGCCATGTGAGCGTTACCCATCCCTTTCTTTTTTATCACGAACACGCGTTCCTGATTTTATTATTATGATCGTGAAGGATGGTAGGAAAAGCCTGAGATCAACATCCTTGTTGCAAAACGATCGTGTAGTTTGGGAAACATAGGCGTTTCCCTAATGCTATGACGTTACCTTAGAACTTATTTGTGATCCAGACCGTTTGATAAGGCGCTAGGATTAAGTTTGCTTTCAGATCGTCGTATTTTTCACCGGTGATCAAATCGTACCACTGGTTTGTTTCAATCAGGTTGATGTCGCTGAGCAGAATACTTTGCTCTTGATCGGAAATATTATTCAAACAAAAAATGCTTTGATCACGTTGAATGCTTTGTCGCCAGAAAGCAAAAATCTGCGGACTGATCTGCAAGGTAAATTGCGTTGCATTCGGATGAAACGCCCCTTGGTTTTTTCGAATGCGAATGAGTTGTTTAAGCGCTTCGAAAATCCGTTTGTGATGTAAATTCGCATCATCCAGTTTTTCTAACAAACTGGGCTTATCCCATTGGTGGCGATTTATAGCGCGGTTGTGACCCAGGTTTTCAACGCGTTCGTGATCGTTCTGTGTTGCGAAAAAACTGTGAATATAAAATGCTGGCAAACCTTCCAACGCAAGCATGATCGTATGTGCGCAAATAAAACGGGCTTCTTGCCATTGATCCGCACCGTGTTGCATGGTGCCTTGCAGGGCATCAAATAGGCTGATGTTAATTTCGTAAGGTTTATTTTGGCCGTCATCCAATGCGCGCCAAGAAACTTTACCGCCGAAGTTGTGCATGGTGTCGATCAGCTGTGTGACTTCTTCGTCGCTTAAGATTCCTTCTGCTGGGCGCAAGCCAATGCCATCGTGTGATGCGATAAAGTTAAAATACGTGGTGCCCATTTGTGCTGGCGGCATGCTCATTAACCACATGCGTAAATAATGACAATCACCGTTTAATAAGGTGTGCAGCAGCAACGGCGGCAAGGAGAAGTTGTAGATTGCGTGAGCTTCGTTCGCATTGCCGAAGTAGTCAAGGTTTTCGCGGTTTGGAATATTGGTTTCGGTAATCATTACCGCGCAAGGGTCATAGTGTTCAATCAGTGTCCTGAATAAACGTACCGCTTCATGAGTTTCTGGTAAATTTAGACAATTCGTGCCGATGGTTTTCCATAAGAATGCGACGGCATCGAGTCGAAAGACTTTCACGCCTTGTTCAAGATATAAACGAACTATGCGTGCAAACTCGACGAGAACATCCGGGTTTTTAAAATTAAGATCAACCTGATCGTGGCTGAATGTGCACCAGATGTGGCGAGTGCCGTTGACGGTCTCTACTTCTTTTAATAAAGGACTGGTGCGCGGTCGAACGACGTCAGAAAGATCCAAGCCCGGATCGCATTCAACAAAATAGCTGGCGCCAGGTTCTTCCCCTTTTTTGTAATTCTCAAACCAGATACCGCGCGCAGAGCAATGATTGATCACCAGATCTGCCATGAGTTTGTAATCTTGCGCGATCGCGGAAATATCATTCCAATCACCCAGACTTTCATTTACGGAGGAATAATCCATGACGGCGAAACCGTCATCCGAGCAATAGGGGAAAAAAGGCAAAATGTGCACGCCAGTGAGTTCATCGGCGAGTTGATCGTTAAGGAATTGATGCAGAGATTGCAGCGGTTTTTCGCCTTCTTGCTTAATCGAATCACCATACGTGATGGTATAAATATCGGATTGATCCCAATTATTCGTATGCGGCGTTGGACGTTTGATCTGTGTGTGTAGATCCATTGCCTCGATCAGACGTGCGGCCAATGGCGCGTTATCCGACTCGGGGTAGAGTACGGTGAGATGTTCGATCACACGAAGTGTGAGTTCGTTTATGGCGTCATTAATGTTCTGATCGAGATTCGTATTCAAGCAGCGTAGTCCTTTTTATCCTGTTCTACGGCGTCTTTGATCTGTTGCGTAATATCAGGAAGAGCGCTGTTAACACGGTTCCAGCTTGGTATGAAAGGCGTATCCATCGGGTTCTCGAGGAAATGCTTGCCGGCTTTCATGATATTTTCCGCGAACAGCTCAACCGCCTGTTCTTCTTGGTGGATGTCGAGAGTCAGTCCGTTGACCACCGCATCATTATGGTAAGTTTCAATGAAATCCAGCGCAATACGAAAATAGGATGCTTTTATGGTACGGAATGTTTCACTAGAGAGAACAATCCCATTGGTTGCCAGTTTGCGAAAGATAGCTTTTGCGATATCAATCGACATGCGTGAGAGGCCGGTTGAGTCATCGGCTTCAGAGAGATCCTGATGTTTGTGATCATACTGATCGGCAATATCCACCTGACATATACGGTTGGTGGAATAGTTGCGATTCATTTCAGAAAGCACGCCGATCTCGAGGCCCCAATCACTGGGAATGCGAATGTCATTTAATACATCCATGCGCATGGAAAATTCACCGGCCAGTGGGTAACGGAAGCTGTCCAGATAATCGAGATAATCTGACGGGCCGAGAACCTTTTTCAAAGCTCTTAATAGAGGCGTGACGAGTAAGCGTGAAACACGCCCATTGATCGTGCCGCCAGCGACGCGGGAATAATAGCCTTTGCAGAATTCGTAGTTGAAGTTGGGATTCGCTACCGGATAAAACAGTCGTGCTAACAGGCCGCGATCATAAGTGACGATGTCGCAATCATGTAGCGCGACCGCTTCGACACGATCTAATGCTTGGACATAACCAAGGCAGTACCAGACGTTGCAGCCTTTACCGAGTTCTTTGGGTGCGAGTTCTTCATTGCCGAGCAAATCTTGCACTTCTTTCATGCGTGGACCGTCGTTCCAGAGGATGTGGTGTTCTTGCGGTAGTTCAGAAAAGAACGCCAGTGCATGTTTATAATTTTCCTCCGTGGCACGATCAAGGCCGATCACAATGTTTGAGATATAGTCGACTTCTTTTAAGTGTTTGAGAATGTTCGGCATTGCGGGGCCGGTGATTTCAGAGTAAAGGCAGGGAAGAACTAACGTCATGGGTCGACGTTTGGAAAATCGTTTTAAATCTTTTTCGAGATCCTCAAATGAACGGTCGGAGAGGTTGTGTAATGTGGTGATAATGCCATTCTGATAAAAGTCAGCCATGTCAGCAGTTTCCTGTTTGTTTCAGTAGATCAAGCACCGCGCGGTTCCAACCAGCGGGGCCTGTCGCATCGGTAATGATAGCATCATCGCGTTCCGGGAGTGCTGGCAGCGGGTTCACCGGAGAACGGATAATCACGGGATAATCGGCGACGCGCAGCATCGGTAAATCATTCTCACCATCGCCCAGAGCGATGACTTTTACCGGCTTACCGAGGGTTTCTTCATACGCGCCACGTAGCCAGTTAAGGGCTTGGCCTTTATCGCCGCCGCCTGAAAAATGCGTGAAACGACCGCCACGATGCGCGCTGATCTGATTTGCGATCAAGCGTTGTTCAAACTGATCCCAAGCTTTGTCTGAATCGCGCCAGACGACCGGCTCGGTGAAGTCCCGATCAAGTGCCATGCGAGCATTTTTGTCGGATAAGCCGGTCAGTTCAATCAAAGTTTCAACCGACATTTCAGAGAATCCTAAAAAATCCACTGCTGCTTCAGCACGTAAGCGATGCACGATCTGGATTACGTCTTGGAGTTCGCGGCCAAAGGTTTTTTTGCGTAGCTGATCGGTTAACGGCAGTGTATTTTCCAGATGCCGAAAGCAGCCTTCCGGGATTAATACGCCCGCGCCATTTTCTGCGATGAAGGGATCGTGGTTATCAAATGTTTGTCGTAAGGCGGTTAATTCGGCTGCGGTTTTACTGGAATTGAGAATTAAGGGGATGCCGAGGGTGCGAATTTGTTCTAAGGCTTCGTGCGCGGCGGTGTAGCTATAGTCATGATGATCGAGTAGTGAGCCGTCGAGATCGGTGACGATGATCAAGTGAGCGTTATCCGTCATGATCAGCGTCCAGAATAGCGTGGTTGTGTATATAAAGCGTAACGCAAAAAACGAGCTTTCATTATTATTTATCGTTGTTAAGGCAGTATTGCACTCCTTTTAAACTACTTTGCTATAAAACGGCGAGGGACGCAAAAGTGAAAGGTGAAATCATGTTAGCAATGTTGCCGCGCTAGCATGCGACAACAAATTGTTTAACGCGACTTTTCTTACTCGCAAGTAGTTGAGGGGGACGTTTTTGATCCAGTGTTTTGTCTGGCATAACACAATCGATTTCTACCAACGTCGATGTTTGACTTGGCATGCCTGCTTGCGCCAACGAATCCAGTGTGAGTAAGCCGAGTAAGCTAAAAGCTATCGCTAAAGATAATTTTTTTACAAGGCTTTTGGTCGCTCTAAAAGCACGTACTTTTCGGTAAAATTGCCAAGCGAGTTTTGAGTTTTTGATTCGTCGCTTGGTCATATTCGAGCAACGTAAGAGAGGCACTGCGACGTGGCCGAGCAGGCTTTCAGCTTTGAACGAATCGAACAGAGTTATTTCATGATTACACCACGCGGTTTTGTAGTGATCATTACCGGCACCCATATCGATCAGTTTGATGTTGTGATCACAGCAGTACGCTAGCACACGACGCAGTAAGAGATCACCGGGTGAAAGTTGACGGCGTTGTGTGTTCGTCATGGAGTTCAGCATGGTGTAGCACTTGTTTTGTGCCAGTAGCATCAGCCCGGTTGCTAGCAATTCATCATCGAGTTTTACGATCATCAGGAAGGCGGATTGATCTTGCTTCTTCTGTGCATTGATCAACACGTTTTCATAGAAAGCCTGGTAGTCTTTTTGGTTGGCTTCGAGCTTGATGCCGAGCTCTTGAAAGCGCGCACTGCGTTGGGCAAAGAGTTGTTGTAAATAATCACAGTTTGCCTCCAGTCCTTCGACCACTTCACAGACTAATTCGCCTTCACGTTGGAAGCGTCGTTCTTCATTGCGAATGCGTTTGCGTGTAGATTTACTCCGCGTTTCGTTGAGTAATTGCTCAAAATCATGATGTGGAAAAATCAGCTGGTGGGTGGCATTCGCGGACGGGGTTTGATCAATCGAATCAAACGGAGAGAAATGGCCGTCCCACTCACGTGCCTGTTGCTTGAATTCCAGATAATCAAACCGTGGCAAGCTGGCGGTGATTGTCTGCCATAGTTCATCAAATTCGTTGCGTGATAATGTGGTGATAAATTCACGATCGTACAAGCCGCCGTGATAATTGAAGTGGGCATCTGCCAGCCAGGTGAGCACTTTCAAAAAACCACACGGTTTGATCATCATCGGCAAAATGCACACAACGTGATCGGAATGCGTAACCACAGCAATGGTCAATTGCGCATTGTCCGGTAAGCCAACAGAATCAAGCCAAGCTTTGATCAGATCCCATTTTTGGTAGGGCGTCATCCAAGCATGTTCTTCCAGTGCACGCCATTCGGTTTCAATTTTTTCCACATCATTGTGGATAGCAATTGAATATTTCGGCTGTAACATCCTTTCTTAAATCTCCTTCACTGAGCTTCTATTATCGGCCAGAATGGGGAGAATTTGAATGCGTGTTAACTGATTATTAATTAAGGAAGAAAAAAATCAGTTAAAACCGTTAAGTACACCCACGAATACGCTAGGGGGGAGGGGCGTATTCGTGGGGAATACCCACACGAGAGAGTGTGTTTAGTTGAGCGGGAGCGCTTTTAATGTGCCCGCTTTCATATCGGGTACGAGTAAATACGCACCATCAGCGGACAGGCTGATATCTGCTGCTGCGATAAAGTCATCACTGATAAGTTGGGGTGTCGCTTTGGGTTCGATTAATTGCCAGACCTTGCCGGTTTTCCAATCACTCACATACAAATAACCACGCGAATCACGTACCAAACCATCCGCGCCGCCTAAGCCTTGATTTAATGCGATCAGTTCGCCGCTATTCACATCTAAGTGATACAGCGTGCCATTACCTAAATCGGCGAGCAGAAGTTGATCGACACCGTCCATGAGCAAACCATTCGGACGAACGGTGGCGGCGTTTTCGTTGATGATTTCTGTGATCTCACCTGTCGGCGTGATCTTATAAACCCCTGAGCCTTTGCCGTCATCATCACCACTGTCAGACACGTAGACATTGCCAGCACCATCAATTTCCAGATCATTCAGGAAAGTCACAGCGCCGGGAAAGTCTGCTGTTTTTGCAAACACACTCACATTGCCGCTCAAATCAACGGCATAAACTTTATTGATGTCTGCCACGTAGAGTGTGTTGTTGAACAGATCAATCCCTTTTGGATCATCCATGTCTTTGGCCAGTACTTGACGGCTGCCGCTGCGATCAACCACGCTGATGAAGCCGTCACCATCTTTACCGAACTCACCTATTTCAGAAATAAACACTCGGCCATCAATGTGTGAGATCACTGATTCTGGAAACAGTAAACCGGATTGATCAAGCGGCGAAGCCTTGGTTGGGCTAGGTGCCGGTTGGTTTTCACCATAACTCACGCGGTAGATCACCTCATTGAAATCATCGGAGATCAGTAAAGAGCCATCAGCGAGTTGTAAGACATCCGTTGGACGCCCCCACGCTTCGCCATCGATCAACCAACCGTCGATGAAAACTTCGGTATCGATAATGTTTTTGTCTTCATCAAATTTCGCGCGCATCAGCTTGTAGCCAACCGGTGAGGATCGGTTCCAAGAACCATGTTGTGCGATGATCGCGTCACCTTGATACTCTGCAGGAAATTGTGATCCGGTGTAAAACGTCAGACCCAAACTTGCTGTGTGCGCCTGATATTCTTGGACCGGAAAAGTCACTTCTTGCGGTGGTGTTTTGTCTTTCCAATCCGGATGTTGCGAATGTCCACCGGCATAGTAAGGAAAGCCGAAATGCTGGCCTTTTTTGGTCGCCACGTTGAGCTCGCCCGCTGGGTTATCATCACCCATCATATCGGTGTTGTTGTCAGTAAAATACAGTGCATCCGTACCGGGTTGAAAGGCGATACCCACGGAATTTCGAACGCCCTTTGCGTAAATCTCAGCGTCAGATCCATCGGCATTCATACGAATGATCGTGCCTTCTGTATCATTTACTTCACAGATATTGCAGGGTGCACCGACAGTCACGTAGAGCTTATTGTCCGGGCCAAATTTAATGTAACGCCAGCCGTGATGGGACAGATCAGGCAGTTTGTCGTAAATAACCTCACGCATTTGAGCGAAGGGTAAGTTCAGATCAAATCCGGGTGCAGGATAGCGCGCAATGCGATTTTGTTCGGCGACGTATAAATTGCCCTCGTGCATGGCGACGCCGTTGCCAACGTTGAGGTCATTCAGAATCTCGACGACGTTATCTGCTTTGCGATCCTTGTCCTTATCGACCACGGCGTAAACGTAATCATCACGCGTGCCGACGAAAACAGTTCCAGTAGATTGGCCAAGCGCCATTTGTCGCGCGCCGGGGACTTCTGCGTAAATGCTGATGTTAAAGCCGTCAGGTAGATTAAGTTTTTCCAGGTTTTTCTCAAGTGCGGTGGTGTCCGCGTAGAGGTTGGAAGAAAGGCTGGTGAGGATGCCAAGTGTGGCAAATTTCAAGCCTCGACCAAGCCGGTTTGTGCTCGTAGTCATAAATACTCCGTTAGTTTTCCGAGTTATTCGTATTTTTAATGATCGATTTTTCACTGCGTTACTGCGCAGCTTGTAAGGTTGGATAATCGATATAACCGTGCTCGTCGCCGCCGTAGAACGTGTCTGGATCGGGCGTGTTAAGTTCGGCATCCTGCGCAAAGCGTTCGACTAGATCGGGGTTAGCGATAAAGCCTTGACCGAAAGCAACCATGTCTGCTTCTCCGTTCTGGATTGCGGCTTCTGCACTGGCGGCGGTGTAACCACTATTGGTCATGTAAGGGCCATGCCAGAGCGGGCGAAGCGTGTTTAGATCAAAAGTGGGACCTGCCGCGCCGACGTTATCAGCGCCCATTGCGGTAATATGCAAATACGCCAGATCAAATTTATCCAGCGCCGTGATCACATAGGTAAACGTGCCTTGCGGATCAGAATCTTTAATGTCGTTGAAGGGTTGCAGCGGTGATAGGCGTAAACCCACTCGATCCGCGCCCCAAACGTCACAGACAGCTTGCGTTACTTCGAGCAAAAGGCGTGTGCGATTTTCCAGTGAGCCACCGTATTCATCATCGCGATGATTGGTACCGTCACGCAGAAACTGATCGAGGAAATACCCGTTCGCCGCGTGTATTTCAACGCCATCAAAGCCAGCTGCTTTAGCGCATTCAGCGGCGTGTTTGTAATCGTCGATGGTCGCTTTGATCTCGCTAATACTAACTGCGTGTGGAGTTTCAAATTTTTGTGGGCCGTTGTATGTCATCGCTTCTCCTTCAGCGGCAATCGCAGAAGGGGCATGCGGCCGCATTCCGTTAGGGAGTAGGGAGGTATGTGATACACGACCGCAATGCCAAAGCTGACAGAAAATTTTCCCACCTTTTGCATGCACGGCTTGCGTGACTTTTTGCCAGCCTTTGACTTGATCGTCATTGTGTATGCCGGGTGTGGCGGGGTACCCAAGTGCGTGCGCTGAGATTTGTGTGCCTTCTGAAATGATCAGGCCAGCGCTGGCACGTTGTTCGTAATAGATAACGTTTAGATCATGTGGAACGTTTCCTTCACCGGCGCGATTGCGTGTTAGCGGTGCCATGATCACGCGGTTGTTTAATGTGTTTGCACCGATTGTGATCGGCGATAGCAGGGTTACGTTGTTGCTTGAGTCACTCACAGTTTTACTCCTCTTGGGCGATCAAAAAGTAGGCATTAATGCGATAATAATAGACCAGTCGTCTAATGTTCTATCGCAATGATGTTGGTTGTTGTGTCTTGATTTCACTGAAAAATTTTCTGACTAGCTGGGCTTAGCGTGAAGACAACTTTGTAAATTACGCATGGCGCTTTCTAATGCGTGGGTGTCACGGTGGACTTTCGTGATCAACGTTGCGCCGAGCCACATGTAATAAATCTCGCGGGTCAGATCGAGCGTCGATTTTTCAGTCAGAATTTCTTTATTATCGATCGCTTCCTGGAAGCAGGCGGCGAGGCGTTCGATCACACCATCGGTTCCTTCTTTTAAAGCGAGGCGCATTGGTTCAGATAGATCAGTCACTTCCGCACTGAGCTTCACGACAAGACATTTATCTTGCGTGGTGTCGTTACACTGACGATCCATCCAATACTCGAAATATTCTAAGAGTCGTTGCACCGCACTGCGACCATCGGCGGCCAGTGTTTGATCAACACGGACGTAATAATCTTCAAAATAGTTTTCTAACAATGCCGCGCCGAATTGTTCTTTCGACCCAAAGTAATGGTAAAAAGATCCTTTCGGTACACCCGCGGTGGTGAGGATTTCATTCAAGCCGACCGCAGTGAAGCCTTTCCCGAGAATCAGTGCTTGCGCAGTTTCGAGAATTTGTTGGCGCTTGAGCGCGGATTTGTCAGCTTGAGAAGGACACATGCGACACAGAATGACATAAATTAGACCAGTCGTCTAGTGGGTATGATCGATCTGCTATTAGTCTGTTTTTGCATGAGGTAGGCAAGCCCATTTTATTGACAGGGTTGGGTAGCGGCATCTGTAAGGCGCTGATTTGAATGTTAAGCACACAAGGTGATGCATCTCAGAGACAATCGCGTTTACAGTGGGGGAAACTAAAATCGCAGCTCACGGATGAGAAAGCTAGAGCCCTGCATTGCTAAAAACATCACGTCAGTTTGCGTGGTGATTCCAGCGTGTAACCCCGTGCTGCATAGTCAAACCCGCCGAGCTCAAGACGCGTTAGCTCACTGGCTTGGGGCGAAGCGTAGTAAGCACGTACTTCGTTAATGAGGCCACTAACGCGATCAAATGTGATGATTTCACTGCCACGTAAAACGGTACCTTGTTGCGTTTTGAAATGCGTCCACTCAACCACACCAGCGGCTTTGTTGGTGTCGATCAGTAGATCATCTATTGTCCAATAGGATCCAAACGTCTCAACCGCCATTCGCCAACGTTCGGCAATTTTCGTCGCGCTCACAAACGGACCTTCGTACATGCCCGGTGGAAAATAGTGCACCGCATCTTCGGTAAAGCAGGCGATCATTTTGCCTTCGTCAGCTTCGTTGCAACCGTCGTAATACGTGCGAATGGTGCGTTCAATGTGTTCGGCGGAGAGAGTGTTATCGTGCATTTCGTGCTCCCGTAGTGTTTTTGGGTACGTGAAGATTGTAAACAAGGCGAGGCAGCAGCATAGCAAAATATCGGTATGAGGATTATTTATCGATATTTTATGGAGAGGTCTGTTTTTCTGAACAATCGGTGGAATGCGAGATTAGGTATCGTGAGGTTTATTTGCGGGTTTTTCAGTAAGTTCGCTCGACAAGGTTTGATCGGGTGATGTTTGTGCATGCAGTTTATCAATAATGTCGGACGCCATTTCAGGAATGACATTGACCACCGCGGCGGCGACGTCAACGACACGATCAGGGTGAGTTTGTGTGATCTGATCGATCAGTTCACTGGCTTGTTGTTGGGCAGCGGTGCGATCGGCTGGTCTTAACGGGGTGTTTGACGCGTGTGGTGGAGGGGCGCTCTGTTGATGATGAGCGATGATCGAGATCGCATCGGTGAGTTTATCCGGTGCATTGTCGCGTAACCAATCTGTTAATTCCGTCACGCGATCCGGTGCGCTATCAACCAGTGAGTCAATGAAAACATCTTGTAGCTCCGGCAGATGACGTGTGATCGATGTGAAAAATAAGCCAACATCAACGCTTTCGATCTGCACGAGTGATGAGACTAAATTGCGCGCTTTTTCTGGATGACGTGAGAGAAGATCGTCAACCAAGCGCACGGCGGTTGCCGGTTTATCATCTGCCAGAAGCAGGACAACCTGATTTTCCAAACCATCACTGACGGCTTGATCGGCAGTCGGAATTCGTGGATCAAGATCATACAGCGGGCTGCCGATGTCCGTTTGCATCACGAAGGTTTCCTGTTCATTGATTGGCAGTGGATCACGCACGCGCATTCGATGCAAGACGAAACCAGCTAAGATCAGCTCGAAGGTGGCGAGGAAAGTGAATAAGGCATCTGAACCAAAGTGTTTCATAACTACCGATGCGCTGATCGGCCCGGTAAAACTCCCCAAAGCGTAGATGCTCAGTAAACTGCCCATTGCCGCAGGCATGTCGGCTTTTGTCAACTTATCGAAAGTTTCCGAGATACTCAGAGGGTACAAACAAGAGAGAATGCCCGTGGTGATCGCGGTCAGTAAAAGCAGGCCAAGGAAGACATTGAAATGCGCAAGTACCGGCACACTGAGACTACTGATCAACGTGATACTGAGTAAGCCAAGTAAGACGGTGCGTCGATCAAACTTGTCGGCCAACATGCCGATTGGGAATTGCAGAATGAAAGCGCCCAATACCGCTGAAGCCATAAAGAGCGAGAGCAACATTCCACTTAATGCGTAATGTCCAGCGAAGATCGGCAACATGTTCATTAACGATCCATATAACAGTCCCGCAAAAAAACAACCGACGACGCCGAGCGGTGAGAGACGTGCTAATTGTGCGTAGGACATGCGTGAGGACGCTTGAACGATCGGCGCAGTCCGGCGGCTCATGACTAATGGTAATAGACTAAAGCACAACAACATTCCGGCGAGGATGAAGAGAGTTTGCGTTTCAATCGGTGCGAGGTTGATCAAGAACTGGCTGATCAGAACGGCGGCCATAATCGTGACTTGGCTGCTGGCGAGAATCCGTCCACGCATGGATTCACTCGCGACATCACTGAGCCAGCCGTCGATCACGGCGAACGCGCAGGCAAGACAAAAGCCCATTAATAATCGCATCGCCCCCCAAAGCCAAGGATTAACGTACAGCGCACAAGCGAGAATGGCCATCGCGCCGAGTGATGCACAGGCGGCGAATACACGAATATGACCAACACGTTGGATCAAATGACGACTGAAACGTCCGCCAAGTAACATGCCGATCGCATACATCGCCAAGACGAGGCCGATCGTGTCAGTTGGAACCTGTTCTACGCCCATGCGCACCGGAAGCAATAACCCGATCAGGCCAAAGCCGAGCATTAAAATAAAGCAGCTAGCGAAAAGAGCGACGAGCGGAATGAGTGTGACTAACATGACAAACGTCTAATCGCGTTATCAACTGAGAAAGGGATACGCATGTTGATTAACTATAGCAGCGTTAAGGGGACGGAGAAGTGAGCAAAAGGAAACAAAGCGTTTCTAAAACGAAAGTGGATCAATATACGGCGGCATGCAAAACCAAATTATAAATAAAAAATCGCATCCGACTTTATGAGAAGGGAATTAACTATTTTTGTATTTATTGATCGGAAGTGATTATTTCTGTGCGGGGTAAAAGTGGTTGAATCAAAGCCTGTTCATCTTCATTAAGTTCGCCATAAAATCGTGGATAATCCCAACCATAACCCCAGCGGAATGTGCTGGGAAAGAGTGGACTACCACCGACGCGGACACCCGCGAGCATCAGCAGCGCGATTTCAGGCTCACCACTTTCTGCAACGCAAGCTTGTAATGCCTCATCTGCTTTTCGTCGCTGACGATAAGTACCGCCCTGCCAGTATGCGAGATCATGCGCCTGACAACACCCTAACCATAATTCATTTTGCGCAGGTGTTCCATTTGGGAAACCACTGCAGCCGTCACTGCTAAATGGTATGGGAGAATCATTATTTTTTATTAAAGCGGAAATAAAATAAAAGACGAATAAAAAAACAAAAATAAGAATAAACGAATAAAATAATCGAACAAAAATTCGAATAAAAAGTGTGTTTGGTATTTTCAATTGTTTTGTGAATTATATTTTTTGAAAAAGGATCAATAGCGTTATTCTAATCGTTGTAACGTGTTAGAAATTTCTACACGAACGGCATGAATTGCCGCGACAATATTTTCAGCAGATTGATTTTTGTCGATCATCGTTTCCCAGTTTTCATTCCACGTTATTTTTAATATGTGTGTTTTGTCTGTGATGACGTGTGGTGTGAGCATACTTAAATCTTCAATCAAGCCTACTTTGACCCAGCCGTCGCGGGCAGTGCCAGCAGTATCGTTCTTATCATAATGCAGTCCGTAAACCAATTGCTCGAGTGATGCGAGAGTCAGTAACATTTCAAAACTTGCAGTACGGATGTTGCTGTTTTGTTCTGTGACTTCCATGCGCCAGACATTGTACGAAAAGCCGATCAGTGCAAACAGCATACTGAAAATAACCGTCAGTTGATAAAGCATCATTTTTTTATGATCAGGTATCGACATGCGTCACGGGTATAACTGTAGAGTAAACACCTCGATATTCTCACTCCAGTAAACAGCAAGCAAGTCGAACGAAATTTTACTGATTCTAAATTCAGTCTAACGAGGGTAGCTGATCCGTTGGAAGAGAATAATGTTTCTGCTGATTCGTGATTGGGCAGAGAAATGCTAAATTGACGGCATAGAGTTGTAAGTCTGGTGAGTTCTCATCGGCCGAACCGTATAAGCGATCACCTACGATCGGAAAACCTAATGTGGAAAGGTGTTGGCGGATCTGGTGTTTACGGCCAGTTTCAATGCGTATTTCAAGCAAGCTCTGATGAGCCGTTGATGTATACGTAAGCTGTTTTACATGACTGATAGCAGGTTGATTGTTCAGTGCGAAGTTAATGGTTTGCATACGTTCATCCTCTGCGAATCTCCCTGCAACAATCGCTTGGTAGGTCTTCATGATTTGTCGCTGTTCAAACAATTGGGCAAGCTTGTGCGCAACGGTTTTTTTATGTGCAATGAGCATAATGCCGGTAGTTGCGCGATCAAGACGGTGCACCGAAAATGCATTTCGTTGTGGCGTTAACTGCGTTTCTGCCCAGCGTGTGATCGTGCAGTGATCGCCCCATTTTGATCCTTGCGAAAACATGCCGCGTGGCTTTAACCAAATACTGTATTCACCTTCATCTGCGATCAGGCGAGCTATTGGGGGGGATTGTTCAAGCACGGCCGGATCGTAATACAGATGCAGCGTGTCGTTATTTAATAGACCACGTTTTGCACGACGTAAGCGTTGTGTGTGTTGGCCACGCGTTAACCACACAGCACCTTTTTGCATACATTGTTTGATCAGTTGTTGCGAAAGCTGACTTTCTTGTGCGAGAGCTTGCACAGCATTTGGGATTTCGCCATACGGTGTGGTGTGTAGTGTGACGTGTGCTTCAATAGGCTCGGACAAAATAAAGTACGGTGTTTTAAAAAAGTGACCGCTAGTGTAAAGCAAACCGAGTGGAAGGTTTAATGCGTTTCCAATAAATTCAAGGCGACGATGCTTTCGCGTACAACACGCGCAATATCTTCAATCACCGACATTCGATAGTAATGCGGCCGAACCAGTAACGAAATTTGCCGCTTAGGTTGCGGTGAAGAAAATGGAATATATTTAATATTCGTTTCATGGTCACGATTCAACGCGGCAAAACGCGGGAAAAGTGTGACGCCAAGTTCAGCGGCGACCATGTGACGCAGGGTTTCCAAACTCGCCGCCTGATAACGATGATCTTCGTGCGCGCCCGCAGAAAAGCAGTACCCTAACGATTGATTGCGTAGACAATGTCCATCTTCCAAAGTTAATACATGTTCGCGATTGATGTCTTCTAGGCAGACAGTTTTTTTATTCGCCAAAGGGTGATGCCGAGAAGTCGCGAGAAATAACTCCTCTTCAAAGAGATCAAAACATTTAAACATTTTCATCTCATCCAAATACGGTAAGATCAAAAAGTCCAGTCGGCCATCGTTGAGTTTCGATAATAATTCGTGGGTTTTATCTTCATGCAGAAAGAAATTAATATTGGATAATTGCGTATTTAAACGCGGCATGATGTGTGGAAACAAATAAGGACCCAGGGTGGGAATAAAGCCAGCGTGTAAATCACCGGATAAAGGATCTAAAAGTGATTTTGCTTTGGATTCAAACACATCGACTGCTTGTAGGACTTTGCGAGCTTCACGGATGAGGATTTCGCCGGCAGGGGTAAGCATGATTTTACGGTTATGCCGCTCGATCAGCTGTAATTCCAGTTGCGCTTCTAGCTTCATTACCTGACCGCTCAGGGTCGGTTGACTAACAAAGCAAGCTTCTGCCGCTCGTCCAAAGTGTTTATGATCATCTATCGCGATCAAATACTTTAAGTCTTTTAATTTCACCATACCAGTAGCCCAATCTCGTTATAATTTTTATGTGGGTGATAAATCCGTTATCCATCGTAAAGCATAGTCAGGCAACGAGTGATGATCCAATCGTCTCTTTCAACGGGATCGATAGGTAAAAACAATCGAGTTAGAGTTCGGTGGAAAGACAGATATGACTTTGTCGCTTAAACAAATTTATTGATGGATAGCATTTAAGTGTTTTAGAGAAAAAATTCGTATTTACACTAGCTTTTTTGACATTGCGTGCAGTAAAAGCTGGATCGCTGGCCAATGACTTTTTGTTTGATCGGCTTACCGCAGCGAGTACAAGGTTCACCGGTTTTTCCGTAGACATTTAATTGTTGTTTAAAATAACCCGGTTGGCCATCACTATTGACGAAGTCGCGTAAGGTTGTACCACCTTGTCTGATGGAGTGATCCAAAATATTCTTGATCGCTGGGACCAGTTTTTCATAGCGTGCACGGCTCACTTTACCGGCGGGCTTGAGTGGATGAATGCCGCTTTCAAATAATGATTCGCTGGCGTAAATATTACCAACCCCCACGACCACTTTACTATCCATAATGAAATTTTTGATCGCAAGCTGGCGGCCACGGGAACATTGATAAAGATGATCTGCCGTGAAGTCGTCTGTTAATGGTTCGGGGCCAAGGTTTGCAATTAAGGCATGCTCAAATGGGTCACCTTCTACCCAAAGGCAACAGCCAAAGCGTCGCGGATCGTGGAAGCGTAATATACGATGATCATCAAGAATAAATTCAAGATGGTCATGTTTTTTTAAAAGTTGATCCTGATCAGAAATTCGCAAACTACCGGACATGCCGAGATGTATGATCACTGTCCCGTGTGCGAACCGGATCAGAATATATTTACCGCGGCGATCAATTTGAAGAACTCGTTGTCCTTGTAGTCGTTCCGCTAAGTCATCTGGAACTGGCCAACGTAAACGGGCATTATGCACACGTAATTCTTGTACTTTTCGCTGTTGTAAATGCGGGGCTATGCCGCGACGTGTGGTTTCGACTTCAGGTAATTCAGGCATGGACGTAGTGTAAAGCCTTAGACCAATGCTGTCGCCTGATTAAAGTGAATTCGGTGGTGTTTTTAGGAAACTTTCCGGCGTTGAATTCAAGGTGTGTAAAATAATATCTTTTAGTGTATGCACAGTGCCTTTATGCAACACATAACGGTACTGATTAAAATCGTTGGTTGTACCAAAATCAAATTGTTGATCGTTTAAAAACAAGGTTGCAATCGGCGGGGCAAGTTGGTAACGGTTACGTTGACTCTCTTTGTTGATGTCATGACGATAACGACTTTTCAACGTCAAAGTTTTCAAAACTTGAGCGATCATGTCTTGATTTGCAGGCCCCGCAAAAGGCGATCGCATAAACCATTGTTCGGTCGCAGCCTCTTTTTCAAACAAAAATTCAGAACCATCTGATCGCTGAATGACAATGCTATATACGTCAGCCGCCTGTAATGAGCTGACCACTTCTTGAGCATTATCAACAGGATTTTTTCGTACGTAGTAACTTAATGCGAAAACAAGCACTATCAAGCCAATATTAATTAGGGTGCGTTTAGAAAACATCATTGTCGTTTGCGCCGCCAAAAGATAAAAAAGGCGATAAATAAAAATAATCCAGGTAAAACAAATAAAGCGCCAATACCAATAATGCCGGATGTTGTATTCGACATGGCAAAATCAAGATCGCTCGGTTGACGAAACGCAAGTGTAATATGATTATCATCCGCGCTTAACCAACTAAATAGTCTTATGCCGAGATCTAAATTCCCCCCATTGCCGAGATAACGGTTAGACAAGAAGTCACCATCACCCATGATAACGACTCGTTGTGTCGAATGGGCCGATGTGATCGCGACAGCCAGAGCTAATGGACCGATTTGTTCTGTCGCTTGATCATAAAAAATATGATCTTTTAATTCGCTTGTTTCTACCCAAGATTCATCGCTGGAAAGTAATAAGGGCGTGATGTGAAAGTGATCGTGCGCATTAATTTTGAGCGCGCTACTATTGGCGAGCAAACTCGTTAAGGCAAAGTCTTGCGTGATCGGGTGGGTCGGGTATTGGGTTATGGGAATAAGATCAGGTTGGGTAATATTAAACTTTTCACCAATGGCATCTACTGCAACCCCATACAAATAATCGATGCCGAAATAGTGACTAATGCTTGCCACGTGAGCATGGTGATCGGGCTCAGCAAGAATTAAAACATTGCCATTGTTTTCAATAAACGAGTGAATTATTTTTTCTTCATTTTCGAGCAAGTCGACTTGTGGGTTAGCGATAACCAGCAATGCCGTGTTATCAGGAATAACAGGTGTGTCACTTAAATTTAAGGTTCGTGATTTTAAACCCCGCTCATCAAGTTTTTGCGTAAATTGTCCGTAATCAAAATTCGCGTCACCAAGGGGATCCCGCTCACCATGACCAGATAAAAAAACGACCCAGCGATCATCGCCGCGATGGAGCTTAATTAAGGCGTTGATGATTGACTGTTCTGAAGGTTGGTCAATGCGTTGGTGACGATTTTGATAATGCACGATCATTTCTGCGGGGTAACGAATCGCATATTCTCGTACTAGATCAGGATGCTCTTCAGGGATGAGATAACGAATGTTAAGGTCAGGTTTTACGCGCTTAAAGCGTTCTATCAGTAACTCAACACGTTCACCGATCTGATCAGAGGGGTTAACGAAAATATCGAAACTGACGGGGTCGTGCATTGCAGCTAATAAGGTTTGACTTTCAGTGGATAATGACAAGCGTTGCGTTGTGGTCATATCAGCCAGCTTAATATTCTGTGTGCTGATAAACGCCATAAAGCCCAGAGCCAGAATTAATAATACCGGCGTTAGAATCGCATTAATATAGCGGCTTAACGTTTTGCTAACCGTCATGCGTTACGTTCCCAATCGAGTCGCCATAATGTTAAGCCAATAAATAAAACCGTCAGTAGAATAAAGTAAATCACATCTACACTGGCAAGTACGCCACTATTTAAGGAGCTGAAATGTTCTTCCATGGAAAGATACGTTACTAATGATACGGGTGCGTTTTCCCACTGAATAATCCACAAGAAACTTAACAACATGATGGTAAGAATTGCAGCAATGGTGGATTGACTACTCATGGAAGAAATAAAAAGACCAAGTGCGATCGCAGAAAATGTAAGTAAGATTAATCCAAGAAAACCACTAAACACTTGACCAATATCTATAGCGCCACCAAACGTTAGTGCAAATGTGAGAAGTAACAATAAGCTCAGTATGATACAGAAGAAACCAGCAAGACCAACAAATTTACCGAGCACCACATCAAGCAAACTCACCGGAGAAGACAAGGTGAGGGCAAAGCTCCCATTGCGACGTTCTTCTGCAAAGCAACGTGCTGTAAAAAGTGGCACTAACACAATTAACAAGATTGCCGCATTTGAAAACAAGCCATTTAAAATAATTTCTGTCATACCGGGGGCATTATCAATACTACGCAAGCGAGGTTGATATTGCAGAAACAAATCAATACGACTTAAAAATAAATAGGCAAAAATAAATTGTGTGACCGCCAGCGTTAACCAAGCTAATGGTGAACTGAATAAACTGCGGAATTCACGAGTGGCAATGAGCGTGATCATGCGGCGATCTCGGCTTCTCCACAGGTGAGTTCGATGAAGGTTTTTTCCAACGAATTTTCTTTATCAAACTCGCAGATTTTTGCATTACGTAATATCTGACCCTCACGCATGATCAATGCACGATCACAAACACTTTGGACTTCCGGAAGAATATGCGTTGAAAGCAGTACGCTATGTTGTTCACCCAGTTCGCGAATAAGTTGACGAATATCGCGGATCTGAACAGGGTCAAGTCCGACAGTTGGCTCATCGAGAATAACGATTGAGGGTGAATGGATGATCGCCTGCGCTATGCCGACCCGTTGCTGATAGCCTTTGGAAAGATTACGGATTAAACGATTACCTTGATCAGATAAACCGCAGCGTTGTTTGGTATTTGCGAGGGCCTTAGGAAGGTGTTTTTTTTCAACGCGACGTAATTGCGCGGCATAACGTAAATACTGATCCACCGTCATTTCCACGTACAGGGGTGGTTTTTCGGGGAGGTAGCCTAGTTCCGCACGGGCTTGCATTGGGTTTTTTTTTAGGTCGAAAGTAGCGATGTTTATTTGCCCCTGATCGGGCGTGAGAATCCCTGCCAGCATGTTCATGGTGGTGGATTTGCCTGTACCGTTTACGCCCAATAGGCCGACCACTTCACCACGCTGTACTTGCAAGGATAGATTGTTGACCGCGATGCGTGATCCGTATGCGCGTGAGAGATTCTCGGCGACTAAGGTCGATTCACTTTGGGTCATTATTTCCACTCGCTTGTGCGCATTTTTATCGCGTATTTTTTCGATTCATCAGGATGAACTGCATCATCACGTTTGCGCGTTACAATACAGCAATTCATTCATTTTATATTTTGAAAAGCAAAGACAATGCCGATTCACAGTAAAAGACACGATCTGACACGTGTGGGAATTGATACGGGGGGCACGTTCACGGATTTCGTGATCGAACAGGCCGGAGAATTACGCACGCATAAAGTGTTGTCCACGCCGGATGCACCGGAAAGAGCGATCTTGCAGGGTTTACGTGAGCTGGAGTTACGTGATCAGCCGTTGCGTTTAATTCACGGCTCGACCGTGGCGACGAATGCCGTGCTCGAGCGCAAAGGGGTGCGCACGGGATTTGTTACGAATAAAGGCTTAAGAGATATTCTTCTGATCGGTCGTCAGGCGCGTCCGGAACTGTATAACCTGACACCGATTCCACCGATACCTTTGGTCGAACGCCAATGGTGTTGGGAGGTGGATACGCGCTTGGCGGCCGATGGCGAATTGCTGACTGAGCTAACGGATGAAAGTATTCAATCGCTCATTGAGCAAGTGCGCATAGCAAAGCCGCAAGCGATTGCGATCAGTTTGTTATTCAGTTTTCTTGATGATCGGCAAGAATTGCACTTACGTGATGCGCTACAGGTGGAATTTCCTGATCTATTTATATCAATTTCCTCGATCATTTTACCGGAGTTTAAAGAATACGAGCGGGGCATGACGACGTGGTTTAACGCCTACGTTGGGCCGCTCGTGCAGGGTTATTTGTCGCGTATGACGGACGCATTGCCGCAGTCGGATGTGGCGATCATGCAGAGTTCGGGGCTGACCTGTGATGCAAGGCAGGCAGGCGAACGAGCGGTAAATTTATTGCTGTCGGGCCCAGCAGGTGGTCTTGAGGGCGCACGGGCGATTGCGAGTTTGGCCGGATACGATCGACTCATGACCTTGGATATGGGCGGCACCTCAACGGATGTGTCGCTCATTGACGGCATGATTGCGAGTACGACGGAAGCCAAAATCGGTAATTATCCGGTTTCCGTACCGATGGTCGATATTCATACGATCGGCGCGGGCGGAGGGTCTTTGGCTTGGGTGGATAGCGGCGGGTTGTTGCAGGTAGGGCCAGAATCCGCTGGCGCGATGCCGGGGCCGGTTTGTTATGGCCAGGGCGGTGAGTGTGTAACGGTGACCGATGCGAACTTAGTTCTCGGACGTTTGCCCGCGTCAACGCGATTAGGCGGTGAAATGATGCTGGATAAAAAAGCCGCGCTGGATGGAATGCAGAATCTTGCCGACGAGCTTGGTTTGGACAGTGCGCAAGATGCCGCGCAAGGCATAGTGCAACTGGCGAATGAACATATGGCGGCAGCATTGCGTGTGATCTCGGTACAAAAAGGGCACGATCCAGCGAGGTTTGTGCTGGTCTGTTTTGGTGGTGCGGGTGGGTTGCATGTGTGTGAACTGGCGGAAGCTTTGAGTATGCAAGAAGCACTTGTACCGGTCGGGGGCGGGGTGTTGTCGGCGTTGGGGATGTTAGCTGCACGGCCTGGGCGGCAGGTTTCACGAACGTTAGCGCAGTTGCTGGATGATCTACGTGAAGCAGATTTGCACGATGTAATTCAGGATCTGTTGAATGAAGCACGGACTGATCTCATGGGATCTGGATATTCCACCGACGCGTTTTCGGAAGAAGCGACGCTCGATCTTTGCTACAAAGGTCAATCTTTTACCTTAAATGTACCGTGGCAGGAAAACCGTAACGCGGTGGCTGAGGCCTTCCATCAATTGCATCAACAACGCTATGGGCATGTGCATCCTTTCCCGATCGAATTAGTGAATGTGCGGGTGTCGGTTTGGGTCACGCAGGCGGCATTGAGCCTACATGCGCAAGCGGAAGGTGAGACGACGGAATGGCTTGAAGAGGTGTCGGTTCACGGTTGCGATCAGGCCGTGCCGGTTTTTGCGCGTGAGGATTTAGTCTGTGATCAGAAAATTACGGGGCCGGCGATCATCACGGAAAAAGTTGCGACCACATTTGTCGCGGCAGATTGGTTGTGCAGAGTCGATCAAAAAGGCAGTTTGATATTAAACAAATTGTCGTGACTAGGTCGCGTAAGCTGTTCCGTAGAGCTGCTGTGTAATTTTTTGTTTTAAAGTGATCGTAGAAAGGCGATCAGTGCATCCCGATCATTCGCAGAAAAATATCTGAACGTTTCGCGGGATGCGTGGGCTTCGCCGCCGTGCCACAAAATGGCTTCTTGTAATGATCGTGCACGGCCATCATGCAAATACGCTTCTTCACCGGAAATAGTTTGGGTTAGACCGATTCCCCAGAGTGGCGGTGTGCGCCATTCACGACCATTCGCCGCATGATCAGGACGGTTATCGGCTAACTCCTCTCCCATGTCATGTAATAGTAGATCGGAAAATGGGTAGATATCTTGCTCTGCTAATGCGGGGTCATTAGACATTTGACCTGTTTTAAAATGCGCTGTGTGACACGCATGACATGCTGCTTGTTGGAAGAGTTGCGCGCCTCGGATAACGGTTGGATCCGCTACATTACGTCGAGCGGGAACGGGTATGTAGCGGAGAAAAGTCAGAATCGCATTGAGATCAGTCTCAGCAATTTCCGGTTTTTCAGATGATTGTGCTGCCATACAAGCAGGTTGAAATGGTGTGCAGTTTTGTTCGGGACGATCATGGCTGGTGATGCCTTGTTCATTCAACAAGGCGGCGGTGGTTTGATCGCGTAAATTGATCTGGTTGGCTTTCCAGCCAAAGCGGCCGAGTTGGGTGGTTGAGTTTACTGTCGGAATTCGGTTTGGACGACCGGAAATGCCATCGGCATTATCATCATCAGGATCCGCATTGGCAAGAATTGTCGCTGCCGGGATCGCTTCCAGCAGGCCAATGCCGATCAGTGATTGTGTCATGCGTGGTGAGATCGCGGTACGTCGAATGCCAGTGCGTTGCAGCGGGCCGTACGCCAGGTCGGTCAACGTATAAATGGGGGCAGTAAGCTGCCAAGGTTGGCCATCTGCAAAGGCTCCGTTGATCGGTTCGTGCTGGATGTTGATTGCGCCTTCTGCCGCAACACCCGGGATGGATGACGGATTAAAATTAGCGCCGTAAACCGGGTGAAAGTCTTGCCACAGATTTTGATCGAGCTGAGTGCTCAGTTGCAACACCAACGCGACTGGCTGACGATCTTCCGGGCGCGGCAAGCGTCCACGGCCGAGGCGGTTATGACATACTTCGCAGGAGGCACCGATAAAAAGCGGGCCAAGCCCATCACGAAGAGGTACCTCGGATGGGCCAGGCAAGAATAGCGTGTTGAAGAACGCATGTCCTCGATCGCGGAGTTTGCGTTGCTGTTGATTGAGAACAGGCGGGCGTTCAAGCAGAACACGCGCATCGGCGCTGGTGACGGTGAGATTTCCACCACTGTTAGTGTTGAGATAATCCGCTAGCGTTTCCTGATCAGATGAATCACTCACCGCGCTCTGACAGACTGAGAGTGTGAGCGCAGCAAAGGCCGTTCTGATCAGATCGTTCATGGCGCGATCGGGTTAATCAATATTTTCAATTGTGCGGCGGTTGCACCGCTTAATTGCAGGATGTAAGGCAGATCTTTCTGCAAATCAAACTCCACTAGCTTACGTAGGGTCGGGCACTCAAACTGTCCGCTAAAGGCCGTCGAGCTAAGCACTTCTGGCGTGGTCTGCTCGTGCACGACGTCAATCCAGACTTCATCCGAGGCGCTGATCCGGTATTTCCCATCTTGGGGCACGGTGAAGGCGAATAAACCTGCAAAAGAGCCATCATCCAAACTGAGCCGGTGCGGTTCGGCGCGTAATCTAATGGTGTCTTGCGGGCTGAGCGTGAGCAAATAAACGGAACTTAAGTCGATTTTGTTAGCAAAATTAGAGGTGTGTTCTAGCGACAGATGAGTTGCCGCTTTGAGCTGGTTTAGCTCTGCTTGTACATCTCTGTCATACCCATCGCAGTTGTTGCTTGCGATGGTTGTGTGGGCGTTGCAAACAGAAACGCATGCGAGCAATGGCAAAGCGATCAATCGTTTTTTCATGAGCATCTCCAGATTGGGTTAATAGCGATAACGGGCGTTAATGAAGTAGCTGCGACCGGCTTCATAAAAGCCTTCGTCATAGGCGTAGAGTTTGTCCGCGATGTTATTCACCCCCAGCTCAAATTGCAGGTGCTCATCTGGTGTCCAAGTGGTTTTTGCGTTGCCGATGAAAAAACCATCAGCGACTTGCACACCATCGGTTGTGCTGTAGCGATCATCGTTATATTCACCGCTGAGTTGAAAGCGCCATTGATCGTTTGCGGTGAAACTGACATAGCTGAAGAGGCTATTTTGTGGTGTATCCAACGGGAGGATGTCCGGATCGGATTTGTTGTCGCGATCGAGATAGGTGTAGTTTATGTGGAATTCCCAATGCTCGCCGAGGTAAGCGGTCAGCAGTGCTTCGACGCCATTGTTGGTTTGTTCACCAATATTCTGTAATTGAAAACACGGTGGGCTGTTGCACGCTGACGCCGGTATCGTGACGTTCTCGATCGCATCGGTAATGTCGTAATGAAAAACTGACATGCCCCAATGCAGTTGCATGTTGGATTGTGTAAATGTCTTGGAACCGTCTAATCCCAGCTCGATGTTGGTGGCACGTTCTGGCGCGAGATCAGGATTCGGCAAAGCAGAACCAAAGCGGAAAGAATAACGATCTTTGATTGTCGGGAACCGGGAACGGCGCGAAATGGAGGCCGTAGCGCGTAAATCCTTGTTGATCTGGTAGATCACGCCAGATTGCAGGTTCAGTGCATTTTCTGAGTTTAAAGGAAAATTTGTCGTCGCATCATCCGCTTGTTGACCGCGTAAAGTGTCATAGCTGATGCCGCCGATCAGTTGGAGTTGATCCGTCAGTTGAAATTGGTCTTCCAAACCAAATGACAGTAGACGATCTTCATAACGTTCCTGTGGTGCATTGGTATCATCGATCTCACGGTGTATGTCTGTTTTCAAGTTTATGGCAGCACGGATATCATGCCCGTCAAAGGCTAACGTACCCAGTTCCAGACTCGCGCCCCAACTGTAATCATCGTAAACACTGTTGAAGGCATAGCCACGAAATTGACTGGAATACGTATCGTCATCGTAGGATCGCAATGTATTTTTAAAGCTATCGTAGTAGACGCGAAGCAGGGCGTGTTCTGTTTCGCCGAGGCCTTTGCGCGCAATGAAATACAAGCTTTCTTTATCGTACTCGGGCCACTGCCAGAAGCGTGAACGCACACCAATGGCGTTTCCCGCGTAGGGTGGTGTCTGCTTTTCCCCTTGCTGGTTTTGGTAGCTGATCGCATATTCGTCACGTGCGTTGGGGGTTAAACCGACCTTCAAAGAAAATTTACTATCTTGTGATTCGGCGTTGTCGCGACGTCCGCCGTTTTCGGTACCGTTGGGGGTAAAGTCACCGGGTAAGCTGAAGAAGTTGCGATCTTGAGTTGAGGCAGATGCTTGCCAATACCAACCGGACTGGTTGCTACCCGCATTGAGATAGGTGTTGTAACGGGCGAGATCGGCATCATCATCAAATTCCAAGCCACCACCGATTTCCAACTCAAAACTCTCTACCGGCTTGCGAGAAACTAAGTTAATACTGCCACCGAGTGTATTCGCACCGTAGAGCACCGAGGTAAAACCTTTTGAAATGGAAATTTCAGACAAATCAAACGTGGTTAATCGGGCAAGATCAATATTGCCATCGTAAGGTACATAAACCGGCACACCGTCGAGATAAACCGGTACTTGTCGTGAATTGAAGCCACGTACGAAGAGCAGACTTTCGGAGCGTGAGCCAGATTTTTGGATCGTCACGCCCGGTAAAAGACTTGCTGCGGAGCCTACATCTGTCCGGTTGAAACGCATGAAATCGTCATGCGTTAACGTGGTTTGAATTGGATCAGACCAGTCGTGGTTTTCTTCACCCAGTACTTCGATGACGCCGAGCGTAAACTCACCACCGTTGACTGGTTCAGCAGAGACACTGTAGGTAGCGAAGCCACAGAAGAGGATCGGTAAGCAATGGAAAATATAGGGTGTTAAATTCATATTTAAATGTCATTAAGTGATAAACGGCGAGAGTTTACGATCGATTTTAACGGCTTAAAATAGGGGGTTATGTGCATATAAATCACATAGCGAACGGTGTGGGAGATCAGGAGAATGGTGCGGCGAATTTGCGCTGTAAATAGCGCGCATAAAAAAACCGCCAATTGGCGGTTCTTTAAAAACTAAAATGAAATAAGGTTTATTTGATTTTAGCTTCTTTGTACATGACGTGCTTACGAACGACAGGATCGTATTTTTTCATTTCCATCTTGTCAGGCACGTTACGCTTGTTCTTAGTCGTTGTGTAGTAATGACCAGTGCCAGCGCTTGATACGAGTTTAATTTTATCTTGCATGCGATTGACTCCTGGTTAAATTAGACTTTATCGCCACGTTTGCGGATATCAGACAAAACCTGATCAATACCCACTTTATCGATGATACGTAAGCCTTTATTGCTAATTCGCATTTTAATCCAACGTTTTTCGCTAGCAACCCAAAAACGATGGGTGTGCAGGTTCGGCAAAAAGCGTCGACGTGTTTTGTTGTGCGCATGGGAAACATTGTTTCCACTCATTGGGCCTACGCCTGTAACTTGACATACTCGCGACATCTCGGAGTCTCCGTAAACTTCTGAACTGAAAGGCGCGGGATCTTACACCGGATTCCGCTTTGATCCAATGCCTTTTCCTAAATTTCATAAGAAAATCATCAGATCAGCCTGATTTGGTGTGGAGTATACGTGGTTTTCCATCATCTATGTCGCGTAAGATGCGATTATTCGGAGAAATTCATGAAAAAACACTTATCGATAACACCGCTGCATTTTAGTAAGAGTCGAAAATGAAGGTCGTTGTTTTTAGTGGTCACATGATTGATCGGGCTGACCGACCACAAGCGCGATTTCCTGCCAGCAAAGCCGCTTCGGCAAAGGAGCGAATCCAAGCACAATTGGATCTATGGCAAATTAGCGCTTCAGATCGCGTTATTTCGAGCGCCGCATGTGGATCAGATATTTTATTTTTGGAATGTTGTCTTGATCGGCAGATCACGCCGCAAATTCTGCTCGCGTCACCCAAAGAGGATTTTATCCAGAGTTCTGTCGCTTTCGCAGGGCCTGAATGGATCAGACGTTTTGAGCAAGTTTGTGCACGGTCAACTGTGTGCATACTTGGCCAAGCGTTTGCTGATCAGGGTTTGAATGTGTATGCGCGCACCAATTTGTGGATCGTGCAGAAAGCGGAAAATTGGATTGCGTCCAGTAACGCCGAAGGGTTCGCATTACTGGTGTGGAATGGCGTGCGGCGCGATCAGAATCCCGGTGGAACGGCGCATTTCGCACAATCGGTAAAAGAGAATCATTGGCAGATAAGTATTATTAACCCAGAAACAATCGGTCAATAGAGGAGGGCATATATGTCTATCCAAGACATTATCGACAGTGACGCACCGAAAAAATTACTCGCACTGGATGGCGGTGGCATTCGCGGCATGATCGCGGTCGAAGTCTTAGCGAAAATCGAAGCGCTTCTACGCAAGCGGGAGAAAAAGCCCGATCTGGTACTCGGTGATTATTTTGATTACATCGCGGGCACGAGCACCGGCGCGATCATCGCGGCATGTTTGTCTTTGGGTATGTCGGTCGAGCGAGTCCGATCATTTTATGTTGATCGGGGTGAGGAGATGTTCGACAAAGCGTTTTTACTGGAGCGCTTCAAATCCCGTTTTCGAGACGAAAAACTTGCCGGTATTTTGCAAGAGGAAATCGGCGCGAAAACCACCTTGGGCAGCGATCAGCTCAAAACATTACTCATGATGGTTTTAAGAAACGCGACCACCGATTCGCCTTGGCCAGTGAGCAATAATCCGCTTGCGAAATATAATGATCGTAAACGTAAGAACTGCAATTTGGATTTACCATTGTGGCAATTGATCCGCGCCAGCACGGCCGCACCGGTTTATTTTCCGCCGGAAGTCGTGACAATCGGAGATTCTGAATTTGTCTTTGTTGATGGTGGCGTCACGCCGTATAACAACCCGGCGTTCCAGTTGTTTTTAATGGCAACGACGGATACCTACAAACTCAATTGGCCTGCGGCGGAAGAAAAAATGCTGCTCGTGTCGATCGGCACAGGCAGTTGCCCAGCGGAAGATAATCATCTGCAACCGGACGATATGCATTTGTTATACAACGCCAGTAAAATCCCTTCAGCACTCATGTACGCCAGTTTGAATGAACAGGATTTTCTGTGTCGGACCTTCGGCAAATGTTTATACGGTGAGGCTCTCGATAAAGAAGTTGGGACTATGATGCGCGCCAAAGGGCCGATCGATCCGAAGCTGTTTACCTATGTTCGCTATAACGCCGAGTTGACGCAACGAGGTTTAAAAAAATTAGGTTTGGCAAAGATCGACCCTGCGTTGGTGCAAAAAATGGATTCAGTCAAAGCGATCCCGCAACTACGGCGAATCGGCCGCGCGATCGGTAAAGAACAAGTTAAGCTCGAACATTTCACCGGCTTTTGATTAAGCGGGTGTTTAGGCAGAAAATGAATTAATAGTGGTCTGAACAGTCTCATGAAGAGATGTATTAGTCAGCATGACAGGAAAAATTACATGACAATTTTGATGAAAAAAACGGTCCTACTTTTGGGTGCGGCAATGACGTTAGCGGCATGTTCAACCAGCCCAACGGGGCGATCGCAGTTTTTACTTTTCTCCGAAGAAAGTGCCATAGCTTCTTCGAAGCAAGCCTATACTGAAATGCTTACGCCACTGGCGAAAGAAGGCAAAATCAATAATGACAAACAACTTAAAGCACGGGTTGATCGCATTGCTGAGCGCATCGTCGCACAGGCGATAAAGTTGCGCCCAGAAACCAAAAGCTGGGCTTGGGAAATGCAAGTGATCGATGATGATGAAACCGCTAATGCGTGGGCAATGGCCGGTGGCAAAATGGCCCTGTATACCGGCTTGGTTACACAATTGAAACCGAGCGATGATGAACTTGCACAAGTGATCGGTCATGAGATTTCACATGCGTTAGCAAAACATTCTGCCGAAAAAATGTCGATCGCAACAGCTTCACAAGTGGGTGTCGTTGCTGTCGGTATTGCGACCGATTCAAAAGGAGTTGCGATGACGGGGGCAAGTCTTGCAGCTGCCGTTGCGATCACATTGCCGAATAGTCGATCAATGGAAAGTGAGGCGGATCGCATCGGTATCGAACTGGCAGCAAAAGCCGGATACGATCCACGCGCTGCAGTCACCCTTTGGGATAAAATGGGTAAGTTAGGTGGCGGTGGTCAACCCCAGTTCTTAAGTACACACCCAAACCCAGCCACCCGATCACAAACCTTAAAAGGCTTCGTGCCTGAAATGATGCCGTACTACGAAGCGAAAGGGACGCGCCCAACGTATCCAGTGAAATAAATAATTTAATCGATAAGTAAAATTTAAAAGTGGATCATGCTGAATGTGTGGTCCGCTTTTAACTTTTAAGACTTCAGGTTCATGTTCGTTTTTTATTTTACTATTTAATTTCCTGCAACAAATAAAAAATCATATGGCCAATTTGAGTTTTATTTTTTCTTTTTTTTGCATATGTTCTAAATAGTTATTTTTCCAGGATATCTATCACACCAGATCGCATTACCTATTCGATAAGAGTCTTTTAAAATTTTAATACTGATTGATCAGCAATAGACAGATCTGAGTTTATATTTACTTAAGGAGAATTTTTTTCCGTTTTCCATCCTTTACTATTTTTGAGTTACTCTTTACAAACTGCTCCAGTGAAATAGTTGATAATGTCCAAATCCGTTTGTTCGTGTAATACAAATATTTAAGCTGACATTGAATGGATGATGAAACAATAATGATGGTATTTATTATTTTTTAAATTCATCACCTTGAGTCTTATCCGTTCTCTGTATTCAATTTATATCAAGCCCCGCTCAGCCAACGACACCCCATTCCCATCTCCGATCACAAAATGGTCCAGAACCCTTACGTCGATCAAATCCAGTGCGGATTTTAAGTGTTGCGTAATCTGTTGATCCGATCGGCTGGGTTCGGTGATACCAGAGGGATGATTGTGCGCGAAGATCACGGCGGCGGCATTGTGATGAATCGCGCGTCGAACCACTTCTCGTGGGTGTACGCTGGTGCTGTCAATCGTGCCGTAAAATAACTCTTCAAATTGGATCACGCGGTGTTTGCTGTCGAGAAATAAACAAGCGAATACTTCGGATCGATGTTGACGTAATTTTGTGGTGAGATAGGCGCGCGTATTTGCGGTACTAGTGAGAGAGTCTTCGCGTTTTAGATCCGATTCCAAATAGCGTCGACATAATTCTAATGTCGCTTGTAATTGCGCATACTTTGCATCGCCCAAACCTTTGGCCTGACAGAAGGTTTTTTGATCGGCTTCAAGCAAGGCGCGCAACCCATTAAATTCGCTGAGTAAGTCCCGCGCTAGGTCAATTGCGGATTTGCCAGTGACGCCAGTACGTAAAAAAATTGCGAGTAATTCCGCGTCAGTCAGTGAGCCGGGGCCGCTTTTCAGTAATTTCTCGCGTGGACGTTCGGCCACTGGCCAGTGGTTAATCCCCATGTGCACCTCCGTGTGCTTAGGTTTGGGTTATTCTCAACTCAGTATAATGATCGTTGCGCATTGAGGTAAACTAAACACATGTCAACTTTGCAAAACAAACGCGTTTTACTCGGCGTAACCGGCGGTATAGCGGCGTATAAAAGTGCTGATCTGGTTCGCCGTTTACAAGATGTGGGCGCCGAAGTACGCGTGATCATGACGCATGGGGCACAACAATTTGTTACGCCGTTAACGTTCCAAGCGTTATCGGGTCATGTAGTGCATACAGACTTACTCGATCCAGAAGCCGAGGCGGGTATGGGCCACATCCAACTCGCACGCTGGGCGGATGTGTTACTGATCGCACCGGCCACTGCCGATGTGATCGCGAAACTCGCGCAGGGGCTAGCGGATGATCTATTGAGTACGGTGTGTCTGGCGACGGCCGCGCCGATCGTGATCGCCCCTGCAATGAATCAACAAATGTGGGCCGCGAGCAGTACGCAGGAAAATATTACGATTCTCGTGAATCGTGGATTGACGCAATTGGGGCCGGATGCCGGTAGCCAAGCGTGCGGCGATATCGGCGAGGGTCGGATGTTAGAGCCGCTAGCCATTGTCGATGGTGTAGCCACATTATTTCAGAATGGGGCCTTAGCCGGTGTGCATGTGACGATCACGGCTGGTCCGACGCGCGAAGCGCTGGATCCAGTGCGTTATATAACCAATCACAGTTCGGGAAAAATGGGCTATGCGGTGGCGCAAGCGGCGGCGGAAGCTGGGGCGATCGTGACGCTGATCAGCGGGCCGACGGTGCTTGATACACCGGCCAAGGTAAAACGCGTCGATATCACCTCTGCGCAGGATTTGTATGAAGCGGTCATGGCTGAAGTCGACACGACAGAGATTTTTATTGGCGCGGCGGCCGTCGCGGATTATACGATGGCGGCGCCTGCTGATCAGAAAATCAAAAAGAAAAGCGATGAAGATAATCTGACGCTGACGTTAACAAAAACCAACGATGTACTGGCCAGTGTAGCGGCTCGGGACACACCGCCGTTTACGGTAGGGTTTGCGGCTGAAACGCAGAACTTGGAAGAGTACGCGCGCGGCAAACTGACACGAAAAAAACTGAACATGATCGCGGCCAACAGAGTGGATGATCCGACCCTTGGTTTTCATACTGACGATAATGCTTTGCATGTTTTCTGGGCTGATGGCGAACAAAAATTACCGCGTGCGAGCAAAACGCAGCTTGCGCGTGACCTTATTCAACTAATTGCAGTTCACTATAATGAAAAAAATTGACGTTAAAATTTTAGATTCACGTATCGGTAGCGAATTTCCACTGCCAGCACATGCCACCCAAGGATCGGCGGGGATGGATTTACGCGCTTGTCTAGATCAGACGCTGAGCTTGAAACCTGGCGAAACGGAACTGATCCCGACGGGGATTGCGATTCACATTGCGGATCCGTCATTGGCCGCAGTTATCCTGCCACGATCAGGGTTGGGGCATAAGCACGGTATTGTGTTGGGTAATTTGGTCGGCTTGATCGACTCGGATTACCAAGGTCAATTATTTGTCTCGTGTTGGAATCGTGGCCAAACAACGTTTGAAGTCGAACCGGGTGAACGGATCGCGCAATTGGTCTTCCTACCGGTGGTTCAAGCCGCGTTTGAAATTGTCGATAACTTTGATGAGAGTGATCGAGGCGAAGGTGGGTTTGGCCATACTGGGAAACAGTAACCATCTCTGACATAAGTTTCCTTCACGCTGCGTGAGTGGATGTTATGCTAGCGCAGTACCGACGTTCTGTCGGTATGAGATTGAACGAGTACGAAAGATCTGACTGTCTTTTTAAGGGAGAGGAGGCAAGATTTTGGTCAATCAGCGTAGCTGATCTGACTATGAATACAACGTAATGAAATCACGGAAAACATTGTCTGGTAAAAAGTCATTAACACCTGAGCAATTGAAAATAGTACTGCCGATTATCATCGTGCTGGTATTGCTCGTTCTGGCGAAAATCTTCGTACCGTCTTTTTTGAATGATCGAAAAGCACAAAATGCGGCGGAGTTAAAACAAGCGTTAGTCACGTATACGCAAACGGTGGGTGCGAAAATTAAGTCCGAGCTTGATACGCGCCGCGCGCAACTCGACGTGCTCAGTCATGAGCCACTGACACTGGCGGTATTTCAGCAATTTACACAAGAACGTGCAGGAAAATTTGCCTCGCGTTATCTGCCAGAGTTTTCAGACGCCATCTCATTACGTTTGATTAGCAACGCGCAAATCGATAACAGTTTCGTTGGGCATGATGATCTATCGTATGCATCGCGTGAAATGATTCGTGCTGCGGTTCGATCAGATAAACCGGTGGATGTTGAATGGCATTTCCCTGAACACGATGAAGAACATGTTGTGCTGGTTCAGCGAGTGGCCTCTGAAGATGCTGAAACAATCTATGGCGCGCTGCATCTGACATTAGCGACGGCACCGTTTAAGCAAGCGTTCAGTTCACAAGCGGTCAGATCAGATACCTATACAGAATTACGCCAAGTGATTGCTTCTGGTGGTTCGGTGGCATTGGATGCCGTTGGTGATAAGAATCATAAAGGCGCCCCGTCAGATGCGGTGACATATCGTATACCCGGAACCATGTGGACATTGTCCGCGGTTCCAACCAATGTGAGTGTGATCACAGAGTCGAATGTTGGGCGATTAGCGAGTTTGCTAGGTTTAGCTGCTTTGCTCGGAGGATTGCTCTGGTGGGTTCGATATCGACGCAATCGACCTGTCGTGAAAAAAGTGGACCCAAGTGTTACAACTGCTATCGACGAGAAGCCAGAGTTAACCGTCGCCGCGATCCAGGAAAAATTGCAGAAGCAAGGCAATATAAATTCAACCGGTTTGCATGTTGAGGAGGAAGAAGCGTTTCCTAACCGAGTGCAAAACAGCGAAGTCGCGAAGCCGGATAACGAACTTGAAATTGATGATGAGGAGATAGAAGTGCCGGAAATCGATGAGAATAATCAACCAGCAATGGATCCAGCGGTAGAAGCGCCAGCCTCTATTTTCCGCGCCTACGATATTCGTGGGGTGGTTGATGAGACGTTGACTGAAAAAGTCGTCTATAACATTGGCCGAGCACTCGGCAGTGAAGCTTTGAATCGTGGTGATGATACCGTGGTTGTGGGGCGCGATGGACGTTTATCGAGTCCAGCATTATCGCAAGCTTTGATCAAAGGATTAACCGAAAGTGGCCGTAATGTGATCGACATCGGCATGGTGCCAACGCCGGTTTTATATTTTGCGACACATTTTTTTGATACTAACAGCGGCATTATGATCACCGGTAGCCACAACCCACCAAACTACAACGGCATTAAGATGGTGCTTGGCGGTGTGACGTTAGCAAATGAAGCGATCCAGTCCTTGCGCGAACGTATTCTGACGAACGACTACACCAGCGGTTCAGGCACGACGAAAGAAACCGAAATAGGCTCTGAATACATCCGACGCATTACGGATGATATCCCCGTCGCCTTGTCGAACTCGTTTAAAGTTGTCGTCGATGCCGGAAATGGTGTCGCCGGTGCCCTCGGACCACAACTGATCCGCGCACTCGGTCATGATGTGATCGAGCTGTACTGTGAAATCGACGGGACGTTCCCTAATCATCATCCTGATCCAAGCCAGCCAGAAAACCTGGTCGAGCTGATCGATCGGGTTAAGTCGGAAGGCGCTGATTTAGGGCTGGCATTTGACGGTGATGGTGATCGATTAGGCGTGGTGGATCGTGATGGCAATGTCATCTGGCCCGATCGTCAAATGATGCTGTTTGCGCGCGATGTGGTTGGACGAAATCCTGGTGGCGAGATCATTTTCGACGTGAAATGCTCAAATCATTTACGCCGTGTTATCGAAGAAGCTGGTGGCAAAGCAACCATGTGGAAAACCGGACACTCGCTGATCAAAGCAAAAATGAAAGAAAGTGGGGCGCTGCTTGCCGGAGAGATGAGTGGGCATGTTTTCTTTAAAGAGCGTTGGTACGGCTTTGATGATGGCTTATACACTGCTGCTCGTTTATTGGAAATTTTGAGTAATGCAGATGAAGAGCCGCATGAAATTTTGGCTGCGCTTCCGGGAGGCGTTTCTACGCCGGAGTTACGATTGAACATGCATGAAGATAAACATGCGGCTTTCATGGCCACCTTGAATGAAATCGCCGATTTTGGTGACGGTGAAGTCGGTACGATCGACGGAATCCGCGTGGATTTTGCCGACGGTTGGGGGCTGATCAGGCCGTCTAACACAACGCCATGCCTCGTTATGCGTTTTGAAGCGGATAATGAAGCGGCGCTTAAGCGCATTCAAGAGCAATTCCGCACACAACTGTTGAATCTTGATCGCGAATTAATGCTGCCATACTAAGCACAATTTGCGTTTTTGATTGTTGAAAGCCCGATCAGGGAAACCTGATCGGGCTTTTTATTTTATGCGTGCACCACAGTGCTTGATTATGCCTGCCATGAAATGCTCAAATAACCGCCCATGACAATCGATAAAAACCAGGCGACCAATATCGCCCACGTGCTCACCGAAGCACTCCCTTACATTCAGAAATTTACCGGCAAGATCATCGTGGTGAAATACGGTGGTAACGCCATGATCGACGCGAAACTCAAACACAGTTTTGCGCGCGATATTGTGTTGATGAAAACCGTCGGTATGCACCCGGTTGTTGTTCATGGTGGTGGTCCACAGATCGGTAATCTGCTCGATCAGCTTGGTAAGCAATCTGAGTTCATCAATGGCATGCGTGTGACGGACAACGAAACCATGGACGTGGTAGAAATGGTGCTCGGCGGCATGGTCAATAAAGAGATCGTCAACCTCATCAACCAGCATAACGGGTCGGCTGTCGGCCTGACAGGGAAAGACGGTGATCTGATTCGCGCTCGTAAATTATTGATGGAAGATACCTCGTCCACGCTAACGCCACCGGGGTTAATCGATCTGGGGCATGTGGGTGATGTTGACAGTATCGATACGGCGGTTGTCGAAATGTTGGTGAAGAATAACTTTATCCCCGTTATCGCGCCAATCGGCGTCGGTGAAAATGGTCAGTCTTACAACATTAATGCTGATCTGGTAGCAGGTAAAATGGCTGAAGCGCTACATGCTGAAAAACTGATGTTACTGACAAATACAGCGGGACTACTCGATAAAGAAGGCAAGGTGTTGACAGGGTTATCTGTTGATCGTGTCAATGCGCTGATCGCGGATGGCACAATCCACGGCGGTATGTTACCGAAAATTCAGTCTGCCCTTGATGCCGTTCACAGTGGTGTTGTGAGCTCACACATTATTGATGGTCGTGTTGAACACGCTGTTTTATTAGAAGTTTTTACCGATGCCGGTGTCGGCACGTTGATTCATGGACGTCGTGGAGGCGTTGCATGACGGACAAGAAGCCGCAGAAGATCGATCGGAAACAACAAATCCTGCAAGTGCTCGCACACGAACTAGAGGTTAGCCCTGGTCATCGCATCACAACCGCGCATTTAGCCAAAGCGGTGGGGGTGTCGGAAGCGGCGTTGTACCGCCACTTTCCTAGCAAAGCACGTATGTTTGAAGGTTTGATCGATTTCGCAGAAGACGCTATTTTCGGCGTAGCAAACCGCATCATGGAGGAAGAACAGGACGTGGTAAAACGTTGCGAAAACCTGTTATTGGTTTTGTTACGATTTGCAGAAAGAAATCCCGGCATTACTCGAATTTTAGTCGGCGATGCGTTGATCGGCGAAAACGAACGGCTGCGTACGCGCATGGCACAATTGTTTGAGCGCTTGGAAACTCAGTTCAAACAAATCCTACGTGAAGCACCGATGGCAGGTAGTTATCGCCCGGCAGGATCAACCAGTTCAGTTGCGAACCTGTTTATGTCGATCGCAGATGGTCGCATGTCACGCTTTGTCCGTTCGGGTTTTAAAGCCAACCCAACTGAGTATTGGGAGATTCAATGGCCGTTACTGGTGAACGGTGTGTTTGTTCGCGCATAACATCACTGATCGCCATGAGTCGATAACCTTTGTCACTCACTAACGGAATGGAAGCCTGCCCTTTGAATGGTGATAGTGGGAGTGCTTAATGATTCGCGGCTTGTAACTTCCGGTAGCGTTGAAGATCCGAATCGTATTTTTCTGTCACACTCAGCGTCTCTGCTTTTTTCAACTCGATATAATCGGCATTTTGTCGGATCTGATCGCGCACACTGGCAATATCGTTCAGCATTTTTTCTGTTGGTTTTTCACCCCGTCGCTCCATGTCCGCCGCTGATCGGGTGAATTTATCAAGGCTGATACGCAACTTGTCCATGTGGCTTTCGCGTAATTGAATTTCCGCTTTAAGCGATGACAATTTACCTTGTTTAGCCAACTCAATATCATCTGCCGACGCGAAGGATTTTAAGAGCAATTGATCTGCTTCGCGCTGCTTTTCGAGTTTACGTTTTTCAGCATGTTCTTGCGCGGCGAGTAGATCAGCCTCATCTAATTCTGCTTGTGTTTTTGCACGCTGAGTTTGATCGATCACAACACCTTGACCATTCAGTTCCCGGTGACTTTTTTGGCTGTATTCTGGCGGGATCGCATTTCCACATTCACGAATACCGTCATTATTTTTCCAGCACTTTATGGCCGCGTGGGTATTGAGACTGGCCAAGCTCGATAAGCTGGCGAGACAGGTGATCAGGGTGATGCGTGTTAATGCGGTTCGCATTTTTGTTTCCTCTCCATAGCGCGTTACAATCCTACGATCTCATCGGCCAGTTCGGCACAAACTTTAATCTTCCGGTACGCATTACGATCACTATGGAACTCAGTAATCACCTGATCTTGTTCATCATTTCATTCTTTGCGAATTTATTTTCAGCATTCGCTGGCGGTGGTGCGGGCTTGATCCAATTACCGGCTTTATTGTTTCTCGGCTTACCCTTCTCGATTGCCCTCGGTACGCACAAGATCGCCAGTGTCGCGTTGGGAGTGGGGGCAACACTACGGCATTTGCGTGAGGGGAAGTTCAACTGGCGCTTTGCAGCATTGATTCTCATCAGTGGCTTGCCGGGAGTGATCATTGGCGCGTATCTGATCATCGGTATTCCTGATCGCGCTGCTGAAATTGCTTTAGGTTGCCTGACGATAAGCTTGGGTGTTTACTCATGGTTGAAGCCGGATCTTGGGCAAACACACGCCGCGCAAAATCGTGACCAACGCGGGTATTTTATCGGTGGCATGGTGTTGTTCCTGATCGGAGTGTTGAACGGTTCATTGACCTCCGGTACGGGTTTGTTCGTTACACTCTGGCTGATCCGTTGGTTTGGCTTGGACTACAAAGGCGCTGTTGCATACACGTTGATTTTGGTTGGCTTGTTTTGGAACGGTACCGGTGCGGTGACGCTTGGCTTGCTCAGCGAGATTCAATGGGACTGGTTACCTGCGCTCTTACTTGGTTCATTTCTCGGCGGTTATGCCGGTGCACATTTATCAATCGTCAAAGGCAATGTTTGGATCAAACGGGTTTATGAAACCGTTACGCTTCTGATCGGGATCAAATTAATCTTAGGCTAATTTATAAATCGTTCACGCTAAAACGAGGTGCCGATTTTATTGTGCCGTAAGCGTGTTTTTTCGTGGCCAGAGCCGTTCAGTCGTATTCAACACCATAACTAACAGTGCAGGCAGAAAGGTGAGCGTGATCAACGCCGTGAAGGCGAGGCCAAAGAGCACGATCGCACCGAGACCACGGTAGAGTTCAGTACCGGCCCCAGGGATGAAGACGAGTGGCGAGAGTCCCATGAGCGTTGTGCAGGTTGTCATGAGAACAGGACGAAGTCGCGAAGAGATCGCCGCTTTTACGGACTCACGTGGCGATAAGCCGAGTGTGCGAAAATTATGCATCGTGTTTTCGACGATCAGGATCGGGTTATTCACTGCGGTGCCTAATAAGATGAGAAACCCGAGCATGGTGATCATATCGAACGGTTGCTGGATTAAGGCAAACCCAAAACTAGGGAGTAGGCCGCCGACATAATTAAGCAACCAAAGTCCGACAATACCGCCGCTGATGCCTAATGGGACAGTGACGAGGATAAGAAATGGATGGCCCCAATGTCGGTAGATCACGACAAGCTGGAGATAGCAAAGGACGATCGCGATCCACATATTTTGGCCTAATGAAGAGCGGGTTGCATCAAGCTGGTCACTTGCGCCGGTGAGATCAATACTAACCCCTTTAGGTAGCTCACCACTTTGACGCAACGGCTGGACAATTTTCTCGCGAACAGTTTTTACCGCGGTTTCAAGTGGAACAGAGCGGGGCGGAATGACATACAACGTCACTGTTCGACGGCCATCAACACGACGTATTTCTGCGGTATCGACGGTTTCGTCGATGTCAGCAAGCGCACCAAGCGGGATGACGCCACCGCGTGGTGTGAATACGGGCAACGTCGTGATCTCTTCAAGCGATTGTCGATCTCCAGATTCGCTGAAAAGGAAGATGTCTATTTTGTCATCGTTGAAATAAAACTCATCGACAAAAGCGCCATCACTCAGCGCCGCAACGGTGAACCCAAAATCACCGGCATTGAACCCAAGCTCCTCCAATCGCTCCCACTTCGGTTTGATCTCAAGCAAAGGCTGGCCAAGCGTCAGCGATGATGGCACAGAATTGATTTGAGCATGTTGAATGTAATCATTACTAAGGCGATAAACGGTTAATGCCGTTTCGTAAATTTCAGGTAATTCACGGCCACTAATGTCGAGTGCAACTGCGCGAGTACCACCATCATTGCTGGAAATAATCGAGCCACGGGCAGAAAAAGCGCGCATACCCGGATACGAGCGGAAACGTGCATTAACAATTTCCATATAGGGGCCGATGTGTTTGGGGTTCTTCGTTACCGCGATGATCCGCAACGCCTCGGGTTGAACAATAATGGTCATGCGATCCAGTGCCGGAATGGCGGATTTTCCGGTGTCGAAGTTCGCTGCATCGTCTTTCATCGCGGGCATAAAATCTTCTTGTATTTCGAGAGCGATTTTCTCCATTTCTCGCAAGCTGTAGCCCGGAGGTGCAATCATGGTTGAGAACGCTTTCGCTTCCTCGCCTTCGGGTAAATACTCTGCTGGTGGGGTGAGAAAATAAAATGCGGAGGATGTTGCTGCTAATGTGATGATCATGCAGAAGGCTCGCCGCCAAGCTGTGTTGACAAGCCAGTTGATCGGCATGAGTAAACGGGGTGGGCGTTGCGGTTTTTTGGGTGCGGCATCCTGTTTTCTTTTTCGTCCTGGCATGTTGGCGTAAGCGACAGGGACTACAGCGATCGCCACCAGCATGGAGACAATGATCGAAGCGGAAATGGCGATGCCGATATCCGAAAATAGTTGTCCAGCTTCTTCCTGCACAAAGAGGATCGGCAGAAAAACCAGCACGGTGGTCATGGTGCCAGATAGGACGGCTGTCCACACGGCCTTGACGCCGTCACGCGCAGCCTCAAAACGCGATTTTCCCTTACGGCGTTCCACTTCAATACTTTCAAGTACAACGATGGTGTTATCAATGGTCATACCGATGGCGAAAGCAATACCGGCAAGTGAGATCACATTGATGGTTCGTCCCATGACGAGTAAGCCAATGAATCCTGCAACAATACAGACCGGCATACCGAGCATGCCAATGAGTGTTGCAGAGCCTGATCGCAAAAAGAGGAATAGCACCAGCATCGCGAGCATTGCACCGATGCCGATATTTTTAATGACGTTGTCGACGGAGCTTTGCACATATTGCACATCGTCGTTGGCGAGGGTCATGATCAGCCCCTCAGGTTCGAGGATCTCATGATTAATGCGTTCGACTTCTGGCAGTACTTTTTCTTTGATCGAGATGACGTTTGATCCCGTCTGGCGGACTAGGCTGACACGAATATTCGCTTCGCCGTCACTGTAAGAAAGGTTTCGCAGTTCGGCATGGCCAAGCTCAATCGTGGCGACATCACCGAGTCGGGTGACAGCATCACCGCGCCGGATAATGATCAGATCACGCAGTGCGTCCAGTGTGTGGAAACGACCTACGGTGCGCATCAAATAACGTCGTTTACCGCTATCAAGATCACCTGCGGAGGTGTCAATGTTGCGGGCGCGTAAGGCATCACGCACAGCACTTAGCGAGAGTTTGCGCTCAGCCAATTTGGCCGTGTCGAGACTGATGCGGATTTGTCGTTCGGCCCCACCTCTTAATTCCACCTGAGAAACGCCTTCGATGCGTTCCAATGCCGGTCGTACGTTGTCATCGACAAAGTCGAGCAACATGTTGATATTGTGTCCCATCGGATTGCCTTCCATCGGGACAAGCCGGAAAGCCATAAACGGGTTATAGGAAAATGAGTCTGATCGCAGTACTGGCTCGTCCACATTTTCAGGATAGGAAGGAACTTGGCTCAGTGCGTTGTTGACTTCGAGCAAGGCTTCATTGGCGTCAGTGCCGAAAGGAAACTCGAGTTCAATTTCCGCTCGACCCGTAGAGGCTTGTGACGTCACGCGTCTGAGATTGGGTAAGCCGCGCAGGTATTCTTCTTGCTCGATAAGAATTTCTTTTTCCACATCTTGAGGTGTGGCGCCTGGCCAGCGCGTTTCAATGGAGATGATGCGGGTCTCAAGATCCGGGATCATCTGCACTGGCACCCGTGTCGCAGCGACGGTCCCTAACACCATCAGCATAATGACGGAGACCGTCACGAGCGTACCGTGTTTCAGGAGCGAATCGATCATTCTAATGGGCAGACTGAGAAGCAGCGGTTGTGGGTAAGACGTCGACTAACTGGTTCTCACGCAGACCTTCGTTGCCTTTGAGGACGACAATTTCACCACCTTCAAGACCTTCTGTGATCTCCGCCATCGACCCTAGTGCCCCTGAGGTGCGCACAATTCTAGAGACGACGTGTTGCTGATCTTGTTTTTTGACGAGTACCCAAACTTTTGTTGAGCCATCGGGAAATCGAACAACGGCATCACGTGGAACGTGTACGATATCGATCGATGGCAGGCGGGACTCAAGTGTTGCGCTGCCGGACATGCCTGGCCCCGCGAGCTGATCAGGATCGTTCAAGATTAAACGTATCAAGAAAGTGCGGGAGATATTGTTTTTCACGGGCACGACAGCTTGGAGTGCTGCTGTGATTTGTTTATTTGGGTAAGCATCAAGCTGCACGACGATGTTACCGGTGTGATTGACCCGCGCTAGGTATTCTTGTGGTACCTGAATATCAAAACGTAACTTGTCCATTTCAATCAGCTCTACCACTGGCGTGCCAGTTGCGACCCACTCCCCAGCTTCCGAAAGTTTTGTCCCGATGACACCGTCGAATGGTGCGATAAGTTGATGGCGTGCGAGCCTTTCTAACTGCTGGTTTTTACGTGCTGCAAGTTGTTTGAGATTGGCCTCGTTGATTTGTAGAGTGGCTTGCCTTGTTTCAGCTTCTGACTTAGCAAACGCCCCTGATCGGCTCATTCTAACGGCCTCTGCAACCAGCCTTTTAGTGTCTGCTAATTGAACCTTCGCTTGTTCGATCTCAGCATCGATCAGTTCAAGATCAAGCTCTGCGAGGGTGGTGTCCAGTTGCATCAACACGTCGCCTTGCTTGACGAGACTGCCGGCATCAACGCTCAACTCTAAGACGAGCCCCTCAATACGTGACGACAAATTTGCCCGACGTGGGGACGTGACAGTACCCGTGAGCGTGAATGAGCTGGCGATACCGTCAACGTGTTTGGCCTCAGCCACCACAATCGGACTGGCGGTGCCTTGCGCGGAAAGTATTCCGGTAAACGAAAGTGAGAGGACTATGACTTGCAGTCCTTTCCATGCCACTCCTTTAATAGAGTTGTGGACGGATGGAGGCGTTAACATTCAATGTCTTCCATGGTTTGTGAAGATGTCAGTTCACTGTAGATTTTGTACTTAACACATTATAGACATTAAGGTTTCTTAATCTTCAGTGCGCTGGCAAGAGTCAATTTATTGCAGTTTATTTCATTGACAAAGTCAACCACCATGGCATGACAGAATGACGTCGGTGAGGACGAAAATGCACGTTTTGTGCATTTCGTTAAACGCTGTGTTTAGGCTTTTTCACCGTACTCTGCTCGATACGCGAGCACGCGATCCAGCACATCATTCAGTGCAGGGCTGTCTTTTAAATGGGCAATCAGGTTATCGAGGGAGATAATACTGCTGACCGGAATAGACAGATTTTTTTGGATTTCTTGGATTGCAGACAATTCGCCTTTTCCACGTTCTTGTCGGTTCAACGAGATCACAACCCCAGCTGTTTCTGCACCGGACTTTTTAATGATCTCAAAAGACTCGTTCACGGAAGTTCCGGCGGAGATCACATCATCAATGATCAAAACACGACCTTCAATCGGTGCGCCGAGCGTCATTCCACCTTCACCGTGATCCTTCACTTCTTTGCGATTAAATACGTATGGCACATCGAGATTATGTTCTGTAGCGAGCGCAACTGCGGTAGCGGAAGCAAGCGGAATGCCTTTGTACGCCGGACCGTAAATCATGTCGAATTCAATACCAGAGTCGACAATCGTTTGTGCGTAGTAAGCGCCGAGGCGGGCCAACTTTGCGCCGGTGTTAAACAATCCGGTATTAAAAAAATACGGGCTTAAACGGCCCGATTTAAGTGTAAATTCGCCGAATCGAAGTACATTGTTTTCAAGGGCGAACTGGATAAATTCCTGTTGGTAGTCTTGCATTGTGGCTCAGGTATGGTAGAAAAACGCAAGTGTAGCAAAACTTGATGCAGGGCGCTCCTCAGATGCGCTAAAACGGCGACGCTACGACCAATAATAAAATTATTATAATGAAGAAGGATCCCCGTCCATGAAAATCATCTCCGTCAACGTGAATGGTATTCGCGCTGCCCACCGTAAAGGTTTTTTCGAATGGTTACCGCAACAAGATGCCGATGTGATCTGTTTACAGGAAACCAAAGCACAGATGGATCAGTTAAGTGATGACATCTTGCAACCCGAAGGCTATTTCAGCACATTTCATTCTGCCGAAAAACGTGGTTATAGCGGTGTGGCGATCTACTGCAAGCAAGAACCCGATCAGATCATTCATGGTTTAGGTTGGGATGATTTCGACCGCGAAGGGCGTTTTCTGCAAGTAGACTTCGGCGATCTAAGCGTGGTGTCGCTTTACTTACCTTCTGGCTCGTCCAGTGAAGAACGGCAAACGGCAAAGTTCGATTTTATGGAGCGCTTTTATCCCGTACTGGAGAGCATGGCGAAATCAGAACGACGTTTTGTGATCTGCGGTGATTGGAATATTGCACATAAAGAAATTGATCTGAAAAACTGGAAAGGCAACAAGAAAAACTCCGGTTTTTTACCTGAGGAGCGTGAGTGGCTAACAAAGATTTTTGATGAGCTGGGTTTCGTGGATGCTTTTCGGGAAGTTAATCAGGAGGCTGATCAATATACTTGGTGGTCGAATCGTGGGCAGGCTCGCGCCAACAATGTTGGGTGGCGGATTGATTATCAAATCGTCTCACCTTGCCTCAAAGGTAAAGCGACCACTACCGATGTTTATAAGGAAAACTGGTTTTCAGATCATGCACCGTTGATCATGACCTACGAAATGTAAATGGTTTAGGTTGCGATCAATCTTGATCGCAACCTGAACCGTTCGAGGGGCCGATTACAGTTTACCGACGAAGTTGAGTCAGCGATCTCTTTTCTATCCATTTCAAGTGCAGATAAACGGCTCAACGCACTGTTTGTGGTGAAGCGACTAAATTAGCCGACCAAGTCCCATATCCATTAATGGTCTGACTAAGAGCATTAACACAAGTTGGAGAAGCACCAGCAATACCAGTAGAGAAAAGTCCATACCACCGGTTGCCGGCATGCGACGGCGAATGGGTGAGAGAAGTGGTTCCGTGATGCTGTTCAACAGGCCGACCATGTAGTTGTAGGTGCCCGGCGCAACCCAACTGAGCACAGCGCGGATGATCAACGCGAAGATGATGATGTAAACCGCAGTCTGCAACAGGCTGGCGATTGCGATAATGATCATATTGCCGATAGGCAATACAGCACCTTGGAGCACACCGACGATAAATAGCTCCGCCATTTTCAACAGCAATAGCAATACCACTGCGGGCCAGTCGATACCCATTATGCCAGGAATGATTTGTCGCAATGGACGCAATACGGGCGTGGTGATTGTCAGTAGAAACTGTGAAAACGGATTACGAAAGTCAGCGCGGAAAAGTTGGAATAAAAAGCGCAGCATGACAGCGAGGATATACAACCCAAAAGCTGTGCTGATCAGAAACACCAGTGCGTTTGAAAAATACCCCATCGTTATGCTTCTCCTGTTACATCTTGTTGATCTGCAGTTTTGCCAGAAAGCTCCGCTGACAGTGCGGTTGACCGGTCACGCGCCGCCGTCAGGGCACGGGCAATGATCGCATCGATATCGTTTTCGTTAAACACATTTAACGCTTGTTCTGTGGTGCCGCCGGGCGAAGTGACTTGAACGCGCAGACTGGCCGGATCAAGTGGACTTTCTAACGCTAGTTTTGCTGCACCAAAGGCGGTTTCGATGGTGAGTAGGCGGGCTTGCTCTTGCGATAAGCCCATCGCCACACCGGCTTTTTCCATGCCTTCCATAAAGCGAAAGAAATACGCCGGACCACTGCCGGAAACCGCGGTGACGGCATCCATCAGGTTTTCATCATCGAGCCATTGAATGATGCCAACGGATCGCATGATCTTTTCCGCCGTCTCGCGTTGATCCTCACGTGTATTGGCCGTGGCAAATAAAGCGGTTGCTGCAGAGCCGACCATGGCGGGTGTATTCGGCATGGTACGAACAAGCGCCGCATCAAATCCAAGCCATTCGACGAGCGTGTCGGATCGCAAACCTGCCGCGACGGAAATAATTAACGGTTGTGTTGCGCTGATCAGATGCTTAAAGCCAGCGATGACACTTTGCATTACTTGTGGTTTGACCGCGAGAACGATGATCGATGCCGGGGCTGCTGCTTCACCCAAGGCGGTATCAGCAGCACTGTGTACATTGATCGGAAATAGCGAAGCAAGTCGTGCCTGGCTGTCTTGATTCGGATCGACGACATGTATCGCATCGGCAGTATAACCATCTGCGATCAGGCCGTTGATCAGACAACTACCGAGATTGCCGCCACCGATAAAGACAATTTTTTCCTGCGTCATATGAAGTTTCCTGAGACTTATTATTAAGCGTTATCTGCCGGGTAAGATCGTGGCCCAAACAGCGCCGTGCCGATACGGATTAGCGTTCCGCCTTCGGCGATCGCGGCTTCGTAATCGTTTGATGTCCCCATCGAAAGTGAGTCTAAACATAGTGTATCAAGATCCGGCTGCGTCGCGCGGAGTTGATCACGTAAAACATCGCGAGCCTGACGTAAGGCGAGGAAAGGTTGGCGTTGTCGGTTTAGATCCGCTTCAGGTGCGGGTAACGTCATAAGGCCGCGTAAGCGCAGACGGGGTAATGACAGAATTTGCCTTGCCAGCTCACTAAGCTCGTCAAACGTGACACCGCGTTTACTGTTTTCACCGCTGCTGTTGATTTGAATGCAAATATTCAACGGTGCTTTATCTGTTGGCCGCTGATCATTCAAACGCTGTGCAATTTTGAGTCGATCAACCGTGTGCACCCAGTCAAAATTTTCCGCTATCGGTTTGGTTTTGTTGGATTGGATGCCGCCGATGTAATGCCATTCGAGCTGGCGATCACGCAGTGCGGTGATTTTATCCAGCGCCTCTTGAAGGTAATTTTCCCCGAAACAAGTTTGGCCTTGATCCGCCAGCGCTATGATCTCGTCAATGCTGCGAGTTTTACTCACGGCGAGCAACTTCACGGTGTTGGGATCGCGCGCATATTTTTCGGAAAGATGCGTCAGGTCACGTTGGAGAGCCTTGCGAGTTTGTGTCATAAATTTAAATTTCTGTGGGTCGTTTAGAGTTGAGGTGGCGCATATTTTGCAGAAGATCAGCCAATCTTTAAACCGCCATCGACCACGTTGATTGTAATGTTGGGTGAGTGGCGTAAGCTTTTCAAGCGTTCTGTTCTGCGTGACGGAACGCACAAATTCGATAAGGGGATTGTTCAATGGATATCGGTGAGTTACTTGCCTTTAGTGTAAAAAATAAAGCGTCGGATCTGCATTTGTCAGCCGGATTACCGCCGATGATTCGTGTTGATGGTGATGTCCGTCGCATCAATATTCCACCAATGGAGCACAAAGAGGTTCATGGGTTGATCTACGACATCATGAACGACAAGCAGCGTAAGGATTTTGAAGAATATCTCGAATGCGACTTTTCGTTCGAAGTGCCGGGGTTGGCGCGTTTTCGTGTGAATGCTTTCAATCAAAATCGCGGCGCGGCAGCGGTATTCCGAACCATTCCTTCAGATATTCTCTCATTGGAAGATTTAGGCGCACCAGCAAGTTTTAAGGATATTGCTTCTTACCCGCGCGGAATTGTGCTGGTTACGGGCCCAACCGGTTCGGGTAAATCCACCACGTTGGCGGCAATGGTCAATCACAAAAACGAAACGGAATATGGGCATATTTTAACGGTTGAGGATCCGATCGAATTTGTGCACCAAAGTAAAAAATGTTTAATGAACCAACGGGAAGTTCATCGCGATACGTTAGGTTTTAATGAAGCACTGCGATCCGCCTTGCGGGAAGATCCGGACGTCATTCTCGTCGGTGAGATGCGTGATCTGGAAACGATTCGTCTAGCATTATCCGCAGCAGAAACGGGCCATTTAGTCTTCGGCACCTTGCATACCAGTTCAGCAGCGAAAACCATTGATCGTATTGTTGACGTGTTTCCGGCGGATGAAAAAGAAATGATGCGTGCGATGTTGTCAGAATCCTTACGCGCCGTTATTTCACAAACCCTATTGAAAAAAGTCGGCGGCGGTCGTGTTGCTGCACATGAGATTATGATCGGCACGCCTGCAATTCGAAACCTCATTCGTGAAAACAAGATCGCGCAGATGTACTCCGCAATTCAAACCGGTGCGTCGCACGGCATGCAGACGTTGGATCAATGTCTGCAAACGTTGGTGCAAAAAAACCTCGTCACCCGACAAGAAGCGAAACACAAGGCGGTGAATAAAGACTTATTTTAATCGGCCGCTAACCCACAGCGTATGCCTGACGTTGTCTTGTCCGTAAAGACATGTTCAGGGCCACTTTCGTAGGGAGAATTTGGAATGGAACGTGAACAAGCCATAAGCTATATGCGCGATTTATTGCAGCTTATGAAAGAGAAAAAAGCGTCAGATTTATTCATCACCGTGGGTTTTCCACCGGCGATAAAAATCGATGGTGGCATTAAACCCGTCTCGAAAACTAAGATGACGCCGGAAAATACCAAGGCGCTCACGTACGCGATCATGAATGATCGCAACATCAAAGAATTCGAAAGTACGAAAGAAAGCAACTTTGCGATTGCACCGAAGCCCATTGGTCGATTCCGGGTGAATGCGCATGTGCAGTCTGGACATGTCGGCATGGTGTTGCGCACGATCGAAACAAAAGTCCCTACCCTAGAAGGACTCGGTTTGCCGGAAGTGCTGCGCGAAGTGTCGTTAACGAAACGTGGGCTTGTGATCATGGTGGGCGGCACGGGCAGTGGTAAATCCACCTCGCTCGCTGCGATGATTGATCATCGCAATACGAACACGCAAGGTCATATTATTACGGTTGAAGATCCGATCGAATACGTGCATCCGCACAAAGGCTGTATTGTCACCCAACGCGAAGTGGGCGTGGATACAGAAGACTGGACAATGGCTCTGAAGAACACCTTACGCCAAGCGCCGGATGTGATCCTGCTTGGTGAAATTCGTGATCGCGAGATCATGGAAATGGCCATTCAGTTTGCGGAAACCGGTCATCTTGCCATGGCCACGCTGCATGCCAATAGCGCCAATCAGGCGATGGATCGCATTATTAACTTTTTCCCGGAAGAGCGCCGTCAACAATTGTTGATGGATCTTTCACTGAATCTCAAAGGTGTCATCTCGCAGCGTCTTTTACGACGTGCTGGCAGTAATGGTCGTGTGGCCGCAATTGAAGTATTACTCAACACGCCATTGATTTCTGATCTGCTATTAAAAGGCGACACGCATTCCATTAAGTCCATCATGGCCAAGTCAAATGAGCTGGGCATGAAGACGTTCGATCAAGCACTGTTTGATTTGTACGAAGAAGATTTGATCACCTACGAAGACGCGCTGCGCAATGCGGACTCGGTGAACGAATTACGCTTACGGATCAAACTCGAAGGCAAAGCGGCGAAAACGTCGGATAAATTTGCCGGTGTCGACAAGCTTGAGTTGGAGGCTGACGAAGCTGACAACAACATGCTTATCTAAACGTCTTTTACATGGATTGATGATCAGGTAACTCGATGGATATTACCCCGTTTTTAAAACTACTCGTACAGAAGAAAGGCTCTGATCTTTTCTTCACCGCCAACGCGCCAGTAAAGATAAAGGTCGAAGGTGTGATCGCTTCTGTCGGTAAAATGGTATTGAGTAAAGAACAAGTTGAAGCCGCAGCGTACAGCATCATGTTTGATCGCCAGCGCGAGATCATGAAAAGCAATCTGGAAGTGGATTTTGCGATATCACTGCCGGATGATGAGGCACGCTTTCGGGTCAATATTTTTCGTCAACGTGGCAATATGGCGATGGTGTTACGTTTGATCCCCGATAGCATTCCCAGTATAGATGAGCTGGGTTTACCGCCGGTTCTACGTCGTTTAATTATGCACAAACGGGGGTTGATCTTAATGGTCGGCGCAACCGGATCGGGTAAATCCACGACGCTCGCATCCATGCTGTCGTATCGTAACTATAAAATGCCCGGGCATATTCTGACGATTGAAGATCCGATTGAATTCTCACATACGAATGAACGCTGTATTGTGAATCAGCGCGAAGTTGGCGTGGATACACATTCCTATCAAGAAGCGTTACGCAGCGCCATGCGTGAAGCGCCAGATGTGATCATGATCGGTGAAATCCGTGATCGCGAAACCATGCAGGCCGCACTGGAGTTATGTAACACCGGCCATCTATGCGTGAGTACTATGCATGCGAATAATGCGAATCAAGCGATGGAACGTATGATCAACCTGTTCCCGCGTGATAACCAAAAGCCATTATTGATGGATTTGGCCATGAACGTCCGCGCGATTATGTCGCAACGCTTGGTGATGGGGCAGGACAGCCGCCGTATCGCCGCCGTGGAAATTTTGATCAACAACCCGCATATCAGTGATCTGATCTTGAAAGGTGACTTAGGCGAAATCAAAATGGCGATGGAAGAAAGTGGTGTTGAAGGTATGCAAACATTTGATCAAGCCTTGTATGAATTGCACAATGAAGGCCGGATCGATCTGCAGGAAGCTCTCAGCAATGCAGATTCACGTACCAACCTGGAAGCGAAAATTAATTTTAGTTAATGAATAAAACACCGCAGCCCGAACGGCGTCCTGTTCATCGCGGCGCCGCTAACGGGCCGTGTGTTCTTGTTGCGATCAGCCATCACGGCTTTGGTCATCTCGCACAAATCGCCCCTGTTGTAAATGAACTGGTAGCCCGACAAGCGTGTCGTGTCGTGGTTTATTCACAGTTATCGCGCGTGATCTTGAACGCGTTTTTCCAACAAAACGGTGAGCCGCTCTCGTTCGAGCATGTTGACGATGCTATTGATCTAAACATGTGTATGCACGATGCCGTGCGGGTGGATGCGGCGGCGAGTTTTCATGCATATGCAAAATGGCTGACTGATCATGCTGAGAATCTCGCGTATTTCAAGCAACGTTTTAGCGAAATACAACCGGATCTGGTGATTGGTAATGTCCCACCGCTCACATTCCGAGCTGCGCATGAATTACAGATTCCGTCGGTGCTGATCGGCTCGTTACATTGGGCCGGAGTGTTTGCGCAATATTGCGGTGAGATACACGGAGCGCAGGAGATTATTCAACAATTACGTTCTGACTATGCCTGCGCTGATCAGATCATCGCGCTGACACCGGGCATGGAATTTACCGACGTAATCCGAACTGAAAAAATTCGTCGTGTCGGGCCAGTTGGCCGTATTGGGCAAGCAGATCGCGCAACGTTTGATGAACATTACGGCACACAAAACCACCAGCTTATCCTCGTGTCGATGGGGGGGATGTCGACGCCGATCGCCTATGAAACCTGGCCGAAAACCGCTGATCGCACCTATGTGATCGCAGGCTCGCAAACGCCTGATCGCGACGACATGATCGCCTTAGACGAATGTGAATTTGATTATCTCACCGTGCTGTGTTCAGCAGACGCGTTTATTACAAAGGTGGGTTACGGTGCACTGGTGGAAGCCGCGTGTAATGGGATCCCGACACTCTATTTACCCCGTGGCGACTGGCCTGAAGAGCCATTCAGCATTCCGTGGTTTAAAGCACACGCTGTTTGCTCGCCGATTGATGCCGCACAATTACAAGGAGGATTATTCCAGAGAGAGCTAAACGCTTTGTTAGATCAACCACGTAAAGCAGCTGTTAAGGTCGATGGCGCTAAACTCGCTACGAATCTGTTACAGAAATATTTTTAGTGATAATGTGGCCGCATGAAACGTCCATTTGTTTATACCGCGCTCGCACTGGGTTTAGGCCTGAGTTTGTTGGTACTCATTGGTGCGAAAATCGGCGCAATACCGCGAATATTTTTATTGATAGCCAATGAGGTTGGTTTTGTTCTGAGCTTACTCGGCGCGGCATCTGGCTGGCGATTGCTCAAGTCTGATCGCAGCAATGGACGTTTATCATTTGCATTGATTATTTGCGCCTGCATGGCGCTCGGTTTTATGGTGGCAGGGTTTGTAATGTGGCCATCAAGCCTGTCATTGAATTAATCTGTTCGTGAAAAAAGTCTATGTCTGTCACGATCCATTACTGAGCGGTTTTTTACGCGGCGTATTGGACAGTAACAACATTCAATGTCTCGTCAAAAACGAATCTCTCATGGGTGCTTCGGGCGAAATCCCCGCGCACGAAACCTGGCCAGAAATCTGGGTGATGGATGATCAAGAATCCGCTCTCGCAAAGAAACTGATCGACCATGCCTTACAACCAGAAAAAAACCGGCAAGACTGGCAGTGCGCGCAATGCGGTGAAAATATCGAAGCGCAATTTACGCACTGCTGGCAATGTGCAGCAGCCCGTCCAGAATAATCTGAAGGTGAATTAAAAAATGTCTGTGTATAAAACACTCTATGACCGTCGCACCATTAATGACTTTAAACCAGAAAAACCAGACGAAAAATTTATTCTAAAAGCCATCGATGCCGCACGCTGGGCACCGAATCATCACCTCACAGAACCTTGGCGTTTTTATTTAATTGGTGATGAAACCAAGCAAGAGATCATCACATTAAATACAAACATCGTGCGGGAAAGTAAGGGCGAAGAAATTGCAGAAAAAAAACAACAAAAATGGCTAGACATTCCCGGAATGCTCGTTGTCACCTCAGCTCGGTCAGAGGATAAATTACAAGAGCAAGAAGATTTTGCCGCGACCTCTTGTGCTATTCATAACTTGGTTTTAACGCTGTGGGAAGATGGCATCGGCGTAAAATGGACAACGGGCGATGCGATCCGGCATGACGATTTTTACGACATTGCTTGGATCGATCCTGAACACGAAACCGTCGTTGGATTAATCTTTTACGGCTACCCAAAAGCCACGCCAGACGGCATGCGTTGTAAAGCCGTCGAAGAGATTTTAGTACGGCTGCCTTAATAGTCTATTTGCGTATAATTATTTAAATTATTAATTAATGTTTTGACTTCACTAAAGTAAAAACTTCAAAACGAGATAAGGCACAAGATTAAATACAATAATGAGTATTTTATATTGCCCTAAAATGCGTAAATAAAGCGGTTTTATTTGATCAACAGAAAGCGCGAATAAATCAGCATGAAGTTTAAGAATTGACTGTCGAAAGACAGTAAGAAATAAAAACGAGACGATCAGAAAAGCGACGTTGATCAACGTACACCAACCTAAAAATTCAGTGAATTGCAATAACGTCATAGTTAATGCCACATTACGTAAACTTAATACAAGCTTATGCTTAAATTCAGATAAAAACTATTTGTATAAAAGTGATGTAAAAAAAGTTTGATCCGGATCAAAGAGAAAATGCGATCAGGATTTTTTCGGAGGCATTGCATCATGCATCGGCAACTCACTCGCCGGAACAGACCAACTCGCACCCGAGGCACAAAAGATATTTTGCTGCGGTGTAATGTCTAATTTGGATTCTGCATTTTCGTCCAAGGTGCCGGCAGGAATAATCACCACATTGCCTGACCGGGATAACCACGGTAACGAACTGCCGCAATGTGTGCAAAAGCACGTCGCGAAATATTTTGCGTCCGCCGGTTCATAACGCCCGACGAGTTCTTCGCCCCTAACCCATGCAAACTGATCCGGTTTCACAAACAAGTTTGCTGCATGCGCAGAACCCGACAATTTCCGGCAACGTGAACAATGACAGTATTGAAAGACCCCGGCATGGCCAGTGATGTGATATTCCACTTGGTTGCAGAGACAAGTGCCATTAATCATAATTTTTCCATGGTCGATGCGCAGAATGTTCTACTTGTGTTTTTTTCACTTTACCTGACACACTGTTGGTAATGACAGGTTTTCCCTTGCAGCGCTTTGTTATGCATTGTGTCGGTACTTTTGTGCAACACTGGGCACAAACAACAGAAGCACCCCTAACAAACAACCTATCGTTGGAGGTATTATTTCTAGTAAAAACCTAGCGTGATCGAATTCAACTAGAAAAACATCATCCGCACCAACAACTCTTGCATCTGAAAGTGGATAATAAACAAATGCAATCGTTGTGATATTCACGAGCAAGTTAATAGTCATAATAAATATACTTAAATATCTACCTATCCTGCTCACTCGATAGCATAGAGCAGCGCAAACTAAGTAGGCAAATATTATGGCTATATATCCTATCCCACAATAGATACCGAACAACGACAGAAATCCAAGCAACATCACAACACTTCTGTTCGAGATCAATCAAACTCACCTATTATTTATTCTATTCATCTACACTGCTAAACACGCTGAATTTTGCATAACGCCCGGCTAAACGGCGCGAACTTTTGCAGTGAGCGTCCGGCGGAGTGAAACGGAGCGAATTTGAGCCGCTTGTTAAGTGTTTACAGGGCACGATAGTAGACATCAATATTGTGTGATGTGGCTAAATACTTTGACCCCTTTTGAGAAAAACAAACTTTCCTAACTTCCTTTTCTTCGTAGTTGTCTCCGCCCACGATGGTTTTGTTTAGAGTCGTTGAGCTTGCACAAAAGCTATTGCCACCCACAGATTCAATGACTGTATTTTCAGGTGTGGAACGTGGAATAGAACTTGGTTTGCCGACAGCTTTCATCGACGCCAATAACTGGCGTTTTGAAACAGACCGAGTATCCGCCCCCATGCCTGGGATATGCAAAGTTTGACTGATTTTATATTCCTTACCAAGCCACGGAGAGAATAAAGATACATCATTACTCATGTAAGCTTTTTCGAAATCGAGATAAATTGCAATTTTCTCGTCACTTGCTTGTGCGAAAGCAGATAACAAGACAACGATCCATAATAGATGCTTCATACTCTTCCTTACACTTAACAGTGGTATATCGGACACTTTGTCCAATATTAGACTATAGAATACCAAACACAGATGCGGGAAATTTGCCTAATAATCAGATGCATAGGTTAATTTTAGATACATCTCGAACTATATCCAGGATGTCCACTTGACACTTTTCAATATCGTTTAAGGTTATGTCCGTATATTGAATATTTTTCTCTAAACGCGATTAATTAATAGATAAAACAATAGCTTACTTCTGTCCATATATTCTGTGATATTGGACATGTAAAGGTTCAGGGTGTGAAAAGCTTCCTGCGAGGGAGGCCCTACTCGCGGGTCGTGCGAGTAGGGAGATTGGATTAAGTCTTAGATCAATTTTGCCCAGAGATCATGTTCACCGGCTTCGACGATTTCCACTTCGACAAACTCGCCGGCATCCAGTTGGGTGTCTTCGATGATCACGGTGCCATCGATTTCGGGGGCGTCGGCGGCGCTGCGGGCGATGGTGTCGTTGCTGGTGATGCCGTCGGTGAGGACCGTCATGCGTTGGCCAACTTTGTTTTGCAGGTGTTGCGCGCTGATCGCGGCTTGTACTTCCATAAAGCGTTCGAGACGCTGTTCTTTGACGTCTTCGGGCACGGCGTTGGGCAGATCATTTGCGCTGGCGCCATCCACGGGCGAGTAGGTAAAGCAGCCGACGCGGTTGAGTTTGGCTTCGCGTAGGAAATCCAGCAGTTCTTCAAAATCGTCTTCGGTTTCACCGGGGAAGCCAACAATGAAGGTGGATCGGATGGTGATGTCTGGGCAGATGGATCGCCACTTTTTGATTCTTTCTAAGACTTTTTCTGCCGCCGCCGGGCGTTTCATGGCTTTGAGAATTTTGGGGCTGCCATGCTGCATGGGGATGTCTAAATAAGGCAGTATTTTGCCTTCGGCCATGAGTGGGATCATGTCGTCCACGTGCGGGTAGGGGTAAACGTAATGCATGCGGACCCAAATGCCGAGTTCACCCAGCGCTTCGGAGAGTTCCTGTATGTGCGTTCGACGCAGTTGATCACGCCAGCTGTCTTCTTGATATTTGATGTCCACACCGTAGGCGCTGGTGTCTTGTGAGATCACGAGGAGTTCTTTCACGCCAGCATTGGCCAGACGTTCGGCTTCGCGCATGACATCGCCGATCGGACGGCTGACCAAATCGCCACGCATTGACGGAATGATGCAAAACGAGCAGCGGTGATTGCAGCCTTCGGAAATTTTTAAATACGCATAATGACGCGGCGTGAGTTTGATGCCTTCGGGTGGGATTAAACTGATTCGAGGATCATGTGGCGGGGGGACGTGTGTGTGCACAGCGTTGACGACTTGTTCGTAAGCATGCGCGCCAGTAACCGCCAGGACGTCAGGATAGGCATCTAAGATCGTGCTGGAATCTTTACCCAAACAGCCGGTCACCACCACGCGACCATTTTCATTCATCGCTTCGCCGATCGCATCAAGCGATTCAGCCACTGCCGAATCGATAAATCCACAGGTATTCACGACCACCAGATCCGCATCATCATAACTTGGGGAAATACCGTAGCCTTCCGCACGTAGCTTGCTCAAAATACGCTCAGAATCGACCAACGCTTTAGGGCAACCGAGGCTAATGAAACCGATTTTTGGCGGGGTTAATTGTTCATCTTGCATGCTGTGAATCTCAATGTTCTTGATGGGCGACGTAACCTGCCGCGATCAATGCTGTAAATAATTGCGCGGATATTACCAGTATTGACGCGTAATTTCTTATGTGTGAGGTGTCAGCTGAGTTGCAGAGGGTTGATCAGACGGTCTGGGTTTAAGAAACAGACGGGTTGAATTTGATGTGGTTTATTTCAAACCGATCAGGTCAAATTGACCGGAGACGACTAGTGTGACGTTGATCGGGCTATCCGATGTATTTTTAAAATACCAACCATGCGATCCAGCAAACGGTGCCGTAAAACTGCCTTGCATATCCGCAACCGTCGCGATCACGTAGCTTTCAAAATATCCGCTGGTATCACCTTCGGGTTCACCGTGCAGATCCACATAAACGGCTTCACCCTCCGTGGCCCACTGATAATGCATTTTCGCAAATTGGGCCATGTTGAATTTGTATTCCACGCCACCGCCAGCCGGGACGAGAATATTCGCTTCGTGGGTGTTATAACCTGAATCGGTCGTCTCGCTTGAGGCCGGTTTGATGTTGTTCTCTTGCGCTTGAGAAAGCACGGTTAAGCCCAGTGTGCGGCCGATACCTGTCGGATCAAGATTATATTCTGCCGGAAGAATGATCGTAATGAGCGCGACAGCTGCGATGATCACAGCTGAGACGGTGGCTTTTACTAACGATGATGTGGCTTGCGGTGTAGACATAAAATCAGCCTCTTTAACGCGATTGGCTCAAGACGTAGCCGGTGAGTTGGTAGCCGATCAGCATCAGGCCCGCACTCATCAATAAGGTATTGGTGAGTGTCGCGAAACGGTTGAAGGATGCGCGTTTGCGCCAGTAGCTGATCACGATCAGGATGATCGCAAGCGCGGAAAACTGACCAATCTCCACGCCCAAATTAAACGCGATCAAGTTACTCAACAAGCCGTCACTGGATAGCTGTAATTCTTGTAGTTTTGTGGCTAAACCAAAGCCATGGAATAAACCGAAGATCAGTACCGCGAGTTTGGTATTCGGCGTGCAACCAACCAATCGCTGGAAGCCACCCAGGTTATCGAAGCCTTTATAGAAAACGGATAAACCGATGATCGCGTCGATTAAATACGCATCAAGCTGGATGCCGCTGAGCACACCAAAAAGTAAGGTAATGCTGTGGCCGAGGGTAAACAAGCTGACGTAAAGCAGCACGTCGCGAGTGCGGTAAAGAAAGAAAATAACGCCGACTAAAAACAGCAGATGATCATAACCGGTGACCATGTGTTTCGCGCCGATGTATAAAAAGGGAATGAACTGCGCGCCGGTATTTTGCAGCAAAAACTCGCGTGTACTGTCATCAACACCATGTGCGAGCGCATTGATAGGGCTAAGCGTACAGAACGCGATCAGAAGAAAAAAGAATCGGCCTGAGAGCACATTAATCGACATGCTTAGGAATGAAGTAGGCACTTACTCGTCTTCAAGCTCTTCCCAACGCGCAAAGACTTTTTCAAGCTCGGACTGGAAGGTTTGCAACGCTTGGGTTTTGGCATCGATCAGATCACGTTCGTTTTTGAAGAAATCTGGATCGCTCATTTCCACTTCGATCTCACTGATCGCATTTTCCAATTCTTCAATTTTCAGCGGAAGCTGATCCAGTTCGCGCTGCGCTTTGTAACTGCGTTTTTTGGGTTTAACCGCCGTGTTTGGAATACTGTTTTTTTGCGCATTTTTCTCAGACGATTTTTTCATCTGATCAGGGGTTTCACGTTGACGTATCCAGTCTTCATACCCGCCGACATATTCGTTCACGTTACCGTTTTCGAAAACCAGCGTGGAGCTGACGACGTGATCAATAAATGCGCGATCATGACTGACGAGAAGTAACGTGCCTTGATAGTTCATGACTAACTCTTCAAGCAGTTCGAGGGTCTCGATATCGAGATCATTGGTTGGTTCGTCCATGACCAAGACATTCGACGGTGTTGCGAATAGCTTTGCAAGCAGTAGCCGATTGCGCTCACCGCCGGATAATTTAGTGATCGGAGAACGGGCGCGATCCGGCGCAAAGAGGAAATCCTGCAAGTAGCTGATCACATGTTTTGGTTTGCCATTGATCATAACGTTGTCTGAACCACCGGCGACATTTTCTTGCGCGGTGAGATTCATTTTTAATTCGCTACGCAGCTGATCAAAAAAGGCGACGTCAAGCTTAGTACCGAGTTTCACTTCGCCACCTTGCGGTTCGAGCCGACCGAGCAAAATGTTGATCAGGGTCGATTTGCCCACACCGTTCGGGCCGATAATACCAATGCGATCACCGCGCATTATCGTTGTGCAGAAATCCTTTAAGATTACTTTGTCGTCAAATGCGTGGTTGATCTTGATCGCTTCGATGACTTGTTTGCCGGATTTTTCACCGTCTTGGATTTGCATTTTCGCCGTGCCTTGGCGTTCACGACGTTGGCTGCGTTCTTCACGTAGTTTTTTCAGCGCGCGGACGCGGCCTTCGTTGCGTGTGCGGCGGGCTTTAATGCCTTGTCGGATCCAGACTTCTTCTTCGGCGAGTTTTTTATCGAACAACGCATTGCGAGTGGCTTCTTCTTCGAGCGCGGCTGCTTTGCGTTTCAAATAGGTGTCGTAATCGCCCGGCCAACTGGTGAGTTCGCCACGATCAATTTCAATAATACGCGTAGCAAGATTTTGCAGAAAGGCGCGATCATGCGTGATGAAAATCAGCGTCATTTGGCTGCCGAGAAGAAAATCTTCCAGCCATTGGATCGACTCAATATCGAGATGGTTACTCGGTTCATCGAGCAATAAAATTTGCGGATCGGAGACTAACGCACGCGCAAGTAAAACACGACGTTTGAGGCCGCCAGAGAGGCTTTCAAACCGGGCATCTTCTGGCAGTGATAAGCGTGTTAATACATTGCTGATGCGTTGTTCCATTTCCCAGCCATTCGCATTCTCGATGGCGGTTTGTAATTTTGCCATGCGATCCATTGCGCCCGGTTCATCCAGTTGATGAATGACGTGATGATAATCGGCGATTTGCTGCCCGAGCTCACCGAGACCTTCAGCGACCACATCGTAAACGTCGCCATGTAAATCTTGTGGCACGTCTTGTTCGAGCCGCGCGATACGCAAATTCGGTTCGCCAATGATTTCACCACTGTCAGCGGTGATCTGGCCCATGATGATTTTTAGCAGGGTGGATTTGCCCGCGCCGTTACGCCCGACTAAGGCGACACGTTCGCGTTGTTCAATGCTGAATTCAATATTATCCAGCAGCGGCGTCGCGCCGTAGTGGAGTTGGATGGATTTTAGTTGCAGTAATGGCATAAGGCGCGGAAGAATAGCACGCCCGTAGCGCAATGAGTACGCTGATCTTTCTATGAATCCGTCTGTTTCAACGGAGTATTTAGATAGTTTGGGTTATTTCAGATCGTTTTCTGTCAGGCAGCGGTTGCGACCGGATTGTTTTGCCTTGGTGAGCGCGTCGTCAGCGCGTTGGTAGACACTTTCGAGTGTGTCGTTACCGCGAAACTGGGCGATACCCATCGACATAGTGACTTGAAACTTTTTCTTTTTAATACGGAAATTGCATTCGCTGATGCTTTCACGCAATAGCTCGTTTTTTTCCAGTGCGGATCCCAGATCGCTGTCGACAAGTAAGAAAGCGAATTCTTCACCGCCGATGCGGCCAAAAAAATCACTCTCACGCACTTGTTGCTGAATCCGACCGGCGACGACTTTGAGGACTTTATCGCCGACCGGGTGACCATAGGTGTCGTTGATATGTTTGAAATGATCAATGTCCATGATCGCGAGCGCCATCGGCTCATGTTTGCGTTTCCAGCGTGAGTATTCAATTTCCATGCGCTCGTCATAAGCACGACGATTCGCAACGCCGGTGAGAGGATCGATGATCGCTTGCGTCCGGGCTGCATTGAGTGAGGCGCGGAGTTGCGTACTTTCATGTTCTAGCTTGTTGAGTTGCGTTTGCAGTTCAGCGGTATTTTTTTCTGCGCGATCAGCGCGTTCGGTTTCTTTTTCAACGTAGGATGAAACAGAGCTGTCGATATGATCAAGCTGCGTATCAATGGCATTTTGGAGCTCATTAACGTCCTGACTTTCGGCGACGGATTCACGTATCAATTGCAAATTGTCTCCCACCAACTTACTCAGATCGCCGCGATCATGATTTGCAGCTTCGCGATCGGCGCGATTTTCTTTGACGTGTTGCTTCATGCCTTCCAACCGTTTTGAGACGCCACCCAGAAATTTCGACAAGTTTTTAATCTGGTGTGATCGTTCATCCAAGACTTTTTGCACGACATCTTTAATGCGCGTGACGACATCAAAGAGTTGTTCGTTTTGCGTGGCGCTTTCTAATTGATCGAGAATATCTTCGGCATGAATGTTTTGCGTGATCTCATCGGGGCTGATTTCAATCAGTTTGAGTAGGGTTTGTTTGGCGGCGGTGAGCGAGTCTAAACTGCTGCCTGTCGTTGTCACTTCTGACGGGCTGTCAACGCTGAGATGATCGGCGATCTGAAGATTAATGTGATGTAGTTGATCAACTGCTATGTCAGCGGGTTTGGGTGATGTGGGCAGGGCGTTTAATTGACTGTCGATCGCGTTGTGTTGGCCGCGAACGTGGCTAAAGGCAAGCAGTAATTCGTTGTATAACTTTAACAGTTGTGCATTCTGCGCTTCTTCGAGTTTTTCTTGATCTAGCAGGTATTTAAAATATTTGTCTTTCCAGTTTTCTTCTACGTCAACGACACTCATGGCCTTTTCCCAAACGAATCATTAATGACTTTAGCTAAGACACTTTTTAGCGGCGGGTATGGTCGATTACTTTAAGCTTGTCGTGCGCGAGTTTGTCATCAAATTGTCATGTAATGATCTTGGTTTTTTCAAACGTGCGCGTGAATATTCGTCTTGCAACCTATTGAGGATACTAAAGATGTTTATTTCGGAAAAAACGATTGAAAATGGATTCGACTCGAAAGCGGAATACGACAAAGTCTGGTTTAATTTGGTTGAGGAAATTGCCGAGCTAGACAGCCAAATCCGCTTTGAAGATTGTCAGGAAGACGAAGATGCCCTGACAATGCTACAACAATTGCGATCGCAGCTAACGCGTAAGAAATATTTATTAAGAATGCTCGACGATCAGGGAATGGTGAATACGCTTTAACATGCGTTTTCAATAAACGTAATTGACGATCCCATTATTCATCAATTTCAAGTTCTTTAATTTTACGTGTCAGGGTGTTTCGGCCGCAGCCTAGCAGGTGCGCCGCATCCTGACGGCGTCCCCCGGTTTTTGCCAATGCCGATTGGATCATAATCTTTTCAAAACTGGCGGTTGCTTCGTCTAATAAGCCGGTTTCACCATTGGCTAATTTTTGGTCAACCCACGACTTCAGCAGAGTTTCCCAATCGCCTGTACCGCTTGCTTGATAACTGCTTTGACTGATTTCAGGAGGGAGTTCTTCAACGTGGATTTCTTGCGCTGGCGCCATGACAGTAAGCCAGCGGCAGACATTTTCGAGTTGTCTTACGTTACCGGGCCAATCGTAAGCCTCAACAAAACGGCCCGCATCTTTATGCAGGTGTTTCGCGTCTATGCCTAGCTCGGTGGCGACGCGTTTGAGGAAGTGATCCATCAGTAAGTGGATGTCTTCACGGCGGTTACGTAATGGTGGTAATTGTAGGCGAATAACGTTTAGACGGTGGAATAAATCTTCCCGGAACCGGCCTTCCAACACATGTTCTTCGAGCTTTTGGTGTGTTGCCGCAATGATGCGTACATCCACTTTTATCGGCGTGTGACCACCAACCCGATAAAACTCACCATCTGCCAGAACGCGTAGTAAACGTGTTTGCAGTTCAGACGGCATGTCGCCGATCTCATCAAGAAATAATGTTCCGCCATCAGCTTGTTCGAAACGACCAACGCGTTGTGTTGTGGCGCCGGTGAAGGCTCCGCGCTCATGGCCAAATAATTCGCTTTCGAGTAATTCACGTGGGATCGCAGCCGTGTTAAGGGCGATAAACGTTTTATCCACGCGTGGGCTGTGATCATGCAGTGCGCGTGCGACTAACTCTTTACCCGTGCCGGATTCACCAGTGATCAAAACGGTCATGTGTGATCGTGAAAGTCGCCCAATGGCGCGGAAAACTTCTTGCATGGCGGGCGCAGCGCCGATGATGCCGGACATATCATTTGGCTGTGTTTCGGCTGCTGAAGATGCAGATTGTTTTTGTGATCGAATTGCACGTTGTACGGTCGTGACGGCTTCGTCAACATCGAAAGGTTTCGGTAAGTATTCAAAAGCACCACCTTGAAAGGCGGCCACAGCGCGACCGAGATCGGCGTAAGCTGTCATGATGATGACGGGTAAATCAGGATGTTGATCCTTGACTTGGTCCAGTAGATTCAAGCCGCTAGTGCCCGGCATACGAATATCTGAAATGATCACGTCAGGAGTGTCTTTTCTCAGTTGAACCAATGCGCTATCGGCATCCTCAAAGCTGCTGATGCGCATGTCCGCACGTTCCAGTGCTTTTTCGAGAACCCAGCGGATGGAGCGATCGTCATCGACAATCCATACTTTAGGAAGTTTTTTCGGTTGGTTCATGGAATATCTGTCTCCAAGGGCAGCCATAAGGTGAACGTGGTTTGGCCCGGGTTAGAATCAAAATCGATAAAGCCTTTGTGGCGTTGAATAAGTGTTTGTGCAATGGAAAGCCCTAATCCGGTCCCATCAGCGCGACCGGTCACCATGGGGTAGAAAATGGTTTCTTTGAGCTGATTTGGAATGCCGGGTCCATCGTCAATAATGTCGATGCGAATGACGAGTTTGTGGCGTTTGTTGCCAATCGTGAATTGACGTGCGGCACGGGTGCGAAAATGGATCGTGCCATTTTCACCCACGGCATGGATAGCATTTCTGACAATGTTTAGAACAGCTTGAATGAGTTGATCCTTATCGCCCATCATATCTGGCAAACTCGGATCGTAGTCTTGAACAATGATGATCGAATCATTGGTTTCGGCACAGACGAGTGAACGCACATACTCGAGCACTTCATGGATATTCAGTTTGCTTAAGGTCGGCGAGTTACTCGGGCCGAGAATGCGATCTATCAGTTTTCGTAGTCGATCCGCTTCGTCAATAATAATGCTGGTATATTCTTTAAGTGAGTCATTAACAAATTCACGCTCAAGAAGTTGTGCTGCACCGCGTATTCCGCCCAATGGGTTTTTGATCTCGTGCGCCATGCCACGAATGAGTGCGCTCGTTGCTTGGTGTCGTGCCATGATGTCTTCTTCACGAATTAGCCGGTGATGGCGATCCACACTCAACAGTTCCATGATCACGCCAGGCGATTTTGGTGATGCATTGCTAAGTGGTGTGATTGCGCAATCGATCACCACGGTCTTTTCTGGATTTATCTGCAATTGAACATCACGCTCTGTATACGGTTGTCCCGTTTTAAGTGCGTGCCGGACGGGTTGGAGTAATGGGAAATTGGGGAAGAGTTCTTCAATTCTGGCTTTATTCACAGCGCGCTTACTTGAGGACAATAAACTTTCTCCAGCCGCATTAATGCTGGATAAAGTTAAGTCCTCGTTAAAGACAAGGACGGCGGTTGATAGACCTTCCAGCAATTGTGCTGGGTTATTGAACTGTGTCATGGTTGCTATTTCAGCATTTGCACCATAATAGTGCAATCTACGTTCTTGATATCCCTTCTTTTTTCCTAACAAAATATTTTTAGTTATTTAAAACAATGGGTTGCAGTATTAAATATGCGTGAAGAATTTGCCCCATTTAGGTATGAGCAATTATCAGGCCATGCTAGGAGTTTTTTAAAAGGTCGGAAGACAAGCTAGAATGCGCCAAAAAGGGGCATTCTTGAGATCGTGGTGATCGATTATGAACCAGGCCGTGTACTATTGGATGTCGGTGCGGGAGTGGATTTCGCTGGTTGTGGGGTCTGATTTTTAGTATTTGGTTTTGGAAGGAGAACAGAGTTACGCTTTAAATGGACGGTTATAGTTTCAGTTTGAGCGATCACCTTCTGATCTCGGTCAATCACGCTCGCAGTTAATGTATGACTTCCTCTATCCACATTATTTAGCGTAAACGCCATTGATGAGACAGGATCAGAAACCGCTTTACCGTCGAGCTTGAGTTCAACAAGATGCCCTAAATTACCATCAAGCGGAGGATTAAGGAGCAGATCAACATTGATCGATCCATTATTTTCGCGAAGTGTTTCGCCCTGAGTCGGATTGGCGAATGTGAAGGTTTCGTAGAGTGAAGTACCCTGGGTTTGATTGTTTGCTTTCGGTAGTTTCACAATGCGGGGCTTAATCGTTGAGATAGGTTCTAAGTCTAATTTTTCCGCATTAGGCCCAGGTTGATCAGAAAAAACCAGTTCACCATTTTCATCGTAAAACTTATAGATGGCCGCAAGACCTGTGATGGGAAGCGCCAACAAAAGGCTGATTAATAGTGATTGTTTCATGATCTGTCTCTGCACATTACCAAACAGTTTGGCGTTGTCGTCAAAAGTGCGATCTTAGTAATTATTAATTAGAGAAATCCGCGCCTTAAAAATAAGGCTGATTCAGCGGATACCGACTACTTTGTCAGTATCCGCCCAGGCTCAGATCGCCTGATTAGGAATTTACTACGCAAGGATCAGACCAATCTTTGCGTGAAAGGTTCTACTCTTAGAGAGAGTAGTACATGTCGAACTCAATAGGGTGAGTTGACATACGCAGTGCGGTTACTTCTTCCATCTTCAACGCAATGTACGCATCGATCATGTCATCAGACATAACGCCACCGGCTGTCAGGAATGCGCGATCAGAGTCAAGTGCGGCCAACGCTTCGTCCAGTGATGAACAAACCTGAGGAATCGCAGCAGCTTCTTCCGCTGGCAAGTCATAGAGATCTTTATCCATCGCTTCACCTGGATCGATCTGGTTTTGGATGCCGTCAAGGCCAGCCATCATCAGTGCGGTGAATGTCAGGTAAGGGTTGCCCGCTGGATCCGGGAAACGCACCTCAATTCGACGACCTTTAGGATTAGTCACGTAGGGAATACGGATTGAAGCCGAACGGTTACGTGCTGAGTAAGCCAACATAACAGGTGCTTCGAAGCCAGGAACCAGACGCTTATAGCTGTTGGTCGATGCATTCGCGAATGCATTGATCGCTTTTGCATGTTTGATCACACCACCAATGTAGTACAACGCTGTTTGTGACAAGCCGCCGTAGAGGTCACCGCTGAACAGGTTGTTACCTTCTTTCGAAAGTGATTGATGAACGTGCATACCTGAGCCGTTATCACCAACCAAAGGTTTCGGCATGAATGTCGCAGTTTTACCGTAGCCGTGAGCGACATTGTGAACAACGTATTTCAGGATTTGGTTTTGATCAGCACGCTTAACTAAGGTGTTGAAAACAGTACCAATTTCACATTGGCCGGCTGTTGCAACTTCATGATGATGAACTTCAACTTCAAGGCCCATTTGCTCCATGATCGTACACATGGTTGAACGGATGTCTTGTAATGAATCAACCGGTGGGACGGGGAAATAGCCGCCTTTGACACTTGGACGGTGACCAATATTGCCGCCTTCGTAAACTTTATCTGAGTTCCAGCACGACTCATCTGAATCGATTTGGTATGAAGAACCACTCATGTTGACCTTCCATTTCACATCATCAAAGATGAAAAACTCAGGCTCTGGACCGAAAAATGCGGTGTCCGCAAGACCGGTTGATTGCAGGTAAGCTTCTGCGCGTTTTGCAACAGAACGTGGATCACGTTCGTAGCCTTCACCCGTTGATGGCTCCACAATGTCGCAACGGAGAATCAAGGTCGGATCATCAAAGAATGGATCCATAACAGCAGTGTCTGCGTCAGGCATCAGAATCATGTCGGATTCGTTTATTCCTTTCCAACCGGAAATAGACGAACCATCAAACATTTTGCCTTCTTCGAACACATCTTCTTCGAGTGTGTGTGCAGGTACAGAGACGTGCTGCTCTTTACCTATTGTGTCTGTAAAACGAAAATCCACGAATTGGACATCGTTATCTTCAATCATTTGTAATACATCTTTTGCGGACATTAACCACTCCTCCGGCGAGTAAAAAGACGAGAAATTATATTTATTAGATGAAATGGAATTTCAAGATCGTTAAGAGCAAATTACATACCATAAATTATTTGATTTAAAATCAACAGCTTATGAAATTTCTCGTGACCACGATGTTCTATATTAGTGCATTACTTTGTGCATGTGAACCAAATTAGTGCATTAATCGATTTTGCCATGAATAATTAGATGTCGATCCGTCGGTGTCATCACGTTTAAATGCTTCATATCTGCTTGTTCAAGTTGCTCGTGCACCTCATCAGGGCAATATGCTGCGAGAAGTGAGTGAAAGAAATCATGTTGTAAAACGGCGGGCTCATTGATGGCATAGCGCTCACACAAATCGATCGCGGCTGCCCTTGAAGTGGGACGTCGTAAATCCATAATAAAAATACGGGTGCCAGACGTGGCCAAGTTTTTGATCGTGTTCCAAAGTACCATGGGTTCGGCTAAATGATGTAGCAAGCTATTCGAAATGATTGTGGAATAGTGAGTTTTTAAACCGGTTAGCGCGGGTAAATATGTGTGGAAAAATTGAATTCTTTGACTGAGTTGCTGGTCGCTAACACGTTGTTTAGCTAGGGCAAGCATCGCTTCAGCGGCGTCACACGCATCAATTTGAGTGGTCGGATACGCCTTCGCGAATCGGCAAGTGACATCGGCCGGACCGCAGCCTAAATCCAACACTTGGTCTTGCCCATGATAATTGGGATGAGCTGCTTTGAAGGTGTCGATAAACATATCGTGCGGTACCGAAAAGTCCGCGTCGGAATACGCACGCGCTTGCGCCTCATCATTCATCAGTTCTGGTTCAGGCGTGCGTTCGATCATAAAGTACCTGTAATTATTCGGGGAGCAATTTTTCTCCGCGCATGAGTTCTGTGACGGTTTCGCGTTCACGAATTAAAAACGTGTGTTCATTTTCGACCATAATTTCGGCCACGCGTGGGCGTGAGTTATATGTGGAACTCATGGTGAAGCCGTACGCACCAGCAGAGTGCACGGCGAGGAGATCGCCGGGTTGTAAGCACAAATCGCGATCACGACCGATAAAGTCGCCGGTTTCACATACGGGGCCGACAATATCAACGTTTTGCGTGTCACCTTGGCGTGGTTTAACCGCTTCGATTTTTTGCCATGCATCATAGAGAGAGGGGCGGATTAGATCATTCATCGCAGCATCGACAATTGCGAAGGCTTTGACTTCAGTAGCTTTTAAATATTCCACGCGCGTAAGCATCACGCCGGCATTGCCGACAATAGAACGACCTGGTTCGATGATTAACGTCTGCGGTCGATCAACCAATAAAGGCAAAATAGCATCGGCATATTGTTGTGCACTGGGCGGCATTTCATCATCGTAACAAATACCTAAACCACCACCGATGTCGATCTGATCAATTTTAATACCCTCCGCTTCAAGTTGATCAACCAAGTCTAAAATACGAGAAAGCGCATCGACAAACGGTGAAAGGCCGGTGAGTTGAGAGCCAATATGACAGCCTGCACCGATTATTCGAATATTGGACATGGCGGCTGCGCGTCGGTAGACATCAAGCGCTTGTTCAATTGCGATGCCGAACTTGTTTTTCTTCAAGCCGGTGGAAATATACGGATGTGTTTCCGCGTCCACATCGGGATTCACGCGGATGGAAATTGGTGCGTGTACGTCCATGCCACTTGCGACTTCATTGAGTCGCTCCAACTCTTGTTCAGATTCGACGTTGAAGCAGCGAATGCCGACTTCCAATGCTCGACGCATTTCATCAGCGCGTTTTGCGACACCGGCAAATACGACTTTTGCGGGATCTCCCCCGGCTTTGATCACCCGTTCTAACTCACCGACGGAGACGATGTCGAAACCCGATCCGAGCCGCGCCATCAGATTGATCACAGCCAGATTCGAATTGGCTTTGACTGCATAGCAGATCAGGTGATCGTGTGGTGCTAATGCGTGATCGTACGCTTGCCAGCTCGACTCAATGGCTGATCGTGAATACACATAACAAGGGGTGTCGTATTGATCAGCAACGGCAGACAAAGCGACATCTTCGGCGAAAAGCTCACCGTTTTTAAACGTAAAAGCATCCATGTTTAACTGATCATCTCATTTGTTTCTACGGTGTTGTGAGTTTGTTTTTCGCCGGGCATGTAGAGGTCGCCTTTTTGTCCACAAGCAGACAATAAAAGCAGTACACTAAAGACGAAACTGGTCAGTATAAAATTTGATTTGCGCATGAGTCTTAATAGAATTGGCTTACGGGCGAACGAGAATAGCATATTACGTTGAAAATTTGAGAGCAGAACATGAACGAGCAAACGAACGAAGCCCCTGTCATTTTAAACGCGCCAGGTGAGCACACTGCAAGTGTGATCTGGTTACATGGACTCGGTGCGGATGGGCACGATTTTGAGCCGATCGTCCCGGCCTTAAAATTACCCGCGAGGCACGGCGTGAAATTTATTTTCCCACATGCGCCGAAACGTGCGGTGACGGTGAATAACGGCATGGTGATGCGGGCGTGGTATGACATTCGCGAAGTGAATTTGCGTCGAGAGGAAGATCAGGATGGTATTCGTGAATCTGCCGATCAGGTAAAGAAATATATTGATGGGGAAATCGCAGCGGGGATCCCCGCTGATCGCATTTTGCTTGCTGGCTTTTCACAAGGCGGCGTGATCGCGTTACAACTTGGCCTACGTTATGAAAAAACCTTGGCGGGGATCATTGCCCTGTCAACCTATCTTGGAATTCCTGACAGTCTTGGAGCAGAAGGTTTGGAGGCAAATCGCGCAACGCCGATCTTAATGGCGCATGGGATATACGATCCGATCATTGCAATTGCGCAAGCGCATAAATCTCGTGAGCAACTGACCGCTTTGGGTTATCAGGTGGAATGGCATGAGTTTCATATGGAACATGCCGTGGCGATGGAAGAGATCACCCTGATCGGTGAGTGGATTCAGCAACAGTTGGCGAAATCCACTGAGGCTTGAGGTGCACTTAACGGAAGGTCTCGTTTAGGTAGTATAAATTACGCGTTGTTTGGCTTGGGGTTATTACGTCGGCGACGTGGTTTTTTCTTCGCGCTGTTATTTTCTGATCGACGGCGCGATTGAGGTTGAGCTTTGCGTTCAATTTTTGCGCGAGGCGCAGGTACCGCGATCATATTGTCTTCGATCTGAGCGACGGGGATTTTGTGATCAATGTAGCGTTCGATATCCATCAATGAAAAGATGAATTCTTCACAACCAAAACTGATCGCAATACCGGTGGCACCGGCTCGTGCCGTGCGACCAATTCGATGCACATAGTCTTCTTCGTTTTGTGGCAAATCGTAGTTAATCACGTGCGTGACGGCGGGAATATGTAAGCCACGTGCTGCGACATCGGTCGCGACTAGAACACGGATAGTGCCTTGCGCGAGATCATCGATATAACGTTGGCGTTTGCGTTGAGGTACGTCACCGGAAAGTTGCCCGACGGTGTAATCATTGCCGATCAGCCAAGCGGTGATGTTTTCAGCTACACGTTTGGTGTTAACGAAAATGATCACGCGCGGATCTTCAAGTTGGTTAAGAATGCCGATCAGTAATGGAATTTTTTCTTCATTTTGAACGTGATAAAGCCGTTCTTCAATGCTGTCCGCCGTCGCTTGATCAATTTCGACTTCAAGTGATTGCGGGTTGTTCATGTGTTCGTACGCGAGTTCTTTCACGCGGAAAGAAAGTGTTGCGGAAAACATCATACTCAATCGTTGTTCCGGCGGGGGCATACGTCTGAATAAAAAGCGAATATCCTTGATAAAGCCGAGATCAAACATGCGATCCGCTTCATCTAACACGGCGACTTCAATGGCCTTTAAATCGAAGACACGTTGCTTGAAATAATCGATGATGCGACCGGGTGTGCCGATCAGAATGTCGATCCCATCTTGCAGTGTTTTGCGTTGTTTCTCGTAATCGACACCGCCATAAACCAAACCGGTTTTGAGATCAGTGCATTGACTGAAGGCGCGCATGTCTTTGTCGATCTGGATAGCGAGCTCACGTGTTGGCGCGATAATAATTGCGCGCGGCTGGTTGAGTTTGCGGTTTTCAGACGGTTCGTGAGTGAGTAAGCGGTGTAAGGTTGCGAGCAGAAATGCGGCGGATTTTCCGGTGCCGGTTTGTGCTTGACCAGCGACATCTTGCCCGGTCAGTGCGATGGGCAGCGTCTTCGCTTGGATGGGCGTACAGTTCGTGTAACCAATCGCATCAAGCGCCTGGTTGAGTTGGTCGTGTAAGTTAAGATCAGCGAAACGAACGTCGGATAGATGGGAAACTGATGAGTCAGACATAGGCGGGAAGCATAACGGAAATGCAGGCTAAATCATACTTACGTACTTTTGACGTCTTTTTCAAGCAATTTATTGATGGATCGCGACCGTGACAAAAAGCCCCGTTTTTCGTATTAATTCTGTTCCCAAGGCAAGTTGTGAAAACGCCAACCACCGGAAGTATTACGGTGTTTTTGCTCATCACGATCGCCTTCAAAACCTTCGAGAATATTGTAGACCTCGGTGTAGCCTGCAGCGAGGAGTAAACTGCCAGCGGTTTCTGATCGCTTACCGCTGCGGCATAACGCGAGTACGGGAACAGACACTGGATTCGTGCCGCGCGCCGTCTCGATTGCCGCATTCACTTTCTCAATAAAGTCAGGATCGCCTTGCCAGGTTGGGGGCTCCATTAAAGGAACATGAACGGCACCAATTGGATGGCCGATGTACTCGAATTCCATGCTGCTACGCACGTCAAGCAAGACGGCTTGAGGGTTGTCTTGAAGGAACTGATGGGCATCTTTAGGAGTAATGTTTTTGATCATGTCATGCTATCCTGATGGTTTGATAATAAGAATATAACACGCGTACATGGTCCGTCCTGAATTCACTCACGTCGCTGCCGTTGATCTCGGCTCGAACAGTTTCCACATGGTCGTTATGCAGCTCAATGAGGGGCGCTTACAAGTTGTTGATAAGCTCAAAGAGAGCATCCGGTTAGCGGACGGTTTAGACGATAAAAACCGCATTAACGATGAAGCAATGGAGCGGGCATTAGCCTGTTTACAGCGTTTCGGTGAACGCTTGAAATGTATGCCGCATGGGAGCGTACGCATCGTCGGCACGAATACCTTACGCAAGGCGAAAAACAGCGAGAAGTTTATCGCCAGTGCGGTGGAAGCGATCGGGCATCCAATCGATATTATTGCGGGTCGAGAAGAGGCACGTTTGATCTACCTCGGCGTTTCCCATTCACTTGCGGATAATGGCGATCAACGTTTGGTCATGGACATCGGCGGTGGCAGTACTGAATTTATTTTAGGGCAGCATTTTCGGCCGGGGCGGCGGGAGAGTTTGCACATGGGCTGCGTTGTTTTTTCTCGACGATATTTTGATGACGGAGCCATCACGGCAAAAGCGATGCGCAAAGCCGAAATTGCCGGGTTAATTGAATTAGAAGCGATCGAAAAAGAGTATCGCCGCGCCGGTTGGGATCGTGCTATCGGCGCGTCCGGTACCATTCTTGCGATTCATGATGTGGTGATCAAACAAGGCTGGAGTCAACACGGTATTACCGCGGATTCCTTGAAAAAACTCAAATCCGTATTGATCGATACAGGACATGTTGATCGCATTAAGCTGGAAGGGCTAGCGGCGGATCGGTGTTCCATCTTTCCTGGTGGTGTGGCGATTTTATCTGCGGCTTTTGAAGCATTGCGTATCGATACGATGGAAGTGTCAGACGGCGCGCTTCGTGAAGGTGTCATTTACGATCTATTAGGACGAATTCGTAAGGAAGATGTGCGCGAAACGACGATCGATGCGATGGTCACGCAATACCGGGTTAATTCGGATCATGCTAATCGCGTTATGACGGACGCGTTACGCTTCTGGCGAGCTGTTGCTGAGTGCTGGAAATTGGTCGAAGAAGATAATGAACAAATCTTGCGTTGGGCGGCCAAGTTACATGAGATTGGAATGGCAATCGCCTATACGCAATATCATAAACACGGTTATTACATGCTCTCGCATTTGGATATGCCGGGCTTTTCCCGTGGCGAGCAACGAATTCTCGCCACGATCGTACGTGGCCACCGACGAAAATTCCCCCAATCGGTGTTTGATCAACTACCCAAACCAGATCGTAAAAAAGCTGAAAAATTATGCACACTTTTACGTCTTTCTGTATTGCTGCATCGAAGTAAATCAGATGAAGCACTGCCGGTGATTAATTTCAGTGCGGATAAACAATCGTTGAAATTAAGTTTCCCGATGGGGTGGTTTGAGGCGCACCCACTTATGTATGCAGATCTTGAGCAAGAGGCAGCTTATCTGGAATCGGTGGGGTTTGAGTTACGCTTTGTAGAAGCTGATTAAGACGAGAAAATAAATAATATTAGCCTGCAGAGCCAATATTCTTCACGACTTTTATCACGAAAAATCACTGATCGCCTGTTCAGGGCGGAGCCACTGAACCAAGCCTGAGCAGACGTTGTGATCAGGCTTACTTAGTGTGTAAATCGAGCAGGGTTTCTTGCGCTGAAACCGGGACACTTTCATCCTCAGGAGGCGTAACACGCACGTAGCTGCCATCGGCTTGTAATAACCATGCTTGTACCGTGTCATCCAGATACAATTGCAGCCCTTCTTTAAAAACGCGTTTTTTCAACTTGCTATCTTCAATAGGGAAGCAAGTTTCCACACGTTGAAAGAAGTTACGATCCATCCAATCCGCGCTCGCACAATACAACAATTCTTCGCCATCGTTATAAAAATAATTAATGCGTGGGTGCTCCAAGAAACGCCCAACGATGGAACGGACCGTAATGTTTTCCGATACGCCCGGTACGCCAGGACGCAACATACAGACACCACGCACGATCAGCTCAATCTGAACCCCCGCTTGGGAAGCTTGGTAAAGAGCGCGAATGATCTCTTGTTCTGTTAACGAATTCATTTTCGCAATAATCCGCGCAGGCCGACCTGCGCTGGCGTGATCGGCTTCGCGCGCGATCCATTCGAGCAAGGTTTTATGAAGTGTAAAGGGGGATTGTAAAAGTTTTTTCAACTTCGGTGCTTTCCCCATGGCGGTAAGTTGGTGGAAGATTTTATGTACATCCTCACCAAAATCCGGATCGCGAGTGAACAAGCAAAAATCCGTGTACATGCGTGCTGTACTCATGTGGTAATTACCCGTGCTCAAGTGCACATAACGGCGTAAATTTCGCCCTTCTCGACGCAGCACCATGAGAATTTTTGCATGAGTTTTGTGGCCAACAACGCCATACACCACGTGTGCGCCAGCTTCCTGTAACAAATTAGCCAACTCGATATTTGCTTCTTCATCAAAGCGAGCGCGTAGCTCGATAACGACGGTGACTTCCTTACCGTTGCGCGCTGCATTTAGCAATTCTTTAACAATGGTTGAATCGACACCTGTTCGGTATAAGGTTTGTTTGATGGACAGAACATTCGGATCGGTCGCCGCTTGGCGCACAAATTCCACCACCGGCGCGAAGGAATCAAACGGATGATTGAGGAGAATATCTTTTTGCTTTATCGCGTCAAAATAGTCTGAGCCAATGCTTAGTTTTTTAGGAATATTCGGCGTGAAACCGGGGTCTTTATGCTGAGGCATATCGACGAGATCATATAAATGCATCAACCGTTTTAAATTCACCGGACCGTTAACCTGGTAAAGATCATCTTTCGTGAGTTTAAATTCACTTAACAAAAACTGTGCGATCTCTGGTGGACAATTATCCGCCACCTCAAGTCGCATGGCTTTAGAATAACGGCGCGTGGGTAACTGGCCTTCGAGCGCGCGCATGAGATCATCCACTTCTTCGTCATCAACGAATAAATCGCCATTTCGAGTCACACGAAATTGATAGCAGCCATTGATTTGCATACCGGGAAAAATCTCTTCCACGAACGCGTGCATGATCGACGAGAGAAAAACAAAATCGTGCGGACCACCACTGATCGCTTCCGGGATCTGGATCAAGCGCGGGAGGGAACGAGGTGCTTGTACGATCGCGATACCGCTGTTGCGGCCAAAGGCGTCTTTTCCATCCAGAGAGACAATGAAATTAAGCGATTTGTTAACAATGCGTGGAAAAGGGTGCGCCGGATCAAGCCCGATCGGGCTCAATACAGGCAATACATCCTGATTAAAATACTGTTTGATCCACTCGCTCGTCGACTCATCCCAAACGGCGCGGCGTAAAAAACGGATGCCAGCTTCTTCCATATCCGGGATCAGGTGTTCATTTAAAATCCGATATTGATCATCAATCAGCGCATGCGTGGCTTCATTGACGCGCTTTAACTGTTCTTGGGCGGTCATATTGTCCGGCCCGGTTTGGGTCGAGCTAAAAGCCGCCTGCTGACGGAGTCCTGCAATACGAATTTCAAAAAACTCATCAAGATTTGAACTGGTGATCGTCATAAACTTCAGACGTTCCAGCAACGGGTTCTTCGGATCATCCGCTTGCGCTAAAACCCGACGATTAAACTCGAGCAAACTGAGTTCACGGTTGATATACAGATCGGGGTGTTTCAGGTTAATTGTATCGTTCATTTCACCAGTGTAAGACGGGTTCATTGCAATGGTATGATCATTCATTTTAAAAACCACAAAACTCTAAATAACTAAAGAATAAGGATCCACGTAATGCCGCGCGCAAAAAAAATAAAAATGGCTCAGCTTGCTGACAGACACGAACTATACCAACAGTCTGTGCAATGTGTAGAAGCGGAAATCGATTTTGTTGACGAGATGTTCACAGAATATCGTAATCGTGATGCACGCCTCCTGCGTGAAGATTTCTGCGGTACAGGCAACACCGCCTGTGAATGGGTGCGGCGGCGTAAGGATAATTGTGCGTTCGGCGTCGATCTTGATCGCGAGGTGCTCGACTGGGGGCGCGAAAATAACATTGGAAAACTTCGTGGTAAACAGAAGGATCGCATCGAACTGATCGAGCAAGACGTACTCAAAGTCAAAACGGGTCCGGTTGATATCGTGCTTGCGATGAATTTTAGTTATTGGCTCTTCATGGATCGCAAAACCATGAAGCGTTATTTCAAAAGTGTGCATAAATCATTAGTCGAGGATGGTATCTTTTTTCTCGATGCATTCGGCGGCTACGAAGCACCGAAAGTCTTAAAAGAAAAAACTAATCACGACGACTTTAGTTATGTCTGGCATCAAGCCGAATTTAATCCGATTAATCATCGTATGCATTGCAAAATCCATTTTAAATTCCCCGACGGATCACGTATTGACGAAGCCTTCACCTACACATGGCGACTTTGGTCACTGCCTGAGATACGCGAATTACTTCAAGAAGCGGGCTTCTCAAACACGACGATTTTTATGCAAGGTTACGACGAGGAGACCGGTGAAGGTAGCGGCATTTTTGAAGAGACAGAAGTGTTTGACGCGGAAGCCGGGTGGCTATGTTATATCGTTGCTGAGAAATAAACGTTTAGTTAAAAAGCGCAGGCCTATTTAGATAAAGAGAGTTTTGCAAAGATAAAAAAAGAGAGCCGTTGCAGCTCTCAAAAATGGGTGATACAAGGTAATAGGATTTGTTAATTAGCCAGCAACTTGTCGGGCGGGCTAATCAGTTTGTGAAGCGTCTTACAAATCGCCTCTCTGAAAAATGTAATGAATGAAACACAAGCCAATGTGTCCTTGCATTGGCTTGTACGAAAACTTAGCACGCTTGGTAAGAGGCATGCGCTCATCCTTGATCGTAATCAAGACTAACGTGTGAATATTTCAATGGTTTTGATTGTTTATGAAAGTTTAATGACGTGAGCGGTGTGGAATTATCTTAGCCTTGAGAAAGTGAATGCTTAAGCAAATTCAGGATCGGAAAGGTTAATTGAATTTAGGAAATTCACTTTTCTAGTGATTTCTAAAATTAAATCTTCCGCATCTTGCAGATCATGTTCGGTGTCACAGATCTGTAAATCAAAAATACGATCGTGCAGTTTCGCCAAGTCTGCTTGCAAGCATTGGCGTAATATTTGTAGCGGTGAAACCCGTTGTGAAGCGCTTCTTTGTACCATTACTAACTCCCTCTCAGTTAACGATACGCGCATTCTGCTCAGGGATTGTGATCAAGAAAAGATCACGTTATGACAGTTTTGTGAAGTGAAATGATTGTGTGTTCGTTGTCACATAAAATTCACATATGAGTCATTGATTTGTCATGACGTTCTCGCAGACTCCAGCCTAATTTATAGGGAAGTCTGCATATGGAAAACTTGAGTCCATTTTTACTCAACGGCGTCATTAAATTTACCCCGCTAGAACGTTTTAATCGTTTAATTGAACGTGGAGTGGAACAATCAACGCGTCTATCTCGTTTGCACCAGATGTATGCCGAGTTGCCTCAAACGGATAGCCCCGAAGCTTTTCTTAATGCGAGTTTAAAAAGTTTACGTGTGCATTATGAAACGATTGCGCATTCAACTGCGGGCATTCCTGAAAGTGGCGGTGCGGTGGTGGTGGCGAATCATCCGTTCGGCGGTCTTGAAGGGATTATTATGGCGCACTTGTTATTGCAGGTACGTAAAGATATCAAAATTGTTGCGAACCCTTTCCTTTCTCGTATTACTGAATTAAAAGAATTATTTATTGATATTGATCCGTTCAATACGACCAATTCGAAAAAACGTAATCATCAATTTGTAAAAGAAGCATATAAATGGGTGGAAAACGGAGGGCTGTTAGTTATTTTCCCTGCGGGTGAAGTCTCGCATTTACATTTACGTGATCGCACCGTGATTGATCCTGAATGGAAAGGTTTGGTTGCGCGTATCGTGCGTAAACATCAAGCGCCGGTTATCCCGATTCGCTTTGCGGGTAAAAATAGCCATCTATTTCAAGTGGCCGGTTTGATACATCCACGCTTGCGTACGCTGATGTTACCGCATGAAATGTTGAATAAAAAAACGCAAACTGTGCGAGTGCATATCGGTAAAACCATAGCGTATTCGAACTTACGTCAGCTCGATGATGTTGGTCTGATCCGTTATCTACGTACGCAAACCTATTTGTTGGGCTCGTCTTCTCAGAGCGTCACTGATCGCGTGTTTTTAAATGGACACTTTGAACCGGTTGCCACTGCGCAAACGAAAGAGAAATTAACGGCAGAAGTGATCAAGCTTGGTGATCATCATCGTTTGGCATCTACAGGTGACCTGTCTGTGTATATTGCTGAGGCGGAAGCAATTCCACTTTTATTGCAGGAAATTGGTCGCCTGCGCGAACTGACATTTCGTGCGGTTGGGGAGGGGACAGGTCGTGCAAGCGATCTGGATATTTACGACAATTATTACCAGCATTTGTTTATCTGGGACGAAGAAGCAAAGTGTGTTGTGGGTTCATATCGTCTCGGTAAGACAGATGAAATCCTCGCACGTTTCGGTCGGAAAGGTCTCTATTCAAATACCTTATTTAAATATAAGAAGAAATTGTTGAAGAAAATTGCCTGTTCGATTGAGCTGGGACGCTCCTTCGTGAGAGAGGAATATCAAAAGAGTTTTACGCCACTCATGCTCCTCTGGAAGGGCATTGGTGAATATGTCATGCGAAATCCACGTTACCACCTGTTATTCGGTCCCGTGTCGATCAGTAATGATTACGCGCCACTTTCGCAAAAATTATTGGTTGAATTTCTAAGTGCACAACGGTTTGATCATCAGCTAGCTTCGTATGTGAAGCCACGTAAGAAATTTAAATACAAAGGTGAGAAGCAATGGCATAAGTCTGGCTTTACTGAAATGAACGATCTGGACACATTGTCGCGCTTGATCAGCAGTGTCGAGGCCGATCAGAAAGGTGTGCCGATCTTACTTAAACAATACCTCAAATTGGGTGGTCATTTATTGGGTTTCAATGTTGATGATGACTTTTCTCAAGTGTTAGATGGTTTGATCGTGGTTGATCTTCGCGCTGCGGATGAGAAGGTCTTATCACGCTACATGAGCAAGCAAGGTGCGCAAACGTTTCTGGCTTATCACGCCGAACAAGGACAGGTGCACGCGAAAACTGCTTGATCAGCTGCCCGACCTTCCTATAATAAATCTTGGAACGGAGCGTGACGCCGCTCTACCTCACCTGTACATATAGCCTGTCATCGAACTGTCATTTTGACAGGCTATGTTGTGCTCACTGTGGATTCCGTCAGACGAGTCTACGAGAACACCGATTTAATATAGAGCGAACCCGAACCGAATGGAAATCGATCAGAGTACCCTTCCTGAAAGCATCCCCAAAGAGCTGAGTTGGCTCTCCTTTAACGAGCGCGTATTACAAGAAGCTGCCGATCCGACCGTACCGGTTATCGAACGTGTGCGCTACTTAGGTATCTTCTCAAATAATCTGGATGAATTTTTTCGAGTGCGCGTGGCTGACGTGCGTCGACTTGCTGTGTTCTCAGTACGCGAAGATAAAAAATCCTATAAGAAATTACTCGAAGAAATTCAGGAAGAAGTCGTTAGTTTGCAAAAGCGTTTTAACCGTATCAGTCAAGAAGTGCTGGACGAGTTAAACCATCGGCATGTTTATTTAGTCAATGAAGAACAACTGGACGATAAGCAATCGCAGTTTGTTGCCAACTATTTTCAAGAGAAGGTACTGCCAGAGTTGACGCCAATCATTTTAAATCATGATCTGCCCATTCCTGATTTGAAAGATCAATCGATTTATTTTGCGATTCGCTTAAGTTTTTCCGATGACGTGCGTTATGCCTTGCTAGAACTTCCGACGGATCGGGTGCCACGTTTTATCAAGATTCCACAACGCCGGGGTAAGCGCGGCACAGCCTTTATCGTTTTAGACAATGTGATCCGTCATTGTTTAAAAGAAGTCTTTGGTGGCCATATCCCGATCGAAAAAGCAGAAGCGTATACGATTAAAGTGACGTTAGATGCGGAGTTGGAATTAGGTGAAGGGATTACTGAAAGTTTGATTGAAAAAGTTGAGCACAGTTTGAAGCGTCGAAGCAAAGCTGATCCGGTGCGTTTTTTATATGATCGTAAAATTCCAGAAGATATTCTTAGCTATATTATGCGAAAGATGGGGTTGGAGAAATACGATAGTGTTATCCCTGGTGGTCGTTACCATAACTCAAAAGATTTTATGGACTTCCCAAATGTCGGTCCAACCTATTTAGAATTTAATGAGTTAGCAAAAATTCCGGTGCCGTCGTTGGATTTACACGATAGTATTTTTGAGTGTATTCGTGAATCAGATGCACTTTTATATTATCCCTATAATTCTTTTTCTTATATTGTGCGGTTTTTACGTGCGGCAGCGATTGACCCGGAAGTAAAGTCGATAAAAATTAATTTATACCGTGTTGCACGTAATTCACAAGTCATTAACTCATTGATTAATGCGATACAAAACGGTAAAGAAGTGACCGTTGTCGTTGAACTACAAGCACGGTTTGATGAACAAAACAATATTAAATGGGCTGAGCATTTAACGGAAGCAGGCGCAAATGTCATTTTCGGTATTCCTGGTTTAAAAGTACATTCAAAATTGATTTTGATCACGCGAATCGAAGATGGTGCAGAACGTTATTATTCGCATATCGGCACTGGTAACTTTCACGAAAAAACAGCCAATATTTATACGGATTTTAGTCTGCTTACATACAATCAAGAAATTGGACAGGACGTGGATAAAGTTTTTTCATTTATTCAATACACGTACCGTCGGGATGAATTGAAACATTTATTGGTTTCACCGCATTCTAATCGCAATGGTTTGATGAAGTTGATCGAGCGTGAAATAGAAATCGCGAATAAAGGTAAAACCGCAGGTATCTTTATTAAATGTAATAATTTAGTTGATCAAAATATGATCACTAAATTATACGAAGCGAGTCAGGCTGGTGTAAAAATTAAAATCATTTGTCGAGGTATGTCGACGATTGTGCCAAATGTAAAAGGAGTGAGTGATAATATTGAAGTAATTAGTATTGTTGATCGCTTCCTGGAACATGCGCGGGTGTATGTTTTTCATAATAAAGGTAAGCCTGAATATTTTATTTCATCTGCGGATTTAATGACACGTAACTTAGATTATCGCGTTGAAGTGACGTGTCCAATTTATGATGAAACAGCGAAGAAAAAAATTCAGTTAGTGTTAGACACGCAATGGCGCGATCGAGTAAAAGCACGGGTGCTTAATGAGTTGCAAGATAATCAAATTAAAGCACGCGGAAATCTGCGCAAAGTACGATCGCAAGAATACCTACATAAACGTTTAAAAAAATCACCATTATGATCCGAACCGTTCATTATTGAATAATGAACGGTTCGCGTTTTAAGGCTTAAATTTCCGTTGTGGGCATAGCAATAAAGCCGGGAAGATCTTCCACACGTTTTAACCACGCCTGAATTTTTGGGTAATCCGTTAGCGGTAATTTTCCTTCAGGTGCGTGTGCGATGTAACTGTAGCAAGCAATATCAGCAATTGTACGATGGCTTGCCGCGAGCCAATCTTGATCGGCTAATATCTTTTCAAAGATGCCAAAGAGTTTTTCCGCGACAACGTGGCTCGCTTCGAGATCAAACGGCATTCCAAACACTGTATTCAAACGAGCCGAGCAAGGGCCGCGGAAGACATCACCCGACGCGATCGACAAATAACGTTGTACTAAAGCTGCACCGCTTGGATCGGTGGGTAGCCAACTTTCGTCGCCGTATTTTTTCGCGAGGTAAACCAAGATGGCAGTGGAATCCCAGATCAACTCTCCGTCATCATCCAGCACCGGCACCTGGCCGAATGGATTTAGCGCGAGATAGGCTGCTTGTGTTTGTTCACCGTTGATCAGATCGACGGGGCGAAGTTCGTAAGGTAGATCAAGTAATGAGGCCATGAGGCGAGCGCGGTGGGCGTGGCCGGATTTTTCGAAGTCATGAAAGATAAGTGGTTTTGCAGGCTGTGTTGACATGGTTTCCTCCGCAGTGATTATGTTATAAACAGAACGATCGTTCGGTTTAATCTTTAACGATCTTTCTCTTTAGGTCAAGAAGATGCAGGTTTTATTAGGGTCAGCTATGCGGGGCGAGAATGCGATCGGGGAGATCTTCTAAGAATCGCTCAAAAACCTCATGAGAGCCGAGCGTTCGTGCGATTACCAATGCCCCTTGCAGTGAGACCATCATGTCTTCACCACGTTGCTGAGCAAGTGCTTGGGGACAGCCCGTTTCTTCAGCAAGCTGGGTAAACAGATCAATCACGTTTTGCGTACAGCTCGCGAGTTGTTGTTGGAATAATTGGTTACTGTTACCGATGCTAAAAATATCGATAAGGCAGGCATTGGCCCCGTTGGCATAAAATTTAGCGAGCCCTTGTGCAACATTCAGTAAGCGCTGTTTTGGTGTGTGTTGTTTATTTTGAAGTGGATTTAACACTAAGAGGGTGAAATCACTTAAGACTAGATCGAGCGTAGCTTGTGCCATTTCGGTTTTTCCACCTGGAAAATGGTGATACAAACTGGCTCGTTTGAGGCCTGTTTCGATGGATAAGATGCTCAAACTGGCCCCTTCATAGCCGTGCTTACGAAATGCTCTAAGCAACATGGGGGTGATCTGATCGCGATTGAGTTGTTGGGCCATAGGTAATCGACTTGCGGTTTGATTTAATTAAGATGACAGTCGAATAGCGTGCCATGACGGTCAGTTTGCTTCAATGTGTCTGATCTTGCTTGAATTTTTTCGAAGCGCGTAATGTCGTGCCACGAGTAGTTTGTCATACGATTGTCATACAAACGTCATAATAATCTGGTGAGATGAGTGGTTGTCATCAAACCTTCATATTGGTTTCACATAACTGAAATGCTCATGTGCAAAATACTGACACAGGCGCTGTGCGATGAGTGAACGTTAAACGGTTTGTTGTCAGTGCGCGTCGACTATTACGACTTATTTGTCTCACAATCGGAGTTTGACATGTTTAAAAAATCTCTCATTACAACAGCAGCTATTGCAACTGTTGTGGCTGGTGGCGCACTTTCAGCGGCATCACGTGATTATATCAGTATCGTTGGTTCGTCTACGGTTTACCCGTTCTCGACAGTTGTTGCTGAGCAGTTCGGTAAAAACACACAATTCAAAACACCCAAAGTTGAATCTACGGGTACTGGCGGCGGGATGAAATTGTTCTGTGCTGGTGTTGGTGTTGAGCATCCTGATGTTGCGAATGCTTCACGTCGAATTAAAAAATCAGAATTCGATATGTGCCAAGCAAATGGTGTAAAAGACGTCATCGAAGTCAAAATCGGTTATGACGGCATCGCTGTTGCGAATTCGAAAAAAGGTGTGCCAATGGCGTTGACCACAAAAGACATCTTCTTAGCATTAGCGAAAGAAGTGCCTGCACCATCTGGTGAAGAGAAGTTGGTCGCTAACCCATACAAAACGTGGAAAGACGTTAATTCTTCATTACCTGCATTGGACATCGAAGTGTTGGGACCTCCTCCAACTTCGGGTACACGTGACGCATTTGCCGAGTTAGCTATGGAAGGTGGTTGTAAAACTTTCGATTGGATCAAGGCGATGAAGAAGGAAGATAAAAAAATGTACAAAAGCGTTTGTCACACGGTTCGTGAAGACGGCGCGTACATCGAAGCAGGCGAAAACGATAACCTGATCGTGCAAAAGTTGGATGCAAATCCAAAAGCATTGGGTGTGTTCGGTTTCAGCTTCCTCGAAGAAAACATGGACAAAGTGCGTGGTTCAGAAATCAACGGTATCAAACCATCGTTTGAAACGATCGCGGATAGCACTTACCCAATTTCACGTCCACTTTACTTCTATGTGAAGAAAGCACACGTTGGCGTTATTCCGGGTGTTGCTGAGTTCTTGAATGAATTTACCAGTGAGAAAGCGTACGGTGAAGATGGTTACTTATCTGACCGTGGGTTGATTCCTATGCCGACAGAAGAGCGTAGTTCAGTGACTGCATCTGTGACCGGTTTAGAGCCACTCGCACTGTAATTTAGCTGAGAAGTTTGGCAAGGATGCCGAAAAAATGTAAATGACAGGGTGAGTATGACATCACCCTGTCATTTAGTTGTTTCACACTTACCTATAGAATTTACAAAAACAGCACCGGCTTAATGACTGAGTGCCGCTATCCGTTTCCGTAACAGGAAATACCCGAAAGGGGGGAGAATTAAAGGATGCAAGTTTCTACTCTTGCGCTACTGTTATTTGTCCTTATGACCGCCGCCTATTTAATTGGACGTCAACGTTCAACAGCGGTTGTTCAAGGAAAACTGCGCGATCTGCATTCGCTACCTTCCTACTATGGTTTTTTTACAGCGATGTGGTGCGGTCTACCGGCGGTTGTGCTGATAGCAGCTTGGTTACTTTTTGAGCCGCTCATCTTAACAAATATGGTTGTGAGCCATTTACCTGCAGATGTTCAAGCGTTAGCAGATGGCCGAATCAATCTTGTGGTTAATGATATTCATAATATTGTTAACGGCAATATCACTGCTAGCGAACCTAAAGCTTACGTGCTTCAAGCTGCCAGTGAATATCAAAGTCTTGAGTTCAAAAGCCGTATAATACTAGCCATTCTATCCATCGGTGTTGCTTGTGGCTTGGGCTGGTTGGCTCTTGGTAAAGTGAAGCCAGAGTTCAGAGCACGTAACGCTGTTGAGCTCGTGATTAGAAGTGTGTTGATACTCTCAGCGAGTATTGCCATTTTAACGACGCTCGGGATTGTGCTTTCAGTCCTCTTTGAATCAATTCGATTCTTTCAGCAAGTCCCAATGCAGGATTTCTTGTTTGGTTTGGATTGGAGTCCGCAAATGGCCATTCGCGCCGATCAAGTGGGTTCCAGTGGCGCTTTCGGATCGATTCCTTTATTCACCGGCACATTATTAATCTCGTTTATCGCCATGGTCGTAGCGGTACCGATAGGATTAATGTCAGCGATTTACCTATCTGAATATGCCTCACCAAGAGTTCGTGGCATCGCAAAACCCTTACTTGAAATTCTCGCGGGTATTCCTACCGTCGTCTATGGTTTCTTTGCGGCGCTCACGGTTGCTCCTTTCATTCGAGGGTTGGGCGAGTCGCTCGGCCTTGAAGTCGCATCTGAAAGTGCATTAGCGGCGGGTTTAGTGATGGGCGTGATGATTATCCCGCTAGTGTCTTCTTTGTCCGATGATGTGATCAATGCGGTACCACAATCGATGCGTGATGGTGCGTATGGTTTAGGTGCAACACGATCAGAAACCATTCGGAAAGTGATTTTTCCTGCAGCTTTGCCAGGCATTGTCGGAAGTATTTTATTAGCGGTATCGCGCGCCATCGGCGAAACGATGATCGTGGTGATGGCTGCCGGCTTGGCCGCGAATTTAACCGCGAATCCGCTCGAAGCGGTGACGACCGTTACCGTACAAATTGTGACGCTCTTAACCGGTGATCAGGAGTTTGATAGTGCGAAAACGCTCGCTGCGTTCGCATTAGGATTAGTGCTTTTCGTCATTACCTTAGTGCTGAATGTGATCGCGCTACATGTTGTTAGACGTTACAGAGAGCAATATGAATAATTCAAAGGTTCAAAAAACCATGAGCAACGATAAAGCAAGTATGAGCACACGCGAACGCGTCATGCATGGTATGGCCAAACGCAGGCGTTCTGAGCAGTATTTTCAATGGCTTGGTAAAGCGGCGATCGCTTTCGGTATTCTTTGTTTGCTGGTCTTATTTACGAGCATTATCAGCAAGGGAATGGGTGCGTTTACACAAACGTATATTAAGTTGGAGGTTGCTGTCCCAGCCGATGAAATTAACAAGGACAACCTTGCAGCCAGTAATTTCGGCGGAATGGTCAAGCAAAGTTTGCGCGATCTTTTTCCTGATGTCAGTAGCCGCAAAGACAAACGTGCTTTGTATAGTTTGGTCAGTCAGAGTGCGAATTACGAAGTAAGAAAAAAAATCGAAGCTGATCCTTCGTTGATTGGTCAGTCAGTTTCTTTATGGGTATTGGCTGATGACGAAGTGGATATGTTCCTCAAAGGTCACATCGATCGTGAACTCGCTGAAGATGAGCGACGAGTGAAGGACAACCAAATTGGTTGGATCGATACGATGGAAGAACGTGGATTGCTTGAAACGAGATTCAATACGACGTTTTTCACCTCAGGTGATTCGCGTGATCCAGAATCAGCCGGCATCATGGGGGCTGTGATGGGTTCGTTTTATACGCTGGTGGTCACGTTATTATTGTCCTTCCCGATCGGTGTCGCTGCTGCGATTTACTTAGAAGAATTTGCACCAAAAAATCGACTAACGGATTTAATCGAAGTCAATATTAACAACTTGGCTGCAGTACCATCGATTGTGTTCGGGCTGTTAGGTTTAGCTGTTTTCATCAACTTTTTTGGTCTGCCGCGATCCGCACCGTTTGTCGGTGGTTTGGTCCTGACGTTAATGACGTTGCCGACTATTATCATTTCAAGCCGAGCTGCGCTAAAATCTGTTCCCCCTTCGATTCGGGAAGCGGCGTTAGGTGTCGGTGCATCGCCAATGCAAACAATTTTTTATCACGTCCTACCATTGGCCATGCCGGGCATGTTAACCGGTACGATTATCGGTATGGCGCAGGCGTTGGGTGAATCCGCGCCGTTACTTATGATCGGAATGGTCGCGTTTATCGTAGATATTCCAGGTGGAGCTTTTGATCCATCAACCGTACTGCCAGTACAAATTTATTTATGGGCAGACAGTCCTGAGCGTGCTTTTGTTGAACGCACCTCTGCAGCCATCATGGTTCTGTTGGGCTTTCTGATTTTAATGAATGCATTAGCCGTATTACTGCGAAGACGTTTTGAACGCCGTTGGTAGATAAGTCGGAATCCGCAGAATCTTAAGAGGTAATCTAGTATGCAAACGGTTAAAGAACAAAATAAAGATCGGTATATCCACGCAGGCAAACCGGCTCGCGAAAAGTTAGATATCAAATCTAAAGGACCAATGGTTGCTCGCGAGAGCCGCGAGACAGTTGGTGAGGTTCGTGTTGAAGATCCACGCATGAGTTGCTCGGATATCAATGTTTATTACGCAGATAAACACGCGATCAAAGGTTTGAACTTAGATGTGGGTAAATCTGAAGTTTTATCAATGATTGGCCCATCGGGTTGTGGTAAATCTACCTTCTTACGTTGCCTGAATCGCATGAACGACACTATTTCGATTTGCCGTGTGACTGGTGAGATCAAAATGGATGGCTTCGACATTTTAAGTAAAGACATTGATGTTGTGCCTTTGCGGGCAAGTGTCGGCATGGTTTTTCAAAAACCAAACCCTTTCCCGAAATCCATCCGTGAAAACATTACGTTCGGTCCAAAAATTCATGGGCTTGTGAATCATAAAGATGAGTTGGAAGAGATTGTCGAAAACAGCTTGCGTAAAGCCGGGCTGTGGGAAGAAGTGAAAGATCGTCTAGATTCACCGGGGACGGGTTTGTCTGGCGGCCAGCAACAACGTTTATGTATCGCACGAACGATCGCTGTTGAGCCAGAAGTGATCTTGATGGACGAACCTTGTTCAGCATTGGATCCGATCTCTACGGCTGCGATTGAAGACTTGATCATGGAGTTGCGGGAGAACTACTCGATTTGTATCGTCACCCACTCTATGCAACAAGCGGCACGTGTTTCTGATCGCACAGCGTACTTCCATTTAGGTGATCTCATCGAAGTGGGCGAAACAGAGCAAATTTTTAATTCGCCACAACATCAGCTAACAGAAGATTACATTACAGGTCGTTTCGGTTAATTCATCAAACAGAGGGGAATGAGATGAATCAGTCGCTGGAAGGTCACGCAGATCAACGTTTCGATGGTGATCTGAATGCGTTGCATATCGATATCTTAGAGATGGGCGGATTGGTGCTTGATCAAAGTCGTCTTGCACTGCAATCGATGTTGCAACAGGATTTAAAAATCGCACAGAACGTATTAGAACGAGAGCCATTGGTAGATACGCAAGAGGTCGATATCGACGATTGTATCGTCGAATTGATCAATAAGCGTGGGCCGGTGTCAAAGGATCTGCGGATTACCATGGCGTTTTCTAAAATCGTGGTGGATTTAGAACGCATCGGTGATGAAGCGGCAAAAATTGCGCATATCGTGATGGCGGTCAATGAAGCGCATCAGCCCGTTCCTGCGAAAAGCTTGTTACGCGACATTGCGAATATGGGGCGGCTTGCGATTGAACTGTTGGAAGCGGCTCTCGAATCATTTGATGCACTTGATGCGAAACAAGCTGAATCATTACTTAATTCCGATTCTGAGTTGGATGAAGAGTTTCAATGTGCTCTCCGACACCTAACCACGTATGTTTTAGAAGATTCACGTAACGTCGGGCATTCAATCAACATTACATTAATGCTTAAATCGTTGGAAAGGTTGGGTGCGCACGCCGGTAATATTGCAGAGTACGTGATCTATTTGGTTCATGGTGTGAGTGTCCGCCACAACCGTCGTGCCCCCGATAGTAATAACAGCAAACAATCTACAAGTTAATCTATCGCCTACAACGAGAAACACCTCAGACTGTGTAAGAGGTGTATCCATGCTCAAATCTTAGCAAATGCGTATAAACGCAAATCCTGTCATAAAACTGTAATATTTCTGTCACAAACTTGTTAACCCTCATCCGCATACTCGATCGATTGAAAATGCACAATTACCTGTTAGGAGGGTTTGGATGTACGCAATGCAGGAGTTCGTGAAGGTTAGTTTATTCGCTGCGAGCTTATTTTCGGCTAATGTAATGTCGGCGGATGTGGATGCAGATCTGCCCGACTATACGAGAGCCAGCGGGGTTTCAGGAAATATCTCCAGTGTTGGATCAGACACGCTCGCTAACTTGATGACCTTATGGGGTGAAGAATTTAAACGCCTTTATCCAAATGTAAATATTCAGATCCAGGCTGCTGGATCGTCAACAGCCCCACCCGCATTGACCGAAGGCACCTCAAACTTTGGGCCGATGAGTCGCAAAATGAAGGATAAAGAGACGCAATCTTTCGAAGGAAAACACGGTTATAAACCCACGGCTATTCCTGTAGCAATTGATGCACTTGCTGTATTCGTGAATAAAGATAACCCAATCAAAGGGTTGAGTATTCAGCAAGTCGATGCGATTTTTTCAGCGACACGTAAGTGTAAAAATGATGCGGACATCTTAGCTTGGGGTGATGCAGGGCTAACCGGTAACTGGGCCAAGCGTCCGATCCAATTGTACGGACGTAATTCAGTCTCAGGAACTTATGGCTTTTTTAAAGAAAAAGCACTCTGCAAAGGGGATTATAAAAATACCGTTAATGAGCAGCCGGGATCGGCATCCGTTGTCCAAGGTGTCACAAAGTCGATCAATGGCATTGGTTATTCTGGGATAGGTTATCGTACATCGGGCGTACGGGCACTGGCCATAAGCAAAAAAGAGGGTGGTAAACTTGTCGATGCGACGCCGGAAAACGCATTGAATGGTTCCTATCCGCTGGGCCGTTTTCTCTACGTCTATGTCAATAAGCAGCCAAATAAGCCCTTAGCACCACTCGAACTTGAGTTTGTCAAAATGATATTGTCCAAAGCCGGACAACAAGTTGTTATGAAAGATGGTTACATTCCTCTACCGGCGAAAAAGGCGGCAGAGATTCTGAATAAACTCTCGAGTTAGTTAGTATCGAGCGTTGTGTATTAAACCTTCCAAACCGGCCCATCTAAGGTTCTAAAGCCCCGCTAAGGCGGGGTTTTTTTGTGTACAAAATTGTTAATAGGTTCGTGTAGACTCAATACACCATGAAAGAAAGTGACGAGCAAATTATTCCATCGCGATCAGACGCGACGATGCAGCGAAGACAGCATTGGCGCGAGCTGAAAGATACCCTATTCAGGCGGCTGATGGGGATCGGTGGCATTGGTGTGATCATCGCCATCATGCTCATTTTCGTTTACCTGTTATATATCGTGCTGCCGTTATTCCGTGGTGCGGAGATCACATCAGAAACACAGATCAACACGACAAATACACTGACCAAGCCACCAATAAATTTCGCCATCGACGAATATGCCGAGATAGGGTTCGTCATTGATGAAGATGGTCTCGCACAATACATTCAGCTAAAAGATGGCAGTGTGATCGACAGCAGTCCGCTAGCCAACAGCGCTGGAATGACAAGTCTTGCAAAGGGAGCAGAAAGCCAGTCTGTGTTTGCTGTTGGCTTGTCCGATGGAACACTGCGTTTAATAAAACAAGCGTACGCGATCAGCTTTCCGAATGATCAACGCAAAATCACCCCATCGCTGATCTATCCACTGGGTGAGGAACCGCTGATCATTGACGAAGGCGGCCAGCCTTTACATACGATTGCGGTGCAAAGTGATGATGATCAGACCACGATCGCAGCCGTTACGAATGACTCGCGAGTGCTGTTAGTACGCTTCACGAAAGAAGAATCTTTCATGGATGAGACATCAACGATTGAGCGATCATCTACCTTGATTGATCTCCCCGGCGAACGCGCTATAAAGATGCGGATCGATGTTGATCAAGAAGAGTTGTACCTGATCACGGACACGGGTTACTTAAATTATTATCGACTCAACGATGCAGACGAGCCATCCTTGGTTGATCGCGTTGCGTTAGCGGGAGAAGGCGAGGCGATCACCGCAATGGAATTTCTCAGCGGTGGTATTTCGATTCTGATCGGCGATAGTCGCGGGCGAATTACGCAATGGTTTCCTGTCCGCGATGAAAATAACCTTTACCACCTAGAGAAAGTGCGCAGCTTTAAATTGGGCCATTCTGCGATCACTGCAATCGCACCTGAATATGCGAGAAAATCGTTTGCGGCGGGTAATCGTGCAGGAGAGATTGGCCTGTTCCACACTACAGCACAACGCAGTTTACTGGCAGAGAAAGTAAGTGAGTACCCGATTCAACGATTGAGCCTGTCACCGCGATCGGACGCCATGCTCGTTCTTGATGATCAAGGCCAGCTAAACATCTTTGATGTGGATAATGATCACCCAGAAGTCTCGTTCAAGTCTTTGTGGCAAGAAGTCTGGTATGAAAGTCGAGAAGCGCCGGAATATATCTGGCAGTCATCCTCGGCGAGTAATGATTTTGAGCCGAAATTCTCGCTGACACCGCTTACCTTTGGTACGTTGAAAGCAGCGTTTTATGCCATGTTGTTTGCTGTGCCGCTCGCCATCTCAGGGGCAATATTTACGGCCTATTTTATGTCGCCGCAAATGCGCAATATGGTAAAACCGTCGATTGAGATCATGGAGGCGTTGCCTACGGTCATACTTGGTTTTCTCGCGGGCTTATGGTTAGCCCCTTTAGTGGAAAAAAACCTGCCAGGGATTTTTTTGCTACTTGTCTTGATGCCCCTCATGATTTTTTTCTCGGCATATATCTGGCATCGCTTGCCATCAAAAGTACGCCTCGCGATCCCAGAAGGCTGGGAAGCCGCCTTATTAATTCCAATTGTGATCATCGTGACGATGCTGGCGATGTCATTAAGCCAACCGATGGAAAGCGCCTTTTTCAATGATGATATGCCGACTTGGGTGACGCAAAACTTTGGGCTCGATTTTGATCAACGAAATTCGTTAGTAGTGGGTATTGCGATGGGTTTTGCCGTGATCCCAACGATTTTCTCGATCAGCGAGGATGCAATCTTCAGTGTACCGAAACACCTCACCGTCGGGTCGCTCGCGCTCGGAGCGACACGCTGGCAAACGTTGATCAATGTGGTGATTTTAACGGCTAGCCCAGGGATATTTTCGGCTTTAATGATCGGCTTGGGGCGTGCTGTGGGCGAGACAATGATTGTCTTAATGGCGACAGGCAATACACCGATTATGGATTTTAATATCTTCCAAGGTTTTCGCGCACTGTCAGCAAATATTGCAGTAGAAATGCCGGAAGCAGAAGTGGCGAGTACTCACTACCGAGTTTTATTTTTGGCTGCTTTAGTATTGTTTCTCGTGACATTTTTCTTCAATACCATCGCTGAGCTAGTCCGTCAGCGGTTGCGTGAGAAATACAGCAACTTATGAAAATGTCATTTAAAGAATGGTTTAAAAGCGGTGCTCCGTGGGTGTGGATGACAGCGGGTGCTGTCAGTATTTCGTTAGTGATGGTGGGTGGGTTGTTATTGCTGATCGCACTGCGTGGCTTAGGACAATTTTGGCCCGCAGATGTGGTGTCGTTTGATTATCAGTTTAATGATGCGGCTCCGACAGTTTTATTAGGCGAAGTGGTCGAAAGTGAAGCGGTAAAAGTTCGTGAGCTACAAGCACAGGGTATCAAATTACCTGATGATCTGGACAGTGTGCAGCGCTACTTGATCAAGCGTGGGAATCGCGACATTACCGGGCTAGATTTCCAATGGGTATTGGAAACGGGAATGGCCGAGCAATCACGACCGTCGGATGTGATCGTCATAGAGCGTGAAGAGTGGGGCAATTTTTACGGCTATCTGAGCGGGTTTAAACAAGCAGACGAAACAGTTAAATCGGATCAGATAATGGCGGATGTTGAATCCGCGATCGAACGGAAACAAACCATCGCCGAGCAAATTAACCATATCGAAAAAGACCTGATCGGCGCAGTAAATTATCAAGTCGAAAAACTCCGGCTGAAAGAACGTGGTTTAGCACTGGATAATATTACTGATGCGTCTGCTCAAGCCGAAATTCAGAACCAACGCGTAGCTCTTGATCGGCAATACGCAGGTTATCAAGGTGAACTTATTGAACTGTACGCAGCGTTGAATCGAGACAGTATTCTTGTGCAAACAGGACAAGGTGTACAAGCGGAAATCCCGTTGGCCAAAGTGCGTAGAATCTACCGGCCGAATGCCATGAATGTGTGGGATAAAAGTGTTTTTTATGTGATCAAACTTGGCGAGTTTATTTTCGATGAACCGCGTGAAGCCAATACCGAGGGTGGCATATTTCCAGCAATCTTTGGCACGGTATTAATGGTTGTGATCATGTCTGTGTTGGTTACACCATTTGGTGTGGTTGCAGCTGTTTATCTCCATGAGTATGCGCGTAAGGGACCATTAACACGCACGATCAGGATCGCGGTTAATAATCTCGCTGGTGTTCCTTCGGTTGTTTACGGTGTTTTTGGGTTAGGATTTTTCGTTTATTTCCTCGGTGGTAATATTGATCAATTATTCTATCGAGAAGCGTTACCTTCGCCGACGTTCGGTACACCGGGTTTATTATGGTCGTCATTAACGCTTGCGATCTTGACGGTGCCGGTGGTGATCGTCGCGACCGAAGAGGGCTTATCACGAATTCCACGTGAGATCCGCGAAGGCTCACTGGCATTAGGTGCAACCAAGGCGGAAACGCTCTGGCGTACTGTACTGCCGATGGCGACACCGGCGATGATGACGGGCTTAATTCTTGCGGTTGCGCGTGCAGCGGGTGAAGTCGCGCCGCTGATGATGGTAGGCGTGGTTAAGCTTGCACCGTCGCTTGCGATCGATGGGAATTACCCCTTTTTACACCTCGATCGAAAATTTATGCATTTAGGCTTCCATATTTATGATGTAGGCTTTCAAAGTCCAAACGTGGAAGCAGCAAGACCTCTCGTGTTCGCGACCGCGTTGGTACTGGTTATGTTAATTATCGCGCTGAATTTCACTGCAATACGGATCCGTCATCGTTTGCGGGAAAAATATATAACGTCTGCACAGTAAAAGAGTATGCAAAACTTGAATGAAAAACAAACGCATGCGATCGATATACCGTCGTTACGCAATGAAGGATTGATGACGAACACGGCAGAGAGTCTGTTTGTTGATGAAAAAGAATGTTTGCGCGTGGAAGGCTTAAATCTTTATTACGGCCAGAAGCATGCGTTGAAAGATATTAATCTGACCATTCCAGAAAAGCGTGTTACTGCGTTTATCGGCCCGAGCGGTTGTGGTAAGTCGACGTTATTACGGTGCTTCAATCGTATGAATGATTTAATCGACTCGGTTTCTATTGACGGCGAAATGCGGCTACATGATGAGAATATCTACGATAAAGTAGTGAACGTCGCCGAATTGCGTCGACGCATTGGAATGGTGTTTCAAAAACCCAACCCATTCCCAAAATCCATTTATGAAAATGTCGCTTATGGTCTGCGCTTGCAAGGCATTAAAAGTCGACGAGTGCTTGATCAAGTTATTGAAAAGTCACTGCGTGCTGCCGCTTTGTGGGATGAAGTTAAAGATCGCTTGGAAGACAATGCATTAGGTTTATCTGGTGGTCAGCAACAACGTTTAGTGATTGCCCGCGCGATCGCAATCGAACCGGAAGTGCTACTCCTTGATGAGCCCGCTTCGGCACTGGATCCGATCTCGACGTTAAAGATCGAAGAATTAATTTACGAGTTGAAAGACGATTACACAATTGTGATCGTCACGCACAATATGCAGCAAGCGGCGCGGGTGTCCGATTACACGGCATTTATGTATCTGGGCGAGTTGATTGAGTTTGGTCAAACACGTGAAGTGTTCACCAATCCAAAACAGAAGCAGACTGAAGATTACATCACCGGACGTTATGGTTAGGTCAGGAGCAGCAGAGTAAAAAGATGGGTACACGATCATTATCACAACATATTTCCAAGCAGTTCGATGAAGAGCTGGAAGATTTACGATCACGCGTCATGTTGATGGGTGGACTGGTTGAAGATCAGCTCACGAAAGCGTTAGAGGCGATGGATGGTATGGATGTCGAACTGGCTGAGTATGTGTCGACGCATGATTATCAAGTGAATTCGATGGAAGTATCGATTGATGAGGAATGCACGCAAGTATTGGCGCGACGTCAGCCTGCGGCAGGTGATTTGCGTTTAGTGCTGGCGGTGATCAAAACCATTTCTGATCTAGAACGGATCGGTGATGAAGTCGAAAAAATTGGTCGTATGGTGGTACGCATGAGCGAGCAGGAGAGTCCGAAATCCTATTACATCAGTGTGCTTTCAATGGGCAAACATGTGCAGCAAATGCTGCATGCTTCGTTAGATGTTTTCGTGCGTATGGACTCGCAAAGAGCCGTGGACGTGGCCGCAGAAGATGAACGTATTGATGAAGAATATGGTGCGATCATGCGGCAATTAATCACCTATATGATTGAAGATCCGCGAAGTATCTCAAAAGTGCTCGATGTGGTTTGGGCTGTGCGAGCGTTGGAACGTGTTGGTGATCATGCAAAGAATATTTGCGAAAACGTGATCTACCTTGTCGAAGGTAAAGACGTTCGACACACGAGTATTGAGGACATGCAACGGGAGATTTCTTCGGACTGATCATGGCTGCTCGAGATGATGATCTCAAGCAAAAGCTGCAGAACCCATCGATTCAGACTAATTGCCCTGAAGTTTTCGCAACTTCCGCTGGAATGATGATTGATGTGGGAAAGTCACAGCGGAAAAGACTGCCTTTCTCTAACTCACTTTCAATATGTAGCGTGGCCTTGTGACGCGTAAGGACGTGTTTGACAATCGATAAGCCAAGTCCACTTCCACCTTTATCACGGCTACGACTTTGTTCCACACGATAGAACCGCTCGGTTAAACGGTCGATATGTTGTGGTGGAATACCAATGCCGTTATCACGAATCTCAAGGTGTGCGCCTGCATCGTCACGATACCAACGGATTTTGATCACGCCATTTTCTGGCGTGTAACGCACGGCATTGAAAACAAGGTTTGAGAAGGCACTGTAAATTTCAGAAGTACTGCCTTTAATCCACAAGGTTGGATCAGCGCTGATATCAAATAGGTGCGATTTATTGCCACTAAGAGCGCTGGCCTCTTTATGAATATTCGCGATCATCTCTGGCACGATCACAGTTTCAGGGTTATTCACCGCACGATCTTCCTCTAGCCGCGAGATCATGAGCAAATCTTTGATCACACTTTCCATCCGCATGGATTGATCTTGCATTACCGATAACGATGGCCGCCAGTGCTCTGGGCATTGCGCCTTATTTTGGAGCATAGTCTCAAGATATCCTCGAAGCACGGTGATTGGGGTGCGTAACTCGTGCGACACATTGGCGACAAAATCTTTGCGTAATTCGACGAGTTTTTGCAAACGCGTAACGTCGCGAGCGACGAACAGACGCTGATTTTTACCGTAAGGAACGATTCGCACGCTCAAGGTGATCGCGGAATCAAGAGGGGATTTGATCTCAACGGAATTAGAACGGTCTTCGGAATACTTTTGGAAGTAGCGACTTAACTCCGGAGAGCGGACGAGATTTGTGATCCTTTGACGTTGATCTTGTGGCCAGTGAATGTTTAAAAACTCCGCGGCCGCTTTGTTCGCCCATTGGATGCGATTTTCAGCGTCGAGCACGACAGTGGAGTCGGGCAATGCCGTGGTGGCTTGGTGGAATTGCTGGAGATAATTGGAGAGTTTTTTCTTTCGCTTTTTGTGTCTGGATTGTAAGCGATCTATTTCGCGACAAATTTCCTCGAATACACCGGGGACATCAGGCGCGTGTTCTCGATCACGTTTTCGAATCCAAGCAAGCAGTTCGGAAGTTTTGCGTATATGCCAGATCAAACATCCGGCGGTCGCGATAAATAAGCACAGTAAAACTTGCCCGACTAATAAGCCCACGATCAATGCGGCAACGAGAACAGTTACGATGCGGAAATAGTCTTTGTTCATGAGCTTACTGTTCGCGTGAATTAATTTTTCATGTTGTTATTAAAGAAACTTTGACGGCTTGTAGCCAGGTTTTATTAGGTTCTTGAAAAGCGATAACCAACGCTGCGTACGGTTTGAATGTAATCATCAAACTGGTGTTCTGCGAGAAGTTTACGCAAACGGCGAATATGTACATCGACCGTGCGTTCTTCAATATACACGTTCGATCCCCATACATTGTCAAGAATTTGGGCGCGGGTGTAAACACGCTCAGGGTGTGAAACGAAAAAGTGTAGAAGCTTAAATTCTGTTGGGCTGAGATCGATCGGTTGATTGTTGATCGTGACCCGATGTGTTTCCAAGTCGAGACGAAGTGAGTCAACTTCGAGGACTTCTGCTGGACGCGTATCAGTACTACGACGGAGTACAGCGCGGACGCGGGCGAGGAGTTCCTGCGTCGAAAATGGCTTCGTAATATAGTCATCTGCGCCCGTATCGAGACCTTTGATCTTATCGTGCTCTTCACCGCGAGCAGTGAGCATGATGATCGGCAAGTTCTTGGTGTCCGGATCCCGTTTTAAACGACGGGCTAAATCCATACCACTGAGACCAGGCATCATCCAATCAAGCAGCAGCAGATCAGGGCGATGTTCTGCGATCTGTTTCTGTGCTTCTTCCGAATCCCCTGCTTCAAAATAGGTGTAGCCCTCACCCGACAGGGCAAAGACCAGCATTTGGCGGATCGCCGGTTCGTCATCAACAACAAGAATGGTGGGCTGCATCATTATATTTTAAACCACTTAAATGAGTTCGGTGAATATTACAGTACAGACATATTACATAAGGATGACAAGCGCCACAGACTCTTGTTGTAAATAAACAACGTAAAGAGGTAAGAAGTCGGCAAAAGGCGACATTTCATCAACTTGTCATATTCCTTTCACATTTGTGCAACACAACAAGCTTACTTTGACCATCCAAAAGCGTGCTACTGCCGTTTTGTGAAATTTATACAACTAGACCTTTAGGGGAAGACTCTGTGAAACTTAAAAGTAAACAATTACTTGGCGGTGCACTGCTAGGCTTGTCAACAGCAATGGTGACGCCTGCGTACGCAGCCAACGATACAATCAAAAACCTCCTGACCATCATGCATGAAAATGGTCAAATCACCGATGAGCAATTCCAAATTTTAATGGATGGTACTGCCGAAGACACAACATCATCAGTCGATACGGAAGCTGCGATCACGAAAGCGGTTGATGAGAAAATGAAAGATTTGCCTAAAGTTACAATGAAAGGCAAGTTCAAAGTTGAGTCACAAGATGGTCAACATTCATTCCAACCTATTGGTCGAATTTTCTGGGATTACAATTCAGCAGATTCCGAAGGTATCCCTGAAATCATGGACGGTGGAGAATTACGTCGCGCACGTTTAGGTTTCGAAGCGCAATTCTTCAAAAACTGGCAAGCGAAATTGGAATATGATTTCTCTGGTTCAGATGCTGACCTGAAAGATGGTTGGATCTCTTATAACGGCAAACTGGGTGATGCTGGCAAATACAATGTGAAGCTGGGTCAACACCATGTCCCATTCGGCTTCAACACGATCAGCTCCTCTAAATACATGTCCTTCCTGCGTCGTCCTCTTTTCGCTGACGGACCTTTATCGCCAGCACGTCAAGTGGGTGCTGCGTTCCGTTTAGACGGTGATCGTTATTTAGTTCACGCTGGTATGTTCATTCCTGAGCAAGACGGTGGTGCAACTGACGTCAACCACGACGATACTCGCACATACGCATTACGTGTTGCTGGTACGCCTGTGAAAATCGATGACACTCACCTGCTACACGTTGGTGGTTCATACATGCATATCGATCAAAACGACAACACACTCCGTGTACGCCAACGTGCTTTAACGCATTTGGATGATCGGTTATTCAACACAAACCAAATGATGGTCGATAGCGTTAACGCATTTGACCTTGAATTCCTCGGCATCTACGGTTCTGCTCACGTGTTAGGTGAGTACGTCAACTGGGATCTGGATCAAACGACAGCTGGTGCAGCGGATACATTAAGCGCATGGTCAATCGAAGCGGGTTTCTTCCTGACTGGCGAGTCCATGAAATACAAGAAAGGTCAGTTCAGCGGTGTTTCACCTAAGAGTGCCTTCATGAAAGGTTCTGGTCTTGGCGCATGGCAAGCTGTTGTTCGCTACGAAAACATGGACTTGAATGACGGTTCTACTTTCGGTGGTGACGGTGATGTTCTGTCAATTGGCTTGAACTGGACACCAATCAAGAACGTGCGTTTCATGGCGACTTGGAGCCAGTTGATGGATTTCAACAACGGTGGTGCTAGCTATGAAGATCCTTCAAACGTTGGTCTGCGTGCCATGGTTTACTGGTAGGGAACTGGCGAATAGCCTCGTTGTTTGATGAAAAGCCCCGCAATGCGGGGCTTTTTTTTGGGACAATACTGGATTATTTAATCTTGATTTGAGCAGTTTTCTCAACGATTTTTTGCAGTAATTTCACGACGTCTTTTTTGCCTGTGAGAGAATTCTTCTCCGCGACTGTTTTCCAGTTTTGTCGTTGCAGAACTTTGTTGATCAACACGTTCCGTTCAGTCGTGTTGAGCAAAGTCGCATACTGCTGATCGCGCAACACATGCAAACTCCAACACCATAAACTTGCTAGGCAAGATTCATAAGGTCGTTGTTGTTGCGAAAAGGCAGAGACATCTTGCCAGATGTGCGGATCAAGCAAGGCCGGAAGGATTAGATCTGCCGTTGATATGTGGAATAAAGCGAATACCAGATCGGGCTCCATCGTGGCTAACGGTTCAGCAAGTTGATGTGGCAATTGCTGTTGCATCTGCTCGCGGGCACGGCGCAACAGTGTGGAAGTTGTGACGCTCAAGGCATGCACCATTAGGGCTGAATATTCTCCGCTGCTGGCGTTGCGTTGTGTGCCGATACGGATCGTTTGGTAGTCAGCCTTTGACCAAAAGTTGAGTAGGTCAAGATTCGCTCCAAAACTAGCGGCGAGATAATCCAGATCCGAAGTGGCCGGATGTCGTTTGAGTTGCGTGAGTAGATGCTGGCCAAAACCGGCTTGTTGGAAATCCGGATGGATCGCGATTCGCACAATGCGTCCGCCAGCGAGTTGGGCAAATTCGTTTAAACCGCTGTGTATGATCAAGGTTTCAGGAATTAGATGGCCTTGAGGTCGGCGTTTTCCTTGCGCGATGGCATTGATGATCGGTTCGTCGAGCTGACCCTCGCGCGCGAGTAAAACGGCACCGATCACGATCTTCTCTGCTTGTAAAACAAACACGGATAAATTTGGGCCATCCAGAAGTTGTCTTAGATCGTTAGGTTTTGTTTGATAGTGGGCATTTACTAACAGGCCGAAAAGCGCGTTTAACCTGTTTTCGTCCTGCCAGAGCTGATCGCGATCCAAGCAAGTTAGTGTGGTCTGGATTGTCGCAGGTGAAAATATCTTTGTTGGTCGAGGCAAGTTTGCGATCGCGGGTGTATCCGCATTCAACAAGAGTAGGCGAAATGTCAGTGCTTCAACGGGGTCGTTGTTAGCCCAACGGATCGGCTCGACCATGTTCAGCGAACCCCAACTCGGCGTGATCTGCTCAAGCTTTTGTTTAAAGCGGATCGCAAAACCGCGACCAGTACCTTCGTAACCGTGAATGGTTGAAGCGAAAACAATGCGTGAATATCGTCGCAGACATTTTTCTAACAATGGTGTTGGAATTGCCGCTGCCTCATCGATGATCAACAGATCGCAATCCGGTTGAGAAAGACAAAGCGCGTCAGGTGGAAGAAAGATCAGCGCTTGATCAAGCGTGGTTAATGTAGATCGTTGTGCATGTTCGAAGAGAACCGTCGCGGCGCTCGAATGCGGTGCGGTAACGATGATTTTTTTTGAACCCGAATCGATCAACTCAGCGGCGGCCATGCCTAACGCAGCAGATTTCCCCCGCCCACGATCTGCTGTGATCACGAGTGGTCGCCGCCGTCGTCCCTGAGCGACTTTTTTTATCGCTTTGATCGCGGTAGTTTGATCGGCCGTGGGTAATATTTCTGACGAGGGTGGAGTGGGATCGGGTAATGTGGTGTGGTTATTATTAGAAACGGCTGCGTGATCTGACTGCCGGTGCAGTAGCAGGTGCTGATCGGCTTTGAGGACTCGCACCAAGCGTGAAAGATATCGTCCAGAAATGTCTTTTTCATCGTGTGGATAAACAGCCAAACGTCGATGTTCCGGATCCGCAAAACTTGGCCAGGCATCGAGATCCGGACAGAGTAGGATCAACAGTCCACCGGCGCGTAAGCATCCTGACGTCGCACCAAATGACTCTGGGTTGAAACCGCTAAAAGCATCAAAGATGAGGTGTGGAATTTCTTGACCGAGTAAAGAGTGGGTTTTGCTCGGATCATAACTGATCACGTTAGCAGGCGGGTTCTTGCTAATCCAGATAGGTTGGTCGTGATTTTGCTGATCGAATAATGTGGTTAATTGCGCTGCTTGATCGTGCACCCAGTCCCACGTTCCGCTGATGACAACACAACGTCGCTGCCGATCGCGTTGTGCGTCGTGAAGTAACGTTAGGATGGGATGATTCTGTACGACAGAATCTGTGAATGGTTGGGCCATGCAGGCAGTTTATTTCAAACGCCACTCATCACCAATGATCGGATCGTCCTCTTCTTCCGACTCATCCTCCCACGCATAGTGTTTTTGTGGCTGCCGTGGATCGCGGTTTCTTAAAATGAAAGCCAGGATCACGCCGATACAGGCACCGAAAAAATGCGACTCGTAAGAGATGCTCGGATCGTTCGGGAAGATGCCGTAAATCATGCTGCCGTAGAGGAAGAACACGATCATACTGAGTGCGGCGGGCAGACGATCGCGTCGTAGTACACCAATCACAAAGATGAAAAACGTCATGCCGTAAGTGAGTCCGCTTGCACCAAAGTGCATAGACGGGCGGGCAAAAATCCAGACCGCGAGTCCGGTGAGTAAGTACACACTGAAAAATACCTGTTTCGCTGATCGTGGATAGGTATGAATGAGAATCGTCCCGAGGATCAATAAGGGCAGTGAATTCGAAACAAGATGGGCTAATGAGCCATGAATTAACGGTGCGGTGAAAATACCGATCAAACCACTGAAGCGGCCGGGATAAACGCCAAATTGTGTGAGTGATAAGCCTGTGAGATGTTCGATGAGTGCGATCAGCCAAATCAAGGCGAGAAAAGCGATCGGAAATAGCATGGCCAGCTTAATGTTTAAATAAGGTGTCGGCGCAGATGGTGTGGCTGGCATGTCGTTATAATGTCGCATTCTTTTATTGTTAAGGTCTCTACATATGGGCAGGTGGCGTCCACCACAACCCAAGTCGTCCGCTTATATCACACAAGCGGGTTTTGAAACGTTGCATGCCGAGCTGGAACAAATCTGGGTGCGGCGACGCGATGTGACCAAACACCTTGCAGCGGCGGCGGCGGAGGGTGATCGTTCTGAGAACGCGGAATACATCTATCGTAAAAAAGAATTACGGGAGATTGATCGCCGCATTCGTTACTTACAAAAAAGGTTGCCTGATCTCACTGTCGTGGAGCAACGTCAGGATGACTGTCAGCAGATTTTTTTTGGTGCGTGGGTGACGTTAGAAAAAGATGCGGGTGAAGAAGTGATCTACCGTATCGTCGGGCCCGATGAGCTCGATCCGAAAAAAGGCTGGATCAGTATTGATTCACCGTTAGCGCGCGCTTTGTTGAAAAAGACCGTTGATGATGAAGTGCTGATTACGACAGAAAAAGCGGAAACGGAATATTATGTTATTAATGTCCGCTATCAACCCGAGACAGACTCGGGCGAATAACGGCCATGACCTCTCTTTAAATCGTGTGTACTGTCACCTTTTTACTAACGCGCTTGTTCTTTTGATAGTAACAAACTGGACATTTCGGCGAATTTGAGTCCAGCCTCACCGAGTATTTCATCGACATTTAAACTCTCGCGATCCAAGTTCAAATGTTCCCAAACTGCATCGTGGACAGCAAACTCTTCGGGGGATTCTTCTGCGAAGGTGCCCATGCCCGTTTGATTAGCGAGCGCATCAGCCAGATGCAAGATCGCCACTTCCATTTGCGCGTGGGGTGCATCAGCAGGGCGATGATGATAAGTCGCCACGTCTTGCAAGTTTTGCGGTAAATTCCAGAGCTTCATCAACTCCGCACCCAACTCTGCATGTGAGTAACCCAGTGTTTCGGTTTCCGCTGCTGCGAGCGCAGCTTCATTGCCTTCGACAAGATTCAGTAAGTTTGATGATAACGTCGGTAGGCTACTGAACATGATCAGACTGCCGACATCGTGCAGCAGACCGCCGATAAAAAGACGCTCTGGGTGTAAGACTTTACAACGCTTGGCGAGATCGCGAGAAATAATGCCAGCATACAAACTATGCTGCCAGAAGCTATCCATATTCACCACGTTGGCGGGAATACTGGAAAAGCTGCGTACTGCTTTTACTGCAACGACAAGGTTATAGAGTTCCGCACTACCGATAATGGCAACGGCGCGTGAGACGGTGTCGATACGCGAAGGAAAATTATAAAAGGCGCTGTTGACGATTTTTAACAAGCGCATCGTCAAACTTGGATCTTGTGAAATGACCTCGCCGAGTGCTTCTGCAGTGCCATGACGGGAGTCGATCAGCTCAAAGATTTTAAAGCAGATTTCGGGTGGGCTAACGAGCGCGCTGGCATTTTTAACCAGCTCCTCAATGCTCGGGTGAACATCCTGTTCGAGGGCGACGGCAGTTTCCATTGCTAAACATCCTGTTTAATTGCGTTTGAAGTCCTGTTCCTGCTCATTGTTTTCGACCTTTTTTAAAAAATCTTTAGTCTCAAGTTGTACTAAAAATAGCCGCTTAAAAAGGAATGAAAAGTGTTTTATATCAATGTCGGATTTTTCCACGTCAACGGTTGGTGATTTGTCTGATCGCGATCTTGGCCTACAGTCTGATTCCGCTTGAAACGGCAGGCAGTTTGTTCGGCAAGTCGAGCAGTTTCTCTGGTCGTTATGTAAAACAAGTTGATCCACGTTTACCGCTGATGCCTCGGGCTGGCGATCTGAACGCGATCAAACGTTACGGGATCTTACGCGTATTGATGAGTGATCATCCCGCCAGCGAGTTTGAGGCGCGTCTATTGCAGGGCTTCGCAGATCGTCATTCATTGCAGGTTTTGTATATCAATATTGGTGATCAACAAGCCGGGCGCGATGCGATTTTGCAAGGGCATGGCGATGTGTTGTTACGTGGAGATATTGACGATGATGCCATCGCCCACACGTTTGCATTTAACACGCACAAGCAACGCGGCGTAACGTGGGGAATACGTAACGACAATCCACAATTACGTGACTCTCTCAACCACCAAATCAACCGGTATCTAATCAGTATGGGAACGCCTGATCGTTATCAGGAAGATCTCTCTGGCATGAAATCACGCAAGGCCCTACGGGTTGCGATGCGTGCTGATCCGAATAATTATTTCCTGAAAGATGGACGCCCGGTTGGTTTTGAGTATGAGCTACTCAAAACCTTCGCGAAACAACAAGGTTTATGGCTAGATGTGATCATCGTTAAAAGCGAGCGGGAGATGGTGTCGCTGTTAAAAAGTGGACGTGCCGATTTAGCCTCGCTGAGCGACACTGAAAATACGGATCCACAAATCAAAAATAGCTTGCCATTCAATCCGGCAGAGAATTTGTTGATCACGGGAAAATCCGGATCACGGATTAAGATGCTGGATTCGTTGAATGGCAAAATCATTGCGATTCATGATCGCGATTTATCTGAACAAAGCATGGAGAAATTTCTGCGATTGGGTTTAAAGGTCTCTGTTTTGTCTGCTGAAGAAGGGTTGGAATTTGATAAGTTTCTTGAGCGGGTCTCCTCAGGGCAATATGATGTGGCGTTGGTATCCGCGCGTAAATATTTGCAATTGAACCCGACGGCTAAAAATTTACGTATCCTCGGGTCAACAGATCGGACCGCCTTCAAATCGTGGGGGTTTAATGCTCGCCACGGCGATCTTGCACAAGCATTGAATTCCTTCGTGGCTGAGACTTATATGTCGAGTCTTTATAATTTTTCCTATAAAAAATATCACCCGGAAGATCGCTTGAGCGATGTCGCTGTCATGGCGATCTCACCGTACGATCACTTAGTCAGAAAATATGCCGCCGAGTCTCAATTTGACTGGCGTTTGATCAGCGCGCAAATGTATCAGGAAAGTCAGTTTAAACCGGATGCACGCTCTGTTAGTGGCGCACGTGGTTTAATGCAGATCATGCCGCGAACGGCACGGGAGGTGGGTTTGCGTCGTGTTGATGATCCGGAGCGCAGTATCGAAGCTGGGATTAAGTACATGAAAAAACTGCGGACGTTATATGGTGATCAGCTTGAGGCCAGCGAGCGGAATTGGTTTACCTTAGCATCGTACAATGCGGGCTTTGAGCGTATAGAAGATGCGCGCCGTTTTGCGAAAAAACTGGGCTTAGATCCAAATCGTTGGTTCGGTAATGTCGAATACGCTATGCAAAAATTGGCCGATCGCAAAAACCGTAAACACACCCGTTTCGGTGGCTGTCATTGCGGTCAAACGGTGGTTTACGTGCGAAGTATTAAACGCTACTACAATAGCTACGTGCAGTTGACCGATCCGGTTTTGGTGGCGGCGAGTGAACCGTTAACGACACAGGTCGATGCGCTTACTGATAGCGAGTCGGGTCCGCTACATTTGCAGTTTTAAAACCTTCCGCACGAAATTGACAAGAGTCGCAAACACCGCAGGCACGGCCCTCATCATCAGCCTGATAACAGGAGACTGTTAAGCCATAATCGACACCGAGTCGCGTGCCGGTTTGGATAATTTCTGCTTTAGTGAGATCGATCAGCGGTGTTTTAATCTGCATAACATTGCCTTCCACACCGACTTTTGTCGCCAGTTGCGCGACGCGTTCGAAGGCGGCGATGAATTCGGGCCGGCAATCTGGATAGCCAGAATAATCTACCGCATTGACCCCGATGAAAATTTCATTTGCATTGAGCACCTCTGCCCAACCTAGCGCGAGAGATAGAAAGATAGTATTCCGTGCCGGGACATAGGTGATCGGAATGGTATTTTCATCCGCCGTTTCAGCGAGATATTGAGGTACATCGATCGCGTTATCGGTCAGTGCTGAGCCGCCGATCTGCCCAAGATCCAAATGCAGCGTTTTATGTTCGATCGCACCAAGCGAGGTGGCGATCGCATCAGCAGCTTGTAATTCAGCACGGTGGCGTTGACCGTAGTCAAAACTGAGTGCGTAGCAGTCGTAACCCTGATCACGTGCGATGGCAAGTGCTGTGCAAGAGTCGAGACCGCCAGATAAGAGGACGACTGCACGTTTGGGTGAATTTGTTGCGGGTGAGGGTGTACACATTATTTTTCGTTTTTTGAAGGTCAACGGCCGGGGCCGTCATTCCAGAGCAATTTATGTAGTTGAATTTGAAACCTGACGGGTAGGTGATCTGCGACAATCCAATCTGCTAGATCGCGCGCAGAAAGCGTATCAGCAACGGGTGAAAATAAGACGCTACAACGCTCATTTAACTGTTGCTCAATGAGCATGTTTTTCGCCCAGTCATAATCCGCCCGATCGCAAATAACAAATTTTAATTCATCTTCCGGTTTTAACTTCTGCAGATTTGAATAATCGTTTTTGCTTTCCTCGGCCGAGGCGGGCGTTTTCAGATCCATGACGATCATCACGCGTGGATCAACCTCATCGAGCGGCATCGCACCACTGGTTTCGAGGGAAACCGAAAAGCCCGCGTCGCATAACTGTGTGAGGAGGAGGTTGCAGTTTTTTTGCGCCAGTGGTTCGCCGCCAGTGACGGTGACATAAGGCGTTGCGTGTGCTTCAACGGTCGCAAGAATGTCGTCTAAGTTCGTCACTTGGCCGCCATTAAATGCGTACGCAGTATCGCAATACTGGCAGCGCAGCGGGCAACCGGTGAGACGCACAAACACGGTCGGTAAGCCGGTACGACTGGTTTCTCCCTGTAAAGACAGGAAGATCTCAGTAATGCGAAGGGTGTTTTGTTTGTTCAAATTGAGAAAGCTGAACCGTCGTTAAGCTGATCGATCGGGATGATTATGAACATGATTAGCGCGAGCGGATCATGTTCAAACGCTCATCAGCTAATTGTGCAGCAGACGTACCGGGGTAACGTGCGATCAAGTCTTCAAGCTCACCTTGTGCGAGGTCTGTATTGCCGAGTTCATCGTTGCAATAACCAATCTTTAATTGAGCATGTGATGCTTTTCCACTGTCCGGATAGTTTCTAAGGAGCTGCTCATATTCGGTTAATGCTGCTTGATATTGACGACGCGCGTAGAAAGATTCGCCCAACCAATATTGGGCGTTGTCAGCGTAATCGCTATTGGGATGATTTTGTAAAAATGTACGGAATTGCGTCACGGACTCTTCGTGCTTCCCTTCTTTGAGTAAGGAAAATGCCATTGCGTAGTCGGATTCAGCTTGATCAGGGTTGGCTTCCGTAGTGGCTTGTACTTCAGTGGGGGCAATGGGAGCAGGGTTTTGTGGTGTCATCGTGTCGATTGGTTCTGCGCCCGTTTGAACGGCAGCATTCGGCGTAGACTGATACGTTTCAACAGGTTGAATACCGCCCGTGTTTACAGGCGGTGCTGTGTCCGTCACGATCTCGCTGCTGATGTCTGCTGCCTCGACCACTTCTGGTGTGATTGTTGCCTCATTCATCGTGCCTTGCTGGATGGGGTTTGCATCGACAATCGGCGAAGGATCTTGATCGCCCGTGGCTGCGTCACCCCCGCGTATGCGACTGTCCAGATCGTCATACAGGCTTTGTTGACGTTGCTGCATTTGCTTAATCGTGTAGGCCTGTTCTTCAACTTGTCCGCGCAACTGGCGGACTTCGTTATTCAGGGTTTCCACTTCGTTTAAAATATTCAGGATGCCTCTATTTTCAAGCATGTTTTCCATGCGTGCGACACGCCCGGCCAAATCTTGGCTACTGTTGGTGATATCCACCACGGTGGCTTCCGTATGACCTTTAAAGCTGATCATGGTCAGGCTCATGGCGAGCAGAATAAAAGGAGCTTTGTTCATGTCTATTCCAAACGTTTTTAAATTAAGCAAAGAGGAGCTCGGTTGTGCCGGTTTAGTAAACCAGCTCAACACGGCGGTTCAAACTATACGCTTCGTCATTTGAACCATCGACTGCTGGGCGTTCTTCACCGAAGCTGACGGTGTTGATTTGATTCTCCGACGCACCCATTAATTGCATTTGACGTTTCAAGGCTTCTGCACGATTTTCACCAAGCGCTAAGTTGTATTCACGTGAGCCACGTTCGTCAGCATGACCTTCCAGTGTCACGACGGCGTCTGGGTTTTGTGAGAGAAACGCGGCATGTGCTTCAACAGCTGGGCGATAATCTGCCAGAACTACAGTGCTGTCATATTCAAAGTAGATGACACGAACAGACAAAGGGCTATCAGGATCATTCAGATCAGCGCTGCTATATGTTGCTGAGCCGAGCCCATGAGCTTGAACGCCCTCTGCGCCTGCGCTGTAGACATCAGCGCCATCAGCACCAACACCACGGTCTTCTACTGTGGCGACGACCTCGTCGGATTTTGTGACACTCTCCGAGCCACCACAAGCGCCGAGAAACAGAAAAGAAATAGACAAAGCTAGGGCCGTAATTTTGGTATTCATGATAGTGGTTGTCCCCTCAGATAAAGTGTTGTAAGTCATAAGTTTAACATCTCGTTCAAGACTAAATATATCCGCTAAGATTAGCGGAGGTACGGCCCCCAGGCAGGCTCTCTAACATCGCTGCCACGAATGGCTAAGCGTTTCTGGATTTTGCCATCCACCGACACGGCGGCCAATTCTGATCGACCGTTACGTGATGTGGCGTAAATAATCATTTTGCCATTCGGGGCAAAACTGGGTGATTCGTCCTGTGACGAATCGGTGAGAATATCCAAGTAACCTTGATCGCGGTTAAACACGCCAATGCGGTATGCGCCATCTTGCTGATGTACAAGGGCGATATTCTCACCATTGGCGGACAAGCTTGCCGCAGCGTTATATTTGCCCACATTAAACGTCAAGCGTTGCGCTGATCCTCCGCTCACAGGGACTTGGTAAAGTTGTGGACTACCGCCACGATCAGACGTAAAAATTAATGATCGGCCATCGGCAGTGAAGACGGCTTCCGTATCAATTCCGCGACTGTTGGTGATGCGCCTGATCTGATCACTCGCCAAGTTTTTTACATAAATTTCGGGGTTACCATCGCCCGACCGTGTCATGGCGATTTGTTGACCATCCGGTGACCAAGATGGTGAGCTGTTGATCCCTCGACCCGAAGCGATAGCACGCCGTTTCCCTGTCACAATCTCTTGTACATAAATCGCAGAGTTGCCTTTTTCGAAGGAGACATACGCGATCTGACGACCGTCGGGTGACCAAGCTGGCGACATGATCGGTTGATTTGATTCGAGTAAGAGTTGCGGATTTTGGCCATCTTGATCGGCCATTTCGAGATTGTATCTTTTCCCTGTCGCAGTTTTGCGCACAGTGATATAGCTGATACGCGTGGCAAATGCACCAGGTTCTCCGATCAGTGTTTCGTAGATTTTGTCTGCGATTTGATGCGCCGCAAAGCGTAAATTTTCGCGTTTCGCCATGATGCGTAGCCCTGTCAGTTGCGAGCTTTTATACACATCGGCGAGACGAAATTCGATCGCATAGGCGCCGTTTGCCGTTTCTGTCGCGGTGCCGATCACCAGATTGTCCATACCGAGTCGGCGCCAATCGTCAAACATAATCGCGGAAAATTCGCTTGGTTTAGAGGGCATGTCCGCAGCGGGTATGGTTTTAAAAAGACCTGATCCGGCAAGATCTGACGCGATAATTGCACTGACATCGACAGGCAACGGATTCGCGCCTTCCTCTGCAAACGGGACGATTGCGATTGGGATCGCGCTTTCAATCCCTTTCGTGATCTCGATCGTCAGTACATCTTCAGCGTGACTGATGCTACTGCTAAATAGCGATAACACGCCCAACGTTGTCGCCAGGCTTGAGGCAAGCAGTCTTTGCTTGAAATTCATCATTGGTTTTCCTGATCGTCTCATGCGTTTATTCCGGTTTAAAAAGGAAGTTAATTGTTCTAAATTTCGCGTTGAAAACAGCAGAATCAGCGGGAACAGGCAGCGGCGAAGCCTTTTGCACGGCAATTTCAGCTTGTCGATCAAAGCGATCATCGCCACTGGATTTAACCACGCGCACGCCAACCACATCCCCACCTGGCACCATGCGGATTTCTATCACGCATTGTAAACCTGGCGTGAAGCCTCGAATATTAAAATTACGTTCAACTTGTGCCGCGATCTTGCCGTAAAAACTACTGGCAACACGGTTCGCTTCTTCTGCTGCGAGTTGATCCGCGAGTTCTTTCGCTAAACGGGCTTTCTCTGCTTCGGCTTTTTTGCGGGCCTCATCTTCAGCCCGTTTTTTTTCTTCCGCTTTTTTTACTTCTTCCTGACGTTTGCGTTCTTCCTCGGCTTTTTTCGCTTCAGCCTCTGCCCGTTGTTTTTCTTCCTGCTCTTTTTTCAGGCGTTCTTGCTCCGCCTTTTTACGAGCGTCTTCTTCCGCTTGTTTTTTCTCGGCTTCGCGCTTTGCTTGGCGTTCAGCTTCTTTTTGTTTTTCGATCAACAGTTGTTTCTGTTCATCCTCAAGCCGTTTCTTCTCTTGCTCCTGTTCGGCACGTGCTTGTTCTGCCTGTTGCAAACGCTTTTCTTCTTGCTCGCGTTGTTTTTCGACTTCGGCTTGTTCTTTTTTCAACTCTTGTAAGCGTTGCTCTTCGGCTTCGCGTTTTTTCTCAGCATCGAGAGCGGCTTGTTTCTGTTTTGCCTGTTCGTCGATTTTGGCTTGCTCGGCTTGCTTGAGTTTTTCAACTTCCGCATTCACTTTGCCCTGATCGATAATGACGGCGTTGACCACGTTCGGTTCCGCATCATGTTGTTCAGGTGTGATGGACTTCTCGGTGCCGATGCTGAAAAACAGCAGGGCGAAGGCGAGCAGGTGGATGACGACGGCGAAGGCGACGCCTTTAATATTTTGAAACCGCGCGATCCAGCCGGTGCGGTGTGGTGGTTGACGACGTTTTGCCATTATTCCGGTGGTGGTTCTGTCATAAGGCCAACGCTCGGTACGCCCGCGCTTTGCAGCAGGCTCATGAGTTCGACAATGTTTTGATACGCTACCGCGCGATCGCCATTCACCAATACAGGTGTTTGCGGTTTGTATTTGATCACGCTCTGCACACGCGTGATCAGCTCTGTGTTATTTACCGGTGTTTCTTTGTCTTCACCGAAGTCGATGAAATACTGCCCACTGTTATCGACGGATACGATCAGTGGTTGATCATCTGTCGGCGGAACCGGTTCTGAGCTGGTTTGCGGTAAATCCACTTTCACCCCTTGCGTGACGAGGGGGGCGGTAATCATAAAAATGATCAACAGCACAAGCATGACATCAATGTAAGGAACGACATTGATATCGGACATGAGTCTTTTGCGGGCGCGGCGTTGCATACTCGTAAGTGCTCTTAGTTATGCGCCTGACGGTGCAGGATGGATGAGAATTCTTCAAGGAAAATATCATACTGACCATAAAGTCGATCAATTTCCGTTGAATAGCGGTTATAACCAATAACGGCCGGAATCGCGGCAAATAAGCCCATGGCGGTGGCGATCAACGCCTCGGAAATGCCCGGCGCAACCATCGCTAACGTGGCTTGATGTACGTTGCCGAGGGCCTGGAATGAATTCATGATGCCCCAGACGGTGCCGAATAAGCCAATGTAAGGACTGACGGAGCCGACGGTTGCTAGGAAGGGCAGGCGTTGTTCGAGGTAGTCGATCTCACGATTGACGGCGATGCGCATTGATCGTTGCGCACCGGCAAGAATCGAGTCAGGGTCGATACCGTTACGTTTTTTTAAGCGCGCAAATTCTTTAAATCCGGATTCAAAAATTTTCGCCATACCTTGCGCTTCTTCACGTTGTTGCGAAATGCTCGTGTACAAGGTGGTTAAGTCTTCACAATTCCAAAAGCGATCTTCAAACTCGCTGGCTTCACGTCGCGCGGTGAGTAAGGTTTTGCGTTTAATAAAAATAAGCGACCATGACGCGACAGAGGCCAGTAATAAAACCAGCATGACGAATTTCACCAGTAAACTGGCGCCCATGATCAGATTCGCAATGGACAGATCGGCTTCCATTTAGTCAGCTCCAGAAAAGTGTTGGTAAAAGGTGAAGGTCATGACATCCGTAACGCTGCGCGCGTGGTGAGTTGTGGTAGACCGAAGTGGTTTAATTCTGTTCAGTCTCGCCATACTTAGAATACCGCTTTTAATAATAATTCCTTCAAATTTTGTGATCAATGCCCATCTTGATTAAAAATATCCGGTTCGTTACCTGCTTCACCGGGTGGATTTAGGCCAAAATGTTGCCATGCAGTCCGTGTTGCCACCCGACCCCGCGGGGTGCGCATCATAAAACCTTTCTGAATAAGATAAGGCTCGATCACATCTTCGATTGTGCCGCGTTCTTCGCCGATAGCGGCAGCAATACTTTCAACGCCGACTGGACCACCATCAAATTTTTGCAGGATCGCTAATAAAATTTTGCGATCCATCATATCGAAACCATGTGTATCGACGTTCAACATATCCAAGGCTTGCTGCGAGGTATCTTCGGTAATGCGGCCATCAGATTTTACTTCCGCATAATCGCGCACGCGGCGTAAGAGTCGATTTGCGATCCGAGGAGTGCCACGTGATCGACGTGCGACCTCATTCGCGCCTTTGTTATCGATTGCGACATTCAGAATAGTTGCTGAGCGGGAGACAATATGCGTCAGATCTTTCGCGTTATAAAACTCCAGTCGTTGCACGATACCGAAGCGATCACGCAACGGCGATGTCAGCAAGCCCGCGCGTGTAGTCGCGCCGATCAGTGTGAAGCGGGGAAGATCGAGCTTGATCGCACGGGCGGCTGGGCCTTCACCGATCATGATATCCAGTTGGTAATCTTCCATCGCCGGGTACAGCACTTCTTCAACAACCGGACTAAGACGATGAATTTCATCGATAAACAACACATCTCCAGCTTCAAGATTGGTTAGCAATGCGGCCAGATCGCCGGGACGTTCTAGCACGGGACCAGAAGTCTGACGCAGGTTAACACCCATTTCATTCGCGATGATATTGGCCAGCGTGGTTTTGCCAAGCCCTGGGGGCCCAAAGATTAAAACGTGATCAAGCGATTCGGTTCGATTACGCGCCGCGCTAATAAAGATTTCCATTTGATCGCGAACCACGGGTTGGCCAATGTAATCAGCAAGTTTCTGTGGGCGCAGTGTGGTGTCAGCTTGAAGTTCATCATCAAGCGGAGAGGCTGTGATTAGTGGGTCAGTACTCATGGAAAATGATTTTATCGCGTAAACCGATCGAAAAGGAAACTCACTGAAAAGTTATTAAAGAAATACTTGACACAGTCGATGTAGTTAGCTATTGTGCACTGCAACAATTGTTGCGGCGCAGCAATTGAAGCTAAACAAATAATATAGAGGTGACTACCATGATGACAGATTTTTATGCACCATTCGCAACATTGAATAAAACAGCAACTGATACGTACAAAGCACTGTATGCGATCAACATGAAAACGGCGAAAGCTATCAGTGAAAAACAATTCGAAATGCTCGACATTTACGCGGCAACATTCACAGAGCAACTTGAACTTTTAGGTGATGTAAAAGAATTGGATAAACTAATCCCTGCGCAAACGAAACTGGCTAAATCAGCCGGTGAGAAAGTCGTTGCTGCTGCAAAATCTACACAAGACATCGCAACTGCGTACAAAGCAGACGTGACGAGTATTGTAGAAAAAAGTGTTGAGTCTGCGAAAGCGACAATGAAGAAAGCCGCTTAATTGCGGGTTCAACGGAGTATCTAACGAACACTATCCCCGTTCGTGCGAACTCAAGGGCCGTACCTCGCTAGCGAGGTACGGTTTTTTTTATGCCTGAAATTTATAAAATTTGAGTTGTGTTATGGAACGATTACGATCAGTTAATTGAAGCTTTTAGGGCTGCACGAATGATTTCTTCACTGCTGAGCCCGTCAAGATCAATATTTGCGATCATGCGGCTAGCTTCTTGTGGTTTGTAGCCGAGTGCGATCAGTGCGCTAACAGCATCACTTTCGGTCGAGATAGACCCACTTAACGTTGGACGTTGTTGATCAACCTCGGGGAGTTTCACATGCCAATCATCCAAGCGATCACGCATTTCGACGATCAAACGTTCCGCGGTTTTCTTGCCGATCCCTGGTAATTTGACTAAACGTGCGGTATCGCTGTCGTGAATACATTGCGCAAACTCTTGCGCATCAATACCGGAAATGATGGTCAGCCCCATTTTGGCGCCGACGCCGTTGACCTTGATCAACGTTCGAAACAAACGGCGTTCGTCTTCGGTATAAAAACCGTATAGCAGTTGTGCATCTTCGCGCACAACCATGTGAATGTGCAGCGTTACGGAGTTATCTAACTCGGGTAATTTGTAAAAGGTCGTCATCGGAGCTTCAACTTCGTATCCCACGCCATTCACATCTACCAGTAAATGTGGTGGCTGTTTCTCGATTAAAACGCCAGTGAGTCGTCCGATCATATTATCTACGCTTGTTGTTTAAGAAGAAGTGCCGTTTGCCGAGAGTTACCATGGCAGATGGCGGCGGCTAAGGCATCTGCTTGATCAGCTTGTAGCACATCTTGAAGGTTCAGTAATAAGCGTACCATGTGTTGGACTTGGGTTTTGTCGGCATGACCGCGGCCCACGAGTGCTTGCTTGATGCGCGTTGGTGTGTATTCAAAAACGCTGATCTCACCCTGCATTGCCGCGACTAGTGCAGCGCCACGTGCCTGCCCTAGTTTGAGTGCAGAGTCTGCATTTTTATTCATGAAGACTTTTTCCACCGCGACCTCGTGTGGGGAATATTCATGAACTAAGTCGTTAATCTGGTCGTAAATTTGTCTGCAACGGTTTGCCAGATCATCATCAGTATTCATGCGGATACAGCCACTGGCGATATGCGTGTTTTTTTGCCCACACACATCAATGATGCCGTAGCCGGTGATCCGAGAGCCCGGATCAATGCCAAGAATCCTGACAGTTGGTTTACTGGCGATGGGCTGACTGAGTCTCACCCCAGTTGTTCCAGGATTTCCTCGCTGATCTCGGCGTTGGAATAGACTTCCTGTACGTCGTCCAGATCTTCGAGCATATCCGTCAGTTTCATCATGGTCGATGCTTGATCAAGCTCTAACTCGACCGAGGTTGAAGCACGTTGTGTCACTTCGGCCATATCTGGTGTTAACTTTGCTGCGATTAATGCATCTTGCACATCACCAAAGGTTTCCGGTGTTGTCAGTACTTCGATACCGCCTTCATCATCAACAACCACATCTTCCGCGCCTCCTTCAAGGGCAGCTTCCATGACAGCGTCTTCATTTGTTCCTGGAGCAAAACTAATAATGCCGAGTTTGCTAAAGAGGTATGAAACAGAACCGTTGGTGCCTAAGTTACCCCCCATTTTGCTAAACGCGTGTCGGACTTCGGCAACGGTTCGGTTGAGGTTATCAGTCATACAATCGACCATCACTGCAACACCGCCCGGGCCGTAACCTTCGTAGCGAACCTCTTCCATATTGTCCGTTTCGTTGGTGCCGGCACCGCGTTGAACCGCGCGTTCAATAGTGTCTTTGGTCATATTATTAGACAGTGCTGCATCAATCGCAGCCCGTAAACGCGGATTACTGCCTGGATCTTCGCCCCCCATGCGAGCAGCAACCGTAATTTCACGAATTAACTTCGTAAAGATTTTGCCACGCTTGGCATCCTGACGACCTTTCTTATGTTTAATATTGGCCCATTTACTATGTCCAGCCATGTTGTCCTCTCAACTCATTCTTTCAAGTGCGCGGATTGTAACATTTGCCGGGCCAAGCATTAAATCGCTTAGCCGATCTCAAATGTCTCTTTCAGCTTTTTTTCGACCGGGCTATTTTTTAAGACCACATAATCTGGCAAGCCATTTTTGTAGGGTGGGTAATCTTCGCCTTCGATCAACGGTTGCAGGTACGTGCGGCAGGCATCGGTAATACCCATTCCGTCAGCGGAGATGTACTCTTCCGGCATCATCTTTTCGACGTTGGCGACATCAGATAAGTTTGCTTCACCGATTTCCCATGAATATGGGTTATCTGAAGTCCTGACGATCGTCGGCATGATCGCATTTTTACCTTGTAAAGCGAACTCAACGGCAGCTTTGCCGAGGGCATAAGCTTGATCAACATCCGTTTTTGACGCGATATGGCGAGCTGCACGCTGTAAATAATCTGCCACCGCCCAGTGATATTTATAGCCCAGGTTGTCTTTAACGAGCTGTGCGATGACGGGTGCAACGCCGCCGAGTTGAGCATGGCCGAAAGCATCTGTGCCACCAGCTTCCGACATGAATTTGCCTTCTGCATTTTTCACGCCTTCGGAAACCACGATCGCGCAATAGCCATATTTTTTCACGCATTCGTCGACGCGACCGAGGAATTTTGCTTGATCAAAAGCCACTTCAGGGAAAAGAATAATGTGTGGGGAATCGCCTTCTTTTTCTGCGGCGAGTGCGCCTGCAGCGGCGATCCAACCTGCGTGGCGACCCATGACTTCCATGACGAAGACTTTGGTCGAGGTCTTCGCCATTGAAGCCACGTCGAAACCCGCTTCACGAATCGACACCGCGACATATTTTGCGACAGAACCAAAACCTGGGCAGTTGTCTGTGATCGGTAAATCGTTATCCACCGTTTTCGGAATCCCGATTGCGGTGATCGGATAACCTAATGATTCAGCCATTTGCGCGACTTTATTCGAAGTGTCTTGCGAGTCACCACCACCGTTGTAGAAAAAGTAACCAATGTCGTGCGCTTTGAAGACGTCGATCAGTCTTTCGTATTCTGCACGGCTTTCTTCGAGTCCTTTAAGCTTAAACCGGCAAGAGCCAAATGCGCCTGATGGCGTGTGACGTAATGCCGCGATCGCGTCGTCAGATTCTAGCGAGGTGTCGATCAGATCTTCTGTCAGTGCACCGATTATACCGTTGCGGCCGGCGTAAACGTTGCCGATTTGGTCAGGGTGTTCACGCGCGGTCTGGATCACGCCACACGCTGATGCATTGATAACGGCGGTGACGCCACCTGACTGTGCGTAGAAAGCATTTTTTTTGGTCATCCTGCTGGAAACTCCGTAGAATCTGAGATTGAAAGTGTGGTCAGCGGCAAATTTTACTTGAGTCAGACAAGGACTCAAACGGCGAAGCTGAAAATCGCTGTAAAATCTTCGCGTATTTAATGAATAACGTAAGTATCGGCCCGAAATAATGACACTAAAGTTGCGCCTATCAAGACATCGGTCCCAAACAGGAACAATCGTTTACGCTTGTGACACGCTATTACAAGACGGAAATGCTGCAGTTAGGCAATAAGAATACCTCGCATCGGCTTGATTGAAACAAACCTTTCAAGCTTGAGTCCAACACGACGTGGAATAATTTATAGGCTCGCAAACACATGTTTTATAGATCAATCTTGCTGATCGCGCTGATCTCGACCAACATCTTCAGCGCCGGGGCGATCGAGTTACCGGATATTGGCGATTCTTCCGGAACGGTGATTTCGCCCGAAAGAGAATACGCCTTAGGCTTGGGTTTGATGCGACAGCTTTATGGTCAAGGCGCGATCATGGACGATCCAGAAACCCGCGAATATTTGCAATCACTCGGCAGCAAGCTGGTGGCGAACAGCGATGGTGCGGGTCATGAATATACGTTCTTTCCCGTGAATGAATTCAATATTAATGCCTTCGCGGCACCGGGTGGATTTGTCGGTATCAACGCTGGGTTGATCATTAATAGCCGAGATGAGAGCGAGCTTGCAGGCGTTATGGCGCACGAGATCTCCCACGTCACACAACGACATATTGCCCGTAGCTTCGAGTATGCGAGTAGTTTGAGTCTACCCATGGGTATCGCAATGTTGGGCGCGTTAGTACTTGGTGTGGTTAACCCGCAGTTGGGTATGGGGGCAATCACAGCATTGCAAGCGGGTGGTATTCAGGGACAGATTGATTTCACACGAGCAAATGAACAAGAAGCGGATCGGATCGGTATGGCGTTGTTGTCGAGAACCGGTTTTGATCCTTCCGGCATGCCATCATTTTTTGAACGTTTGCAAATGGCCAATCGTCTGACGGATCCGCAAAATTATCCAGAATATTTACGTACGCATCCGGTCACACAATCTCGTATCGCGGACTCGCGAAACCGTCTGCGCGAATATCCTCCACAAAGGCACGATGACAGCCAGGATTATTTTTTGACCCGCGCACGTTTATTAGTCGCCGGGGCAAAAAGTCCAAGACAGGCGGTGAAAAGTTTTGAAGCGGCGATGGTCGGCGGTACGCTTAATCATAAACAGGCGACTCGTTACGGTTACGTACTGGCGCTGACTGCTGCTGGTAATTTTAAGCAAGCGCGGCAAGAACTCGCACCATTATTAGAGCAACATCCGAATGTGATCAGCTACCAATTGGCGGCAGCGAAGATAGAAGCGGATGCGCATAATTACGATGCGTCCTTAAAAATTTACGCGCGATTGGCGCGACTGTATCCGAGTTATCGTCCGATCGTGATGCGTTACGCACAAACACTGCTCACCGCACAGCGTCCGCTGGAGGCACGGTCACTATTGTTAGACTACGGTATTTTGCACGGCACCGATCGCATGTATTACGGCTTACTTGCCGAAGCGGAAGGCCGCGCAGGTAATGATCTTGATTCGCACTTGGCGTTGGCTGAATACCACTATTTAAACGGTAATGTGCACCAAGCTGTGCAGCAATTAAAGATCGCCGAGCGAACCCGGAAGTTGGATTACTACCACCGTCAACGCATTGAGGCGCGTCTCGAACAGTTCGAAAAAGAACTCAAAGAAGAAAACGAGATGCAAGGCTAAAGCATGCAACGGCGAGCTTTTTTACAACGTTCGATCAGCAGTTTATTTGTGATCAAGATGGGATTGCTCTGGTCGCAAAATGCGATAGCCGCCGTAAAAGAATGGCCACGTTGGCCGGTGGAATGGTTTTCAAGAACAACACCGAATGACGCTTTGTGTGCGGTTTTTGGTGATCGTGAGATTATGGTCTCTAATCAAATCTTGATCGACATGCCGCTCGGTGCTGAGAATGGGGCGATCGTCCCGGTGACGATCACAACGGATTTACCCTCTGTCCAATCGATCAGTCTCATTGGTGACAAGAATCCAATTTCGCTTATCAGCCAGTTTCGCTTTGCAGGTCAAGCGAGGGGGGATTATTTGCGTACACGGATTAAACTGGCGGGATCCTCCAATTTGATCGTTGTGGTTGAAAGTGACGGTGCGCTTCTCTCGGCGCGTCGACATATCGAGGTGTTAAAAGGGGGGTGTGATTGATGTCGAAAAATACCATCACCTTGCGAACGAAAACGAAAAATGGTGTCACCACCGTGAGCGTGATGATGCGACACGTGATGGAAACTGGACGGCGTAAAGACAGCATCTCGAATGCGTTGATCGCACGGCATCATATTGAGCAGATCATTTGTCACGTTAATGGCCAAGAAGTGATGAGCGCAGATATTGGGGCCGGCATATCGACAAACCCGTTTCTATCTTTCAGGCTCGATGCGCTGGCGGTGGGTGATCTTCTTTCCGTGAGTTGGCGTGATAACCTGGGCCAAAGCGATTCGTTTGAAACGGAAATTAAATCCTCTGCAGAATAATCTCCAGCGACCACTTTCGCACGTTGTGTAGGACAACGCTGCTTGCCGATCCGTGGAAATTCCCTTAGCCTCAATCATTACGTTTATTTGACTGGATTCAACGCTATGCAAAAGCCAATTCTCAGTGCCGTGGGTGTGATTGTTCTGATCATGCTGATTTTGATGTTTTATTGGGACAGCGAGCCGGATCTTTACGATGTACGTGAAGCGGTTGCGGCGCGTCTCGGCGATACAGAGCAGAAAATGGTGACGGGTTACACGACAACCGCGACGTTAATCGATGTGACCGAAACATTGTTGAACAAGCGAGGCGGTTACTTGAGTAACGATGTGATGCCGCCGAGTTTGTTTATGGACAACATTCCGAACTGGGAATTTGGTGTGCTTGTGCAAGTACGGGACATGGCGCGAACGCTGCGAAATGACATGAGTCGTTCTCAAACCACGTCGAAAGAAGATAAAGATCTCATGATTGCTGAGCCGCAACTGCATTTCGATAGCGAGTCGTGGTTATTGCCATCGACAGAAGGTGAGTACGAGAAAGGCATCAAAGCGTTGAATTCTTATCTGAGCCGATTGCAGGATAAAAGTGAGAAAAATGCGCAATTCTTCGCGCGGGCGGACAATTTGCGTGAGTGGTTGTCGCTTGTGGAAAAACGCCTCGGTAGTTTGTCTCAAAACCTCAGTGCCAGTGTGGGTCAGGTGCGGATCAATACGGATCTGAGTGGTGATTCCGGTGCAGAGCAAGCAACGCAAGACGACAGCGTTAAGTCGATCAAAACACCGTGGTTGGAAATCGATGATGTCTTCTATGAAGCACGTGGTAGCGCATGGGCTTTAATTCATTTAATGCATGCTATTGAGATCGATTTTGATCAGGTTCTACGTAAGAAAAATGCGGTGATCAGTATGCGTCAGATCATTCGAGAGCTGGAAGCAACGCAAGATTTTATCTGGAGTCCAATGGTACTGAATGGTACGGGTTTTGGTCTTGTTGCGAATCATTCGTTGGTGATGGCATCGTACATTTCGCGGGCCAATTCCGCTGTGATCGATTTGCGAAACTTGTTAGAAAAAGGGTAGAGAATTGTGAAAGGAGTTAAGCATGCCATCGTTTGATGCTGTATCAGAAGTGGATTTACATGAATTGAGTAATGCGGTTGATCAGACCAATCGCGATATCAGTACACGTTTTGATTTGAAAGGGACCGATACCAAAGTTGAATTAAACGAACGTGAACTGACGTTGATCGCAGAGGCTGATTTTCAGATCAGGCAGGTGCTGGATATTCTCTACACTAAGCTGGTTAACCGTCAGATCGATATCAAGTGTTTAGAGTCGGGCGACATTATTAAGTCCGGCAAAGGTGTGCGCATGCCGGTGACAGCGAAACACGGATTGGATAAAGATCTGGCGAAGAAGATCGTTAAATTGATCAAAGACAGCAAGCTGAAAGTGCAAGCGCAAATTCAAGGTGAACAAGTCCGCGTGACGGGTAAAAAGCGTGATGATTTGCAAGAAGTGATGAGCTTTTTACGTAAGGCGGATTTAGAACAACCGCTGCAATTTACCAATTTTCGCGACTGATTGATAACGCGATCATGACGGATAAAAAAACAGAAATCGGCACGGAAGTTCGACAACGTTTACATGCGAGCTTTGAGGGTGTTTTATCAACCCAATCGCAAGCGATGCCGGGTTATCCTTTCGGTTCCGTGGTGCCGTATTGTCTTGATTACACGGGCCAACCGGTGATTTTGATCAGTCAGATCGCACAACATACTAAAAATATACTCATCAATCCTAAAGTCTCGTTAATCACATTCGAGCACGGTGCAGAAGATATTCAAGCGGCAGCGCGTTTAACCATGTTGGCGGATGTGCAACACCTTCACGGTGAAGAGTCTGATCAGGCGGCAGCGCGCTACTATCGTTATTTTCCTCAAGCTCGGGATTATCATACGACGCATGATTTTGATTTTTATCGGCTGAATGTGGTGCGGCTGCGTTACATCGGTGGTTTTGGGCGAATTAATTGGCTAGAACCTGATCAGGTTTTGCAAGCTAATGCCTTCAATGCGGTGACGGAGCAGGGCATGCTCGATCATATGAATGAGGATCATATCGCTGCGATGCGTTCATATTGTGATCAGGTGGAAATTGCTCATACCGGTCACACCCCGCAAATGGTCGGTCTCGATCAGGCTGGGTTTGATCTCTTATTAGGTCAGCGTGTGATCCGGTTTTTATTTGATCAACCTGCGACGACACCGGAAGCGATTCGAGCCGCATTGGTCGCCATGGTTCGGCGAAGCGCTTGATGAACGATCAGGATGGTAACAAGCATGCTTTAAACGACGCGCAACCGTCTGCTCCGAGCAATAAAGAGAATGCGGATCCGAATTCAGCAACGGATGCTTTTCGCAACCTCAGCCCAGATGAAATTTTGGATGCGGTAGAGTCTATTGGGCTGATGAGCGATGGTCGTTTGCTGGCGTTGAATAGTTACGAAAACCGCGTCTACCAAGTTGGTTTGGAAGACGACAACCCGATTATCGCAAAATTTTATCGCCCCAATCGTTGGGCGGATGCAGCCATTCAAGAAGAACACGATTACACATTGGAGTTAGCCGACGAAGAAATTCCGGTCGTTCCGCCGACCCGCATTGATGGTAAAACCTTACATCATTATGGGCCTTACCGGTTCGCGATTTACGAGCGTCGCGGTGGTCGCGCACCGGAGTTGGATAATCCTGAGCATCTAGAGCAACTTGGGCGTTTTGTCGGCCGCATTCATAAAGTGGCTGGGACAAAAAAATTTACCGACCGGCCCACCATTAATGTTGAGCAGTTCGCGCAGATCCCGCGCACATTCCTGTTAGAAAATAACTTCATGCCAGCGCATCTTGCGGAAGCTTACGAAGGTTTGAGCGACGATGTGATCAAACGTATTGGTTTGTGTTTTGAACGGGCTGGTAAGATTGATCACATTCGGCTGCATTGTGATTTTCACCCTGGCAATATTCTCTGGCGAGATGATAAACCGAATATTGTTGATTTCGATGACGCACGAATGGGACCAGCAATTCAGGATTTGTGGATGTTTCTCTCGGGTGATCGTCAATACATGACAGCACGTTTGGGTGATCTTCTCGTGGGTTACGAAGACTTTTGTGAATTTAATCCCGCTGAGTTAAATCTGGTAGAAGCTTTGCGTGCAATGCGGATTATGCATCACGCTTATTGGCTTGCGAATCGTTGGGATGATCCGGCATTTCCGTTGGCTTTTCCGTGGTTTAATTCCGATCATTATTGGGAAGAACACATTCTCTCATTGCGTGAACAAGCAGCGCATATGCAAGAGGAGCCCTTAGTTTGGGATTAATGGTCGCGTAGGTGTGTTATTACACACTCAGGCTGTCGTCGCGGTGTCTTCTAGCGCATTTGCAGCGGTAGTATCGTCTTCTAGCTCATCTCGCTCTACATGAAATAAAAAGCGTTTACCGAGCTTTTTCTCAAGCTTTACGACCCGATCGATCAAACTATCAGTTAGTATTTGGCCCGCGCCGAGCAGGACAATTTCGTGATCAATATTAAGACTTTCTGTTAATACCATGCCGGCTTCGACGGTATCGCTTTTAAGAGTGAGTTCTCGACCGGAGACATGTGTGGTGTGTGGAATTTCCTTGATGGCGTTTTTAAAGGCTTCGATCACTTTCGGATCATAATTCTTGTACGCACCTTTTAAGATGTATTCATAGGCTTCATCAAACTCGATCGACTCGCCGAAGAAAATCCCATTTTGTAATTCATAAAAATCCACCGCAATCGTCATAATGCGAGAGCAGATCGGGATATTTTGCGCGAATAACTGATCTGGATAGCCTTTGCCATCATAGCGTTCATATTGGTGACGAATGATGTGGGCAATGTTTTTGAATTGCGGAATCGAGATCAGCAAGGCTTCTGCTTTTAGCGGAGAGGAATCGAGCGATTGGCGTTGTTCGGGTGTAAGTTTATTGTAGGGCGTGGTGATCACATCGTCTTTCAGCCCAATGAGGCCAATATTATGCAACCAGCAAGCATTGTTGAGTTCGTATAAATCCTGCTGACGTAAATTGAGAGCACGGCCCATATACTTTGCGAGTTTGCAGATCTTGTTGGTGTCTCCGAGGGATAAACCGAGTCGCATGTCGATCATCTGCGCAAAGATAGGAATGAGTTGATCAGTAAACGTTTGAATGATCGCTTCAGGATCACAACGGGCTGTTTTTAAGCGTTCGATTTCTTCATTCTGCGCTTGAAGTTGTTTTTTCAACTTGTCGAAGACCACTTTCAGGTGGCTAGCTTGTTCGTAAAAATCGCTCATGGTTTACTATTCGCTCATTGAAACACGGTTTGGTTCGCGGCTACGGCTGTAAATAAACGCAAAAGCCATGCCGAATAACGCATTGTCATCGAGCATGTTTTGGTCAGCGAGAACATACGAATTAATGAAAAAAAATGCCCACTTTTTTGTCTCCTACGCACATCGGAATGCGCAGCTTGCGAGCGGTTTTCTGGAACGATTAAATGATGTGCTGATTCCATCTAAACAGTACCAATACAAACTCTGGTCTGATCATGGCATTTTGGTGGGAGAAGATTGGGATAGTCAGATTAAGCGGGCGATGCAAGTTTGCGATGTGGGTTTACTGTTGATTAGCCCGTCGTTTTTAGCCTCGTCTTACATTACTGAGACAGAATTACCGAGCTTGTTGTCGTCAGAGAAAAAGTTGATTCCCGTTATGCTACAGCCGATCGATATGCAACGGCATGATCTAAAAGGTTTGGAAAAGAAACAAATTTTTCGTCTGGATTATGAGGGTTTTAAAGAGCCACGAGCGTATGGTGATTGCAAGGGGCCACGTCGTGACAGTTTTGTTTTGTCACTTTTTGCACAGATTGAGGCCGCACTGGATAAATCATTAACGTAATTTTATCGTGCGAGTAGCAGAAAGCTCATTCGTGAGCAGCCAAAGCCTGCACACACTCGTCTGAATCCTGTCATTTTAAATTCTTTAAGTACAGATAAACCCTCCACATCACATGCCTTTGACGGGTAGGCATTCATTTCATCTTGCTGTCACGTTATTGCAACCGTGGGTTCATTTTGACTGGCTATGGTCGTTTGTCGATAGCGTGGCGGCACGCGTCTACATCCGCATTCAATAGAATAATCATCAGGGGCCATTACCATGAACAAATGTGATCTTTTTCACAAGTCGCTTATTGCTACTGCACTATTAGCAAGTAGCTCGACGCTGGCGTACGCTGGCGCGAAGCACAAAAACCCAGGATTCGAACGCATCGCAACGTACGAAGTGTGTCAAAACACCTCGTGCGATACGGATGTCGTCGAAGAAACATCGGCTGAAATCATTGCCAGCTCAGAAGACGGAAAAACATTGGTATATACCGATAGTCCATTAGGCGTGATCGGCTTTCTCGATATCCGCGATGCTGAGCGTCCAAAAGGTTTGGGAACAGTGGATGTGGGTGGTGAGCCAACATCGGTGGCGGTGAAAGGCGATTATGCATTGGTGGGGGTGAATACGTCAGAATCGTTTGTTACTCCGAGTGGTTTTCTTGCGGTGTACGACATTAAAGAATGTGAAGAAAACAGTCTTTGCCAGCCGCTAGCAAAACTCGATATGGGCGGTCAGCCAGATTCCATCGCAGTCAGCCCGAATGGTAAATATGCCGCGATTGTGATCGAGAATGAACGTGACGAAGACATTGAAGTTAACGGTGAAGAAGGTGGTCTTCCGCAATTACCGGCAGGCTTTTTGAACGTTGTTAAGATGAAAGGCGACCCGTCGAGTTGGATTGTTGAAAAAGTTGATCTGACGGGTTTAGCCGATGTTGCACCCTCTGACCCTGAGCCAGAATATGTTGACATTAACCGTTTTAATCAAGCGGTTGTGACAATGCAAGAGAACAATCATTTAGTTGTTGTAGACCTTAAATCAGCAACGGTGATCGCAGATTATCCCGCAGGTTCTGTCACACTTGAAGGCGTTGATACTACTGAAGAAGATGTGATCGCTTTAGATGGAACAGTGGTTGATGTTCCAAGAGAAGCCGATGCAGTGAGCTGGATTGATAACGCACGTTACGTTACGGCGAACGAAGGTGATTTGTTTGGCGGAAGTCGTGGTTTCACGGTCTACGATCGCGAAGGAAATGTTTTATATGATTCTGGTGTTGAGTTTGAGTACTTAGCAGTGCGCAGTGGTCATTACCCAGAAAGCCGTTCTGAAAATAAAGGCAGCGAACCGGAAGGTGTGGAAGTTGGTAAGTTTGGAAAGAAAAAATATATCTTTGTTGGATCAGAGCGCGGTAGTTTTGTCGCGGTGTATCAAGACAGAGGGTCAGATCGTGCGCCACGATTTATTCAATTGCTACCAACGGGTATTGGCCCTGAAGGATTGCTTGCGATTCCAAAGAAAAATCTTTTCGTTGTCGCGGCTGAAGTTGATGAAGGTTATCGATCACAAATTAGTTTATTCCGGTTACGTGAAAATCAAACCGAAAAATTCTACCCAACGATCTATTCCACAAATAATGATGAGGGCAAACCAATCGGTTGGGGTGCGCTGTCTGGTTTGACCGCAAGCGTAGATGATGTGAATACACTGTATGCGGTGCATGATAGTTACTACAACGATTCACGTATTTATAAAATTCATGTTGAAAAAGGTCGCCAAAAGCGCGCGGTGATCACGAATGAAATTGTGATCATGAAAGACGGGGATAACGTCAGTTATGATCTGGAAGGCATCGCTCAAAAAGCCGACGGTGGATTCTGGTTAGTGTCGGAAGGCAGCGGAACAGTGGGAGATGAAGATCGTCCTGTTGAATCAGCGAATTTATTAATAGAAGTTGATTCGAATGGCACTGTTCTGCAAGAAGTGACACTTCCTGATAGCTTAAATGCGATCCAATTACGTTTTGGTTTGGAAGGTGTGGCCCTCACCGGCACTGGTGATGATGCTGTTGTCTATGTAGCATTCCAACGTGAATGGCAAGATGACGCAACTGGCATGGTTAAAATCGGGCGTTATCAAGTCAACTCTGGTGAATGGTCTTTTATCAACTATGAGCTAGGTGAAAAATCTCCTGCAGGCGGTTGGGTAGGCTTGTCTGATTTGACGGCGACAAGCGACAATGAGTTTGTCGTGATTGAACGTGATAACCAGCTTGGAACAAATGCGGCGGTGAAACGTATTTATCGTTTCTCAACGTTGGGTAAACGCTTTGAATCTCATGGTGAAGTTCTTGACGTGATCAGCAAACAAGAACAAGTGCTGGTAAGAGATGTATTGCCCGTTTTAAAAGACAAGCGTGGTTATGTTTTGGATAAGCTGGAAGGGTTAGCAATCACAGCGGAAGGGCGTATTTATGTCGTGACAGATAATGATGGCGTTGATGATTCATCGGGTGAAACGCAATTCATTAATCTTGGTGATTATGGTGAAAACAACCTGTAATTTATTGAGGAAAATAAAACCAGGTTGGGCTTTCTGGTAAGGAAAGATAAAAACCCGCTGAGAGATCAGCGGGTTTTTTTATGTCGGGTATTAAATTAAACGAGTTTTTTATTGAAGAAAAAAATTACAATCGGCTTAGAAGCTCACTTTTTTTACTATTAAATTCATCATCGGTCAGTGCACCCGCATCGCGTAAACGCGATAAGCTTTCGATCAACTGAATAATTTCGGTTGTGTTAGCCGGAATACTGGCAGACGTGTTTTGTTCTTTTACGGGCTCTGGGTTTTGAGATTGCTCAGGAATATTTTGTTCCGGGTTAATGAAGTTATTATTCACTGGTGGCGGAGCCGGTTGTGAGGTGGTTGATGAATGACCATGCAAAGTCTGGCTACTACTTGATAATGAACTTGAGCCAGAGACGATCGGTAAACTGTTTACCGCAATCGTTCCATATTGACTACTAAAAGTGAGAGAGTCATTTCCACCTTGCTGCTGACTAATGCCGCCGACATTGTGATCGAGCGTGTCGTAAACCGTGACTTTACCGTTTACGTCAACGGCTAAACGATTTTGAAAAATAGCATAGCGTGTAGAGTTTTGCGCACCACTACTAAAGGGGGATCCTAATTCGGCAGGCCACCATTGATTACTGCCTGGTGCACCGGGTGGAATAACGGGAAAAATAATCGTCGATGCTAAACTGTTCGCAATTTCACTGCATAAGTTTTCAACGGTATTTTTCAGGCCGTTATTAAACATATCGCCGACCATCGTCATGCCTCCACGCATCCATTGGCCTGAGCCACCAAGTTCTGGGCAGTTAAATTGCGCCATTGTACCGCCGCCTTGGTTGACTGCGCCGATCATGTGAATAACGGCATCGTGACTTAGATTATATCGACGAGATAAATCGTCTACGAGTGTTTGTCCTTCGGCTGTGAGTTTTTGCATATTAATTACCTTTCTCGATCTTTTATAACCTATTCAACAATTGAAAAGGCATTGATATGGAAGCTTGAATGAGGGAAGTTAATTCTTTACAGGGCTTGCACCAGTAAAAGAAATCAGGGTGCTTGTGCTATTTGAGACGAAACCTTGAAATAGTTTTCGAAAAATAAAAGTAATGAATACCTGCGTTTAACTCAAACTGAATCCATTTAGAAGAGACTATAACACGTCGCTACGGGTAAATATGCTTTAAAAAAATGACAGTGATTAAATAGGCAAATAATGCTTTTTTGCACCATTCTGGAGCAAAGTTAAGGCTGTTGAAGTAAGTTTATAACGTAAAACAGCCGTCCTAGGAGTGACGCTCTTCTTTTCTAACCTGTGAAAGTGCAGAAGCGATTAAGCCGGAAAGTATAAACGTGAATACATAAAATGATTTGCGAGTACGATTAAAAAAAGAAGGGTTATTTTCGTTTAATGAGTGTGGCTTCATCTTCACACCAACACCAGTAGTTGCCTGGTCTAAGGTGTACGCCACCAATCCAACGTTGTGCTGGCTGGCAATCTAGAAAATGTAAGTCGCCATTGAGAACTGCTTGCCCTGCCGTTGTGATAGCCAAGTGTTGAGTAGAAGCGTTAGCAGATGCTGGACAAACTAATTTTTGATCTGATGTGGTGAGTAATGCGGGAGTGCATTCAATCATCTCATTTAAGATAATCCAAAAACTCAAATCGCCGAGAAAAACACGTTCCTCTAAAGTTTGGTTTTGCGCAAACGTGGGTTGAGGTAGAGCCTCACCTTCAGCAATGATCGTCAATGCCTGCAATGCGGTACGAGAAAGTCCGTTTTGATAACTTGGATATTCTTCCAATAAACGTAGAATCGCTTCTTCTAAGAAAGGTAATGGAGATAAATCCATTAGTAAAAGCGCGGCTAATTGAATTGGCGAATCAGCACAGAAAGCCTGCCAAGTTTCACTAGCAAGGGCAATTTGATCTGGGGTAATGGGCTCTTCCGACGTGGCAAGATCAGTCAGTTGTTTGGGAGAACATAAGCCCAAATAATGATCAGAGCAAATCATCGAAAGCAAAATACGATCGCGTAAAGCCGTTGGTGCTTCACGTGCGAACCAGTCTAGAATTTGTAGGATTTGTAACTGATCGTATAAATCATGCTCAAACCAAAGTATGACTTTATCAAACTGATCACAAGAAATTAATGTTTGATCTCGTAGCAAAAAATCGGCAAGAAGTTTGTCTCCATCTCCCCAGCCACGATCCGCAATAAAACGAGAACGAACCCTAGAAAGTTGCGCTAAGTTCATACCGGCAGGGACCGGACCGTCATGTAACACATCACGCCATGGGAGTATCTCACCAGTAACACCAGCTTTTTGCATAATTGAAACTGTAGAATCACCATTGGTAATGTTAAGTATTTTCATCGTAAAGCCTGAGTTCCATAACCGTTGAGTAGTATACGTTATCTTGATCTGATAATAAGTGGGGAGAACTTCGAGAAAAATAAAAAGGTAAGGAAATATCAGTACGCTAAAAAATAAGATAAAGCATAAACGCAATAAACGATCTAGCTAGTTTAATAAACGATCGTAAAGTAGCTAGGTCGATTAATATTTTTTAATTATTATACTTCGGCCAAATGTGCATTGGATTGAGCTGATGAGGTGGTTGTTTGGCGAATAGGAATGGTAAAGAACATTGTTGTTCCTTCACCCAGAACAGAGTCTAACCAAATTTTCCCTTCATGTTGATTCACAATTTTTTCACAAAGTGCGAGGCCGATGCCATTTCCAGAGTAATCACGTTTACCATGTAAGCGTTGAAAAACAGTGAATATTTTTTGAAAATCTTTTTTCTCAATACCAATACCATTATCACGGACAGAAAATTGCCAATAGTCATTAAGTTGCTCTACGCCAACATGAACGGTGGGAGTTCTACTATTATCCTGATACTTGAGAGCATTGCCGATGAGGTTTTGGAGGAGTTGTCGTAGTTTAGTATTGTTACCTTGAACAAGCGGCAAGTCATCCTTTGTTATGACAGCATTCGAATTGGTGATAAGAGATTTTAGATCCTCAACAATTCGTAAAAATGTGATATTTAAATCGACGGATTCTTCCACGTAAGTTTCAGCATTAACTCTGGAAAAAAGTAACAAATCTTTAATCAAGGTTTGCATTCGTTTTGTACCGTCTATGGTGAACTGCATTAACTCTAAACTTTGCTCATCAAACTGGTCATGAAAACGATCCTTCAATATTTTGGTATAACTCGATATTGTGCGTAAGGGTTCTTGTAAATCATGCGAGGCAATATAGGCGAATTGTTCCAGATCTTGGTTTGATCGTTCAAGGCTAATATTCAACTCGCGCATTTCATCTTCTGCCTTTTTACGATCTGATATATCACGCGTTATTTTTGCAAAACCTTTAATCTCTCCATCATCACTACGAATGGTAGTGATAATATCGTTTGCAATAAAAAGATGCCCATCTTTGTGGACACGTTTACCTTCCTCTTCGTAGCTGCCATTTTCTTTAGCGAGTTTAAGAATTTCTAATGGACATTTATTTTCAATTTGTTCTTCAGGAAAAAAGCAAGAGTAATGCTTTCCTAAAATTTCATCTTGAGTGTAACCGTGGAGACGTTCGGCACCTTTATTCCATAATGTGATACAACCGTCCTCATCTAACATAACGATCGCATATTCATCAATCGCTTCAACCACCATGTGAAAGCGTTCTTCGCTGACTCTTAGCGCTTCTTTTTTGAGTCGGATTTCACTCAAAAACTTTTTAAATTCACGCGCTAACTCACCCGCCTCACCTTTTGTATGGGGTGGTAAAACAGGGTTAGGATCATCTGGGTTAATTTCTTTAAGCATCTGCGTAAAGTTTAAAATAGGATCAGAAAGTTTGCGGGCCATCCAGACTCCAATCATGATGGCAATACTGATCAAGAAAATGATCATCATGTACGCTTGTCTTAAGACAACATCGGAAATGGCTTTGACTTCGTTAATATCATCAATAGCAATAATGCCGATTTTCTCCTTTGGTTTAAAAGGATTATATTGAACGGTGCGTAAGCTAATGACAGACTCAATATTCGTAGTCGGATCGTGATAAATGTCCGTGTAATTGTTTTTCCAGTCAGCATCGAGCACGGAAGAGAATATTGGATAATCATCTAATGCATTGGAGTGATCACCATAATCAAATCGAAATATTTTGTTGATGTCAGGATGACTTAAGTAATCGCCCTTTTCATTTGTAATATAATACGTTCGTTCAACATCACTCACATTGATCAAATCATTAAAGGCTTTTGAAATGTCATAATTAATGATGATAATGCCGAAAGGCTCATTGTTGGTATCGTAGACTGGCGTTGCAGCCCGAATGATCGGTTGAATGGGTTCAATAATTCCCCCGCGCTCCCGGTTGAGTTCGATAGGGGATAAATAAATACTGCCTTTTTCTTGTGAGATTGTATTTTTAAAATAGCCTGAATCGCCTTTGTCCTGAAGTTCAGGTTCTGGAACGATACGAATGGAACCTTTGGGACCATAACGATCAACGCGAACAATTTCTTTGCCATTACCTTCAAGTGAAATGTATCTCACTTGAACATATTCAGGTTTTGCTCGTAGGATTTCGGAGAAGATAGTCGCGAGTCGTTGATGCCAGATTACATCGCTAGAACCATCGGTTGGATCAATTCCATCATTAAATCGTGCACGTATAATTCCCTGAACGGGTGGTGTGCCTTTGAGAAAATTCACATCGCGGATGATCTCTTCTATCCGGTTACTGAATTCGATGCCTTGTAATTTTGTCTCGTTAGAAAGTTCCGTGAGCTTATTACGAATCAACTCATCATTAAATTTGTTGAAGATCCAAAACGTTCTAACAGCACCGGTTCCGATAATAAGAAGACTAATCAGTAAAATTATTTTGCTGCGTAGTGTAAACCCTTTTGATCTTTCATACCGTTTGTTGAAATCCACCATCTTTATCAAAATCCACATCAACTGTTAAATCTGACAACGGACTGTTTCTTCTCGCTCGTCTAGATGGCGAGAATTTCAATTATAAAAAGGCATCGATTTTTATATCCGTCAATCTAAGTGAAATTATTTAACATAGAGGAAGATCCGCCGTTGAGCCATCAGCATTTTGTCATAACGAAATAATGTAAATATCTGCCAATCCAAACAAACGGCTCGCGATCTGAGAATGCTAATTCCATCTCTTGCACCGCATTCGGATCTGCTAAACCCCCACGTTTATCCAGAGTATAGTCGCTGAAAACACGAATACCAGAAATGCATAACGGGAAAAAAACACGCTCTTCTAGCCAAGAACTCACTTGCTCAACGGAAGGTGGGTTGGTTGGTGTTAAGCTGCTGTTATCGGGTTGTTTATGGTTTTGATGCTGCAGGTAATTAAAATTGCCACGGATAAGATTGCGAAATGTCATACCTGCAGGGTTATAAAAGCACAGTGAGATGTAGCCGTTTGGTTTAAGTAATTTGCGTAAGTGTGGAATAAGTTCTGCGGGTTTTTCTAACCATTCGATGACGGCGTGACAAAAAATCAGATCAAACTGCCCGATCTGATCTGCATCCAGATCTTGGTAAGGACTATTGTGCCAGTGAATCGAATCGCGCTGTTTTACCTCATCGGCGATTACTTGTGCTTTTTGCAGCATGTTTGACGAGAGATCATTGTAGTGTACCTCATGGCCATTTATAGCGGACTGTATTGCAAAGTGCCCGAGTCCGCCACCGATATCCAAAACGCGTTTCGGCGCATGATGAAAGCCATCAGGTAGATGCCGATCTAGATCGCGTTGGATCACGGCTTGGCGAATTTGGCCTTTCTTGCCACGATGAATACGTTGTGCAAAATAATCTGCAATGTCATCAAAATTCCGATCAGGCATTGTTATTCTCGTTTCCGGCTCTTCCAATAAAAAAGGCGCTGATCGAAATCAACGCCTTGTGCTATTTAATAAGGTGACGTTAAATCGTCGATTTAGTGCTCACTCGCGCCATGTGCACCGATGCCAGTTTGCGATCGAATGTATTGATGATCAAACAAGGCGCGCTCCTTTTCCGCACGATCGCTGCGATCGGTGATTGAGAAAAACCAGATCAACACGAAGGCTGTCACGACGGAAAATAGAGCTGGGTATTTATAGGGGAAAATTGCCGTCTCATTACCGAGAATTTGTACCCAAACGATCGGCCCGGTAACAACCAGCACAATCGCCGTCAGTAAACCAGCAAAGCCACCAATGAAGGCGCCGCGTGTGGTGAGTTTTTTCCAATACATCGAAAGCAGCAGAACCGGAAAATTCGCACTCGCCGCGATCGCGAAGGCCAAGCCCACCATAAAGGCGATATTTTGTTTTTCGAAAATAATGCCGAGCAAAATCGCGACAATACCGAGAATAACCGTGGCGATTTTAGAAACGCGAATTTCAGCATCACCCGTTACCTGTCCTTTTTTGAGCACGCTAGCATAAAGATCGTGTGAGATAGCCGAGGCTCCGGCTAGCGTTAAACCAGAGACCACCGCCAGTATGGTCGCGAAGGCCACGGCAGAGATAAAGCCGAGAAATAAATCACCGCCAATCGCCTTGGACAAATGAATCGCCGCCATATTATTACCGCCGAGGAGATGACCATCCGCATCCAAAAACTCAGGGTTGGTTAAGACCAATACGATTGCACCGAAGCCGATCACGAAAGTCAGGATATAAAAATAGCCGATAAACCCAGTCGCATAAAAGACCGACTTTCGTGCTTCTTTTGCATCTGCCACGGTGAAAAATCGCATGAGAATATGCGGCAATCCGGCGGTACCGAAGATTAGGGCGATACCTAGAGAAATGGCTGAGATCGGGTCGGAGACTAAGCCGCCGGGTGACATGATGCTGTTGCCCTCCGGGTGGACTGCGATCGCACGCGTGAAAAGTTCGCTGACATCAAAGCCGACTTCTTTCAACACCATAAAGGCCATGAAGCTTGCACCAGAGAGTAATAAAACGGCTTTGATAATTTGTACCCAAGTGGTGGCGAGCATACCGCCGAAGGTGACGTAAAGGATCATCAACACGCCGACTAAAATCACAGCATACTCATACGGCAGACCAAACAATAATTGAATCAATTTACCTGAGCCGACCATTTGTGCGATCAAATACAAAGAGACTACCGCGAGCGACCCGAAGGCAGATAATGTGCGAATCGGTAACTGACCAAGCCGATAAGATGCAACATCTGCAAAGGTATAGCGCCCCAGATTGCGCAGACGTTCTGCAATGATGAATAGGATTAACGGCCAGCCAACGAGAAAGCCAATGGAGTAGATCAGTCCGTCGTAACCGGATAAATACACAAGCCCGGAGATACCAAGAAAAGACGCGGCGGACATGAAGTCACCGGCGATCGCAAGACCATTTTGGAAACCGGTGATACCGCCGCCAGCGGCGTAATAATCACTGGCGGATTTTGTTCGTTTTGCCGCCCAGTAAGTGATGCCCAGTGTAAAGCCGACAAATGCGAGAAACATGATCACCGCCGGAATATTCAAGGGCTGCTTTTCCACTTGTCCGCCGATGGCATCAGCGAACGCGATCGCCGGTAGGCAGGCCAGTAATAATAGCGTGATCGTTCTTGTGATCGTATTGGGGGATGCGCTTAGCATGAGCTTTTTCATTGCTGCGCCTCCTCAATGATCGCTTTCGTAATGTGATCAAATTCCGTATTAGCTCGACGTACGTAAACGCCGGTGAGCACAAACGCGAGGACAATGATCGCGATACCGATTGGGATGCCAATCGTGATTGGACTGCCGTTGCTAATTGGCGTGCCGAGAATCTGCGGAGCAAAGGCGATCAACAAAATAAACGCGAAATACGAGACTAAGACAACTGCAGATAACAACCAGGCGAAACGTGATCGGCGTTTAACGAGATCGTGAAATTGCGGGTTTTGTTTAACGCGGTCGTAGAGATCGGCGCTCATGATGATTTCCTTGCGTTGGGAATCCGGCCCTGTGGAGAACGCTGGACTTTCCTCACTCCGAGCGTCGAGAACGTGGATTCGTGAAAGAGTGCTCAGTCAGATCGCCCGCTGAACATTGTTATTGTGTGATTGATGATAACAAAATTAGCGAGAGGGTCGAGCAGTAGCGAAACCTGATTGAGGCGTGCTGATTAGGTACCGCAGAATTCGAAAATAATTAATCCTGATCATGAATGGGTTTACGTAGCTGCAAGGGGGCCGCATGTTTGCTGCGCAGGCGGATATTGAGCATTTCTACCGCCACCGAGAAAGCCATCGAAAAATAAATATAGCCACGCGGAACGTGTATATCGAAGCCTTCGACCATTAAGGTTACACCAACCAGAATCAAAAACGAGAGCGCGAGCATTTTGATGCTCGGGTGTGCATCGACAAATTCCCCGATCGATTTCGCGGCAAACATCATGACAAGAACGGACAGCACGATGGCAATCACCATGACGGGAATATGATCCGCGAGCCCGACCGCGGTGATCACCGAGTCCAGCGAAAATACCACATCAAGAATGGCGATCTGCGCCAGGATGGAGAGTAAGTTGACACTGCCATTAACCGACGGTTGTTCCTCCTCACCTTCGAGCGAATGATGGATCTCATGCGTGGCTTTCGCGACAAGGAATAAACCGCCGATGATCAAAATCACATCGCGGCCGGAAATACCTTGCTGAAAGATCGTAAACCAGTCTTTCGTCAAACCCATGACCCAAGAGATGGATAACAGCAGCAGTAAACGCGTCACCATGGCTAACGCAAGGCCGGTGCGTCGTGCGAAGTCACGTTGTGCTTCGGGCAAGCGCCCGACCAAAATCGTAATGAAAATGATATTGTCGATGCCGAGCACGATTTCCAGCGCAGTTAAGGTGGCGAGTGCTACCCAAGCTTCAGGACTAGCGATCCATTCAAACATAACACCCCCCTATAGATAAGGAATCGGTGGTGGACAAGACATGATGGGCTGGTGAACTATACTACCAGCTTACACTAGACATCACGCGGCGCGGCGTGTTCCGCTGAGCTGAATACAAAGGCGAGAAAGTGCACTCCAAGGATCGAGTTTAACTTCGCTAGCACCTTTGATCAGGCGTTCTATGCGTGAGACACCCAGCAACATTTGCTGCAATCGTGGTGGATTAAGCCGGTTTAACGCGTTCCGTGTCTGCGCGCTACGAGACGACCAAACTCGGTGTTTTTGTAAGACAGACTCAGGGGGGTGCCCTTGCGCAATATCCACCGCCATCGCGTGTAACGCATGTAGTTCTCGATGTAACGCCCAATGCACGATGATTGGCTCAAGTCCTTCGCTGCGTAGTCCATCCAGAATACGCAATGTGCGTGTGGGATCGCCATTAAGGGCAGCGTCGATCAATTTGAACACATCAAAACGTGAGCTATCACCGACATTGATGACAGCGTCCAGATCGAGATCGGTGGTGTCTGTGAGCAAACACAAAATCGAGACTTCCTGACTAGCGGCGAGCATATTGCCTTCAACCCGATCCGAAATATATCGCGCAGCTTCTTGTGTGATTGTGCGGCCTTGCTCGACAAAGCGTTGCACGATCCATTGTGGCAGCCGATTCGTATCAATGGGCCAGATCGTAACGACGACCCCGGCAGATTCTAAGGCTTTAAACCATTTGGTTTTTTGGCTTGGCTGATCCAGCTTGTCGCATGTGATCAAGAGTAAGGTGTCTTCCGGTGGGTTTTCGGCGTAAGTGCGTAAGGCTTTGCCGCCATCGGCGCCGGGTTTTGACGAGCCAAGCCGTAACTCAATTATTTTCTGCGAGGAAAATAAGGACAAACTGTCAGCTTGTTGGATGAGATCTTGCCAGTTAAATCCGCGTGCAACTTCGAGAATATTGCGTTCGTCATAACCGTTTTGTTTTGCCGCTGCGCGAATCGCATCGGCGGTTTCCATCATTTGCAGTGGTTCGTCACCCGTCAGCAAATAGATTGGTTGGGGCGTTGCAGATTGCAGGTGTTGGGCGAGCTGTTCTGGGCGCAGCTTCATGAAAATGATCTGAGCGTGATCAGGGTGTTCATCATTTTGGGGAGCGTGTTATTCAACGGCTTGCAGGCGGAATAAGATCGTATTCGCTGCATTTTGGATCATGTCTTCGCGGATCAATTCTTCTTCTGCGAATTTACCAATCGGCGCATTCGGATCATACGTTACGTCGCGCAACATGGAGATGCGTTGTGGTGGCATCAGCGCGTTGCGTTCGGGATCAAAAATTTGTAAATAGACGCTGTATTCCAGTTCGTACTCAGTGACCTTACCGGTGGTTTCATCTACCGACAAAACCCGTCGCTCATATTGTTCATCGGTGAGTGACAAGATGCGTTGTGCGTCGCTGGGATCGTTGAGAATTTCAATATCCCGAATGATCAATTGATCTTGTAATTCCAAGCTGATCATTCTGATGTTCGGCAATTCAAGTGTCACACGGGTGACGTTGAGTTGCCCGCCACTAGCAGAGCCACGCAGATGATAACCACAAGCGGTAAGGCTGAGCAGAAGAAAAGAGAGAATCAACGATTTGAAGAATTTCATTATGCCACCACAATATTAACGAGACGCCCTGGAACGACAATGCATTTTCGCACGGTCTGGCCTTCAACGAAACGTTGCACATTCTCGTCTGCGCGCGCAATTTTTTCGACGTCTTCTTTGCTGGCGTTGGCGCTGACAGAAATGCTCGCCCGTTTTTTACCGTTTACCTGCACAATCATTTCGATCTCATCACGTACGAGGGCGCTTTCATCTGCTTCCGGCCAATGTATTGGATCAGCATGACCGAGTGCCGCCCATGCTGTTTCCGTCACATGCGGAATGATCGGGTTAAGCAACTGTGTCGCGACAGATAAGCCTTCTTGCATGACAGATTGCGCCGCTGCAGAATCAGTCAACTTGGCTAAGGCGTTCATCAGCTCCATGACTTTTGCGATCGCCGTATTAAAGGTTTGTCGGCGACCAATATCATCATCGACTTTTTGGATCGTCTCATGGATCAGGCGTCGCACTTCTTTTAAGTCAGCTGGGAGTTCGCTCGTCACACTTGTGTCTGGTAAGCCACGCTCAACATGCGTGTGCAGCTGCTTCCAATAACGTTTAATGAATCGGTTTGCACCTTCCACGCCACTGTCTAACCATTCGAGAGACTGATCGGGTGGTGCAGCAAACATGGAGAATAGACGGACTGTGTCTGCACCGAATTGATCTAATAGAATTTGCGGGTCCACGCCGTTGTTTTTCGATTTGGACATTTTTTCAATACCGCCGATCACGACCGGTGCACCGTCTGCAACAGACCTCGCGCTGAAAATGCGGCCCTTATCATCGCGTTCGATATCCACATCAGCTGGATTAAACCAGTCTTTCTTGCCGTTCTCTTGCTCGCGATAGTAGGTTTCTGCGACGACCATGCCCTGCGTTAATAAACGTGTGAAAGGCTCGTCTGTTTTGATCAAGCCTTCATCGCGCATGAGCTTGTGAAAGAAGCGTGCATATAAAAGGTGTAAGACGGCGTGTTCGATCCCGCCGACATATTGATCCACCGACAACCAATAATTCGCGCGATCATCGAGCATCGCGTCCGTATTATCCGGACACGTGTAGCGAGCGTAATACCACGAGGATTCGAAGAAAGTGTCGAAAGTATCAGTTTCACGTTCCGCCTTGCCACCACATTCTGGGCAGGTCGTTTCGTAAAATTCCGGCATTTTCTTGATCGGCGAACCGGAACCGTCGAACTCAATCTCTTCCGGCAGAATGACGGGCAATTGATCTTCCGGCACCGGCACTGAGCCACACGTATCGCAATTAATGACCGGAATCGGGCAGCCCCAATAGCGCTGACGTGAAACACCCCAGTCGCGCAGTCGGTAATTGATGGTTTTTTGTCCGCGTTCGGCTTTTTCTAACTTAGCGGCGATAGCGTCAAACGCATCCGCAGAGGTCAGGCCGTCAAATTCGTCTGAGTTTTTTAGGATGCCTTTTTCGGTATACGCAAATTCGGACAGATCGAGATCGCTGCCATCGGCAGGATAAATCACCGGTTCTATCGCGAGACCGTACTGTTTTGCAAATTCAAAATCGCGTTGATCGTGTGCCGGAACGGACATGACCGCGCCAGTGCCGTAACCCATTAAAACGAAATTCGCGGCATAGACGGGAATTTCTTTGCCTGTGAGCGGATGCACGGCGTTAATGCCGAGTGGAAAACCTTTCTTTTCCATTGTCTCGATCACGGCTTCCGAGGTCCCCGTCGTTTTGCATTCGTCGATAAACGCTTGCAGCTCTGGATTACTGGGTGCCAGTTTTAATGCCATTGGATGTTCGGCGGCGACCGCAAGATACGTTACACCCATGATCGTATCCGGGCGGGTGGTGTAAATTTTTAGCGAGTCGAGCAGGGCAGGCACCTCGAAGGTCGCTTCCACACCTTCTGATCGTCCGATCCAATTGCGTTGCATGGTGCGCACGGCCTCGGGCCAGCCGTCGAGTTGATCGAGATCGGATAAAAGTTGATCGGCGTAATCAGTAATTTTCAAAAACCACTGTGGAATTTCACGACGCTCGACTAACGCACCTGATCGCCAGCCGCGACCATCGATGACTTGTTCGTTGGCGAGGACCGTTTGATCGATCGGGTCCCAATTGACGACGGCGGTTTTTTTATAAACGAGGCCTTTTTTCAGGAGTCGTGTGAAAAACCATTGTTCCCAACGATAATATTCCGGTGTGCAGGTGGCGAGTTCACGATCCCAATCATAGGCGAAACCGAGGCGTTTGAGTTGATCACGCATGTGATCAATATTTTCATAGGTCCATTTCGCCGGAGGAACGTTGTTATTGATCGCCGCATTTTCCGCAGGTAAACCAAACGCATCCCAGCCCATCGGTTGTAATACGTTTTTCCCACGCAGACGATGATAGCGCGCGATCACATCACCGATGGTGTAATTGCGCACATGCCCCATGTGTAATTTACCGCTTGGATACGGGAACATGGCGAGGCAATAAAACTTTTCACGATCAGGATCTTCGATTGCTTTAAACGTCTGGTTTTCATCCCAGTTTTTCTGGATGTCGGTTTCAAGACTGGCTGGTGTGTAATTTTCTTCCATTGAGGCACTTAATTGTTAAATTTTTGATCGGCACAGTATGTCGATAGAGAGGCGGTGAATCAACCGTATGACAGGGCTTTTAATACATTAAGCCAAGCTAATATGCTAATTTTCGCTGCCTAAATTTAGATCTGTTGTCCAGTTCATTAATTCTTAACAGACATTATTCGCGTAAACGTTAATGTACAGTAAAAGAAAACGGGGAAATAAGGTATGGGCATGCTGGTCCTATTCGCATTGATCATCGGTTTACTGCTTGGCCTATTAGGTGGCGGTGGTTCGATACTGACGGTGCCGGTGTTGGTGTATTGGATGGGGTTTGATGCGCGCCAGGCGATTGTGACGTCGTTGATCATTGTTGCGATCACAAGCGCGATTGCGTGTGTTTTTTATGCGCGTGGTAAACATGTCTGTTTAAAAATTGGTATCGCCTTCAGTACGACGGGTGTCATCGGAGCCTATGCGGGCGGGCGACTGTCAGCCTTTGTTCCAAATGAAGTGTTGTTGGTGTTGTTCTCATTGGTCATGTTGATCACGTCAATCACCATGCTGCGCAGCCAACAGCGCGAGCCAACACGGTCGGTAAACGCCTATCGAAATCCGACGGAGTTACCCTTAGCTTCGATTTTATTTGATGGCTTGATGGTTGGCTTGATCACCGGGCTTGTCGGTGTTGGGGGTGGTTTCTTACTCGTCCCGGCGTTGAATTTTCTGGTGAAAATACCGATGCGATCAGCGATTGGTACGTCACTTTTTATTGTCACCATTCAGTCTATTGCCGCTTTAATCGGCCATGCTGATCATTTCGAATTTGATCATTCAATTGTTGCCACGTTTGCAAGCTGTACGGTGGTAGGTAGTCTTATTGGTGGCATGATCAGCCGACGGATTGATCCAAAATGGTTGAAAAAAGGCTTTGGCTTTTTTGTGTTATTCGTAGGTTTATTGATGTTGCTGCAAGATTTAAACCCTGAAACATTTTTGATCGTCAAAACACTTTATTTAAATCATCAGGAGTTTGTTTTAGGTGTTGTCACGGCATTACTGGTTTATGCGGCGTTTCGTTTTAGATTGTGGTTACATGCGCGGGGGGTGTAAGGCCATAGTTAAAAGGGAATCTGGTGTCAGGTTTTACAAGTGTGGCGAAAATTTCATTAGTTAAATCTCGGATTTAGTAAAACCATCCATTACTAAAGAAAACAGCTTGTTTCCATGTGGTTGATAATAAAGTTTAATCGATTTTGATTTTCAACCCTTAATGCGCTATTTTAAATAAACACTTTTTATATAAATTTCTGAATAAAGTTTTCAAATTCATTTTAATTAGTGTGTAAATTTTTCTTATTACGTTTCGGACCGGCTGATGTGTACGCTCCAATCCGATGTCAGGTTGATACCAGCGGTATCTGTCTTTTAAATTCAAAAAAAACGAAACATGGCTGTATTAATACTTCCTATCAGTGCATTACTGGCGGGAGTGGCGTTACTTTTACTCGGCAGTGGTTTGCTGAATACATTACTTGCTTTACGTGGTGAGCTGGAGGGTTACAGCGGGCCAACGTTTGGTTTAATCATGTCCGGTTATTTTATCGGTTTTTTTGTCGGCACCTACTTAGCGTTGCCATTAGTGCAACGTGTTGGACACATCCGGTCATTCGCCTTTTGTGCCGCCTTGATCGCAAGTTTAGTCTTGCTACACGTTTTATTTATTAATCCGTATGTGTGGTTTGTGGTGCGCGTTTTAAATGGTGCGGCGTTAGTGATCCTCTATACCGTGATTGAAAGTTGGTTAAATGGACAAACGCCTGCGGATAAACGAGGTCGAGTTTTTGCGATTTATATGACCGTTAATTTAGGTGCGCTGGCATTAGCACAGCAACTATTACGATTAGATCCGACTCTGTCGTTTACCTTGTTTGCGTTGGCGTCAATTTTAATTAGTTTAAGTTTATTACCGGTTACCTGGACACGTTTTCCGCAACCGGAGGTTCACCGTGTGGAACGTGTGAAATTAAGTTTATTAAATCGTGTTGCGCCCGTTGCAATGTGGGCTGCATTTCTCTCTGGTATCGCGATGGGTGCTTTTTGGGGATTGGGGGCACTTTTTGCATCACGCATTGGTTTGGATACGAATGGCGTCGCAAGTTTTATCAGTTGCACTATTGTTGGTGGTGCGTTGTTGCAATTTCCGATTGGACGGTTATCTGATGGTATGGATCGTCGACGCATGCTGGGCATCATAAGTTTAACAGCCGGTGCGACAGCACTTTTACTTTTACCCGTTACTGAAACAAAAGCCGCACTGCTCGGGTTGATCGCAATTTATGGCGGGTTGGCATTTGCCGTATATCCCGTTGCCATTGCGCATTTGGTTGATCATCTCGAGCCCGAGCATATGCTAGCAGGGGGTAGTAGTTTATTACTTTTACACGGTGTCGGTGCGGTGATCGGGCCGGCAATGGCGGGGGAATTATTAGCGCAATTTGGGCCAAGTAGTTTGCCGTTATTCTGGGCGATTGTGCATCTTATCCTTGGGGTATTCGCGTTGGTTTATCAGCATCGAGGAGATGTTGAAGATCCGGCGGAACACCATGCTGATTTTGTGCCGATGGTGAGAACCACACCGACGGCATTTGAACTGTTACCACCAGAAGAGCAAGTAGAAGATCCGCATCATCATTCCTCACACCAAGTCGATAGTGAGCTTCACGTAGAACATGCTTCTGTGTGGGGACATACTGATGAGGTGAACCAAGCATCCGAAGAAAAGAATTAAACTTTTAAAATAAAATTTTATGATCGAATGAGTTTTAATCGATTTATATTTTTTATCTAGTGAAGATAAACCGATTAAAAATTCATCAAAATTTTATTCAGGAGAATGCACTATCACTAACAGGAGAAGCACATGTTATTAGCAACGGATTTAGATGGAACATTCCTCGCTGGCAGCGCGGAAGATCGACAACAACTTTATCAGCTGGTTTCCCAGCGTAAAGATATTCAATTAGTTTTCGTCACGGGACGCGGCTTGGAATCCGTTATGCCGTTACTATCCGATCCGACGATTCCACAACCGTCTTATATTATTTGCGATGTGGGTGCGACAGTTGTCGATGGTGAAAATCTACAGTCAGTGCAGCCCCTCCAAGCTGATATTGATCAAAGCTGGCCAGGTGAAGATGAAATTGTGCAAACCATGAGTCAATTCGATGGGATTGAACGTCAGGATGTTCCGCAAAAAAGACGTTGTTCGTTCTTCTGTGAGCCAGGTGCAGTGACAGACGAAATCGCAGAAATCGCAAACTCTTTCGATTGTGATCTACTTTATTCTGCCAGTCGATATTTAGATTTTTTACCACGTGGCGTGAATAAAGGCTCGACCTTAAAAGCGTTGGTTAAACACCTTGGTATTGATCAGGACACGGTATTGGTCGCTGGCGATACGTTAAATGATCTGTCCATGTATAAAGAAAATTTCTTCGGCGTTTGTGTGGGTGAGTCTGAAGATAAATTAGTAGACATGACGAAGGATCAGGAAAACGTTTTACATGCTGATAGCCCTGGTTGTGGCGGTATTCTGCAAGCATTGAGTCATTTCAAATCACTTGGACAAAAAAATATTAACGAGGTGAACAGCGATCAAATCGCGCCGGGAAAGTCTGATCTGGTGATTGTGTACCATCGCTTGCCGTTTGAAGAGTTTATTGAGGACGGGCAGTTAAATCACCGCAGACCGACGTCACCCAATGGCATTATTCCAACCCTATTAAGTTTTTTTGCTGACGGAAAATCAGGATCGTGGATCGCATGGTCAACCATGGAATCCGAAGTAAGTAATTTTGAAACACGCACGCAAGTTGATACAAAGCGTTATCCGAATTTGATCTCATCAAAGGTATCTTTAAGTAAACGAGAAGTAGATATTTTTTATAAACGTTTTTCTAAAGAAGCATTTTGGCCAACGCTGCATACTTTTTGGGAGCGCGCAAAATTCCGTGAAGATCACTGGCAAGTGTTCCTTGAGGTGAATAAAAAATTTGCAGAACACGCGGCTGCAGAGGCTGCTGAAAATGCCGTTGTTTGGATCCATGATTATAATTTGTGGATGGTGCCAGCGTATTTACGCGAATTGCGTCCAGATGTGACGATCGCATTTTTTCACCATACGTATTTTCCATCGGCGGACGTGTTTAATGTGTTGCCGTGGCGACGGGATATTATCGGTAGTCTTTTGCATTGTGATTTTATTGGTTTCCATATTCCGCGTCAGGCAGAAAACTTTGTTGATGTCGCGCGTGGTGTGTCACCGATTAAAACAATTCAACGAGAAAACTGTGCACCACGATTTTTGAGTTATGGTTGTGCTGTTGGCTTGGATCGTATGACAACTGAAATCGAAGTAAATAATCGCCGCATTAAACTCGGCGCCTTGCCCGTTGGTCTGGATCTTAAACGTGTAAGCGATGCCTTAGAGAAACCTGCTGTGCAAGAAAAACGACGTTATCTTGAGGAGGAGTTTAAACAGACGGATATGATTTTGTCGGTTGAACGGCTTGATTACACAAAAGGCATTGTGCCGAAGCTTGAAGCCTTTGAGTTGATGTTAGAACAGAATCCGGAGCAGATCGGAAAAGTCTCGTTGGTGAATATCTGCGTCCCAGCGGCGAAGGAAATTACGATCTACCGAAAAATGCAGACACAGATTGAACAAATTGTCGGTCGCATCAACGGGCGTTTCGGTAAGGTCGGTTGGACGCCGGTGCAATTTTTCTTCCGTAGTTTTCCCTTTGAGGATCTCGTTGCCTATTACGCAGCTGCAGACGTTATGTGGATCACACCATTACGTGACGGATTGAATCTTGTCGCAAAAGAATTTGTCGCTACGCAGGGTATGATTGATGGCAAAGGGGTATTGGTGTTGTCTGAATTTACCGGAGCTGCAGCAGAATTACGCGGTGGTTTATTAACGAATCCACACGACCCACATGATCTTGTCACGACCTGCTTACGTGCGCTTAGTATGAGTGATGACGAAGCAGTTAACCGGTTAAAAGAAGCTTTCGATGTGGTTAAACGCAATGACATTATCAACTGGGGCGACGAGTTTATGCAGGCGATCTCGAGTTGCTCTGCTGAAGGCGATACATTGCGATCCGTTGCGTAGGGCAGTATTCAAGCAACCGCCGTGTTTCTAGGTTAAGGATAAACTCACTGGCGGATTGGATTAGTCAAACGCGTTTTTTGCGATCGCAATGAGTAAGATCGCGATGTTTAAGATTTAACTTCTCGGATTGATGTACCGATTTTTTTCGTAATCTGCAGTTGTGAGTGAAGAGGATCTTGTGCCTGATCTTACAACTGGTCTGAAAATTGCTGATAGGGGTAACGATAAAGAAAAATAATTTAGCCTCAAAACGTTGAGGTGATTATCCCCAAACCCCCGCCCGATAGGAGAGGACAACGATATGAGTGGCAATGAATCCCGCGCCCAAGCAATTTTCCAAATAACAAACCGTGAACCAAAAGAGGTCAAGAAACCCAAGCCCTTGACCAAAATTTGGGCAGAGGATGTTTTTAACCTCGCGACAATGGAAGAAGCGTTGTCTAAAAACGCCTTCAAAGCGATGAAGAAAACGGTCCAAACGGGTGCGCCTCTCGATCCGGCAACGGCAGATGTGGTTGCAGCTGCGATGAAAGACTGGGCAATCGCGAAAGGCGCTAAGTTCTTTTCACACATCTTCTATCCGATGACCAATGTCACGGCAGAAAAGCATGATGGTTTTATCATTACCAATGCAGAAGGTAATGCAATCACCGAATTTACCGGCAGTCTTCTGATCAAAGGTGAGCCGGATGGTTCTTCTTTTCCTAACGGTAGCTTGCGAATGACCAATGCCGCACGAGGTTATACCGCTTGGGATCCGAGTAGCCCTGCTTATATTATGCAGACGGATAATGCCGCGACTTTAATGATCCCAAGTGTATTTATGTCATGGACGGGCGAAGCACTGGATAAAAAAATTCCACTCTTACGTTCTAACGCAGCGATGAATGAAGCGGCGCAAAAAGTCCTTTCATTAATGGGTGAGACAGATATCGCACCATTAAACTCGAGTTGTGGTGCGGAGCAAGAATACTTTTTAGTGGACAGTAATTTTGCGAATAGCCGACCTGATTTATTACTTTGTGGAAGAACCTTATTCGGAGCGCCTTCCGCAAAAGGCCAACAGTTTGATGATCACTATTTCGGGGCGATCCCTGAGCGTGTGCAAGTGTTCATGCAGGATTATGAAGACAAGTTGTACAAACTGGGTATTCCAGCTAAAACGCACCATAACGAAGTCGCGCCAGGCCAGTTTGAGATCGCGCCGTATTTTGAAGCCGCGAATGTGGCGGCTGATCATCAACAATTAATGATGACGTTAATGCAAAGCACCGCGAAGGAACACGGCTTTTTGTGCTTGCTGCATGAAAAACCTTTTGCCGGTGTGAATGGATCAGGAAAGCATGTGAACTGGTCTGTCGGCAACGCAACACAAGGTAATTTATTAGATCCTGGTAACACCCCACATGAAAACCTGAATTTTCTGTTGTTTTGTGGCGCTGTGATTCGAGGTGTACATCTTTATGGACCATTATTGCGTGCGGTTATCGCCTCTGCATCGAATGATCACCGTCTTGGTGCGAATGAAGCACCGCCAGCGATTTTGTCTGTTTACTTAGGTGATCAGCTAGAAGGCGTTTTTAACGATATTAAAGAAGGCAAAGTTTCTGTTCATAAAGATGGCGGTATGATGGATCTTGGTCTGTCGCAAATCCTTCAGTTCAAACGCGATCCCGGTGATCGTAACCGTACATCGCCGTTCGCATTTACAGGTAACCGTTTTGAGTTCCGTGCGGTCGGTTCATCACAATCCGTTTCAGGTCCGTTAGTCGCTATGAATACCATGCTGGCTGATTCATTAAACTGGGTTTCTGAAAAACTCGAAGCAGAGTTAAATAACGGTAAAGATCAGGCTGATGCCGTTTTGAGCGTGTTGAAAGAGTTGATGGAATTACACGGGAATGTTGTCTTCGGTGGTGATGGGTATTCATCTGAATGGCATCGTATGGCAGTGGAAGAACGCGGTTTGAAAAACTTACCAACCACAGCCGACGCATTACCTGCGTTGCGCGAAGAGTCAGTGATTAAACTGTTCGAAAGCACGGGCGTGTTAACACCTGTTGAACTCGAAAGCCGTTTTGAAGTTTATGCAGAGCAATACATCTTGTCGATCGAAGTGGAAGCGAAGTTAGTCATTGATATGGCGACAACATCAATCTACCCGGCGGCGATCAAATATTTATCTGATCTGACAATGACAGCAACAAGTGTCAGTGAGCTAGGTGTCGTGCTGGATAGCGGATTGACGCAGAGCATTGTTGGAGAAGTTAATGCGATGAAAGTATCAATTGACGCACTGAGTGAAGCGATCGAAAAAGAAGACTTCGAGACAACTGAGCTTCATTTAAATTATTGTGCAGATGTGATTCGTGGTTTGATGGATGACGTGAGAACCCATGCAGACAAACTTGAAGCACTGGTTGCTGATGAGCTTTGGCCGTTACCGAAGTATTCAGAAATGTTGTTTATTAAATAAATGTGATCAAGCTTTTCTGATGTTTTAATGATAAAAAAGCCCTCATTGATGAGGGCTTTTTTTGATCGTCTGATCGACAACTATTCTTTATCGTCTGGCATTTTTACATCAATGTCGGGAACTTCAACTTCGACGGTTTTGGTGTCTAATTCAATTTCCGCAGTGTCCACATCTATCTCTGGTAATTTGCCGCCTTTCACATCAACATCGACGGACGGCATATTGCCATCTTTCGTTTTGTTGACTTCATATTCTGGCAAATTCCCTGCGTCAGCTTTGACATCAACATCAGGCAGGCTACCCGGTTCTTCAATATCCGCATCACAGGCGGTAAGTAATGCACCGCTTAGCGTCATGGCCGTTAGCATCGTAAGTGTTTTCTTATTCATTTTCGACTCCTGAAAAATAATAGAACGGAATCAGTCGTTCAGTTAAACGCTGACATGTTGTGAACACTGTACGATTTATGGGTTATGCCGGTAAGTATTGAAAGTCGGAATTAAGTGTAAGAAGAATCCGACTATAAATTTGAGCAGTGCTTTAGTCAGAGTCTGATCAGAATTGGCCATGCCATAGCGCACGTCGAGCGCGATCACATTGTGACGCGATCAGGCTGTTATGATGGGGCAATGTCAGATTACCTTGTGCCCACGAAGATCACGCAATATGAACAGTTGATCAAAAAAAGTCGTTTTATCGCTTTCGCCGCACCAGTGCAAAACAGCGCATCGGCACACGCTTTCATTTCCTCAATTAGACAACAATATCCTGATGCGGGTCATGTTTGTTATGCCTTTGTCGCAGGTGAGCCGAACAACACACCGCACGTTGGGTTTAGTGATGACGGTGAACCCAATGGGACAGCCGGAAAGCCGATGTTAAATGTCCTTCAGCATGGTGATGTGGGTGATATCGTGATCGCAGTGGTGAGATATTTCGGCGGTGCGAAATTAGGCACAGGGGGGCTTGCACGTGCGTACTCCAGCTCCGTAACGGAAGTGCTCAAAATTTTGCCAACGCAAAAACGCATAGCAACAATACATCTGAAATTTACGGCGGAATTTGCTTTGGAAGATCCGATCCGGCGTGCATTACAAAGTGCAAATGCCCGTGAGGTGGAGGTCGGTTACTCGAATCAATTATCGATTCGATGCACTTTACCGGAAGTGAAATTGGCTGAACTGAAAATCGCGTTGAACGATCTTAGCCGGGGGCAGATCAGCCTAAAAGTTAACGCCGTTTAATGATTTTCATCTGATCAAAAAGTTAAGCATCAAGTTCGTTAAGATCGTTTATTTTACTCAATTGAAAACAAACACGCCCCAGTTCGTTGTGCACAAGTTTCAGTGTGTAGTCATTTAATTCGGCCTGTCGTGCCGCTTGATACAATCCTATCCCCAAGCCGCTGTTGGAATCCGTTGGTTGTAAAAATAATCGATTAACCAAATAGTCCGGTACGGCTGATCCGTTATCACAAACGCTTAATTTGATTTCCGTGTGTCGATCACTCTGTTCCGCTGTTAACAATGAAATGGTGATCGTGACCGGTGTTTCGGTCTGGCTTTTAAAGTACGCATTTTCCATTAGGTTTTCGATCACACTATCAAACAGATCAAACGGAATGATCGGGTTCGCCTGAATGCTGGCTTGGAACAGGACTTGATCCGATCGCAAACGCTGCTGAAGTTTTTTCCACCAACTTTGCAAAGACATGTGCTCAATCGTCACGTCTTCTGGGTCACGTAATTTATCTAATGCGAGCTGCAACCGCTGGGTAATATGAGGCAGTTGTTTTTGCAACAATTGCTGCCCACCGGAGACAGTATCGCGCGTACTATTATCTTCACTCTCAAGCACGCTGGTGATGGTCTGCAATGATTGCAACAGGTTTTTGATATCGTGTGTAACGCGCGCCCCAGTTTCGTAAATCGCTTGCAGATGGGTTTGTTGCATGAGTTCGAGCTCACGGTGTTTTGCTTCATAAAAATGGTGGACAAGCTCGATCAGTAATTTGCAGTGCATTCGCAAGGTTGGCCCTGCTGCGCGGCGTGTGTAAAGACTGACACTAAATGTGCCGGTGTCGATATCAAACCGGTGGCGTGTACCGCTACCTTCGACAGCTTCTTTGCCGCCGTGCGATTCGGCCAAGCGCCAATGTACGGCTTCTATCCAGGGTAGATTTACCAGCCTTTGCATGGCAGATCGGAAAAACGCTTCAGGGTGCTTTTCACGCTCCGCCAGTTCTGCAAGCTCGCCTAACCATTGTTCAAAAGGAGTACCGATGTTAAGAATCGAGCGTTCCCATAATTGTGCAAAGGCATTAAAACCAGACGTGGGGGACGACAACCAACCGAGAATAAAGAGAAAGACGGAGAGGTAGATTAAGGCTTGTAATAGTGCCACAGCGTATTCAACACCGCTGTGATACATGATCAATAAACTGCCTGCAGCGAGCATGCCAGAGAGCATGGCCATGGTGATACTACGGAAAAAGTCTAATGGTCGGATCTGCGCTTCGGATGGTGTATCCCAACTGATCAGAAAGATAAGAAACGGTAATAAAAATAATCCGTAACGGAATAAATTATTAATATGGGGATCGAGCGCCGGAATGTTAAACAATTGTGTGGTTGCGCGGATCAGCATTTCAGAAACGAGAAATACTAAGGTGAGAAAGTAAGCACGGCGTTCGTTGGTGTTCTCGACTGTCAGACCTGACACCAGTCCAACAAGTAAGCTGATCCACAAACAAATAATCCACCAATTCAGCCAATAGATAAATGCAGCAGTAAATAAAATAAATAGCAAACCCGCGCGCAGCGGCACCACTTGATCGCGCCCCCAAAGTGGTTGCCAGATAAAGAATAGCCCGAGGTGTGCAAGGATGATGGAACGTGAAATCGCGCTGTTAAAGTCGATCCAGATCGCCAGATGCAATAACAATAACATGGCCGCCAGAACCCAAAGACCATTGAGCTGACGATGATGATAAAACTTGGATTCAGGTGGCATGATAGCGGGGAGCGATTACAATGCCCTATAAATTGGTGTGATCATATTCTAGAGGAATTTAATGTGCCTGCCATCTTTCACATAGCTCGATTCACAATACTCGAGGCGTGGCGTACTCATTTTGCATTGTTACTGTTGATGGTGATCATCGCCGGTGTTGGTTTATCTGCTTTTATGACGAGCCAGGCGATCACGGAGACAGAAACGATTCGTATTAGTATCCTCGCAGCAAGTTTGAGATTGCTTAGTGTATTTGTTCTGAGTATTTATGTGATCAGTAGTTTTGTGCGAGAAATTAATGACAAGGGGATGGAGTTGACGCTCGCCCTGCCGATCACTCGAGCGCAATATTTATTCGGAAAATTTACCGGGTTTGGTCTATTGGCTTTTATCTCCGCAACGACCGCCGGTCTGTGTGTGTGGTTTTTCGCCGCGAGCGGTGAAGTGCTATATTGGAGTTTAAGCCTGTTCGCAGAATGTCTGATCATGACAGCGTTATGCTTGGTCTGTGTACTGAGTTTTAGTCAAATGGTTTCTGCCATTAGCGCCGTATTTGCCGTTTATTTACTATCGAGAAGTATCACCGCGATTCGTTTAATGAGCGAGGGACCGTTGGTGGATTTAACTTCAACATGGACACATTTTATCGCATACGTGGTGAAGTTCATCAGTGTGATCTTGCCGGATCTCTCTCTGTTTACCCGAACGGAATGGTTGCTGACGCTGCCAGCTGCACGGCAAAATTTTTCAATCGATGTTGGTCTGATCAGCGTGCAAAGTGTGCTTTATATTAGCCTGTTGCTTGCGATTGGTTTGTTTGATCTCTATCGCAAAAATCTTGATAGTTGAAGATGTTTGTTCGCAGCGTAAAAACACGACCACTTCGACAGCTCCCACGTTGGCTGTGGATCGCGTTATTCATTAGCCTCATTCTACAGATTAGTTTTCAGCTACGTTTTAATACGGCGGAGTCACATCTGCGCCCTTTATCTACTGCACCTTCAGAACAGCAACTGCGTGTGATGAGTCTGGGCGATCCGATCAGCTTATCCAAACTGATCATGCTGTCTTTGCAAGCGTATGATTATCAGCCTGGAATTAGCATTGCGTTTAAAGATCTGGACTACGCTCATGTTCAGAGTTGGCTTGAGCGGGCATTGTCGCTCGACCCGATTGGGCCGTATCCCTTACTCAGTGCGGTACGTGTGTATGCCGAAGTGCAGGATGAAGATCGGCAGCGACAGATGTTGAATTTTGTCGCTGATCAATTCATGGTCGATCCTGAGTCACGTTGGCCCTGGTTAGCGCAAGCGGTTTTTGTGGCACGCCATCGGCTGCATGATCTGCCATTAGCATTGCAATATGCAGATCGTCTTGCCGAGAACGTTAAGTCTAACAGCGTACCCAGCTGGGCAAAGCAAATGCATATTTTCCTGCGTGAAGATATGGGCGAAGTTGAAAGCGCGAAAATTTTACTCGGAGCATTACTTGATAGTGGTCAGATAACCGATCCGCATGAGCAGACTTTCTTGCACCAACGACTAGAACAATTAGAAGAGGCGAAGGCAAGAGGAACTCCGTCACAAAAATGAGTGATTTCAGCAGGTGTTGAAATTTCAACAGTTGTGTTGTTGTATCGTCAACACATGCCTCTATAGAACTGTCAGACACTGTTAAAAGCATTATCAATCAATAGGTTATTTCAGTGGCATGTTTTCTGCTATTCAGCAGTTAATCTATTAAAACTAACGAAGGTGACAAGTGGATGTCAAATATAAAAATACATAAGCAAGCGGGCTTTACGCTGGTGGAAATTGCGATCGTTTTAGTCATTATTGGACTGCTTTTGGGGGGGATATTAAAAGGGCAAGAGTTAATAAATAGTGCCCGAGTACGTAATATGGCTGATCAAAATGCAAGCGTGCAAGCGGCGTACTATGGTTTTATTGATCGTTATCGCGCAGTTCCGGGAGATATGAAAGCAGATGATGCCTGTGCTGCAATTGGTGATAATAATCTTGCTGGCTGTAATAGTGGTAAAGGACAATTCGGCGGGGATGGGAATGGCAGAGTTGATGCTGATGATTATGCCGAAGGTTCTGCATTGTGGACTCATTTGAGTGGAGCAAATTTTATCGTAGGTAGCTATCAAGGAGGTGCTGCTTCTGGGACCTATAATGTGGGGACTCATGCACCTGCAAACGCATTTGGTAGTCCAGTTCTTCTTTGGAGAACGAAAAAATATTTGAGTCAAGGAACAGCGGCTGAAAGATTGGGTTTCATTGCAGGTAGACTGACCCCTGTTAGAGTTGCCTCAGAATTAGATACAAAACTGGATGATGGTAAGCCTGACGCGGGCGTACTGAGAGCTACGAATGGTGCGTCCAGTACAACAAGTACCGAGGCTGATGGCCAAGATGGCAGTTGCACAACAGGCGGAGCGACAGGTGAAGGGAATACAGTGACTTCATCTAAATCTTGGAATTTATCGACGGAGTCTCAAGATTGTAACGCGATCTATCTATATTAAACTCATTTAAAGTCAGTTATAAAAAAGCCCGCATTTAGCGGGCTTTTTTATAACTGGACGAATTAATTACATTGTTGGTTCAGCTAATAAATTTTCTAATTCAGCCAAGCGTTCTGGTGTGCCGATGTCCATCCAAGTACCTGTATGGATTTGGCCAGCGATAAGATCTTGGGAAATTGCGTGACGGAGTAGGGGGGCGAGGGCGAAACTACCATCTTGGCATTCATCAAACAGTTCGGGTCGGTAAATCGCGACGCCGCTGAAGGTGAATTTATGTTCGCCGTTGAGACGGATCCGATCTTGTTCAATCGCGAAATCCCCTTCTGGATGATGCTCAGGGTTCGGAACGAGGACGAGATGCGCTAAACCTTGAGGTTCACTAGGAAGTTTTGTCAGATCAAAATCACACCAAACATCACCGTTAAGCACCAGGAAACTGGATTCATTGAGCAAGGGCAGAGCGTGAAAAATACCGCCGCCGGTTTCGAGGGGGATGTCGCCTTCGTCAGAGTAGACGATACTTGCGCCGTAAGCACTGCCGTCGCCGAGTACACTTTCGAACTGATCGGCGTGTTGTGCGCGGTTGATCACAATCTCGGTAATACCGGCCGCGACGAGTTTTTCTATTTGAAATTCGATCAGGGTTTTTGCGTTTTGTTCATGCGCTACAGCAAGGAGTGGTTTGGGCGTATTTTCAGTTAATTTGCCCATACGTGAGCCGCGTCCAGCGGCGAGAATCATGGCTTTCACAGTGCGTCCTCTCTAAGTTAGTCTGGGTATTATTTTAGTTAGCAGGTAATTTCGTAAATTCTTAAGCTCGGGATACGTATCGCTGACATCTGCGATGTACTGTACCGTGCGCGGAATATCTTTCAAGTAACCTTGTTTACCATCCCGATGATGCAGTCGCGCGAAGATACCGCTGGCTTTGAGATGACGTTGAATACCCATGAGATCAAACCAACGGCGCAAGTTGGTTCGTTGTGCCGGTATGAGTAATCCAGCAGCCTCTGCCAGATCGGCATAATTACTAAGCCATTGATAAACTTGCCTTTGTGGCCAACGAATGTAGCAATCGCGTAACAATGAAACAAGATCATAGGTGATCGGGCCGAGTACCGCGTCTTGATAATCGATCACACCGGGTGAATTCTCTGGGAGTACCGTTAAGTTGCGCGAATGGTAGTCGCGATGCACAAACACTTGCGGTTGCGTCAGTGCATTTTCAGCAAGAAGCTGGAAGATGTCTTGTATTCCTGCGGGCACAGGTAGTTCGAGATGCTTCTTGATCAGCCATTCAGGGAAAAGCTGCATCTCACGCATAAGTAACGCTTCATCATAAACCGGTAAGTGCTCGGTAGATGCGTGAGTCTGCATTTGTATCAATGTTGTCATTGCGGTTTGATAAAGTGGGTCGGCAGTTTCTTTACTGAGCTGATCCAGATACATGACTGAACCAAGATCGCGTAACAAGAGAAACCCTTGATCTAGATCGTGTGCGAGTACCTCAGCGGCATTAATCTGCGCCTCCAGCAAGCGGCGTGTGACATCCAGAAACGGACGGCAATCTTCATGCTCCGGAGGTGCGTCCATAATAATGCGAGTTTGATCGGACGTGATGAGGCGGAAATAGCGACGAAAACTCGCATCAACCGATGCCGGTTCGATTTGATAATCGTGAAAATTATGCTGGGTTTTAAGCCATTGATGAATTGCGTCCAGGCGTGGGTCCATGAGTACGTCAAACTTGGTCATTAATCGTCGCACTATGGTGAGAGCCTGTCATCTGAAATGCAAGCCTTGAAAAGGAGAATAGAGCTCTGTTTTCGCGTACGCGTGACTTTGCCTGCCCTGACAAACTCTGGCATCATGCCGCGTCATTTAGACTTGCCTTGGTGCAAGCGAAAAAAGAGAAATTATTATCATGATGTTAAGCATTATTGCGGTGTTGGTCGGCTTGGTTTTTTTGACATACGGCGCAGATCGTTTTGTATTAGGTGCCTCGGGCTTGGCCAGAACCTTGGGCCTGTCACCATTGATCATTGGCTTGACCATTGTGGCTTTCGCAACATCCGCGCCAGAACTGCTCGTTGCTGCCGTGGCGTCAATGGAAGGTTCGCCGGGGTTGGCGATCGGTAATGCTGTTGGATCAAATATCACGAACATTGGTCTGGTGCTGGGGATCACAGCAATCATCAGCCCACTATTGGTCAACTCCATCACGATCAAACGTGAATTCCCGATCATGTTTGCCGCGCTGCTCCTTACCTACGCGTTGATCTTTAGCGGTGATTTATCACGACTGGATGGGATGATTCTTGCGATCGGCCTGGTGGTGATCATCACATTGACCGTTTACCTCGGTAAACGTGGCGGCAAAGATGATCCACTGATTGCCGAAATTGAAGCAGAGGTGGTGGAAGGACTGAGTCTTAAAGCGGCCAGTCTCTGGCTTGTGTTTGGCCTGGCTTTGTTGGTGGGCGGGTCACAAGCGATGGTGTATGGCGCGGTAGAAATCGCTAAAGCTTTTGGTGTGAGTGACCTCGTGATCGGCTTGACTATCGTCGCGATCGGGACGTCATTACCTGAATTGGCCGCGTCCGTGATGAGCGCGTTAAAAGGCGAGCAAGATCTCGCACTGGGTAATGTGATCGGTTCAAACATGTTCAATATTTTGGGCGTGATGGCCGTACCCGGTTTGATCGCACCGTCAGCCGTCGATGCGGAAGTCTTGAGCCGCGATTATCCTTTCATGTTATTACTGAGCGCGTTGATGTTTTTCATGGCCTACGGCTTACGTCGTGCGCAGACAATTACACGGTTAAATGGCGTGCTGCTTTTAGTCGGCTTTATTGCGTATCAGTATATACTGTTCCAATCTGTCTAGAATCAAAGCAGTAAACTCATGAGCCAGAGAGAAAGACAAGCAACAGATCACGTTCGAGAAGACAACATTCTTTCATTAGGTATCGCCGTGATCGAAACTGAAGCTGCGGCATTGGGCGCATTAGCGAAACGTTTGAATGAAGATTTTGTTACGGCGTGTCAGCACTTGATGCATTGCGAAGGTCGGGTGGTTGTGATCGGTATGGGTAAGTCTGGACATATCGGCAGCAAGATCGCGGCAACACTGGCGAGCACCGGCACACCGGCTTTTTTTGTGCACCCAGGGGAAGCGAGTCATGGCGACATGGGTATGATCACACAAAAAGATGTCGTCATCGCATTGTCCAACTCGGGTGAAACGGATGAGGTGCTGGTGTTGTTACCGATCATTAAGCGCCTTGGTGTACCACTGATCAGTTTGACGGGTAATGCACAATCAACCTTAGCGCAAGCCGCCAATATTAATCTGGATGTCAGTGTTGAAAAAGAAGCCTGTCCGCTCGGCTTAGCACCCACTGCTAGCACTACCACGGCACTGGCGATGGGCGATGCACTCGCGATCGCCTTGTTGGAAGCGCGAGGATTCAGCGAAGATGATTTTGCCCTGTCGCATCCTGGTGGTTCGTTAGGGCGGCGCTTGTTGTTACGCGTGGGTGAATTGATCCACCGCGATCAAGAAGTCCCGATGGTCGCGAGTGATACATTACTCGGTGATGCGTTAGTTGAAATGTCACGAAAAGGGCTAGGCATGACCACGGTCGTTGACGATGAAAAGCGCATGCAAGGTATTTTTACCGATGGCGATTTACGCCGAGCATTGGATCAAGGTGTGGATGTGCATGCGGCTTCGATCAGTTCTGTTATGACGCGCGATTGCCTGAAAATTCAAGAAAGCATGTTAGCCGCAGAAGCCTTGCGCTTGATGCAAGAAAAACGCATCAATGCACTGGTGGTGACCGACGAAAATAATCATTTGATCGGCGTGTTGAACATGCACGATCTGTTACGCACAGGAGTCATCTAGTGCAGAATATTCCCCCGTATCTGCAAGCCAAGCTCGATAAAATCAAACTGATAGCCTTCGATGTTGATGGTATTTTAACCGATGGCGGTTTGACCCTCGGCGACAATGGGGAAGAGTTTAAAACCTTCCACGTTCGAGATGGGCAAGGCTTAGTGATGTTGCTGAAGAGCGGCTACGAGTTAGCGATCATCACTGGACGTCAATCACAAATTGTCGTTCAACGTATGCAGGAACTCGGTATCAAACATGTTTATCAAGGTTGTTCGGATAAATTAAGCGTGTTTGAGAGTATCTTAAAGGACACGGGTTTGGATGCTGACCAAGCGGCGTATATGGGCGATGATTTGCCGGATTTGCCTGTGATCAAACGCGCCGGTTTGGGTATTACTGTGCCGGGCGGCAATGCGTTCGTTCAACAACATGCCGATCTGATCACCAAGCAAGAAGGTGGTCAAGGCGCCGCACGTGAAATTTCTGACCTGATCCTAACGGCACACGGTAAACTCGATCGCATCCACGAACAGTACCTAAACGGATAAATTGCATGGCACGTTGGGTAACCATTTTGGTGTTGGTTGTGGTTGTCTTGCTGACGAGCTGGGTACACACGTCATTGCAAAAAGAAAATATGGCGACACAGGTCAAGGATCGCGGCGAACCGGATTCGATCATGTGGAATTTTAAACGAACCGATATGGATCTGGATGGATTACCCAAAGCGCGTCTGGAAGCGGATGTGATGAAACATTTTCCACTCGATGACAGCGTCGATCTGGAGAGTCCTGTGATGGAGATCTACAATGAAGAAGGGGTTATGCCGTGGCACATCACAGCGGAACGCGGCTGGTTAAGCGGTGACGGTGAAAAATTATTGCTTTATGGTGAAGTGTATATCTGGCGTGATCAGCCAAATGCAAGCAAAGAGACTCCGAAAGAAATTGAGATGATCACCACGGATTTAAAAATCCTCATCGACGAAGAATATGCAGAGACGGATAATTTTGTCATGATTCTCTCTCCGTCGAGTAAAGTCACTGCGGTGGGTTTACAGGCAAACTTACAAAAACGACAATTAAAACTTCTGAATCAAGTCCGAGGACGGTATGAAAATACGGCCAACTAAAAAGCAGCTCCTTTCTTTAACCAGTGCATTTTCAGGCCTTCTGATCAGCAGTCTGGTCTTTGCGCTATCAACGGATCGAGAGCAACCGATTCAGATCGAAGCGGACGCGGCAGAGCTGGATGATGCCAGTGGCATCACCGTTTACACCGGTAATGTACTCGTGACGCAAGGTACAATGCGCCTTTGGGGAAATCGTCTAACGATTCTCTATAATGATGACAACACACTGAAAACCGCAACGATGCTAGGCAAACCGGCCAAGTTTAAACAAATGCCGGATAATCCTGAGCAGGGCGAAATTGATGGCAAAGGAATCAAGATCGATTATCTTGCCGTGCAAGATCGACTCGTGATGACTGAAGAAGCGGAGTTAACTCAGAACGGTAAACTCTTTCGCGCCTACAATATTGAATACGATACCAAACTCAGCAAAATGATTGCGCGTAAAGCCAGTACCGGCGAAGCGACTCCGTCCGGTAAAACCGCGGATAGCAACACGGGGCGCATTAAAGTCATTCTGCCGCCACCTACGAAAAAATAAGTTAAGCGATCGTACTACGTTGTCCTTACTTCCTCATCTCGATTTCGTTTTGGATATTGCCCTGCCATGAGCCTGCTTTCAGTGAAAAATTTGAGCAAATCTTATCGTGCTCGGCAAGTGGTTAAAGATGTCAGTCTAGAAGTGGCGGGTGGTGAAGTGATCGGGTTACTCGGGCCAAACGGTGCCGGAAAAACCACCAGTTTTCGTATGATCGCCGGCTTGATCAGAGCGAATACAGGGCAGATAAAATTGAACGGGGTGGATATGACCGATCAACCTACGGAGCAACGTGCGCGCAGTGGCTTAGGGTATTTACCACAAGATGCATCTGTTTTTCGTAAGCTGACTGTAGAAGAGAATATCCTCGCCGTTTTACAAGTCCGACGTGAGCTGAGTGAATTAGAAAGAACCCGCATGACAGAAAGCTTGATGCGTGAATTTCACATTACGCATGTGCGCGGGTCGCTAGGCAGTAGCTTGTCTGGTGGTGAGCGTCGACGTACGGAAATTGCTCGTGCGTTAGCTTCAGAGCCTGAGTTTATCTTACTCGATGAGCCTTTCGCAGGTGTTGATCCGATCTCCGTGTCTGATATAAAAACCATTATTATTCATTTGAAAAACCGCGGGATCGGCGTACTCATCACGGATCATAACGTTAAAGAAACGCTGACAATTTGTGATCGAGCCTATATTGTTAATGATGGAACAATTATTGCCGAAGGCACAACCGATCATATTCTTGCTGATGAGCAGGTGCGACGGGTATATCTCGGTGATGAATTTACAATCTGATTGAAAGTCATGATTCGACGTGTTCAATTTTTAACTAGAAATAACGTGTTTTCTCAGCGCAACTTGAGAACTTCGTATAGAATGAAACTCACAATAGATGATTCTCGAGCACAGATTTGGTCGACTTCGACTAACTGGCTAAGTGAACGTAGCAAGACAATTCATATATGAAGCAAGCAATACAACTCCGCTTAGGACAAAGCCTCACAATGACCCCGCAATTGCAGCAGGCAATCCGCCTATTGCAATTATCGACCATGGAATTGAGCGTTGAAATACAGCAAGTGCTTGAGTCGAATATGATGCTGGAAGTGGAAGAAGGTGATAACGAAAGTGATGCTGCTGACACGGAATCCGATTTTGAAAAAGAAGTTGCTGCTAAATCGTCGAATGATGACGATAGCGGGAATGCCGAAGTTGAAACTCCGCCTCTAGAAGCCGAAGCATCTGGTAAAGATGAAATCCCCGATGAGCTTCCCGTCGATAGTGAGTGGGAAGATACATACGACGTAAATGCCTCTCTGACATCCAGTTCTTCGGGTGATTCCTCACCTGATTTTGAAACACAGCTGAACGCTAAAGCAGAAGACCTATGGGATCATCTAAGTTGGCAAGTCAATATGACGATCCTCAGCGAGACAGATCGTGCGATTGCCTACTCTATTATTGACGGTATTGATAAAGACGGATACCTAAAAACAGACGTCAGCGAAATCCGTGAAACCTTGATGCAGGATTCTGATATTGAGGTAGATGAAGAAGAAGTTGAAGCGGTTTTAACACGCGTTCAATCAATGGATCCTTCCGGTGTCGGAGCACGTGATCTGAAGGAATGCTTGCTCTTACAATTGAAAGAATTCGAAGAGGATACACCTTGGTTGAATGAGGCGATGATCCTCGTTGCAAATCACCTTAATTTACTTGCAGCGCATGATTACACACAGTTACTGCGTGCGATGAAGTTGAATAAAGATGAGATGTTACAAGTCGAAGCTTTGATCCAAACACTTAACCCCCGACCAGGCAGTCACTTAGCAGAAGAACGGATCGAATATATTGTTCCGGATGTTTATGTACGAAAGCACAAAGGTGTTTGGCAAGTAGAGTTAAATCCTGAGGCGATCCCGCAATTACGTGTAAACCCGTATTACTCCGGCATGATAAAACGGGCGGACAATAGCCCTGATAATGCGTCACTAAAAGCGCATTTACAGGAAGCGCGCTGGTTCATTAAAAGCCTGCAAAGCCGCAGTGAAACATTACTCCGTGTTGCAACGAATATCGTTGAACGGCAGCGTGGCTTCTTGGAATATGGTGAAGAAGCGATGAAGCCATTGGTTTTGCATGATATTGCAGAGGCCTTAGATATGCATGAATCGACAATTTCGCGTGTGACGACACGTAAATATATGCATACTCCACGGGGCATATTCGAATTAAAATATTTCTTCTCCAGCCATGTCAGCACGACAATGGGGGGGGAATGTTCCTCAACGGCAATTCGTGCTGTGATCAAAAAACTCATAAGCGAAGAGAATACGACCAAACCGTTGAGCGACAGTAAAATCGCAAACTTATTGGTAGAGAAAGGCATTAAAGTTGCACGTCGAACTGTTGCCAAGTATCGGGAATCGATGATGATTCCACCGTCAAACGAACGTAAACGTCTGGCGTAAGTGCACGACGTTTTATGGTCTTACTCGCAACGAGTAAGTTTTTAGTAAATCAAACAAGGAGTGACTTATGCAAATCATCCTCACAGGCCACCATGTAGACATTACTGATTCTTTACGCGCACATGTGGATTCCAAGTTCGCAAAGCTGGAAAGACACTTTGACCACGTCACTCAAGTACAGGTCGTACTTGAAGTCGAGAAAGCTCGCCATAAAGCAGAAGCTAATGTTCATGTTGCAGGTGCAGATATGCATGCCGAGGCAGAGAATGATGATATGTACAGTGCGATTGATCAGATGACCGATAAACTTGATCGGCAAATTCTGAAACACAAAGAGAAACTGCAAAATCATCATCGTGGCCATCGCGAAACAACATGGGAAGAAAACGCGGAATAGGTCCGCGAGCTTTTTTCAGAGAATGTAGAGGATCAGGAAGCGCCCATGTTAATTAGTGAAATACTCCCGGTCAGCCGCGTTGAGCAGGGGATCGAGTTAAATAGTAAGAAAGCCGTGTTAGAGTACTTAGCAGGAATGTTAGCTGCAGAAACGTCAACACATAGTAGCAATGAAGTATTTGAAAGCTTGATTGCACGCGAACGTTTAGGCAGTACTGGCCTAGGGCATGGTATTTCCATTCCACATGGTCGAATGAACGGCTTAGAAAAAACCATGGGCGCTTTCCTGAAGATAGATGCTGGTGTCGATTTTGATGCGATGGACGGACAACCGGTTGATATGTTTTTTGCCCTTCTTGTCCCGGAAGAATGTACCGATGAGCATCTTAAACTTCTGGCTCAACTGGCGGAACGTTTCAGCAAGGATAACTTTCTCAATCAGTTACGCGCCGCGCCGGAAACCAGTACAACTCAGGCTTTATTGATCAACGGTAATTAAATTACACCACAGCGAGATAAACATGGCTCAAATTACAGTTAACCAACTAGTTGAGAGTCACGCTGATGAGCTTGAACTGCGCTGGCTCGCTGGACGACTCGGTGGTGATCGCAAAATCACACCGAAGACAGAATCGGAATCCAATTCGACCAAACCCAGTGGTTATGTGGATGATTTGGAAAACAACCGATCGCGGCGGTTGTTACAAGCACCCTTCCATAAATCCCTGATCGGACACCTCAGTCTTATCCACCCTAACCAAATTCAATTGCTTGGCTATACTGAAGTCAAGTATTTGCGTGATCTTAGCGATATTTCGCGCGTTGAGGCATTTGGACGATTAATGCGCTTAGAGCCTGCAATGATCATCATTGCTGATCAAGAAGATCCGCCGGAGCGACTGCTGGAATTATGTGAGTCGAGTCAAACGCCACTGTGCGCGTCACCACAATCCAGCGATAAGCTGATCAGCGATCTGAATTATTATTTAAGTAACCAGCTCACAAAAGTGATCAATCTGCATGGCGTTTATATGGAGATCATCACGATCGGTGTTTTACTTGTCGGTGAAAGCGGCGTCGGCAAGAGTGAACTCGCTGTTGAGCTGGTTACTCGTGGGCATCGGTTGATCGCCGATGACGCCCCCGAGTTTCGTCGCATCGCACCCGATATTGTGGATGGGACCTGTCCCAAAGCATTGAGCAACTTTCTTGAGGTGCGTGGGCTCGGCATCATTAACGTACGTGAACTATTTGGTGCGGGTGCGGTGAAAATGCATAAGTTTTTGCGTCTGATCGTGCGTCTAGAGCGGTTCGACAGTGAGCGCATGTTAAGTGTTGATCGGTTAGAAGGAAGCTACCGAACAGTCAATGTTCTTGGTCTAGAAATTCCTGAAATTACCCTACCTGTTGCGCCAGGCCGTAATCTCGCTGTCATGGTGGAGTGTGCGACACGTAATCATATTTTGCGTTTAAATGGTTATAACGCGACGGAGGATTTTATGCAGCGTCAAAGCCAACTCATGGAGACACCGGAAGAATGATTCCAGCTCAAGATAAACGCTTAATTATAGTCACAGGTATGTCAGGCGGCGGTAAATCGATCGTCTTAAATGCGCTGGAAGATTTGGGTTTTTATTGTATTGATAACCTGCCTGTTAACCTTGTGAAAGAATTCGTCAAACAAGTGCGTGAAGATGGCGGGCAGAATTACACCAAAGTGGCGGTAGGGATTGATGCACGCAACCCGGCGGAAGATTTATCGCATTTTCCGGAAGTCATGGCAGATTTAAAAGAGTCTGGGTTTGGTTTCGAATTAGTGTACATCGAAGCGGACGATAATATTCTGATCAAGCGCTACAGCGAGACACGTCGTCGTCATCCGTTATCTAACGATCAGCTTTCGCTCGGCGATGCGATTGTGCATGAGCGAATGTTATTAGAGCCACTGTTGGATAATGCGAGCTTACGTATTGACACCAGCCATACCAATATTCACCAGTTGCGTGATTTCGTACGTGAACGTGTGGCAAGGCGCTTGAGTGGGACATTGTCTATTCATGTGATGTCGTTTGGTTTCAAATATAGCACACCACCGGAAGCTGATTTTCAATTCGACGTGCGTTGTTTGCCTAACCCTTATTGGGATACGAGCTTGCGTGATTACACCGGCCGAGACGAACCTGTTATCGAATTTTTGGAAAGGCACCCGGAAGTGAAATCCGCCTGCGAGGAACTCGAACAATTTCTAGATCTGTGGGTGCCGCGTTACGAAAACCACGATCGCAGCTATCTGACGATTGCGATCGGCTGTACTGGAGGTCACCATCGTTCCGTGTATATGGTTGAAAAAATTGCACAGCATTTAATCACGCAAGATAAAGATGTGCTCGCATCGCACCGAGATATGGCGTTATGAAAGTTGGATTACTGCTCATCACTCATGATGATTTGGCGCAGGCCTTTATCGATGTTGCACGCACCACATTGGGTGAGTGTCCATTAAAGTTCAGCATTGTGAATGCTTGTCAGGAATGTGAGCCGGAAGATCTATTGCGGCAAGCAGAGCGAAAGTGCAAAGAACTCGATTACGGTCAGGGCGTCTTGGTGTTGACGGATTTGTATGGCTCAACACCGAGTAATGTCGCTGCACGGTTAGCAAAACAAACAGACGTAAGCGTGGTTGCAGGTTTGAATTTACCGATGTTATTGAGTGTGTTGAATTACCCGCGTGAGGATTTAAAAGGGCTCACGGAAAAAGCGCTTGATGCCGGTCATAATGGGATTTTACGAGTCGAATAAAAGGCAAACATGATCGAAGAAGAAGTCGAAATTGTAAATAAACTGGGTTTGCACGCACGCGCAGCAGCAAAGTTAGTTAAAGTCGCCTCTAGCTTTTATAGCGACATAAAAATCTCGCGAAGCGATAAGTCGATTAATGCGAAAAGTATTATGGGCTTAATGATGCTCGCGGCGGGTAAGGGCGCGATGGTGGTGATCACGGTTGATGGAGTTGATGAAAATCAGGCCATGATGGAATTGAAACGATTAATTAAAGATCGTTTTGGTGAGCCTGAATGACGACACTCTCGCTGCAAGGTGTCGGTGTTGCGCGCGGCATCGCGATCGGTAAAGTTCATCTTGTAGAACGCCATCAGCAGGATATTGTCGAGCGTAAACTCGAAGAAGGCATGCTGGAGCAGGAAATTGCACGTTTTCGGATCGCGATTTCTCTCGCGCGTCAGCAGCTTCGATCAGCAAGAGCACATGTGGCGCAGGATGCCTCTGACGAGGTGACGGCTTTTATCGAAACACATTTGCTCATGCTCAATGATTTGTCGATCACTAAAGAACCGATCAATCTAATCCGTGAACATAATTGTAATGCTGAGTGGGCGCTGAAACTGCAGCGGGATCTACTGGTTGCCGTGTTTGAGGAGATGGATGATCAATATCTGCGGACGCGAAAAGATGATGTGGATCAAGTCATTCAGCGGATTCAGCGCGTTTTGCTTGATCAAGGTTTAAAACCACACGAGCAGCCAGATAGTCATTTGCAGGGCTTTATTGTGCTAGCGGAAGATCTGGCACCAGCGGATACCGTGTTAATGCAGCATCAAGGTATTTCAGCATTCTTGACGGAGCGCGGTGGCCCAACTTCACATACCGCTATTCTCGCCAGATCAATCGGTATTCCGAGTATTGTCGGATTACGCCGAGCAATGCGCTACGTACATCACGAAGATATGTTGATCGTAGATGCCAATGCAGGAATTGTTCTGATCAACCCAACGGAAGCGGTGCTGGACAATTATCGTCAAAAGCTTGATGAGCAAGTGCTCTATCAACAAGAGTTGATCAAGCTCAAAGAAGCGCCAGCCATCACACTGGATGGCGTCAAGATCAAATTACAGGCGAATATTGAGTTAGAAAAAGATTACGATTCTGTTCAAGCGGTCGGTGCTGAAGGGGTCGGGTTGTACCGAACTGAATATCTCTACATGAACCGTGATAACCCACCGGATGAAGAAGAGCATTATCAGACGTACATTAAGGTCATGAATGCCTTAGCTGGTCGATCGCTCACACTACGCACATTAGATCTGGGTGCGGATAAGACGGTGAACGGCATGCTTGAGGAAGAGACGACAGCGTTATCCTCAAACTCTGCTTTAGGTCTCCGTGCGATCCGACTTTGTTTGAAAGAACCGACCCTGCTGGAGCCGCAATTGCGGGCTATTTTACGAGCTTCTGCACGTGGTCCCATCCGGATGATGATTCCGATGTTGTCAAATATTCAAGAGGTGCGACAAGTGTTATCGATTGTCGCGTCGATCAAGGAAGAATTTGATCAGAAGGGTATTCCTTACAACGATAATATTCCGATTGGCGGTATGATCGAAGTTCCGGCTGCAGCGATCACCGCAGATAAGTTTGCGGAGCGGTTGGACTTTCTTTCCATCGGCACGAACGATCTGATTCAATATTGTATGGCAATTGATCGCGTCAATGAAGAAGTGAATTATCTGTATGATCCGTTACATCCTGGCGTTTTAAAACTGATCAGAATGACCATTGAAGCGGGTGAGAATTACAATATTCCCGTCGCAATGTGTGGTGAAATGGCCGGGGAGAGTCAATACGTGCGTTTATTATTGAGCTTGGGTTTGCGTGAATTTAGCGTTCATCCAGCCTCGTTATTAGAAATTAAACGCATCATCAACAAGAGTGACTTCAAGGCATTATCAGAACATACGCAACGTATTCTCGATGCCAGTGATAGTGAAGAGGTTAATCAGTTGCTGGACATGCTAAATCGTTAATTATTTCCTGCTATTTTTATAAATTGTCAAACCGCGCCTGCTACAATAAGCGGGCCTAATACGAAGTTCCAGCCAGCATGTTGCAAACCGAAGACCGTCGCACCCAAGAGATACTCAGCCTACTCAAGGAAACCCTTGATTCGGGCAGTCTTGACGACACGCAATGGTTAAAAGATGGGATCACAGAATTACACCCGTCTGAAATTGCCGATCTTCTCGAAGCGTTGCCTCCGCGTGACCGTGCGCACCTTTGGGAGTTAATTGGAACTGATCTTGAAGGTGAAGTTTTATCTCACGCGCAGGATGGTGTGCGTGCGGGTTTACTCGAGCAAATGCAGCCACATGAAGTGGCGGCTGCGACAGAAAATCTACAAACGGATGATGCTACCGATATCATCCAGGATTTACCGGATGATCTGATCGACGAAGTACTCGGTTCGATGGACGTTCACAATCGTCAACGACTAGAGCAAGCGTTATCGTATCCGGAAGACACAGCAGGTGGTCTTATGGATCACCACTTTCTCAGTGTTTATGATGATCTGACGCTTGATGTTGTGATTCGCTATCTTCGTATGAAGGGCGAGATGCCCGATAAATCCGACAGTTTAGTCGTCGTTGATCGCGAAGATCGCTACAAAGGATTACTGCATTTACCGCGTATTCTCACCGGTAAAGCGGATGCCAGCGTCGCGGATGTGATGAACAAAGAAATTCGTGCGGTGCATACCGATATGCCCGAAAACGAAGTAGCAAAACTTTTTGAACAGCGCGATCTGATTTCTGTCGCCGTGGTTGATGAAAATGATGCGCCCGTCGGCATGATTCTCGTTGATGACATCGTCGACGTTATCCGCGAGCAAGGTGAGCATTCACTCATGAGTATGGCGGGTCTTGATCAGGATGATGACATGTTCGCACCGATCGTCGTAAGTGCTCGTCGTCGCGCACTTTGGCTCGGTATTAATCTTGCCACAGCATTTCTTGCTGCATGGGTGATCGGGCGTTTCTCCGCGACGATTGAACAGCTTGTCGCCTTGGCCGTCTTAATGCCCATCGTCGCCAGTATGGGTGGGATCGCCGGTAGTCAAACCTTGACGATCGTCATACGCGGTCTTGCCATTGGCCAGTTGGGTAAATCCAACTCGCGCGCATTGCTGATGAAAGAGCTGGCGGTGGGGCTACTAAACGGTGTGCTCTGGGCTGCGGTGGTGGGACTGATCGCGGGTCTTTGGTTTCAGAACGATGCGCTCGGACTCGTGATCGCCAGTGCCTTGGTTGTGAACCTTATCTTCGCCGCATTATTTGGTGCGCTTGTGCCGCTGTGGCTGAAGAAAATGAATATCGATCCGGCGCTTGCTGGTGGTGTGATTCTTACAACGGTCACGGACGTGATCGGCTTTTTTGCATTTCTTGGTTTAGCAAGCCTATTTCTTGTGGGATAGAGAAATAGGCAAAACATGCTGATCTGCTGGAAAAAACCGAGCTAAAGTAGTAACTTATCTCGCCCTGAAACCGAACAAAACGACAATTTGCATGACGCGAAAATTATACATAAAAACCTTTGGCTGCCAGATGAACGAATACGATTCATCGCGCATGGCAGATACGCTCGGCGAAACCCATCAGCTTGAGCTGACGGAAAACCCGGATGAAGCGGATGTGATGTTAGTAAACACTTGCTCGATCCGTGAAAAAGCGCAGGAAAAACTCTTTTCTGAACTTGGCCGTTGGCGTAAGCGTAAAGAAACCAATCCGGACCTGGTGATCGGTGTGGGTGGTTGTGTCGCGAGTCAGGAAGGCGATGCGATCTGGCAACGTGCGCCATACGTAGATATTGTTTTCGGTCCACAAACGCTGCACCGTTTACCGGACATGTTGAATGAAGTAAAAGCGAAAAAAATTGAAATCAGCCCGGTGAGTAAGAAAAAAAATAAAAGCCGCGTGATCGATATTTCATTCCCTGAAATTGAAAAATTCGACAACCTGCCAGAGCCACGTGCTGATGGGCCGACAGCGTTCGTTTCGATCATGGAAGGTTGCTCAAAGTATTGTACTTATTGCGTTGTGCCGTACACGCGCGGTGAAGAATTCAGCCGTCCGTTTGATGACGTGATCGCAGAAGTGGCCGATCTGGCAAATCAGGGCGTGCGCGAAGTGAATTTGCTCGGTCAAAATGTTAATGCTTATTTGGGCGAGCGACATGATGGCAGCAAGGCCGATCTGGCCTTACTAATCCGATATGTTGCGGCGATCGAGGGGATTGAGCGAATACGTTTCACCACGTCGCACCCGGTAGAATTCTCGGATAGTCTGATCGACGCATATGCCGATGTGCCTGAGCTGGTGAGTTTCTTGCACCTGCCAGTACAACACGGGTCAGATCGTATTCTTGCAGCGATGAAGCGTGGTCACACAGCATTGGAATACAAATCTAAGATCAGGAAATTACGCGAAGCACGACCGGATATAACTATCTCGTCGGATTTTATTATTGGTTTTCCTGGCGAAACAGAAGAAGATTTTGAGCGTTTGATGAAATTGGTGGGGGATATTGGTTTTGATCATTCATTCAGTTTTATTTATAGCAAACGCCCCGGCACGCCAGCAGCAAATCTACCGGACGATGTGCCTGATGAGGTGAAAAAGCAACGCTTGTCTATTTTACAAACACGCATCAATCAACAAGCCGCCGAATATAGCCGTGCAATGTTGGGTACGACGCAGCGTGTTTTAGTCGAAGGCGTTTCGAAGAAAGATCCGTCGCAGATTTCAGGCCGAACTGAGAACAATCGCGTGGTGAATTTTACCGGTGATAAACGTTTGATCGGGCAATTGGTTGACGTGAAAATCACGGAAGCTCTACCGAACTCATTACGTGGTGATTTTGTGGCTAATAAAGATCAACCTCAACAGTTGTCGGCTTAATTGAATATTCCAGCGAAAGCGCAGAATTCACCCGTGCAAAGTTTTGAAGATATCACGTTTGAACCACTCGATAACGAACGTTTGTCGAATCTTTGCGGCCAGTTTGATGAGCATTTGCGTCATCTAGAACGACGTCTTGGTGTTGAGATCAACAATCGTGGGAATGAGTTTCATATTATCGGTGAGGCGGAATCCGCACGTGCAGCGGGGCAGGTTTTACAGCAACTTTACGATTTAAGTGAAAAGACCATCCTGACGCCGGAAATTGTGCACATTCATTTGCAAGAATCTGGGATTGAAGAAGCGCTGGAAGATCTGGCCCCGGATAATGTAGTGATTAGAACGCGTCGGAGCCTCATCAAACCACGAGGCTCGAATCAACGACATTATGTTCATCGCATCCAAACTCATGATATCAATTTCGGTATCGGACCTGCCGGTACGGGCAAAACATACTTGGCCGTCGCTTGCGCTGTCGAAGCGTTAGAATCCGATCTTGCGCGACGGATTATTCTCGTGCGGCCTGCGGTGGAAGCAGGGGAGAATCTAGGCTTTTTACCTGGTGATCTAACGCAAAAAGTCGATCCGTATTTACGTCCATTGTACGATGCATTGTATGAAATGTTCGGATTTGAAAAGGTCGCGAAGTTGATTGATCGGAATGTGATCGAAGTCGCGCCACTGGCATTTATGCGAGGCCGAACCTTAAACGATGCTTATATCATTCTTGATGAAGCGCAAAATACAACCGTGGAGCAGATGAAAATGTTCTTGACGCGGATCGGCTATGGCTCTACTGCGGTGGTAACGGGTGATGTTACGCAAGTTGATTTACCGCGCGGTAAAAAGTCCGGTTTGCGACATGTCATTGATGTGCTGAAAATGGAAGACGAAATTAGCTTTACATTTTTTAAATCCAGCGATGTCGTCCGCCATCCACTGGTCGGGCGTATTTTGGATGCCTACGAAAACTATGATCGACAGCAAGCGAAGGAAGCGGGAGCAAAACCGAATGCTTGAGTTAGATCTGCAATACATGATGGATGACGAAGATTTACCGGCTAAGTCTCAGTTCCGAGAATGGGCGACACAAGCCTTACTTGCGGCTGCGCCTGATCGTGATGCATCGCAAATTGCGATCCGCATTGTTGATGAAGATGAAAGTGCCGAATTAAATGAACGCTGGCGACACAAGAATGGACCGACCAATGTTTTATCTTTTACGATGAGTGGCATGGAAATGATCGCGCCAGCAATTTTGGGCGATATTGTGATCTGTGCACCGGTGGTAAAAAAAGAAGCGAATGAACAATCCAAAACACTTGTCAGCCATTGGGCGCACATGACAATACATGGCATCTTGCATCTACTAGGCTATGATCATATTGAAGAAGATGCCGCTGTTAAAATGGAATCGCTTGAAATAACGATTATGGAAACTTTGGGCTTTACGGACCCGTATCAATCAGTATGAACGAAAATTCAAAACCTCCCTCGGCGAATTGGAAAAGTTTTTACCGCTCACTATTAAAGAGCTTCCAACGCGATCCGGATGATAAACAGCAACTCACCGAAATTCTCCGCGACGCTGAAAAGCAAAACCTGATCAACCCTGACACCCTTGTGATGATGGAAGGCGCATTAATTGTCTCCGATATGCGTGTGCGCGATATTATGGTGCCGCGATCGCAAATGGTTGTCGTTCAGGATGACATGGAATTTCAAGATCTCTTACCGGCAATCATTGAGTCAGGTCACTCTCGTTTCCCGATGCTAGACGGCAAGCTCGAAAATGTTGTCGGAATTTTACTGGCGAAAGATATGTTGGCCTATCTGGCTGATGAAGGTACAGATAACTTCAATGTTCGCGATATTCTTCGCCCACCGATTTTTGTCCCAGAGAGTAAACGATTAAACGTGTTACTCAGCGAATTTCGTCGTAGCCGAAATCACATGGCGATGGTTGTGGATGAATACGGTGGCGTGTCTGGCTTGGTGACGATTGAAGATGTCATCGAGCAAATTGTCGGTGAGATCGATGATGAACACGATCTGGACGATGAAGAGTTCGTACGCTCACACCGGCATGATCGTTATACCGTTAAAGCGCATATGCCGATCGAAGAATTTAATCGTTTCTTTAATGCTGATTTGAGCGATGAAGATCACGACACCATTGGCGGTGCGGTGATCGATGCATTTGGCCATTTACCGTTAAGAGGGGAGACCATCGAACTGGCAGGGTTTGGCATCAGTATTCTACGTGCTGATCGGCGCCGCGTATTAACTTTACGCCTGCAACCATTGCAGCCCACGCGGGATGACGCATCAACGAATGATGTAAATGATTAATTTTCTCATCGCCCTGTTCGCGGGCGGTCTTCTTCCATTGGCGTTTGCTCCAGTGGGATTTTTTCCGATGGCGGTTTTTAGCTTAACGGTGCTATTTGTGTTGTTAAGCGACGCGGAGTCTGATCAAGTTTTCGAGCGATCGTTGGTGTTTTGTTTCGGTTATTTTGGCGTAGGTGTGTCTTGGGTTCAAGTCAGTATTCATCAATTTGGCCTTCCAGTTTTTGCCTTTTCTGCCGCGATGACCGTCGCTTTCGTGCTCGTGGTTTCATTGGTGCCGGCGCTAATGCTCTGGTTCGCGAGACGTTATATTCCCTGCCCTCGCCGCTTGTTCTTATTAATCCTTTTGCCAGCAACGTGGGTTTTATCCGAATGGGTGCGTAGTTGGTTATTTACTGGTTTCCCGTGGTTGGCTCTAGGCTACAGTCAAATCGATAGCCCGCTTGGAGGAGTTGCGACGGTATTAGGAACCTATGGTGTAAGCGCCGTGATTTCGGTAATTGCCGGTGCGTTGGCGTTATTTTGGATCGAAAAGCGTAACGCGACCAAGTTGAGCCTCTCTATTCTCACCCCCATATTACTCATCTCATTTTGGTTGAGTTTTGTTAGTTGGACTTCGCCCAAAGGTGAGCCGTTTAATGTCGCGATTGTGCAAGGTAATGTCGCGCAGGCGTTGAAGTGGGAGCCTGAACAACGCCAGAAAACGTTAGATCTGTATTGGAACTTGAGCGAACCACTGTGGGATGACGTGGATGTGATCATCTGGCCGGAAACAGCATTACCGGCGTTTGCACATGATCTGCAAGAATATCTTGATGCGGTGAATGCACAAGCGAATCAGACACAAACCGACATTCTTATCGGATTACCTGTCGCAAACGCCAAGACGGGTGAATACTTCAATAGTTTAATCAGTTTCGGTCCACGCGAAGATGGCGAGATGGATATTTATCATAAACGTCATCTTGTGCCGTTTGGTGAGTATTTACCGCTGAAAAAATGGCTCGATCCGATTTTGGTGTTTTTGAAAATTCCGATGTCGAACTTTTCGCGTGGCGAATCTGAGCAAGCGTTGATCAGCAGTTCACGTCATCAGATCGGTGTCTCGATTTGTTACGAAGATGTGTTTGGAGAGGAAGTGATCAGCGCGATGCCGCAAGCGGATTTTCTTGTTAACGTCAGTAACGATGCTTGGTTTGGGAATTCTCTCGCGCCGCACCAGCATTTAGAAATGGCACGGATGCGGGCGCTGGAAACAGGTCGTTTTCTGGTGCGATCAACTAATACAGGCATTAGTGCGGTGATCGATCCGAAAGGAAACGTGATTGATCGTATTCCTCAGTTTGAAACGAACACCCTGGTCAGCACGATCCAAGCTTATTCCGGCACGACACCATACGCGTTTCTTGGCAACTGGCCGGTCGTGATATTCACTTTTGCATCGTTGGTATTACTGGCGTTACGTACTAAGTTTCTCGCACGCGGTGAAAACGCGTAGCGTGGCATTTTGAGCAAGGTGGAATGTGTCCAACCTTATGAAAATGCAGTTCATGTTCGCAGGCATCGCAACGTAGCGTACCCGGTCCGGTAATTTCGCCGGTATGCCATTCAGCCAGATCGGCCTGACGCTTAAGTTTGTCTAACTCCAGACGCGTGGCATCGGTAACGTGGCTGAACATATCAAGCAGTCGTTCTTCGATTAACTTCATGTCAAAGCGAAACCATTCTGCAAGTTCTGTCCGTGTTTCTTCAATGTATTCCGCCGCATCCTGTAGATCGCGACGTAAATAGTCGCCGACTTTATCGGCTTCTTCACGGGTTATTTCACCGAGTGAGACTGCTTGTTCACGCGCATTTTCGATGAGATTTCTCACGTGTGGTCGAGCTTCATCGACGCCCTCTTGCAAGTTCGCTCTGACTCGCGACAACATGGTTTGATACGCGTCAAGCAAGCTATTGTGATCGTGCTGGTTTGAATCTTTCATGTTGAGCATCTCCTCCTTATGTCTTTATCTTTCAGTTTAGTTGAGTAATGTAAAAACTGACATGATCAGGATCACGCAAGCGTGCTTGACAGAAGGGGTTGCGGCACGTGAGAATCAACGCATGAATTTCAATACAAACACAGTCGTTCTTCCCATCATTTGCAAACGCCGTCTTGTGATCGTCAGCGTGTGTGCCTTTAGGGAAACGACTTTGAACTGATTTTTGAGATCAAACACATTCCAAAAAGGCCACACCAATCAAGTGTGGCCTTTTTTTTTGCAGCGATTTTTTTATGAATATAACGATGAATTGATGAGATGAAGTACAAAATACCCCTCGCTTTTACCTTACTGGTGATGATCTGGACCACCACGCCGCTTGCGATCAAATGGAGTAGTGACGGTGTCGGTTTTTTATTTGCAGTGAATGCACGGATGGTACTGGGGTTGATTACTGCTTGGTTACTGTTGCGTGGATTGAATCTACCGTTTCCGTGGCATGCACAAGCACGTCAAACGTATCTGGCCGGTGCGTTGGGTATTTATGTGGCGATGATGTTGGTGTATTGGTCCGCACAGTTTATTCCATCCGGTTGGGTTGCGGTGATTTTTGGGTTACTCCCTATAATTACGGGGTTGCTGGCGCACGTTTTTCTTAAAGAAAATACCTTAATTCCAGCAAAAATTGCGGGGAGTTTTATGGGACTCGCCGGGTTGATCGTAATTTTCTGGACAGATCAAAGTTTGGATAGACTCAGTTTGTTGGCCTTGTTTGGTGTATTGATGGCGACGGTTGTCCATGCGATCAGCTCGGTTTGGTTAAAGGCGGTGAATGCGTCGATTCCGCCGTTGGCGATCACAACGGGTTCATTACTTTACTCCGTACCAGCCTACTTATTAACGTGGTTACTTTTGGATGGCCATTTACCGCAAAGCTTTCCAGTGAAGTCCGTGATCGCAATTGTGTATCTTGGGCTGATCGGATCGGTTATGGGTTTTGCGTTGTATTTTTATGTACTGAAATCCGTCGGCGCGAGCCGAGTTTCCTTAGTCACGCTGATCACACCACTGGGTTCGCTAGCGCTGGGATATGCGGTGAATGATGAAGCGTTAACCCAACAGATCGTATCAGGTGCGGCGTTGATCCTAGTTGGACTGTATTTGTATCAGGTTGTCGGTGAACGATCTGCGCGATCGCAGCAACGCTCAGAAGAGGTTGATTGAGTCCGCCCAATCGCTGACGCGTTGGATTGTACTCGGTGCTTTTTTCGCCGGTGTATTTTGCGGTGACGTTCGCGGTTGTTCTTCTCGAATGTATTCTAACCAGCCCAATACCATGTCCTCATTGACCTCACCTTTTACGGATTGGAACTCGTGCTGACTGTTTAGAAAAAGCGTGTTGGGTAATTCACCGGACCAAGTTTCATCGACGGAAGCATACATGCGCTTGCTGAATTCTTGCTCAAAAACCCAAATGCGATCGACGCTGAGACCGGTCTGATCGAGCACGGCTTGCGCTGTTTGGCTATCAAGATCGGTATCCGTTGAGATCAGCACAATTTCCAGATCTGGGTTATCCGGTTTGAGATCGGCGAGCATGTCCATTTCTTTCACGCAATAACCACAATCTTTTGACCAGAAAACCACTAAGAACGGTTGGTTCTTACGTTCCTGTTTGATCTCATTCAAGCTGCGTTTGTGGAAACGCTCAAGAATAATGCCCTCGTTGGCGAACGAGGATGACGTGAAAGCACTGAGTGCAAATAACAGTATAGCAAGGTTTGTTCTTGACATAATAGTTTTAAAACAGTTTAGAACATCATGAATAATAGACAAAAAAAATAGATTGTGCCAGTTCGATTATGAGCTTGGACTTCAACGTATGCGGATAATTCCCCCGAATATACGACCGAATTAAACAAGGCTGAAACTAGTGTGATTTCTCACGCTTACGAGTACCTAACACTTCCATTGTGTCGCAGGTAATAAATGCTAATCGATTACCTGGAGTTTGAATGTTGTAACCACAGTTTACGCTGAGGAATCAGTAACAACGGTACAACTATAGTAATCAATCAAGCGATGAAAATCATGTTCTGACGATGTTGTCGTCAGAACAGGAAAGTTAGGTTAGTTACGTAGCGCGAAATAATGGGGCATTGGGTTGATGGCTTCCAGCACCTATCAGATAGGTGCTGGAGAGTATATTTATGACGATGTTTGCAGGTTATGAATTTCAAGACCCGCTTTTTCCAGCTTCTCGCGGGAAGAAGGCTTGCTCAAGACACCAATATTGGCTTGTTCTGGCTTGAGGTAAGTTTCCGTAACTCGCTGCAAATCAGCGATCGTGACGTTCAGTACAGCCTGACGATTTGCTCGACGATACGCAGGCGAGCGGCCATGAAGAATCTGCATGTGCGTTTGGATTGCTTCGCCCGCTGGAGAACTTGGACGATCAATCGCGCTGATCACTCCAAGAATAGCTTCTTCCAATTTCTGATAATCGTGTTTTGTATCAAGCAGCCAGCTAAGTGAACGATCAAAGTCATCCAACGTTTCCGTCAATCGTGGATCACGATAGGAATAAAATCGGAACGAGCCGCTGCCACTGTCATACGTTGCACCAGAACCATACGCGCCACCTTTTTCACGGATCGCAGTATGCAAGTAGCCGTTATGAAGGAAGCGTCCAAGCACCGCAAAGACCACCGCATCAGGATGACCGGAAGGAACGGTTGAATACGCTTTTGCACAGAAATTGACTTGTGTACTTGTCAACCATGCTTGCTTGATCGTTTGTGCGGAAAACGCCGGTATCAATTGACCGCCTGCAACGTTGTGTGGAGCAGACCAAATGTTGCTTAGATCGTTAGCAATAGCAGCGTGATGCTCACCTTCCGCAACGACCAAAAAGGATCGCGAAGCTTGGGTGATTTTTTCGTGCAGAGAAGCCAATCTATCCGCGTAGGCCAAGATGGCAGCAGGATCTTTGCAACGTGAGTCGAGTTCGATCAGGGATTTGATACCGGTCAAACCGCCCCAGTCATTGCCCAGTTTTGCAGCAGGACTAATCCCCGAAGCGGCAGCGGCCATAGCGAGTGATTGGCCATGACTGGTGATCGCCGCTTCGCGACTGGTGCGTGATTGTGCGATCAATTCTTGTAAGCGATCATGTTCATCGAAGCGTGGATTTTGCAAATGCGTGTGGATAAGCTGCGCAAAATCAGCATGTTTGCGAACCAGTCCAGAGGCGCTGATACGCAGAAAACCTTTTACAGTTTGGGCATCGTTAGTCGCGCCGCGTAGGCTGATTGAAGCGTGTACACCGCCAGAGACGGCAGATTGCTCAGCTTGCATTTGAAGGTAATTTTTATCGCCTGCACCTAATTCTGTTAAGTAATCGCTATACAGGTTGAGCAGATCAAGTTCGTCCGAGGACAGTTCTGGCAGCGGAATGATCACGCTCTCATACGCCAGCCCGTTGGTAGGTTGATCGTACCAATGGCTGTCATAACTGGCGATGGTCTGTACCGTTGAATCTGGGATTGGAATATCTTTGGGTACATCTTTGATTTCGACTTTTGGTAAGATCTCAGGATCATCAACGGCGTCTTGTCGTGCATCTAATGCTTTGGCCAAATCAACCACGCGCTGTTTTGCGTCGTCGTCCATCGCGGATTTCATTTGCTCTAATCGCGTGTTTTCAAGTTCATGCTGTTGATCACTTAATGTTAGATCTGGAATCATGACGGTTCTGACGCGATGAGGGTTGTCCAGCAAGTGCGTCTTGACTAATTTTTTAATGAACTCCGGATCTTTAATTTTTTCGCGTAAAGCATTCAGTTGCGGGTCTAGGTCGAGTGCGGCGATTGGGTCACCATTGTGCATTGCGATCGGCAACATGACACCGGCGAGGCGTAAGCCATATGGATAGCTGCCGGAAGAGACTTCGCGTTGTTCTAATTCAAATTGATGCAGGACCGATTCGACCATTTCTTGCGCGACGCCATTTTCTGCTACGTCTTTTAGTACGTTGAGAATGAGCGCTTCTAACGCATCCGCGTTGTCCGGATCGGTACCTTCGACACCACAGATAAAGCTCGACTCATGCGAGGAATTATCGAGACCGCAGAGATCGGAAGGCGAGGTGGCGAGATCCGTTTTTTCAAGTGCAAGACGTAAAGGTGAGGAGCTGTTGTCGAGTAAGATGCCAGACATTAATTGCATGTTGAGCATGCTTTCCAGATCCGTTACACGGCCTAACAACCAATGCATGACAAGATGTGTTTTACCGTCCGTTTCGTCTTCATCTAATGGGTAGTGAATGGTGTTGTTTTGTGGCTGTGTATAGCGTTTTTCATCGGGCACAGAAAAATCTAAATTTTTCTTTTCAAACCGTGATAGTGCCCATTGGTGGATATTTTTCTGATGTTCTTCAACAGGGAAGTTACCGTAAGTGATGATCACCGAATTCGACGGGTGATAGTGCAAGGCGTGAAATTCTTTCAGTTGATCGTATGTGAGATCAGGAATATTTGCCGGTTCACCACCGCTGTTGTAATGGTAGGTCGTGGTTGGGAAGAGCGCGCTGCTTGATGCTTGCCAGAGTTGTGACACTGGCGAGCTCATTGCTCCTTTCATTTCATTATAGACAACGCCTTTGAAGACGAGCGCCGAATCAGGGTTATCGGCTTCTTCAAACTCGACCCGATGTCCTTCTTGGGCAAAATCCAGTGGATCGAGGCGTGGGAAGAAAACCGCATCAAGATAGACTTGTAAAAGGTTGTCGAAATCTTTGCGAGATTGCGATGCGAATGGATAGGCTGTCCAGTCACTGCTCGTCATGGCATTCATGAAGGTGTTGAGTGAGCGGCGAATCATCATGAAGAACGGATCACGAACGGGATATTTTTCACTACCGCATAAGGTCGTGTGCTCAAGAATATGCGCCACGCCCGTCGAGTCTTCTGGGACGGTTGGAAAGGCGACCATGAAGGCGTTGTTGGTATCGTCGCTAGCTAGGTGAAAATGCCGTGCCCCCGTTTGTGGATGCAGATATTCCTGTGCTTCGAGGTTTAGTGAATCAATCTTTTGTGTGCGGATGAGTTCAAACATAATGTCGATAATTAATTTCCATAAAATAAAAGCTTGGACACGAACACATGCCCAAGCTTTACAGGGTTATCAAGCGGATGAGAACTAGCCTTCTTGTTGTTCGAAGTAGCGCTCAACATCCAGTGCGGCACTGCAGCCTGAGCCCGCAGAGGTAATGGCTTGTTTGTATACTGGATCAGCGACATCACCGGCAGCGAAAACGCCGGGGATGCTGGTTTGCGTTGCAAAACCATCTGGGTTGGTGCCGCGTGTATCAATGTAGCCATATTGCATATCGAGCTGGCCTGCAAAAATATCTGTATTCGGTTTATGACCGATCGCGATGAAAACACCGTGTACGTCTAATTCTTTCGTGCTGTCGTCTTCTGTGCTTTTCATGCGGACGCCAGTGACACCGGCGTCGTCCCCGAGGACTTCATCTAGTGTCATATTCCATTCGATCGTGACGTTACCTGTTCGAGCTTTTTCTTCCAGTTTATTACTGAGAATTTTCTCCGATCGGAATTTGTCACGGCGATGGATAACCGTGACGTGTGAGCAAATGTTTGAGAGGTACAAGGCCTCTTCAACCGCCGTATTGCCACCGCCTACAACAACGACCGGTTTGTCTTTATAAAAGAAACCATCACAGGTTGCGCAAGCTGATACGCCGCGACCCTGGAAGGCTTCTTCAGAAGGCAAGCCGAGGTATTTTGCCGATGCGCCCGTCGCAATGATCAGCGCGTCACAAGTGTACTCACCGGAATCCCCTTTTAATGTAAAGGGCTTTTTCTTAAGATCAACTTCGTTAATGTGATCGAAGATCATTTCAGTACCGAAACGCTCTGCGTGTTTCTGCATACGGATCATTAATTCCGTGCCGTCAACGCCGTCCTGATCGCCGGGCCAGTTGTCTACTTCGGTGGTCGTGGTCATTTGACCACCCTGTTGCAAGCCGGTGACGAGCACGGGTTCTAATGCCGCGCGGGCAGCATAAACAGCAGCGGTATATCCTGCCGGTCCGGAGCCGAGTATGAGTAATTTTTGATGTTTGACGGACATGACGTCGTCTCCTTAATTCCTTGACTTAGTGTGCGATAGGTTTATCTGTGAACAGATAATCCTTTAATTCTTTATCCAGAACGGTATCGCGACGACGGATCCATTCGAGCACCATTGCGGCGTGCTCTTTTTCTTCATCGCGATTGTGTTCTAGGATGCGTTTTAATTCTTCATCTTTACAGGCATCGACGCGTTGTTGATACCAGTCGACAGCTTCCAGCTCTTCCATTAAGGAAGTGATAGCGCGGTGCATATCGCGGGTTTCATCGGATAACTCTTCAATGGGTTCGTGATAACCTTCGTTAGACATAACGTTCCTCGTCCTCAATATGTGCGTGTGAAAGCGGAGTGATCACTAACGGATCACCCCGCAAAGATACTGCGCAAAAACCAGTGCTTACAGGTTGCTTGCGTTTTCTGACAAGTAAGATGCAACGCCTTCAGTTGTTGCCGTCATACCTTTATCACCTTTATTCCAACCGGCTGGGCAAACTTCGCCGTGTTCTTCTGTAAATTGTAGTGCATCAACTAGACGCAGCATTTCATCCACGTTACGACCTAAAGGCAGGTTGTTAACGGTTTGTGATTGCACAACGCCGTCTTTGTCGATCAGGAATGAACCACGCATCGCAACGCCAGCAGGATGTTTAACACCGTATGCGTTCATGATTTCCTGTTTCGTATCAGCAACCAGTGGGTATTGGACTTGACCGATACCGCCTTTTTCGATCGGTGTTTCACGCCAAGCGTGATGGGTGAATTGTGAGTCGATAGACACACCGATGACTTGCACGTTTAACTCTTTGAATTTTTCGACACGTTTGTCATGCGCGATCAGCTCTGATGGGCAGACGAAAGTGAAATCAAGTGGGTAGAAAAACAGTACAACATATTGGCCACGATAATCTGACAATTTGAAATCTTCCTTGATACTGCCATCAGGCATTACTGCCGCTGCAGTAAAATCCGGGGCTTCGCTAGTAACAAGTACGCTCATCTCTATCTCCTTTGGTTTGTAGTTTAGGGACTTATAAAAAGTCATTTAATAGCCTAATGCGTCCCAGGCCATATTTGAAATTGATTGTTTTTATAAACTCAATAGTTAAAAGCTATTATTGTTTTTAACTGTGAAACTTGTATGACAACAGCCTCCAGTTGTGGCCTGATCGAAAATAAAAAGAAAAAATCAGGTCAATTCAAGTTAGATGGGGTGTAAAAGAAGCATTACAAGTGCTGATTTCAACGATGAGCTGATCTTGCCACGTTGATCGCTTTGATGCACGATATCTGCGCATGACATGGGCAATAAAATTTGATCAGGTGACCAAGCATTATGCAGCGCAATGTGTACTGGATGATATCTCGTTTTCCGTCGCGAAAGGTGAGTATGTTGGCCTAATTGGCGCGAACGGTGCAGGTAAAACAACGTTAATGAAGTCGCTGCTTGATCTTACGTCAATTGATACTGGGACGATCACCCTTGCCGGGATTGATCATCAAATCGCAAAAGCGCGTGCATCATTGGCGTATTTACCAGAGCGCTTTGTTCCACCGCACTTTGTCACAGGCCAAGATTTTCTCCTGCATATGGCTCGTACCTATTCGAAAGTGTGTTCGTTATTCCAGGGGCAGTCTTTAAGCGATGTGGATACATGTTATTCACAAATTCTGACTGCCGTTGATTTTGATCCCACTTTCATCACGAAACCGGTCCGTGCGATGTCCAAAGGAATGGTACAAAAAATTGGACTCGCGGCGATGTTGATCAGCGACCAAGACCTACTTTTGCTGGATGAGCCGATGAGTGGGCTTGATCCGAAAGCACGTGTTGCCTTTAAAAATGCCTTGCTGGCGAGACGAGCAGAGAACAAAACCCTGTTTTTTAGCACGCACCTATTACCGGATGTGGAGAGCCTTTGCGATCGGATAATTATTTTGCACGAGGGACAGGTCAGGTATGTTGGAAGCCCAACGGCATGTTGTGCGCATTACAAAGCGCACAATTTGGAAGCCGCCTATATTTCGTGTATCTCGTAATCATGAGTAATCTCGGCTGTTTTTCCGAGCATGATCGACGCAGAACAATATTTATCGGCTGACAATTCGATCGCGCGTTTCACCTGAGCTTCTTTTAAGTTACGTCCACGCACAATAAAGTGAGCATGAATTTTTGTGAAGACTTTGGGTTCGGTTTCAGCACGATCAGCAGAAAGCGTGACATCCACATCAAAAATATCCTGACGTCCCTTCTTTAACATCGCTACAACATCAAATGATGCACAACCACCCATTCCGAGTAAAAGCATTTCCATCGGACGAATGCCGAGGTCGCGGCCACCGGATTCTGGCGGTCCATCCATCACAACGGAATGTCCGCTGCCAGATTCACCTAAAAATGACATATTTCCGACCCATTTGACCCGAGCTTGCATTTGTTTACTCCACCGTCTTGCCGAGATAAAAGAAGCAAGCGTATCATACCTGTTGGCTCGCTGGTGCTATGTCCAGCATCAATATACACTGTGATGGAGTTGCAGTAGAGGAGAACGCAACGTGGTAATCCCCGTACTAAAAACACCAGAAACCCCCGAATATCTCGATAAGCTTCTTGAGCAAAGTCACCGAAAATCGTTCGCTGCGCGCAACACGATAATTCGTCAGGGTGATCCGGCGAACGAACTGTTGTTGATCGTTAGTGGTTCTGTTTCGGTCATGTTGGAAGATGAGAAAGGTCATGAGATCGTATTGGCTTATCTGAATGAAGGTGAGTTCTTTGGTGAGCTCGGCTTATTTGAAGACAATGTCGAACGTGTTGCTTTCGTCCGAGGACGCACACCTTGCGAGATTGCCTACATTAGCTATGACAAAGTGCGTAAGCTAGCGGATCAGTATCCCGCGCTTTTGTTCAAAATCTCAGCGCAGCTTGCCAAGCGATTGAAAAAAACCAATCGTAAAGTGGGTGATCTGGCTTTTATGGATGTTTCTGGTCGTGTTGCGAGAACTTTACTTGAGCTGTGCAAAGAGCCAGACGCAATGACCCATCCTGACGGTATGCAAATTCGCATAACCCGACAAGAACTTGGACGGATCGTGGGTTGTTCTAGAGAAATGGTGGGGCGCGTCTTGAAGGGATTGGAAGAACAACACCTGATCACTGTCGCGGGCAAAACCATCGTTGTCTTGGGCGTCCGTTAATTCATTTCGGAAATTCCGCAATATCTCTGATTAGCACTTGACAATGATGCTCAGTCAGAAGATGATCTCGCGTCCACATGTATGGCTACGTAGCTCAGCTGGTTAGAGCACATCACTCATAATGATGGGGTCGGTGGTTCGAATCCACCCGTAGCCACCATCGAATTAAAAGCATATCACTCCCGTAACTTCTTCCAGTCACATCAATCACGATGGTCACTACGATGCAGTGATCTACCATTTGATTCGTACATTAACCTTCGGTGTTCGTTTATATTTTCTCAGTAGCCGTAGTTTTTCATCACCAGAGATCAGCACGAATATTTTTCGTTGGTCGGTATTTAAAGAGTCGAGATTCCTTCAACCTATTCCATTACCTGATTTAGGTATAAGCATGAAATGAGACGCTAACAAGAATAGTTTGTAAGTGCGGGCAGGTGTCGCGGTTTGGAAGATAGATATAAAAAAACGTGCTTATAGACAGGTGACACTGAACGAACTCATTGCGATTATTGGAGTTAACACGCTTTTAGTTCGAGAGGGTCTTGAATATCAAGACTAGGAGCACGAATGGCATTGAATTGGATAGCTCGAAGAGTACAACAGGAAGCGCAGCATTTATCATACCGAAAGTTTGGACCGTGTCTTTTCACTCATTGATTCTCGGTCTAATTATCGATTGATGAAGCGATCTGTGGAAAAGGGTGGAGGTTAATAGAGGATGGGAAAGTCGTACACAGTACAAGCGGTGTGAACTGGTTTCACCAGATCGAAAATGAAAACATTCAGACAAATAGACGTTTTAATCAAGTAACAGGGAATGGGAGAGTTAAAGGTGTCGGTGAATATAACCAGGATGGATCAGCTCATATTTTATGGCGTAACCCAAGCATAGGCCAAAACTGGATGTATCTCATGCGGGGTTTGATATTTCAACAATACAAAAGCGTAAATGTTGTTGGTGATGAGTGGGTTATTGGTAATTCGTTTAAAAAGGCTAACTCAGTACAACGCGGCAGAGTTAGCCTTTTCGAATTTAAGCTAAATTAAAAGAAGGGTTATCCAAGTATGGGTTTTCTCCCACGCGATTCATCCAGCCGTCTTCGGAAGTCTTGCATGATCAATTCGTATAGATCATCTTTTAAAATTAAATCTTCCACGCCGTGATCAATATTCGGATTGTCATTCACTTCAATCACAACAACACGACCGTCGATTTGTTTTAGATCAACACCGTAAAGTCCATCGCCGATCAGGTTGGCTGCTTTCAATGCGGTTTTGATGACTTTTTTCGGAACGTTTTCAATTGCGAATGTAGCGGAATCGCCTTCGACCGATCGCGATGCCTGGTGGTTGATAATCTGCCAGTGAGACTTCGACATAAAATACTGGCAAGCGAAAATAACGTGCTGATTAAGAATACCTATCCGCCAGTCAAAGCTGGTGTAGAGATATTCTTGGGCAAGGATCAGATCGGATTCGCGAAATAGCTTTTTAGACACTTCGTGTAATTGCGCTTCGTTTTCGACTTTGTGCACGCCACGGGAAAAAGAGCCATCGGGTATTTTTAATACGATCGGAAAGTTAATTTCGGATGAGACTTTTTTGATTTGACGCCGGTTAAAAATTAACGTTTTCGGTGTTTGAATTCGATTCTGTTGCAGCAACTCTGCAAGGTATATTTTATTCGCACAACGCAAAATAGAATCAGGATGATCCATCACGATCATGCCTTGCGACATCGCTTTGCGAGCGAAACGATAGGTGTGATGTTCAATGCCGGTCGTTTCACGAATGAATAATGCATCATATTCGGCGAGGCGATCATAATCCTCGCGCTTAATCAGTTCGACATCCAGCCCAACTCGACTGCCAGCTTTAATAAATTTTTTCAGTGTTTTTTGATCAGATGGGGGCAATTTTTCTTTCGGATCGTAGAGAATCGCTAAATCATATAAAGCGTGTTGTGATACGTTACGCTGAGTTCGCCAAGGGCGGGCCATATAGTGTTGGAGGCTTTCGAGCATGCGCTCACAGCTTAGATCGCTGAGCTCGTTAAGTGGAATTGGACGTAATTGTTGAATCTGCCAATGTGATCCATCATGAACAAAACTTGCTCGCAGCAGGGGCGAGCGAAGTGCGGTAAAAATTTGCCGAGCCAGTTTTTTTAAAAAAGGCTGATCCGTCTGACCAAAATAAATTTCTATGGTTAGTTGTGTTTCGTTCTGTTTCGAGAGCGTTTTGTCTATGCTGTTTTGCATGTCTTCAAATTCGACACGATAAAGTGATCGCCGCGTGAGATCACGTAAAGTGCGAACGCTAGGTATGACGCGTTGGCCACGCGCTTCCGCCAGTAATGAGCAGTAATAACCGAAACTCAAATAGGAGTAATCACGACACAGGTTGATCACACGTGCGCGTTTAGTCATCAAGTATGTTGCACCTTCTACATATTCACGTGGTGAAACGACAATCAAGTTGGGCAGATTAATATCCCACTCTTTAGGTTTATCAATAATAAGGATATGTTCAGACATATGAGATCAGTTTTCCTGAGGGTAAATAATCACTTCAGCAGTGAGGCCCGCGCGACCATAACGCGCCATTTTATTAAAAGTCTTTAATGGAATGGGCATGTTGATCGAGTCGATCACGCTTTCGCCTGCATCAATGTCAACAAAAGGATCATTCACGTAAACGAAATCCGCATCACACCCATTTGCAGCTACCCAGTGCGGATGTTTTTCACCATATATCGCATAAGAACTGATCAACATGATCGGGATGCCGCCAGCTGCAAAAATATCACCCAGATCAGGACCACGTAAGGTATTAAAATGAATGGGTATATTGCGCTCGTGCATTTGCTTGATCATATCTTCTTGGACGATACGCATGACTTCTTTTTTGTCAGGTGAGCGTACGGAATTCACAAACAGTACGCCTTGATCATTGGTGTACACTTCAGCACGAAAACCACGTTGACTTGCTGCAAGGGCCAGACCGTACGGACTACAACCACCGTGTCCGGATGTCATAAAAATCGTTGTTGCTTCACGCCATAAACGAATCTCTTCTGATCGTGAAAAAACCTGATCTGAGTGATGTGCTTTCATCGCCATCATCAAAGCTGCGGGTCCACACGTGAAGTCGAGAGTTTGCTGGTAATACGGAATCGAGCGAACCTTCGGTTTAAATTGAGGGGCGAGAGATTTTTCATAACGAATGGCCTCGCTGTGATCTTCATAATAATCATGAATGCGATCAAATGGACGGTAAGCCAGTGATTCGAACAAACGCTGCGAGGGAAGGTTGTCTAACCGAATTTCAAGCCGTAATGTGATCACTTTGCGTTCGATAGCGATCGCTTCGGCGCCTAAAACCAACGCTTTTCCAATGCCTGATCGCAAAGCCTCAGGTCCGACAGCGATCGAATATAAACGTGCCATTGACGTGGCTTTTGAAAATAACAACGTCACGTAAGCTACGAGCTTTTCATGCTGTAGTGCAAGCAGTGTTATAGCATTGCCCTTCGAAAGTAGGTAACGAAATTGTCGCCGCGAAATGCGATCAGAGGTAAAACAACGTTCTTCAAGGGATGACAAAGCATCTAAATCTTGAAGTGTTGCGAGACGGTGAACAACCTCTATTTTCATGGTTAGCCTGCCGAGTAATGATCGCAGATTAACTCAGATCCGAGGACAAGAATCAATAATTAAAAGTGAGAATTGATGAGCAAGATCGGGATGAGTGGGCAGGGGGTAATTGGCTCGATCTTTGAACAGGATAAGGCAATGCACTGCGAGAAACTATCGAACCAATGCCAAGATAAAGTATCATATGAGGGCTAAGTGTTTAACGATATGCTGCAGCGTGGTTTACGAGTTCGGTATGCTTTTCGTCGTTGAGCAGTGCGTGTTTTAGATAATTTAGGGCATCCCAAAATGTTAAGTCAGACAAATATTAAATCTATTCTTAGTGAAACTGCTTTAGCGCAGGAGGAGTTATATCGCGAAACGTTCCAGCAGGCACAACCTTTCAAACATGTCTTGATGGAAAACTTTTTGGATGATGAATTTTTAAAAAATATCCTGATCGAATTTCCTTTACCTCCAGGGCAAGGCGCACTGAAAAACGAATTTGGTGGTGCCAGTCGAAAACATGCTGTACATGCAATCACTGAACTCGGTGAGAATTTTAAGAAATGGGATAACTTATTACAGTCTGATGAGTTTATTCACTATTTGGAAAAGATTAGTGGTATTAACGATCTTATTTATGATCCTGAATATCACGGAGCAGGAACTCATAATAATTTAGATGGCCAAGGTATGCTGACGCATATTGATTTTAACTTGCATCGCACGACAGGTTATCATCGAAGACTTAATTTAATTATTTACATTAATGAGGAGTGGGACCCAGAGTGGGGAGGAAGCTTAGAGTTGCATCGAGATCCTTGGGAACCGGCAACGGATGAAGTACATATTTTCCCTCCTTTGTTGAATAACGCGGTTTTATTCGAAACTAATGAATACTCTTGGCATGGGTTTGAGAATATTAAGTTGCCAGAGGATAAAAAAAATTTAAGTAGAAAATCTTTAACGGTTTATTATTATTCGAAAACACGCCCAGCAAATGAAATTGCACCAAAGCATGGCACTATCTATGTACCACGACCAATACCCGAAAGCATTCAAGCTGGTGAGGTTATTTCAGAAGACGATTTTTCTAAGTTAAATGGAAATTTAAAATCTCAACGACTTTACCTAAAAAGTTTATACAAAAGAGAATCAGATTTACTAACACGAATTCAAGGTTTGAACTTTCGCCTAAACCAGTACCAAGAGGCATTCAATTTAAAGTCGGTGGGGAATGCATTACAGAAAACTACAGCGAAAGGACTCTTGCCGAACGGTAAAGTGATTGAGCCGATAAAAGTGAGTTATCAATCGTCTAGTCAGATTTCAACCATTACATTACATGGTTACCTCCCGCAATTTTTATCGCCGACCTCATTCGAAGTCATCATTAACGATCACACGTTTAATTTCACACAAAAAAAAGAAGGATCATTTAAGCTCGAGTGCGATCTTAATATTGGGAAAAATAAAGAGTTCTTTATTCAGGTCAATAGTGAGAAATATCTTTCACCTAACGATGTTGATGGATCGCCCGATAAACAAAAGTATGGGTTTATATTTCTTAATTTTGAATTCGAATAGTTCTATTCAAAACTTAATCTGATGGAAGTAATGGGTAAAGGCTGTTTTGTTGAACGAGTTTGCTGAGTAATTGGAGCTCGGCTTGCGTCGCAATAAGAACGTTACCAGTGACTTCACGATACTGGCAAAGCTGATCAATTAAAGGGAATGTTTCGGAGCTTGCGTGAAAGGTTTGCCCATCGACGAAAAATTTTCTGCTGTTCTTTTCGTGAGCAATAAAAGCAAAGCGCGATCCTCCCGCAGCGACGAATGAACCACCGGATTGAAGATGTTGTTGAATATTCTCTGGTGTGCAATCGATCATTATTGCTGGAGGTGCTTCAGCGTATTTAGGTAGTGTGGTCATTTGACCAAACCAATGGATTATTTTCTCTCGATCATTGAGTAATTCATTCAATTCTTTGTATATGTTTGAGATCACGTTTGCAGTAATTTCACCGGGGTTGGACTGCAGAGTAAGATCTGGATCGCTGTAATGCTTAGTTTCATTTAACGTGTCTATTATATAATCAGTAAAGCCACTTAACATTTCAGTCTGGGATGGGGCGCGAAAACCAACAGAATAGGTCATGCAATCGTTACCATTAGCGATACCATTATGACCAATTTGCGGAGGCACATAGAGCATGTCTCCCGGCGATAAGATCCAACTTTCTTGTGGTGACCAGTCGTTGAGGATTAGCACCGGCGTATCGTCGCGACGTGGTGATTTGTCATCGTAGGTTCCGCCGATTTCCCAGCGACGTTGTCCACTGGCTTGTATGAGAAAAACGTCGTAGTGATCGTAATGCGGGCCGACACCGCCGCCGTCACTGGCATAGCTGATCATTAAATCATCCATACGCCAATTCGGAATGAGATTAAACTCTTTCAGAAACGCTGCGGCTTCCGGCAGCCAATGATCTACCGCCTGAACCAAGAGTGTCCAATGGCTTTCAGGCAATTCCGCAAAAATTTCATCAGTAAATGGGCCATGCTGTAGCTGCCATTGTTTTTGATCTGGTGATTGTGTGATCAGACGTGACTCGACATCGCCTTCACAAGCCAGTCCGGCCAGTTCGTCAGCGGGAATTAGGGGGGTAATATTGGGGAAGGCATGTCGGATCAGTAAGGGCTTTTTTTGCCAATATTCTGCGAGAAAGTGTTCTTTTGTGATCGTACTGTTTAACCAGTTTTGCATATTACTGTCGTTGCATTTTTATGTGTGGAATATCGTCTTCAAGATACGCTGCACCGACGCTCTGAAAACCATGTTCGGCATAATACGATTGCAGCGCAACTTGTGCACTGATCGTGACGTTGTGATCTGGCCAAGAACGATCTACGCGTGTGAGCGCCACATCGATGAGCGTATGCCCCAATGTTTGCTCGGTCCCCGAAACATGTAGCCCGCGATAAGCAGGCGATACGACGATACGGCCTAGGCTTAATTCTGTAAAACGTGTCCCCGGCGGTAATATGCGTAAATAAGCCATCAGTTCGCACTGACTTGAATATGCACTCAGGTGCAGCGTGTCTGCGTGTTGATCAAAATTATCCAATTCAGGGTAGGCGCATTGTTGTTCGACGACGAACACATCAACGCGCAACTTAAGTATTGCAAAGAGGCGTTGGGAATCTAAATCCTGGAAATGCTGAAAGCAAAATTCAGGCGTTGGAATGGTGGCCGGTGCAGTCATGATTCATCGTGTTGAAATATGTTCACCGTAATTATATTGGCCAAACGCGCGGCACGATCAACATGGCTAAGGCGAAGACAAAGAGGCTCAACGGCGCGCCGATGCGTAAGAAGTCGGCATACCGATAACCACCAGGGCCATAAACCATTAAGTTGGTTTGGTAACTGATCGGTGTGAGAAAACTGGCTGTCGCGCCGATCATCAAAGTGATCGCAAAGGTTTTCGGGTTCGCATCCAAGCTGGCAGCGGTCGCCATCGCGATCGGGAAAAGTACAACAGCTGCAGCGGTGTTCGACAAAATGGATGTGAAAAGCATCGCGATCAAATAGGTCATGGCGAGTGCCGCGATCGTATGATCTCCCGATAAACCAATCAGAATATTTGCGGCTTGATCGGCTAATCCGGTTTTTTCTACGGCAGTGCCGAGGGCAATCGATGCCGCGATAATGATCAGCACTTGATAATCTATACTTTTTCGCGCAACGACGCTGGAGACACAACGGCTGGCAAGCATCAACCCCGCTCCGATCATGGAAGCCTGCAACATGCTTAACCATTGAAAATTCACTACGATCACGAGCAAGGCGAGAATTAAAATCGCGATCAGGCTGCGCTCATGGCGGACAGCACGTGCACCTTTAATCTGGCTGGTCAGAAGAAAATCTTTTGAATAGCGTTGTTGCTCTAGGAAGTTTTCACGTGCATCAAGCAACAAGGTGTCGCCGGATTTCAGCGCGATATCGCCGATCTTTTGTTTGATGTGCGAACCGTCTCGCGAGATGGCGACGATAGCTGCGTTGTAATGTGTCCGAAAACGGCTATCGCGGACAGTCTTACCGATCAGCGGACAGTGCTCAGAAACGACCACTTCCACAAGCGAGCGGGTTAATGATTGATTGACGAAATGCCGATCATCTTCGTCTACAGAGACTAAGCCACGGATCTTTTTCAGATCGACAACGGATTCAACAACACCGGCAAACATGAGCCGATCACCGCCCTTGAGCTGTCGATGTGGACCGACGCTGGGAATGCTCTCGCCATTGCGTTCAAGACTGACGAGATACATGCCGGATAAATTCCGTAGGCCTGCTTGTTCGATGGTTTTGCCCTCGATGGTAGAGCCTTGTTCTACCATCATTTCGACGCTGTATCGGCGTAGATCATCCATACTTTGCGCGGCTGATCCACATTTTGGTAATAGCTTTTGGCCGAATAATAGCGTGAAGCCGATTACCATGATCACGCACGGTACGCCGACCCAAGCGAGTTCAAACATGCTGAGGCTGAGCGTCGGATCAAATTTGAGCATCATGCTATTCACGATCAGATTGGTGCTGGAGCCGATCAGTGTGCAAGAGCCTCCGATAATCGCGGCATAACTGAGTGGGATCATGAGTTGTGAAACGTGGATCTGATGATTGCGTGCCCATGTGCTGACGAGCGGGATAAACATCGCAACCACTGGCGTATTATTTAAAAAAGCACTGAAAAAGGCGACGGGTGTCATGAGGCGAAATTGTGCTTGAGAGATGGATTTTGGTTGGCCAAGTAGTGCGCTACTAAACCAATTGAGCGCTCCCGTTTCATGTAAGCCACTGGCGATCACGTAGAGCACGGCGACCGTGATCATTCCCTCGTTAGAGAAACCGCCGAGTGCTTCGCCCGTATCGATGACACCGGCAATATACAAGAGCGTCACGGCACCCATCATGATCATGTCGGGCGAAAAACGAGTGAGGATGAGGCTGGCGAAGCAGGCGCCAATTACAATGAGGGTTAACCAAGCATCAAAAGTCATGCCGGCATTTTATAGAAATTCGGCTATGAGGGCGTAGTTTTTTGTGTATTCATTTAATAACGCGTGTGAAAGAAATGACGCGCCCCGCGGAACGGAACACGTCATTATGTCGAGCTGGCAGAGTTACTATGCGATACGTGTTTAAACGATTGGTGTTTTAGACAGTAGTTCTTTCGTTAACACGGTGGCGTTTTCACTGTATTCCACAGGCAATTCAAGGATATGGACGCCCGGGGTTTCTGTGCATTTTTTCAACATGGGTAGAAATTCTGCAGAAGACTCAACACGGTGCCCTTGAGCACCATAGCTCTCTGCATATTTCACAAAATCCGGGTTGTCAAAATCCAGTCCCCAGTTGGCAAAGCCCATTGCGTCTTGTTTCCATTTGATCATGCCATAGGCATTGTCATTTAGGATCAGGACGACAAGATCAAGCTTCAAGCGAACGGCCGTTTCGATTTCTTGGCTGTTCATCATGAAACCGCCATCACCGCAGATCGCAACAACTTTACGATCGGGGTACACCATTTTTGCCGCCATTGCAGACGGTAAACCAGCCCCCATTGTGGCTAATGCGTTGTCGAGTAGGACGGTGTTGGGTGAGAGAGCGTGATAGTTCCGTGCGAACCAGACTTTGTAGACGCCATTATCGAGTGCAATGATATCTTCAGGGCCAAGCGCCTTACGTACATCCGCGACAAAACGCTGTGGAATCATAGGGAATTGATCTGAATCCGCCTTTTCAATGATTTTAGCATCCACCGCTTTTTTGACTTTCATGTAGTATCCAAAGTCCCAGTGTGACTGGTTTCTAATGCGGCTTGCAATTTGCCATAACGCATTCGCGATATCGCCGATGACTTCTAATTGGGGAAAGTAGACTTCATCCACTTCCGCTGGCGTGAAGTTGATGTGGATGACTTTCGTTCCACCAGGCTTCATAAAAAATGGGGGTTTTTCGACGACATCATGGCCGACGTTGATAATCAGATCCGCCGTTTCAACTGCGCAATGTAGATAATCATTATCTGATAATGCCGCGGTTCCGAGGAAGAGAGGGTGATCTTCTGCGATCACACCTTTACCCATTTGCGTGTTGAAAAAGGGGATGCCGGTTTTATCAATGAGCTTGCCGAGCATTTTCGTGATCAGCTTACGGTTTGCACCCGCCCCGATCAGAAACAATGGCGACTTGGCCTTTTCAATGCGTGAAATCGCTTCATTCACGGCTTTTTCATTTGCATCCGGTCGGCGAACTTTGTGAATACTCAGTGGCTGCGTATGGGTTTGCTCATCCGCAACATCTTCCGGTAATTCTAAATGCACCGCGCCAGGCCGTTCGGCTTCTGCTTGCCGGAATGCTTCACGAATATTAGTGGGAATGCGATTACCGTGAAGAATTTGTTTCGTGTATTTCGTGATTGGCCGAAGCATATCAACGGTGTCGATTATTTGAAAATGGCCTTGTTTACTGGAGTGGATCGGCTTCTGGCCTGTGATCATCAGCATCGGCATCGCTCCCAACTGAGCGTATGCAGCACTGGTGAAAAAGTTCGTGGCACCAGGGCCGAGTGTTGACATACAGACACCCGGTGCACCGGTCAGGCGTCCAATGGTTGCGGCCATAAAGCCCGCAGGTTGTTCATGTCGCGTTACGACTAATTCAATGTTGGACTCTCTTAGGGATTCCAAGAGATCCAGATTTTCTTCTCCTGGAACACCAAAAATGTACTTCACATTTTCATTTTCCAGGCATTTCACAAACAGGTCACTCGCCTTCATGCATGCCTCCGACGATCAAAAGTTATCAATACACACCCGCAACAGGATCACTGCTTGGTGTGACGAACCGGTTTAACGGATTAAAACAGACTGCTGTGGATTATTCGGGTTGTAGTAAACCTTAATACTTTTACCTACCGGATAATCCGATACTAATTTCTCTGCCACAGTTTGACTTTTGAATATCGGATCGCCATGAAATTGATAACGAGTTCCGACATAAGTTTGGTCTTTGACCTTGTAATTGTAGTTGATGTTGAAATGATAGCGAGTCACGGGTGAACCACTATTTTTATCCCACTCACGTTTAACTTCGCGGGATGACACCATGCCTTCAACCGATGGCCAGTCCGCGCTGCTTTCTTTCAGGTCAGCTTCTCGTTTAGTGAACACAAAAATGCCCAAAAGAACGATAAACACGATCAGAAAGATACTGACACCAGACATGGTCTTGTTCATTAAATCTCAGTTGAATTTATGGAATTAAGATAATCTTGCCGTAGGCACCGGGCGCTAAAACGCGCTTATGTGCATCTGCAGCATGACTTAAGGATAACTCGTCTCGTATGACCGGCGCCAGTGTTTGTTTGATCAGACCGGCATTTATTGCGGCAACGGCTTGTTCACGCACGTTTCCGGTGAAGTTTTTTAGGGCCATACCAAGAATTGCACCATCACAGTTCATAATGTCGCGTGGGGTTATCTCAATATCCCCACGGCTACCAATGGTGACGACGCGGCCAGCCGTTGCGAGGATTTTAAGATCATGCCCGAGATTAATATTAGCCATCATTTCGAGGATCACGTCCACCCCACGATCCTTCGTGAATTCCATGATCTGCGAATAATGACCAGGATCACTATGATCCACAACGAGATCTGCACCTTGATCCATCGCCAGTTGTCTACCTTGTTCAGTACTGGCGGTGGCGATCAGCGTTAGGCCAAATTGGCTGGCCCATTGCATTGCTGCGATACCGACAGCTCCACTGGCGCCATGGATCATGACAGTTTCACCCGGGGTGACGTTGGCACGCTGGAAGAGAGCGCGGTAAGAGGTGTAGTAAGGAATGTAAACTCCGGCTCCTTGCGCGAAAGACACATTGGCCGGTAAGGGTTTGACTTGATCAGGCGAACATAGCGCAAATTCTGCATATGTGCCTGTGATCGCACCAGTGAGATAGACTCGATCGCCGACTGACACATGCGTAACGTGATCGCCGATCGCGTCAATGATGCCCGCGCCATCAAAGCCGGGGGTATAAGGTAATGCGGGATTATAGCCTTGCGCGCCAGAGCGAAGATAGGTGTCGATTGGATTGATACCAATGGCATGGAGTCGTACTCGGATTTGATCGAGTTCGGGTTCGGGGGTGGGAATATCTTCGAGCTTCAGAACCTCCGGCTCGCCGAGCTCACGGACAACAATGGCTTTCACTTGGCTTCCTCCACATACATGTTTGCGGTATCAACGCGTACCACCTTTACGCGGCTACCAACAGGGAGATCTTGACCGTAAATCCGCCAGATCGTGTCATCAACGGTGATTTTGCCGACGCCATTTTCGATCGGTTCTTGCAAGGAAAACACGCGGCCAATGTATTGTTCGCTACGGCGATTGAGGTTCGGTGCGTCGGTGACTTCATGATCACCGGGAGCGAAGCGTTTGTAGGTCAATACTGCCACCACTGATAGAACGGCAAATAATAATAATTGCAGTTGCCAGCTTAACGTTGGGAAAAGCCATAACAAGGTCCCGACGATCAGCCCGGACACGCCGAGCCATAAGGTATGGCCTGTGGGTGCGAGCATTTCTAACATGATCAGAAAAAGACCTGCAACCCACCAATGCCAAGGTTCGAGCTCTGCAAGAAAGGTAACGATTTCCATTTGATTTACTCGCCGTCTTTTTTGAAGGCTTCTTTCGCCAGTTCAGAAATACCACCCAAAGCGCCGATTACATTCGAGGCTTCCAGAGGCATCAAGATAACTTTTTGGTTCGGTGCTGAAGCAATGCCTTGCAACGCTTCGATATACTTGTTAGCCACAAAATAATTTACCGCATGCATGTTGCCCTCGGCGATTGCTTTAGAGACCATGTGCGTGGCGCGGGCTTCTGCTTGTGCTAGACGTTCGCGAGCGTCTGCATCACGAAATGCTGCTTCTTTTCGTCCGTCTGCTTCCATGATCGCGGCTTGTTTTTCACCATCTGCACGACGGATTTCAGCTTCCCGCATACCTTCTGCTTCCAAAATTTGTGCACGTTTATCACGTTCTGCTTTCATTTGACGGCCCATTGATTCAACCAAATCTAATGGTGGGTTAATGTCTTTGATTTCAATCCGAGTGACTTTCACACCCCATGGTGAGGTTGCGGCATCAACGACATGCAATAATTTCACATTGATGTCGTCCCGTTTAGAGAGTAATTCATCGAGATCCATCGAACCCATAACGGTACGAATGTTTGTCATGGTCAGATTTAAAATTGCATGGGAGAGATTATTAACTTCATAGGCCGCTTTTGGCGAATCGAGGACTTGAAAAAAGACCACGCCATCGACTTTGATCATCGCGTTATCTTTAGTGATTACTTCTTGTGATGGTACGTCGAGGACGGTTTCCATCATGTTCATTTTCGAACCGACTCGATACACAAACGGGATCATGAAATTCAGGCCCGGACGAAATGTTTTTACATATTTGCCGAAACGTTCAATGGTGAACTCATAGCCTTGCGGAACGATTTTGACGCCTTGAAAAATAACGAAAATCGCAAAGATGACGATCGCAATAATAACTTCCATAATCCCCTCACTAATTTGCAGTTATGACCCCTTGCTTTCAATACGTTAGAGGTCGAAAAAAATCGAAATTAGTTTAACGCAAAAGTGAGGCGCTTTCCGCATGTGCTTGCTCAATAGCCAAATCGTAAGCAGTTTGGCCAGCATTGTTTTTAAGCTGTGTATCCGCTTTGTGTTCGATGAGCATATCGATAATGCGATCATGTCCAGCGGCAGCAGCGAGCATTAATGCAGTCCAGCCATCCTGGTTTCGCGCATTCAGGTTAGCGCGATTTAAGATCAATAGCTGTACAACCGTGGTTTGATTATTCGAAACGGCGTGCATCAGCGGCGTCCAATCATCTGCATCTGCTTGGTTAATGTCCGCACCAGCAGCGAGTAAGACGCTGACCATTTCACGCTTGCCATTATGGGCTGCGGCAGCGAGAGCGGTTTTGCCATCCACTGTTCGCGCTTGCGGATCGGCACCGTTTTTTTGTAATAGTTTGAACAGATCTAAATGACCGTGAATTGCTGTATAAAGCGTTGCCGTCCAACCGCGCGTGTTAGCGTGATTAACATCTGCATTGGCCGCGAGTAAGGTATTTGCAATCTCGGTATGACCATTCCAAGCAGCGTTCATTAATGCGGTGTCGCCGACGTGATTCGTCAGGTTAACGCTGGCGCCGTGCAAAAGTAGCAACTTAACCGTTTCAGCTTGTCCGCGTTCTGCGGCGAGCATCAGTGCAGTGTTACCTTTATTGTCGCGTTGATCGACATCAATTCCCGTTTCTAACAGCGTACTGACGATTTCATTGTTTCCTTGCCGCGCTTGTCGGAGTAGGTCGGATAAAGTGTTGTTGTCACGGGGCTGCGATTGTTGCGCCTCAAGCCGTGCGATAGTTTCAGGCAGGGTCGTGTCTTGCGGATCAATCAATAAGGCTTTTTGGTAGTAACGCAACGCGCGGTTGAGTTTGTCACTACGCTCGTTATTGACTGCCCAACGTAAAAACATGTCTTTAATGCGCATCAGTCCAGCTAGCGCATCCGTTTGATCAGGATCTTTTTCGAGAATGGTACGATAGGTTTCCAGCGCATTATTGCCTGTCGGTTCGGTCAAATTCAGTAGGCTGATCTGATATTCCGCAAGTTCCAGTTGGCGTGTGGTCGTGTCGTTCGCTGGATCACGGTTGGCGTTCGTGTCTTTTGATTGCGGGGTTTCGCTGCCGATCGGGTAAGTTTTTGCGATCGGGATGGGCCGATCCGTTGCTGGCAGATTATTATCTGCTGGGTTCGCTGTATTGACGGGTGTTTGATCTCCAATAAGATCCGGTTGTGTCGAGACAGAAGGAATTTCCCGGTTTGACGATTGCGCCTCTTCAGGTAAATAAGTTGTCGGTGTTTGGTCTTGCGTTGCGATGGAATTTGCAGGAGGCGCCTCTTGCGAATCGATGTTGAGATCTGCGTTGTCGCTTGTCGTTAGGGGCGGAGTTTTCGTTGTTCCGAGTCGTGTTTCAAGTTGTTGAATCGTCGCTCGCTGATCTTTTAACAGTTGAAAAACAAAGACGGATAAACCAGCAGTGGCGATCAGAATCAAACACCATCCCCACCAGTTACCTTTATTGCCTGATCGCTCAGAAGGTGATGAATGATGAGGCGTGCTTAGGATCAAATCGTGACTCGTGTGCTGAGTGCCGATCTGATCATAATCGACCGTATCTTCAGCGCGAAAATGCGGCAGGGTGTCCGGCTCTGGCATGTGATGGCTGAAGATTGGCGGCTGATCCGCATCAACATCAGCAACGGTTTTGTTACTGGTTTCGATATCGGGTTCTTTTTCGGCGTGCATTTTTGCCGTGTCGTTTACAACAATACTCTTGTTGTCTTGGTGCTTGTCTTGAGGCTCATCATTGAGTTCATTTGGGAGATCGAATAACGGCTTGCGTGGTTTAATGACGTTGTTCGGTTCTTCCAATGGTTCACCGTCATCATCACCCTTAAAGAGATCATCGGGCTGGTTTGCATAGCGTGCAATGGCGTCGGAGATCATGGATGTACGCATTTCAATGGTGTCGTCAAAATGCTGATCACGCTGTGCCCGATCAACATGTTCTGTGGTGATAATGGCTTCTTTTTCTGCGGCAGCGACATCCATGGTTTGATCGCAAAGTAAATTTACCGCGCGGGGACGACCTTGGGTGTTCGCAAAAATGCGATCAATTGCGCTTTCCGTAAATACATCGCTATAGCTTGCACCAGCTGCTCGCAATCGATACGAAATGTAATCGTGTAATTCGCGTGGCGGAATCGGGCTGATGGATTCGCGAATGTTGATTGATCGACTAAAGTCAGCCATTTCGGGCAGATTGAGGTGTAAGTCACCCTCGCTACGTGCAAGTGCCACGATCTGAATACGACGTGCGCTCTGCTTGGCTAGTTCACACAAGCTCAGCAGTTTTGTTAATGTGTCTGATCCGAGGTTTTGTGCTTCATCAATGATCAGGACGATGTTTTTGATCGGGCTATTGCCGTGGATCAGGAACATCTCAATGATGTCCATTTTGTCTTCGTTTTGGCCAAGACCAAACCGCAGGTTCAATCCGCTGCAAATAATATCCAGCACATCGTCAAACGAGAGAGAAGAAAACGGTAACGTGATGCAAGCAAAGCGCGGAGTGTTTTCAAGATCGGCGACTAACCGTTGTGCGCAAAGTGTTTTGCCGGTGCCGGTTGCACCCGTGAGGAGCATGACGTTGATGTCGTTTTGCACGCCATGCAAAATGGCTTTGTAAGGTCCGTCGATACCGCTGTGAGGATGAAATATGCTGGCACGGGGGGATTGCTTGAACGGTGCGTCGTTTAATTTAAAAAACTGTGTGTACATGATTTTGTTCGATCAAATTGAGTAAACATCGTGAGCGGGAGGCGATAAGGAAAGTCATTGTAATGAGAGTTCCACTCGTCGATTGAGATCCGCCGCGTGCGCGTCATAATCTCCTGTTGCTGTCATTTCATCAAACAATGGATTGCTTTCCCCAAGCGCGTGAATGATCAAACGGCTCCCTTTTACGCCGTTTAACATTAACTCCCGACTAACCGCCTCTGCTCGATGTCGCGATAACATGAGGTTCGTACTTGCGTCGCCGCGCGTATCAGAATGACCATTCACAATAATATTCTGATCAGCCACCGCGGTTTCATTGAGCGCGTTGGCAATTTCACGTAGTTGTCGTCTTGCTTGCGCATCGAGCCGGGTACTGCCGGAAGTGAAGAGTATGACGGGAAGGCTGGAGTGCAGTTCCGACGTGTCAGCGTTAGATGTGACCGGTGTCTCATCAATGTTTGACGCAGCAGAACCATCCGATCGTGCTGGGTTTAAGTTGCAAGCGGCAGAAGTTAAACAGATAACAATTAGGATCAGTTTATAAGTGGCTGAACTGATTTGGGTCAAAGTGCGCTCCCCTCAGGCGTTTTTTCACATCACATCACTTGCTTGATGCGGACAAGCAACGGGCCATCGCCCTGACGTGATTTTAGCATAGGCAGTGGAAATTGCGTTGCAACATGATGTGAAATGACGTGTTACTGGCGCAGAGGTAATCCAAACGTTTTATTTAGCCAGCCGCGTATCCGTCGAGTGAGTTGTGTTTGTTGGCCGTGAAAGTCGTGATCTGCGCCCAAAACCACTTGTTGCTGATAAGGCTTTCCTTGTTGTCGTTGCATGAGCTGTTGACGAATTTCTGCACTTCTGATCACATCGCGATAATCCATTTCACCATAAATATCTAATAGCGGTAATTTGCGTTCACTGATCAACGTGTTTAAATTTTTTCCTTCTGGTTCCGTCGGAGCAGCAGCGTCGGGTTTAGTTTCTGTTGGTGTGGTTGCCGTAGCTGGATCTTGATCTGGATCGTCCTCATTTTGATCAGGTGCGGGTGTCGCGGCGGGCGGAGTTTCTGGCGGAGGGTTAGGCTGTAATGCATTTTCAGCGGGTAAGCTGATCAACACAGCGGCTTGTAGATTGGCGTCGTTGTTGTCATCCAGGTAACTCACGGCAGCTGCCGCACCAAGCCCATGCGCGATGATAATCACACGTTGCGGGCTCGATAGATTCAAATGGGCTAGGCCTTGCGTGATGCGAGTTTTGATCGGCGCGATCAGTTCAAGGTAAATCTGTTTCTGATCGTCGAGTTTCACGATGGGTAATTGGATCGATAGGGTTTCCCAGCCAAACTCAGGCAGACTTTTGCGCAGGGGGCGAATGATATTCGCGTCGTTGACGTTCGCGCCCAAGTCATGCAACAGCAGCGCTGCGCCGTGCACTTGAGGGAGGAGACTTTTTTCATGTAATGAGAGAAAACGCTGCTCACCTTCCCCAAGGTAAAGCAGCTCATCTGCTGGGATTTGACGTGCCAGATCGGACGCGATCAACGCTTCATATTCGTTGCGAGTGACTTCAAGCTCGGCCTTACCGGCTTCGGCTTCCATGCTGGTAGCTGCCGCTGGGTCTGCATCAGGCGCCACTCCAGCAATACTGGCAAAGGCGGGCAAGCACAATCCACCAATTAGAATAAGTTCAGTAAGTGTAATTTTTTTTACGTGCGACAAGGCGCGCGGCTCCTTCTTGGTCATAAGTCGGCCAGATAATTCATCATGGCAAGTGTGCTGCAATTAGCTTGCCGATCAGGTAAAGTTGCGGCTTTGATTACGAGCCTGAATGGATTATGGATTACGTCATTGCGCCATCAATTTTATCTGCGGACATGGCCCGTCTCGGCGAGGAAGTCGAGCACGTATTAGAAGCGGGGGCGGATTTCGTCCATTTTGATGTGATGGATAACCATTATGTGCCGAACCTTACATTTGGCCCGGTAGTCTGCTCAGCTTTACGTAAGTACGGTATTACTGCCCCAATCGATGCACATTTAATGGTGCGACCGGTGGATGCGTTGATCAGCTCCTTTGCTGATGCGGGTGCGACGTATATTACATTTCACCCTGAAGCGAGCGATCATCTCGATCGTTCACTACAATTAATCCATGATGCCGGTTGTAAAGCGGGATTGGTTTTTAACCCGGCGACTCCACTCGATTGCTTGAAATATGTCATTGATAAAGTCGATATGGTTTTACTGATGTCCGTGAACCCCGGGTTTGGTGGGCAAACATTTATTTCATCATCTCTGGCAAAGTTACGCGAAGCTCGCGCGCTAATCGATGCGAGTGGGCGGGCCATCCGATTAGAAATTGATGGTGGCGTAAAAATAGATAATATTGGTGAGATTGCCGCTGCGGGTGCAGACACCTTTGTCGCCGGTTCCGCAATTTTCGGCAGTCCTGACTATAAACAAACCATAGATGCTATGCGGGCAGAATTAGACAAACAACGGAGCTGTTAATGAATTTTTTCATGCAAAAACCGCAACTTGTACTTTTTGACCTCGATGGAACGCTTGTCGATAGCGTGCCCGATTTGGCGTACAGCGTTGATTGCGCCATGCAAATGCTCGATATGCCGATGCATGGTGAAGACAAAGTGCGCACGTGGGTTGGACGTGGCGCAGATCGACTCATGAAAGCCGCGTTGACTGGCGGCATGGACGGCGAACCCGATCCGGATCTATTTCAAAAAGCGTTCGATCTGTTTTCTGATATTTACTTACAAAATACCAATCAGCGTAGTCACCTTTATATGGGGGTATATGAAGGTCTTGGTCAGCTACAAGCGATGGGTATCCCATTGGCGTGTGTGACCAATAAACGTGGAATTTATACCGATCAAGTGTTGCGTGGATTAGGTTTGGATACGTATTTTTCGATGGTCGTGAGTGGCGATACTTTGACCCGCAAAAAGCCCGATCCGGATCAGCTTCTTTATGCGGCGCAAGCGTTTAATCTCGCACCAGAGCAATGCTTAATGGTAGGCGATTCGATCAGCGATTTGAATGCGGCCCGCGCTGCTAATATGCCGGTCGTTTGTGTTAGTTATGGGTACAACCACGGTGAGAGTATTGCTAATTATGGTCCAGATAGGGTGATCAATTCGCTCATGGAATTGACCGGGTTATTTCCTGTATGACCCTAGACGATCTATCTACATACGCCGAACAGGGCTATAACCGTGTGCCGGTGATGCGCGAGGTCTTGGCTGACTTGGACACGCCGCTTTCCGCGTATATGAAATTAGCGCGTGGACCGTTTTCGTATTTGTTCGAGTCAGTTCAAGGTGGCGAACAATGGGGACGCTACTCGATTATTGGCCTGCCAGCCAACGAGATCACCCGCGTTTGCGGGCACACAATTACGATCACGCGTGATGGGCAATTGGTTGAAGAAACTCAAGTTGAGGATCCGATCGCGTGGGTGGATACGTACCGAGAACGTTTTAATGTGCCCGAAGTGGATGGACTGCCACGGTTTAGTGGCGGCCTGGTTGGCTATTTTGGTTACGATACAATCCGCTATATCGAGCCGCGTCTTGCGCAATGCCCGAATCCTGATCCGATCAACGTGCCTGATATTTTGTTGATGGTGTCAGATGAAGTGTTGGTCTTTGATAACCTCAGCGGAAAATTAATGCTCATCGTGCATGTCGACCCTACTCAACCGGATGAGTTGGCTCGTGCAAACGTTCGACTGAATGAGCTCGTGACCACCTTGGAAGGGATTACGGCGCGACATACGGATGCTTCTCCATCACGTGAGATTAAAGAAGAAGATTTCGTTTCCGGTTTCACACAGGAAGGTTTCGAATCGGCCGTAGAACGCATAAAGGAATACATCGTCGAAGGCGATGCCATGCAAGTGGTGATCTCCCAGCGTTTATCCATTCCATTCCAAGCGGCACCGATTGATTTATATCGCGCCCTGCGTTGTTTGAATCCGTCACCGTATTTGTATTTTTTAGATCTGGATGATTTCCAGATCGTTGGTTCTTCACCGGAAATTCTGGTTCGAGTGGAAGAGGGTGATGTGACCGTTAGACCCATTGCCGGTACCAGACGTCGCGGTAAAACCGCAGAAGATGACCTGCACATGGAAGAAGATCTACTCAACGATCCGAAAGAGATTGCTGAACATTTGATGCTGATTGATCTCGGTCGGAACGATGTCGGCCGCGTTGCGGATATCGGCAGTGTGAAACTGACAGACAAAATGATCGTCGAACGTTATTCGCATGTGATGCACATTGTTTCAAATGTGATGGCGAAAGTCGGGCCGAATTACACGGCGCTCGACGTTTTGCGTGCGACCTTCCCTGCCGGTACCGTTAGCGGTGCGCCGAAGATTCGGGCGATGGAAATTATTGATGAGCTTGAGCCCGTCAAGCGTGGTGTGTATGCCGGTGCAGTTGGCTATCTGTCATGGCAGGGGAACATGGACACCGCGATTGCGATCCGCACAGCGGTGATCAAGGATAAGACGTTACATATTCAAGCGGGCGCCGGTGTGGTTGCAGATTCCATCCCGGCACTCGAGTGGAAAGAAACGATGAACAAGGCGCGTGCGGTTTTCCGTGCGGTGGCAATGGCAGAAAACGGGCTTTAATACCATGTTGTTAATGATCGACAACTACGACTCTTTTACTTACAACCTCGTGCAGTATTTCGGTGAGTTGGGCGCGGATGTGCGTGTACATCGCAATGACCAGATCACGATTGGTGAGATCGAGTCGCTACAGCCGGATCATATTGTTGTTTCGCCTGGGCCGTGCACGCCGAACGAAGCGGGCATTTCCATCGATACAATCAAGCGTTTTAAAGGCAAAATTCCGATCTTGGGGGTCTGCCTTGGCCATCAAAGTATAGGGCAAGCGTTTGGCGGGGATGTGATTCACGCGCGTGAGATCATGCACGGTAAAACCTCACCAATTTTCCATAAAGACAGTGATGTGTTTTCCGGGCTGGAAAATTCTTTTACCGCGACGCGTTACCACTCATTGGTGGTGAGCAAAGAAAACCTGCCGGATTGCTTGGAAGTCACAGCATGGACCCAGACCGATGATGGGCGAATGGACGAGATTATGGGTTTCCGTCATAAAGAGTACGCGATCTCGGGCGTTCAGTTTCATCCTGAATCGATTCTTACTCAGCATGGTCACGATATGCTGAAAAATTTTCTCGATATGCGCTAGGAAATTCAATATGGAATTTAAGCACGTTATTGATGCATTAATTAATCAACACGATCTTGATCACACTACGATGCAGACCGTCATGCGCAGCATTATGACGGGTGAAGCGACGGATGCGCAGATTGGGGCGATTCTCGTCGCGCTTCGTATGAAAGGTGAAACCGTCACCGAGATCGCAGCCGCTGCAAAAGTGATGCGGGAACTGGCTTCGGGCGTGACGTTGTCTGATTTGGATCACACCGTCGACATTGTCGGTACCGGCGGTGATGCGTCCAGTAGTTTTAATATTTCAACCACGAGTATGTTTGTCGCTTCTGCAGCGGGTTGCCATGTGGCGAAACACGGCAACCGCGCTGTATCGAGCAAATCTGGTAGCGCTGATGTGCTCGAAGCGGCGGGTGTTAAAATTGATTTATCGCCCGATCAAGTTCGACATTGTGTAGAGCAATTGGGCGTCGGCTTTATGTTCGCACCGATGCACCATGCGGCCATGAAACATGCGATCGGCCCACGCCGCGAATTGGGTGCGCGAACGGTGTTTAACCTGCTTGGCCCGTTAACCAACCCTGCTGGTGCACCGAATCAATTACTCGGCGTATTCAGCCAACACTGGGTTCGCCCACTCGCGGAAGTATTACAGCAATTGGGCAGCCAACATGTGATGGTGGTACATGCTGAAGACGGGATGGACGAGATCAGTATTACCGCACCGACGCATGTTGCTGAGTTAAAGAACGGTAAAATTTCAGAATATACAATAAGACCAGAGGAGTTTGATCTGCGTCCTGCGAGCAGCTCCGCGATTGCCGTAAACGATGTTCAAGGCAGTCTCGAGCTGATGAAGTCGGTATTGAATAATCGACCGAGTGCAGCATTGGATATCGTCTTATTAAATGCTGGTGCAGCAATCTATGTTGCGGGTCTGGTCGATGATCTCACGAGCGGTGTTGACCGCGCACGTGAGATTGTCGCTAGTGGTGCCGCAGCTGCAAAATTAGAACAGCTCATCGCCCTAACGCATTCCATTTAACTCTTCTCGATTTTAAGTAGCTTCAAGACATGACCCTAAACACGCCGGACATTCTCAAACAGATCACACTCGATAAAGCAGAAGAAGTACAACTTCGTCGCGCTCGTGTCTCACTTGATGAGATCAAGTCCCGCGCTGCAGATGCCGCGCCGACACGCGGTTTTACAGCGGCTATCAAAGCGCGGATCGAATTGCGCGAACTTGCCGTGATCGCGGAAGTGAAGAAAGCATCACCGAGTAAAGGTGTGATCCGAGATGATTTTCATCCAACGGCGATCGCAAAGTCCTATGCAGATGCTGGCGCGACGTGCTTGTCAGTGCTGACGGATGAGAAGTATTTTCAAGGCAAAGATGAATATTTAATCGAAGCTCGGGCAGCTTGTGCATTGCCGGTACTGCGTAAAGATTTCATGATCGATCCTTATCAAGTCTACGAAGCGCGCGCGATGGGCGCGGACTGCATTTTGTTGATCGTCGCTTGTTTGGAAGATGGCATCATGCAGGAAATGTCATGGCTTGCACAGGATCTTGGTTTGGATGTGTTAGTTGAAGTGCATGACCGCGAAGAGCTTGAGCGTGGTTTGATGCTAAGAACGCCACTGATCGGCGTGAATAATCGAAACCTGCGAACGTTTGAAACCGATATTAAAACGACGCTGGAATTGTTGCCCGATATCATGCATGATCGGACGATTGTGACGGAAAGTGGTATTCATACACAGGAAGATATCGCCTTATTACGCCGCTACGATGTGAGCACTTACCTCGTCGGAGAAGCTTTCATGACAGCTCCCGATCCGGGTGAGAAGTTAAAAGAATTATTTGGTTTTTAAAGGCCATTTCGTTTTATCAAATTAATAACGAATTTCAGAGGTAATACATAATGTGCAAATTTACGTTTAGTTGTATCGCTATACTCTTTGCAGCCAATTCTGTGGCTCACGCTGTAGAGTTGACCGAAGGTTGGACCAGTTCGGCTGAATTGCAAGCGCCAGAATCGGTTATCCATGATCAGAAACGAGATGTTTTGTATGTTTCGAATATTAACGGCGGGCCGATGGATGATGATCAGAATGGTTTCATCAGCAAACTTTCAACCGATGGTGCAGTGCTTGAATTACGATTATTTGAGAATGGACTGTCTGCTCCGAAAGGCATGGCGATTGTGAATGATCATTTATTTATCGCAGACATTAACCGTGTGGTTGAAATCGATCTCACTAATGGTGAAACGATTAACGTATTCCAAGCTCAAGGTGCGACGTTCCTTAATGATATTACCAGTGATGCTGAAGGCAATTTATATATCTCCGATATGATGGCGACCACGGTTTATCAAATCAAAGACGGTAATATTTCGCTATGGATAGACGACAAGCAATTGGCTTCGCCGAATGGTTTAGCAGTGCTGGGTGATGAGCTAATCGTTGGTACTTGGGGCGTGATTGATGGTGAGGGTTTTGCAACGAGCGTACCGGGTCATCTTTACGGGATTTCATTGCGCGACAAATCGGTGCGTGATTGGGGAACCTCCGATTCTGTCGGAAATATTGATGGTTTGGAATATACCGCTGAGGGGCATGCACTTGTTTCTGACTGGTATGCCGGGAGGATTAAACTGGTTACTGCGACGGGTGAGCAGGCCGAGCTGATCGATTTACCTCAAGGCTCAGCCGACTTTGATTATGTCGCAGAGACGAACACGATTTATATACCCATGATGCTAGAAGGTACGGTAAAGTCGTTTGTGCTGACGCCGTAAGGAACACATCAAAACTTTGGGAAGTGATTTGATTTTCCAAATCAGCTGATTCGTTTTAGCAAACTCAACAGGCAAAAAAAAGCTCACCGAGGTGAGCTTTTTTTTCGATTTTGTTTTGCTTGTCAGCAGATTACATACCGTATTTCTTACGGAATTTATCAACTCGACCCGCAGTATCAACGATTTTCTGTTTGCCTGTGTAGAACGGGTGGCATTCAGAGCAAACGTCGATCAATAATTCTTTATCTTCCATTGTCGAACGCGTCTGGAAACTATTTCCGCAGCTGCAGACAATTTTGACTTCTTCGTAACGTGGATGAATATCTGGTTTCATAATTCTGTACTATGTTAACGGGCTGTCAGGCAAACAGCACTTTAATGAATGTGGATGCCTTTTAAAGAAAGCGCGCAATTTTAGCGGTTTAGCGATGTTGAATGCAAGCCCTTTATTTTTAATTCGATTCTTAGCGTTGCATACGGTGTCTGCGAGCGAAGATCGTGCTTGATCAAGCTGAGCCCGTTTGACTATACATTCGAACTGGGTTTTTCCTGAAAAGAAAGGATCTCTGCTGATTTTACAGCAGCTTGTTGGTAAGGCACTTCACCAGTAAGCTGATTAAGGTGATCAACCAGTCCGTTTTCCCCTTGAACTTTATCCCACATCATTTTCGACAATTGTAAGCAGGCGGCGAGAGGCGTTTTACTTTTCGCGCGGACTTGATCAATCTGCCATTGCATTCCTTCGAGACGTTTACGGGATTGTGATGAGGCATTGTTGATCAATGAATTTATTGCTGCTTCGCGACGTTGCTCAAATGCGTCCGGGTCATCTTGAGCGAGTTGCATCCATTCGTTGAAGTTGAATTCCTTTGCGTGACTATCCATGTGTTTTTTATCCATTTATCCTGAATCCTTCAGGCTGTGCCGGTGATTGACCGGTTCGAGTTGTTGTCAATCGTACGAGCAAATGATGCACTCCAGGATGGTGTGTGTCTAGCGAAAGTGACAAAAAATTGACGTTTTTTGACGGACATGAATATCCTTTTTCGCGCTAAACGATAATGATTCACATATACAACAACATGCTTCATAATGCGCGTTTGACTTTCCTTCGCTGGAATCAGCCGATTTTTTCAAACAATTCCTTTAGATAATCGACATGCCAACAACTCTAGATCAACTCAAGCCACAACAGTCCTGCATCGTGTCAGGTTTTACTCTCGAAGGGCCTGTTACACAGCGGCTAATGCAGCTTGGGGTGCTCGAAGGCAGTGATATTGCGATCTTACGCCGGGCACCAGGTGGTGATCCGATAGAGATTCGTGTGATGGGATATGCACTTTCGCTACGCAAGCAGGAAGCGCAAACAATTATTGTGGAACAGATCGTATGAGTTCAAAGACAATGGCCATCGCTGCGCCAACCCAACCCATTATTGCCTTGATTGGTAACCCCAATACAGGGAAGAGTACCTTATTCAACGCACTCACAGGCTTACGACAAAAAGTCGGTAATTACCCAGGGGTGACGGTTGAAAAGCATGTGGGTACATTGCAGCTTGATTCACAAACCGTCACGCTGATCGATTTGCCTGGCACCTACTCGTTATCTGCGCAATCGCCTGATGAAATGGTTGTGGTCGATGTCTTGTGCGGTGAAGTCTCGGTATCTGAGCGCCCGAATGTGATTCTGGTGGTGATTGACGCAAGTAATGCGCGGCGGAATTTGTATCTTGCCAGCCAGCTTTTGGAATTAGGTTTGCCGGTCGTGATCGCGATGAATATGACAGATCTTGCGGAAGCAAATGGAACATTACTGGACGTTACTAGCCTGGAAGCGAGTTTAGAAGTGCCCGTAGTGCCGATCGTTGCTGCTTCGGGCAAAGGACTTGATCAACTTAAAGCACGCTTGAAAGAGTCGATCGATGATTTCACGTTACCAGACCTGAATTTACTTCCGACGATAAAACAAGCATCGCTCGAACTCGCTGATGAACTTGTTGGCTTGGGTTATCAAGTCGCGCCGTATGAAGTTGAACGTGCGTTGATCGATCAAGATGGTTATGCCGAGGAACGTATCGCCACACGTTTTGGTAACGAAGCGATCGCAAAATTACTGGAGCGAAGACAACAGCTTTCCAATGGGCCGTCGTTGAGTGTGATCGATGCGCGAACCCGCTATGGTTGGGTTAACGATGTCGTCAGTAAAGCAGAAACATCGGACAGTGCCGCTCTTGAATCGACGAGAATGACCTTATCAGATCGCATAGATCAGTTTGTCAGCCATCCGATTTTGGGATCATTACTATTCCTTTTTGTCATGATGATGGTGTTCCAGTCCGTGTTCGCTTGGGCTAGTCCGTTAATGGATTGGATGGACGGAACAACCGCGAGTTTGAGTGCTTGGCTAGAAGCACATCTACCAGAAGGTGCGTTAACCAGCTTGTTGGTTGATGGAATTATCGCGGGTGTTGGGAGCGTCGTGATCTTCCTACCGCAAATTCTGATTTTATTCGCCTTCATTATCATCTTGGAAGACAGCGGTTACATGGCACGTGCGGCATTTTTGATGGATCGCCTAATGCGCGGGGTGGGTTTATCGGGCCGTTCATTTATTCCCATGTTATCCAGTTTTGCCTGCGCGGTTCCGGGTATCATGGCGACGCGGGTCATTTCTGATCGGCGTGATCGCATTGCTACAATGCTGGCGGCGCCCTTCATGACTTGTTCGGCACGACTGCCGGTTTATGCATTACTGATCGCTGCTTTTATTCCACAAAAATCTTGGTTGGGTGGTGCGGTAAATCTGCAAGGTTTGGTCTTGTTGGGTTTATATCTGGCCGGCATTATTGGTGGCATTTTAACCGCGTTACTTTTAAAAAGAACAATATTGAAAGGCCCGACCCCAACGTTTTTGATGGAAATGCCACCGTATCGATTACCCAATTTACGATCAGTATTAATCAAATTATGGGAACGCGGCAGTATTTTCCTACGTCGAGCCGGGACAGTAATTTTTACCGTCGCGGTCATCGTTTGGGCGCTCGCGTATTTCCCGCATCCTGAAACCTTACATGCGGATTTTGAAATGCAGCGTGAGGTTTTACAGACGCAACAAGCAAGTGTGGAAACGGATGTTCAAACCCAAATTGAAGCCCTCGATAAACAAGAAGCAGCAGCTTATCTTGAGCAGAGCTATTTGGGTCGGATCGGACAATTTATCGAGCCAGTCTTTTCACCTTTGGGGTGGGATTGGAAGATCTCCGCTGCTGTGCTTGCAGCCTTTCCAGCACGAGAAGTTGTGATCGCGGTTCTCGGGACAATTTATGCGTTGGGTAGTGACGTTGCAGAAGATGATCAGGGCTTGATCTCTCGCTTACAAACGGCCACTCACGACAATGGTGAGTTAGTTTTTAACCTGCCAATGGCTATCGGCTTAATGGTCTTTTTTGCACTGTGCCTGCAATGCGCTGCTACTTTGGCCATTATTCGGCGTGAGACAGGCGGGTGGTCATTACCAATATTGGCGTGGACATATATGACAACGTTGGGTTATTTATTCGCCTTGCTAATCTACCAAGTTGGGAGTGCCTAGTCTTGCAAACAATATTAGCGCTCGCTTTTGTGGTTTTCATGATCGCTATTGTGTTGGTTAAAGGCTATCGAAGATTAAAATCTGGTGGTACAGATTCACGTTGCGGTTGCGGCAAAAAACAGTGTGATGAATGAGAAAGAATTGGTGTAATCACAACACGTTGTACACACTTCTGTTTTTTATATAACATTGGCTTGCGACAAAATATTGACGAGCAATGGATAAAAGCGGATTCATGATGAATGTACGACGGGACGGCGCGACAGAACAAGAATTAGGACGTATAAAACTTTTCCAGGGAGTCGATGTAGAAGAAGTTAAACGGCTTCTTGGTGATTCGGAAGTTCTCGTAATTGAAAAGGGAGAAATGTTGCAAGAAGCGGGGCAAGTCGATGAATTTCTTTACTTCATACTTGAAGGCCGGCTGCGCATCCAATTACAGAGTAATGACGATCAATCCATCACTATTTTAGGGGAAGGTGACAGTCTCGGTGAGGTCACGGTGATCGACAAACAACCAACCTCTGGTTATGTTATTGCCGATGTCGAAAGTCGTCTGATTCGAGTCAATGAAGAAGAGCTTTGGAATATCGTCGAGCAGTCCCACACAGCCTCACGAAATTTATTACGCACCATCGCGTACCGTCTTCGTTTCGGCAAAAAAGTCATGAACCAAATCCAGTCATTGCTGCGCGAATTTGAATACGATGCAACAATTGACCCGCTCACTGGGTTTTATAATCGCCGTTGGTTGGGAAAAATGCTTGTACGCCTCATTCAGCGATGTAATAGCGGCAGCGAAGCTTTTTCCGTGATCATGATGGATTTGGATTACTTCAAAAAATTTAATGACAATTACGGTCATCTTGCGGGGGATCGGGCACTCAACACCGTCGCGAAAGCGCTTGTTGAGCATTTACGTCCAGAAGATACGATCACACGTTATGGCGGTGAAGAATTCATTGCGTTATTGCCCGGGTCAGATTTACAAGAAGCAAAACAGGTTGCTGAGCGTTTACGCGGCGCTGTTGTATCGACTCCCATTTACGGGGTTGATGGGAAGGAATTACCGTCATTGACGATCTCAATGGGAATTGCACAACTGACTCATGAGAGTACGCCAGAAGCTCTGATTGAAGATGCTGATCGCGCTCTTTATCGAGCAAAACGTGGTGGCAGAAATCGTGTGAGCGATTGAACGGGTTAGCCGGTCACGTTTTTTGAGAAGCTGCCTGATCGTCTAGAACGTCTTAACTATCCTGAAATTGAATCTGATGCAGCCGTGCGTAAGTGCCCTGAGCAGCGATGAGATCAGCATGTCGCCCGGATTCAACAATCCGTCCTTTTTCCATAACTAATATTCGATCAGCGTTTTCGATGGTCGATAAGCGATGAGCGATCACGAGACATGTTCGGCCTTTGATCAGCGTATCTAAGGCATCTTGAATATGCCGTTCTGAGGCGGTATCGAGTGCGGATGTGGCTTCATCGAGGATGAGGATTGGTGCATTTTTAAGCAAGGCGCGGGCGATGGAAAGTCGTTGTCGTTGACCACCAGAAAGCCGTGCACCGTTCTCGCCGATCATGGTGTCGAAACCATCTGGCAATTGTTGAATAAATTCCATCGCGTGTGCATTGGTGGACGCATCTATAATCATTTCTTCCGATACAGAGCGCAAGCTGCCGTAAGCAATATTATTCCGAATGGTGTCATTAAACAGCATGACTTCTTGGCTGACGAGGGCGATATGATCACGTAGCGAGCGTAGTTGAATATCTTGCAGATCATGCCCATCAAGAAAAATTTGTCCTGATGTGGGCGAATAAAAACGTGGTAATAAATTCGCCAATGTCGATTTACCACTACCTGAAGCGCCGACTAAGGCAATTGTCTCACCTGCATTAATATGCAAAGAAACCTGGTTTAGTGCGGCCGTTTCTGCACCCGCGTATTGCAATGTGACAGTATCAAAACGGAAATTACCTTGGACGTTGTCGAGCACGATCTGACCAGAATCGGATTCGGGGATTTCATCGATCAGATCGAACACGCTGCTGGCCGCCGCGAGGCCACGTTGTAGCGGCTCATTGATACTGGTGAGGCGACGGATGGGGGCAAGCAACATCGACATGGCGGTGAAATAAGAAACAAATTCACCGGCTGTCATGAGGCCATTGCGCGCCAACGAGGTTGAAAAATAAATAATGATCGCCAGCCCAATCGACATGATGAACTGGATCAGCGGTCCATTCGCTGATCCAGGTACGACCACTTTCATGTTGAACTGCCTAGCTTTGTTGATGGCTTGCCAGAAGCGACGTGTTTCATAATCTTCACCGGCAAAAATTTTGACGGCTTTTTGTGATTCAATGGATTCTTGTGCTACGCGGGTGATGTCGCCCATCGACGCCTGTACTTCGCGGCTCATCAAGCGCATACGCCGGCTGACGGTTTTCACAACGAAGTAGATAATCGGTGTCAGAATGAAAACGATCAGGCTTAAGCGCCAATTCATATAGAGCATGAAAATGATCAAGCCGAGCACAGCGAGCGTGTCACGGATGAGAACCGTCAAGACTTGTGTGGAGGCTTGCTGGACTTGTGCGGTGTCGAAGGTGATCTTTGAGAGCAGCGCGCCAGAGCTGGCATCATCGTAAAAAGCCGTTGGAAGGCGAATTAGGCGCGCGAACATGTCCGATCGTAAATCCATAACGACACGATGTGCGACCCAATTTGACGAGACATTACTCGCAAACATCAAAAAGCCACGGAGTAGAAAAAGGATGATCAAGAGCAACGGAATATACCAAAGCGGATGCTTGGGCTGTTCGACAAAGCTACCGTCAAGTAGAGGCTTGAGCAATGCGGGCACGGCAGGTTCCAGTGCGCCGAGAAATACCATCGTGACGATCGAGATAGTGAAAACTCGCCAATGAGGCCGGACATAGTTTAAAAGACGCGGGTAAATCGCTTCAGAATCTGGCTTCATATAGGTTTAAAACGCGACTGCGGCTTCTCTGAGGGTAAATGAGCCGCTATTATACCTTAGCTTATACTCAAGCTGGCCTGACTAAACCCGCGCATTATTGATCGGGCAGACAGTCACTCAATAAGATTAACCTGGGAACGAAATGGTATGTCAAAAGAGCATCCAATTATTGCTGTAACGGGATCCTCCGGTGCAGGGACAACCAACGTCAAAATCGCATTCGAGCACATTTGTCGACGCGAGGGCATGAAAGCCGCGATTGCAGAAGGTGACAGCTTTCACCGGTACGATCGTGCGCGCATGCATGACGCCGTTGCTGCTGCTAAGAAAGAAGGACGAGCGTGCACCCATTTCGGCCCGGAAGGGAATCTGTTTGAAGAACTGGAAGGACTGTTCCGACAATATGCCAAAGAAGGCACGGGTCGTCGACGTTGGTATGTCCATAGCGAGGCAGAGGCGCTTCAACGCGGCCAGCCGCCGGGAACCATCACGCCATGGGAAACCTTACCGAAAGATACAGACGTTCTGTTCTACGAAGGCTTACACGGCGGGTTAATCACAGACAAGGTGAATATCGCGAAATATGTTGATCTGTTGATTGGAGTGGTGCCGATCATCAATGTTGAGTGGATTCAGAAAATTCACCGTGATCGCAGCGAGCGAGGATATTCCGCTGAAGCCGCGACCAATGCGATTCTCGAACGCATGCATGATTATGTACATTATATTGTGCCGCAGTTTTCCCGAACGGATATTAATTTCCAACGCGTTCCAACGGTCGATACGTCGAACCCATTTGCGGAAAGAGAAGTGCCGACGAATGATCAGAGTTTTTCTGTGGTACATGTGCGTAATCATAAAAAGCTGTATATCGATTTTCCCTACTTATTGAAAATGATTGACGGTTCATTCATGTCGACACCGGATACGATCGTTATTCCTGGTGGGAAAAATGTCTTTGCGATGGAATTAATTTTTACTCCGATCGCAGAAAAGCTGATGGAAAAGAAACGTATTATTTAAGGTGCAACTCTGCCTTCATCCTCACGTCAGAATAGGCTGAGCAAATAGATTGCGGAAGATCGCAGGTTTTACCGTTTTAACTTAGGGAGCTACAAAATGCGCTCGATTCTGGTACTGAATTCGAAAGGTGGATCTGGCAAAACCACGCTCGCGACGAATCTGGCAGGGTATTATGCAATGAACGGTAAAACCGTAACATTAGCGGATTTTGATCCGCAATCGTCCAGTATGGATTGGCTAGCCGCACGGCCAACACACCGCCCACGAATTGAAGGGATTCCGGCATTTGCTGAAAAATTTACTGCGCCAACGAGTTCAGATGTGTTGATCATGGATGCGCCAGCAGGGGCACACGGAAAAGATCTAAGTAAAATGATGCGTGAGGCGGAAACGATTTTGATGCCGATAATGCCCTCACCGATTGATGTTCGTGCTGCGATCCGTTTTGTTGATGAACTGAAAAAAATTAAACGCGTGAACAAGGCAAAAGTGAAAATGGCGACGGTGGCGAATCGTGTGAATACGCACACCTTAGCAGGTATGGAATTAAATGAGTTTTTAAGTTCGTTTCGATTACCAACAGGCAAAAAGTTTCCTTTTCTGGCAGTTTTACGCTCCAGTCAAAATTATGTAAAAGCAGCTGATCGTGGCCTTTCAATTTTTGAAATGGCGCCTTCCGCAACAATACAAGATCAAGAACAATGGGTGCCCTTATTGCTCTGGTTGAGAAGTAAGCGTAGCCGTCCGTAAACGTAAAAAACGGTCTGCCGTTTTTAAACACAAGCGTGCTAGTGATGTGCGCGATCAACAGTAAAATGCATGCAATTGAATGATTGTCGTGAATACGATTTTATGATCGTACGACAAAAATGATGATTAAAATTCTTACAGTTAATTGAATAAAACTTGAAAAATTATGGTTACGATCACTCTTAAACCGGATGTCACGACATTTGAAGCGTCCAAAGATGAACCCGTTTTAGATGCCGCATTGCGAGCCGGTGTGCAGCTACCTTATGGTTGCCGTGGCGGAACATGCGGTGCGTGTAAGGCGCAATTGATCGAAGGTGAAATTACCTATTCCGGTCGACAAGCAGATGGTCTCACACAGGATGAACGATCAGAAAACTGGGTATTGTGCTGTATGGCAAAAGCGCAGACAGACTTGACCTTACAAGCTCGTGAGATTGATACGAATCGTGAGATCCCAATCAAGACCCTACCTGCACGGGTCATGAAAATGGAGCAATTGACGCATGACGTCATGGGGCTTTGGTTGAAAATTCCTGCCGCAGAACGTTTGCAGTTTCTGGCAGGTCAGTATATTGATATTTTAATGCGCGATGGCAAAGAGCGATCATTTTCTCTTGCGAACGCACCCCATGATGATGAGTATTTGCAGTTGCAGATTCGTTACTACGAGGGTGGGGCGTTTTCTGAGCATGTGTTCAATGAGATGAAGGCAAAATCGATTTTACGTATACGAGGACCATTCGGTAGTTTTTATCTACGAGATGATCGCGAAGATCCCGTTATCTTTGTTGCCGGAGGGACAGGCTTTGCACCGGTCAAGGGCATCATCGAACACATGATCGCAAGTGATGATCCACGCTCGGTAAAACTCTATTGGGGGGCGCGTGCAAAACGCGATCTGTATCAAGATGACCTCGCACTTGGCTGGGCTGAAGAGCACGAATTGATCGAATATATTCCAGTTCTTTCTGAGCCTGACGCAAACGATGAATGGCAAGGAAAAACAGGGTTCGTTCATGATGTAGTCGCAAGTGATTATGACGATTTTTCTGCAATGGATGTTTATGCGAGTGGGCCACCGGTGATGGTGCATGCGGTTCGCGATGCGTTGTTAGAAAAAGGCTTAGCAGAAGATCGTATGTTTTCCGATGCGTTTGAATTTGCTGCAACGAAAAAATAAATAACAATTCGGATTAAAAAAGAGTTTGTTAACCTGAGTTTTTAATTCAATATCTATAACAAAAAAACTGAGAGAAAAATGAAATCATTTTTTCGCAGAATGTAAAGATTTTCATACGATTAAATAATAACTATTGACCTAATTAAGAGAAGAATAAAAACACCTTTGCACAAGTTAAGCTGACAAAGGTGTTTTTATATAAGAATTATTTAGACGTTGTTGTGATCGCTTGCGATGGTTCAGTTGCCTTATGCAAGCCTTTTTTACAACATTCTGCAGCCGCGGCAGTTTCACCCATTTTTTCTAGGGTGTCTGACAATAAGCGATAAACGTGGTGATCCGCACCATATTGAATCGCGGTTTCAAAGTAATGTTTCGCTTTGCCCCACAGTTCATTTTGTTGTGCGAGAACGCCTAAGGTGGTGAGTAAAGTATGATCTTCTTTATGCAGCGGTAACCAGCTTTCTGCTTGATTTAATTGCTTCGCGGGATTGGCTGACGGGGCTTGGGCATAGAGTTCAACGAAACGATTATCCCATTCTTTATTTAATTGCTTTTCGATCAGGCTGACTGCATTGGTTTGTTCAGGTGAGTGAACAAGCTGCGTGATATATAAGTAATTCAGATCAGCGTCATCACGCAGGTGTCGAGGAAGTTGGGACCATGTTGCTTTCAAAGAATCAGGGTCAGTGCTTACTGCTTCCAACTTGCCATGCCAAGTTTTTGTTTCGAATGCATGTAATTTTTCTGCACTGATCGCCTTACTTTTTTTCAACCGTTTAAGGCTCCCTTGTAAAGCATCCCAATCAGCGGAGTCGGCGTAAATATCAGCGAGCAATTCATTAATACGCGGGTTGTTCGGATGTGCCGAGAGTAATTCTTCGAGAGTTAGGCGTGCGAGTTGTATTTGCCCTTCTTTAATTTGAAGCTCTGCGCGGGTAATACCGACAGCGCGATCAGCTTTCGGAGCCGACGAATGCGCTAATTGCAGATAGTCATCACGTTTATCGATTTTGCCCTGACTTTGCGCAGCTTGTGCGGCGCCCAGGTAGTGCATATAAGCCAAACTAGGGCTGATTTCTGCATCATGCGAGAGTGATTTTTCCGCAGATTCCCATTTTCCTTCGGCAAGTGCGGCGTAACCTTGCGAGAGGGATTTTTGAGATTTTTTAACTTTACGATCCACATTCCAGCTGCTGACTTTGCGCGGTGTAGCCCACATATTTGCAAGTAGGCGAACGGCAAAATAAAGTAAAACGCCAGCCAAGATGACGAAGAGTGCAAAGAAAATAAAACTGGTGCGTAAAACCTGTCCCTGATAGCCGATGATGATGAAGCCGGGATCGTCCAGTGCAACATTGCCGACATATATTGCTGCCAGCAGAAGCAGTAGTGTGACAATGAGTAGTTTCATGAGGAAGTGGTCTCCTGCATTTCAGATTTATATTGTTTAAGCAGGTTTAAGGAGCCGGTGATTTCAGGCATCGCCGGACTTAAGTCCACCCCTTCCATGCCCGACAGCTGTTCAAGAATGGCGCTGACAGAAGCCGACTCTGTATCAAAATAGCGATTGAGAATTTCGCTAACCCGTGTGAGCGAGGCAATCATGCTGTTGGAATCGCGGCGTAGAATTGAAAGCTTCGCACTGGTTAATTCCAACTGAAGGTTTTGATGTAAGAAATAGCGTAATTCTGGGTCGAATAAAATTTCATCCGGCACTGCCTGATCTTTAATCTCGACCATTTTAACGAGATCGCCCCACATGGAGAGTGCCACGTCTTTCCATTTACCTTGTGCGGCTTCTTCTTTGCTTGGGATATTCATGTCGTTCAGAGTAGGCACTTCAAAGTTACGTAACGGCAATGATTCAACGCGGGAAGTCACATCAGCAATATACAAAACCATGCCGCTGATATCCGCATCTTCCACTTCGCGCAGTTCGTTCATCTCTTTTATCAGCGTTTCCCGAATGCCGTTTAGGTTAGGGTTACCGAGTTCACGTAAACGGGCATCCGCGCCCTGCATGGCAGCCAATGATGTAGGAACGTCGCGAGCGAGACTTAAACGTTGTTGTGCAATGGTCAGCAGATAATCCACTTCTTCTAACACCCATGCGGATTGTTGCTTGGGCTTCTCTTTTTGCATGACATCCAACGTCTCACCCAGTACTGTTTGATTGGTGCTGATCGCGTCTAACTGCGTTTGTATTTCATCTGCAGCCGTTTCTTGGGCGCTGACAACCTCGTTCAGTTGATCGGCGCTTTCTTCAATTTCACCACCCAATTCAGTTAGCTTGGCATTATATTCCTGCCATTGTGCAGTCGATGCGTCTTTAATACCTTGTTGCTTGTCGTAGAGCCAATACCCTAAACCACCGACAAGAATTAAGACTAAAAGAACAATCAGCGCGATCAGGCCGGTACCGGATTTTCCGGGGCTTGGGTTAGTTTGCGGGGCGGTATTTTCTACCGATTCGAAGTCCGAATCGTCGTTCATTTCAGTCATACTATTATCCGTGGTCATGAAAGATTCCTCTTGAGATGCCATTGCCGGAGTGCGGCAATCACATCGTTATCATTTGCGCTTTTTGTGATCAGAATGGATTTAAAACCCAGATCCATCGCGCGATCTGCAACACGTTGGCTGGTCACTGCCAGTGGTGTCTGCAGTAATTGCGCGGTGCATGAACCGGTAAACTGTTTCATTAAACTCTCCAAACCTGCGCCACTGGAGACAATAATAATATCCAGTTTTTTTGCTTGCCACCTTTCCGTTAGTATCGCCGGATCAGACGGCGACGGCACGCGTTTATAGACTTCTGCGTAATCAACCGTTGTCGCACCGCGCTGACGGATCCCGACAGCCATGCATTCTCGTCCGCCTTGGCCGCGAATGATCAGGCAGCGCTGTTGGCGAATTGCATGTTCAGCAAAGTCCGGCATCGTCAGCAAACCTTCTGTTGACGCGTGCTCGGGTGTTAACACTTGAGCAAAACCGGCTTTATACAATGCATTGGCTGTTGCTTGTCCGACGGCAAAAAGCTGACCTTGTATCTCGTTTTTATTAAGCGTGAGTTCTTCCAATGTTTTCAATGCATACTCAACGGCATTAACGCTAATAAAAATCAGTTTGTCGTAGCGGTTGATACTTTTGAGGGCAGCACGTGTTTCGGTACTGATCGTGATCGGTGTAATTGCCAGTAATGGCCACCGTATAACCTGTCCCCCTTCTTGCTCGATTATGTCACAAATTGGTTGCGCTTGGTGAGCGGGTCGTGTGACGACAACATGTAAATTATCGAGCGGCTTGTGCATTGGAATTAACTCAATGTGACTCGCTTAACCTCGTAAGAATATCGCCTGCGCCGCGTGCGAGAAGATCTTGTGCCAGCGTCTCACCGAGCGTTTCTGCTGCTGCGCTGGGACCAGAGATTTCACCGCTGATAATAGCGCTACCGTCCAGCTCACCAACCAGCGCACGAATATGAATCTGATCTGCCTGCAATTCTGAAAAGCCCGCAATCGGTACCTGACAACCGCCTTGTAACTGACGATTGATCGCACGCTCCGCAAGCAGGCGGGTGTGTGTAGCATCGTCATTTAAGGGAGTGATCAGCGCGAGTGTTGCAGGATCATCATCACGACATTCAATACCAATCGCGCCCTGTCCGATGGCGGGAAGAATTTGTTCCGGTGTGATGAATTGCTTTACGCGATCCGCCATGCCGAGTCGAATAACACCAGCGGCAGCGAGAATGATCGCATCAAAATCACCTTTGTCGAGCTTGCCTAAACGGGTTCCGACATTTCCGCGCAGACTGAGAATTTCCAGATCAGGCCGAAGATGTTTGATCTGACATTGCCGGCGCAAACTGGATGTTCCAACCCGTGCGCCCTGTGGCAGGCTCTCCAGCGAGTCGTAAGTATTTGAAATAAACGCATCACGCGGATCTTCGCGATCTAAAATTACAGGTAGAAACAACCCGCTGGGTAAGTCCACAGCCACATCCTTCATGGAATGCACGGCGATATCCGCGGCATTTTCAAGCATGGCGGTTTCGAGTTCTTTGACGAACAAGCCTTTGCCGCCGATTTTTGCCAGTGGTGTGTCGAGTATTTTGTCGCCCTGTGTGGTGATGCCGATGAGCTCGACGGTCAGATCAGAATGCAATGTGAGTAAGCGATCACGAACGTGTTCAGCTTGCCACATGGCCAGAGGACTTTTTCGGGTGACGATGCGAAGTGTTTTCATGGCGGTTATGCTACGGTTTGCCACGCACAGGCGCAATACGATCGGCGCAATTGGCCCGCTTTCAATGTAAAATGCCAGTTTCTGCAACTGCTCTGTGGCTCACGCTTATGAACACCGCTAGCACAAATAGCACACCGGTCCGACTCGGTGTTGTGATGGACCCCATCCAACGTATCAAAATTAAGAAAGATTCCAGTTTCGCCATGCTACTGGCAGCGCAGGCGCGCGGTTGGACATTGTTCTATATGGAACAAGCTGATCTGCACGTCGCAAACGGTAAAGCCTGTGCGTCAGTTCGTTCGCTGCGGGTTGAGGAAAATCCTGAAAACTGGTTCGAGTTGGGCGAGGCAGAACGCGTTGGGTTGGCTGATCTGGATGTGATCTTAATGCGTAAAGATCCGCCGTTCGACATGAATTATATCTACAGCACGTATTTGCTCGAACAAGCTGAAATGGCCGGCACACTGATCGTCAACAAGCCACAAAGTCTGCGCGACGCCAATGAGAAGCTTTCGACTCTCTGGTTTCCACAATGTTGTCCCTCGCATTTGGTCAGCTCACAATCGGATCAGATTAAAGCATTTCTGGCGGAACAGGGTGACATTATCCTCAAGCCTTTAGATGGCATGGGCGGCGCGTCGATCTTTCGCGTAAAACTGAACGATCCAAATACCAATGTGATCATCGAAACCCTCACGCTGCACGGCCAACGATTGATCATGGCGCAGCAATTTATTCCTGAGATTAGCGCAGGTGATAAACGCATACTACTGATCGAAGGTGAGCCAGTGCCGTTTGCGCTGGCGCGCATACCAACCAAAGGCGAAACGCGCGGCAATCTAGCTGCAGGTGGGCGCAGCGAAGGGCGACCATTGTCCGATCGGGATCGTTGGATTTGTGAGCAAGTTGGTCCTAGCCTACGTGATAGGGGGTTGATGTTCGTTGGCTTGGATGTGATCGGGGATTACTTGACCGAAATTAACGTCACCAGTCCCACTTGCATTCGCGAATTAGAGGCACTTTATGATCTGGATATTGCTGGTGATCTGATGGACGCAATTGCACGGAGGCTGTCTGCGTGATCAGCGGTATTGCTGTTTCTCTGCGCGCGCGCGCGGTTCTGCTTATGGTGGTGATTGCACTGTTGGGTTTGACCGCGTGCAGCTCGCCAGAAAATCAGGTGCATAAATATGAATACTTCGCCTTCGGCACGCTGATTTCACTTACCATCGCTGGCGTGAATGCGGAACAGGCTAAGCAGGCGTCAACTTCACTCGAAGCGGAATTTAACCGCATGCACCATGCTTGGCATGCGTGGCAGCCTGGCCCGTTATCAGACATTAACCACGCACTTGCAGTTGGTGAATCGGTTGAATTGAACGCGGAATTTTCTGATCTGATCACGCGCGCTATGACGATCGCAGAACAGAGCGAGCAGACTTTTCACCCCGGTATGGGCAAGCTGCTCGAACTCTGGGGATTCCAAAGTGATGACATACCAACAACGCCACCGAGTCAGGCGAGTATCGATACCTTTCTTGAACATGCGCCAGCATTATCTGATCTGACGATATTGGATGACGGCAAGACGCATTTGGCTGATCAGGGCGTCATCATTCAATCCAATAATCCACTATTCCAATTTGATCTCGGCGGTTTTGCAAAGGGCTACGGTATTGATCGCGCGATACAGATATTACAATCGCAAGGAATTCAGAACGCGATCGTCAACGCGGGGGGCGATCTACGCGCGATTGGCCAACGGCCCGATCGTCCGTGGCGAATTGGGATCCGGCATCCACGACGGGCAGGAATAATGGCGTATCTTGATGTGTTGGATGGTGAGAGTGTCTTTACATCCGGCGATTACGAGCGGTATTTTTTCTACGAAGACAAACGTTATCACCATATTCTCGATCCACGCAGCGGGTCTCCGGCAGATCAAGCGATCTCGGTGACGGTTTTGCATGAAGAAGCGGCGTTAGCCGACGCTGCAGCGACAGCGCTGTTCGTTGCGGGGCCCGATCAATGGCGTGAAGTGGCGGCGAAGATGGGGGTGACGAACGTGATGTTGGTGGATCAGAATGGCCTCATTCAGATGACGGATGCAATGCGAGAACGACTCGTTTTAACCGTTGAGCAGATCGATGCAAATGACGAAGTTCACGTTGCAGCAGAATCAGGATTGGGATCGGAAAAAGAGGAACATACCCATGTTGATCGGTGACAAGATTATCATCACCTTGTCGGCGGTGTGTGTGATTAGTCTTTACGTGATGTTATGGCGAGGTGATGATCAAGCCGATCTGGCGCAGATCATTGTTGCCGATCAGGCACCGATGCAAGTGAGTTTATTGATCGATCGGGAGATAAATATCGATGGTGCGCAAGGTGTGTCTAAAATAGAAGTTCACGACGGACGGGTGCGATTTGTCAGTTCGCCTTGTCCGAATCAGATCTGCGTGCACAGTGGTTGGTTGAAAAAAGCCGGTGACGTTGCGGCCTGTCTGCCGAATAAAGTCTCACTGCAAGTGCTGGGCAATACCCTTTTTTTCGACGCGATTAATTTTTAAAAATAACCTTATGGTGACGCTCACACTCACTCCGACCCGGCGCGATATGCGTATTGCTTGTCTGGCGGCGCTCGCGATTTCCATCCATATTTTTGAAACGGCATTACCAAGTCCGTTCCCGGGTATGAAACCGGGACTAGCGAATGTGATCACCGTTGTGACATTACTCATGTATGGCTGGCGTGACGCGGCCTGGGTTAGCGTATTGCGTGTGTTGGTCGGTAGTTTGCTGATCGGTACGTTTTTGTCGCCGACCTTTCTTATGAGCTTTTCCGGTGCGATCAGTAGCTTGATCGTACTCGGTGTGAGTTTCAGATTCTTTGGACAACGTGTGAGTGCTGTCGGTTACAGCGTGTTGGCGGCAATGGCGCATATGATCGGTCAATTTTGTGTCGCTTGGGCAGTCTTTATTCCGCATCCAGGTTTAGTGAATTTGTTACCAGTTTTCATGACCTTGGCCCTTCTTTTCGGAACACTAAGCGGTATAATCGCCGGCGCGATGATCAACCAGGTACGCCGTTCTTGAATAGTTATATTAACCGCCATCCCGTGGGCTCGGGTGACGTCATGGGGCTGTCAGTGTGTCTGGCGATTATTATCCATGCGGTGGGCATCTTCCTGATCAGCTTCGCGGATGAGGACACTGAAAAGCCGGGACAGGAAGCGATCGAGGTGATTCTCGTTCAACAGAAAAGCGAAGTCGCGCCGGAAGAGGCGGATTTTCTCGCGCAAGCCAGTTCACAAGGCGGTGGCGAAAGCGACGAGTCAGAACGCCCTGCAACACCTTTCGTCGCGCCGAACCCAGAACAATCCCCGGAAATCGTCGCCGCGGCTGCCATGCCGTTTGAGCCACTCACCGTGCAACAACAGCAAGCGACAGAATTAGAAGTTGTGGATGAATTAGATCCCGTCGAAAAACCGCAAGAAGAAACAGAGGAATCCGACGAGCCGCCGATTGCGAAAACAGAGCCGGTTATTGCGCAGGTCACGAAAACACCGGACATTGCTGAAAGCAAACCCGAGAATAAGCCGGAGACAAAATCCGAACCGACGGAAAAGCCTGAGCCAGAAAAACAAGTAGAGGCTAAACCGCCGACACCATCTGCTGCAGAATTGGTGTCGCGGTCAATGGAAATGGCCAGTTTAAGCGCTGAGATTGATCGACGTCTCGAGCAAAAAGCCAAACGTCCACGGCGCGACTTTATTTCGGCCAGCACACGAGAATATAAATACGCCGCTTACATGGAGGCGTGGCGTGCAAAAGTCGAACGAATCGGCAATCTAAATTATCCCGACGAAGCACGCCGCAAAAAACTCTCCGGCTTACTCCGCATGACAGTCGCTTTAAATGGTGATGGCACGATCAACGATATTGTGATCGACAAATCCTCTGGTCACCAAGTGTTGGATGACGCCGCGATCCACATTGTGCGACTCTCCGCACCCTTTGCCATCTTTCCCGAAAACATCGCAAAAGATGTTGATATCCTGCACATTACTCGCACTTGGAAGTTTCTTAATAATCAGAAGTTTTCTGGCGATTGAGCAAGGCCTGATCGGTTATTCATTTTAATATTTCAGAAAATGGTAACGGTATTCTTAAGTTTATAATTAATTGCTGTTTTCTTATTAAAGCGATCATTATTAATTTTAAGCATTGTGATATCTGAGAAAGTTCTTTTATTTGTTTTAAGGATCTGGAAATTTTCAAAGCAAAAAGGCCGTGACAAATGCAAAAACGTCAATGTCCACTTTCTTGTTTGGATGACTGAATCTTTAGATAAAGAGGTCTCTCGATTCGGTGTGAGTCGGCAATCGATTATCAAAGTTTGGATGTCAGAGAGAGTGCAGTGAGGGGCTTATAAGCAGATGCCCCAACCAATCACTGAAAGTGGTTGAGTTTACAGGTTATCGAGAAGAATAGTGAAAAAAACGCCCCATAAATGGGGCGTTTTTGTTTTCAGATTAACCCAGAAGAATGGTTATTCTCCAAAGTTATATCGCATGGTGATACCGGCATACATGTTACGCACAGGAGCGGCTTCGTAGTATCGGCCGCCGAAGGCATTTAGACGAATGTTGGAGAAGTATTCTTCATCAAAAATGTTATTAATGCCGATGAAGGGACTGATCTCCCAGTCGCCGAATTGGCCGTCGATACCGGCGCGTAAGTTGGCGACATTGTAGTTATCAACTTGCTCGGTGTTCGCGTCATTTGCGTATAAGCTGCCGACGTGAAGCACATCGAATACCGCATAAGCCCCACTTGCGTGATAGTAAGAAAGCTCAGCAAAGAATTGATGTTCTGGCACGCCGGGAATAGCGTTACCGCTGAAGTTTTCAAACTGATCGTATTCGAAGTTTGAGTAGGTGTAAGCCACGCTGGCAGTCAAACCTTTAATAAATGACGGCTGATAGGAGAAGGCTGCTTCGACACCGTCGCGGGTGGATGAGCCTGCATTTTCGAAAAATTCCCAACCAGTGTTATCTTCACGCGGCACTAGCTCATTTTCGACATCAATATGGTAGATAGCAACGTCGTAACTGATCTGCCCCGGCAATAATCCTTTCACACCAATCTCATAGTTATCCGCCGTTTGTGCATCTAGGCCGGTATTGAAGCCTGCTGCATTGGCTGAGGTTGGTCGTAATTCGGTCGTGGTGGGTGTTTCAAATGATGTTGAATACGTTGCGTAGACATTCACAGCTTGTATCGGACTCCATAATAAGCTGACGCGAGGGGTTAGTTCATCAAAGCTTAAGCTGCCGGAATCATCCCGTGCATCGCTGAGGTAATTATCAGTAACATCAAACTGCACGTCGTCATAACGCAAGCCCAATGTTAGCTCGATATTTTCCGTCAGTGCGGTTTCGTTCTGGACATAGATACCGTAACTGGTGACTTCTTCGTTCTGATCAAGAAACAGTGAGCCAGCAGGAGCGGTGGCATCATTCCAACGCAGGCGGTCATCATCTTGCTTATCGATATCGAAACCGACGATCGTGCGGTTTGCGTGGCCGAAAAGTGTGTCGGTGTAGGTGTAGTCACCGCCGCCGCCGAAGAAGAAACGATCAAACTCGACACGATGCCCGTTTGGGAAGAGCGGTAAGCGGTTACGGAAATCTTTCCATACGTAGTAATTACGTAGGCGTAATTTATGATTGTCGTTGATCTTATGCTCTAAAATGAATCCGGCTTTTTGTTGATCAAACTCTTCACCCGCGTCAACGCTGACATTTAGGCCACGCGCAGCACGTCGATCAGCCATCGCATCAGCCAATGTGACACCGCCAGGGTCTTGTGAAATAGGTGAGTTCACGGCATTGAGGATCACGGTCAGATTAGTGTCTGGGGTAAAGTCATACTTAAATTTGGAGTTGATCAAGCTTAATTCATTTTCAGAAAAGTCTCGGTAACCATCGAGCTGCAGGTGTGAAGCGTTAAGAAAATAATTCAAGTTGCCGGTCTGGCCGCCTGTTTTCACCTGTTCTTTATTAAAGCCATGCTCACCAGCCATGATGGTGCCTTCGATAAACGGTGTTTCAGGCCCATCTTCCGTATAGATGTTGATCGCACCGCCGGATGACGAACCGTAAAGCGATGAAATCGGACTACGCGTCACTTCGATACGCTTAGCGGATCCGAGATCAATATCATCTACCCCCCCTTGGCCATCTGGCAGTGTGGAAGGAATACCGTCTTGGAAAATCTTCACACCACGAATACCAAATGCTGCACGAGCGCCGAAGCCTCGGATTGAGACACGTAAATCTTGCGAGAAGTTATAGCGGTTTTGGAAGAAAATGCCCGGAATTTTATTTAAAGACTCGTCCAAGCCGAGTTGTTGTGTACCGAGTTGGATGTCGTCCTGATCGACTGAGCCAATCGCAGCGGGTACTTCGTATTGGCTTTCGTCAACGCGTGTTGATTCAACCGAAATGTCCTGCAGTTCATAAGGTTCTGCCGCCTGCAAAGACAGTGGCTGACCGCCGATCAGGCCAGCGCCTGCGAGTGCGTAGCCAAGTTTAATTCGTTTCATGCTAATTCGTCCTCTCCACTTGGGAATGTATTCTTTAAATAATGTAAACCGCAGCGTTTATTATTTTTGTTGGCTGCAACAACGTTACCTAGCAAGCGGCGCGCCGTCTTTGAAGGGAGCGCTAGTGTATTGATTTTATTAGGGTTGTAAAGGTAATGATGACGAGGATTGGATAAATGATGGTCGTAATCAGCCAGATCGAATGTGAGATTGCGTCTTAACAACCAGTTATATCCACCCGAAATGTGTATCTACAGGTATACTAAGGTCATGACAGAATTTGATCTGACCGGACAATTCCTGATTGCGATGCCTTCCCTGTCTGATCCGGAATTTCACCAAACGGTGACCTATCTTTGTGCGCACTCCGATGAAGGAGCGATGGGCATTATCCTTAATCGACCGATGACCGTTGGGCTGGGAGAAATCCTTTCACAGATGCAATTGCCGCCCATTGAGCCGGAGATCGAGCAGATTCAAGTCTTCCAAGGCGGGCCGATGCAGCAAGATCGCGGCATTATAATCCACGAGCCACCCAGCCAATGGGATTCTACGATTAGCGTGACCGATAAGCTCGGTGTGGCAACATCACGCGATATTCTCGAAGCCATCTCGCAAGGTTCTGGCCCTCAACGCAGTTTTATCGCTTTAGGGTTTGCTAGTTGGGACGCTGGCCAGCTTGAGCAGGAATTAGCTGAAAATTGCTGGTTAAATAGCCCCGCAGATACGTCGATCATTTTTGATGTCCCGGCGGACCAGCGCTGGCAAGCCGCGACGGCCTTGCTCGGTGTCGACTTCCATCAAATTTCTTGGGATGCAGGCCACGCATGAGTCCGACGATCGGGCGCGAGCAACCGATTGAGACGTTGCTTGCATTTGATTTCGGCGAAAAACGCATAGGGGTCGCCAGTGGACAATTGATCAGCCGCAGCGCCACGCCGTTGACCGTTCTCAAAGTGAAAAACTGGCAGATTGACTGGCCCGGCATTACTCATCTGATCGACGAGTGGAAACCGGACGCGCTCGTGGTGGGGATGCCGACAAATTACCAAGGTGAAGAATTCGGCCTAGCTGAACGGGTTAAGCGATTTTGTCGACAACTTGAAGGGCGTTATCGTTTGCCGGTCTTCACGATGAATGAGAATCTATCTTCCGTTGAAGCGCGTTACCGAATGGATGGCAATACCACGCAAAATCCACTTGACGCTTACGCCGCGCAAGTTATCCTTGAAAGCTGGATTGAGGAGCACAGCTGAGATATGCAACCATTGGATCACGATGCCATCACCACTGTAATTGATGAGATGGCCACCTCGCTTTCGGCCTTTTTGAAAGCACGTAAACGTAAAAACATAATTATTATTGGTGTGCACACCGGTGGTGTTTGGATCGCCGAAGAGCTACATAAGCGACTCAAGGTGAAGCAACCGCTCGGCGAATTAAATATCGCCTTTTACCGCGATGATTTTAGTCGCATCGGCATGCATCCCAGCGTGAAACCATCTAATCTGCCGTCTGAAGTAGATGAGCAGCATGTGATTTTGGTGGACGATATTTTATATACCGGTCGTACCGTGCGTGCTGCGCTCAATGAGATTTTTGATTATGGACGCCCCGCTAGTGTGACACTTGCGGTGTTAGTGGATCGTGGTCAACACGAACTACCGTTCAAAGCGGACATCGCTGGCACGACGATCAGTCTCGATGATGGCGAGCACATAAAACTCCAGCGCAAGGACGACGCCCTTTCTCTTTCTGTGGTCACAAAATAACCCATGTCTGCGAACAATATTCAACTTGATAAATCCGGTCGTCTGAAACATTTTCTGACGACGGAATGCCTGAGTAAAGAATTACTGACCGAAATCCTCGATACTGCCGAAAACTTTGCCGGTGTGGGTGAACGTGCGGTAAAAAAAGTCCCGTTGTTGCGCGGCAAAACCATTGCGAACCTTTTCTTTGAGCCCAGCACGCGTACGCGAACCACTTTCGAACTGGCGGCTAAGCGACTTTCAGCGGATGTATTGAATATCAATATCGAGGCCTCCGCCACAAAAAAAGGTGAATCCTTACAAGACACGTTACACACGTTGGAGGCGATGCACTGCGATATGTTTGTTGTGCGCCATGCAGACAGTGGTGCAGCGCATTTTATTGCATCAATGGTCTCACCGCATGTGCACGTGGTGAATGCCGGGGACGGTCGTCATGCGCACCCAACCCAAGCGATGCTTGATGCGTTCACCATTCGTCGACATAAGGGCTCGTTGGAAGGCTTGAAGGTTGCGATCATCGGAGACATTTTGCATTCACGTGTGGCGCGTTCAGAAATTCATGCGTTCACGACTTTAGGTGCAGAAGAGGTCCGCGTGATCGGGCCGAAAACCTTAATCCCCGCCTACATTGAAACAATGGGCGTGACCGTTTTCCATAGTATGGAAGCCGGTCTTGAAGGTGTGGATGTTGTGATCATGCTGCGGCTCCAAAATGAACGTATGAATGGCAGTTTGTTACCGAGTGCCGATGAATTCTTTACCATGTACGGATTAACAGAAAAACGTTTGCAGTACGCCGATAACCAAGCAATCGTTATGCATCCCGGCCCGATCAATCGTGGGGTGGAAATTGACTCCGCCGTCGCGGATGGACCGCGGTCTGTCATTCTTGAGCAAGTCAGTTACGGAATTGCGATCAGGATGGCAGTGATGTCTATGTGCATGGGGAGCGCAAAATGAGCATTTGTATTAGCAAAGGCCGTGTGATTGATCCGGCCAGTGGTTTTGATGACGTCGCGAATGTTTATCTCAATAAGGGACAGATTGTTGCAATCGGTCGAAAACCCAGCGGACTTGAGGTCAAGAAGGAGATTGATGCGAGCGGCTTATGGGTGTTGCCTGGCTTAGTCGATCTGAGTGCGCGTTTACGGGAACCGGGTGATAACTGCTGCGCGAATATTGCCTCTGAAACGCGTGCGGCCAGTGCTGGGGGGATTACGAGTTTATGCTGCCCGCCGGATACACAACCAATCATCGACAGTACCAGCGTGGTTGATCGCATTCAGCGTCGCGTTGCGGATAGCGGTAAAACGAAAGTATATTGTCTCGGTGCGTTGACGCAAGGTTTGCAGGGTACGCATTTAGCGGAAATGTATACGCTCAAACAATCCGGCTGTATCGGTGTGAGTAATGCGCTGGTACCGGTAAAAGATGCGGAAGTCATGCGGCGCGCATTCGAATACGCAGCAACCTGTGATTTAACGGTTTTTCTGCATCCAGAAGATGCCTATCTTGGTGGAGGTTTCATGCATCAAGGTGCCTACAGTACGCGCATGGGAATTGCGGCGAGTCCAGAATCGGCTGAAACGGTCGCCATCGCACGCGATCTGATTTTGCTCGAAGAAACCGGCGCACGCGGACACTTTTGCCATCTCTCCAGCGCACGCAGTGTGGAGATGATCCGACAAGCGCAACAACGTGGTATGCAGGTTACTGCCGATGTGAGTATTCACCATCTGCACTTCACGCATAAAGACGCGGAAGATTACAATAGTTATAGCCATGTTATTCCCCCATTTCGCCATCATACGGATCAGGACGCGTTACTCGCAGGCATTGCTGATGGCACGATCACGGCAATTTCGTCTGATCATCATCCGCATGATCACGATGAAAAAACCGCACCGTTCACTGTGACAGAGGCTGGCGCATCTGCGCTCGATCTGCTTTTGCCATTAACCTACTCGCTGATCGCGCAAGGTAAACTGAACGTAATGACCGCACTCAGCGCCGTGACAGATCACCCCGCCAACGTATTGGGTCTTTCAGCGGGACAGTTACAAGTGGATGGTGTTGCAGATCTGTGCTTGTTTAATCCTGAAGCGGAATGGACAGTTAGCGCAGAAAGTTTGATCAGCGAAGGTAAAAATACGCCAATGCTTGGAAGAACATTAACAGGACGTGTAACGCAGACTTTTCTCGATGGAAAATCCGTGTTCAAGAAAAGATAAGTTATGACGCAATCACACCGAAACACCATATTTGTTGAAGACGCGACAGTGATCGAGCATACCGCTTATGAAGGCGATCAGTTCTTCATCCGCTTGTATGCGCCTAAGACCGCCGCGAAAGCCTTGCCCGGCGCGTTTGTACATTTGCGTTGTGATGACGAGTTGCCCATGCGTCGGCCAATGTCGTTGATGCGAGTGAATGCAGATAAAGGTGAGGTGGATATTCTATATAAGCGACACGGTTACGGAACCGGCTTACTTGCGAAACAAGAAAAGGGCGCGATCTTAAGCATGATGGGCCCAATTGGCTTACCGTTTAAATTAACGGGGTATCGTCAACGTCCATTGCTGATCGGCGGTGGTGTCGGTATGCCACCGATGGTGTACTTGTCAGAACATCTCAAAGCATGTGGTGAAGCGGTACAACCGTTCGTTATTTTAGGCTCAGAAGTCCCATTTCCGTTCACCTCACGGCCATCGCAAATTATGGTGAAAGGGTTACCGGACGGTGTGATCGGTAGTATGCCCTTACTGGATGATTGGGGGATCGCATCGCGGTTGGCGAGTTTACAAGGTTACGCCGGTTGCTTTGATGGCTACGTGACGGATCTGGCGCGTCGATGGTTGGATACTTTATCCGACCAGGGTCGTGCGGAAGTGGAAATTTTTAGCTGTGGTCCAACGCCGATGTTAAAAGCCGTACAAGCACTTGCTGCTGAATACGATCTTCCGTGTCAGATCTCTCTTGAAGAATACATGGCTTGTGCGGTCGGCGGTTGTGCGGGTTGTGTCGTCGAAGTAAAGACCGACGATGGTCCTGCGATGAAACGTGTGTGTGTCGACGGGCCGGTGTTTGAAGCGAAGTCGGTTGTCTTCCCATAGTCGCGATCAGACACCCAATCACGCGACCGAGGATGAACTCGTAAAACTGTCTCGTGGAAATTCACGATCAGTCAGCAGTAATCAGACCGGTGTTCATCCTGATCTCGCCTCGACGCTAACGCGTCATCAGAACACGATTTATCAAAAGCCGATCGCAGATTACGCACAAATCATTCTCGATCAAATTGAGCAGCAGCGACAAGCGATTGGTGGACGGCTCATTTTAGACTCTGCTTGTGGAACTGGTGCGAGCTCGATCACGCTGGCGGAACAATTTCCGCATGATCTCATCGTGGGGATTGATCAGTCCGAATACCGACTCAACAAACAAACGATCAAAAAAAATAATCTGTTATTTTTCCGTGCCGATCTCATCGATATTTGGTTATTGATGTCGCAGCAAGATTGGAAAATAGATCAACATTATTTGCTTTACCCAAATCCGTGGCCAAAAAAGAAACACCTCAAACGTCGCTGGCATGGTCATCCGGTTTTTCCTGATATTCTCAAGATTAGCCAACAAATTGAAGCGCGATCAAACTGGAAAACCTATCTTGACGAGTTGGCGCTTGCGGTGGAATTAATGACAGGGGATCGATGTCCGGTAGAAGTGATTACGCCGACAGAGCCACTCACGTTATTCGAAAAAAAATACTCAGAAAGTGGCCAAGTGGTTTTCTCATACCGTTGGGTGCGAGAATCATAAAAAGTGATCGATTTAGCTTTTGCAAAAAATATATCTTATTCAACCTGTTAATTATCGCGGTTGTGTTCCATTATATAAATTGACTCCTTTCGAGATGACCCTCGCATGCAGCCTCCCATCATTATCGATATTGAAGCGTCCGGTTTCGGAAAGGGCAGTTATCCAATCGAAGTCGGGTTTGTAAAAGCCTCAGGAGAAACTTGGTGTCGATTGATCAAGCCGGAACAGAACTGGTTGCACTGGGACGAAGGTGCGGAAAAACTTCATCATATTACACGCACGATTTTACGTCAGCATGGAAAACCTGCCGCAGCAATAGCCCAAGAACTCAACGATCAATTACAGAATCAAACTGTCTACAGTGATAGTTGGGCCCATGATTATGCTTGGATTTATCGATTGTTTGAGATCGCGGAAACCTCACCGCATTTTAAATTTGAAGATTTGCGAAGCGTGCTTTCGCCACAGCAAGAGGCGATCTGGCATGCGACGAAGGATCGTGTGATTGAAGAAATTAATGCAGATCGACACCGGGCGAGTACCGATGCAAAGGTGTTGCAAATGACTTGGATGAAAACGTATGAACTGAGTCAAAAGCTGGATCGTAAAGTTAGCTAAAGAGTCAAATTTTTCTTAACTCAAGCAAAGAAATAAATCACCACAACATAACGCAGCATTTTTCCGCTCGCGATAAAGAATACCGATTTCCAAAATGACAGACGCAGCCAACCTGCCGCGACGCAAAGTGGATCACCGATAAGCGGTAACCAACTGAGCAGCAAGATCGGGCTACCGAAACGTCGAATGCGATCGATGGCTTGTTGCTGATTAGATTTTAACTTAGGAAGGTAATAGCCGATCCACCATGATGTGATCCCGCCGAGTGTATTACCGAGTGTCGCAATAACAATTAAGAGTAGGTTTGAGTTGTTATTGTTTTGCGCGATGACGCCGAGGGCGATTTCTGATCCGCCGGGGAGCAGTGTTGAAGCAAGAAACGCGCTGATGAAAAGCGCCCATAAATCCATTGTTAATCGATCGTTGTTAGATCCACATGATCAGTCATGCATTTTGTTTAAGGGTTTAACGATCAGGTGGCGTGAAGATTTGCTTGAGGGATTCGCCGTCCATACCGTGACTGATGAGGTAATAGGCAAGGGCAAAGGGTGCGACAATATACACAATAAAGTGCACGATATTGCCCCATTTTTTGCCGAGTACTTTGGTGAGGAAGCCGAGGCGAATGTGTTTTTCTGGGCGGGTGAAACGTGTGATCAGCATGAAGATGCCATAGATAAGAACAACGCCGCCGACGATCACAGAGGTTGTATTCATTTTGAGTATTACCAGTTTGTCAGGAGTAATTGGTGACTTTATGGTTGCCGCCGTGAAAGGGCGGCAACCGTATTAAGGCGCTAGTTTGATTTACGAATGAGATCGAGAAATTCCGCTCTGGTACTTTCGTAATGACGGAACGTGCCGTTCATGGCAGAGGTGACCATCAAAGAGTTTTGCTTTTGCACGCCGCGCATCATCATGCAGAAATGCTTCGCTTCGATCACCACACCAACACCGTCTGGTTGTAATACATCCATGATCGCTTGCGATATCTGGCCGGTGAGACGTTCTTGAACTTGTAAGCGACGTGAATACATGTCCGCAATCCGCGCGAGTTTGCTCACACCGAGCACGCGATTATTAGGGATGTAGCCAATGTGACATTTTCCATAAAACGGCAGCATATGATGTTCGCACAAGCTGTAAATCTCAATATCTTTTACAATGATAAGATCGCGTGACTCTACGTTGAAGACCGCGTCATTGACGACTTCATCAAGCGTTTGGTTGTAACCCTGGTTAAGAAATTCCATCGCTTTCGCTGCGCGATCAGGTGTCTTCATCAAACCTTCGCGATCTGGATTCTCGCCGATTTTTTCTATTATTGCTTTGTAATGCGTATCCATTTTCTGCCCTGTTATTCTTAGTTTCAGAGGCAGATTATACCCGATTCAGGCAAAATTCAGATTGTTTGTGTAAGCTATCTATAGTTAGACGTTTTTTGCCAGCCACACGGAGGCAATCATGAGCACAAAACACCCTATACTTCTTGCACTTAGCTTCGCCGTCGCTTTGTTTGCCATCGCGCCTGCTCAGGCCGATCCACAGGTGCGATATATCATTATCGATAATTCTTACGATGCACCAAGCAGTATGCACTGGCGGGGAAAACATTTGGATCAGGATCGCTATCGCGCGTTTGGACGGGACTATCGTGAACCGACGTTATATGGTCAGCGGCATTACGCACGACCGCGCCATGATGTCTATCGCGAACATCGCAACAACGCATACACTCGTGGCGAACGCCGTCTGGATCGCGACCCTTACAGCCGTGGACGGAGTTCTTTACATAGGCCGGATCAACATCGTAGCGACAGGGATCGCTCGGGTGAACGACACGAGCTACGATCATCGTCAGAACCTCGTAACCGATATTCATCTGGTGGTCGTATCGTGATTGAGTACTAGAAAAGGATCGTTTCATCCTGACCTTGCCTCTTGATCAAGGTCGTCAGAAACGGAACAATACCTGCCATACTTACACGAAAATGTAGTCTGAAGCCGGAAGATTCAACAAGGATTATTCCGGCTTTTTTATTTGAGGAAACAAACACTTGGCGGGATTAAACAGTCAGCAGCGGGAAGCTGTAAAATATGTGAAAGGGCCGTTGCTGGTGCTAGCTGGTGCGGGTAGCGGTAAGACCCGTGTGATCACGACCAAGATACTGCATCTGATCGAAGAAGGTGGGATGGATCCGAGCAAGATTGCAGCGGTGACCTTCACCAACAAAGCGGCGCGCGAGATGCGAGAGCGAGTGAAAAAGCTCGCGGCAGAAAGTGCGAACAAAACGGATCTCAAAGGCTTACGTATTTCAACCTTTCATACGCTCGGTTTGCAGATTCTACAAAAAGAATACGTCCGTCTTGGCTATCGCAAAGGCTTCTCCATCTTCGATTATCAAGACAGTATGAATTTGATCATCGAGCTGACGCGGAAGTCCCATGGAGATTTTAAAGATTTCGCCGCGCCGATCTTGAGTCAAATTTCGAGTTGGAAAAACATTGGCTTAACCCCGCAAGAAGCGCTTGGTATTGCAAATGATGCTGAAACGACATTAGCTGCAACACTCTATGAGCAATATAACCACCATTTACACACTTATAACGCGGTGGATTTTGATGACTTGATCATGCTACCCGTGCAGTTGTTTAGAGAATTTCCAGAATGTTTAGGCGGCTGGCAGGAGCGTATTCGATATCTGCTCGTCGATGAATATCAAGACACGAACGGATCGCAGTATGAGCTGGTTAAGCAGATTTGTGGTGAACGCGGGAAGCTGACGGTAGTGGGTGACGACGATCAGTCCATCTACGCTTGGCGTGGCGCGCAACCGGAAAACTTAAAACTACTGAAAACCGATTACCCGAATTTACGCATTATTAAACTGGAGCAGAATTACCGATCCATGCGGCGCATACTCAATGCGGCGAATACGCTGATCGCACTCAACCCTCACGTTTTTGAGAAGAAGTTGTGGAGTGATTTAGGCAATGGTGATCCCATCCGTGTGATGCGTGCGAAAGATGAAGATGATGAAGCGGAAAAAGTCGTCACGGATATTTCGCATCATAAATTCAAAAAACGGACTCGCTTTCACGATTATGCGATCTTGTATCGCGGTAATCATCAGGCGCGCATTTTCGAGAAATATTTACGTGAACGAAGCGTGCCATATTACTTGAGCGGCGGTATGTCATTTTTTGAATATGCCGAAATTAAAGATGTCATGGCCTATCTTAAGGTGTTGGTGAATCCAGAAGACACTAACGCCTTATTGCGGATTCTCAACACACCGCGTCGTGAGATTGGTCCAACAACGGTGGAAAAATTAGCGAGTGTGGCGACGGAGCGGGACATTAGTATGTTCTCGGCGATGTTTGAATCGGATCTCGAACAAAAAATCAGCGCGCGTGCGGCATCGCGACTGCATGAATTTGGGAACTGGTTAAGCCGACTTGCCGAACGTGCTGAGCACGAGTCGCCTGTCGACATTATGAGAACCATGCTCAACGATGTGAATTATGAAGACTGGCTGGATCAGACAAGTAAAGACCCGATGGCGGCAGATCGGCGCAAGGCGAATGTTGCGGAGCTGCAAGAATGGATCTCACGGCTGCATACAAAAAATAAAGATGCGACCCTTAGTGAGTTGGTGAGAAACCTGACTCTATTGGATATTCTTGATAATAAAAATGAAGAAGAGAATCTAGATCGTGTCTCCTTAATGACGTTACATGCAGCGAAGGGACTAGAATTTCCGAATGTGTATTTAGTCGGAATGGAAGAAGGTTTGCTACCGCACCGGAATAGCATTGAAGCGGAAACGATCGAAGAAGAACGTCGTCTGGCGTATGTTGGGATTACGCGGGCACAAACCAATTTAACCTTTAGTTTAGCTGCACATCGTAAACGTTATGGCGAAAAAATTGATTGTGAACCGAGTCGTTTTTTAGAGGAAGTGCCGCGCGATGATCTGCATTTTGTGGGTGAAGATGCACTCGGTGTAGAAGAAAATCGCGATGAAGGTATCGCAACGTTAGCTGGGCTGCGTGCGATGTTGGGCGATAACGCCGTCAATGAGTAGTGATCACACATCGCCGGTTGCACTGATCACCGGTGGAGCAAAACGTGTCGGTCGAGCAGTGGCGCTGGAGTTAGCGCGATCAGGTTTTGATCTGATCGTCACGTACAACAACAGTAAAGATGAAGCGCATACTTTAGCGGCAGAAGTAGTGCAACTTGGTCGTCAGATCCACTTGGTTCAAGCCGACTTGCGTGATGAGAATGCGTTAGATCGAATGGATGCGGAAATAACAAAAACATTTGATCGTTTAGACGTGCTGATCAATAACGCGAGCATTTATCAGCCTACGCCGATCAGTTCGGCAAGTGAAGCAGCATTCAACGAAAACATGCGTATCAATGCGTATGTTCCTTTACATCTGACTCAACGATTTAAACAACGTTTAATACATCGTTATAATAGTGCTGACCCCAGTACGGCTGGACGCGTTATTAATTTTGTCGATACGCATATTCTTGGTAGTCCAATGCCCGACTTTGTTTGTTATAACGCATCCAAAGCGGCCTTGCTGGAGATCACGAAAACCTGCGCGCGTGAGTTAGCGCCAGCGATGACAGTGAATGCGATTGCGCCAGGCGTCGTGGCGTGGTCAGAGAATTATTCGCAAGAAAAAAGAGGGGAGATTTTGCGGCGCGTGCCATTAGGGCGGGCCGGGACACCAGAAGATGCGGCGAGAGCAGTGCGTTTTTTGGTGAGTGATGGACATTATTGTACAGGTGAAGTGTTGCGCCTCGATGGGGGCTATTACCTGACATAGGAGGTGAATTTTGAAACAGGGCCTTCTGAGTATTTTCCTGATTCTTTTTTCCTTATCGGTGGATGCGGCATCGTATGATGAGGCTGTTTCTGCCTATGAAAGTAAAGAATATTTAAGTGCGATCAACCTACTTGAGATCGTGACGCAAGAACATCCAACAGAGTCGCGCTATTTTCATTTGCTTGGGCGAGCCTATGGGCGGCAAGCGGAGCTGTCACCGTGGTACGAGGCGATCAAGTTAGCAAAACACACGCGTGAAAATTTAGAAATAGCCGTTGAGCTTGATCCTAAAAATATCGATGCCTTGGTGGATTTACGTAACTTTTATAAAAAAGCCCCGCCGTTTCTCGGCGGGGGTAAACAAAAAGCTGATACGATTGCAAAGCGCCTTGAGGCCTTGGGTGTAACTCCTGAAGAAGATGCATGACCAGGGTACTTGATCAATCGAATGGTAGTTCTACCGCAAAACATAAATAGCGCATAAAACCGTCAAGGTTTTTAAATGCGTTTATGCAAAATTCGGGTAGTTTTTTCGATGTCACCATATCGCGATCTATTGTTTGGATCGCGATGAAATCCTTTCTTTTTAAATCTGTGATCAATTCATGATCGTCCTTATAGCCGCGCGGTGGCCGAATGAGTGTGTCACCACTCAAGGCAAAATTATCGGTAAACTTTTTATTCGTGATGGCTTTTGTCCATGCACGAGGGTTTTCATCTAGGCAGGCACGAATTTTTTTTAAAACGGCACTTTCGGGTCGCCAGATACCAGCAGCAAGAAAACATTCATGAGGGTGAACATGCAAATAATACATCGGCGCATGGACGTCTTTGCCTTGTGTGTGCAAAAAGCGCAGACCAATATTGGTTTTGTATGGCGTCTTGTCATGCGAGAAACGCGCATCACGATAGATGCGCATCAATGATCCACCTTGTCTTTTCGCGATCGCGCAGAATTCAGGTGACAGCATAGGTAATTGATCAGACATTGTTTCGATAAAGCGCAAAGCAGGCGAGCGAACGTGATCTTCATAATCTTGCTTGTGATCATTAAACCAATCGCGTCGATTATTCGCCGCCAATGTTTCAAGAAAGGTAAACGTTGCGGGAGTGAAATACGGCGTAGTCATGAGTAACCCGTGATTTATTTTTTAGAATGAAATACGCATGGTTATATTAGCAGAGAGCAAAGTCGTAGACGAAAAAAAGGGCTGAAGATTAAGTCAGCCCTTTATGCTTCGCGATCTGAGTAAGATTATTGACTGTTTGACACCATGTAATCAACGGCTGCTTTAACGTCATCATCCGATAGCGTCATGGCACCGCCTTTTGGTGGCATCAGACCTTCACCCATGAAACCGTTGATAGCGTGATCGTAAAGTGTCTCTTTACCTTTTGCGATGCGATCTTTCCAAACCTCCGGATCACCAAATTTAGGTGCGCCGGCAATGCCCATTGCGTGGCATGCGAAGCAGGAAGCATCATAGATTTCTTTACCTTTCGCAGAATTGTCAGCCGCGGCTGCGACAGGTGCTTCTGCTGCAGGTGTTTCTGTCGCTGGCGCAGCGGCGTCAGCATCAGGTGCCGTTGCATCACCATAACCACCAACAGCTTCTATCATGTAATCCACAGCAGCTTCAATCTTGTCATCGGCAATATCTGCTCGGCCACCTTTGGCTGGCATCATGGAGCCACTCGCACCAACATAACCATTGATGGCGTGATCGTATAACACGTCTTTCCCTTGTGCGATGCGATCAGCCCATACTGCTTTGTCGGCAAAGATAGGTGCGCCCGCTAAACCGGTAGCGTGACACGTAAAGCAAACTTCATCGTAAGTTGCTTTACCATTGTCACTCATTGCAGGAGAAGCTGCGGTTTCGGTTGTTGTTTCGGCAGGAGCTGTTGCAGCGGTTGGAACCGTTCCACCAGCGCCAACAACCATGTAGTCGACAGCCGCTTTAACAGCGTCATCAGAAAGACTGGCATTACCACCTTTGGCAGGCATCATCGCGCCACTTGGGCCGACATAACCGTTGATCGCGTGATCATAAAGTGTGTCCAATCCTTGATCGATACGCGCAGTCCAAGCAGCCTCTTCAGCATATTTTGGTGCGCCAGCTAAGCCGGTCGCGTGGCAAGCAAAGCAAACTTCATCATAAGTTGCTTGGCCGATTGGAACATCAGCCACTGCAGTGGCTGCGCTGCTACCTGCTTCACCGGCAATCTCAACTTGTGCGACAGGTGCTGTAATCTGATCAATTTCTTGTGTCACGCTGTCATCAGCATTATCAGGTGATTCTGAGCTACATGATGTGAGCAAGCTTGCGATCAGGGCCAATGAAGCCAAACTCGCCAGTTTCGATAATGAAACTGAGGAAAAAGGTTTGTAAAACACGGGGTTAATTTCGTTACTCATTATTTTCTCCCAAAGCCAGGATGCTCCTCTAGGTAACTTTTTGATTATGTTGTCGTTATAACGACACAGATAAAGAGAGTGATTATAGCGATCAGCGTATGATTAGGAAACAGAGTCATGATGGGGATGTGTCCCCTGCACAGCTCTGCGAAGGATTGAGATGGAATGATCGTTATGCTGAGATAACAAAATGGATCTTAATGTCAGAAAATCAGCGACGCCGGGATAAGATTCACTTATAATTCAGAACATAAAAATAAAATATAAAACAGTCTTAATATCACTGTTTTAAACCGTTTTCGTCTAGAGCAGGCAATACAACAACTCCATCACTTCCATGCGGTGCATGGTTGGAGTTTTTCATTTTTTTAATGAGGTATCGTCATGTTCAAAAAGTCCCATTCCATTTTTTCCCGTATTCAACAACTCAGTTTCGTCTTGTCATCGGCACTCTTTTTGTCGTTTTCTGCTAACACTGTTGGCGCGCAAGATCCAACACCAGGGCTGTCGCAATTTTCAGAGTCATTTAAAGCCGCACATATCGCACACGATTATGATCGAATTGCATCGATGGTGAACTGGACATCGGTTCGTAAACCCATGCGTAAGAAAATCGAAGTTTATACAACGGCGACATTTGGGCTACCGATCAAAAATATCGAAATTGAAGCCGTGGGTGATGATAAATTCAAAGAAGTTGTTCTTGCTGGAAAACGTTTAAAACCTAACGTTCCGGTAAGCCATGTGATGCGTGTTCATTTTGAATTGGAAGCGACTGATCCGGAAAATACGGAGAAGGATACAGCGGTGTATTTAATCGGTGAAACGGAAGAGGCGTATCAAATTTCAGTCTATGTTAGTGCTGAGTAACATGGTTAAAACTATCCACGCTGCGCTCAATCTTGAGCGGCGTGGATAATGAGCGAGTATGATTTTATTGGAGAGATCAATCCATTAAAGATCGTTAGGTGGCACGATGTCATAACTTTTCATTTTTCGATAAACCGTCGCTCGACAAATATTTAATTGTTTAGCAACCTTCGTAATATTCCATTTATTTTCTTTTAATGAGTTCAAGAGAAGATCGTGATCGGAAAAGTTTAAGTTTCGAGATTGTGTTTTGATATCGGCTGAACGAATATCGTTCGGTAGATCACAAAGGTTGATTTCACCTGTTTGAGACATGGCATTTGAATATTTTGCAACATTAATTAGTTGTCGAATATTACCGGGCCATGCATAGTTTACGAGCATCTGCATTGCTTCATCATCAATATTAATCGCGGGCTTTTGTGCATAATCGTTAAAGAGGCGTTTGATGATCATAGCCTTATCGCTGCGATTTCTTAACGAAGGTAGTTCTAACGAGACGCCGTTTAATCGGAAATAAAGATCGCTGCGAAAAGAATGATCTTCAATCATATTCATGACATCTTTATTCGTTGCCGAGATTAATTGAATATCTAGCGGAATGGGTTGCGTTTCGCCAAGTGGAACAACTTCCATCTCAGATAAAACTCGTAATAAACGGGTTTGTAAATGCAATGGCATATCGCCGATTTCATCAAGGAATAACGTGCCGTAATTGGCTTGAAGTACTTTGCCTTTCATGCCTTTTTTTAAGGCGCCAGTAAACGTACCGCTGCTATAACCAAATAATTCACTTTCGATCAACGAGTCAGGAATGGCTGCACAGTTGATCGCGATAAAGGGGGCGTTTTTACGATCACTTGCATCATGAATGGCTTTTGCAAAAGCCTCCTTGCCGGTGCCAGTTTCACCGATGATCAAGATATTTAAATCTTGATTGATCGTCTGACGAATTTTATTTCTGATCACTTGCAAGTGAATATCATCGCCCACCAGCGTATCGAGATCTGGGTGAGATTTTAAACGTGGTTTTTGTGAATTTGGTTTTGTACTTTGATTGCTTGGAAAATACGATCGTGGTTTATTTTCTGGTGGGTGTAAGTTAAAGAAAAACTCGTGATGATTAGCGAAAGTATGCAGCTTTTTACCCGAGTGAATAATCTTGCTGGCACCATCAATCAATTCAGAAAAATGTTGATCGAAAATAGATTCCAGGGGTTCGTTGATGATCGATTGTCCTGGTTTTTGTGCGAGCATGCTAAAGGCATTACGATTACACGCGACGATCTTACCTTCATCATCAACCGCAAGAATGCCGGTGGATAACGTATCCGTCAATTCACTTTTTTGGGAAAAATATAATAACCAATCATTTTTATATTCTTGAATAAATGAGCGGGTTTCTATTTGCCGTGCATATTGTTCGACAAGACGTGAAATAAGTTTATTTTGTGCTGGTGTTTCTGGATGAAGCGTGGTTGCATCGAGTGAAGCTAAAAGTTGGCCACGACTGTCGAAAATCGGAGAAACAGTACATGTCATGCTTAACATGAGCGGGAAGAAGTGATCTTCGCGGCGGATAATGACGGGTTCTTTTTCGACAATACAGGTGCCGATGCCATTTGTTCCGGCAGTTTCTTCAGACCAATCTGTCCCTGTATATAAACCTAGTTCTTTGTAGATCGATTCGCATTCGGGATTGTAACGACAGTCTAGGGTAATGCCTTGGTTGTCTGTGAGTAAGACGGTGTAGCCGATGTCTGAAATTAAGGAGTAAAGTGTATCGACACTGTTTTGGGCGAGATGATTAATATCGGAAAAAGCTTCTTGGCATTGCCGCAGTTCAGGGTGCGATAATACTTTTGGAGAAAATTGAATCTCAGGCGTAATGTTGTAATCGTCGATACAACGTTGCCATGAGCGATTAACGAAAGGTGAAGGATCCCCTTCGTTTGTAAGAGAATTTTTCTCTGAAACGCTATTGAGAACGCGTTCTATATGATTACCATCATGCATTTGGCGTGGATCGTTCATCGTAAGTCTCCACCAATTATCGTTATATTTATAGTTATTATGAATACTGCTTTGAGTCTGACGCGAGTACAGAATCGATAGTAAGTTGACAGATTATTTCATACGTATCAGTAAATTACCAAAACTTAGTCAGATTAAAGCAGGCTTATAATTTAAAAATAAACATTCCCGGACGTAATGCCGGGAATGTTTTCGTCGTTAGACAGTGTTAGAAGGAGACTGATCCTTCAAGAACAAACCCATCCCAATCACAATCGATTGATTCAGCGCAAACACCACCGCCTGAACCCGCATCTTCATTCTGACGAACGTACTCTGCTTTGATCAGGGTAGAGTCGTTTAACCAGTAACCAACACCAGCTTGGATGCGATCAAGATCACCTCCACCTGTCACACCCGCCGTTTCATTAGACGAAGCGGTGTATCGTGCTGCAACGTAGAAACTATCGTTAATTTGGTATTGTGCTAGCAAACCATAAAAATCCAGTTTAGCCTCAACCTGTGAGAAAGTCCCTGCATTGTTACCGAATGAACCGACCGTTTGTCCTGCAGATGGCGTGTAGCTGTAATCATCTTTCGCTTGGCCGTAAAAACCATGAATCGTGATCGGAAAATAATCCGGTGCGTACATCAGATCGATCTGCCAGATGTCAGCAGCAATTGATGGAATTACACCAACATGCGTTAAACGATTTGATGGATTAGAAGTATTAAATTCATAGTTATCGCCATCACCCAAGCCGATAAGAGAGTTAAACGATCCACCATCAGACAAGCTGCAAGAAGAAGCGGTTGTACAACTGGCGTCGCCGGTTGTTTTAAAATAACCACCACCAATAGCAAAACCGCTTGGTGTAGTAAGTGAGCTTCTTAAGCCATAGTTGTAACCACTATCTTCGCTGAAATCTGAAAAGAAAGAAGGTTTAGTAAAGGTAAAGTTCCAATCAAGTTTACCCATTGATGTGTCATGTGCACCTAATAGCCAAACACCTTCTTCGGCTGTAATCATGTCATTTGAACCATTACCGATCATCGGATTGCCTTGTACAGCAGCACCATCACTGTAGCGGATGAAGTTCATTGTTGTTGCGACAACATTACCAATACGAAACGTCACATCGTTAGTTACTTTATAATCAACCCAAGCTAAATCTTGTGAGATCGCAAATGGCGTACTGCCACCGAAATCATTTGGCTCTTCTGCAAGTTCAACAAATGCACTGACACGCTCTGCGACTTGGATGTTAAACCACAAGCCAACGCGTAAACGATTAAAGCCAGAATCAGCTTCACTTAATGCTGGATTTCCATCAACCTCAATTGCGGATTGCCATTGTTGGGCAAGATAACCACCTGCTTTGACCTTACCACCGAACAGATCACTTTCTGCGTTTGCTGCTGTTGCCGAAACAAGTAAAGGCAATACAACTGCTGTCGTACTTATTATATTTTTCATAGGAAAAAACTCCCGGGTGTATGTTTATTACAACGTTATTTATTTTATTTATTGCGATGTCTATGCACGCAGAGGGGATATAGCAAGCGGTTTGCCAGAGTTTAAAAAAATAGAAACTATCTGTTTAATTTTAGGAATTAATTGCCTTAAGGTATGCGCTTGGTGAGGGTAACATCATGTTATTGCTATATTTATATGGCGATATAAAAAAATTGAATTAATGAAAAAATTAATAAAATAGAAGTGAAAATATAGAAAAGATAAAAGGGGAAGTGTCGCAATGTTACATGTTAGGTGCGTCAGTTGTAACATTAAATAAACAAATTAAAACGAAAAAAAAGTGTCAGTGCTTTACAACACTGACACTTATAGAGTGCAACATTTTTATTAATTTAAGTTAGAGATCATTTAAAATTTGCTGCATTTTTGATTCATAGACTTCCTCCGTCAGAATGCCTTTATCATATAATTTCTTTAAGGTTTGCAAACGCGATTCCATGTCACTTGGAGAGACATTGGATGCTGGTAAAGGCGAGTCAGACGTTGATGTTTTATCTCTTGCTTCCATTAAGCGTTCGAGACGTTCCACTTTATTCTCGAGTTGTTTTTGATTCTCAACAACATCCGTGTCGACAGTTTGTGAAGGTGTGTTGGTGTTTCGAGTTGCCTTTTCTTTATCCGCTTGAGCAATAAGCATTTTCGTATTAAGCACTAACCAATCTGTACGTTTATTTTCAAAGGAGATACCGTCAAGTTTTAATATATCCACTGACATATCATGTTCTTTGGTTCGTGATCCTACCGGCAATTTAAAGAATTTAAGATCCGTGTAATCCACCTTTGCAGGCACATCAGATGTGTTGCCTTGTCGCCGATACTTCTTTGCTATGTCTACATAAACATTACCGAAAATAAGGTTTAGGTTGCCATCTTGTAGAAATACTCTGCCTGTTGTTGTCAATTGTTGCGAACCGATTGCGGCTTGGTGAGGGCCCGTGATACTGAAGATCACATCTTGCGAATTACTCGCTGCTGTTAATGCTTTAGCAATAGCGGGACTAAGTTTTCGTAGTGATGAATCAGAAAAAAGACGGTCAGAAAAATTATCTACATCATCATCGTCATCCCCAAGAAAACTATCGAAATTAAATAGTGAGGACTTCTCTGTATAGCGAATCGATTTCAATATCGTAAAGACGTTTTGCGGTGATAGATCTGCTGGGTGATCATTCTTTGTATTAACACGTATATCACCACTATCGAGTGCTACGTAATCATTACGGCTTTCCCAAATAGTACGATCAGCAGCCAATACTTGGTGACTTAGCCCAAGGGTGAGTAAATAAATAATTAAAGAAAAGACTTTGTTTTTATACATTATTGAAATGGGTGTAAGCGTAGACATGTTGCGAACCTCGATAAAAAGTAAGGATAGTTTTTATTATTTGATCATTATTAAGTCAGAAGGAAAGATCGATGTAAAGAACTTAATTGCGTGTCGCAGCGACAATTAAAGTAAACAGTTGCGACATATTTTAAACATTATCTAAAAGCCAGTATCTGTGATGTGAAGGCCTAACCTAATTTTAATTAAATAATTATTTACTGTTTATGTTCAGTAGCCTGCGTGAGGGTTTGGTAATGGTTTCTAGCTGAATTTCAGAAAATAAAACACGCTGGCATAGCACTTGCTCTAGGCATAAATGCTAATTATCAGAAAGTACCTTCATTAACTTTCTGACCTCCTACTATTAGCAGCACTCCAGTAGTCTCCAGTTTTGGCCTCCCTATGCGAGGCCTTTTTTTTATAAGTAGGAGCGATGTGTTTACAAAGTGTTTAACCGTTAAACAGTTGTCGCATTCACTGTTACAACAATGATTCATCAAGCGATCGGATAAACGTAAAAATGCGTTGGAAGATTTTCAAAATCGAAATCAACGAAAACAAGTAGAAAAAGTTTTAGCGTCTATGAATCAGTCGTTTACATACGGGAATATAAAAAAGAACGGTGAATTGAGTTACACGAGAAAGATAATTAATTTGCGTGGCATATAAATTGCTAAAACCGATTCTGCAAAGCGAGGTGGATTTATGAAAAATAATAAACAACAAAAACAAGAAAAAAGTAACACGTCTAAACAGGAAATAAATCAAGAAGAACGTCGATCCGTACTTAAAGGCGCAGCCATGCTTGGGATTTGCGCATCTGCAAGCCCATGCCTGCTACAACAAGCTTCTGCTGAAGAAGCCGTAGACCCGTCTGATCCTGCACATCAATTACCTCAAGTAGGTGATTGTCTTGTGTATGCCGATGGCGATAAAGAAGGTGAAGTGCTGGACCTGTCCGATTTGGAAGAAAACAAAAATTACATCAATTGCTGGCCACGTGAAACTGAGTCTGGTGTTGTGCGAAACGGTTCTCGATACAACAAGCTTTTAGCGATTCGTTTGAATCCAGATGAGTTAGATAAGAAAACACAAGCTTATGCGAAAGATGGCATTTTGGTTTTTTCAGCAATCTGTACACATCAAGGTTGCGATATCAGTGCTTGGATCGAAGAAAAACAACAGTTCTTTTGTTACTGCCATTACTCGCGATTTGATCCGAAAAAGTTCGGCAAAGTCGCGTATGGCCCAGCCCGCAAAAAACTTCCACTCATTCCCATCAAGATTGAAGAGGGAGTTGTAAAAGTGGATGGAGAATTCACGCGCAAACCTGGGTAAAGATTTCAGTTTGACGTTTGTCAGTGAATACATTCTGACGAATACCGTGTTACCAATAACACAAATAAAACCTTAAACAATAAATAAGGGGGTTGACCATGTTCAATAAACCGAGAGCTGCCTTGCTCGCGATCACATTGGCTGTGACCGCATCAGTAAGTGCAGGTGAGATCGAAGATTATTCTAGCGTTACAGATGCACGTTTAAAAAATCCAGAAGCAAGTAACTGGCTTCAATGGCGAGGTAATTATGAAGGTTGGGGTTATAGCGCGCTTGATCAAATTACCAGTGACAATGTTGGCAACTTAGTACCAGTTTGGTCATATTCAACAGGTGTACTTGAAGGCCATCAGGCGCCACCGATTGTCAATAATGGGGTCATGTTTGTTGCCACACCGCAAAATCAAATTATCGCGTTAGATGCGAAGAGCGGTATGGAATACTGGCGTTATCAAAAAGAAATTCCCGAAGAACTGTTTCAATTACATCCAACGAGCCGTGGTGTCGCATTGTACAACGACAATGTGTACTTTGCGGGGACAGATGCGTGTGCTGTTGCATTAGAGGCGAGCACTGGTGAAGAACTTTGGGAAACGTGTGTAGCAGACTGGAAAGAAGGCTATTACATGACACTAGCGCCAATGGCGGCAGAAGGTAAAATTCTTGTTGGTGTTTCTGGTGGTGAGTACGGTGTGCGTGGTTTTATTGCGGCGCTTGATGCAGCAACAGGCAAAGAACTCTGGCGTACTTACACGATTCCTTCACCAGGCGAACCTGGCAGTGAAACATGGCCTGGTGATACATGGAAAACAGGTGCGGGTTCAGTTTGGGTAACAGGAACTTATGACCCTGATATGAAACTGGCATTTTACGGTACGGGTAATGCTGGTCCGTGGATGGGTGATATGCGTAAAGGCGATAACCTCTATGCTAACTCTGTTTTGGCATTGGATATTGATACCGGCAAAATGAAGGGTTATCACCAGTTCCACCATAACGACTCATGGGATTGGGACGAAGTGTCTCCACCTGTGATCATCGATTTTGAATACAAAGGTAAAAAAATCAAAGGACTGGTTAAGTCTGGACGTAATGGATATCTCTGGACGTTAGAGCGTACAACGGGTGGTGAGATTAAGTTTGTTGATGCTCAACCTTTCGTTTACCAAGATGTATTTAAAAGTATTGATCCGAAAACTGGTCGACCAACTTATAACGAAGACAAAAAACCAGGTACTAACAAAAAAGTCACATTTTGTCCTTCACTGTGGGGTGGTAAAGATTGGCCAACAGAAGCCTACAATCCTAAAACAGGCTTGTTCTATATCCCTGCGCATGAAAATCTCTGTACAGAAATGGGCGGTGTACCAATCGACTATAAAGCCGGTGAACTCTATATCGGTGTGCCTATCGATGAAATTCTGACCAACATTCGTTTCCGTGATGGTAAAACACCTGATCATATTGGTGAAATCCAAGCTTGGGATATTAAATCCGGTAAGAAAGTCTGGACGCACAATATTAAAGAAATGAACTGGGGGCCAATCCTTACAACTGGTGGCAACCTGCTTTTCTCAGGCGGTAGTAATGATCGTAAATTCCGTGCATTAAATGCAACAACGGGTGAGAAAGTATGGGAATTCACCACCAACTCTGGTGTAACCGCTGTACCTTCATCATATGAAGTTGATGGCGTGCAATACATCGCTGTTCAATCAGGTTGGGGTGTAGATGCTCAACGTATGCAAGGTGCTTTCGATGCGGTTATGGATCATCAAACCGTTGTACCACAAGGTGGTGTGATCTGGGTTTTCGCACTCAAAAAATAAAGTAAGTCATTTATAAAGGAAGCTTACTTTCGTTACATGCTAGGTTGTGATCATCACTGTGATCACAACCTAGTTCGAAAGTAACAAGGGGACCAACATAAAAAAAACTGATCATATACCTGATCAGAACAAGGTTGGTGTGACGAAACAAACATTAAAAGGTACAGATATGAGTGTTCGCGAATATGAAAATTTTATAGATGGCCAGTTCGTAAAAAGTCAGGGAGCGCGAATTGAAGTAAGCAATCCTGCGAATGGTCAATTGTTATCAACAATTCCTGATTCAACCGACGCAGAATTAGAAGCAGCGGTTGCCGCAGCAAAATCCTCGCAACGCGATTGGGGATTACGTCCTGCAATTGAAAGAGCAAATTATCTTCGTCAAATCGCAGCAAAGATCCGTGAAAATGTTGATCCGATTGCGCGCATTATTACCGAAGAACAAGGCAAAGTTTTAGGTCTGGCGGAAGTGGAAGTGAACTTTACCGCGGACTATATCGACTATATGGCTGAATGGGCCAGACGCATCGAAGGTGAAATTATCCCAAGTGATCGTGCGGGCGAAAATATCTTTTTATTTCGTCAACCAATCGGCATTATCGGTGGAATTTTACCGTGGAATTTCCCCTTCTTTTTGATCGCACGAAAAATGGCACCAGCATTGGTGACCGGTAATACCATCGTGATCAAACCGAGTGAGGAGACGCCAAATAATGCCGGTGAGTTTTGTAAAATTGTGGCGGAAACAGATTTGCCTAATGGGATATTTAACGTTGTGCATGGATCTGGCCGTGGTGTGGGTAACGCACTAACGTCACATACAGACATCGGTATGATCAGTTTCACCGGTAGTGTCGAAACCGGATCGCGCATTATGCAAACAGCCGCGAAAAATATTACCAAAGTAAATCTCGAACTAGGGGGGAAAGCACCGGCGCTCGTTTTAGCAGATGCCGATATCGATCTGGCTGTGAATGCGATTAAAAATTCACGCGTGATCAATACTGGACAAGTTTGTAACTGTGCTGAACGTGTTTATGTTGATCGCAAAGTAGCTAATGAATTTATCGATAAACTTAGTGCTGCTATGCAAGGCGTGACATACGGTGATCCTATCGCACAACCGGATGTGGATATGGGACCATTAGTGAATGAAGTCGGTTTGAATAAAGTTGCAGCAATGGTTGATCGCGCACGAAGTGACGGTGCGAATATTGTTACCGGTGGTGCGATTGCTGATCTTGGTCAAGGTTATCATTATCAACCGACCGTTATCGCAGATTGTAATGCGTCGATGGAAATTATGAATAAAGAAATATTTGGGCCGGTCATGCCGATTCAAACGGTTGACGATATTGATGAAGCGATCGCATTAGCTAATCAGTCTGAATATGGACTGACATCGTCAATTTATACACGTGATATTGGTGTTGCAATGCGCGCCTGTAACGAAATTAAGTTTGGTGAAACCTATATCAATCGTGAAAATTTTGAAGCGATGCAAGGCTATCACGCAGGTGTGCGTAAATCGGGTATCGGCGGTGCGGATGGAAAGCACGGTCTTTATGAATTTATGCAAACACATGTTGTTTATATTCAGAACTAATTTAATTTCCTGTCCTCTAGACGGCTTCTATGCTGGCAGACATTGCCAGCATAGCTATTTAAATTGTTCATCATAATAATTCTATCCAGATGGCCGTAATGACGCTAAGCTTTCTGGTATATAAAAAAGATAATAATAAACTACGATGACTGCATTTATTGCCATATTACCTTTACTCCTTGTGTTGGTGTTACTCGTTGGAAGACGTTGGCCAGCTCACCGTGCTATGCCGTTAGCGTACTTTGTGACGCTTGTGATCGCTGTTTATTATTGGAAAATGCCAGCAAATTATATTGCCGCAGCCAGTGTTGAAGGTTTGGTGATTGCAGGCAATCTACTCTATATTATTTTCGGTGCGTTATTACTTCTCTTTTTACTGATCCACACCGGCATAGTCACAACAATTCGAGATCAGTTTGCTGACATAAGTCCTGACCCTCGCATACAAGTTTTAATCGTCGCCTGGGCATTTGGGTGTTTTATTGAAGGCGCTTCTGGTTTTGGAACACCTGCTGCAGTGGCTGCACCATTATTAATGTTATTAGGGTTTCCCGCGCTTGCTGCGGTGATGTCAGCTTTAATTATACAAAGTACGCCCGTATCTTTTGGTGCGATGGGTACGCCTATTCTCGTTGGTGTCAAGACCGGCTTGGACGGAAGTCCATTGGTCAATGAGTTTATTCAACATTCTGAACGATACACCACATTAGACCAGTTGGTTTATCACATTGGCGCTAATGTCGCAGTGATGCACGGGCTGATCGGCACATTTATTCCCTTGGTTGTTGTTTGCTTTTTGACCCGCTTTTTTGGGGCGAATAAATCGTGGAAAGAAGGGTTTCAAGTTGCACCATTTGCTATCTTCGCCGGTTTGAGTTTTACCATTCCATCGGTCTTTTTTGCTTTTTTTGCAGGACCACAGTTCACGTCACTTTTTGCGGGACTGATTGCGCTTTGTTGTACTGTCTTTGCTGCGAAGCGAGGGTTTTTATTACCGAAGACAAACTGGTCGTTCCCACCGCGATCACAATGGTTATCAGAATGGTCCGGAACAGCCACGTTTGATCAAAACAATATTCGACCTAATAAAACAGGTTTATTACCTGCATTATTACCGTATTTATTAGTCGCAGTTTTATTAGTCTTGTCTCGGTTACCGTTTTTACCTTTCAAAGCTTGGTTGGGCGCCGTTACATTGAAGTTACCGGATCTATTCGGTAGTGATATTACTGCAGCATCCTCACCGCTAATGTTGCCTGGCACACTGTTTATTTTGACGGTACTGATCTGCATGATCTATTACCGAATGCGGTTTGATCAAATTACAGCCACAGTGAAAGATGCGTCCCTTGCATTAGTTCGAGCACTGCCGGTGTTGATTTTTGCTGTACCGATGGTACGTGTATTTATCCAATCGGATGTCAATTCTGCCGGTTTAGCGAGCATGCCAATCGAACTTGCACAATCTGTCGCTGCTATCTCAGGACAATTTTGGCCACTTTTCGCCCCGACCATCGGAGCGCTTGGTGCGTTTATCGCTGGCAGTAATACGATCAGTAATATGACATTTTCACTATTTCAATTTGGCGTTGGTATAAAAACCGAGCTTTGGCCTGTGATGATCGTTGCACTCCAAGCTGTAGGTGGTGCAGCAGGCAATATGATCTGCATACACAATGTGGTTGCCGCCTCCGCCACGTGTGGCCTCGTTGGGCAGGAAGGGAATCTAATACGTAAAACTATGATCCCGACGATCCTCTATGTGATTCTGGCAGGTGTGCTCGGGATGATATTTTTGACATGGATGAAGTAATGGAAAATAAAAAAAGAGTGGGATTTTTTGTAACGTGTTTAGTCGACTCGATGCGTCCCAGTATTGCTTTTGCATCAATAAAATTACTTGAAGAAAATAATTGTGATGTGATCGTTCCAAAACAACAGACTTGTTGCGGTCAGCCTGCTTTTAACAGTGGTGATGAAGAAACAACGAAAATAATAGCAAGAAAACTGATCGATACGTTTAGTGAATATGATTATTTGGTTGCACCTTCGGGTTCGTGTCTCGGAACAATTAAAACGCATTATCCCGACCTCTTTAAAGATGAGCCTGACTACCATAAAAAAGCAATTTTATTAAGTGAAAAGTCATACGAAATCCTTACATTTTTGCATGAAGTTTTACACGTTAAGCTTGATGTGTCTCTGCATACCACTGCAACGTATCACGATAGTTGCTCAGGTTTACGCGAACTTAGCATCAAGCAACAACCACGTGAACTACTTTCTCAAGTAAACGGACTTACTTTGCACGAGATGGAAGATACAGAAATTTGTTGTGGATTCGGTGGTACGTTTTGTGTGAAGTATCCCGACATTTCAAATAGTTTGGTTTCCGAAAAAGTGGATCGAATCAAAGAAACTGAGGCGGAAGTATTACTTGCTGGTGACTTGGGTTGTCTGCTCAATATTGCGGGGCGGTGTGAACGATTAGATGTGCCTGTTCGCTGCTTTCATGCCGTCGAAATTCTTGCGGGCATGGGACAATCGGCCGCAATTGGTGAATCGAAAAAGGATTAAAATCATGCATGCAGAATCGAAAAAGTTTAAGCAAAATTCTGCTGAAGCAGTAAGCGATCCAGAATTACAACATGCGTTAATATCAGTACGAAAAGGGCTAGTAAATAGGCGGCTTGATGTCGTAAAAGTAGTCTCTGATTTTGAGGCAATGCGGGACCGGGCAAAACACCTCAAACAACATACGTTGACCCATCTTGATTTTTATTTGGAAGAGTTTGAACGCAATCTGACAGCCGCTGGTGGGCATGTTCATTGGGCAGAAAACCCAGAACAGGCAAATGCCATTATCTTAGATATTTGTAAAAAACATAATGCAAAAACCGTCGCGAAAGGTAAATCAATGGCGGGTGAAGAAATTGGTGTCAATGAAGCGTTAGAAACGGCAGGTATAGAACCCATCGAAACGGACTTGGGTGAATATATTGTGCAATTAGCAAAAGAGCCACCGAGTCATATCATCGTACCTGCTGTACATAAGTCCAAAGAACAGATCATTAAATTATTCACAGAAAACCACCCGCGTGATCATATTGACGAGGTGCTCACAGAAGTCCCTGAGCTGGTTGCTGAAGCACGTCGCATCATGCGCGAAAAGTTTCATCAAGCTGACATTGGAATGACGGGCGCTAACTTTCTGGTTGCGGAATCAGGTAGTGCCGTGATCGTGACAAATGAAGGTAATGGTGACCTATGTAGTACGTTGCCGAAGGTTCACATTTTAACTGCCGGCATTGAAAAAGTGGTGCCCGATCTGGATAGCGTTGCGTTGTTAACTCGATTACTTGCACGAAGTGCCACAGGGCAAGAAACGACGGCGTATACGAGTTTTTTTACGGGACCCAAGCGACCAGAAGATCTAGATGGGCCGGAAGAGATGCACGTTGTATTAATCGACAATGGACGCACTGCGATGTTAAACAGCGAGCTGAATGAAATGTTGCGCTGTATTCGTTGTGGTGCCTGTTTAAATCATTGTCCAGTCTACGGCACAGTGGGTGGTCATGCTTACGGTTGGGTTTATCCCGGCCCAATGGGGTCAGTTTTGACGCCAGCAATTTTAGGTCTGGAAGAGGCCGGCGATTTACCCAATGCGTGCACACTGAATGGACGGTGTGAAACAGTCTGCCCGGTGAAAATCCCTCTACCAAATTTGTTACGCAAATTACGCGTCAGACAATTTAAAGCAGGACTAGGCTCACAGGTTGCGCGAAAAAACCAGTGGCTCTGGAAGCAGCTGGTTACGCGTCCGAAAACTTATCAATTTCTTTCAAATATGGCGATGCCACTTCTTAAATTAGTCGCGGGTAGAAAAGCCAATATTCACTATTTTCCATTACTTGGTGCGTGGTTAAAACACCGCGATTTGCCTGCACCGCAGGGTCAGACTTTTCAAGCGCAATGGACTCAAAAAAAGAGGCGGCATTAATGAACGAAAACAGCCTCAGCACACGTGAACGTGTACTGCAAAAAATCAAATCACATACTAAATCACTTAACTCGGAAGGGCGAGCAGAAGAATTGAGAAAAATTATGTATAGAGATGATCAAGCAGATGTGAATCACCCTGTGCATTGTGAACAGTTTATGCAAAAACTGGAAAATGCACAGGCGACTATTACGGTTGTGAAGGGCCGTCATGAATTGGTTCAAGAGATTCACCGTTACGTTATTAGCCATCAGATTAAATCTACGATCACGATCGCAAATGACGATGATCTGACTGAGCTTGAATGGGACGGTGCAGACGTAACAACACACTATCAACCGCAGAGTATTTCAGTTGGTGTTGTCTATGCGTCACTTGGCATTGCAGAAACGGGTACTTTGCTATTGAAATCCTCTGCATTGTCTCCAACCGGCATGAATTTTTTACCCGATCACCATATTGTCGTGCTGAATGCAGAAAACATTGTGACGACGATGGAGGAGGCTTGGAAAAGAGTCAAAAGTGAGTGTGGTGAATTGCCACGCACAATGAATTTAATTTCTGGTCCGAGTCGAACTGCAGACATTGAGCAAACAATCCAACTGGGCGCACATGGCCCTAAATACTTACATGTGATCTTGATTAAACGCGATCAGGCATCGAATTAAAAAATAGACAAAACTGCGAGAGCTTTTATGAGTCAGTACGTTATTCCATTACACGCATTGGGACAAAATGATATTAACTTGGTTGGTGGTAAGAATGCCTCACTGGGTGAAATGATTGCAAATCTAGCATCTGCAAATGTAAAAGTACCCGGTGGTTTCGCCACGACGACGAATGCTTATACGGATTTTATTAAACAGGAAAAGCTAGCTGATCAAATCCAAGCATTGGTTGCTTCGTTAGATGTTGACGATGTGAATGCACTACAACAAACCAGTGCGAAAATTCAATCACTCATTATTGCGACGCCATTTCCGGCTGATATTGAGTCTGCGATCAGGCTGTCTTATGCGGAATTAACGGAACGGCTCGGTGCTGATCTTGCCGTTGCCGTGCGCTCATCGGCAACGGCGGAAGATCTTGAGGATGCTTCTTTTGCTGGTCAGCAAGAAACATTCTTAAACGTGCGCGGGATTGATGAAGTCTTGACCAAGGTGCGCGAAGTCTATGCTTCTTTATACAACGCACGCGCGATCGCCTATCGCGTGCACAAAGGTTTCGCGGAAGAAATTATTGCCATTTCAGCCGGTATTCAACAAATGGTTCGGAGTGATCTGGCAGCCAGTGGCGTGATGTTTACCCTGGATACGGAATCCGGTTTCCGTGAGGCGGTTTTTATTACAGGGAATTATGGACTTGGCGAGACCGTGGTTCAGGGTAGTGCAAATCCTGATGAGTTTTATGTCTATAAACCAGCACTAAAAAATAATCGACCAGCAATTGTTCGTCGTGAAGTTGGTAGCAAAGCGATTCGAATGGTCTACAACGATGGCGATCAGCAAGGTGTGTTGATCGAGGATGTGCCAGCGAAAGATCAAGTGCGATTTTGCATCAGTGACGAGGAAGTGTCGACACTTGCAAAAATGGCCATGACGATCGAAGCGCATTACAAAAAGCCAATGGATATTGAATGGGCGAAAGATGGTGTTGATGGACAGCTATATATTGTCCAAGCAAGACCCGAAACCGTGCAGAACTTATCTGGACGAGTGATGACGCAATACGTGTTAAATGAATCTGCAGAGGCGATCGTCACCGGGCGAAGTATTGGTCAAGGAATTGGTGCAGGTAAAGCGCGCGTCTTAAAAAGTCTGGATGAGATGGATCAATTGCAAGAAGGCGAAGTACTGATCACAGACATGACGGATCCGGATTGGGAGCCTGTGATGAAACGTGCATCGGCAATCGTCACCAATCGTGGGGGGCGGACCTGTCACGCAGCCATTATCGCGCGTGAGTTAGGTGTTGCGGCCGTCGTTGGCTGTGGTGATGCGACGGATCATATTCAGACTGGAGATGATGTCACGGTTTCTTGTGCCGAAGGTGATACGGGTTTTATTTATCCACGCTTGTTGAAATTTAGCGTCGAAAAAATCCACCTTGATGAGATGCCAGAGAAACCTGTGAAAGTCATGATGAATGTCGGCAACCCTGACCGTGCTTTCGCTTTTTCAGCGATACCGAATGATGGAGTTGGTTTAGCAAGGTTGGAATTTATTATCAATCGAATGATTGGCATTCATCCACAAGCTTTATTGGAATACGACCAATTGGAACAAGATTTGAAAAATAAAATTGATCCGTTGATCGCCGCGTATGCGGGGCCGGTTGAGTTTTACGAAGAAAAATTAGTCGAAGGAATCGCATCGATCGCAGCGGCGTTTTACCCAAAACCCGTCATTGTCCGTATGTCAGATTTTAAATCCAATGAGTACGCGAATTTAATAGGTGGCGATCAATATGAGCCCGATGAAGAAAACCCAATGTTAGGTTTTCGTGGTGCATCGCGTTATGTTTCGGAGTCCTTTCGCGCGTGTTTTGATATGGAATGCCGCGCATTAAAAAAAGTCCGAGAAGAAATGGGCTTGCGTAACGTACAGATTATGATCCCATTTGTAAGACGTGTCCCCGAAGCGGAACAAGTCATTGCGTTGCTTGCTGAAAATGGACTAAAGCGTGGTGAAGAAGATTTAAAAGTGATTATGATGTGTGAGATTCCATCTAACGCATTACTAGCAGAAGACTTCCTCAAACATTTTGATGGTTTCTCAATCGGCTCGAATGACATGACGCAATTAACGCTCGGTATGGATCGTGACTCTGGTTTGATCTCTGAGAATTTTGATGAACGTGATCCGGCAGTAAAAATCATGTTGGAAAAAGCGATCACAACGTGTCGTAAGGAAAATAAATACATTGGTATTTGCGGGCAAGGTCCGTCTGATCATGTTGATTTCGCAGAATGGTTAGTTGGGCTGGGCATTGAGAGCATTTCTTTAAACCCAGATACCGTGGTAGAGACTTGGGTGACGATAGCAGAAGGTGTTGGAAAGTGATCTTAATCAAGTCATTGAGAAAAAACGATGAGTGATGTACTCGCCGTCCTTTTTCCAGTGTTCGGCTTGGTGTTTATTGGTTATGCCTTTGGCGTTAAAAAGATTCTTGCTGGAACCAATGCAAAGTCACTGAACGATTATGTGTACTACATTGGTTTGCCTGTATTACTTTTCTATCAAACGGCAAGAACGCCATTAGACGAGTTGCTTCATTTTACCTTTATTGGTGCCGTGATGATTAGCACATTACTCATGTTTATTCTGAGTTATATGCTGCTGAAATATTTTTATCGTTATGACATGCGCATTGCTTCAGCAGGAAGTTTTGCCGCAACGTTTTCGAATGTTGCCTTCATGGGGATTCCTTTATTTTATTCTGCCTACGGTGAGTACGGTACATTACCAGCCGTGATTGTTGCGATCGTCAGTAATACGTTAGTCATTGGAACGGTTGTGGTCTTAATAGAACTGGGTGCAAAACCGCTAAAGTCTCCTTGGGAAATAATCTCGCAAGTTATTATCTCGTTATTCCGAAACCCTTTCGTAGGTTCATCAATTGTTGGTTTATTCGTGGCAGTAATTGGAATCAAATTACCCGCGCCGTTTGAAAACCTCGTTCGTATGATCAGTCAATCTGCGGGCCCCATTGCATTGATCGCAATTGGCTTATCAATGGTTGGTGTTGGGGTAAAAATGCGCTTATCAGAATTAATAAATCTTAGTGCTCTAAAAATGATTTTATTTCCATTAGTCACTTTTTTAATCGCACATTATATTTTTAAGTTGGATCAAAAATGGACTGGCGCAGCCGTATTATTAACGGCCTTGCCGACAGGTACGCTGGTGTATGTTGTTTGTCAAAAATATGAACTGTATGTCACTGAATCTTCATCCATGTTTGTGGTGACGACGTTATTAAGTGTGGTGACTTTACCCGTTCTGCTTTATCTAATTTTGTAACAGGGGATAATTATGTTTAAGAAATTAAGTATTAGTTTTTTCATGCTCGGCTTGTCGTTACAAGCGGTTGCTGTGGAGCTTGAAAAAGCGTGGGAAACAGAAGCTATTTTCGCTGCTCCAGAATCTGTCATTTATGATCAGAAACGTGATGTGATGTATGTGTCAAATGTGAATGAGCATGGGTTTAAACATCTCGGCAATGGCTATATTTCAAAAATGAGTACGGATGGAAAAATGCTTGATCAGTATTGGGTCATGGGCGGTTTAGATGCACCAAAAGGTTTGACGATTTTTGAAGATACGCTTTATGCGACGGATATTAATGCACTGATCTCGATCGATATTAATACTGGTAAAATTATCAAACGATATGAAGCGGCGGATGCGGCACATTTGAATGACGTTGCGGTTGATGAAAAAGGCCGTGTTTATGTTGCGGATACGTTGACAGATTCTATTTATAAGTTAAACGAAATTGATCTGTTTTTTCGTTGGTTAACGACACCGGATCTTGAAGCGCCGAATGGTTTGCATGCCGAAGGAGAAAATTTGATTGTCGGTAGTTGGGGGCACCCAACAGATGGGTTTGTGAGCAAAGTCCCGGGACATTTGAAAAAATTATCTTTAGTGAATAAACAAGTCACGTCACTTGGTAATGGTCAGTCCGTTGGTAATCTGGATGGTGTTGAAGCGGATGGTCACGGTAATTACTATGTGACAGATTGGATTGCTGGCAAGTTACTTTTGATCAAACCAGATGGGTCGTCTGAGGCATTGGTGACGTTAACACCGGGTGCGGCTGATCTTGAAGTAATTCTTGCTAAGAATTTAATCATCGTGCCACTGATGCAGGATAATAAAGTGGTCGCTTTTAAAATTAAATAATGTGTATTAATTAATAATATAGATAGAGAATGCGTTATTGCTTAACGAGTTCTTTATTAACGTGCAATAAAAAAGGCTGGTAAAAAACCAGCCTTTTTTATTGGGGGCTAGTACTCTTATTTTTTCTTGGGAACAAATATATCCGTCACACTTCCTTCAAAGACTTCCGTCGCCATTGCGAAGGTTTCTGATAGGGTTGGGTGTGGATGTATGGTTAGCGCAATATCTTCTGCATCACAGCCCATTTCAATTGCAAGCGCGGCTTCTGCGATCAGTTCACCAGCATTTGGGCCAACCATTGCGGCGCCGATTACATGTCCAGTTTCTTCATTGAAGAGCACTTTTGTTAAGCCTTCATCCCGGCCTAATGCAAGCGATCGACCACTTGCAGCCCATGGGAATGTTCCCTTACCGAATTTCACACCATCTGCTTTTAGTTCTGCTTCTGTCGGACCAACCCATGCTATTTCAGGATCAGTGTACGCAACAGAAGGAATTACATTCGCTACAAATGCGGATTTATGTCCGGCAATTACTTCAGCAGCGACTTTCGCTTCGTGCGTGGCTTTATGAGCCAGCATTGGCTGGCCAACAATATCGCCAATAGCGAAGATATGATGAATGTTTGTTTGTTGCTGATCATTCACCGGAATAAAACCTTGCTCAGTTACCGTCACACCGGCTTTGTCGAGATCAAGCTTTGACCCATTCGGACGACGGCCTACGGCAACTAAGACGGCATCGAATTGATCAGACTCGGGTGCGTCTTTGCCTTCAAATGAGACCGTCAGGTGTTTTTTACTGGCGTCGACTGCCGTCACGCGCGTGTTGAGGTATATATTTTCGTAGAGTGTTTTTAAACGTTTGTGTAGGGGACGGACGATATCTTTATCCGCACCGGGGATGAGTCCATCAGCCATTTCAACAACGGTGATTTTTGATCCCAGAGCCTGGTATACCGTCGCCATTTCAAGTCCGATAATGCCACCACCGAGAATTAATAAACGATCCGGAATTTCTTTAACTAGCAAGGCGTCTGTCGAATCCCAAACGCGATCGTCTTCTGGTATAAACGGTAAGTTGACGGGTTGTGATCCGGCAGCAACGATAAGTTGATCGAAATAAATTACGCTATGGCCATCGTCTTGTGTCACATCGAGATGGTGATCATCAAGAAGGCGGCCATAACCGTTGATCACATTCACCTTGCGTTGTTTGGCTAATCCCGTCAGACCGCCTGTGAGTTTATTTACGACATTTTCTGCATAAGCGCGCACATTTTTCGGTTCGAGCTTACTCGCGCCGAAATCAAGATCATGTTCACGTAGTTCATCATTTTCTGATTTAATCTTGGCGATGTGTAACAGCGCTTTGGATGGAATACAGCCGACATTTAAACAAACACCGCCGAGCGTGTCGTAGCGTTCTACCAAAGTCACTTCTTGGCCAAGATCCGCCGCACGAAACGCCGCTGTGTAACCACCAGGGCCGCCACCGAGCACGAGAACCTTCGTACGAAGGTTAACCTCAAAATCGACAGGCTTAGAGATGGTTGTGGAAGATTGAGTCGTGGTTTCTTCCGTTTTTTCCTGAGTTTGTGTTATTGATGTTTCTGCGGGTTTTGCCTCTTCAATGTTAGTTGAATCAGCGACTGTTTCGATCGTAATTAGCGGCATATCTTGCGCTACTTTATCACCAACAGCGATCAGGATTTTAGTGACTTTGCCCGCATGTGAAGACGGGATGTCCATAGTTGCTTTGTCACTCTCTAAGGTAATTAACGGTGTCTCGATGTCTATTTCTTCACCTTCAGAAATAAGAATTTCGATCACTTCGACGCCATCTAAATCACCAATGTCGGGTAATAGAACCGTTTGTTCTTGTGTCATGATCAGTTCCTCAGGTTTAGAGTAATAGCGTACGAATATCGCTGAGTAAATGACGAAGGTGTGTGCAGAAACGTGCACCATCGCCACCATCAATAACTCGATGATCAATCGACAAGGAAAGCGGTAGAACTAAACGTGGTAAACATTCACCATCCACAAAAAGCGGCTTAATATCTGATCGTGACACACCCAGAATTGCCACTTCCGGTGCGTTAATGATCGGCGTAAAACCTATACTGCCTAAGCTGCCTAAACTGGAAACGGTAAAAACAGCACCTTGCATATCAGCTGGGGTCAGTTTTTTCGCTTTGGCTTTTTCGGCAAGCTGTTGTAACTCTTCTGCGATCTGGAAAAGGCTTTTCGTATCGGCATCACGAATGACCGGAACATAAAGTCCATTCGGTGTATCAACTGCGACGCCGACATGCACATAGTTTTTAATAATAAGCTGGCGATTTTCCCAATCGAGTGAGGAGCGGAATCGAGAATGAGCACGTAAACTATTTGCGACAGCTTTGACGATAAAACTTGTGATCGTTAAATTAAATCCGTCTGCTTTCGCGCGACCTTTATGTTCATTCCGGAAGGCTTCCAAGTCAGTAATATCTGCTTCTTCTTGAATCGTGACATGCGGAATATCGATCCAATTTTGAAATAAATTCTCAGCACTGAGTTGATTGATCTTCGTGAGATCCAACCGTTCAGTTTCACCAAACTTATTAAAGTCCGGTAATTTACGTGTTCGAATACCCGCCGACATTGGTACGTTTGCGGTTTGTTGGCCGATATTACGTAGGGCGACTTTCGTATAGCGTTTTACGTCTTCTTTTAAGATACGGTTCTTTTCCCCCGTGCCTGCGACTAACGTGAGGTCAACCCCAAGCTCGCGAGCAAAGCGACGCACCGATGGGCTGGCGTGACTGCTTCCTGTGTTCGTGTTCTGTGCTACTGCAGGAGGTGAAGGGGGGGCTGGCGATGTAACCGGTTCTGGTGGAGTTTGTTTTTCTTCAACAGCAGGGACTTTTTCAACGGTTTCCTGCTTGGCTTCGCTATCGGAATTATCGGTGCTAGACGTTTCGGGATCACTGTCTGACTGCTCAGACAATTGCAACGTTAGTAAGGTGTGACCCTCTGCAATTTTATCACCAACACTCACATTAACTTTGCTGACAACACCAGCCATTTCAGCGGGAATATCCATGGTGGCTTTTTCGCTTTCTAACGTGATCAGGGGATCGTCAATATTGATCTGATCACCTGCGTTGATATGCACTTCGATCACATCGACTTGATCAAAATCACCAATATTCGGAAGTTTAATTTCTTGTTCTGTACTCATGCTCTGGTTACCTTCATTGATCACACGAGAGTCGGATCAGGTTTTTCTGAATCGATATCGTATTTATTGATCGCTTCTTTCACCTGTTTCTTGTCTATCGCACCTTCTTCAGCCAGTGCATGTAACGCAGCGATCGCAATGTAGTAGCGATTTACTTCGAAAAACTTGCGTAACTGTTTACGTGTGTCACTGCGGCCAAAACCGTCGGTACCGAGTACGTGAAATTTTTGCGGTACAAACTGACGGATCTGATCTGGATAGGTTTTCATGTAATCCGTAGCAGCGATAACAGGGCCATTTTCTTTCGCCAATGATTTTTCGACATAGGAGGCTTTGGCTTTTTTATCGGGATGTAACATATTCCAACGTTCTACGAGCAGACCTTCGCGGCGCAGTTCATTGAAAGATGTGGCACTCCAGATATTGGATTTTATGTTGAAGTCTGTTTCAAGCAATTCTGCAGCGGCGATCACTTCATTTAGAATCGTGCCTGAACCCATTAACTGACATTGTGCATCTTTATTTTTACGGAAGGCGTAAAGTCCTTTGACGATGCCTTCCTCCGCACCTTTCGGCATGGCTGGGTGTGCGTAGTTTTCGTTCATTACGGTAATGTAGTAATAAACATTTTCCTGATTTTTGAACATACGACGCATTCCGTCTTGAATGATCACGGCGAGTTCGTAACTAAATGTCGGATCGTAAGAAATGCAATTCGGAATCGTCGCCGCCATTAAATGACTGTGGCCGTCTTGGTGTTGCAAACCTTCACCCGCTAAGGTGGTTCGGCCTGCCGTGCCACCGAGTAAGAACCCCCTTGCTTGCATATCACCGGCTGCCCATGCCAGATCACCAATACGTTGGAAACCAAACATTGAGTAAAAAATATAAAACGGGATCATCTGCATACCGTGACTACTGTAGGAGGTCGCGGCTGAAATCCAGGATGAGAATGCTCCGGCTTCATTGATGCCTTCTTCTAAGATCTGACCCTTTTTATCCTCACGGTAATACATGACTTGATCATGATCGACCGGTTCATAAAGTTGACCGCTAGCAGAATAAATACCGATTTGACGGAACATACCTTCCATTCCAAAGGTGCGTGCTTCGTCAGGCACAATGGGCACGACGTATTTATTTAGCTTTTTATCTTTCAGCAGAATATTCAGAATGCGCACGAATGCCATTGTGGTCGAGATTTCGCGATCACCACTACCTTGTAAGAGTGCATCAAAAATCGGTAACTCAGGAATTTCCAGCGGCGCGGCTTCTTTACGGCGTGAAAGTAAAAAACCACCGAGATCTTTTCGGCGTTCTTTTAAGTATTTAAACTCTTCGCTATCTTCCGCCGGCTTATAGAATGGCGTACTGTCAATTTCCGCATCCGAGATGGGGATATTAAAACGATCACGGAATTGTTTGAGCGCTTCTTCGCCCATTTTCTTTTGCTGGTGAGTAATGTTTTTGCCTTCACCCGCTTCACCCATGCCATAACCTTTAACCGTTTTCGCGAGGATAACGGTGGGTTGGCCAGTGTGTTTCACGGCAGCTGAATATGCGGCGTAAACTTTGTGTGGATCGTGCCCACCACGGTTTAAGCGCCACAAGTCTTCATCGGACATATTGGCGACCATTGCTTCGAGTTCCGGGTATTTTCCGAAGAAGTGTTTTCGCACATAGGCGCCGTCGTTGGCTTTGTAGGCTTGGTAGTCGCCATCAACACATTCCATCATGCGTTTTTGTAGTAAGCCTGTGTGATCTTGCGCGAGTAAAGAATCCCATGCTGATCCCCAAACGACTTTGATCACGTTCCAGCCTGCGCCACGGAAGGAGGCTTCTAATTCTTGAATGATCTTGCCATTGCCACGCACAGGGCCGTCGAGACGTTGTAGGTTACAGTTGACGACAAAGATCAGGTTGTCCAGGTTTTCACGCGCAGCAAGCCCGATCGCACCCATTGATTCTGGTTCGTCCATTTCGCCATCACCCATAAACGCCCAGATTTTGCGTCCTGTGGCGTCGATCATCTCGCGGTTCTGCAAGTAGCGCATGAACTGGGCTTGGTAAATCGCCATGATCGGGCCAAGCCCCATAGAAACCGTTGGAAATTGCCAGAAGTTCGGCATTAACCACGGGTGAGGGTAAGAGGATAAACCGCCTCCATCTACTTCTTGGCGGAATTTGTTTAGCTGATCTTCCGACAATTCACCATACATAAATGCCCGTGAGTAAATACCTGGAGCTGAGTGGCCTTGAATAAAGACCAGATCACCACCGTGCTTTTCACTCGGCGCATGGAAAAAATGATTAAAGCCAATATCATAAAGTGTCGCAGCAGAAGCAAAGCTGGCGATATGCCCGCCCAACTCACTTGATTGACGGTTGGCTTTGACGACCATTGCCAGCGCATTCCAACGAACTAATGACAGGATGCGAGCCTCGAGCGCCGGATCGCCAGGTAAGCGATCTTCTTTCGCACGAGGGATCGTATTTAGGTACGCGGTGTTTGCCGAGTAAGGTAGGTAAGCACCCGAACGTCGGGCTTTGTCGATCAGCTTGCACAATAAGAAATGCGCACGCTCCGTGCCTTCGTGTGTAATGACAGATTCTATGGCATCAAGCCATTCTTGGGTTTCAACAACATCTATATCTTCAACATTTTCCATGTGGGCGAGACCGCTCGGTTAGGGTGAGTAATAAAAAAACATACATAGCAACAGTGGTGCCAGCAAAATATCGATATTATTATAAAATAGCGAAATAATAATTTAAAGAGAAATCAACGCCTTGTTTGCAGACTGATGAAAGGGACGGTTCAGGCGCAAAAACCGACCGTCTCTTTAAGAGACAAACAGCTGTCTCATTTGTTTAAAAGAGAGACGAAAAAGTTGCCTCGTCGATACCTTAAAGATTAGTAGTTATTGGATAAAATGATATGAAAAAGAAATAGGGGAGGTAGGGGTAAACGTGAGGCAAAAAAAAGAGCGTGTAAGACACGCCCCTTTTGGTGTAACACGTGGTGAACAGTGATTACTGACTGCTTGCAACCATATAATCAACGGCAGCTTTGATGTCGTCGTCTGAAAGATCAGCACGGCCACCTTTAGCTGGCATCATGGCTCCACTTGGGCCGACATAACCGTTTATCGCATGATCATAAAGTACGTCGTTGCCCTGTGCGATGCGCGCTGTCCATGCTTCTGCATCACCCATTTTCGGTGCGCCAGCAATACCCATTGCGTGGCAAGCAAAGCAGGCTTCGTCATAAACTTTTTTACCGTTATCAGATGTCGCAGCGGTGACAGCTTCAGCAGCGTCTTCGACTTTGGCCGTGGTTGTTTCAGTTGCTGCCGTTGCCGCTTCTTTGGTTTTATCGACCATGTCACTAGCGGCATTTTTGGTTGACTCAGCCATGTCGCTTGCCGTTTCTTTGGCTGATTCAGTCATTTCACTTGCAGAGTCTTTAGCACTCTCAGTCATCTCTGAGACAGAGCTGGAGACTTCTTCTTTAGCGGATTCCATCTTCTCTTTCGCCGCTTCCTGATCTTCAGAAGAACAGCCTGCCATAAGCAGGGCAGAGAACATGAGTGGAAGGATTAAATATTTAGGTGTTGATTGAGACATAACAGAACTCCATGCAGGATGAAAAGTACGAAATTACATAACACGCAATAAGTATAACGCCACTTAATGTAAAAATAATGTCATTTCGGGCAGCAAATCAGAAAATAATTGCCATAGCGTCAGAGAGAGCAATCAGGCCAGCACGGGGAATAAGCCTTTCAGGCCGTTTGCAATAAATTCGATCGCGATAGCCGCGAGGATCAAACCCATGACGCGAGTAAAAATATTAATACCCGTATTGCCGATGCGTTTTGAAACCCACGGTGTGAGATGAAAAACTAAGCCGATGAGAAGACACAGGAAAAAGATATCGAACACGACAAACGAATAATGCCCAACACCCGTGCCGCGATGGGCATACAGAATCACCGTACTGATACCACCTGGCCCCGCGAGAAGCGGCATAGAGAGTGGCACAACCGCCACGGAATCTTTGGATTCACCTTCGTGGATTTCTTCTGTTGTTTGATTCGCACCGCTCGGTTTTGCATGCAACATCGCGATCGCCATGAGTAAGACGAGAATACCGCCTGCAACGCGGAATGAATCAATCGAAATACCAAAAAACTCAAGCAAACCTTCGCCGAGAAATAACGCGATGGTTAGAATAATAAAAACAGAAAAAGCACAAACGCGGGCAATGCGTTTGCGCGAAACTTCATCGTACTGATATGTCAGCGAGACAAATACCGGCAATGCACCGATCGGATTGACGATCGCGATCAAGCTGATGAGCATTTTTAGATATTCGTGAGTTTCCAGCATCGTTTACTACCTGTGCGTGACATATAGAGTTTATCTGACAATAACAAAATCTGGTGTAGGTGAAACATTCAGCGTTTCCGAATCCGCGATCGAGGTCAGTTGATCAACTTGCGCAAATGGCGGGCCGTGTTGTAACCATTTCGCTAACTGATCAAGTGAGGCCTGATCACCACAGGCGATCAGTTCTACTGATCCATCAGAACAATTTTTTACCCAACCGGTGAGATTGAGTTTACGTGCTTCTACCTGTGTCGCCATGCGAAATGAAACACCTTGGACGCGGCCCGTTACACGGTAATGACGTTTTATTAGTCGTTGATTTAACATAGAGCGTTATTTGTCATTTTGTGGAAACAAAATGCCGTTAATTAGGGTCAGGTCTTTAAACTTTAACGATCAAAGAAATAACCTCTTGATTGGTTAACGCAATTAATGCGCCTCATCCCAATTCTCACCCACGCCGGCTTCCACCACGAGTGGTACATTTAATTCCGCCGCATTCGTCATGATGGATTCAATTTTTTCTTTTACTTGGTCTACTTCTTTTTCGATTACTTCAAGGACGAGTTCATCGTGAACTTGCATGATGATTCTTGCATCGGTTTTGGATTCCGTTAACCATTGATCAACATCGAGCATGGCACGCTTGATAATGTCAGCGGCGGTGCCTTGCATGGGGGCGTTAATCGCAGTGCGCTCAGCGTATTGTCTGCGTTGTCCATTACGTGAATTAATTTCAGGTAAGTACAATCGACGACCAAATACTGTTTCAACGTAACCTTGTTCGTGCGCCAGTTCGCGTGTTTTATCCATAAACGTTTTTACGCCAGGATAACGTGCAAAATAGAGATCAATGTATTCTTGCGCACTGTTGCGACCAACGTCTAATTGCTTGGCAAGACCAAACGCAGACATGCCGTAAATTAATCCAAAGTTAATCGCTTTTGCCGCGCGGCGCTGTTCCGTGTTCACAGCCTCTAAACCAACGGAAAAAACCTCGGCAGCAGTGGCTTTGTGAATATCTTCACCAGCAGAGAATGCTTCTAATAATCGATCATCTCCGGATAAATGCGCCATAATGCGAAGTTCGATTTGCGAGTAATCCGCTGCGATCAGTTTGTATCCTTTTGGTGCGACAAATGCTTTTCGAATGCGTCGGCCTTCTGCCGTTCTGATCGGGATATTTTGCAGATTGGGATCAGATGACGATAATCGTCCAGTGGCGGCAACAGCTTGATGGTAACTGGTGTGAACGCGCCCAGTTTTTTCGTTGATCTGAAGCGGTAGTTTATCAGTGTAGGTTGATTTTAATTTACTTAAACTACGATGTTCTAAGATTAATTTCGGCAGCGGGTAATCAAGGGCCAGTTCTTGCAGAACAGATTCTGCTGTAGAGGGTTGACCTTTTGGTGTTTTACTAATGACGGGAATTTTTTTCTTTTCAAATAAAATAGTTTGTATTTGTTTAGGTGAGCCCATATTGAATTGTTCGCCTGCATCCTCATAGGCTTTTTGTTCAATTTCTAGCATGCGTTCTGCGAGTTGCGTGCTTTGTGCTGAGAGCATTTTTCGATCAATCATAACGCCGTTGCGTTCGATGCGTGATAGCACATTAATCAGCGGTATTTCGATCGTTTTAAAGACGTCTTCCGGTCCTGATTGCGCTTGTAACTTGGGCCATAGAGTTTCATGTAACTTAAGTGTTATATCGGCATCTTCAGCGGCGTAAGGACCGGCTTGTTCGAGCGGAATTTGGTTGAAGGTTAATTGTTTTGCACCTTTACCGGCGATGTCCTCAAAATGAATCGTATTGACGCCTAAATATTTCAGTGCAAGTGAATCCATATCGTGGCGTGTTGCCGTGCTGTCGAGAATGTACGATTCGAGCATAGTATCGTAAGCAATGCCTTGCAGATTAATGCCGTGATTGGCTAACACACTTTTATCGTATTTAAGATTTTGTCCGACTTTTTTCTTTGATGAATTTTCTAGTAAGGGTTTGAGTTGTGCGAGTACGTCCTCTCGTTTTAACTGATCGGGCGCACCAGGGTAATCGTGTGAGAACGGTACGTATGCAGCCTTCCCGGGAGTGATTGCGAAGGAAACACCGACGACTTCGGCTTGCATGTAATTCAAGCTGGTGGTTTCGGTATCGAAGGCGAACAGATCTGCGTCTTGTAATTGCGAAAGCCATTCGCCGAACTCAGCGTGTGAGAAAATCGTGACGTATTCGTTATTGGATTCCAATGCTGGACTGATTGGATCTGACGTATCGTCTTGTTGCTCATGCAAGAGGTCACGCAGCCAAGTTTTGAACTCCAATTCGCTATAAATATCTTTCAACGCAATTTGATCCGGTTCCGTTGGAATGAGATCAGCTGGGGTGCTGTCGAGTTCAACATCGCACACGATCGTAGCCAGTTCGTATGAGAGCGGGAGTTGTTCCAGTACGTTGCGAAGATTCTCGCCGACTTTACCTTTGATCTGATCGGCATTCTGGATGATCGCGTCTAGCGAACCGTGTTCGTTGATCCATTTCGCAGCGGTTTTTGGGCCCACTTTAGGTACACCGGGAATGTTGTCGACGCTGTCGCCCATGAGTGTGAGGTAGTCGATGATCTGATCGGGCTGGACGCCGAATTTAGTTTTAACTCCGGCAGCGTCCATCAAGCCACCATTACTCATGGTATTGATCAGATGCACATTGTCTTTGACCAGTTGAGCCATATCTTTATCACTGGTTGAGATGATCGTGTGCATGTCTAATTTGCTGGCTTGCGTGGCGAGCGTACCGATCACATCGTCCGCTTCGACATTGTTGATCACGAGGAGCGGTAAGCCCATCGCGCGGATAATGGTGTGTAATGGCTCGATCTGTTCGCGCAAGTCATCCGGCATCGGTGGACGATTCGCTTTGTATTCCGGATATAAATCATTACGGAATGTTTTGCCTTTTGCATCGAAGATCACGGCCATGTATTCCGGTTGGTATTCGTTGATCAGTTTACGGATCATGGCGACCACGCCGTGGATCGCGCCTGTCGGTTGGCCTTTTGAGTTCGTTAGTGGCGGTAATGCGTGGTAGGCACGGAACAAATAGGATGAGCCGTCTACGAGGATAAAGGTGTCTTTTTTCACAGTGCTGTCTTTTCTGCTTTGAGGTAATATGGGCATTATGAATGATCACAATGAAAGCCACCACGCCTCGAATCTGATGGATAAAGATCCGGTGCTGGAAGGGACGCAGGGGCCAGAGTCTTGGAAGATTTTTCAGATCATGGCGGAGTTTGTCGAAGGTTACGAACGTTTGGCGAATATTAAACCGTCTGTGAGTATTTTTGGATCGGCACGCTTTAAGCCGGATCATGTGTATTACAAGCTGGCGGAAGAGATAGGCTATAAATTGTCGGATGCGGGTTTTACCGTGGTTACCGGTGGTGGTCCAGGTATTATGGAGGCGGGTAACAAAGGGGCGTATGCAGGACCGACGCCAACGGTTGGGCTCAATATTCAACTGCCCCACGAGCAAAGTGGTAACCCGTATCAAGATATCGCGCTGAGTTTTCGGCATTTTTTTTCACGTAAAGTGATGTTTGTTAAGTACGCTTCGGCGTATGTGGTTTTGCCAGGTGGTTTCGGTACATTAGACGAGCTCGCAGAAATTCTCACACTTGTCCAGACAGAAAAGTCACCACGGATTCCGATCATCCTCGTGGGTGAGTCTTTCTGGCAAGGGTTAATCGCGTGGTTTCAGGAAGCGTTAGTCGAAAACGGTACGATCAGTCCAGACGATATGAATTTATTTGTCCTCGTGGATGAAGCTGACGAAGTTGTCAATGCGATATTCGAATATTATGAAGGTCGTGGTTTTGAGCCGTCCGAGGAAGAACAGGAAGCCCTGTTACAACTTTAGATGAGGGGAAGAAAGATGAATAAAACAGTTCTGTTCGCAAGCATTTTGCTGATCGGTCAAACCGTTTGGGCAGAAGAGGAAGTCAAGCTGGAAGACCTGCCAGATGCACCGCCTCCGCCAAGCATTATCGATTCGGGTGAAACGCTTGAACCGGAAGTCACTATTATTCGAAAAGATGAAGAAGTTATTGAAGAGTATCGTGTAAACGGTAACCTTTATATGGTTAAGATCACACCTGTAGTTGGGCCATCGTATTATTTGATCGATAAAGATGGTGATGGTCAGATGGAAACAAATATGTCGGAAATTTATGAAGATTTTACGGTTCCGCAATGGGTGATTTTTAGCTGGTAATACTGCATTAAATAGAAAAAAGAGGGTGAAAACATGACCGACTTGTGTGAGGCAACAAGCGGCTTTTCTGATCGCGATTTACCGTATGATATTCCTGCGACAGAACCGGAAGTGCTCGATGATGATGCAAAGGAAGCGTTATATCAGCGCATCGCAAAATTACTGAAAGAAAAAGATGCTGTGTTGGTTGCACATTATTATGTTGATGCCGATCTGCAAATTCTTGCTGAACGTACCGGCGGCTATGTGTCGGACTCATTAGATATGGCACGCTTCGGTAATGAGAGTGATGCATCAACGTTGATCGTTGCAGGCGTGCGGTTTATGGGAGAAACAGCAAAAATCCTGAACCCTGAAAAACGGATCCTGATGCCGGATCTCGGTGCAAATTGTTCGTTGGACTTGGGCTGTGAGCCGGAAGCGTTTTCTGCCTTTTGCGATCAACACCCTGATCGCACCGTTGTGGTCTACGCAAATACCAGTGCGGCGGTTAAAGCACGGGCTGATTGGATGGTGACATCCGGTAGTGCGGTTGATGTGATCAATCATCTACATGAAAAAGGTGAAAAAATTCTTTGGGCGCCAGACAAATTTCTCGGTGATTATGTTCAGTCGCAAACAGAAGCGGATATGCTGATCTGGGATGGATCATGTATCGTGCATGAATCATTCAAAGGTGTTGAACTTGAAGCGATGAAAAAAGCCCGTCCCGGCGCGAAAGTACTAGTTCATCCAGAATCGCCACCTTCTGTGATCGAGCATGCGGATTTTGTTGGATCAACCACAGGGCTGATCAAGTACGCGCAAAATTCGGATGCAAAAGAATTCATCGTGGCGACGGATCGCGGTATTTTTTACAAAATGCAGCAAGCAGCGCCAGGCAAAGTGTTTCTAGAAGCACCAACGGCTGGCGATAGTGCAACCTGTCAAAGTTGTTCGCATTGTCCTTGGATGGCAATGAATAACCTGACTAAGCTGGCAGATTGTCTTGAGCAAGAGACAAATGAGGTGTTTGTTGATGAAGCTATTCAGAAACGCGCTGTTGAACCGATCACACGCTTGCTTGATTTCGCGAAACAGCAAGGCCAGGCAATCTATGGAAATAATGACGCTTGATTTTATTCAGATGTAAGTACACGTGAGTGCAAGTCAAACCGAGGCCGTGGTGTTTATCCACGGCCTTTTCATGAACGGCATGGAAATGTTGAAGTTACGTAAGCACTTCGAAAAAGCAGGTTATGACGTTCATCAATTCCATTACGCATCAACGCGAGCAGAGACGGACGAAATAATTCTGTCATTGAATCGACTTGTTCAGTCGCTAGGATCGCAAACCATAAATTTTGTCTGCCACAGTATGGGTGGCCTTATCATCCGACACTATATTGAGAAATATCATCCTGATAACTGCGGTCGTATTATTACAATAGGCACGCCGCACAAGGGGAGTGAAGTTGCCAGAGCCGTCAGAATGACAGTCTTTGGTGGGTGGATGCTTGGCCAAAGTCCAAACCATGGTTTAGTTTCTTCGATGCCCAAATGGCATGGGGAATACCCCCTTGCAAGTATTGCGGGAACACATGGCATCGGGCTTGGGCAACTTTTCCATCATATGCTGCGAGAAAACGATGGTACTGTTACTGTCGACGAAACAATATTGGATGGGGCTGATGAACATAAGGTCTTTTCGGGCTCACACTTAGGTTTACTGTTATCTGAAAAAGTAGCCGAATACTGTTTAGACTTCATACAACAGGACGCTAGCGAGCCTATTTAAACGAAAGGATGCCTTTTGAGAAAATACTTTAGGATGGTTGTTGACACTAATGTATTTATTTTCGATAATGCGCGGCTACCGTTTTGGAGGGGTGGCCGAGTGGTTAAAGGCGACGGACTGTAAATCCGTTCTCTCAGAGTACGCTGGTTCGAATCCAGCCCCCTCCACCATTTTCATGTTGTTAAACATGGATTGGACATTTTGGAGTGCGTTCCTGACGGTTATAAACTGCGGGTGTAGTTCAATGGTAGAACCTCAGCCTTCCAAGCTGATGATGTGGGTTCGATCCCCATCACCCGCTCCAATAGTTTCCTCGGGAAACTATTGAAGATGCTACTACTAATTGACCATGCTCATATAGCTCAGTCGGTAGAGCACTTCCTTGGTAAGGAAGAGGTCACCGGTTCAAATCCGGTTATGAGCTCCAGTAGCATACAGAATTTAGTTTTATATTTAGTAATTTACGATAAACCACGATTGTCACAGACTCAATCATTTTTTCGGGGAGTTCCTCAAGATGGCCAAGGAAAAATTTGAACGAAGTAAACCACACGTAAACGTCGGCACGATTGGCCACGTAGACCATGGTAAAACGACGCTAACAGCGGCGTTAACGATTGTCAGCGCCAACAAATACGGCGGTGAAGTCAAAGCGTACGACCAAATTGACAACGCACCAGAAGAACGCGAACGTGGTATCACCATCGCGACGGCACACGTTGAATACGAAAGTGACACACGTCACTACGCCCACGTTGATTGCCCGGGACATGCTGACTACGTTAAAAACATGATCACAGGCGCAGCGCAAATGGACGGTGCAATACTCGTATGCTCAGCGGCAGACGGCCCAATGCCACAAACGCGCGAGCACATTTTGCTTGCACGCCAAGTTGGTGTTCCATACATTGTCGTCTTCCTCAACAAAGCCGACATGGTCGACGACCCGGAATTACTCGAACTGGTTGAAATGGAAGTGCGCGAACTGCTCGACACCTACCAATTTCCTGGCGACGACACACCTGTAGTCATCGGCTCAGCACTCAAAGCCGTTGAAGGCGACGAAAGTGACATCGGTGTTCCAGCGGTACTAAAACTGATCGACATCATGGACGACTACATCCCGATCCCAGAACGGCCTGTCGACCTCAAATTCCTGATGCCAATCGAAGACGTCTTCTCGATCTCAGGGCGCGGCACCGTCGTGACCGGTCGAATCGAACGCGGCATCGTCCACGTTGGCGACGAAATAGAAATCGTCGGCATCAAAGACACCCAAAAAACCACCTGCACCGGTGTAGAAATGTTCCGTAAACTGCTCGACGAAGGTCAAGCTGGCGATAACGTCGGGGTGCTCTTACGCGGCACCAAACGTGAAGACGTCGAACGCGGTCAAGTACTCTGTCAACCGGGCAGTATTACACCACACACGCATTTCGAAGCAGAGATTTATGTGCTATCGAAAGACGAAGGTGGTCGACACACCCCATTTTTCAACAACTACCGCCCCCAATTTTACTTCCGAACCACGGACGTAACGGGCGCATGTGAACTACCGGAAGGAACAGAAATGGTCATGCCTGGCGACAACGTCAAGATGACTGTAAAACTGATTGCCCCGATAGCGATGGAAGAAGGTCTTCGATTTGCGATCCGCGAAGGTGGCCGTACTGTTGGTGCGGGTGTTGTTGCGAAAGTGATCGAGTGATCATTTAAGTTAGAAGTATCTCTTAAATGGCTTCTCGCAAAAGCGAGAAGCCATTTTGTTATTTAAAGATTTTAAGAAAACAACAGGCTAGTAGCTCAATTGGCAGAGCGGCGGTCTCCAAAACCGCAGGTTGGGGGTTCGATTCCCTCCTGGCCTGCCATCTTAAGCAAATTAAGGTGGCACTGTTGTTACTGGTGGATTATGAGCTCCAAAACTGAAACAACCGCTTCAAAACTTGATTCCGTCAAGCTCGTGTTCGCTTTGTTGGTTATTTTAGCCTCAATCGCTGGCTACTATTATTTTGCTGAACATTCAATGTTGCTAAGAGTTGTCGGCATAATTGCCGCACTGATCGTAGCGATGGGCATAGCTTATACTACTGATCTTGGTCGCAATGTGTGGAGTTTTTTACACGATGCTCAGATCGAAGTCAGAAAAGTCGTCTGGCCGACACGCCAAGAAACAGTACAAACGACAATAGCGGTTATTGTTATGGTCGTGATTGTTGGGACATTTTTATGGTTACTCGACATGTTCCTGAGTTGGGCGGTTCACATATTGACTGGTCAAGGGGGATAAGAAATGTCACTTAAATGGTATGTCGTGCACGCTTATTCCGGTTTTGAAGATCAAGTAAAGCGCTCATTAGAAGAACGTGCAGAACGCTTTGATATGCAACATCTTTTTGGCGATATTTTAGTCCCGACAGAAGAAGTTGTTGAAATGCGTGGCGGAGAGAAAAAGCGTAGCGAGCGCAAGTTCTTCCCTGGATACGTACTGGTTCAGATGGAAATGAATGATGATACCTGGCACATGGTTCGTGACACGCCGAGAGTGATGGGTTTCATCGGTGGCACGAGTGAACGACCTGCGCCGATTTCAGAGAAAGAAGCCGATGTTATCTTACAACGAGTTCAAGATGGAACGGATAAGCCGCGGCCTAAAGTGCTGTTTGATAATGGTGAAGTTGTTCGCGTTATTGATGGGCCGTTCGCAGACTTCAATGGTGTTGTTGAAGAAGTAAATTATGAGAAGAATCGTTTGTCGGTTTCAGTCTCGATATTTGGTCGTTCAACACCAGTCGAACTTGGTTTCGAACAGGTTGAAAAAGAGTAGGTTACCAAGCCTGCAAAGTTAATAATCGGGGAGCTGCGAAGCGTTTGTACCCAAGGAGTTAAAATTGGCTAAGAAAATTACTGGTTATATCAAGTTGCAGGTGCCTGCTGGTGCTGCAAATCCAAGTCCTCCGGTAGGTCCTGCATTAGGTCAACACGGTGTAAATATCATGGAGTTTTGTAAAGCGTTTAACGCTCAAACTCAAGGTATGGAGCAAGGGCTGCCTATTCCCGTTGTAATTACAGTTTTCGCGGATAAAAGTTTTACTTTTGTCACTAAAACACCACCCGCAGCAGTTTTGATTCTTAAGGCTGCTGGTATTAAAAGCGGTAGTGGAACGCCAAATACAAACAAAGTGGGATCACTCAATCGTGCTCAACTCGAAGAAATTGCAAAAACTAAAGAGCCAGATTTAACAGCGGCTGATCTCGATGCTGCTGTTAGAACGATCGCAGGCACTGCCCGAAGTATGGGTATCGAAACAGAGGGAGTTGTCTAATGGCTAGGTTGTCTAAACGCGCAAAATTAATTGCAGAAAAAGTCGAAGAAGGAAAGCTCTACACTGTTGAAGAGGCTCTCCAAGTACTGAAGGATGTGTCATCTGTAAAATTTGATGAATCCGTTGATGTAAGTGTCCGACTCGGTATCGACCCTCGTAAGTCAGATCAGAATGTTCGCGGCTCTACGGTACTGCCTAACGGTACAGGTAAAACAGTACGCGTTGCTGTTTTTGCTGATGGTGATAAAGCAGCGGCAGCTCAAGATGCCGGTGCAGATATTGTTGGTATGGACGATCTCGCTGAGCAAATTAAGAAAGGTCAGCTAGATTTCGATATGGTAATTGCAGCACCAGAAGCAATGCGACTTGTCGGTCAACTGGGGACTATTCTTGGTCCACGTGGTTTAATGCCGAACCCCAAAGTCGGTACAGTCACTCCAGATGTTGCGACAGCCGTGACTAATGCTAAAGCAGGTCAGGTGCAATATCGGACAGAAAAAGGTGGGATTGTTCATTGTTCTATTGGTAAGGTTTCCTTCGAAGTTAATGCATTAAAAGAAAACTTAGACACATTAATCACCGCATTGAACAAAGCAAAGCCTAGTGCTGCAAAAGGCATCTATTTAAAGAAAATTTCTGTCTCCAGCACAATGGGGCCAGGTCTTGAAGTCGACAGTTCGTCGGTTTCAGCTTAAAAACTTTGGGATACCGCCTGTTATTTAGGTGGTTTTCGTCAAAGACCGTGGGGGACTTTTTTACAAAGTCATAAAATATCAACCCTGCGCAGACGGTGGTTCCGACAGATTAATACTCTGGTTAAGAACGCCGTAAAGGGCCTCGTAAGAGGCATTTATGGGAAATGTATTTGTACGTAAATACATTCATCAGGAGAAACAACGTGCTTAATCTTGAACAGAAAAAGGCGATTGTAGCGGAAGTTGCAGAAGTTGCATCCACTGCGCATTCAGCGATTGCAGCTGAATATACAGGCCTGTCTGTTGAGGACATGACGGAACTACGTGTTGCCGCACGACAAGGTGGTGTTTACCTCCGAGTTGTACGTAACACATTGTCTCGTTTGGCGCTGGCAGGTACTGAGTTTGAGTGCATGGCAGATGGTCTTACGGGTCAGTTAGTTTTGGCATTTTCTCAGGAAGATCCAGGTGCAGCGGCAAGAGTGATCAAAGAGTTCGCCAAGAAGAATGACAAGCTTGAAGTTAAGCTAGTTTCAATTGGTGGCAAAATGCTCACTCCTGGCGATATAAACGCACTGGCGGATCTCCCAACTTATGATCAAGCAGTGGCATTGACGATGGCTGTTATGAAAGCGCCAATCGAGAAGTTCGTTCGTACATTAAACGAGCCTCACGCAAAATTGGTTCGTACTATTGCTGCTGTCCGCGATCAAAAGCAGGCTGCTTAACTTAACGTTACAAACAAATTTTAGATTTTACGGAGTATTGAAATGGCTTTATCACAAGAAGATATCTTGGAAGCAATTGCGAATATGTCAGTCATGGAAGTGGTTGAATTGGTTTCAGCAATGGAAGAAAAATTCGGCGTTTCTGCTGCCGCAGCGGTTGCTGCAGCGCCAGTAGCTGCTGGAGGTGGCGAAGCTGCTGCTGAAGCAAAAGACGAGTTTGATGTTGTTATGACAAGCTTTGGAGAAAACAAAGTTGCTGTCATCAAAGCAGTGCGTGGCATCACTGGTCTTGGCTTGAAAGAAGCGAAAGACATGGTCGAAGGCACTCCTTCTACAATTAAAGAAGGCGCACCTAAAGCAGAAGCTGAAGATATTAAGAAACAACTAGAAGAAGCTGGCGCTGCTGTCGATCTTAAGTGATAGCAACCGCTAATTAGCACTACCTGGCAGGTGGTTTTCTAACCACCTGCCTTTTTGCGCTTGTAGGGCGTAAACAATCTACTCTCTCGAATTGAGGACAGTCATGGCATATTCATATACTGAGAAAAAGCGTATCCGTAAAGGCTTTGGTAAGCAAGCGGCTGTAATGGAAGTTCCATACTTGCTCGCTACTCAGATCGAATCTTACAGAAATTTTTTACAAGCAGATATTCCGTTAGATCAGCGTGACGATGTTGGTCTTCATGCTGCATTTAGTTCTGTTTTCCCAATTGAAAGCCATTCTGGTTATGCGGTGCTTGAATACATGAGCTACCGTTTAGGTAAGCCTGTTTTTGACGTGAAGGAATGTCAGGTTCGTGGCTTAACGTATGCTTCATCTTTGAGAGTGAAGTGTCGCTTGGTGATTTACGATAAAGAATCAGGCTCAGACAAAAAAGTTAAAGATATTAAAGAACAAGAAGTTTACATGGGTGAACTTCCGTTAATGACGGACAACGGTACGTTCGTTATCAACGGGACTGAGCGCGTTATCGTTTCTCAATTACACCGTTCACCAGGTGTTTTCTTTGATCACGATCGCGGTAAAACTCACTCATCAGGTAAATTGCTGTTTTCAGCACGTGTGATTCCATACCGAGGATCATGGCTTGATTTCGAATTTGATCCGAAAGATTTCGTTTTTGTCAGAATAGATCGTCGCCGCAAAATTCCAGCCACTATTTTGTTGCGCGCACTTGGTTATGGAACGCAAGATATTCTGGAAATGTTTTTCGAAAATGTTTCTTTCAAAGAAGAAAAAGATGGTTATTCAATGGAGTTGGTTTCAGAGCGCTTACGCGGTGAGACGCTGTCTTTTGAGATCAGTGACAGTAAAGGCGAGGTGATTGTTGAAGCTGAGAAGCGAATTACAGCAAGGCATATTCGACAAATTGAAAAAGCCGGCTTAAGCAGAATTCACGTACCTGCGGAATACATGCTTGGTAAAACCATGGCTAAGGATATCGTTGATACGTCAACAGGTGAACTGATCTGTGAAGCGAACAGCGAAATTACAGAGGAGTTACTCGAAGCTCTGAAAGTCGCGAAAGTAACGGCGTTCGAAACGATCTATACGAATGATCTTGATCATGGTCCTTACATTTCTGAAACATTAAAAACAGATACAACACGCACTGATTTAGAAGCGCAGGTAGAAATCTATCGCATGATGCGTCCAGGTGAGCCACCAACAAAAGATTCAGCCGAAAATTTGTTTAATAACTTATTCTTTAGTAAAGACCGTTACGATCTTTCCGCGGTTGGCCGAATGAAGTTTAATCGTCGTATTGGTCGGGATGAAATTGAAGGTGAAGGTGTACTGTCTAATCAAGACATTATTTCTGTTTTACAAACACTAATCGATATTCGAAACGGTAATGGTGTTGTCGATGATATTGATCATCTTGGTAACCGACGTGTTCGAAGCGTTGGTGAAATGGCAGAAAATCAATTTAGAGTCGGCTTGGTTCGTGTAGAGCGTGCCGTTCGTGAACGTTTAACCCTCGCTGACTCTGAAGGTTACATGCCACAAGAGCTGATTAATGCACGTCCAGTTTCAGCTGTGATCAAAGAGTTCTTCGGTTCTAGCCAATTATCTCAGTTTATGGATCAAAATAATCCATTATCTGAAGTTACCCATAAACGTCGTGTGTCTGCGTTAGGCCCTGGTGGTTTGACACGTGAACGAGCTGGTTTTGAAGTACGTGACGTACATCCAACGCATTATGGTCGTGTCTGTCCAATTGAAACGCCAGAGGGACCAAACATTGGTTTAATTAACTCACTTGCGGTTTACTCACGGACAAATAAGTATGGTTTCCTTGAAACCCCATATCGAAAGGTAACGGACGGCGGTGTAACCGATCAAGTTGAATACTTATCTGCGATCGAGGAAGGCCAATACGTAATCGCGCAGGCAAGTGTTGATTTGGATGATGAAGGTAAAATGACGGAAGATTTTGTTCCTTGTCGTCATCTGAATGAATTTACGCTCTCCACGCCAGACAAAGTGGACTATATGGATGTATCTCCACGACAGATCGTCTCAGTGGCTGCATCATTAATTCCATTCTTAGAACACGATGATGCGAACCGTGCATTGATGGGTTCTAATATGCAGCGCCAAGCAGTACCGACATTGAAAGCTGAGAAGCCGTTAAGTGGGACAGGTATGGAACTGGCTGTTGCGCGTGATTCGGGCGTTACCGTTGTTGCTAAACGTGGTGGCGTTGTCGACAGTGTAGATGCGAGCCGAATTGTTGTGCGTGTTAGCGATGAAGAAACTGAAGCCGCTGAGTCTGGTGTCGATATTTACAACCTAACAAAATACACGCGATCGAATCAAAATACTTGTATAAACCAACGACCATTAGTGTCTATTGGCGATCAGATCAGCCGTGGCGACATTTTGGCTGATGGTCCTTCAACAGATATGGGTGAACTTGCGCTTGGGCAAAACATGCTTGTCGCTTTCATGCCGTGGAATGGTTACAACTTTGAGGATTCCATCCTCATATCCGAACGCGTTGTTCAAGAAGATCGTTATACCAGTATTCATATTGAAGAACTGACGTGTGTTGCTCGAGATACAAAACTCGGTGCTGAAGAGATCACAGCAGATATCCCTAATGTGAGTGAAAGTGCACTCTCTAAACTGGATGAGTCGGGCATTGTATATATCGGTGCAAAAGTGAAGCCGGGAGACATTCTTGTCGGTAAAGTGACGCCCAAAGGTGAAACACAATTAACGCCTGAAGAAAAACTCCTGCGTGCGATCTTTGGTGAAAAAGCGTCTGATGTAAAAGATACTTCGCTCCGCGTATCATCAGGCAAGAGCGGCACGATCGTTGACGTACAAGTCTTTACACGTGATGGTGTTGCGAAAGATGCACGCGCGTTATCTATCGAGAAATCGGGTTTGACCAGTGTTCGCAAAGACCTTGATGATCAGCTGCGTATTCTCATTGGCGACGTTTATCAACGTATAGAACGATTGCTGATCGATTCAGTTGCGGCTGGCGGTCCGAAAGGTTTGACATCCGGTAAGAAAATTACCAAAGAGTATCTTGATGATCTGGAAAAAGAGAAGTGGTTCGAGATTCGTCTTGAAAATGATGCTGATAATAGTCAGCTAGAAGGCGCAGCTTCACAGATTGAAGACTTGAAGGCGACATTTGAAAAGCACTTTGAAGAGAAACGCATTAAATTAACCAGCGGGGATGATCTGGCACCTGGCGTGTTGAAGATGATCAAGGTTTACATGGCGGTTCGTCGTGTTATCCAGCCGGGCGATAAAATGGCCGGACGACATGGTAATAAAGGTGTTATCTCAAATATCGTTCCGATAGAAGATATGCCGCATATGGAAGATGGCACGCCAGTCGATATTGTCTTGAATCCATTGGGTGTTCCATCTCGTATGAACATCGGGCAAGTATTGGAAACCCATCTTGGCTGGGCGGCGAAGGGCTTGGGCTTGAAAATTGGCCGTATGATCGAAGCGAAAGCGAAAGTAGAAGAGCTGCGTGAATTCTTGGATAAGATCTATAACTCAACCGGTAAGAAAGAAACTTTGGATGAGTTTAGTGATGAAGAGATTCTCACACTTGCAGCGAACCTGCGTGAAGGCGTCCCAATGGCGACTCCAGTGTTCGACGGTGCTGAAGAAGTCGACATCAAAGACATGCTTGAACTTGCTGATCTGCCACGTTCCGGTCAAACAACATTGATTGATGGACGAACGGGTGATGTTTTTGAGCGGAAAGTGACTGTTGGTTACATGTATATGTTGAAACTCAACCATTTGGTTGATGACAAAATGCATGCGCGTTCAACAGGACCGTACAGTCTTGTCACACAGCAACCACTCGGTGGTAAAGCACAGTTCGGTGGACAACGTTTCGGTGAAATGGAGGTATGGGCACTTGAAGCATATGGTGCTGCTTACACCTTGCAGGAAATGTTGACCGTCAAGTCAGATGACGTACAAGGGCGAACGAAGATGTATAAAAACATCGTTGATGGTAACCATTATATGGAAGCCGGAATGCCTGAGTCGTTCAATGTATTGCTCAAAGAGATTCGATCTTTGGGTATTGATATTGAATTAGAACGTCGCGACTAAAATTGAATTAATCGCTCCAAAAGCGGAGGCACTATCTTGAAAGACTTACTTAATTTTCTGAGACAACAAGGTCACGTAGAAGATTTCGATGCGATCAGCATTGGTCTTGCATCACCTGAAAAGATCCGTTCATGGTCTTACGGTGAAGTTAAAAAACCAGAAACGATCAACTACCGTACTTTTAAACCAGAACGGGATGGCCTTTTCTGTGCAAAAACATTTGGTCCTGTTAAGGATTACGAATGTTTATGCGGGAAATACAAGCGACTGAAACACCGCGGTGTTGTTTGTGAGAAGTGTGGTGTTGAAGTGACTCAAGCAAAAGTTCGCCGTGAGCGAATGGGCCATATTGATCTTGCAAGCCCCGTTGCACATATTTGGTACTTGAAATCATTGCCTTCACGAATGGGTTTATTGTTGGATATGACCTTGCGTGATATCGAACGAATTCTTTATTTCGAAGCATTCGTTGTTACCGACGCAGGCATGACAACACTTGAAATAGGGCAACTTCTTTCTGAAGAAGCCTATCTCGATGCTATAGAACAAAATGGCGATGAATTCGAAGCAAAAATGGGCGCTGAAGCCGTCCTTGAGCTATTGAACAATCTGGATCTCCCTGATGAGATCAATACAATCCGCGAAGCTTTGCCTACGACGACTTCAGAAACCAAACTGAAGAAGATGACGAAACGTCTCAAGCTGATGGAGGCGTTTGTTCACTCTGGCAACAAACCAGAATGGATGATTTTGAAAGTGTTGCCGGTTTTACCACCGGAGTTACGACCTCTCGTCCCACTCGACGGAGGCCGGTTCGCAACGTCTGATCTTAATGATCTGTATCGTCGTGTGATCAACCGAAACAATCGTCTGAAACGTCTGCTTGATCTTAATGCGCCCGACATCATCGTTAGAAATGAAAAACGTATGTTGCAAGAGTCGGTCGATGCACTATTAGATAATGGTCGTCGTGGACGTGCAATTACCGGCACGAACAAATTACCGCTTAAATCTTTGGCCGATATGATCAAGGGTAAGCAAGGTCGTTTTCGTCAAAACTTATTGGGTAAACGTGTCGATTATTCAGGTCGTTCGGTTATCGTTGTTGGTCCGACATTACGTCTACACCAATGTGGTCTACCAAAGAAAATGGCATTGGAATTATTCAAACCTTTCGTCTTTAGTAAGCTAGAGCGCCTTGGTATAGCTACAACGATTAAAGCGGCGAAGAAAACGGTTGAGCGTGAAGGCCCCGAGGTGTGGGATATTCTTGAAGATGTTATTCGAGAGCACCCGGTGATGCTCAATCGTGCACCAACATTACATCGACTCGGCATCCAAGCGTTTGAGCCTATTTTGATCGAAGGTAAGGCAATCCAGCTTCATCCATTAGTTTGTACTGCCTTCAACGCTGACTTTGACGGTGACCAAATGGCGGTTCACGTTCCATTGTCACTTGAAGCGCAGCTTGAAGCGCGATCACTCATGATGTCAACGAATAACGTGTTATCACCAGCAAATGGTGATCCGATCATCGTTCCATCGCAGGACGTTGTACTTGGTCTCTATTACATGACACGCGAGTCGATCAATGCGAAAGGCGAAGGCATGAGCTTCATGGATATCAAAGAGGTCACACGTGCCTATGAATCCGGTGCAGCAAGTTTGCATGCGAAAGTGAAAGTTCGGATCAAAGAATTTCGAAAATCAGATGATGAATTAATTGAGCAAATCAACCGTTATGAAACAACAGTTGGTCGTGCCATGTTGTCAGAAATTCTCCCAGCGGGATTGTCTTTTGAAATCGTCAATAAAGTGATGAATAAGAAAGCGATCTCAAATCTGATTAACACGTGTTATCGCGAACTTGATGTAAAAGAAACAGTTATTTTTGCTGATCAACTGATGTATAAGGGATTCCGCATGGCGACCCGTTCTGGTGTGTCGATCGGTATTGAAGACATGGTTGTTCCGTCAGTTAAACCTGAAATTATGCAGCAAGCAGAAGATGGCGTTAAAGAAATCGAACTGCAGTATGCAAATGGTCTGGTTACCAACGGCGAACGTTATAACAAGGTCGTTGATATTTGGTCCCACACCAATGACAAAGTGGCGAAGGCCATGATGGATGAATTGGGTTCAGAAGTGGTAGTTGATCGTGAAGGCAATGAAGTCCGCCAACCGTCATTTAACTCTATTTATATGATGGCTGATTCAGGTGCTCGTGGTTCTGCAGCACAGATTAGGCAGTTAGCGGGTATGCGTGGCTTGATGGCGAAACCAGATGGTTCGATCATCGAGACGCCGATCAAAGCAAATTTCCGAGAAGGTCTCGACGTTCTTCAGTACTTTATCTCGACGCATGGTGCTCGGAAAGGTCTTGCTGATACGGCATTGAAAACGGCGAACTCTGGTTATCTTACACGCCGACTCGTAGACGTTGCGCAGGATTTAGTCGTAACTGAACTCGATTGTGGAACGGAAGACGGTATCGTCATGCGTCCGATCATCGAAGGCGGTGATGTGGTTGAACCACTACGTGAGCGAGTACTTGGACGTGTCGTTGCTGAGGATGTATACGGTCCCAACAGTGAAGATGTCATTGTTGAGCGAGGCGTGTTACTCGATGAAGCGCAAATTGATGTTCTCGAAGAAAACAGTGTGGATCAAGTAAAAGTCCGATCAGTCATCAGCTGTGACACTCGCTATGGTGTCTGTAAAGCATGCTACGGTCGTGATCTTGCCCGCGGAAATCTCGCGAATATTGGCGAATCAATCGGCGTTATGGCTGCCCAATCAATCGGTGAGCCAGGCACACAGTTAACGATGCGTACTTTCCATATTGGTGGTGCAGCTTCACGAGCAGCAGCGGTTAACAATATCGAAGTGAAATCAAAAGGTACAGTTAAGCTTCATAACATTAAGCTGCTTGCACGAGAAGATGGTAAGTCGATCACGGTATCGCGTTCAGGTGGCTTAGCCATCATCGATGAGTCTGGACGAGAGAAGGAGCGTTATAAAGTACCTTATGGTGCAGAGTTAAGTGTCTCTGATGGAACAAAAGTTGATGCTGGTGAGGTGGTTGCAGGTTGGGATCCGCATACCCACCCGGTAATTACAGAGGTGCAAGGCACGGTTATCTTCAGTGATATCATTGAAGGCACGACGGTTGTCCGTGAAATGGACGAAATAACAGGCATGACAAGCTTAACCGTTACCGATCCTAAACAGCGTGCATCTGCAGCGAAAGATTTAAAACCGACAGTTAAACTCGTGGATGCAAAAGGGAATGATTTATTTATCCCAGGGACTGAAATTCCTGCACATTATCCGCTACCTGCCAATGCTGTCATTGTAGTGTCAGATAACAGTGAGATTAAGGTTGGCGATGTACTGGCACGCTTACCCCAAGAGTCGGCTAAAACACGTGATATTACGGGTGGTCTGCCACGAGTTGCTGACTTGTTTGAGGCAAGAAAGCCAAAAGAGCCAGCAATTCTTGCCGAAGTTACCGGTACAGTTTCATTTGGTAAAGAGACGAAAGGTAAACAGCGCTTGATCATTACTGATTCAAATGCAGATACAACTGAAACATTAATTCCTAAGTGGCGTCACGTTAACGTGTTTGAAGGTGAGCACGTAGAAAAAGGTGAGGTGATCGTTGATGGTGCTTCCGACGCACACGACATATTGCGTTTGAAGGGGATGCTAGCGTTAACAGAATATATCGTTAATGAAGTTCAAGACGTTTACCGTTTACAAGGTGTAAAAATCAACGATAAACATATCGAAGTTATTGTTCGACAAATGTTACGGAAGATTGAAATTGATCAGCCTGGTGATTCGCGATTCCTGAAAGGAGAGCAGATCGAAAAAGAAGTGATCCTTGCTGAAAATGAAGAGTTAGTTGCGAACGGCAAAGAGCCAGCACAATGGATTCAACTCTTGCTGGGTATTACTAAAGCGTCACTGGCGACTGAATCGTTCATCTCTGCTGCCTCGTTCCAAGAGACAACGAGAGTGCTAACAGAAGCCTCTGTGACAGGTAAGAGCGACGAACTGCGTGGACTCAAAGAGAACGTCATTGTTGGTCGCCTAATCCCTGCAGGGACGGGCTACGCCTATCATAATGAACGACGAAGGAAGCGTGCACTGGAAGATCAGCCTGAAATTGATGCAAGTGAGATCTTTGAAGACCTCGCAGATGATAATGATTCAGCGCCTTCTGCGGAGGGCGATGCTAACAACGCAGCATAAAATACGCTGTCAAGACTAAAAAAATCTTTTTTAGTCTTGACAGTAGGTTAGAAGGAAAATAGAATTCCGCTTCTTTGTTTACGGGCTTGGGTAACCAAGCCCGTATTATTTCAGGCTAAGTAATAAATTTGGTCTGTACTTGGCGGAATGCACAAGTAAGCAAATACGGTTTAGAGGAAAGGTTAATGGCAACCATCAATCAGCTAGTTAGGAATCCGAGGAAGCGACAGCGTACTAAAAGTAACGTACCTGCGTTAGAAAGTTGTCCTCAGAAAAGAGGCGTTTGTACGCGCGTTTATACAACAACGCCAAAGAAGCCTAACTCGGCAATGCGTAAAGTTGCACGTGTACGTTTGACCAATGGTCATGAAGTAACAACTTACATTGGTGGTGAGGGTCATAACCTCCAAGAACATTCGGTTATCCTGATTCGCGGTGGTCGTGTAAAAGATTTACCTGGTGTTCGTTATCATACAGTTCGCGGTACTTTAGATACGTCTGGCGTTGCTGATCGTAAGCAAGGACGTTCAAAGTACGGTACAAAACGACCCAAGTCGTAATTAATAGGATTAAGACAGGATTATTCAATGTCTAGAAGAAGAGTAGCTGCAAAAAGAACCATACTGCCAGATCCGAAATTTGGTGATGAAACATTGGCAAAGTTTGTCAATATGGTTATGAAGGATGGTAAAAAATCCACTGCCGAGAAAATCGTTTACGGTGCTTTAGATCAGCTCAAAGGCAAAGGCTTGAATGATCCGTTAAACGCGTTCAGTGAAGCGTTAGATAACATTCGGCCAAGAGTCGAAGTGAAATCGCGGCGTGTTGGTGGAGCAACATACCAAGTCCCGGTTGAAGTACGTGCGAGCAGAAGGACTGCGCTTGCGATGCGTTGGTTAGTTGATGCAGCGCGTAAACGTGGTGAAAAAACAATGGGCTTGCGTATCGCTGGTGAATTGATGGATGCGTACGAAAACCGAGGGACAGCGGTTAAAAAGAAAGAAGATACTCACCGTATGGCAGAAGCCAACAGAGCGTTTTCTCACTTTCGTTGGTAGTCCGGCGAAGCAGTTAATGTGGCGCGTTCTACACCAATTGAAAAATACCGAAATGTCGGAATTATGGCGCACATTGATGCGGGCAAAACAACAACGACAGAGCGGATATTATTTTATACCGGGGTCTCACATAAGTTAGGTGAGGTTCACGACGGTGCCGCCACAATGGATTGGATGGCGCAAGAGCAAGAGCGTGGCATTACGATCACTTCAGCAGCAACAACCTGCTTCTGGAGTGGGATGGCGAAAGATTACGACCTGCATCGTATAAATATAATAGATACGCCAGGGCACGTTGACTTCACGATAGAAGTAGAACGTTCACTGCGAGTGCTTGATGGAGCTGTAGCTGTTTTTTGTGCAGTCGGCGGAGTTGAGCCACAGTCGGAAACAGTTTGGCGACAAGCAGACAAGTATCAGGTGCCAAGATTAGCGTTCATCAACAAGATGGATCGTGCAGGCGCAAATTTTACGCGAGTCGTGCAGCAGATTGAAACAAAGCTAGGCAGTAACCCTGTACCACTGCAGATGCCAATCGGTAAGGAAGATAGCTTTGTCGGTGTCGTTGATTTATTAAAAATGAAAGCGATTTACTGGGATGAAGCATCGCAGGGAATGGCCTTCGAAGAAAAAGATATTCCAGAACATATTCTGGAAGAAGCAAGGTCTTTAAGAGAGTCACTCATAGAAGCCGCAGTTGAGGCAAGTGATGAGTTAATGGAGTCATACTTAGAAGGTAATGACCTCAATATCGACTTAATTAAAGAGGCGTTACGAAAAAGAACGCTTGCGAATGAAATCGTACTTGTAACATGCGGGTCGGCCTTTAAGAATAAAGGTGTCCAAGCGATGCTGGATGCATTGTTGGATTATATGCCGTCTCCCGTTGATGTCCCCGCAATAACGGGGGTAGGAAAGAATGATGAGGCTGAGCAAAGAAAGGCTGATGATTCAGAACCTTTCGCATCATTAGCCTTTAAAATAGCGACAGATGCATTTGTCGGTACACTTACTTTTGTCCGTGTGTATTCCGGCGTTTTAAAAACTGGCGATGCTGTTTTTAATCCAGTGAAGGGAAAGAAAGAAAGAATTGGTCGGTTGTTGCAAATGCATGCAAACAGTCGGGAAGAAATAAAAGAAGTTCGTGCCGGTGATATTGCTGCCGCTGTTGGCTTGAAAGATGTTTCTACAGGAGAAACACTTTGCGCTATAAATGCGCCAATTACGCTGGTGAAAATGGACTTTCCTGACCCGGTAATCTCGGTTGCTGTGGAGCCAAGAACAAAGGCAGACCAGGAGAAGATGGCTAATGCGTTAAGTAAACTGGCGCAAGAAGATCCATCTTTCAAAGTGCAATCGGATCAAGAGTCCGGCCAGACGATAATTTCTGGTATGGGGGAGCTTCATCTCGATATTATAGTTGATCGAATGAAGCGTGAATTCAGCGTAGATGCAAATATCGGTAAGCCTCAAGTGGCCTATCGAGAGACAATCCAAAATGTTGTTGAAAAAGCTGAAGGAAAGTTTGTTAGACAATCTGGCGGACGAGGTCAATATGGCCATGTGATATTAAAACTTGAACCAGCCGAAAGGGGCTCGGGTTTTGAGTTTGTCAGTGAGGTTGTAGGTGGAACGATACCGAGGGAATTTATTCCTGCCGTAGAGAAAGGTATCGCAGATCAAATGATGAGTGGTGTGGTTGGTGGATACCCTGTTGTCGATGTCAAAGTGACGTTGTATGACGGTTCATATCATGATGTAGATTCCAACGAAATGGCATTTAAAGTTGCTGGATCGATGGGGTTCAGAGAAGGCGCAGCAAATGCTAAGCCGGCAATATTAGAACCGATTATGGCAGTGGAAATTGTCACGCCAGAAGAATATCTCGGTCCTGTTAACGGGGACCTGAATCGACGTCGGGGCGTGTTGCTAGGAGCAGAAGAATCGCCTTCTGGAAAAATTATTCGGGCTGAAGTCCCGCTTGCGGAAATGTTTGGATATGCAACTGCGTTGCGGTCTAGCACGCAAGGAAGAGCGACGTATTCGATGGAGTTTTCATCATATGCGGTCGCTCCACAAAGCGTAGTTGATGCACTTATTTCGCATCAGTATTAACGATCTTTAAAATTGCTAAGGGGTACCTGTCGTGGCCAAGGAAAAATTTGAACGAAGTAAACCACACGTAAACGTCGGCACGATTGGCCACGTAGACCATGGTAAAACGACGCTAACAGCGGCGTTAACGATTGTCAGCGCCAACAAATACGGCGGTGAAGTCAAAGCGTACGACCAAATTGACAACGCACCAGAAGAACGCGAACGTGGTATCACCATCGCGACGGCACACGTTGAATACGAAAGTGACACACGTCACTACGCCCACGTTGATTGCCCGGGACATGCTGACTACGTTAAAAACATGATCACAGGCGCAGCGCAAATGGACGGTGCAATACTCGTATGCTCAGCGGCAGACGGCCCAATGCCACAAACGCGCGAGCACATTTTGCTTGCACGCCAAGTTGGTGTTCCATACATTGTCGTCTTCCTCAACAAAGCCGACATGGTCGACGACCCGGAATTACTCGAACTGGTTGAAATGGAAGTGCGCGAACTGCTCGACACCTACCAATTTCCTGGCGACGACACACCTGTAGTCATCGGCTCAGCACTCAAAGCCGTTGAAGGCGACGAAAGTGACATCGGTGTTCCAGCGGTACTAAAACTGATCGACATCATGGACGACTACATCCCGATCCCAGAACGGCCTGTCGACCTCAAATTCCTGATGCCAATCGAAGACGTCTTCTCGATCTCAGGGCGCGGCACCGTCGTGACCGGTCGAATCGAACGCGGCATCGTCCACGTTGGCGACGAAATAGAAATCGTCGGCATCAAAGACACCCAAAAAACCACCTGCACCGGTGTAGAAATGTTCCGTAAACTGCTCGACGAAGGTCAAGCTGGCGATAACGTCGGGGTGCTCTTACGCGGCACCAAACGTGAAGACGTCGAACGCGGTCAAGTACTCTGTCAACCGGGCAGTATTACACCACACACGCATTTCGAAGCAGAGATTTATGTGCTATCGAAAGACGAAGGTGGTCGACACACCCCATTTTTCAACAACTACCGTCCCCAATTTTACTTCCGAACCACGGACGTAACGGGCGCATGTGAACTACCGGAAGGAACAGAAATGGTCATGCCTGGCGACAACGTCAAGATGACTGTAAAACTGATTGCCCCGATAGCGATGGAAGAAGGTCTTCGATTTGCGATCCGCGAAGGTGGCCGTACTGTTGGTGCGGGTGTTGTTGCGAAAGTGATCGAGTGATCAATTGTATAGGCTTTGGAAGATAATAGAATGAACGAACAAGTCATCCGTATTCGTCTTAAAGCGTTTGATCATCGACTGATTGATGTATCAACTCGTGAAATCATTGAGACTGCAAAACGAACAGGTGCTCAGGTAAAGGGACCGATCCCGTTGCCAACTAAAATTGAGCGCTTTACTGTACTGATTTCTCCACACGTCAATAAGGACGCGCGAGATCAGTATGAAATCAGAACTCATAAACGCTTGTTGGATATAGTAAATCCAACTGATAAGACTGTAGATGCTTTAATGAAGCTTGATCTTGCAGCGGGCGTTGATGTTCAAATCAAATTGAACTGAGTTAATTTAGAGAAAGGTTATTAAGATGTCACTCGGAATCGTTGGACAAAAAATCGGTATGACGCGCATCTTTACTGATGCGGGTGAATCAGTACCTGTAACTGTTGTCGAGGTAGAACCAAATCGTATTACTCGTGTAAAGACGCAGGGTACAGATGGTTACCGCGCTGTACAGGTTACTACTGGATCAAAACACAGAAACCGAATTAATAAAGCGGAAGCTGGGCTTTATGCGAAGGTTGAAGTTGAGCCTGGTAGGGGCCTATGGGAATTTCGACTTGATGATGCTGAAGGTGAAGAATTATCACCAGGTGCTGAAATTAAAGCTGATATTTTTGAACAAGGTCAGCGAGTTGATGTGATTGGAACAACAATCGGTAAGGGTTTTGCTGGTGCGATTAAGCGATATCATTTTTCAACCCAAGACGCGACACATGGTAACTCGTTATCACATAGAGCGGCAGGCTCAATTGGACAAAACCAAACCCCTGGACGTGTATTTAAAGGGAAAAAAATGGCCGGTCATATGGGTAATGAACGAAGAACAATGCAAAACCTTGAAGTTGTGCGTGTTGATGTAGACAAGAACATACTTTTGATTAAAGGCGCAGTGCCTGGGGCAAAAGGTGGAAGTCTGATCATTAAGCAAACTACAAGAACTTAGGGTGTAGTAGCAATGGATTTGAATATTATCTCAAGCGATAAAGGTACAAGCTCTGGCACGTTCACAGGTTCAGACAGCTTGTTCGATGTTGACTATAACGAAGGTTTAATTCACCAAGTAGTTACAGCTTATGCTGCTGCTGCACGTGCTGGAACCAAAGCCAACAAATCTCGATCAGATGTTCGGGGTGGTGGTATTAAACCTTGGCGACAAAAAGGGACTGGGCGAGCTAGAGCCGGTACTTCAAGAAGTCCGATATGGCGTTCTGGTGGTGTCACATTTGCTGCTCGACCCAGAAATTATGAGCAGAAAGTTAATAAGAAAATGTTTCGAAAAGCAATCGCGAGCATCTTTTCTGAATTACTACGGCAAGACCGTTTAGTTGTTGTTGATCAGTTTGATGTAACTGAACCAAAAACGAAGCTCTTACTAAGTGAGTTAACAAAGCTTAATGCCGGTAACGACTTTTTAATCGTTTCTGATTCAATTTCAGAAAACTTGTACTTGGCGTCAAGAAATCTATATCACGTTGGCTTGGTCGAAGTGAACGGAATAGATCCAGTTAGCTTAGTCGGTTTTGAAAAGGTAATTGTCACAAAGGCAGCGATAGAACAGCTTGAGGCGTTATATCAATGAACAAAGAACAATTAAGTAGCATATTGCTCTCGCCACGTGTTTCCGAAAAGACAGCACGTTTAGCAGATGCATCTAACCAATATGTCTTTAACGTAATTAGTACTGCAACTAAGCCTGCTATAAAGAAGGCAGTAGAAATGATGTTTGATGTTGAAGTCGAATCAGTACAAGTCGCGAATCAAAAAGGCAAGTTGAAATTGTTTAAGCGAAAAGCAGGAAAGCGATCTGACGTCAAAAAAGCATATGTACGTCTGAAAGCAGGATCTGAAATAGATTTCATCGCTGCAGAATAATTGGAAGGTTGAACCGAAATGGCACTTGTAAAAGCAAAACCAACATCAGCGGGTCGTAGAGGCTTGGTAAAAGTGGTTACTCCTGATCTACATAAAGGAGAGCCGCATCGTCCACTTCTTGAACAGCAGTCGCTAAAATCTGGCCGGAATAATAATGGTCGGATCACGACACGACATCGTGGTGGTGGTCATAAACAACGCTATCGTTTAGTTGATTTCAAGAGGAATAAAGATGAAATCGCAGCGAAAGTTGAAAGGATTGAATATGATCCTAACCGAACGGCACATATTGCTCTTTTAGCTTATGCAGATGGCGAAAAACGTTACATCATTGCGCCAAAAGGAATATCTGCTGGGGATGTCATTCTTTCAGGTGTCTCGTCTCCTATTAAGGTGGGAAACACACTGCCGCTTAGAAATATTCCTGTTGGTACAACAATTCACTGTGTTGAGTTGAAGCCTGGCAAGGGCGCACAACTCGCACGAAGTGCCGGCGCGTCAGTTCAGCTTGTGGCTCGTGAAGGTGCACATGCGACCCTGAGATTACGTTCAGGTGAAATGAGAAAGGTTTTAGTTGCTTGTCGAGCGACAATCGGCGAAGTAAGTAATGGAGAACATTCATTACGATCACTTGGCAAAGCCGGTGCAAAACGTTGGAGAGGTGTTAGACCTACCGTGCGTGGTGTGGCCATGAACCCTGTAGACCATCCTCATGGTGGTGGTGAAGGTCGAACTTCTGGTGGTCGTCATCCAGTAAGTCCTTGGGGAATGCCGACAAAAGGCGCTAAAACAAGAAAGAATAAGCGTACAGACAAACTTATAGTTAGACGTAGAAACAAACGGTAATCGTTTAGGAGTAATCAGGTGGCACGTTCCATTAAGAAAGGACCATTCGTCGATCATCATCTCGCGGATAAGGTTGTAAAAGCCAAAGAGAACAACGATAAAAAACCAATCAAAACTTGGTCGCGTCGTTCTATGATTTTGCCTGACATGCTTGGGCTGACAATTGCTGTTCACAATGGCAAACAACATATGCCAGTGTTTATCACTGAGAATATGGTGGGTCATAAACTTGGCGAATTTGCATTGACACGAACTTATCGTGGTCACGTAGCAGATAAGAAATCCAAGAAATAATCTCGGGTAAATAACGTGGAAACATTAGCAAAATTAAAATACGCACGCATCTCAGCTCAAAAAGCGAGATTAGTGGCTGATCAAGTTAGAGGAATGCCGGTTGAAAGGGCTATAAATCTTTTATCGTTCAGCACAAAAAAAGGTGCGGACATTCTTAAAAAGGTGCTCGAGTCTGCAATAGCAAATGCAGAGCACAATGATTCAGCAGATATCGACGATCTTATTGTCAGTAAAGTATTTGTTGATGAAGGACCTACTTTCAAGCGTTTTCGCGCGAGAGCTAAAGGTCGAGGAAACCAAATTTTAAAACGCACAAGTCACATTACGGTGACTGTGAAAGAACTTAACTAGAGAAGGCCTGTTATGGGACAGAAAGTACATCCGACTGGGATACGCTTAGGAATAGTCAAAGATTGGAATTCAACTTGGTATGCGGATTCTAAAAACTATTCAAACTATCTAAATACTGATATGAAAGTGCGAGAATTTCTTCAGAAGAAATTGAAGCATGCCTCTGTTAGTAAGATACAGATCGAACGTGCTGCAAATAATGCCCGCGTTATCATTCATACAGCGCGCCCTGGGATTGTTATCGGTAAGAAAGGTGAAGATATTGAAGCATTACGTCAAGAAATCACCAAAATGATGGGTGTTCCTTCACAAGTTAGCGTTGATGAGATAAGAAAACCTGAGTTAGATGCATATTTAGTTGCCGAAGGTATTGCAAATCAGCTGGAGCGACGTATTATGTTCCGCCGCGCAATGAAACGAGCAGTTACAAATGCAATGCGTCTAGGCGCAGAGGGAATTCGTATCAATGTTGCAGGACGATTGAACGGCGCGGAAATAGCGCGAACTCAATGGTACCGTGAAGGACGTGTTCCATTACACACTTTGCGTGCTGATATAGATTACGGTACAGCGGAAGCATTGACGACATACGGCATCATTGGAATTAAGGTTTGGATTTTCAAAGGTGAAGTTGTCGACACAGCGGAAACATTTGAAGAGCCAGCAAAAGATAAAGCGACTGGCTGAGCAGGAGAGTATCAATGCTACAACCAAAACGTACAAAATTTAGAAAGCAGCAAAAAGGCCGGAATAGAGGTTTAGCTCACAGGGGAAGTAAAGTGAGCTTTGGTGAGTTCGGTTTGAAAGCAACGACTCGAGGTCGATTGACGTCTCGTCAGATAGAAGCTGGACGAAGAGCGCTCACACGTCATGTGAAACGTGGTGCAAAGATTTGGATTCGAATCTTTCCTGACAAGCCAATCACTAAAAAACCTCTTGAAGTTCGACAAGGTAAAGGTAAGGGTAATGTTGAATACTGGGTTGCAGAAATTCAACCTGGAAAAGTGTTGTATGAAATGGAAGGTTGCAGTGAAGAATTAGCACGTGAGGCGATGCGACTCGCAGCGGCAAAACTTCCAGTTCGAACAACTTTTGCAATTAGGACTGTACTGTGATGGAAGCGAAAGAGCTAAAAGGTAAAACACCTGCAGAATTAAACGATCTCTTAGTTGATCTAAAAAAAGAGCAGTTTAGTTTACGTATGCAACGAGGAACTGGTCAGTCGAACCGCAATCATCTTTTCGGACAGATTAAGAAAGATATCGCTCGAATTAAAACAGTTCTGAATCAGAGCGGGTCTGGTGAATAGTCATGTCTGAAGATATTAAGAATTTAAAAATTGTTGTTGGTGAAGTTGTTAGCAACAAAATGGAAAAAACAATTACTTTAAAAGTTGAGCGTCAAGTTATGCATCCGCTTTACAAAAAGTATGTTAAAAAAACGAGTAAGTTAATGGCACATGATGAATCAAGCGAATGTGCAATTGGCGATACTGTCGCAGTGGAAGCATGCCGACCGTTGTCAAAAAACAAAACTTGGCGTGTACAAAAAGTTATTACTAAAGCGACACAAATTTAATTAGTTAGCTCTGATAAGCAAGAGCAACATTTGAAATATACGGAGAAACAACGATGATACAGATGCAGTCAATGCTAGATGCCGCGGACAATAGCGGTGCGCGACGATTGATGTGTATCAAAGTGCTTGGCGGTTCAGGCATACGCTACGCAGGCATTGGTGATGTCATTAAAGTCACGGTAAAAGAGGCAATCCCCCGGGGGAAAGTCAAAAAGGGTGACGTCTATAACGCAGTCGTTGTGAGAACTCGGAAAGGTGTTCGCAGACAGGACGGTTCATTGATCAGATTCGATGGCAATGCCGCTGTCCTGTTAGATAAACAGCTTAATCCTGTTGGTACTCGCATTTTTGGTCCAGTTACGAGAGAGCTGCGTGGAGACAAGTTCATGCGAATCATTTCTCTTGCACCAGAAGTATTGTAGGAAATAGCGATGAAGAAAATTATTAAAGGTGATGACGTTGTTGTCTTAACAGGCAAAAATAAAGGGGCACAAGGTAAAGTCTTACGTGTTCTTGAAAATGATAAAGTTATCGTTGAAAACGTCAACATGGTTAAAAAACATACTAAGGCAAACCCGCAAGTAGGTGACCCTGGTGGTATCGTTGAGAAAGAGTCACCGATACATGTTTCTAATATTGGCTTATATGATCCAACGACTAAGAAAGCTGGTCGAATTGGATTTCGTGTTGATGATTCGGGCAAAAAAGTTCGGTATTTCAAATCATCAAACGAAGCAGTCGACATTTAGTAGGATCAGATATGTCTAGATTACAGCAAGTATATAAAGAATCAGTTGCACCTAAACTAAAAGAACAGTTTAGTTATTCAAGTGTAATGCAGATCCCAAAGATCACAAAAATCACACTAAATATTGGTTTAGGTGAAGCTGTTGCAGATAAAAAAGTTGTCGAACATGCACTGAGAGATCTCGAACAAATTACAGGTCAGAAAGCTCAAGTGACGTTAGCAAGAAAATCTGTTGCTAATTTTAAAATCCGTGAAGGCTGGCCTAATGGTGTGAAAGTCACACTACGTCGTGAACGGATGTATGAATTTCTGGACCGTCTGATCAGTATTTCAATTCCACGTATTCGTGATTTTCGTGGTCTGAATCAAAAGTCCTTTGATGGAAAAGGGAACTATTCTTTCGGCGTAAAAGAACAAATAATTTTTCCTGAAATTGACTATGACAAAATAGATGCACTTCGTGGTCTAGACATTTGTATCACAACAACTGCAACGACAGACGAAGAAGGTCGTGCACTATTAACGGCATTCAACTTCCCTTTAAGAAGCTGATCGGAGAGAGTAGGAAATGGCTAAATCTTCAATGGTAAATAGAGAGGCGAAAAGAACTCGTCTTGTCCAAAAATACGCTGAAAAACGTATTAAATTAAAAGCGATGATAATTGATGAAACCCTCTCTGACGATGAGCGCAGACAAGCGAGAATCTCTCTTCAAAAGTTACCAAGGGACTCAAGCCCATCGCGGCAACGTAACCGTTGTGAAGTAACAGGTCGACCACATGGCTATTATAGAAAGTTTGGTTTGTCTCGAAACAGACTGCGCTTGGTTGCAATGAAAGGTGATGTTCCCGGTCTTGTTAAAGCAAGCTGGTAACTGATAGAGGCAAAACAGATTATGAGTATGCAAGATCCTATTTCAGATATGTTGACACGAATCCGTAACGGACAGTCAGCATCAAAACGTATTGTAGAAATGCCAGCTTCGAACAAGAAAGTGAAGATAGCTAATTTACTTGTTGAAGAAGGATACATAAAGGCATGTACAACAGAAGTTGTTGAAACAAAAAATATTATGAAGATCGAGTTAAAATACTCGAACAATAGACCAGTAATTGATTCTGTAAAGAGAGTAAGCAAACCTAGCCGAAGAATTTATAGAAATAGCCAAGAACTACCTACTATCCAAGGCGGGTTTGGCATTGCTGTAGTCTCAACATCTCAGGGAGTAATGACTGATCGTGCAGCAAGAAAGCTCGGCATCGGTGGTGAAATTCTCTGTGAAGTTTACTAAAGGGAAGAAATACCATGTCTCGAATTGCAAAAGCACCGGTTAGCATTCCTAGTGGCGTTAAAATTGATCTTAACGGTCAATTGCTCAACGTTGAAGGACCTAAAGGTAAAATCACACAGAATATCAACGAACTCGTTGGTCTTGTTGTAGAAGGTGAAGAATTAAAGGTAGCTCCTAACAATGGAAGTAAAACAGCTAATGCATTGGCTGGAACAACAAGATCGCTTGTCCAGAATATGGTGACAGGTGTATCTGAAGGGTTTGAGAAGAAACTTCAAATTAATGGTGTTGGTTATCGTGCACAGGCGCAGGGTAAAGTGTTGAATTTAACACTTGGATTATCACATCCGGTAAATTACGAAGTACCTGAAGGTATTACAGTTGAAACGCCTACGCAGACAGAAATTGTTGTGAAAGGGATAGACAAGCAAAAAGTCGGTCAAGTTTCTGCTGAAATACGTGCATACCGTGGACCTGAACCATATAAAGGTAAAGGAATTAAATACGCGGATGAAACAATCATTCGTAAAGAAGCTAAGAAAGCCTAGTTGAGGCGATTATGAATAAAAAAGATTCACGTATAAGACGATCAGTTAAATCAAGAGCAAAGATTAAATCTTTGAAGGTTCACCGGTTGTGTGTTCATAAAACACCGAAGCATATTTATGCTCAAGTGTTAGCGCCAGAGGGTGGTGTAGTGATCGCATCTGCATCAACAGTTGAAAAAGATTTACGTTCTAGTCTTTCTCACGGTGGGAACAAAGATGCTGCATCACAGATCGGCAAGTTGATCGCAGAAAGAACAAAAGAAAATGGAGTCGAGACAGTTGCATTCGACCGCTCCGGTTTTAAATATCACGGTCGAGTGAAAGCATTAGCAGATGCGGCACGTGACTCTGGTCTCAAGTTTTAACAGGTGAAATATGGCTACAAACTCTGATCAAAATTCAGCAGAAGGTTACATCGAAAAACTCGTGCATGTGAATCGAGTAGCGAAAGTTGTAAAAGGCGGACGTATTTTTGGTTTTTCAGCTCTAACAGTTGTTGGTGATGGAGATGGGAAGGTTGGCTTCGGACGAGGAAAAGCTCGAGAAGTTCCCCAAGCTATTCAAAAAGCAATGGAAAATGCCCGTAAGAATATGAAAAACGTTCCTTTAAAAGAAGGTACTTTACAATATCCGATCACGTCAGAGTTTGGTGCAGCCAAAGTACACATGCGACCAGCATCTGAAGGTACAGGTATCATTGCTGGTGGCGCTATGCGCGCGGTATTTGAAGCTGTTGGTATTCACAATGTACTCGCTAAATGTATTGGGACTAATAATCCTGTAAATGTTGTAAGAGCAACGATCGATGGGCTATCTGAAATGAAAAGTCCAACTTATTATGCAGATAAACGTAATAAGTCTGTTGATGAAATTATGGAATAATCATGGCTAAACAACTCAAAGTCACTTTAATCAAAAGCACGATCGGAAGACAAGCTTCTCACAAAGCTTGTGTTCGTGGATTGGGCTTGAGAAAAATACGTCACCAAGTACTTGTTGATGATACACCTGAGAATAGAGGGATGATCAATAAGGTCAACTACCTCGTGCAGGTAGAGGAACAGTAAAATGCGTTTGAACACAATCAAGCCCACCGAGGGTTCTAAGAAGACAGCTAAACGAGTTGGACGTGGTATTGGCTGTGGTTTCGGCAAAACATGTGGTCGTGGTCATAAAGGTCAACACTCGCGTTCTGGTGGCTACCATAAGGTAGGTTTTGAAGGCGGCCAGATGCCATTGCAACGACGTTTGCCTAAATTTGGTTTTACCTCTACAAAATCTAAATTTAAAGCGGAAGTCCGACTCAGTGAATTAGCAAAATTAGCTGGTGATATTGTAGATCTCTTGAGCCTTAAAGAAGCTAACGTTATTGGGCATCAGATTAGAACGGTTAAAATCATGAGCTCGGGAGCAGTGAGTAAAGCTTATACAGTAAAAGGAATTGCGATTTCGAAAGGTGCGAAAGAGGCTATCGAAGCTGCAGGCGGCAAGATAGAAAGCTAGTGGCTAAGAAAAAACAACAAGGAACGAATGCACTTTCCGGGATAGGTAACGTTGCAGAGCTAAGACAAAGAATACTTTTTGTTATAGGGGCCTTGATCGTATTTAGGATCTGCACACATATTCCAGTCCCAGGCATCAACCCGTTTGCCCTTGCTCAATTATTTGAGCAACAACGCGGTACGATCTTGGGAATGTTCAATATGTTCTCAGGTGGAGCGCTCGAACGATTCTCTGTGGTCGCTTTAGGGATAATGCCATATATCTCTGCATCTATAATTATGCAGTTATTAACAGTCGTTCATCCTAAGCTTGAACAGCTTAAGAAAGAAGGTGAAGCTGGCCGAAGAAAGATCACGCAATACACACGATACGGAACTGTAGTATTAGCTACGTTCCAAGCATTGGGTATTGCGATTGCGTTAGAAGGACAATCCGCTGGTGCGGTTAGTCTTGTAATTAACCCTGGTGTAGCTTTCAAAGTTATAGCTGTCACAACGCTAGTAACAGGTACACTTTTCTTAATGTGGCTAGGTGAGCAGATCACTGAAAGAGGTATTGGTAACGGTATCTCAATGATCATTTTTGCTGGTATCGTTGCAGGTTTACCTTCAGCGATTGGTGGAACGATTGAGCTTGCTAGAACGGGTGAGTTACACATCTTAATGGTGCTTGGTCTTTTTGCATTAACACTAGCAGTTATTGCATTTGTTGTTTATGTCGAGCGGGCACAACGGCGAATAACCGTGAATTACGCTAAACGACAAGTGGGTAGAAAAATGTATGGTGGCCAAACCAGTCACCTCCCATTAAAACTTAACATGGCGGGTGTAATTCCCCCGATATTTGCTTCAAGTATAATTTTATTTCCCGGAACAATTGCAGGTTGGTTTGGGAGTGCAGAAGGAATGGGCTGGCTTAAAGATATCGGTACAACTTTAGCGCCAGGACAACCGTTGTACGTATTACTTTATGCTGCAGCCATAATATTTTTCTGTTTTTTCTATACGGCTCTTGTGTTTAATCCGAGAGAAACAGCAGATAACCTGAAAAAATCAGGTGCATTTATACCGGGTATAAGACCAGGTGAACAAACAGCCAAATATATTGATGGTGTTATGACAAGATTGACAGCAGCTGGTGCGATTTACATCACTCTAGTTTGTCTCTTGCCAGAGTTTTTAATATTGAAGTTCAATGTCCCGTTTTATTTCGGCGGTACATCATTGCTGATCATTGTTGTTGTTGTTATGGATTTTATTTCTCAAGTCCAATCACATCTCATGTCACATCAGTATGAAGGTTTAATGAAGAAGGCAAACTTGCGTGGCGCTGGCCGATAGGCTGCATACGAAATAGGTAAAGAAGAATGAAAGTCAGAGCATCAGTAAAGAAAATTTGTCGAAATTGCAAAATTATCAGACGCAATGGAACTGTTCGGGTCATCTGTAAAGATGGGCGCCATAAACAGCGACAAGGTTAATAGTTGATATTTAATAGATTAAAGACTAGAATTCAGCGCTTTTTTACGGCAAGAAGTCTGGTTAGGAGATAGATAAAATGGCGCGTGTTGCAGGGGTCAATATCCCAGATCAAAAGCATACAGTGATTGCGCTTACATATATCTACGGTGTAGGAATTAACCGAGCTAAAGATATCTGTGCACAGACAAACATTAGTCCTGATAATAAGGTTAAAGACCTGACTGAAGAGCAACTAGAACAGTTGCGTACTGAAGTTGGTAAATTCCAAGTTGAAGGTGATTTGAGACGTGAAGTTTCAATGAATATTAAACGTCTGATGGATCTTGGTTGTTTTCGAGGCATCCGTCATCGTCGCGGATTACCATTGCGTGGTCAAAGAACTAAGACAAATGCACGAACAAGAAAAGGCCCTCGTAAGCCTATTCGTAAGTAAATATTAAGGTTTAAGAGATATGGCTAAGACACCATCACGTGCTAAGAAGAAAGTCAGAAGAACGGTTGTTGATGCGGCAGTTCATGTACATGCTTCTTTCAATAATACGATTATCATGATCACAGATCGCCAAGGTAATGCTCTAGCGTGGGCAACAGCAGGTGGTAGTGGTTTTCGTGGCTCAAGAAAAAGTACACCTTTCGCTGCACAGGTTGCAGCAGAGAGCTTAAGTGAGCGAATGAATGAATATGGTATTCAGAATCTAGATGTTTTCATCAATGGTCCTGGTCCTGGTCGTGAATCTGCAGTAAGAGCACTTAATTCTGCAGGATTCAAGATAACAAACATTACAGACGTAACGCCGGTTCCTCATAACGGTTGCCGTCCTCCTAAAAAACGACGAGTTTAAAACAGAGTTTACACATGGCAAGATATATCGGACCAAAATGCAAATTAAGTAGACGACACGGCGTAGATCTGTTTCTGAAAAGTCACGCGCGCCCAATCGAGTCGAAGTGCCAATTAGAAAAAGCACCTGGACAACACGGTGACAATAAACAACGTCGCCTGTCTGACTACGCAACACAGCTTAACGAAAAGCAAAAAGTAAGACAGATCTATGGCGTGTTAGAGCGGCAGTTCCGTAATTACTACAAAAAAGCTTCTCGAATGAAAGGATCTACAGGTGAAAATCTGCTGGCCCTATTAGAATGTCGTTTAGATAACGTAGTTTATAGAATGGGACTAGGCTCTACTCGTGCTGAAGCTCGTCAATTAGTCAGTCACAAAGCACTATTGGTTAACGGCCAAAGTGTCAACATCCCTTCGTATGTTGTTAAACCAGGCGATGTAATCTCTGTTAAAGAGGCCAGCAAAAACCAAGTGCGTATAAAAGATTCATTGGCACTTGCAGAGCAGTTTGGTTTTCCAGAATGGGTGCAAATCGACTCAAGCAAAATGGAGGGTTTGTTTAAAGCCGTTCCTGATCGCGCTGAATTACCAGCCGATATAAATGAATCATTGATTGTCGAATTGTACTCTAAGTAATCCAACTACTGGTTAGGAGATCAGCATATGCCTACTTCTGCAACGGAGTTTTTAAAGCCACGTATTGTTGACGTAGACTTCGTCACTGATAAGAGTGCAAAAATTGTACTAGAACCATTAGATCGTGGATTTGGTCACACGTTAGGTAACGCGTTAAGACGCGTATTACTTTCATCAATTGCAGGTTCTGCAGTTACGGAAGTTGAGATCGAAGGCGTACTGCATGAGTACACAACGATTGAAGGTGTACAAGAAGATGTGACAGACGTCCTGTTGAACCTTAAAAGTCTTGCGATCGAAATGCATGCTAAAAATGAGGCCACCCTGACACTAAATAAAAAAGGTCCAGGTAAAGTCACAGCAGAAGATATTACTGTCGATCACGATGTGAATATCGTTAATAAAGATCTTCATCTCGCGACGTTAAATGACGGTGCAGAGTTGAATATGACTCTTCGCATTCAAAAAGGACGAGGCTATGTCGCTGCTAATTCATCGGAAGCTGCAGAGTCAGAAGAACAATCGATTGGTGGCCTGCGAATGGATGCGTCATTTAGCCCAATTCGTCGAGTCGCATACGAGGTGCAAAGTGCACGTGTAGATCAACGTACGGATCTTGATCGTTTAGTATTAGAAATTGAAACAAACGGTGCCATAGATCCTGAAGAAGCATTAAAAGGTGCGGTAAAAGTACTGCTAGACCAATTATCTGTCTTTGTTGACCTCAGTACAATCCAACAATCAGAGCCAGAGCAAGAAGAAGAAGTTGAAATTGATCCGATTCTTTTACGATCAATTGATGATTTGGAACTTACCGTTCGTTCAGCGAATTGTTTGAAAGCAGAAAGTATTTGTTATATTGGTGATTTAATTCAACGCACCGAAGTAGAGTTGTTAAAAACTCCTAACCTCGGTAAGAAATCACTAACAGAGATTAAGAGTGTTCTTGCCGCTAGAGGTCTCTCTTTAGGAATGCGTCTAGAAAATTGGCCGCCTAAAGATTTAGCCGTTAGCGCGTAAGAATAAAACGATTTTTTTAGGTAAATAAAAAATGCGTCATTTAAAAAGTGGTAGACACTTAAATAGAACAAGTAGTCATCGAAAAGCAATGTTTAAGAATATGGCTAATTCATTATTCCGACATGAGATCATTAAAACCACTTTGCCTAAAGCAAAGGAATTAAGAAGAACAGCCGAACCACTGATTACACTCGGTAAGGTTGATTCTGTGGCTAACCGAAGACTGGCTTTCGCACGTTTACGTGACAAAGGAATGGTTGCTAAATTATTTACTGATCTTGGTCCGCGGTATCAAGATCGTCCAGGTGGTTACCTGCGCATAATGAAATGTGGTTTTAGAGCTGGAGACTCAGCACCAATGGCTTATGTTGAGCTTGTTGATCGTCCAGAAATTACAGAAGAAGATATCGTTACTGAAGATTAAAAGTCTTTTCGTAGTTGTAAAAAAACCGGCTTTAGGCCGGTTTTTTTATGTTTAAAATATTAAATTATGAATATCAACTCGCCATTGGTTTATATTTCATTCTATGCGGTTGGTCAGCATCATCACCTAAGCGACGTTTACGATCTTTCTCATAGTCAGTGTAGTTGCCATCAAACCAAGTAACACTACTATCCCCTTCAAAAGCCAGTATGTGAGTAGCAATACGATCAAGAAACCAGCGATCATGTGATATAACTACCGTACAACCTGGAAAGGTTAATAAAGCTTCTTCTAATGCTCGCAGTGTTTCTACATCTAAATCATTCGTTGGTTCGTCGAGTAAAAGTACATTGCCGCCATTACGCAGCATTTTAGCTAAATGAACTCGATTGCGTTCACCGCCCGAAAGCTGGCCAATTATTTTTTGCTGATCACCGCCCTTAAAGTTAAATCGTCCAACATACGATCGCGATGGGCATTCATATGTTTCAACACGAATGATGTCTTGACCTTCAGAGATCTCTTCCCAGACCGTTTTAGTATCGTCAAGTGCATCTCTAGATTGATCAACATACGAAAATTTAACAGTTTCTCCAATTTTGATCGCTCCACTGTCAGGTGTGTCTTGTTCTGTTAACAGTTTAAAAAGCGTTGATTTACCCGCGCCGTTTGGGCCAATTACACCAACAATTCCACCGGGTGGTAATTGGAAGCTTAAATTTTCGTAAAGTAATTTATCACCGAATGCTTTACTAATATCACTAACCTCAACGACATTGTCGCCAAGACGTGGGCCAGGTGGGATATAGATTTCATTCGTTTCGTTACGTTTTTGAAAATCTTTTGAGCTTAATTCATTAAATTGTTTTATACGCGCTTTGCTTTTCGCATGCCGCCCTTTTGTACCGGCTCGGACCCATTCAAGTTCTGCTCTGATGGCTTTATCATGCGATCGTTGTTGTTTATCTTCTTGAGCGAGACGATCTTCTTTTTGTTCCAGCCAGGATGAGTAGTTACCTTCCCAAGGAATGCCATGACCACGATCTAACTCAAGTATCCAACCAGCAACATTATCAAGGAAATAACGATCATGCGTAACAGCAACGACGGTTCCTGGAAACTCTTCGAGGAAACGTTCAAGCCATGCAACCGATTCTGCATCTAAATGATTAGTCGGCTCATCAAGGAGCAACATATCCGGAGATGAAAGCAGTAACCTGCACAGCGCAACGCGGCGACGTTCGCCGCCTGAAAGGGTAGATACATCAGCATCCCAAGCCGGTAAACGCAAGGCATCCGCGGCAATTTCAAGTTTACGATCAAGTTCCCATGCGCCTGCGTTATCAATGGCAGCTTGGACCTCTGCTTGCTTTTCAAGTAATGAATTCATTTCCTCATCACTCATTGGCTCAGCAAATTTTGCGTTGATATCGTCGAAGTCTTTTAATAACTGAGCAACTTCCGCAACGCCCTCTTCAACATTTCCCCGTACATCTTTGCTTGAATCTAGTTCAGGCTCTTGTGAAAGGTAACCAATGTTGAGGTTTTTCATTGGTATAGCTTCGCCATCAATCTCAGTATCAATGCCCGCCATGATTCGAAGTAAGGTCGATTTACCTGATCCGTTTAAACCTAAAACACCGATTTTTGCACCTGGAAAGAAACTGAGTGAGATGTCTCGCAGAATTGTGCGCTTAGGTGGAACGACTTTACTGACCCGATTCATGGAAAAAACGTACTGTGCCATTGATTAATCCTTGAGTTACAAATATGCGCGTATTTTGCCATAGATGTGAAGCTAACGTGAAAACTGTTCGCGACAGATCCTAAAAGACAGAAAAAGTGAATTTAATCGATTAAATTGTATATCGAGAAGAAAATGAAAGGTTTTTGACGCATGACAGTGCTGGTGTATAGTAATCACTCAAAGTTAACAATGTTTCACTTTCTCACCGTAAATATCCTCGGGAGGGACAATTATGGACAGTTTTATCACACAAATTTCGGACACGTTAGGCCCGGCTGCATCTAGCCAGCTTGGTCATGCGTTAATTGGATTAGCAATATTGATCATAGGATTGATCATCGTAAAGTTTATTGCCCGCATTCTTATGAAAGGTTTGAATAAGATCGATTTTCTAGAAACATCAAATCTCGTTAAGCCGATCGGATCACTCATAAAAGCCATACTCACGATTTTTGTGTTGATGGCTGTATTGCAACATTTTGGTTTAACAGATGTACTCGCTCCATTACGTAATATGGTGGACCAATTCCTAGCGGCGATCCCAAATGTAATTGGTGCTGGTGTGATTGGTTATGCCGGTTGGGTAATCGCAAAAATTGTCTCACAGCTAGTTGGTGTCGCCTTAACGAAAGTTGATAGCGAATTAGTTGAAAAAACCGGGAATGAAAATATTAAGGTTTCAAAATTCGGCAGTGCGTTTGTTTTTGCCGCAATTTTATTACCGATCACCGTAGCAGCATTAGGTGTATTAAACATTCCAGCTATTACCGTACCAGCTTCCGAAATGATCAATAAATTAATGGCTGCGATTCCAAATATAATTGGCGCCTTTATTATTTTATTGGTAACTTATTTTGTTGCTAAGTTCGTAATTTATATTCTCGTTAACATTCTGGATGGAATGAAATTTAATACGTTGCCAGAAAAAATTGGATTACAAAATTTCTTTACACCAACATTTACACCAACACGACTTGTAAGTGGTGCTGTTATGTTTTTCTCGATGCTTACAGCATCAACAGCAGCGGTAAATACATTAGGTATTGATGTAATCTCATCAATTTTCTCAAAAGTTTTACAGTTTGGTGGTGGCATATTAATTGGTGGCATTATCCTGATTATTGGTAATTTTTTAAGTACGCTGGCTTACAACAAACTGATACTTGGGAGTGGTAAAACGGTCGCAAATATTGCGCGTTTTGCAATCCTAGGATTAGTGATCGCGATGGGCTTACGTGCGATGGGTTTAGCCGATCAGATTGTAAATATGGCGTTTGGATTCACGATTGGTGCCATTGCTGTTTCAACGGCTATCGCATTTGGTCTCGGTGGACGTGATGCTGCAAAAACCTTAGCTGATTCGTGGGTCAGTAAAATTAAGGGTTAAGTAGATAGAACTGAGTAAGACAAAAAAGCCGGGTAAGGTTGCCCGGCTTTTTTTATTTTAAATAGTATGATTACGCAATTCATTAGCTTGCTTCAGAACGGGTGAATACCCACTCGTTTCCACGTGTTAATTTCGAGTTAAATGAATACCCGGCAATGTCAAAATATTTTATATCTTCTGCTTTTTTAATTCGTTCTTGAATAATATATCGACTCATTAAGCCTCGTGCTTTTTTTGCAAAAAAACTAATAATTTTATATTGGCCATTTTTTATATCTTTAAAAACAGGAGTGATTACAGGTAAATCAAAATGTTTAAGATCAACGGCCTTTGAATATTCATTAGAAGCAAGGTTGATGACGACTTTATTTTCTTCTTCGCGTAACGTTTTCGTTAATGTATCGGCCCAAAACTGATAAAGGTTATCCCCGCGAGTATTGGAGAGTTTCGTACCCATTTCCAGGCGGTAGGGTTGAATAAGATCGAGTGGTTTTAATAAGCCATATAAACCAGACAAAATGCGTAAATGATCTTGCGCGAATGTGATTTCTTTTTTAGTTAATGTTTCAGCTTCAAGCCCAGTATAAACATCTCCTTTGAATGCAAAAATACAGGCTTTCGCATTTTCTTGCGTGAAGGGGACCTGCCAGTCTTGGTTGCGTGCGTAATTCAGATCACCGAGTTTTGCTGAGATCTTCATTAACGTGCTTAAATCCTCGGGCGTATGTGTTTTTAACTGGTCCATCAGCTCACAACTGTCGCCAAGAAATTGGGGCATTGTGAAAGTCGAAAACGGAGATGCCGATTCAAAATCGAGAGTTTTCGCGGGTGAGATAAGAATTTTCATGGTCGATGTCTAAATCCAAACAACAGATAAGGTACAATTTTAACAAAATAATAGATCAATGATGGAGTCGGTTTAATGAGTAGTTCTTTAGAGACATTTTTGGATAGTATGCAGGAGCTTGGCATGATGGCAGCGGACTACATGCAGGAAAGTCTCAAAAACGATCCGTTTGCACAACAAAAAATTTATGAGAAGTGGATCCGCGAAGATGAATGGCGACTTCACGATCAAGCGATTCCGCTGGCATTAGGTTTGGATCCACAAGCATGGCAGGAGTTTTTGGCATCTGTAGATCATAAAGCTGAGTGCGATCGGTTGCTGCAAGCCATACAAGATGTGATCGCAGAAAATCAAGGGCCGCAACTGACTAATCCAAGTGATCCTGTTCAAGATTGGCGCGTACCTGCGGGCGGCTTTTATGGTTGGGTGAATGCAAATGGGATCACGGTTCCTGATGCGATGGACGGCATTATGCAGTTCGTTATGACCGTCGTGAAAAAGTCGGAACCAGCACCACACGTGATGTCTTCTGAAGCGAACATTAGTGCAGCACAGGCGATGATTCGCGAACAAGTTTTGGGTGCTGCGATTAATATTGTATCGAAAGAACCGGACGCCTGTCGTGACCCGTCAGGGCTGACAAACGCTCAGGCTTTGGCCGCTATGATCGCAGCACAGTCCGTTCGTTGGTTTGATCAACCGACACCACCTATGAATGTTGAGAAGATGACGGAGTTATTGGAAAAGTGGTTGGATTAATAGAACGTTCGATCGCGTGATAATTTACCGAATAACGAGGTTTAACGGCTGAAATTGATCGCCATCAAAAAGATACGCTTTCATCTCTGGCTCCGTTTGGAGTAATGACACAATGAGATAGGCTGTGCCGGGATAGGCGGCCATGCGCTGATCACGATCAGAGGGAATTGCTTCTGATCGGGGATGGGAATGATAGATGCCGCAAAGTTGTTCTGACTCTTGTCGCATTGTTCGTAATGCCGCGATCTGCGCCGATGGATCCATATAAAAACTGTTTTTTGGTTCCTCGGAGATATTGGGAATGCGGTAAACGCTGCACACGCCGCTCTGATCTTCTGCGAGTAATCCGCACACTTCTAAGCCATCACTGTTTTGCGCATGTTGGAGAATGTGTTGGTAGAGCGCAGTGGGCAGGGTGAAGTTTTCAATCGACATGGTTTAGCGGCTCGCGCAAACGGGGCAAGCTATGTCGCGTTTAAATCGTAGCGTGGTCCATTCGCTTTTTAGCCCATCAAATAGACATAGTTTGCCAGTGAGTGTGTCGCCTGTCTTACCCAACAACTTTATGGCTTCCAACGCCTGCATCGACCCCATGATACCCAGTAACGGGGCGATCACGCCGGTTTGCGTGCAGGTTTCTTCCGCCATGCTTTCATCCGAATAGAGGCAACGGTAGCAAGGACTGTTTTGTGAACGGAAATCAAACACACTGATCTGACCTTCAAACCGAATCGCGGCTGCGGAGATGAGCGGAGTTGTTGCGTGTACGCAGGCGAGGTTGATCGCAAAGCGACTGGCGAAGTTGTCGGTGCAGTCAATGACGAGATCGGCCTGCTGAACATTCTCAAGTAATGCGTCATCGTTTAAGGCGTGATCAATCGTATCGATCTGAATGGTTGGATTTAAGGCTTGGAGTCGATCACGCGCAGATTCGACTTTTAATCGTTTTAAATCCGCCGTGCTGTGAACGATCTGACGTTGTAAGTTAGAAATTTCCACATGGTCATAATCAACTAGGATTAATCGACCAATGCCCGCAGCCGCCAAATACATGCTGACTGGCGAGCCCAAACCACCGAGACCGAGGATGAGGACGGTACTGCTCAACAGCGCTGCTTGCCCGTCGATATCGAACTCTGGAAGCATGATCTGCCGACTGTAGCGTAATAAATCGTCATCATTCATAAGGCTGTCTCAACGCTGGTCACGCGCGTATTTTATTGATGTTGTCTGCGAGCATTTTAGCTTATCCGATCCATTGACCCAATGTGATGCGATCGTGTCCAGCAAAATCTTGCTGGGAACGGATATTTGAAAAACGCTGTTGCTGGAAAAGAGCCCGAACGATCTGCGCCTGATCATACCCGTGTTCGAGTAATAGCCAGCCTTTCGGTAACAAGTGCTCGGGTGCGTGCTGGATGATTTTCCGAATGTCGTCCAAACCATCAGAGCCACTCGTGAGGGCAAGACGAGGTTCAAAGCGAACATCGCCTTCCGCAAGGCTGGGATGTGATTCAGCGATGTAGGGCGGGTTACTCACGATCAGGTCAAACTTTTTCTGCGCGAGTGCAGAAAACCAGTCACTTTGTAGTAGGGTGACCTGATCGCATGCGTGTTGAGCCATATTCTCCTGTGCGATCTGGAGCGCGTCTGGACTGGTGTCGGTTGCGATAATCTGATGGTTAAGATGTTGATCACGGCATTCTTTTGCCAGTGCGATCGCAATTGCACCGGTGCCTGTGCCCATATCGAGAATCTGCATACTAGAGACTGAATGCATTTTATTTATCGCGAGTTCAACGAGGTGTTCTGTTTCTGGCCGAGGGATGAGCGTGGCAGCAGAAACACGTAAATTCAGTGACCAAAATTCGCGCTGACCCGTGAGATGCGCGATAGGAATGCCGGTTTTTCTTTTTGCGATCAGAACGTCATAGGTCGCGATCTGTTCAGCGGATGGTTTGTATTCTGGATGCGCGTAAAAGAAGCTGCGATCTTTTTGTAGCACATGTGCGAGAAGAGTTTGCGCGTCGATTTGCGGGCTTTCGGTTTGGTGCAATTGCAGGCGACCGCGATCAAGCATCGCGGTGATCGTACTCATGATTCAGACATGGCGGCGATCAGATCGGCTTGATGCTCCTGAATCAGTGGTTCGACGATCAGATCCAATTCACCTTCAATCAGTTGTTCGAGTTTATACAATGTTAAATTGATTCGATGATCCGTAACGCGACCTTGCGGGAAGTTATAAGTCCGAATGCGTTCAGAACGATCACCTGAGCCAACGAGGTTGCGACGATTGGCGGCTTGTTCGGATTCTTGCTTTTCACGTTCCGCAGAAAGTAAGCGAGATTTGAGTAAGGATAACGCTTGCGCCTTGTTCTTATGCTGCGAACGTTCATCCTGACACTCCACCACGACACCCGTCGGTAAATGGGTAATTCGGATCGCGGAATCGGTTTTGTTGACGTGCTGACCACCCGCACCGGATGCACGATACGTATCGATGCGCAGATCAGATGGGTTGATTGCAATATCATCGACTTCTTCAAACTCAGGTAGAATTGCCACGGTACAAGCTGAAGTATGAATGCGACCCTGTGACTCAGTTTCAGGAACGCGCTGAACGCGATGCGCGCCAGACTCAAATTTCAATCGTGAATATGCGCCTTGACCCAAAATGCGCACGATGACTTCTTTGTAACCACCAATCTCATTTGCGCTCTCGCTGATGGGCTCAATTTTCCAATTACGCACTTCTGCATAACGTGTGTACATGCGGAGTAAGGTGCCTGCGAATAAAGCGGCTTCGTCACCACCAGTGCCTGCGCGAACTTCAAGGAAGATGTTGTTATTGTCTGCGGGATCTTTCGGTAAGAGGAGAATTTGTAATTCATGTTCAAGCGCGACGGTGTGCTCTTGTGCGGCTTTCAACTCTTCAGAGGCCATTTCGCGAATGTCGGGATCCGTATCTTTCAGCATGTCTTGTGAAGATGCGATGATATCCTGGTTTTCTTGAAAGCGTTTAAAACAGTTTACGACCGGGCCAACTTCGGCGTATTCGACGGAAAGTTCTCGAAACTTATTCTGATTATTGATGATCTCTGGTGAGGCGAGCAGACCTTCTAGCTCGGAGTGTCGTTCACTCAGGTTGTCGAGTTTTCGGAGCAATGATTCTTTCATGAATGATCTTGTCGTGGTTGAATCGGCGAAGAAAAGCCGCCGATGGTGTTGTGAACTTAGCTATTCTGATCTGCTTAGTGTAACCGAAAATAGGGGGGAAGTTGGAATGTGGCCGTGATCAGAGTCAGTCCGATAAACCCACAATATTAGAAAAGTGGGTTATATGGGACGTTGAAGTGGGGTTGAGTTGAACGGTTTGATCTAAGCTGCGTTTGAATCCTGTTTTGGATCTTTAAGCGGAATGACTGCGGAAGACGGGGTTTTCGCCATATCCAGACTGCCTTCAAATATTCCACCTTCAGCAATAACGAGATCTTTCGTTGTAACCTTGCCTTTAACGCGGCCATTTCGATTAATTTCAACACGCGTTGAGGCAATCAGATCACCGATTAATACGCCATCTACAACACAGACATTGGTCTCAACATCGGCTTCAAGTATACCTGCTTGCCCAACAGAAACGGTGCCGTTAACACTATTAATGTTGCCTTTAACAGAACCTTCAATTCTTAATGTTCCCTCGAAATTGATCTGCCCTGTCACTTCGATACCTTCCCCAATAAGGCCGACTGAATCTTTCACAATACTTCTCCCATGTGCGAACGTTTTTGAGAAAGTAATTTAGCACCAAACGTGCCATGAAAAATCAGTAGTCAAGAAAGTTCACATTTAAGCCATTATGTTAGGAAAAAAGACTGTAAGTGTCAGAGTTTTATTGGCGTGTTGGAAGGTCAAAAGTGTGAAGCAGTACCACGAACACATGCCTAGATGAGTGAGAATAGTGTTACTTGTCGTTAGTTAGCGACGATTTTAGTTCTGAGATAGTCTGAGAGAAGCGAGTCCATAAGAATGTAAGCCGTGGTCGACGTACGAAAACCTGTATTTTTCGTCAGGATAATGGCGTCGTGATTAAATCAAGCTGTAGATCCGTCAAGTATACGTTGCAGGTTGTTCTATCGGGCATTTTTCCCGAAATAAATACGGCTAAAATGTAGTTATCAATTCTCCATTCTAAAAGTGTTTGTTGATGTTTATTTTGAATTTGATGAAAGATGGAAATGTGTTTAAGGCTTGTTGATGATTGTATGTGTGAAGAAAGTGACTTGTAGTAGGCTTCTTTTGCGCACCATAGCCGGTAGAAATATTCCGGTTGTTCTTTTTTAACAATTAACAGCTTTAATTCTTCATCATTCATAAATACGCTTGCGGTTTCTTGAAATCGCCGATCTTTGATCATTTCAAGATCGACACCGAGAGGTGAGTTTGCAATAGCAAAGCTGATCAGGCCATTACTATGACTAAGGCTTAAAAAAGTATTCGCTGGTAAGTTTAAGATTGTGGGAAATGCATTTGAGTTTTCAACGAAATCCCAATGATCGGATGTGTTAGGAAAGTGAGAAAAAAGAGCGTGACGCATCAAAGCACGGCTGAGTAAATATTCACGCTGTTTATACTCATTTTTTATTGAGTTTAAGCGTGTTAATTCTGAAGTGGTGAGTTGTTTTCTTATCGATAATTCTACAGCTTTTGAAGCCTCTCCAACTCGGGCAAACCAGAGCTGAAGAGTGTGACTTTGAACTGAGAGATTATTTTGCAAGTGTAACGACTTCACCACGCAGGGCAACACCGGCCATAATATTTCCAGCGCGACATTCGTATTCAGTAGTACTGCTAAAAGTATTTTTTTTATAATAACTAACGAGGTTAATAACGGCGTTTCCACCTTCAGTTTTTACACGATCTTGGAATGAGAGTAACGCAGATAAAAGAACCCATTGGCATGCATCTTCATCAGCTTTACCAAAGGCATTGGTTTTTTTGTTTGAAACGAATTTATTAAAAGACTTGATCACTTTTGGATGTTTTTGATCGCCGAAATAAAACGTAATATTGGGATCAAGTTTTTCTTTGAAATCTGAAGACTGAAGTGCCTCCTCAATTGAAAGCATTAACTGGGTGTTTCGGCTATTAGCCTGGAATGAAATTAAAAGTAATGAAGTCGTTAAAAGTGCAGTGAATAATTTCACGGTGAGATTCTCCCTTGTTTTATGACTCAAATAAATTAAAGAAAAGTATATGTGCAATTATTTCATGGTTCAACGCATTGTTTATTAAGGTTTATTTTAAGTTTGTTAATGGGCCGAAAAAATGGACTGTAATAAACGTGGTTAAACTAGGGTGGTAAAGTTTCAGCTTGAAGCTTGGGAAGCAATAGGAGCAGGGCTTGATTCGAAAAGTGAGTGGGCTCAATGGTTGGAGAACCCTAGTATCCCTACAAAACCTCTGAGTAAAGTGGCACTAAAGCAGGTACCGCCGATGCTACGTCGACGTTTCGGAGTACTGGGTAAGTGTGCTTTAGGCGCAGCTATGCCGCTTTTAGAAATGGACGAAAATATCCCGTGTGTTTATGCATCGAGACATGGTGACATTACGTTAACCTTATCTTTATTGGAAGGAATTGCCCGAGATGAACCAATGTCACCAACGGGTTTTAGTTTGGCAGTACATAATGCTATTAGTGGGCTGTTATCAATTGCGCGTAAAGATACCAGTATGGTAACGGCGATATCTTCAATGGAGGGACTGGTTTTACAGGCATTGTTTGAATCAGTGGGGCAGTTACAGGTTTCAGAACGCGTGTTGTGCGTAATTTATGATATTCCGTTACCGGTTCCATATTCGACATATATCGCGAGTGACAGTTTTCCTTACGCAATTGCAATGATCCTCAGCCGTGAAAAAGGCGAGTCATATCAGTTAAAAAAAATGAACTCTGTCACCAATGTCGGAATAGGACAGCCTAATGGATTTAAAACAGATCCGATTAACTTAATCGCATTACTCTCTGGGAAAACAGCCTCTATGCGTGTGGAGGTTAATGGCAGTCAATGGCAAATAGTGAAGGATTAGTCCGAGTGATTTTGAGAAAAATAAACTATTACTGGCGTCTGTTTGCAACGGGGTTTAGTTTTTTTATGTTCGGTTTAGGGGGAATATTAATTCCTATTATCGTGGTGCCTATTTTGTATATTCTGCCGGGTAGTTCATCTGATCGAGAACGTCGCGGACAAAAGTTTATCCATTATGCGTTTCGATCATTCATTGGCATGATGAAATATATGGGGGTATTAACATATAACGTCACGGATGTTGAAAAGCTAAAAAAGGCGAAATTGATTTTATCGAACCATCCAACTCTACTTGATGTTGTTTTTCTCATTTCTTTCGTTCCAAATGCAAACTGCGTTGTTAAAAGTCAACTAATGAAAAACCCTGTGATGTTGGGCGCATTGTCCGCAGCCGGATATATTGTTAATGATGAAGCCGCTGAAGATGTAATTAGTGCAGCAGAAGTGGCGTTTAATAAGCAGCATGCATTAATTGTATTTCCGGAAGGTACAAGAACAACACCATCTCAACCAATAAGACTGAAGAGAGGTGCTGCAAACATTGCAATCAGAACAGGAGCAGATATTACGCCTGTTACGATAGAATGCACGCCGATAGGACTAACAAAAGGTGCTAAGTGGTATCAAATTCCACATGCCCGAATGCACTTTCAAATCAGTGTGAAAGATAAAATTCACATTGAAACGTATTTAACTAATGATAATCCTGCAAAGGCTGCACGGTTGTTAACTAAAGATTTAAGCAATTACTTTAAACAGGAGCTTGGGTTGCATGAGCAAACTGCACAACGAACTTAAAGAAATGATTATTGAAGTGCTGGACCTTGAGGATATTGAGATTGATGAAATAATTGATGACGAACCATTGTTTGTTGATGGTTTGGGACTAGATTCAATCGACGCATTAGAAATCGGACTGGCTTTACAAAAACGATATGGTATTAAACTTAAGTCAGATTCAGAAGAAACACGTCAACATTTTGTGAGTATTAATGCTTTAGCAGCGCTAGTCGAGACATACAATAGTAATAATTAAGCAATAACGAAGTCTAGATAGCAATAGAGATGATTATGAAAAACCAGGAAGAAATATTTCAGAAAGTCGTCGAGCTTTTTGAAGAGCTATTTGAGATTGATCCGGAGATAATAAAACCGGATTCACACCTATATCAAGACCTCGATATAGATAGCATTGATGCTGTCGATCTTGTGGTGGAGTTAAAAAAAATGACGGGTAAAAAAATTCAACCAGATGATTTTAAAATGGTTCGAACTGTGCAAGATATTGTTGAGCAAGTTGATAAGTTACTCAACGTGAATTGATTGATGTTGAAGGCATTCGTCATAGTATTGTCAATCGCATACCCATTTATGGTTTATTGGGGGCTTACTCAGTCAGAGATTAAAAGTCTGGTGCCAATAATTATCATTATGTTCAGCTTAAGGTGGATCGTTAGTGAGAGCAAAGAAGAGCGTAGGCTTCTCATTGCGACTCTGCTTGGTTTATGCATCATTATTTGTATTTATGGTCATGAGATAGGGTTGAAGTTTTATCCGGTGCTCATAAATTTAAGTTTTTTATATCTATTCCTCAGTAGCCTGATCTACCCACCGACGATTATCGAACGGTTTGCTCGTATAAGAGAATCAAACCTATCTGAAGGTGCTATTGCCTACACTCGAAAAGTTACGATCGTTTGGAGTATTTTTTTTCTAATGAATGGCACCATTGCGGCAATTACTGTTTTATTTACTTCAGAAGAAATTTGGTTGCTTTACAACGGAATGATCGCCTACTTATTAATTGGATTACTGGCTGGTGGTGAATGGTTGGTTCGACAAAGAATGAAGAGAGTCGATCGTGTTGGTTAAAAAAAAGTTAACCCCTTTAACGCAATGGTTAAACTCAAAACCTGATCACCTAGTTGCGACAACATCAGGAAAACAAAAAACATCGTATGACTTTATGTTAAGAATACAGTTATGGATGCAAGTTTTAGGTAAGCATAAAGGAACACGTTGGGCTGTCTATCATGATGATGCTTATGAGTTTCTCGCGATCGTTTTCGCATTATGGCAATTACAGCGAGTTGCGTGTATTCCAGGTGATAACCGATCCAATACAGTAGATAGACTAGGTGAACAAGTCGATGGGTTTATTGGAGAGTTTCCGAACAAAACTATTTCAATAGAAGAATATGAAAGTATTCAAATTGAAAGCAGCATAAGTTGGATAGAGCCCTTTTCAACTGACCCTGCATTAGAGATATATACATCAGGTTCTACAGGTGATCCAAAACCGATTACTAAGCAGTTTTACCAACTTGAACGAGAATTAGAAGCACTGGAATTATTATGGCCAAGTCATCCGGGCAGCGTTGTTATATCAACTGTCTCACACCAGCATTTGTATGGGATGACATTTCGATTATTCTGGCCATTAAGTTCCGGTCGGTGTTTTGAACAAACAATATGTAAATATCCCGAGGATATACTAAATCAGGCAAATTGTTATTCATCATTTTGTTTAATATCCAGCCCTTCTCACTTGAGCAGAATGAACCCTACTTTAGACTGGGAGAAGGTTTCAGGAAGATGTTTATATACAGTTTCATCCGCAGCATGGTTAAGTAAAGAAGATAGCCTTGCTGCAAGCAAGGTATTAGGAAGCCAAGTAAAAGAAATATATGGCAGTTCAGAAACCGGTGCGATTGCCTGGCGCGAACAAACGCAAAGAGACTTGCCCTGTGCTTGGCAAGCGCTACCGACAGTGAACTTATCAACTTCTGACGATGGATGCTTAAAAGTTAATTCACCCTATCAACTATCTACAGATGGTTTTACGTTAGCGGATCGTGTTGCGTTTGATGGAGAGCATCAATTTACACTTCTCGGACGTGCTGATCGGGTTGCAAAAGTAGAAGGTAAACGAATTTCACTGGATGCGATCGAGCATGAGTTACTTCGTAACAAGAAAACCGTAAAAGGTGTGAAGGTGATCACGCTTAATCGAAAACGTGTTGAAACAGCAGTAGTAATGCAACTGACAGAACAGGGGCGGGTATTATTAAATAACGACGGTCGCAAAATAATGATCAGTCATTTCAAAAAAGAGTTAATGAAATATTTTGATGCTGTTGTTATACCAAGGCGTTGGCGTTTTGTGAAAGAGTTGCCTTACAACCCACAAGGAAAAATACCATTACAATCATTACGTCAATTATTCGAACGACATCCTGAAAAAAAAGTGAATAAAGTGAAAGGAAGAAACGTAAACTCGCTGATTCAGCCAAAGGTGCTAAACCAAAGTAGTAATGGTCATGAGTTGAAGATTACATGCTACATTCCAACAGAATTAAAATATTTTAATGGTCATTTTGAGAAGAATGCGATTCTCCCTGGCATTGTGCAGGTTCATTGGGCAGAGGATTTTGGGCGACAATTTCTTGCAGTAAAAGGGTGTTTTATTCGGCTAGAAGTTATCAAATTTATGCGTGTAATTATACCTGCTACCACCCTCATCATCACTTTAAAATATGATAATAAAAAAAATAAACTGACATTCAGTTTTGATTCAGATCAGGGGCCACACTCAAGCGGAAGAATTTGTTTTGAATAACAAAAACACATTTTTTCCTGCTCTAATTATTCCAGTATATAACCATGAAAATGCGATCGGAATTACCTTATCTGAAGCATTAAAGTTTAATGTTCCAGTATTACTCGTCGATGATGGGAGCGATGTTGAGTGTCGTGAGGTATTAATTTCACTTGCTGAGAAGCACTCTAATGTCGTCATGTTAATTCACCTCAATAAGAATGCAGGAAAAGGTGCTGCAGTTCGTGCTGGGTTAAAAAAATTAAATGAACTCGGTTATAGTCACGCAATACAGATTGATGCAGATGGACAGCACGATCTCGCTGATCTTCCGAAGTTTATAGGTACAAGCAGAACTCACCCAGCATCATTAATCACAGGCGAGCCCGAATTTGATGACTCTATTCCAAAATCACGTTATTACAGTCGATACTTAACTCATGTTTGGGTTTGGATAAATACACTCTCATTTAAAATTAAAGACACGATGTGTGGCTTTAGAGTATATCCATTAGCTGAGATCGTGATGATGTTGGAAGATGAACCTTGTGGTGATCGTATGAGTTTTGATACAGAGGTACTCGTCCGATGGTTTTGGCGTGGCGGTGAGATTATTAATGTATCAACGGTAGTTCGGTATCCTATTGATGGAGTGTCTCATTTTGATGTTTGGCAAGACAACATTAGTATAACAAAAATGCATACACAGTTATTTTTTGGAATGTTACGTCGTTTACCGGTATTGATCGGACGTAAGTTTCATGGCTGAAGCGAATCGACATTGGTCAAAAGCCAGTGAAGCAGGGTCACTGTTTGGTATGAAAATACTATTATTCGTGTATCAGGTTTTTGGTCGTAGTGGTTTCAGAGTAATTCTTTATCCTGTTATTACTTACTATTATTTAACTAGGAAAGAAGCACGGTTAGCTTCAAAAGAATATATACAGAATATTAAACCCTTTATCCAAGATACAAATAAAAAATTATCCTCTTTCCGGCATTTTATTGTATTCGGTGAATTATTACTCGATAAATTCTTAGCTTGGATGGGTAAAATCGATCGAGAAGATGTTGTATTTGAAACCGTTGAATTGTTAGAAATGATTAACAACGGGCACGCAAAAAAGGGTGGCATTATTCTTGTCTCACATTTGGGTAACTCCGATGTGTGTAATGCACTTGCCTACCAGTTACCTAATATCCGTTTAACGGTACTTGTCTATACACAACACGCTGAAAAATATAATTCATTAATAAAGAAAAGTGATATTAGTCGAATCGAAATACTTCAAGTCACCGATATTTCACCAGTCACGGCCATGCTTTTGTCAGAAAGGGTTGATAATGGTGAGTATATTGTGATCAGTGGGGACCGTACGCCTCCAGATGGTAGGGGGAGAGTCTCTGAGGTCACGTTTTTAAATAAACAGGCATTGATGCCGCAAGGTGCATTTATAATTGCAAGTTTACTTAATTGTCCAATTTACCTAATGTTTTGTTTAAAACATAAAACGAAATATCACATTTATGTAGAGCTTTTTAAAAAGAAATTAAATTTTAATAGACAACAGCGAAACAGAGAAATAAACCAAGTCGTTCAAGATTATACAAGACGTTTGGAGTCATATTGCTTTAAGGCTCCATTGCAATGGTTTAACTTTTTCCCTTTCTGGTTAAAAAGTGATCAAAAAAAAAGAGATGAGTAAATATGATCGAGGCGGATGTTGTTATAAAAGTGCCATTTCATGATGTCGATGTCATGCATGTTGCTTGGCATGGACATTATATAAAGTATCTAGAAATCGCACGCTGTGAACTACTTGATAAAATCGATTATAACTACGAACAGATGAAAAAGTCTGGTTATGCTTGGCCCGTTATCGATGTCAGAGTTCGATATGCTCAACCATTAAGGTACCAGCAAGAGGTACGTGTCGTGGCAAGGCTTGTTGAGTGGGAGAATCGGTTAAAGATTGATTATCGTATATTTGATTTACAGTCAGGTAGGCGCTTAACGAAGGCATATACCGTACAAGTCGCATTGGATATGCAAAACGAAGAGATGCTCTATGCTTCCCCAGAGGTTTTATTAAAAAAAATAATGGTAGCTTCATGAGATACGTTAACTTATCCAGATTATTAATTGATTTGTTGATGAGTATGTGTATTTTGATCTTTTACACGGAAGCCAAAGCAGAAATCACATTTAAACAACTTGAAGCAATAACATCGACTACGGCCAGTTTAGCGGGCGAGTTTGTACAAGAAAAATACCTAAGTAATTTAGATACATCACTCACCTCAACAGGGGTATTTAACTATCAGCGGGATCAATATATTGAATGGTCAACATTGAATCCGGTAAAAAATGAATTGATGATTACTCCCGACGAGATAGTCATCATGCAAAGTGAAAAGAAACTGGTGACGATAGACGGTAGTGATAACCCAACGATCGATCTGATCAGTAAAATATTTTTTTCAGTGCTAACGGCTAATTGGTCAGCATTGTCAGAATACTTTCAGTTAAATGGTGAGATCGAGAGCGAGCCTGAAACGAATATAAAGTGGCAAGCTGAACTTATCCCTGTTGAGCCTCAAATTGCGCACATTATTAACAAAATAGATTTAAAAGGCGGTAAGCATATCGATCAAATCGTCATGTATGAACGTGAGAACAATCATACGACGATCCGTTTTATTTTTTCAGAAGCAATTCAAGAAAAATGAATGTCAGCAGGCACGTTCAGCAGGCTGCTGCATTGTGCTGGATGATTGTGATTATTATCGTGATGTTGCTTGCCGCTAAAAGTTCGCCTACGTTTGACTCAAGTATTATGACGCTCTTGCCAGCACCGGATCAAAAGCCAGTAATTAACTCTGCAACAGATAAAATGGCAAAACGATTCTCACGCCGTCTGTTATTAATCGTTTCTGGTGAAAATGATCATGAACTCACTAAAGCAATCAATAAGCTTGGTACTGCGCTTATTAATGATAACGCAGTTTATGCTGAAGATATTTCAAGTGTTTCATGGCGAGTTGAAAATGGTGCGTTAGATCAGTACCGGCAGGATTCTTTTCCTTATCGTTTTTCGTTACTCGACAAATCGCAACTTACTTTACTGAAATCGGGTGAGTATCAACAAATACAAGATCGTGCATTGTCAAAATTATTCAGCCCGGTTCCATTCACAGAGAATGCATTAATAGATGATCCATTTGGATTCTTTGCTGAGAGGTCACTCAATACTAATAGTGGCTTGAATGTAACGTCAGCTAACGGTTTGTTAAAAGTGACAGGGGTTAAGCAGCCGACATATTTATTGAGTATTACTCTGTCTAATGATCCGTTTTCCTCTGCTGTTCAGAATAGGCTACTTACTTTTCTTGAGAGTGAAGAAAAACGTTTAGCAGAGCAGGACATCAAACTCGTGATGTCTGGTATGTTACTACACGCTGCAGCGGGAGCGGATCAAGCAAGTCGTGAAATCTCTACGATTGGCGTAGGTTCTCTGATCGGCATAATCGTTCTTATGCTTGTAATTTTTCGACGAATTAAACCACTTCTTCAGGTTATGCTTGCCGTTAGTGTTGGTTGTGCGTTTGCTGCAAGTTTTAGCATTATTGTTTTTGATAAAGTACACCTTGTAACGTTCGCTTTTGGGGCGGGTTTAGTCGGTGTTTCGATCGATTATGCTTTGCATTATTTATGTGCGCAGAATGAAAAAAACACCGCGTTGTTAGCTAAGCTATTTCCCGGTTTACTGCTCGCGCTATTTTCCAGTGTGATAGCTTATGGAGCGCAAGCGGTGACACCTTTCCCGGGTTTGCGACAAATGGCTGTTTTTTCAGTGGTAGGTTTAGTCGCGTCATGGCTGACAGTGGTGCTCTGGTTTCCATTGTTAAATAATAAGGCAAGTCAACAACGACTCGTTTTAGCAGATCAGTTGAGATCATTACGACAGCATTTTCCAATATTGCTCGAAAATAGAATTCTGATTTTTATATTATGCCTTTTTGTCAGCCTCGCAATGAAATCAATCTTTTCAGGGCAGAATGTCGATGACATTCGTTTGTTGCAGACATCACCGACCGCTTTACAGCAACAAGATGAACAAATTCGTGAACTTTTAGGAGGGAGTAATAGCTCGAAGTTTTTATTGATATCGGGTGATTCGCTCGAAACATGTTTACAAACTGAGGAGATGCTTGCGACCGATCTTGATCAGTTAATCGAAGAAGGTTTCCTGTCAGGTTATCAGCTCCTTTCATCAACTCTTCCTTCAATTAAGCAACAAAAAGAGAATATCCGTCTGGTTTCCGATCTATATCAAACTCAACTTCCTGATTTATTTAAAACGCTTAACTTGTCAAGCGTGATGTTAGAAAGCGCAAAGTCAGTGTTGAAAAATTCACAATCACCTTTAACGTATGAGCAATGGTTGACTCATGAAGTGAGCAATACATGGCGTGATCTTATCTTAGAGGATGAACGGGGTAACGTTGCTACGGTGATTAAGCTTGATGCTAAGTTTAGTGAAGAATTAACAAATAAATTAGATGCATTAACAAGAAACCAAAAAGACGTAATTTTTATAGATCAGGTTGAAAACATTTCAGATCTTCTAACGCAATATAGAAAACAAGTGATACAACTTGTATCTTTTGCTTATCTTTGTGTACTCATCATTTTTATTTTTAGATATAAAACACAAGTTTGGCGTGTTATGTCTCCACCTTTAATCGCATCCATTTTTACATTAGGTCTTTTAGTACAACTTGAAGGAGGAATTAACCTGTTTCATTTAATGGCTTTAATTCTTGTTCTCGGGATTGGGCTAGATATGGGGATATTTTTATTTGAAACAAACCATAGCCATTTTACTTGGCTTGCAGTTTCGCTTTCGACGTGGACCAGTCTTTTAGCTTTTGGTCTGTTAGCACTAAGTAACACTCCAGTCTTACACCATTTTGGTCTGACGGTGTTAATTGGACTACTTTTTGTGTGGTTACTTGCACCACTTTTTCGTCTTGATCATTCTCGTTTGCATAATTAAAAAGGAACAATTAAATGAGTCAGCTTGAAGGGAGTTTTGATGTCATTGTTATTGGGGCTGGGCCATCAGGTTCGGTCGCGGCCGCGCTCTTAAATAAAAAGGGCTATCGCATTTTAGTCCTTGAAAAAATACATTTTCCTCGATTCTCGATTGGCGAAAGTATGTTGCCACAATGTATGATCTATCTTGAACAGGCTGACATGTTGGAGGCAGTCGAGGCGGCAAACTTTCAGCATAAAAATGGTGCTGCCTTCAGTTTTCGGAATAAGTATGAAACGTTTGATTTTCGTGAGAAGTTTTCAGAAGGGTGGGGTACAACCTTTCAAGTACAGCGTGATCGGTTTGATAAAATATTAGCAGATGAGGCTGAAAAGCAGGGTGTCGAAATTTATTATGGTCACAGCGTAACGGCATTTGAATACCTTGATGGTAACGTGACTCTTTCTGTTACGACCGATAATGACGAAACATATAAAGTCAGTGCTAGGTTTGTATTAGATGCAAGTGGTTTTGGTCGAGTCTTACCACGGTTGCTTGATTTAAATATTCCGTCGAACTTTGATCCAAGAACTTCCATTTTTTCGCATGTGGAAGATCATATTTCAGCCCAACAATATGACCGAAACAAAATTCTTATTACTGTACACCCAGAACACAAAGATATTTGGTATTGGTTGATTCCATTCAGTGATGGGCGAGCTTCTGTTGGTGTTGTAGCGCCTGAGGAATTTTTATTGGATATGCCAGGTTCCGCTGAAGAAAAACTAAAAGAAATGATTACCCAAGGCGGTAAACTTGGTGAGTATTTAAACGACGCGACATTTATCCAGCCTGTCAGAGAAATAACCGGTTACTCATGCAAGGTGAAACAATTATATGGTGATGGTTTTGCATTATTAGGTAATGCAGGTGAGTTTCTTGATCCCGTTTTTTCTTCTGGGGTAACGATCGCATTAAAGTCTGCTAGCCTCGCTGCTGATGTGCTAGATCGACAACTATTAGGTTTATCACCAAACTGGGAGGAGGAGTTTTCAGTGCCATTGCAACAAGGTGTTGATACTTTTAGAAGTTTTGTTGTGGGTTGGTATAACGGTCAGTTTCAGGATGTTGTATTTTCAGAGAATAAAAGTGAAACAGTAACGAAGATGATCAGCTCTATTTTAGCGGGTTATGCTTGGGATCGTAAAAACCCATACGTGAATGATCACTCACGGTTAAGTACGCTTGCTGAGTTTTGTCGAGGATGATTCGATTAGTTTGTTTGATCGTTACGATCTCATGTTTGGTGGGTTGTTTTTCCTTGCCAGTGCCGTCAGCGTCAATCGGATCGTTTCGATTATTACCGCCGACTCTTGGTCCAGAGGCTTCGCTTTTGAAGCAAGTTGTCACTATGAAGTTTGATCAGGAGCAGCGCGAATTTATTGCGATCACGCGAATGGATAAAATGCGTATTCAAGTTGAGGCACTCTTGCCAACGGGGCAGCCGGTATTCTCACTGGATTATAATGGACATAAACTGATTCAAAAGCAGGTTTCAGATTTTAAGGTGCCGGGTGAAGAAATACTTAAAATTATGCAATTTACTTTATGGCCGGAAGATACGATTAAACAATATTATCGATTAGAGGATGGTTGGACCTTGGAGTTTTCTGCGAATAAAAGAAGTTTAAAAAATAATGATCAACAGTTAGACGTCTTGTATGACAACGATAAGATGGTTATTGATAAGAAATTTTCGCAAAAACCACGTCATTATCGTGTGATTATTCATACGTTCGAACAGCAACTATTATGACGACGAAATATTATTTAAATGCGCTTGGAATGCTTTGTGCTGCGGGTGATTCACATGAATCAATAATGACAAATCTAACTTCGCAAAACATGATGCTAACGGAGAGCGATACTTTTAGTAAGGGGCAGGTTTTGCCACTGGGCATTTTTGATGGTGCACTTTCGTCTATTTCTTTGGCGGATAAAAAATGGCAAAGCAGAAATAACCAGTTTGCACTAACGGCACTTGATCAGATTAGAACAGAAGTTGATGCAGCCATAGAGCAGTATGGCGCTAATCGTTTGGGTGTGGTGATTGGAACCAGTACATCAGGGATTGCTGAGAGTGAGTTTGCGATTAAGCAATGGGTAACAAACGGTGAGCTTCCTGCTAATTATCACTATGGTATTCATGAGATGGGGGCTGCTGCACAATGCATCGCAACGGTATTGTCACTTTCGGGTCCGACGTATGGGATATCAACGGCTTGTTCATCTGGGGCAAAGGCGCTTGCATCTGCGCGACGTCTGATCCAATCGGGGCTATGTGATGCTGTGATCGCTGGTGGCGTTGATACGTTATGTCATCTGACGGTACAAGGTTTTTCTGCCTTGGAGGCGGTAAGTAAAGACCGCTGTAACCCTTTTAGTCAAAATAGAAAAGGCATCAATATTGGAGAAGGTGCGGCACTCTTTCTTATTTCTAAGGAAGCGGTCGGGGTTGAGCTAACCGGTGTAGGAGAAGGGTCGGATGCGCACCATATTTCTGCTCCAGATCCATCGGGTGCGGGCGCCATAAGAACCATGCTTGGTGCATTGGGAGATGGTGATGTTGTGGCGGATGAAGTGGGTTACGTGAATCTTCATGGGACGGGTACAAAGCTCAATGATCAGATGGAGTCCATTGCGATGCATTCGGTTTTTGGTACAGAAACATTATGTAGTTCAACTAAACCTTTTACAGGGCATACGCTTGGAGCTGCTGGCGCGATCGAAGCAGGAATCTGTTGGTTGGCGCTTCAATCAACGGCTGATCCATTGTTACCTATTCATCTATGGGATGAGGTGTTCGATCCAGCGTTACCTTCGATCAACCTAGTTAACTCCAGCAGTAAACTTTCTTCGCCACTTAATTACACACTCAGTAATTCATTTGCATTTGGTGGGAATAATATCTCGTTGTTGTTAGGGCGCATTAATGAATACTGACTATCGCGTGAGTGATCTCGTTCCGCATTCTGGCTTAATGAGCTTACTTGATTGCATTGTTGATTATGGCGAAGACTGGCTAGAGGCGGAAGTACTGATCACGCGACAATCTCTGTTTGCGAATGAAAACGGTGTTCCTGCTTGGGTTGGGATGGAATATATGGCGCAAGCAGTAGCCGCATTTGCAGGAACACAAGAGCGACGAAAGGGTGAAAAGCCAAAGTTAGGGTTTCTTGTCGGTACGCGTAAATATACGTGTTCGACTGATAACTTTCCCTTTCATCAAACATTGTCGCTACGCGTCGAGCGTGAGTTAGAAACAGCCGATGGTTTGAATGTTTTTCAATGTGAATTATCCGGGGGAGAGATTGAAGCGCACGCGCGATTAAATGTGTATCAACCGGATGATGCGGAAAAATTTTTACAGGAAACGACGCCATGAGTGAAACAGTTTTAGTAACCGGATCGAGTCGCGGAATCGGCAAAGCAATTGCATTACGCTTAGCGAAAGACGGTTACGATCTTGTACTTCATTGTCAACAGAATCGTGATCAAGCAGGCAGCGTTGCTGAGGAAATTCGAGCTTTAGGTAAAGATGCTCGAGTGCTGCAATTTGATATTGCTGATCGCGATCAATGTCGAGAAGTTTTAGAAGACGATATTGAACAATTCGGTGCTTATTACGGTGTCGTGTGTAATGCCGGAGTGGCGCGAGACAACGCATTTCCAGCAATGCCTGCTGATGAATGGGACCTTGTTTTACGAACCAATTTAGATGGTTTTTATAATGTGTTGCATCCTCTTATCATGCCGATGATCCGGCGGAGACGCGCCTCTCGGATCGTAACGATGTCGTCGGTTTCGGGTGTTGCGGGCAATCGTGGACAAGTAAATTACAGTGCGGCCAAGGCCGGAATTATTGGCGCAACGAAGGCCCTTGCGGTTGAATTGGCGAAACGAAAAATAACAGTTAATTGCGTTGCACCGGGATTAATTGATACCGAAATGGTGGAAGATGTTGCATTAGAAGAAGCATTAAAAATGATTCCAATGCAACGTGTCGGTTATGTGAATGAGGTTGCCGGAACCGTGAGTTTTTTAATGTCTGAAGACGCAGGTTATATAACGCGTCAAGTTATTTCTGTGAATGGTGGAATGGTGTAAATGAAACGTGTTGTTGTAACGGGAATGGCAGGGTTTTCGCCAATTGGAAATGATTGGGAAACGATAAAGTCTCGTTTAAAAAAAATGGACACCGGAATTGTCCGTATGCAGGAATGGGATAAATATGAGGGGCTGAATACGCGACTTGGCGCGCCTGTTATGGACTTTGAAATGCCCGATCATTATGGTCGGAAAACATTGAGAAGTATGGGCCGAGTTGCGCAATTTGCTGTGCTCAGTGCGGAGCTTGCACTGGATAATGCTGGCTTGCTAGGGCATGACGTTTTACGAAGTGGTGCTGTCGGTGTGTCGTATGGCTCCTCTGCTGGTGATTCATTAGCTGTTGCAGATTTTGGAAATATGTTGATTAACCATTCTACAGATGGGTTGAACGCAAATTCCTACATCAAAATGATGGCGCATACTGCACCTGTCAATATTGGAATCCATTTTGGTTTACGTGGTCGGGTGATCACCACATCTAGTGCGTGCACTTCTGGGAGTCAAGGCATTGGCTACGCGTACGAAATGATCAAGTATGGCCAACAAACCGCCATGATCGCAGGTGGTTGTGAAGGGTTATGTGCTTCACAAGCGGCGGTCTTTGATACTCTTTATGCGACCAGTGTGCGTAATGACGAGGCGCATCTTTCACCCCGTCCGTTTGATAAAGATCGTGATGGTCTTGTGATCGGAGAAGGTGGCGGTGCGTTGATCTTGGAAGAGATGGAACATGCACAATCTCGCGGTGCCACAATCTACGCTGAAATGGTCGGTTTCGGAACAAATTCTGACGGAAGCCATATTACCCAACCATTAGCCGAAACGATGGAAATCGCCATTCGTCTTTCTCTCAAAAGTGCCAAGCTCTCACCCGATGCGATTGGCTATGTCAGCGCACATGGAACGGCAACAGATCGCGGTGATATCGCAGAGAGTCAAGCCACCTCTGCGGTGTTTGGAAACAAAACCCCAATTAGTGCGTTGAAGAGTTTTACTGGTCATACACTTGGCGCTTGTGGTGCATTAGAAGCGTGGACTGCGATCGAAATGATGAATCATAACTGGTTCCATGCCACGGCTAATCTTGAGAATGTGGATCCAGAATGCGGCGATCTTGACTATATCGCGGATGAAGGGCGTGAATTCGAAACCGAATATATTATGAGTAATAGTTTCGCGTTCGGAGGCATAAATTCATCGCTTATTTTTAAGAAATGGCCTTGAAAGAATTTTAATCATTCATAGGGAAAATAAATGAAATTCAGCAAACTGATCAGCATATTACTTGCATTCATCATATCTGTGCCGTCAATGGCGTTTTCGACAATAGATGAGCAGATAGATAGCTATCTTAAATTATTGGCACAACCAGGGCGAGAGGAAGAAAAGCAAACTATGTTGGAACGTTTGCAATGGTCTGGTCTGTCTGATCCAAGGTTGTATGATGCAATAGAAGCATATTTACTCGAAAATGGTACAAATACCTCAAAGGCCGTTGACTCGGAAACTCGTGTCGTGATGGCGCATATGCTGCGTGCATTAGGTTATAGCGGCAACGAAAAATATCGTTCGACACTCAAACAATTTGAAAGCAAAGGAGCACTTGGATACTTAAGAAGGTACGCAAGAAAAGGCGCGATAGACCTTCCACAATTCGAAAACTGGAACCGTTTAATAGCGGCAAGCACAATTAATGTGGAAGGAAAAACGGCGGAAGTCGCAAATTACATGAGAATGCTAAGTGTTGATGATATTTTCGTTCAACGATTAGCTGCGCGCGCGATTTTTCATGAAAGGCAAACAGATAAAGATTTGATCGCACTAACCGCTGAAAAGTTGAAAGTGATTTATTTAAACAAAAGTTTAAATAAAGAAGCGGTTGATACTGCAGCATGGTATTGCAAAGCTATTGGTCAAAGCTCAAATACAGACTTTGACGAATTACTGGGGAAGGTTGCAGCGGATAGTCCACATAGAAAAATTCAGAAATACGCGAGAAAATATTTATAAATTAATGAAGTCTGATCCATTGATTCCATTTCTACTATACGTCTAAACCCTTTGAAAATTCTTAAGAGTAAAAGTTAATAAATCTGTATTGTGTGTCCTAAATAATAAAGTGGTCCCACTTTAAAGAATATGCACTTAACACATTGAATTATTAGAAGAAATATATCAATAAGGCTAATAAGTTGTGCATGAAACCATATGTTGGCCACTAGAAAAAAGCATTATGTGGCCAAACTTAGAAAATCACTTATAACTAAGAGCTGTAATTGAGTAAAGAAACAGTTCAGAAAATTAAAGTCTTGGCATTTCAATGCCCTCAGGCGAGTTAGGTTGTTTTTCATTCGTACTTTTTTTCACCATGCTTAGCGTGATTGTTTGCCCGTTCGATTCCAGTTTGGCGGAGTCTGCGGTCAGGTCATACAGGATCCAGCCCTTAAAGGTTTCATCCAGATGCACCGCTTGTACTTTTTCCTGAGCACGGGTGGTTAATAAGGCGATATTCTCTTGTGCACTGAGGTAAACACCTGCCAGCTCAAAGCCGGGATCTGGTGCGGGTCGGGTTTGTGGTATCGGTTTTTTTTCTTCAACCGGTTTGACCTCCGGTAATTTCCGCTCACGTGCAAACAGCGTACGTTGCCGGATGGCCTCAAAGGCACTCATCGCCTCCAGCACCAAAGGTTGACTGACCGTCGGGCCTTGCGTCAGAGCGGTGTCCGCTTGTACAGGGGGTCTGAAGTCCAGTGGTACGGAAACGTACGCTAAGGATCTTCATCTGGCTCTTTTACTTGGTTCAATGGCCTCAGCTGCCCATTTTTAACTCGCTCATTCAGTGTAAAAGAATAACGACCGAGAACATTTAGATGTCCATGCACAAGTGGCGATAGCCTTGCTTCGTCTTCTTCTCGGATCTTACCTGGCTGATTTTGTAAGTGATCCAACGCGGCTTGCATGTAAATGGTATTCCACAAAACCACGGCATTTGTCACCAATCCAAGTGCACCAAGCTGATCTTCCTGGCCTTCGCGGTAGCGTTTACGAATTTCACCGCGCTGTCCGTAGCAAATAATTCTGGCGATGCCATGCCTTTCCTCGCCACGATTAAGCTGGGTTAGTATGCGACGGCGATAATCTTCATCATCAATATAGCTGAGCAAGTGCAACGTCTTGTTGATGCGGCCAATCTCTATGATTGCCTGCGCTAGGCCAGAAGGCCGTTCGCTTTTTAACAATGAACGAATGAGTTCGGATGCTCGTACGGTACCAAGTTTCAGGGATCCGGCTATGCGTAACATATCATCCCAATGCGCTGTCGCTCTGTGAACATTGACATCTCCACGGGCTATGTCATTTAACGAGCCATAGTCGGCAATTTTATCGATGCGCCAAAACACAGCTTCGCCAGCATCGGCCAATCTTGGTGAGAACTGGTACCCAAGCAGCCAAAACAACCCAAATACCATATCACTCGTCCCAGTGGTGTCGGTCATTATTTCAGTCGGACGTAATCCCGTTTGTTGCTCTAACAATCCCTCCAAAACGAAAATGGAATCACGTAGCGTGCCGGGGATAACAATACCGTGGAACCCTGAATACTGGTCAGAGATAAAGTTGTACCAGGTGATACCGCGACCTGATTTGAAGTATTTTGGGTTCGGTCCGGCATTGATTGTTCTTACCGGTGTCACAAACCGCATTCCATCAGCGGAGGCGACTTCACCACCACCCCATTTCAGGGCTAGCGGCAGAGTCGCTTGATGATCAACAAGTCGGGCGTTTGCCCTGGTTAACGTTTCTGCACGTATATAATTCTGCTTTACCCAACTCAGCCGGTGCCGCGTGAGCGCTGGTACATTGTGTTTAATAAGCGGCTCCAAGCCAATATTGCATGCCTCTGCAAGCAGTACAGCGCAAACGCTCACGGATAAGTCGTCAACCCGCGCATTAGATTCACTGACGTGGGTAAATTCATCTGCAAATCCTGTGCGTACCTGGATTTCCAGTAGCAATTCGGTGAGATCTACCTTCGGCAATAGAGCCGTCACTTGATCACGGAGCTCTGTAAGACTGGCGGGTTCATCCAGCTTATCCAGATTGGAAATCGTCAGCGCAGGATGCTTGCCAGAGCGATCCAAACAGATTGATTCGTTGCTATCGAACCTGGCGGCTACGTGTTCATACGCTGCGTCGAGCTGATTGGTAAGTGTGCCTATAGCCTTGCCCGGGTCGATTGAATGTCCCAGTGATCGGCACACGTGTAATCTATTACTAGACCACTCGCTGCCCTGCAGTAATTTAGAGCGCGGATCACCCCAACGGTCACTATTGGGAACATAGACATCTCTTCGCCGCAGGCTGTCCTGCAATGCCGCCAGAAAACACAATGTATATCCACGCTTTTGCACCCGATGATAGGCATCGAAGACAAGACGTTTCCAGGGCTTTGAAATGAAGGCGGTCGGTGGATCATCCAGTATTTGTTGCCTCGATGCACCGATATCAGATAGATAATTTAGGGCGTCCATTGTCTTCGCACCGGCGGGAGCGGCTGCAAACTCAATGCTGGCAAGCAACTTAGGCAGAAAGCGTCTAACTCTTCCATACTGCTCTACGATTTCCTCGTGATACTGGCCAATCGGTGGCCGAGCCAATGAATTCACTACTGAGACAGCTTGGGTCAGAGCATCTCTCGGAAACTGCCGAAATATCGCGTCGCGCACAGTATTTTCAGGTAGCTCCTCATCAAGAAACATGGCACAGACAGCCGCCAACGTGAGTGCTGATCGATCAAGATCTTTCAGTGTACGCAGGCGATTCTTACGCCCAAGATTTCTAGCTTCTCTTACAATTTCAGTGATCAGCATATCAAGCACGTCGAGGGCTTCATCCAAAGCAATCGTCTCAAAGGCTTTTACAAATCCCACCAATAATGCTGTGCGCCGATCCTCAGGCATCCTGGCAATTTTATGCATCGAAGTAATCCCGGCATATCGCGCCAGGTTTGTAAGTCGTATTGGCGGTATTTTTCTGAAGTCGAGTTTATGTAGGCCAAATGTTCGCAGATCAAGATAGCGCTGCAAGGCAAAGTTCAAAGACGGGCCACTAATCGTCGTTGGGCCTTTTCGAAAGCGATCAAACTCGGATGTGCGTTGACCTTCAGGAATTTGAAGAAGGGTTTCCAGCTTCGCTCTTTGTTCCTCATTCGGTAGCGAAGACAGCCGTCGCCAAAACCTATCCGCAGCGCGTTTTCTGATTTCTGAAATGAGTCGAGAAAGGGTTGATTCGCCTGGCAACAGAACCTTATGCTGTATCAGCCAGACTGTGGCAAAATCAAACATCACACTGGGTCTTTCGTTGCTGACCCAAGCTCGCGCATAAAGCAGCCGACCAAGCCGAAAAACCCAAGGCCATTCACCAAAATCGTGATAGCCGTAGTGCTTACGAATTAGCGCGGTGTGTTCACGCCTCGTGGTTTCTCTTTGTCCGTAATCTGCCAATACTGCTAAATCACTGATCAAGAGCTGTCGGCCAATAAACTCCTTGACGTTTGCAGGTGCCATGGCGAGATCAGTCAGAAAGGTACCGAGAAATCGAACGGATGTTAATTGCAGCGCTACTCCCAGTCTGTTTTGATCGCCACGGCGCTGGGCGATGAAAGCGAGATCCGATTCATCTAAGTGAAAATAGCGAGATAGCTGCACATCGTTGGGCTCACCAACATACTGGCCGTAGTCAGCTTTCTGTTCAGCCGTTAGAAAATCTACCGCCATGAATACCCCAAAACACCGGTAGAACTTGAAATAGTAGATTTCTGAGTGTCTACGATATTATAAGTTTGTGGACATCATAAATGACCTGGAATAAACTGTCTATTAAGTCCTGTTTAGATGGGTTAATAGACAGTGCGTCTATTAAATGATTTAGGAGACATTGTTTTCAACTCATGCGACTCTTTGGATATGCTCGTGTCTCTACGAGCCAACAATCGCTCGATACGCAAGTCAACGCCCTCAAAGAAGAAGGCGTCAAAGCCAATCGTCTCTTTACTGACAAAATATCGGGCAGTCATGTTAATCGCGCCGGGCTAAATCTCTTGCGGGTTAAAGTTGAAGAGGGGGATGTCATTCTGGTCAAAAAGCTGGATCGTCTTGGGCGTGATACTGCCGACATGATCCTGTTAATCAAAGAGTTCGATAACATGGGTGTGGCCATCCGATTTTTGGATGATGGCATCAGCACCGAAGGCACGATGGGGCAAATGGTCGTGACTATTCTGTCTGCTGTTGCTCAGGCTGAGCGTCAACGGATTTTGGAAAGAACCAACGAGGGGCGCATTGAAGCCAAAGCCAAGGGAGTGAAGTTTGGTCGCAAGCAAACAGTCAATAGAAAAAAGATACTGTCGATGAGAAACGAGGGTACTGGTGCTACAGAGATTGCAAAACAGCTCGGCATAGGAAGATCGACGGTTTATAAAATCCTGAAAGAAGAAAGCTAACTCATGACATCAGAAATACAAATTTACACTGCACTGCTATCGGATATCAAGAAACGTATCCGACACGGACAGCTTAAAGTCACTCAATCGGTGAATACTGAACTCATTGAAATGTACTGGGATATTGGCCACATTATCAATGATCGCCAGCAACAGCATGGATGGGGAGCCCAAATTATCCCGCAACTGGCTCGGGATATCGTCAATGAGCTACCAGAGATTAAAGGTTTTTCCGAGCGAAATTTAAAACGTATGTTGCGCTTCTATCGGGAGTATGCATTTCCGCTGGAGGCTGATCCGAAAAGCAGCACTGATGGGGCAAGAATACCCAGCACCGAAAAAGTGCCACAAGCTGTGGCACTATTGCCCTGGGGGCACAATTCTCTTCTGATCGAACGGATAAAAGATCGTGTTGAGCGCTTTTGGTATGCAGAGCAGGTGCTTACACAGGGGTGGAGCCGCAATTCGCTGTTACAAATGATTAAAAACGACGCCTACGCACGGCAAGGATCTACCGTGAGTAATTTCGAGACAAGGCTGCCAACAGCCCAATCTGGCCTTGTACAACAGATCTTAAAAGATCCGTATATTTTTGATTTCCTAACGTTATCGGAGCCCTTCAAAGAACGGGAATTGGAAACGGAACTCCTCAAACATCTCGAAAAGTTTCTGCTTGAACTAGGTGGTGGTTTTGCCTTTGTGGGGCGTCAATATCCCATCACAGTCAGCGACCAGGACTACTATATTGATTTGCTTTTCTATCACATAAAACTGCGCGCTTTTGTTGTGATAGAACTCAAAAGAGGAGAGTTCAAACCTGAGTATGCCGGGAAAATGAATTTCTATTGTTCTGTAGTGGATGAAAAACTACGGCATTCGAGCGATAAGCCAACCATTGGTTTGATTCTATGCCAAACCAAAGATCGTATATTGGCTGAATATGCATTGCGAGGTATTAAAAAGCCCATTGGGGTATCAGATTATGAGCTCACTCGTGCATTACCTGAAAGTTTGCAATCCAGCTTACCAAGTATTGATGAATTAGAAGCCGAGCTCAGTGGTGATATTGAACACGGTAGTGGCACTACTAAAACAGAGGAGCCTTAGCGTACGTTTTCGTACCGTTGGACTTCAAACCCCATATACGAGCCATAAATATCAATATTTCCTAAAAACACATGGTGTTGTTAGCAGCATGAGTGCGGTGGGAAGTTGTTATGATAATACGGCAGCTGAAAGTTTTTTTGGATTGTTAAAGCGGGAACGTGTTAATCGACGATGCTATGTAACTCGAGAGGAAGCGAGAGCAGCTATCTGTGATTACATTGAACGGTTCTATAATCAGAGAAAACAACGACAATTAAACGACAGAGAATTTAATCAAACAACTCTTAACTAAGTCTCTGCTCAATCGGGGTATAACCAATGCTATCGCATAGCCTTTTAAGGAACTCGCTATGCTCGTAATTATTTAATTACCCTTACAGGGTAATAACCCCAATTATCAAAATATTATGTTAAATTTCTATATGGCTTAAAAATAAACGAAAAGCTACTTTGGTCTCGACAAGTAAATATAATCAATTTTGAAAACCAAGAAAGCTTAGTAAAAGAATATTTCTGTTGAACCTAATTTGCTCAAAAAACTAATTTTTAAATTTTAGCTAGGGTAGGTAGTGAAAAGTATCTAATCGCTTTCCTGATGCCTTAAAATAACTCTAAATTAATATTAAAAAGCGAGTAAGGCTTAGTTCAGTATTGAATAAGCCACCGTTAAAAACGGTGCATTTCTTCGAGATTTTTTAAAAGTTTCTTAACTTTTACTTGATAATATAACCATCTAAGTTTACTGAAATAAACAGGGAGGTTTGTATGAGTGAAAAATATGATTCAAAGGAAAAAATAATGTTGGATAGTGAAATACGGTTCGTCTCCTATGCTCAAAATGCTGAAGATGTTGTGCTAATGCGGACACTATCAACTTTTAAGTCTGGGTTTTATGTCGATGTGGGGGCATGGGATCCCATAAAGTATAGTGTTACAAAAGCTTTTTACGACATAGGGTGGTCCGGAATAAACATTGAACCACAACCTGATCTATTTAATACTTTTCTAAAACTACGATCGAGAGACATAAATTTACGATGCGCCGTATCAAATCAACCAGGTATCATTTCATTATGGGTGCCACATTATTCTGCACTTGCTACTTGTGAAATTGAACTACTTGATACCAGCATTCCAAACTACGATAAAGCCGTTGAATATAAAGTACAAGCAGAAACTCTGGATAGTTTGCTAGACCAGCATGCAAAAAACCGTGAAATTCATTTTCTGAAAATAGACGTTGAGGGGCACGAAAAAAGTATCTTATCTAACACTAGCTTCACTAATCATAGACCTGTAGTATTAGTGATAGAGGCTACATCCCCTCACACGAATAAACCGACTTGGTATGATTGGGAGCCAAAATTGAAAAGTAAGGGTTATCTATTTGCATTATTCGATGGACTCAATCGTTTTTATGTTCGTAAAGAGTCACGCGAAATTTTACCTAAGTTAGCTATACCTGCTAATTGCCTTGATGGTTTTGTAACTCAACGAGAGAAAACATTATCCGACGAAATAAGTCGGATCCGTGCAAAACTATCCAAGAAATAATAAATAGAGAAGACAACAGCAAACTTACAAGAGGAATTTAGAAAATGGTTTCAGGTTTCGCTCACATAGGACTTTCAACGCATAATATGGAGGCTACATTAGATTTTTACTGCAATATTTTGGATTGTAGATTAGTTGTTGATGAGCGAATTGAAATTTCTGATGGAGGAGAAATCAGACAGACATGTATCAATGTTGGCGAGGATCAATACTTGGTTTTTATGCAGGCAAAAGGTGTGAAAACTATCTCGGAGAACTATGACACCAGTATCAATCACTCGCTAGGTGTGCCTCAAGGAATGTATCATTATGCTCTAAAAGTCGATTCACTAGAAAACCTAAAGATCTTAGCAAGGCGTATTGAAGGGAATGGTATAGAAGTTTCTGAGGTTACAGATTTAGATTATATAAAGTCAATTTTCTTCGAAGATCCAAATGGATTACAACTCGAAGCATCTGTAAAAATAAGGGAGTTTAGCGAGTCAGATGTTGGTCGTGTAACAACAGCAAAAATTGCCACTTAAGGTACCTCTCTAGGTAAAGTAACTTTACACTTTAAAGTTTCGGATATCATTCTGCGCATGAGCTTTATTTTTCAAATATGTTACTAAAATATCCACCAATTAAGCCCCAGAAGCAACGGTTTCTTATCATTGTTATAACATTATTTTTTACCGCCTTATCACTACCTGAAGTTAAAGCTGATGAGAATATACCCAAGCAGAAAGTTTTACCCATGGTGACTTCATCTATTGATAATGAACAAAATAGAGAGGTTTCATCACAGCAAATGACTACAAATGTAGTTGAGTTCATTGCCCTTATCAGCGACGTTGTCGTATTGTTGAGTGCTATATGGGGGGCGTTCTATATTTATAAAAGAACAATAATAGCTGATACCCAAATAAGGGATGCGAAAGATGCTGTAATAACCGAACGTATCAGTCAAGCAACCGAAAAACTTAGTACATTCCATCGTGTTCCTCGATACGAAAAAGTAAATGATAAATGGGAAACCTGGGAAAAAGAGAGAAAAGATATTGGTGCCAGACACGCTGGTTTAATTTCTCTCCAAAGAATTGCTATTGAAAGCAAAAAAGATCGATTATCTATTATGGATATAATATGTGAATATATTTCTAGACGATCAAGGGAAAGTGAGCAGCTCGTTTGTAAGTCCTCAGAGGAAATAGAGAGCAAGATTAATTTTTATGATCCATATTCAGATATTGATACTGCTTTATATGTCCTGAGTAAATTATTCGATCATTGTAAACCTGATGAAATATTCGCAAGAAACAAGGGTTTCAACCTTAGAAATGCGAATCTTATTAAAAGCGATTTTAGGAACTGTAATTTCATATGTGTTGACTTCACGAATTCTGATCTGCGATTTTCTAATCTAAAAAACTCAAAATTTATTCATTGTTCTTTCGATAATGCTAAGCTGCAGAACACCGTTATGGGAAACAAGCCGGAAAACCAAACAGTAATGACAGGTTGTGTATTCAGGGAAGCAGATTTAAGTGATGTAAAAGATATTTCTAAAAAAGCATTTGAATATACTTTTGGGATCATTTCATGCAAAGGTGCATGCAAACTACCAAAAGATATTAAATTAAACCTTCAAGATTGGTTTAATGAAGAGACCTCGAAAATTGACATTGATACCGCATATGAAAATTGGCAAAAAGAAAATCAAGAATTTCTTCCTATGGAAATATTTTTCAAATATAGGTACATATAATCATCTTAGTTTTTTTAACATTGTTACAATTGCGAGAAAGCATCTATTAAGTTCCCTAGCATACAAAAACACTCTAGCTACATTTGGAAAGAGTTCTCTCAATTTACCTTCAGACCATACAGATTCATTAACTGATCTCAATTGCTTTGTAAATTTTTCAGTATTACCGTTTGCTGCAAAAGTAACCGTATCATCAAAGCCAAAATCTAAGCCACGATTCTTGACACCCATTAATTCAAGGTCTTTGCTTTTTGGTAAAATAATTTTTTTGCGAAGGTCTTTCCATGTCGATAAAGAGTTTTTTGTGATTTGTGATAATGAAGTTGTATTCAAACTAGTAAGATAATCAAATGCACCGTCTCTAATAGTGCCTGGAGTCGGATACAAATTTTCTTCCCAGTTTTCAGTCTGTAAGTTACAAATAATTTCACCTGTGGAGTCAACTTTATAGTTCCGTACACTGGGTAAATTTGGCTCAAAAAAACTTTCAATAAATGGCCAATAAAGCCGTGAAGAAGTTCGAACATTCCATGGAGAATATCTGTCTTCATTACAGACTAGTCCAAGGACGTTGCTAGGGGAGGGCAATTTGGCTTTGTAATTTGCATGGAATAACAAGATTGAATTTATCTTAATATCAGGGAATGCTACTTGGATAAAGTGGCCTATAGATCCAAATACACCAGTATCAACGATATGAATAATTTTTTTGTTATTTGCTATTGAAAGGAAATGCTCGCGAAATAAATTAGCTTGAACCGTTAAAGTGTGCCTAAAAATAGCCCCTTCTTCAGTATTATCGAAGAGATAGAGTAGGCGATCTAAGTTATATGGTTCAGACCATAGGCCCGTATCTACAATATTTTCTCCAGTTAAAGCTTTGGCCACTTCAGCACAACTACGGTCTCTAAACTCTAAAGATAGGTAAGGTTCGATATGCCCAGGAGCTACATTTAAAGCCAACCGAGATGCTGCGAGCCGGGAAACCATAAAGTCATGGCTAGTGCAGGATAACTTCTGCTCAGTACTTGCAAGATAAATATCTAAAGCGCGCTTAATCACTAGCCCACCACGTGCACAATAAAGAACTGAATGTTCTTCAACATTAGTTAAAATCTTCAAATGTTCATGCAAAAGAAAACAGCACTCTGCGAGTATTGGCCCCATTACTTCAAACCCAAATTCGTAGGAAGAGGTTAGTTTGTCAGTGCTTATCGGATCATGCATACTGTCCTCGTATAAATTTTCCGTACAGATATGGAATTGTTCAAATCTGTGAGGTTTTTATTTTGCTTAATTAAAAATAAAAGATGTTTGAATACGATAATCACAAATTTTCACTTTCAATTACTGGTCTTGAAGAGATCGAGATGGGAATGCCCAACACTGTTACTCATATTTTATCACTTGTTGATCCCGGTACGAAGCTACCAAGCTCTATTGAAGATATTGCTTGTCAATTTCGTTTAGTATTGTATCTACACGATGCTCTTAGTTCTGATAATACCCGCTACCCACCTACGGTAATTGATGTTAAAACGATTTGTCAGTTTGCTGACAATATTGACTTTTCGTCTCAGGTACATTTACTTGTCCATTGCCATATGGGACGCTCACGCTCTTCAGCAGCAGCGGCAATTTTACTCCTGTATCTTGGTATTGAGTCACCGTTTTCTGTATTTAAAAGCTTGCAACAACTTAGGAATCCTATTTGGCCTAATTGGACATTTCTTGAGCATGCTGATTTAGTTTTGGGCTATGATGGTACGTTACTAAAAGCTTGTGAAGAATTGTACTCAAACGTACGTGAGCAGTTTCCAAAATGGGTTGAAGATCCTATCCCAGAGAACATTTCAATTTAGCTTATAAAATGGATTATATTCATAGAAAAACTAAGAAAAAATTGCCTGTGAGTAGATATTCACTAGAGGTTTCTCAAAAAATAACAGCACTTTACAGTAAGGCTGAAGTACATAACCAATTACATGAATTTACACGAAGTACTAAAATTGAAATGGATCATGAGTGCAAACGTATTTCACTCTGTGGGCCAGATTTAACGCACCACAAAGCCGATCCGTGGCTATTAGATTACCTAAACACCTTACCTTTTGATATCAATAAGGATAATTATGCACAGTGCCATGTTCCATTACAAAACTATGATTTTTGTTTGGAAGATAACTGGACAGGTTATTTTGTTGCAAAATACTTGTCTAAACAAACTAAAGAACAACCGCTTGTATTCATACATTTAGATGATCATACAGACATGATGTCGACGTTACTATTGAAAGTTGAGGATAGCCTTTTGGATTCGGGTAGCAATACCCAGTTTGATCCTAGAGAAGCTAAAGATTGGATAAATGTGATCAATAGTGGTGCTGTCAGCATAGGTAGTTTTGTAACAGCTCTATATTATTTACCCTCTCCTTTGCATGTTTTACACTTGAATCACGTAAACAAGAATAATCCTAAACCATTTTACGTGAAACCAAACACAATAACGCATCCTTTCCTTTCACAAGCAGACTTCGCTACAATTAAGAAAGAGATTCAACCATCTGTTGACCAGCTAGGAAGCTATACTGGTGATTCATTTGCATCGCGCCTATTAAGTAATATCCCTTTAGGCAGAGTAATCGTACATATCGATCTTGATTATTTTATCAATGACTTCAATGGAAATGTTGGAACAACACCCGAAAAATCAGAGGAGTTGTTTCGTGAGCGGGCTTTAGCTTTGATGACAAAATTCTTTGACACTATAAACTGTAATGGCATTTCTGTCGAACGTTGGATAATCGCAGCATCACCAGGCTTTTGTTCAGCTCGCCATTGGCGATGGCTGCTTGACCAACTGTCTCAAAAGATTGGTTATAATTTTATTGAGCAGATCTAGGATTCTATTACACAGAAATACTATCTTTTTCTTTCCTAGAGTCAATTGCATCAAGCACTGCATCAGTCAATGTCTTAACATGGATGATGCATTCTGATGTTTCATTGTTTAGAGGTTTGCTATTATTTTTCGCCATCTGAATCAGTTCAAAACCTCCTGGGCAAACGGAATAGTACTCGCATGAGGAAGCACACTTATCATGACTTTTGTTAAAGTCGTTAATTATTTCTGCTAATTTCGAAGAATGTAGCATATCAGCTAGAGTCTGTTCTTGGATGTTCCCTAATCTTAAGCCGAGACCATCTCCATAGCGATGAGCTTCTGTCTCTATATCAAGACCAGCATAAAATGAAGTAATATTGCCTTGTGCATCCATATTGAGAGAACGTAAAGGCGCACTACTATCTTTTAAATATTGTGGTGCTTCAGGAACTCCATGGGAGGCAAGTCTTTGTAATGTTTGAGAAAAATTTCTGATAGGAAAGCGTTCAGCTGCAACCCCACTATCAACCCAAAAGTCAAACAAATTTCGATAGAATGAGTAATAAAGATCACGATCTTTTATACCATAATCAAGATCGTTAGTTGAGCCTATAGGACTAGCTAAGATATTAAAGTGAAAATCGGTTATTCCCTCACTGAGCTTGAAAAAATAATCGAAAAAGTCTTTTGGATTACCGAGTGTTTTTTTAGTAACAACAGCGATTAAATTATATCGGATTCCGCGAGATTCAAGGGCCTCCATTCCGCGCAGGGTACGCTCATATGTACCACGACCTTTCCAATCAACACGAAACGAGTCATGTAATTCACTAGGCCCGTCACAACTTACTCCTAGGTTTACAACCTCTGAATATTGTTCGAAAAAATCACACCAAGCATCATTGATTAAAGTGGCGTTAGTTTGAAAATCAAAACTAACAGATAGCTCAGGTATATTTTCTTGACAAAAATTCAAAATTCCTTCAATAGCATCAGTATAGTACTGGGGAGGTAGAGTTAGAGGTTCTCCTGAATGCCAAACAATAACCAATTCAGATGTGAGTAAATTTTCTAGAATCAATTGGCCAATTAGTTGATAAACCGATCCTAGTGGCATTTTCGTTTTGGTTAGTCTGCTTTTTTCACTTAAATCACAATAAGTGCAGTTTAGATTACAAAACGATGTGCCCTGCAACACTAATTGCTCAACAGGCCTAAGCTCTGGATGTGAAGTCGCCATATAAAAAGATTACCAATAGTGAAGTATTTTTTAGAAGCCAAGTCACGCGACAAAATGGCGGTATTATCGCGTAACTTGTGAAAAACCTTCAAACGCGCATTGCAGAACCCCAACTTTTCTGCACGTTATTTTTACTATCGATTTTGCCATAAAGTTCCGTTATGTGAGTTAAGTCACTACGTAATGAAGAAGACACTCTATTTAGACGAGATTCAAGGCTATTAATATCTTTCATTTCAGTACCCCTTAATAAATTAAATCGTTAAACGAGGTAAAAATGTAACATAAAATAAAGTAATATAAAATTGCTAAACGACATTTGGCGATAACTTTATTCACACAAAAAATTGGTGTGATGAGTAGATGCAAACTCTACCTGCGTATTATCATCCATCCTGATCACCTAATAACATTGATGCTGATCGCCGAATAACATCCATCGTGATCACTCAATAACATTGATGCTGATCACTTTTGAGTCGTTATGTTATTCAGTATTGAACGGAGATTAACGGTTCAATACTGACATTTTTTGTCAGCCCTGCCGGTATTTATAACCGTTATCCTTTTGTGTTTATTTGAAGAGGATAACCATGCCAACGGCGACACTGACGATGCGTAAACTAAAAGAGATACTTCGATTAAAGTACGGGTGTGGACTCGGCCACCGGCAAATAGCCAGAAGCCTGTCCATATCAGCGGGCACGGTTTCAACTTATGCTAACCGAGCCGCCCAACTCGGGATCACCGACTGGCCGTTATCCGAACACTGGGATGATGACGCGTTACGACAGGCCTTCTTTAAAACAAAGCTCACGCCCAAACGCTACGCACTACCTGACTGGTCTGTTCTCCATCAAGAACTGAAAAGCAAAACCATGACGTTGCAGTTATTGTGGGATGAATACGCAGAGCGCCATCCCGAAGGCCATTACAGCTATGTCCATTTTTGTCGTCAATACAAAGCCTGGCTCAAAGGCCAGAAGCCGTCCATGCGGCAAACCCACAAAGCCGGTGAGAAACTGTTTGTGGATTACTGTGGCCCGGTGATGCCCATCATTGACCCCTGCACCGGCGAATGCCGCACTGCACAGGTGTTTGTCGCGGTCATGGGATGCTCCAACTACACCTATGCCGAAGCCACCTTCTCCCAAGGATTAGAAGACTGGGTGATGAGCCACGCCCGTTGTTTTGAGTACCTCGGTGGTGTGCCGGAGCTGGTCATTCCTGACAATCTCAAAAGTGGTGTCACCAAAGCCTGTCGTTATGAGCCCGATTTGAATCCCACTTATCAGCAACTGGCGGCTTATTACGATACCGTGGTGGTACCGGCTCGACCTTACAAACCGAAGGAGCGCGTAGCCTGCCCTTGGGGTACAAGGCCAAAGCTGAAGTGGGCGTACAAATTGTCGAACGCTGGATCATGGCGCGGCTGCGCCATGAGTCTTTCTTTAGCCTGCAGCAACTCAATCTCAGGATTAAAGAACTGCTGCTGGACTTAAACCAGCGCCCGATGAAAAAGCATCCGGGCTCCCGCTTATCTCAATTTGAACAACTGGATAAACCGGTACTCAAACCTTTGCCTGTCATCGCTTACACCTACACACAAGTTAAAAAGGTCAAAGTGCATATCGATTATCACATTGAAGTCGAAAAACATTATTACTCGGTACCGCATACCCTGATCAAGCAAAAGCTTGAAGCACACATCAGCGGACAACTGGTCACTCTTTATCACCAGGGAAAACAAGTGGCGGTACATCCACGTTCACATCGTGTAGGCGGTCATACCACACAAGAAACTCATATGCCTGTTGCTCATCAAAAACAGCAGCAATGGTCACCGCAACGGTTTGAGCGCTGGGCGGCTGATATCGGTGAATCAACAGAGCAGTTAGTTATCCAGTTTTTACAGGCAAAGAAACATCCAGAACAAAGCTACCGTGTTTGTCTCGGTCTGTTATCGCTGGCCAAGACCTATTCACCTGAGCGGCTCGAAGCCGCTTGTGAACGGGCGTTGGCCGTTGGCATTGTTCGACTGGCCGGGATCCGTTCGATGCTGGAAAAAGGATTGGACAGTCAACCCTTACCCGCCAAACAACCCGATTTATTAGCCGAGATTGAACACACGAATATCCGTGGCCATCATTATTATCATTAACAGAGGATAAACGATGCAACAGCTTTATGAACAACTGAATCAGCTTAAATTACGGGGCATCACAGAGGCACTTGTCCAACAGACTGAACAACCCAATCTGTATGTGGAGCAAAGCTTTGAGGAACGATTAAGTCTGTTATTGGCACAGGAATTAACGCGGCGGGAGCAGCGTAAAATAGAACGACTGACGCGGCAGGCAAGGTTCAGAGTCAGGGCAGAGCTTGCTCAGTTACATTACGATGCCAGCAGGCAATTGAACAAAGTCCAACTCCGTTCGCTGGCACAGGGTGAGTGGTTACGGTTACATCAGAATGTATTGATCACCGGTGCGACCGGTTGCGGTAAAACTTACCTGGCTTGTGCCTTAGGGCATCATCACTGCCAGCAAGGTCACACCGTTTATTACTTCAGACTGAAACAGTTACTGGAAAAAATGTACCTGGCGCAGGCGGAGGGGACTTATCGGAAGTTGATCAATAAACTCTCTTCAGCCAGCTTATTGGTTTTAGATGACTGGGGGCTGGAGCCCTTAACCGTGCAACAACGCAGTGATTTACTCGAATTGATTGATGCCCGGTATGACACTAAATCAACCTTGATTGCCAGTCAGCTACCCCTCGAAAACTGGTATGACATGATCGGCGAATCGACCCATGCCGATGCCATTTTAGATCGCCTGGTTCACGGTGCCATCAAACTTGAATTGAAAGGAGAATCCATGCGAAAAAAACGAAATACCTTGACGGATGCTGATCGCTAAGGGTAAATTTTAACAAGTTCGGCAGGCAGACAATAAAGCGATCACCATCAATGATATTGACCGATCAGCATCATGTTATTACGCACTCTACCCTAATGATTTGTGTCTTATCCTTTATAAAATATCACTAACACAACAAAAGTGGGCATAAACTCACCATAGGGGAGAAGTTAAAATGATTCTAAATGCACTGGATAGCTTTACGCCAATGAACCATACAACTGATATTGCAATAGTTGGTTCAGGTCCAGCAGGTATTACGTTGGCGAACGAGCTGGCAAAGATGTTTAATGTGCTTCTAATAGAAGCAGGTGGATTAGAAGAGACAACGTCTGCCAAGAGAAGCTTAACCGGGAGCGTAAGTGGCATTAGTTATCCGCTCACAGAAACACGAGCAAGGTTGCTCGGGGGAAGTTCCTCATTGTGGGCAGGTTATTGTGCGCAATTTAATAAGGAAGATTTTGAGTCTTTACCTTGGGTGCCAGACAGTGGTTGGCCATTTAGCGCTGCAGAGATAATGAGGTTTTACCCACAAGCCGCGCGTCTTTTGCATGTGGAAGATGCCTGTTTCACTCCTACGCAACTCAGCTGCACAAATTCATCCACCCGAACATCATGGTTTTCGAACGAATTTCAAACCAGTATTTGGCGATTTGGGGAAGTGAAAGCAGATTTTGCAGTAGAAAACAAAGATTCCTTAGCTAAAAGCACATCGATAAGTGTTTTACTTAATGCATGTGTCACCAATGTTCATTTATCAGATAACCGTAATAACGCTGTCGAGTGTTTGAATATCCGTACATTAGAAGGTCGTACGGGTAAGATTAAAGCCAAAACCTTTATATTAGCTACAGGTGGTATCGAAACTCCTAGATTGTTACTCGGGTCGAGACAACAGTATGCACAGGGAGTCGGCAACAGTAGCGGCAAAATCGGTCAATATTTTATGGAGCACCCTCATGTAACCATCGAAGGAATTGAAATTAAAAACAATGTTGAATTAGGTGATTGGACTGGTATTGCTCAAACAAACGATGGGCGTAAATTTGCTCGTTGTTTTGGATTACGAGCTAATTATAGAAAGGTACACCAGGTACTGAATGCAAAAGCACACTTATTTCGTTCACCGCAAATGACAGACAAAGATAGGTCAAAGGTAGGCTTGTTTTTTGAGCAATCTCCAAATCCATACAGTTGTGTAACGTTGACTCATTCAAATGATGCTTTAGATATGCCACGGATTAACCTGAATTGGGAAATATCTGATCTAGATAGGTACTCTCATCAAGTTATGTCTAAACTAATAGCAAATGAGTTGTTACGTATAGGACTCGCTGTTCAGACAGGAGTAGTAAGCGTATCTGACGAAATTTTATATTCTAACCATCAACTGGGCACAACACGTATGTCAAAAGATCCAATTGATGGGGTTGTCGACGCTAACTGTAAAGCTCACGATCTTGAAAATCTTTATATTGTTGGAGGAAGTGTGTTCCCAACGGTTAGCTGGGCCAATCCGACATTAACTGTTCTTGCTCTGACGTTAAGGCTCGCATCTCATATCAATGAAAATCACATTACACATTGTAACGCTCCAATTTAGTTGGAAATAACATTCAACCCTGAGGGATCCCCACAAATAATCCCCTTACAAACACGCCTGAGCATCCTGATTTATCTGTAGTAAAGCCCTCTCAAAATCAGCCAGATGAATATTATTCCCATAGCGTTTTAAATAGGGGTTTGAAGTCCAACGGTACGAAAACGTACGCTAAGGCTCCTCTGTTTTAGTAGTGCCACTACCGTGTTCAATATCACCACTGAGCTCGGCTTCTAATTCATCAATACTTGGTAAGCTGGATTGCAAACTTTCAGGTAATGCACGAGTGAGCTCATAATCTGATACCCCAATGGGCTTTTTAATACCTCGCAATGCATATTCAGCCAATATACGATCTTTGGTTTGGCATAGAATCAAACCAATGGTTGGCTTATCGCTCGAATGCCGTAGTTTTTCATCCACTACAGAACAATAGAAATTCATTTTCCCGGCATACTCAGGTTTGAACTCTCCTCTTTTGAGTTCTATCACAACAAAAGCGCGCAGTTTTATGTGATAGAAAAGCAAATCAATATAGTAGTCCTGGTCGCTGACTGTGATGGGATATTGACGCCCCACAAAGGCAAAACCACCACCTAGTTCAAGCAGAAACTTTTCGAGATGTTTGAGGAGTTCCGTTTCCAATTCCCGTTCTTTGAAGGGCTCCGATAACGTTAGGAAATCAAAAATATACGGATCTTTTAAGATCTGTTGTACAAGGCCAGATTGGGCTGTTGGCAGCCTTGTCTCGAAATTACTCACGGTAGATCCTTGCCGTGCGTAGGCGTCGTTTTTAATCATTTGTAACAGCGAATTGCGGCTCCACCCCTGTGTAAGCACCTGCTCTGCATACCAAAAGCGCTCAACACGATCTTTTATCCGTTCGATCAGAAGAGAATTGTGCCCCCAGGGCAATAGTGCCACAGCTTGTGGCACTTTTTCGGTGCTGGGTATTCTTGCCCCATCAGTGCTGCTTTTCGGATCAGCCTCCAGCGGAAATGCATACTCCCGATAGAAGCGCAACATACGTTTTAAATTTCGCTCGGAAAAACCTTTAATCTCTGGTAGCTCATTGACGATATCCCGAGCCAGTTGCGGGATAATTTGGGCTCCCCATCCATGCTGTTGCTGGCGATCATTGATAATGTGGCCAATATCCCAGTACATTTCAATGAGTTCAGTATTCACCGATTGAGTGACTTTAAGCTGTCCGTGTCGGATACGTTTCTTGATATCCGATAGCAGTGCAGTGTAAATTTGTATTTCTGATGTCATGAGTTAGCTTTCTTCTTTCAGGATTTTATAAACCGTCGATCTTCCTATGCCGAGCTGTTTTGCAATCTCTGTAGCACCAGTACCCTCGTTTCTCATCGACAGTATCTTTTTTCTATTGACTGTTTGCTTGCGACCAAACTTCACTCCCTTGGCTTTGGCTTCAATGCGCCCCTCGTTGGTTCTTTCCAAAATCCGTTGACGCTCAGCCTGAGCAACAGCAGACAGAATAGTCACGACCATTTGCCCCATCGTGCCTTCGGTGCTGATGCCATCATCCAAAAATCGGATGGCCACACCCATGTTATCGAACTCTTTGATTAACAGGATCATGTCGGCAGTATCACGCCCAAGACGATCCAGCTTTTTGACCAGAATGACATCCCCCTCTTCAACTTTAACCCGCAAGAGATTTAGCCCGGCGCGATTAACATGACTGCCCGATATTTTGTCAGTAAAGAGACGATTGGCTTTGACGCCTTCTTCTTTGAGGGCGTTGACTTGCGTATCGAGCGATTGTTGGCTCGTAGAGACACGAGCATATCCAAAGAGTCGCATGAGTTGAAAACAATGTCTCCTAAATCATTTAATAGACGCACTGTCTATTAACCCATCTAAACAGGACTTAATAGACAGTTTATTCCAGGTCATTTATGATGTCCACAAACTTATAATATCGTAGACACTCAGAAATCTACTATTTCAAGTTCTACCGGTGTTTTGGGGTATTCATGGCGGTAGATTTTCTAACGGCTGAACAGAAAGCTGACTACGGCCAGTATGTTGGTGAGCCCAACGATGTGCAGCTATCTCGCTATTTTCACTTAGATGAATCGGATCTCGCTTTCATCGCCCAGCGCCGTGGCGATCAAAACAGACTGGGAGTAGCGCTGCAATTAACATCCGTTCGATTTCTCGGTACCTTTCTGACTGATCTCGCCATGGCACCTGCAAACGTCAAGGAGTTTATTGGCCGACAGCTCTTGATCAGTGATTTAGCAGTATTGGCAGATTACGGACAAAGAGAAACCACGAGGCGTGAACACACCGCGCTAATTCGTAAGCACTACGGCTATCACGATTTTGGTGAATGGCCTTGGGTTTTTCGGCTTGGTCGGCTGCTTTATGCGCGAGCTTGGGTCAGCAACGAAAGACCCAGTGTGATGTTTGATTTTGCCACAGTCTGGCTGATACAGCATAAGGTTCTGTTGCCAGGCGAATCAACCCTTTCTCGACTCATTTCAGAAATCAGAAAACGCGCTGCGGATAGGTTTTGGCGACGGCTGTCTTCGCTACCGAATGAGGAACAAAGAGCGAAGCTGGAAACCCTTCTTCAAATTCCTGAAGGTCAACGCACATCCGAGTTTGATCGCTTTCGAAAAGGCCCAACGACGATTAGTGGCCCGTCTTTGAACTTTGCCTTGCAGCGCTATCTTGATCTGCGAACATTTGGCCTACATAAACTCGACTTCAGAAAAATACCGCCAATACGACTTACAAACCTGGCGCGATATGCCGGGATTACTTCGATGCATAAAATTGCCAGGATGCCTGAGGATCGGCGCACAGCATTATTGGTGGGATTTGTAAAAGCCTTTGAGACGATTGCTTTGGATGAAGCCCTCGACGTGCTTGATATGCTGATCACTGAAATTGTAAGAGAAGCTAGAAATCTTGGGCGTAAGAATCGCCTGCGTACACTGAAAGATCTTGATCGATCAGCACTCACGTTGGCGGCTTGTTGAATTGCACTCAAAAGTGATCCATTAACGCCCTAAATTTGCATTGGAAATTGACCCACGTGTAAACCTCTTCTGTGCTCAAAAACACAGGAGATAAAAAGGAGTGATAGACGTGGCATTATTAAGTGTAATACGACGCTGGCATCATCGAGAAGGCATGCCGATTAGAGAGATAGCCAGAAGAACAGGCTTATCTCGCAACACGGTCCGTAAATATCTGGCCAGCCATGTGGTTGAGCCTCAATATCCGAAACGGTCAGCCCCCAGTAAACTGGACGAGTACTCACAAACACTCAGCAGCTGGCTACATCGGGAATCAAAGCGTCACCGCAAACAACGGCGCTCGGTGAAGCAGCTTTTTTATAACCTGATCCCGCTAGGCTATACAGGCTCTTACGATCGAGTGGCCGCCTTTGCCCGGCGCTGGCGTGAACAACAACAGGAAGCGAGTTTGGTATCGAGCCGAGGCACCTACGTTCCTTTGTTGTTTGCTCCTGGCGAAGCCTTCCAGTTTGACTGGAGTGAAGACTGGGTCAGGATTAATGGCAAAAAAACCAAACTACAAATAGCGCACTTCAAGCTAAGTCACAGCCGGGCTTTTTTCCTGCGAGCCTATCCGACCCAAACCCACGAGATGCTGTTTGATGCACATAACCATGCCTTTGTTGCATTAGGTGGTGTACCGGAGCGTGGCATATACGACAACATGAAAACGGCAGTAGATAAAATTGGGAGAGGCAAAGTCCGTATCGTCAACCGTCGCTTTCAGGTTATGGCCAGTCACTTTATGTTTGAACCGGAGTTCTGCAACTCGGCGGCCGGCTGGGAAAAAGGCCAGGTTGAAAAGAACGTACGCGATGCAAGGCATCGTCTCTGGCATGAGGCTCCATCATTCAAGACACTGGATGCACTAAACGATTGGTTAGAACAACGCTGCAAAGTCCTCTGGTCTGAGACCCCACATCCAGAACAAAAGCAACGTACCATCGCTAAGGCCTGGGTGGATGAGCAATCTACCTTGATGCCTGTTCCAGAATCGTTTGACGGTTTTGTTGAACACAGTAAACGCGTCTCATCCACCTGCTTAATCACGTTTGAAGGCAATCGTTATAGTGTGCCTGCATCCTTTGCCAACCGTCCGATCAGTTTGCGGGTCTATGCTGAGCAATTAGTCATAGTGGCTGAAACACAGGAGATTGCTGTGCATCAGCGTGTCTTTACACGCGATCACAACCGTTCAGGTAAAACGGTTTATGACTGGCGTCACTATTTGTCGGTATTACAACGTAAACCGGGGGCACTTCGTAATGGTGCGCCTTTTATGGAACTGCCTTCAGGCTTCAGGCGGTTGCAGAAGCAACTGCTCAAACACCCGGGGGGTGACAGGGAGATGGTCGCGATCTTGGCATTGGTGCTGCAACACGATGAACGGCAGATTGAACAAGCCGTTGAGCAGGCACTCAACAGTGGCACGGTCTCTAAACAACACGTGCTGAACTGTCTGAGCCGATTACTGGACGTGCCGCGTCCCAACCCTCTGAAGCCACCGCCGGCACTTCAGCTGGTGGAAGAACCCAAAGCGGATCCTGGACGGTATGATCACCTTCGGGAGAAAGTCGATGTCCGCTGATAGTCTGATAAAAACGATGAAGTCGTTAAAACTTCATGGCATGGCACACAGTATCGCTGAGTTAGATGAGCAAGGCTCCCCCGCCTATTGTCAATCCATCCCGTTACTCCAACAGCTGATTAAAGCAGAGGTTGCGGACAGAGAAGTCCGTTCTATCCAATACCAGATGAAGACCGCCAGGTTCCCTACCTATCGAGACTTGAATGGCTTTGATTTTAGCCAAAGTGAGGTCAATGAAACACTGGTTAAATCTCTGCATGGCTGTGAGTTTATGGAGAGCTGTCAGAATGTGGTGTTGGTCGGCGGACCCGGAACGGGCAAAACCCATGTAGCGACAGCGATGGGGGTTCAGGCGATACAGCAGTATCACAAACGGGTACGTTTTTTATCGACCATTGAGCTGGTCAATATGCTGGAAAAGGAAAAGCTTGAAGGGAAGTCGGGACGCATGGCGAATCGCCTGGTGCATGCCGATTGCGTCATCCTCGATGAACTGGGCTATTTGCCATTTAGTCAGGCAGGTGGTGCTTTGTTATTCCATTTGCTCAGTAAGCTTTATGAACGTACCAGCATGATTATCACCACGAATCTAAGTTTCTCGGAGTGGACTACGGTGTTTAGGGATGAAAAACTGACCACGGCATTACTCGATAGGCTCACCCACCATTGTCATATCGTCGAAACGGGTAACGATAGTTATCGGTTCAAAAACTCAACCAATAATAACGACTCCAGGGGTGGAGGAGGTAGAACGACGCAGGAAGCTAAAGCCGAAGGAGAAAAACAAAGATAAAGATGAAAAATAAACCGTGATATAGTTCGAGTAGACGGGTCAATATTCAGTGCAAATGCTGGATCAATTTTAGATGCAATTTAACAAGGTTAGGTAAGTAACTGAAACTAAGCACAGCATTATCATCAGAAAGCCCAGTATCTCAATCACCACATCAATCGAACTTCTTTTTCTAATGAACTCTTCTTGAATATACCTACCGACGGATAGTCTTCGAATATCACGATCTGAAATACCAGAGAGTTGGAGTTTTTCTATATAGCTATATTGCTTTAAATTTAGGGGGCGTCCAAATCTGACAGCTCTCGATGATAGTTTATACAATTCATCAATCTTCCGTCTCAATTTAAAGGACACATGTTTAGAGTTTGCTTTGTCTAGAAAACTAGATATTTGCAAAAAAAGTTCTTCTAAGAGGAGCCAGAAATAATAGTCATAGATTAATCGTTCTCGCTGAATAGGGTTCAACAGTGATTCTATTAAGCGAATCATTATTTTAAATTTACAACTTTGGTTTCTAGATCCGTTTCAGAAAGAATGCCATCTTTCGACCAAAGTTCTAGGCAAAGACGTTGAAATAAATCTTCACGATAGACAATATCGAGGAGACGTCCATCCCTGTCGCGCCCAAGCTTATCAGCTAGCTTAAAAGCTTTGATTAAATCAGCTTTAGTTAGGAGCCTGTCAAATTCAGATGCCATCTGCCCAAAGAAAATAAAACTAGCATCAAATCCGTTTGATTGTAGCCTAGCCAAGTACTCTAGTGAGGGACTTCCATCCCCTCCTTCATAGAGGCTTTGTGTAGCCCTGGTGATGGAACCCAGTTTGGCCGCCGCCGATTGGCTTAGGCCTAAGCGTTGGCGTTCTGAACGTAACCGCTCACCTAGTTGTCTCTGAAAATTAATACTCGAGAAATTTGCGTTTGATATATTATTCATTTAATGTAAGAATTATCGGACATATTCTTATAATTTCAGTAACTGTCAAATTAATAGTGCGCTAGTTTACACAAATGCCAACAAAAACTCCACAGCAAGTTAGAAATGAATTCTCTCTAAGGGGGATTAGTATCAGTGAATGGGCTCGCCGAAATGGTTTCTCTTCTTCGCTGGTTTATGAGGTTTTGAAAGGGCGACGTGCGGCACTTAGAGGACAGAGTCACGAAATAGCTGTTGCACTAAACCTGAAAGAAGGACTAACCGGGGGGATAGATTCATTACCAGAATATTTGCATCACCCGCCAGCAGGGCAAGGTGCAGATGAATCGACAGTAACAAATCAAAAATAATACAAGCTATATCCTTATATGTAAGAACAAGAGAAATAAGTAAAAGGGGAAGTGAAAATGACATAAAAAAACCCGGCATCAGAACCTGACACCGAGTTCTTAAGATGGACGAACCACCGTTTAGCGACCTAAATTATCGTCCTAATACCTCAATTCGTCAAGGTTCACATTAGCTACCATAGATCCCTATATCAATAATCTATTGATGTAGCTGGCCACTATTGCTTAAAGAATTATAGGAAATGGTGTTATGAATAGTGATTTAGAACTTGGCGATTATTTTGGACGCCATCAGTTATCAGGAGCAACAAGGGCTTTTATCCTAAAAAACCGTCGTGATGAAGGTGCCCGCGAAGTTGGTGTCCATGCATGGGGAAATGTGATCTCACAGTTTGCCTCTAAGAAAATGGGATTCACATTACAAACAGAGAGTCATTCAGGTGAATTTGCTGCTGCTGTTCATTTTGAGTTTAATGAGAGTATTCTTGAGATCTACGATCAGGTGACTGCAATAAAGCTTGCAGAAAATAATAAGTCAGGAAAACTTATCACGAAAGATTATTTCGCTGATTATTTAATTTTGACCATTAATGGCCCTGCTGTTATTGAGGTAAAACTCTCTTCATGGTTAAAAAAAATAATCGAAGAAGGAGACCCCAACTGGGAGTTTAAGAATGGGGAGTACATTAGAACTGCAGCTAAAAAAAAGTTTGAAGAAATGGGGCTGTCCTATTATGTTCTTGAGCTTTCTCACAAAGATTATTTTCGGACTGAAAATTTATTACTCCTTCTTCATGTCAGGCAATTTCAATCAGTTCCTTCAAAAGATGAAATAAAAAAAATTCTAAGCGTTGTTGAAGGTGCTGGGGGGCAGCTAAGTATAGAGGAGCTTGGAAATAAAACGTTTATTTCGGATTACTCTATCTTCGCAAAATTAATAGAAATGGGCAGGCTTTTTTGCGATCTAGAGGAGCAATTAATTACTGTACCAAACTCTTTTTATGTTTCTACCAGTTCTACTTATGTTGATGTAATCCGTGAACAAAAGAAGGTGGAAAATAAAAAGCATTCTCTGGGTGATACCCTATCTACATTTAAATCAGAAAAATTGCCAACCGAACAAGAGATAAAAAGGGCGCTAGTATCTCTTGAAAAAATAAATAGTGGAATCGTGAATGGGACGACTAAAAGAGATAAGAAAAAGATAAGAGAAGGAGAGAAAGTTGGTCGTTCACCCATGGAGTCTTTGCTGTTAAAAAATAAAGGCAAAGGTAACTACGGCCCTAAAATGACAAGAAAGCAAAATCAGGTTTTATGTTCATTCATAAAAGAGCTCGAAGTGGTACGGATCGTTAATGGGGTAATGGCAAGGCACTATTCGAAGTATTGTAGCCACGCAAGGAAGTTACATCCTGATGAAAAGCCTGTCAGCGATCCAACGTTCCGTGTTTATTTTACTCGTCTTAGAGATGAGGTGAAAGATAATTATCAAGTTGGTGGGAAAAGAAGTTCACATAGTGCTGAAAGCCCATCTGAAGTACACACCCGCTCGCTTAAACCTACAAGGCCTTTACAGACCGTCTCAATTGACCATTATCTGATAGATCTTTGGTGTTTGGTGGTGGCAAGCAATGGAGTGAGGTATGGGGCACGTCCTTGGTTGTCTGGTGTTATAGATATCAACACGAAGAAATGGCTGGCATTTTGGTTATCCTTTAGAGCTCCCAGCAGAATTTCATGTGCAATGCTGATCAGACGAATGGTGCGTCTGATGGGCAGGTTCGCTGAACGTGTAATAGTAGATAGGGGTTCTGATTTTAGATCATTGTATTTCAGGCAATTACTTGCTGAAATTGGAACTCACTTGAGTTGGCGCCCTGCAGGTCATTCACGCTATGGTGCTGAAATAGAAAGGCTTTTTAAACAATTATTAACACAGTGGTTATGTTATCGCCCAGGCCATGTCCTTCAACTGAACGAAGTAAGATCTATTGACGGTTCACATCGTCCAGATAAAAGGCCCGTTATAACGCTTAACAATTTATTCTTAGAAATAGAAGCCTTTAGGAACCACTATAATGCGACGGTAAGTGGCTATCGAGATAAAAGTCCTGATGAACTATATTCCGAAGGTATGTCTAAATTTTCTATCTCCGGTATACCTGTTAATTACACCCAAGAATTTATAATAAAAACAGCTGTTGACATTAAAAATTATACAGTAGATCCACACAGAGGAATTAATATTGATGGGAGACATTTCTGGCATCCAGACTTTGTTGAGTTCAAATACGCAAAGAAAAAACCATTAGTAAGAATTGAGCATGAAGACCCGTTTAGGATCTATGCAAAAGTACCTAATAAGAAATGGGTTGTAGCTACATGTTCAGGTCAAAGCTTATCTGAGGCATATGACCCGGTTAATAAAGTTTCAAACGCAATCCTTGTCAATCAGGGAAGGTCGATCCGAGAACTAGCAAAGTTGGAAGCTAACATTGAGTTAGTCGAAATGATGTCTGAATCTGACAAGCGCATCCTTGATACACAAAGTATCGATAATAATATCATTAGCCGAAGTGATGTAAAAATTGAGCACAGCTCCTCTAGTCTATTTGCATCGCACGATAAGTCCAAAATCAAACAACTTACATCAAAGAAGTGGAGTACAAATTATGAATAAGGAGTGGATGATAAAAGCGCGAAATGAAATCGTAAATATAAAAATAGAACACAGAAAATATATAGAAACTTTTGCACACTGCTGTTCATCGATAGTGTTTAGTGAGCCAGGAGATATTATCACTCTAACAGGACCTTCAAGAGCTGGAAAAACAAGTATTGGGAATGAGATTGAGGAATATTTGAGTAGCAATATGATTTTGGGTGAACCAGACGATAAACCAGTAATAAGGTGGTTTATGCGTAATAAGGGTCGAAATCGAGAATTTAATCCTCGAGTTTTTACCTGTGAATTACTTCACATTTTAAAGCATCCCTTTTATGGAAGTGAGGGAGCCATTAAAGATAGCTTTTCCAAATTGAATTGTGAAAGTGATGCGGTATTGGACGATGCACTGCTTGAAGCGTTACGTGAGCGTAAAACAAAGTACCTCATCCTAGATGAAATGCAACATATATTACATATGAAGCGGACAAACGAAATAAGCGCGGCCTTAGATAATTGGAAGTCAATGGCAGAAGATACAGGCATAGTTCTGATCTTTGTTGGTGCATACCCTCTTTTGGATGCCTTAAGGCAAGCTCCACACCTGATTGGCCGTAATAAACCTGTACATTTATCGAGGTATAAAAAAGATAATATAGAGGATGTTGAAGCATGGTTCTCAATCTTAGAAACCTATACAACATGGCTGAACAAAAATAAGAAAACGATAGATCTTAAAGATTATGCAGAAGAGCTTTTGGATGGTTCTTTGGGGTGTGTTGGGCAATTGAAAAAATGGATCTTGAGTGCCCTTGCATATGCTCATCATGAAAATAATCAGGACGATTTGACATATAACCACTTTCTACGGACAAAACGAGCTTCTGCTGACATTGATGTGTTAGCAAGTGAGATATACAACGGTGAGCTCGCATTAGATACTAATTCGGGAGACGAGGAAATGGCAATTCGCCCTAAAAAAGTCTTAAGAAGACCTTTTCAGGTAAAGACACGAAGACATAAAGTTAATACAGGTCGTTTGTAATGTCGGAATTGTTCAAAGTTTACCCTCAAGGTTTGGGTACTAGCGAAGTTGAATCTCTGAGTAGTGTAATTATTCGTTTAGCCGCAAAACATCGCGTGACTGTTGGACGAATTCTTAGGTATTGCCATGATCACTCCTCGAAACAATTCCCTCAAAATACATTTACTGAGTCAACAATTAAACGACCAACTCCGATAGCTACTTGGATTAGACCAAATGAATGGACGAAGCAACTATATATGGTAGCGAAACATGCCACAGGCATTGATGAATTACGTTCAACAACATTGTTATCAATTCAAGATGCAGTGAGCCGTTCACGGGAATCATATAGCCAAAAACTTAGATGGTGTCCGATGTGCTTTAAGGAGCAAGCTAGGTTGGGTCGTCCTACGTATTTTAAATTGGCATGGCATTTAAAGCCTATACTTAGATGTGAATTGCATGGGTTACTTCTGCGTGAAGAGTGTCCATTTTGTCGCAGAGAACAGGTCGGTACTGGATATTATGGGGCATGTAACATTTGTAAGTTTTGTAATAAAGATTTATCTGAAGAAAAGTTATCTGTTCAAGATTTTGGACGAGATGCCTCAGGTTATGACTTATTTGATCTCGTTGAAACAATTTCTACTGAACCTGAACTGGTTTTTCCTAAAAATAGTACAAAAAAAATTGTCGCAGAGTTATTTGAACAAGCTTGGAAACTGAGTGATGAAAATAAATATTGGAAAATTATTCCAAGAGATGAATGCATTGCTATTGCGCTAGGTGATAAACCTGTGACATTGAGCTTAGCAAGAAAGATTGCATTTCGTTTTGGAGTTCCATTGACTTCATTATTCCGTGGGGATCTGACAAATTCCACTATAAATCTTGATAATGATTGGACAAATACGTTACCTGTTTGTATGAAACCGTTAAAGCGGATTAAAAGACATAAGCGTGAAGAGCTTTTAAATGGACTTGATAAAGTTAAAAGGAAATATGAGGGGCTGCCTCCTCCATCATTTGCACAGGTCGCCAGAGAAATTCAAGTTTCAAAAGGTGCCTTGGCCCATCATTTTCCTTCTATCGTTAGGGATATGGTTGATAGTCATAAAAAGTGGCAAATTGATACTCAATCTCAACTAAAGTTAAAGGCCAGAAGCCTAGCTGTTAACCATTTGTTAGCTAAACGGGGAAAGGGATTTATTTCTAAGAAATCAATTATCCGGGAAATCCGAGAAGTTTACGGCATCCCTAAGAATAAAGCGATACAGGCTGTTGCATGGGCTTTTGAGACCGTAATTAAAACTGTGTAACGGAGGATCTATCATTAACCTTGTAAAAAGAAGAGGATAGACATAATGAACAAAATAAGATTTGCAGGGCATCGCACAGGCTGTTGCCAAAAATATTAAAACAGAAAAAGATTTCAACGGAAACTCATGTAAAAGCTTACAAACTCTACAATCTTTACTATCGGAATGAAAAAGTAATAGGCTTATCTCAGGTTGTTGTTTACGAATAGCAAGGCGTGATGCTACCGTTGATGTTGATAATTTGGCACGACTTTGCGGGTGGCTGCTGGTTGCATAGGACCACTTTATGCTTTAATTAAAGCATAAGGGGCACTTTTAGGATCACATTATGCTTAAGGGCACATATTGTATAACCATTTGAATAAGAATGGTGGGCCCGGGAGGACTCGAACCTCCGACCAATGGATTATGAGTCCACTGCTCTAACCAACTGAGCTACAGGCCCTTTGTGGGGGGGAATTATAACGGACTGCGTTGCTACCTAAAAGCGATTTGATGTGGGCGAACACGTGATTTTGTGTTCGCCCAAAAACTTAATTGTCTAGGAACGTTCGCAGTTGTTCTGATCGTGAAGGGTGGCGAAGCTTCCTTAACGCTTTTGCTTCAATTTGACGAATTCGTTCACGTGTTACGTCAAATTGTTTACCGACTTCTTCCAGTGTGTGATCGGTATTCATACCAATCCCAAAACGCATACGCAGCACTTTCGCTTCTCTTGGGGTCAGGCCTTCAAGTACGTCACTAGTGGCACGACACAAACCTTCAAATGTTGCTGAGTCTAGTGGTGCTTGAATATTAATATCTTCAATAAAGTCGCCTAGATGTGAATCTTCATCATCGCCGATTGGTGTTTCCATAGAGATTGGTTCTTTCGCTATTTTCAGAACCTTTCTGACTTTATCTTCTGGCATTTGCATGCGTTCAGCGAGTTCTTCTGGTGTGGGTTCGCGTCCCTTTTCTTGTAGGATCTGACGTGAAATACGATTAAGTTTATTAATCGTTTCAATCATATGAACAGGGATACGAATTGTTCTAGCCTGATCAGCGATCGAACGAGTAATGGCTTGTCGAATCCACCATGTCGCGTAGGTGGAGAATTTATAACCACGTCGATATTCAAATTTATCAACGGCTTTCATTAAACCAATATTGCCTTCTTGAATTAAATCAAGAAACAGTAGGCCACGGTTTGTATATTTTTTGGCGATCGAAATAACCAATCTTAAGTTAGCTTCGACCATTTCTTTCTTGGCGCGACGAGCTTTCGCTTCACCGATCGACATACGACGGTTAATTTCTTTAATCTCGATGACTGGCATGCTTGAGTTTTGTTCAACCATATCGAGCTTACGCTGAGATACAATAATTTCTTCTTTGTATACTTCAAGCTTTTTAGACCAATCTTTACCTTTGGCCATTAAATCATCAATCCACTCTAGGTTTGTTTCGTTGTCCTGAAAGGAAGTAATGAATTCCTTACGCGGCATTCCGCAGCGTTTGATGCACGTTACCATGATGTTACGTTCTTGCCGTCGGATTTCGTCAACTATTGCGCGAACTTGGATATTTAGGCTTTCGACTAATTTCGGTGCAAAGCGAAACTCGGTAAACATGCTTGCAAATTCTTCACGCAAGGCTTTGGTTTTTTCGTGATTACGTCCATTGCGTTTCGTTGCTGCAAGTACTTTGTCTTGTAATTTAGCGAGAATTTCAAACCGTTCACGACATTCTTCAGGATCCAGTTGGTTGGCGGCTTCGTCTTCTTCTTCGTCGTCATCCTCGTCGTCGTCATCGTCGTTACTTTTTTCGTCTTTGGCTGCGGCGGGTTGTGGTGGTGGAGTTGGGACAGCGGCTTCTTCATCCGGATCGAAAAATCCTGTAATCACATCAGTGAGTTTGATTTCTTCAGCTTCAACGCGTGCGTACTCTGCGAGCACTTGCTCAACAATGTAGGGATAATCAGACAGGGCAGAAAGGACTTGGCCTAGACCTTCTTCAATGCGTTTAGCAATGACGATCTCACCTTCACGGGTGAGAAGATCAACTGTGCCCATTTCACGCATGTACATGCGGACGGGATCTGTGGTTCGACCGAACTCATTGTCTACGAGCGCCAGTGCTGCTGCTGCTTCTTCAGCCGCCTCCTCACTATCAGTGACGGCGTTATCAGACATGAGAAGCGAATCGGTATCAGGTGCGGTTTCGTGAACGGTGATACCCATATCATTGATCATGCCAATGATTTCTTCGATCTGGTCAGGTTCAACAATATCACCGGGTAAGTGATCGTTAACCTCGTGATATGTCAGGTAACCTTGTTCTTTACCTTTCGCGATAAGCTCTTTTAACAATGAGCGTTGTTGTTCGGTTCCAACGGGTGATTTATCTTTTGAAGTATCCATTAACGTGATGGTTCCATCTCCAATGTGTCGTGACGTTTACGTCAAAGCGCCAGCAAGGCAATTTCGGTAAAGTGTTGATAATTAAGTGTAGACTTGCGGCAGGCTGTTTGCCACCCTTCGAGCAAAACTCAACCTTCTATCATACAGCTTGATAAGGTAGATTTCTACCTACCAAGCTCATTTTTCTCACCGTTTGTATAGATCTCTGAATTGGTCGCTGATCTTGCCATCGGCTGTCTGCACTATTGCTTTACGTTGTTGTTTGACCAACTTTCCGCGCAAGGATTCCACCAAGCCTGCGTATTCTGATTGGATCATGACTTCATTCATGCCCCGGATACCAGGAACGAGCATTTGGATCTGTGGATAAGTGTCTCTTTCACGCCAACTTTCTAATAATTGTCCTGTTGAGATCTGCGGTGTTTGGCTGATCTGTTGTGCAACGTCGAGTAACAACGGGATATCGGGGTGATCCAACATCACCAACTCTTCCGGCAAGGCGTGAGATGAAAGTAATTCGGGGTGCGTTAAAAGCAGGTGGATCGTTTTTGCAGCAACACTCCGCGTTCTTTGGCGGTTTTGCAGTGTGGGGCGTGAGCGTGGTGGTGCAACTGGTGGGGTAGGACCATTTGGTTGCGATGACGGCGGTGGGCTAAGTTGATTCAAATCGACACCAGTTAAATCCTGTGCGCGCTGTTTGAGCAACAATTTAAACGCGCCGTTCGGCAATTGGTTGATCATCGGTGATAGTTTAGAAACCAATTGCGCACGACCTTCAGGTCCACTGAGATCGATATTACGGCTTAAGGTGTCGATGAGGTGATCGGATAGTGGTGTTGTGTTTTCAGCGGCTTGGAAATACGCAGCGCCACGATCACGAATCAATGAATCGGGATCTTCACCGTCTGGCATAAATAAAAATCGAACAGAACGACCGTCCAATAAAAAGGGCAGCGCAATTTGCAGTGCCTTCCAAGCTGCTCGCCGACCGGCATTATCACCGTCGAAGCAAAATACGATTTCAGACGTCGATTTAAAAAGCCGTTGTAAATGATCCGGCGTGGTTGCAGTGCCGAGCGTTGCTGTGGCATTTGTTATCCCAAACTGCCCAAGTGCAACCACGTCCATATAGCCTTCGACAACGATGATGTTTTCTAAGTTTTTATTGCGTTGTCGTGCTTCAAAAAGGCCGTAGAGTTCACGGCCTTTTTGGAATATGGGTGTTTCTGGAGAATTCAGATATTTTGGTTGATCGTCAGGATTAATCACGCGACCTCCGAAGCCGATCACGCGGCCACGAAGATCATGGATAGGGAAAGTGATGCGATCACGGAATCGATCGTAATGCCCTCCCGCTTCTTTCTCGACGATTAAACCCGCCTTCACCATGAGCGCAAGCGTTTCTGTTGAGGGGGATAATGCTGTTATCAGGTTATCCCAGCCGGGCGGGGCAAAACCGATGCCGAAGGCCGCCGCGGTTTTGCCATCCAAACCACGGTTTTTTAAATAAGTGATGGCTCGTTGTTTTTGTGGATGTTGTCGAAGTTGTGCTTTGAAAAAGACGGAAGCGTCTTGCGTAATCTTGTAGACAGGATCATTATTTTGACGAGGTGCACTGGCGGTATCAACAGGCACTTCCATGCCGGCACGTTTCGCCAATTCATGTACGGAATCTACAAAGTTGAGATGGTTGTATTCCATGAGGAAGCCAACCGCTGAACCGTTCGCACCACAACCGAAGCAATGGTAAAACTGTTTGACTTGGCTGACGGTGAAAGAAGGCGTTTTTTCGTTATGAAAAGGGCAGAGACCCTGAAAATCCTTACCTGCTTTGCGTAATTGAACATGATCGCCCACGACATCAACAATGTCGGTGCGATCAAGCAGATCGTCAATGAAGTTTTGTGGGATACGTCCGGCCATACATCAAAGTATAACCTTCAAAAGAGTGGAAACTAAGCTGAGAGTTGTTGTTTGATCATGCCGCTGACTTTACCCATGTCAGCCCGGCCTTGGAGCTTAGGCTTGAGCACACCCATGACTTTTCCCATATCCTTCATTTCGCTCGCGCCTGTTTCTTCGATAGCGGCGGCGATGAGTGTGGTGATTTCAGCTTCACCAAGTTGCTCGGGTAAATACTCTTGGATGATACCGATCTCGTATTTTTCCTGTTCGATCAGGTCTTGACGATCAGCCTTTTCATATTGAGCAATGGATTCACGCCGTTGTTTTGCCATCTTATCGAGAATCGCTGTGATATCCGCGTCGACCAGCTCAATGCGTTCATCGACTTCGCGTTGTTTGATAGCAGCTGTGATCAGACGAAGTGTTGCAAGGCGTGGCTTCTCTTTAGCACGCATGGCGTTTTTAACATCTTCGTTGAGGCGTGTTTTCAGTGTCTCGGACATAGGGCTCTGGGACCGGTGGTAAAACCAACGATCAATTTAGGTAAAATACGAGTTGATCGGGACGAGCTTAGTAAAGTCGTTTTTTCTGCAACGTCGTGCGAGATGCTTTTTTCTGCCAGCGTTTTACGGCTGCAGCGGCTTTACGTTTACGTTCTTGAGCAGGTTTTTCGTAGAATTCACGACGGTGTACTTCTGCAAGTGTTCCGGCTTTTTCACAAGCACGCTTGAAGCGGCGTAGTGCGATGTCGAAAGGTTCGTTGTCTCTAACCTTAACTGATGGCATTCGATGTTCCTATTAAATGTTATGTATAAAGTACTGTTTTACAGTACAGCTTGCACTGCCTTAAAAAGGCGCATTATTCTAGTGGCTAATTTGGAGAAAAGCAAAGATTATGCGCGTTTTAGGTATTGAAACTTCTTGTGATGAGACAGGCATTGCAATTTACGACACAAATCAAGGGCTTATCGCGCACCGATTGTTTAGTCAGGTGGACTTGCATGCCGTCTATGGCGGCGTTGTACCGGAGCTCGCATCACGCGATCATGTGCGACGCATTATCCCCTTAATTCGCGACGTGCTCGCCGAGGGAAGTACCGAAGAATCAGCGATCAATGGAATTGCTTACACACAAGGCCCAGGTTTGATTGGTGCGCTGATGGTTGGGATTGCTGTTGCACAAGGATTATCGTGGGCGTGGCAAGTGCCGGCGGTCGGTGTGCATCATATGGAAGGGCATTTACTCGCGCCGATGCTGGAGCCTGATCCACCGCTATTTCCGTTTATTGCTTTACTCGTGTCCGGTGGTCATACACAGTTGGTACGCGTGACAGGTGTTGGGGAGTACTTGATCCTAGGAGAGACACTAGATGATGCGGTGGGTGAAGCATTTGATAAAACAGCTAAATTGCTTGGCTTGGGATACCCGGGCGGTCCTGCGATTGAGAGGTTAGCGCGATCAGGTCAATCGGGGGTTTATGATTTTCCGCGTCCGATGATCAACCGTCCCGGTTTGGATTTTAGTTTTAGTGGATTAAAAACGTTTACACGGACGACGTGGGAAGTGTCTGATCAGTCTGCTCAGAGTAAGGCAAACATTGCACGTGCATTCTCTGAGGCTGTGGTAGATACGCTTAAAATTAAGTGTGAGCGCGCACTCAAGCAGGAGGGTTTGGAGCGACTCGTGATCGCAGGTGGTGTTAGTGCAAACCAACTATTACGTGATCAGCTTAAAACGTTGGATGCGGATGTATTTTATCCGCGGCTGGAATTTTGCACCGATAATGGCGCAATGATCGCATACGCTGGCGCGTTGAGATTACTTGCAGGAGAACGCTCATCGCAGGCATTTTCAGCACGTGCACGCTGGTCGATGACAGATCTCTCGGCAGGACATTAAACGACGATTTAAATCGTGCGAGTAAAAGGTGATTACTCGCAAGCTTCGTGTTTTTTATCTAGCAAGCTTTCACACGTTTTTTTCGACGTGTGAGTAATGTGCCGAGCATACCGAGTCCAACTAAACCAAGGAGACCCGGTTCTGGAACATCTTTGGTTTCGCCACCAATATCAGCAATCGCAACGCTACCGATCAGCATATCGTTAGCGCAGGTGTATCCCCAGCTAAAATACAAGTCATCACTGTTTAATAAGCCGCTCGAACCGAGATCCATTTGCATGCTGAGATACCCGCCGGATTCGTTTACTGACCATGTACCATTATTTAATTTCGATGCGCCGGTGGTGTCGACGGCGATATCATAACCGTGGCGGTGTCCCGTTTCGACGAAATCATCACTACTCAGAAAACTGTCGTTTGTCGCAAATAATGTGCCTGTGCCGCCTAAAGCACTCCAACGGTTATCCAATGCAAAACCATGCGTGAAGCTGTCGGCAGAATTTGAGATGAGTAGATCACCATAACCAATTCCGTTACCGAGGCCGTAAGTGGTGTTTGTCATATCGGCGTACATTTTATTGTCCGCAAGACCAGCATAGTTGGTATAAATATCTACGGTAAGAACAGAGCCCGTCAGTTGAATATTAAATCCATGTAGATCGAATGTGTTGGATGAACCAACAACATCGCCCCAACCTCCGTGGTTAGTGCCAATGTAATTATCGTCCAGTGTGTAAGCATAACTTTGAGAAAAGCTAAACGTTGACAAAAGCGCGATGAGAGTGAGGGTTTTGCGAGCGGACGAGACGAGTCCGAAGGTAAAGATCTTCATGTTCACAATCCTTGTGTTGATGATGATTAAGATTGAAATCAGTGTACATATTAATAAGTCCACGACAAACTGTGTCGGCAACGGAAAGAATGGAAATGGGCAATGCATCACACAAAAAACGCGATCTCGCGCTGGCAGGAATCACTCGCAATCTACACCAAGCCAAAAGTCGCTGGCATGCTGGTATTGGGATTCTCTGCGGGACTACCGATTCTGCTGGTTTTTGGGACGTTGTCATTCTGGTTGCGTGAAGCGGGCGTTGAACGAAGCACCATCGGTTTCTTTAGCTGGGTCGGCTTGGCGTACGCGATCAAGTGGGTTTGGTCACCGCTTGTGGACCGCCTACCGTTACCGTTCTTACGTCAGAAATTGGGACGACGACGCAGTTGGTTGATCAGTGCTCAGTTTATGATCATGCTTGGCCTGATCGGCATGGCCATGACTGATCCGGCTCTCGATCTAACGCGCATGGCGCAATTAGCGGTATTCGTCGCACTCGCCTCTGCAACTCAGGATATTGCGTTGGATGCGTATCGGATCGAAGCGGTGGATGAGGAATGGCAGGGTGCAATGGCCGCCAGCTACATGACCGGATATCGGTTGGGCATGATCACCGCCTCTGCCGGGGCGCTTGGGCTGGCGGCGTGGTTTGATCAGGATGAAGCGACCTACGAACATTTGCCGTGGATGCTGACCTTTTTCTGCATGGCAGGGTTGATGCTGATCGGCGTGATTAGCACCTTGCTCACCCAAGAGCCACAGATTGACCCCGATCGGCTTGGTATGGTTGACGATCCTGCAGCGGCTCAAAGTGAGAGTACCTCAACATCTCCGTTTTTTTCGCTGTTTCTTAGATGGATTAGAAGCGCTGTGATCGCACCATTTAAAGATTTTTTTGCGCGTTATGCTTGGCGCGCATTGTTGATCTTGTTGTTGATCGGAAGTTACCGAATCTCGGACATTGTTTTGGGAATTATGGCGAATCCGTTTTACGTCGATATGGGGTTTAGTAAAGGCGAAGTTGCAAGCATTACGAAAATCTATGGCGTGGTCATGACCATTCTCGGCGCTGGAGTGGGTGGTGTACTGATCGTTCGTTATGGAGTCATGCGGATTTTATTACTCGGCGCGATCTTGTCTGCTGGCAGTAATTTATTCTTTTCCCACTTGGCAAGCGTGGGCAATGATGTGACTTGGCTAACCGCTGTAATTTCATTAGATAATTTCAGTGCAGGCATTGCGACAGCCGCATTTGTTGCTTACATGTCTAGCCTGACAAATGTGGCCTATTCAGCAACACAATATGCCTTGTTTAGTTCGGTCATGTTGCTACTGCCGAAATTTCTCGCCGGTTTTTCAGGCGTCGCAGTTGATCAGGTCGGCTACGAGACATTTTTTATTGGTACCGCTTTATTGGGCTTACCTGTGTTACTGTTGATCATTCTCGCCATGTATCTGGTACCTTCCGATTGAACCGGGAACCTTCCGCCACAATTCAGGTCATTATTTGTCGAGTTGACGTCATGCTTGTTCTATGCAAAATATGGCCGCTTACTTTCACTGGCAAGAATAATAAATATGCCGGATAACCACACGTAAATCACTTAAACAATCTGATGAATAACGCAATTGAAGTTCAGCATTTAAGCAAATCCTTTGGTTCGTTACGTGCTGTGAATGATATTTCATTCACCGTTGCACGCGGCGAAGTTCTCGGGTTTCTCGGCCCTAATGGCGCCGGTAAATCCACCACGATGAAAATGATCGCCGGCTTTTTGGAACCCACATCGGGTACCGTTAGCATTTGTGGTCATGATGTTTTGGAAGATCCGATAGAGTTGAAGAAAAAGCTCGGCTATCTGCCGGAAGGCGCACCAGCTTATGGTGAGATGACGCCCCGATCATTCCTTCACTTTATCGCTGACATTCGCGGCCTGACCGGTGAATATCGCGAGCATCGTATTGAAGAGGTGGTGAAAAAAATTCATTTGGAAGGGGTTTTTGATCAACCGATCGAAACACTTTCTAAAGGCTTTAAGCGCCGGGTTGGTATGGCGCAAGCGATCTTGCATGATCCGGATGTGTTAATTATGGACGAACCGACCGATGGTTTGGATCCAAATCAAAAGCACGAAGTACGGAGTTTGATTCAAGCGATGGCGAAAGAAAAAGCCATCATCATTTCAACGCATATTTTGGAAGAAGTGGACGCTGTTTGTGATCGCGCCATCATCATTTCACGTGGACGCGTGTTATTTAACGGCACACCGCGCGAATTAATTTCACAATCGAAATACCACAACGCAATTGGTCTTCAAATCAAAACCGCACATGTCGATGAAGCCAATCGATTGCTGGCCATTTTACCGAGCGTGAATCGTATCGAAGTTGAGAGTGAAGCGATGGGTATGACCAAATTACTCATCGTTCCGAACGACGGCATGAGTATCATTGCAACGGTCGGCGATATTGTGCACGACAGTGGTTGGGAAGTGGGCGAAATTCGTGTTGAAGCTGGTCGTATCGACGAAGTCTTCCGCGCTGTCACTACCCAGACGAATACTGTTGCAGAGCAGGAGCATTTGTCATGAAAAATATAAAAGCGATTTTTAAACGTGAACTGCGAGCTTATTTTGCCACGCCGGTGGCCTATGTTTTTATTGTTATCTTTTTATTCTTAACCGGGATTTTTACGTTTTATATCGGGAATTTTTATGAAACGAATCAAGCTGATTTAGAACCATTTTTTAGCTTTCACCCATGGTTGTATCTTTTTCTAATCCCGGCCATTTCTATGCGGCTTTGGTCGGAAGAACGCAAAACCGGCACCATCGAATTATTAATGACCTTGCCCGTTACCTTAAATGAAGCTGTCCTAGGTAAGTTTCTTGCGGCATGGTTTTTCACGGCGATCGCGTTGGCGTTAACGTTCCCGATTTGGATTACCGTTAACTATTTGGGCGACCCGGATAATACGGTTATTTTTGTGAGCTACATTGGGAGCTTGTTGATGGCAGGAGGCTTTCTTGCGATTGGCTCTTGTATTTCAGCGCTGACAAAAAATCAGGTGATTGCATTCGTCATCAGTGTCGTACTGTGTTTCTTATTTATTTTGAGTGGTTTCCCGATCGTATTGGATTTCTTCAGTAGTTGGGCACCACAGTCCATTCTTGACGCGATCAGTTCGTTCAGTTTTTTAAGTCATTTTGATTCGATTAAAAAAGGCGTGATCGACATTCGCGATCTGATCTTTTTTGCGACCCTCATTGGCGTCTGGTTATATCTAAACACACTGGCGATTGAGAGTAAGAAGGCAAGCTAATCATGAGTAGAAAATTTCAAACGATCATAAAAGTTGGTCTCGCCATTGCGTTGTTTTTATCGTTGAACATTATCGCCAGTGGTGTCTTAACATCATGGCGATTAGATGTGACGGAAAATAAATTATTCACCTTGTCTGGAGGCACAAAAAATATTCTGAGTAATCTCGAAGAGCCCGTGACGTTACGTTATTACTTTTCGGGCACATTGCTTAACGGCATTCCAACGCTGAGTAATTATGGCGCACGCGTTCGCGATATCTTAGAAGAGTATGCCGAAGCTTCGAACGGTAAACTCGAATTAATCATTACGGATCCAGAACCATTTTCTGATCTTGAAGATGAAGCCGTCAGCTTTGGTATGCAACAACTGCCACTCGGAGGCTCTGGCGAAATTGCGTATTTCGGTTTAGCCGGCACGAATACCACGGACGATGAAATCACGATTCCATTTTTCCAGCCAGAAAAAGAACAAACACTTGAATATGAGTTGACGAAAATGATCTACGATCTCGCGAATCCTAAAGATCGCGTAATCGGTGTGATCAGCACATTGCCAGTGTTCGGAGAAAGTAGTCCAGACGGACGCACACCTTCACAAGCGTGGGCGATCATGGAAATGTTGCGGAACGAATATCAAGTGCGTGATCTGGGCACACAGTTAAGTTATATCGAACCGGAAATTGATACTTTGTTAGTGATTCATCCGAAATCACTGAAAGACAAGACACTCTATGCTATCGATCAGTTTGTGCTGAAAGGTGGTAGCGCAATGGTCTTTGTTGACCCGATGTCTGAAGCAGATCAAACCATGCCCGATCCGCAAATGCAGATGGTCATGCCTGAACGTCATTCCACCATGCCGGTTTTATTCGACAAATGGGGTGTGAAATTTGCCATCGATAAAGTCGCTGGTGATCGGGATGCGGCTATTCGTGTGCAATCTGGCAATGCGCGCGGCCCAGCAGAGCTGGCGTATATCCCGTGGATGCGACTCGACCCGACGCGTTTAAACCAAGATGATTTTTCAACAAATCAGTTGGCCTTGATTAATTTGGGGACGGCAGGTTTTATTGAGCAAGAAGAAGGCGCAAAAACAGAAATGACACCGCTGATCTTCACCAGCAAAAACGCAATGGCGTATGAACGCGATTCGATTATTTTTGTACGTGATCCATCCGTGTTGTTAGATCAATTTAAATCTGAAGATAAAGAAATGGTAATCGCGGCACGCATTTCAGGTCCAGCCGAAACAGCGTATCCCGATGGTCGTCCGGCATCGGACGAGCCAGATCCAACCTTTATTAGCGAATCGAAAAATGGCATCAATCTGGTGGTTGTCGCGGACACCGATATTTTGTCTGACCGTTTCTGGGTGCAATATCAAAACTTCATGGGGTCACGTGTTCCGACACCGCATGCTGATAATGCGAAATTTGTATTAAATACGATTGATATTTTAGGTGGTAATTCTGATCTGATCAGCCTGCGTAGCCGTAGTGAATACGCGCGACCTTTTGTGCGAGTGCAAGAGATAAAACAGAAAGCGGAAGAACAATTCCGTGCTCAAGAGCAGGCACTGCAAGCGAAGTTGCAGGAAACTGAAGAAAAGATTCAGCAGTTACAGCAACAAAATGCGGATAGCAGCGGCACGCTATTAAGTGTTGAGCAACGAGAGGAAATCGATAATTTCCGTATTGAACAAATTAAAACGCGTAAAGAATTACGCAATGTGCAACATGACTTAAATAAAAATATTGAGAAGTTGGGTAATACGCTCAAGTTCTTAAACATTGGTCTTATCCCATTATTGATGGGCTTGTTTGCCATTGTGGTAGCTCTGATCAAACTGAATCGTAAGCGATAACATAAGTACGACATTTATTATGAATAAATCATTATCCATTTTTGCCATTATTACGGCTGTTTGTGTTGTTTTAGCTTGGTTTGTTGTTGATCAACGTTCACCGACAACCTTAGTTGAGAAAGTAAAACTCTATCCTGATCTGGCATCGAAAATACAAGATGTTACCCATATTGAAATTAAGTCAAATGATCAGACAGCACTATTGACCACTAAAGACAACACGTGGGTGTTAGAAAATCAAGGTAACTATCCTGCGTCATTTAACCGAATTAGACCGCTGGTGTTAGCGATCAGTGCGTTGGAAATTCGTGAAGCAAAAACAGCAAACCCTGAACGGTATGCACGTTTGCAAGTTGAAGATGTGACCCAAGAAAAAGCAAAGTCAAATCAGGTGACTTTGAAAGATACCGAAGGAAATGTGATTGCGGATTTGCTTATCGGTAAAGAGCGCATGAATAAAACGACCGGCAGTGTGGATTCTCTCTACGTGCGTAAAATTGATGATCCTCAATCCTATCTTGTGCGGGGCAGCGTTGTTGCGTCTGCAGATCCTGCTGATTGGTTAGATAATAAAGTGGTGGATTTTGCGGCAGATCGATTGAAATCAATTACGATTGATCACGGTGATGATAAGACGGTTAAATTGACGCGCAGTAATCGTGATGATGTTGATTACACATTGGAAAATATTCCTGAAGGGTATAAAACAAAATCACAAACAACGATTAAAAGTTCGGCCTCTGCAATTCAAGGATTACGTTTTGATGATGTTACCAACCTTGCTGCTTTTACGTGGCCAGAGTCGATCGTCACCACGACGTATGAAACGTTCGATGGTTTTGTTGTGACAGTTAAGTCAGCGCTGAAAGATGAAAAAGTTTGGGCGAACTTCAGTATTTCAGCGAATGATTTCGATGGTGATGAAGAAGCGAAAAAATCGTTAGAGGAAGAGTTGAAAACCTTGCGTGATCGAACAGAAGCATGGGTGTATGCGCTACCAACGTATAAAGCTGATCAGCTCAGGCGCGAGCTGGATGATTTAATCGTTGAGGAAGGAGTTGAACTTCCGCCAGAACCTGCGTCAGCACCTCCGGGTATGATGCCGCCAGGTGGCTTACCGGAAGGTTTCCCACCAGGCATGCAGGGCATGATGCCTCCACAGCAGTAAGATAAAATTAGAAGTGGTGTTGCAGTTTTTTCGGCTGCAACACCTGACTCTCCTAGCAAGTCATTCTTAATTCTTTTATATCAAGCGAGACTTTCTTCTTCGCTTTCTTCTTTCAAATCCAAGTGCTCATTAGCCCAGACAATGAAGTCGTCACCCGATAATGGTCGACTATAAAAATAACCTTGAATCAGATCACATTTTTTCTCTTGTAGCAAATCCAGCTGAGGCTGATCTTCTACTCCTTCTGCGACGACTTTTAAACGAAGACTATGTGCTAGGGCAATGATCGCTTCAACGATTGCGGCATCGTCAGGATCATGATCAATATCACGAATAAAGGATTGATCAATTTTTAATGTAGAAATTGGGAAACGTTTTAAATAAGAAAGTGATGAGTACCCTGTTCCAAAATCATCGATCGCAATTGAAAAACCAAGTTCGCGTAATTCATTGAGAATACCAATCGCACGATCGACATTATTCATGATCAGGCTTTCTGTAATTTCTAACTCAATCTGCGCGGGATCAACACCAATGTCATTTACGATGCGGATTAACTCACGCGGAAGGTTTTCCTGATCGAATTGTGCGCCGGATAAATTCACCGCGACACTGAGGTTTGGTAAGCTTTTTTCTTGCATGAATTTAATATGCCGACACGCTTCAGCGAAGATCCACTCACCTAAGGGAATAATCAAGCCGGTTTGCTCGGCAACAGGAATAAACTCTGCGGGTGAAACCATACCAAGTTCAGGATGACGCCAACGGATCAATGCTTCCATACTCGTCACTTCAGTTGTCAAACCTGACACTTTAGGTTGATAAAACAACATGAATTGGTTTTCGTCTAAGGCTTTGCGTAAATTTACTTCCAGCGAAAGACGTTCAAAGGCGCGAGCATTCATTGACGAAGTGAAGAACTTATAACAATTTCGTCCTTCACTTTTCGCATGGTACAACGCCGATCCACTTTGTTTTAATAAGGTATCGACATCTTCACCATCATCAGGAAATGCACTGATACCGATACTGACGGAAACAGATAATTGATTGCCGTTAATGGAGACAGGTTTTGCAATTTCTTCATTGATCCGGCGCGCCATAATGGCAGCTTCTTCAACTTCCGCAAGTCCGTCCATCACGACAACGAATTCATCACCACCAAAGTGAGCAAGTGTGATCTCAGCAGAAAGATTAATGCCTGTGTAGTGATCGTTTGGTCCCGTACCATGATTTTGATCATGGGCCAGGCAAGAATTTAAACGTTTCCCGACTTCTCGTAATACTTCATCGCCACTGGTGTGGCCGAGTGAGTCGTTTAAGCGTTGGAAGTGATCAAGATCCAATGTGAGAACTGCAAGCACTTGTTGTGTGTTGCGATTATTGGCGATGGCTTGATTGAGTTTTCGTCGTAAGAAAACGCGGTTGGGCAGGCCGGTTACTTTGTCATAATGCGACAGGCGTTCGATTTTATTTTCGGCTTTTTTACGTTCAGTAATATCCTGAATCGTGCCCATTAAACGAATGGGTTCACCGTTGTCGTTAACAAGAATTTCTGCTTCTTGATAAACTGTTTTGACTTGCATTGATCGCGAAACAACACGATGTTCGATACCAAGCTTGTGTTTGTCGCGTTTCGCTGTTTGGATCGTATCGAGTACTTTATCAATTTCTTTTTTGTGCACATTCTGAAAAAAATAGTCAGCATCACCAAATGTGCGTGTCGGTGGTAGATCGAGAATTTCGCCAACTTGAACAGACCAATTGACGAGATTCGTATCAAAATCCCACTCCCAATAACCCAGCTTTGCGATACGTTGCGCGTGATCAAGTCTATCTTGGCTAGCACGCAAATCATCTGCCGTTTCTTTTGATCGCAACATGTATAAAAGGCGGTGTGAAAGCAGTAGGTAATTAATCGGTTTCGTGGCAAAGTCTGTCGCACCGACTTGGTAAGATCGATTGATCGAATCGAGATCGTCCAAGCCCGTCATCATTAAAATCGGAATATATTTACATTCAGGAATAGCGCGGATTTTTTCGCATGCATCAAAGCCATCCATGATCGGCATCATCACATCCAGCAGAATTATGTCAGGCTTTAACTCTTCAACCCGATCCACCGCGCGTTGACCATTTTCCGCTTCTTCAACTTGAAAGCCGATTTGTTCTAATGACTCACGCACCATAAAGCGGACGGTAATATCGTCATCGACTACCAGGATGAGGGAAGTATCACGTCCGTTTGAATTTGAAAACATGGATTTAGTTATTCCGAAAAAAATAATTGCTTGTCTAACAAATATCGACTTTCACACTTAAATCTTGAATATTTGCGCTTAGCTTCAGGTGAGCGTCGCGCGCTCTTTATTTAGCAATTCGGTTAATGCCTGACAAACGGCATCGTATTCATATTCCAAGACGTTAAGATGGGCTTGTGCATCAGTGATAGCATCTTTCATCGCGTACATTTCGAGCTCTGAACAGCGCTTAGCCAGATCGCGCGCGCCAATGGTTTTACAACTGGATTGCATACTGTAAGCGGCTCGTTGTAGTGCTTGCATATCACCATTTGCAGTAGCGGTTTCTAACGCGCGAATGGTTTTGTCTGAATTGCCTAAGAATAATTTCGCAACTTTGATCAAAACGCTTGGCTGACCTTTGCGTTGTAATGATCGGATTTTATTAATGGCAGCTTCATCGAGTTGGGCCGATTGCGCGACAATGGGTTTAGCGGCGGCTTCTTGCTCTTTTTTCTTTTCATTTTCGATCGCTTCGTTGTGTCGTGCATATTCACTTTGGTTATCTTGTGAAAGTAGCGGCAACCATCGATGCAGCATGGCACCGAGTTGTTCTAAATTGATCGGCTTGGTCATGTAATCATCCATACCGGCTTCCAAACACAATTCACGATCGCCTTCCATCGCATTCGCGGTGAGTGCAATGATCGGCATGTGTTGTAATTTAATTTGCTCGGTTTCCCATTTTCGGATTTCGCGTGTGGCTTCGAAGCCATCCATTTCCGGCATCTGGCAGTCCATTAAAATCAAATCGTACGGGCGTTGCATTTTATCCAGCGGGCATTCTGTTAAAGCGTCGTAAGCCAACCGACCATTACCGGCGATCTCAAAACTACAGCCGAGTTTTGTGAGCATTTCTCTCGCCAACTCTTGGTTAACAAAGTTATCTTCAGCAACCAAAATATGCCCGCGCAAATGCAATGTTTCATCTGCTGACGAGGTTAAACTCTCAGGCGAAATACGGGGTGAATCTGTTCCTTCCAATGACAGTGCTTTGAATAAAGCTTCGTACATTTCATTTTGTCGGATGGGTTTGTTCAGGTAACTTTCGACACCTGCCATCATCCATTGCCCGGTTTCTTCCATATTGCCGACAGAGCTAAGAATGATCAGCTTGGTACTCGCGATATTCGGATCGCGTTTGATTTGTTTCGCGAGGCTGATTGCGTCAATACCGGGAAGGTTATTCTCAACGATCGCAAGATCGATAGGATGCCCAAGCTCTTTGGCTTGCTTGATCACGGTCATGGCGCTTGCGCCATTTGAAACGGACTGGTGTCGGATCTTCCAGTTCTGACACTGCTTCACAAGAATTTGACGGGTGGTTGAATTATCGTCTGCGATCAAAATATGCGCATTTTTTACGCAAGGATCGATCGAAGAAGAGAGCGGCTGTTTTAACGCTTTCTCTTTTTTCAGCGGTATTGCAAACCAAAATGTGGAGCCTTCGTTAATGGTACTTTTGACACCGATTTTGCCTTTCATCAGGGTCGTTAGTTTTTTACTGATCGTCAAACCAAGGCCAGTACCGCCGAATTTACGCGTGGTGGATCCATCCGCTTGCGAGAACGAATCAAAGATTTTTTCTTGCACATTTTCGCTAATACCAATGCCGGTATCGCTCACACGAAAACGAATATTGGTGTAATCAGACTCACTTTCGAATAATTCAATTTTAACGGCGATTTCGCCATCTTCGGTAAACTTGATTGCATTCCCGATCAGGTTTACCAAGATCTGTCTGATCCGTTCAGCATCACCACGATAGGTGGCATGGCCGTCGGCGGGATATTCGCAATTTAGATCGAGACCTTTATTATTCGCCTGCTCAGCAAATAGCACGGAAACATCTTCGATCAGTAAACGCAGATCGAAAACGGAATTATTCAGCTCCAGTTTACCCGCTTCAATTTTTGAGAAATCGAGGATCTCATTGATGATGGTGAGTAACGCATTGCCGGACTTTTGGATCGTGTCAGCAAAACGTCGCTGCTTACTGGTGAGATCAGTATCGGAAAGCATTTCCGCCATGCCGAGAATGCCATTCATCGGTGTGCGAATTTCATGGCTCATGGTGGCGAGAAATTCACTTTTGGCGGATGCTGCTTGTTGGGCCGCATCACGCGCCGTGATCAAGGCTGTTTCAGTTTCGCGTTTTTTACTGATTTCGTTCCGTAACTCGGTATTCGACAGCTCCGATTTTTTGATCGTCATATTTAACGTGTCGATCAGTGTTTTGTGCTTATATTGCAGATCTTCGGTTTTATCCATGAAGTCACGGCAGAGTTTTACCGCGCGCATAATGACAGGGATGATTGCCGCGATCATGACACCTTTACCGACAGAAACTTCATTCATCATCGTGATGAAATGTAAGGCGGGCGGTAGCAGGATCAATGACGAAAACAGCGCAACAGAAAAATTCGACGAGGCAACCACCGGCGCACCAAGGCCGACAATCGCCACCAACGTGATTACCACTAATACATGCACATCGGTGGGGATATCGGTGAGTATCAAGCCACCTAAGACTCCCCAGATCAAAGCGTTCATCATCATGCCGAGCATGAAGAATTGATTGTCGCGTGGATCAACCTCTTTGCGCTGACAGACCAATGTGAAGATCGCGAGCACGGCCGTGTTAGCTTCAATGCAGATGATCCAAGTATTGAGCGTAGTCAGCGTTTGTTCTGTGTAAAGAACCGTATGAATAAATAAGGCCGCAAGCGCGGAGAACAGCAAATACTGAAGCGTGAAGCGAGGCAAGATAGCTTGGAAGCTGTTCGCTTGGAACACAACGTCGTTTTCGGACTTAGTGAGGCTGGCAGTCATAATGTTAGGTCCTGATCTCCTTCACGGTTAGGAGTCTCGACGTAGTTGAGATGAATTAAGAAATGTTTCATCTAAAGTGGATTCTTTGGTTAATTCTGCGAGTAATACGGATTCAATCTCGATAAAGTCTGCTTCTAAAAAATGCAGCATACCGACAATACGTTCACGGCTGGATTCCTGTTGAATAAGATCATCGATTTCATTACAACGGTCCATGATGTCCAGTGCACCCATGTGTAAGCTACGTTGACCTAATTCTTGAATACGCGATGAAAAGCCGTCGATATCGTTAGCTTTGTAGGCACTCCGGGCTTGCGTGATCAAGGTAGGACCATCTTCTAAAAAAGTATTCACAATTTCTACGAAGCGGTGATTCGTGCTCACACGCAGACCATCGAGCACGAAATAATCGATACCCTTACCATCATCGTCCTGATCGGCATTGACTGACATTGCGTGTGAATCAGAAACTGTCGCTTGAACCGCCATCGGCAAGGCAGAAATAGAGGCATTTAACGCATTCGTCACACCGCGCTCCAAGGCGAGTAAATCCAATGGGCGAGCGATGCAATCAACAATGTTGGGAAGGTTCGCTTCCATCACATTTTGCTGCGGATCGTCAAGGCGATTTTGACCGATTAAGAGGAAAGGTAATTGGCGATATTCCTGATCATCACTCAAGCATTGAGCAAACCCAATGCCATCCATATCGGGCAGTTCGCGTTTGCAAATGATCAAATTAAAGCGTTGATCGCTGGCGCTGTAATCGCACAACATACTCAGGGCTTCAGGTACTGAGCTGACACTTTGATACGCATACTCGCGTGATCGACAACAGGCTTCGATTTTTTGTTTTTCTTGCGGGTCATCGTTCACGATCAGAACATCGATATTTTTCGATTGCTCTATCAAAGCTGGCTTAGTTGGCGTGGTTTCAAATTCGGATCTAGACTCCGAGATTCCTTCATTCTCCGGTTTCGGTAAGGCGTGTGTTGAAGCGACATCAAGCAAGGCAATGGGCTCATCTGACTGAAGGTGATCAACCAGATCATTCGCCTGGCCTTTCAGACGATCAAGATTTATTTGTAGCTGTTCTTTGGGTTGTTCGATATCGAACAAGTCCAGTTCGTCACGTAAATTGACGGAAATAACTTCGAGTTTATCCAGCTCCTCGTCATAACTCAGCATGACGTTGCGCAGGGCCTCCAATTCGCTCGTTTGCTGTTGGAAATGGTTTTGTTGGTGAAGACGTTGGTTATCCATCTCCATCAATTGAGATTTTAGATAGCGCATGTCTGAGCGTAATAAGTCATGGGTTTCACGCTGATCGGAATGTTTTGCCAAAGCATCTTGTAAGGTAATGTTGATCTTGTCTGCAACGAAACAAAAAACGCCGCAGAGCAAACCCATGACGATAGCGAGGATCAAATATTCATTTTCTGGTAATTGCACCAAGCGTAGAACAAACGGGCTGATCACACAGAATAAATAAGGAATGGCGACCAGCATACGCGAGGAATAAGCCGCTGCACCGACCCCGGCCATGCCGATCAAAAGCGTTGCTGTGAGATAAATTCCAGATGCGGTTTCTGGGAAAAATAAGGCACCCGCAAGGCCCCAGCCAAGCCCATCGAGTAAAGTTAGCGCCATAATTACGGTGCTAATATGTCCCGCCATCAGATCGGTTTGAACGTGATTAAAGAAACCACGAACCACCCAACGACTGGCAGTTAATGCCAGCATGATGACCAGCCAGGTTTTAAGTAGTGTCGGATTCGCGTCTTGCCAGATAAGATGTGGAAGTGCGATCAGCGCAGAAAAATATATGATGGATAGCAATGTGTCGTGACGAACAAAACTCGTGGTTTTGAACGAGAAATGATCGTCAAGTAGCTCGTCAGAAAAACTGCCGGATTTTGACGATTCGTTGTCGACACGGTGAGACATATCCTTTGCCCTTGGGTGTGGTTTTAGTGAACAGTGTGTGAGTCGTGTGTGATCGGGAAAGACCCGCCTAAGCCTGCTAGCGTGCGCATCGCATTGCGACTGCCGGTACGACTCCATAAGTCATAAGCTTGCATCGGATCGAGACAATTTGTGCCCTCATCCAATTCACGCAAGCTCTGCAGAATATCCACCATCTTGATGAAATCGCGACTCAAGCAAGCATATAATCCATCGCTTGAGTGGCTGGCCAGTTGCGCGTATGTACCACGGCCGAGATCAATAAAATGATTGATCGGCAAACGCTTCTCACCCGCATAATCTGGAAATAAACCAGCAAATAGCAAACATTGATCAGCAATATCTTGCATGCTGCCACTTTGAATACGGCCAGTTTCCATAAATTCGTCAAGGAAGTTCATACCGCTTTCATGTTCCACCTCACCGCGATTCATCTTGCCGATGAAACGCATCAAGGTCGTCACCAGATAACCTTCTGTTTCCGTGTCTAATGTGTAACCGGTGATTGCTTCTGCTTCGCCGACAAGAGCATGCCAGAGCGCCGTATCGCGTGTGTGGAGCATCATTTGACTCATAATTCGATCCTTGAAATAAGTGCTAACTAGTTCATGAGCGACCGCCATCGTCCGTGATTCGAAAAAACGACCGTTCCCAATGTGCTGATGTTAGCGGCAGGCCAAAGATTTTTTTTAATGCGCAATACACAACAGGTCAGTGAAACGCTATACTTCACGCCATTTTTTTGAGAACGAAGACTCATTTCATGACGTTCGAAAACGATACATTTCAAGGCTTAATTCAAAGTTTGCAGGCTTACTGGGCTGCACAAGGTTGCGTGATCGAGCAACCTTACGATATGGAAATGGGGGCGGGGACTTTTCACCCATCCACTTTTCTGCGCGCGATCGGCCCCGAACCGTGGAATGCCGCGTATGTTCAGGCATCGCGCCGCCCAACCGATGGACGTTATGGTGAGAACCCAAATCGTCTTCAACGTTATTACCAGTTTCAAGTAATCTTGAAGCCGTCTCCCGACAATATCCAAGAACTCTATCTGGGGTCTTTAAAAGCGTTAGGCATCGACACGCTGGAGCATGATGTACGCTTTGTCGAAGACAACTGGGAATCACCGACGCTCGGCGCGTGGGGGCTCGGCTGGGAGATCTGGTTGAACGGAATGGAGATCAGCCAGTTCACCTATTTCCAACAAGTTGGTGGGCTCGATTGCCGCCCCGTTGCCGGCGAGATCACTTACGGATTGGAACGGATCGCCATGTACTTGCAAAACGTCGACAGTATTTATGACTTGATCTGGGCGCGCACGCCGCATGGTGATGTCACGTACGGGCAAATTTTTCACCAAAACGAAGTGGAAGCCTCAACCTACAATTTTTCGCACGCGGATACGGACGCGTTGTTTGCTTGGTTTGATACCTGCGAGCAAGAAAGCCAGAAACTGATCGAGTTAGACTTACCTTTGCCAGCATACGAGCATGTGCTTAAAGCCTCGCATACATTTAATTTATTAGATGCGCGCCATGCGATCTCTGTGACGGAACGGCAACGTTATATTTTACGGATCCGAACCCTAGCACGCGCGGTTGCCGTCGCTTATCACGCACGACGCGAAGCACTCGGTTTTCCACTGCTGCCGACGTCGCAGCAAGATCTGAAAGGAGATCAGTCATGAGTGAAGCCAATTCATTATTGATCGAGATCGGTACGGAAGAATTACCACCGAAAGCGTTAAAAAAATTACGCGACGCGTTTGGTCGAGAATTGCAAGCAAGCTTAAAAGATGCGGAGCTTGGTTACGAAAAACTGACGACCTACGCCTCTCCACGAAGGCTCGCGATCATTGTGGATAAGTTGATCGCCGCACAACCGGATAGCGAAGAGCTACGTCGCGGTCCCGCCGTTAAAGCCGCATTTGACGCAGAGGGTAACCCGACAAAGGCCGCGTCTGGTTTTGCAGCTTCTTGTGGCGTATCGGTTGATCAGCTTGAAAAACTCGAAACTGAAAAAGGCAGTTGGTTAGCGTTTCAGTTAAAGAAAAAAGGTGAGTCTGTCTCCGCACTCTTACCGGCGATGGTCGAGCAAGCGCTGAATAAATTACCCATTCCTAAACGCATGCGTTGGGGCCAAAGCGAAGTCAGCTTTGTGCGACCAATCCATTGGGTCGTCCTGATGTATGGTGATGCGGTGATCGACAGTAAAATTTTGGATATAGAGATTGGAACAATGAGTCGCGGTCATCGTTTCCATCATCCTGACGATGTGAACTTAACCGGTGCGGAAAAGTATCTCGCTCAGTTACGTGATGCATATGTCATGGTGGATTTCGCGGAACGCCGTGGGCTGATCGAACAACAAATCAATGACACAGCAAAAAGTCTTGGTGGTAGCGCGGTGATCGATCCGGGCTTGTTGGATGAAGTGACTGCGTTGGTGGAATGGCCCGTCCCTATCGCAGGTCAGTTTGAGGATCGCTTTCTTGAGTTACCGAAAGAAGTGTTGATCTCAACCATGAAAGGTCATCAGAAATATTTTCATGTGGTGGATGACAAGGGCGATCTGTTGCCGTATTTCATCACGTTGAGCAATATTGAAAGCAGTAACCCAGAGACAATCAAGGCCGGTAATGAGCGTGTGATCCGCCCACGATTGAGTGATTCAGCGTATTTTTGGAAGACGGATTTGGAAGCGGGGTTTAGCGCTTGGGTAAGCGCCTTGGAAAAAGTGGTTTTTCAAGCAAAGCTCGGTTCGATCGCGGATAAAACCCAGCGAATTTCAACATTGGCCGCACGTATTGCAGAAACGCTCGGTGAAGATGTTGATCTGGCGCGCCGTGCAGGTGAGTTGAGTAAGTGCGATCTCATGAGTGACATGGTTGGAGAATTTCCTGATCTACAAGGCATCATGGGGCGTTACTACGCTGAGAAACACGGCGAAGATGCGGCCGTTGCGATTGCGCTGGATGAGCAGTACATGCCACGTTTCGCGGGTGATCAACTACCGCAAGGTGCAGCGGGTCAGGCGGTGTCGATCGCCGATAAAATCGATACGCTTGTCGGGATTTTCGGTATTGGCCAACCTCCCACAGGCGTGAAAGATCCTTTTGCATTACGTCGAGCGGCATTGGGTGTACTACGTATTATGATCGAGCAAAAACGCGATCTTGACCTGCACACCTTACTTACGGATTCCGCCGAGCTGTATGGGGATAAACTTTCTGAAGACAATGTCGTTGAGAGTGTGTTGGATTATATGTTGGAGCGACTGCGCAGTTATTACGCTGATCAATCAATTCCACCGACTGTCTTTGATGCCGTTGCAGCCCGTCGCCCAACACGACCAGTGGATTTTGATCAACGCATTCAGGCGGTTATGCAGTTCCGCGAATTGGCTGAGGCAGAGTCACTTGCCGCTGCGAATAAGCGCATCAGTAATATTCTGAAGAAGCAGGATGTAGCGCCACCTGAGCAGGTGGATGAAGCTGTTTTACAAGAAACTGCAGAGAAAGACTTGCTGGCAGCCCTCAATCAGGTCAAAGTGGCAATTAAGCCTGATCTCGAACAGCATCGTTATGCACCGGCTCTAGCGGGTATGGCGAGTTTGCGTGATCCAATTGACGCGTTTTTTGATCAGGTGATGGTGATGTGTGATGATGAAGCCTTACGCTTGAATCGCCTCGCATTATTGGACGGCCTACAAGCACTTTTCTTGCAAGTGGCTGATATTTCACGATTACAAAAATAATAAAATAATGCCTTATCTGATACTTGATCGCGACGGCGTCATTAACGAAGACTCTGATGACTATATTAAAAGCCCAGCTGAATGGAAGGCTGTTCCCGGAAGTTTAAAAGCCATCGCACGCGCTAACCGTGCGGGGTATCGGGTAATTGTTGTGACCAACCAATCGGGGCTGGCGCGTGGTTTGTTTGATATTGATGCGTTGAATGCAATCCATTTGAAAATGCACAAAAAACTCGCGAAAGTCGGAGGCAAGTTGGAGGCGATTTTGTTTTGTCCTCACGGGCCTGATGATCATTGTGATTGCCGTAAACCACTTCCAGGTATGCTTCACCAAATTCGCGATCGATTAAATATTTCTCTCGAAAAAGTCTCAGTTGTGGGTGACAGTTATCGTGATCTTGAAGCGGCTCGTGCTGCTGGTGCAAAGCCCGTTTTAGTGCGTACGGGCAAGGGTGAGAAGACGCTCTCTGCGGAAGAGAACGATTTGTCTGATGTCGATATTTATAACGATCTTGATGCGTTTGTTACTGATCTTTTGAGTTAAGGCATGGTCTTTTTGCGTTCCCTGATTTACTTTCTCGGCGTTGTTCCGCTGACTATTTTCTACTCGTTTGTTGGATTGCTTGTCTTTTGGTTGCCATTTCAGCAGCGATTTCAGATCGTTTCTGGTTGGGCGCGCATCAATTTACGCTGGTTAGAATTTATTTGCGGTTTGTCATTTCGTGTCGAAGGGGTGGAGAATATTCCTGAAGAACCGGCGATTATTGTCTCAAATCACCAATCGGCTTGGGAGACGCTGGCATTACAGCAAATTTTCCCACCGCATGTGTGGGTGTTAAAGCGTGAATTGTTATGGATTCCTGTTTTCGGCTGGGGATTGGCATCGCTTAAACCGATTGCGATTGATCGTAAGTCAGGTCGGTTGGCGTTAAAACAAGTGGTAGAGCAGGGTATTGAGCGTTTGAAGAATCATTGTTGGGTGGTGATTTTTCCGGAGGGTACGCGTCTCGACCCGGGCAAAACACGTCGATATGGCAAAAGTGCAGGCTTGCTCGCTGAAAAATCCGATCGTCCAATTGTGCCCGTTGCACACAATGCGGGTTTGTTTTGGCCGAGAAAAGGACTCTTAAAGAAAGCCGGTGTGATCACAATTCAAATTGGCCCAGTCATCCGCCCAGAAGGAAAAAACGCAGAAGCGTTAACTACAGAAGTACAAGAATGGATTCAGCCACGCGTGGATTCCTTAGTCAGCTCGCCACCAGAGTGAACTTGACGACTTGTATGAATCTAACCGACAATTCTAATTAAACGTGGAGCAAGTAGGTTCCGCTTAATGAACACATTGAGGATACAAGACTAATGAGCGATAAGATTGTTTACGTTACAGACGATACGTTTGAAGAAGAAGTGCTAAATAGCGACAGCCCTGTGTTGGTGGATTATTGGGCTGAATGGTGTGGTCCTTGCAAAATGATTGCCCCGATTCTGGACGAGATCGCCACTGAATACGACGACAAGATCAAGATCGCTAAATTGAACATCGATGAGAATCCGAACACGCCACCAAAGTACGGTATTCGTGGTATTCCAACGTTAATGATTTTCAAAAGTGGTAATGTCGAAGCAACGAAAGTTGGTGCAGTGTCTAAATCTCAATTGGCTGCTTTTATCGATAGCACTATTTAACATTCTTCGCGCCAGTCTCAACCCGAGTTCACGAAAATCATCCGGGTAGAGACTGGACGCTATCGAAACTCAGTGCTATGCTAATTCCAATCTAAATGAGAACCCCTTCCGGGGCAACTCACCGAAATCCAAGTCATATAATTTCTACATATTCTTGCCAATCTGCGGGCGTAGCCTGTCAATATATTTTAGTTATCCAAATCTAATCCTATGAATCTAACTGAATTAAAGAAAAAACCAGCCGTTGAACTCATCGAACTATCCGAATCCATGGGCATTGAACATGTCGCCCGGGCTAGAAAACAGGATCTGATATTTAATATCCTGAAGGGGCATGCAAAGAAGGGTGAAGATATCTTTGGGGATGGTGTACTTGAGATTTTGCAGGATGGGTTTGGCTTCTTACGATCGGCAGATTGTTCCTACCTTGCTGGGCCCGATGATATTTATGTTTCACCGAGCCAGATCCGACGGTTTGGGTTACGAACGGGCGATACAATTAGCGGTAAAATTCGTCCACCGAAGGATAGTGAACGATACTTTGCGTTGTTGAAAGTCGGTGAAATAAATTTTGAACCACCAGAAAATGCCAAGAATAAAGTTTTATTTGAAAATCTGACCCCACTTTTTGCTCGTGAACGGCTCAAACTTGAGCTGGGTAACGGTACGACTGAAGATTTAACCCCGCGCGTTATTGATCTCGTTTCACCGATTGGTAAAGGCCAGCGAGGCCTGATCGTATCGCCACCGAAAGCCGGTAAAACTATGATGCTACAAAGCATCGCCCACTCGTTAGAAATGAATCATCCCGAATGCCACTTGATCGTATTACTAATCGATGAGCGTCCAGAAGAAGTAACGGAAATGAGCCGTTCAGTTCGTGGTGAAGTGGTCGCCAGTACGTTTGATGAGCCCGCATCTCGTCATGTTCAAGTAGCAGAAATGGTCATTGAAAAAGCCAAACGTTTGGTTGAGCATAAAAAAGATGTGGTCATTTTGCTCGATTCGATCACCCGTTTAGGTCGCGCTTACAACACAGTGGTGCCTTCATCAGGCAAAGTGTTGACAGGTGGTGTTGATGCAAACGCACTACAACGTCCAAAACGATTCTTCGGTGCGGCACGAAATATTGAAGAAGGTGGTAGCCTAACCATCCTTGCGACGGCGCTGGTCGATACTGGCTCACGAATGGATGATGTGATCTTCGAAGAATTTAAAGGTACGGGTAATATGGAAGTGCACCTTGATCGTAAGATTGCAGAACGTCGAATTTATCCTGCGATTAATGTACATCGTTCCGGTACACGTCGTGATGACCTGCTTATGTCGCCAGAAGAACAACAAAAAGTCTGGATTTTATTGAAACTGATGAATTCAATGGAAGATATTGCGGCTATGGAATTCTTGCTAGAACGGTTACGCGCAACGAAAAATAACGATGAGTTTTTTGATTCTATGAAACGTTAATGATTGACGTAGCGCATTTAGATAGACACAAAAAAAGCCTGATCAATTGATCAGGCTTTTTTTGTTCAAATGTTGAATATTGCCGACCTTGGAAATGAACCAGATCGGCAAAAACAGCATGTCTAACTTAACCCGGTGGCCATGTTAGATCGCGTCCTGCGAGCACATGGATATGCAAATGGAAAACGGATTGTCCGGCACCCGCACCATTGTTCGTTACGATGCGGTAATTCTCATGTCCAGCTTCTTTCGCAATCTCACCGGCTTTCAAAAGCAAATGACCTAATAACCCCTGATCTGCTTGAGCAGCATCAGCGATATTAACAATGGGCTTTTTCGGAATGATCAAAAAATGCATTGGTGCTTGCGGTGCAACATCGTTGAACGCCATGCATAGATCATCTTCGTAGAGGATATCAGCCGGTATTTCACGTTTAATAATTTTACTGAAAATGGTGTCTGTCATGGTCTTCTCCGAATGATTGTCTGATCAGGATGCGTCTTCTGCTTGATAATGTTTCATCAAAATTTCAGCCACTTCGGGGCGTGCAAATTCTTCTGGAAGGGCTTCGCCAGCCGCGAGCATCGCGCGCACTTTCGTACCGGAGAGTAAAACAAAATCTTCCGGTGCGTGATCAGACGCATCGCGCATCATCACGACTTTATTTAGTTTCTTCGAGTAGGCAGTGTGATCTGCACCGAAAATTTCAATTTCTAATGCGCCCGCAGGAACGTCTTTTTCGAAGATGGTTTGCGCATCGAATGGGCCGTAATAATCACCAACACCTGCGTGATCACGTCCCACGATTAAATATGAGCAGCCGGCATTTTGACGAAACACAGCGTGCAGAACAGCTTCCCGCGGGCCAGCATAAAGCATGTCAAAACCGTAACCAGTGACCATAACGGTGTTTTCTGGGAAGTACAATTCAACCATTTTACGGATAGCCGCATCACGTACGTCAGCCGGAATATCGCCTTTTTTCAGTTTGCCGAGCAACATATGGATCAGGACGCCATCGGCATCCAAGGTTTCCAAAGCCATTTTACATAACTCTTCATGGGCACGGTGCATAGGGTTACGGGTTTGGAAGGCAACCACTTTTTCCCAACCATTTGCTGCAATTTCTTCACGGATCTGAACGGCTGTGCGGAAAGTGTCTGGGAAGTCTTTTTCAAAATAGCTGTAATTCAACACGTCGATCGGCCCGGAGATCACCTTATTACCCAGTGATGTGAAGGTCGCCACGCCGGGATGGTTTTCATCTAATGTACCGAAGATTTTTTCAGCCATTTGTTTGATCTGGTCGTCGCTGACATCGTCGATCGCATCGACAGTTTGCACCGCTAAGATTGGGTTACCCTCGACATTGGGATCACGAAGGGCAATGCGTTGACCTGCTTCGATCGCGCTAGCATCGTCTGTAATGTTGACACACGGCACGGGCCAGAAAAGTCCGTCGGTTGTTTGCATCGTGTTTGCGACGCTGATCGCATCGGCGAGATTCATGAAACCTTTCAATGGTGTGAAGTAGCCTGCACCGAGCATGACTGCGTTTGCAGCGGCAGCAGAGTTAATCAGCAGGGAAGGCAGTGCTTCAGCTTCTTTCAGTAATGCGGCACGTTGCGCGTCGTCTTGAACAAATAACGGATTGAGCGCGTCAGCGCCATGAGGTTTAATCATTAACAGTCTCCAGCCAGATTTTTATGATGTGTGTGGACGGTGTTCCACTAACAGAATTTCATTTTCGTCGCGAATTATATCACCAAGATGGAATTTGAAATCCTGATTTGCAAATTCTTCTACATAATAGCGCAGGGTGTGTTCGATGGTTTTAAAAGCGAGCTCGTCCCAGGGAATATCTTCGAAGCGAAAGAGCGCGGTTTCGAGACTTTCTACGCCAGGATGGAAATCTAAATCCAGCAAGCGTGCGCGAAACATCATATAAACCTGATTAACGTGTGGCAGGTTGAAAACGCTATATAACTCGCCGAGTGCAACATTCGCATTTGCTTCTTCCTGCGTTTCGCGTAGAGCAGCATCTTGAACCGTCTCATCACATTCCATGAAGCCCGCCGGCAAAGTCCAGTATCCATGACGTGGTTCTATGGCGCGGCGGCAGAGCAGAACCTTGTCTTCCCAAATAGGCAGAGTGCCAGTGACGATTTTCGGGTTTTCATAATGAATCATGTCACAAGAAACACAGACATATCGCTGGCGGTTGTCATCATCTGGAATGACATAGCGAACGTTTTCACCGCATTGGCTACAAAATTTCATGAGGAGTTCCTAACTCTTGAGAACGTAAAGGGGATAGCGTTTCGATAGTATAAGCTGATCTGAAGATACGACTTGTGAGGAATTGCATCATTCCTGCACATTCGTGCGTCGTTCATCAGATCAGCTTTTACGTAGAGATTAAGGTGATGTTCGAAGACTAGGACCGGCATCGGTACGATCAGAGAACAACTTATAAAGCACGGGCAGCACCAGTAACGTCAACAAGGTCGAAGAAATAATACCGCCGATGACAACGGTTGCGAGTGGTTTTTGCACTTCTGAGCCGATGCCGACATTAAATGCCATCGGCACAAAACCGAGACTCGCAACAAGTGCCGTCATTAATACCGGACGTAAGCGAGTGAGTGCACCGTGTTTTACCGCATCGATCAGGGAGAGGTTTTCATCGAGTAATTGACGAATAAAACTCACCATGACCAAGCTGTTTAAGACCGCGATGCCAGATAAGGCGATAAAGCCGATTCCGGCAGAAATGGAGAATGGCATGCCCCGTAACCAGAGCGCCATGATGCCACCGGATAACGCAAACGGTACGCCAGAGAAAATAATCGCGGCATCTTTAAGTGAATTAAACGCCATAACCAGCAAACCAAAGATCAACAATAATGCGATCGGAATAACAATTTGTAAGCGTTGTGATGCGGAGATCAATTGCTCGAATGTACCCCCGTAATCAAGCCAATAGCCCGCAGGAAGGACGATTTTTTCGTGAATACGTTTCTGCGAGTCCTGAATAAACGTGCCTAAATCCGTTCCACGTACATTCGCGGTGACGACGACACGACGTTTACCATTTTCACGGCTGATCTGGTTTGGACCCGGCGCGACATTAATACTGGCGACTTCGCTAAGTGGAATATACGCTTGGTGGGACGATGGATTATTGATCGAGACCATCGAATTGGGTTCACCATTTTCTGAAGTCTGTCGGTTTTGGGTGACTTGTGCATCTGGAAGCGGAATGGGTAAACGCAACAGTGCAGTGGGATCTCGACGTAGACTTTCAGGTAAACGAACGATCAGATCAAAGCGGCGATCGCCTTCAAAAATTTGCCCGGAAATTTTTCCACCCATAGCTGTTTGAATCGCATTTTGCATCTGCCAGAGGTTTAAACCATAGCGTGCAAGCGCATCACGATCCGGTGTGACAGTCATGATCGGCAAGCCAGTTACTTGTTCGATACGCACATCACGCGCGCCAGGGATGGTTTTTAATAATGCCTCAATGGCTTCACCAGTTTCGATCAGCACATCTCGATCATCACCGAACACTTTCACTGCCACATCTGCACGGACACCGGAAAGTAATTCGTTGAAGCGCATCTGAATCGGCTGGGTAAATTCATAATTATTACCTGGCGTTTTATCAGCAAGCGTTTGCAACTCCTTGATCAGTTCTGTTTTAGGTTTATCTGGATCAGGCCATTGATTGCGTGGTTTTAATATCAAAAATGTATCCGCAACATTCGGTGGCATAGGATCACTAGCGATTTCCGCTGTGCCAATTTTGCTAAATATTTTATCGATTTCAGGTGTTGTGCTTAATAAACTTTCTAACTGATTTTGCATCATAACGGCCTGATCAATCCCTGTACCGGGAATGCGCATGGCGTGCATGGCAATGTCACCTTCATCTAGTTGTGGAACAAATTCAGTACCTAATTTCGTCGTTAAATAAAGGCTAATAGCAAAAATGCTCAATGCTGAAAAAATTATAATTTTTGGAGAATATAATGCGAATGTTAAACACGGTTTGTAGATTGATTTTGCATAACGCATCACCACATTTTCCTTTTCTTCAACAGGTCCACGCATGAAAAGTGCAAGGGCTGCGGGAATAAATGTGAGGGCCAGAATTAAGGCGAAGCACAAAGCCATGATCACAGTTAAAGCCATCGGATGAAATAGTTTTCCTTCAACACCGGTCAAGGTAAAGATCGGAATATAGACAATGGTGATAATGATCACGCCGAAAATGGCCGGTTTAATTACTTCTTTCGTTGCCTTAAAAACAATATCGATACGTTGTTTAAGATCAGGTAGAGTTGCTTGGTTTTTTTGAGCAAGGGATAAATGCCGAATCACATTTTCAACAATGATCACGGCACCGTCGACGATCAAACCAAAATCCAACGCCCCCAAGCTCATTAAGTTACCACTTACATGATTCGTAACCATGCCGGTAATTGTCATCAACATACTGATGGGAATTACCAGTGCGGTGATCAGTGCGGCACGAATATTTCCAAGTAAAAGAAACAAGATCACGATGACAAATAGCGCGCCTTCGAGTAAGTTTTTTTGTACGGTAACGATAGCTTGATCAACTAATTTGGTCCGATCGTAAACGGCATCTGCAGTAATGCCTGCCGGTAAGGTTTGATTAATTTCAACGAGCTTGTCGGCAGCCGCTTTTGCAACGGTACGGCTGTTCTCGCCCATTAACATAAAGACGGTTCCAAGGATGGCTTCCTTACCATTGAGCGTAGCAGCACCCGTACGTAATTCTTTACCGAAGATTACATCCGCGACATCACCAATACTGATCGGTATTCCGTCGTTTGCGGTGATTGTGATCTTTGCAATATCGTTCAATGATTGAACTTGACCGGGAGCGCGGATCAGCCATTGTTCACCAAAGCGTTCGATGTAACCCGCACCGATATTCAGGTTGTTTTTTTCTAATGCATCGACAATATCTTGCAGAGTTAATCCATAAGACAATAAGCGATCAGGGTAGGGTGTTACATGAATTTCTTTTTTATAACCACCAATGGTGTTGACCTCGGTGACGCCGTTGGTTTGTACAAGTTGTGGTTTAATAATCCAGTCTTGGATACCTCTCAGATCAGTCGCGTCATAGGCTTTACCATCTGCATTTAATGCGTCAGGTTTTGCAGAAACCGTGTACATAAAAATCTCGCCCAATCCTGTCGCAATCGGGCCAAGCTCTGGAACCAGATCTGACGGTAGCGAACTCTTCACCGTTTGTAATTTTTCTGAGACTAGCTGGCGTGCAAAATAAATATCCGTGTTATCTTCAAAAACAACCGTCACTTGCGATAAACCATAGCGAGAGAGTGATCGTGTATGGGCAAGGTTGGGTAACCCTGCCATGGCTGTTTCAATCGGATAACTCACCCGTTGTTCAGATTCTAAAGGAGAAAAGCCGGGAGCTTCGGTATTAATTTGTACCTGAATATTACTAATATCTGGCACCGCATCGATGGGTAAGCGTTGATAATTATATATACCTAACGCAACGAGTAAGATCGCTAAGATAATGATCAACCAGCGTTGTTTTAAGGAGAAATTAATAATAGTGTCTAACATGATAACTCCCCCTTTTAGTGAGCGTGACCGGCTGAATTTTTACCCAGTTCTGCTTTGAATAAAAAACTATTTTTTGAAACGTATTCCATTCCAACATCGAGTCCAGTGATAATTTCAACCCACTCCTCATCTCGTCGACCGAGCTCAACGGGACGCATCTCGAAAGTATTTTCGACATGAATAAAAATAATATTTTGATCATTTAAGGATTGGATTGCACTGTGTTTTACCGCAACTGGAATTTCGTACTCTTCACTTTTAACGTGCACTTTTACAAACTGACCTGGACGTAGATTTCGATCAGGGTTTTTCAATGAAATATAGGCTTTGGCTGAGCGGGTTTTTTCACCAATTAAGGGTCCGATCCAAGCAACGTTACCAGTCACATTTTGCTTGAGAGAATCGATTTCGACCGTTACGGCTTGATCAACATGAACATTCGCCAGATGCTGTGGGTAAACCGTAAACTCAACCCAGACATCAGACAGATCGGCGATCACAAACAAGGTTCTTTCTGAAGTAATAGATTCACCTTGAGAAACGTGTTTATTGATAATGGTTCCAGTCAATGGTGCTCGCACTTCAAAGAGTGAAAAGTCATCTAATGCACTAATCGTTGAAAGGTCGATGCCCAACGCTATTAGGACGTACTGTGATTGTTGTAAATTGATTTTCGCTTCAGATAAGCGAGTTTGACTATTGAGGAAATCTTGTTCAGCAGAGATGCCTTCGTTACGCAATTGTTTTTCACGTTTAAATAATTTATTTGCTAATGCAAGGCGCTCTTTTGCAGCAAGGTAATCACTTTTTAACGTCACCAGTTCTTGACTTTGAATGACGGCAAGCAGCTCGCCTTTTTCAACATGTTCACCCAAACGTTTACGGTTGTCTGTGACAATGCCGGGCAAGCTTGAAACGACATGTGCAAGATGATCTTGGTTAAATCGTATTTCACCTGGTAGCTCAGTATTTTCGATCAAAGTCACTGCGCCTGCGGTTGAAACTCCAACCCCTGAACGTTGCAGGGTATTTTCATCCATCAGAATGCGCCCTTCGAATTGATCGTGTTCCCAAGTGGCGGTTTTATCTTGGTAACGTGCTGATAGGTTCATCTGAAATGAATGGGGCTCATTTATTTTTTGCTGACTATAAAGGTAATCATTTTCGGTTTTAAAAGTAATCTCTTGTACTGCTTGACCGAGTCGCTTAATCGTCATGGAAACATCAACACTTTCGGGCGTGATAATTTGATGGTTAACGTAGGTATAAATACGAAATTCGGATGTTGTGCCTTTTTCAAATAAGAGTACTTCGATCGAGAATGGATCGGCTTTAAAAAGCCAACCACCGTGTGAGCCTGTATTGTCGGAGTGTTCTGAGTGATCATCGTGATCGGTGGTTTCATGCGCTTGGCTGTTGGAGGTTAGTGATTGATCATTCTGTTCCGTTTGATTCGACATAAATAAAGCAATGACGAGGATGAGTAGAATAAGGATCATGCTGATCGTGATTAAATGTTTGTTCATAAATAAATCCTGATGTGATCGATTTTGGTGATCAGTGTTTTAAATTTGAGAAGGTTTCTAACCCACCACCAATTAAGCGCTCCATGGTGATGACCATGATCTGGTAGGCTGTGACGGTATCGATATATTGTTTGCGTATATCAAAATAGGTACGTTGTGTATCCAACAAGCCGAGTAAATCGAGCTTACCAACCTCATAAATCTTTTTTGCCGTATTGAACGCTTCTGCAGAAACCGGTAAGACTTCATCGCGTAGAATGATTGCCTCATCGTATAAGATCATTAAATGTTGGTAGTTTTCTTTTAAAGCGGTACGAATGTTAATTTCGCTGGTGAGTTGATCTTGCCGTGCTTTATTTAATTCAATTTGGGATTTTTTTATTCCAGTTTTTTTATTATCGAAAATAAATAAGGGTAATGAAATGTTAGCCACCGCGGCGACATCATCAGTTTCATTCAAATGTTTTACACCAGCAGAAATTGTGATGTCAGGGATGGAGTTTGCTTCGGCAAGCAACACGGCGCTTTCTTCACGTTGAATAACTGAAACCCACTTTTTAAGGTCAGGGTTTTTATTAATTTGTTGGATGACCTGCTGTAGCTTAGGTGGTTTTTTCGTGTTGTATAAATCACCTAAAACGTTGGTGTAGCTAACGACATCACTGCCCCAATATTGTGTGAGTAAGTGTTTGTAGGCGGTTAATTGACGAGTCGCATTGAGACTCTGCAGACGTGATCGAGAGACTTCGACACGCGCTTTCATTTCCTCTAACTTTGTGGCCTTGCCGGCTTTTACCCGGGTGCTGATCGTTTTATATACTTCGTCAGCAAGTTCATATGTTTCTTTTTGAATGGCAACAATTTCTTGCAGACTTAACACGTTGATGTAGCTTTTGGTCATCGTGGCGAGCAGATCAATACGCGTAATTTCATATTCCCAACGCGCTAAGTATTGATCATTGAGCGCGAGGTTTTTTCGCTTAACGCGTTTATCGCCGAGCTCGATTAACTGGCTCAATGCTAATGTGGTTTCGGTTGCATCAATACCACTGAAATTACCTGATCCCGCAATGTTTTCGACAGCCATTAATAACGCAGGATTTGGGCGCAAACCGGCTTCTATTTCTGCCATTTCTTCACCTTTAATTGTCCAAGCGTGCGCTGCCAGTTGTGGGTTGTGTTTTAAGGTGAGGAGGATGGCCTGCTTGAGTGATAGATCACCCGTAGGCAGTGTGATCGGTTGATCAAACTCTTCGGGTGAAATGATTGGTGGTAGCGATAGATCGACATCCACTGCAAATGTTGCAGCTGAAAAATAGTAAGCCGCAAGAAGTACGAGCGTTCTTAGATACATGACTTAATCTCAATGTAAGCAAAATAACAACTCCATCAGTGAATTGCTGAACTGAGGAGAACTAAAATGATGATTTCGCTACTGATCAGTAGCGGAGATTAAGCGATAGGGGGATGGTACGGCGGTGCTTGTTTATGCGATGTATAGATGGTTTTTTGACGAACTGAAATACTTTTAGTTTGTTGATTCGTTGAGGCTGAAAAGGTTTGAATTAAACCGAGAGAATGGGATGAAAAATGACAACAATGATCACAGGCAAGTGATTCTTTTTCTGATTCATGATGAGTGTCGAGTTCGACCATGTGTGAATTTTGCGACTCAGTGAGTTCATGCGCGTAGGCATGGATCGGAAGCACAACACCGGAGAGGAGCATGATCACGAGAAGAAACGTTGTTAACGGAGTTCGCATAGTGCAGAAGAATATGAACGATATTGTTGAATTATTCAAATGTATTTTATTACGTGAAAATTTAAAAAGGATAAATATGTTTGCCGACTCCCTTACGAATCTTTAGGATTCATGTGGTATATCAGTCGCTTATATGTTTACATGGGCCGCGTAAGTTGAACAACAAAACAATAACCAACTTGATGGAGGATAAGCGATGATTAAACGAGTTTTAACTTTCAGTTTGCCAGCACTATTTTTTATCAACGGCCCGGTATTCGCGGAGAACGGAAATCACGATAATAATGGCTGCGATGCGTTACCGAATTATGAATATGCGACACAAGCGCTTTTAGATGTTACTGCGAGTGACGCTACTGGTTTGAATAACGATATGTGGCTGACCATCGTTGATCGCGATGGCGTGGTTTGTTTGGTAACCCACTCGGGAGCTGAGCGAGGTGATCAATGGCCCGGTAGTCGTGTTATTTCAGCGCAAAAAGCCAACACAGCAAATGCGTTTAGTCTTCCTGCCGGTAAGGGCGGTTTAGTGCCCGGCTTATCCCTTTCTACCGCGAACTTGTATGCTGCTGTGCAGCCAGGCGGTAGTTTATTCGGTTTGCAATTTAGTAACCCTGTGGATACGAAAGAAGCCTATGACGGCAAAGCCTATCGTTACGGCACTGAACGCGACCCCATGCGAAATGCACAAGTCGGCGGCGTGAATGTATTTGGTGGTGGACTTGCGTTGTATGACGAAAATGGTGTTCTACTTGGTGCGCTCGGCGTGAGTGGAGACAGTGCGTGTGCAGATCATACGATTGCGTGGAAAGTGCGTGACACACTTGCTTTGGATTATGTTCCGGCTGGCGTGAGTGCGACTGGTGATGACAACATGGTCCAAGATTTTGTTGATGGCGCGAGTCAGGGCGGCTTCGGTCATCCTTCCTGTGGTTTCGGTGAAGAAGCGACAATCAGCAATTTGCCGTTCGATTTCCCCGTTGGAAACGGTATGCCAATGGCGGGTACGCAATAAGTTTTAATAACATGCGTAATCCAAAGCGTTATTGAAGATAAAAAGTCGGATCAGACACGCGTTTGCTCCGGCTTTTTTTATGCGCGGCTACTCTTGTGACGTTTTTGCAACATCGATTCCTTCCCCGCGCCACTGCGGTGGAAAAGAACTACTACCACGAGTTTGTTCTGGTATCGCCGGGATCAAGCCGTTCTCAAGTTGATCCAATACATTCTCATCTCGGGCGATTCGGTATTTACGACTATGAATACATTCGCGATCACCGAATTCGCAGATATTTAATTGTGTCCCGCCACACGGGCCATTGGCTAAACCTTTTGGGCAGGTTTCAGGGCAGACGTATTGTGTCGCAGCGAGTCGACAGCTTCCGCATGTTTCGCAACCGAACAGTGGCTTCTTAATCGCTTTCTCGATTGTTACTAAGCGTTGATCAGCTTTAGAACCCCGCTCAATGTGGCCAAAGAGTTTATCCATGAGACGCGCGCCGAAGCCGTCTTCAAATAGGAAATCATGCATTTGATCCATCAATTGGTATTTAAGGCGATCCATAAAGGGCGCACGCTGATTGGTGCGATCAGACAAGCTCCAAGATTGTCGCGGGGCTGGATTTGCGATCCGTTTTCCGTCGGGGAAAATAAACGCCTCGCGCCATGCACTGTTCCAACTGATGCGATCAGGGCATTTGCGCGTTAAATAATCCACTTGATTAAGCAAGGTTTCCAATGTGTCAGTTGAGTTGATCGCAGTCAGTTGCACGCCCGAATAGCCGATCAGCCGTAAACCGACAATCTGCAAGGCCAACCGACGTGTGACACGCGCGGCAGCTTGTTCTTTGGTGAGTTCCGCTTCTTCGGCTTCTAGCAGCGCGTGCAAGCTATCTGTGATCGTAACGCCCGCGAGCTGATGTTGACGAATAAAACGTGATCGCGTCGCACTGAGAGCCATGATGTTCGCGACCATCGGTTTGCGATAGCCGCGCGACTCCATCCAAAACAACGCTTCTTCGTGTTTAACAATATCGAAGCCGATCTGAGTGATCAGAAAATCGGCACCGGCGGCAATTTTTTTGCCCAGCTTAAGATACTGGGCCATGGCTTCTTCTTCGTAATACTTGAAAGGGTTGAGCGCGGCGGCGATGAGAAGATCAGGTGAATGTTGGCGTGCTAAGGCGATGGCCGCGACCGATTCAAGGTAGCGTGGACGCCGATCGTTTGGTGGTGATTTTAGCTTATCGCCGGACAAGATCAGGATGTTTTCCAGCTTGGCTTTGCGCATGCGATCAAGCGATGCGTGTAACTCGTCGACACTGCGATCCTTACCGGAAAAATGGACTAGCGGTTGTGTGCCTGCATGATTGCGAACTTCACCTGCGATATTCACAGGATCAGGATCATCATCGGCATGCACCCGATCTGTCACGCTAAAGCCCGCCACTTCATCGCGACGCGCCAGTTTGCGCACAAACGCGTCGATCTGAATCAGATCATCTTGCAGAACATGCTGTGACGATGCGACGAATTCCACCGTCCAAAAAAAGGACTGTTTGCGTAACGCACGACGGATTTGATTTTGTGGACGATAGAGATTCGCAACGTGAGCTTCAATGGTTTTCATGTACGAATATCGTCTTTTTCATTCCAAGGTGGACTGACGATCACGAGAAATTCTAAGACGCAAGTTCCGGTATTTTCCAGCCATTGTTCATGTCCGGCGGGGACTAACGCTGTGCCACCAGCGGTCAATTCGAGTTGATCATATTCGTTTTCATCACGTTTTCCATTCGATAAAAGTGAAGACTTACTTATGTTCAAGCGACCACAACCTTTGACGATATAATACAGTTCGGCTTGGTGAAGATAATGTGGATAGGTTTGTTTGCTCGGCTCTACCGTGGCAACAGCGAGGGAGTAAGGTAAATCGAGTTGATCATTTTTCGGTTGAACCAGTTCTTTGATTAGGCAACCATCGTTAGCGATAAAAGCGGGACAATCGTTGGCGTCTTTCGAAAAAATATTAGGCATGAAGCCCATCATACTCAAGGCCGCGCGGAGGACAAGCTTGCGCGGCCATGGGTTGAAAAATCAACGAGAACGGAAATCTATTACTTGCGTGTTTCCAGATCGGTGATCACGGCATCAAGCCCTTTTGATTTGATGTCGGAATTTATGCTGCCGCGATACGTTGAAATGAGGCTGACGTGATCTATTGAGACGTCATAGACCAACCACGTGTCATTCTTCTTATACAAACGGTACTCGATTGGAATGAGTGGACCGCCGTTGTTACGATCGACTTCGGTTTTTACGATCGCTTTGCTGTCGTTCTCTGAAGTACGTAGTGGCAGATAATTTATTTTGACATCAGTCGAGTTAGTTAACGCTTTTGCATACGTTCTAATCAGCAAACCCTGAAAACCATTGACGAATCGTGTTTGCTGATCTTTAGACGCGTTACGCCAGTTTTTACCGAGTACCCAACGCGACATTTTCATGAAGTCAAAACGCGGGACGATCAGTTCATCGACCAGTTCGTTAATGCGTTTACTGTTTTCTGCGATCGCACTGGATTCGTTTTTGAGTTTCGCAATGACTTCTTCAGAGGTGTTCTTCACAACATCCAAAGCATTTTCTTCTGCAGATGCGTTGGAGGTTGCGATCAGGCTCATGCCCAATAGTGCAAAGACGAAACTGATATTTTTAACGATTACCTTCATGCCAAACCCTTCTTAATTATTTTACGTTTATTCACAATGTTGCGCATTCTACTCTCCGTTGAGTGTCAGCACTATCCCTCTGTTGTGGCCGTGGTATCGGTGTTCCCATAAGAAAACGCCTTGCCATGTTCCAAGTAAGCAGTGGCCATTTCCGATCGGAATGTTCAGACTGGTCGTCGTTAACACCGAACGGATATGTGCAGCCATATCATCAGCGCCTTCCTGGGTATGACGAAAATGAGGATCTCCGTCTTTCACCAGCCGTTCCGCATACGCTTCGAGATCGGTTAAGACGTTTGGATCCGCATTTTCACAAATGATCAAGGAGGCGCTTGTGTGTTGGATAAAGACATTACACAAGCCAGTCTTTATCTCGGCTGAACGAACAAACCCTTGAATCTGTGATGTGATCTCAACCAGTTCGCGACCACGTGTGGCTAGCTCAATGTGTTTTTGGACAAGTTTCATAAGCGAAATACTCACGCTCTTTTTAAAAAGAACGGTCGGAATTAGAAAAGCATCTTCAGGCCAATCAACCCTAACACCACGGCAAAGGTGCGTTTTAGTGTGTTGACGGGGAGTGTATTCGCGAGTTTTGCGCCGATCGGGGCAAACAGCACGCTGGTGATGAGAATGCCGAGCGCAGCAGGTAAATATACATAACCGAGGCTCCAGACGGGTAGATCAGTCCGATCAAGGCCGGTGAAGATGAACCCTATTGTACCCGCCAGCGCGATCGGAAAGCCGCAGGCGGCGGAAGTACCGACCGTTTGACGCATTGCGACGTGACAGAGCAGTAAGAAAGGAACGGTTAATGAGCCGCCACCGATACCCATTACGGCAGAAATTAGCCCGATGATTAAACCCGCGATCGCAAGACCGCCCCGTTTCGGCAGTGAGGCACGCGCCGGTGGCTTAAAACCGAGGCCAATTTGTAAGGCGACCAGGCATTCAAACACACCAAAGACACGGCGTAAGGTATCTGTTGGTAAGGCATCAGCAACTACCGCGCCAAGCAGCGCGCCAACAACAATACCGGGCGCGAGGAATAACCATGTGCTGACCTGCACATTACCAAGACGATGATGCGTTAATGCTGAGGAAATGGAAGTAAACATAATGGTCGCAAGCGATGTGCCTACCGCCAGTTGCATTGTTGCTTCAGGCGCAAGTCCTTGGCTGCTGAAAATGGTGTATAGAATCGGCACGATCACAACACCGCCACCGAGGCCTAATAGCCCGGCTGTGATTCCGGCAAAGACGCCAATTAAAAGATAGGTTGCTAACATCAAGAACATTTTTATACCTCACAAGTCACACCATTGTAGCAGCGATCTGGAGAGGCGCTGGTAAATGAAATAAGATGCGATAAACGCTTAATTAATGATTCAGGAGGCACATGATCACGCGGAAGGGGACAGTATTCGGAGCAATAATTTTTACCGTGAGTCAGGCGTTGTTTTCACCCGCGTTGGTGAGTGCAAAACCAACGCTTGCACAACAACGGAGCACATTCAAAGCGGCTTACGAATCCATACAGGAAGGCAAAACAATTGATCTCGCTGCGACCGAGCGAAAGCTTGATGATTACGTACTTACGCCGTATTTAGAATTCGCAACACTCTACCCGAAAGTGAGGGTTTCTGATCAGCAAACATTAGAACGCTTTCTTCAGAAGAATGATCAGACCCCATTCGCTTCGCGTTTACGATCACGCTGGTTGTACACGCTGGCCTCACGCAAAAACTGGCCCGTCTTTTTAAAACACTATAAAGGTGGTCGCGATGTGACCTTGCAGTGTTACGCGTTGCAAGCGCGCCTAGCAACTGAAAAGTCTAATTCAAAATTGCTCGACGATATTACTGACATGTGGTTAATCGGCAAGTCGCAAGTAAAGCAATGCGATCCGGCTTTTGATGTCTTATACCAATCAGGCAGAGTCACGCCAGAATTAATTTGGAAGCGTATTCGTTTGAGCATGCAAGCGAATAACAGTCGTCTCGCCAGTCATTTAGCTAAACGGTTAAATAAAGCAGATCAAGATCGCGCATTATTATGGCGAAACCTCGCGAATAACCCAAAGAAATATTTACTTGATGCTGAACTGAAAAAAGACAACCCACTCTACCGTGAGATGTTGATCTTTGGTTTGGAAAAGCTAGCCAGTAGAGATGTGAATGCCGCGAGTCGGTTCTGGTTAAAATTAAAAAAACAGCACGATTTCACCTTTGCAGAGCAAGACCAAGTTTTAGAAAAAATCGCCTTCACCGCGGTACAAAAAAAACATCCGCGCGCGACAGACTTGCTTGATCAATTAGGCAAGCGTGAAAGTTCAGGCTTATTGCAACGCTATCAAATACGTCAAGCTGTCACAACGAAGGATTGGAAAAAATTAGAACAATGGACGCGCAAACCTGCGCATAAAGAATTCAATGAACTGCGTTGGGATTACTGGCGTGCGCGTGCGTTGCACGAGTTAGGTCGTACTAAAGAAGCAAATAATATTTTCAATAAAGTTTCGTTAGAACGAGATTATTATGGTTTTCTCGCCGCAGAAAAAATAAATAAACCTTATAACTTTAATGATCGTCGTTTGCTTATGTCAAAAGAACAAAAAAGCGCGATGATGAAAATTCCAGGCGTTCATCGTGCGCATGAATTATTGATGTTGAAAATGTATGAAGATGCGCGTCGTGAATGGACTTATATAACCACTGGTATGGATAAGGAACAGCTAAAGCATGCCTCAGTATTGGCGCATGACTGGGGTTGGTACGATCGCACAATACTCACGCTGGGTAAGGCGAAAGCGTATGATGATCTGGAGCGACGTTTCCCTCTACCGTATAACGATTTGATCTTGGCGTATGCGAAAAAACGTAATTTACCCGCGTCGACAATTTATACCTTAATGCGATCAGAAAGCGCCTTCATTCATGACGTGAAGTCTTGGGCTGGCGCAATGGGTTTAATGCAAGTGATGCCCGCCACGGCGAAACAAACAGCGAAAAAAATCGGTTTAAATAATTATAAAAATGCGCAGCAACTTTATGATCCAAAAACAAATATCACACTCGGTACGGCGTATTTAAAAGAAATGCTGGAAAAATACGATGGAAGCCTGATCATGGCTGCTGCTGCGTATAACGCAGGCCCTCATCGTGTCAAACGTTGGCGACCTGAGAGCGGTTGTAAGAACGGTGAAGAATGGGTCGAAATGATCCCGTTCAATGAAACACGTCGTTACGTGCGGCGTGCGCTTTTTTACTCGGTACTGTATCAATGGCGTATGGGTGAAAAAATTGACCCTATCGAGTCTCGATTAACGCCGGTGCCTGCAGAAGAAATGTACTGTGGCGCACACCAGAAATTAGCAAGTAAAAATACTCCATGAAGATTTATAAAGTGGGTGGCGCAGTTAGAGATCGTTTACTTGGGTTGAAGGTAAAGGATGTCGATTGGGTCGTCGTTGGGGCATTGCCGGAGGAGATGATCGCACTTGGCTATAAACAAGTAGGGAAAGACTTTCCGGTATTTCTACATCCTAAAACACATGAAGAATATGCCCTCGCACGAAAAGAACGCAAAGTCGCACCGGGATATAAGGGCTTTGAGTTTGATACAGCTAAAAGCGTCACATTAGAAGAAGATTTATTGCGTCGTGATATTACGATCAATGCTATGGCGGAAGATGATACTGGGGCAGTGTTTGATCCATTTAATGGCCAAAAAGATTTAGAGAAAAAGACACTTCGCCATGTGTCCGATGCGTTTAAAGAAGATCCCGTCAGAATTCTACGTATCGCCCGTTTTGCCGCGCGCTTTGATTTTCAGATTGCGGATGAAACGCTCGAGTTAATGAAAGCGATGGTGGCAAGTGGTGAGGTTGATGCACTGGTTGCTGAACGGGTTTGGGCAGAGCTTGAACAGGCATTGAAAGAAGATACGCCAGTTCGATTTTTTGAGGTGCTGCAATTATGTGGTGCATTAGAAAAAATTTTTCCGGAAATCGATTGCTTGTTCGGCGTACCGCAACCGGCAAAACATCATCCTGAGATCGATACCGGCATTCATACCTTCATGGTGTTGGAACAAGCAACAAAGCTTTCGGCAGATCCACAAGTACGTTTCGCGGCACTCGTACATGACCTTGGCAAAGGTACGACACCGGCGGATATTTTACCCAGCCATCACGGCCACGAAGAGCGTGGTGTTGATCTGATCAAACAACTTTGTGAGCGATTACGTATCCCGAATGATTATCGTGATCTCGGTGTGATGGTTTCGCGTTTTCACACCCACTGCCATCGCATTCGTGAGCTAAAGCCCACAACGATTTTAAAAACCTTAGAACGAATGGACGTGTTCCGAAAACCAGATCGTTTCGATCAATTTTTATTAGCTTGTGAAGCGGATGCACGAGGTCGAACAGGGTTAGAAGAGAATCCCTATCCACAACCTGAATATTTCAAAAAATACCAACTAGCTGCGGTTTCTGTTGAAGCAAAGACAATTGTGAAGCCGGGGATGAGTGGTGAAGAAATTTCAAATAAAATATACGTAGAAAGACTTAATAATTTAAAAATTGCTTCTCTTGATAGATAATTATCAATTCATAACTCGTCCCAGATGTCCGAGTCATTAAATTCATAATTGTAAAAATGTTCAGAAAATGCCTCACTCCAATCTGAATTATATCCTTTTGTGAGCTTCCCCGGAATTTTTATGTTTACGAGTTCTGCTCCTAAAATTAAACATCGATGAATGGTTCTTATTGAATCCAGTAACTGATTGTAAGTGGGGGTATTAATTTCTGATATCTCATTAGATCGAGATAAATCAGAGTGACCAAATATTTTATTTCTGACTAAATTTGAACTACTCTTGACCATATTTAATTCAGCTAATAATTCTTTAATCTTGGATTCGTTTTCAGTCGATAAATAGTTATCGTTAAATAGGATATCCTCAAGAAAACCTGTAAGGGAGTTGACTAATTTTCCATTACTTTTCTTACTTCTGATATTTTTTGATTTATCATAAACGTAATTAGAATCTACTAACCTGCCAATAGACATAACAAGATCACAATAGTGACTATCTTTGATAAAGCAGGAAAAGTGTTGGCCTGAGTTAATATTATTTTTATCAGCCATTCGACAAAATGATCTAAAGATCGCTGTATTTATCGCGATTCTTAGTAATTCTCCATAGATCGTATTGGTATCTTCTTTATCACACTCATTGAATAGGCGATATTCAAGTTCATTTACTTGAGTTTTTTCGTTACACATGATTAGTTTAAAAGCTTTTCAAACCATCCATCTGGCAATGTCACACGGTACACGTCCGCATATCCTTCCCCAGTGATTCCCCAATTCGTTCCCCAGAAAACATATTTGCCGGATCGGTCAATACTGGCGAAGGCTTCTGACCAGTAATCTTTGCCGCCTTTTGAGGTGCGTGCATTGGTTTGGGCGACACGAAGGTGTCGACCATTCGGCTTAAGTTCGAGTAAGAACAAGCTTCCGTCAGACCAATAAGTTGGCGTATCGCGGCGTCCGTACGTGGAAACGAGCACCCACCCCGGTGTTTTGATCGCATTGCCTGAAACATGAAACCCTTGATAACTCACACCGCCTTTCTCCGGTGGTTGGAATGGAATGAACATGAGTTTTTCCATTTGTAGATTATCGAGATAGGTCATGGTGATGTTATCGTTGCTTGTGTCTTGTGCGACAAATACATCACGTCCGTCTTTGCTGAGGGCCAGATCGCCATGACCATGTTTGCCCGGTAAAGTGCGTCCGTTGGTAAAGTCTCGATCGAACACTTGGGTTGGTGTACTTTCGACTAAGACATAGTCGCCTGTCATACTCATGGTGACTGTGTTTGCACCATCAATAAAACAAAAAGGATTGTCTCTGCAGCGGGAGAAGACGTTACCTTCTTCAGCGTCGAGAACGATCCAGTCGAGAGTCATTTTTTTCTTGGTTTTATTACTGTAATTGATCACCATCAAGGCCCAGTAACGGCTGTCAGCCGAGCCGTCACCTTCGCCTTGTGCCGTTACCCACGTTGCATTGGGGTAATCTTTTTTTGCATCGTAAATGGTGCTTTTGGTTTTTGTTTTGACGTTGTAACGTAAGAATCGTGGACCTTCAACATAAAATAAAATATCCGGATCGGTCGCATGCCAACGTGGTTCTTTGCGGCCTTGCCCGAGAATTGATCCGAGTGATTTAACATTTTGCATGTCGTACAAAACCCAATGCCCACTGGTGGTATGGAAAACGGCCTTTGACCCATCGGCGTTTAGTACATCCGCGCGCGCGTATTCATTAACGATACCTTTACCTTTGGTCACCGGTTTACCGGATTTAATATCGGTGATGCGCGTGATTTCCGTTTGATACGTCGGGTCCATAGCCGGTTGGCCGACGGCGGGTCGATCAGCAGGGATTTGGAAAGGGTGAACATTGTCAGAGAGTGCTTTGTCGTAATCAAATGCGATCGCGGTCGGCGCAAGCAGGGTCAAGGTTAATGACAGAAAATGAGTGAAATTTCGATGAAGTGGTCGGAGAGTTTTTCGGCCTCTCATTAGGTTATAAACGCGTAATGTAGAGGATCGAAAACGTGATCGAAAATGTATTGACATAGTCTCCCTCCTAGGAAGTTTACGGCGATTTTGGTGGCAGGTGCGGTTGATAAACCTCCAACATCTGATCGCCCAAAGCGCGCCAGTCATATTGAGCGACGGCGAGCGCGTGTGCAGCGTTACCAAGCTGATCCCGCAAGTTGCTGTCTCTCATCACTCTGATAACTTGATCGGCAATTTGTTCCGGTGAATCCGCGAGAAGAATACTTTTTTCGTGTATCAGTTCCACGCCTTCAGCACCGATGGTGGTTGAGACGATCGCTTTGCCCATCGCCATCGCTTCGAGCAATTTTAAACGCGTACCGCTACCGACACGCAGTGGTAAAATATACACGCCAGCTTCATGGACTAATGGCCGAAAGTCATCAACAAACCCGGTTGCAGTGACGTGATCGCGCATTGCTTCAGGAATATTCAGTCCGGCCGGTTTACCGACAACAGTCACTTGCGTCTGCGGATTGCGTTCGACGATTAACGGTAAGGCTTCGCGAATGAAAAAGTTCATGCCGTCTTTATTTGGGAACCAACCCATGCCGCCAACAAAAATAATTTTATGTGGATCTATTTTCACGGCATCGGACGGCACGAAGGCTTCCGTGTCGACACCATTTGCGATCATATGCACAGTTTTTCCATCACCCATATCGCTTAAAATAGAAACATCGTCATGCGAGCATGCAAGCACCTCTGTTGCATTACGCACAGCATATTCTTCAAACTTTTCTAATTTGTTCGATTGGTTAGAGAAAAACACTTTTTGTGGTAACGATGTGGCAGATTCTGCGCGCCGCTGTACTAGCAAACTTTCCACGTTGTGATCATTAAGAACCGTCGGAATACCTGAGCAGAGCGGTAAATATTGTGCAAGAGGCAACATGTCAAAGTGCACCAGATCAGGGGCCATATGGTCGATCACAATTTTTAGTTTTTGTTCCATTTCGGGCGAATAATATTTCCGCACAACAAAAGGAATTTCTGTTAATACACCCGCGAGTAAGACAGAGAAAAATTTAAATTTATTTTTGTCCGCGGGGATTTCGATCAGATCAACACTTTTACAAATGGTTTCCAAATGTTCTGCATGTGCAGCGTCTTCGTCTTTACGGACGAATGAAACGAGATGCACATCATGATCTTCACAAACGCGTTTGAGCAAATTGTAGGTGCGTATCTGATGACCTTCCCATGGCGGGTAAGGAATTCGAGTCGTGACAAATAAAATTTTAGCCATAAGTGATTAGTGCTTTTTCCAGAGCCCAGCGGTATTGCCACTCACAACGGAGTACAGCGCAACAATCGCAGTAAAATTCAACATAAGGAAACTGGCGGCGGCATTCAAAATGCCTTTAACCTTTTCCCCTTTCATCATTTTGTAGCAGCCATAACCTGCAATGCTATATGCGATCACTTGTAGAATGCCGACGAACGTATAAAACGGATGACAAATCAAGAATGAGGCAATGAGCATAAGAATCATAAAAAACGGAGTGATCAAGCGTGAGACTTTGTGCGAGGTCCATTGAAAAAATAAACGATTTTGCGATGGGCTATTAATCCATGGCGCCGCTGACATAAGCTGATAATTACCGGCGAGTGTGCGGACTTTGCGTGCGAACTCTTCATCACCTGATCCGCTTAACGTATCGAAGGCGTGTGCTTCACGAACCATCACAACACGATAACCTTGCTTAGTAATTCTGATCGGCGTTAGTACATCATCAAGAATAATGCCGTCAGGTAAGGGTTCATAAAGCGCACGGCGAATCGCATAGATTGCACCGGTAGCTCCAACAGTGGAGTCGATGGTGCTTTCCATTTCGCGAATGGCTTTTTCGTACTTCCAGTAAAGTCCGACCCCTTCCGGTTCTTGATCATTCCCAGAGGACATTAAAATTAATTCGCCAGTTGCGCCACCGACACTTTCATCAGCGAAGGTTTCCACTAAAGAGCGGATCGCGTTTTCACTAAAGCGTTGGCGGACATCAGCAAAAACAATAATCTCTCCCGTGGCCTTTTCAACGCCTTCATTCACCGCGAGTGCTTTGCCCGCATTGATGGGTAATGCGATCACGTGTACGTGTGGGTTATTCAGCGCTTGCAGTTTTTCCACGGTGCTATCGGTGGAGCCATCCGAGACGATGACAATGTCGAGTTTGTCTTTTGGATAATCTGACGCGAGTAAATTTTCAACACGCGGGAGAATGCGATCTTCTTCGTTATAAGCGGCGATGACGACGCTGACTGTCGGCTCGATCGCCGCAGGCTGAATTTTATTCGGACGTGATCGCGACCAAAAGCGCATGATTAAGGGGTAACCTGCGTAGGTGTATAGAATAATAAAAGCACTCAGCCAGAAGAGAAAAATCATGCGTTAAATCCTAATTCCGATCTAGTCCGATCCGCCGAGTAACCGTGTGCGTACGATTTCATAGAGTCGATTGCCGAGCACGGTTTTCATGCTGGTGAGAATAAATTGACGTAAGCGCATTTTTTTCATGGCGCTGCCTTCACCGGACACCAGCGATGCGAAGGTTGTAATGTCCATATCCCGCGTGATCGCAATGCGTTTGATCGCGAAGGGATTACAGCGACAATCGTTATAGCCGAGTTCTGACGTACAGAGACGCTCATAACCCAATTCTAAGGCAAAGCGACGCGTGCGGTGATCGCCACGCCCACCGGGGAGCGCGATGGTACTGATCGCATGACCAAGGATGTCTTCCAACCGTGATTTGCTTTCAGATAATTCTGAGCGCATTTCGTCATCGTCCATATCGCTTAGATACTTATGCGTCACGCCATGCGAGTCAATGGCCATACCGGCCGCGTCGAGCTCACGGAGTTGATCTTCATTCATGCTGAAATCATTACCAATCCAATCGGTGGTGATGTAAAACTCCGCAGGTATTTGTCGTTCTTTTAATAACGGAAAGGCAGCGGTGTAATTTGTGATGCAGCCATCGTCAAACGTGACGACGACAGGTTTATCGGTATCACATAGATCGCCAGACTTGGCCAGCGTGCAAGGGGTATAGCCATTCGCCAGCAACCAATCCATGTGCGCAATAAACTGCGCGGTGGAGACGCTGTAGACAGGGTCAAATCGACCAGGGTCGTCTTCCGAATCCTGGATACCGTGATACATCAAAACGGGATATCGTGAAATCATGGGCTTTGTGTGTTCTGCTCTCTAGAGTTTATTCTGCGCCAGCTCATTATTTTTATCGTCCACCGGCGCGATTATTTGAGGATCATTGTGTTAACTAACGGTTCAAGCCTACGCCGCACCAACGCGGAAGACAAAGAACCAGACCAAAAATACACCGAGCAACAAGCGGTAAATGACAAACGGCATCATGCCGATGCGATCAATGATTTTCAGAAAAAAGTGTATGCACAAATAGGCGCTAATGCACGATAGCACGGTAACGAAGGTCAAGCCGAACAGATCAATCGGTCCACCGGCTTCGATCAAGTCCTTAGTTTTAAGCCCAGATGCAGCGAGAATTAACGGAATGGAAAGCAAAAATGAAAAGCGTGCCGCTGCTTTACGGGTAAGGCCGAGCATGAGACCCGCTGTCATCGTAATGCCCGATCGCGACGTCCCCGGGATCAGCGCCAATGCTTGAGCCAGACCGATCTTTACCGCATCTTTGGCGGTGAGGGTTTTCTCTGTGCGAATATAGGTCGCGGTACGATCGGCATACCAAAGTAATAGGCCAAATAAGATCGTCGTCGTTGCGATCACGAGTGGGCTGCGCAAAACCGTTTCCACATAATCTTTAATTAGGAGACCAAAGATTACAGCGGGAATTGTACCGATGATGACTGCCCAGCCGAGTCTGCTTTGTTCTGTCGCTTCGCCACCCGAAACGCGGCTGAACCAAGCAAATAACACCTCGCGAATATCTTTACGGAAATAAAAGACGACTGCGAAGAGCGATCCAAAATGCACCGCGACATCATAAACAAGACCCTGATCTTCCCAGCCGAGTAACGCGGGTACGAGGATCAAATGGGCAGAACTTGAAATAGGTAAAAATTCGGTCAGTCCTTGCATGAGCGCCAGAACGATGAGTTGTATGATGTCCAATCGAAATTCCTTTAAATTAGTGACGTTGTGACGTTAAAAAATTCTATGGTGGGCGATCACAAATGATGAGTGCGATCGCCCTGCACGAAGCCGCGAAGTGGTTTGTCATACCCGCGGGCCAAGGCGATGACCTTAAACCGCTCACCCATTTCATCGGGCAGGGTCAATGTTTTCACTGCTTGAGCCGCTTTTAAATAAGCTATTTGTCGGCTTTGATCATCTATTAATTTATCGTCGCCTAGACAATCTTCCAGACATTCAAGCAAACCACAGTTCATTAAAAACAGCGCTTGCGAAGTAAACCCCGCGACGCTTAAACCTTGTGCAACGGCGGCTTCCGCAACGGCAGTAAAATCCACCGATGCTGTGATGTCTTGCAAGCCGATCAGGCATAAAGGATCGGCGTGCGCACGGTGTCTATAATGACAAAGTAACGTACCACCATCACGTTCTGGATGATAATACTCACGTCGCGTTTCGCCGTAGTCGACACATAAAATTACACCACGTTTAAGGCGAGCGGCGAGGCTGTTTATCCAGCCATGTAATTGCGGATTGAATTCAGAAATATAGCCAGCGTGTAAAGGGACGAGACAGTCCTCTTCAAGACGTCGAACCTCAGCGTGCAACGCGCCTGATCCGGGGGTGAAAGTTTCGCTAAACATCGGCTGGGAATGCGCGTCCGTCGCGGGTTCGTAGGTAACGGATATTTCTTCGATCGGGGCTGTTGGAGATTCGCTAATGCGAAAACGTCGCACGGGCATGGCATCGAGGACTTCGTTTGCGAGAATCACACCATCGAAGGCACCGGCCGGAAGTGTCTCCAACCATTCCACGCGTTCCATTAATTGCGGACAATGCTGATGTATTGTTTTTTCTTGCCTATGCCGTAAGTCAGCGCTTACTTCTATGATGTAATATTTTTCAGGAAGTTGATCTGAACGCGCTAACGCATTCAACAGATCAACGGCTAAGCGACCACTTCCCGCGCCAAATTCGAGAATATTGGGGTGATCCAAATCAGCCAGAATTTCGCCGATCTGTTTGGCCAGCGTCGTCCCGAAAAGTGGTGTAAGTTCTGGCGCGGTGATGAAATCGCCAGCTGCTCCGAACTTACTCAAGCCGGCGCTGTAGTAACCCAAGCCGGGTTCATAAAGCGCCATTTGCATAAACTCAAAAAACGGCAGGTTGCCACCGGTTTGTTCGATTTTATCTGCGATTAGCTGACAGAGTTTTACGCTGTGTGCGCGGGCGTCCGCATCGGGTTCTGGCAGGCTATTGTGATCCGTTTGTTGCATTTGCGTTGTGTTCGTTGAAAGGTGTGGAACGTAAGATCAGCATTCAAAAAATACTGAAAATAAACGAATGACTTAACGCATTGCGGCTCTAAAATTCGGCAGATCGCCATCGAGGTTCCACTGTTTTGATTCCATATCCAGCCACCAGGATTGCCGATCCAGCATATCGACGACGCTGCCGCGATTCACATCATAAAAACTGATCTGCGCGATCACGGTCGCTTCGGTTTGATCGTCATTGAGTTGTTGAATGTTGTATTCGTAAGAAGTAATGCGCACGTTTTTTAAAATGGCTTGATCACGCAGCGGTGTCGAATAGTTTTTCAGTTTAATGTAGGCCGCAGCGTTATTGATGTTGCCCCAACGCAGCGATTTTCGATAGTCATTTAAACTTAATTCGAGCTTATCGAGTTTTTTCGATTTATCCATGATGCCAGCGCAACCATTCATCGCGGTGAATAGGGTGAGGAGCAGCCCGATCAGGATATAGTCGCTGAGTGACGGGACTTGCATGCGGTTTTTCATCATATGCCTCTTGTGCTTTCGTGGGTGCTATCGAGCGTGATCGACAATTTTTTAATACTTTGCGTTGCGAATAAAGCTTGTGTTGCATGCCAGGCAAAGGTCTGGCCGCTTTCTGGGTGCAGTTGGTCTGGCGCCAGTTCAGCCAGCGGTTGGGCGACGTAGGCGTACACCGTTATGTCGCGACGTGGTAGATCAAATTGATCGTCATGCTGAATGTGATCGCCGAAAAGCAGGAGATCAAGATCCAACGGGCAGTGATCCGCTCGTCGCGGGTGACGTTGTGTTTCGATCTGCTTGAGCTGACTGTGCACCGTCGACAATGCTTGATCCGATTCAAAACATACGACCAAGTTGTAGTAACTCGGCACGTTGTTGATTGGTCTGACGGGTTGATCCGCATGTTGCTTGACGCTACTCATCGCGGTTGTTTCGTAGATCGATGAAAGCGCGCAATCGCCAAAAGTGGCTTGCAGTGCCGCGATGGCGAAACCCAAGTTTACTGCGCGATCCTGATTTGATCCAAGTCCGACATACACTTTAGTCACGGCAGCGCTCGATGATAATACCGACATCACGCGCTTCCGGTACAGCGCCTTTTTTATTGATTTTCAAACGCATCCATTTCACGCTGAATTCATCCAGTATGATTTGCTCGATACCGTCGGCGATGGATTCAATCAATTTGAAACTGCTGGCTTCAACATAGCCGACCACACGTTGAGCGACAGCAGCGTAATCGATGGTGTATTGCAGATCATCCGTTTTGCCTGCTTGTCGAATGTCAGTGCCCATTTCAATATCGAAAATTAATGTTTGTTTGTATTTACGCTCCCAATCATACACGCCGATGATCGCGTCAGCGCGTAAATCTGTCAGGTATACGATATCCATCGTCTTCTCCTTGTCATGCGGAATCGGTGGCGCTTTGCCGCTTAGTGTTCGTTATTATTAATTATGATTGATTCTTAAATGTATGGGGTTTTATGTTTGCTTCAGCGCGACTGAATTGACACGTTTCAGTAACAGCCGCGTCAGAATCAACGGTCGATAATGGGCCACTTCGGGGTTATCATATCCATCGTTCTAATTAAGCGTAAGCTGGTGCGCTGTGTCAAGCATTGTGCCGCACCACGGTAGAATGGTTAGGTACCCCCTCCGTTTCTGCTGGACGATTTCAGAGCCGGTATTTCAGGCTACTTTATTTAACGCCGGTATTTTCGCATCAGGGGAGTCCTGATCTGGCTAATCCAAACGTGGGTAACAATAACGACCATGCTAATCCAACTTTCTCTCGTTCTTCTCGCGTACCTTTTTGGTTCTATCAGTGCTGCGGTAGTGGTGTGTCGGATGTTGGGTTATGACGACCCGCGTGAGCATGGTTCGAAAAACCCCGGGGCGACCAATGTGCTGCGTCTTTACGGTAAGCGTGCAGCCCTTGCGACGTTGACTGGAGACTTGTTGAAAGGTTTGGTTCCGGTATTGGTCGGTAAGTTGTTGGGTATGCCGCACATTGTACTCGCAGCGATCGGCATGGCCGCCTTTCTCGGTCATCTATTTCCGATCTTTTTTAAGTTTAAGGGCGGTAAAGGTATCGCGACATTCATTGGTGTGATCTACGGTTTTGCTTGGCCACTTGGGGTGTTTTTCATGTTGGAATGGGCCGTGATCGCTTACTTGTTTAAGTATTCATCGCTGGCAGCATTAGTTGCAGCAAGCACCGTTCTGATCGCCGTCAACATGCTACTACCGGCACCGTATTATCTGATTGCGTGCCTGATCATGGTGGCGTTAATCTTCTGGCGACATAAAACCAATATTCAAAACCTGCTGAATGGTACTGAAGGTAAACTGGGTAAAAAGAAAAAAAGTGAAGAAGTTGCCGTTGAGCTTGAGTGATCGTGTGAGTGTTGGTTGAAAATGTTGCTAGACCGCTGACTGTGTGCAGGTTTGTCATCGTCCGCAAATGGATAAAAACAGATCCGATCATTCCTGACCAGATCTGTATGCATCACCGTCAGTTTATTTATTGGTGAATAGTGCGCGTTTTAAGCGAAACAAACCCGAAATATCTTCTTCACCATGTCCATCGGCCATCAGTGTTTCGTAATCTTTCAGTGTCGCTTCAACACATGGTAATTCCACATCGGCTGTATTTTTCGCCATGTCGTGGCAAATACATAAATCTTTATGATGTAACGCCAGTTTAAAACCAGGATCAAAAACATCATTCACCATGGTTTTACCGCGATGATCAAGAAACCAATTTCCCGCCGCGCCGCTGCCAACCACATCGATGACTTTTTCCAGATCAAGATCCATCGCTTCACCAAACGCTAATGCTTCTGTGACAGCCTGAGCAATGCCCGCCGCCATGATCTGATTTACTGCTTTGGTTGCCTGCCCGCTACCAACCGGTCCCATGTGAATAATTTTGCCGCCGATGGTTTCCAGCACAGGGCGGACTTTTTCAACGATTGCTGCATCGCCACCGATCATCATCGCCATCGTGCCTTTGCGTGCGCCTTCGACACCGCCCGAAACTGGGCTATCGAGAAAGTCTGCTCCAACAGATGATAGGAGATCTGCCAGCACTTTCGCTGTGCCAGAGCTGACCGTGGAAGTGTCGATGACGATGGTTCCGGGTTGAATGCCGGGTAACATTGCCTTTACCACCTCGATTACATCGGCATCGCGCGAGACGCAGGTAATGATCAACTCACAAGCCTGTGCCACGGCCTCAGGAGATGCCGCCGCTGTCAAACCTGTCTGATCAGCAATGTGCTGCGCAGGGGCGTCAGATCGATTCCAAAATGATGTGAGATGTCCCGCTTTATGTAAATTTATCGCCATACCGGCACCCATTGCGCCGAGACCGATTACGCCTGTTTTCATCTGTCTTTCCTTATGCACCGTAAGAGACGCACAATTTTAACGGGAAATGTCGGCGGGATCTTGTTGGGGTTACATCGTTGAGGTTTAATCGAGTTTCAATTGAGAATAAGGATGACTCAAAAGCACGTCGTGGCAGGAAAGCTGGAATCCTGAATCGGTGTAAAAGACTGCGCATGAATAGCGTAGGATAAATTCGGTTGGAATCCGTTATAGCTCAGCGGGGAGCTGGAGTGATCAGAGGCGATGCCATTTTCCAAATCGTGGATCAAATTTTTCATTGCGTCGATTTCCGCTTGCTGAGCAGCGATAATTCGGTTGGCCAAATCTTGCACGCGCGGGTCAGAAATGTCTGCACGTGTGCTGGTTAAGATCGCAATGGAATGATGCGGGATCATTGCTTTCATCCAACTCACATCATCTACCGTTTGTTGGCTGCGAACCAGATATAACGATCCGCTAAACCCGATCAGTCCTAGACAAATAATCAACAAATTAATGCGACTGGAGGGGTACATGCCCCACATGAAGATCAACATCACAATCGCCATCGAAGCACCCATCAATACCGCCATGTACGCGCGTGTTTCGCTGAAGAAAAGATGATCCAATTCGTAGGTGTTGAGATACATTAGAGCGAACATGATCATGGAAGAAACGACAATCATGATCGCGAAGTTGAAATAATGCTGCATAAGACTTCCCCAAGTCGTACCGACGACACAATCGGCCAAAATAAAACGTGGTTAAAAGTCTAGTCAGACGTGGTTGAGGGGAATAGCAGACGGGTCTGGTGTGAGTGTGGGAGGATGCTTACAGTTGTACTATGAATTTAAATTACAATTAAATGCTTTCAGGAAACTTAGCATTTAGTTCAGAGATCTAATCCAACCGAATAAGGTAATTCTATACCTGAATGACGGTGAGCTAATCTAGATAATTTGCCTCTTAGCATTCTCCAGTCTATCCAATCATTACCTTTTGGAAAAACAATATCTTTGATTTGATTTAACAAGTTTATGTCTTTGCTACGAGCTTCTTTCCACCAATAGTTTTCTTACGCTTTATTCTGTTGGTGTTAAATGAAAACTTCCAACTTTACGTTTATGCATTTCAATATTTTGTTGTTCTAAATTAAGTTAAGAAAAGCGGTAGTTTTTTATTGTGAATATAGCTCAAAATGATCCGCAATCACCCTCGCCACACAACACGTCAGTTTTTTCCCCGTTGGAATATGTAAAAATTCATTCGGGCCGTGTGCATTGGATTTTGGTCCGAGGACGCCGGTGATCATAAATTGCGCTTGTGGGAATTTTTCGCCGAGCATGCCCATGAAAGGAATTGATCCGCCTTCGCCCATGTGGACGGCTTGCTTGCCGAAGAATGTATTAGAAGCCTGATCAATGGAATTTTCTAACCAGTCAGCTAATTCAGGCGCATGCCAGCCGCTGGCAGCCCAGTCAGGTTTGAAGCTGATCTGCGCACCGTAGGGTGGATCAGTTTCGAATATTTCCTGCATTTTTTTTGAAACTATTTCTGCATCGACTGTGGGTGGAAGGCGTAAAGAAATTTTTACTGTGGTGTTCGGCCGCAAGACATTTCCCGCATCGGCGACAGGGGGTAAACCATCCGCACCGATCACGCTGAGGACGGGTCGCCAGGTGCGATTCAAAACCAGCTCGGTTAAATCATCAGTGACGGGTTTTGCAGCGTCAGTAAACGGAAAGCGGGTATAGCTCTTTGGGCCGATCACGTCGGCAGCGATCTTGGCTTGATCTTGGCGCGAGGTAGGAATTTCCGCGTAGGCTTCGTGGATCAAAATATGGCCAGTGTTGGCATCTTCAATCCGATCGAGCAGTTGCCGCACAATCCGAAATGAATCGGGAACAATGCCGCTAGCATCACCCGAATGTGCACCTGATCGGATGATATCGACAGACAATGTGCCGCCCGCCAGTCCGCGTAAAGATGACGTACACCAGAGTTGATCATAGTTGCCGCAACCAGAGTCCAAGCAGATCACTAAATCCGGTTGGCCAATACGATCCGCGAGTGTGTCGATGTAAAAGGGCAGATCGTAACTGCCGGATTCTTCGCAGGCTTCGATGATCACCACACAACGTGCGTGCGGAATATTTTGTTCTTGCAGGGCGGTAATTGCGGTGAGTGAAGCGAACATCGCGTAGCCGTCATCCGCGCCGCCACGTCCATAAAGTTTATCGCCGTCCATGACGGGAATCCACGGGCCGAGTCCATCTTTCCAACCTTTCATTTCCGGTTGTTTATCAAGATGGCCGTACATGAGAATCGTGCGATCAGCTTGCGTTTGATCGGTCGCAGGAATGTCCATATAGATGAGTGGCGTACGGCCTTCTAAACGTACAACGTCCAACACCATGCCGGGAATGGCAAGCGCCTGCGCCCAGTTGACGAATTGATCGACGACCTTTTCCATAAAACCGTTCGCTTGCCAGTTAGGATCGAACGCGGGTGATTTATTTGGAATGCGGATATAGTCAATTAGCTCGGGAACGATGGAGTCGTCCCATCGGCTGAAAACATGGTTTTGCAGTTGTTCGTTGTTCATTAATTCCTCACAAAAAATGACGTTAGAAAAATTGATCAAAGATAACGAATACCCAGACTACCACGCAATTGATCAAGCTGATAAATACTGCGGCACTACCGATATCTTTGGCGCGTTTGGAGAGTTCGTGTTTTTCCAGTGAGACGCGATCAACTATTGCCTCGATGCCGGAATTTAATAATTCTACGATCAAGACTAACAAGACGGCACTGACCATGAAGGCTTTTGACATGGCGCTGACGGGGAGAAGTAATGCGATCACAATTAATGGGAAGCCCAGTGCGAGTTCTTGGCGGAAAGCAGATTCGTGTTTATAGGCGGAAATCAAACCGGCTAGTGAATAATGATAAGCATTCCAGATCCGTCTTAAACCTGTCGTGCCTTTAAAGGGGCTGCGTGTTGTACTCATAATGGTATGAATCTCGATAAATAAATAATTTTCTCGTGCGAAATTAAACACGAGCAGGCCGTTGATTATGTCAATTCAATGACAATTTTAAGTAAGAAATACATAATTTGATCAATAAAAACGCGCTTAGATTACAGCAAATTAATGCGAAGAACAGTTTCATAAAAAAAATAAAGCATGACAATTATCGAAATGAATTAACGTCACGCAACTGACAATTAATCGTCATTTTTCTGCAATATATTTTCATTAGCCTCTGTAAGCGTTATGAATATGTCTAATGAAGAAAGTACACGATACCGCAGCGTCTGGATTTCAGATGTTCACTTAGGCTTCCGTGGTTGTAATGCAGAAATGCTTCTCGCATTTTTACGGCAAACGCGGTGTGATAACCTCTACCTCGTCGGTGATATTATCGACTTCTGGCAAGTGAAGAAAAAACCCTTCTGGCCGCAAGCACACAACGATGTTGTGCGAACGGTTCTTGGTAAAGCGAAGCACGGAACGAAAGTGATTTACGTTCCCGGCAATCACGATGAGTACTTACGTGACTTTGATCAAATGACATTCGGTAATGTCAGTATTCAAAATGAACTGACACACACAACAATTGATGGCAGAAAACTGCTTGTTTTACACGGTGATAAATTTGATGCCGTGGTGATGTCCTCTCCTTTCCTCGGGAAAATTGGCAGTTCACTTTACGATATGCTTTTACAATTAAATATTTTAGTCAATTTCGTTCGAAGAAAGCTTGGCTTTAATCATTGGTCATTAGCAAAATTCTTAAAAAATAAAGTGAAAAATGCGATGAAATATATCGGTAATTTTGAAGAGGCTGTCGCATACGAGGCTGCAAAAGAAGGTGTGGATGGGGTGATTTGTGGCCACATTCATCACGCTGAAATTTCCGATATTAACGGACTGACTTATTATAATTGCGGTGATTGGGTTGAGAGTTGTACCGCGTTAGTTGAAATGGACGATGGCGAGATGAAATTGGTTTACTGGTTAGATGAAGTTGCGAAGCAGGAAGAGAAAAAACAACGAGAGTTAGTTCGAGCCGCCGCCTGATGCGAGTCGCGATTATTACGGACGCCTGGCGACCACAGGTCAACGGTGTTGTGACTACGCTCGCCAAAATGGGCGAGTTTTTGGAAAGTCAGGATCATGATGTGCGTTTTATTACGCCGCAGGATTTTAAAACGATTCCTTGTCCAACTTACCCAGAGATCCGCTTAGCGATTTTTCCACGACGTAAAATCGATAAGCTGCTGGCAGACTTTTTACCGGCACATATTCACATCGCAACAGAAGGGCCGATCGGTCACGCCGCACGCGCCTATTGTATGAAAAAAGGCTTGCAGTTCACTACGTCATTTCATACGCAATTTGCAGAGTATTTGCGTTTGCGTGCCCCCATCCCGATCAATTGGACGTATAAATATTTACGTCGTTTTCACGGCTCGGCAGTACGTACAATGGTGCCGACGCCATCGATTAAAGAGCGACTGGAGTCACACGGTTTTAAAAATGTAGTGGTGTGGTCACGCGGGGTGAATGTTGATGTCTTTAAACCAGATAACTCTGTTGATCTGGAAATGCCCGGCCCTATTATGGTGTACATGGGACGTGTTGCGGTTGAGAAAAATATTGAAGCATTTTTAGATCTTGATCTGCCCGGTAGTAAATTAGTGATTGGTGATGGACCCGATCGTGAGAAGTTACAAAAAAAATATGTGAAGGCGCGTTTTGTCGGTGCGAAATTTGGTCGTGATCTCGCCTCATGGGTCGCAGCAGGGGACGTATTTGTCTTCCCGAGTAAGACGGATACGTTTGGCTTAGTGATGCTTGAAGCAATGGGCTGCGGTGTGCCGGTGGCGGCGTATCCTGTGACAGGCCCGATCGATGTGATCAAACAAGGTCAGACAGGTTATATGCATGAGGATTTATCCGTTGCTATTTCTGAAGCGCTCAAATTGGATAAGCAAACGTGTATTGATTATGCGCAACTACATACGTGGGATCATTGCGGAAGACGCTTTGAAAGTCTGCTCACACCGGTCTGATCGTCTTGGCTCTTTTTCCTTTCTTGGTAGCTGATCAGCTCACCGTCTGGCAGAATGTTGACTTTGAAAATATTTGAGGCAACACGATGACAATTCGCGCTTTTCGGGGAAACATGCCGACAATTGCAGAAACGGCATTTGTTGATGATACGGCACTGGTATTAGGTAACACGACGCTGGGTGAACACGTTTCGATCTGGCCGATGACCGTTTTACGCGGTGATGTGAATACGATCACGGTCGGTGAATATACGAATATTCAAGATGCGTCCGTTTTGCATGTTAATCATGACAGCGCAAAGAATCCGGGTGGCGATCCATTGGTGATCGGTAATTACGTTACGATTGGGCATAAAGCGTTGGTGCATGCGTGTACGATAGGCGATTATTGTTTGATCGGAATGGGCGCGATTGTCATGGATAAAGTCATAGTGGAGGATAAAGTGATCATCGGTGCAGGGTCGTTGGTGTCACCTGGGAAAGTGTTGGAAAGTGGTCATCTTTACGTGGGATCACCGGCGGTAAAAAAACGTCCGTTGACTGAAGGTGAGCTGAACTATTTAGAATATTCAGCTAAACAATATGCACATTTAAAAGATGAACATATGAATGGTTAGCGATTTAATTTAACGATTAATTAATTTATTCAAATCAGCCATTTTTTCGGAAATGGCTTTTTTTTCACTATCGGTTTTGGCGTGTTGTTCTAACCAAAGCAAATCTTCTTTTTGTAATGTGTGTTTAATTTCTCGCTCTCGCGCATACAACACAGCACGGCCGAGCCAGTCAGGTGCGTTGCCTTCAATTGTCTCAACTTGGTTTACCCACCTTTGTATTAGCGCGTAACGCGGGGGTGAGTGATAACCCATTTCCAAACTTATTTTTAACAAAAGCAGATCGGAAAACTTCGGTTCATGATCTAACGCGGCATCGAGTAATTTATGGGCATGATCAACTTGACGATAGATGGAGGCGAGATACGTGCTGCCGTAACGTAAGCTACTTAAATAACCGGGGTCAAGTATTGCAACAGTTTGCATGGCATTAAAAAAAGGTGCGCTGTCCTCGTGCTGGGCTTGATGTGAAGGGATTTCATTTAACGAGCTGGATAATAACCAAAAACGATCTGCGATCAAGGTATGAAATGGGCCACTCAAACCACGCAATAGCAGGGTGCTTTCTGTGAATTCAGTCGGATTAACGTTTGTGGTGCGGGCGTGTGGTGCCACATGACTGACAGCATAAAAAAATAACAGTGAACAAAAACAGATTATTAACCAAGCAAGCCGGTTTTGTTCGGGATGATCAGTCATTTCCGGCGAGAGATTTTTTTTCGTAAAGCAAGCATGCAAGGGCAATTAATAATGCACTGTAGATGCTGCAGTAGAAGACAGGGAATAACCAATCTATCGCAGAATTCGGTAATCGATTGAGTGCAATGCTGCTCAGATCTGTGAGACTGAAGTTGGGAAGGGTGGAGTAAAGCATTTGAGTGATCGAGTGCAGCGACGGATTTAATTGTTTTTCGGAGAAAAGCACAAGCTCATCTAAACCGTGACCAATAAACCACATAAGGATGCTGTAGATCACAGCGCTGAAAGCAGACAGGTTTACACCAAAACACATAAGAATCGCTGCAGATAGTATCGCGCCGAAAATGGTGATGACGGTTTGGAATATTATTGGCCACACAATGGCGTGTTCAAGATAAGCAATCAAGACGATGTTGATCACCACGAAACTGAATCCGATCAATAAAATTAACGCAACTAAACCCAAAAAGCGTCCACTGTAATAAGCGCGCCGTGACATGCCTGTGCTTAGCGGTAGCATGAATAATAATTCCTGCTGGTCACGTCGCAGAATATCAAAACCATATAGCCAAGCAACACCGTATAGGAGAAATGTTTGGCTGCTGAGGATAAGGTTTTCGAAAAGACGAAAGCGAATACCGATGTTCACAGTAGACATGGCAAGACAAAGTAAGGTGAACAGAACAACTAGACTGATTAAAAATACAGTAAAGCGGTTGCGTAGCAGCGATAGAAATGTCGCATGCGCGATGGCAAATGTGGTTTGGAACATTTACGCGACCGAATGTTTTGGTGGGTGGTTAAAATAGAGTGTGTTAAGCGCATTCTGCGTGTCAGGTTTTACACCTTGGTACACGAATACGCCTTCACGTAATAACCAGATTTCATCACCCAAATGCCAAGCATCTTCCAAACTGTGTGTTGAGAAAATCAAACGGCATTGCGTTTTTAGTTCGGCTATTAGCGACATAATTTGCTGATGACCAAATGGGTCAAGCCCTGATAATGGTTCATCAAGCAATAGAGTATGTGGTTGGCCTATTAGCGCTAGGCTAAGCATCAATCGTTGTTTCATGCCCTTTGAAAATTGTTTAATCGGACGATGTAAATTCTCTTGGGTTAAGCCGGTACGTGACATCAACGAGAGCATGTCAGCTTGATTAAGTGAGACTTTTTTTAAGCGACTGAATAAGCGAAATTGATCGTACACAGTGAGCTGTTGATCGAGGAAAGGAAGTTCTGGAACAAATCCAACGCTGGTGCGGTCAAGTGGCCGAATGTTTTCCCAAGCCGAGAGGAACGGGTGCTGTTGTGAGTGGGTGTAAAAACCCAGTAACCAACGAATTAATGTTGATTTGCCAGCGCCGTTGTGGCCGAGCAAGATTAGGCATTGGTTTTTATCTGGTCCAGTAGTGGTCGTCATGCTTGTGAAAAAGCAATTTTCTTACCAGTCCGCTGTCGTTAACAAGGAAATAAAGTGGGAGAGGTGCTACGGCTTGGCGGACATGTCCGCCAAGCCGAGCATATGCCGATGTTGATGTCGGCTCTTGGTAAGGCTCAATTCTGTTTAACGCGTGAAGTTAGTCATTCCAAGTGTATGAATAAATGCCTGAGTCGAGATAGAGGCCGACCGTTTCACCGCTATCCTGAATATCATCGATGTGATGAACGATGTTTGTTCCAGCACTGCTCCAGCCACCGGACACTAAGCTTTCATTGCGTAATTTATACATAAGCCAATGATCGGTTGCGGCGGCATTGCGATCCCACCAATGGCCAACTTTATCTTTGCCAGGGTTAACCGTGATGACGCCGAGATAGGTTTCAGGTTTTTCCGCGAGTAAATCGTTCATGGGATTTAGCGGCGCTGCACCGTCATAGGTCCAATCTTCGATCGTATCACCGTTGACCAAACCGGATGCTACCTTGAGCGACAGCGCACTACGAACGGAACCAAGAATATTTTTTACGGCGGCGGCCTCGGCCTTTTCGGTAAGGTTCATAAACTTAGGGATTGCGACGGAGGCAAGCAAACTGATGATGACAATCACGACGATCAATTCGATTAAGGTGAAGCCTTTGCTGGGTGTATTCATCTTTTATTTACCATGCTGAGAGATGTGAAACACTTCAACACAACTAGCGACGGTTTTGACGAAAACTTTAGTTTGGGTTTACAGACGTAACATTAATAATTCTGCGAGACGCTTTGCTGGAAAAGTGTTGTCATAGACACCCGCGAAGTGCTCAGCCCCTGCACCGATAGCAAACAATGGAACATCGACAGCCGTATGGTGCTTCGTCAGCCAACCGATCTCAAGTGCGCTGCCATCCAAGCCACCATGGACAATGCCCATACCGCCGGTTTCATGATCTGCCGTGACGATCAATAAGGTGTCGTCTCGATCGGTCGTAAAAGTATGTGCGACATTCATCGCATTTTCGAAAAAGCGCGTTTGCTCGATCGTGCCTGCTGCGTCGTTGTGATGCGCGGCCCAATCGATCTGACTGCCTTCGATGATTAAGCAAAAACCGGTTTCGCGTTCAGAAAATAATGCAATCGCTTTACTCGTCATGTCGGCAAGCGTGGGTTCTTCCGCCGAGTTTAATAACCCTTTATTGGCAAATAAGCCAAGCATTTTTTTTGCGGATGAGGACTGCAGACTGCGAGCCGACTGCACAATTTCATAGCCTTGCTGGCGTGCTTCATCGAGTAGATTAATCGAATCAGATCGGAAGCTACCGGCTTGATCACTCGGAATGAAATAACCGTATCCGCCGCCGAGTAATAATTCGGGTTGGGATGTTGTGACAAGTTGGCGTGCAATTTCAGTTTGATGCGAGCGATGCGAAACATGGGACGCGAAAGCCGCTGGTGTCGCGTGAGTTAGGCTGGATGTCGCGATCAGTCCGGTTGCGAGTCCACGATCTCGGCAGGCTTCAATGATTGTACGTAAAGGGGCTCCGTCTGGATCTTGGCTAATTCGCCCATTCATTGTTTTCTGACCTGTCGCCAGTGCTGTGGCGGCGGCAGCGGAATCCGTCACTAAGTCATCTGAAGATTGTGTGTGAACTAAACCGACGACGGGAAACTGATCGAAGATAAAAGGCTCATTTTCTGATTGCGCACTCAACCGCGCCGCCGTGATCTGACTCAACCCCATGCCGTCACCGATCATAAAGATGAGATTTTTCACATGAGGTTCTTTATCCGTTGGGGAAGAGCAGCCAACAGCGACGCTAGCAAAAGCCAGCAAGACAATAATAATTAACGGGTTTTTTTCTGACATCTTCTCTATAATATGCGTTCGATTTATGAATTATATGACGAGATATGCAACACCCGCAGAAATTTGATGTGATCGTTGTTGGTGGCGGCCATGCTGGAACAGAAGCAGCACTGGCAGCGGCACGTATGGGATCGCGTACTTTACTCCTGACATTGAGCGTCGATGCGCTGGGGCAAATGTCCTGTAATCCGGCCATTGGCGGCATCGGCAAGGGACACTTGGTCAAGGAAATAGATGCGCTCGGCGGCATGATGGGGCGTGCAGCAGATCGTTGCGGGATTCATTTTAGAACCTTAAATAGCAGTAAAGGCCCAGCTGTTCGAGCCACGCGCGCGCAGATTGATCGCAGTCTCTATAAAGTCGCGACGCGTGATCTGGTTGAGGCACAGGAAAATTTGTTTGTTTTCCAGCAGTCCGTCAGCGATCTGATCGTTGCAGGTGATCGTGTACGTGGTGTTGTCACGCAAATGGGACTTTCGTTTGAAGCGCCGAGTGTCGTTCTGACTGTTGGCACGTTCCTCGGCGGTAAAATTCACATCGGCGAGAGTAATTATCAAGGCGGGCGCGCGGGCGACCAGCCGTCGAATGCACTTGCGGCTCGTTTACGCGAATTACCATTTCGTGTTGATCGGTTAAAAACCGGCACGCCACCACGATTAGACGGCCGTACGCTGGATTATTCGAAAATGGAATTACAACCAGGTGATACTCCAATTCCCGTATTCTCTTTTATTGGTTCCGTGGATGAACATCCTGAGCAAACGCATTGTTACATTACGCGCACAAACGAACGAACCCATGATGTGATCCGATCTGGGCTGGATCGCTCGCCGATGTATAACGGCAATATCGAAAGTATCGGCCCACGCTATTGCCCGTCAGTAGAAGACAAAATTGTTCGTTTTGCAGATAAAGATTCTCACCAGATATTTGTCGAGCCAGAAGGTTTGGACACACATGAAGTTTATCCTAATGGGATTTCGACCAGTTTGCCGTTTGATATCCAATATGAATTAGTGCGCTCGATTCCGGGTTTTGAAAATGCACACATTACACGTCCGGGTTACGCGATCGAGTATGATTTCTTTGACCCGCGCGATCTCAAACCTTCGCTGGAAACGATGCATTTGAACGGTTTGTTTTTTGCTGGTCAGATCAACGGCACAACCGGGTATGAAGAAGCCGGTGCACAAGGTTTGCTTGCCGGTGTGAATGCGGCGTTGTTGGTACAGGAACGCGACGCTTGGACACCACGACGTGATGAAGCCTATCTTGGCGTGTTGGTGGATGATCTGATCACACGCGGCACGAATGAACCGTATCGTATGTTCACGTCGCGTGCGGAGTATCGATTGATGCTGCGAGAAGATAATGCGGATCTGAGACTTACTGCACTTGGCCGTAAACTGGGGCTGATTGACGATCATCGCTGGGCTCAGTTTGAACAAAAATGTGACGCAATTGAACGTGAGCAACAACGTTTGAAATCCACTTGGCTACGCCCCGGTACCGTTTCTGATGCTGAGGCAGAACGGGTTGTGGGGCAAGCGCTTGCACGTGAATACTCCCTTGCGGATCTTTTGCGCCGACCGGCAGTTGATTACGCTGAACTGATGAGTTTGCCTGGCGCTGGGGAAGGCGTGATAGATCCTATCATTGCTGAACAAGTGACCATTCAAGCGCGCTACAGCGGTTATATTGAACGTCAAGCCTCTGAAATCGAACGATCGAAAAAGCTTGAAAGTAAAACACTCCCTAAGGATTTTGATTACGCTACAGTGCACGGGTTATCGGCAGAAGTAGTGCAAAAACTGTCTGATCACCGACCATCAACGATTGGTCAGGCGTCGCGAATTTCGGGTGTGACACCGGCCGCGATCTCACTTTTACTCGTTTATCTGAAACGCGCAGGCTGAAACAATGCAGCGCGAAACACTCGAAGCCCGCCTCGAAGACGGTGTGGACAGTATGGATATAGTGCTGTCAGGTCCGGCAAAAACAAAGCTGATCGATTATTTGCTCTTACTCGATAAATGGAACCGATCATTTAATTTAACGGCGATCCGAAAGATTGAAGAGATGGTCGCAAAACATATTCTGGACTCCTTAAGTATCCTGCCTTTTCTCGCCGGACAACGATTTGTAGATGTCGGGACTGGTGCCGGTTTGCCGGGTTTGGTGATTGCGATCGCTCGGCCTGAGACAGAATGGGTTTTGATCGATTCTAACCAGAAGAAAACGCGATTTTTGCAGCAAGTTGTGATCGAGTTGAAATTAGTGAATGTGACAGTCGTCGCGTCGCGTGCGGAGGCATTCATGGATGAACAAGGTTTTGATATGGTCACATCACGCGCTGTTGCAGAGCTGTCTGACCTCTACGCGAATACAAAACATTTGAGTCACGTTCTCCTCGCGATGAAAGGACAGATCCCTGAGGTAGAGTTATCGGATCTTGATGCAGTGTTATCTCGTGAAATACATTTAGTGAATGTGCCTGGGCTAGATGCTGAAAGATGTGTCATTCTTGTTCAGTAGTCGAGCCGACATATTCTTGTCGTTGAAAATAGGTAATAATGACCAATCTGATCGCACCGAGACCTGAAATGGCTAACGTATTCGCAATCACCAATCAAAAAGGCGGTGTGGGTAAAACCACCACCAGCGTGAATCTTGCCGCGAGTTTGGCCGCAGCCAAACGACGTGTTTTGCTTATCGATCTTGATCCGCAAGGTAACGCGACAATGGGCAGCGGTGTTAATAAGTACAATCTTGAGGCGTCAACTTTTGATGTTGTCATGGATGAAAAATCTGCTGCAGAGGTACGGATTTCGCTAGAAACCGGCTATGACATTTTACCGGCAAATGCTGATCTGACTGGTGCGGAAGTAGGATTGCTGGAAGAAATTGGTCGCGAGTTACGTTTGCGCATGGCGTTAGAGCCGGTTCGTGATGACTACGATTACATTATTATCGACTGCCCACCGTCATTAAATATGTTAACCGTTAATGCGCTAGTCGCCTCTGATCGTGTGTTCATTCCAACGCAATGCGAGTATTACGCGCTCGAAGGCCTTTCTGCCTTGCTCGATACCGTTGAAAAGATCAGAACGTATTTAAATCCAACACTGAAGGTTGAAGGTTTTTTACGTACCATGTTTGATGCGCGAAACAATCTTGCTAACCAGGTTTCTGCACAGTTGTTGAAACATTTTGGAGACAAGGTTTATCGTACTATCATTCCTCGTAATGTACGTCTCGCTGAAGCGCCGAGTCACGGTATGCCTGTGTTGCTCTACGATAAAACGTCGACAGGTGCAGCTGCCTACTTAGCGCTTGCTGGAGAGATGTTGCGTCGATCAGAAAATAATCCAATGAGGGCCGTGCAGTAAGATGGCTACAAAAAAACGTGGTTTGGGCAGAGGACTCGACGCACTGCTCAATGCTGGTATGGGTGAAGCCGTTCCTGCTATCGAGCCTGAAACAGGAAAACAGCAAGATCTTCATCATGTTCCTGTTGATCTGATTCAGCGGGGTGAATACCAGCCGCGGCGGGATATTGATCAAGATGCTCTGCAAGAACTCTCGAATTCAATTAAAGAACAAGGTGTGATTCAGCCGATAGTGTTACGCCCTATCGGTGGTGGACGATACGAAATTATTGCGGGTGAGCGGCGATGGCGGGCTTCCCAACTTGCCGGTTTGCAAGAAGTTCCAGCCGTTGTGCGCGAGATGACAGATCAAGTCGCATTGAGTGTTGCGATTATTGAGAATATTCAACGGGAAGATCTTAACCCATTAGAAGAAGCGATCGCGCTGGACAGGTTACTCAATGAGTTTGGGTTAACTCATCAGCTGGTAGCGGATGCCGTTGGTCGCTCTAGAGCATCGGTCACAAATTTACTGCGCTTACTTGATCTTGACGAGGAAGTGAAACGTGCCTTGTCGACAGGTAAAATCGGTATGGGGCATGCACGTGCGCTCATCAGTTTAGGAAGCGCATCTCAAAAGCAAATCGCGCGCGAAATTATCCAAAAACAACTTTCTGTTCGACAAACTGAAGCACTTGTTCGACGTTTACAAGTGGAAACAGATCGACCAAACGCATCGAAATCCCATCATGAGGATCCCAATATTACGTCGTTAGAAAGTAAGTTGGCTGAGCAATTGGGTGCGAAGGTGAAGTTGCAACACAATAATAAAGGTAAAGGCGTTGTTGCTATCCATTTTAATTCCTTAGATGAGTTAGATGGAATTCTTCAACATATAAAATGATTTTATGTGTGAACTTCATGCAACTTCTTAAGATAAAGTGTTTGTTAACCCTAAATAATCAATTTGTTTAATTGATCCTGACGTATTTGCTGATATACTGCTCGCGGCTAACCGAAACGGCTAATAGTGTTTATCTAGAGCAAGAATAGACTGGGGTATTCTGGATGAACGCGGAAAGCGAATTTATAAGAAACAAGGTAGCTGCTTACACAACAATAATGGTTCAAATCGCAATAACTTTTGTTGCTGCGGCTTTGTTCTGGATAAACGCAGGTGAAGTTGCGGGTTATTCATCTTTGCTAGGAGGAATTGCTTCCTTTGTGCCGAGTGCCGCTTTTGCCCGATGTGCCTACCGTTATTCTGCGGCAAATTCGCCCGATAAGGTAGTTAAATGGTTTATGATTGGTGAAGCAGGAAAGGTCATACTTACCGTATTGATCTTCATATCGTGTATTACACAAATAAAGCCGTTGTCGATGCCTATCATGTTTGCGACATTCCTTTTGGTTTTGGTTGCTAATATGGTTGGATCGGGAATACTCCAAGCTCGATATAATAATGACGACAAAGCTGTTTAGGCGAGACTAACTGAGCGGATTTAATTTAGGAATTTTATTTAAATGGCCAATACTGAACACGCAGCCGAAATCACATCGAACTCCTACATTCAGCATCACTTGCAAAATCTCACCTTAGGTAAATTACCTGCTGGTTATGAGAGAGCCGATGGCACAGTCCTAAGTGAATCGACTTGGACAATTGGCCATAGCGCAGAAGAAATTGCAGAAATGGGGTTCTGGTCGCTTAATTTAGATTCGATGGGATGGTCTCTATTTCTCGGCGGAGTATTCTGCTGGCTATTTTTTCGTGTAGCTCAGCGAGCAAGTTCAGGCACCCCAACGGGGATGCAAAACTTTGTAGAGGCTATCGTAGAATTTGTCGACGGGAATGTGAAAGATATCTTTCATGGCAAGAGCGATCTTGTTGCTCCTTTAGCCCTGTCAATATTCTGCTGGGTTATCCTTATGAATACGATGGATCTCGTGCCTGTTGATTGGCTACCTTTAGCGTTTCAATGGATCACCGGTGATCCACATGCATATTTTAGAGTAGTACCGACAACTGATCCGAATATCACATTCGGCATCGCTATCGTTGTGTTCTTTCTCATTATTTACTACAGCATCAAAATTAAAGGTGTGAGTGGTTTTGTTGGTGAGTTAGCTTTACAACCGTTCGGTAAATGGATGATCCCTTTTAACTTATTGTTAGAAGGTGTTGGGCTCTTAGCTAAGCCTGTTTCACTCGCGCTGCGACTTTTCGGTAACTTGTATGCAGGTGAGTTGATATTCCTATTGATTGCGATGCTAGGTTTTTGGCAGTTGCCACTGCATTTTGTTTGGGCTGTGTTTCATATTCTGGTAGTTCTTCTTCAAGCATTCATCTTTATGATGCTGACGATTGTCTATCTGAGTATGGCGCATGAGTCACACTAAAATTGCCAAGTAATTTTGTATAGAAACTAACTGTTAACTCGGAGGAGAATAATGGAAAACATTTTGGCATTTACAGCGCTGGGTACTTTGTTGCTGTTGGGTATGGGCGCACTAGGTACTGCGATTGGTTTTGGTATTTTGGGTGGTCGTTTCCTCGAAGGTGCGGCACGTCAACCAGAATTGGCGCCAATGCTTCAAGGTAAAATGTTCCTCGTAGCTGGTCTGATCGATGCGGTAACAATGATCGGTATCGGTATCGCAATGTGGTTTAGTTTGGCAAGTCCGTTCCTTGGCCAATTGGCTCAGTAAGAACGGAACACGTAACAAGAAATACTTCTTATAGAAATCAGAGGGTCTTAAAGTGAATTTCAACGCAACCCTGATCGGCCAATCTATAGCCTTTGCAGTTTATGTTTGGTTCGTCATGAAATATGTCTGGCCAATGCTTTCCAAAATGTTGGAAGAGCGAAAAGCCAAAATTGCTGATGGATTAGCCGCTGCAGAAAAAGGTCAGCACGAACTGGAGTTGGCTGAGCAACGCTCTACTCAAATTTTAAAAGAGAGTAAGGAGCAAGCTTTAGAAGTGATTTCTAATGCACAAAAACGTGCTGACGAAATTGTTGAAGAAGCAAAAGGCAATGCTCGAGTAGAAGGCGAGCGGATCATCGGTGCGGCGAAAGCAGAAATCGAGCAAGAAGTACAACAAGCTCGTGAAGGCCTGAGGCAAGAAGTATCCAGTCTGGCTGTTACAGGCGCAGAGCAGATCCTTATGCGTGAAGTCGATACAAATACGCATAAGGATGTACTCGCTAAGCTGAGTGCTCAGCTTTAACTCAAACAAAGGTAATTGCTATGGAAAGAACAACAATAGCTAGACCCTACGCGCAGGCAGCGTTTGAGTTTGCTACAGAGCAAAACACGCTAATGCAATGGGCAGAGGCGATTAACTTTCTGAGCGTAATCGCATCTGATTCATTGATGAAAAAAGCGATAAGTGATCCAAAAATCAGCAATGAACAGCTTTTTGAATTGGTAAGTTCCGTAGGTGAAAACGCCTTATCTTCAGATCAAATTAACAACTTCGTGAAATTGCTTATTGAAAATGATCGGCTTCAATTTGCACCCGAAATGTCAGATCTGTTCTCAAAGGAGCATGCGAGACAAAAAGGGGTTGCGACAGTTGAAGTAACATCCGCAAACGCATTAACAGATGAGGAAAGTCAGGTCATTGCCGAGGCAATGCAGAAAAGACTAGGTTCATCAGTTGAAATAAATGCAAGTGTTGATGAGACGCTTATTGGTGGTGCGGTTATTCGTGCTGGAGATATGGTTATCGACGCTTCAGTACGCGGCCGATTACAAAAGCTGGCAAACAATTTCATATAAATCTTAGGTTGACCCACTGGACGAGTGAGGGTGAGAAATGACAATCAGTGCGACAGAAATCAGTGAACTGATAAAAAAGAAGATTCAAGATTTCAATCTTGATTCAGAAGCAAGAACAGAGGGTACTATCGTTAGCTTGACTGACGGTATTGCTAGAATTCACGGACTAAGCGATGTAATGCTTGGCGAAATGATCGAATTCCCCGGAAATGTTTTCGGCTTGGCGATGAACCTTGAAAGAGATTCCGTCGGCGTCGTCATTATGGGTGAATACGGACACTTGAGTGAAGGCGACGTAGTTAAATGTACCAAGCGTATTTTGGAAGTTCCTGTCGGTGAAGCAATGCTAGGACGTGTTGTTGATGCTCTAGGAAACCCAATAGATGGCAAAGGTGATATAAACGCAGAAGGAACTTCACCTGTTGAGAAAATCGCTCCAGGCGTAATTGCACGCCAGTCAGTAGATCAGCCTGTACAAACAGGTCTTAAGTCTATTGATGCGATGGTGCCAGTTGGTCGAGGTCAACGTGAGTTAATAATTGGTGATCGACAAACGGGTAAAACAGCTGTTGCTATTGATGCCATAATTAATCAGAAGGGAACGGGTGTTAAATGTATCTACGTTGCTGTAGGTCAAAAGGCATCTTCAATCAATTCTGTTATCACTAAGCTTGAAGAGCATGGCGCGATGGATCACACCATTGTTGTTGCGGCAACGGCTTCAGAATCAGCTGCTATGCAATACCTTGCTCCTTATGGCGGCTGTGCGATGGGTGAGTACTTCATGGACAAAGGTGAAGATGCACTGATTGTTTATGATGATCTTACTAAACAAGCTTGGGCATATCGTCAAATTTCACTCCTTTTGAGACGTCCTCCTGGACGCGAAGCGTATCCTGGCGATGTTTTCTATTTACATTCCAGATTATTAGAGCGTGCTGCAAGAATAAACGCAGAAGAAGTAGAAAAGTTAACCGGAGGTTCCGTTAAAGGTCAAACTGGTTCATTAACAGCTTTGCCTATTATCGAAACACAAGCAGGTGACGTTTCAGCTTTCGTACCGACAAACGTAATTTCAATTACCGACGGACAGATATTCTTAGAAACAGATTTATTCAACTCAGGTTTCCGTCCAGCGATAAATGCAGGTCTCTCTGTATCTCGTGTTGGTGGTGCTGCTCAAACATCGATCATCAAAAAACTTGGTGGCGGTGTACGGTTAGCGTTAGCGCAATATCGTGAGCTTGCAGCATTCTCACAATTTGCATCAGATCTCGACGAAGCAACTCGTGCCCAGTTAGAACGTGGTCAGCGAGTTATGGAATTGATGAAGCAAAAACAATATTCACCATTAAGCGTTGCCGAAATGGCCGTTAGTTTGTTCGCGGTGGATAAAGGTTATATTGACGATGTAGAGATTGAAAAAGTCGGTGATTTTGAAGATGCACTTCATGCATACATGAAGAGTGAGCAAGGTGAATTAATGGATTCAATTAATTCAACAGGTGCTTTCAATAATGATGTTTCAGATTCACTTGCTAAAGCATTAGACACATTTAAGAAAAACAACACTTGGTAGTAAATTACTGAGGAAGCTGGAGATTTAAATGGCTGTCGGAAAAGAAATACGCACACAGATCGGAAGTGTAAAAAATACGCAGAAGATCACTAAGGCAATGGAGATGGTTGCTGCGAGTAAAATGCGTAAAGCACAGGATCGCATGAATACAGCGCGTCCTTATGCTAAGAAAATGCGTAATGTTGTTGCTCATCTTGCTCATGCAAATAGTGAGTACCATCATCCTTACATGACAGAACGCGCCGTTAAAAATATTGGTGTGATCGTTGTGTCAACTGATCGTGGATTATGCGGTGGTTTGAATGCAAACATGTTTCGTCTTTTGCTCAAACAAATGCAAGGCTGGGAAAAAAGCGGAAAAAATGTGAAAGTCTGCGCAATTGGCAATAAAGCAGCAGGTTTTTTCAGTCGCTTTGGTGGTGATATGGTTGGACAAGTAACACATTTGGGTGATACTCCTTCGATTAACGATCTGATCGGTACTGTGAAAATAATGCTGGAAATGTTTGACTCTGGCGAAGTTGACGAAGTACATCTCGTTTATAACCAGTTCGTCAATTCGATGACGCAAACACCAACATTTGAGCAACTATTACCTGTTGTTCCTTCAGGCGAAGATGAGCTTCGTCATCACTGGGATTATATTTATGAGCCAGAAGCTAAAGACGTATTAGATGAGCTTTTGACTCGCTATATCGAATCACTTGTATTTCAAGGTGTTGTCGAAAATACAGCCAGTGAGCAGTCAGCAAGAATGGTTGCAATGAAGAGTGCCTCCGATAATGCCGGCAAATTAATTGACGAATTGCAGTTGATATATAACAAGGCGCGACAAGCAGCGATTACTCAGGAGTTATCTGAGATCGTCGCAGGTGCAGCAGCAGTTTAATTTAGATTTATATTGAAAATTTGAGAGAGCGGGGAATTGATAAGATGAGTTCAGGAACAATCGTTCAAATCATCGGTGCCGTAGTAGACGTGCAATATCCGACGGATTCCGTCCCCAAGGTTTATGATGCTTTGGTCGTTGAAAACGAAAATATCACCTTGGAAGTTCAACAACAGCTCGGTGACGGTGTGGTTCGATCTATCGCACTGGGTACGACTGAGGGTTTACAACGTGGTAGCACAGTAAATAATACTGGTGCGCCTATAAATGTACCGGTCGGTGTTGAAACACTCGGACGCATTATGAATGTTTTGGGTGAGCCGATTGATGAGAAAGGCGCTATTGGTGAAAAGAAAACGATGTCAATTCATCGTTCAGCTCCAAAATTCACGGATCTGTCTCCCTCTCAGGATTTACTCGAAACAGGTATCAAAGTAATCGACTTAGTTTGCCCATTTGCGAAAGGGGGTAAAGTTGGTTTATTCGGCGGTGCGGGTGTTGGTAAGACCGTAAATATGATGGAATTGATTCGTAATATCGCTGTTGAACATAGCGGTTACTCCGTATTTGCTGGCGTCGGTGAAAGGACTCGTGAAGGTAATGACTTTTATCACGAAATGACAGATTCTAACGTTATCGACAAAGTTGCGTTGGTTTACGGCCAAATGAATGAACCACCTGGAAACAGGCTTCGCGTTGCTTTAACGGGTTTAACAATCGCTGAAAGTTTCCGTGATGAAGGTAATGATGTATTGCTTTTCGTTGATAATATCTATCGCTACACACTTGCAGGTGTTGAAGTGTCTGCACTTTTAGGACGTATGCCTTCAGCAGTAGGTTACCAGCCAACACTTGCAGAGGAGATGGGTAAGCTTCAAGAGCGTATTACATCAACAAAAACAGGTTCGATCACATCCATCCAAGCTGTATACGTACCTGCCGATGATTTAACGGATCCTTCACCGGCTACTACATTTGCTCACTTAGATGCGACTGTAGTACTCTCGCGGCAAATTGCTGAGTTAGGTATCTACCCTGCAATCGATCCACTTGACTCAACAAGCCGTCAGTTAGATCCTTTAGTGGTCGGGCAAGAGCACTATGATGTTGCACGGTCAGTACAGAACATACTTCAGCGCTATAAAGAATTACGCGATATTATTGCAATATTGGGTATGGATGAGTTGTCTGAAGAAGATAAACTTTCAGTTAACCGTGCACGTAAAATACAGCGGTTTCTGTCTCAACCATTCTTCGTAGCTGAAGTCTTCACGGGTTCACCAGGTAAATATGTTTCTTTAAAAGAAACGATCCAGAGCTTTAAAGGCATCATTGCTGGTGAGTATGATGATCTGCCAGAGCAGGCTTTCTATATGGTTGGTTCAATCGATGAAGCGATTGAAAAAGCTAAGTCAATGAAGTCTTAAACAATTATTGGTGATAATTCATGGCTATGACTGTACATGTCGATATAGTTAGTGCTGAAAGTGAAATCTTCTCTGGTTTAGTTGAGATGATTTTTGCTCCAGCCTCAATGGGTGAGCTTGGTATTGCTCCTGGACATACACCGCTGCTGACCAAATTAAACCCAGGTGAGGTCAGAGTAAAACTCGCCGGTGGCGAAGAAGAAGCATATTATGTTTCAGGTGGAATGCTTGAAGTTCAGCCTAACGTAGTCACCGTATTATCTGATACTGCTGTTCGTGCTGCCGATCTTGATGAAGCACAAGCATTACAAGCTCGAGATCATGCTCGCGAAGCACTTAAAAATCAGACAACTGAAGTGAATTATGCCGCTGCATTAGCGGAATACGCAGAAGCTGCAGCTCAATTACAAGCAATTGATCGATTACGAAAACGATCTAAGTAATTCTATTAGCTATAATTGATAAAGATAGAAAAACCCGGTCAGGATTATCCTAACCGGGTTTTTTTTTGCTTACGATAATCTTTAAGATAAGGCATGGTATTTGTATCTCTGAAAGCACGAATAATTTTATCTAGGAACTTTGATAGCCAATGAAAACGACCGCCATAATATTAGCTGCAGGTAAAGGAACGAGAATGCGTTCTGCTTTACCTAAAGTACTCCACAAGTTAGCAGACCTCTCACTTTTAGAGCATGTTTACAATACTGCTAAATGTATTAACGCTGAAGATGTTGGTGTCATATACGGACATGGTGGAGATATTGTACGTGAGACACTTGCCCATATCGATGCGATATGGATAGAACAGATGGAGCAACTTGGAACAGGTCATGCTGTACAACAAGCCGTTCCACATATTGATGATGATAGTGTTGTACTTATCTTATACGGTGATGTGCCGTTAACCTCCAAAGCCAGTCTTGAAGCGCTTGTTAATGAATCCAAAGAAACGGGTTTTAGTCTATTAACAGTAAAACTAAATAACCCCACTGGCTACGGGCGTATTGTCCGAGATTCAAATGGGCAGTTGATGCGAATTGTAGAAGAGAAAGATGCTAGTGAAGATGAGAAGTGCATTGATGAAGTGAACACTGGCATGATGGCGGTGAATGGGAAATTACTTAAACAATGGTTATCCAAGTTAAGTAATAAAAATGCCCAAGGTGAATACTACCTGACTGACATTGTTGAGCTGGCAGTGAAGAGCGGGGTTGAGGTTAAACACATTTTAGCGGCTGATGAGTATGAGGTGCTTGGTGTGAATAATCGATTGCAACTGGCAAATTTAGAGAGACATTTTCAGCAGAGTGAAGCTAATCGACTTATGACTGAGGGTGTTACTTTACGCGATCCAATGCGTGTAGATGTTCGCGGTAAGCTTAGTGTTGGCCAAGATAACTTATTTGATATCAATGTGATTTTTGAGGGTAACGTTACAGTTGGTTCTAATGTGAAAATTGGCCCTAATGTCCTCATTAGAAATAGCACAATTCATGATGACGTAGAAATTTTAGCGAATACCGTGATTGAAAATGCGGAAATCGGAGCAGGGAGCCGTATTGGACCTTTTGCACGGATTAGACCAGATACAAAACTCGCTGAGGATGTACATATCGGCAATTTTGTTGAAATAAAAAAATCAACGGTAGATCAAGGTTCGAAAGTCAATCATTTAAGTTATATCGGGGATAGTGAGATCGGTAAAGGTGTCAATATTGGTGCAGGTACCATCACGTGTAATTACGACGGCGCAAATAAATTTAAAACGATTATTGAAGATAATGTTTTTGTTGGATCAGACACTCAATTAATTGCACCTTTGACAGTCCAGCGAGGTGCTACCATCGCTGCTGGAACGACCTTAACGAAGGATGCACCAGCGGAACAACTCACACTCAGTAGAAGTAAACAAACCACTGTTTCCGGTTGGAAACGCCCTGTAAAAGAACCATCCTGATTTATGAAAATTGGGTATTATCAGTTTCGTCCGCTTTTTGGCGGGGTTGAGAAAAACCTAGCGAAAGTACTGTCAGCGCTAGGAGAGTGCGATGCTGATTTAATCGTGCTCCCTGAGCTTGCATTCACAGGTTACTATTTTCGTGATCGCAATGAGCTTGCTCAGCTGGCTGAAAACCCTAAAACATCAAAAACTGTCGATGCATTAATTGCCATTTGTAAACGCAAACAATTTCATATAGTCACCGGATTTGCAGAGAAATACGAAGATAAAATTTTTAATAGTGCATTACTGATCGGCCCGAGCGGAATAGAGCATACGTATCGAAAACTACATTTATTTAATGAAGAAAAAAATACTTTTGATGCCGGTGACATTCCGCTCTGCGTTCAGGATATCAATGGAGTAAAGATCGGTATTATGGTCTGTTTTGATTGGGCATTTCCTGAGGTCACACGCAGCTTGGTATTACAAGGTGCGCAAATTATTTGCCATCCATCAAACCTTGTCTTGACATTTTGCCAACAAACGATGCTAACCCGCTGTCTTGAAAATCGCGTTTTTGCGATCACAACGAATCGATTTGGAAGCGATGTGCGGCCACAAGGAAAGCTCACTTTTACGGGGCGCTCACAAATTGTGATGCCAGGTGGTGTTCTCGCACACCGGGCCCGATCACAACAAGCTGAGCTGTTTATAATGGAGATTGACCCGGAGCAAGCCGATGATAAATCCATCACTCCATTAAACGATTTATTGTCGGATCGTCGTCCTGATTGTTATGATGTTCTTTTAAAATAATTTTAGGAGATAGACATGAGTGATAGCAAAGCGACAGCCGATTTATACGATGCACACGGCGATGCCTTGCAAGTGGCGACACCCATGTTTAATAGCTATGGTGGTAAGTTTCAATTTTCAGGTGAGATCGTAACGGTAAAATGCCATGAAGATAATACGCATGTGCGTGGTACGCTTGAGCAAGCTGGCGAAGGTAAAGTGTTAGTCGTTGATGGTGGGGGATCATTACGCTGTGCATTAGTGGGTGATATGTTGGCTGAACTTGGAATCAAAAATGGTTGGCAAGGTGCGATTGTTTACGGTTGTATCAGAGATTCCGCCGCGATCGGAAAAATGGATTTTGGTTTAAAAGCGATCAACACAAACCCGAAGAAAAGTGTCAAAAAAGATATTGGTGAATTAAACGTGACTGTACATTTCGCTGACGTCACTTTTACACCTGGCGCGTTTGTTTATGCCGATGAAGATGGAATAGTTGTATCTGAGAAAGCATTGTAATGACAGCTCCGTTTAAGGCTGCGTGTATTCAGTTCTGTGCGGACGACGATGAATCGGCAAACCTTATCAAAGCTGAAAGTTTATGCCGAGAAGCTCAAGCGGCGGGCGCAGATTTTATTTGTTTAGCAGAATATTTTTGCGCAATCGAAGTAAGTGATCAGGTCACATTATCGAAAGCCCTTTATGAAGAAGACCATCCCGCATTACACAAAATGCAGATACTTGCGAAGGAATTAAACTGTTGGATGCAGATTGGATCAATACCCATCCGGGTTAGTGAAAACCAAGTGAATAATCGCGCCTTTTTACTTGATAAAAATGGTGTAATCCGTGCTCGCTATAACAAAATTCACTTGTTTGATGTGAGCCTGAAAGACGGTGAGGCGTATCACGAATCCGATGCTGTCGAGTACGGTAAAGAAGCTGTAAACGCGGATATTCCTTGGGGTAATCTTGGCATGACTATTTGCTACGATGTCCGTTTTCCATATTTATTTCGTGATCTCGCGCAAGCCGGAGCGGACTTTATTACAATTCCTGCGGCATTTACGCAGACAACCGGTGAAGCTCATTGGCATGTTCTTACGCGATCACGGGCAATCGAGAATGGTTGCTACGTTATTGCCACGGGGCAATCTGGTGTTCGCCACACCGGTCGTGCAACCTATGGTCATTCAGTAATTATTGATCCTTGGGGCAAGGTGTTAGCTGATGCGGGTGCTGATGAGGGGTTTATTATTGCGGAGATCGATCCGCGCAAAGTACGTGAAGTGAGAGAGATGGTGCCATCGTTGCAACACGATCGGCGTTATGTTCAGTCCTGATTAAGGTGCATCACGATAGGATTCGTGCAAATTGCTAACGGAGTCTCATGCGTTTAAACACTTTTATATTTGCGATCATATTTAGCTTAAGCTTGACGAGCTTTATCTTACCCGAGCAAATCTCGATGATTAATGTTGTCCAAGCTGGATCCAAATCCATTTCCAAAGACGATGCCGCGCGCATTGCCGCGCAGCAAACTAATGGACAAGTCCTCGGCGTTGAGACGAAAAAAGTTGATGGACAAACTACGCATTTTGTAAAAGTGTTACTTTCCAGTGGTCATATCAAAGTCATTCCCGTCAGTGCAAAGAATGGCGCGGTGAGAAAGGAATAATCCATGCGTCTCTTGTTGATCGAAGATGAAGTTCCATTATCGAAGCAAATCTCCGAAAGTCTACGTGGGGCAGGTTTTGCTGTTGATACCGCGTTAACCGGAAAAGACGGTTTATTCATGGGTGATGATTACCCGATCGACGTTGCTGTGGTTGATCTTGGATTACCTGATATCTCTGGGATTGATGTTATTAAAAAATGGCGTGAAACTGGTAAAACCTTTCCCGTATTAATCTTAACGGCACGCGGCCGCTGGGAAGAAAAAGTGGCTGGTCTTGAAACCGGTGCAGACGATTACATGGTCAAACCTTTTCATATGGAGGAGTTGATCGCACGGTTGCGTGCATTGATACGCCGATCTGCTGGTTTCGCTGATTCCAAAATTATACTCGGCCAATTTGTCCTTGATACTTCTTCACAGAAAGTCTTGCTTAACAACGTGGAAATCGATGTCACGGCATTTGAATACAAAGTGCTTGAATATTTGATGCTGCACGCGGACTCAGTTGTTTCAAAAACAGAGCTATCAGAACATTTGTACGAAGACGATTTTGATCGTGATAGCAATGTGCTGGAGGTGATCATTGGCCGGTTGAGGAAAAAACTCGATCCAGATAAAACGGCCAACCCGATCGAAACACTCCGTGGCCGAGGCTATCGCTTTCAGGCCGTAGACAAAAACTGAATACGCATTTTCCCCAATGATGTCGCTCAATGCACGACTCCTGATTGCCGCCAGTGTCGTACTCGCGGCGTTTCTAAGTCTTACCGGACTTGCACTCGATCGCGCATACACTGAGAGCAGTGTCGTCGCTGTAAAAGAACGGTTATTAACGGAAATTTTCAGCCTGTTAGCAGCAGCGGATACCGATGATGTCAGCAGCCTGATCATGCCGTTAGCCCACCCTGATCGACGTTTCTCAATACCGGCTTCCGGACTCTATGCTGAAATTATTGCTGATGACGGTCAAGTTATCTGGCGATCACCTTCAATGATTGGAACGCGAATCAATTTTGAACCGATACACTTAAAAGGCAGTACGCAGTTTGCGGAAAAAGTGACGAAAGAAGGGGTGGAAGTTTACACACTTGGGCTAGGTATCATGTGGGAAGTCGCACCCTATCTCGAGAAAGGTTACACATTTTATGTTGCTGAAGTACAAGCGCACTTTGACGATCAGCGAAAAGGCTTTCGAAAAAGCTTAACCATGTGGTTGGGTGCGTCGGTTTTTGCCTTGCTCTTTGTACAAGCGTTAATTCTGCGTTGGGGGCTTGCGCCGTTGCGTAAAGTTGCTAGTGAAATCAGCGAGATTGAGCACGGCGAACGCACAGAATTGTCATCTGGTTATCCTCGTGAAATCGAACGCCTCGCAACCAATCTTAATGGTTTGATCAGAACAAGCCGTAGTCAATTAACTCGTTACCGAAATGCATTAGGCGATCTCGCTCATAGTTTGAAAACACCTCTCACCGTTCTGCGGAATTTAGTCGAGGCAAAAGAACTTCCGGCAGAGGTGCAAGATACGGTCGCTGACCAAGTTTCTCGTCTAGATACAAATGTGGAATATCACTTACAGCGTGCCGTCGCATCTGGTCGAACGGTGCTGGCTGCGCCGATAGCGGTTAGTGTGGTGAGTGAAAAACTGATCAAAACATTTCAAAAGGTCTATGTGGACAAGCAGGTTAATTTTGAGTCTCACATAGACTCCGCGATCAAGTTTGTTGGCGACGAAGGCGATTTGATGGAAATCCTTGGCAACTTAACAGATAACGCCTGTAAATGGTGTCAGCGTCAGGTAGTGATTTCTGCCGAAGTAAATCGTGATCAAGATATTCTGATTACGGTTGAAGATGATGGACCGGGAATCGCGTTGGAAGAAAGAGAGCAGATCTTAAAACGTGGCGTGCGAGGTGATTCTCAAGTGGAAGGCCATGGTATCGGTTTAGCTGTCGTCAGAAACCTTGTCGAGGAAGTATACCAAGGCAAACTTGAAATTAAAGAAAGCGCACTTGGAGGTGCAAAAATTTCGGTTTTATTAAGACGATGATAAGTGTGACTTTCATATTTAATGACTTAATGAAGAATCATGACATCGCTTATTTCTAAGATGAAAAGTCATTTAAAAAATAAATTTTTTAATGTTTTTTTAATATGAAAATATCTAATTTTTGATCAATTATTGAGAACATAGTTGATTCTTTCGGGTAAACAATTTCTCCTCGTAAAAAGCTAAGCATTTGCTTTTACAAGGAAATTCCTAGTGTTTTTCGTTACTTAGATAGATGGAAAATTTTCGATACGAAATAAGAAGTCACAAAGACTTTCTTAGATAGCTTTAGAATTGGAGTATAAGGCGTTGTTATGACGTGACGCAAAGATGCGTTGAAAAAATAATGTTATAGTGCGTCCGCTTTTTGACAGACATCGCGTAGAAAATTGTTTATGGGAAACAATGGAGAGAGCAGTAACTAAATGAGCAGTAGCACAACGCAAGTGATTATCTTTGGGAAAACTCAAGCCGGAGATAAATTTCGACCAAGTGATTGGGCGCAACGTTTAATGGTCGCGATCGCGACTGTTGGTCCGAAGAAGAAAGTGATTTATAACCCGTATGTACATACTTCACTCCGTGACGGGTTGCCCGCTGTTGTGATTGACCCGGCATTACGGTTGCAAAATGAGATGTTATTTGAATTTCTCATCCACTTTGCACAAGGCAACAAACTGGAAGTGCAGAATCTACCAGAAGAATATAACTGAGGGGATAATTCGTTCCGGTTCAGTTTTATTGAAGCCGGCTTAGAATCACACCAAGCCGGTTCAGTAAGCCAAGCCTAGTTAACGAGTCGTTGTCGATTCGCTTACGTCCTCTTCTGGCCAGTTTTGAATATAGTTTTTCATCACACGATTTTCGAATTCAGTTTCTTCAACGATACGACCAAGTAGATCGCCATTCGAAACCATACCAATCAGCTTATCTCCATCCATTACTGGAAGGTGACGCACTCGTCGGCCAGTATCGTTATTAAACATTAAGGCCATAGCATCTTTGATTGAGTCTGCAACATCGCAAGTGACCAATTTTGGTCCCATGATTTCAGATACTTTTGTGGTTTTAATGTCGCAGCCGTGATGATGGATGGTGAACATCACATCACGTTCAGTAATGATACTGATTGGGTTATTTGCCTCATCGACAATCACGAGTGAGCCGATTCGATGCTGCATCATTTTATCGACAGCGGCGGACATGGTCACATCAGGTGTGATGGAGTGGCATTGATTGCCTTTTTTGTCCATAAGACTTTTTATGTTCATATTGACCTCCATGACGGAATTTAATTTTTGTATATCCGTTCTGGATCCATCATGACACAAGTCAGATTATTCAGGCAAGACTACAATTCACCCATTACATGTCGAGCCGCGTCTAAAGTGCGATTAATTTCATTATCTGTATGAGTAATCGAAAGAAACCCTGCTTCGTATGATGATGGTGCGAGATAAATTCCCGCCTCCAACATTCCGTGATAAAAGGTTTTAAACCGTCCTTGATCACAAGCAACAACTTGAGAAAACAGTTGGATGTCAGTCTCTTCTGTGAAGAAAAAACCGAACATCCCACCGATGCTGTTCGTTGTAAAGGGAATACCTTTTTCTACAGCAATCATGCGAAGTCCGGCTGTAAGGGATTGTGTTTTTTCAGTTAGCTGATCGTGAAATCCTTCATTTTCTAGCAGAGACAAGGTCGTTAAGCCTGCAGCCATTGCGACAGGGTTACCGGATAAGGTGCCTGCTTGGTAAACCGGTCCATCTGGCGCGATGTGATCCATAATTTCACGTTTACCGCCAAAAGCGCCAACTGGCATACCACCACCAAGAACCTTACCCAAGGTTGTTAGATCGGGGGTTATGTTGTAATAAGCTTGTGCCCCGCCGAGCGCAACGCGAAACCCTGTCATGACTTCATCGAAGATCAATACCGCGCCATAGTCTGAACAAAGTTGACGTAAACCTTCGAGAAACCCGGGTAATGGCGGAATGCAATTCATATTGCCCGCAACGGGTTCAACAATAATCGCAGCGATTTGATCGCCGATGTCTTTAAACGTGGCTTCAACGCTAGCGAGATCGTTATACGTGAGTGTTAGCGTATGTTTTGCTAATGCTTCAGGCACGCCGGGTGAGCTTGGAATACCCAAGGTAAGCGCGCCAGAACCGGCTTTGACGAGTAAAGAATCTGCGTGACCGTGATAACAACCCTCGAACTTGATGATCGTATCGCGACCGGAATACCCCCGTGCAAGACGAATAGCGCTCATTGTTGCCTCTGTCCCTGAGCTGACCATGCGGACTTTTTCGATTGAAGGCATGAGCTCACACACTTTTTCTGCCATACGCATTTCAATTTCCGTCGGTGCACCGAAACTTAACCCGTCTTTAGCCGCTTCTTGCACGGCTTTAATCACGTCAGGGTGAGCATGACCTAAAATCATTGGGCCCCATGAGCCGACATAATCGATGTATTTTTTTCCGTCAGCATCATAAACAAATGGACCGGAGGCGCTCTTAAAAAAGATAGGATCGCCACCGACACCGCGAAATGCGCGAACCGGTGAATTGACGCCACCGGGAATAGATTTCTGAGATTCTTCAAAGAGTTCGTGCGAACGTGTCATACTTTATTCCTTAACATTAAACAGTGAGGCGTAAGCTGCAGCCGACCGTTGGATATTTGCTGATCCAAAAACGCCGTTAATCGCCGCAACGAGATCGGCGCCAGCAGCGATCAAGCCACTTGCATTTTCCGGTGTAATACCTCCGATCGCAACAATCGGGATGTTGAGTTTTTCACGCGCTTTTTTGAGTAAGGCGTGGTTTGCTTGACGCGTCACAACTTTGCTCGTAGTCGGGAAAAAACTCCCAAACGCAACATAATCCGCCCCGGCATTTTGCGCATGTTCAGCCCGATCAAGCGAGTCATAGCATGTCATGCCGATGATGCGATCGTGCCCAAGTAATTTTCTTGCCGCGCAAAGATCCGGATCGTCTTCACCGAGGTGTACACCCTGAGCAGAAACCGCGTGCGCGAAATGCGGATCGTCATTAATGATTAGAGGAACGGAAAATTGTTGGCATAACGTTACCAGTTGTTTTGCGTAAGCGTGATCAGGTACTTTTTTTTCACGATACTGCAGGATACTGCAGCCGCCTTGAAGTGCGTGTTGGACCATGAATAGTGAATGCGAATTATCAGTGATCGCATAAAGCCCGCGTCGCCAGTTACTCATGGCTTATCTCGACTTTGCGATTGGGGTGAGCTTGATCATATCCAAGTTGCTGACCTTCTTTTAAACTTAACCAGGTAAATTTCAGCGCTTGCTCGATCGCGCCCTTCGGTGCTAGGCCATGCGCGAGTAACACCGCGATCGCAGCGGATAAAGTGCAACCTGAACCGTGAAAAGTACCGGCGAGTTTTTCACAACGGTAGCGTTGGATCCGTCCAGACGATCCGTATAGATCATTGATGACATCGCAATCGTCATGTGTTGAGTGGGCCTCATCTGCGCCGGTGATCAAGACGAATTTACATCCCCATTGAATAAGTTGTTGCGCAGCTCGATCAAGATCCTGATGGCCGGAAAGCAGTCGTGCTTCATAACGATTTGGTGTGATCACATCACAGTGGGGGAGCAAGTAATCTCGGTAGGCTTCGATTAGTTTTTGTGACGTTAAGTCGGTACCACTACCGGATTTAAAAACCGGATCGATCACGAGAGGGCGAGGTAAGAAGTTTTGGAGCGACTCGCTGATCGCGATGATCACATCAGTATCCGTGATCAAACCCATTTTGATCGCCTGCGGTGGAATATCGTTTGTGATGTGCTGAACCTGATTTTTCAACCAGCCTGCTTCAACAGCTTGCCACTGCATAAATGAACGTGTGTTCTGAATGGTTTGCGCAGTAAGAATGGGGAGTGCGTGACCGCCGAGTTGAAAAATCGTTTCGATATCGGCTTGTAAGCCCGCGCCACCGGAAGGATCAAGGCCTGCAAAATCAAGAACGACAGGTTTACGCATGATCAGAACGGACGGATGACGGCCAGTAAAACGATGGCGATCAAGATCAGTACGGGGAATTCGTTGAGCCAACGATAGAATACATGGCCATGCTGGTTTCGATCATGCTTGAAGTCGACGAGTAATTTCCCGCAATAAATATGGTAAGCCACGAGGATGGCGATCAGGCCCATTTTCACATGTAACCAGCCGCCATAATTGTTGAAACCAACCGCACTTGCGAGCCAAAAACCACAAATGATCGTCAGCACCGCACCGGGTGTCATGATACCGAAAAAAAGTTTACGTTCCATAATTTTAAAACGATCGTTGCTGATCTGATCGTCGCTCATTGCGTGATAAACAAACAGGCGCGGTAGGTAAAATAATCCCGCAAACCAAGTGACCATAAATATGAGATGGAGTGCTTTTAGCCAGAGCATTTGTTTATTCCGATCTGAGATTGAGTTGCTGAGCGATGGTATCACCGAGTTTAGCAGGATCGATACGGCCAACAAATCGATCGATGATCTGACCGTCTGCGTTGATCAGGATATGTGTCGGTGTGGCGTTGACACCACCAAACGCTAGCGCAACGTCACCAAAAATATCCAGTGCGACAGGGAAGGGAAGACCATGTTGTTTACTCATCTCTATGACCCGATCTGGACGATCGTATGGCATAGTCACGCTGATCAGCTCAAAGCCTTTTGGATGATATCGGTGATATAAATTTACGAGGTCAGGCATCTCTGCGATGCAAATACTGCAAGTGGTTGACCAGAAGCTGAGCAGCACGGGTTTACCAAGCGAATTTGCCAGCGTTATATGTTGTCCATCGATCAATTTAAAGGTTTGTGTGAGAGGCGCATTCTGATAGCGCGCTTGATTGAGCAAAAACATCGACAAAAGAATGCCGATTAGGATGAAAATGATAACTTTATATCGGCGAATCATGGGGATTGGTGCCTGTAATTAAATTATTCGTCAGGCTATTGACATGTGATGAGGCGCGCACTAAGCTGACCCCCAACATTAACGGTCTAACCGAGAATGTTCAAATTATAACAATAAAAATGAATTTGAGCGGCTGCGGCCGCTTTTTCTTTTTTTGGCTTTTGTTATCTTCCCTTAGTATTATTCTTTTCGACTTAGTTCAGTCATATTTTTTTACAGCAATTGAACGGAGAGCGCACGCATGATCAATGTTGGCGTGGTCGGTGGTACTGGTTATACAGGCATCGCACTACTTAGAATTCTCGTTAAACACCCTGAAGTGACTTTGAAGCTGGTGACGTCACGATCTGATTCCGGTACGCCAGTGGCTGATATTTATCCGGCGTTACGCGGACATACCGATTTGTGTTTTAGTCAGCCAGATTTCAAAACATTGCGTGATTGTGATTTAGTGTTTTTCGCCACGCCGAATGGGATCGCGATGCAACTTGTACCTGAGCTTTTAAATGCCGGTGTTCGGATTATTGATCTTGCAGCAGATTTTCGAATTCAGGATATTGCTGTTTGGGAAAAATGGTACGGCATGGAGCACGTTTGTCCCGATCTTGTTGCGGAGGCCGTTTATGGTCTTCCTGAAATCAATCGCGATCTGATCCAAAAAGCACGACTGGTGGCTAATCCGGGTTGTTATCCAACGGCGTCTAGTTTGGGGTTTTTACCTCTGCTCGAAGCGGGAGTAGTAGACGTGACGAGCTTGATTGCCGATTGTAAATCAGGTGCCAGTGGCGCGGGCCGTGAAGCGAAAGTGACAAGTTTGTTTGCCGAAGTGGGCGATAGCTTTAAAGCGTATGCGGTTTCTGGTCATCGCCATTTGCCTGAAATTACGCAGACGTTATCCGCAAAAAGTACTTTTGGGCCAGTTCAGCTGACGTTCGTGCCGCATTTATTACCAATCTTGCGGGGTATTCACGCCACCTTATACGCCAATTTAACGCAAAATATTGAGCTGCAATCTCTCTATGAAGATCGTTATGCTGGAGAAGCCTTTGTGGATGTATTGCCCGCTGGATCGCATCCAGATACACGTAGCGTTCGCGGGACTAATCAATGTCGAATTGCGGTTCACCAACCGGAGGGATCAAACCGAGTGGTGATTCTTTCAGTGATCGATAACCTCGAAAAAGGTGCCGCGGGGCAGGCGGTTCAGAATATGAATATCATGTTTGGTTTTTCTGAAGCAAGTGGTTTGGATCAGGTTGCGCTTGTTCCATAACGATTATGCTCACGCCAAGACCTTACGCAAAAGAGCCGCACCGAATTCGACTAAGTTTGTTGATAGTTTGTCTTGTATTAACGGTTTTGTGGGGTTTCTGGGTTTTTATGGATTACGGCAAATGGCGTCTGATCTATCAGGAAATGACCGAGTCAGAAAGCCAAAAAACCCTACTTAATGCGGAGTCGTCAGCCGGAGAATTGGTTGGGGATGCGGATGTGATCGAACTGCGACGACAAATCACGGTGTTGGAACGAGCGGCGCAAGTGGATCGCATCGAGCAAAATCAAATACGCGACATGATGACTGAGCTTGAGGATGAGAAGCAGGCTCTCCAAGAAGAACTCGAGTTTTATAAGTATGTATTAATCTCCTCAAAGGACAATAAGGGTCTGAAGCTACAAGCGCTTCGAATTAAGTCGTTGAATGATAAACAACGTTATCACTACGAACTTTTCTTAACCCGCATTGCTAAAGGTGGTAGAGTGAGTGGGGGTAAGGTTAAGGTTTCACTGCATGGACAGGGAGCTAGCGGAGTAGAAGATTTAAGTTTGAGTGAGTTATTGGATAACGATTCAAAACTAACGTACAAAATCAAGCATTTCAAGCGGTTATCTGGCGTGTTTGTGCTTCCTGAAAACTTTGTTCCAGAGACGGTGACGGTCACTATCGAACCGAGTGAAGCAGGGAGCAAGCCAATTGAAATGGTTTACCCTTGGTCAGAAATTGTGTCGTGAGGATTTAGCGTGATAGGCAAAAAGAAAAAAAGAAAAGTAATGCAGGTTGATTCTCTCGTGGGTCAGCATTCTACCGTAAAAGGTGATATGAACTTTACGGGTGGTTTACATATTGACGGTAAGGTTGTTGGTAATGTGACATCTGAAGATATGGATAATTCTGTGCTGACGTTAAGTGATCGTGGTAGTGTCGAAGGCGACGTGCATGTTCCTTTTGTGATTTTGAATGGAACCGTCATTGGTGATGTTTACGCGCATCAGCATATCGAACTCGCGTCGAATGCACGGGTCGAAGGAAATGTGTATTACAATCTACTTGAAATGGCGATGGGGGCTGAAGTCAATGGCCAACTGGTTCATCAAGTGTCAGGTAGTAATTCTTCGCATTTGTCTATTGGGCATGATGAAGATAAAAAGTAGGTAATTGAAATGAATGTACAACAAGCACAACCCCAACAAGATGTTTTGATATTTTCAGACGCGGCGGTTAGTAAAGTACGCAAGCTGATTGAAGAAGAGCAGGATGATTCGCTGATGTTACGCGTTTTTATTTCCGGCGGCGGTTGTTCTGGTTTCCAATATGGGTTCACGTTTGAAGATAGCATTACTGAAGGTGACGAAGTTGTGGAAAAAGGCGGGGTGAAGTTACTAGTTGATCCGATGAGTGTGCAGTATCTCATGGGGGCCGAGATTGATTACACCGAAGGTTTAGAGGGTGCGCAGTTTGTGATCCGTAACCCAAATGCTACAACAACCTGCGGTTGTGGTTCTTCTTTTTCTGTTTAGCGGTAACTCGCCAGCAATTCCTGATCACGCATAGATCGCACCAAGCAATACCGGTTTTTTTGCGCCGGTAACGCTTGGAATATTCCCTGGCTTTCCAGCCAATCGGCGATAAGCCAACCACGCAAAAGCAATTGCCTCTACTCGAGAAGGATGAATCCCAAGCACATCTGATCGGGATAAGGTAATTCCACTCTGATTTTCCTGATTCTTAATACTTTTAAGATATTCGGTGAGCAGCTTTAAGATTTCCGTATTGAAGGCTCCACCACCACATACAATGACTTCATCGACTGGTCCAGGCAGTGAAGTAATCGCATCGACGAGACTTTTTACCGTTAAATGCTGAAGCGTTGCTTGTACATCCACAGCTTTGTAGTGAATGTCGCTTCGATCAAGATATGTCTTTAGCCAATTGAGATTGAAATACTCCCTACCGGTGCTTTTAGGCGTTGTTTTAGCGAAGTACGGATCAGACAGCAATAACGTCAGTAGATCTTGCTGTAGGATTCCTTGTGCTCCCCAAGCACCATCATTATCAAAATGGACAGATGTGTCATGTTGAGTAATCCAGTCGTCCATCAATGCGTTGGCTGGGCCCGTGTCAAAGCCGATGACGTTGTTTCTTTGTGCTGCGGGAAGATACGTTATATTCGCGATCCCTCCGAGATTAATGATCAAGCGATTGATCTGATTACCGAAGTGAGCGGCATGGAAGCTGGGTGCGAGTGGCGCACCTTGTCCGCCTGCTGCCATATCCATTTTTCTAAAATCTGCGACGGTTGTGATCCCTGTTTTTGCTGCAATAGTGTTGGGATCTCCCAATTGTAGGGTGTAAGGAAAATGTGTATCAGGATAATGAAAAAGTGTCTGCCCATGCGATCCAATGGCATCGATTTTTGTTGGGGCAATGTTTGCTTCTGCAAGAAGAGAAAGTGCTGCATTTGCAAAACAGTGGCCCAATGTGAGATCAAGCTCAGCGAATTCAGACAGAGTGATAGAAACATTCTCTGTATGAAAAAGTGTGATCGTTGATCGTAGAGCGGGTGGGAGTGGGAATTCTTTGTAGTGAAGAAGTTGCTCGAACAGACCGTTCTGAGAGATCGAGATTAAGGCAGCATCAATACTATCCGCACTGGTGCCAGACATGAGCCCAATGTATTTGAGCGTCATTTCAAATTAATTCAACGAGCTGTTTTTTTCTTCGAGCTGACTATTTGTCGCCAGTCGTTTGACATCGGACGTGTCTTTCACGGACGAGTTCGTAGCGTGATGGCTTGAAGAAGCGAGCGATTCCAGTTTTGCCAGAATGCTGCGTGTTTGTTTTTTAAATACCTTTAGATCGTCACGAGGTAAAGGCATGGATTTCGGTAGGGTTACTGTCAAAGGGTTCCTATGTTGCCCATCGACCCTAAATTCATAGTGCAAATGAGGTCCTGTGGCTAACCCACTTTGGCCGACATACGCGATCGTTTGGCCTTGCTCAACCCGTTTACCTTTTTTCAAACCACGTGCGAAACGTGATAAATGCGCATATAGCGTGGTGTACTTACCACCATGTTCGATCACAACAGTCTTACCATAGCCGTTTTTAGACCCAGAGAAGATCACTTTACCATCGCCAATGGCTTTGACAGGGGTGCCGGATGGCGCAGCATAATCAACACCCTTGTGAGCTCTGATTTTATTCAGGACGGGGTGTTTTCGTTTTAAATTAAAGTGCGAGCTAATCCGTGTGAAGTTAACCGGTGTGCGGAGAAAGGCTTTACGCATTGAGTTTCCTGTTTCACTGTAATAAGCGGCTCGGTTTTCTGAATCAACGAAACGAACTGCTTTAAACGATTTGCCTTTGTTAATAAATTCTGCGGCGAGGATTACGCCGTCTTTAATGTACTGATCATTTTTATACAGTTCTTCATACACAACACGAAAAGTATCGTCTTCGCGAATGT
>OZ245018.1:650000-3327960 GCA_965223825.1 Gammaproteobacteria bacterium
CAGTTCGGTCCCTATCTGCCGTGGGCGCTGGAGATTTGAGAGGAGCTGCTCCTAGTACGAGAGGACCGGAGTGGACGTACCTCTGGTGTTCCGGTTGTCACGCCAGTGGCATTGCCGGGTAGCTATGTACGGACGGGATAACCGCTGAAAGCATCTAAGCGGGAAGCCTCCCTCAAGATAAGATCTCCCAGGACTTTGTCCCTTAAGGTTCGTTGAAGACTACAACGTTGATAGGTTGGGTGTGGAAGCGCAGTAATGTGTGAAGCTAACCAATACTAATTAACCGTGAGGCTTGACCATATAACACTCAAACAATTTGAGTGTTGTGTATACAAGATTGAATATACCGATTACTTCCAGTTGTGCTTGTTAATGACAAGCGACCAGTTTGCCTGGTGGCGATAGCGAAGAGGAACCACCCGATCCCATTTCGAACTCGGAAGTGAAACTGTTTAGCGCCGATGATAGTGTGGGAGATCCCATGTGAAAGTAGGACATCGCCAGGCTTTTAATTAGGAACCCCGTTGCAGCAGTGCAGCGGGGTTTTTTATTATGTAACGATTTATTTATTTGAGATCTTAATATTTTGGATGTTAACCAATCCCCGCTAGAACGATATCGAATTGAGCTAACTAAAGCGGGGTTCAACTATGATCCTGTTCAAGAAGCAGCCGTTGTTTTAACCGATAATTTATATAAAAAACTGATCGTCCCGCCAATTACAATCGTAGAAAATCAGAATTTCATGAGTCGTTTTTTTAAAAAAAATAATGACTCAGTAGTGAATAAAGTCCATGGGTTGTATCTCTGGGGGGGGGTTGGCCGTGGTAAGACTTTTATTGTTGATAACTTTTTTCATTCTTTACCTTTTGATGAAAAAAAGCGCATTCACTTTCATCGTTTTATGCAAGATGTGCATAATGAACTAAAAAACAATAAATACAGAGAAGAACCTTTAGAAGTAATTGCTGAAGACTTTTCGAAACAATATCGAGTTTTATGTTTCGATGAATTTCACGTCTCTGATATTACAGACGCTATGCTTTTGGGTAAGTTATTGAAGGGGCTTTTCGAACGTGGTGTTTGTTTGATAGCAACTTCTAACGATCATCCAGATTCACTTTATTCAGGAGGTCTCCAAAGAAGTCGTTTTTTACCGGCAATTGAAATGATCAAGTCGCATACAGAGGTATTCGAAGTTGATAATGGAATTGATTATCGGTTTCGTGTTTTGGAAAAAGCTGAAATTTATCATTATCCATTAGATGAAATTTCGCATTTACGGCTACAAGAAAACTTCTTGCAGCTTTCACCTGATGAGCCAGATAAAGAAAAACATATTGTAATCGAAGGGCGTAAAATTAATGCATTGAACAAATCAGATGGCGTTATTTGGTTTGGTTTTAAAGAGGTTTGTGATGGCCCTCGTGGTGCAGCGGACTATATTGAAATCGCGCGTGAATTTCAAACGGTATTAATCTCTGGCATACCAGTAATGTCTACCGAAAATGACGATCAGGCAAGACGATTCATGACGATGATCGATGAATTCTATGATCGTAATGTGAAAGTGATTATGACAGCAGAGGTTGGAATACACGATCTATATACTGGTAAACGTCTTGAGCAAAGCTTTAAGCGTACTATAAGTCGACTTCAAGAAATGTGTACACTAGAGTACTTAAAACGAACACATCTCGGATAAACAATAGCTTAAAGCTCATAGTTGACATTAAGGATTAATAATTCTACTGTTGCATTTGAAGGATTTGCTTATGTCAGCTTTAGAAAATATTTGCTCAATGCAACCGACAGATCGTCAATTATTAACGTTATTAGATCATCAGATTGGGGATGATGTTGTTTATCTAGAAGATACCACGCCTTGGTCACTGTTCACGTTTGCAAAGCAATTGGGGTACATTGACGAAGAGGGTTTTGCTACCAGTAAAGGGCAGGCGTTAATTGCGAGAATTAGGGGAACGTTTTAGTTTCTCCAGAACGCCGGAGATAACAGTACGAGTAACGTAAAGATCTCTAAGCGACCGAGTATCATTGCGAAACTCAACACCCATTTAGCAGCGTCAGGAATATTCCCATAGTGAGCACTAACTTCACCTAAGCCAGGCCCGAGGTTGTTGATATTCGCCGCGATCGCTGAAAATGCAGTTACCTGATCAAGGCCTATCGCCATCAGTATTAACATCATGATTGTGAATGTTGCAATGTAAGTTGCAAAAAAACCCCAAACCGCATCAATAACACGATCACCAATTGGCTTATTTCCAAGTTTGATAGGAATAATTGCATTCGGATGAATGAGACGTTTAATTTCACGCATTCCTTGTTTGAAAAGTAGTAATACTCTGATCACTTTAATTCCACCGCCGGTAGAACCCGCACAGCCTCCAGCAAAGCTCAGAAACAAAAGTAGTAGTGGCAAAAAACTAGGCCAGACAGAAAAATTTGTTGTAGCAAAACCAGTTGTCGTACCTATGGAAATAGCGTGGAAAATACCTTCTCTGATTGCTTCTGAAGAGTTTAGATGTAACTCATGCGAGATTAGTACGAGACACATGATGATCGAGACCGCGATGAGTAATCCTGAGTAAGCGAGGAATTCACTATCGAAAAAATAGCATTTTAAATTTCGCCAACGCCATGCTGTAAAGTGTAGAGCGAAATTAATACCGGACAAAAACATGAAAACAATGATGGTCGCTTCAATAAAGACATTATCGAAATAACCAATACTGGCATCGTGAGTTGAAAACCCACCAATAGCGACGGTAGAAAAGCTGTGACAGATCGCATCAAAGAAGGACATCCCGCAAAACCATAAAATAAGGGCGCAAGTAATCGTCAATGCAAGATAGATATACCAAAGTGCTTTCGCCGTTTCTGTGATACGAGGAGTGAGTTTCGAGTCTTTCATTGGTCCAGGAGTTTCGGCGCGATATAACTGCATGCCACCAATGCCGAGCATGGGTAGGATTGCCACTGCAAGAACAATTATTCCCATACCGCCCAGCCATTGAAGTTGTTGTCGATAATAAAGAATTGAGGTTGGGAGGTTATCAATGCCGACGATCACGGTTGCACCGGTTGTCGTAAGGCCTGACATTGACTCGAAAACCGCATCGGTGAATGACATGTGCGGATTGTCAGCGAGGGCGAAAGGAATTGCACCGGATAAACCGAGTACTGTCCAGAAAAGCACCACCACTAAAAAACCATCACGAAGACGCAACTCCTGCTTTTTGTCACGAACGGGCAACCATAAAGTTAGGCCGAGGATGAGAGTGATTAAGAGTGCAGTTGCGAAGGCGTGAAAGGCACCATCTTGAGTAAAAAAAGCGATCAGTGCGGGAGGTGCAAGAGATAGACTGAATAAGGCAAGCAGCAGGCCCAGAATCTTTTGGATAATGATAATGCGCACTAGAGAAAGGTGATCCCAACCTGGAAGAGCTGCTCAACTTCACGTACATCGCGTTTATCCGTCACCATGATGATCACATGGTCTTCAGCTTCGATGACCGTATCGTGATGCACCATGATTACCTTATCTCCTCGAACAATGGTACAAATTGTTGTACCAGGTGGCAGTTTAATTTCTTCAATAGTACGACCGACCACTTTTGAGGAATGCTCATCACCATGGGCAATCGCCTCGATCGCCTCTGCTGCGCCGCGCCGTAAAGAATGCACCACCACCACATCACCACGACGAACATGCGCGAGTAGACTGCCGATTGTGGCTTGTTGAGGGGAAATTGCAATATCAATAATGTCTTGTTGAACCAAATCTACGTAAGCTGCACGGTTGATCAGTGCCATAACCTTTCTCGCACCAAGCCGTTTTGCCAACATGGAAGAGATGATATTGACTTCATCGTCGTTAGTCAGTGCACAGAAAACATCGGTTTCCTCAATATTTTCTTCCAGTAATAAATCCTCATCTGCTGCATCCCCATTCAGCACAATACTATTGTGAAGATCTTCTGCAATCTCTCGGGCACGTTGAGGATGGAACTCGATGACTTTGACGCGATATTTCTTTTCCAGCAATTTTGCCAAACGTACGCCAATATGGCCGCCACCAGCGAGGATGATACGACGTACACGTTTTTCAACCTTGCTCATTTCTTTCATCACAGAACGAATTTGTTTCGTTGCTGCGATAAAGAATACATCGTCATTCGGTTCGATGATCGTGTCACCACGAGGGATGATCGGCTTGCCTTTGCGAAAGATCGCGGCGACACGGATTTCACTCCCACGCATGTGGTTTTTTAATTCACTTAAGGGGTGGCCGCAGATCGGGCTGCTGTAATGCGCTTGTACGGCGACAAGCTGTACTTTCCCTTCAGCAAAGTTCAACACTTGTAATGCGCCGGGATAATCGATCAGACGCTCAATATAATTCGTAACTTTTTGTTCAGGGCTGATCAAAACATCGATCGGCAAAGCTTCTTGATGAAACAATTCAGCGTGCTTGAGATATTCTGCGTCGCGCACGCGGGCAATCTTAGTTGGCGTATGAAATAGAGTATAAGCAACCTGACAAGCTACCATATTCACTTCATCGCTATTAGTGACTGCAATGATCATATCGGCTTCTTGCGCTCCCGCCCTTGCGAGCACAGCGGGATGGGATGCGGAGCCGACGAGTGTTCTTAGATCATATCGATCTTGTAATGCATGCAGTGAATCCGGGTCAGTATCGACCAACGTAATATCATTTGCTTCATTACAAAGACTTCCTGCGACGGAAGAGCCCACTTGACCTGCACCAAGAATGATTATTTTCATAAAATATGTTGGCCTGTTTTCAGGTCAATTGTTTGGCAATTTCCTTTGGGTCAACATCCAACGCACGAAGTTTTCGGTAAAGGTGTGTGCGTTCGATGCCGGCTTGGTTTGCAACACGACTTACGTTACCTCCGTTGACCTTGAGAAGATATTCGAAGTAACTCCGCTCGAATCGCTCACGCGCTTCACGAAGTGGCAGATCGAATCCTGGGACAGTATCAATACTCACAGCAGAAGGTGCAATACCCAAGGCCGCTTCGACTTCGGGAACGTCAATATCTTCCTTGCCTCCCAAGATCAATAAACGCTGGACCAAGTTCGTCAATTCGCGAGCATTTCCGGGCCAATCATAACTACGAAGACGCGCTTTCGCCATAGGCGTAAATTGTCTTGGTGGTAAACTTTCTTGTTGCACAAAATAGGCAAGATAATGATCGAGCATCAACGGAATATCATCGGGGTGATCTTTTAACGAAGGGACATGGAGCGGGATCACATTTAATGCATAGAACAGATCATCGCGAAACTGATTCTTAGCGACTTTTTCTTGTAAATCGTGTCGCGTTGCGCCGATCACTCGGACATTGATGCTGACTGGTTCATGGCCTCCCACGCGGAGAATCGTTTGATTTTCCAAAGCACTGAAAAGCCGTGCCTGGGTGTTCAGATCCATATCGAAAATATCTTGTAAGAACAACGTGCCGCCATTGGCTTGCTCTAAGTAGCCTTCGTGGATTTGATCATTCTTCTCGCTACCGAATAACTCCATACCCGGGTTTTCAACGGCCAAACCCGCGACGTTAATCGAGATGAATGCACCAGCGGATCGCGGGCTGTGTTCATGTAAGTAGCGTGCAAATTTATCTTTGCCGGTGCCAGTATCCCCTGTGATAAGCGCGGAGGTGTCGTGCGAAGCAATGCGTTCGATTTGTGATCGCAGTGCAGACATAATGTCGTTATCACCAAAAACCGGTTGGTTGAGAAGCGATTTTTGTTGTTTAAGGCCTAAGTTTTCTCGTTTTAAAGAGGCGGATTCAAGCGCGCGATTGACGGTGATCAGCAGTTTCGCGATCGAAAGAGGTTTCTCGATAAAGTCGTAAGCACCGATGCGAATAGCTTCCACAGCGGTTTCGACAGTGCCATGACCTGAGATCATAACGACAGGTAAATCCTTAAGATCGCCTGCCTTCCAATCTTTTAACAGCGAGACACCATCGCGATCCGGCATCCAAATATCCAACAAAACCAGATCAGGACGTTTCGCCGTCACTGCCATATCGGCCGCATCGGCATGCTCTGCAAGCGTGACAGAATAATCCTCATCCTCAAGGATTTCTTTTAGTAATGATCGAATATCCGGTTCGTCATCGACGACCAGTATGTGCGCTAGGCTCATACGATATGTTTCCTTGCTTCATTGATTGAGTGGACATTATGGCTTTCCATGACAACAGGCAAGCGAATGATCACCGCACCACCTTGTTTCGTGTTTTCAACCCAGACAATGCCGCCGTGTTCTTCGACAATTTTCTTGACGATAGCGAGGCCAAGTCCTGTTCCCCGTTTCTTGGTTGTCACGTATGGTTCGAAGATCTCACCGAGCAGATCATCTGGAAAGCCTGGGCCATTATCCAGAATGCGAATTTCGACAAAGTCTCGATCAGCAGAATGAGAATGTGATCGTGTTGTGATCGTCAGTTGGGTTTCTGCTTGATCAGAAGCAGCTTCGATCGCGTTTTTGATCAAGTTATTCAGGATTTGTCGAAGTCGGTTTTGATCTGCTTCAATTTTCGGTAAAGCTTGATCAAGCGTCAGTTCAACACGAATTTTGTTATCCACTTGCTGATAAAGCATCACGACTTCTTCGATCATCGGATTGATATTGAGTTGCTCCGGCCGGATCTGCGGCGGACGCGCGTAATCCGAAAATGCGTTGACCATTTCTTTCATGGTGCCCACTTGTTGAATGATTGTATTGGTCATGCGATCGAGTGTGTTAGCTTCGTCAGCATCCATTTTGTTTAGGTATTTATGGCGTAAGCGTTCGGCAGAAAGTTGAATGGGCGTAAGCGGATTTTTGATTTCGTGCGCCAAGCGTCGCGCCACTTCACTCCAAGCCGCATCACGTTGTCCTTGGATCAAAGCGGTGACATCATCAAAAACGATCACATGTCCGTGCTGAGCATCGCCATCTAGCGCCGTCCCGCGACACATGAGAATTTGCCGACCAGCGGTTCCAAACAGAACAATTTGTTTCTGCCAGTCGCCGGTGTGTGCAATCAGGTCAGGTTGAATATTTTCATACAGTTCGTTGAGGCAATTATCTGAATCGGCGATCGTTTTAAAAGGCTGGCCGATAAAATTATCCAGCTCAGTTTTTAGAATCAGGCTGGCGGTTTGATTAACGGTTTTCAGTTTCAAATCAGCATCGAACGTCATCACGCCGGAGGATAATTTACTGAGCACTGCTTCAAGATAGCCGCGTTGTTCGTTGATTTGGCTTTGCGCGGTGGCAATCTGGTTTGACATTTCGTTGAATGATTTGACCAAAAATCCTAAGTCGTCGTGGCCATGTAGTGGGAGTTGTTTACCGTAATCGCCTTTCGAAATTTGTCGTGTTCCTTCAGCCAGATCTTGGATCGGTGAGGCAAGTTTGCGCGCGGAATGAAAGGCCGCAAGCACGGCGCTGAAAATACTGAATAGCAGTACTAAGGTTAGCGTCATGGTGAAGCTCAGTTGCAGCGGCTTGCGCAAATACGACAGTTCCTGATATTTCGCATAAGCGCCCTGCACATTTTCAGCGAGTTCATTGATATGGGTCGCGATCGGGTAGAGCGCTTGCACCAGTCGTGTTTTATTATTTAGATTGGTGGCAGGGACCTTGACCACGGCGCGAATAAATAATCCTGCATCGCGGATCGGTTCGAGACCGATATAATTTCGTCCTTGGCTGAGCTGGAGTAGGGTGGATTTGCCAGGTACGTTTGGAATGATATCCGTGTTTGCACTACTGGTTGCGATGATGCCACCTTTGGCTGTCATTACTGCGACTTCTTCCGCGCCACTACGCAGTCGCATCGTATCGAGCCGGCTGGTGTCGATCTCTTGATCATTCATGACGATGGTGTTGATCACGCCTTGTAAGCCGCTGAGCGTTAAGGGTTCGATGACAACATCGCGCGTGTCTGAATCGGCTAGTTCCTCTGCGATCAGCTCGGTGGCTTTGAGCAATTCACGCATGCGCAAACCAAGCGATTCCTTACTCAGATTTAATGAGTCTGTTAGTGCGGATTCGACTCGCACATCAAACCACGTATCAATCCCGCGTCGGATAAAGTCTGTGGAAAACCAATACACGATCAAGAGCGGGACGATAGCTAACGTGATGAACGTCGTCACCATTCGCAGTGTTAAGCGCGCGCCAGGTTGTCGATCTTTAAGTTGTTTGAGCAGCAGCTTAATATTGCCGCCGATCATATAAACCAGACCGAGTAAGCCGAGTGAATTAAGGATTAGTAAGACAAAATAATATTGATTGAACAGATCCGAGTTGTTGATCGCCTGACTCATGAGAATGAAGCTGATCAGCATTAAAACAAAAATACTGACAACAAATATTACCGCGCGACGAGTATGCATCATGGTGCGATTTCCCACGTGTACCAGTCTGTTGAGATGCGCCAGTCGGACGATAACCAGGCTTGTAAGCGTAGCGGCGTAGGGAGCGTTTCAAGATCTAAGCGTGTGCGGAAATTACCGGTTAACGGTTCATCTGTCGGGATTCTGGAGACGTCAGCAATGGGTAGGTTTCGAATCCGGCCAAGTTGAGTTAGTGCGTCACCTAATGTTGTGAAGCCTTGCTGATCCTCGGTTGACAGGTTGGTGAGTACATACTGATTACTGAGCGGATAAAAGGCTAACTGAATCTGCTGAATCATTCTAATGAGTACATCGTCAAATAAAAAATCATCATCTTTAATTTCAACTTCAGTCGAAAAAATTAGCGGAATACCACTGCGTAAGGCCGCGATAGTATCGTCACCTAATTCAATGGAGAGAGTCGCATCGACGACATAGATTTTATTGGTATTGTGCGATGAAACGGAGATGACTTTGATACCGGCAGCGTAGGACGATGAGACGGGGATCAGGAGGAGACACAGAAGACTGAGTGTCGAGAGGTGTTTACTGTGTTTTTTCCAGACAGGCATAATAGAAACCATCCATCCCTTCTTCTCCAGGCAGAATTTGCCTACCCGGTTGTACACTGCGCCCCCAATCCGCATCAATGGGCACTTCACGCGCATCACTGTGGTTTTGAAGAAATTGTGCAATCTGGGTTCGATTTTCGTCGTTAAATACTGAACAGGTAACATATACAAGGCGGCCACCAGAGGCAAGTAAAGACCAACTTTGATCAAGAATTTGCGCTTGTGTGTGAATGAGTTTTTCGATGTCGTGCGGTTTGCGGTGCAGCTTGATATCCGGGTGACGACGAATGACACCGGTTGCGGAACATGGTGCATCGAGCAAAATCCGATCAAAGGCGTGTCCATTCCACCAGTTTTTTGACTCCAATGCATCGGCCTGAAGCACCGTTACATTAGCCTGATCAAGGTGTAAACGGGTGAGTGTCTGACGGATTAAGGCAACTCGAGATTCGACGAGATCGATCGAAAGTAAGCTGGCTAAGGCGGGTTGAGATTCTAAAATATGCGCGGTTTTCCCGCCGGGGGCGGCGCAGATATCTAAAACGCGTTGTTCCGCCTGAAGATCGAGTAAACCTGCCGCGAGTTGTGCGGCGCTATCTTGCACAGAAACGTGTCCTTGCGTAAAGCCGGGCAAGGTCGTTGGATTGTGTGTTCTTGCTAAACGAATGCCGTGCAGATTGCGTGAATCAAGACTGGCTTCGATCGCTTCTGCTTGTAGCAGGATCAGATAATCTTCGCGTGAGCCTCGTCGCGCATTGACGCGTAAATTCATGGGGGCGAGTTGTTGGCTGGCATCGAGAATTGCTTCCCAATCTTCGGGCCAGTCGTGCTTTAGCTTTTTAATCATCCAGGCTGGGTGTTGATAGCGCGCACTTTCGTCCGAATGGGCTTGTTTCCTTAATGTGTCGGATTGCCTGATCAGATTTCGTAGGCTGCCATTGATCAAGCCGCGCGCCCAGCCTGATCCGAGTTTTTTCGCGGCATCCACCGTGCCGGAAACGGCAGCGTGTTCTGGTGTGCGTAAATAATAGATTTGATAGGCGCCTGAAAGGAGCAGTGCTTTGACTAAACCGTCACGTTTTTTGAGTGGTTTCTGCAGAAGAAAGCCAATAATTTTATCGAGTTCTTGAAACTTACGTAGCACGCCGTAGCTGAGTTCCTGCGCTAAACGACGTTCGCGCGGATCGGTGAGTTTATCCAAGTAGCCACTGGCAACATCGGATAAAGATCGTTGTTGTGTGATCACCGCATCGATAATCCGTGCGGCGATGGTGCGGGCATTTTCTTTCATTGTTTAGCCGCGTTTTGCGACGAGCTGGTGACTAATTTGGGATTGCCGTTAACAAAATCGACAATCGAAACACGACGTTTTCCGGGCATTTGTAATTCTAAAATGCGGATTAATTTACCGTCACCTGTGACAATATCCAGCCCGTCTCGCGTCAAACGTTCAATGGATCCGGCTTGTTTCGTGCTGGTTTGTTGAAGTCGTTCAACTCGCCAAATGCGCACGGATTGCTCAAAGAGATCAGCATAAGCTACGGGCACCGGATAAAATGCTCTGATCTTACGATGAATTTGATCTGCTGATTCTGCCCAATTGATTTTTGCTTCTGCTTTTGTGATTTTTTCTGCGTAGGTCACGAGCGACTCATCTTGTGGTTCTGCAACCGCGCTACCCGTCGCGAGATCCGTAAGTGTTAAACACAGCGAGGCAGCGCCGAGATCGGCTAATTTGTCGTGCAGCGTTTGCGCAGTGTCTTGGCTATCGATCACGCAGGCTTCTTTGCGATACATGGGACCGCTGTCCAATGCAGGTTCGACTTGCATGATCGTCACGCCGGATTCTGCGTCGCCTGTCTCGATCGCACGTTGAATCGGCGCCGCTCCACGCCATCGGGGGAGTAAGGATGCATGCACATTGATACAGCCGAGGCGGGGTGTTTCAAGCACGCTTGATGGCAAGATTTGACCATAAGCGACTACGATCAGTAAGTCTAAATTGAGATCACGCAATGTTTGTAACGCGCCAGCATCCTTGAATGTCGAGGGTTGAAGAACGGGTAATCCATTTGCTTCTGCTAGTTCTTTTACGGCACTTTTTCTTAAGCTGCGGCCACGACCAGCCGGGCGATCGGGTTGGGTGTAAACGGCGACAATGTCATGGTGATCTTCGGCGATCAGACATGCCAGTGAATGGGCGGCGAATTCAGGAGTTCCAGCAAAAGCAATGCGTAGGCGAGGTGTCTGCACGAATAATTTGACTCTAAATTTGGTGATGTTAGGTTCAGGCGCGAGTGCTCGAACAATAAGGCCTGATGCGGGCTGGCTGCTCAGGCAGTGTCAACATCGACATTTTTAATGTCGAGTGAAAGTGTTTAAGCCGTCAACCTGCTTGTCGCTCGCTTTTTTCAAGCTTTTTACGAATTCGGTTACGTTTCAGTGGCGTTAAATAGTCGACGAATAATTTGCCATCTAGGTGGTCAATTTCATGCTGAATACAGACGGCCAACAACCCATCAAGATCTAGTTCGAATGGTTTCCCTTCAAGATTGAGTGCTTTGATACGGATACGTTCAGCACGTTGTACGTTCTCACTGACGCCAGGGACAGAAAGACAGCCTTCCTGCATTTCTTCAACACCCTCCTCTAGAACGATCTCAGGGTTGATTAGCACCAACGGGTTGTCCTGCGTTTCAGAAATGTCTGCAACTAGAATTCTTTTTTGCACATTAACTTGTGTTGCCGCTAATCCAATACCCGGCGCATCGTACATCGTCTCAAGCATATCGTCAGCCAGCCGATTAATGGTGCTATCAACAGTTTCGATGGGCTTAGCAACGAGTCGCAAGCGTGGATCGGGATAATGAAGAATAGGTAATAAAGCCATGTTTTTCAGTCTTAGTCTCTGTTAATTATCGAAATTATAGCAAATTTTGGCGTAATCCAAGCGTGTCGTCCATTAAGAATGTGCACGATTTTTGCTGAGATAAAGCTAATAACGGTAATAGTAAGACTTCTGCTGGCCGAAAATAGTTCGGTAAGTGTACTTAAAAACGTCAACGAACTTTACGTTGACCACGTGAGAACAACCAAGAGCATAACTATGATTAAAAGATGTATTCTCAGTTTGATCATCGGTCTCATGTCGTTTGTTGCATTAGCGGCAACACCTGAATTGAGACAAGATCATCCCGCCCGCTATGTCGTGAAAAAAGGCGATACGTTATGGGATATCTCCGGCATGTTTTTACGCGATCCGTGGTTATGGCCAGAAATCTGGCAGGTGAATCCACAAATTCGGAATCCACACTTGATCTATCCTGGCGATGTGCTGGTGATGACGCTGTGTGACGGAAAACCGTGTTTGAAACTCGAACGTACACGAGAAGTAAAGCTCACACCCGGCGTGCGGTCGTCGTTAAATAATCATGCCATCCCACCGATTCCTTTAGACGTCATTCGGCCTTTTTTATCTCGACCACGGGTTGTGGCGGAAAATGAAATGGAATTAGCCCCCTACGTGCTCTCGAGTCAGGATGAACATTTAATTGCGGGAGCGAATCATAAAATTTATGTGCGCGCCTTGGATGAAAGTACCGTGACGCCTCGCTACACGATTTATCGAGCCGGTGATGCCTATCGGGATTTTGCCGAAAACGGGGAACAAACGGGAGAGATTCTGGGGTATGAAGCGATTTATGTTGCCGATGCAGAGACGTTACGACTCGGTGATCCTGCGACGTTTTTAGTTACAAAGTCTGATCGCGAAGTATTAGTTGGCGATCGCTTAATGGAGGAAGAGAATCCATTAGAAACCGCTTTTATTCCACACTCGCCTGACCCTGATGTGAACGGACGAATCGTGTCGGTACTGGATGGAGTTTCGCAAATTGGTCAATTTCAGATCGTGGTGTTGAACCTCGGTGAGCGTGACGGAATGGAGCCGGGCCATGTGTTATCGGTCAACGAAAGTGGGCGCTTTGTCCGTGATCCGATCGCCGACAAAGTCAACACCCTAAAAGAAAGGCTTTCCAGTGGTAACGAAAATCACGAAGAAAAACGTCACTCGTCAAAAGCATTAACCAACGAATCGAGCCGATATACTGCAAATATCAAGACCGCCGAGTTGGTCGAATTGCCTGAAGAGCGTATTGGCGAATTGATGGTTTTCCGTACTTTTGAGCGCGTAAGTTATGGTCTGGTTATGAATCTGGAAAGACCTGCGCATGTAGGCGACGCACTCTACGCGCCTTGATTTACTCATAAGTCTCCCAATGATTGAAGATGCCATTGTCTCCAGTCATTAACAATTTCTGTCAATTCTGATGCTAAGATATTGATACTATAGCGGCTCCAAGGAAGGAGCCGCTATGCAATCATCATCTATTTCTATCCCGCAAGTGACCGCGGAATCGCCCCAAGACGAACATTATTGGCTTGCACTTAATCGAATGAAGGGTGTCGGCCCGCGTGTTGCTGCGCGCTTATTAAGTGTTTTCGCTTCACCGACTCACTTGTTCAACGCGACGTTTGATGAACTCAAGGCTGCTGGCGTGGCGGATCGGTTTATCACACAGGTTAGGAATCCCGATTGGAAGGGTGTTGAAGCGGATTTGACTTGGCAAGCTGCGCGTGCGGATCATCATATTTTAACGCCAGCTCATACGCTCTACCCAACGCTATTAAAAGAATTGCCTGACGCGCCATTAGTTCTTTATGTTAATGGGGCGGTTGATGCGCTGAATTTGCCTCAGATAGCGATGGTTGGAAGTCGATCAGCCAGTCCGTCAGGGCTCGCTACTGCGCGAGAATTTGCCGCAGAGATGGTGCAATGTGGTCTTGTGATCACAAGTGGTTTAGCGCTAGGTATTGATGCCTCAGCGCATGAAGGTGCGTTGTCCAAAAACGGCAACACATTAGCGATCTTGGGTACAGGGCCTGATCGTATCTACCCTTCTCGACATCTAAACCTCGCTGAAAGGGTTAAAGAGTCCGGTGCGATTATTTCTGAATTTGTGCCGGGAACGACGCCACGCAAGGAAAACTTCCCTCGGCGTAACCGGCTGATCAGCGGATTATCACTGGGTACGCTCGTGGTTGAGGCGACAGAACGGAGCGGATCGTTAATCACGGCGCGATTTGCGTTGGAGCAAGGGCGAGAGGTCTTCGCGGTGCCAGGATCAATTCGAAATCCACAAGCGCGCGGTTGTCATGCGTTGATCAGAGAAGGCGCAAAATTGGTTGAATGTGTGCAAGATGTGTTTGATGAATTGGAAGCAATGGCAGGGTTTGTTCGCGATTCAGTGAACGAAAATCAACTTGAAAATGTGACTGACGAGACTGGCATCAATAAGCAGTTTCTACACAACATGGGCTACGATCCCATCTCAGTCGATGAACTTGTCAGACGATCGGGATTGACGGCCAGTGATGTTTCCTCCATGCTGTTGACCTTAGAATTACAGGGCCACGTGGCGTTACAGCAAGGTGGCATGTACCAGCGACTCGACTAAAGGAAGCGATCGAACGCTGATTCATCAACAACATTTCAAGACAAAAGCGCACATGAATAATACGGTTCTCGATGTATTAATCTATCTTTTTGAGCATTATACGGACGATGATAACGAAGTTGCAGTGGATGAAGATTCATTGCGGTCTGAGTTGAGCGAGTCTGGTTTTCAGGAGAAACAGATCGGTCTGGCATTTGAATGGCTGCAGGATCTTGCCGTTCAACAAAATATGACGGAACTTCGTGAACTGAGTGGATCACATTCGTTTCGAATACTTACGACATATGAGCAGGCGCGTCTTGATTTAGAGAGTCAGGGTTTTCTTGTCTTTCTCGAGGGTATTGGTGTCTTGAATCATAAAACACGCGAGTTAATCCTGGATCGTGTGATGGCGCTTGAAACCGGTCAAATTGAAATGGATCAGCTTAAATGGATCGTTTTAATGGTTCTGTTCAACCAACCTGGTGAAGAAGAAGCCTTCGGTTGGATGGAAGAACTCGTGATGGATGAACATCGCGGAATTATTCACTAAATAACTTAAAAACCCACAACGCACCAACTCAAAATATACTCTTCCTATGGCAAGCAATCTGGTTGTGGTCGAATCACCGGCCAAAGCAAACACAATAAAACGATATCTGGGCAAAGACTTTGAGGTTCTTGCCTCATACGGCCATGTACGCGACTTACTTCCGAAAAAAGGGGCTGTCGATACTGAACATGGTTTCGAGATGCATTACGAGACGATCGAGAAAAACGGCAAGCATGTCGCCGCGATCGTTAAAGCCATGAAGCAAGCTGACTCTCTCTATCTCGCGACGGATTTGGACCGCGAGGGAGAAGCCATATCGTGGCACCTTGCGGAAATCTTAAGCGAGAAAAAGCTGCTCAAGAAAAAATCGGTTTATCGTGTGGTGTTCAGTGAGATTACAAAACGTGCGATTCAGGATGCGATCCAAAACCCGCGCGAACTTTCGATGGATTTGGTTAATGCGCAACAAGCACGTCGTGCATTGGATTATTTGGTTGGTTTTAATTTATCACCGCTGTTATGGAAAAAAATTGCACGCGGCTTATCGGCGGGGCGAGTGCAAAGTCCTGCATTGCGTTTGATCGTGGAACGTGAAGAAGCGATCGAAGCCTTTATTCCGCAAGAATATTGGACGATCGATGCGCAAAATCATTTCGATGGCGTGGATTTTATTGCCAAGCTGACGCAATTTAATAACGAAAAAATCAAACAGTTTTCCGTTGTTGATGAAGCAGAAGCCATGCGCATTCGACAGGTCTTGCTGGATTCTGCGCAAGGCAAGTTGATCGTCGATACGGTTGAAAAGAAGCAACGTAAACGAAATCCTGCACCGCCATTTATCACATCTACCCTGCAACAAGAAGGTGTGCGTAAACTCGGGTTCACGGCGCAGCGAGTGATGCGAACGGCTCAGCAGTTATATGAAGGGATTGAGTTGGATGGTGAATCCGTTGGCTTGATCACATATATGAGGACGGACTCTGTAAACCTCGCACAAGAAGCGATGGGTGAGATACGAGACTTTGTAACGAACCGCTACGGAGCGAGTGAAATTCCAGAGCAAGCGCGTACGTTCCAAAGTAAATCTAAAAATGCACAAGAAGCGCATGAGGCGATCCGTCCAACATCGGTCGATCGCACACCTGAAAAGATGAAGCAATATCTCAGCGCCGATCAGGCTAAGCTCTATGAGCTGATTTGGAAGCGAACTGTTGCCTGTCAAATGAAGCACGCGACGATTGATCAAGTCGGTGTTAACTTCGCTTGCGGTGAGGGCAATGTGTTACGGGCAAATGGCTCGACAATTGCCGATCCTGGTTTTATGGCGGTGTATCTTGAAGGCCAAGATGACAATAACGGTGATGATGATGAGCGCAAGTTGCCCGTCTTAAAAGAAGGGGACGCGGTTAATCTAAATGACGTCAAAGCTGATCAGCACTTTACTGAGCCACCTCCCCGCTACACTGAAGCAAGTTTGGTAAAAACCTTGGAAGAGTTCGGTATTGGCCGACCATCAACTTATGCGTCGATCATCTCTACGCTGCTTAGCCGAGAATACGTCGAGTTCGAGAAAAAGCGGTTTACTCCGACAGATATGGGACGAATTGTTAACCGTTTTTTAACTGATCACTTTACGACATATGTGGATTATGAATTTACCGCACGGTTAGAGGATACGCTTGATGAAGTGTCTCGCGGTGAAAAACAATGGGTGCCCGTATTGGAAGAGTTTTGGGGGCCGTTTGAAAAGCAATTGCTGGATAAAGAAGAAAATGTTTCTCGAAAAGAAGCAAACCAAGCGCGTGAATTAGGCGCCGATCCTAAAACCGGCGAGCCGGTGACAGTCAGAATGGGGCGCTTTGGTCCGTATGTGCAGATTGGTGATGCAGAAGCAGATGAAAAACCGCGCTTTTATGGTCTGCAACCAAATCAAAAAATGGATACGATCACCTTAGAAGAGGCGATGGAGTTAACGAAATTGCCACGTCAATTAGGTGAAACAGCAGATGGTGAAGCTGTGTTAGCAAATATTGGTCGCTTCGGTCCTTATGTTCGTTACGGGAATAAGTTTGTTTCGATTAAAGAAGATGACCCGTACACGATCAATTTGGAGCGGGCACTTGAGCTGATCGAGATTAAAAAGAAAGAAGACGCGGAAAAAAATATAAAAGAGTTTGAAGGTACGGACATAAAAGTTCTGAAAGGACGATATGGACCGTATATTACCGACGGCACCAAGAACGCGAAAATTCCGAAAGAAAAAGAACCGATTGATGTCACGCTTGAAGAAGCAATTAAATGGTTAGAAGAAGCCCCTGTGAGAGGGCGCCGTAAAACCAAAGCGAAGGCAAAGGCCAAAGCGAAGGCCAAGACTAAAACAAAAGCGAAATCCAAAGCGAAGAAAAAGTCGGCTTCAAAGAAAAAAACAGCAGCGAAGAAGAAAGCTGCAACTAAAAAAACGGCAGAGTAAAAGCATCGCGTTATGTAGCGTGAGCTGATCTTACATCCAATAAAAGTGAAAGATGTCTGGAAAAGTAAAAGACTTCTGGCAGATTAAACAAGCCGTCGCTGTCCTTCAGCAGGGCGGTGTCATTGCCTATCCGACAGAGGCGGTCTATGGATTGGGTTGCGATCCATTTGATCGTCACGCTGTTCAGCGGATTCTGCAAATCAAAAATCGATCGGTGTCTAAAGGCTTAATTGTGATCGCTAGTTCAATCGAACAACTAGAAACTCTCGTTTCTATTCCTTCACCGGCAATTCAAAAAAAAATAACGGCCTCATGGCCGGGACACAACACGTGGATTTTACCCGCGCGATCAAACTGCCCTGTTTGGTTGACAGGCGAGCATTCGGGTTTAGCAGTCAGAGTGTCTGCTCATAAAACCTGTCAAGCGTTGTGTGATGAGTTTGGACCGCTTGTGTCAACGAGCGCGAATCATTCAGGAAAGCCAGCTGCCAGAACAGCTTGGCGATCACGGATGATCTTGCGTAAAGATGTTGATTTAATTCTGCGTGGTAAAACTAATCCTTTAGCTTCCCCATCCCCGATCAGAGATGCCTTGACGGATCAAAAGTGGCGTTAAGTTTTTGACTAAAGTTAAGAGTATTGAAACATTCGTTTTCGATTTTCACCGTTTTCTTTTACGGAATTCTATTAGACTTCATTAATGCGACCAGCATGGAATACGTCGCACTTATTCATAATATCCAAGGAAGGAGACATGATGAAGGGATCATCAATCCACCGAGTTTTAATGACGGTCGCGAGTTTAAGCGTCGCAGATGTAAACGCCGCTTTACTACTATCGACAAACCTTGAAGGGTGGCAAACCGACATTCAAACACTATTCTCTGATAGGTTGAATCAGCAACTTTTCGAAACAAATTACAGCAATATTTCTGCGATTAGCTCGCAAAGCTTTTCCGCTTTACCGGATCCATCGGACCCAAATTACGCTTCGAACCGAATGAATTGGAATTTTAACGGAAATAACGTTGATCTCGGCCGAACGGCTGTTTTCAACTCGGAAAAAACCGGGGTCGATTGGAGCTTTACTATCACAGCGCTAGAGACGGATACTGTTTCCGCCAGCGGCTCGCATTATCACGGCACGACATATTCACCCGGCGACACGGCGCAAGCGCATGTGATTTACAATGATCGGCCTGATCGAAGTAAGTTTGAACAAGTGGATGCATTTACCGATGTGCTGTCAATTGGTAAACACAAAGGTTATGACACGGATGAAGTGGCTGATGGCGATCCATACAATTGGGACAACGATGACTTTCGTGTGGATATTACGAGTGGGACGGCACTTTACGCTTTTGCTTTCGAGATAGTAAATAATAAAAAATATGTCGATACGACGATTGATCCCGCCAATCCTGATCCTTCAGATGGTGGTGTATACAGTTATGGGCGTGAGTCGGTTTCTGTGACGGATGCAAGTGGGAATACGCAAATCATTCGTGATGCTACTGGAGAATTACCGCTAATCCCTGGCTACTACAACGATCCTGACACGACCGAAGATGAAGGACGTTATGCGGATAATTTTGCAGATGTTCGTTTCATCGGCATTGTTTCAGAGACGCCTTTCATTAGCTTCAGATTTGATGAGGACTCTCGTGCAGATGATATTGGTATTAGAAGTTTAAGGTTTGCTGGCGTGACACCGGTTCCGGTCCCCGCCGCGTTTTGGTTGTTTGCCAGTGGAATACTATTAATATTGCGCCAGCGAAGGATATAAATCGAACGTAGTGTCGTTTATAGAGGACAATTCTTTAGAGAATGATCCTTGAGTTACTTATAATTCTTTATTAGGCAAGAAACCAAACCTCTTAAAAATACTTAACATTCAAGGTGTTAGACTTGGTTTTTTTCAAGTTCGGCGGAGTCGGCTTAGGGTGGTGCATTTTTTGCTTAATAACGGATTGTTGACATTAACATCAGACAAAAGAACCTGAAAATTGGGAGTTGCGTAATGAAGTTCGTAAAACAAGGAATTTTTACATTAGCGTTGTTGTCCTTGAGCCAGCCAAGTAACGCGGCATTTTATTATTACTTCGGCGCGGATGCCGCAGATGACGGATCTACTAATACTGCAATTAACGTTGTTGATGCACAATCTGCATGGCAGGCAAAGGTGTCTGATCTTTTCCCAACACTCTCTGTTTCAACCTTCACGACCAACTATGCGAACGTTTCGACATCTACTGGCTTGGGATTTTCTAATACGGACACTAATGTAAATTTGAGTAATTCTGCTGATTACACCAGCTCAAATAGTCCGAATGGTACAGCAAGTTTTTCTGCGTTAGGTGGGGCAGGCACTCCGAGTTTTAATATTACTGCGACAGAGAAGATTGATAATACTGGTGATGGCGTACCAACGACGAAGTTTGGAGGTGTGTTCTACTCGGATGTTCCCACAGGCAAAACTGCGGATACTGCTGCAGCATGGCAAGATATTTTATCTATCGGTAAATTTAATGGTTTTGCATCGCCAGGAAATATAACTGAATACGATAATGATGACTTTACACTTGATATTACAGGTGGAGATGCACTTTATGCATTTGCATTTAAGATCATTAACAACAATAAATACAACGGCAACGTAACGGAATCACTCGATATCTTTGACTCCAGCTCCACGTTACTGGCGCATATTGGTGACGATAGCAATGATGGGATAGCGGGGATTGGTACATCAACAAATATACCTGGCTATAATTCCGGAGAAGGTGAAGTTGCTGGTGTTGATTTTGTTCAAACAAGTTTCATCGGGATTGTTACGGATAATATTGCAGAAGCTTTCAGCTCAATCATGTTTGATGAAGATGGTAACGCAAATGATATAGGAATTTTTGAATTACAATTCTTAGTCGCGGCGCCGGTCCCAGTCCCCGCAGCGGTTTGGTTATTTGGAACAGGCCTTTTGTTTTTATTTGGGTTCAGACGAAAACAAGCTCTAACCTCCTAATATTCCATATACATAAAGCCAGCCAGTTTCAAATTAGGTTTAGGATTGAAACTGGTTGTGCTTCTCCTAGTTGTTTCCAGCCTGAAGTTTAAAAGCGCATTTTCGTCCCGTTTTTTGCCCTCCTTGTAGTAAACTGTGTCATATGTTAATCATTAACAAGACATCGGATGAGGCCCAGATTAGACTTATGACTTCGAGTAGATTGTTAAATCGTTGTCATAAGCGTCGAAGTGTCACGGTTTTTGCGTATAGTTTGGAACTGAATGAATTGATTGTTGTGAACCATACGACTTACGTATAATTTCATGTCTCGCTGTTATCTATTAGGTTTCTGATTGAGTGCAGTTTGGATTATTTGAGGGCGTGAATTGAGTAATAACGATCTAAAAGTTGTTAAAACAACGTTGATAGAACTGGAAACGGAACACAGGGATCTTGATGACGCGATTAAAAGCTTGTCTGAAAGTATTTATCCCGATCAGCTTCAACTAAAAAGAATGAAAGCTCGTAAGTTGAAGTTGAAGGATCAAATCCAGCGCATACTCAGCGAAATGATTCCCGATATGGATGCCTGATGAACGCAAATTTAGAACATCAACATAGCGACGTAATTAAAAATTTAATTTCGTTCAAATTGCTTTCTGGGCCAGCTCAAGCTCAGTTCATGCGATTGGCTGAAGTTGCTGTTATTCCAGAAGGTAACCTGCTTTTGGACACACATCCAACTGATCACGATTCGAGGCTTATTTACTTATTAGAAGGCGAATTGGAGATTCAGTCGCCAGAGAGTGGAAGCCGTTTGCTTGCCGTAAACGAGCTAAATGGACAACCCTTTAATCATTTTAAAACACCAGATGTAGCGTTGACAGCAAAGACACGTTTGACGGTGTTGAACATACCAGCACGTGTTCTTGAGCGTTTACAGTATTTGAGCCAGTTTTCTCATTTACCAATAGATTCTGCGCATATCACGCCGGTATTATCCTCCCCAATATTTTCACAAATTCCCATCTGCAATCTACCCGTACTAGCAAGTAAGTTTCGATCTATGTTGGTTAAGCGCGGTGATCAGATTGTCACGCAGAACATGCCCGGTGATTATCTCTACCTGATTAAATCCGGTACTGCAGAAGCATCTTACCGAACAGCGGAAATAGATGAGCCCGTTATTGTTGCTGAGTTTGGAGCGGGCGATAGTTTTGGCGAAGAAGCGTTGCAAGAGAATGTTCGACGTCAGACCAGCGTTATCATGCGTGAGTCTGGAACACTACTTAAACTTGCACGTAAAGATTATGAGAATTTGTTAAGTGATGATGCGTTATTGGCTGTTGAGCCGCAGGATGCCGGTACTTTTATTGAGCAGGGAGCAAGTTTAATCGATGTACGTTCGGAAGAAGAGTTTGCAGCTATTCAAGTAAAAAATAGCCTTAGCTTACCCTTCGAACGATTAGACACTGAATTGATTTCATTGCCCACTGACGTCGCAACGCCGTTATTATTCATCTCAGCGAGCAGTGAACTCAGTGCCGCCGCTGTGGCGCAATTAGCTAAACATGGTCGCTCGGCACATTACCTAATAGGTGGGTTATTTACACTGCCGGAAAAATATCTTCTACGTAGAGCGTCACAGACTTCTGCGACCGATGGCGAAACACAAACTATTTCGAACAGTTCAAGCCAAAAGACTCAAGAAGAAACATTAGATAAGGTTTTGTCTTCGACAGAACAGACTCGTGAGGTTTCCGATGACGAGATAACCTCATTAAGCGAGCAGATCGGGGAAGTCAGTTCACGTCTCAAGAACCTGAAACAGGATATTCTGGATGAAACAAAGCTTGCACAAGCATGGCTGAATTCTGATCAGTCTGTGGTCGGTGAACAGGAGTTAAAATCACTGGTTGAGGCAAGTAGACGAATCGAGCAAATAGAGAGTAAAAATTCACCGGTAAAGCCTGACACGAAACGTGATCAGGAAGCGAGCCGCACAGAGTTAAGTCAATTACGCCGACAGTTAGAAAATGCGCAACAGCAACTACTGAAGGAGCATAAAAAAGAAGTGAATAGTGAGAGCCAATCTGAGCAAAAGGAGCTTTCATTACAACGTGTTTCCGAAGAACTGGAACAGATTAAAGTTAAGCTGAAAGAGCAGGAAAAATACGAATTACAACGTCATCAACAATTTGAAGATCAGCTTGCAAATGAACGGAAGAAAATGCGTGATCAACTATCGCGTTTTTCACTCGGGTTACAGCCACAAGTAAACAAAAACGTAGAAGCGGATAAAGTGAAGCTGATCGTCGCTCAAGAAATGCGGCACGTGATCGAAAAATTTAAAATGATCCAAGCCGAACAGCGTGTGCGTCAACAACAAAATATTCAGAAGGTGCGAAAGCAGTTACAGCAACAAGCCGCGCTGGTTATTGCTAAAGCACGTAAAGCGAATGCTGAAAAAGAGCAGGCACTTGCAGCACTTCGTCAAGCTAAAGAACAAATCGATTTAATGCGCCGTAGAAATGTGGGTGAAACTGAAAATGGCGGTGAAACGGATGTGCCACTTTTGGTTGATATTCAATCAATGGGTGAAAAAATTGATAATGCGAAACGCAAACTACGCGTAGCAGAGTCAACACTTTCCGTCGCAAAGGTTGAAAATAAACGAAACCGAGAACGGATGGAAAAGGTGGACCAAAACGAAACCAACTTTAAAGATGAGTTGGTTGAATGGTTCAATAAAAATGATCAGTTTAATCTTACACATGACGGTTTGAGCCCAGAACAACAAGCACGATTAGGACGTATTAAAAAGTTAGCGCATGAAGCGCTTGAAGAAGCATTATCTGGCTCAAGGAACAGACGTGGCCCTGATAATGATACTGACGATCAGGCATTCACCACCTATAAATAAGATCCCGCCCGCTATTTAGTGTGTTCTGTGCGTGCATGTTCAGCGCGCCAATTTTCATGTATGTTATCTACCGTTTCCCGTACACGATCAGGAAGTTTTTTTTGTATCACTCACTCGACAACACACTGAAAACACTTGGCGATCTCAATGCGCATTCCTTATTACAAAAAGGCTTGAAAGGAATTGAAAAAGAAAGTCTACGCGTCACTTCTGATGGGCATATTGCCGATACGCCACATCCCGTCGTCTTAGGTTCTGCTTTAACGCATCCGTATCTCACTACAGATTACTCCGAAGCATTACTGGAGCTGATCACACCGCCGTTTGCGGATATTCGTGAAACGCTGAATTATCTGACCGATCTTCACCATTATATTTATCATCATAATTATGATGAGCTCATGTGGTCCGCCAGTATGCCGTGTTTACTTGAGAGTGATGAAAGTATTCCGATCGCAAATTACGGTACCTCAAACATCGGCATGATGAAACACGTCTACCGGCGCGGACTGGGATATCGGTATGGTCGTGCTATGCAAGCCATTTCGGGTGTGCATTATAACTATTCTTTACCGACAGAATTTTGGCCGGTGTATCAATCGATCTCATCATCAACATTATCTGGCCAGGATTTTATTGATGCGGGCTACATGAGCTTGATCCGAAACTTCCAACGGATCGGTTGGCTAACCTCGTATTTGTTTGGTGCATCACCGGCGGTGTGTAAATCGTTTGTTCGACTCCGCAGCCGAGATTTTAATGAGCTGGACTCAAGCACTTGTTATGAACCATATTCAACCTCATTGCGAATGAGCGATATTGGTTACAAAAATAGTAATCAAAATTGCATTGATGTGAGTTATAACTCGTTGGAAGAATATACTGAAAGTTTAATCGAGGCGATCAATCTTCCATGTAAAGAGTATGAAGAGATCGGCGTTGAAGTGGATGGTGAATTTCGACAATTAAATACCAACTTGCTCCAGATCGAAAATGAATATTACAGCTTTGTCCGGCCGAAACAGATCGCTGCTTCAGGCGAAACGCCAACACGCGCATTAAAAGAACGAGGCATTCGCTATGTCGAAATTCGATCATTGGATGTTAATCCATATGATCCGATCGGGGTCAATGAGACGGAATTGCGTTTTATGGAAGCCTTACTGATCTTCTGTTTATTAAGTGACAGTCCGCCGATGAATTCAGAAGAACGTGCCGAATTTATGCGAAACCAGTCAAAAGCAGCATGTTGCGGTCTGACCCCAGGTTTGCAATTACAACGATTAGGAAAACCAATCGCGATCGATGATTGGGCGACAGAAATTTTGAACAATATGCAGGGTGTTTGTGCATTGTTAGATAAAGAGACGGGGCAGCGTTTTTACACAGAAGCTTTAGAATTACAGCAGGAAAAAATCGCTGACACATCGCATTTACCATCCGCAATGATAATGCAACAAATGCGAACAGATAAAACACCGTTTTTTAAATTTGCTTTACAACAATCAGTGAACCACAAAGGGTATTTTTCTGCTCGCACTATTCCGGTACAAGCATTCAAACAGCTTGATGAAATGGCGACACAATCATTGAATGAGCAACATGCGTTGGAAGAAATGCCACAAGCGCCTTTTGCGGATTTTCTGAATACGTATTTTGAGAAACGCTAACGGTATTTAAAAATTCTCGAGGCAGGACCAGAATGAATTTAACGGAGTCGCACAATGTTCCGCATAAATTTTTTCTGCATCCGGTAACCATTCTGTCAGTTGGCGAATGCGTGTTTCATGACTTGGATGGGTAGACGTAAATTCACTTTGCGCACTCTGGCTGTTCTGCGCCATGCGTTCCCAAAGCTTCGGTGCTTCACGAGGATCGTAGCACGCTCGAGCCATAAAAATCAGTCCCATCTGATCGGCTTCAGACTCATGATCCCGTGAAAATGGCAATAACACACCGTATTTTGAACCGAGTCCAAAGGCACCCATCACCACTCGTTGCATGTTGTAATTCATTTCACCGAGAGCGATCGAGACTGCCATCGAACCCCATTGCAGCAATTTTTGATATGCCATTCGTTCAGAGCCGTGGCGTGCGATCGCATGAGCTATCTCGTGTCCCATCACGGAAGCGAGCCCATTCTGATTCGCCGCAACTTCGATAATGCCGGTGTAAATGGCAACTTTTCCACCGGGTAACGCAAAGGCATTTACCTGTGGGGAATTGATGACATTGAATTCCCATTCAAAACCTGGGTCCACATCTTGCGCGGCGAGCACGAGTTTATTACCGAGCTCGCGGATTTGATCGACGACGGGTCCTGATGAAATTACATTTTCCTGACTCAGTACTTGTTGATATGACTGGTAGCCCAATGTCGCCTCTTGTTCGAGAGAGATATCGACTAATTGCTTGCGACCCGTGATCGGCACCGTTTCTTGATTGGAAAAATAATAGTAAGCGAGGAACAGCACAAAGATTCCGATCGGCCAAAGGCGTAAACGGCCACGGCCACGTCGAAAGCGAGTTTGCTGCTGATAGCGATGACCGAAAGGGCGCATGTTTGAATGAACCTCAGCGATGAGAACAACCATATTGATCGAATTGTGTTGCGGTTATTTCATCTTGAAATGCGCGATTGTGCAAGCGCTGGCAGATCACCACTCAGGCCCATCGCTTGACGCATGATCAGGGATTTTGCACAGGGCAGGACATTCACCGTGTTTAAGCCAATATTGCGCAACGTTGTGACAAGCGCGTTGGTGCTACAAAAAGCCTGTTTGAATACATCCATACTTGCCATTACGGCGAGATTATTCCCCTTACGCCAGCGTTCGTAGCGACGCAAGAGAGCGGAATGGCCGGGATCTTTATCAGGATCATCTAACAGGACTTGCGCGAGACAGGCGGCATCCAAGAAGCCCAAGTTAGCGCCTTGGCCTGCTAAAGGGTGAATGCGGTGTGCGGCATCGCCGATCAGGGCAACACGCGCGTCTGTGTAACGTTGTGCATGTGCGCGACTAAGGGGGAAGCTGTAGCGTTGCGAGCTGTCTGTGATTGCACCGAGCGTGTTATCGAAAGCGGCTGTTAACCGAGCATGAAAGTCCGCTTGATCAAGCTGCGTCAATTCAGTCGCTTCATCCGGAGAAGTTGACCAAACAATCGAACTCCAATGCGTGTCAGCCAATGGTAAGAAAGCTAATGGGCCTGTGGTTAGAAAGCGTTGTCGTGCCGTATCTTCATGGGGTAGATCGGATTTTACTGAGCAGACAATGGCTGTCTGATCATAAGCGTGCTCTTTAACGTCAATGCCGACGTGTTGTCGAACGCGGGATTGGCCGCCGTCCGCACCGACGATCAAACGAGAATTGATCCGGCTGCCACTTTCTAAGCGAACTTCAGCCCGATCAGGCGTGATCGACATCGTCTCAATTGTGGCTGGCCGAAACCATTGAACATGTGCGTGATTTGACAATATTTTTTCAAGCGCATATTGAATAGCCTGATGATCAATAATGTAGCCCAGTGTCGGCTCGCACAATACTTGGCTATCGAATGCGATCTGTCCATTGCCGTTAGCATCCCAAACATACATGTGACGAAAATGCCCCATGGTAGTGAGATCAAGCAAGGGCCAAATACCAGCAGATCGGAAAATTTGTTCAGAGGCGCGAGTGATGGCATAAACACGAGGGTCATGTCGGTCATTGGTGGCAGGTTTTGCTTCGATGATCGCAATGCGACGACCTTCAGCAGCTAAGAGTGCCGCAAATATCCCTCCAACAATGCCGCCGCCGACAACGGTAATATCAAATTCTGCGTGTTGACTCACAGGGGCAGACCTCTCACTAAGCGTGGAGATTGTCCCGACAAGCCCATCGCACGACGAGCCAGTGCGCGTTTCGCGATCGGGAGAAATTCCAACCCCAGCATGGCGGCAGTCCGCACTCCGATCAAGCCGGGGTTATCGGTGTAAAACAAGCGTGTTAAGCCATCACTAAAGCGGATGACATTGCGGTGATCTTGCGATCGGGATTGGGCGTAGTGTTCAAGTATTGTTTGTGATCCAATATCTTTTCCGGCTCGCACAGCATCGACGATACCTTCGGCAAGATGCGCCACGTCACGCAAGCCGAGATTCATACCTTGCGCGGCGTTCGGGTGAATGGTGTGTGCAGCATTTCCGATAAGTGCAAAACGTGGCCCCGTTAGCTGCTTCGCTTTTATGAGGCGCATTGGGTAGCTACGGCGTTGACCCATGCGTGTAAATTGACCTAAGCGATGACCAAGTCGTGCGGCAAGTTGTTTCAAAAATGTTGCCTCATCGAGTTCCATTAATTCTGTCGTTTTCACTGGAGAACTTGTCCAGACAGAAACGCATCGTCCTTCAGTTGACGGTAAGATCGCTAGTGGGCCGGTATTTGTGAAGCGTTCAAACGCTGTGTTGTCGTGAGGTTTTTCGGGTGTAACGATCGTCACTAATGCTGTTTGTTCGTAATCTTTTCGATCCGTCTCGATATTCAAAAAATCGCGACAGGCAGAGTCCCCACCATCAGCGACCACCAGTAAAGAGGTGCTGATCGTCTGTTCGCCCTCGTCAGACTTGATCGAGACGCGAATATGGTCAGCGAATTCCATAAGTCCTGTGACCATAGCGGGGTTATAAATTGTGATGTTATCTGCTGAACGCAAGGTGGATTGCAAAACATGACCCAATGATCGGCCAAGTACCACATGGCCGAGTTGTTCGACACCGAGATGTTCAGCGTACAAACGCGTTGCCCCAAGCCGTCCTTTATCTGAAATATGAATTTTCTTGATCGATGTTGCGTCATTTTCTAATGTTGACCAAAGACCAATTTGTTGCAGAATACGCTGTGATGAAGGAGCGACACCTAAACCGCGATCATCATAGGCGGGTTGTTGGGCAGCGCTAAACGGTACGGCTTCAATAACAGCTATTCGTAACGGTTGGTCGCGAAGGGCAGCCGCTAAAGTTGCGCCGACGAGACCGCCGCCGACGATGAGGAGATCAACATCATGCTGCGGCATGATTCATTAATGCCTCAATGTCCTCGACGGTTTTCGGTGCATCTTTACTGAGCACGTCGTAACCGGTCTTGGTAACGAGCACGTCATCTTCAATGCGGATCCCGATATTCCACCATTTTTTAGACACACCGCGAGAGTGTTCTGCGATATACAAACCTGGCTCAATGGTGAGCACCATGCCCGGTTCGAGCATGCGCCATTCCCCAGCGACTTTGTAATCGCCGACATCATGAACGTCCATGCCAAGCCAATGGCCAGTGCGGTGCATGTAAAAAGGGCGATAGGCTTCTTGTTTGATCAGCGTCGGCAGGCGACCTTTTAAGATGCCCAGATCGATCAAGCCGCGTGTCAGAACTTTTACTGCGGCATCGTGCGGGGCATTCCAGTGATTTCCGGGTTGTACTTGTTCGATTGCAGCCAGTTGTGCGTCGAGAACAACTTGGTAAATTTGCTGTTGTTCTTTGGTGAATTTACCGTTGATCGGGAATGTGCGCGTGATGTCACTTGCGTAACTTTCGTGTTCGACGCCAGCATCGATCAATAATAATTCGCCGTCGTTCAACACATCAGAATTTTCCGTGTAGTGTAGAATACAGCCGTTTTTACCTCCGCCGACTATCGACGGATAAGCGGCTGATCGACAGCCGTGATGCATGAATTCGTGCAGGATCTCGCCTTCGATCTGATATTCCTTCATGCCCGGTTTACACGTTTTCATCGCGCGAATGTGTGCTTTTGCAGCGATCTCACCGGCGCGGCGCATTGCCTTGATCTCACTGCGTGACTTGAACAATCGTAATTCGTGAAGGGCGTGGCCTAGCGAAATAAATTCTTCCGGCGCGGTGACGCCAGTGCGGACTTTGTTGCGCACTTGGTTAACCCATTCTTGTACTTTGTGATCAAAATCGTGATCGCAACCCATGTTGTAGAACACACGTTCTTTATTCTCGATCATACTCGGGAGTATTTCGTCGATATCGCTGATCGGAAATGCATCATCAGCACCGTAATAATCGATCGCCTGTTGTAAACCTTCACGACGACCGTGCCAGATCTCTTGCTCAGGATCTTTTTCACGGCAGAAGAGGATGAATTCACCTTGCTTGCGATCAGGGATCAAGACAGCGACCGCCTCAGGTTCGGGAAAGCCGGTCATGTAGTAGAAATCGCTGTCAGGTCGGAATGCATAATCCACATCGTTATTTCGAGAGGCGACGCTTGCGGTAGGTAAAATGGCGATGCTGCCGATGTTCATGATGTCCATCAAGCGTTTACGGCGACGGGTAAATTCTCTTCTTTCCATATCAGTGTTTAGTCTGGTTTGGGTTAAGGGCGTTTATTGTAGCATCCGGTAGAATTTCTTCGCGTAAAACGAGCACGCCGACACGTAAATATTCAATGATTTCCATTAGATCATGCTCGGCTTCGTCATGCAGTGTAGCGGGGTCAAGTTGGCTGATATCACGTACATCGCTGATAAACTCGCGCGCGTGATCAGGTAACTGTCTTTCGTCACTCATGCCACCGACTCCGAGTCCGTAGAGTAAGCCGTCACACCATTGCGTGATCGCTGTGACACGTCCTTGCAGGGGGGCTTCATCATCTGGCATTAGTAGATCAACGCCGCCAGAATTGGCGGCGAAGGCAGTTTCAGTCTCAACGCGAAGCTGTCCGAGTAAGGTGATGAGCTGGTGCAAGTTTTTGGGCGATTGTTGTTGTTTTTCATCAATGATCAGCGAGTACCATAATTCGATGTCAGGTTTATTGGTGAGGCAGATCATTCCACAGAGCGTGCCGTGCGTTTCCGCAGGAAAAATTGGTGAGCCGAGTGCGTCGAGCTGATCGGCAAGCAGTTGATAGAGAGAGTCAGACATAATAGGTCAATTTTACGAAATCAGTTTTGGTTTATTTTATTATTAATGAGGTAATTCTAGGAATTGGTTTTGCAAAGCATACTACGCCTCAGATGAAAGGCGTCAACAGACTTTATCGTTAAAGAATATGATGGTTAAAAGAATGTGAAAGCGTTGCTCTTTTTAAGGTGATCGATTGCATCAAGATACGGTAAAATAATCGGAATGACTTTAATGTCATTAACGATTTCCTCTTTAACATTACCCGCTCGGCGACGATATTGTCAGGAAATGATACGCTACGCCTCAAAACTTGACCGATCTGACGGGCCACTCTATATTGTGATGTCCGCTCTAAAGGGATAGAGACCGATGACAAATAATGAGAATGAACCATTGGATCTGGCCGCGCTTGAAGCAAAAATCGACGCATTGATCAAAACGGTTACGACTTTAACATCCGAGAACGAAGCATTGCGAAAACAGCAGTCATCATTGGCCGTTGAACGCGCTGATCTGATCGAAAAAACAGAACTTGCGCGAACCCGCGTGGAAGCGATGATCTCTCGTCTGAAATCTATGGAAGCACGTTCATGAGTGAAACGGCAAAACCTGTCACTATTAATGTTCTGGATAAAGAGTATACCGTTGCCTGTACTGAGAGCGAGCAAGCGGCACTAGAAAATGCTGCTGTTTATCTCAATGGTAAAATAAAAGATGTACGTAGCAACGGGAAGGTTTCTGGCAACGAGCGCGTTGTTGTGATGGCAGCACTGAACATCGTCCATGAATATCTTGAATGTAAATCACAGCATGATGGATTAACGGTTGGTGTGATGGACATTTTTGAGCGGATCAGCGGCAAAGTTGATGAGGCATTGGAAAGCACTTCGAGTAATTAGTTAACGTTGTATACCTGTACTTAACCCACCCGAATTACCGAACATCTCTGCTACTATTCGACTTAACGTGGTAAACGATCTGAGTGTGTCTGTTGACAATTTGACTTCAAAGAACTGCTAATTGGTTAACAAACTTATTCACTATCTATGTGAATTAGATCGCACAGATCTCCTTTTATCCTATCGACGAAAGCGCTATGCTTAGTTCAAGGCATCCTCTGGGGTATTTGTGAACGGTCCTAAGTATCCTTGAGCCTATAATACCTGATTTAAGGAGTTAAACTGGATGGGCGATGTTGTGCAAGGCCACCTCGTAGTGGCAAGCCTGATTTGCCCGGTTAAGCTCCTCGATTGAACCCCCGGTTCAAGTCGAAGTGCTGTCACGGTACCATTGGAGGATGTCACTAATTTACTATTAGGCTGCTTTAGCGAGTGTTAATTCAAGTTTGAGCCACTTAATCGGAATGTCATTTTTCTATTCTAGACGTTAAAGCGGAAGTGGATAACGTCGCCATCTTTCACGATATAATCTTTTCCTTCAAGCCGCCATTTACCGGCTTCCTTGGCGCCTGCTTCGCCGTTTGCGCTGACAAAATCATCATATGCGACGACTTCTGCACGTATGAAACCACGTTCAAAGTCCGTATGAATGACACCGGCAGCCTGTGGGGCCGTAGCGCCGATTTTTACTGTCCAAGCGCGGACTTCCTTAACGCCGGCAGTGAAATACGTTTGTAGACCTAATAAGGCGTAACCGGCACGAATTATACGATTGAGACCGGGTTCTGCTAAGCCGAGGTCATCAAGAAATTCTTGCTTGTCCTCGTCATCGAGATTGGCGATTTCAGATTCAATCGCGGCACAGACGGGTACGACGGCAGCGTTTTCCCCTTCAGCGAAAGCCAGCAGTCGATCGAGCAATGGATTGTTTTCAGACCCATCTTCAGCAATGTTTGCAATATAAAACATAGGCTTCGCGGTGATTAGATGATATCCATTGAGGACGGTGGTTTCGTCGCTGGTTAATTCTAATGTGCGAACAGGTTTTCCTTCGGCAAGCCACGCTTCGAGTTTTTCGAGAACGCTTAATTGTGCTTTCGCTTCTTTGTCGCCGCTTCGGGCTTTTTTACTTGCGCGCTCAATGGAACGTTGTACAGATTCCAGATCAGCTAAGGCGAGTTCAGTGTTGATCGTGTCAATATCTGAGATCGGATCCACTTTACCGTCAACATGAACAACATTTTCATCTTCGAAGCAGCGCACAACTTGGGTAATGGCATTAGTTTCACGGATATGTGCGAGGAATTGATTGCCTAAGCCTTCACCTTTTGAGGCTCCGGCGACGAGTCCAGCAATATCGACGAATTCCATCGTTGTCGCGATCACTTTTTGTGGGTTAACAATATTGCTGAGTTGATCAAGCCGGGGATCTGGGACTTCAACAATACCGACGTTTGGATCAATGGTGCAGAAAGGGTAGTTTTCAGCATCAATACCCGCGCTGGTGAGCGCATTAAACAGTGTCGACTTACCGACATTGGGCAAACCAACAATTCCGCATTTAAAACCCATGAGTATGATCCTATTTGGTATGTAGTGCGTTCATGACCTTTTGGCTGTGGCCTTGAACGATATCTTTAAAGTGAATTCGAGCGCGAGATAGCGCATCGAGAATGTCGGATTCTTCATTGCTGGGTGGGCGATTCAGGACATATTTACTGACATCACTCTTGCCCCCTCCTTGTTGCGAAGGGTGGCCGATTCCGATCCGTAAACGTTGATAATCGCCCGTATTGAAGCGATTTGTGATATCACGTAAACCGTTATGGCCGCCATGCCCGCCACTTTGTTTCAGACGCACAATGCCAGGATCCAGATCCAGCTCATCATGCACAACCAATATTTCTGAAATTGGGATCCGGTAAAACGCAGCGAGCGCTTGAACGCTTTGCCCACTCCGATTCATAAAGGTCGTTGGTTTCAAGCACCAAACCTCCTGACCATCTATTTGAATCCGTGCAGTCTCACCATAAAATTTTGATTGTGCTTGAAAGTGACCGAGGTATTCATTGACGAGGTCATCCAAAAACCAAAACCCGACGTTGTGTCGGGTTTTGGCATACTCGGTCCCGGGGTTTCCCAAGCCAACGATCAGGCTGATCGGTGTAGTCATCGAACAACCTGATTAGATGTAAGCAAGAAAAGCTGAATTATTCTTCATTACCTTTTTCTTCATCATCACCAGAGCTTTCTTCAGTTCCTTCATCATCGATTGAGATAACGCGAGGTTTGTGCACAGACACAACAGATTGCATTGGATCGCCACCGTGGATCAGAGAAGCTATTTCAACACCTTCTGGGAGTTTGATATCTCCTAAGTGGATTGCATCATCAATATCTAATGCTTGAACATCAATTTCGATAAACTCAGGCAAATCAGAAGGAAGGCATGATACTTCAATGTCATTGATCAGGTGATCAATGATACCGCCATTCTTCTTCACACCAACACAGGTTTCCTCGTTCAAGAAGTGAATTGGGACATTAAGTGTGAGCTTGTGCGAGGTATCAATGCGCATTAAATCGATATGCATGACGATATTTTTGTGGGGATGACGTTGCATATCTTTTAAAACGACCGCTTCCTTGTTGCCATCTAATTCGAGATCAAGGATCGATGAATAGACAGCTTCGTGACGCAGTAATTTATCCAGTTCATTATGTGGAATTTGAAAAGGTACCGGCTCTTTATCAGCACCGTAAACAATACCCAACACCTGTTTAGCATGACGCAGGCGGCGGCTCGCACCTTTCCCCAAATCGTCACGCTTTGTAGCAACAATTGTAAAATCACTCATGTGATTAATCTCCAGTTATACATAAAAAAAACTCCGATCCGCGACCAGATCAGAGCATTAGCACATTGACTAATAGGTTATACCGGTCAGTCAACAAACATTGAACTAAGCGATTCGCCTGAGCTAACACGACGAATACTTTCGGCCAAAAGGCCTGCAACGCTTAATTGACGAATTCTATCGCAGTTCATCGCGCGCTCAGAGAGCGGTATGGTATCTGTTACAACGAGTTCGTCCAGTTTTGAATTTTCTATATTATCCAAGGCCTTACCTGACAGCACGGCATGGGTACAGTATGCGACAACTTTTTGTGCGCCATAGCCTTTTAAAGCGCCAGCGGCTTGGCAGAGCGTGCCAGCTGTATCGACCAAGTCATCAATTAGAACACAAGTCCGACCATCGACGTCACCGATAATGTTCATGACTTCCGCAACGTTAGCTTTAGGTCGGCGCTTATCGATGATCGCAAGATCAGCATCATCGAGTCGTTTTGCTAATGCGCGGGCACGGACAACACCGCCAACATCAGGCGAGACGACGATCAGGTTCTCATATTTGTGTTTCCACACATCGCCCAATAAAACCGGTGAGGCGTATACATTGTCCAGCGGCATATCGAAAAAGCCTTGGATCTGGTCAGCATGTAAGTCGATGGTGAGAACACGATCGGTACCAACAGCCGCAAACATGTTTGCGACAACCTTTGCAGTGATTGGTACACGAGCAGAGCGAGGGCGACGATCCTGGCGCGCGTAACCCATATAAGGAATTACTGCAGTGATTCGCATGGCTGAGGCGCGACGCAATGCATCGACCATGACCAATAATTCCATGAGGTTGTCATTGGTTGGCGCACAGGTAGGTTGAATGATGTACACATCTCGGCCGCGAACATTTTCAGTAATGTCGACCATGATTTCACCGTCACTGAATTTGCCAACGGTGGCCTTACCAACAGGAAGGTGGAGATGTGCAGCGATAGCTTTTGCTAATTTCCGATTCGCATTACCGGAAAATATCATCATTGATGAGTTCGCCACAGGGGTCCTCGCTACAGAAAGATGGCTGGGGCGGCAGGATTCGAACCTACGAATGCCAGGATCAAAACCTGGTGCCTTACCGCTTGGCGACGCCCCAATTGTTACGTATTGCGTTACTGCTCTTTGTCTAACCGATCTTGTAGGGGAGAGTGATTAAGTCCTCTCGTTACATAGCCGGCCCACTTGCTTGGTAATGATTTTAGCTTTTCTTGTGCTTCATCTTTTGTTGTGTAGGGACAAAAGACGCAAGCTCCAGTTCCTGTGAGCCTTGCATTGCTCGCTTGGCCAAACCAATCAAACACTGCTTGTATCTCAGGGTAGCTCTTTCGGACGACTAATTCACAGTCATTCCGGCCATCACCATTTTGAAAGGTGAGCATTTTGATGGCTGTCGTATCCCGTGTCAATTCCGAATTTGAAAAGATTTCACTTGTTGGCACATGAACATGGGGATGAACCAGTAAATACCAAGGCATTTCGGGCGAAAAGTCGGTTAAAATTTCTCCTACACCTTCAGCCCAAGCAGCGTGTCCGTGGACGAAAATCGGCACATCAGCACCTAATTGTAGGCCAAGCTGCATGAGTTTGTGTTCAGAAAAATGTAAATTCCACAAATAATTCAATGCAACGAGCGTGGTTGCAGCATCAGAACTGCCGCCGCCGATACCGCCTCCAGTGGGAAGTATTTTATCAATACTGATATCAACTCCAAGAGTTTGCCCAATGTCGCCTGCCTGCGTGCGTAATAAATGTGCGGCACGAATTATCAGATCATCGTTTTCAGGGATACTGTCGATTTTAGTGCAACGGCGGATCACACCATCATTGCGTGTTTCAAACCAGAGCTCATCGGCGAGATCAAGAAACTGGAAAAGTGTTTGAAGGTTGTGATAACCATTTGCTCGTCGTCCTGTAATATGCAGGAACAGATTGATTTTTGCCGGAGCAGGCCAAGGAAGGTCGATCATGTATTAGCCTGTTTTTTCTAGTGTCCAGTTTTTTAGTGCCATCTTAATTTTCATGTGCCGGTTTTCCATCGTCAATTTGTCAGGCAAAAAATAGTCGCCATGTTGTCGATAGCGGTTTATGGTGATCTCCCAGCCTGCTTGTTCCAGTTTGATTAGACGTTCGTTCGCATCAAGCAGAATATCGCGCGACTCGTCTGCCGGGTCGGGTAAGCCGCGAATCCAATAACGTAATCCGCTGACGGGTAATCGTACGCCAAGTGTTTGCTTGATCAAGGTTTCTGGATCTTTCGCGTCCGCGATGCTGTTATCGGGTAACACGATCGTGACATGTCCTGGCCTGCCTCGTAGATCGTAGACGCCTTGTCCGAGTGGTGCGGTAAATCGGATATGGTAATTTTCCAGTTGATTTTCCCAGTTGATATTCGAACTGAACCCATCTTTTGGAGACTGGATAAAAATTCGCCCAGATACTTGCCAACTATCTAAATGTTGTAAGCGCTGCTGATGTTGTTGCCAGCCGTTATAAACTATGTTTTCGGGTTGTCCACGGTTGGCTAGGCTTGCACAGCCAGAAAGCATGCTGAATGCCATAAGCATACATAGCTGAAAACGTAAGTGGATCATGGAATAAAGCGCTTTTTCACGTCGAGCAGTTTTTCATCTTTTGGTGTGGTTTTGAGTGCTTCTTGCAGCACTTTTCGTGCAGCTTGCTCATCACCTTTTACCCAAAGAACTTCACTCAAGTGAGCTGAGATTTCTGGATCGGGGTTTAACGCTTGAGCGCGACGTAAATAATCTACTGCTTCGTCCAGTTTACCGAGTCGATACAGTACCCAACCCATACTGTCGAGAATATAAAAATTATCCGGGCTTAAATCGTGCGCGCGTTTGATCAACTGGTATGCCTCTTCGTAGCGTTCGGTATTATCGGCAAGGGTGTAACCTAGCGCGTTCAGCACGTCCGCGTTGTTTGGATCGGAATCCAGCACGAGCCGAAGATCGCGTTCGAGAAGATCAATTCTGCCCATTTTTTCTGACAGCATGGCACGTGAATATAGCAGATCGTTATTTGGTTTATCTGATAGCGCTTGATCGTACAAGGCCATCGCATCGTCATAATTCTTTTGCTCGATCAGTAAATCCGCCATGACACGAATGAGTTGAATTTGCTGATCTTCATTTACTGGCGTGATCTGATGAAGTCGTTGTTTCGCCTGTTCCAAATCATCCAAATGGACAAACATGAGTGCGGATTTTATTTGTGCATCGAAATATTGTGGGCTACTCGGATCGACAGATTCAAACCACTTAAGTGCAGCATCATATTTCTTTTCAAATTCAGCGATCTGCCCCATGTAAAAGCTGGACTCATTCACCAAGACATTTTTCTTGATCAGAATTTGAAACTGTTCTTTCGCTTGTTTGGCATGATTCAACTGGAGATTAAGCAAGGCCAGTGCGTAACGCGCATCGGTATTATCCGGGTGCGCAATGGTGAGTTTTTTAAATTCTTGTCGTGCTTCTTCGAAGCGCCCGAGATCGGCTTGCATGCGTGCATGAGCAAGTTGTAAATCAAAATTGTCGGGGTTTTCTTTAAGGAGGTTGTCCAGATAGGCTAGAGCAGTTTGTTTGTCCGTGTCTTGCTCGAGAATGCCGAGATACACCATTTGGTAATTTTGCTCATCTGGATCGAGCTTGGTCACTTTTTGAATGATCTCGCGCGCTTTATGTACGTCACCGGCACGTAGAGTCATCAAGCCGTAAGCAAACATCGCTTTCGGATCGTTTTGCCTAGTTTGCATTAACTTGTCCATGACAGACATCGCCGTGGCTTTATCTTCATCACTATTGAGGAAGTTTGCCAACATTTGTAGAGCGGAACCGGTTTTTTCCGGATCGGACTTCAGAATCTTTTCGATTTGCACCAGCGCTTGATCAGGCAAATTGTTCCGCAAGTACATGGCGGCTAAAATTTGCTGGGCTTCGGTATTTTTCGGTGCGTATTCTGTCCAGAGTTGTGCCGCCTCGAGTGCTTTGCGATCTTTCCGAGCGTAGATCATGATGCGCGTAGTGCGCTCTGCTAGCGTTGCGTCTTTTAACTCTCTGGCGAGATGAAGATAAGCCTCTGCGGCGAGGTCAAGTTCACCTCGTTGACCAGCGAATTCAGCCACCAACAGTTCATACAGAATCTCTTCAGATAAGCCGTCTTTCATGCTCAATGGTGAAATGAGTGAGACGGTTGTGGTCGGGGTTTCAGCAGCGGATGTTGCATTGGTTTGCGTAGGCTGTGTTGTACACGCCGTGTTCAAACTGAAGAGGAGAAGAGCCGCTGGAATCGTGATCGTTCGTCTAGTTATTTGCATGTGCCAGTTTTATCCAGGTAACAGGAGATAAGGTAAACTATCTGTATTGGATTGCAAGGGAGGGGCCAGGTTCAAGTTGCCGCCATTTTATTCGCGATAGAATCTTTACAAAACGCCGCACAAGCCGAGTGATTCGGTGCTAAACTGTCGGCCAATCTCTGTACAAATATAGCAATTAATCATTCTTTGAACACATCCTTTTTTCCATGTCTTTCGCTGTTATCGGGTTAAATCACAAAACTGCGCCAGTCGCGATTCGCGAGAAAGTTGCGTTTAATCCCGATGCATTACCTGAAGCTTTGCGTATGCTCATTGCGCATGAAGGCGTGGGTGAAGCGGTTATTCTTTCAACCTGTAATCGAACGGAAATCGTCTGTTATCTGGGCGACAGCAACGCTGAGCATGTGCAAAACTGGTTGTGTGATTATTATGGTGAATCACGCAAAGCGCTCAATAGCCACCTTTTTAGTGAACAGGACCTACAAGCAGTCCGACATGTTTTCCGTGTTGCATGCGGGTTGGATTCTATGGTGCTTGGTGAACCGCAAATACTTGGGCAAATGAAGAATGCGTATCGAATCGCATCCGACAGCGGAACGGTGGGTAAAATGCTCAATCGTTTGATGCAGCATTCTTTTACGGCGGCGAAACGCGTCCGAACAGATACGGCGATCGGATCTAGTCCAGTTTCTGTCGCCTTTGCCGCTGTGCGTCTAGCACAGCAGGTTTTTGGTGAGTTGAATCAGCAGAGCGCATTGTTGGTCGGCGCGGGCGATACGATTGAGCTCGTTGCGCAGCATTTATCGGATAACCAGCTGGGTCGTATGATTGTCGCAAATCGCTCAATAGAGCGTGCGCAAATTTTAGCTTCTCGCTATAACGGTTATGCATTGCCATTGGATGATCTTGATCAACACTTAGTCGAAGCGGATATTTTGATCACATCCACCGCCAGTCCCCAGCCGATTATCACACACGATCTGGTTGCGCGCGCGTTGAAAAAACGAAAGCATCGCCCGATTTTTATGGTCGATATTGCTGTACCGAGAGATATCGATCCTGCTGTGGGTGAGTTGGATGATGTGTATTTATATACCGTTGACGATCTACAAGCGGTCATTCAGGAAAATCGTCGATCTCGCGAAACAGCTGCGATGCAGGCAGAAGAAATTGTTCTGACCGAAACCCATCATTTTAATACTTGGGCTAAATCTCTGGATGCTGCAGCGACGATTCAAGTACTGAGGCAGCAGCTTCAAATGACGCAAGAAGAGTTACTCGACAAAGCGCGGCGTCAAATCGGTCGGGGGGATGATCCAGAATTGGTGATGGAAGCACTTGCCCGCTCGATCACGCAACGGTTTATGCATGTGCCGAGTGTGGTGCTGCGCGAAGCGAAAGGATTACGACAAGATGAGCTGATCAGGAGCGCGAAGGAATTATTTGCGCTTGAGGAGAACCCATCGCCGACGATGAACAGGAAACCTGATAAAGAGTACTGAATTTGGCGTGGAAAGTGCTGAGCGAGTACTTTTCCTCAGCCAGCTTGATCGCATTCTGCGAGAAGATCATCGTGCTTTCTGGATTTTTCAGGCAGTCCCGAATAATAGAGACGGCTTGCTCGGCACTGTTAAACAGTCGCCCGTTAATGTTTTCCTCAATTAAATCCGTATTTCCCGAACATGCCTGTCCAATAATCGGCAAGCCGATCGCCATTGCTTCAATCAACGAAACGGGCAAACCTTCCCAGAAGGATGAGGAAAGATACAGATCCGCTTCGCTTAATTGTTCCATAACAGCGGATTTATCCATCCATCCCGCGACGGTCACATCTGCATCAAGTAAAACCTGACGTCGTGCAGGCGTACCATCACCAACCCAAACAAACTCAACTTGTGGAAATTCGCGACGAACTTCACGCGCGATTTGAGCAAAGAGTTCTGGGCCTTTTTGCGGGCGGATTTCACCGACGTTGATGATCTTGATCGTGTCGCGGCTCATTGGTTTTGCCGTGGGAAGATCCACATCCAAGTCAATGGCATTGTCAATTTTATGCACGACAGCGTGCGATAAATATCGTGTGATCGCTGATCGTTCACTCTCTGAGCAGGCGATGTATTCACCACCCAGTAAGTTGGCGAATTTCTCGAGAAGAATATAGGCCATCTTTCGATGCGGCTTGAGTTTAGCCATCATGAAAGAAATACAATGCGGACTGTAGTAAACCTCGACATTTGATAACCCTATCGTGGCTAGGCGGCCAATAAATCCACCGATGGATGAATGTAGATGAATAATGTCCGGCTCTATTTCTTGAAGGGTGTCACGTAGTTGCTTCGTGATTAATAGCGTCTTATAAAAAGGCCGCATATCCAGTCGAACCAGCGAAACGGAATTATCGAAATGATTGGCTAATAGCTCCGGTGTTTCATCCCGCTGAGAATAAATCACCGTGACATCACAGCCGCTGCGCGCAAACAAGTTCGCTAAGGTTGACACCATCGTGAACGTGCCTGTGGCAGTGGATTCAATTACGTGAACAATCTTCTTACAAGCCATTTAGTGTAACAATGCCTCCCTTCATAGCACGTTAATTCCAGCGGCATACAAAAAAAACTACACAGCGTTGCGCCGTTTTGCAGCAGCATCTGCGAAACAAGCCAGCACGTCCTCAGTCGCAGCCCAATCCATGCAAGCGTCTGTGACACTTTGTCCGTAGACTTCTGCTTTACCGTCAACGAGGTTTTGACGACCGCCAACAAGGTTACTTTCTAGCATAATACCAAAAATGCGTTGTTCACCAGCGGCAATTTGATTCGCGACTTCTTTTGCAACATCAGATTGACGGATGTGATCTTTCAAGCTGTTAGCATGTGAACAATCAACGACCAGTCTTTCAGGCAGTTTTGCTTTGTTCAGTAACGCAGCGGCTTTATCAATGCTTGGCGTGTCATAATTTGGTTGGTTACTACCACCACGCAAAATCACATGGCAATCCGGATTTCCGCTTGTGGCTAAAATCGCTGATCGCCCTTCTTTTGTGACGCCGAGGAAGTGATGGGGATGTGATGATGAAAGAATTGCATCCACTGCGATTTGTAAACCGCCGTCTGTCGCGTTTTTAAAACCAATCGGGCAAGACAGGCCTGACGCGAGTTCGCGATGCACCTGGCTTTCTGTCGTTCGCGCTCCGATCGCGCCCCATGAGATCAGGTCAGTCAAATACTGTGGACTGATCGGATCAAGAAATTCTGTTCCGGCTGGGACACTTTTTTCTGCGAGGTCTAGCAGTAGCTTGCGCGCCATTTGAAGACCTTTATTGATATTGAAGCTGTTGTCCAGATCAGGATCGTTGATCAAGCCCTTCCAGCCGACTGTTGTTCGTGGTTTTTCGAAATAGACACGCATGACAATACACAAGTCATCTTTATACTTTTCGATCAACGGTTTGAGTCGATCAGCGTATTCTAGGGCTGCTTTTGTGTCGTGAATTGAGCAAGGTCCAGTCACCAATAGCAAGCGATCATCTTTGCCTTGCATGATGTCTTGAATCGCTTTTCGGGCATCAAGCACGGTATGAGCAGCGTGATCGCTGACCGGAAAATCAACTACCAGTTTGGCAGGTTCGAGCACTTCTCGAATTTCGTTAATGCGTAAATCGTCTGTTTGAATGGTCATATCCGGTTGGTCTTATTATTTAAATATTAGTTCTGATTATGGGCGGAATAACATACCATAACAGGTTGTTTATTTCCGACGGGTTGACACAGGCATTATGCTTGAAGAATTAAACAATAACGCCTTCGCTTTCAATTAAAGCGCAATTGTATGTAAGTTTCTGGATAAATAACACGTCTAAGATGGCCCTACTTCGTAATCTTCTCCTACTTATCGTTATCACTGGTGTGAGTGCCTGTGGTGCGGACAAGTCGCCTGCGTCTGATCAGACGCATATTTTTGTCAGTATTTTGCCGCTGAAATATTTCGTTGAGCGCATCGGTGGTGACAACGTCAACGTGCATGTCATGGTTGGGCCAGGGCAGAGTCCCGAAACGTTCGAACCTTTGCCTAAGCAACTTTCAATGTTGAGTAATGCACAATTATATTTCGGTATTGATGTTCCTTTTGAACGTGTTTGGTTACCAAAAATTCGCGCTATGCGAGCTGACCTAAACGTGGTGAATTTAGCGGAACATACCGCTCTTTCGACGAAAGAGGTGCATCGTCATGCACAGGAGTCCGAACAGCACGGACACGCGCATGATCCGCATATTTGGACGAGTCCACGCGAAGCGCGTTTAATCGCTGCCGAAATTGAGGCAGAGCTGAGGCAATTGCTACCCGCTGAGTCTGATCAGATAAAAGCGCGATACGCTATGCTTGATCGTGAGCTTCTCGAGCTGGATAACACCATCAAGCACGTTCTGAGTGAATGGCGTGGATCAGGTGAATTTGTTGTGATGCATCCGGCTTGGGGTGCTTTCGCCGAAGACTATGGGCTAGAGCAGATCGCCATTGAAGATGAGGGGAAGTCGCCCAGCGCACAAGCGTTGCAATTGCTCTTAGCAAGACTCAAAAAAGAGTCTATTAGGTGGGTGTTCATCCAGCCACAGCATAGTCAACGTATGGCGATGACCGTTGCCACGTCGATCGGTGCAGAGATTGAAGTACTTGATCCACTGGCGGAAAATTACATCGATAATATGAAAAATGTCGCACAACGATTAGCATTGGCAATGCGAGCACAAGCGGCTGCACAACGAGGTCATTAGAAGAGCATGACAGCACTGATCGAGCTAGAAAACGTCTCGTTTGATTACGGCGGCCCAAGTATTTTGAAAGACATTAACCTGTCAATCGAAGCGGGTGAGTTTCTTGGTCTTGTCGGGCCGAATGCAGGTGGAAAAAGCACTTTGTTGAAAATTATGCTCGGTTTGTTGAAACCCGCACAAGGACGTGTGCGACTGTTTGGTAAAGCGCCATCCGAAGGCCGTGCTCGCATCGGCTATTGCCCACAATATGCTGAGTTTTCGCGCAATTACCCGATCACTGTTGAAGAGGTGGTTTTAATGGGGCGATTGGGTAAAACACGTCTTTTTGGCGCATACACTGCGGCTGATCGTGAGGCGGCAGCGCAAGCAATGCGAGCAACAGAAGTTGTGCAGATCCGTAAAGCGAATATTTCGACGTTGTCCGGAGGACAACTTCAGCGTGTGATGATCGCACGTGCATTAGCTTGTCAGCCTGATGTGCTCATCCTCGATGAGCCGACAGCAAATATAGATCAACGTGTCGAGGTGGATATTTTCGAGTTGCTCAAGCGTTTTAATGATCGCATGACCATTATTGTTGTTTCCCACGATATTGGATTTATTTCTGAATATGTAACGCGCGTGGCGTGTCTTAATCGCACGCTGATTTGTCATCAAACTTCTGAACTGACGGGGGATTCGATCGAAGCGTTATACGGCTCTCACGTTAATATGATCGAGCATCGACACTGATGGCATTTTTCTACGCACTTTCCGAACAAGGTTTTTTGATTTACGCGCTACTCGCAGGGTTACTCGCGAGTGTGGGCTGCGGTGTGGTTGGTACATACGTCGTAGTTCGCAATATAGGCTATCTTGCGGGGGGGATAGCGCATGCGGTTTTGGGTGGAATGGGTGTCGCGTATTTTATTGGTCAACCACCATTAGGTGGTGCGATCATCGCTGCGTTATTGGCTGCCTTGCTGATCGGTTGGGTGAGCCTTCGTTGGAAACAAACGGAAGACAGTCTGATTGGCGCATTATGGGCTGTTGGTATGGCAATCGGGATAATTTTCATTGCAAAAACACCTGGTTACAATGCCGATTTGATGAGTTACTTGTTCGGCAATATTTTGCTTGTATCAGGAGCTGATCTCGCATTAATGCTGATCTTGGATTTGGTGATTCTGACGTGTGTAGGTCTTTTTTATAAGCAATTTCTCGCCGTCACATTTGACGACGAGTTTGCCCGGTTGCGAGGTGTGCATGCAGAGATCTATTATTTACTCTTACTCTGTTTAGTCGCATTGACGGTGGTGTTATTAATTCGGGTCGTCGGCTTAATTCTCGTGATCGCCTTATTAACATTACCTGCAGCGATTGCACGCCAGTACGTTGGAACCTTATTTCGCATTATGTGCCTTGCGATTGTATTGGGCATATTTTTAACCACGGGCGGTTTAATGGTTTCCTACGAGTACGATCTGCCCAGCGGCGCAACGATTATTTTATTTGCTGGTGCGGTGTTTTTTGTGTCGACCGTTTTCATGAAATTCTGGAGGGAAGTGGCCGCTCGGTACTCCCGGCGATCCGCGAAAAAATGATGAAAAACAGACTATATAGAATCCTGCTTGGGACGCTGATCCTGAGCAGTTTACTGAATGCAGGCTGCGCAACGAATCCTGTCACGGGCGGACAAGACTTCGTCATGATGTCAGAAGATCAAGAAATTGCGATGGGCCGACAAGCACATGGAGAAGTACTCAAGCAATATCAGTTGTACGAGAATCCTGAGTTGCAGCGTTATGTGCAAGATGTTGGAAGAAAAGTGGCAGCGAAGAGTCACCGTTCCGATTTAATTTACCGTTTTCATGTGCTCGACAGTACTGAGGTAAATGCTTTTGCGTTGCCCGGTGGTTACATTTACATCACGCGCGGTTTGATGTCGTTTTTAAATTCCGAGGCTGAGCTGGCAGCGGTGTTAGGGCATGAGATTGGTCACGTTACTGCGCGACATAGTGTACGGCAGGCAAGTGCGGCGCAAATGGCCGGTATTGGTGCGACTATCGGCGCGATATTTTTGCCGCAATTACGAACGCAAGCAGGTAACCAAATGGTCAATATGCTCGGCTCAGCATTGCTCAGTGGTTATGGTCGTGAGCACGAATTGGAGTCTGATCGACTTGGTGCAGAATACCTCGCACGCACGGGGTTTGATCCGAAAGCGATGCTCGACGTGATCAGCGTTCTGAAAGATCAAGAGGTGTATGATAAAGTTTTAGCTGAATCAGAGGGGCGTGAGCCGCGTGCATATCATGGTGTCTTTGCATCGCATCCGGACAACGATACACGTTTACAAGAGGTGATCACGGCAGCCAACCAGTATCAAGTCACGGGGCAGGAAGTCCGCAACCAGAAAGAGTATTTGGCGTTGATCGATAATATGGTGATCGGCCAAAGTGCACGAGAGGGCGTATTACGTGAGAACTCGTTTTATCACCCCGGAATGGGGTTTTCGATGTCGTTCCCGAAAGGCTGGCGCGTACAAAACTTGCCTGATCGGTTGGTGGCGTCTGCACCGGGCGGAGAAGCCATAATTCAGGTCGGTGTGGAGGATATCAACAAACGGATTACGCCACGTGAATTCATGCAATCTCGCTTAGGCCTAAAAAAGTTGAAAGCTGAAGGACAACTCAAACCAGATGGGTTAGAAGGGTATAGTGCGGTTTCACCGATTAAAACATCATTCGGCACTCGCGATGCCCGTTTTAATGTGATCTATTTGCAAGATAAAGCTTTTGTCCTAGCTGGTGTTGTAAAGGACCAATCTCAAACTTCTCAGTATGATTCGCAATTTTTATGGACTGCAAAAAGTTTTCATCGAATTACCGAAAAAGAACGTGAAGTAGCGAAACCATTACGGATTAAGCTGATTAAGGCAAAATCTACTACGACATTCCAGCAACTTGCAAAAGAATCTCCCTTTACGGATCACGCAGAAGAGCGGTTACGGCTATTAAATGGGCTGTTCCCGAAAGGGGAAATTAAAACTGGGCAGTGGTTGAAGATTGTGCACTAATTCACAAAAAGGATTGAACTTCTTTTTGTCACGATGTTCTTACTTAGTACGTTCTACATGACACAGAACGTTCCCATCCCCCCTCCCTGGATGGGACAAAATGTCAGGTTCCCCAGCCTGACTTGATTTAGCCTCGGAACCAACTAGTGATTGGAGCCGAGGCTTTTTTCTATTTATTCAATCTTTATTCGTCTGTCGGACTTTCTCGGCCATACCACGTATCTAATTGCGCGTAGAGTTCGTCTAAACCGGTTTTGGCCGTCGAGGAAAAAAGTTGCACAGATTGATGTTCCGACTTTAATTGCGCTTTCACCTTAAAGAGCGATTTATTCGCTTCATTGCGACCGAGTTTATCGGCTTTGGTTAATAAAACATGCACAGGACGATTTATATGATCGCACCAGCTAAGCATGCTTTCATCGAATTCTTTCAACGGATGGCGAATATCAATTAACAGGATGACGCCTTTCAATGATTTGCGTGATTCAATGTATTCCGGCAACACTTTCTGCCAGTGATCGCGCAGGCTGCGGTGGGTTTTTGCAAAACCGTAACCGGGTAGATCCGCAATACGACGCTCTTCATCCAATTCAAACATGACGATCTGCTGAGTTCGGCCAGGTGTTTTACTGGTTCTGGCAAGCGATTTTTGTTGTGTCAGCGTATTGATCGAGCTGGATTTACCGGCATTTGAACGGCCAGCAAAGGCCACTTCATAGCCTTCATCTGCCGGTAATTGGGCGATCTTGTGCGCGTTAATTAAATAATTTGCCTGACGGTAAAATTTTTCTGATTCTTTATTCATGATTCGGTTCCAGCCAGATCAAACTTACCATGCGGCCTGTTTTGCCGTTGTCACGGCGATGTGAAAAAAATAACTCTTGATCACGGTATGTACAATATTGCCCGCCGTAAATACATTCCACACCATTAGCTTTTAGGATTAGCATGGCGATGCGGTACAAACTCACTAGCCAGTGTCCAGGCAGTGTTGGGATGAAGGTGTCGCTCTGCAGAATAGTGCTGATATGATCAAACTCCGCTTTGACACTATCATCAATCTCGTAATGTCTCGCACTGATCGCCGGCCCCATCCAGACGTGTAACGATTCCGTTGGCGTGCTGAAGAGCGGTAGTGCGTCTTCAATAATACCTGCCGCCAGTCCACGCCAGCCGCAATGTAGTGCAGCGATTTCTGTTCCTGTGTTATTTGTGATCAGAAGCGGCAGGCAGTCCGCCGTCATAATGCCGCAAACGACGTTGGTCTGCGAGGTGAAAATCCCGTCTGCATTGCGATCAGATAAGTCTTCTTTGTCGAGGTTTACAATCCGTTTGCCGTGGGTCTGGTTGAGCCAGATAGGGTCGGCAGGCAGTTCCAGTGATTCACTCAATGCGATGCGGTTTTTTGTAATGTGCTCCACTTGGTCGCCGACGTGACTGGCAATATTCATTGCGTGATAAGGTGCTTGGCTATAGCCATAAAGTCGGGTGCTTGTGCCGGCTCTTACAGTATCGGGGGCTGACCAGATCGACTCGATCCAGCCCGGCTGCTCAGTAGGTTGATCAGTCATGTTGGTGTAATTGTGTCAGAAGGTTTTGCATGTCATCGGGTAAGGGCGCTTCCCAGCTCATGTCGGTATGACCCGCTGGATGGCTCAGCTGGAGTCGCGTGGAATGTAGCGCTTGTCGTTTAAACGCGCGCAGTGTCAGATCCAATTCGGGCGTGCAACCTTTGGGCAGTTTGAGGCGGCCGCCATAGACAGGGTCGCCGACGATTGGGTAGCGAAGATGTGCCATGTGCACACGGATCTGATGTGTACGGCCTGACTCAAGCTTTAAACGCAAATGTGTATGCGCAGAAAAGCGAGTTTCAATACGGTAATGTGTGATGGCATCTTTCCCGTTATTCACCACTGCCATGCGTGTACGCTGAGTTGGATGACGACCAATCGGTGCATCAACGGATCCACCAGCGGTCATCACGCCGGAAACCACGGCTTGGTATTCTCGGCTGAGAGTCCGCGTTTGTAATTGTTCGATGAGGCTACTGTGTGCTCGAAGTGATCTGGCCACCACCATAATGCCGGTAGTGTCTTTGTCTAGCCGATGCACAATGCCACCACGTGGTAAGTTTTCAAGTGAAGGATTATGATGTAAAAGCGCATTAACCAGCGTGCCGTCAGGATTGCCTGATCCGGGATGTACGACGAGATTCGCGGGTTTGTTGAGCACGATAAGATCAGCATCCTCAAACAGAATATCGAGCGGAATATCTTGTGCTCGCCAAGCGGTTTGTTGTTCTAATGTGACGTTTATTTCGATCCTTTCTCCGCCAGCAACCGCAGTGCGAGGGCGACAGGTTTTTTGATCGAGCGTGACCATGTCTTTTTCGATCCAGTCTTTTAGGTTAGATCGGGAATAGTCCGGAAACATGTCTGCGAGCGTGCGATCAAGCCGCCAGCCAGCATATTGTTCTGGAATCGTAGTATGGATGTGGATAACGTCAGACATAAATCAACGAGAGTGTATCAGGAAGTCATGCTTCTGGGCTAAAATAGCGTTCATTGCATCAACATAGATAGAAAAGACTCAATAATGAATAAGTTACTCATTCTACTGCTGTCCATTACGCTTGCTTCATGCTCACTTTTTCCTGAGAAAAAAGAGGAAGATAAGACTGAAAGTTGGTCTGAAGAACGTATTTATTACGAAGCGAAAGGATCAATGGACTCTGGATATTACGAGGAGTCGATTGATTATTATCGTAAGCTGCAAGCGCGGTACCCATTTGGTAAATTCTCAAAACAGGCACAGCTTGATCTTGCGTATGCCTATTATAAGCAAGACGAAGTGCCTGCTTCGATCGCAGCTGCAGATCGGTTTATTAAGTTATATCCCACTCATCCACGGGCGGATTATGCTTATTATATCAAGGGGTTAGCTTTATTTAACGAAGGCAAAGGTATAGTCGAACGTTTTATCCCAAGAGATCCTTCTCAGCGTGACCCGGGGGCGGCTTTAGATTCTTTTCGAGAGTTTTCAGAGCTGGTGAAACGTTATCCTAATAGCGTCTATGTTAGTGACGCGCGTCAGCGGATGGTGTTTTTGAGAAACAGCTTGGCGCAACATGAAGTAAATGTCGCGCAATATTACATGCGACGCGGGGCGTATGTAGCAGCTGCTAACCGTGCTCGGTATGCGATAGAAAATTTTCAGCAAGCTCCTGCAATTCCTGATGCGCTCACTGTGATGGCGAAAGCGTATAAGGTTCTAGGCATGACAGAGTTGTCACAAGATGCGCTGCGGGTATTGCGATTGAATTTCCCTGATCATCCTGGCGTTGAGGAAGTGAACAAGGTCGTGATTAAGTAGAGTGCATTTTTACAGCAGCTTTGATCTCGTAATGCGTTTGTTTAACTTATCTTAGGCACACCAACCGCATCTTCATGAATGATAATTTCCGCATTCGGTAGGAGTTCAAGGATACTTTCCTGAACTTCTGCTGAGACGTTGTGTGCGGCGTAAAGCGTTAAACCTGCATCCATTTCTAAATGAAGTTGTACAAAAATATCCGGGCCAGATTGACGTGTGCGAAGATCATGCAGATCGACAACTTGCGGATGTCGTAATGCAATTTCCTTAATTTGTGCGCGTATCTCATCAGATATTTCGTGATCCATTAAGTGATCGATGGATTGTCTAATGATCCACCATGCGCTGAGCAAAATGTATCCTGCAATGCCCAAGCAGAGAATAGGATCAGCCATCACCCACCCGAATTGACTTGTTAGTAATAATGCCAGGATCACCGAGGCATTAACCATTAAATCCCCTTTGTAATGCAATGCGTCGGCTGAAATTGCGACGGAATTGGTCTGCTGTATAACGCGTTTCTGAAATGCGACTAAACAAAGTGTCGTCACGATCGAAATTAACATCACCGTAATACCGATCCAAGAATAATTTACTGTGTGGGGTGTCATCAAACGCCCTGTCGCTTCAAATAAGAGAAAGAGTGCAGATCCACCAATAAACGCAGCTTGTCCAAGTCCCGCAAGTGCTTCGGCCTTACCGTGGCCGAACCGATGTTCTTTGTCAGCAGGGGTGAGAGCTTGGCGTATAGCAAACAGATTCAGTAAAGACGCGCCTGCATCGAGGAAGGAATCCACAAGTGTTGCCAGTAAAGAGATCGAGTTAGTTAGTAGAAACGCGGTGAGTTTAATCAGAATAAGAAAGCAGGCAACAGCAACGGATGCGTATGTTGCATGGCGAAGAAGTTGAGAGTTGGGAGTGGCTGATTTTTCATTATCCATGACCCAAGATTATGGCATAGATACAAAATGGAGGAAGGCGTTTTGAAAGACCGGGATGAGGTTGACTCATCCCGGAATTTACAGGAAAAAAACTTAACGAGGAATAATTTTCCAGTTCAGGTTACTGACTTTATCAACAAATTTTATGCTGGTAATGTTTTTACCATTCATGAAATAGATCCAGTTTTCACCGTGAACTTTATTTCTCCAAAGAATATCTGCTCGTTTGTTGTTGTTAAAGTCAGCAATGGCTGCGACTTCCCAACTTGTTCCAAGACTATTGATTGGTAGACTGCTCACAATGGTTGATCCGTTCATGGTATAGAGCCAGTTAGAGCCAGTAGTTTTATTTCTCCAAAGAATGTCGGCCATACCATCTCGGTTGAAATCAGCAGCACCTTGAACTTCCCAGTCTGTGTTTGTCACTTCATTAATTCTTGTACTGGTTGCAATACTGCGTCCGTTCATCAGGTACATCCAGTTCAAGCCATCAACAACGTTTCGCCAGAGGATGTCATCTCTACCGTCTGCGTTGAAATCAGCAACATCTTGAATAAACCAATCTTGGTTGATAACCACATCAATTTTTAAACTAGAGGCTATAGAGACGCCATTCATCAGGTATGTCCAGTTCAAGCCTGTACCAACATTTCGCCAAATGATGTCGTCTTTACCATCGGCGTTTAAATCACCAATGCCAGCAACTTGCCAATTTGAATCAATGACGGCGTTGACTCTAGAACTTGTTTTGATTTTGTTACCGTCCATCAAATACATCCAGTTCAGGCCTGCAGCATTTCGCCAGAGAATATCGCTTTTTGTGTCGCCATCAAAGTCACCGATACCAACAATTTTCCATGTCAGGTCAGCAACTTTGTTTATCTCAGCACTCAATGTTTTAAATTGACTATTCATTAAGTACATCCAGTTTTGGCCGGTGGCATCATTTCGCCAGACAATATCTGATGTACCATTACCGTTGAAGTCATTGTATTGAGCTCTATCCGCAAAATAGATGTCTTCAAGCTGTGGTGCCTGCGTATCATCCGCAACAAGTGGGCTTTTTGATGAAAATACAGTGTAGCGCCCATCTGATGAGATTCGAGGTTTTTCACTTAGGCCAGGTCCGACAGTACCGGTTAAATCAGTACTAATGCGAGTTGTAATATTTAACGTCGTATCACGTACGAAAATATCAATATCATTATTTGTATCTGACACGGTATCTAAGTTTGAGGCAGCACTTTCAAAAACAATATATCGGCCGTCTGAGGATATGCCAGGGTGACCACTACGCGCATCACCAGCTGCGCCAGCAGGAGTCCGACTAATCAGTGAGAAAGCTTTGTTAGAGGTGTTGTAGAGAAAAAGATCTTGCGTCCCATTAGTATCTTGGTTTGATACCAGATCAACTCGAAAACTTTCGAAGGCGATATATTTGCCGTCAGAGCTGATCACAGGTTGCTGACTGTCATTAAATCCCGCTGCTGCATTTGAGCCAGATGTAACGGCTTGTGTAATACCGGTGTTCATATCGCGATAGAAAACGTCAGTAATCAGATCGGCGGTTCCACCAATGTTTGATGCATCACTCGCAAAAGCAATATAACGGCCATTATCTGAAACTGATGCCTCTTCACTGCCTGCGTTACCTTTGGTGCCATTTGTGTTGACACTTACAAGGACGGTTGTGTTGGTTACTGTATCGAAGCGAAAGATATCCGAGATTGTGTCGGTGTCCGTTGTTGTAATATTGGAAGAGAGGCTTTCGTAAACAATATATCGCCCGTCTGCTGAAATTACAGGTTTAGTGCTGATATTATTTGCTGCTGAGCCGGAAGCTGTTCCGCCGATAGTTGTTATCAACTTTGTCGTATTTGTTGATGTATCACGCAAAAATATTTGTTTTGGTTGAATTGTAAAACCTGGATTGTCCGGATCAGCAACTGGGCCAGGGTAAGTGTCAGCCGTTAAGTTAGTGGCACGACTTGAAAACACAATATAACGACCATTATCGGAGATATCTGAAAACTCGCTTAATCCATTGGCTTGAGTACCGGATGAAGACACGCTGACCCGTGTTGTAGTTTTAAAGACCCGATCATAATGGAAAATATCGTTGATTCCATTTGTGTCGCCTGCTACCAAATCACCGGCATTACTCTCAAATGAAATAAATCGGCCGTCTGCAGATACTGCGGGTTGAATGCTATCGCCGTTAGGGTTTGGGTTAACGCCAACGACAGTATCGATACTAGCGCGTTCAATTGGTGCGGTTGCATAAGACTGAAACACTGGAAATACAGCGAGTATCATTGATAAGCAGGTCGTCTTTTTGAAATTCATACTTCTCCATCCATTGCTGAAAATTGTTTTTAACTGTGGCTAATTCCTTGCCGAACAGGTGTGGTGGGCGTCCAAGTTGCCTAGCTTTGGTATACTATCGCGAACACTTATAACAGGCATGTTATAAATTGTGTCGTTCAAGAATGATTTTCAATTAACTCAACAACTTGCGCGTGTTTTAGCCTTAAGGTGGCTTTGAACTAAATATACGACATGAAGTTCATTTTAGATGTGCAAAATGTGATGTTTGCAACATAAAGTTATAGTTTAAGAATAAGGTGATTAAGTCTTGATTAAGAATTCAACCGTTAACGTAGCGGATTGATTAATTGCCTTTAATTAGGAGAGGCTAATGAGAACAAGTAAGCACATTTCGTTGATTGGATTATGTATGCTCGTGGCTGCATGCGTAACTGTGAATGTTTATTTTCCAGCGGCGGCGGCAGAGAAGGCAGTAGATCGTTTTGTGAAAGATGTCTATGGTGAGACCGAGACGCCATCAGTTGAAGAAACACCTGAACAAACGCCTGCCGAAGACTCTGTTCCGACATCGGGTTTGCGGTCAGATGTTACGGGCGACATTGCCAGCCAAATCTTGGGTTTTGTCGTGCCTGCAGCAATGGCTGCTCAACCTAATATTGATGTGGCGACACCCGCGATCAATAAGCTAAAAGGTGCGATGACCCAACGACATAGCCAGCTATTACCTTATTACGCTAGTGGGGCGGTAGGATTAACCAGTAACGCGTTACTGGTTGTGCGTGATGATAAAGCCGTTTCGATTAAAGAACGCAACCGCGTCAAGCAGCTTGTTGCAGAGGAGAACCGTGATCGCAACCAGCTTTATCAAGAGATTGGGGTTGCCAATAAGCATCCTGAATGGGAAGGTCAAATCCGCGATCTCTTTGCGCAACGTTGGATCGCGAACGCTCCGAGTGGTTGGTGGTACGACAATGGCGGTTGGAAACAAAAATAAGGCAAAATGATAACCCTGAAAAGACGGTATAGCGGCCATGCTATGCCGTCTTTTTTTATGTCGCAAAAAAACAATATGCAAGATCATTTATTACGCCAAGTAATAACAGTATGAGAAAAATCAGAAATTATGGCTAGAAGAAGAAAAAGAGTTTCACGTGAACCGATTGAATTGCAGGTTGAGTCGTTATCGCATGAAGGAAGAGGGATCGCGACAAATGACGGGAAAGTCGTGTTTATCGATAATGCTCTGCCCGGTGAGAAAGTTGTTTTCCAACGGAGTAATTCACGTCGCAAATTCGATGAAGGCATGGCCATTGAGATTTTAACGCCGTCTGCCGATCGCGTGACGCCACCATGTGCTTATTTTGAAATTTGCGGCGGTTGCTCGTTGCAGCACATGAGTTCTGATGATCAAGTCGCCCATAAGCAAGCTGTATTGTTAGAGCTATTGACCCATTCCGGTGATATATCACCCGATGAAGTGTTGCCGCCATTGCGATCGCCCGAGACAGGTTATCGTCGTAAGGCGCGTTTGGGTGTGAAATTTGTGCCGAAAAAGGGTGGCGTGCTGGTGGGGTTTCGTGAAAAAGCCAGCCCGTATTTAGCCGATATTCAACACTGTGAAGTGCTTGATCCACGGATCGGCCATCGTTTGACAGACCTAAGGGAGCTTGTTGGTCAATTGAGTGTTAAAGATCGCTTGCCGCAAATTGAAGTTGCGATCAGTGACGAGTCTATAGCTTTGGTTTTCCGTCACCTTGATCCGTTAACGGAAGACGATCACCAAGTATTGATCCGTTTCGGTGAGAAAAACGACATCGTGATCTATTTGCAACCGAAAGGCCCAGATACCGTACATCAAATTTCACCCGAACAACCGGCGGATTTGTTTTATCAAATCAGCGATGACGAGCCCACATTGCATTTTCTCCCATCTGATTTCACACAGGTAAATCCATTCATTAACCGCGATATGGTCGCGCGCGTGATGAATTTACTAACATTAGAAGAGACAGATCGTGTATTGGATTTGTTTTGCGGTTTAGGAAATTTCACCTTGCCTTTAGCCAAACGGGTGAATTATGTGCTCGGCGTTGAAGGTGAGGCGGGTTTAGTAAAACGCGCAAATGAAAATGCACAAGTGAATGGGCTGGATAATGTGGAGTTTGTTTGTGCTGATCTCACGCAGATGGATCAATTACAACGTATTGAGCAGAGCGGTTTTAATAAGGTCCTACTGGACCCAGCACGCAGTGGCGCGCTCGATATTATTCAAGGAATGAGTTTTGCGGGCGTGGAAAAAGTGATTTATGTCTCCTGTAATCCGTCAACCTTAGCACGCGATGTTGAAGTGCTCGTGAAAGAAAAAGGTTTTCGTTTAAGTCAAGCTGGCGTGATGGACATGTTCCCGCACACATCGCATGTTGAATCGATCGCTGTTTTTGAGCGTGGCAAACGTTAACACCCTCCGTATTTTCTTTTTTATCTTCATGCTGACAGGGTGTTCTGCGCAGGAGGATGAGAGTATTCGTTTCGGGGTCTCTACGTCACCCGTCACGCTTGATCCACGATTCGCAACCGACGCTGTTTCTGATCGTATCGTTAGTCTGATCTATACCCGCCTCGTTGATTTTGATGAACACGATCATCCGCGAGGATTGTCAGCTAATTGGAAATTGATTACCCCGACGCATTATCGGTTTCGGTTACGTGATCAATTCCGACGTTTTCATGATGGTTCGCGTTTGCAGGCGGCAGATGTTGTCGCAACGTACCAGTCAGTTCTTAATGTTAAAACGGCTTCGCCGCATCGTAGTTCGTTGATGAATATCGATTCGATTTTAGCTGTGGATGATGAAACGATCGATTTTCATTTGAAACAAGCTGATCCCCTTTTTCCTGGTCGTTTAGTGTTGGGTATTTTACCCAAAGGGCTGTTAGAGCAAGCCCATCCTTTTAATACAGAGCCTCTCGGTAGCGGGCCATTCAAACTGCTGGCATGGCCAAGTCCGGGTAAATTACAGCTACAGCGATTACATGATGGGCAGGTGGTTTCATTCGTTACAGTAAAAGATCCAACAGTGCGTGCTTTAAAACTCGTACGCGGTGAGTTGGATTTATTTCAGGGCGAGATCCCTTATGATTTACTACCTTGGCTGGCGGATCAAAAACAGGTTGAAGTTCTGCAAACAAGTGGCAGTACGTTTTCCTATTTGGGTTTCAATTTAACGGATCCTATTTTAAAAAATGCGGATGTCCGCCGCGCCATAGCGATGGCGATTGATCGTGATCAGATTATTGAATTTGTTTTCCGAAATGCGGCAAGACCTGCGAATGGACTTTTTCCACCCGAACATTGGGTAGGCTCAGTTGAAGGAGGTGTAAATTATGATCCTTTGCAGTCTCGACAATTGTTGAAAGGGCTAGGAATTGATCAAGCATCACCCTTGCGGTTGGTGTATAAAACGTCGAGTAATCCTTTTCGCGTAAAACTAGCGACGATCATCCAAGCGCAACTACGTGAGGTTGGCGTTGAGTTGTCGATCCAAAGTCTGGATTGGGGCACCTTTTACGCAGATATTAAAGCAGGCCGGTTTCAAATGTATTCTTTATCGTGGGTGGGGCTGAAATTACCCGACGCCTTTCGTTATATTTTTCATAGCGATTCGGTGCCGCCCGCAGGCGCCAATCGTGGATTATTAAATGATACGCAGCTTGATCAGATGATCGTAGTGGCAGAAAAAGTGCCAGGTGTGTCGAAACAGACACAAGCATATCAGGCCATTCAAGCGAGGTTGTTGCAAACGTTACCGGTGATACCGCTTTGGTATGAAGATGTGGTGCTGATCAGCCGCGCGTCGACCCGCCATTACACGCTATTGCAGGATGGCAGTTATGCTGGCTTAGTGAAGATTCAGAGAGTGAAGAATGCAGATTGAAATCAGTATTTCGGAACAGAAATTATATTTGAGTGACGTGAGCCAAAACGTGATCATGTATTCGGTTTCAACGGCGAAAAATGGTCCTGGCGAACAAAATGGAAGTGAATGTACGCCACGTGGTGAGCATGTGATCTGCGAAAAAATCGGCGATGGTGCCGTATCGAATACGGTTTTTGTCGGGCGCGTTGCAACCGGAGAAATTTATTCCCCGAGTATGCGGGAGACATTTCCTGATCGCGATTGGATCTTAACGCGAATTCTGTGGCTCGATGGGTGTGAACCAGGGCGAAACCAAGGTGAAAACGAGACAGGGTGTTGTGATACAAAGGCGCGCTATATTTATATTCATGGCTCACCCGATGATGTGGAAATGGGCAAGCCAGGATCGCATGGTTGTATTCGGATGCGTAACGCGGACATGATCGATTTGTTTGATCGCGTAACTGTGCATACGCGCGTGACCATTCGTTAGAAATATTTAAAAGCAGATCGCAACGATGAACAATTCAACAGAGCAAGTTCGCATTGGAATTGATCTCGGTGGTACGAAAATCGAACTAATCGCGTTGGATCACTTGGGCCAAACACTTCAGCGTACACGCGTTCCAACACCTGTCGGAAACTATCGCGGCACGGTCGAGACAATCAGACAGCTTGTGAGTGAATTCGAAGCCACTTTGGATCAGCAAGCCACTGTCGGTATCGGTATGCCGGGAGCACTTTCCCGAATGACAGGGCGCGTCAAAAATTCCAATTCTATTTGTTTGAATGGTCAGCCATTTAAAGAGGATCTGGAATTCGCCCTTAAACGACAAATTCAAATTGAAAATGATGCAAATTGTCTCGCACTTTCTGAGGCTGTAGATGGCGCCGCAGCGGGGATGGGTGTGGTGTTTGCTGTGATTCTCGGTACCGGCGTTGGTGGTGGGATAGTTGTGGATAAAAAATGTTTGTCCGGACCAAACGCGATCGCTGGGGAGTGGGGACATAACCCTTTACCGTGGCCGCTGGAGGAGGAGTTACAGAATGCAGCACAATGCTATTGCGGTAAGAAGGGATGCATTGAGACTTGGTTATCTGGCGCAGGTTTATCGCGAGAATTTCAACATCAGACTCACCAGCAACTAGAGGCCGTGGAGATCGCTAAGCTGATTGAGCGAAGTGACGAGGTAGCATTACAGGCATTTAACGTGTATTCACGGCGACTCGCGAAGAGTTTGGCCAGTGTGATCAATGTAATTGATCCTGATGTGATCGTACTCGGGGGTGGTTTATCGAACCTTTCTCTGCTTTATCAGTTTGTCCCTGAATTGTGGGGTGAGTACGTTTTTTCTGATCGTGTGGACACGGTTTTACGGCAGGCTGTGCACGATGACTCCAGTGGTGTCAGAGGTGCGGCGTGGTTAGGTGCGATTTGATGCCGAAAGAAGCGGTAATAAAAACTAAGATGATTGTAGTTCACAATACTTAACAAACGATGTGAAGATATTCACATACAGCGTTGCAATCCATGACTAAACTGAACTTAGTAATGAAAATTACTCCTCTCAGTTAAACGGTTAGCTACCCGGTCGTCGCGATGTCTTCCTCCCCCTATTTTAGCGACACCGGGTTTTTTTTGCCTTGAATTTACGCTAACTAGATTTTACAGCCGCCTCAGGTTTTTCCGCGACGCGTTCCAAGCGATAACCGTGTTGGTAGATTGAAGTGAGTCGCCATCCTTCTTCAGGGCTAATGCCTAACTTTCCGCGAATGCGGCTGACATGGGTATCCACGGTGCGTGTGTTGATAATTGGATTTCGCCCCCAGACATTTTCAAGGATGTGTGCACGAGACATAACGCGACCCTGATTTTTGAACAGGAAAAGCGCGAGTTCATATTCTTTTTGAGTCAGCTCAATAATCTCGCCGTCACGTCGGATAGCGCGATTGGTGCGATCAATCTGAAACGGTTCAAGATCGACAACATCTTTTTCTTCGTTAATCGAAGCAGAGCGACGCTCTACAGCTTTCATGCGGGCTAGCAATTCGCGCTGATTAATTGGTTTTACCATGTAATCATCAGCTCCGGCTTGCAGGCCACTTACGATGTCATCTTCGCGATCCATCGCTGTGACGAAAATAATGGGGACGGGCCAATCAACATTGTCGCGAATCCATTTTAATACTTCGAGGCCGCTCATCTCGGGCAGCAGCCAATCAAGGATTAATAGATCGTAGCTTTCATTTTTTATATTACGGATGAACTCGTTACTCTTCGTGTAGTGTTCGCAACGATGCCCGGCTGTGGTGAGCCATTGGTTTACTAAAGCCGCATGGTCGAGATCGTCTTCCAGCAGTGCTACTCTCATTTTGTTTCCCCCTCGGGACCCCTCTGTGTCGCGTTAGTTTACCAAATCTTACAAATTGGTCTAGTGCCGCAGTTTTCACTAAACCACAGTGTGATGCAGTGATATACTCAAATCGCATGATGAGATGTGTCTTAAGACGCACAACAGGAGGAGAAATGGGACAAAAAAGCACCCAATCATCGATAGATTGGAAAGAAAAACTAACCCCAGAACAATATAAAGTATGTCGAGAACACGGGACAGAACAACCCTTTAGCGGGGAATATGTCTATTGCAATGATGCAGGTGTGTATTGTTGCGTATGTTGTGATCAGCCTTTGTTTGAATCAAAAACGAAATTTGATGCCGGTTGTGGTTGGCCAAGTTTTTGGGAGCCGTTAGAAGACGAAAGCGTTAAAACCAGAGTCGATCTAAGTCATGGCATGATGCGAACAGAAGTGCTCTGTGCTACTTGTGATGCACATTTAGGTCATGTGTTTGAAGATGGGCCAGCACCGACGGGTCAACGCTACTGTATAAATTCCGTCGCGCTGAATCTAGAAAAAGGGCGTTGAAACCGTCGATTCAACTCGAAAGAACCAAGGCTTATCGATTGCGATTACGCTTCCAACTAGTAAGCGTTGCTTCTAGTTGCTGTTAAAGAGATGGTTTCGCTGGCCGATAGTAAACTTATTCAATAAGTGAAATATCGCCAGGGAACCGGTCTCCATGTATGAATCGTTTTATAACCTCAAGACAAGTCCTTTCAGACTGAGTCCCAGTCCTGATTTTTTCTTTAGTAGCGGCGGACATAAACGTGCATTAGCTTATCTTCGCTACGGCGTTAGTCGGGGTGAAGGGTTTATTGTGATTACGGGCGGTATTGGTGTAGGTAAAACCACGCTGGCCGGTGCCCTACTCGATGGACTAAATGCAAACGAGGTAATCGCCGGTCAATTGGTTTCTACCCGTGTTGGTCCAACGGCCATACTTGGAATGGTGTGCAATGTTTTTGGTTTGCCGTATTCAGATAAAACACGCAAAGCAGAATTATTAAAAATAATTCACCAGTTTTTGCAGATCTGCCACGAGCAAAAACGTCGTGTTTTATTGCTGGTGGACGAAGCACAAAATTTACCGGTCAATACGATCGAAGAATTACGCATGCTATCGAATTATATGATCGACAATAAACCACTGATTCAAACCTTTCTCCTTGGGCAGGATGAATTTCTTGAAACGATTACCGGGCCGGGCTTGGAACAATTACGCCAACGTGTGATCGCTTCGTATCATTTAAAACCCCTGTCGGAAGTAGAAATTTACGACTACATTTATCACCGCCTTAAATTGGCTGGCTGGTTGGGGTACGAGATTTTTACGCGAGATGCCTGCAAACTGATTCATACAGTGACTGGCGGCGTGCCTCGTAAAATCAACGTATTATGCGATCGCGCATTGCTTTACGGCTGTCTTGAAGAAACCAAAATACTTAATGAAGGCCATGTCCGGCAAGTCGTGAACGAACTTGCTGATGAACCAACGGCTTTTCAGAATGCGCCACTTCAAGTGGGTTGATTGATCGGCTCATACCAGTTTAGTGTTTCATGCAGGCTGACCACATTTCCGATAATCACTAATGTCGGCGGTTTGATCACCTCTTTTTCAGCAATTTCGGGTAAGGTTTCCACAGTACCAATTAACACTTTTTGATTTGGCTTGGTGCCTTGTTGAATTAATGCTGCCGGTTTTGCCGCAGGTAAACCATGGGCGATCAGTTCTTTGCAGATTGCGGCTAAGCCGATTAAACCCATATAGATTACAACGGTTTGATTTGGCTGTGTCAGGCTCGCCCAGTTCAAATCAATGCTGCCATCTTTTAAATGTCCAGTAACGAACATGCAAGACTGCGCATGATCACGATGCGTTAGTGGAATACCTGCATAAGCCGAGCAACCCGAAGCTGCTGTGATGCCGGGAACGACTTGGAAGCTAACCTGGTTTTCTGCAAGCGTTTCAATTTCTTCACCACCACGACCAAAAATAAACGGATCGCCCCCTTTTAAACGCACAACACGTTTCCCTTGTTTTGCCAGATCGACCAATAGCTGGTTAATGCTCTCTTGCGGCAAGGTGTGTTGATCACGTTTTTTACCGACGTAAATCCGTTCTGCATCACGTCTGGCCAGATCAACAATTTCTGGTGCGACGAGACGATCGTAAAGCACAACGTCGGCTTGTTGCATGAGCCGCAAAGCACGAAAGGTGAGCAGATCCGGATCGCCAGGTCCGCAACCAATCAAGGCTACATCGCCACTGCTATCGTAGTGTTCTGCGTGTTCATCAAAGGCGTTTTCTAATTGATCACGGGCCATTTTTCCTTGCCCTGAAAACAGTAATTCAGCGATATGGCCGTGCAATACCTTTTCCCAAAACTCGCGACGCTGACGAAAATCTGGAAAACGTTGTTTAGCCCGATCACGAAATTCCCCTGTCAACGCTGCTAATCGTCCATAACTTGAAGGGATTAGCGACTCTAGTCTGGCTCTGAGAAGACGCGCTAACACGGGTGATTGACCACCGGTCGAGATCGCGATCTGTACTGGATCACGTTCGATCACGGACGGCATGATAAAGCTGCAAAGTGCCGGATCATCCACCACATTTACCGGTAGATTACGCGCTTGCGCACTGACAGAGACGTGCTGATTCACGTTTCGATCATTTGTTGCGGCAATTACGAGCTTGCAGTCGATGAGATCAGACTCGCTAAACGGATGAGCTGCATGCGTGACAATTTGTTTTTCAATCAAATCCGCAACCCCATCACAAACTTCAGGAGCGACGACTTTAACCCGTGCATTTGCTGTGAGTAAGGTACGAATTTTGCGCAGTGCAATATCACCACCGCCGATGATTAAACAGGGTTGATCTTTTAATTTAAGAAAAATAGGTAAATTCAGCTCGTTCATATCACCAGTATACAGTGATTCCAGTGCTTTCCGGCGGAGTGAGGCTAAAGTTCTCGGTTAAAACACCGCTAACTTTTAGTAGAAAATTAAGTGTTTTATAGACTAACGTCTAAGACAGAGTCGAGGTATTTACGTGGATTTAGCAACCCTGGTTGGGTTTGTCCTTGCAGTTGGTATTATCCTAGCGGCCATGATTATGGGGGGTGGGATAGCACCGTTCATTGATGTCCCCTCCATACTTGTTGTGTTTGGTGGTACTGCCGGTGCGGTGATGATGAATTTCACGCTTGGACAATTTCTCGGTGCCGTAAAAGTCGCGCTAAAGGCGCTGATGTTTAAAATTGAAAAGCCAGAAGAGTTAATCGAAACAGTCGTCGAGATGGCGAATGAAGCTAGAACCGGCGGTTTGCTCGCTCTCGAAGGCAAAGAGACGACGAATGCATTCCTTTCTAAAGGCGTGCAAATGATGGTTGATGGCCATGAGCCGACGGTAGTCCGTCAAACCCTGAAAATGGAAATGGATCAAGCAGCTAAACGTCATGAGCTGGGCGTTTTAATTTTTTCAAAAATCGCTGAAATGGCGCCCGCAATGGGCATGATCGGGACATTAGTTGGTTTGGTACTGATGTTGGGCAATATGAGTGATCCGGCATCCATCGGCCCATCCATGGCGGTGGCCTTATTAACTACCTTATACGGTGCCTTAATCGCAAACGTTTTTGCGATGCCGATGGCGGGTAAATTGGCCTTACGTAAGGAGGAAGAGGTGATGATCCAATCCATGATCATTGATGCGGTCACAGGCATCCAAGAAGGCCGCAATCCGCGCGTCATTCAAGAAGTGCTACACACTTATCTTCCGAGCTCGAAACGCCCAACCGAGGATGACGCGTAGTCGTCCCCGAAAGCATAAATTGTAGAGCGAAGAGTCAAGATGGACGAAGAAGAGGAATGTAAATGTCCCCCCCCGGGTTTACCCGCATGGATGGGCACGTTCGCCGATCTGATGTCGTTGCTGATGTGTTTCTTCGTGCTGTTGTTGTCTTTCGCAGAAATGGATATCCAAAAGTTCAAGCAAGTTAAGGGCTCGATGTCGGAAGCATTTGGTGTGCAGCGTGAAGTCTCGGCGGATGAAACCCCTAAGGGCACGAGTTTGATCGCAGAAGAATTCAGCTCCGCTGCACCGCAGAAAACATTAGTCAATGAAGTTCGTCAACAAACGACGGAAAGCAATAAACAAACACTTGAGTTCACAGATGCGTTGGAAAAAAGTGATTCTTCTGATCAGATGGAGCAGGAGAAAAAACAACAAGTCAGTGAGAAAACAGCAAAAGATAGTCTCAAGCTGAAAACAGCGCTTGCGGAAGAGATCGAAAACGGACTGGTGGAAGTCGAAAGCCAAGATGGTGCGATCATGATCCGTATCAGCGAGAAAGCTTCGTTTTCATCGGGTGCCGCGCAGATTCGAAATAGTTTTCTACCCGTTTTGATTAAGCTTCGAGATGCGTTGTTGGAAGTGAAAGGTCAAGTGGTCGTGGCGGGGCATACTGATGATCGTCCGATTAGAACGGCGCGTTTTCGATCCAACTGGGAATTATCAGCGTCGCGAGCGGTGTCGGTTGTTCATCAGTTGCTAGAAGAAGATGTGATTCCGCGTGATCGGTTTATTGTCGAAGGTCACGGTGATGCGCATCCACTGGTGCCGAACGACACAAGTGAAAACCGGGCGATCAATCGCCGAGTTGAGTTAACGATCGTGCAGGAAAATGACGGTGATCAGGAAGTTGATATAAGTTTCGGCGACGATACGGGTGACAATGCAGGTTAGTTTTTTTTTGCTGGTAATTTTGCAAGTGGGCCATCTTAAATGTCTCTGAGGCCTTAAATTTTTTGCCGTGTTGGATAATGCGACCGATAGAACCGTTATAAATAAATTCCAAACGAAAAAAACGGGGAGTGGTTAACCGACTCCCCGTTTTTATTCAGAACAAATAAATTAAGTCTTAACTTAACCTTCGTCTGTCTTAGTGGCTTCGTGAACAGCTTCTTTTGCGTCAGTCGCCATATCTTTCGTTGCTTCCGCTGCGTTTGAAGCGGCTTCTTTTGTCGCTTCTACGGCATCGTTAGTCATGTCTTTTGCGCCTTCAGCAACATCGCTAGCGGCTTCTTTCGTCGCTTCTACTGCTGAACCTGCGGCTTCTTTTGTTGCATCTGCAGCATTACTTGCCGCATCTTTCGTCGCTTCAACCGCTTCTGAGGCAGCATCTTTTGTTGCTTCAGCAGCTTCTTTGGCTTTTTCACAGCCAGCGAATGTCAGTGTTGCAGCGATTAAGAGTAATGATAGTGAGTTTTTCATTTGAGGTTCCCCCGTTTATTTACGATTTATATTATTTAAAAAATGCTAGTTGGATACTATTACAATTTCGGGACAGTGACGCCAGTTTGACCTTGGTATTTGCCGTTACGATCTTTGTAAGAGGTTTCGCAAATTTCATCCGAACCCAGAAAGAGTACCTGCGCGACGCCTTCATTTGCATATATCTTAGCCGGTAATGGAGTTGTGTTTGAAAACTCCAAGGTCACATGCCCCTCCCATTCGGGCTCCAGCGGTGTCACATTAACGATAATACCACATCGAGCATAGGTCGATTTACCAAGGCAGATGGTTAATACATCACGCGGGATGCGGAAATACTCAACGGTGCGCGCCAGTGCAAATGAGTTGGGTGGGATGATGCAAACGTCGGATTTCACATCCACAAAGCTTTCGGGATCAAACTCTTTTGGGTCTACTACCGCGGAATTGATATTCGTGAAAATTTTAAATTCGTCAGAGCAACGAATGTCGTAACCATAGCTCGACGTGCCGTAGGAAATGACGCGCCCTTTTTCACCTTCACGGATCTGATCAGGTTCAAACGGTTCGATCATGTTGTTCTCAGCCACCATACGGCGGATCCATTTATCCGATTTAATACTCATAATTTTTTTCTTAACTCTTGTGTGTTTCGACAACGACTTTCGGCATCATGCTGGCGAAATCTTTTGGTTTCTTCGCGATCGCGATAGCCACTTGTCGTGCAATGTCTTGGAATGATTCGCTGACTTCGGGTGCTTTTTCAGCCAAGGTTTCGGGTTTGCCTTGATCCATACATTCGCGCAACCCCATGGTTAGCGGCAATTGTCCAAGGAGCGGTACGCCATACTGGTCAGACATTTTCTCACCGGCACCGCTGCCGAAGATCGATTCTTCATGGCCGCAATTGCTGCAAACGTGCGTACTCATGTTTTCTACAATCCCGATCACCGAAACAGCGACTTTATCAAACATTTTAAGCGCTTTTTTCGCATCGATCATGGCAATATCTTGTGGTGTCGTCACGATTACAGCACCAGTGACAGGAATATTTTGACAAAGTGTGAGTTGAATGTCGCCCGTTCCCGGTGGTAGATCGATGATTAGGTAATCCAGATCATGCCATTCGGCTTCACGTAATAATTGCTGTAGCGCAGAGGTCGCCATTGGGCCGCGCCAGATAACGGGTGCATCGTCCGAATCGAGCATTTGCCCCATGGACACACATTGCAAGCCGTGCGCTTCTAAAGGGACGAAATGTTTGCCGTCCGGAGATTCCGGTTTGTCATGACAGTTGAGCATGGTTGGAATCGATGGGCCATAAATATCTGCATCCATGATCCCGACGCGTGCGCCTTCTTCCTTCAAAGCCATGGCAAGATTCACTGAGACGGTGGATTTCCCCACACCGCCTTTGCCTGAACCAACCGCGATCACGTTTTTAACGCCGGGCAGGGCAGTGACATTTTTCTGCACCGCGTGTGCAATAATTTTTGCGTTAAGATTTACCAGCACATCCGTTGCCGTGGTTTGAAGTTTGAGTATTTTACTCAACTCCTCGGTGATCTGATGCTCGATGCCTTTGGTGGGAATGCCGAGTTCCAACTCGATTTTGATCAGGCCATTTTTAATTTCAATCGATTTAACGATGTTCGCGCTGATCGGATCTTCGTCAAGAAAGGGAAGTGTGTAGCCTTTGAGTATGTGCTCTACATCGGCTTGTGTGATTTCTGCCATGAGGAATTATTGCCAATTTGGTCGATTTCAAAAGGCGTCATTCTACACCATTTATTTTCAAGCGCAGTGCATGTCGTGATACCTTATGCGCATTTATAGATACTAGTGAATATCATGTCAGAGCTACAGCGAAAAATCCTCGTCACCAGCGCACTTCCGTATGCAAACGGGCCGATTCATCTTGGCCATTTAGTGGAGTATATCCAGACCGACATTTGGGTGCGTTTCCAAAAAATGCGTGGACATGAATGTTATTACGTTTGTGCTGACGACGCGCATGGCACACCGATCATGTTACGTGCGCAGCAAGAAGGAATCACTCCAGAAGCATTGATCGCACGGATTAGCGACGAGCACCAACGTGATTTCGCTGATTTTGCCGTCGGTTTTGACAACTATCACTCAACACATTCCGATGAAAATAAAGCCTTCGCTGAACAGATCTATCTGAACCTGCGAGAAGCAGGACACATTGATCGTCGTGTGATTCGTCAAGCCTACGATCCTGAAAAAGAAATGTTTTTACCGGATCGCTACATCCGAGGCGAATGCCCAAAATGCGGTGCGGCAGATCAGTACGGTGACAACTGCGAAAAATGTGGTTCGACGTATGATCCTACTGAATTGAAAAATCCCGTTTCTGCAGTTAGTGGTGCAACTCCAATTGAAAAAGAATCCGAACATTTCTTCTTCAAGCTGACGGATTTTGAAGACATGCTCAAAGCGTGGATGAAAGAAGGACATTTACAGCCAGAAGTTGCTAACAAGTTAGAAGAATGGTTTGAGATTGGCCTCGATGATTGGGATATTTCCCGCGACAAGCCTTACTTCGGTTTTGAAATCCCAGACGCACCGGGCAAGTATTTTTATGTTTGGCTCGATGCACCAATGGGCTATTTCGCTAGCTTCAAGCACTTGTGTGATCGGACAGATATTGATTTTGACAGCTATCTTTCGGCTGATTCTGAAACCGAGCTGTACCATTTTATCGGCAAAGATATTATTCGTTTTCATGGCTTGTTCTGGCCTGCTGTTTTAAAAGGTTCAGGGTTTCGCACGCCGACGGCAATATATGCACACGGGTTTCTGACCGTTAATGGGCAGAAAATGTCTAAATCACGAGGCACTTTTATCATGGCCCGCACCTATCTTGATCATCTTGATCCGGAATTCCTGCGTTATTATTTCGCGGCCAAATTGAGTAGTGGTATTGATGATATTGATCTGAGCTTGGATGATTTTCAGGCGCGTGTGAATTCTGATCTGGTCGGTAAAGTTGTAAACATTGCGAGTCGCTGCTCGGGTTTTATTAGTAAACGGTTTGATGGAAAACTCGGCTCAAGTATTGAAAATAGTGCGCCAATCGCAGCATTACAGGAGGCGAGTGCGCGTATCTCAGAAGCGTATGAAAAGCGCGAATACTCGCGAGCCATGCGTGACATTATGAGTCTGGCTGATCAGCTAAACCAATATATTGATGATCGCAAACCGTGGGTGGTGGCAAAGCAAGAAGGTGCTGACGATGAGCTACAAGCGATCTGCACAACAGGCTTAAATGGTTTCAGATTGTTGATGGTTTATTTGAAACCTGTCTTGCCATTAATGGCTGAAAAAGCCGAAGCATTTTTGAATTTATCACCCATGACATGGGCGGATAGCCAAGAAGTATTGCTTGATCACGCGATTAATAAATTCAAACCATTGATGACGCGCGTGGAAGAAAAAGTTATTGATGCCATGCTTGAAGACAGCAAAGAAAATATGCAGGCTGCACAAGTGACAACTGTGTCACCTGTTTTACAAAAAGATCCGATCGCCTCTGAAATTACCTATGACGATTTTGCGAAAATTGATCTGCGTATTGCAAAAATTGTAAAGGCAGAGCATGTCGACGGTGCAGATAAATTATTGCAGCTTACACTGGATATTGGCGAAGAACGCAATGTCTTCGTTGGAATTAAATCGGCTTACCAGCCGGAAGATCTTGAAGGTAAGTTAACGGTCATGGTGGCAAACCTTGCACCACGTAAAATGCGCTTTGGGTTGTCTGAAGGGATGGTGCTTGCCGCAGGGCCGGGTGGTAGTGATTTATTTGTTTTGCATCCCGATGAGGGTGCGGAACCGGGCATGCGTGTTAAATAAATTCTTACGTTCTACAGATGCCTGATCAAAACTTAATCCAACAGATCGATGCGTGTCTACCGCAAACGCAATGTGGTCAGTGCGGTTATGAAGGTTGTTTACCGTATGCGGAAGCAATCAGCGAATCACAAGCAAATATAAATCAATGTCCACCTGGAGGAACGGTAACGATCGCGCAACTCGCGGATCTTCTTGATCGGCCAATACTTGCATTAAACCCACAGAATGGAAAACATGCCTCTCCTTCATTAGCGACAATTCGAGAAGATGAATGTATCGGCTGCACGAAGTGTATTCAGGCTTGCCCGGTTGATGCGATCATGGGCGCTGCAAAACAAATGCATTCAGTGATCAGTGATGTTTGCACGGGGTGCGAATTATGTATCGCACCTTGTCCGGTGGATTGTATTGATCTGACCCCATCAAAAGGACATCCGTTACAGTCAGAAAACTTAATGTTGAGAGATTTATTTATAAACGAGAGTCGTGATCGGTACGATTGGCATCGAACACGTTTAGATCGTGATCTACAAAGAAAGAAAAGTAAGAAATTAGCCTCTCAGTTTGAACGTGAAAGTCGAGATCAGAAAAAACAAATGCAAGACGAAATTCAAGCGGCGATTGCGCGCAGTAAAGCGCGCAAGAAGGCTAAATAAATCTTGATGATTACGACTGAACCATGAGTTTAAAAAACTAAACTGAGCTGATCAGTATGCGTTCTTGGGGTTGAAGAAAACCAACACGGTGCGCAGAATGATGACGATATCAAACATGATCGACCAGTTGTTGATGTAGAACAGATCGTATTCTACGCGTTTTTGAATTTTTTCTTCGGTATCCGTTTCACCCCGCCAGCCATTGATCTGTGCCCAGCCCGTAATCCCTGGTGTGACTTTGTGGCGCACGGCGTATTTAGACACTTGTTCCTGATATAACTTGCCTGCCGCTTTTGCGCGAGTCGCGTGTGGGCGTGGGCCAACAATCGACATTTCACCACGGATAACATTAATAAATTGAGGTAGCTCATCCAAACTGGTTCGACGTAAAAATGCGCCGAAGCGTGTTACACGAGGGTCATTTTTCGTTGCTAGTTTTTCAGCGTGCTCATCTTGCATATCGGTACGCATGCTTCGGAATTTCCATACTTCGATGAGCTGATTGTTAAAACCATACCGCTTTTGTTTAAAGAAAACAGGTCCGGGACTATCCAGTTTAATGCCGATTGCGATGAATAATAAAACAGGGGAAATCGCTAATAAGATCAGCGCTGAAACGAATTTATCAAAGACCCATTTTGCGACGTAATCCCAACCAGAAATGGGCTTGTCAGATATGTTCAATACCGGAATGCCACAGTAATAAGAGTATGAGTGATTTAACAAGCTGAAACCGATCATGTCAGGTGAAAGGCGAATATCAACCGGTAGGACTTCCAGTTTTGCGATAATTTCTTGCATGCGCTTTTCTGCAGACCAAGGTAGGGCAATGACAACATCATCAACCCGGTTTTCTTGCACGTAACGGATCAAATCATTTACGGTGCCGAGTACAGGGCTATTACCGATCCGGGTGGGAACCCGTGAAACGCGATCTTCGAAGACGCCGATAATGTGCATCCAAGGTTCTTTACGTTGGTTGACCAGTTCGAGCAAGCGCGTGCCGTGTGCTTCGCCGCCAATGACAGCAATATTTCGCGAGAAACGTCCTTCCTTACCCCATTTCTGCAAAAGGTGGTAAACGACGTATCGCAGAAATGCCATGAGCGTAATCGTGCTGAAGAACCATGTAACCGTCCAGACTCGTGAATATTCATCTGTGATTTTGAAAACAAAGGCCATGGTCAGCAAGCCGCTGAAAAGCATAAACGGTAAAATGATCACTTTACCAATGCGAGTGTGTGGTCGACTTAACGCACGGAAGCTATATAGCCGAGCATTATAAAACCCCACCAGAATAAAGGCGGTGAACACAGCCATAGCGCCGAGATAAAATGAAAAGACAGCATACGCGCCGCGTGGCAGATACATTTCGAAAATGATTAAGCCGGTTAGAAAGATAATCGTTGCATCGAGCGCAGCAACGCCGCCGGAAACAATGCTAGTTGAGAATGGTAATCCTTTAGGTTTATCGTTATTCTTCATTGAACTTTTATCAGGCAAGCCGTTATTTTTATAATCCGTCACAATGTTTCTCTCCCTTCCAAGCAATAACCCTATAAAATGCGCAGCTTGGTTCACATATCAGCCTGATCGTAACATAGCAAATGGGCTGATTGAATAAATTTAAGGTGGTTATCGACGTTATATGACAATCGTTTCACCAGATTTCAAACCCCGTGTTATTCACTGTTTTCGTTTACCGAAGGGCGGTGTGTTTCGGCACGTTTCAGATGTGATTCGTGGGCAGAGTGCGCGCGGACTCGCCGTGGGATTAGTTTGTGATATCAAAAGTGATGACACGTTTGCTGATCGAGAATTAGCCGAGTTATCGACCATGTGCGAGTTGGGCGTGCATCGAATACCGATTAGTCGGACGTTAGCGCGATCAGACAAGGCGGCGATTAAGCAGACCATTGAAATTTGTGAAAAGGCCCAGCCAGATCTGGTGCACGGGCATGGCGCGAAAGGTGGAGCATACGCTCGTCTTGTTGCGAGTAAAGTAAATGCAAAATCCGTCTATACACCGCACGGTGGATCACTGCATTATGCGGCGACATCACCTTCGGGAATTATTTATCTGACGCTTGAGAAGCTTCTTAAATCTAAAACGGAAGGGCTGATCTTTGAGAGCCATTACAGCGCAGGGACGTACGAAGCGAAACTGGGTTCTTTTCCCTGCGAACGACGTGTTATTCATAATGGTTTACGCGATGCGGAGTTTGATTGTTGGCAAGCCTCTGATGAGCATGAATTTGATTTTTTATTTATTGGTGAGTTGCGCAAACTGAAAGGCGTTGATGTTTTATTGAGTGCTGTTGCTCGGCTGGCAGAAACGCGGAAGTTTCGAATCCTACTGGCTGGTGCGGGACCGGACCGCGATCATTTCGTAAAACGTATTGATCGTTTGAATTTACATTCTCACCTTGAGTTGTCACCACCGATATTTCCCGCACGTGACGCATTTAACCGAGCACGTTGCGTGATCATCCCATCGCTGGCGGAATCTTTTCCTTACGTCGTGTTAGAAGCGTTAGCCGCTGGCGTGCCAGTGATCTCGACCAGCGTCGGTGGTATTCCTGAAATATTTGATCAATACAGTGATCAGCTACTACCACCCGGAAATGTCAGTGCTTTAGCCAAAGCTATGCAGCATAATTTATATCATTATGCTGACGCATTGGAGAAAACAAAACAGGTTCAGCAGCATGTTAAAGATCACTTTGGTTTGGAACTCATGAACAATGAAATTCTGGCTTATTACGCGCGCGTGATGGGCGAGATGTGATGGTCTTTATTTTGAGTAAAAAAACGGATTAACGAAAACGTGATAGTCAAAGGCGCCAAGTAATAATGACCCCACTTAAAAAACGGCTGATGCGAGGTGCTTTAGACACACTTTATCGCACGTCAGCGTACCGTTTGCTGCAAGCAAAGTGGCAAGGCGTTGGCGTTATTTTCACCCTACATCATATTCGCCCAGATGTGGATCAGGCACAGTTCGCCCCCAATAGAATCCTCGATATTACTCCTGAGTTTCTTGATCAAACATTGTCGCAAGTGAAACGGATGGGGTTTGACATCATAGATTTGGATGAAGCTTATCATCGTTTAATGGAGCAACGTTTCGATCAGCCGTTTGTGGTGTTTACCATAGACGATGGCTACCTGGATAATCTCACTGAAGCATTACCGGTTTTTCAAAAACATCAAGCACCGTTTACAGTTTACGTTTGCACTGGTTTTCCGGATGGACAAGTGTTCATGTGGTGGGAAGTACTAGAACGTATCGTACGCGATCACGATGAGGTGTCTGTCACGGTGAATGATCAGGCATTTGAGTTTACGACGATCAGTACTGATGAAAAATACACTGCATTTAATCAAATCTATTGGGCTTTGAGAAAATTACCGCACGTTGAGCAATATGCCGAAGCGATGAAAATCTCTGATCAGTATGCGTTCGACTGGCAAGAACTGGTACGAGAATGTTCAATGAATTGGGATCAGATCCGGCAATTGCAGTCTGATCCGCTGGTGACGATCGGCGCGCATACGATTCATCATTATGCGTTGAGAAAACTGACACTCGAACAAGTGCGTGATGAGGCGAAACGCGGCCGTGAGATTTTAATCGATCAGCTTGGAGAAAAACCCAAACATTTTGCTTATCCCTACGGTGATGCAGGTTCTGCCGCGAGGCGAGAATTTGAGATTATGCAAGAGTTAGGTTTCACCACTTCAACCACGACACGTAAAGGTGTGATATTTCCTGAGCATCGAGATCATCTGCATGCCTTACCGCGCGTTTCGTTAAATGGTGATTATCAGCACGAACGCTATATAGAATTATTTTTAAGTGGTGCACCGTTTGCAATTTCTAATAAATTTAAGCGGTTGGTTGTGAGCTAGGCTAGTAAGCTCGACATAGAGCAGACCTAAATTCCCGCGAACGTTACTCAGTTTCGTCCTTGTCTTTTTGTTTGTGCGCACGCGGATGTGCGGCATCATAAACCTGCGCAAGTCGTTGAAAATCTAAATGCGTATACACTTGTGTGGTGCTGATATCAGCATGGCCGAGAAGTTCTTGAACGGCACGTAAATCACCCGATGACTCCAATAGATGGCTGGCAAAGGAATGACGCAGCATATGTGGATGTAAACGCGAATCCAAACCTTGAACCTTCGCCCAATGACGCACACGTTGTTGAATATTTCGGATCGAGACTCGCTCACCACGTTGACTGAGAAAGAGAGCATTTTCTTCGCCCTTTACCCACGCTGATCGCAGGTCGAGCCAATGCTTAATTGCCTTGATTGCTTGTGATCCAATTGGTGAGATACGTTGTTTATTGCCTTTGCCGATCACTTGTACTTGTGCGGTTGTGAGATCGAGATCGTGCACATCAAGGTGATGCAATTCAGACACGCGTAGGCCGGATGAATAGAGGAGTTCAAGCATTGCCAGATCGCGGATAGCGATTGGATCCGCATCATCAATATTTAATAATTGATGGGTCTGATCAACATTCAGTACTTTCGGAAGTTTTCGACCAGTCTTTGGTGCTTTAATAATATCGGCCGGATTTTGTTGCATATCCCCCTGCAAGATCTGGAAATCAAAAAAGCGTCGTAATGCGGATAAATTTCGTTGCAAGCTTCGGCCCCCGAGCCCTTGGCGGTGTCGAGCCGACACATAAGCGCGGATCAGTTTTAAATTAATGTCTGACCATTCTTGAATGTCTTGATGGATTAAATAGTCTAAAAATTGTTTTAGATCGCGTTGATAAGCAGAGCGGGTATTCAATGCGCGATCAGACATGGCCATTAAAAAGGCATCCAACGCCTTGAGGTAAATGGCCTTAAATGGCATGGATAAGTTTTGCGCTAAAGATAAGCGTTGAAACTGAGCGTGACCAAATCAGCAAACTGCGTGAGAATGTCTGTGCCCATGTCTTTTTGAAAACGTTCGGGACTCTGGCTACCGATCGCGAGTACGCCTTGCCAGTTGTTACCCTTAAGCGGCAACAAAACCGCCGAGCAATATTCAGGTAACTCATCCGCAAATAATGCCTGCTGTTGATCAGTTTTTAAGCGGCCACACAAGGGGGTATTGGAAGTGAGCAGATCGGAAAATAAGGCTGCCTCTGACCAACCACTACCAACAAATGCGGGGAGGGTTTCATCTGCCAAGGTGTCAGGTTTTTCAGTAAATAAACGCAAGGCGACTTTATCCGCTTTGAAATCACTCAACAGGGCAGTGCGGATTGTCTTAATGGTTTGAGGCAGATCATTGAGTTGAACGAGATCTAACGCCATTTGGTGAACGCGATCAGTCAACGCGGTATTTTCTCGGGCAATCTCGATCAGTTCTTTCAACTGGTTTTTCGATTGTCGTAATTGTTCACGCAGTACTGATACTTGTCGTTCAACCAGTGATGTGGCCGCTCCTGTTTGATGTGGTATTGCGATATCCGTCAAGAGATCGGGCTGTTCCAAAAACACTTTCGGGTGCTGCCGAAGGTAGTGAATGACGGTTTCTAATGAGACGTTCTCATCGAGATTATTATTTGAATTATTATTTGTCATAATTGAATTTCCCCCTCGAAAACACGTTTTGCTGGGCCCGTCATCATGACAGGTTGATCCGCACCGTCCCAGTGAATTGTTAAACTACCACCGGGCAGATCGACCTTGACAGTGGTATCCAGTAAATTTTGTTGGATCCCCGAGACAACGGCGGCGCAGGCACCCGTGCCACAGGCCAGAGTTTCACCTACGCCACGTTCAAACACGCGTAGACGGATATGATCGCGCGCGATTCTCTGCATAAAGCCGACATTGACTCTTTCTGGAAAAATGTTGTGTGATTCCATTATTCCACCCAATGCGAGTACCGGTGCTGTGTCGACATTATCGACTTGTATAACGGCATGCGGATTGCCCATCGAGACTGCACCGAAGTGGACGTTCTGCGTCTCAAGCTGTACGGAATAAACGGGCTGTGCTGTCTCCACTGCTAGCGGGATCTGATCGGGAGCGAAGCGTGGCGGCCCCATATTAACCGTCACTTGATCGTCATTTTCACAGCGTAGTGTGATGATTCCTTTTGCCGTCTGTGCACGAATTTCGGCTTGCGCGAGATTGCGAGATTCTTTGAGATAAACGGCAACGCAGCGTGCGCCATTGCCGCATTGTTCGACTTCGCCACCATCGGCATTAAAAATGCGGTAGGTGACATCAACCTGATCAGAGCTCGGTGGTTCGAGTAATAAAAGCTGATCGCAACCCACACCAAAGTGCCGATCGGCAAGTTGTTGTATTGTGTTTTGGTCGAGAGAGATGGGCCTGTCGAGTGCGTCGATCACGACAAAATCATTGCCCAGTCCCTGCATTTTGGTAAATCGAATTTTCATACGCTTATGATAACGAAAACAGCGGTTTAATGCTTGTGGACAGCGGTTGAAGTCGCGACAATACCGGCCCCATGAGCTTACGTATTCTTGAAATAGTTTTTCCCATCTTTGCGATCGTGATGATCGGTTTGGTCTACGCGCGCTTGTACAAGCCGGATATGACGATTCCGAACCGTCTGAACATGGATGTATTTATTCCGGCGTTGCTATTTACCGTGCTGACGGAGCAGATGCACGAGGCGGGTTCGTATTTGTCTCTCGCGATCGCAGCGGTCTTTGTGGTGGTGATTCCGGGTTTGCTGAGTTGGCCTGTTGCACGCTGGATCAAGGTAGATGTGAAAACCTTAGCGCCGCCGATGATGTTCGGCAACGCGGGCAATCTTGGTTTGCCTCTGCTCGCGATGGCGTATGGAGAGGCGGCGCTGCCGTCTGCCGTGGTGGTTTTTCTGGTGGGCAATTTCTTACACATATCGCTCGGCAGTTATTTGTTGGATCAGCATGCGCAGATCCGTCGCGTGTTGTTGTCACCGATGATGATCGCTGTTGGGTTGGCCTTTTCGTTTAGCCTGTTACAGATTGAAATACATTCGAGTATTTTGCTGCCGGTTGACATGCTTGGTCAGATCAGTGTGCCGTTGATGTTATTTGCGCTGGGAGTGCGTCTGGCCCATGTGGACTTATCAGATTGGAAATTGGGCTTATTTTCGGCATTTTTCTCGCCGATCACCGGTATTTTAACGGTACTATTGGTGATGCCATTTTTTACCTTATCGCAAATGCAACAGGGCGTCTTGTTTTTATTCGGTGCACTACCGCCTGCAATCATGAATTTTATGTTTGCTGAACATTATGATCAGGAGCCGCACCGTGTCGCATCTATCGTCTTGATCGGTAATGCCTTTGCCTTGATCTCAATTCCGCTTGCTTTGGTGTATGCTTTACCGAAATTCAGTCCGTAATTGTTACCTCAAACACTATAATGAATAAAAAATACTCTATGGGAAATCAAACTCGTCACTTCGTTATGCTCGCAGTCTTGAGCTTTCTCACTGCGTGTAGCAGCGTACCGGCAGACAAAAGTGCCGGTATTGAAGACACATCCGGTGCGGTAGATGTACCGCAAAAGAGCAGCGCAGTTACCGATGCGCTACGTCGATATCAAAAAGGGGATTATGCAGGTGCAGCCTCACAATATCAGCGGTTGGCGAACCAAGCAGGCTCCTCAGGTGCAAGTATAAGTGATCGCTTATCTGCTGCCGATGCATTTGCACGTGCCGGTCAAAATGCGTTGGCTCTCGATGAGCTGAAAAAGCTTAATGGGTTAGCATTGAATGATCAGCAGCATCTTCGTGCAAAAATCACCGAGGCACAGATGGCGCTTAATTCAAAGCGGCCACGCGAAGTGTTTAATATGACACCGTCAAATGCCGAACAGTTTTCATTAGATACACAAGTACGTTTGGGACAACTGCGATCAGATAGTTGGTTGGCTTTGGGGCGCGATGCAGAAGCAATCATGGAGCGGATCGATATTGATCCGATTATTACCGATCCAGCCGCGCGTACGTTAAACCATCAGTGGATCTGGAATCAGTTACAGGCGATGCCGCGTGATAATGTGTTTTCTCCACCGTCGGGTATGTCGCAAGATGATGCAGGCTGGTGGTCATTAGCGGCGATTGTCAAAAAAGGCGACTATCAACGTGCTGGTCAAAATGAATTGGATATCTGGCGTCAAACCTATCCCGGTCATCCGGCAACTGAGGATATTTTATTCTTTATTGAGAGTGGTTCGGATGTCGCGACGACAACCTCTCCGCGTGATCTCGCTGATCCAAGTCAAGTACCCTATACGGGCACTGTTTTAGAAGGGACACCTCGTCAAGTGGCGTTGTTGTTACCTTTATCGGGCGCCTACGAAAAAGCCGGACGAGCCGTGCTGAGTGGTTTCCGTGAATCAGCAGACCGCGCATCGCTAGGGTATGTGGATTTTAAAGTTTACGACTCAGCGGATCCCAGTTACTCCACAACGATGATCGCTGAAGCGGCGATTCAAAACGGAGCGGAAATGATCGTCGGGCCGCTTCAAAAAGATCAGCTTGGTGAGTTACTCGCGAAAGGTAACCTGGGTGTGCCGGTTCTTGGTTTAAATCAATTAACGAATCAATCCGGTGATGGTTTGTTTCAATATAGTTTAAGTCCCGAAAATGATGCGGCTGAAGTTGCTCGTAAAGCAATCGCCGATGGTCGTTATCGAGCGGCTGTATTGGCGTCGCAAGATGCGATCGGAGAGCGGATCGCAAATGCTTTCATGCGGGAGTTCGAACAAAATGGCGGTAGTGTGATCGCGTATGACGGATTCGCGCCGAATACCAATACGCTGAGCCAAGTCGTGAAACGATTACTCCGTGCAGATAGTGCCGATCCGCTTTGGGAAGATGTGCGTAAAGGCACTAACCGTACGTCAAATAGTGATCAGAAAATCGATATGATCTTCTTTACCGCCAGTCCACGAGATTCACGCATCTTACGACCTGTTGTGCAATTGCAACGCGCGTATGATCTACCCGTGTATTCAAGCTCGCGAGTGTATGGACAACCGGACCCTACAATGGACGCGGATCTTGAAGGTTTAATTTTTTGTGACATGCCCGTGCGATTACGCAGTGGTGGCGGTAACCCATTGCGCGCGATGGGACACGATGCCTATATATTAGTGAACTCACTCGAAGATATGAGCCGAAATCCGGGTGTTGGGGTTCCTGGAGAAACGGGGAGATTAAGTCTGAACTACAATGGTGTGGTCGAACGCGAATTAGATTGCGCTGTTTTCCGTAAAGGCCAACCCGCTTTATTAAACTAAATTTTATTTAAAAGAATTAATTTTGTAGTAATAAAACGATCTGAGGAAATTAAGTTTGGCGTGACATGTAAGGTGAAAGAAAAGTATTGTCGTCTTGCATGTCACGCCAAGTAAGTATTTTTAAAACGCTAAATATTATTTTAAAAAGGGCTCAAGCTCTTTCGTCAGGTATATTGATCCACTAACCGTTAAATGGCCGTAATCCCACGCTGTTAGACTATTACCAATGCGATCAAGACATGCATCGTTTTCACAAAAAACCTTACTGCTATCCAAGTAAGAAACTCCCATCTTCTTAGCAAGACTTCCCAAGGTTTGGTTCATTGTATATGGAATATCAACATTGACATTCAGGCGCTCGGGGAGTGCACGATTAGCATGAAAATAATCGAGTGCGACCTTTGGTAGGCCGTCTTTCCATTCAGGAACAGAGCCGACGAGAATAATTTTACTTTGAGTACTCTCTTTTAATGTTTTTAACGTCTTTTCAAAAAGATCATAATCTCTCATTCTTCGGCCCGCGATGACTAAGAATTCAGGATTCATTTTAATGATTTCTTGAATAACCTCAGCATTTAATTCATCACAGGTTGGGCGACCACTAATCTGTCTTTCAGCTATCGGGTGACAACCAGAAAAATTTCGTTGAACAATATTATAATCATCACCGAAGTTATGCTCGACACCAGCATATAAGTGAGCCGCGTGACTATCTCCCCAGAGGAAAAGAGTGGGGAGTTGAGTATTAAAATTCTCTTGCTTGCGACATTGCTCAAGCGGGTTTGATTCAAGCATATTTTGTGGGCTTAAATAACATAACCCTTCGCGGTAGATCTTTCGGTAATTCACTTTATCTAATTGTAGTTGTTGCAACAAAGGGAATCGTGATGGAACACCATTGAGGTGGTAGAAGGCGTAATAAACGACAGAATTTAATATGAAAAATATTCCGAGCATGATAAAAAAAGTTCGTTTTTTGACTGAGCTTCTAAATGGTTTTTCAATGTATAAGTAAGTGATGATTGAGAGCGCTATAGATAATGCAATAAACAAAACTTTGTCTATATTAGAAAAGTTGTCACCCGCGATCCGAACAAAAGCGAATATGGGAACATGCCAAAGGTATAGGCTGTAAGAAATGACACCGATGCCGACGATAGGTTTACTGCTGAGTAGGTTTGAAAAAAATTCCCCTTTCTTCGCAAACCAAATAACCAGCATTGCGCCCAGAACAGATGGGACAGTTAAAAGCGAAGGATGTCGAATTTCATCATTCAGAAATAGGACGGAGAGCAAGATTAATAACAAGCCTAATGCGGGCATCGTACGATCTAAAAATGCATTACTTAACCGACCGTGTGAATAGGAAAACTTCGCGAGGATAGCACCCGCTAACAATTCCCAACCGCGTGTTGGCAGTAAGTAAAATGTCGCATCAACATATTTCTCACTGCCGTATTGGGCCATTATTAATGATAATGCGGCAACAATGATTAAAATATTTGCAAGATGATGGCGGGCGAATTTCCAGATCAACAGCAGGATGATGGGAAAGAAAACGTAAAACTGTTCTTCAACCGATAATGACCAAGTATGCAGTAATGGTTTGAGTTCACTGGCTTCGGAAGTATAGCTATCTTCTCGCCAAAACCAGAAGTTTGATCCGAAAGCGAGCGTTGCTAAACCAGACCCCGCGAATTCCTTCATTGCTTTTGGGAGCAAATAAACCCATGCAAACGGAAGGCAAGCGAGCATGACGGTAAATAGAGCGGGGAGGATTCTGCGGGCTCGTCTTAGGTAAAAATTTCGAAAGCTAAATGTACCTTTTTCAGCTTCGCCGAGAATGATGTACGTGATTAAGTAACCTGAAATGACAAAAAAAACATCAACGCCAAGAAAGCCACCTTTAAAAGGAAAGATGTCTTTAAAATGAAAGTGTGCGTGGTAAAAAATTACAGATAAGACAGCGACCGCTCTTAAGCCGTCAATTTCAGGTCTATACTTGATCATGAATTTGCATGGTCCTATAACAAAATTGCCCACATAAAAGTGGGCAATAATACTGGAATCAATTTACAGGATCGAGCAAATTAGTGCTCGTGACCACCCGGTCCATGCACATGGCCGTGGGTTAATTCTTCTTCACTTGCTTCGCGTACTTCAACGACAGTTACATCAAAATGAAGTGTTTTACCTGCCAGTGGGTGATTACCATCAACGATCACTTGATCATCTTTAACTTCCGTTACGGTGACCACATTCACGTGACCTTCAGGTGACTGACCTTGAAACTGCATACCCACTTGAATTTCAGCTTCCGCAGGAAACATTTCACGCGGTACGGTTTGAATTCTTTCGAGTTCGCGTTCGCCATAGGCTTCGGCTGGGCCAACAGAAACTTGTAATGAGTCGCCCGCTTCTTTATCGAGAAGGGCTTTTTCCAAGCCGGGAATAATGTTTGTGCCATTATGTAGATAGGCGAAGTTGCCATCTGCAGATTGATCAAGCAGATTACTATCATCATCGGTGAGTGTGTAATCGATCACGACGACAGCATTTTGAGAGATTTTCATGTGTGGTCTCGCGGTTTGTTAATTAGCAACCGCACCATACAGGGTTTGCCTTAGATGATCAAAATTTCGCGGTGCAACGTATTGAAAAACCTCTTTTTCACGCTTATTCGTATTGAGAGTGATAGCGACACCGCGATCAGGGTAGAAGTAGCTGATTAAATTATCGCTATCGGTGAAGCGATCATCCGTCTTGCCAAAGTGAGAAAAAATCATTTCTTCATTTAACTGGACTGAGACGGGCGAATAGGTAATTGCCAAAATGCGTTTGCTTAATAATATTTCCTGATCATTGATCGATAGCGATAATTCGTATGAACCTGTCGGCATGGGTGATCGTTTAATCGCACGTAATTCCAGATCACGTAACGTTTTTTCATCGACATCCAACGTTAGTATTAAATTTGAAATTAACCCGCCTAGATTAATACGTTCAAATAACGCTTCTGCTGTAAGACTGTTGTCCTGATCACGAAAAAGGTGGACTTGAACTTCACGCGCAATACGTTTATCCACTTCGGCCAGCGTACTATGATCCAATTGGATTCCAAACACGCTGGATGTGCCGTCGGCATGCAGGCTGATCTGCCAAGGTAAATGCGTAATTTGGTTTGTATCACCGGGCTTGCGATCGGCTGAAAAATAAAGCGCGGCGAAAATACCGGAAAATAAAAGAACTAACCCAAGCAAAACGACAATAAAATATTTTTTCATTTGCGCATTATAACCGAGCCAAGATCATGACATAGAGTAATGAATATCAATCGATCCGATCTGAAAATGTTACAACAGAGAATGAAATTTGATTGAATGCAAGGCCGTATTGGAAAGCTGTTTAGTGAAGACAAAACAGAAACTACATTTGAAGTTCTTGCAGCAGGGAACCACAAAGAACGATTTTATAAGAGCCCAACACCGCAAAAGCGGTGCTGGACTAAATTCATGTCAGCTTACTAAGATTTAGATAGCTTTAACATTGTTTGCGCAAGGACCTTTTTGGCCTTGGCCGACTTCGAATTCTACTTCTTGGCCATCATTAAGTGTTGCGTAGCCGCCACCATTTTTAATTTCTGAGTGGTGAACGAAAAGGTCTTTACCACCTTCTTCAGGTGTAATGAAACCGAAACCTTTTTCTGCATTGAACCACTTTACTGTACCTTTACTCATACTATTCTCTTCAAATTTAATGTGTTGATTAATCGCAAGAAACTGCGAACGGGCATTATACCCGGTTATCAAGGTATAACACCAAGTTTATTCGTTATTCGTGATTCAAGTACGGAAACTCACCTGTTTGGGTGAGCTATTGATTGAAATCAGTCGAACGTTTATCACTTTCTCATCGTGAATCGATGAAAACGATGACAATTCGATGGTCTTTTTATGAATTTGTATTTTGTGATTATTAATAAAAAACGTCTGTGAAGGGTAGATGGTTTTTATCGGAATTTGAGAACAACAGTGGGATGACGTAAAAGTAGACCTAAAAGCAAACCAGATCTTTACGTGAAAATGGGTATTCTATTTTGTCTCAAAAACAACCACGCTTTGTGGTAGAAATACATCAAAGCGTGGTGAGTGCGTATTAACGTTGCGTAAAACTTAGTTGATCATTCATCATATCAACCAGAATCGTATCGCCAGGTTGATAGTTCCCGGCTAAAAGATCACGCGCTAATGGTGTTTCCAGATATTGCTGAATCGCCCGTTTTAATGGACGTGCACCGTAAACCGGATCAAAGCCTGCTTCACCGAGTTTATCGAGTGCAGCCTGGCTAATATCCAATTGAAGATCTTGCTCTTTTAAGCGCTTACGTAAGTGCTCAATTTGCACATCGGCAATCGCGCGGATTTGCTCTTTCTGTAATGAATGGAACACCACCGTCTCATCAATCCGGTTAATGAATTCTGGACGGAAATGATGCGAAACCGTGTCCATGACCGCTTCAACCATCGCTGAATAATTCGCGTCGCCGGTCATCTCCTGAATTTTTTCTGATCCAAGATTTGAGGTCATAACGATCACGGTGTTTTTAAAATCCACCGTGCGTCCCTGACCATCGGTTAAGCGGCCATCGTCCAACACCTGAAGCAAAATATTAAATACATCGGGATGTGCTTTTTCCACTTCATCCATCAAGATCACAGAGTAAGGTTTGCGACGAACCGCTTCGGTCAAATAACCACCTTCTTCATAACCAACATAACCCGGAGGTGCACCTATTAAACGGGCGACGGAATGTTTTTCCATAAACTCTGACATGTCGATGCGCACCATCGCATCTTCTGTGTCGAACAGAAATTCCGCTAAGGATTTACATAATTCCGTTTTACCCACGCCGGTTGGACCGAGAAACAAGAATGATCCATTCGGGCGATTCGGATCAGATAAACCAGCGCGCGAGCGTCTGATCGCATCGGCCACGGCTTTTACCGCTTCATCTTGACCGACGACACGATTGTGTAAGCCTTCTTCCATACGCAATAATTTATCGCGTTCACCTTCGAGCATTTTAGAGACTGGAATACCAGTCCATTTCGATACGACTTCCGCGATTTCTTCTTCGCCGACTTTATTACGCAGCAATTGCATTTCCTGCATTTCTGCTTGCGCTGCCATATCGAGTTGTTTTTCTAGCGCAGGAATGGTGCCGTATTGCAATTCAGACATACGGTTCAAATCACCAGCTCGATTCGCATTTTCATATTCCAAACGCGCGCGTTCGAGTTCTTCTTTAATATGTTGTGTGCCTTGTAATGCGGCTTTTTCTGATTTCCAGATTTCTTCAAGATCGGAATATTCCCGATCCAGTTTTTCGATCTCTTCTTCCAACGTCGCAAGCCGTTTTTTCGATGCGTCATCTTCTTCTTTTTTCAACGCTTCACGTTCGATTTTTAATTGGATCAGACGACGATCTAGTTTATCCATTGATTCGGGTTTTGAATCAATTTCCATACGAATTCGGCTACCGGCTTCGTCGATCAGATCGATCGCTTTATCCGGTAATTGACGATCGGTTATGTAACGTGTGGAGAGCGTAGCCGCAGCGACAATAGCTGGATCTGTCACATCAACACCGTGATGCACTTCATAGCGTTCTTTTAAACCACGTAAAATAGCGATCGTATCTTCTACGCTCGGTTCATCAACTAAAACTTTTTGGAAACGGCGTTCTAATGCAGCATCTTTTTCAACGTATTGACGGTATTCATCTAACGTTGTTGCGCCAACACAATGCAGTTCACCACGCGCTAATGCCGGCTTGAGCATATTGCCGGCATCCATCGCACCTTCGGCTTTACCAGCGCCGACCATGGTATGAATTTCATCGATGAAAAGAATGATCTGACCCTCTTGTTTAGCCAAGTCGTTCAAAACCGATTTCAAACGTTCTTCAAATTCACCGCGAAATTTAGCACCGGCAATCAGCGCACCCATATCGAGTGATAAAAGTCGTTTATTCTTTAATCCTTCTGGCACTTCACCATTGACAATCCGTTGCGCGAGGCCTTCAACGATTGCGGTTTTACCCACACCAGGTTCGCCGATCAGTACGGGGTTATTTTTAGTGCGACGTTGCAAGACCTGGATCGTGCGACGGATTTCATCATCACGCCCGATCACCGGATCAAGCTTGCCTTGTTCAGCGCGTTCGGTGAGATCGATTGTGAACTTTTCTAACGATTGACGGTTTTCTTCCGCGTTTGGATCATTCACCGCTTCACCACCACGCAGGGCTTCGATTGATTTTTCCAACGCTGTTTTGGTTGCGCCAGCTTCCGATAACAAGTTCGCGATCGGGCTTTTACCATCTTCAAGTGCCGCTAATGGAAACAGTTCGCTGGAGATGTATTGATCATTACGCTTTTGTGCAATTTTATCAGTGAGGTTCAGCAAACGTTCCAGTTCGCGTGAAACATGTACATCACCCCCAGCACCTTCAATACTCGCCATGTGATCTAGCGCTTCGCCGAGTTTGGATCTTAAGGTATTCACGTTTACGCCAGATTGCGCGAGTAAATGCCGCACGCTGCCGCCTTCTTGATCAAGTAAGGCCGTCATTAAATGTAATGGCTCAATAAATTGGTGATCGCGCCCCAGTGCAAGACTTTGTGCATCGGCAAGCGCGAGCTGAAATTTTGTGGTCATTTTGTCAGGTCGCATGTAACAACTCCTGTGAATATTTTCGTTACGTTCTATATAAGGGCAAATAGCGTTTTATCAAGATCGTACACAAGCATTCGATTTTCTGCGTTGCGCCGCTACAATAACCAGCATGCAAACACCCGCTTTTCTTATTAACGTTTCTCAGTGTATCGCGCGGCTTGATCAGTTCCGTGATCTAAGACAAAAAACACGTTTTAAATTACTTTATTCGATCAAGTCTTTATCGGAACCTGAATTGCTCAAACGCATGTTGCCGCATCTGGATGGCTTTTGTGTCAGCTCTCTGTACGAAGCACAACTGGCGCATGATGTGATCATGCAGCAAACACCCGAGCAGCAGCACGAACGCAATCATGAAATTCATCTCAGCACGCCGGGTTTACGTGAAGAACAATTATCCGAACTGGCGCATGTGTGTGACGTGATCAACTTCAATTCAGAAACGCAGCGTGCGCGTTATGCCACGCATATTATTGAAGATGTCGTACTGGGATTACGCCTTAATCCAGAACGATCTTTTTTAAATGATGATCGCTACGATCCATGTCGCCCAGCCTCAAAACTTGGTGTGCCGTTTCATCGTGTGGGATCATTGGCTGGATTAAAAGGTGTGCATTTTCATACCTTATTTAATTGTGATCAGGTCGCCCCCCTCGCGGAAACGTTAAAACTGATCGAAGCGAAATTTTCTAATCAGCTAAACGAACTTGACTGGATCAACCTAGGAGGCGGTTACGTTTTTAGTCAGCAAGAACAAATTGCAGAATTTGAAACGATCGTTTGTCACTTGGTGGAGACGTACGATCTCATCGTCTATTTTGAACCGGGTAAAGGCATTGTCGATCATGCCGGGTCAATGCACACTAGCGTGATCGATCTGTTCGAACGCGACGGACAATTTATTGCTGTTTTGGATACGTCCGTCGTACATCTACCCGAAATTTTTGAATATCAAACTTCACCAATCATTCAACAACATAATCCGCAAGGAACTTGGTCGTGTTTATTAGTTGGGTGTAGTTGTAAAAGCGGTGATGTGTTTGGAGAATATCGGTTTGATCAACCGTTAGAAATTGGAGCGGAAATTGTAATCGAAAATGTTGGGGCGTATTCGATTGTAAAGGCAAGTCGATTTAATGGGATTGAGATGCCGGATATTCTCTTATCTGAATGAGGTTCTTAAAAAACACCCGGGTATTCAAATATTATTTATATAAGCGCATATGTTGAATATATAATTCTGTGCCACTCGACTTTGTGATGTACAGTGGAATCAGAATGGGATAATAAATAATCTCTTTAATTTTTCACGCTGTCTGATATTTATTTAGCCTCTTTTTCCTTTTTAATCAAACTTTTTCTGTGACGGGTACGAGTTTAGGTGTCACTATCCAGCGGAGTAGTGGTGCGAGGAGTGCGCAGGCGAAGATGATCATGGCCATGGGTTTTGGGGTGCCGTCGCCGATGGCGCTGACGAGCGCGCCGACTAGGGCGGAGAGGCCGAAGCTGCATGCGCCAAGGAGCGCGGTGGCGGTGGCGCTGTTGTGGGGAAAGTGTTCGATCGCACCGGCCATCGCGTTGGAGACGATGAAGCTGAGTGAGCCTACGAATAAGATGATCAGCGGTGCGACGATGTAGATTAACGGTGTTGCACTGAGGAAGATGTAGAGAAATAAGAGGCTTGCGAGAATAAACTGAATTGTCTGGCCAATGATCAGCAGTTGATGTGATTTTATTCGTTGGAGTAGGTGCACATTAAGGCGGTTGATCAGAATCATGCCGATCACGTTCGCGCCGAACAGGAACGGATAGGCGGCTTCACTGATCGCAAAATAGCCCATGTAAACCGAAGGCGAGGAGGTGATGAAGGTAAACATCGCGCTATACGCGAGGCTCATGGAGAATAAATACCCAAGCGCTTCGCGATGTGAAAGCACTTGCCAGTAACGTTGTAAGGTGGGGGTTTTATGCGTTGTTTGAATGCGAGTTTCGTTAATCGTGAAATGAGCAAGTACGGCAATGACCAGACCGTAAGTGAGTAAGAAACTGAAGATCGCGCGCCAGCCCGAAAGGTGCAAAATTACCGTGCCGAGTAGCGGCGCAAGTAAGGGAGCGAGCATCATGATCACGGCTACGTGCGCAAGATTCCGCGCACTTTCTTGGCCGCTGCTGAGATCGCGAATGATCGCGCTGGTATTGACGACGGCAATGCCGCTGCCGATGGCTTGTAAAAAACGAAATCCCCATAACACGTCAATCGAATTTGCAAAGATAATCGGAACAGTGCCTAAACTGAATAAAATTAAGCCCATTGATATCCCTGCACGTCGCCCGAAGTGATCGGATAGTGGCCCGCCGAGAATTTGTCCAATCGCAAAGCCACCCAAATAAATACTCAGGGAGAGTTCGATATCGTGAATAGAGACGCCAAAATCCTGCCCCATCGCAGGCATGGCCGGTAAGTAAGCGTCAATCGACAGCGGTGCAAGTGCAGAAAGTGCGGACAGTAATAGGATTAAAAATTTTTGCATAAGTCTGAGCTTGGTTTCTATGATGCTTCTTATCGGGGTGACTTAAGAGTGTGGTCTTTTGTAGATTAAGTTGGCATTAATGCTGAGTGCGGCGCGCGATCGTGGTGATCACGATAATCAATAATCAACCTTAGCATGAATCCTGATCCAGCATTGGTTGACGCAGTGTTCAGTTTTTCCTGTTTGTGAACGCTGTGTCTTTGCGTAGGTTTACGTTTGGTGTAAGAGAATCGCGTATACTTTTTATTGCGTTGCACAATAACTAAAAAGATAGGAGTAAGTTATGCCTAGAACGTTTCTCGCACTTCGTAGTGTGTTGTATGTGCCGGGTTCTAACCCGCGTGCGATGGAGAAAACAAAATCACTGGCGGCAGATGGTATTATTTTTGATTTGGAAGATGCGGTCGCACCCGGTGCGAAACTGGAAGCACGTGATCGGGTGTGCAAGTTCGTGAAAGCAGGGGGCTTTGGTAAGCGGCAGGTTGTGATCAGGGTAAACTCCTTGGCCTCGTCTTGGGGCTATGGTGACCTGGTCTTCGCGGCGAAAAGCGGGGCGACAGCCGTGCTTATCCCCAAGGTAGAAAGCGGTGATATGGTGCGTCAAACTGAGCAGATCTTGAACAATTTCGGCGCAGATGAGATGGAGATCTGGTGCATGATGGAAACGCCGCGCGGTATGTTGCACGCGGAAGAAATCGCCACCGCCAGTCCACGCATTCGGGCATTGGTAATGGGCACGTCTGATCTGGCGAAAGATCTCGGTGCGAGCCACACGCGTGAACGATTACCGTTCGTAACCAGTCTGGGATTATGTTTACTTGCTGCACGTGCGGCGGACGTGGCGATCGTTGATGGTGTGCAACTCGATCTGTCCGATGGTGAGGCGTTTGAAGAAGTCTGTAAACAAGGTTTAGAAATGGGTTTTGATGGCAAAACGCTGATCCATCCGAAAACGATCAACATGGCGAATGAAATTTTCGCACCATCAGAAGATGATATCGCGCTTGCCAAGCGCATCATCGAAGCGCATAAAATTGCGGAAGATAAAGGTGAAGGTGTTGTCGTATTAGATGGCCGACTGATCGAGAACTTACATGTTGAAGGCGCTCGCCGAACGATCTTGCTGTCTAAAGCCATTGCAACGATGCACGCAGAAGCATAAGTTTTTCCGAAGTATTCCGCTACATTAATTAGCTAAGTGAATTAGCACCGTACCCGATCACCCTTCATCAGACCGGGTCCGGTGTTCTCGTTACGTTGTCGCATTCCCACGTTCAACGGTCAAATTACCTGTTTAAGTTCATCGCATTTTTGCCGACATAGTGTGTTAGATAAGGAAATTTTTTATAACACATTGGAGCAAGCAACGGCGCTAAGCCTAATTGATATGAACGCCCTTCTGACACAACCGCTTGTAATTGGCCTACTTCTTCTGACCGTGATCAGTATTTGCCTGTTACTTTGGCAGCTACGGCAAAATAGCCAGACAAAGGCGTTACTCCATTCTTTTTTACCTGATGAAGCAAAGCAAAAACTGGGTAAACAACGCAGTGTAAAAAAACTTCTGATCGGACTCCGGAAACAATTAATAACGACGGTTGATCAGGCTAAACAGATCAAACTGGATACCGAAACACAGAATAAAGTGATCGCCTATCACAACCGAAAACTGCAGGCCGTCATGCAGGTTTATCCCGACGGCTTAGTCACACTCGACGAAAGTGGTGTGGCTACATTTGCGAATGAAAAACTGGCGAATTTGATCGGTTTATCCAGCGATAAAATCATCGGTAATATGCCGCATGATTGGTGTAAAAATCAAAAGGTCATGAGTTTATTAGTGCGTTATGAAGGCAACGTTACGCGCTTAAGGCGTGCAGAAACAGTGGAGTATTCACCAGACGATAAACCGGATAAAACCATTCAAGTGAGTGCGTCGCCGATTGCCCTACCGACAAACCCCGATCTGACCGTGGGTATTTTAATTTTATTCCGAGATGTCACGGCGGAAGCAATGGCACGTCGCTCACGTGATGATTTTGTTGCGCATGTTTCGCACGAATTAAAGTCACCGCTGAATATTATCAAAATGCACAGCGAGCTTTTATTAGATGTGGGTGACGATGCCGAACAAAGAATCATGGGCATTAATGTGATCAATGATGAAGTGGAACGTGTCTCCACAATGGTGACGGATTTACTGAATATCACGCGGCTTGAAGTGGGTAATGTCAGCATCAATCGTAAGCGAATACGTTTCCGGGATTTCCTTGCAGACATCTTTGAGAATATGAAACGCGCTGGTGAAAAAGACGGAATTAAATTCAATCTGAATTTACCGGGGTCGATTCCACCTTTATCGATAGATAAAGATCTGATGCGAATTGCCTTCAATAATATTTTATCAAATGCAATTAAATATAACGATAAAGGTGGCTTGGTCACTATGGAAGTGGAAGAGGTCGACAATAACGTTCAGATCAGGATCTCGGATACAGGTATCGGTATTTCAGCAGAAGATCAGAAAAAAATCTTCCAGAAATTTTATCGATCAGAAGATGATGAAGTGACCAGTCGTAATGGACATGGTTTGGGCTTGTCACTAGCACACGAAATTATTGTTTTACACAACGGACGCTTAACGGTTGAGAGTGAACGTGGTAAAGGCACAACATTTACGATTGAGATAGCAAAAACATCAACACTTTTAAAAGAAGCAGGTTAAATAAAAGATGATCAGTATTTCCAATGAAAGAGGGTTTGGGGTTTTATTGGTCAACGAAAACGCAGGAAGCAGACATGAATAAAGTATTACTCATCGACGACGAAGCACATGTGATTTCCGTGATTAAGCATTTCTTGATCAAGGCCGGCTACAGTGTGGATATTGCGAACAATGGTCTAGTGGGTTTGCAAAAAGTACGAAAAGAAATGCCAGACGTTGTCGTGTCAGATATTCAAATGCCGAAAATGAATGGCCAGGAATTTTGCGAAGCGTTTCGATCAGAATTTCCAGAAAGTGAGGCGTTAGTCATTATCATGACTTCGCGGACCGAACGTGATTTTCGTGAGTGGGCAGAACGTATGCACAATATTGAATTCATGGAAAAACCATTGAGCCCGAAAAAGCTTATGGCTCGTTTGGATGAATATTTCTTAATTGAAGAAGTGGTTGTCTAACATGTTGGACTTTAACACACTCGATGTTGCCCGCTACGAAGGGTTATTTTCACATTTATTAGGTGTTGAGATTGAACTCAGCTTAGTAGATCAGAGTGGTGTATTGCATACAGATCTTATCTCTTATGATGATGCGGATAGTGCAGAATTAAAAAAAGAATGGTCCAACCTTTTATATCAAACACGGCGGTTACGATCACCGAATGATGAAGCGGTTTGGGTGACTCCAATCGTGCTCGGCGCTGAAGAAAAAGTATTTTGGTTACGACTGCAAACAAGAAAATCATTTGAGCATTTCACGAAAATGCTTGAAGGCAACTTGAAAACGATGTTGAGTGATATTGCACATTGCTTAGCGGATGACTTTCATCAACACTCGGCAATTTCAGCCATGTCGAATGAGCTTGCGGCACGCTATGAAGAAGTTAACTTAGTTTATGCCTTGGATGAAATTTGGCAAAATTCTGAAAAATATCAAGAAAATGAAGCTATAGAGCAAATCCTTTCTGAGAGTACACAATACACATCGAACGATGGTGTTGTTCTAATCATTCCTGAGAACCAGTTAGAACTGTCTTATTGTAAAGCTGAAGAAAAAGATTTCGATGAAACGTTGACCTTATTACGAACGAATATTTATCCACTGATGACAGCAGAGCCGCGATCATTAGTACAAAATCGTGATGAATGGTCAGAAAAGCATCCTGAGTCAGATGATATTCCATATCAACTTGTGATCTCGAAAATTGAAAACCATAACCAACAAATGATTGGGATTTTGGTTTTCTTTAATCACCTTTCTCGACCGCATTATACCAATACCGATCGTCGTTTGTGTGAGTTGCTCGCGCGCGAGATCAGTAAAATTTATCAATCAAAACGTGATCCATTAACCGGTTTGGTGAATCGTAGTTCGTTCGAAGTGTCGTTGAATAAATTAGTGAAAAATCCTATTGAAGGTCACTATCATTCATTAATTTATTTCGATATTGATCGGTTTCAAATTGTTAATGATAACTGGGGGCATGCTGAAGGTGATCGTCTACTTCGACAAGTCTCAGCATTAGTTCGTAATAAGCTGAATAGAGATGTGCTTGCTGCTCGCTTGGGTGGTGATGAGTTCGGGATCATTCTTGAAAATGTCGCGGGGGAAGAAGCTGTCGCAGTGGCCGAAAAGCTTCGTCGCGGAATCCAAGAGCTCTATTTTATGTCTCACGGGCAAGTGTTTGAAGTGTCTTGTAGTTTTGGTGTAGCTGAAATCGATCCCGACTTTAGTGACATTATTGATGTACTAACCGCTGCGGATGTTGCCTGCCATTTGGTGAAAGAAAAGGGTAAAAATGCGGTGCGTTTATATCAGCCAAATGATAAAGAATTAATCGCGCATCATGATCAAATTATCTGGGCAAGCCGAATTAAAAGTTCACTGGATGATGAGCAGTTTGAGCTCTTCGCCCAAGCGATTACACCGTTATCTGATCCGTACGGTAAACCCAATCATTTTGAAATTCTTGTTCGTTTACGTGACGAGAATGGCAATATCGTGTCGCCCGGTGTGTTTATCCCAGCAGCTGAGCGCTATAACTTAATGCCATTACTTGATCGTTGGGTACTGAAAACAACGCTTGAGCAATTAAGAAAGTTTAATAATGAGGATTCGCAGAGAAAAGTATCGGTATCAATCAATATTTCCGGTCAATCATTAAGTGAAGATTCGTTTTTACAATACGCCTATTCAGAAATCTCTAAAAGCGGGATTGATACACACAGAATCTGTTTGGAAATAACAGAAACTGCCGCTGTTGGTAACCTTGATCAAGCTCTGAAGTTTATCGAAACCCTCCGCGAAATTGGTTGTTTATTCGCGTTAGATGATTTCGGTAGCGGCATGAGTTCATTTGGTTATTTGAAAAACTTGCCGGTTGATTATTTAAAACTTGATGGGATTTTTATCAAAGACATTACACAGAATGAAGTCGATCAAGTCATGGTTAAATCGATTCATTATGTTGCGCAAGCGATGGGTTTAAAAACCATCGCGGAATATGTTGAAGATGAATCGGTGCTGATCGCCGTTCGTGAACTCGGTATTGATTACGCTCAAGGTTATGGTATTGATAAACCCGGTTTGTTTCTTGATAAGCTGGACGTGAATGTAGCTGATAGGCTCGGTGTCTAATGTTACAGGTTTTAAATGATCGCGTTGGTGTCGCGACACGCCTGCTGCCGAGCGAGACGTTAAATGACGAGGCGGCAATTCATGTATTAAGTGATGCGATTAATGCATGTCTTGATCAACGTGAAAACTTGCTGATTATTGATCTTGTCAACGTGCCTACGTTGAATTCAAATGCGCTTGAGTTACTACTCGATTCACAAGATAAACTCGCGCGTCGTGGTGGTGGTTTAACGCTCACGAGTGTTAATTCCATTAACCAAGATGTGTTGCGTATTACGGGTGTTAATGATTACGTTGATATTCTTAGCGCAGGGCATGAAGAGATAGAATTACATTTCGCCTCTACCGAAAGCCTGATTAATTTACGGTTGGGTGATCTGTTGATTGAAGCAGGCCTAACCACAGAAGAAAATGTAGAAGAAGCTATTCGTTTACAAGCCGAAACGGGTAAACGGATGGGAGAAATTTTAGTTGAGCGTGAATGGGTGTCTGAAACGGACATGCTAAAAGTTCTCAGTCAACAGCTCGATGTGCCCTACACTTATCTGCGTGCTGGGGTTTACGATCTACAGATTAGTCACTTAGTTGATCAGGTTTTGGCAAAACGTTTAAAAGTCCTGCCGCTATTTAATGTGCGTGGCGTACTTACTCTTGCAACGTCTGACCCCCAAAGTATTCCCAGTTTTGATGAAATCGAGCGCTTAACCGGATTAACAGTGCAGCCGGTCTTGGCGCGTGCGCAAGAGATTGAAGCGTGTATTAATGAAGCCTACGAGGGTGCCGTTGAGATCAACGCGTATGTGGGCGATCTGGAAGAAGATTTTGAACTGATCGATCAGGATATTGAAGGCGACTTCGCGAGTATTGATGAAGTCGCAAATGGATCGCCCGTTATAAATTTAGTGAACGCCGTGATCCAGCGCGCGATCCGCGATGGCGCGAGTGATATTCATATTGAACCATCGCGCAATAAAACACGCGTTCGTTTGCGGGTAGATGGTGTTTTATATGAAGTGATGACGGCGGCGATCGAAATGCATCCGGCGTTGGTGTCACGTCTTAAAGTCATGGCAAACCTTGATATTGCTGAACGGCGCTTACCGCAAGATGGACGTATTCAGGTGAGTACGCGAGGCAATGTGGTTGATTTGCGTTTTAGTTCTCTGCCTGGTGTCAACGGTGAAAAAATTGTACTGCGTGTGCTAGATAAAAATCGCAGTATTTTAAGTATCGATAAACTTGGTATGAGTGAACATAACACGAATATGTTCACAAAATGTTTAACCCGAACGCATGGCTTAATGCTCGTAACTGGCCCGACCGGAAGTGGTAAAACGACGACGCTTTATTCTGCAATTGAGCATTTAAACAGTTCAGAAAAAAGTATCGTGACGATTGAAGATCCAGTGGAATATCAACTGGATATTATTAATCAAAACCAAGTGCGTGATAAGGTTGGATTAACCTTTGCAAAATTACTTAAGCACGTTTTACGACAAGACCCAGACATCATTATGGTGGGTGAAATTCGTGATCGTGAAACAGCGGAGATTGCGATTCAAGCGGCATTAACAGGCCATTTTGTATTATCAACTTTGCACACCACTGATGCGATCGGTGCAGTCACTCGGTTATTAGATATGGGTGTTGAGCCGTATTTGTTATCTTCTGCGTTAGTTGGATCAATGGCACAACGGTTGATCCGTAAGGTCTGCCCCGACTGTAAAACCAGTTATGTCGCACCTCCCGCACTTGTCGATGAAATGGGCTGGCAAGCAGATGATCACATTCGTCTGGTGAAAGGTCGTGGTTGTACGAGTTGTTACGATTCTGGTTATAAAGGGCGAATGGCAGTGCATGAATTTGTGCAAGTGAATTCGAACTTACAAAACCTCATGACGGTGAATCCAAGTCGGGACGATCTCAATGCGTATCTATCACAGTCTGAAATTGTCACGATGTATCAAGATGGCATTGCACGCGTGCGCGAAGGCAAGACGACAATGGAAGAAGTGAAGCGGATCATTACTGAGGATCAATGAGATGGCGATCGATTTTTCAAAAGCGTCCAGTGCTGATGCATCAGCGAAGAAAAGTAAGCCCGCAAAAGTCGCAGCGGGTTCGAAAAAAGATTGGCTAAATGTTGATCTCGCCACGTTGCGATCAGGTGGCGGCATTCCTGCGAATCACCGTAAGTTTTTTACAGAGCAACTCGCGCTGTTATTAGAAACCGGGAATAACTTACACGGCAGTTTGGAAATTCTTGCCGCGCAAACGGATTATGAACCGTTAAAAGAGTTAATTGAGGATTTACATAATCGTGTCACAAAAGGCACGACGTTTTCACAAGCGTTAAGACAGCACAAAACGACTTTCTCACAAACGTATATTACATTGGTTGATGCAGGTGAGCAGGGCGGTTATTTGCCACGGGTGTTAATGCATTTGCTCGAGATGGAAGAGAAGCGTGAAGAAATGCGATCGATGGTGAGTTCAGCCTTCTTTTATCCGGTGATGTTGATCAGCTTTTCATTGTTGGTTGTGATCTTCGTATTGACCTCGATCTTTCCAAAATTTATTCCATTGTTTGCCTCCTCTGGTGCGGAGCTGCCATTAAGCACGCGTGCGTTAATGATGAGCAGTGATCTGTTTTTGAATTATTGGTGGTTATTGCTCGCGGTGATTGTTGGTGTAGGTGTTTATTTGAAAATATTATTGTCACAACCTGCAATGCGCGCAACGTTTGATCAGAAAATTCTTACTGCACCATTTATCGGCGGCCTAGCGGTGCGGATTCATCTCACACATATGATGCGCTTGTTGCACCTTTCACTTGAGAATGGCGTAAGTTTAGTTGATGCGTTAAAAGTCAGTAAAGAAGCCAGCGGGAATAAGTCATTTCAATTGTTTGTAGAAGATCTGATTAAGAATGTCAGCGAAGGCAAGGGTTTGGGTGTCGGGTTTCGCAAACAAAAATTTATTCCACACTTGATCAAACAAATGATTCAGACGGGCGAGGAATCCGGCAAACTTGATCTCGTGACAGGGCGGGTAGCGGATTATTATCAGAAAGAACTCGCGCGGAAATTATCTTTACTCTCGAAGATTATCGAGCCGATTATGTTACTCGGTATGGGTGTTTTTATTTCCTTTATCGTCAGTGCGTTGATTCTGCCGATATTCAAAATTTCCAGTGCGGTAAATTAGACAAGTTCATTTTTAATAGATATTCGAATGTACCGCATAAAAAAAGCGAGCCGATTGTCTGATCGGCTCGCTTTTTTTGTGTCATCTCTTTAAGCTTTTTTACGGTAAGCGAATAAACCGGCAATACCTGAAGCAAACAACCAGAATGCTGCAGGCAGCGGTACGGGTGAAACGGGTGTGATTTCGAGTGAGGGTGCGTATGCGGCAAAACCAGCACTTGGGTTACCAAACGATGATCGGCTGTTAAAGTCGTGATACGCCTCTTGCTCAGTAGGTATGCCTAAGATTAATGTGATTAAACTATCAGTATCTGCATTGATGAAGTTTACTAAATCGCTCGTCGAAAAAGTCACTTCGGCATTACTACCAGAATGTGAAAGCGCGTTGGAAGAGTAGAGTAGTGTTGTTGCGCTGGCATCGATTAAGCCCGCACTCAACCCCGGCGCACTCCCCGTATTGATCGATGCTTCAGTCCAGTTATCGGGGACATTATCGTTTAAGCCATAGATATTCAAAGGGAGGTTTGTCCTTGCTTCCAAACTGAATAAACTAAGTGTGGCTGATGCCGCTTCGGTAGCAAGATTTGTAAAGTCCGTAATATCAAAGCCAATGTATGCGAAAGAGGTGAGGCCCGTGCCTGTCGATCCTTGATTGTAAATAGAGACAATTCCTTGAGTGATTGCAGGATTCCCCGCAGTCGCCGCATTGCCGTCTTTAAAAGCGTCAAAAGTCAGTGCTTGTGAAGAGGTGGCGGCGGTTAAACTTAGTGTAAATAAAATAGTCCTTGTCAGATTTTTCATTTCTGTCATTTTCTCCCTATTGTTTTCTTATCAATGACGGGTTTAAAAATTTTTAAATCAACGCGTCATTAATGATCGTATGGTTAGCGGTCGTCATGGAGTGATGTGTATTGCAAATATTATACCAGTGCGTTGTTTGTTGTAAGTTTGTGATGTGTATGGTGTTTGAAATTTACCCGAACAATGTTTGGCATATTTTAGCATATTGTGTCGTTAGAAGAAGACAGTTTCGTTGTGATCGACTTCAAAGATTACGCAGCATTCGGGTTAAAGTCCCGAGCACATTGTGCCGATATACCGTTGAGAAGCTACTTTAAGCAGCTCCAGCCGAGCAAATTGAAATTAAAAGATATACGGGAATTTTAAAATGACAAAAATGGTAAAAGCAGGAATACAAAAAGGTTTTACGTTAATTGAATTATTAATCGTAGTGGTGATCCTAGGTGTTCTAGCGGCGGTCATTGTACCGCAATTGGCAGGCTCTACGGACGATGCGAAAAGTGCTGCGCTTGACTCTAATTTAGCTAATTTGCGATCAGCAGTGGCGATGTATTACCAAGAGCACGGCGAATACCCGGCTACGTCAATCGCAGTTGGTAGTGCATGCCCAGCGGGTTCAACGCTAGGAACCGGTGCTGCGGATAGTGCGGCGGCCTTTGCATCACAGTTAACCATGTACACCGCAGCAAATGGCGAAGCATGTTCGATTGGAGATGCAACCTATAAATTTGGACCCTACCTTAAGTCGACAGGTTTTGGTGTAACGGCGATTCCGAAAAACCCACTTTCCGCTGCGGATGCCAATGCGAAGGATGTTGTTGTTTCAACAGCAGGTAATCTAAGCTTGGCATCTGATGGAACTAACGGTTGGAAATACGATAATAAAACCGGTCAAGTCATCGCGAATCACTAATTCACTAACGGATTGAATCGTGAATGATAAAGCACAAAAAACATCTCAGCGGGTTTACGCTGCTGGAAATGCTGTTGGTGGTCGTGATTATCGCGATCACCGCCAGCGTGGCTTTGCCAGACTTTTCACTTGGCCAACACTATAAGCTCGAAACCGCAACGCGCGATCTTGCGCAAGCCGTTCGTTTTGCTCGCGAAGAAGCGATCCGAACAAAAAAGTCACATGGGGTTAACTACGAATCTGCCCAAGGGTTGATCAAAGTTTACCGGTTAGATACATCAACCGTCCCACCAACCCCAGTATTTGATGTTTACCATCCCATTGATAAAACCCTTTACACGCTAGATTATTCTGCAAACGGAAAGTACGCACCGATCAGTATTTATTCATCGGCTTTATTATTCGGTGGGAATACGACATTTCGTTATCAGCTCCAGTTTGATGAATTTGGTGTGCCTAACTACTACAACGCAGGCGCTTACGAAATGCTCGACAGCGCACAATTTAGTTTGACGGATGGCACAGCAAAAATGGCCGTGCTGATTTCCCCCATGGTTGGACGCGTGACAATGCAATGATCACACGGCTCGAACAGCAAGCAGGTTTTTCCTATGTCGAAGTGCTTGTCAGCATGGTGTTGATCGCGATCATGCTAGTGCCGGCGATGGACGCATTACGAAGTGGTATTAAAAGCACTGAAGTACAGGGAAATTTAAGTGAGCAGCATGATCGTTTACACGACAAAATGGAATTTCTCATGTCTGAGTCACACAACGCGTTAGTCGCAGCGGCGGAAGAAGCAGGTGATGAGCAAACCATCAGCCCAACCTATTCAGATGCAAGTGGCACCGAAAACCGCATTGTTGTCTATGTCGCGTTGTATAACCCGACCGACAGTGGTGATCCATTTAACTTACTCGGGTTAGATTTGGATCTTGATCTGGACGGTAATCCTTATACCGGCGAGTCATCCGACATGATCTGGATTAAAGCCGCGCTTGAGCAAGATCAATATGCGATAGAAGCATTGCGGTTACGATAAATGCGATCACGTTTAGTCAATTTGTCAAAACACACACACGTTGGTTTTACCCTGATCGAAGTGCTGATCAGTATGGCAATTGCTGCCATGTTGATCGTGAGTTTGATGCAGATCATCAACCCGGCGTTGGATGCCCGTGAGCATAGTCAAGCAGAAATCAGTGCTTTAAACGATGCGCGTTTCGCGATGCAGCAAATGCGTAATGTGATTGGAAAAAGTAATACGTTATTTATTCCTAAGCCAGATAATCCCGGCACAGTATGGAATGAGTCCGTACGCGACGTGCTGGCTATCAGCATGCCGCACAGTTTGGATCGTGATAAAGATGGTTGGGCCGATGGGAATAACGATAAAGATTTTCTCGATCTGAATCAAAATGGAACGCGAGATGTCGGTGAGCCTGAGCGCATAGATGAAGATTTTTATGATGACTGGTTCAACAACGGTGTCAGTGGCATTTATGGCATTGATGATAATGGTGACGGCACTGCTGACAATGGGCAAGGTAAAAATGATGATGATGAGGATGGCGTTAATAACGAAGATAATATCAATGGCATTGATGATGATGGTGACGGTGCCATCGATGAAGATACGAAAAAAGACGTGAATGATGATGGTGAGTCAGGTGTAAAAGATGTTGATGATGATCGGGATGGCAACATCGATGAAGACGATAAAAACGACAATGATGAAGATGGAAGTGTCGGTGAAGATTGGTACGATCCGATCGTTTTTTATATAACTGGGACAAGCTTAATGCAGCGCATTCCAAATCTTGATCCGATCGATGGTACTGATTTCAGCGATTATATTATTGCAGAGAATGTCGAAGCCTTTTCAGTTGAACGACAAATTGGAACGGATGCAAAGACCATCTTGCTGAATATAATGCTCACCGTAAATATGGATAATGGTAAACCAAAAACAGTAAGTGCATTAATTCGACTCGGTGGTGATCTATGAATTTAAAAAGTCACCACAATATGCGCGGCATTATATTGATGCCGATTTTATTAACCCTTTCGTTAGTCGCAGTGGTTGCGCTGATGATCGTAAAACAAAGCAACATTGAAACGGAAAATATTATTCGAGGCCATGCACCGATTCAAGTGAAATATTCCGGACTGGCGGGTTTAGAAATTGGTGAGGAAGAGTTAAAAAAAGATCTGGATTGCGAAAACTTTTCGGTGGTTTCAACCGGTACGTTTGCAGGTATGGGATTTAACTCAAGTGTTTCGCCGACAAGCGGTTCACCGGTCACACTTTCTGTAATTGTCGATCCTACGAGCGCTGCACAAACTTTCACGCGCGAAGTGACCATGTTCGATAACTCCGTGCCTGCGCCGGATTTGTTAATACCGGTTTCAGCAGGAACGTATTTACGTTCAGGTAGCCCTGATACGAATTACAGTAGCGCAACAACGTATCATGTTAAACATAATATAATATCGCCTGATCGTGTCGCACTATATAAGTTTGATCTAAGTTCAATCGATATCCCAGTGGAATACATTATTTCTGCTTCACTGGAGTTGCACTTATCAGGTATACCTAACAATTTCATTTCTACCGTTGATCTTTTTCGAATTGCCTCAGATTGGAGTGAAACAGAAGCAACGTTCAATGAACGGCTTTCTGGCGTTGCGTGGAAAACATCCGATCTCGACTGGACGCCAGTTTCTCAAACGGTGGTGGATGAAAATACCATCGGTTGGAAATCTTTTGATGTGACCGAGTTGTTAACAGGGTGGTTGAATGGTGATTTTCCTAACTATGGTTTGGAGTTGCAAGCACAAATCTTAACCAGTAATAACCTTGAGTTTATAAGTGAGAATCATACGGATACAACTAAGCATCCTGTTTTGAAAGTTAAGTATGCTTGTGAATGTGGAAAAACCTGCGATGTCGTTTTGGCCTGTAATGGCGACTACGTACCAAACAATAAAGTGTCAGAAATTGATAGTGATGCTTTCGGTGTAGAGAATATTTCAGGTCTAAGCTATCTGAATGAGGGGGAGTCGTTTAATGGTCAAATCGTTCCTTCGGATGGTGCTTGGCTGAGTCTTGATCAAGTCAAGAAAAAAATATACATGACTGATATCTCGGGTGTCGAGATATCAAATATTAGCACACCAGGTATCTCGCCAAGTGGTTTATCTTCGATAGAAGGCGGTGTGTATGTTGATCATTTTGCGATGACAGATCAATTAACAGGATATTTATACTTTTTGGATACCACAGGCACTTCTGCAGTTGTATTTAATATGAGTTCGGCAGGGATTACATCACCGGTTGGCGTAACATTTATTAAACGATCTGCGAGTGGAACCTACGATAATATGCTGGCAGTACTGAATCAAAATGGTGTTGTGTTGATTATGGATCAAAGTGGTTCGGTGTATGGCACGATAGATTACAGCAGTGCAGGATTGAGTGATCCACAAGATATTGTTCACCTTATCGATACAGACACGTTTTTGATCGTTGATCGAGGTTTAAAGCAAGTCGTTAAATTTAATATGGGCGGCACTTGGCTGTCTAATTATCCGATCGATACCTACGGGGCAAACTCAGCGCGCGCAATTACGATTAATGGCGATAATTGTGATCACGTGATTGGAGATGACGGCTCAGATAATTTAATAAGTTTAAATGTCACAGAGTCGGGTGGTTCTGTGTTAAACATGACCTTTAATCCCGTTGGAGATACCTATATTGATGAGTCTTCATTTGATAAAAATAAAAATTACGGTGGAGAGGTTTTCATGGAGACAGGTTACGATATTGTTAATAATGAGCATCGAAGTTTGATAAAGTTTGATGTATCTGCATTACCATCTGGTGCGATTATTAATTCGGCGACACTGCGCTTATATCCAAACACTAAGAATCCATTTCTGACTAAAATAAATGCGTATAAACTTGTTTCGGACTGGCAAGAGTCGCAAGCAAGTTGGTCTAATATTGGTAAAAACCAGAATGTGGATGATGTTGTTTTAGGCACAATGGACGTTTCTTTTTATTCTGAAGACTGGCAAGAGTTATCCTTACCAACAAGCCTGATCAATGAATGGATCAGTGATGATGAAGTGCAGGATCAAGGTATCGTTCTTAGAGCGGTCTACGGAAATGTTGTTTTCAAAACCCGTCAATCAGGCAGTTTATTCATGCCACAATTAGTGATTGATTATACTGAGCCGTAAGCATTTTTTTAATTTAAGAAAATACTTTCGACTTGTCTTTGGTGGTGGCATAAAGATTGCGCTCGAATCTCCGATATAGAGTATTGGAGACATTTCTCGAGACTATCATGATAGGACTACATCGAGTCGGGCCGATTGGCATCGATTTCGGATCAGAAAAACTCAAGCTTGTTCAGGCTGACTTTGCAAAGAGTGGCTTACGTATTCGTTCGGCAATGACGTTGCCGTATCCGAGTACGCGTGCCGCGTTTTTGGAAAACAGTAATAACCTGAAACAACTGCTTAAAACGGCGCGATCAGAAGGTGGCTTTCGTGGCGATCGCGCAGTGGTGTCGATCCCGTCTGATCTGGTGCAATTTGTCTCTCTTGAATATAAATATCGCTCTGGCCAGAACGAAGAAGACGCGGTGGTGCATGCGATCAAAGAACGGTTTGGTGAGCGGCTCGGGCATTCCGTAGTCGATTATTTACAGATCAGACCGGATCACAAAGAACAAGCTGATCGCACGGCATTGGTCGCGGTGGCTGAACGGAACGATGTGATTACCTTGTTAGAATTTTTACGCAAAGCCAATATGAATGTGGATCGGTTAGAGATTGGTCCGACGGCGATCAATCGTCTGATCGCGGCGATGCATCCAGAACAAACAGAAAGTGTCTCGGTGGTGATCAATTTCGGTGTTGAACGCAGTTATGCCACGGTGTTATGGGGGCGACGTTTATTGCTGGATCGTTCGATTAATTTCGGTTCTCGTGGTTGTATTCAACAAGTCGCCGATGCCTTACAAGTGTCCACAGAAGAAGCACAAATGTTGCTGGAGCGACATGGCGTTCAAGTGATGCGAAAGATGGCAATGGGGTCGGATGTGACAATTCCAGGCATTGAAGAAACCATTACGGATATTCTTAAACCGTCATTTTTACAACTCACCAGCGAGATCAAACGACTCATGCTGTATATCGCCTCGCGCACGCGTGGGCGAACGGTGCAGACGGCGTATCTGTTCGGCAGTATCGCCGGTTGGCCTGGCCTTGAAAGTATTTTGACCGAGATGATCGGCATTCCACTTCGCCGCATGCGGCCCTTTTATGGATTACCTGTCACCCATCATGCGGCGCGCATGGATGAGTTTGAATCATTGCGCGGGATTGCTGTTGCCACGGGTCTAGCCTTACTTGGGGGCGTTGAAGATGCGTGAGATGGATCTCATTCCTGCGGATTATCGTACCCTGCAGCTCAGTCGTAAAATGCTTACCATTTTTGCTGCAGTCGTACTGACATTAGTGTTGTCAGCGCTGATCGGACGATTGTTTTTGGGTTTAAGAATTGACTCAGTACAAAGGGAAATTTCTCAATTAACCGCTGAGTCAGAGTCATTACGTGAACATCAAACCGTTATCGATGGGCTTGAAAAAGAACGGGTGAATGTTAACCGTGAATTGGCATTTGTTGAGATGTTACAACAAGGTGGCCAGGCCAGTACGGCATTCCAATTATTTGAAAATACGTTGGAGGATTCGGTATGGTTAACGGACTGGGGTTATCAAGCAAACGATCTGATTAACGCCGCTGAAGGACAAGAGCAAGCAACAGGTAGTGCTATAAAAAACGTGAATGAAGACGGTTCGCTCGGTGCGATCATACTGGCGCGTGGGCAAGCATCAAATCACGCGGCACTCACGCGTTTAGTGGAAAATTTAATGGCACAGAAAACCGTACAAGATGTGCGCGTGTTGCGATCAGCGATGGTTGATCCACAAAGAGGCATTGTTAGTTTCGAGTTGGAAATAAATTAAATGTTGGAAAAACTCAGTCAGTCTATCAAACCACGTATGTTAGCTTTCGTGTTATTTGCTTGTGGCAGTTTACTGAGCACGACATTGTGGACCTCTGTGTTTAAAACAACGTTGGTGGAATACCGTGATTTGCAAAAAAGGGAATCACAAATGAATGCGGTCGCTGTTGATCCGGTTATTGGAGAGCAACGCGTGGCACACATTCGGCAAGAGCTTGCCGAGTTACGTTCAGAGCTTTCCGTTACGGGTAGTAATGTCTTAACGGGCATCTCACCCTTGTCGGTAATGTCTGATCTTAGCCGCTTTGCAGAAGAAGAAAAATTGCAGTTAATGGGCATTACACCTGGTAATCCTATCCAGTCGAATCACTATCGCGAAATCCCGTTTAGTGTCGTATTAAACGGCCCGTATTCACATGTTTATCGTTGGATTCATGCCATCGAGAATACGGAAAAGCCGCTCTACATTAAAGAGTTAAGCCTCTCGCCTGGCACCAATAAAATGACGCGTCACATGAAAGTCGTTGTGGCATTAATTCAGCCTGATGAGGAGGCGTGATATGCGCATATTTAACGTGATCGGTACGGCCGTGTTGTGTATGGGGCTCTCACCAACCTTTGCTGAAAATGCGGTTGATGGAGTGGCACTTGAATTGCATAGAGATCCCTTTGTAAGCCCTGAAGACCGATTGGCTGCCGAGACACCGGAAGAAGGTAATAATGTAACGATCGAAAATTCGTCGGCATTACCAGAGACAACAAGAACACAATTTTTATGGCAGCCAGAAATTCGAGGGATCATCCGATCAGAAGATATCGCTATTGTTAATATCGGTGGAAAAATGGTCGGCCTGGGTGAAGAAATTGACGGTTATACACTCATTAAGGTTAAGGAAAAAGCAGTTGTATTTGAAAAAAATGGGCACACAATTCCAATCACGTATAACGATGATCCCGATGCGCTGGAGCAAGCGCTATAGCGTAAAAGAAAGTTTTCTTTTAATCAGTTATGTCGCCCTTATAACGAGCCTTATTTTCCCAACTAATTCATTAGCAGCAGACGAAATCCAATCAGAAGCAACGCCCATTGCGCAACCTGCTGCTACCAATACTCTAAGCGAAACTAAAGTAACACAAATTCCAACGGTCACTCCGCCCGGCACATTAGATAAAGAGGCGGTCAAGTTTGCTTATCAACGTCCCAATCGTCCGGTGCCGGATTATATTGATCCGCGTGATCGTCAACGACCTGCGAAAACACACTACGGTAAGGGTCATGATCGATCACAAACAGTCACGATTTCTGTACAACATGCTGACCTTGCAGAAGTGTTTCAGATGATGTCGAAACATGGCCAAGTAAATATTCTGATGGCTAATGGCGTGCAGGGTCAGGTTTCAATTAATTTATATGATATTGATCTACATGAAGCAATTAGAGCGGTTGCGATTGCCGCCGGTTTTGCGGTTGAAAAGTCCGGCAGTACCTATTTTGTTGTCACACGTGATGAAGCGGGTAAAGAAATAGTTGGTGGTTTGACCAAAGTTAAATCGTACAAAGTACAGTATTCCGAACCGGAAGCGGTTGCGACAATTATTAAAGATCATTTATCACGCTATGGAAAAGTGACGGCATTACCCGATAGGAAATTAATCGTCGTTGAAGATTTACCTGAATTTTTAATCCGTGTTGAATCGTTACTGGAAGAGGTTGATCATCAACCTGTGCAGATCATGATCGAAGCGCAGATTTTAGAAGTGAAACTTGATCGCACAGAATCATATGGAATTGACTGGGCTAAATTATTTTCAGTGGGGGATTTTGCTGTTGAAACAGCGGGTCTTGCTGGACCGGCAAATGGGTTATTTTTCTCAGTGACGAATAGTAATCTGGATGTGGTGTTAAGTGCTTTAAGCGATAAAAATCGTGTGCGAACACTGTCCACACCAAAATTATTAGCCTTGGAGCATGAAGAAGCTGAAGTCATTATCGGTACACGTCAAGGCTATAAAGAAGTCACAACTAGTCAAAATGGAAATACCGAATCCATTCAATTTCTAGATGCTGGTGTGATTTTAAAAGTCACCCCGTTTGTTGATCGTAGTGGCCAAATCATGATGGAAATTCACCCTGAAGTGAGCAGCGCGACATTGGATGTGAATGGTATCCCTTCATTACAAACCACGGAAGTGACAACGCAGTTATTGGCTAACGATGGGCAAACAATTTTTATTGGTGGGTTAATTCAGAATAGTGATTCGACTGGTCGAACGGGCGTGCCCGTTTTAGGTGATATTCCTGTGCTAGGTTATGCTTTTAGAAAAGAAGCAGATACGGTGAATAACACGGAAACTGTCGTCATGATCACGCCACGTATTGTTAAGCCAAGACAAGTGACTTACTCGACAGAAAGAGTCGAGAACGAAATAAAAGTACGTGAAGTTGATGTAACGTTGAAAAATGAAAGTGATTTAATTGAAGATCATTTCAAAAATCATAAACCGATTAGTAAAAAGTTTTGGCCTTTTAAATAACGCCAGGTTCACGATTCATTCAAAACAATTTTAGTTCACGGTTTACGTGAACTTTTTTCTCTCACCTCCTAAATCATTTTCCTGAACTACCGGGCAAATATCCCTTTGTCAAGCGATTTCAACGATTTTATGGGCAAAAAGGCCTTTTTTTGCCTTATTAATTGCGTTACTTGTTGTCAACCAGTAGGAATCGATATGTTAAGTCTATTTAAACAACGATCAGAACAGAATCACCGCGTCGCAATTTGGCCGTTATCGAAAGCAATTGCGATGGTGCATGTGAATAGTGATCGTAACGGAAATTATGAATTAAAACTTTGCGAGCTACACCCGTGTGCAAAATTATCTGATCGTGCAAAAGTTTTAAAAAAAATCTGTCAATCGCATCAGTTAAAAAAATACCCATGTGTCAGTTTAATGCCGAGCGACATGTATAGCTTACACATAATGGAAGCGCCGCCAGTCCCGCCGGAAGAGATCGCAGAAGCGATGCGCTGGCGAGTAAAAGACATGATTGATTATCCGATTGATGATGCGGTCATCGATGTCTTTGATGTGCCCGATCAGCAAAGTAGTGTCGATATGGTTTATGTCGTTTGCGCACGTAAAAGTGAGGTAAAAAAACAGGCAGATATGTTGTTAGCTGCGGGTTTCAATTTAGAACAAATTAGCATCACAGAAATTGCGTTACGAAATATTGCCTCTGTCTATGATCCAACGGGTCAAGGTATGGCATTAATTGATCTCGGAAGTGAAGGCGGTTCGGTAACACTGTCAAAAGATGGTGTACTTTATTTTACACGCCACCTTTTAGCCGCCGATGCACTTTTTGGTTCACATTACACAGACCAAATTACCCCTTCAATGGAATCTTGGTTGGATCGAGTGGTTGTTGATGTTCAACGTTCTCTTGACTATTACGAAAGTCAATATAGCCAGCCCGCAACTTACTCGGTTAAATTGGTTCCTTTGGCTAAGCCAATTATTGGAACGAAAGATTATTTAGAAAAACAGCTGGGAATGGATTTGGAGTATCTTGATATTGCTCAAGTATTTAAAGTCGAAGATAGTATAAATCCAGACATTATTCGACAATGTTTACCCGTAATCGGCGCAGCTTTACCTCACACCTTACACGTAGCAAAAGACGACGTTTCTGAGGAGGCAGTGGAAGCATGAGCCATGATGTAGAGAGCATTATCCAACAGGACGTCAACCTGTTTCAGCCGGAATTTCACCCGAAAAAAGAATATATGACGATATGGCATAGCGGTGTTTGTATCGTCTTCGCCATGATCATTTTTGCGGCGTTAGGCTGGCAGCAGAAAAATACGTTAACTTCATTACAAGAGAAAGTCGTTAAGTTAAGTGAAAAAGAACATGCGATCAGTGAAGAAATATTACGAGTCAGTGCAGCTCAACGTAAGAAGTTGGGTGGTGGAATAAACGATGAAGATATTATTCTTAAAGAAGCTGATCTCATCGCACGTCGGGCATTACTCGAGTCATTAGTCGGTGAAGAACAAGGCACAACGGAAGGGTTTTCTGAATATCTCGCTGCATTATCTAGGCAACATATCAAAGGTAGTTGGTTGACGGGGATTGCTATTGAACGGGGCGGTCAGGAAATTGCGGTTGCCGGTAATGTGCTTAATCCGAAAATTGCCCCCCAATATCTTATTAATTTATCGAAAGAAGATATTTTTAAAGGGAAAAAATTTAATGTCCTCGAGATCAACACGAGAACAATCGAAGTGCAAGAAAATAAATTGTTAGCGGATGATTTAAGTTTTCTTATTAAAACGAAGGAAGAAAGTGGTAATGAAATAGTGGAGGTGTTGGATGAGTCTTGAATTCTTACTTACTAAGTTCAATGGCCTTTCCTTAAAAGAGCGATCGTTATTAACACTCATGGTCATTGTCGCTTTTTTTACCGCATGGGATTTTTGGTTGTATCAACCACTTGTTACAGAGTCTGAAGTTCAGCAACGAAAGGTGGATGATCTGAATGAAACGGTGGGCGTATTAAATGTTCAACTGCAAGCGATCATTAATAATCCACAACAGAAAAAATTTGATGAAAATCGTCAACGTTATGCCGAGTTAGTTAGACAGCTTGGTATTACAGACGAAAAACTGGATGCGATCACTGACAATCTTATCGCACCAGAAGCCATGGCTGATGTTTTGAAAACCATGTTAATTAATAGCAATAACTTACAAATACGTAGCCTACGAGGTCAGGGTGGTGCGCAAATACCATTAGCGGGTGAAACAACCGAGGCGGAAAAACACGCAACGGCGAATACGCAAACCAATGGTCAAGCAGCGCAAGTGGGAGATATAAATAATCCCGGTGCGACGTCACAAACAACCCAAGACATTGCTAAGATTGACACGATGGATAACAAGTACCCACACGCTTGGCGACATGGCTTTAGGCTTGAGTTTTCGGGTTCGTATTTAAATACATTAGCGTATTTACAATCACTTGAATCATTGGGTTGGAAGTTCTACTGGGAAACGTTGGTGCTGAATGCGGATGAGTATCCTACTGTCGAGACGGCGATTGAAGTTTTTACGTTGAGTCTGGATGAAGCTTGGTTACAGGCAGGTTTGAAGTAAGTGAAGTGCATATGACACGTTTGCAAATTTAATGACTTATGTGTCTTAAAGTTTTTTAAATATTGATACTTTGAAGGGAAAATGTATGAATATGATAAACCGAATTGTCGTTATGGGATGCTTGTTAATCTTGGCGACACTTTCTATTCCGGCACAGGCTGTGACGCAGCTTGTCGATCCGACACGCCCCGCAAATTATCACGGTTCACCAACAAATAATAATCTTCTTAGGCAAGGGAAGGGAGTTGTTGAAGTGGATGATCTTAATCCTGTTTTGACGTTGCAAGCGATCAGGATTGGTCAACACTCACGTCTGGCTGTCATTAATGGCCAAACGGTAAAGCCTGGAGGTACGGTATCCACGGCGACTCTCATTAGCATCGAACCTGATGCGGTATTTCTCGAATACGAGGGGCAGTCAATCAAGCTGATGTTGCTGCCTAGCTCGGTAAAAAAACGGTCAATAAAATGAACAAAAACTACATTTTAAATTATACAGATACTTTTCGGTTTTTAAGTCTTGCAGTGATGGTGTTTTTATACGGTTGTGAATCGACAGCGCAGCGCACCAATACGATGGATGAAATCGATCGGGTTTTACAGGCGGGTGGTGATCAGAATGTGCCCCATGCAAAAAGTGAGGTTACTACGATCAAGCATCAGACGAAACCCATCCCGGCAGAAGTGAATCAGGCTTTGTTACCTGAGATGCAAGCGTTACCAATGGTATCAGGGAAGCAGACGAAAGTTCCTGTGGTTTCCGGTTCAGCAGAGCAACAACGGTTTGATATTTCAGTAAGTAATGTGCCAGCTGATCAGTTTTATATGAGCTTGGTTGAAGGGACATATTTTAATTTAGTTGTGCATCCTGATTTGCAAGGATCGATATCGTTAAATTTAAAAAATGTCACGATTATTGAAGTCATGGATGCTGTACGTGATGTGTATGGTTATGAATATGAACGTACCGGTTATGGATTACGCGTGTTACCGAATGCACTTGAATCACGGATATTCCAAGTTGATTATTTGAATGTACAACGATCGGGGATGTCATCAACTTCCGTTAGTTCAGGAACGTTGCAGTCAGCTGCAAATAATAGTGAAGGATCATCTAGCTCGTCGTCAAACAATAGTCGAGAATCAAGTAGCAGTAGTACGGGTACACAAGTCACTACAGAGCAACCATTAACCAGTTTTTGGGATGAATTAAACACTTCTATTCATGCGATCATTGGGGAAAGTGATGGGCGTAGTGTTGTGATCAGTCCGCAATCCGGTTTAGTGGTGGTACGGGCGATCCCAAATGAGTTACGTGATGTTGAGCATTACTTGCGAGCGGCACAATTGATCTCACAACGACAAGTTATTTTGGAAGCAAAAATTCTCGAAGTGGAATTGAGTGAGAACTTCCGGAGCGGTATTAATTGGGCTGCATTATCTGGCGATATTAATATCGGTATGACGGGGGGAGGCAGTTCCTTAGATAACGATTTTGGTTATAGCGATCTTAGCGGTGTTAACGGTGATCTTGCCGCTGATAATCTTGGGGTGGGTGGCGATGGTAATAGCAGCTCATTAAATCCTTTTTCAGGTTTTGGTGGTGTATTTTCATTAGCATTAAGCACCAACCGTTTTTCAGCATTTATTGAGTTACTAAAAAGGCAAGGCAATGTACAAGTGTTGTCTAGCCCGCGAATTTCCACAACGAATAACCAAAAAGCAGTCATTAAAGTAGGTCAGGATGATTTTTTTGTGACCGGTGTTTCATCGGATACTGCCGCGAATCTCAATGGTGGTACTGGTGTGATTTCATCGGACATTGAGTTAACCCCATTTTTCTCAGGGATAGCGCTGGATGTCACGCCGCAAGTTGGATCCAACGATGAAGTCACGATTCATATCCATCCATCGGTAAGCCGCGTTACGGAACAGCAAAAAAACTTACAGGTAAATGGTCGTCCTCAAAGTTTGCCGCTAGCACGAAGCGTCATTCGTGAATCGGACAGCATTGTTCGCGCTCGCAACGGCGAGATTGTTGTGATTGGTGGGCTCATGCAGGATTCGATCAACGATGCGGATGCGAAAGCCCCGGGTGCTGGCGATATTCCTATCATTGGAAATTTATTCAAACAGAAATCCCGTTCGTTGAAAAAAAGCGAGCTGGTGATTCTCTTACGTCCGATCGTGGTTAACAACTCACGAGATTGGGCGAATTCTATTAATGCTTCACGCCAGCGCGTCGGGCAAATGCGTCAAGATCTTAACGACTGGGATTCGTCAACAGTAAGGCCCTGATCGGTTCACGAATATTTACGGTTTCAATAGCAGTTTTAATTCGCGTAGATGGCACGAAAGCGAGAGCCATCTACGCAATAAGCACGCGAAGACACCGCAGTGAATCAATCTAAATAGGCATGACTCATGCATTGATTCACCCACGCTTACAGGAACGTAGCACAGGAGGAAATGTCCATGTACCTACAGCACTTTCGATTAAAAGAACTTCCTTTCGGGATTACACCAGATACGTCATTTTTCATGAATCGTGCGGCTTATCGCGACGCATTGAATGTCATGAAAGTCGCCCTCGATATGGGCGAAGGTTTTCTCAAAGTCACGGGCGAAGTCGGCACTGGTAAGACGTTGTTATGTCGCTCATTGATCAGAACTTTAGGGGATGATTACGTCACAGCTTATGTACCGAATCCGTACCTTACGCCAGAATCGTTATTCTTAACGATCGCTGATGAATTAGGTGTTCGATACGCGCCGAATATTAATCAACACACTTTACTGAAACGCATTACGTGGACGCTGATCAAACTGCGAAAAGAAGGCAAACGCGTCGTGCTGTGTCTTGATGAAGCGCAAGCAATGCCGATTCAAACATTAGAAACATTGCGGTTATTAACCAACCTTGAAACAGAAAAACGCAAGTTAATCCAAGTCGTGTTATTTGGTCAGCCAGAATTAGATGATCTTTTATCAGAACGATCGATTCGACAATTACGACAACGAATTACTTTTTCATACAAACTTGCGCCGTTAAATCGTGATGCATTAAAACGTTATCTTGATCACCGCCTCACTGTCGCGGGTTATAAAGATGGCGATATGTTTGATGAAGATGCATTAAATCTATTGTTTGTTGCAAGTCGCGGAATTCCACGTTTAGCAAATATTCTTGCACATAAAGCCATGATCGTGGCGTACGGAGTTGGTGATCTGATCGTCACGCGCAAGCATATGCGTGTTTCGATTGAGGATACAGATGACGCACGGCGTTGGCATGAAAAATCAACCCGAGAAGTGAGTCGGTTATGGCGTTGGGCATACGGCACGTTCGGTGTCTTTGCCTTAGCAGGTGTGACGGCATTTATTTTAAAGTCTGAAAATGTGATGGCGTTAATTCACTAAACAACGTCGGACAATGAGCTTCGTCAATCAAATTCTTGCAGAAGCCGGTGGTCGAAAAAATTTGACCACCACGCTGCCTAGCATATTGCCTGATATTGAATTCCCTCCATTTTATGATAGCGATGGAACCAATGAAGAAATGCATCGGGTTGGGCCGGATTTTAGGCGCGTAAAAATACGTTATTTTCGGAATTTTATATTTGCTTCTCTTCTACTATCCATCGTGCTTTTATTTTTGGATAAATTACCGATTAATATAACGACTCATTTGGGTTTGGGTGATGCGCTTACGGATAACCCGGTAATGGTTTCATCTGCGAACGCTGAGGTGGAATCGATGTTGATTCCAACCATCGCGGAGCAATCAATGGATGGGTATTTGATTGAAGACTCTACTCTCGAAGAGTTGAATCAGGCTGATGAACCTCTGGTCGAGGGTCAAAACTCCTTCCCCGATATTGATGATACGCCTTTCCGACGGATGATCGTATTGAGTGAAAATCCTACTGATCAAACGAATAGCATTAATCGTCACCTTTCTGAAGAAGTGATCTTGCCTCATAACGGCCCTGATTCACAGGCAGCGCTACATGCGGATTTACTTAATCAGGCGACATTATTATTAGATAAAAGTGAGGCCGAGTCTGAAGCCCACAAACCAGCTAAATTTGAAAGAAAACCCACCGAGTTTAAAAAGTCAGATGGGCGTTTTCACCGAACAAACTTTGTCACTAAAGCGCAGTCATTACTAAAACAAGGGGATGCTTTTGCGGCATTGAGTATGCTCTCAGAAGGTGTAAAAACCGACCCTAAAAACACTGAGGCTATTTTATTATTGTCATCGATCTGGTTGCGAGAAGGTAATCAACAGCAAGCCGCTTTCGTGTTACATCAAGGTCTGAAACAGTCGCCAAAGAATACCGAGTTAGCTCAACCATTAGCGCATTATTATCTAGCAGATGGACAGGTTGATGTGGCACTCGCAGTATTATTACGCGCAGCACCGGGCGCAATAGTTAATCCAGAATACCATTCATTTATTGCCGCATTACAGCAGCAAAAAGGCCAGCATATTGCGTCAATTTTATCGTACAAAAGTGTGCTGGCAGTTCGCCCCAAAAAAGGAAAATGGTGGTTGGGTTTAGGGATCTCCATGCTGGCGGAAATGCGTTATGACGAAGCACGAATGGCATTTAAAAACGCATTAAAAGATACGACCATTTCACCGCCACTTAAACAATTTGCACATCAACGTCTGACCGATCTCAACGGCGTCGCAGCAAATAAAAAAAAGAAGGGTTAACGGATGATGCAACGAAAGCGCACGCGTCTCGGCGAAGTTCTTGTCGAATCGAATATTATTACCCAAGAACAACTTAATGAAGCAATGCAAGAGCAGGCTAAGACGGGCGCACGATTTGGCCGTGTTTTGATCGATAAAGGCTTTATTGATGAGGCGACGTTTCTTCGCTCTTTAGCGAATGAGTTGAAAGCGCCTTATATTGATTTGAGTGAGTACCCGGTTAATCCAACGATTGCTCAATCTATCCCGGAAATTCATGCGCGTCGCTACCGGGTCGTTGCGTTAGCGCAAGAGGAGGATTCTGTTGTTGTTGGTATGGCCGATCCAACGAATATTTTTGCTTTCGATGAATTGTCTCGGCTTTTACGTAAACATTTGATCGTCAGTGTCGTGAGTGAGTCTGATGTTTTAAAAGTACTTGATCGTGTTTATCAGCAGCAAGACGAAATCACGGGTTTCGCTGAGGAATTACAAGAACAGTTAACAGAAAACGATAGTTTTTTAAATGATAAAGGCGATAGTGTTGATAACACTGAAACGCCAGTAGCGAAATTATTACAATCAATGTTTGAAGATGCGATCCGATCGCGAGCTTCCGATATTCATATTGAACCCGATGAGAAAGTATTGCGGATCCGTCAACGTATTGATGGCGTATTGCGCGAACATGTTATTAATGAAAAACGTGTCACCAGTGCATTAATCGTCCGTTTGAAATTAATGGCAGGCTTGGATATTTCTGAAAAACGCTTACCGCAAGATGGCCGTTTCAGTATGATGATCGGCACACGGCAAGTCGATATCCGGTTGTCGACAATGCCAATTTATCACGGTGAAGCTGCGGTGATGCGTCTGCTTGATCAGAGTGAGGGTATTCCCGATCTTGCTCAACTTGGTATGCGCCATGACATACGTGAACGCTACGAAACGATAGTTGCTAGGCCACACGGTATGGTGCTGGTGACCGGTCCTACGGGTAGCGGTAAAACCACCACACTTTATAGCACGTTGAAATTATTAAATAAGCCGAAAAGTAAAATTATTACGGTGGAAGATCCGGTCGAATATCGCTTGCCACGGATTAATCAGGTGCAGGTGAATCCTGAAATAAATCTGGATTTCGCACGCGTATTACGCACCATCTTGAGACAAGATCCGGATGTGGTGTTAATCGGTGAAATGCGTGATGCAGAGACTGTACAAATCGGTCTACGCGCTGCAATGACCGGCCATTTAGTGTTTTCAACATTACACACTAATGATGCTGTGAGCACTGCGACTCGGCTGTTGGACATGGGCTCGCCAGGTTATTTACTCGCCAGTTCATTAAAAGCGATCATAGCGCAGCGATTGATCAGACGTTTATGTCCAAAATGCCGCGTACCTGAAGAGCCGAATACGTCTGAAACAGTCTGGCTGCGTCGCGTCGGTGGCACCCATTCAGAGTATTACACGGGGGAAGGGTGTCAGGATTGTAATCATACGGGTTACAAAGGTCGGATTGCTGTTCATGAATTATTAGTTATCGATCATGAACTTTCACTTGCGTTGGCATCTGGCGATAGTGCAGCGTTTATTCGTCAAGCATTACTCTCGCCTGAATATCGTACGTTGGATCGTGTTGCTTTAGAGCATGCACAGAAAGGATTGACGTCATTAGAAGAAGTAATGCGCGTCGTAGCTGATTTATACGAAGGGGAAGAGGCTGATGATAAAGAATCTACGGTAGTGGCGAAGGGCAATCCGTATCTCGTGGATGATGAACAAATCGATCCACTAGAACAAACTCAACCGATCAACATGTACGACCTACAAAGTGCGGCGGTGGATGGGCGTGGTACAGAAGAAACGCGCAGCCATTTTTTGGATGATATAGAAAACTTACCTGATGACATTGCTGAACTTAATCTCGACTTAGTTGAGGATTAACCATGAGCAAAAAATCACAAACGGTCATGTTTGAATACCAAGGCCGAAGTTCCGCGGGTACGATTGTATCGGGCGATATGGAAGGTAGCTCTAGTGCGATCATCGCTTCGCAATTAATGAGTACAGGCGTGACACCGATCCGGATTGCGCCGAAAGAGAAGGCAAAAGACAACGCATCAATATCATTAAAACACTTCTTGCAGTATCGTCGGGCGCCCGATCTTGGTGAGATGATTATGTTTTCGCGGCAGATGTACACATTGCTGCGTGCGGGTGTTGCGATCAACCAGGCCATAAATGGCATTGTCCGTTCCATTCGTAATGACTATTTCGCCGAGGTGCTCACTGAGATTCAGGCGGCACTGGAGTCGGGGCAAGATCTGAGTCAAACCATTGTGAAATATCCGACGATTTTTCCGCCCTTGTTTGTCGCGATGATCCAGGTCGGTGAAGACACAGGCCAACTCGACGAAGCTTTTTTGCAGATCTCGCATTACATGGAGCACGATAAAGAGACGCGCATGCGAATATAAAGCGCCGTGCGTTATCCAAGTTTTGTACTTATCGCAATTTCAGTAGCGATCACGGTGATTAATATTTTAGTGATTCCAGCATTTGAACAGGTCTTTGCCAGCGCTGGGACGGAGCTGCCTTTACCAACACGAATATTAATGATGACCTCACACGTGTTCGTAAACTATTGGCCGTTTCTTCTCGGTGGATTGGTACTCTTCGTTTTTGGAATAAAAATGTGGCTTAGAACCGCTTCTGGTCGACATACTTGGGATCGTTGGAAACTCAAATTACCACTGGTCGGCGATATTATTGAACGTGCTTTATTAAGCCGTTTTGCACGCGCTTTTGCGATGTCGACAAAAGCGGGTGTGCCGTTGATTCGTGCACTGACCGTTGTCGCACGGGCTGTGGATAATGATTACGTTGCGGTGCAAATAACGCGCATTCGGAATGATGTCGAAAAGGGGGATACGTTAACGCGTTCCGCCACTGCGACAGGGATGTTCACACCATTGGTTTTACAAATGCTTAGTGTCGGCGAAGAAACCGGTGCGGTGGATGAGTTACTGCAAGAAGTAGCAGAGTTTTATGAGCGCGAAGTTGAATACGATATTAAAAACTTAAGCTCAACGATCGAGCCCGTGTTAATCACCGTGATCGGGGTGATGGTATTAATGCTGGCTTTAGGTATTTTCTTACCGATGTGGGATATGTCCGCAATTGCGAGCGCTTAGCGCTGAGAATCGAGTCATACTTGTTATAAGTAGTCTGTGCCGCAAACGACGAGATAGCACCTGATAATTCGCATTTGGTTATAATTGCGCTTCGTTTACTAGGAAGCCGTCGAATGTCATCAACCATCCACTACGATCTTGCTTCAGATCGTGATCAGTACGCAGTCATGGGGCATCCCATTTCACACAGCTTGTCCCCCGCGATTCATCAAGCCTTTGCCGAACAGACAAAACAGAAATTACATTATCAAGCGATCGATGTTCCTGAAGATCAATTTGTAGAAGCGGTAAACGCTTTTCGCGAAGCCGGTGGAAAAGGCTTGAATGTCACCGTACCGTTTAAAGAACAAGCGTGGGAGTTATGTGATCACCGATCGGAAGCAGCGCAACTCGCCGGTGCCGTTAACACGCTACAGTTTAGAGAGGATGGGATTTATGGCGATAACACCGACGGCACGGGTTTGATTAGAGATATTAGCGTGAACCATGCCACGTCGATCGAAGGTAAACGAGTTTTGATCTTAGGTGCGGGCGGTGCAGTACGTGGTGTAATACAACCTTTGCTACGCGAGCGACCGGCGGAATGCGTGATCGCGAATCGGACATTCGCTCGAGCAGAAGCATTAGTCGAAATTTTTGCTGATTTGGGCAACGTGGCGGCGGCCGAATTTGATGCCTTAGTCGGTCAATCATTCGATCTCATCATAAATGGAACCTCTGCCAGCTTGAGTGGTGCGCTGCCGCAATTACCGTCAGGAATTTTAACTGACGGGGCCATGTCTTACGACATGATGTATGCAAATCAGCCAACCCCCTTTGTCAGGTGGGGATTGTTGCAGCGCGCCAAAATATCGGTTGATGGTTTTGGGATGTTAGTCGAACAGGCGGCAGAAGCTTTTTATCTCTGGAGAGGGGTCAGACCCTTGACAAATTCAGTGATCACTGAAATCAAACCTTAACTTATGCACAATTGTCATCAATCGTTGCAAGACGGCCTAAATGACAAGGAAATGACACTTAATATTGGATTTGCTGAAAAATAATCACGTAAGTTATTGATTAATATGTAAAACGGCAAGTGGTCGTTTTTTAACCGATTTAATAAGACCGTAATAAAAACAGGCGGTGACGGGCTTTTGACTTTGCTTATACACAAAGTTATCCACAGATTTTGTGGGTAACATGAAGAAGCGTTTACCAACAGCAACTTAGCTATTTTTCATTATGAAAGTCGAAAGATTTTCGTTTTTGTCAATACTGAAATGATGCCATAAGATCTGGCAACCATGATGTCAATTTAGGAAAAAGTAGGATCAGTGCGAGCGCAATAAGTTGGATCATAACAAAGGGAATTATCCCTCGATAAATATGTTGAATTTTGATCGAAGTTGGAGCCACTGCTTTCAGATAGAACAAAGAAAAGCCAAACGGTGGGGTTAAGAAGGAAGTTTGCAGGTTTAACGCGATCAGGATCGCAAACCAGAGTTTATCGATACCCATGGCAAAAGCGATCGGTGCCAGGATCGGCACAATAATGAAGCAAATCTCAAGGAAGTCGAGAAAGAAGCCCAAGAAAAAGATCAGCAACATACTCAGTGCTAGGAATCCCCATTTTCCGCCCGGCAATTGTGTGAAGAGCGCTTCGACTAAATGATCACCACCCATACCGCGAAAGACTAAACCAAATGTTGTCGCACCGATGAGAATCAGAAAAACCATGCTGGTGAGGCGCGTTGTGTGTTGCGATGCTTCTTTCAAGTTACGTAATGTGAGTCGACGATGCAGGACCGCAAGTAGTAATGCACCTAAGCTACCGATCGCTGCTGATTCCGTGGGCGATGCAATCCCGAAGAAAATTGAACCAAGTACGGCTAACATTAACAGCAAAGGTGGCAGCAGTGATGTCAGTACACGGCGAGGTAGATACTGATCGGAAGTCGTGTGTATTGCCGGGGCTTTTTCTGGTGTGCGCCAAGCGATGTAGCCGATGTATAAAATGAACAATCCGATCAATAAGGCACCAGGTATGATCGCGCCGACAAACAGCCGTCCAACCGGTACGCCAATCACATCGGCGAGTAAGATTAAAATAATACTTGGGGGAATAATTTGCCCCAGTGTGCCAGATGCGGCGATTGTGCCGGTGGCGAGTTCCGGTGAATAGTTGTGTTTGAGCATGGCAGGTAGGGCAATGACGCCCATTGTCACCACTGTCGCGCCCACGACACCGGTAGTGGCGGCGAGCAATGCGCCGACGAGGACGACTGATAAAGCAAGACCACCACGGCATTTTCCGAACAGTTGTCCCATTGTTTCGAGGAGATCTTCGGCGAGGCCAGATTTTTCAAGAATGATCCCCATGAAGATAAACAGCGGTACGGCAAGCAACGTAAAGTTGGTCATTACGCCCCAAATTCGTAACGGCAATAACATAAAAAAATCAAAGCCAAGAAAGATCGTGCCGAATAATGTTGCGATTGCACCAAGCGTAAAAGCCACAGGGTAACCGAGCATTAAGGCGAAAAGAGCGACCAAAAACATGACCAAGGCCCACATTTCGATCGACATGATCATGATTTAATTCCTTTTGATTGTTTGAGAAAAACAAGATTACTTAGAATGTCTGCAACTGCTTGGATGAGTAAAAGTGAAAATCCGAGAGGAATCACTGCTTTTAATAACCAGCGGTAGGGCAACCCGCCAGGATCGGGTGATGTTTCCTGAATGGCATAAGCATTCAGAATAAATGGCCAACTGCTGATGATCACCATCAAACAAAATGGGATAAGAAAAAAGACAGCACCGAAAATATTGATGGCGGCGCGATGCTGATCATTAAAGCGCGAGTGACGATAAAACACATCAACACGAACATGCGCGTCATGTTTTTGTGTATACGCCGCACCGAGCAAGAAAATTAAGGAAAAAAGATGCCACTCCAGTTCTTGGAGTGCGACTGAGCCATTTTGGAATAGATAACGCATCGTGACGTCATATCCGATCAGAATAACCAGTATAAAAACCAAGTAGGCACATAACTGCCCGGTAAATTCACTAACGCGTACTATTTTCAAAAAGAGGTTTTTTTTCGGACTAGTCAAGGTTTTTATTTCCAAATTAGATACAAAAAAAGATTGACTTATTCACATTGAGATTTTTCAGAGCATTCGAATCAATCTTGCGAGATATTATTATAGTTATTATTTATAAAGTCTCTGTAAGTTGTTGTTATTTTTATAATAAATGGCTTTGATTGAAATTTAATCGATTTAAGAAGACTGTAACAATCATAAGGCTTCAGGCCCTTTGCTAGCCCCTTGTGCACAGAGTTATCCACAGATTTTGTGAATAAAAATCTTTCTCTCGTATGATCATGGAGTTAGCAGCGAAACGTGATGATCGTCACATAAAAGCGCTCATAAAGAAACTGTTTTTGCTTGAGTGTCAGCCGTGGAGGTGGAGAAAGACGTCGTGTCAGGATCGGCGTAGATCAAATCTAACCGAGTGCGTAAAAACTTAACTCAAATAGTTGCTGAGCTTGATGTATTCATCGAGGGTGATGGTTTCACTACGCGCTTGTGGGGAAAGCCCATTAGCGATCAGGTCTTCCTCTGTGGCGAGATCTTTGAGGACATTGCGAAGCGTTTTACGTCGTTGGCTAAAAGCTTGTTTAACCAGTTTCTCGAAGAAAGCATGATCGGAAACAACGGGTGCAGTTTTGTGCGGAATCAATCGAATCACGGATGACATCACTTTTGGTGGGGGATCAAATGCGTCCGGAGGGACATCGAACAGCAGCTCAGTCTGACAGTGATATTGCAGCATGACGGACAGTCGGCCGTAGGCTTTGGTATTTGCGACAGCAGCCATGCGATCAGCCACTTCTTTTTGTAGCATGAAAACCATACTGCCGATCAGATCGATAGATTCGAGAAGATGAAAAATTAGCGGGGTAGAAATGTTATAAGGTAAATTTCCTACAACCTTTAAGGGCTTACTCACTGCCGGTTGCGGTATGAGCAGATCGCTAAAGTCCATTTGTAGCACGTCGATTTCATGTACGTGCAGGTGTTGCGGGTCGTGATCGTCGCGTAAGCGTTTTGCCAGGTCGCGATCAAGCTCGATCACATGAAGTTGATCAAGACGTTCAAGTAATGGTCGGGTTAAAACGCCGGTGCCGGGACCAATTTCAACAACGTGATCGGCAGTATTGGGTTGGATTGCAGAGACAATCCGCTGAATGATGTGATCATCGATGAGAAAATGTTGCCCAAAACGTTTACGTGGACGATGTTCTGCTGCCATGATCTAGGCCGCCTGTGTTTGATTAGCGCTAGCCATTTGAATCGCCATATGGATGGCTGTGACCAGACTGCCTTCGTCGATCTTACCGTGTTCGGCAAGGTCCAACGCGGTGCCATGATCGACCGATGTTCGAATGATCGGCAGGCCGAGGGTGATATTTACCGCATCGCCGAAGCCTTGGTGTTTTAAAACGGGTAAGCCCTGATCGTGATACATCGCGAGTACCGCATCTGTTTGTGCGAGTTGTGCCGGTGTAAAGGCGGTATCTGCAGGCAAAGGACCGCGAACTTGAATGCCATCTGCCTTGAGTTTTTCGAGTGCGGGAATAATCGTGGTTATTTCTTCCATTCCCAAGTGTCCATCTTCTCCCGCGTGGGGATTTAACCCACATACTGCGATGCGTGGTGCGGCGAGCCCGAAGTGTTGTTTTAAATCATGATCAAGAATGCGAGTGACGGTGGTGATCAAAGTTTGCGTGATCATCGAAGGGATGGCTGAAAGTGGCGCATGGGTGGTGACAAGAGCGACGCGTAGGTTAGTGCTCGCCAACATCATCACAGGATGTTGGCCACCGGTACGTTCAGCAAGGTATTCTGTGTGGCCGGTGAAGGATAATCCTGCGTCGTTAATGACCCCTTTATGTAGCGGTGCCGTGACCATGGCGTCGAACTCACCGTTTTGACAGCCATCGCTCGCGCGATTGAGCATGTCGATTACATGCATGGCGTTTTCTACGTTAAGTTCTCCAGCCGTAACGGGCGTATTCACTGGAACCGGAAGAATACAAAGTGAGCCTGCTTGGTGCGGTGTACGCAGGTTTGGTTCGAATTGATGGATAGTTAAGTTTAAGCCACGCTGGGTAGCACGATCAGCAATGAGATCCGGATCGCCCAACACGACAATGTGTGCGGGGAAATCGATTTGCGCAATCAGCGCACAAAGATCAGGGCCGATACCCGCTGGCTCACCGGCGGTGATTGCGATTCGTTTTAACGATGTCATGCTGGGTAATTATAGACGGGCTAAAGTCGGTATTCGACGTAAGCTTCATCGCGCAGACGGATCATCCAACTTTGAAATTCTTCTTCCGTTTTACGTTTTTTTACGGCTGCACGTGCAGCAGCGCGTGACAGTTCTTCCGTGCCGTCATAATCACGATGGCCAAGCACTTGGATAATGTGCCAGCCGAATTGCGATTTAAACGGATCACTAATTTCACCGTCTTTAAGTTCATTCATGACTTCTTCAAAGTCTGGCACTGTATCGCCGGGGCTCACCCAGCCGAGATCACCCCCTTTGACAGCGGAACCATTATCGTCGGAATGTGATCGCGCTAATTCGCCGAAGTCGTCGCCACTTTCAAGGCGAAGTTTAATTTGCTCTAAACGGCGTTCTGCATCTTGGTCGGTGATCAACTCATTCGGTGTGATCAGGATATGTCGCGCATGCGTCTGATGGACAATATGCAGATCATTGTTACGAACATCTTCCAGTTTAATGATGTGAAAACCGCTGTTGTTTTGCAAAAGTTCGACATCACCTTTACTCATAGTTGCAACGGTACTTTGGAATAATGACGGAATATTTTTACCCGTCATCCAACCGAGGTCACCACCGTTACTTGCATTACCTGCATCGGAGATTGTTTCCGCAAGGCGCGCAAAATTGTCGCCGGAATTGATCTGTTCGATAATTTTATTTGCGCGTTCTTTGGCGGCGTCAATTTGGTCTTCAGAGGCATCTTCGCCGGTGGCGATCAAAATATGACGAATCCGGAATTCTTCATCGCCACCGCCTTGTTGTGTTTGGTTCGCAAGGTAGTTATCGACCTCGCGATCAGAAACAAAGATCTTATTGTCGATTTGCGTTTGGCGTACCCGTGAAAGGGTGATCTCTTGACGAATATCTTCGCGGAATTGGTCAAAATTGATGTTCTCGCTTTCGAGTGTATTACGAAAGCTATCGAGGGTGAGGCCGTTGTCTTCAGCAATTTTTGAGATTGCACGGTTGAGGATATTGTCATCAACAGTGATACCGAATTGGTTGGCGATATTGAGTTGTATCTTCATCATCACGAGTCGTTCGAGCACTTCATTCTCTAGCTGATTGCGCGGCGGCAGATCAGCACCACGTTGCGCCGCCTCCTGCCGGACACGATCGATATTGCGTTCCAGCTCACTGGCCATGACCACCTCGTCGTTAACGACAGCAACGATCCGGTCTAAGGTTTCTGCTTGTACGGCAGTGTGGCTGCTAGCGAGTAGTAAAAAAATCTGACTTACGCGCAGCAGTCTAGGGAAATTATATAAATACTTCATGGTGTTATGTTACCTGAATAAAATCAGAATTCGTCTTGGTAGCCAGGGATATTACGTTCTAGGAATTCACCTGCACCGCGGCCAAATCCGGCAAGTCCTTTGAGTTCAAACTGGAAGAAAATCGCATCATCGTATTCGCCTTCCGTATTTCTCAGGAAGTGACGTGCAACGACGCGTGTTGCCCAACAGCAGCTGTTGTATTCAAAACCAAACAAGCCTTCGATAGTACGATCATTCTGGAGTGAATAGTTCCAGCGACCAACGGTACTCCAGCGTTTTGTCAGCGGCCAACGGAAAGAGACGTCAGTTTGTTCTATATCGGAGATCGATTTGCGCATCCGATAAGCGACGTTGAAGACGGCATTCTCTTTCGGTTGGTAGCGAATGTTAATTGAAGATTTCTCCGTAGCCTTATCTTCAGGGTTCCATTGAATGTCATACATAGCACGTAGATGATCAGTGATTTGACTGGAAATCTGTGCAACGTAAGAAGAGGCATTGTTTGATTCAACAAGACGGCCCGGAAGAGTGACCTTTCTATCTTCAAAGTAACGGATTTGACCCACACTCGCGGCGATTCGTTCCCGTCCGGTGTGCCGTTCGATCAGGCGTGTGGTCAATGCGAGGGTCACTTGATTCGCATCACCGACCCGGTCGGCAGCATTGAACCGATTATCCTGAAACAGTTGTGCAAATGAGGTATCAAACTGACCTGTGTCGAAAACAGGAATATCAGATTGATCAGAGTACGGAACATAAAGATAAAAAATGCGTGGTTCTAGGGTATGGAGGTACGTTTCTCCGCCGAGATCGAGATTTCGTTCAAAAAACAGACCCGAGTCTAAGCTGGCGATAGGCAGCGTGCGTGATGGATTGTTGTTAGTGGTGGTCGCATCACCATCAATGAAATACTGAGTATGTCGCAGTTTTAAACTTGGCGTCAGGAACGCGCCGGCCGTTCGCATCGGGTAATTTATGCTACCGAGTATATCTGTACGATTACCGTTAACGCGCTCTGAGTGATCAAAATAAACCGTCTCAGCTCGTAGTGAGTAATTAAGTGTGCGGTTACGTTCCCTGAACAGTGTTTGGAAGAGAAACTGCGGTAAAATCGCGTAGGGGACTTGTCTCGGTAAGAGTGTTTCATCGACAGACTGATAACTCTGAACCCGGCCTAATACACGCCACCATTCACCTTGGTAGGAGATATCCGCACGCCGATCAAGAATCCGTTGACTGGTGACATCCAAGCTGGAGCTGAGATCTTCAAAGTATTGCTTATCCGATGCTTGGTTGTAATTGATGTAGAGTCGACCACGCACATTTGCAAATCGTTGTGTGAGTTTTGTGGAAAAGAGGTAGCGATTCGTGCCTTCTAAATTATCAGAAGGGAGCATCTCGAATTCAACGGTGCCCAATCCACCTTCACGTAAATAACGAAACTCTGAGCCGAGCATGACGCCACGATCACTTAATACACGAGGGGTAAAGGTCGCATCCATATTGGGGGAAATATTCCAGTAATAAGGAATACGGAAATCAAGGCCTGAGTCGTTCGTGCTGCCTAAGGTTGGTGCCAGGAAACCACTCATGCGTTCATCGGTGAGTGGGAATGAAAGATACGGGAAGTAAAAAACCGGGATGTCTTTTACCTTCAGAATCGCATGAATCGCTCGGCCCCAATTCGCATTATGGTCAAGTTTCAGATCTTTCGCTTTGAATCGCCATGGGGTTTTTTCACCCGGTCCACCCGGGCAAGTGGTGTAATCGACATCAGTTAGGTACGTCACATTCTCATTTGCTTGGTCGACGACTTTCTCTGCGTTGCCGTGTCCGCGCCGGTCAAGTAATCGGTAGTAACCTTGATCAAAATTAGACACATTTTCTGCACGATCAATGTTGGCATGTTCACCTTGCCAGAAGAGTCCTTCAGTCCAAAAATTAACTTCGCCGGTGGCATCCATATTACTGAGCGACTCGTCGTAAACCACTTGTTCTGCGTACAGCGTGTTTGCGTTGTGACGAGCGCGGACTCGCCCCGAGAGTGTGGTGGTGCCATCTTGGCTGACGGCCATATCATTCGCTTCGACGGCAGATTCATCCAACGCAAGATCCGGTGCGTAATCAGGTAAGTAGATGTCGCTATCTTGATCCGTGCAAAGTCCCCACATGGCGTCTTTACTGATCGGCTCAGCCGCATTCGCAAACGGAGAATAGCCCGCGCCGAGACTCAGGCTAAATGCCAGAAGTGTCAGATGAAAGCGGAATGGGACAGAATTGTGATTGTTTAATTTCTCTGTTTGCACAGGATCGGAGCCGTCGATGAGAATTTGGGGTAACATTCTACCCTTACACCCTCCGTATGATAAAGCCCTGAGGAAGGCTATCCGTCATGTCATTAGTGAAAAATCTTTTCTCGTTCCTGATTCTCCTCATCACAATCGCCATAATCGCCGGGATTCTAATCTTTCTTGAGAAGACGAAACCGGCGCCCGTTAGCGAAATACCCAACCTGCCAGCCACTCGCGTGATAACAACGAAGGTTACGCGCGGGGATATTCAAACTACACACCGCATCACCGGACGTTTATTGCCATCTCGGCGAGCAGAATTGCATTTTGAACTAGCCGGTTTGATCACGCAGCGCCCGGTTGAAGCGGGTCAGTATGTTCAAGCCAATAGCGTGTTGCTCGCGATCGCAGCGGAAGATGTTCAAAATCGAGTGGCTGAAGCGCGCTTAATGATAGAGCAAGAGCAGCAAGCGGCGGATCGTGATCAGGAGTTACTCAAACTCGTGCGTCAACAACGACAATTACTCGATCGCGAATTAGGTCGGCAAACATCGCTGAGTGAGCGCGCGTTATTGCCGCAATCTAAAATGGATGAAACTCGCCGGGGCCTGATCAGCGCACGGATCGAAGAATCAAAACTGAAACACAGCGTGCAAACTGCACAAACACGTTTGAACTCACTTACATTAGACTTGGAACGTCAAGAACGTGATCTCGACCGTACACAATTAGTCGCACCGTTTGCTGCAACCATTAATAGTATTTCAGTTGAAGTCGGGGAATACGTCACACCGGGTCAGATCGTGATCGAAATGGTGGATGTTAAAAATCTCGATTTGCAACTGGATGTAGCGGGGAAAGTGGCGGCGGCACTCAAACTTGGGCAACAGGTCTCGGTGACGATCAGTGATGTAAAAGAAAAGCGAATGGGCGAATTGATCGCGTTGCAAGTGGATCCTGATCCGCAAACACACACGCACACGATCCGTATTCGTCTCTCGGGAGACGGCTTATTCGCCGGACAACTCGCGCACGTCACGCTGGGTGAAGCGCTAATAAAAGATGCGATCTTGGTGCCGGTCAGTGCGGTTTTACAAGAGAATAATTTTGCATATGTATTTGTTGTGAAGGATAGTGTTGTGTCTCGTGTCGCCATTACTGTTCGTGGTCGTGAAGCGGATCAATTTATGATTGAAGGCGTTTCCGCAGGTGAATTGATTGTCAGCCAGGACATCGCTGCATTGATTGATGGTCAAACGGTCGATGTGATCAATACTCTGGATAGTCGTAAGCAACCATGATCCGCTACGCCATTCGCAATCCGCTGATCGTTAATCTGTGTCTACTGTTGATTTTGCTTGGTGGTATGTTGGCTTGGCAGCAACTTCCACAAGAAATGTTTCCCGTTTTTGAAGCTGATCGCGTGAAAATCACCACTGTTTTTGAAGGGGCTTCGCCGGAAGAAGTGGAAGCACAAGTGACGCTACTGATCGAAGAAGAATTCGATGGCATGGCGGAAATCGATGAGCTGACATCACTTAGCCGCGAAGGTTTTTCGGATATTCGCATTAAAGTCAAAGCGGGTAACGATGTAGATAGTTTCATGCGCGATGCGCGCACAACACTCGATCGTATTGATGATTTACCCGAAGCGGCAGAACGCCCGGAAATGATGCGGATGAAAAATCGCTTTCCAGTGATCACGCTCACATTATTCGGTGAAGCTGGGCGCGCTTACATGTTTGAGTTGGCAGACGAGGTGAAGCGTCAGATCATGCAATTGCCCGGCGTGGCAAGCGTTGGTGAAGCTGGCGTGCGCGATTGGGAATTGTGGGTGGAGGTGGATCCAAATGCCCTGGCTGCACAAGGTGTGTCGCTGGAACGCATCATGACCGCCTTACAACAGAATATGCGCGATCAGCCCGGTGGTTCAATTCGCGCGAAAGAAGGCGATATTTTATTGCGCGGAAAAGGCGCTGATCCAGATGCGCAGAGCATGTCGCAGATCGTGCTGAAATCTAATGCAAAGGGCGGCAGTTTGACCCTCGGACAAGTGGCGGAAATCTCACGGCGATTTGAAGAGGCAGACACTCTCGCACGATACAATGGCGAACCTGCGATCAATCTGACCGTGACGAAAACCGCAGAAGCGTCGAGTATTGAACTGGCTAATGCGGTGCGTGGACTCGTGGCAGATCTGACCCCGGGCTTACCACAGTCCGTACGGATTGGCTTACATACGGATACATCAGCTTATCTTAAAACGCGTTTAAACACGGTGAAATCTTCAGGCCTTGTGGGCTTGGTTCTGGTGTTAATTTCATTATATTTTTTCCTCAATTTTCGTGTTGCTGCAATCACGGCAATGGGCATCCCCGTTTCATTTCTGATCGCTGTTATTTTAATGCTCGCGTATGGGCATACGATCAATATGGTGTCGTTATTTGCTTTTCTGATCGCGTTGGGCATGATTGTCGATGATGCGATTATTGTGACGGAAAATATTTACCGGCATTTGGAGGAAGGTGACGATCCCACAGTCGCTGCAGAAAAGGGTGCGAGCGAAGTTTTCTGGCCAGTGATGGCCTCGACTGCAACGACCATTGCCGCTTTTTCTCCGATGCTGGCTGTGACGGGCGTGATGGGCGAATACATCAAAGTCATCCCATTTGTAGTGTGTGCCGCATTACTCGGATCATTATGGGAGGCCTTTACGGTTCTGCCAGCGCATGCCGTGCAATTCTTAAATGTACAAAAAAAACAGAACCCAAATGCAGGTTGGCAACGTTGGCAGCGGGTTTATCGTCGGGTCTTACACGCTTGTTTAAATGCGAAATCGTTAGTCGCTATCACATGTGTGGGTTTGTTGCTGATCAGTCTTCAATATGCCATGACACGTTTACCGTATGAGCAGTTTGGTGATTTTGAAATTGGCCAGTTTTTCGTCAATATCGAGGCGCCGATCACTTATTCATTAGAGGATAGTGAAGCACTTGCGGAAACGATTGAAGAGGCGGTATTAGGTGTGATCGAAGAGGATGAATTAGCTTCAATGTTAACCAATGTTGGAATCAGTTTTATCGATTTTTCTGAAATATCTTTCGGTAGCCATTTAATTCAATTGATCATCGATCTTGATCAAATGAAACCGCAGGGGTTTATTGAATCGTGGGTGTCGCCATTGGTCGCGATGAGTTTTGATGATCAAGGAAACAGAGAGCGCAGTACAGATGTTGTGATCCAAGCGGTACGAGATGCGGTTGAAACAATTCCTGGGGTCAGACGTATGAGTATTTTACGAACTCAGGGGGGGCCTGCAGGAATGGATTTAGAAATTGGTTTGGCGGGTCAGGATTTACAAAAATTACAAAGCATAACGAAGGAAGTCGAAAGCTTTATGAAACGGTTGCCGGGCGTTCACGATGTTCGGCAAGATCTGGAAGAGGGTAAATTAGAATATCAATACGAATTAAATGAACGAGGCCGCTTGCTCGGGATTACACAATCGCAGTTGGCTAATGTGATTCGCAGTGGCTATCTCGGTCAAGAAGTATTGAATGTGACATGGGATGAGAAGCGTTTACCAGTACGTGTGATTTACCCGAAAACTGCACGTGAGTCGTCTGGCAGTTTGTTAAATTTACCGATTGTTTTAGACGATGGGCGTACCGTTTATTTACATGAGGTGGCAGATTTTACAGTCGATCGGGGTGTCACCAGTATTCGCAGACGTGATACGCAGCGTTTGATCACGATCACAGCCGATGTTGATTCCAGTATTACTACGCCCTTAGAAGCGACAAGTAAAATTCAAACTGAATTTGCAGCAAAGGTTGAGAATCAAGGCTTTAAAATGTTGCTGCTAGGACAAAAGCGTGAAGCTGATGAATCAATGAGTGGTATGAAAGCAGCGGGTATTATTGCGTTAGCGGTGATCTTTTTTATCCTTGCGGCGTTATTTAACTCTATTTTTGATCCCTTGATTGTAATGTTTATTATTCCTTTTAGTTTTATTGGTGTGGTCCTCGGGCATGCTTTATTTGATTACAATTTGCAATTCCTCTCGATGATCGGTTTTCTCGCACTGGCGGGGATTGTGGTTAATGATTCGTTGATCTTGGTGGACTTTATTAACAAATTGCGTGCACGTGGTATCGCGCTTGAAGAGGCAATTGTGCGAGCAGGTGAGGTGCGATCTCGTCCGATAATTCTAACGTCAGTTACGACGTTTCTAGGTGTTTCACCACTGATTTTTTTCGCAACCGGACAAACGAAATTTCTTGCGCCCATGGCGGTCAGTTTAGGGTTTGGTTTACTTGTGACAACGGTGTTAATTCTTATTGCGTTACCGTGTTTTTATTTAATCTTTTACCGTATAGGCGACGCGCTACGACAAGCTAAAGCGCGACTGTTTACACCTTCTTGATTGTGATTTGAAGGTTGAGATCGAGAGTGTCATACTCGGCTCTGAGAGAATAACTAGACGAAAAAAAGCCCGGACGAGCCGGGCTTTTTCATGCTAAATCTCTAAGTGCTCAAGCCTTAGTGACGTTGCTGGCTTGTGGACCTTTAGGACCATTTTCAACATCAAAGTTGACTTCTTGTCCTTCAGCCAAGCTTTTGAAGCCGTCGCCGCCGATTGCAGAAAAGTGAACAAATACGTCGCTTCCGCCATCAGCTGGAGAAATAAAGCCGAAGCCTTTTGCGTCGTTAAACCATTTTACAGTGCCTGTAGCCATGAGTAATACCTCTTGGTAAATCGTTAAATCTTGGAATTGCCGTTCTTGAGGTACAAACAGGAGAAGACATGCCGCCACTTCTGAAAACCTTTATAAAAACGCAATCTAAGGTTGAGTTAATTGTTGTCAGTCAGGAAAAAGACTTTCTCTTATCAAGCCCGACAAGCATATTGTATCCCTAACGGGTAAAGGATCAATACTTCAAAGGGCCAGATCAACAACTTTACGCATTTCTCCTTAACATCAGGAAAAATGCCCACTTATTAAGCATTTATCGGGCCAATGTCTTAAATCTCAACGATGAAAGGTTTATGGAAAAGCGTTGTTTTTCATAAAGACGCGCGGGGATAATTTATTTTCAGATATTTGTGTAATTCTTGCTTACCCTTGTTATTTGGCGCTTTTCTCGGTTGATTTGTATCTGTTTTGCTTCGATTGCCTCAATAAATAACGATTTTTTGATCAGTAAAATTTAGTGTTAATTTTTATATGCTAGCGCTTGCCTGTTTAGGTCATGCACCAAAATAATATTCAAATAATGGCAGTTTTGCACTTATTCGGTGCAAGCTTGAGGGGTATTTGTTAGAAATATTTTTAAATATAAATTTTAATTTTTAACAGAAATTCGACAGAATTTATTCATTGGTTGGTGAAATAGCACTAGACGGTGACTTTCCTGCTAGCGCCATAACATAATCTTAATCGTCTATCCGTGTTTAATCTTACTGAACGATGAATGTTGTGAACAATACTTCATCGATAACGACGGATTTGTCCATTGTACCAATTTGGGTGTTGATGGATTCCAACACTTCTTGCTGCAATGTCTCACGAATATCTTGCTCAAGCATTTGAGCCTTGGTTTTATTCGATAACAACATAACGAGGTTGTGTCGAATTGGCGCGCTGTGAAAACGGATTTTGTCTGCGACATCTTCGCCTTTAACGACTAGCTGCACTTCTGTTTTCAGGTAGTGTAATGGACTTGACTCATCAGCAAGATTGACAATGAAGGCTGGTGTTAGCTCAACATAGTGGGTTTCAGCTTCAGCAGGGGCATCTTCCTCTTCTGCATGTATAACGGCGACTGGTGCGATCAATAAGCAGCTAAGTAATAATTTCTGTAATCGGTTTATAAGTAAAGTCATAGTGTACCTCTCGTATGTTCGGCCATAAAAAAAGCGGGCCGAAGCCCGCTTTGTAAAACGCTAATTGATAGCGAATTAACCGTTGACCACTTTAACGGGTATATCGGCCAATTTTCCTGGGGCTTCAGCCGCTTGTGAGGTGTAGTCCTCAATTTGGTCAAAATTAAGGTAACGATAGATTTCATCCGCCATTGGATCGATGTTCTTAGCAAATTCCATATACTCTTCGAATGTTGGAATTTTGCCAAGAATCGACGCAACTGCCGCGATCTCTGCTGATGATAAGTACACATTTGCACCATCGCCCAAGCGATTTGGGAAGTTACGAGTCGAGGTTGATACAACCGTCGAGTTCGCTGCTACCCGTGCTTGGTTACCCATACACAATGAGCAGCCTGGCATTTCAGTACGTGCACCAGCTTTACCGTATGTGCTGTAGAAACCTTCTGATGTTAATTGCGCTTCATCCATTTTTGTTGGTGGCGCAATCCACAAACGAGTTGGAATCACATCTTTGAACTGTTCCAGCATTTTACCGGCAGCACGGAAGTGACCAATGTTCGTCATGCACGAACCGATAAAGACTTCATCGATTTTTGTGCCTGCGACTTCTGACAGTGTTTTCACATCATCAGGGTCATTTGGGCAAGCTAAGATAGGTTCTTTCACTTCATTCAGATTGATTTCGATTACGGCTGCGTATTCAGCATCAGCATCCCCTTCCATCAATACAGGATCTTTTAACCAGTCTTCCATCGCTTGAGCACGACGTTCCAGTGTGCGTGCATCACCGTAGTCGTTCGCGATCATCCAGCGCAACATCGTAATGTTGGAGCTGAGGTATTCCATGATGGGCTCTTTATCCAGCTTGATCGAGCAACCGCCGGCTGATCGTTCTGCGGATGCATCAGATAATTCGAACGCTTGCTCAACTTTAAGTTTAGGTAAGCCTTCAATTTCGAGCACTCGACCAGAGAAAATATTTTTCTTGCCTTTTTTCTCAACGGTCAATAAACCCATTTCGATCGCTTTAAGTGGGATCGCATTGACCAGATCACGTAGAGTGATACCCGGTTGCATTTCACCAGAGAATTTGACCAGAACAGACTCAGGCATATCCAGTGGCATAACGCCGGTTGCCGCAGCAAATGCGACGAGACCTGAGCCAGCTGGGAATGAAATACCGATCGGGAAACGTGTATGTGAGTCACCACCAGTACCGACGGTATCTGGAAGCAACATACGGTTCAGCCATGAATGGATAACACCATCGCCAGGGCGTAGCGCAACACCACCACGTGTCATGATGAAATCAGGTAATGTGTGGTGTGTCGTAACGTCGATTGGTTTTGGATATGCTGCAGTGTGACAGAAAGATTGCATGACGAGATCCGCTGAGAAACCTAAGCAAGCCAGATCTTTCAGTTCGTCGCGTGTCATTGGTCCCGTCGTATCTTGCGAGCCAACAGTTGTCATTCTTGGTTCACAGTAAGTGCCCGGTCGAACACCTTCTACGCCACATGCTTTACCGACCATTTTTTGCGCAAGCGAAAAGCCTTTGCCTGAGTCATTTTCTGGGAGAGGTTTGCGAAATAGGTCCGTTTCACCGAGTCCTAATGCTTCGCGGGCACGCATTGTCAGGCCGCGGCCGATGATTAGCGGTATCCGTCCACCAGCACGAACTTCATCAAGAATGATGTCCGTTTTTAGTTCGAATTCGCATAACACTTCGTCCGTTTCGGCGTTCTTAATCACACCTTGATAGGGATAGATGTCAACTACATCGCCCATGTTCAAGTTGGATACGTCACATTCAACCGGCAGCGCGCCAGCATCTTCCATTGTGTTGAAGAAAATCGGTGCGATTTTACCGCCTAAGCAAAAGCCACCATCGCGCTTGTTCGGGATGAAGGGAATATCACGTCCCATGTGCCACAAAACTGAGTTCGTCGCAGACTTACGTGAAGAGCCGGTACCCACGACATCACCGACGTAGGCGAGTGGGTAGCCTTTTTCTTTCAGTTCTTCAATTTGCTTGATTGGGCCAACATTACCTTGTTCGTCAGGATGGATACCTTCACGTTCCATTTTCAACATCGCTTGAGCGTGTAGAGGAATGTCAGGACGTGACCAAGCATCAGGTGCTGGTGAGAGGTCATCAGTATTGGTTTCGCCAGTGACTTTAAAGACGGTGACACGGATTTTTTCAGATAGCTCGGGTTTGTTCGTAAACCATTCGCCTTCCGCCCAAGATTCTACGATCTGTTTTGCGAAAGCGTTGCCGTTTTCCATTTTTTCTTTAACATCAAAGAACGCATCGAACATCAGCAATGTGTCAGATAATGCTTCAGCAGCTGTTGGTGCAAGCTCGTCGTCATCAAGTGCATCAACCAATGCAACAATGTTGTAACCGCCAAGCATGGTACCGAGCAATTCTGTCGCTTTGACTTTATCGATCAAAGGAGAACTTGCTTCGCCCTTTGTGATCGCAGAGAGAAAACCGGCTTTTACATAAGCAGCCTGGTCAACACCGGCTGGAACACGGTATGTCAGCAGATCAAGAATAAATTCTTCTTCTCCAGCAGGCGGGTTTTTTAACAACTCGACCAGATCAGCCGTTTGCTCAGGGGATAAAGGTTGAGGAACAACTCCCTCAGCCGCACGTTCTTCGACATGTTTGCGATAAGCTTCTAACACAATAAAAATCTCCTTTGGTAGTTGAGCAGCGTCCGTACTGCTGGATGATTAATTCTGAATAATGCAGAGATAATACCTAATTATAGCTGTTTTTCTGTTGCAAGCGTAGATGTGCGAACGCACATTTGGGCAAAATATTTTGTATATTCGCGACTTAGCGTGGGTAGATCGACAGATTCTCTTTCTTTTCACGCTACGTTTTACGAAAAGTTCTCTGCTCTCAAGGCGAGCCGAAACTGTCACGTGATGTCGCGGGAGAGGGAATAAAACGCTCTTGTTCTGGTAATCCTTCTGTGCCGGAACTCTCATTGGATAACTCTTCGGTTTGCTCCGGTGTAGCCGACCCTATAAATGCATCTTTACCGGTCTCATTATCGATCTGCATAACTTGGGTTTGACCGCCTGAATGAAGTGTCAGCGTGGTGATATCAGGATCGTTTACTAGAGTGAAACGCGATATTTCTCCCGAGTGATGTTCGACTCGGCCTGCAATAATTTGTACCTCTCCTTGCAAACGCTCGCTCACAGAATGAATCGTTGCAGGCAGTGGCTCACGTGTGGTCGGATCGATCAGCTCAATTTCCTGATCAACGTATAAATGATCAAAAACGTGCGGTGCGTAGTAGATCGCATCTGCTTGTGTAAAGTGATTTATGACAGGGGAACGCTGTTGATCTGTCTGTAGATCGGCTTGGAGCTCCACGTGGTGATCTGTCGAAATGTTCTGATCGGGCAAGGTCGATTGATCCGGTTCAGGAAAGAAGGGCGGGTAGGTTGGGTTTGCTGACTCAGTTTGGATCGATTGCGATCCAGTGAGCGTTTCGTTGCGATCGTGATCGAATGGTCGGGTGTGGTCATATTGCACCTGTACTGCAATATGTGCAGGCACGTGCGTTTCCAAGACGATCAAACCTGTGACGACCAACAAGATCAGCAAGACGATAATGCACGAGAATTTATCCATTTAATCCCTTATCCTGGCCAACGATCGGGATCCTGAAACCAAGCAACTGCGGCTTGCAGGGCTTTTTGTGCTGAGCGGTGTTCGTAGCCGAGTGTACGTTTGGCTTTATCGCTGGAGAAAAACATTTTCTTTTTTGACATGCGCACACCATCCACCGTTGCGCGTGGTTCTTGGCCGTTGCTGATTCTCGCCCATGCTTCGCTGAGATAGGCGATCGGTAAGACAACATTATGCGGGAGTTTAATTTTCGGAGGAGATTGATCCGTTATTTCCGCAATGGTTGTAAGTATGCTTTTCAATGACCTATCTTCTCCACCGAGAATGTAGCGCTGCCCGATCTGACCGTGATCAAACGCCAGCAAATGGCCTCTGGCCACATCATCCACGTGCACAAGGTTTAGGCCCGTATCGACATAAGCGGGTGTTCGACCTTTTACCGCATCAAGAATCATACGACCGGTGGGGGTGGGTTTGATGTCGCCTGGTCCGATCGGTGTGGATGGGTTAACGATAATGATCGGTAACGATTCCTGATCGATCAGACGTTGTACAGCTTGCTCGGCGAGAAATTTTGATCGTTTGTAATGACCGATCATATTTTCTAACGCGACAGGTGTGTCTTCGTTTGAAGCAGTGCCATCTTTATTAATACCGAGTGTGGCGACAGAACTGGTGTAGATCATCCGTTTGACACCAGCATCGGCAGCGGCGAGAAAAAGCTGACGGCTGCCTTCAACATTGGTTTGGTAAATTTCTTCTGGTCGGGGTACCCATAAACGATAATCTGCTGCGACATGATACAGCGCTTCACAACCGTCGACAGCGCGTTGCAGCGAAGCACTGTCATTCAGATCACCTTCGCAAACGGTCACATTTAATTCGGCTAAATTTCGTCGGTCACTCTTTGCCCGCGCCAGCACGCGTACTTGTTCGCCGCGTTCGAGTAGTTGTTTTGCAACGACAGACCCGACAAACCCCGTTGCGCCGGTTACCAGTGTTGTCATGAGGTTTTTCCTTTTTCATCAAAATGAGTAAGTAAACTCGGTAAGACAAACAATGTCGTCAGTAATGACAAGCTCAATCCGATCGTTAACAAAACACCCATGCTGGCCGTGCCTTGATGGGGTGAGATTGCGAGATTACCAAAACTACACATGGTCGTGAGTGCGCTGATCAACACGGCGCGAGCGGTGCTAGTGCCGAGTAAAAACGTATCGTCGGGCAGTGCACTACGGTAACGATGGATCATATGTACAGCACTGTCGACACCGATCCCAAGGAGTAAAGGTAAAGCAATTATATTCGCAAAGTTGAACGGGAAATCAAAAATAACCGTAGTCGCAGTTGTAAACAGTCCGGCGAGTAGCAGCGGTAGAAGCGCGATCAGCACATCGGTTTTTTTATCCAGTAAAAAGTAGAGCAAAAGTCCAATCACAATCAGTGCTAAAGCGAAGGCGAGTTGGAATGCTTCGATCACGGCGCGGCTGGCTTCAACATTAATGATCGGCGTATCTGTCGCGTTCGGTGCGATCGTTCTGACTTCGGCAACAAAAGCTTCCAACGCTTGGTTATCGTCCACATCAGCGACAGGAAAAACCTGCAAACGATAAAGCGGTTTATCAGCTTCGACAGCGCGCCAGCGATCAGCAAGTTCAGTCGGGAGATCGTCTAGAGAAATCGCGTCGGCATTGAGGCTTTCGTTGAGGCGAGCTAAACGACCGGGCAGGGATGTGAGCAGATCGTGTTCCAGAGAAGTCAGATCATTTGTTCCATTTTTGGTTGTTTGCCAGCGTTGCAGGCTGTTGAATAGGTCTTGCGTTGCCTGATCGGTTTGGCCGGTTTGGATTGCCCGTTCAAGGGTTTCGATAAATGTTGTTAATGCGGCGCGTTGTTCGGTAGCTGCGAGCGGTGTGGAATGCGTTTGATCGCTAAGCGCCATAATGAACGATAAATTCTCAATTAGGCCCAGTTTTTCATCCTGATCGTTGGGGATAAACTGCATGAGGTTGATCACATCATCCACGCTGGGTAATGCGGATAATTTTGCTGAGAGTGTTTCCGGGTCATCTGTTAGTACCGCGATCGATAAGGGTGATCGGCTACTCTGGCTTAGGAGATCTTGAAACGTTTGTACGGATTCCGTGCTCGGATCCATTAAATGCACCGGGTTATGATCAAATCGAATAAACGGTAGTGTGATCAGGCTTAGGAGTGCGAAAAGGCCGGTGATTCGTAAAATGCTACGTGTGTGGGTGATCGGCCATTTTTGCCAGAGCGGCGTCTGGTTTTTTTGTTTTGCGATCGTCGGTTTTCGTAGCGGTAATACGTAAATCAGCGCAGGCAAAAGACTTAGGCTGATGATCAAGCTAATGAACATGCCGGTACCGGAGATCAGGCCAAGTTCAGCAACACCGGCATATGCGGTTGGTAAGAATGCAAAAAAGCCGATCGCGGTGGTCAGTGCACAGAGGACAAGTGAAGCACCAACTTGACGACCACTTTCGAGCAGGGCGGATTTTTTTTCTGTGCTCGCCAAACGTTCACGAAAGCCGAGGCAATAATGGATAGCGAAATCCACGCCGAGTCCGATGTAGAGCACCATGAACGCGACGGAAATCATGTTCAATTCACCAATGGCTAATGTTGCAAAAGACGCTGTCCAGATTAAGCCGCAGATCAGGGCTGCAAGTGTCGCTAAAACCAGACTTAAAGAACGTAAACCGACGATCAGGATAAGTGCAACGGTGATAAGTGCGATCAGTCCGCCCATTTCTGCGCCGCGTGTGACACTGCCGAGTTCTTCATAGGCGAGAGCGACGGATCCGGTTAAGCGAATATTGACGTTGTATTTTTCGGCGTAGTTTTCCTCGTCGATCAGATGTCGCAGATTTTGTATCGCCGTTTCACCGGGTAGCAAGAGTGAGTAGTCGAGTTTGGGTTGTAGCGTGATTACGGCGCGAAGATCATCCGGACTGACATCACGCTGACTCATGAGAGCGTGCCATGATAACGGCGAGCGTTGATCTGTTGTTTGTGCATCGATCGTTGCTGTCATTCGCGTGAAAATACGATCAAGATTGACGTCAGCATCGTCATGTTCAAGTGCGTCGGTGAGTACGCTAAACAAACCGCGCAGATTGAGATCAGCTTGCAAGCGAGCAAGAAAGGGTTGCACCGTAGCAAGTTGGTTGGTTAAAGATTCAAGCTCATTAGTGTCTAAAAAAAGGAAACTGTTTTGTCGGAAGAAGTCACTGTTTTCGATCTGGTACGGATGAGAAAATTGATCAGGTCGGCTTTCGAGTTTTTCCAGTAAATCGAGACTGGCGTCATTGACCTGATCGGGTGTTTCCGCATCGATGACAATCACAAGATTATCTGAGAATTGTGGAAAAGCTTCCTGATAGGCGATGTAGTTTTGCCGCCAGTCGAGGGAGGCTGAGAGCATGTCTGCGGTATCGGTGTTGATGCCGAGGTTGGCTTTTATAAAAAATACTAGGCTCACCGTAATGAGCAAAAATGCAGTAATGAATGCGTAGGCAAAACGCAGAACGAACTTGAGCCATAATGTAATAAATTTTTCTAGCGTCTCGCCAGCACGCAGCGCCATAATGCCCATTCCTATTTAGCAAAAAGCCCGCTGATGCGGGCGATCTGGTTATTGTAACGGAAAGCGATTCGAAAACGAGACGATCTAAAACTAATGGGTACTGATCCAGCGACCGTCCTGTTGTCTACAGGCAGTGCCGTAAACCGTTTGGTATTGGCCATTGATCGTTGCATCGGTCCGGTATTCGCGACATGGGCCGTTATTGGTTTGATATGTTTGGGTTGGTGTGACGGAATAGTTATAGCCGGTATCAGGGTTTTGCCAGCTGGAGGCTATACCTGTTCGTGATGATTCTAACGCCCTATTGGTTCTACGGTAATCGAGTTCATCCATTCTTGCACCGATGGATCCACCAATGACAGTGCCAGCGAGTGCCCCCGCGGCTGTGGCGGCGAGTTGTCCAGTACCTTTACCGACGTGACTACCGAGATAACCACCAAGCGCAGCGCCTGTTGCCGTGCCGATGTTCTGGTTTGTGCAGCCACTCAGCATAGCCAACCCGGCTAAAAGCGCAGGAATAAGACGTGTTTTAGGATTTAGGGTAATCATACTCACCTCTACTGTGTCTTACATGTGTTTAGAGAATGACACAGTAGAGGTTTTGAGCTGAATCTGTCCTTAACAAATCGACTTCTGGACAGACGATGTTGGGGGGTTATTCGATAATGAGTTTTGGCTCGTCGTTGAGGTATGCATCATCTTCTTCATCGAAGAAATTATCCAGATCTTCCACTGGAGGGTTGCCATCGTAGATCAAGGCGGTGCGATGCTGACGATACGCTTCACGTGTAAACGCATAAGGATCAAGTGCTGCATCGTCAACAAAGCGTGACGCATCGAGTAGATTAGCGCGGGTGTTAACGAGGTTTACAGCCGTAACAGGAGCAGCAATGGCGGTGGCAAAATATGTTAATGGGTTTAACGCTGCGCTTGATGCCAAGTTGGGAGCATCACGAACAGAATTCGGACCAAACAATGGCAGAACTAAATATGCGCCTTCACCAGCACCCCAGACACCGAAGGTCTGACCGAGGTCTTCGTTGTTTTTAACCAGTCCGACAGAGCTTGCTGGATCAAATAAACCACCGATACCAACGGTACTGTTAATGAACATGCGTGCCATATCATTCAATGCTTGCTCAAACTTAGCTTGCAGGATGTCATTCAAAATGACATTGAGGTAAGTCAGGTTGTCGAAAAAATTGGTTACGCCCGTTCTCACCGGCTTGGGTGTGACCGCAACATAACCTTCAGCAATAGGGCGCATGACATATCTGTCTAAGCCATCATTGAAGTTATAAATGGGACGATTGATACCTTGTAATGGGTCATCTGCTTCTTCGGCGGCGAGATTATTCGCGGCGCCCAATAGGCAGAGTACTGCAAAAACACGAATCAGGATTGAACGGTTTGTTATTGATCTCATGAAGGTCTCCTGACTTCCTCAAGTTAAATTATGGTTACGATTCGACAGATGAATCCTGTGTTTCATCGGCCGAGTGTTCTGAAAGTTCAATTTTCTCCTGCAACTTTTTGACCAATCCGTTAAACCCTTCATTTTTAAGGATGGCACCATAGTCTGAACGTTTCAGTGACAGGTCGCTGACTCCATCAACAACGACGTTAATTATACGCCAACTATCATCAGTCAGCTGTAACAGGTAGTTAAATGAGATATCTCGTTTCTGCGTCTGAAACATCGTCATGACGAGAATACGTCCTTTTTTCTGTTCTTTATCAGATAAATATGTGAAATGTTCCGCATTGTAGCCATCAAAACGGCTCGCATAGTTCGCAATGCTTAAACGAGTAAAGGTTTCAATGAAATGAGCTTGTTGATCGGGTGTGAGGTCTTGCCAGTACTGACCCAGCACAACACGCGCAATGGTCGGGAAGTCAAAACTTTCACGAACAACGGTGTCAAGTTGCTCATAGCGGCCTGTGTAACCTAATGTGTCTGCCTGCTGCATCGTCTTGATCAAGGTATCGTGAAGCCTGTTGATGGTGCCTTCGGCAGAGTTGGTTATTTCATTTGCGAAAGTCGCGCTAGAGGCAAGGAATAAGAAGCCTAGACTGATGAGATAGTGTTTGCATGAACGCATCATAAAATTTCTCCGCGGGTTGTTTTCTGGGCGATCAAGAATACGGATCACGCATGAATCCAGCCTGACTATTTTGAGGTATATATTCGGCCTTTCCACTGTGATCGCTGACCTCGGTGGTAGCGGATGGCAGATGTCCAAGTCATGAGAAGATAGAAAATTCCTGAAACTGGAAGACCGATCAGCCACAAAAAAGGGAGTTTATAATACTTAATCGTTGGGATGAAGCTGTAGAGCATCAACGTGATAATTACCCAGCCGAGAAAATTAAACTGAATGATCAAAAACAGTGGAATGAGATAGCCCACCATCATTAACAAAGTGCATAGTACCAATAAGAACGGCGAGTAGAGAAGTTGGCTGTAAGCTGTGCGTGCAACCATGTTCCAGATTTCGGATAGTTCGTTGTATTTGCGATGGCTCGTGGCGCTGTGAGTGAGTCCGATCCAGGTTTTCTTGTTTCGCTCCCGCAGTGCTTTTGCGAGACTACAATCATCGATCAGTGCATCTTTAAGAGATTGAAAACCACCAATTTGATCAAGCGTCTCTCGCTTGATCAAAACACAGCCTCCTGCTGCTGCCGCCACATTTGGATGACCAGTATTGGAGAGTTTGAAGGGATAGAGCAGCTTGAAGAAGTAAATGAATGATGGAATGAGTAATTTCTCCCAAAAGGAGTCCATTCGGAGATGCGCCATCAGAGAGAGCATATCCAGTGATTCGTGATTAGCTTTTACTCTGAGTTGGGCAATTGTGCTTGGTTGTAAGGCGATGTCGGCATCTAGCAACAAAACCCAGTCGGTGGTGACGCGTTGCCGTCCTTGCTCCAAAGCCCAAAGTTTTCCGCTCCAATCATCTGGCAGTGGTTGGCCAGAAATGATCGATAATGACTCTAAGCCCAATGACTGCGCGGTTTTTACTGTTTCGTCAGTGGATTGATCGTCGATGAGGATAATCCGATCGACGCCGAGCTGGTCGTGCAGGCTTTGCAGTGTGAAGCGAATATTCTCAGCTTCATTGCGTGCGGGGATTAAAACAGTGACATCTTGTCGCTCAAAAGCGACAAGGGTAGCTTGGGATGGTATCAGCTCAACATCAAAGTTTTCTGTTGTTTGCCAAGGTTTCCAAGGTAAAAGCAGAATCGCGAGCCAGATAAGCAGGCTCGCGATACCGAGCATGGTGATCATCAATGACGCAGATTATGCGACGCGCTGATCGTCTTTGTTGTCTGATACAACTTTCAGATGTGGCGTATCTGTATCTTCGTAATAAATTGGCAGCTCTGGTGCCATCGGCCCATCGGTACGAGGTCCTTGGAGGAAGACTCTTAATGCCTTGATCGGGGCTCGCGAATGTGTCGTTAACGGCAGTCGCTTCATAACCGCTATGCACCATACAATCGGCACATTTCGGGTTTTTACCATTACCGTAGTTGTCCCAAGCTGTGTCCTCGATCAGTTCTTTAAAGGTTTTCGCGTAACCTTCATCGACTAATAGATAGCAGGGTTTTTGCCATCCAAAGATGTTACGTGTTGGGTTACCCCAAGGCGTGCATTGATACGTTTGGTTGCCCGCGAGGAAGTCGAGATACAGTGATGACTGATTAAAACGCCATTTGCGGCCTTCGCCCAATTTGAAAATATTTCTGAACAGCTTTTTACTGCCGAGACGTTTCAAGAATACTTCTTGGTTTGGCGCGTGTTGGTAGCTGTATCCAGGTGAGATCGTAACGCCTTCAACACCTAGGGCCATCATTGTGTCCATAAATTCAGCTACTTCTTCCGCTGTCTCATTCTGGAATAGAGTGCAGTTGACGGTAACGCGGAAGCCACGATCCAGCGCCTTTTTGATCACCGCAATACATTTAATATAAACACCTTCGCGACAGACCGACGCATCATGCCGATCTTGGTTACCATCAAGGTGGATCGAAAAAGTCAGGTAAGGTGATGGCGAGTACTCATCCATATGTTTATCGAGTAATAAGGCATTCGTGCAGAGATATATGAATTTTTTACGGTCAAGCATGCCTTGGATAATTTGCGGCATCTCATTATGAATAAGTGGTTCGCCTCCCGCGATCGAGACCATCGGTGATCCGCATTCATCCACGGCTTGCATACATTCATCATAGCTAAGGCGTTTGCTCAAAATTTCTTTCGGATAATCGATTTTGCCGCAACCAGCACACGCTAAATTGCACTGAAAGAGCGGCTCCAACATTAAAACGAGCGGATAGCGTTTGTTACCTTTGATTTTTTGTGTGAGGAGATATCGTGCGACACGGTATTGCTGAATCAGTGGGACACCCATTTTTTGACCTATGTCTCTCAAGTATTGAAATGGTGAGAAACACTACTGTAATAGTTGACTGTTGTACAGTGGTATTCGGAAGTTTGAGCGATATCCTTGCATAGTTTTTGAGCGCTCTCCATAATTACGGGTTAATTTAAAAATGACATAAGATCAGATTCATAAATGACTACTGAAAACCGCTTTCCGTTGTTGTCCCAGATTGATTCACCGGCTGATTTACGCCAGCTCAGTGAGTCGCAACTTGGCCAGCTGACTACCGAGTTAAGAAACTATTTGACAGAAGTTGTCAGCCAGAGTGGCGGTCACTTTGCTGCTGGACTTGGAACCGTTGAGTTGACCGTTGCGTTACATTATTTATTCAATACGCCTGAAGATAGATTGGTGTGGGATGTGGGGCATCAAGCTTACCCACATAAGATACTCACCGGACGGCGTGATCGAATGACGTCAATCAGGCAAAAGGGTGGTGTGTCGCCTTTCCCTAAGCGCGAAGAAAGTCCTTACGATACTTTTGGTGTTGGTCATTCCAGTACGTCGATCAGTGCAGCATTAGGTATGAAGATCGCCGCGGATCTTTGTGGTATTGAGCGAAAATGTGTTGCGATCATAGGTGATGGCGGCATGACAGCGGGTTTACCGTTTGAGGCGATGAATCATGCCGGTGATGTTGGTGCAGATTTGTTGGTCATTCTCAACGATAATAATATGTCAATTTCGCCAAATGTAGGCGCGATGTCGAATCATTTTGCAAAAGTGATCTCAGGCAAAATTTATTCGAGTGTGCGAGAGAGTGGGAAAAAGGTCCTCTCAAATATGCCATCGGTAAAAGAATTAGCGCATCGGTTAGAAGAACATGCAAAAGGGCTGATCGTACCCGGAACTTTATTTGAAGAGTTAGGCTTTAATTATATTGGGCCAGTTGATGGGCACGATTTACCCGCGTTGATCTCAACACTTCGAAACCTTAAAAAGCTTAAAGGCCCACAATTGCTCCATATCGTGACGAAAAAAGGCAAAGGTTACGATCGTGCCGAAGCTGATCCGGTTAAATATCACGGTGTTTCTCCTTTTGACCCGATCAAAGGAATTGTTCCGTCGGATAAACCGTCAAAACCGACCTATACCCATATTTTTAGTGATTGGATGAGCGATATGGCGAAAAAAGATCGCCGTTTGGTCGCAATCACACCAGCGATGCGAGAAGGCTCAGGCCTCGTCAAATTTGAGAAGGAGTTTCCTGATCGCTATTTTGATGTTGGTATTGCAGAGCAACATGCCGTTAACGTTGCAGCAGGAATGGCTTGTGACGGATTAAAGCCAGTTGTCGCGATTTACTCAACCTTCCTACAACGTGGATATGATCAACTCGTGCATGATGTTGCACTGCAAAACCTTCCAGTGTTATTCGCAATTGATCGGGCGGGGTTAGTTGGTGCTGATGGCCCTACTCATAACGGTATTTACGATTTTTCATTTATGCGCTGCTTACCTAATATGGTGATCATGGCGCCAAGTGATGAAAATGAGTGTCGTCAAATGCTCTTCACAGGTTTTATGCTGGATCAACCTGCATCTGTCCGTTACCCGCGTGGTGGTGGGCCGGGTGTCAATGTAAAAGAGGAGATGACACTGATCCCTGTTGGTAAGGGTGAGATCCGGCGTAATTCTAAACAAACAAGCGGCGCGGTTGCTATTCTAGCTTTTGGAACAATGCTGGATGCAGCATTAGATGCAGCTGAAGCATTTGATGCAACGGTTGTTAATATGCGTTTTGTTAAACCGTTAGATGGTGATTTGGTTCGTCAAATTGTTTCATCACACGACTATATAATTACCGTGGAAGAAAATGTCGTCGAAGGCGGTGCGGGTTCAGCTGTTACAGAATATCTTGCGGAACAAGGACTGGTTTCTATTGTCCACCATATAGGTATTCCAGATCGATTAATCCAACATGGCTCTCAACAAGATATGTTAGAGGATTGTGGATTGACCGCTAAGCATGTAGAAGAGAAAATTCGTCGTTTTCTCGAGCAATACAAACAAAGTGCTAGCGAGATCGAGATAACCACAGGATAGTGTCTCTTAGTTGAGACGGTTTGAGACTTGAAATCAGGATAGATAACGCTATAATTTATCTAAGTATATGATTTTATTAGGGTAGGGTTTTTGGCACACATAATGCAGGTATGGACGTAGAGACTCAATAATTTTGATATTGTAAGTCCTGTAATTTTTACAAACCTTATTCTTTCCACTGAAGGGGAAATTAAATGAATAAATTTAAGACAATTACGATCGCATCGGCGCTTGTAGCAGGTACTGCTTTCGCATCGCAAGCTTCTGCGTTGACGATTGATTTTACTGATGCAGCACTTTGGGGCAACCCTGGTGGCAGCACGGCTTCATACACAGCAGCGTCTGCGGATGTAACTTATCCTGGCCCATTCGAGGTGACAGTAAGTTCACGACCAACAGCAAGTACTCAAATCTCTTGGGAAAGCCAAGACGGTTTCGGTGTTTCCGGAGCGGGTGATGATGCTAATTGGGATGACGACATTGAAAACTTCAATGGCGATACTAGCTTTACCGAAAGACTCCGAATTGATTTCAGTGCAAATGCATTAGTGCAATCAATCAGAATTTCTGATTTTTTCGGTACTGGTGAATATAATACAGGTTCGGGTTGGATGACATTCGGTCCTGGTGCGGGAACGAATGGACCGGGTGATACTTTCGCTATTACTACAACTGCTAGTAGTAACATTAGATTCCGTGCAGTAGGGAATGCTAGTAGCTTCCAAGTTTCTGGTTTAGAAGTAGCTGTTGGTGATGTTGCACCAGTTCCACTGCCACCAGCAGTATGGTTGTTGGGTTCTGCAATGGTCTTCCTGATGAGAAAACGTCAAGTTAGTTAATAGTTTTCTGAATCAAAGATTTAAGAAAAGCCTCCGAAAGGGGGCTTTTTTTTGTGGTTTATTTAGGCGTTTGAATGACACAACTTTGCAGTATAAAAGATTCGCTTTTCTAAATATTAGTAATTTTAGATTAGAACATTATTGTCTATTTCAATAACACCAAGTTGTCTGATTTGAACGTTGTCGGAGGGAAATGCAGATAATAGAAAGTAAATGAACGTTGAAAGATCATGTATTTTCGAGAGAGTTTATAGCACCAGTCGCAAACCATAGACGGATGTAGAAGCAGCTAACGCGATCAGTGCAAATATTTTTATTTTGTATATTAGTTAGGATAGGTTTTACTTATTGGAATGAATGTTCAAATTAACTCTGATGGATAGTCTGTGTAGATTTTTAGACATTAACTGGCTGAGCTTCTAATCAGGCAGGCCAATTAGAAGCCCAGTAGTTAATATAAACTTTATAGCCTTACTACAAATCGTTAATCTTCCAGAGGTTGCCAGAGACAACATTAATTGATTGGCTTGAAGCAATATTACCTTGCGCATTCATGGTGTAGAGCCAGTTCTGTCCAGTATCCATTTTTCTCCACAAGATGTCATGTGAACCATCACCGTTGTAATCACCATTACCGACAATTTGCCAGTTTTGATCGCCCACGACATTAATCGTTTTAAGACCGCTGATCTTAGCGCCATTCATGATATATAAAAAGTTTCTACCAGTGCTCGTATTTCGCCAAAGAATGTCTGCTTTACCATCATTTGTTATGTCATTAATTCCTGAGATTACCCAGTTTGTATCAGACTCAGTATTAATAAATTTATTAGTAAATGATAAATTCGAATTCATTAAATACGTATAGTTTTGCCCATTAGACGTATTACGCCAGACGATGTCATCGGTTCCGTCAACATTTAAATCACCGATACCCGCGACAACCCAATTTTGGTCAGGAAGTTTATTAAGTTGGGTTGAGCCTAAGATTGAAGCTGGTGATACATTTGGTCTCATTCTATAGACCCAGTTAGAACCGGTTTTTGTGTTTCTCCATAAAATATCATCAGTACCATCACCATTAAGGTCACCAACACCGGCAACATTCCATTCTAGGCCTGCGACATTTAATACAGCTTTTTCGGAAGCCTTGATTCCGTTCATCAGATATATCCAGTTTTGACCCGTAACTCTGTTACGCCACAAGATGTCGTCTTTTCCATCACCATTAAAATCGCCAATGCTTGCAATTTGAAATGACGTATCACCGACTTTATCAAGGGAACCTTGTTGAACGATCTGATTTCCATTCATCAGGTAAACCCAGTTTTGACCTGTACAGGCATTGCGCCAGAGAATGTCATCTCTGCCATCACCGTCAAAATCTCCTTGAAACTTAGCAAACGCACTAGGGCCATTGAGCTCGATCATCCAAGCTTTTGTTTGACTTCCCTGATAGGTGCCGTAGCCAACGATTTGCTTACCGGATTTGGAGACGCCAGTGGCTTCTGTTAATACCCAATCAGAAAGATTGACGCCTTGGCTTTTAAGAATGTTTTTTAAGCTCCGCATACCGTTACTAGTGTCCCAAACGAATGCATCCTGAACATCGCCAGTTATCGTTCCATAACCAACTGCGACACTGCCATCATCTGAAACTGCATTTGCGACACTCGAAAATGAGCCGCCGGCAAGATCACCAAGCCCCGTCATCGTATTGGATACCCAGCGAAAGGCTTCTACACCATTGGTTGACGTTCCAGAACCGACAATGACAGAACCATTTGCAGAAACATCATTCGCTTGACTGTCCACAACACTACCAGGCAGATCGCCAATACTGACCATGCCTGATCCTAATGACCATTGAAATGCCTCATATCCACTGGTTGAATCACTATAGCCAACAACGACGCTGCCATCTGATGAGGAGGCATTCGCAAAACTTTCAACGCCCCCGCCGGCGAGATGTCCGAGCCCTGTCAGAGTTGAGCTTGAATAAACAAAAGCTTCTTGTGTCGTTGCGCCTGATTCACCATAGCCAACGGTGGTGCTCCCATCTGCAGAAATACCCAAGGCGCGGCTGGAAAATCCCCCTCCAGCGAGATCGCCAATACCTGTTATGCCGTTAACGTTATCCCATTCAAATGCTTCTTGGTTACCGTTGCTAGAACTACTGTAACCGGCAACTTTATTTCCATTGTCAGAAATATCATTACCCACACTACCAAACGATCCGCCGCTTAAATCACCTAACCCTGTTGACCCGCATTCTGTCCATTTAAATGCCTCAATACCGTTTGCCGAAACACCGAAACCTGTAACAGCTTTAGCATCCGATGTGATGGCGTAAGCCCGGTGGTTTGTAGAAATACCACCAGCCAGATCAGGAAGTGCAGTAAAACTTACGGCGAGTGTGCTAAAAGAAAAGCTGTATAGAACAACCCCTGAAGTGAGTCGTATCAGAGAATGATTCATTTTTATCCCCCTGGGAATAATTTTTTGTGGTCTGTCCACGTGAGAAAAAGATACGTTCAACGGGTGGCTGGAAGGTGGGGAAACATGCGTAAAAGCTCTTTTTGTGGTTCCCTCTACTTGGCCTATAAATTAATTAATATATTGAAATTATTAATAAATAACCGTTTAAATCTATCCGTATGTGTGACTCGAGTTTATCACACGAGTTCTCGAGAATTAGGGGATTTAAATAGAGTTTACAATTTCTTGTTTGGCCCAAGGACATCTGGGCCTGAAGAGCTTTGATCAGATTGTTTTTGGGGTGCTGCGACTGGTGTAATGTCGGGTTCAGTCCAAGGGCCGGTTAATGCATATTGTCTTTTTAAGACCTGATCAATCGTGTCAGGTAGGATCGGGATGATTTTTTCAGCTAAAAATAGCGCGGCACCAACACCAGCACCGATCGGGCCGAATAGGGCGCTGGCAACCGGTAAACTATCTGATACAGAAGGGATGATCGTGATGATCTGATCGTAATCTTTATTTTTTAAACCGACGCGTCCAGAAATATCGATTTGTGCCGATGGGCCACTGACACTGAGATCATTTGTGTAGGCCTCACCTCGTGCGACATCGAATTTGCCCGAGATCGCATCGAAGCTAAAGCCTTTTTGAAAAAGATCATTAAAATCTAACGCAAGCCGTCGTCCGAGCGACTGAATACTTAGCAACCCAAATATTTTTCCGACGCGGTTATCCACTTCAGTTAAACGACCTTTACCAATACTGAGCGATAATGTGCCTTGTACACGATCCAATGAAAAGTCTGCGGGCGTACCAGACCAATTAGCCTCACTGACGAAACGGGCGTGATCGGCATGAATACCATCAACGTTATAGCCAAATGTGCTTAGAAAGCCTTCTAGGGTTTCACCTTCCGCGTTTATCGAAAAACGTGATTGTTGCTGCGTGTTGATAAAAATCCATTCACCTGTTGCATCAATGCTCAAATCCTCATTTTTGAGATGTAATGTCTCAACTTTTAAACCATTCACTTGAGGATGACTCACAAGCTTCAATTCACCAAGAGTCAGATCGTTATACGAAAAGTGATTGACATGAATATCCAATGCCGGAATAGAGGTTAAATTCAGCGAGCTGTTATTATTTTTAGTCGTGGACGATGACAGCCTTAACCGATCAAGTTCTGCTTTTACCGAGCCATCTTCTAAACGATTAACCGTGCCATCCATTGTTGTATTTTGGATGTGAATTTGCCAGTTATTTGCACGTTTTTTAAGGTTTATCTGATTTTTTTTAAAGATATAACCCGCTAAATGCACATCACCAACTGACATGTCCGTTTCGATCGACATGTTTGATTGACGGTTATTTGAAATAGAAAGTAATGCATTCTCCGTAAGGAAGTTTTGCCATTCCCCAAGATCGATTTCCTTAAGGCTGCCATGTGCGGCTATCGTCACGCTTTCTTCCAATACCGCCGGTGCGGTGTCCGAACCAAAGCGCAAGCTGAGATGTTTTAATTGTGGCGAATCGCTATCCGCGTTAGCTTGCCAACGTCCAGAGACAATCCGACCATATTGAAATGTACTACTACTTGCGCTGCCATTGGAAAGCGGAGTCTCTATGCGTAACTGCCGTTTTTCACTAGCGATCTTACCGAGTGGGGCAGGCGCTTTGATCACGAAACCACTCAGATCGGATGCAATGCGTAATTGGGTTGAATCCTTACCATTCACTTCGTTTAAATCCAGATCTGCCTGCCAACGGGTTGAACCACTAAGTTGTTTTAAAATGCGCAACTCGTCTGCTTTAAGGCCTAGCTCCGTTAGCCGGTTCTGCAAATAAACGCGATCGGCCACGCCAGATAATTTCACCTGGATCTGTTCGTCATTTTCAGACTGCCGTTCCAACGCGATCGCAACGGGACTATCGAACAACCGTGCTTTAAGGGATTTGCTATGCCAGGACTCACGACCAAAGGCCAGCTGGCCATTTAAATTGGTTAATGTGATCGTCGGTTGCTGCATTTTTAGCGTCGTATTTTCAAGCTGTAGCAAGCCATCAATTTCAGTGACGGAACTATCATGCAATGGGACATCCAGTGTTAGATCGAGCTGCATCGGGCCCTGTAGATCGAGCTTACTAAGTCGTTTTCCGATTGATTCGCTTAACGGACTCTCTGCGACGAATTTCAACGCGTCCGTGATCGCGCCAACAGCATGCCCCTTGATCAGAAGGTGACGTCCATCGTTTAGTAAGTCCGGCATTTCAACGCTGACATTACTCAGTTGTGCGTCATAAAGCATCGCGCTCGGCGATGTGATCATCATGCTACGACCATTGAAATGAACGTCCGCGAGGATGTTTTTGAAATCAGGCCATGCCGGGTCAAATTGTAAAATGCCATTTTCGACATCAATGCGAATGTCGAAAATTCCTTCATTATGATCAAATGGAAAATTTGCCAGATCGCCCTCAAGCTGGAAAGTACCGCCTTTAATTTCGCCGGACTTGAGTGAGCGACGCAGCCAGATATCGGTTTCTGTCGGGACAAACTCGAGCGGAATGAGATCGACTAGTCCATCGACTGTCCCACCGAAGATCGTACCTCGTAAAAGACTCGTGATGGTTTGGCCGGCTGATTGCGTGATATGACCATTAAACTGCATTTGCAAACGAGGGTCGGTCAGGTTTAGTCGCTCAATAGAGACAGTCAGTGACTCATCGGTTTTTTGAATGTCGATTTGACCGCTCAACTCATTCACAACAATGGGTTCGATGACACTGCTCATCACGGGTTCGTTTGATCTTGGTGCAGAAATTTCGAGTCCGTAGCTGGCTAAGTTTACTTGCCACCGCGTCTGATCAGAACTGATCGAACCGGTAAGTCCCGTAAAACCCGGATGGTTTTCAGTCGCGACGATACCAACGTGACTGAAGTCAGTACGTATTTTCAGTGCTGGTTCTATCTGTGTTCCATCGTAACTGAGGTGGAGTTGCTTTAAATCTCCGGTAACCGCGTTGGCATTGAATGACGTAGGTAGCTTTTTATTAATGTCGTTAATTGACGACGATTTGCTTAAAAACCTAAAGAGGTCGTGTAACGCGACGGATCTGATTTGCGCATCAAAAATCGGTTGTTCCAGATTGAAGTTGTGAGGCAGCGTGACGGTTAACTGATCGAGCAAGGCATTTTCTTCATCCTGTTTTAGCGACAGGAGGGGAAGAACGATTTGCCATTTTTGTTCTAGCGTCTTTTGTAGATTGAAGGGCGTTGCGAGTGTGGTATTTGCTGCATGATCGGAGAGATTCAAATTGCCTTTTGCTGAAGCGAGCTTAGCTTTCTCGAACACGAACTCAAGCGTGCTATCCAACAATGGTGCGGCCATATTGAGGCCAATCTTTTGCAGTGTCTGATCAAGCATTTGCTGTTGCTCAGATGGCATGAAGCGGTGAATATTTAAATTATTTGATGTGGTAACAAGATTGGCGGACCAATTTTTTGTGCGTGGATCGCCAATGAGTTTAAGAGCAAACTCCACAGTGTCACCAGTAGGCGACAACTGAGTTTTCGCACTTATAAGTCGTTGTTTATTAATAGGGTTTTGTGAGTTTAATAATAGTGACGCACTGAGGTTTGTCAACGTCAGCGTGTCGAGATTGTAACGTTGATCGTCAACCGTAATCGTCGCGTTGGTGAGGCGTAAATCACGTTGCTGTAGCAACCAGTCGAGTGCACCGCCGTCTTTTGTATCGGTGGCGGGCCAGCCTTCGATGCGCATTTCTCCAGATGGATCATGAATAAGTGTCAGATCTAGCCCCGATAAGGTCAGATAGCTGATCGTAGGTTGCCATGTCTTTAAAGAACTGGCGAGATCCAAGCTTATGCTGACGGAATCCACTTGTGTAAAAATCGTATTTGAACTGGGGTTGATCAGGTTGATTTGAGTAAGATTGAGTTCAGGGAATATGCCATGCCAGTCGATGCTGAGGTTTTCAACCTGAACAGGCATACCTGCACGCTCCTCGACCCAATTAAGAATACGTGGTTTGAGTTGTTCGATATTGTTGTGTGTGACCCAGATCAGGCTAATAAAAAGCCCAGACAAGATAATGCTGGTCACGAGGGCGTACCAGATCAAGTGGATGACAGCACGCGAAATGCGCTTATGCATGGCGGTTTGCGGTTCCCGCGTTGTGTTGAGTCAAACGAGGTTTTTGCTTAAAGCAAGACGACGTCATATTGTTCCGGGCCGTACATGGGCTCGACCTGAAACTGGATTGGGATTTTAATAAATTCTTCAAGTTCTGCGACACCGACTGATTCTTCGTCCACGAGTTTATCCACCACAGATTGCGAGGCAACGACAAGTAATTTACGTGCTTCAAATTGACGTGCTTCACGTAAGATCTCACGAAAAATTTCGTAGCAGGTGGTTTCAGCAGTTTTGATCGAGCCGCGTCCGTGGCAGGTTGGACAACTTTCACACAAGATATGTTCCAATGACTCGCGCGTTCGTTTACGTGTGATCTGCACTAGTCCCAATGAGGTGATTTCACTGATCATTACTTTTGAATGATCGTGCGCAAGACTTTTTTCGAGTGCACGTAAAACCTGGCGCTGGTGTTCCGGATCAATCATGTCGATGAAGTCGACGATGATGATCCCGCCAAGATTGCGTAGACGCAATTGTCGAGCGATCGCCTGGGCGGCTTCCAGATTGGTTTTGAAAATTGTTTCTTCAAGATTTCGATGCCCGACAAACGTGCCGGTATTGACATCAACCGTTGTCATCGCTTCGGTCTGATCAAGCACAAGGTGGCCGCCAGATTTGAGTGCGACGCGGCGATCAAGCGCACGTTGGATTTCTTCTTCAACAGCAAACAGATCCATGATCGGACGTTCACCGGGATAATGTTCTATGCGCGGCACTAGGCCGGGTACGAATTCTTGCGCGAATTCCATGACTTTTTGAAAAGTTTCACGCGAATCGATGCGGATTTTTTCAATGTTTGAGTCATCCAGGCTGCGCACTTTGCGTAACAGCATTGGTAGATCTTCATAGACAATGCATGGCGCGTTAGCACGATCGGCACGGTACTGGATGGACGACCAAAGCCGTTTGAGGAATTGCATATCCGCGAGCATTTCCTGATCGCCTTTGCCCTCCGCGGCTGTGCGTAGGATGAAGCCGTGTTTTTCGATTGAGTTGCTGACGTCGCTCTGGTTTTCAGTGATGCCGTTTTCTTGATCAATGGAATGTTGGCATTCTGTGATCAGGCTTTTTAAACGTTCGCGTTCTTCGCTGTCTTCGATGCGTTGTGAGATGCCGATGGAGGATTCATCAGGGATCAACACAATGTAACGGGATGGAATACTCAGATGAGTTGTTAGCCGGGCACCTTTACTGCCGAGAGGATCTTTTGTGACCTGCACGAGAATTTCTTGGTGCTCATGCAGTAATTGTTCGATGGATGGGGCACTGTCAGTATTGTCATCAAGCTGGTTTTTACGGATCCAGTGTTGTGTGTTGATGATATCGGAGACATGTAAGAAGGCGGTGCGATCCAGTCCAATCTCGATGAAAGCTGCCTGCATTCCCGGTAGAACCCGGGAGACTCGGCCAAGATAAATGTTACCCACAAGGCCACGTTTAGCTTGGCGCTCGATGATCACTTCTTGTGTGACGCCGTTTTCTATGACGGCGATGCGTGTTTCCTGTGGTGTGACGTTAACTAAAATTTCTTCGCTCATCAGTCCATTTTGCCCGTATCTATCTCATCTTGCTATACGCAGCACACATCACGCATTGAGAAGTCTTTGTGATGGGTTAAAATTGTCGTGATTAGGGATGACTGACAGGGGTGAGTTCAACCATCGTGTGTTCGCATCAGTCTACGACTTGTTAATTTGTCTCAATGAGGCACTCTGTAGCACAGGGTGCTGTACCTAAACAATTATCTGTAGAGAAATACGAATGACGTTGTCTGACAAAACACTCACGATTGTGATGGCCTTGGGGCAAGATCAAGGTTTAGCGCATTTAGTTGCGGGTCGCACGAAAGCGGCGGTTCCGTTTGGCGGGAATTACCGCATTGTGGATTTCACGTTAACGAATTGCGTGCGATCAAATTTCCGCCGCATCCTCGTCTTAACGCAATACCATTCTCATTCGTTACATCAGCATTTGCTGGATGGATGGTCAATTTTTCATTCTGAATTAAATGAATACGTTATGGCGATTCCTGCACTTATGCGTAACGGTAAAACCGGGTATGTGAATGCGCTGGATGCATTGAAAGAAAACCTGCATACAATCCGCCGTACGGATGATGAATATGTCTGTGTTGTTTCTGGCGAACATATTTATCGAATGGACTACGCCGCTATGCTCGAAGCACATGCTGCCAGTGGAGCGGATATTACCGTGAGCAGTATTGAGATCGATGATGCTGGGTTGCGCCCGGAGCAAAGTTTGCTAGAACTGGGTATCGATGGGCGTGTAGATCGCGTTGGCCTTGGTGTTCAATCGTCATTAGCGACGATGGAGGTGACGATTTTCAAAAAAGATTGTCTCCTGACATTATTAGAGTCCAGCAATAATGAAACACCTTCCGACTTGGAATTCAGCCAACTGGCTTTGCCCGGAAACGAGCATAATTTTGTGATCAGAGATTATCGCTTTGGTGGGGACACTGGGCGTGTAACACCGGATCGCTACTGGCGTAATTTGGCTTCACTGGACGATTATTACAACGTTAATATGGATCTATTGAAACACGATGCGCCATTGGAGTTGTATCAAAGTGCGTGGCCGATCAGGACCTACCAACGGCAAAACCCGCCGGCACGTACCATTCCGGGCGATTCGTGTAACGAAGGGGTTTGTATTAACTCAATGGTTGGTGCTGGCGGCATAATTTCCGGTGGTGGTGTCCATCATAGTATTCTTTTTCCGGAGGTGTATGTCGGTGATGCAGCTACGGTCGATCGTTCTATATTATTACCTGGCGTGGTGGTCGGTGACGGTGCGCAGTTAGCAAACTGCATTGTTGAAAAGCATGTAGAGATCCCCGCTGGTGAAATGATCGGCCACAACTTGGAATTTGATCGACAACGATTTGATATCACCGAAAATGGCATTGTGATCGTGCCGTACCGCTACAACTTTAGCTAAATGCAACACTAAGGAGTAAAACATGGATCTGCTGGACGATTTTCTCAGGATTCTGCCCGCAGAAAGTGTGATCGCAGAACAAACAGCCATGCGACCATACGAGTGTGATGGATATACCGCGCACCGTGAATTGCCGTTGGTTGTCTTGCTCCCGGAAACGATTGAGCAAGTGCAAGCGATCATGCGATTGTGTCATGAAAACGGTGTAGCCGTTGTTGCGCGAGGCGCGGGTACAGGGCTCTCCGGCGGGGCACGACCAAACCACGACGCCGTACTCTTATCGCTAGCAAAATTTAACCAGATTCTTGATATCGATCTTCAAAATAGGACCGCAAAAGTGCAACCCGGGGTGCGTAATATTGCGATCTCTCAAGCTGTTGCTGATCAAGGGTTATTTTACGCGCCAGACCCATCCTCACAAATCGCGTGCAGCATCGGTGGTAATGTCGCGGAAAATTCTGGTGGGGTGCATTGCCTAAAATACGGGCTCACCGTTCACAATATTTTAGCGCTGACGGTGATCACGGTAGAAGGTGAACGTATTGAAATTGGTTGTGATGCGCTCGATTCTCCGGGCTATGATTTACTTGCGTTAATGACAGGATCTGAAGGGTTGCTCGGTGTGATCGTGGAAGTCACCGTAAAACTTTTACCGTCACCTAAGTGCGTAAAAGTGATGATGGTGACATTTGATGAGATCGAAAATGCAGGAAATGCGGTTGCTGAAATTATCGCGCGTGGGTTGATTCCTGCTGGTCTTGAGATGATGGATAAACTTACGATAAAAGCTGCAGAAGATTTTATTCATGCGGGTTATCCGCGTGAAGCCGAAGCCATTTTATTATGCGAAGTGGATGGCACGCTGACGGAAGTTGAAGCGCAAATTAACGCCATTACTGAGATCATGCATAGCAACGCAGCAATCGATGTGCGTGTCGCGGTTGATGAGGCAGAAAAACAAAAACTCTGGGCAGGGCGCAAAGCGGCGTTTCCAGCGGTGGGACGTTTAGCGCCTGATTATTACTGTGTGGATGGCACGATTCCACGTAAGCACCTAGCTTCGGTTTTAACGCGGATTAATCAGATCGCGGAAGACAATGGCTTACTGGTTGCGAATGTATTTCATGCCGGCGATGGGAATTTACACCCATTAATTTTGTACGATGCAGAAAAACCGGGCGAGATTGAACGCGCTGATGATGTCGGCGTCGCAATTCTCGAACATTGCGTTGAAGTCGGTGGCACGGTCACTGGCGAACATGGGGTCGGCACCGAGAAACTGAAACCGATGTGTGTACAATTCAGCAGCGAAGAGCTAAGCCAATTTCATGCTGTTAAAGCGGCGTTTGATCCCTACACAAAATTAAATCCGGGCAAGGCGGTACCGACATTACAACGTTGCGCAGAGTTTGGTGCAATGCACGTGCATCACAACCAGTTACCTCATCCAGAATTGGAACGGTTTTAATGGTGCAAACTGCACAAATCCTGATTGATAAGCTTGCCGCTCAGGCAAGTACGCGGTTGGCAGTGGGGGAGGATGCCGTATCGCGTCTGGTGAAGTTTGAACATGTCAGCGTGACGAATGACTTCGAGCATTTACAAACGAACCATTCAGAGCATTTTGATTTTGTTTTAGTCAGTGGGGTTTTCAATACCATGCTGGAAGATGATCGGAATCAGTTGGTCGCCGTGCTACGTGACCAACTTGCGCGAGAATTGGTGATCTTGTTAGAGGAAGAAACGATTTGGCCGAGTACGGATCTGATCAGTCTCGGGCTACGGCAATTACCTTTTGATACCGGTGAATGCCGAGGGTTTTATTTCGCATTGGAAAGTTATAAGCGTGTTCCTGATTGGTTAAACACACGTTTTTGGGCGAATCCAGAGAATTTTAATAAGTATCGTTGGTAAGTTGATTTCTTAATTTAGAGGTTCGCGCGATCCGCCCAGCCCAATGCATTCAAGCGAGATCAGTGACATCTTTTGGTTGCGGCGGTAATGGTAGTGGAGGCAGTGATGCACTGACTTGTGAGTTCATGCTGTCTACCTGTCTCGTTTGACGCTGTGTACTGATTTCCACCCGATTTCGGCCGTTTGCTTTCGCCAGATAAACCGCCTGATCGGCCGCTTTTAGTAAATCATTCACAGACGTGTCTTGTTCATCACGGATCGCAATCCCAATGCTGATCGTGATATTCCGTTCATTATTCAACTCGGTCAGAACCATTTTTTCAGTGGCTTGGCGTAAGCGTTCTGCAGTACTCTCGGCATCTTGGGCAGTCGTATTTGCACAGATTACTAAAAATTCTTCTCCACCAATCCGACAAACAACATCGCCCGCGCGCGCCGCGGTTCGCAGGGTTTGTGCGACTTCGCATAAAACGCGATCGCCCACATCATGTCCGTATGTATCATTCACGGATTTGAAATGATCGACATCTATCAACAAACAACACAGCGGTGTCAGCGCGCGATCAGCATCGGCCCATTCTTGCTCGAGTCGAGTGGTGGCATAGCGCCGGTTAGGGATGCCGGTCAGGGCATCCGATAAGGCTGCTTGCTCGAGGTGCTGATTCGCTACGGCTAATTCTTGCATGATACGACTATTGGCTTTTTGCTCATTTTCGATCATTTGCTGGAGTTGAAATAACCGTTGTCCACCGCGGATACGTGCTAATAAAACACTGGGCTTGAGAGGTTTTTCAATAAAGTCATCAACGCCTGCTTTAAAGGCGGAGATCAAATGTTCTTCTTTTGTATGCGCCGTGAGAATGATGAAATACATTTTTTGCCCGACGCGTGTTTCGCGGAGCTGCTTGCACAGATCAATCCCATTCATTTCCGGCATTAACCAGTCGCTGATCACGCAATGCGGACGTTCTTCCAATGCCATTCTCATGGCCTGTTTACCGCTGTGAGTCGTGGTGACAAGATGCCCTGCGAGCGTCAGATGGCGTTGCAGAAGCGTTGTTGTATCTGGGTCATCATCTGCAATCAGGATACGAAGAGGCTGATCTTGGGTTTGTTCCAGATCAATAAAATCTTCATCTTCTGTACTAGACAGATTCGCGGCATCGTTACTATTTACATGCAACATGTCACGCCATTCCAACCAATTAATACGCGTCTGATTGATCAAATCTTTTACTTCGACAGCGCTAATGCCTAACGTATTTGCCTGATCATAAACCGCCGTCACCATGGCCGAATCTTGCGCTAGATCACGTAAACAAATTGTGGCTAAGCGCGATGCCAGGTTTAAGTAACTGCTGAGGGCTTGGGTGCGGTTATTGCGATTATTCAGGAGGGACAGATCGTACATACCTGGAATGGCGTCATGATGTACACGCGGCAAACCCCAATCTTTCAATAGCGCATGCGCCATCTCAAGGTGATCCGTATTTAGTTGTTTGCGTTCTTCTGCTAATAATACAGTGATCGGTTGATCGACACTGGCTTGTAGGATTTTTGTGTATTGCTCAGGATACACATTCGCCAACGCCATTCGGCCGATGTTGCTCAACAAACCGACGGTAAAAGCTTCGTCTTTAGGAAAGAGTTGATCACGTTCGCTGAGTAATTCCGTCGCAATCCCCATTGCTAATGAGAAAGACCAGAAATCATCGTAATCAAAGGCATCACATTGTCCGTCTCGATTCGTTGAGAGAACAGATAAGCCGAGCGTGATATGTCGCGTGACACCAGGGCCGACCTTTGCAATGGTTTCCTGCAGCGAGACGGTCGGGCGTGCACCGTTGTCACCTCCGGAAAAAGAATTCGCCAGCTTCAGTAATCGCCCTGCTAGAGCTGGGTCAGCTTGAATCGAACTCGTGATCGCAGTGCATGACACAGACTTATTCTGTAGCTGTTCGAGTACGTTTAATGCCACGCCGGTGGGTGACGGAAGATCCCCCGTCGCCTTTAGCTCGAGGAAGCGGTGTTCAGACAATTCAGACATGGCCCATTTAACGGCAGCAGTAGAGAAATCTTGAGTCATTTTTGCCAGCTGTTACCATACGATCACAAATCAAAAGGAAGGGAATTTATGTCAGCTTCAGGCTCTAAGTTTGCGATCGTAGCAGCGCTTGTCGGTAACCTACTGGTTTCCATAACAAAGTTTACTGCGGCTTTTTTTACCGGTAGTTCCGCCATGTTTTCAGAGGGAGTTCACTCGCTCGTGGATACGGGAAATCAGGGGTTGTTGTTGTATGGTTTGAAGCGCGCACAAAAACCAGCGGACGAGCGATTTCCGTTTGGGCATGGCAAAGAGGTCTATTTTTGGAGTTTCATCGTGGCGATTTTGATTTTCGCCGTTGGTGCGGGTGTGTCGATCTACGAAGGAATACACCACATCATCCATCCAGAGCCGATCAAAAACGCCATGATCAACTATATCGTTTTGGCCATCGCGATCGTATTTGAAGGCACCGTGTTTACGATCGCACTTAAAGCATTTAATAAAGTTCGTGGTGAGATGGGGATTTTTGAGGCCGTCGCGCGCGGCAAAGATCCATCACTGTTCGTGGTTTTATTTGAAGACTTCGCGGCGACATTAGGTTTATTCGTCGCATTACTTGGCATCTATCTTTCTCAAAGCACCGGCATTTTAGAGTTTGATGGTATTGCTTCTGTCATCATCGGTTTGATTCTTGGTGGCACTGCGATCTGGCTAGCGATTGAAACCAAAGGTTTGTTGATCGGCGAGCGTGCGAATGAACATATCGTTGATGACATCAAGCGCATTGCAAACAATATTCGCGAAATTGAGTACGTGAACGAAGTGCTGACCATGCATATGGGGCCCGATTTCATCCTACTCAATCTCAGTGCGACCTTTGTTGATCATGCTAAAGCGGATAACATCGAAGATGCGATCGAAGCGTTGAGTCATAAAATTAAAATGAAACACCCGAACGTCAAACGCATTTTTGTCGAAGCAGAAGCCAAGCACCGATTCCTTAAAAATCAGAACACCGTGTGATGCTGATCAGGCAATTTTGAACGCGTTATATATAGAATGTGTATCGGAATAGCAGGCTTTTTCCTTCTTGAAAGAAGTCAGTCTAGAACAATTTAGCTCGATCTAGATTTCGAACTCTTCATGGAAAGTCACATTCTTAAAATTATCTTTAAGGCTAGATTTATAAACAGCTTGGTTTTTAAAATAGGCACCTTGATACAGGTGGACTTCTTTTCCTAATAAACTAGCTGCGATTGAAATATGTAACCGGTCAGTGTGTACGGTGGAGAATTTGTTTATTTCTTCGAAAAAGAGAGAGACATCCGATAAGTGATCGCCTTTCATGCTTAGGTCATTGTTATTATTAGGAATCTTGATTTTTTGTGCGCTTTCTTTATCGTATCTGAAGAAATACCCCTCTCCTTGACCATGTCCTTTTTTAACAAACTCGTTTCCAATGTAGAAGGCCATATCATGGCAAAAATTCGTATTAGGCATATTTTCTTTACTTTCATACTCATCTCTACGAAAGAAAGAAACATCTTGAATCGAGTAAGTTAGTTCGTAGGTTGAAGGTAAAACGATGACCTTAAATCTTTTTTTTAGTCTGATAACATCATTTGAATGATCCCAAAGTTTACACCAGGCACCGCCACCGCCATATAAAACCGTACCGCCTCGTAATAACGGTATAACCCAATCTTTTTTATTCCGAGTTAACTCTTTGAAGTTAATGTTTATCTCATTCAGGAATTTTAGTGTGCCGTATCGGATCAATCCATCCCCCCAGTTTCCTGGGTTTGGTAAGTAGTAGATGGGTTTGTTTCCACATTCCTTAATAATCGCGGCTTCAAGTTGCTTAAACTTATCTTTCATTAACCTAAAATCCTTTCAAAGTGTTTAGATACAATATAACGGCCAACTTGCCTATATCTTGATCCTTAAGGCTATCTACATTTGATTTAATCTCGCTTAGCTGTTTATCAAAGATTAAGCATAAAGGAATACGGCTGAGTTAATAAACTCGAGCGCATTCGAAGAAAGATTCATCTATATTGAATAACTTATCAGTTGATTAATGGAATGAGTATATAATCTCAGAATGCCGTACTCGACTTAGCATCGTAGTAGTTTAGAAGCTTGGTTAATGGTAGAAAAATTGAAGATTTATAATACTTTGACGATTAAGCTGATAATGATCCAAGCCGTATAGCGCTTTCTATGGTGATGTGTGCTTTTCTAAAAGTTTAATATAACTGTTCTAGCAATGTATCCATAGAATATAGACAAGGAATTTGAAGTGAAGAATTTAAAGAATATTGTCATTGTCAATGATTTTGCGGTGTTGAATGGTGGGCAAGCTAAGGTCGCGATAGATTCTGCAAAGGGGCTGGTAAAGGCTGGCTTTCAGGTTTATTTCTTTGCACCTGTTGGTCCAATTGAACAGGGACTGCAGGAAGCGGGAGTTAAGGTGACTTGTCTTGACCAGAATGACATTCTATCAGAGCCGAATAAGCTAATCTCAATGACGCGCGGTCTTTGGAATTATTCGGCAGCAAAAGGGCTAAAGCAATTCTTAGCACAATTCTCTCCTGAAGATACAGTAATTCATTGCCACGGCTTTGCTAAGGCATTATCTCCTTCAATTGGTCCCGTCATGATCAATAGTAAAATTCCACTCGTTTATACCATGCATGAATATTTCCTTGCTTGTCCTAATGGTGGTTTTTATAACTATCAGAAAAATGAGATTTGTACTATTCGAGCTTTGCAAAAGGAATGCCTGACAACGAACTGTGATATGAGAAAACCTGCACATAAAGCATGGCGTGTGTTGAGACAATGGTTATTGAAATATGTCGGTAAAATGCCTCGAGAGTTGAAACATATTATCTATATATCAGACACGCAGAAACGTGCGTTAGAGAGTTATATAGATAAAAGGACACAATTACATTACCTTTCAAATCCAATCTCTATCGATCAGAAACCAAGGATCCAAGCTGAAAAAAATGATATTTATTTATTTATAGGTCGCTTTAGCCCAGAGAAAGGGGCTGCGTTGTTCGCAGAAGCAGCCAAAAAAGCTGGAGTACGCGCGGTTTTTGTGGGTGATGGGCCAGAAATAGATGCAGTTATTACAGCAAATCCCAAAGCGGAGATCGTAGGATGGTTGCCACCAGAAAAAGTTGAACAATGGATTCGCCAAGCACGCTGTCTTGTTTTTCCTAGCCTTTGGTATGAAGCATCCCCATTAGTCTCCTTTGAAGCACTTGCTTGTGGCTTACCGGTAATTTGTGGGGAATGGAATGCTGCATCCGACACGCTCGTAGATAATGTGACAGGAAAGGTAGTTAGGGTAAGAACGGTTGAAGGGTTTCAAGCTGCGATTAGTGATGTCGCTGATAAAATAGAAGAAATGTCTAAAGCAGCATACGCAAGATATTGGGATTCACCACCATCCCTTTCGAATCATATCGAAAATCTTATTCGCCTTTACAATAAAATTTTATAAGTTTAATTATAAAATAATATGAGTTCAAATTCCTTATCAGAGAAGACGCTTGGGGCTGGCTCATGGGTAATAGCGAATCGTTTAATTACGCGAGTAATAGATTTTTTTACGCTAATGGTTCTTGCTCGAATTTTAGAACCGGCTGATTTTGGTTTAGTAGCTATTGCAATGACATTTATTATGATCATTGAAGCCATTCTTGATCTTCCGCTTGCTCAAATTTTGGTTCGTGAAGCAGAAATGACGGATAGCATGTTCAATACCGCATTTACTTTGAGCATATTGCGAGGTCTGATCATCGCACTTGTTGTTATTTCATTAGGATTCCCCATCGTAATATTTTATGAAGATGAAAGACTTTTTAGTCTGATGTTATTTGTCGCTCTAGCTCCTGTGTTTAGGGGAATGGTGAATCCAAGATTAGCGATTTACATGAGAAAGCTTGATTTCCGCCAGGATTTTATTGTGAATGTATCAGGTAAGGTCATCGCCCTTTTGGCTTCTGTGACAACGGCGATAATGACACAAAGTTATTGGGCAATTGCTGTCGCAACTGTCGCTTCACCAGTAACGATGATGCTCGTATCTTATTTGTTTAACCCAAAATGGATGAGGCTTAGTCTCTCAGAGTGGTCATTATTTAAAGACACTGTGAGTTGGTTTACTTTATCAAGAATTATTTCTGCTATTAATTGGCAGCTTGATCGAATCTTGTTGGGTAGATATATCAACGTATCTTCATTCGGTGGGTATTCTATCGCTACAAATCTTGCTGCATTGCCAGTGCAGGTTTTCTTACAGCCACTAGCGCAGCCGATCATGTCGGGATTTGTACCTATCAAGGATGATGATCAGGCTTTGAAAAAAGCTTATTGCAAGGCTAACAACGCTGTGTTTTTTATTACGGCCCCATTCTTTCTTACTATGGCTGTGCTTGCAGAGCCAGGCATAAAGTTGGTGTTCGGTGATAAGTGGTCTGATGCGGCCCCCGTTTTGAGGTGGTTGGCAGTATGTGGTTTCTTCCCAATCGTCACTGCTTTATTCGAACCGTTGCTTTTAATGTTAAACAAAACAAAATTTATAGTTTACGCAATGTCAATGGAATTATGTGCGCGAATTCCCTTGATGTTTTTTGGAGTTATCTATTACGGAATAATGGGTGCCATAATCGCTAATGCATTGTCTCGAACAGTATTATTAATGGCGTCAATAGTGATTGTAAAGAACATGATCGGTGTCAGCATGATTAAACAATTAACGTCATTTTGGAGGCCACTACTATCCTTAATGCCTATGTTGATATTTTTATTATTTTTTGAGAATACCTTTGAAGATAAAAATGTAGACTTATATTTCGTATTAAACTTTACCGGGCTAGTGATTTCAGCTTTTGTCATTTATACAACATCAAATTACTTATTTTGGTTACTTTCAGGCAAGCCGGATAGTATAGAAAAAATGCTCGTCAATAAATTTGAAATATTATTATCGAAGTGGAAGGGATGAAATGAGTAACACAGAGAATATTAAAGTTGCAATTGGGATCGCCACAGCAGGGCGCGCTCATATTGTGGCAGAAACTATTGAATATTTAATGACTCTGGATGAAAAGCCAGATGAATTATTAATTTGTCCTGCGAGTGAAAAAGACATAGATCAAGAAAAACTGCTAAAGAGTATGATTGATTGCAAAATAGTGTTTGGGCCTCGCGGATTACCGGCTCAAAGAAATGTTTTGATGAGAGAGAGTATCTCCGACGTGATGATATTTTTAGATGATGATTATCTTCCCGCTTCCGACTTTGTCACGCAAGCAAGAGAACTATTTGTATCTAATCATTCTATTGTGGTTGCAACAGGAAATGTTTTAGCCGACGGAATTTTAACGCAAGGTTTAACTTTTGAAGAGGCAAAGAAAATTTTGTCACAATCAAGCCCGATAAACGGCGGGTCAATTTCTAACACATACAATGCGTATGGATGTAACATGCTTATCCGTTTGGATGTTGCTAAAATGAATAATGTCCAGTTTGATGAAGGGCTTCCTTTGTATGGATGGCTAGAAGATCTCGACTTTTCAAGAAGATTAAAACCATATGGTGAAATTGTGAGGTCCATGAGTCTTCGTGGTGTTCACTTGGGTACAAAAAAAGCAGGTAGAAGCCCAGGCAAACAATTAGGCTATTCTCAAATTGCAAACCCGGTATATTTGATCAGGAAAGGTTCAATGAGTTGGCCAAGGGCGGTAAGACTGATGAGCAAGAATGTGATTGCAAATACTGTTAAAAGTTTTAAACCCGAGCCTTGGGTCGATCGAGCAGGGCGGTTAAAAGGTAATTTACTCGCTTTCCGGGAACTATTAACTGGAAAATTAGATCCAAAACGAATTACTGCATTATAACTTTTATATTAAAAAAACAGCTTGATTTTCTGTTTGAAAAAGAAAAAGAAAAAGAAAAAGGGCAGTTCTAATTGCCCTTTTAGTAGTGATAAATTAACAATAACTTTTAATCATTTCTCTATGGAAAAATCAAATGTCACACCATCACATCCATCGTTCCCATTAGGTCCAAAGGCGACATAGATAATATCCCCCGTTTGAAGTGAGCCCAATGTGGTATCAAAATCCAGATTAGGTGTGTCATCTGCAATAATGGAATGGCTCAAGGTGTTATTAACATAAACTCTGACATCCACACCATTCTCAGCTCCACAATCAGGGTTGGTAATAAAGCTGTTGTCGATAGAATAATTCCCCGCTAGTGACACTTGATACGCTACGATAGCAAATCGGTCATTAGCCGGTCCTTGTGAAGCCGCTTTTCCCGGGTGTGCGCCATCTGTTTTGAGACGACCGTATGCGAATTCGGAACTGTCAACACCACTAATGCCATCACTGTCATAGTGGTATCCATTCCAGCTCAGGTCGGTGTAATTACTGGCATTACCAATTACACCATTATTATTCCATAGGTAAGACCAGCCAGATGTGGGATTAGGCCCTTGAAAGTCATCCTGATAATTTGCCACTGTAGAAGCCGCGAAATCACGTTTGTAATAACCGGGTCCAATTGATCCAGTGTAAATTAAATTAGGATCTGCACTGCTGATCGTAAGTGGAAAAGAAGACGACCAACTCATGCCATCATTTTCCAGACTCCATGTAGAGCCACTATCTATTGATCGATATAGCCCTTTTGCCGTGCTGTTATAACTTGGACCTGTGTACGCAGCAGAAGAACTTGCATAGAGAATATTCGGATTCGATGGGTTAACTGCTACATCACGAATGTAAGGTGTGGCTCCCATTGCACTGACTGATGCACCGAGCAGTTGTGTGCAGGCTGGTGTTGAGAGGTTCATATCGCAGCGATAAATACCGCCTTTTGAATCGGTATTTTTATTTTCGCTTTTAAATACGGAAATAAAAACCACGCCCGTCGTTGTTTCATCAGAGCGAATATTTGTTACCCCTTGCCAGTTAGATCCATGAAATTCACCTTGACTGGATGAGAAGCCGCCATTGATTGGGCCGGAAAATTCTGTCCAGTTGCTGCCGTCATTGGTGGAGTAGAAAAGGCCTGCTTCACCACCGGCATAATACGTCCCGTTCAAATCAATCGATGTTGCACGGCAACCACCACTACATGGGGAACTGATTTGTGACCATGTTGCGCCAGATGTGTTTTTACCGTCGGTTGTACGGTGAACATTACCATCTATTGTGACAAGTAAAGTCTCGTGTGAGCTATCGGTCGAATCCAGTGAAAGACCATAAACCTCACTTGCCCCTGTTGGTGTATTGGTTGCGATGATCCAGTTTTGACCATAATCATTACTGTAGGTCAGTGTTTGATCACCACCTTGGCTAGGTGAGGATGACATCCAAACATTGGATGGATCTGCCGGATCGGAGAGCAAGGCGTAAACATTACCACCAAAAGCAACTTCATATTCATTCGTTCCTGAGCTGAAATCAACACCACGCCAGTCATCAGGTAGTGGATTTAGATAGTCATGAAAAAAATTACAGGATTTCCAATAACTTCCCGCATCCTGACTGACCCAACAACCAATATCCTGAAGACCGATATATAAAGTATCTGGATCAGTATCGTTTGCTTCGATCAAGGTGGCGGTTATATTGTCTATGCCTGTTGATTGCCACAGATCAGAAGTTGATGAGTTTTCAGTTGTGTAGGCAGGTAAGAAATCAAGAGTGGGTGTGCCACTATCTGAATAAGTGCCTTTGAAAGCAAACTGAATAGTGACCCAAAATATTGTATCGTTATCCGTGTAGGTTAGATCATAACCAAGCGTTTTCGCAGTTTCACCACCAATGATTGTTCCAAAGACGGTATGTGTGCGTGACCATCCCGCTCGCCAGCTTTCAGCTGTAGAGCCAGTATAGTCACGATTATAGGCGAGTACTTCCGAATTCCAGCTTGAGCCATTATGAAAAATTCGCCAAGCCACAGGATGCGAAGCTCCCCAATACCAACTGAAGGTTGAGTCGATACTGCGAATTTGTTGATCGTTCCCAGCGATCGGCCACAGGAAGCCTTTGTGATCATTTTGAGAATGAATTTCAGTGCAGGAATTGGGGTTTATTTCTATGTCTGAACAATAAAACGTTTTACCCATCTTGTTTGAGTCATATGTAGAAATGTAGACATGATTGACGTTGTTAGAATCAGGAGTAGGGTGAAAAACGACATCAACCATATCACTGAGGGTATTTGCTACCTGTGACCAGCTTGTACCGCCATTTGTGCTTAAAAGCAAAGCATTATCAGCTTGACCGTTAGAGAAGCGATCATCTTCAGAAAGAGCAAGAATGGTATTTGGATCTGCTGGATGAATGGCCAGTTTCATGATGGTTGGATTACTGATCGTGCTTGTTAGGTCAGCAGCCAAACTGAATGTGGCTCCAGCATCTGTACTTTTATAAATTTTGCTGTCTTGTGCATTGTATTGCGAACGAATAGAAGCGTAGACAATATTTCCATTCGAAGGAGCAAAAGCGATAGATTTAACAACGATATTACTGCCTGGATCGGATGAAAAGCTGACAGGCGCAAAACTTTGCCCTTTGTTGCTACTTCTGCTGATCCCTATTGATTCACCAGCACCACCACTACCCGTACGTTCACCAGACAGTAAAATGATATTCTCATTTGTCGGATGAAAGGCGACAGATTGGACGTGTTTCATTTGTAAACCATGGCTGATATCACCGACGGATTCCCAAGATGTCCCACTGTTGCGACTGATATACGCACCACCCAAATCTGATGTTGCAACTACTAAACCGGTTGGACCGACACCAACAGAATTAAAAGCACCACCTCCACCTGGATTTATACGTTGCCATTCAGCATGTGATGTATATGAAATGGATAAAGTTAGAATTGATAAAGAAATGACGATAAATCGTCTGGAAAATAAATGAAGTAGTGACTTCACGAACAACCCTCCCAAATTGATGAACAATAAAGTACGAGTCGCAAAGGATAGTCATAAAAAGATGATCATGTTTTCTAGTAATTGTTAAACAAAAACAACTGCTGAAAAATCAAAATGTAAAAACTGGAACTTAAAGAAAAAAAAGAAATGAAAAGTGATTGGAATTTGACGAATAAATTCTTTAAATATTTTTAATAAAAGAATCGTCAATAAACTATTTTTCTAACGGGCATTTTTCCCACTAATTATAAGCATAATAAATTAATTTTTAATAGTTATTTATGTTGAAGAATTTTATCCAGCGCATTACCAAATGCTTGGCGATCTGCTTGATTGAGAGCGGCGGGACCACCCGTTTGAATTCCGCTACTTCGGAGTGTTTCTAAAAAATCGCGTGTGTCGAGGCGTTCTTTAATTGAGTCAGGAGAAAAAATTTCTCCGCGAAAGCTCAATGCTTTTCCACCTTTTTCGAGTACTGCATCAGCAAGTGGGATGTCACTGGTGATCACGAGATCACTTTTTTCCAAACGTTTGACGATTTCATTGTCGGCAACGTCAAACCCTGATGGGACTTTTAAGAAGTGGATATGCGGTGAGGGGGGGAGGCGCATGAATTGATTAGCGACGAGGGTGACATCGGTTTTTGTTCTGTTTGCAGCTCGAAAAAGAATCTCTTTGATCACAACTGGGCAAGCATCTCCATCTATCCAGATTTTCATAATACTTGCCCGAGCACGTGATCTTTTTTCATCGTTTGTTTTCCGAGACACAGATCGTCATATTATTTTAAAGCTTTTTGCAGTGCTTCGGCTAATGCAGAGGCTGGTTTGGTTTGTTGATGTCTATTCGCGGCATGTCCGCTGTTACGTCCTTTGTTTTTTTGATTGTGTGAGCGGTGAGCTTGATCAGCGCGTTGATTCGGCTTGTTTTGTTTTGTTGTACTGGTGGAGTCATTGCTGGCACCTTTGCCTGGTTCTGACTTCATTGACAGTGCAATGCGTTTTCTTTGTTCATCAACTTCCATTACACGAACTTTGACCACCTGACCGGTTTTTACAAACTCATGTGGATCTTTTACAAAGCGATCAGCCAATTCCGAAATATGCACAAGTCCATCTTGATGAACACCGATGTCTACAAACGCACCGAAGTTGGTGACATTAGTAACAACCCCTTCGAGTTGCATGCCGATAACGAGATCAGATAGTTTTTCAATGCCATCTGCAAATGAAGCGGTGGTGAATTCAGGTCGAGGATCACGGCCAGGTTTGTCTAACTCACTGATGATATCGACGATGGTCGGGACGCCAAATTGATCATCCGTATAATCATTAGCGCTTAATGTATTCAGAAAGGCGCTGTCGCCAACGAGTTCACTAATTTCACGTGATTGTTGTTGTGAAATACGCTCAACAACGGGGTACGCTTCTGGATGCACAGCTGACGCATCCAATGGATTGAGGCCATCGCGGATGCGTAAAAAACCAGCGGCTTGTTCATAGGCTTTTGGTCCCAGTCGTGGAATTTCCAAAAATTGTTCGCGGCTTTTAAAGGCACCGTGCTGATCACGAAATGCGACGAGGTTGTTCGCCAGCGATGAATTTAAACCTGAGACGCGACTCAATAGTGCAGCAGAGGCGATATTCACATCGACACCGACCGCATTAACACAATCTTCCACCACCCCTTCAAGTGATCGGGCAAGTTGCAGTTGGTTTACGTCGTGTTGATATTGACCAACACCGATCGACTTAGGGTCAATTTTTACAAGCTCGGCGAGCGGGTCTTGCAAACGGCGTGCGATTGATACTGCTCCACGAATTGAAACATCGAGATCAGGAAATTCATTCGCGGCCAGTTCAGATGCTGAATAAACCGATGCGCCAGCTTCCGACACCATGATTTTTTGTAAGCCCATATTTGGATTTTGCTTGATCAAATCGGCCGCTAATTGATCGGTTTCACGAGAAGCGGTTCCGTTACCAATGCTGATCAAATTGACATTGTGTTTTTTGACTAAATTACTCAGCGTCGCGAGTGATTGGTCCCAGTTTTTTTTCGGTGCATGCGGATAAATTGTGGCGTGATCCACGAGCTTGCCAGTACTATCGACGACGGCGACTTTGACACCGGTGCGTAACCCAGGATCAAGGCCAAGCGTTGCGCGTGCACCGGCAGGTGCGGCCAAGAGGAGATCATTTAAATTGATCGAGAAAACCCGAATCGCCTCTTCTTCTGCCTGCTCACGTAAACGGGTTTTTAGATCCAGATCAAGATGCATATGGATTTTCACTTTCCATGCCCAGTTAACGACTTCTTGCAACCATTTATCAGCTGCACGGTTGTTATCAACAATTTGGAAAGTGTGCGCAATTTTCTCAATCGCAGGGTGTGTTTTATTGACTTGATCGTCACCAACAGGGATATCGAGGGTCAGGCTTAACATCCCTTCATTACGACCACGGAAGAGGGCTAATGCACGATGCGATGGGATCTTGCTGATATTTTCAGCGTATTCGAAGTAATCCGAAAATTTTTGTCCTTCTTGTTCCTTGCCTTTTATCACAGTCGAGATCAATACGCCGTGTTTCCATAGCATTTCGCGTAACTCACCGATCAATTCTGCATTCTCAGAGAACTGCTCCATGAGTATTTGTTTTGCACCATCGAGCGCATCTTTTATTGTCGCAATGTTATGTTCTTCATTTAAAAAAGTCGTTGCCTCTGTTTCCGGATCACGTGTTGGATCGGAAAAGAGCATCTCCGCCAGTGGTTCCAGACCCGCTTCGCGTGCAATTTGTGCTTTAGTCCGTCGTTTGGGTTTGTAAGGAAGATATAAATCTTCAAGGATGGTCTTTGTTTCCGCCGCTTCGATGGATTCACGTAGCTCATCTGTGAGTTTTCCCTGCTCTTCGATGCTCTTAAGGATGCTTGCGCGACGATCGTCTAATTCGCGTAAATAACGTAAACGCTCATCTAGATTACGCAGCTGTGTGTCGTCTAGACCACCGGTTTTTTCTTTTCGGTAGCGTGCAATAAACGGCACAGTAGAGCCTTCATCTAATAGCGCAATGGCCGCTTCAGTTTGTTGGGTGGAGACATTCAGTTCAGTCGCGATACGCGCGGCGATCGTTTGCATAGGGTTCGTTATTCCTTAAAGAGGACCGAGTCGGGTCTGGATTGGTATCTCTGAATTTAGTAGTGGGTCGAGATTAGAGAAATTCTTTATGAATATGGTGTTGATCGTATTCAATGGATTGAGGCATTCGGAGGGCGAATATTGTCGTCGAAAAGTCGCTCGATATCAATCGCATCCAGTGCGTATTGTTTGTTACAAAATTCGCAACGTATTTCAATACTACCTTGTTCTTTAATAATGTCATCCGCTTCAGTTCTGCCCAGTGATCGAATGGCATTTTCAATTTTCAGTGTCGAGCAAGTGCATTGGAAGCAGATAGGTTTTCCATCGAATAAGCGCACATCATCTTCATGAAATAGTCGGTGTAATAACTGACCCTTATCTAACGTTAATAATTCTTCTGAACTGATCGTGTCCGTTAATGCCGTGGCATGATGCCAATCTTCAATGTCATTGTCGACGTAATCATTAGAAGTTTGTGCGGAGTTCGGCAAACGTTGTAATAATAATCCGGCGGCCGTAGTTGGGTTTGAGGCAAGGTAGAGACGTGTTTGTAATTGCTCGGATTGTTGGAAATATGTTTGTAAACATTCGGACAGTGTCTCACCTTCAAGACTGACAATACCTTGGTAGCGATCATTGACCGGTGATGCTTCGTCGTTCACAAGTGAGATGACGATTTGACCATCGCCAAAGAGTTCGGACAATTTCGGTGACAGGTTTTGCATTAAGCTACCGGTTTCGTCAAACGCGGTCTGATCAAACTTGGCCAAACCACGTATTTCGCCGTCGGAAGTCGCTTGCACAACCAGCATTTCGATCGGACCAATGCTATTGATCTGTAGAATCAATGAGCCTTCATACTTTAGCGTTGCGGCGAGCAAACAAATTGCCGCGGTTGCTTCGCCCAATACGTTTTCAACCGCGCTAGGGTAATCACGGCAAGCGCGGATCTGCTGCCAGGCTTGTTCAAGGTGAATCCATTCGCCGCGTACTTGTGTGTTTTCAAGCAGGAAGCGACGCAGCGTGTCGTTTTCTATCGTGTTACTCATAAGCTCAGGCAGATTTTCGTTCCAGGATCAGTTGTTGCCATTTGACAGGGCCACTTTGGTGAACAGCGGTTCCATTCACATCAACGGCAACTGTCACGGGCATGTCCTGTACTTCAAACTCATGGATTGCTTCCATTCCCAAATCTTCAAACGCAACAACGCGGGATTTTTTAATCGCTTTTGACACGAGATAGGCCGCGCCGCCAACCGCCATTAAATAAACGGCTTTATGATTCTTGATCGACTCAATCGCAATCGGGCCGCGCTCAGCTTTTCCGACCATGCCGAGCAGACCGGTTTTTTCCAACATCATATCGGTGAATTTATCCATACGGGTTGCCGTGGTAGGGCCTGCTGGGCCAACGACTTCATCACGTACTGGATCAACCGGCCCGACGTAGTAAATAAAGCGATTCTTGAAATCAACATTTTCCGGTAGTGCTTCGCCGCGTGCGAACATGTCGGCGATCCGTTTATGCGCCGCATCGCGGCCTGTGAGCATATTACCGGAGAGCAATAACGTTTGGCCCGGTTGCCAGCTTTCGATTTCTTCTTGGGTGACGTCATCTAAATTGACACGTTTTGCGCTTGGACCGACGTCCCAAGTGATTTCTGGCCAATCATCCAAATTTGGTGGTGTTTGGAAAGACGGGCCGGTGCCATCCAAAACGAAATGGGCATGGCGAGTGGCGGCGCAGTTGGGGATCATGGCAACGGGTAAGTTGGCCGCATGTGTTGGAAAATCGCTGACTTTCACATCCAGTACCGTGGTTAAACCACCGAGGCCTTGTGCACCGATGCCGAGATCATTCACCGCGTCCATAATTTCAATACGCAATTCTTCAGCCCGTGTTTGTGGGCCGCGCGCGCGTAATTCTTGAATGTCGATGGGTTCCATTAAAGATTCTTTCGCGAGGATCATGGCTTTTTCTGCTGTGCCGCCAATGCCGATACCGAGCATTCCCGGCGGACACCAACCGGCGCCCATTGTCGGCACCGTTTTCACAACCCATTCCACAATGCTGTCAGACGGGTTGAGCATGACGAATTTTGATTTTGCTTCCGAGCCGCCGCCTTTCGCGGCTACGTCGACCACCAGTTTATCGCCGGGGACGACTTCCATATTGATCACTGCAGGCGTGTTGTCGCCGGTATTTTTACGCGCACCTGCCGGATCAGCAAGAACTGAAGCGCGTAGAATATTGTCCGGATCGTTATACGCACGTCGCACGCCTTCATTGACCATGTCCGTGACGCTCAGCTCACTATCCCATTGAATGTCCATGCCGATTTTCAGAAACACCGTGACAATGCCCGTGTCCTGACAGATTGGGCGGCGACCCTCTGCACACATGCGCGAGTTGATTAGAATCTGCGCCATGGCGTCTTTCGCGGATTGAGATTCTTCCTTTTCGTAGGCCTGGTGCACGGCTTGAATGAAATCGATCGGGTGATAGCTGGAGATAAATTGCAACGCGTCGGTAACGCTGTCGATGAGGTCGTCTTGTTTGATTACAGTCATAATAATCTCTGAATAAAGTCGTTAACCGTCATTATACCTGCACCTTCGCCTATCTGTAATTGCTAGAAGTGGCCGTATTACTTGGGGTTTGTGTTAACTTGTTTTACTTTGCAGAAACAAAAAAGTCGCAATCACCTGATCGCAGCTTTATGTGTTTGAATGATAGCGGCTTTCTGCTTACTGAATAAACTCACCAAATGCACGACTGCCTTTTGCGCTTTCAAGCGTGTTGATCACTTCATTGGTGGCCGTGTCGATCAGGCTGACTGTCCCTTCGCCCCAATTTGCAACATAAACGGTGTTACCGTCGGCGGTTACGTCAACTCCTTCCGGGGTGCCACCGACGGCGATTGTTGCGATCACAGAATCCTGATCCAGATCGATCACGGAGACATTGTCGTCATCCTGATTCGTCACATAAAGCCGATCGCCTGTGGGGGTTACAATCGCGCAATAAGGCCATTCGCCGACGTCAATTGTACGTTTAACCTGGTGCGTTTCGGTATCGATGACGGTGACATTATTACTGCGCACATTGACGCTGTATAACTCTTTCCGTACCGAGTTCAGAGCCATTCCAAACGGCGCATCGCCGGTGGGTAATGTCGCTAATGTGGTGTATTTTTGCAGATCAATGATCGATACAGAATCACTATCGCGATTAGCGACGTAAAGCTGTTGTTGTGCTTCATCGACAATTACACCCGCAGGGGATTCTTCGACAGGAATGGTGGTAAGTAATTCGGCTGTGTGCGGATTAAATACGCGGATCAGGTGCTCGTACCAATCGGCGACAAAAACGCGTTTACCAGCCTGATCTGTCGCAATTCCAACGGGGCCTTTGCCTGCTGGAATGCTTCGGACTATTGCAAAGGTGTTGCGATCGATCACGCTGATATCGCGACTTTCTGCGTTGGAGACAAAAATAAACGGCGTGCTGATCGCGATACCCGCCGGACGATGGCCTGTTTTGATCGTCTTGATTACTGATTGAGAGGCAACATCAATGATCGTTAATGAATCATCTAACTGATTGGTAATGTACGCGCGTTCAGATTGTGCGGATGCACTTCCCATTGTAATTGTCGCTGGATGAACAGCATTCTCTGCGTAAACATTTAAGCTAAACAAGCTGATCAGAAGAATAAGAATTTGCATATTAAAACCAATAAAAAAAACCCGTCGCCACATGACTGCAACGACGGGTTTAAATTAAAACGATAAAGGCTCTTCCTGTTATTTTTTCTTACCACAGGAAGATTCCGTTACTTTCCCTCAAGCATTTCCTTAAGGTTAGCAAGACCTGCTTTGTAGACATCAGTCACGACGGCAACGGCATCTTCATCACCTAAGCCGGCAGGGTAACGTGGTTCCACGTTGTCATAGTTGAGTTGGTATACACGGTAGAATTTGCCGGTCCAAGTCACTTCAGAACCACCATCAACCGGCTTCACCGTGATGAATGACAGGTAGTTGTGAACTGGCACTGTTGGAACGTCGTAGCTTGCGCCTTTGTACTCGACAGTATCGACCGTGCTCATTTCTTTAATCTTGTATTTGATCATCATTTTTTCAGCATCAAGCTGTTTCAGATCTTCAGTAATGGTTGGGCCGCCTTCTTCGCCGATCGTAAGAACGCGTGTTTTGTCGTCTAACAGTTCAGTCGAAACTATGGCAGGATGCCACTTGTCGATACCACCAAAGTCGCCGACTAATTCCCAAACTTTTTCGGGTGCCGCATTGATGGTGATTTTCTCAACCACTTGTTGACGTGAAGGGCCATGCGCAGACGCAACAAAAGGCACCAACATCAGTGCTGATAAAGCCACTTTTAGGAATTTTTTCATTAATAACACTCCTCTTTCTCTTTCTAACATTTGAATAATAATTAAAAGGGTCGGTTAAACCGTGAGTGCATGCTAACGGATGTCCCCGTTTTTTTCCAGCATTTAACAGCGAATTAAAGGGATTCAGGAATAATGACGTATCCACTAAAAAATGCCTTCTTAAGCCAGCTTGGAGCACACATTAGCTTGCATTCTGTGAATATAAACTGAATGATCAGAATATGAATTTCTTCAACAACCTGATCGAACTGAGCCTTGCTGCCGCCCCGTGGTTGGTGCTTGGCTTGCTCGTGGGCGGGATGATCAAAGCGGTTGTACCGATGTCTTTTCTGGAGCGTCATCTTGGCGGCAATGGTATTGGTGCGATCACAAAAGCGGCGTTATTCGGTGCACCATTGCCGTTATGTTCCTGTGGTGTGATCCCTGCCGCGTTGGGCCTACGGCGCGCGGGCGCGTCCAAATCCTCAACAGTGTCATTTCTCGTCTCTACGCCAGAAACCGGTGTGGATTCGGTTGCGATAACCTACGCGCTGATGGGGCCGTTTATGGCGATCACGCGACCAATTGCGGCGATTATTTCTGCGATCACCGCAGGCTTGTTAGTTGGGCGTATGGAAGAGTCAGAAGTGAAAACCACGTCGGATATCTCGAAAAGCGATCACGTAGAAACCCGTTGCTGCTCGCCGAAAACGACGCCTGCGGTTGTCGTGATTCAACAGACTGTTTCAGAGCCCGATCAAGGCCAAGCGAGTTGTTGCGGCGGCGGGACTGAAAAGCCGACCAAGGACGTTGCTCCATCATCGTGTTGTGGCGGATCAGAAACGAAGGTGATCACATCGACATTGACGGAGAAGTTCAAATCCGGTGTCGTTTACGCGTTTACCGATTTATACAGCAGTTTAATTTTTTGGTTAGTGATCGGTTTGCTGTTTGCGGCAGCAGTGCAAACCTTTTTACCCGCGACATTTTTAACTGAATGGGGCAGCGGCTTACCGGCAATGATCGTGATGATTTTAATCGGTATTCCCATGTACGTTTGCGCTAGTGCCTCAACACCGATCGCCGCCGGTTTTATGCTGGCAGGTGTGTCACCGGGAACGGCATTGGTTTTCCTTATGGCCGGTCCAGCGACCAATATGTCGACCTTGGGTGTGATCAACAAAGAACTTGGTCGACGTGCGTTGATCGCTTATCTCAGCGGCGTGATTGTGATCGCGATTTTGGCCGGGTTGCTAACGGATAATCTGATCGGGAAATGGAATATTGATATTGCTGGGCAACTCTCCGCCGGACAACATTTCATGCCGCACTGGCTTGCGTGGGGTACGTTACTGATCCTCATCGCAGTGGCCGCAAGCCATATTAAAAATGGTAACGCCTCGCTGTTTAAACCCGCTTAATGATTCGCAATATTTACTTTTTAAATTCGTATTCTTAAATTTATGACAACCTCAAACACCGTTGCGCAAATGGACACCCCAAACACGATCAGAGACTGCGTTGAATGGGCCGCAAGCCAATTTGATCAAGCCGAACTTTTTTACGGACACGGGACACCAGACGCCATGGGTGATGCGGTGTATGCCGTTTTCGGCGTGCTTGGCGTGGCATTCGATTGCCCAGAAGAGGAGTTGGACGCGGTGCTGAGCGATGCGGATCGCGAGAAGATTGGAGCGATCGTTCGCGAGCGGATCAGCACACGTAAACCCGTTGCTTACCTACTTGGTGAAGCGTGGTTTTGTGGGTTACCGTTCCATGTGAATGAGCATGTTCTCGTTCCGCGATCACCGTTTGCAGAATTGATTCATGACCAGTTTGCCCCGTGGATACCGAACTTACCGAAACGTATTCTTGATATCGGTACAGGCAGTGGGTGTATTGCGATCGGCTGCGCACTTGCTTTTGAAGAAGCGGAAGTCGATGCGGTGGATGTGTCAGATGAAGCGTTGAACGTTGCACAAAAAAATGTCGAGCGCTACGAGTTGACGCATCGTATGCAATTAGTTAAATCCGATCTCTTTAACAGCCTCAGCCCTGATCGCAAATATGATCTGATCGTCAGCAATCCACCTTATGTTAGCCAAGCAGATATTGATGATCTGCCGCAAGAATTTCATCATGAGCCTGCTCTCGGTTTGTATGGCGGCGGTGATGGGTTGGATCTCGTCCGACAAATGCTCCGCGATGCGCGCCAGTTTTTAACGGACGAGGGCGTGTTGATCGTCGAAGTCGGATTGATGCAAGACGGCATGGAGACAAGCTTTCCTGATCTGCCACTCACGTGGCTGGAATTTGAACATGGTGGTGAGGGCGTATTTCTTATCACAGCATCGGATCTGGAACGACTTTAAATCGACGCGGTGTTGAACAGCTTTGAATCGTTACTTGTCCTTAAAACACCGAAGCCAAACGTTTTCCATTTACCATTAGCACTTTTTCTCCACATCGCATCGCATACGACAGCGGGGACAAATTGCGTCATTCAACCACGGCTTTACCCGTAAAGATCGTTGTAACGCATGTCGCTGTGCTTCATTCGCGGTGGAATCAAAAAAAACCAACATCAATCTCACCACCAGCCCACGCACCATCATATAAAGTTACGAGAATAACCACGTTTAAGTCCGTCATATCCTGCTCACCAAACTGGACCCGGTAAGCAAATAAACCACCGCAAGGCTGACGCGTCGGTGGTTGTGCCATAGTGCAAAGGCAGGGACATTACACGAACAAATATCGAACCAGTCTCTACTAATCGGCCATTTTGGAATGTTGATTTTCTCTTCAGATGTGTTTGTGTTCATAGCGCCAACTCTTAAACAATGATCACGAAAAACCATTTCTTATGAGACCTAACAGAACGAGAACTAAGCCTGAAAATAAAAGAAAGTGATTTTGTTCTAGTAATACTAAACAAAAGGAAGGTTCTAACAATGACAACGAAACAGCAAAAAAAGCAAGCAGACGATGATCAAAACGAAACTTGAATGAGCTAATTTATTCAATGGATGTGTTAGATCACGCAAGAAATATAAAAGAAAAGAGTTCTCGAAATCTCTTAGGTCACTTTTTTAATAAAGAACATTGAAGCTATCGAAATAACGAAAAATGATTGTCGTTACGCCTGTGTTTCTGTGGATGAATTAGCTGATCGCTTGACTCGTTCGTTACCTGAAGTATTTCTGATAGTGATTCAATGTTGGACTGCGACCTTTCATTTATAATGATCGACTCTAAAACAAACTTCCGGAGATCCCTTGTTTAAATTAATCGGCGCTATTCTAGGCTTCCTTGCATTCAACTTTGTGGGTGGATTAATAGGTTACTTCATTGGTGGCGTGGTAGATCGCGCTCGCGCGTATGGCTTTGGTGGGGTAAATCCTCTCAGCCATGGGCAACGTCAAGCTGTTTTTATAAAAACGACTTTTGTTTTAATGGGTAAACTCGCGAAAACCGATGGTCATATTTCGCAAGATGAAATTGATCACGTTGAGCTCTTCATACAAAAGATCGGCATGTCTGCCGAACATCGAACCGAAGCGATCACTTTTTTTCGACAAGGCGCCGCAGAGGATTTTGATGTACAACCGCAAATAAACGAATTTATGTCCATTTGCGGCCATACGCGCAACCTGCCACAAATCCTGATCATTTACCTGATCGTCATGTCTTTAGTGGATGGCAAGCTGGACGCGGCTGAAGAAAAATTCATGAGAGAAACGTCTGTTCAATTTGGTTTCACATTGGGTGAATTTCAACAGATGTTGGAAACCACACTAAATCAGTTTCACTTTTCTGGCAGCCAAAGCGGCGCAGGTCAAAGACCAACCTCTGCTTCTGATCTGGAAGAGGCGTACAAAGCACTTGGCGTAACGAAAGAAAATACAGATAAAGAAATTAAACGTGCCTACCGAAAATTGATCAGCAAATACCATCCCGATAAATTGATCGGCCAAGGCGTACCGGAGGATATGATCGCCGTTGCAACGGAGCAAACAAAAGAGATACAGAAAGCCTATGAGTTGATCGAGAAAAGTCGAAAGAATTAATTCGATTATAATTTTTCTACAGATAAAATTTCAAAAGCTCAAATTTAGTGCGGGTGAATTTAAAATATCAAGTTGGCTGACTCCTTGATTCTTTTATGTGCATTTACTCTAAAATACATGTACATCATGATGTTGGACTTGATCGGCGAGTGACAGCGCATACTTTACGCCATTGTTTTGCTACGCACTTGCTTGAAAATGGTTACGATATTCTTACTGTTCAGGCGTTGATGGAGCTTAACGTTATTCGCACGACACAAATCTACACGCACGTTTATGAATAAGGGCGAATGCGGTGAAGAATCTGCTGGATGTTTAAACTAAATAATCCTTTGTGTATTTTTAATTATTTGGTTTTAAAAAACTGATAAAAAAATGAAAAACAGAAAGTTTATTGATTAACCACGACGCTGTTTTTTCTTCTCGAATAAACCCAATAGATCAATAATCCTAACCCTACCCAAATAAATTCTCTGAAACGTCTGATCATCGCCACCGCCACACCGAGTTCGGGTTGTCCTGTGATCACATTACACACAAGGAAAAAGATGCCGTCTTGCGCGCCAATTCCGGCAGGAATAAAAAAAGTGCCGGTTCGCACGAGTTGGACGAGGGATTCAATAATCATGGCGTCGGCGAAACTCACGGGGTGATCAAGAAAGATCATGACAACGTAAATTTCTACTGCACCGAGGAGCCAGTTTAGTGTGCCGAGAAATATTGAGAGGGCAAATCGGTTGCGGTGTTGTGTGTAGAAGTTGACGAGTTTGTCGTCCAGTTCTTGGATGGTTTCGAGTGCGTGAATGAGTTTATTCCCGAAACGGGTTCGACTTAACCAACCGGCGCTGTTTGAGGTGATTCTGTATCGCTGAACAAGAAAAAATCCAATGATGCCGATGGTCAGTGCGATCAGCCCGACACCGGCGACGGTTTTGTAATAGGCGTCGAATTTATCGGAAAGACTAAGTACGGCAAAGCCCAGCATGAGAAAGATGACGAGGCCGATCGTGTCTGCGGTTTTGGAGGTGACAAGCGATACACCGGATTCTTTGTAGGGTACGTCGTAATAAGACTTCAACATCATCGCTTTAATCGGCTCGCCGCCCATCGAGGCCATCGGTGTGACGAAGTTGAAAGCCGTCCCAGCCATTCTGATCAGATAGAAACGTTTTAACCAACGCAGGTTCACGGGTAAGCGCGGCACGGTGAGCAACCAGACCACGACATCAGCAAAGAACGCGATGATGTATATGACAAACACCCAGCACATGCCGATCACGCCAATGCGACTGAGGTGCGCCCAGACTTCGCGCATGTCGGTTTCGTAGATGATCAGGCCGAACAGAATCAGTCCAGCGAGCAGGAAGAGAAGTTTGAGTGTTTGCATCGAGATATGACGAATGTAGCGATCAGTTGACGTTGGTTTAAGGGTGAGAAATCGCTACACGATATACGATACAATAACGGATTGCATTCGCTATTAGACCGGCTTGAGAATTCACTATGTCAGGAAATACTTTCGGAACGTTATTTACCGTCACCACGTTTGGTGAGAGTCATGGCCTCGCCTTGGGTGCGATTGTGGATGGTTGTCCACCTGGGATGGCGTTGAGTGAAGCAGATTTGCAGCGCGATCTGGATTTACGCAAACCGGGCACGTCGCGGCATACCACGCAGCGCAAAGAGCCGGATCAGGTGAAGATTCTCTCGGGTGTGTTTGAAGGCAAAACCACCGGCACGCCGATTGGTTTGTTGATCGAGAATGTTGATCAGAAGTCAAAAGATTATTCGAACATTAAAGATCAATTTCGTCCGGGGCATGCGGATTATACGTATCTGCAAAAATACGGCATCCGGGATTATCGTGGTGGCGGTCGATCATCGGCACGCGAAACCGCCATGCGCGTGGCCGCGGCAGGGATTGCGAAAAAATATCTCAAAGAACGTTACGGCATTGAGATTAAAGGTTATCTCGCGCAACTTGGGCCGATCAAAATCGCCTTAAAAGATTGGGATGCGGTGTATAACAACGCGTTTTTCTCGCCAGATCCTGATCGTGTTCAAGAGTTAGAAGACTATATGATCGCGCTGCGTAAAGAAGGTAACTCTGTTGGTGCGCGGATTAATGTGGTCGCGAAAAATGTGCCGCCGGGTTTGGGCGAGCCGATTTTTGACCGACTGGATGCGGATCTGGCCAAAGCCATGATGTCGATCAATGCGGTTAAAGGTGTTGAGGTCGGCGCGGGTTTTGATTGTGTCGCACAGAAAGGTACGGAACATCGTGATCTAATGACGCCAGAAGGTTTCCTCAGCAACAACGCGGGTGGCGTGCTTGGGGGCATTTCCACCGGTCAGGATATTCTCGTTAGCATGGCGCTTAAGCCAACCTCAAGTTTGCATGTGGCTGGTGAGTCGGTGAACCGACATGGCGAATCGGTGGAAGTGGTCACTAAGGGGCGTCATGATCCCTGTGTAGGTATTCGCGCAACGCCGATCGCAGAGGCGATGATGGCGTTAACGATTATGGATCACATGTTACGACACCGTGCGCAAAATGCGGATGTCGAACCGAATACGCCGATCATTCCAGCCCAGCCCGGAGAATGACGCGCGATCTTCCTTACTGGCGACTGTCCGGTTTTTATCTATTTTATTATGCCAGCGTCGGGATTTTCGTCCCGTTCTGGGGTTTGTATCTTGAATACCTGACTTTCACACCGTCTGAGATTGGTGAGCTTTCCGCTTTGCTCGTGATCGGGCGTTTACTCGCGCCGTATATTTGCGGCTGGGTGGCCGATCACAGTGGCGAACGCATGCGTGTGATCCGTTTTGCCGCGCTGGGCTCCTGGCTGGTGTTTATTGCTGCGTTGTACACCACGCATTATTGGTCGCTGGCGGTGGTGATGTTCATCTACGGGTTTTTTTGGAGTGCACCATTACCGCAGTTCGAAGCGGTGACGTTGAATCATTTAGGTGATCGCGCGCATGATTACACACGGATTCGCGTGTGGGGATCCATTGGCTTTATCGTCACCGTGATCGTCGTCGGTTATGTGTTAGACGAAATTGGCTTGGCGCGTGTGCCGTTGATCGCCTTGTTGCTCACCATCGGCATTTGGTTATCAACCTTGATCGTGCCCAACGATCACGCCACGCATAAACACGCAAGCCGTGAGCCGTTATCCAATGTACTTTCATCGAGCACCGTCATCGCGATGCTTGTCGCATTTTTCCTAATGCAAGTCGGCCATGGTACATACTATTCTTTTTATTCGTTGTATCTGGAAAAGTTTGGTTATTCACGCGCGCTGATCGGACAACTCTGGGCGCTGGGCGTGATCGCAGAAGTGGGTCTGTTTCTGATCATGCTGCGTTTAATGAACCGCTTCAGTTTGCGGAATTTACTCATGTTTAGCTTACTCTGCGCGGCGATCCGTTGGAGCATGATTGCGGCATTTCCTGAGTCGCGACCGCTGGTGGTGATCGCACAACTGCTACACGCGGCGACTTTCGGCATTCATCATGCGGTCGCAATCCAGTTAATTCATCACTATTTCAAAGGCAAATTTCAGGGCCGTGGGCAAGCGTTATACAGCAGTTTGAGCTATGGTGCAGGTGGCGCTGGCGGCGCGTTGGTCAGTGGCTACATCTGGGAAGGGCTTGGTGCGCATGAGACGTTTTACTTTGCAGGGCTGGTTAGTTTGCTGGGTTTTATCATTGTTTGGATTTGGGTCAAACCGGATCGGAGAATAACCACTTCAGCATCTTGAAATAATGTCAATACATTGTGGTAGGATTATCCGTGCTCGCAAAAAAACACGGAGGAGCACCATGAGTGATTACGCAGAAAAACTGAAAGGTTATACGACTAAGGTCGATGAAGCCGCTGTCGACAAAATCGTTAAACATCTCGGCATCGCATTGCGCAGTAGAGATGCATCACTGGTTTCCGGATCAGACAAAAAAGAACTCGATCGTGTTCGTGAAAGCTGGTTAAAAAAGAAATTAAAACGTACTGAGCCCGATGCCGAGCTGGATAAAGCTATCGATGATGTTGTTGAGAAAATGGGCCGTAAGAACCCAAGTAAATGTCGAGTCTGTTTCTATTATTTATTAGCCGAAAATTTCGGCGTGCTCGGTGATTTATAAGTTAATTTGGTCGAATTATTTGTTTTGATGAAAAGCTCATCATTATGATGGGCTTTTTTTTCGTGTCACGGGTGGGATAATGCAGCATGAGTGATGAAATTATCAGTGCAGTAAAACAAGCGCATAGCGACAAAACAGCGCTTTCTATCATGGCCGGTGGCTCAAAGGCATTCTACGGGCCGAGTATCTCAGAGCAATCCGTCGTTCCTCTGGACGTGACACATTACGCTGGTGTGCTGAGTTATGAACCTACTGAGCTGGTGGTCACGGCGCGATGTGGCACAAAGCTGAGCGAGTTGAATCAATTACTCGCCGAGCAAGGGCAGTGCCTACCGTTTGAGCCGCCAAGTTTTTCAGATAAAACCACCGTTGGTGGCATGGTCGCGGCGGGTCTATCCGGGCCACGTCGCGCGTATGCCGGCAGTGTGCGTGATTTTGTTTTAGGCACACGGATCGTCAATGGTCAGGGCCAGGATTTACGTTTCGGCGGGCAGGTGATGAAAAACGTCGCCGGTTTTGATCTATCGCGTTTAATGGTCGGCGCGTTGGGGACACTTGGCGTGATCTTAGAAGTCTCGTTCAAATTACTACCGCAGAGCAAAGCCGATCTCACATTGCAATTCACCATGACCGAAGCAGAGGCGATTACTGCCGTAAACCAGTGGGCGGGCAGTGGATTACCGATTTCAGCCAGTTGTTATGTCGATGAGCAACTGATGGTGCGTTTTTCTGGTTTTGCGGAAAGCATGACGGATGTACATAAACAAATTGGTGGTGAGATTCTCGAGGATGCGTCGGCATTTTGGCTAGCAATACAAGATCAGACTGATGCGTTTTTTCAGACTGAGCAGACGCTCTGGCGGATCGCCGTCCCGCCGGCGAGTGCACCGTTAGAAATTGAAGGTAAAGGCTTAATCGAATGGGGCGGTGCGCAGCGTTGGTTGCTTAGCTCATTACCGGCCGAAGTCATTCGCGCAAAAGCAGCGGAGTTGGGCGGGCATGCGAGTATTTTTCGTAATCCACCGTCGGATGTTGCGCCGTTTACGCCACTCCCTCCGGCGATGGCAAAGCTACAATCACGTATTAAAGAAGCAATGGATCCGCACGGAATTCTGAATCCGGGCAAAATAAACTTGGAGTCGTAATGCAAACGTTTATCAGCGAAGAAGTCCGTGCTACACCGGAAGGTGAAGCTGCTCAAGAGATTTTAAGAAAATGCGTGCATTGCGGTTTTTGTACAGCGACTTGTCCGACGTACCAATTAAAAGGTGATGAGTTGGATAGTCCGCGCGGGCGAATTTACCTGATCAAAGGTTTGTTTGAAGGCAAGCTGGCGGATGAGAAAACACGCATGCATTTGGATCGCTGCCTGACGTGTCGGTCATGCGAAACGACGTGTCCATCGGGTGTAGATTATGGTCATTTAATTGATCTTGGCCGTGAAAAAATTGAGAAAGATTCGCCGACCAAACGGCCGATCAGCGAACGCATTACCCGACGTTTACTGCGGGAAGTGTTACCTTATCCCAAACGATTTTCATTTTTGCTCGGCTGCGGTCGTTTAGTAAAACCACTGTTGCCGAAAGTGTTGTCTGATCACATCCCAGTACTCGATGCCCCAGTAGCAAATCACACAATTGATCGCGCAAGTTTACATCGCAAAATGCTGGTACTTGAAGGTTGTGTGCAGCCGACGTTACAACCTGGTACGAATCACATGGCGCGCAATGTTCTGGCGAAGTTAGGTATCGATTTGATCAGTGCAAACGAAGCCGGTTGCTGCGGTGCGGTCGATCAACATTTGGCCGCTGCGGATACGGCGCGTGATCGCATGCGACGCAATATTGATGCGTGGTGGCCACTGTTGGAAGACGGCGCAGAGGCGATTGTGATCACGGCCAGCGGTTGCGGCAGCTTGGTAAAAGAATACGCCTACCATTTAAAAGACGATGCGGCCTATGCAGCAAAAGCGGAAAAAGTGTCCGGCATGACACGCGATTTATTGGAAGTGATCGAACAAGAAGATTTGACCGTGTTTATGCAGAGGTCCGATTCCGAGAAAAAAATCGCCTGTCAGATCCCGTGCAGTTTGCAACATGGCCAGCAGTTGGGGGGGCGATTAGAAGCGTTGCTGACGCGTTTGGGTTTTGCCATTACACCCGTCAAAGATGCGCATTTGTGTTGTGGATCAGCCGGGACGTATTCGATTTTGCAGAAAGAGATGGCGGCCGAATTACGTGAGAACAAACTCGAAAATTTACAGAAGAATCAACCGGATGTGATTGTCTCTGCGAACATTGGTTGTCAGAGTTTTTTGTCTGAAAAAGCCGATGTACCGGTCAAACATTGGATTGCGCTTTTAGCGGACTAGCAGAGAGAAGTTGGTAAGAACAATAGGGAAAATATCAATAAGGGTAGGTGTACACGAGTTAACATGACCTCCTCAAGTCACACCAAACTCACAACCTAACTCGTGTACACCTAAATCATGCTGAGATGAATCCATCATCCCAAGCCTAAACCTTATTTGAATATTGTCTGCAAAGCGGCGGGTTTGATCAACAACATTTGCACAGTTCCGATCACTTGTTCGCGGAATCCACCTTCGCAGTAGCACAGGTAATACTCCCACATTCGCACAAACTTTTCATCATATCCGAGCTGTCTAATGTCGCTTATACGATCAAAAAAGCGTGTTCGCCAGTGTTTTAGCGTATGCGCGTAGTGCTGACCGATGTCTTCCAGATCGTAAAGCCGCATATCGGTTTTGCGAGCGACGCTGTCGCTCATGGCAGAAACCGATGGAAGGAAGCCGCCAGGAAAGATAAAACGTTGAATGAAGTCGACATTATTTTTAGCGTGATCATAACGTTGATCAGCAATCGTGATCGCTTGTAAACACATGACCCCATTAGGTTTTAAAAGGCGGCTGCATTGTGCGAAATACGTGTCGAGATATTGATGGCCAATGGCTTCGATCATTTCAATGGACACCAATTTATCAAATTGCCCCGTGAGTTCACGATAGTCTTTTTTCAAGATCGTGATCTTGTTTTGTAAGCCAGCTTCGTTGACGCGTGCTTGGGCGTAGTCATGCTGCTCATCGGAAATTGTGGTTGTGGTCACGCGACAGCCATAGTGTTCAGCGGCGTATAGCGCAAAGCCCCCCCAGCCAGTGCCGATTTCCACAACGTGATCACCGGCTTGCAGATCGAGCTTTTGACAAAGTCGTTCGAGTTTATTTAATGAGGCTGAGTGTAATGACTCATCCGCATGATTAAAAATAGCGCTGGAATACATCATGGACTCGTCAAGAAATTGCTCGAAAAGATCATTACCTAAGTCGTAATGCGCGTGGATGTTTTCTTTACTGCCTTGCAGCGTATTCCGTTTAGAAAATGCGTAGAGTTTTTGTAGTGGTTTAACTAACCAGCTCTTACCGGCTTCGAGTTTGCTTAGTGTTTCGCGATTTTTAATAAACAACTGCACAAGTAATGTCAGATCATCACACGACCAATAGCCGAGCAGATACGCTTCACCGGCACCGAGATCACCTTTTATAAACAGTTGATCATAAAAGCGCTGATCGCGAATTTTTAAATGGACGGTTCTTGCCATTATTGAGGTGCTTTTTCCAAATACGAATTGCGTATTTTCTGTTGTGCTTTGATCATCAATAATCAACATACCGTGTTCAATTTGACGTAACGCATTGAGCACGCAGCGTTTTGCAAAAGGATATTGTTTCAGGTCTGCAACTTGGCTGTTGGATTGTTCTATCGTCATGATATGTGTCTCAAGATTCCTGTTTAACATTCTTGGTTTTATTTTGATCGGGGTGATCAACAATTTTTACGCCTTTTATCCAGAGTTTTAAGGCTTGCCAATAAATACGCACGATCACGCTCAGCGTCATACATGGAAACCGTAATAGTTGCGCTGCTAAATTTCGTGATGTGATCGGCTTGGCGTGTAAGTTGAGCGTGGCATCAAAAATCACATCGTTTTGTTGGAGGTTACGAATACCGATATTCAGATGATCAGAGGGTGGCGCGAGAGACCACTCATAGGTCATGTCCTGATCCATAAAGGGCGAGACATGAAATTGCTTAGATTGTCTAAAGCGTAAAACCTGACCTTGCTGATCAGCATGCTTAACGTCTAGCACATAACAATGTTGTTCACGCCAAGGCGTGTTGTTTACTTCAGCAACTACCGCGATCAGTTCGTCATCACGATCATTAAAGCAGTAATAAAAACTGACGGGGTTAAAGCCATAACCGAAGTAACGTAAATGCGTGAGCAACCTGATCGGTCCATGACATTCAATACCGGATTCTGTACGGACTTTTTCAATGATGCTGGTCTTCAAGGAACGCGTCGGATTACCGGTATGATCAGCACGTCGAAACCAGGCGATATTAGGACGCTGCACTGACCAAAACCAATATTGGGAAAAGGTATTTTCGAGTTCATCTAGGTCGAGATACAACATAAATAAGTCGTAGTCAAAAGCATGCTTCACGGGTTTATACCGCGCATGCTGAATTTTTCCGTGATAGATTCGGCTATGCATTTTTCACATGCTGATGAAAATGTTGTAATGCATTTTGTGCGCTGATCACGCCATCTTCATGAAATCCATAACGCCAATAAGCACCACAATAAAAACTACGATTTTGGCCATTGAGCTTTTTCTGATCTGCTTGTGCAGTGATCGCAGAAGGGGTGAAAAGTGGATGTGTATAACATAGTTTTTTTATTATTTTGTCCGGGTCAATGGCAGCTGAGTTATTCAACGTGACGCAGAATGTGTGATTGGAATTTATGTTTTGTAAAATATTCATGTTGTAAGTGACGGCGACGCGTTGCTTGTTGTCATCATTCAAGCGTAGATAATTCCACGCTGCCCAAGCGCGTCGGTTTTTCGGTAATTGATTGATATCCGTATGCAAAACAACTTCATTATTTTGGTAATGAATCGCACCGAGTACACGGGACTCATCATCACTAGGCTTTGCGAGAATGTTGAGGGCTTGATCGCTATGTGTGGCGATAAAGACATAATCAAACGTTTCGCTGGTGTGAGCGTCGGTGACAATCTCAACACGATCTGCATAACGATTTATTGCACGCACTGGCGTGTTTAATCGAATGCGATGAATAAAAGGTAACGTCAGCGCATCAACGTAGCTTTTTGAACCGCCTTTAATCGTTCGCCATCGAGGTCGATTTTGAATATTTAATAAACCATGATTAGCAAAAAACTGAACAAAGGTTACGGCGGGGAATTGCAGCATTTCTTGCGGATCACTTGACCAGATCGCTGCGCCCATTGGTAGAATATAGTCGTTTATAAATAACTGGCCGTAAGACTGACTTTTTAAGTAATCACCCAAGGTGAGTGAATAATCTTTATCTTGGATTAACGCTACGGCACTGCGATTAAAGTGAAGTATATCGATTAGCATTTTATAAAAAGCTGGACGAAAAAGGTTCTTTCGTTGTGCAAATAAACCGTTTAGATTATTACCGTTGTATTCAAACCCAGCGCTTTCACAACGACTGCTAAAACTCATTTTTGTTGTTTGTGATTGCACCCCAAGATCATTTAAGAGTTTGATAAAATTCGGGTACGTCCAGTCATTAAATACAATAAATCCCGTATCGATTTCATATTGACGACCGTCGTAATCGAGGCTGTGAGTATGTGTATGGCCACCAATGTGATCCGACGCTTCGAACAAAGTGATGTCATGATCTTTATACAAATGATGCGCGATCGTATTACCCGCAATCCCCGATCCAATAATGGCAATCTTCACTGTACAGCCCCTTTGTGAGGAATGCGTTTTAATTCGTTAACGTTGTACCCGGCTTGTTTGACGATACCAACTAGGTTTTGATAAACAGCAGCATCGACTTGCGGTGAGCGAGACATTATCCAAACATAATCTCGTGCGTTGCGACCGATGATCGTGTGGGTGTAATTACCCTTGTTGTTTTCCTCTAAATAAATAATCCGGTAATCGGCTTTTATCGGCCAAATAAACTGCATCCCCCACACGGCATTGCCTGTATCTGCTTTCACATATCCCGTTGGGGTCATGACTTTCAAAGGACCGTTAAGCGCATCTTTGTTGTAGCTAAAATGCGTGGCGATACTACCATTGTCATTTAAGCGGTAGGACTCGACAGCGTTGTGCGCACCTTTCTCAAACAGGGTGGGGATAGCGGCGATCACATACCAATCGCCCATGAATTTATTTATATCAACGTGTGGGACAGTACTGAGTTTCTCATGCTGACTGCAGGCGCTCAGTAAACATAAGGAGAAGAAAAAACTTAGTTTTTTTTGATGATTCATTTTTCTTCCTTAATTTGATAAACCAAATTTTGATCATCCTTCGTCATGGATTTTAATCCTTGCCAATGATTCGCTTGGTAGATGAGTAGGATGTCAATCTCGTTAGCATTAATCCGAACGGTATTTTTAGCGTTAGGATTTGAGCCGTCATCAATTGCGACGGAGGAAGTTGTCACTGGGAGGTATTCGCCAGTTTGACTATTTAAGAGTTTGTCTTGCTTAAGCAATGATTTATCCCAATACGCAAATGTCTGAATACATTTCGGCAAGCGGGTTTTACCAGTATGTGTATCGATTAAAAACTGCTCCTTACCCTGTTCTCCTTTAACGAATAATTGATCGCCGTTGTCATTTGTTTCTGCTGAAATTTTCGTCAGGCAACCATTTTCCCAATGTTCTAGATCGTCATGTTGATAACGGTACAGGGGAATGCCGAGTATTTTGTAAGTGAATTTTGCATGGCTATTAACGATGGTTTCGTTACCTTTAGATTCAACAATAAAGTGATGTGACCCGATCAGTTTGTCATCCAGAAAGACATCAAATTCCCATTGCTGACTTACAGGAGTATTTGTCTCTGCCTGTTCTGCGGAAATACTGAGCGGTGTTAATACACAAGTACCGATCAGTGACAGTATGATATTGACTTTTCTCATGAATCCTTTGTGTTTTTGATTATGGGCAGAGGGATGAAAGCGCTCGTCCGTTTCATATATTCAATGTATTCGGGGCGACGCGAGGTAATTGTTTGTTCAGTTAACGCAATACCTGACACTTTTAGAATAAGAACGGTCAGAAGTATTGGTGATAAAATCGTCCATGCGAAGCCTGCAGAGAGTGCGATCAGGTAAAACCCCCACCAAACACAACATTCACCAAAATAATTCGGGTGTCTGCTGTAGCGCCACAATCCCGAGTCGAGCACGCCGTTATTCTTAGTAGATGCTTGATCTTGAAATTGTTTAAGTTGCCAATCTGCAATACTTTCAAACACGATACCGAAAATGACGATCGCGATGCCGACATAATCGATCCAACTAAATGCTTTTGTGCTCTCGATACTGACTAATAGCGGTGTTGCGATAATCCACGCCAACACGGCTTGTAAAATGAAGATCAGGTAAAGACTTTTTAAGGAAAAATGAGGCTGATTATTTTTACGAATAGTTTGATAACGGTGATCTTCGGGTTGATTCCAATTACGCAGGGTCAGGTGAATACATAGGCGTAAAGCCCACACACTAACAAGCGAGATAACGATAATGGCACGTGCTGTATTTGAAGCTTGTATTGAGAAGACGACGAATGTGCCGATCAGAAAAAAAATACTCCAGACACTGTCAACCAGACTAACATCTTCTAGAATTAAACTTATGATCCAACTAACTATCGCGAGCACGAGTATGCATGCCAATGGCAGCAGGAAAGTACTTATGGATAATGATTCGAAATTATCCATACGTTGCTACCTGAACTGGTTGTTTAAATCCGTCTAACTTTCGCGAGATGTATAACATTGCTGGAACAAGAATCGCCCACGCGATGGCCAATGTGATCATGCTGATCGTCAAGTTGTGAAAATTAACCCCGCCTAACTTATGTCCGGCATAAAAGCTGAGTGGCCCACCAACGAAACCAAACACGGCGGCAAGAGCAAGCTTGTTTTTCATCCAACGTAAGGAAAGGTTGAAGGTTGTTGCGAAAAGTGGCCATAAGGCGAGAATCCAAACCGGCGCGATCAGAGAATTTGCCGGATGGCTTGGATAGGAGACGAGTTGGAGATGTAGTAGCAGGCTTTCCCAGATCAGGCCGGTGAGCAGAGCGATAACTAATAATAAACTTTCTGTGATCGCACTGACGGAAGTGTGTGCTTGAAAGAGATGCCATAACACGATGAGCGTGACGACGGTGATTCCGATCCAAGCCGAGTTATTGACGGCACTCAGTACACAGACAAACCAACCGATTTGAAATAAAACAAAATTGATCACGACGCGTAACGAATGGCTCATTTAAACTATACGCTGGTTCTGTCGTTTTGGATGAACGCATAATGGCTGACCCACCATTCGTTACCGTTGTTGTAAGCGAAAAGCTCGGCGCAAGCCATGAAGAATATACGCCAGCGACGCCACCAGATTTTTGTTTGCTCAGGGCCATATGTTGCATTAAAGATCGCACGGATTTCTTTCTCGTTTTGATCCATATTTTGTAACCAAGCATTGGACGTTTTTGCATAGTGCTGGCCAGACCATCGCCAGTGTTTTTTTAATTTTAAATCGTCCTGGAAAAAATGCGGGAGATCATCGCTAGGCATCATGCCGCCACTGAAAAAAAATTCACTCATCCAATCACTTTTATCCTGTACTTCAAACAAATACGGTACATCGCGATGACAGAAAATATGCATAAAGAAAAGACCGTTCGGCGTCAGCCAGCCATTAATGCGCTCAAACAGCAGTGGGTAATTGCGCATGTGCTCAAACATTTCCACCGAGACGATACGATCAAACTTGTCATGCATTGAGAAGTTGCGCATGTCGGCTGTGATCACGGTGAGATTATTTACATTTTGGTCCCGTGCTTGTTGAATAATGTATTCACGCTGGGAATGCGAATTTGATACTGAAACAATGTGGCTGTTTGGATAGTGACGTGCCATGTATAAACTGAGCGATCCCCAACCGCAGCCGAGTTCAAGAATGTTTTGGCCATCCAACAATTCCGCGTGATCGCAAGTGAGCTGTAATGCCTGCTCTTCTGACTCGTCCAATGTCAATGACTCGTCTGACCAGTAACCGCAGCTGTATTTACGTTGACGGCCAAGTACGCGCTCGAAAAAAACGGCGGGTAATTCATAATGCTGATCGTTCGCTTTATCGGTAAGCACGGCAGCAGGACTGGATTTCATCATCTGTATGAAATCCATTTTCTGTTTCGCCACCTGTTCGGGATCGCGAGCATTCAGCGCAAAAAGCCTGGACTTTAGTAGACGTCGGATCCCGAAACGAATGATCACGTCGGGTACGTTGACTACTTCAGTCCAGTAAATGGCTCGCGCTATTGCTTCTTGCAATGCCTCCTTAGGTGACAAGGAGTCGGTAATGTTGTTCATAATAGTTGTACCATAACTATACAATTATGGGTTGTGTGATTAATTTCGACTGGCAATATCTCTTGTTAGTTCCATAAATCGGGATGTATCGCTTTTAATCGCTACGTCATGGTCTTTATAGTGTAAAATTAATACTTGTACAATACTTATTCATTTTATCCGCGTATGTAGGAGGTTTAATGATGAAATTTAATCGATGTGTATTTTTAGTTTCGTGCCTTATTGTGATGGGTAGCTTGTCTACAATCGCCATCGCGGACGAGTCATGCCCACGGCTGATCAATCACAATACGACGCGATTAGCGGAATCAGATGTGGTTAACCTGTGTGATGAGTTCCAAGGCAAGGTAGTATTAGTCGTGAATACGGCCAGCCGCTGTGCATTTACCTCTCAATATGAGGGTTTGGAAAAGCTCTACGCGAAATACCAAGATCAAGGTTTCGTTGTCGCCGGATTTCCCTCAAACGACTTCGCGGGACAAGAACCGGGTGATGAAAAACAGATCCAGACATTTTGTCGTACAACCTACGGTGTGAAATTTCCGATGTATGCAAAGACACATGTCACCGGTAATGACGTCGATGATTTTTATGCCGCGCTGATCGCAGAAAGCGGCACAAGCCCAAAATGGAATTTCCATAAATACCTGATCGACCGATCAGGTCATGTTGTAGAGAATTACAGCAGCTTCACCGGGCCGGAGAATACATCTTTAGTGAAAAAAATCGAATCGTTGTTAGCCGAATAAACGGATCAATATTGTTGTACAGGGATTGTGGTGACGTTGTTGTGAATCGTCATCTAGTATGCGATCCAACCTGAAGGCCAATGATCAATTAGCAAAAAATACTAACCAACCGGTTAAACCATAAAGTACGTAATTCAGTTGGGATAAACGTTGAAACACATCGCTAAAGCATTTAGAAAAATAAAAAAGTAAATATTTATGATAGCCAGCTGTTAATTCTATAAAAAATAGGAAACCGCAAATGCTTAACAAAAGTTAGATATTCACTACGAGGACGTCGTTAATATCAGTGAGGAAATTTTGTGATAGGGCTTCTTGTTTCATCGCCCAAGTACGTTGTGATGGCACGCCCATCGCACCACTGAAAATGGTACCGCGTCCGTATTTTTGATTGAGCTTATCGATCGTACTCATCAGCGCCTTGTTATCGGTAGTCTGATCAAATTCGAAGAGATCGCGAGGTGCGAGGTCTACCGCACACAAATCATTAAGCATGACTCCACTTTTTACATACTGATAGCCAGGTTTGTAGATGATCTCTAAACAAGTCTTCACCACCGAGATGAGATCGCGATTATTGGCGGTAAAAGGTTGTATGTTGATCGTATGTGTACCGTGATATTGCGGACCACCACGATGTTTTGAGGTATGAACAAACACCGTCATTTGACTTGCTAGCAAGTCTCCGTTGCGTAGCTTTTCTCCTGCACGCGAGGCATGGTGCGTAAGGCTTTGTAGAAGTTGAGAAAAACTTGTGACCGGTTGACCAAAACTACGCGTTACCACCACGCCTTTTTTAGAGGCTGGGAGTAATTCAAGATCGAGACAGGCAATACCACGTAACTCTTGAACAAGGCGTTCTAACACGACATTGCCGATTTCTCGCGCGTGCTTATCCGGAAGGTCGCAGAGTTGCTGGGCGGTGTGAATATCCCGTGCGTGGAGTTTGCGTGCAGTGGCTCTACCTACGCCCCAAATGTCATCGACATCAAAGTGCGGCAAGACTTGATCGATGCTATGCCTCTCCATGAGATTACATACGCCCCCAAAGATAGGGTTTTTTTTCGCAATTTCATTTGCCAGTTTTGCCAGTGTTTTTGTCGGTGCAATGCCCACGCAAGTAGGAACGCCGACCCATTGTTTAATGCGATGTTTTATCTTATGCCCATAGTCGGTCAAATTGAGATGTTGATAATGACTTAAATCAATAAAGCTCTCATCAATAGAATAAACCTCGATGTCCGGCGAGAAGGTTTTTAGAGTTTGCACAACGCGGCTTGAGATATTGCCGTAAAGCCCGAAATTGGCTGAAAATAATTGAATATTATGTTGCTTGATTAGGTTCTTAAGTTTAAAGATCGGCGTCCCCATTGAAATGCCGAGTGCTTTGACCTCTTGTGACCGTGCGATGGCACAGCCATCATTATTCGACATAACAATAACCGGAACGTGTTGTAGATCGGGGCGAAAAATTCGTTCGCAAGAAACGTAAAAGTTATTGCCATCAACGAGGGCTATGGCTTGCGTCATGATGTCTGTTTATTTTTCTAAAACTGGCGATGACTACGCCGATGACTTCGGTCGTCTCGCGTACAGGGATCGGTTTGAAATGCGGGTTATCCGGTATGAGTTGCCATTGCTTCCCTACCATCTCTAAACGCTTGAGCGTAAATTCACCATCAAGTATCGCAATGACAATATCGCCGTGAACGGGTGTCAAGCTGCGATCAATCGTCACATAATCCCCTGAATGAATACCAGCATCTCGCATTGACCAGCCAGCTACGCGCACGTGAAACGTGGCCGCAGGGTTACGGATCAAAAATTCATTGAGATCAATTTCACCATCAATAAAGTCGTCAGCCGGGGATGGGAACCCAGCTGGCGTACTATGCAGCATTAACGGGAGGTACTGTTTTTTTGCATTGAGCTTAGGTTCTAAAGTGGGCCAGTTCATGGATTGTACAACTTGATTATGTGAATAAAATAAGAACGTAGTATTGTCATGGAGCTGCATGATGTGTCAAGCGATCATAGAAAGCGATCTCACAAAATCCACGGGGATCAGCCTAGATTGATTTTGCCACTTCGCAAAATTATCTGTAATCACCAGAGCGCTAGAGCGGCTTAGTTAGATAAGGTGGAACAGCGTGGCTGGCAGTGTGGAACGTTGGGCATGGAAAATATACTTATGATAATTTTAGTTAATGATTTACAGTTGCGATTCCGAATTAGCAGCAACTAAAATGTTGCATTACGCCGCTTTTTTGAATGGTTATTTCGATATCAGTGTCTGGTTAATCAAACGAAGCCCGCTGATAATATTGCTGCCTAGTAAGATCGCGCCGCTTGCCTCTAAGTCGGGGGAAGGGTTTTCGCTGATATTGCCGCCGAGAAAAACCGGCACGTCTAGCGCTTCTACCAATTCTGGTAGAGCCTGATGAAGTATTTTCTGATCGGGCAAGGAAGCACCGGACAGCACCACGCCGATGCATGTTTGTCGTTTGAGTACCGGGGGAATTTGCGTCAACGGTAAATCCGCACCGAGTATGATCAGCCGATAGCCTGAATTCACCGCCGCCAGCGCAAAAAATAGCAAACCCAGATCATGCTGTTCACCGGTTAAACACGCCACGACCAGTTGCTGCCCGTGGCTGCGTGGGTTGAGATGATGAATGCGTGCGCCGATTTTATTGCGTAGATAAACAGAGAAAAAGTGTTCTTCTGCAATACCCGCTTCGCGATCTTCCCAACGCGTACCGAGTTTTTCTAATAATGGCGTGATCAGACGCTGGTTGACCACATCAATCGGGTATAACGACATAGCATCGTTATAAATCTGATCGATCGCATTTTCATTAAAGGATTCAATTGCGTTTAAAAGATCGTGCTGATAATTGCCCCAGAGATCACTACCTTGCGCGGCATTATCTTCCTGCGTCGTGGTGTAACTTTCCAACAAGGGTTTAACATGACTGACTGAGATGCCACGCTCAAGTAGATCAACAATACGATGGATTAACTCAACATCGTGCTGCGTGTAGAGTCGGTGTCCCTTTGGTGTGCGTTGCGGAATCACCAAGCCATAACGACGCTCCCATGCACGCAAGGTCACGGCATTAACCCCTGTCAGTTGCGAGACGGTTCGGATTGGTAATAGCGATTGTGCTGGCGTTTGCATAAGTATCCAAAATGACAATTGAGATATTATACAAACTGTAGATGTTTTGTATAAGGGCTTCGTGTGTAGCTAAAGCCGATTTGTGCTCTTGGCGATGCGACGTGTGGTTATTAATAAGAAAGCTGGGGCAAAACGCTTCTTAGCGAGAACGATCAAGGCAATGGCGCTTTCTTATGAAAGTTCACTTTTCTTAACGGGTTTAACGGGCCTCATTCCTATCTACTCCGGCTTTCTATATTTAATATATTAGGCGGAGTTTGCTTTGTACAAAGCAAACTATTTTCAATGTTTAGAGAATTCATTTTATGAAGTTGTCACATATTGCTATTTCGCTGCTATCGTTTTTTTGCGTTTCGTCTTGCACCACTCAGAGCACCAAGTCTGACTTTTATTTTTATGATGAAAGTGTACATTCACAATCTGCTGGTAAACGTGTTCTTATTGCACCCGTACCGATTATGCCAACCGATAATGCATTGGTAGATCGGAATGCTTATAAAGTGGAAGCCGCGATCGAAAATTATTTAAATCGTAATGGTTATAGCGTTGTGGCGAATGATGAGTTTATTCGTAGCTTTCAAAAATCAGAAAGTGAAAACGGCGGCGTTTTTAATGCTAAAACCGGTGAATTTGATAAAAATACCTTTAATAAAGTCATGGGTGTCGCGCTAAAAGAATCGAGATCCAAAACACCTTACGATTATTTTGTGATGACGGCGTTTATTGCAAAGCGTACTGCAGTGAGCCCGTTAACGAAGATCGGCGAATGGGATGGAATTACCAGAAAGCTCGATGTGCAAAATGGTGTCGATATTGTTCCGACAAATCCGCCAGTCATTTCTTTGTGTAATGAAGTTTTCACTAGCCTGAATGATCGTGTCTTTAAAAACTGTGCCGGCGTTGAATTCTTAGTTGAAGTGATCAAGCAAGGTGAGGCGACGATTATCGAAAAGGAAGAGTTGTTTACGAATGCAAAACAGCTTAACGAATCGATCAAAATTTCATTTGATCCATTTGTTACAAAATAAACTTTGGAATTAAGTGAGAACGAACACACACTGACGTAATTTTTATTGCGTCAGTGTATTCTTTTTATAAAAATATAAAGGCACAAGCTGCTTATTACAATTCAAGCTGAGTAAGTAACACCCCATAAGGGTTTATCATTTATATCCAGCGGTTTTAATCTTGTTTTATTCAAAAGTGCGATCAAGCACGTCATTTTTATTAGTAAAAAAGCTTCCTTTAAGATCACGATCGTTTCAGTTTTCATAAACTAAATTGTCATCCCTGTGACAATTTGTCGCATTGTTTTGTGGCAAATGCCCGTTTAACCTCCTGTGCAAAAAGTGCACCTTGTATTCGTGCCTGTATTTATCCAAATACGAAAAAATAATTAATAACAAAGCAGTTTATAAAAGGGATGGAGATTTCATGTCGTTTAAGATCCGGTATGCCTCGATAGCGGCGGGCAGTGTATTTTATGTGTTTACCTCTCCTTATGCGCAAGCAGAACACGTGGGTGTAACAAGTAAAACGTTGGATCCTATGGTGGTGACCGGCACACGAGAAGGCAAGTTACGTAGCGATGTGGCGGAGTCTGTGGACGTATTGGATTCTGATCAGATTGAACGTATTTCACCCGCACACCCAGCTGAAGCCCTAAACCGCACAGCCGGAGTTCATGTGAATAATCTGGGGGGAGAAGGTCACATGACATCGATCAGGCAGCCGATCACGACCTCCGGTGTTTATCTCTTTTTAGAAGACGGTTTGCCCACACGTCCTACGGGAATGTTTAACCATAATGGCTTGTACGAAATCAATATTCCACAGGCTGATCGGATTGAAATTACCAAAGGTCCAGGTTCTGCTTTATACGGGAGTGACTCGATTGGTGGAATCATCAATGTGATCACCAAAGCGGCACCGGACGAAGCCGAAGTGAGTTTGAATCCTGAGTTTGGTTCTTTTGGTTGGAAGCGACTTTTGACTTCAGGAGGCATGCCGATTAATGAAAATGCCGGTTTTCGAGTTGATCTCAATTTGACCGATAATGACGGTTATCGCGAAGAGTCAGAATACAGCCGTTATTCCGTGACGGGCCGTTTTGATGGGAGATTATCTGAACAATTAAATAGTAAAACTATTTTATCCTACACACAGGTTGATCAGAGTGGTGTGTCTGGCTTGCAACTGGACGATTATATTAATAACACGCGTCGAAATTTTTATCATAACGAGGTTGGGCGACGTGAAGTAGATGCGTTCCGGTTCTCTACAGAACTGGCTTATGAAGCGAACGATCAGGATTTGTTTACACTCACGCCGTTTGTCCGACACAACCGTATGAAACTAATGCCGAGTTGGATGCTAACGTATGATGCAAATGATCGGGATTACCAATTTCAGTCATACGGTTTCCTCGCGAAATACCGCCACAAACTTCCTGATCAACAATCGGAAGTAATCGTCGGAGTTGATGTTGACTACACGCCAACGCAATACGAAGAAGTGCGTTTATCCGTGGACACTAACGGTGATATTTTTACCGGAACACAAGAAACTGGTCGCACTAATTATGATTATGATGCGGATCAGTTTTCGATCTCGCCGTATGTTCATACAGAGTGGCAATTCACGGATCGTCTGCGCGTAACCGGCGGCCTGCGCTACGATTACTTCCATGTCGATTATCAAGATAATCTTGACGCGAGTGTCGCACAACAGCAATTTGGTTTTGGTGGGTTTAATCATTTACGTCCAGCTGATCAGACGCTTTCGTTTGATAGTTTTAGTCCCAAGCTCGGCGTCGTTTTTGATCTGAACGATCTTAATACGGTATATGTAAATTATCGGCATTCGTTTCGCGTTCCCTCAGTTGGCCAACTTTTCCGATCCGGTTCGACAGACAATACGGCCGAGCTTGAACCAGTAAAAACCGATAGTTTTGAGATCGGTATGCGCGGCCTGATCGCACACTGGTTGCAGTACGACGTAGCGATTTACCACATGGTTGTGAAAGACGATATCGTGACCTACATTGATAACATCAGTAATGATCGCAAAGTCACCAACGCGGGTGAAACAGAACATCAGGGTATTGAGTTCTCTTTATCTGCTGATCTCACGGAGGAATTTTCTTTCCGAACGGCTTGGACTTTTACAAACCAAGAATACAAAGATTACTCCGCTGTCTTTGGCTTTCCTGCAACGCAAATTAATTTCGCAGGAAAAGATGTCGGTAAAGCGCCTGCAGAATTGGGTAATATGACGCTGACTTATACGCCTAATTGGTTACCTGATCTAAGTGTTGAACTTGAGTGGGAACATTTAGGGCCATATTTTACAGACGAAACAAATACACAGGAATACGACGGGTATGATCTACTCAACTTGCGTGCAAATTATGCCGTTACTGATAAAGTCGAAATCTACACACGCCTGCTCAATCTGACCGATGAGTTATATTCCACCTTGACGAGTAATCAGGTTGGAAGCACGGATGTTGAATATCGACCTGGTTTACCGTTCACGGCATTCGCCGGTGTACGTGTTCAGTTCTAGAGTGCGATAAATAACATGAAACGCACATTGCTGAGGTTCGGAAATCGTTACCATAATTTACTAGCGTATGTGGGTGGTATCGCACTTTTACTGTTTGGGTTATCAGGCGTTCTGCACCCGCTGATGACGTGGACAGGTCCACAAGCGGAAACGTTTTTTCCACCACGAGCTAAGATCACGTCGGATCATTTGAACGCAATGCGTGATGTGATCAAAACACATAACCTGACGTCCGCCAGTGTGATCAAAGCCATTCCAACGCAAGCCGGTGTGGTGATGCAACTGACCGAAAATAATGATCAAGCACGACGTTATTTTAATCTTGCAACCGGTGTGGCATTACCCGAGCATGATCAAGCGTATGCCGAATGGTTAGCGCGCTATTACACCGGCTTGCAAGAGGCACCGATCAAACAGATCCATTTCCAAACAGAGTTTGATGATGCCTATAGTTGGGTGAATCGTTTATTACCGGTTTATCGAATCGATTTTGATACGCCCGATCAACGCAGTGCATTTGTGTACACCGAGTTGGGTGCGTTAGCGAGCTTAACAAATAGTTGGAAAATTAAAGTTCAAACGGTTTTTTCCTGGCTGCATACGTGGAGCTGGTTGGATAATGTAGAATTTGCTCGTGTGATTTTAATGTCGGCGTTATTGGTTTGTTTATTGGGAATGGTGTTGACCGGCACCGCGATGGTTTTTTTAATGAAATCACGAAAAATTCGTGACACAAAAAGACGCGTCCATCGTTATATTGCTTATTTAATTTGGCTACCGTTATTGGGTTTCTCGGCGAGTGGTTTTTATCATTTACTGCAATCATCGTTTGGTGAAAATAACCGTGGTTTGGTTATCGCATCACCATCAAAAATCCAAGCCGATCAGATTGCGAGTGAATTTACTTGGCCAGAAGAGCTTGCGAATAAAGATTATTCCGCGATCTCATTAGTGAATTATTCTGACGAAAAGAGTTTCTTTCGGTTAGGTATACCGCGAGGTAATACGCATGATCATGTTTCACGTGAGAAACGCTTCGATGGGATGACAACGGAACAGCCAGCGATTTATTTGGATGCGCGATCCGGCGTAATCAGTGAAATGACCGATCGTGATCTGGCAATTCACTATGCGAAAGAAAAGTTTCGGTTAACGGATGATCATATTACGCAGGTGTCGCCTGTTATGCATTTCGGTCCAGAATATGATTTTAGAAATAAGCGATTACCCGCTTGGCGGATTGACGTTGATCGCGACGAGCATCAACTGATTTTTATTGATCCAGCAACCGGTGCTGTGATTGATCGGATTACCGATCCAGAACGCTATGAAACGTATTCTTTTTCATTTTTACATAAATGGAATTTCTTAGGCCATTTAATCGGTCGTGGTTATCGAGATGCGTTGATCGTGTTTGTTATTCTGTGCGGAATATTTGCGAGTATCTTAGGATTCGTGATGTTGTTTAAACGCCGTAAACAGCAGTAAAAATTAACGGCGCTATATGCAAAGCAGACTTAATACAAACTCATCAAGATATTTTCCTGCGATAAATACCGTACAAACCAGTTGAGTCCTTTACCGCAAGATGGTCCACCGTCTGGTTGTCGCCAGAGCAGATTCATTGGTGTGCTCTGTATCGGTTCGACTAACGTCATTGTAATTAATTGACCCGATTCAAGTTGTTCTTGAACAAGATGTTTCGGTAAATATCCAACGCCTAAACCCGCCCGTTGTGCATCGATTTTTTGTTGCATTGTCGTCACGCGTAGTTGAGTTTGACGGCTTAATACGCGACGCGTTAAGGGCAAATTATGTCGTGATGAGTCTTGTACGACGATCGCTCGGTACTGTTGGATGAGCGCGGTATTGATCAACGTGCTTGCTTGCGTGAGAGGGTGATCTGGGCTAACAGCGAAAACCCACTCGATGGGTGGCATCGGGCGTGATCGGATCCCTTTGGATGATTTCGGTCGTTCAGAATCACCGATTACTAAATCCACACGACCTTCCTCAATCGCTTCCCACGTTCCACCAAGCGTTTCTTCTGTCAGGTTAATATTCATGTTTGGGAACTGATCAGACAATGCTTGTAAATGCGGTAAAAATTTTTCTGTCCGATAAACGGTATTGATCGCGATATTCAGATTCGGCTCCACACCGCGATCAACGGCCTGAGTTGATTCGATGATCTGATCACTCGCGGCGAGCAAGGTGCGGCCTTCATCAAGTAAATGTTGTCCTGCGGGAGTCAGTACGTGGCGGCGTCCTGCTTTGCGAAACAACGAGACATTCAAATCTTCTTCGAGCTTTTGCACGGTGTAAGAAATTGCCGAAGGCACGCGATACAACGCATTCGCCGCCGCAGAAAAACTACCGCGTCGATCAATGGCATCAAGTACAGCTAGTGCGTCCAGCGTCAGTTTTGGTGTCATGGAATTAGCTCTCGTACAGAGAATATCATTGTTCAAATATTTTGAATATAAAGTGCATTTTATTTCGATTTTATTTCAAATCCTATAGCTGCAACATGTTATCAAGTTCAAACAGATTGATGTCGAGGTGCAATATGAATCAGGAAAGAGTGAATAAAACAGTCATCACGCAACGTAAACCCGTCTTAGTTGAGCAAGCACAACGCGTCTCAGATGGCGCTGGTGTGAAAATATTTCGCAATATTGCTTTCCAGCAACTGCATCGTTTTGATCCGTTTCTCTTACTGGATGAATTAGGTTCAGATGATGCTGCGGATTATATCGGTGGGTTTCCTAACCACCCGCATCGCGGTTTTCAAACATTTACATACCTGCTTGAAGGAAAAATGTTGCATAGCGATCACTTGGGGAATTCCGGCCTACTGGAGCGGGGTGGCGCGCAATGGATGAAAGCCGGTAGCGGGGTGATCCATTCTGAAATGCCACAACAGGAATCCGGCTTATTACACGGTTTCCAGCTTTGGGTGAATCTACCCTCGACGGAAAAAATGACACAGCCAGCCTATCAAGATATTCCTTCGGAAGCGTTTCCAAGCGAGACATTCGGTGAGACAAATCAGAGTCAGATCACGGTCTTGAGTGGAGAATTTTCATCCCATGAAAATACCCTGATCGGCCCAGTCAGTGAACACATGCCGGGCGTGGAATTTTATGATGTGCAGTTGCAGTCAGGCGATGAATTTAATGCGCTGATCGGAGCGGATAAAAATGTCATGGTCTATGTTTTTGCAGGTCGTGTGAAATTTGCAGCGAATGATGCGCAACTTAAGGCTCAGCAGATCGCGTTAATGGACGAGGGTGATGCGATACAGATCGACGCCGAGAGTGATGCGCGATTTTTAGTTATCGCAGGGTATGCATTACAAGAACCGATCGCACATTGGGGGCCGTTTGTCATGAATACTCGAGATGAAATTGAGCAGGCAGTTCAAGATTACCGCGATGGGAAAATTGTTCAACACACAAACAGCTAATTACATTATTTACTAGGAGTAAGACATGAACATTATTGGTATAACTGGCAGTTTACGTAAAGACTCATTCAACACAAAGTTACTGGAAGAGCTGGCGAAAACCTTTCCAGAAGGTACGCAGTTCACACTGTTGAAGTCCGATTTACCGTTGTACAACGAAGATGTTGAGGCAGCTGATCTGCCTGAGAGTGTAGTGAAAATGCGTGAGGCGATCGCGGCGGCAGATGGGGTCGTTATAAGTTCGCCAGAATACAATTACAGTGTTTCCGGCGTATTGAAGAACACCCTCGATTGGTTGTCACGGCCAGCTTACAACTCCTGCTTTAAACACAAGCCTGTTGCGATCTTGAGTGCGTCGATGGCGATCATTGGAGGCGCGCGGGCGCAGGAAGCATTACGCCCGGTTTTAGCGGCGATGCTTAGTGAAATTTATCCCGCACCGACGTTTATTTTGCCGAGTGTCCATACCGCGTTTAACGAACAAGGGGCATTGCATGATGAGAAAACGATGGAAAACTTAGGCGACTTTGCCCAAGGTTTTGTCGACTGGATCAAGGCGTGATCGGGCGTACCGTTTTTTTAAAGATCATCCAAGTTTTCGAGCAGATATTCTGCACGGTCTAGCGTTCGTTTGCGTTTTTCAGTGTCCATTTTATCGAAGCTGGCGTAGATCATTCGCATACGATGATGATCTGAAAAAATGGTGCGATGCCGATCAATAAAATGCCAGTACAAACTATTAAACGGGCAGCTGTCATGATCAGTGCCCGTTTTTACATTGTATTCACAGTGTTGACAGTAATCGGACATTTTATTTATGTAATTACCGGATGCGGCATACGGTTTACTCCCGAGGAAACCTCCATCAGCATGCATCACCATACCGAGAGTATTCGGTAATTCTACCCAATCATACGCATCGGCATATACAGCAAGATACCATTCACAAATTGCGCTAGGTTTAATACCCGCCAATAATGCAAAATTACCCGTCACCATTAAGCGCTGAATGTGATGTGCATAGGCGTGATCAAAGGTGTTTTGAAATGCCTGTTGCATACACTGCATGCGCGTATTGCCTGTCCAATAGTAGTTGGGTAAATCACGCGAATTTTGTAAAGAGTTTTGTGTCGCATAGTCCGGCATTTTTAACCAGTAAATACCACGTACATATTCACGCCAACCGATGATTTGACGAATAAACCCTTCGACACAATTTAGTGGTGCAAGATCCGAACGGTAAGCTTGTTCGGCAGCTTTGCAAACTTCTTTCGGTGTGAGTAAACCGCAATTCAAATATGGCGAAAGTAAGCTATGAAATAGATCATGAGAATTATTGACCATAGCATCTTGAAAGTCCCCGAAGTATTTCAAGCGATGCTGAATAAAATGATCAAGCGCTTGTAAGGCTTGACTCCGTTTAGTGCCCCAAAGAAACGGATCAAGCCGGCCTGGGTTATTAGGAAAATGCTCTTCAACCAGACGCAGCACAGCGTGATCAATAGCATCATGTTGAAATTCGAGTTTCGGAGGTAACGGGGGTTCGCCCTGATAGCGTTTTCTATTTTTCGCATCAAAGTTCCACTGCTCGCCTACGGGTTGATCGCCACTCATGAGCAAGCCTGTTTTACGACGCACTTCACGGTAGAAATTTTCCATGCGTAATTGTTTTTTATTTTTAGCCCAATCGTTAAATTCGGCTAAGGAAACTATGAATCGATCATCGGCAAGAATACGTATTGGGACGCCTAGCTTTTCTTGCCATTGCGATTCAATTGCATGTTGTAACCGGTACTCACCACAATGGGTGATGACTAGCTCATTAATCGCTTGCTCTTGAATAACCCGCTGCGCGATATCAGATAAGCAAAGTTCAGGTTTTTCTGCGTCATAAGTGTGATAGTGAATATGCCAACCATCACGCATTAAGCTGTCTGCAAAATGACGCATTGCACTGAAGATTAAGGCAATTTTTTGTTTATGATGCGCGACATAATTTGCTTCTGCCCCGACTTCTGCCATTAATATCTGATCTTTCGACGGATCTAATGCACGCAGAGAAGGAAGTGACAGCGAAAGTTGATCACCAAGTATGAGCGCTAATTTCATGTAATTAAGATTAGTAGAAGTTAAAAAAGTAGGACAGTCTTTAAGGTAAAACTATCCATACGATGTTGAATAATGTGAAATAGGCCGATGATTCAGACCGCGATGACATGCGCTACTTGTAATTCTAAAAAGCATCCCAATATAAAAAGATTAGCTCTAATTTTAAAATAAAACAGTTTAATAATTTTTTAAAAAAACCTTGAAATTGCCCACCTCCATCCACACCTTAGTAAGCACAGGATAACGACTCAAAGAGTGTTACCTGATTTTATTGAATTGTATTGCTTCTATTGGAGGATATTAAAATGAACGCAATTGACCTGACTCCCCTTTATCGAAATAGTGTCGGTTTTGACCGACTGGCCGCACTGCTCAATAATGCCTATGCCAGTGACAGCGCGAGTAATGGCTACCCGCCCTATAACATCGAAGTGCTTGAAGAAAATCGTTATGCGATCACGCTTGCGTTAGCGGGTTTTGATCAGAATGAAATCAACATTAATGTTGAGAAAGGGGTTTTAACAGTACGTGGTGAAAAATCCAAAGATGAACAGAAACAGTATTTACATCAAGGTATCGCTAACCGAACTTTTGAGCGTAAATTTAACTTGGCCGATCACGTTGAAGTGACACAAGCCGATCTGAATAATGGTTTATTGACAATTAGTCTAAAAAGAGAAATCCCTGAAGCGATGAAACCGAAAAATATCGCGATAAACCAAGGAGGAAATAGTGACTCATCAGAAACGAATCCTCACCAAGAAAACCAAGCAGCTTAATCCTTTAAAGCTACTGTTAACACAACAAAGGCTACCAGAAATGGTGGCCTTTTTTAATTAATCTATTTTTTATTTTTATCATTATTTTTTGGGTTATTATTTAAAACGTCACGATACTTTGTGCAGTATCTTAGTAATGTTCACGTTATGTTTTGTTGCGATCGCTAGAATGTTATCCATCTCACAAGCAATGAGTGATTAAACTCATGAAAATTCAATACTTAGTCGATTGCGGACTTTATCTGATAACTCACCTAAGTAGAACGGTTCGTAACTTGGCGGCATGTAGTCATATCCTCTGAGTGATTTGTACTCTTGCGCAAATTTTTTCCAAGGATGTTCTTTCATTGGAACATTCGTGGCGACGCCGCCATGATATTGATGAAATGTTCCTTCGCCGAGCAGCATAACCGGTTGGGTTACTTCCTGTTTTAGGGCGCGTTCAAAAAAATCCAGATTGACGACACCGCCACCAGGTGCTTTAAATTGTTCATCAAAACCACCGAGTTGGCCGTAAGCCTGTTTTGAAATAGCAAAACAGTTACTTTCTGATAAGGATGAAAAAAAGCCTTCTCTGCTGGATAATGCTAATGATGCAATCCCAAACAGGTTGTAGCCATTTTCTTTCCAAGGAGTGTCATTCAGCAATGCGTCTTCTATGGTCTGATCATAACCATCAAGAATACTTAAGTTTTGCACTTTCGGGCCTAAGTGAAGCCCGAGCGTCATGACAAATGCATGCGGGTTAAGGGTCATTGCCTGCGAGCAAAGATTCAAGATACCCGGTGATAAGATACGCGCACCGTCAATAATGCAAATAAGGTTTTCATACTGAGCAAGCTGTGCACCGTGATTCAGTGCAGCACAGGGGGTTGGATCAGGAGATGTGTATTTGACGTATCTAAAATGATTGCCGAAACGTTTAATCTCTTTTTCACTTGAAGAAAATTGCGTTGAATTACTGTCGATCGCAATAACCTCGTAATCAAGCGAATCGCCATTGAGTTGGTATGACCGCGTTAAAGAGTGAAGTGTCCGATCCGCCTCCCGTTGCATATTATGAAAGATGACAACGACACTAAACTTGGGAGATTTTCGGCTATTCCACCAGCTCATAGAGCTAACCTTTCCAATTCAGAATAAAGCGCTTTTATGTGTTCAGGTAACGGACTTAATAGCGCCATACGTTCTGTTTCGGTTAAGAGTTGATTTCTAAGTCCATCATCAAAAAAAGCCGTTTTATCATCAGTTTCGATCATCTCTAAATCTTGAAGTTGCATTGCTTTTCGTACGGTTAGATCGTAGTCCTTTGCAGCGAGTTCAAAACTGACGAGGGGGACATTGTGTTGATGGATCAAATGAACAAGTTGTGAATTATATTGTTCCCAAATACTTAGCGCATGCTCAAATTCAAAATCAGTATTTCGACTTCTGATGGAGCGAACAACTGAAACCGGGTTACGAAAACTACCGATAAACTTGATATTAAAATCACGTAATCCTTCTAACCAAAACGGCAACGTAAAAATCACTCTGGGATCTTTAAATCCCCATATTTTTTGCTGGTAGCTTTGGATGATTTTATCGCGCTCATCGGCATGGTTTTGCGACCAGACGACTGCTTGCTTAGGAGGATTATCCCAGCTGGCATTGTTGTGTTTCAAGAGTTCTTCATTCAATGCCATCACGCTAAGGTTTTCGCGATTGCCTTTCTTGTTGTGTGGTGCCGCTGTAACAACATCGCCCAAGTAAAGGCCGTAATGTTCTAACGTACCGGTGAGGCAGCTGGTTCCACTGCGATGCATGCCGAGTACGATAACAACGGTTTTTCCTCTGTTGGGAAGAGGTAAGCAACCCTTCAGTGTTTCTAAAATATTGATTTTCATTATTTTTTTAAGGATTTCTAAAAAAACCATTTTGATAAAGTGTGGTAGTTTATCAGAGTACGAAATGATACATAAATCATAACTGGATTCATCATTACAGTATAAGCGTTACACGTACCGGATATTTAAAAATATTGCCCGAAACTCATGCAGAATATTTCGGAAAAACAGTTCCGCCATAGTATTGAGTCTGGTAGACAAGCAATAAATAGCGAGTTTGATTAAACCAACTCGAAGCCTGTTTATCATGCAATTGCCTACGAATTGTTCGCAAAATACTAAACCAGTAATTTTGATGCGTAGCAGCAAATTAAGCCGTGCTAACTTTCTGTTATCTCACGTATTCTCAAGAACACTTGTTGAGCGAAACGATCAATAACTTTCGATCTTATTCGCACAATTAATAGGATGAAACAGACCTCCCAAAGAGGAAATATTTTGTGTTATCGTAAGCCGCGTTGTCCCAACGTTTCGTTTCAGCAAGGAAAATAAAAAATGTCAAAAGCAGCAGACTCTACTCTTAATGACTGGCGAGCTCGTGCACATGAGTTTGAAGCGGAAATTAAGAAAGCGATAATCGGCCAAGATCACGCGATAAAACTTTTGACCATCGCCGTATTTGCACGGGGGCACGCCTTGCTGGAAGGGGATGTGGGTGTTGGTAAAACAACCTTGCTACGAGCGCTCGCGCAAGTGCTAGGTGGCGATTACGAACGTATCGAAGGCACGATTGATCTGATGCCGAATGATCTCGTCTACCACACTTATATTAATGAGCAAGGTCGACCGGCGGTTGATCCTGGTCCGCTACTGAAGTACGAAGAAAAGCTTGCGACGTTCTTTTTCAACGAAGTGAATCGAGCGCGACCACAGGTGCATTCATTATTGTTACGAGTGATGGCTGAGCGAAGTGTCACGGCATTTAACCGCGAATATTATTTCCCGCATCTGCAAGTGTTTGCTGATCGTAATCGAGTTGAGAAAGAAGAAACCTTTGAATTACCTGCTGCCGCGCGTGATCGCTTCTTAATGGAGCTGAACATTGTTATGCCGGATGATCTGGATCTACAACGACAACTGATGTTCGACACCCGTTTCTTTGATGTGGATAAACTGATCGACGATCTAAAGCCGGGCGTATTACCGTTTGATCAATTAAATACGGTTTCCGCCATGATCCAAAACCACATTCAAACCACGCCGACCATTGAAAATTACGCATTGAATTTATGTCGTGCAACGCGCAAGCCTTCTGACTTTGGCGTCGCGCTGGAGGGTGTTGATATGAGCAAGCTGATCGCATCTGGTGTGAGTCCACGCGGCATGGGCATGTTAATGCGTGCGGCAAAAGTCGCGGCTTGGTTGAACGGGCGGGACTCATTGATGCCGGAAGATATTCATGCCGTCTTGCATGAGACCATCGCACATCGCGTTTTCCTAACGCCAGTGTATGAGTTACATCGCTCAGAACTTATCCCGGCGTTCATGGCTAAAATCGTTGATCACGTCGTAGCACCTTGACGTGAATCTCGGCGAGATCCATTACACCATCCCGTGGCGAGCAAGCGGGAGCTATCCGGGACACCATCCTAGCCTGCAAAAAGGCGGCGGATTGGAGTTTCGCAATCACGTACCGTTGATCGATGCACCTGATCCGCGGCGTTTTGATATTCGTGCCAGCCTGCGCGATCCCTTTGGCCAACTCCGTGTCAGGGTCTATCAACAAACCAGCTCAATTCCCGTTTATGTGATCGCAGATCTTTCCGCCTCGATGCGATTTACCGGACAAAATTCCAAGCGCGACGTGTTAGCCGATTTTGTCAGTTGCTTGAGTTACTCCGCCTATCGAACGGGTGATACCTTTGGTTTTGTCGGTTGTGCGGAGGCAGCGTCAAGACCGTGGGTTTTACCCCCGACCTTAAACCGCGCAGCCGTGAGTGAGGTGGCGGATCAACTGTATACAAAAGCATTCGCAGCAAAAAATTCAGACGGGTTACTGCACGCCGCGGAGCATCTCGGCGGACGACGTGCCTTGGTTTTTTTAGTCTCGGATTTTCATTTTTCTGAGGCTTTATTAGAACAAGTGCTCGCGACACTGGCCTACCATGATGTGGTGCCAGTGATGTTATGGGATCGGCAAGAGTATGAGAAATTACCCGAGCTTGGCCTTGCACGCGTGATGGATCCTGAAACGAATCAAGATCGCTTATTATTCATGCGACCCAGTTTAAAGAAACGTATCCAACAAACCTTCACCGAACGACGTGAAAGATTGTTTGATCTGTTTAGTCAATATGGACGGCCACCGTTGTTACTCCAGGACGGCTTTGATTCAGACGAGGTGACACATTATTTCTTCGATTAAAATGCAACGTTTTGTTTTTTGTGCAAAACGCTATCTCGGCGCGGTTTTTTTAAGCTGTTTGTTTTTGACATTCTCAACCTCAGCAGAAGTGAGAATCGAGCGATTAGATATTCAACAACCACGCGCCTTCGGTTATCAGATCGGCGATCAACTTAAGCGCATTATTCATTTAGATCTAAACATGCCGTACAAGCTTACGCGGTCATCACTTCCCGAAGCTGGCGCGTTAACACAGTGGTTGGAGATAAAACAACCTGAAATTATTGAAAAAGTCAGTGACGACACAACGCATTACACAATCACGTTGACGTATCAGATTGTTAATATTAATGCGGCGATCAAAAATATCGTGCTGCCATCACATAAAATTTTGTACCAAAATAGTCAGGCCGAAAAGGTTGAAAGTCACACTGCATTGGTGCCGGCTTTTCGCTTTGGTGTCGCCACGTTAACAAACACCGCCAATAAAAATATTCAGCCAGATCGTAAACCCGCTGTTGACCCGCAATCATTAACGAATTTGATTGTGTTAGGTGCATTATTGTTATTTGCATTAACAGTGCTGGCATATTTGAAATGGGGTTTACCATTTGCATCGAAGCATCATCCTTTTGCAAATGCGAGTCACGCACTGAAGAAATTGCGTAAGCAAACGACAACACCTAACCAGCATAGTGAAGCCTTACAGATAATCCATCATGCATTTAATGAAACTGCGGGAAGAACGGTATTTGTCGAAAAGCTAGATAATTTTTTTACCGAACATAAAAAATTCACAACAATAAAACCCGCGATCGAAGCGTATTTCATGCATTCAAGAGAATACTTTTTCGCAGGCAATAAAATCGACAATAACCAAGCATATTCGCTGGCAGAACTGATCGCTTTTGTTGAGCAATGCCACGATGTTGAGCGTGGATTAGCGTAATGTTTGGTTTCGCTACTCCGGCCGCGTTATTTCTATTACCGCTCACATTATTGCCGTTTTTCTTCCACGGGCAAAAAAGCGTGAGCTATTCATCTTTGAGTTTATTACCTGCCGACCCGTTGTCGAATGTGGTGAGTCTATTTCTACGAATTTTATCATCCCTATTGATCATGACATTAGTGCTCGGCATTGCGGGTTTATTTGAATCTGAAAAATCGATTGAACGCATTGGCCAAGGTGCGCAGACAGTTCTACTACTCGACAGTAGTGGCAGCATGGATAAACCCTTTTTTACAAAAAAACGTAATAAAACGGCCTCCGAAAGTGTCGGGAAATTTGGAACATATGAGTCTAAAGGGCAAACTGCTCGTCGTGTTCTAGCGGATTACGCAGCGCAGCGCAAACAAGATATGTTTGCGTTATTTGTTTTCAGTGGTAACCCTATCGAGGTCCTTCCGTTAACAGAAAAACAAGACGTTATTCAGGCTGCAATCGCCGCCGGTGGTATTGAAAAAGGACTTGCGACAACCGACTTAGCGGAAGGACTTATTAGCTCACTAAAATTCTTTGAGGGTAAGCCATTTACCGGATCGCGTATTTTAATGTTGGTGTCAGATGGTGCAGCCAGGCTCTCAATGGTGGCGCAGGAAGAGATTAAATACTTAATGCAAAAACATCGCGTCACACTATATTGGTTTTATTTAAGAGGCTATTACGGGCCCGGCTTATTTGAAGAAATGGATGCCAAAATGGCGCAAGCTTTGGTTCCAGAGCAACTGGTGCACAAGTTTTTTTCTAAATTAGATTTACCTTATCGGGCTTTTTCGGTAGAGAATCCTGACGCATTAAATAACGCGGTGGCCGAAGTCAACAAGCTGCAAAACTTACCAATCCGGTATCAAGATGTAATCCCAAAACGTGATCTATCCGGGTGGTGTTATGGCATTGCGTTAACGTTATTACTGTTATTAGCAGCAACAAAATTAAGTGAGATCCAACTATGGCGATAAGACAACGTTTGATCATCATGAGTGGTTTGATCGCACTCGTTTGTTTGATCGGCTTGCTCTACGAAGGCTGGCAGTGGAATCAAACCCGACTTTACAATGCCGCGATCGTAGAAGGGAACTTCGCGGAAGCGGGCGATCAAAATGATCAACCACGTGCATTATTTGCAAAAGCTTACGCACAACAACAGCAAGGAAACTTTCAAGAAGCACGCGTGATTTACGGCACGATCGAAAACGTTGAAGATCAACAATTACGCTTAAACGTTTTATTTAATATGGCGAATACGTACTTACAACAAGCCGCAACGTTAGATCTAAAAACAGAAGCTGATCGCGCTATGCCGCTCGTGGAACTCGCAAAAACAAGTTATCGAAAATTACTTAGTATCGACAGTCACCACTGGGATGCAAAATATAATCTGGAGCGTGCGTTACAAATATTGCCGGATGCCGGAAAATTTATTAGTAATAAATCGGAAGGATTACGCGGCGCAATTCGCACGGTGATCACATCGGATACCGAAGGGAATCTGCCTTAATGCTTCTCCGTAAGCCACAAGTGGTTTTGTTCCTGATCGCGATCATTTTATTAGCGGCGACATTCTTAAAGCCCACGTTAGAGTTAGAGCGTGCTACCTATCGGTATGTGTTTGTCTATGATATTTCGCAAAGTATGAACGTGATGGACGTACCTAATACCAACCAAACCATCACTCGTCTAGAATATGCAAAACAAATAACGATAGACGCATTAGAAGAACTGCCGTGTGGTACAGAGGCAGGTCTTGCATTGTTCACCGGCCATCGTGCATTTTTATTGATCACACCGATTGAAGTGTGTTCCAACTACCGTGAATTCTCATCGATATTAAGTAAAATAAACTGGCGAATGACCTGGGAAGCGAAAAGTGAAGTCGCAAAAGGATTGTTTAAAAGTATTTCACTTCTCAACTTAGTGGGCGACGAGACACGCTTGGTCTTTATTACCGATGGTCAAGAGTCTCCGCCAATCAACCCAGAAATTCCACCTCGTTTTGCAGGTAAAATCGACGAAGTAAACGGGCTCATTCTCGGCATCGGTGGTGACGAGCCAGTACAAATTCCAAAATTTAATAGAAAAACCGGTGAACCCGAAGGTTTCTGGAAAGTAGACGAAGTACAGCATGTTGACGTCTACACCCAAACCAGTGGCGGTGCTGCCGCGAACGTGATCGGAACCGAACATCTTTCCTCACTCCGGGAAAGCTATTTACAAGGCTTAGCAGAAAAAACCGGACTCATCTATCACCGCATAAATAATGCGGAAGCACTCTCCGATCAGCTCAAAACGAATCACCTCGCGATCCCGAAAACCATCACCACCGACATCCGTTGGCTCTTCGCATTAGGTGCATTACTCGCATTTATCGCCACACTGCTGATCGCGCCGTTGAAAAAATATTTCAATTAATTTCTGTCTACAAAAGTATTTTAAGTAGATTCAAAAATTTAATATTATTTTTTGAAATACCAAAAGCATATTTATCAAATACGCTTTACATCTATCAGAGTGACTTATCATGTATGCCTGTCTACAGCGTATTGAATAACGGGACTTTTAACCGAATCTCTAGAAAACAATTCGCTATTCGTAACAATTCACAAAAAGTCTCATCGTTTATTGGGCATGCTGTTATTATCTGAAAGGGGATCGGGGGATAATGGTATCAATCCAAAACAAGTGGATCGGGCTTCAATAAAAGTGGAAAATTTCTCATCGAATAATGGGTAGTATCTGCACTTTATTAACGTCACTTTGCGCAATGTGATCGGGATTTAAAGTTTATGAACAGCACGGTAGAGTGCATAACAAAATCGTATCCGCGTTTGGTCTATCGCTGTCGATTGCCTTCGTGATGTCATTGCTTATGATTATGTTGCGCCGCCTGGATCTGAGATGTGTTGCTCAAATCCCACGAAAGACAAGAGAAGTCCGCCTCCAGCGCAAAGACGTGGCTGACTACCCATTTGTTCTAATCATCAAGTTCAAACGTACGTAAACAGGAATTAAACCATGACAAGCTCCCAACAACGTGCCGCCCTGCAGCGCCAAATATGGGCCATTGCCAACGATGTACGCGGTTCAGTAGACGGCTGGGATTTCAAACAATACGTGCTCGGCACCCTGTTTTACCGCTTTATCAGTGAAAATTTTGCTCTCTATATAGAGGCCGATGACGATAGTATTCATTACGCCGCGCTGAGCGATGAGGTGATCACGCCAGACATCAAAGACGATGCCATTAAAACCAAGGGTTACTTCATCTATCCCAGTCAGCTGTTTGCCACGGTGGCTAAAAACGCCAACAACAACGAAAGCCTGAACACCGATTTGGCCGCCATCTTTTCCGCCATTGAAGCCTCGGCCAATGGCTACCCCTCTGAGCCAGATATCAAAGGGCTGTTTGCCGATTTCGATACCACCAGTAACCGGCTCGGTAATACCGTTAAAGACAAAAACCTTCGTTTAGCGGCCGTTTTAAAAGGCGTGGCAGGTTTGGATTTTGGTCATGATTTTTATGAAAAGCCTGATGCCGCTCAAATTGACCTGTTCGGCGATGCTTACGAATTTCTCATCTCCAACTATGCCGCCAATGCGGGTAAATCCGGTGGTGAGTTCTTTACCCCGCAGCACGTTTCCAAGCTGATCGCCCAGCTGGCCATGCACAAGCAAACCAGCGTTAATAAAATTTATGACCCGGCTGCCGGTTCTGGCTCGCTTTTGCTGCAAGCCAAAAAACACTTTGATAATCACATTATTGAAGATGGCTTTTGGGGGCAGGAGATCAACCACACCACCTACAACCTTGCCCGTATGAACATGTTTTTGCACAACATTAACTACGACAAGTTCAATATGCAGCTGGGCAATACCTTAACCGACCCGCACTTTCTGGATGACAAACCGTTTGATGCCATCGTCTCCAACCCGCCGTATTCAGTGAAGTGGATTGGTAGTGATGATCCAACCCTGATCAACGATGATCGCTTTGCCCCCGCCGGTGTGCTCGCACCCAAAAGCAAAGCCGACTTTGCCTTTGTGCTGCATGCACTCAGTTATCTCTCCAGCAAAGGCCGCGCGGCCATTGTCTGCTTCCCTGGTATTTTTTACCGTGGCGGTGCCGAGCAAAAAATCCGCAAATATCTGGTGGATAACAACTATGTGGAGACGGTCATATCACTCGCACCCAACCTGTTTTTTGGCACCACCATTGCGGTGACTATTCTGGTGCTCTCCAAACATAAAACCGACACCACCACCCAGTTTATTGATGCCAGTGGTTTATTTAAAAAAGACACCAATACCAATACGCTGACCGGTGACCACATCGAACAGATCATGCAGGTGTTCGATAGCAAAGCGAATGTGGAACACTTCGCCCAATCCATACCGTTTGAGAAGGTGTCCGCCAACGATTACAACCTGTCGGTGAGCAGCTATGTAGAAGCCAAAGATACCCGTGAAGTGGTGGATATTACAAAACTCAATGCCGAGCTAAAAACCACGGTCGCCAAGATCGATCAACTGCGTAAAGACATTGATGCGATTGTGGCTGAGATTGAAGGCGAGGAGTTGGAGGCATGAGCAATGTAAGCTTTATGGAAAAATTGCTTGGTGGCGTTGAAGTGAAGTGGAAGGCTCTGGGAGGTGTAGCGGAGTATTCCCAAACGCGAGTTGATTCCTCTGGTCTTAACGCAGCGTCCTTTGTTGGAGTCGATAATCTTGTTGCTGACAAAGGCGGCCGCGTTGACGCAACTTATATGCCCAACACAGAGCGTTTGACTGCATATGAAACGGGAGACATCCTCCTCGGCAATATTCGCCCATACCTCAAGAAAGTTTGGAAGGCGACCAGCTCAGGAGGTTGTAGTGGTGATGTACTCGCTGTGCGCATATCAGAAAACTTCAAAAGAATCGTGAGCTCTGATTATCTCTACTACCTTTTGTCGTCAGACGAATTTTTCTCGTACAACATGCAGCATGCCAAAGGCGCAAAAATGCCGCGTGGAAATAAAGCCGCAATTTTGAATTACAAAATTCCCATCCCCTGCCCAGATAACCCAAAAAAATCCCTAGAAGTCCAAGCCGAAATCGTCCGCATACTGGACACCTTCACCGAGCTGACCACCGAGCTGACCGCCGAGCTGACCGCCCGCAAAAAACAATACAACTACTACCGCGACCAGTTGTTGAGTTTTGAAGAAGGGGAAGTGGAGTGGAAGACGTTGGGGGAAATAACACGTGTTTCTTCTGCGTCTCGAGTTCATAAAAATGAGTGGACTACATCAGGTGTTCCATTTTTTAGAACAAGTGATGTCATTTCGATATTCAATGGTGTAAAAAATTCACGTGATGATGCTTTCATTTCAAACGAGTTATATGAAACATTGTCATCAAAATCTGGAAAAACTCAAAAGAATGATATTTTAGTAACTGGTGGCGGAACTATTGGTATTCCTTATATAGTGCCAAATGACGAACCTTTATATTTTAAAGATGCTGACTTGTTATGCATCAAAAAATCAAAAACATTTAATAGCAAGTTCTTATATCATTATTTCTTAACGACAAAGTTTAGAATCTATTTGGAGAATATTTCGCACAACTCAACCATTGCGCATTATACGATTTCACAAATCAAAAAAACTCCTATTCCAGTTCCTCCTCTCGAAGAACAAACCCGCATCGTCGCCATCCTCGATAAATTCGACGCCCTAACCAGTTCAATCACCGAAGGCTTACCCCGCGAAATCGAATTGCGCCAACAGCAATATGAATACTACCGCGATTTACTATTGAGCTTCCCTGAATCAAGAAAGCCTAAACCGGATGCAGAGGTAGCGGCCTGATATGCCTTACCAACCGCCTTTTACCATTACCGCCGAGATCCTGAACCTGGTGGCCGATATCAGCCAGCAGGTGGGCGCGCTGGATGCCAGTGCGTTAAACGCCTCGCCGCAGTTGCGCAAACAGAATCGCATTAAAACCATTACTGGTACGCTGGCGATTGAAGGTAATACCCTGACCGAAGAGCAAGTAACAGCGATTGTTGACGGTAAAGCGGTGCTGGGCAGTGTGCGTGAGTTAGCTGAAGTAAAGGGCGCGATTGCCGCTTATGATGCACTGCCGACGTTTACGCCCAGTGCGGTGGATGATTTGCTCGCCGCACACGCTTTAATGTTGTCGGATATGTTAGTGAATGCGGGAGAATTTCGTAGTCAAGGCGTGGGGATTCATAAAGGTGGCGTGGTGCATCATGTCGCACCGCCTGCACATCCAGTATCTGGGTTAATGGCCGACTTAACGCAGTGGCTTAACAGCAGCAAAGATCACCCGCTTATTGCTAGCAGCGTGTTTCATTACGAGTTTGAGTTTATCCACCCGTTCAGTGATGGCAATGGGCGCATGGGGCGTTTATGGCAAACCTTGATTTTGTCTAAATGGCACCCGCTGTTTTTATCGCTACCACTGGAAAGCGTGATTAAAGAACATCAGCAGCAGTACTATCAGGCGCTCGAAGACGCCGATCAACAAACCGACAGCACGCCGTTTGTTCATTTTATGTTAACGGTGATCGCTCAAACCTTATCACAATCAATGGCGCAAAACGCCCCTGCAAACGCCCCTGCAAACGCCCCTGCAAACGCCCCTGCAAACGCCCCTGCAAACGCCCCTGTAAACGCCCCTGTAAAACGGGTGCCTGATGTGAGCGGGCTCAAAACTCCCGAGGCGATTGTCGCTTTGCTCGCAGCCAAGCCTGAGCTAACACGCCAGCAATTGGCCGATGTCATCGGCAAAGACGTGCGTACCATTAGCCGTGCCTTAGCGAAGTTACAGCAGGCGGGCAAAATGAAACGCGTCGGTTCTGATAAAACCGGCCATTGGGAGGTTCAACCTTGACGAATCTAAGCCTACAAGACCAAACCACGGAGTTTTTGCTCTATACCGCCCCCAATGGCGCAGTAAAAGTCGAGGTGCTGCTGAGTGGCGAAACCCTCTGGCTGACGCAGGAACGCATGGCCGAGTTGTTTGGCGTGCAGCGCCCTGCTATCACTAAGCACCTGAAAAACATCTTTGAAAGCAAAGAATTACAAGAAGAAGTGGTATGTTCCATTTTGGAACATACCACTGAACACGGCGCAATTGCGGGTAAAACTCAGGCCACCAAGGTGAAATACTACAACCTGGATGCGGTCATCTCTGTGGGCTATCGGGTTAATTCGGCGCAAGCGACCCAATTCCGAATCTGGGCCACGGCGCTGATCAAGGAGTACATCATCAAGGGTTTTGCCATGGATGATGAGCGTTTAAAAAATGGCCGCTTATTTGGCAAAGATTACTTTCGTGAGCTATTGGAGCGGGTGCGCTCTATACGCGCCAGCGAGCGGCGCATCTATCAACAGATTACCGATATTTTTGCCGAGTGCAGTATTGATTTTGATCCAAAATCCAAAACCACCCAGCAGTTCTACGCCCATGTGCAAGATAAGTTTCATTTTGCTATTACCGGCCATACCACCGCCGAGATTATTTCGCTGAAGGCCGATGCCAACAAACCGCTGATGGGCATGAGCACCTATAAAAATGCGCCCGCTGGTCGCGTGTTGAAGTCGGATACAACTATCGCGAAAAATTATTTAAGTGAAGAGGATATTAAAAAGCTGGAACGTGTCGGCGATTTTTGATTACATCGAGGGCATTATCGAACGGCATAACGCTTTTACCATGGAAAGCTTTACCGAGAGCGTGAACAAGTTTCTGGCATTCAATGAGTATCAAATTCTTGAAGGTTACGGAAAGGTGCATCGCAAACTAGCGGAACAAAAAGCTCATGCGGAATACGACCAATTTAACAAGCAACAACGCATCGAATCAGACTTTGATCGGGAAGTTAAAAAACTGCTTAAAAAGGATTACGACGTATGATGGATTATAAAACCATTGCTGAATCGAACAACTTTATCGTTCTGGATAAATACAAACCGGAATGGGCAGTTAAAGAAAACTACCAGAGCGAAGGCGATCTGGAACGCGAATTTATTCAGGATTTGGTCAACCAGGGGTATGAATACCTGCCTGCTCTGAATACCCCTGAAGCGATGCTGGCGAATGTGCGAGTGCAATTGCAAGCGTTGAATAGTGTGGAATTCTTGGAGGGCGAGTGGAAGCGGTTTGTTGAGACCTATCTGGATAAACCCAGTGATACCAATGTGCACAAAACCCGCAAAATTCACGATGACTATATTCACGATTTTGTGTTTGATGATGGCCGAATTCAAAACATTTACCTGTTGGATAAAAAGAATATTGCGCGCAATAAAGTGCAGGTTATCAAACAGTTTGAACAATCAGGCAGTCACGTTAACCGCTACGATGTGACCATTCTGGTGAACGGCTTACCGCTGGTACAAATTGAGCTGAAAAAGCGTGGCGTCGCCATTCGTGAAGCCTTTAATCAGCTACACCGCTACAGCAAAGAGAGCTTTAACAGCGAAGATTCGCTGTATAAATACTTGCAGTTGTTTGTGATCTCTAACGGCACCGATAGCCGGTACTTTGCCAATACCACCAAACGCAACAAAAACAGCTTCGACTTCACAATGAACTGGGCGAGGGCGGATAATAGCCTGATAAAGGATATAAAAGACTTTACCGCCACCTTCTTCCAGAAGAACACCCTGCTCAATGTGTTGCTGCATTATTCGGTGTTTGATGTGAGTGACACATTACTGGTGATGCGCCCCTACCAGATTGCTGCCACCGAGCGTATTTTGTGGAAGGTAAAAAGCTCTTATGAGGCAAAAAGCTGGAGCAAGCCAGAAAGTGGTGGTTTTATCTGGCATACCACTGGCTCGGGTAAAACGTTAACCAGCTTTAAAGCTGCACGTTTGGCTGCAGAACTCGAGTTTGTCGACAAAGTGTTTTTTGTAGTGGATCGAAAAGATTTGGATTTTCAAACCATGAAAGAATACCAGCGCTTTTCGCCCGATAGTGTGAATGGCTCGAAAAACACGGCAAAATTAAAAGAGAATCTGAGTAAGGACGACAATAAAATCGTTGTTACCACCATCCAGAAGCTCAACAATTTAATGAAGAGCGAAGGCGACCTTTCCATCTACAACAAGCAGGTGGTGTTTATTTTTGATGAATGTCATCGCAGTCAGTTTGGTGAAGCGCAAAAAAACTTCAACAAAAAATTTAAAAGGTTCTATCAGTTTGGTTTTACCGGTACGCCCATCTTCCCACAGAACGCTTTAGGCGCAGAAACCACCGCCAGCGTGTTTGGCCGCGAGCTGCACTCTTATGTGATTACCGATGCCATTCGTGATGAGAAAGTGTTGAAATTCAAGGTGGACTACAACGATGTTCGGCCACAGTTTAAGGCAATAGAAACTGAGCAGGATGAGAAGAAACTGTCAGCAGCTGATAATAAGGAGGCCTTGCTGCACCCCGAGCGTATCCGCGAAATATCCCAATACATTCTGAATAATTACCACCAGAAGACTCACCGCTTGTATGGCTCCGCCAATGGTCAGGCCAAGGGTTTTAACGCCATGTTCGCGGTTAGCAGTGTGGATGCGGCCAAGCGCTATTATGAATCGCTCAACCAGTTGCAGACCGGTAGCTCCTATATCGAAAAAAACAGACCGCTGAAAATTGCCACCATCTTTTCCTTCGCTGCCAATGAGGAGCAGGATGCCATCGGCGATATCCCTGAAGAGAGTTTTGAAGTATCGGCGATGAATAGTAGCGCCAAAGAGTTTTTAAGTTCGGCAATAACGGACTACAACTCCTTCTTTAAAACTAATTTCAGCGTGGACAGTAACGGCTTCCAAAACTATTACACCGATTTGGCCAAAAGAGTGAAATCCAAAGAGATCGACTTGCTGATTGTGGTGGGGATGTTTTTGACGGGTTTTGACGCACCAATGCTGAATACCTTGTTTGTAGACAAGAGCCTGCGTTACCACGGTTTGATGCAAGCTTATTCACGCACTAACCGTATTTTTGATGCCACAAAGACCTTCGGTAATATCGTTACCTTCCGCGATTTGGAAAAGGCCACTGTGGATGCCATCACCCTATTTGGCGATAAAAACACCAAGAACGTAGTGTTGGAAAAGAGCTATAAGGAATATATGGATGGCTTTACCGATCTGGTCACCGGTGAAGCCCGGCGCGGCTTTATGGAGGTGGTCAGTGAGCTGGAACAACGCTTTCCTGATCCATCAACCATTGAAAAAGAGTCCGACAAAAAAGCCTTCGCTAAACTCTTTGGTGAATACTTACGCGTGGAAAACGTGCTGCAAAACTATGATGAGTTTGCCAGCTTAAAAGCCTTGCAAAAAGTGGATATGAATGACCCTGATGCCATCGCAGCATTTAAAGCAGACCACTATCTGGATGATGAAAAACTGGCAGAACTACAGAGCATACGTTTGCCAGCCGAGCGTAAAGTTCAGGATTACCGCTCAACCTACAATGACATCCGCGACTGGCAACGTCGCCAAAAATCAGCTGAGGAAAAAGAGAAATCTACCATCGATTGGGATGATGTGGTATTTGAAGTGGATCTTCTCAAATCGCAGGAGATCAATCTAGACTACATTCTAGAGCTGATCTTTGAGCACAATAAAAAGAACAAGAGCAAAACCGATTTGGTGGACGAAGTTCGTCGCATGATCCGCGCCAGCCTAGGCAATCGTGCTAAAGAAGGTTTAGTCGTGGATTTTATCAATCAAACTGACCTTGACGAGCTTGGCGATAAAGCTAGTGTGATCGATGCCTTTTTCACCTTTGCTCAGGCCGAACAGCAACGCGAAGCGGATGAGTTGATCGATAAAGAAAGCTTAAATTCTGAAGAAGCTCGACGCTACATCGCCATCTCCCTCAAGCGGGAGTATGCCAGCGATGCTGGTACAGAACTGAATGCTATTTTGCCCAAAATGAGCCCCTTGAACCCGCAGTATCTGACTAAAAAGCAGAGTGTATTCCAAAAGATCGCAGCGTTTGTCGAGAAGTTCAAAGGCGTGGGTGGGCATGTCTAATTTAAGTATTACAGGTTTAAGACCCGCAAAGATGGATCGCTTGTACGAGGGTTTGTTGGGAGCCGGACCCGTTAATCTAGGCGATGGTGGAAGTTATGCAACCCAAACCCGCCTCCAAACAACCTGGACCAAAAAACTCGGTCGTTGGACATCTTTGACCTATGATGAATTGATAGCAAGGGATAAAACGAATTTAGATATTTTTTGGTTAAAAGGTGAAAGCTTAGAAGACGCAAAAAATTTACCAGTACCTGATGTTTTAGCTCAAAAAACTGTTGAGCAATTAGAAGCAGCTCTTGAAGAGTTTAGAAGCGTAGAAGAAATACTTACAAATAACACATGAATATCACAAAAAAATATCTCGAAGCGTTAAAGGAAATAAATGATTGGGTAATCGTTTCTGATTGGGCGAGAAAGGTGGGGGAGTTGTATCCTGATCTTTTAGATAAAGCAAATCAAGAAGCTGAACATCAACTGCGTGATACAACTGGTTTAAGAGAAATTGCTGCAAGAATAAGTTCTGCAATAGTTCGTGGCGCATATATCGACAATATCGAAATTGATGAATCTGATAAGCCAAGAAAAATTCGCTATGTTTCAGCAGCGGAACATGAACAACATGTTCAACAGGAAATTGAAGATGATGTTGCACCCCTTAAGCGGGGTGAAATTATTCAAAAGGCTGAAAGCAATCTCAGCGAATATGAGTTGTACAGAATAGAAGAGTTAAACGCGATCAGTAAGATGTTAAAAAAATTCTTCCAACTTGATTTCGAGGTTGATCATGCTAATGCGCTTTTAAGTAAAGCGCGGGCTGGTCAACATCATCCCGACAATCTACAGCTTCTGCTGAAAGCTCATAACAGCAAGAAAAATAATAATAACTGGTCTCGTTTTTCTGTCGATGAGCAAGTGGAGTATATTCTTGTTGCGATTAAGCTTCAGACAATTATCGCACCTAGAATGGCGCTCGTTTGTGATGACTCTGTGTTGGATGGGTTGCTCGATCGTTTAAAGGTAGTTTATTGACCAAACAACACTTTATGCCATATCTATTAAAGCTTGCTTGACAACAGCAAACCTTACGGATTAAGGCCAGATGAGGCTTGATGTTATGCCGATAGATGAAAAAAATATTAGGTTTTTCTAATTGCTGGTATTCCCAAGCTTTTAAGGATGCGCTTGAAGTCGCTTTACCTAATGGCATCATGATTAACGTGGTTAGTCCCGTCTATTTTCTGGCAGCGAAGTTTGAGGTATTTATTGGTCGGGGAGAAGGAAATTACTTTAATCATGATTTAGAAGATAGCCTTTTCGTGTTGGAAAATAGAAAGCGAATGATTTTTGAGTTATTGGATTGCCCTGTGGAATTAAAGGAGTATTTTGCCAGTCATGCTGCTTCACTTTTATGTGATGACTTCTTAAATGGTTTACCGGGTTTGTTAGATAATACGGACTGAGAGATAAAGCTGTTTTGCACAGAAAAAAAAACGACCACAAGGGTCGTTTTTTGAATTGGTGGGGCGGCGTCTACAGAACTGAACGTTTAACGTATTGATAAACAAACTAATATTTTTATCTGAAAAATCCATGTACCCCCATTTATACCCCCAAGGAAATTATACTACCCCCTATGCTTATTGCTTCGTTTATATAGGGTGTGAATAAATTTCAAACAGACAAAAGATGACGATGTTCTTAGAGGCTGTCGATAAATACAACAAGCAATTCAAGGGAGCTGCAGAAGCCAGTAAAGGGTTTGCTAAAGTTGCACAGAAGCTTAATAAAGAACAACGCGACCTAAATAAAAAGCTGGCTGATGTCAGCACTTATTAACGCCTACAAAATGAAATTGCCAGACAAACCAGTGACTTCCTTGTTAGTGCCTTCGAGGGATCGAAAACTACCGTTATTTTCGTGATCAAGTTAGTGAAAGGTGCATATGCGGTTATTCATGCAATAGGCACCTTCCTTGGTGAGACAATTGCTAAAATCCAGATCTTCATAGAGAAAACAGCTAACTCAATAAGTAACTTTGCAAAAAGTGTCAAAGAGACCTTTGGAGAGATATTGAATCATACCGTGATGAAGTTCTTGATGAACCCTGCAGATACAGCCTTTAAACTCGGTAAGAAAATTACAGATGAAGTCTCAGGATTCTTTAATGCCAAACCAGGCCTCAAACTTGTTGAAGGCGGAAGTCCAAACAGCGGAAGATCTCGACCACGAGGACCTACAAAGGCAAACGGCATAACCATAGTGGACACTAACTCGCCAGAAAATAGGATCTCCCGTTCGTCAGGCATGTCTAATTCATTCACTGATAATTCGACAATCAACCTTAATGTCACCACGACTAAAGATGTTGATCCACGAGGGCTTTTGAGAGAGGTCGAGCGCGAGAAAAGAAAACAGGGAAGACGTAGAATGATGGATGCGGGTTAAACATACACAAACAGCTCATGCTGCCTTGCTATATTTGTCTGAGTAGAAGAAAAGAATATATTCTATTCAACACGAGAATTTACAGTAGGGAATCAGATGTTTGAACTCAAGAGTCCACAAGCCCTTTTCGAAGAAACCCAAAGAGCAATGACTGAGTACAACAAAGAACCTAATACTCGATTATTGTTATTCTTGCTCTTTTCTCTGAATCACTTGCGAGAATGGATCGCAGGTACCAGCGCCCTCTCAGTCACCAATAAACACAATAAGGGAGATAAGCTCACTCTCGAAGAAAAATTTTGCATGGAGATTTGGCAACTCAAAGAATTCCAAATCGTCAATTCATTATGCAACCAAAGCAAACATGTGACTATCTCTAAGCCGCACGACTTGAGTACTTCTAGGGGTTTTACATGTATTAGTTCTTGTGGTGACTCGCTTGATCAGCTCTATTATGAAATCGATGGTCTTGATTCCAGACGAATATTTTTTCCTGTTATGAAAAAATATAACGATTATTTCTCCATCAACTCATAGGAATTGATAATTTCAATCAACAGTCATTCTCGAGGATATACAATAATGTCCTATAAGTGGAAGATAACTGGCTATAACAGCACTAAATTAATATTTGAATTCAAAGTACCTTTCGGTAACTTCACTGAAAAAGGCATGTGTAGACTACTCAAGGCGTTAGTTGCTAAACACGCTCTTACTGAATCTGAAATTATCTCTTCGTATGCTAAGAAAAATGTAAAAATTTATTCTCCTCTATTGGAAACTCATAGGTCTTCAAAACCTTATAGTCTAAGTTGTGGGACAAGTCTCCATGTGCGCGCAACAGTGGTTGAAGACTAGCCCCATAGGGGTCCATGTCCATTGCAAACAAGGCTAAAGAAGAACTAATGAAGATCCGCGGGGAATTTGGCCTTACGCCTGCAGCAAGGACTAGGATTGAGGTTAGGGCTGCTGGTGGGGATGGAACGGGTACTGGGGATTTGTTCTAACATCACATCATGTAAGGCAATGTAAAAGGTTCCTTACTCTCTTTAATTTCTCGGCAGAAAAACTGATTTGTCAAATGTTGTACGTACTTGGATTGAACCTTGCTTACCATTGATTGTCATTATTTGACACATGAAATGTGTGTAATTTGATGTATAATTCCGCTGTGCTTAATATGAAATCTAAAGGTGCATGATAATGAGTGACTATAAAAAACTAGAAAATCAACCACTCAAGTTCGTACTTGCAGAATTTCGTTTTTCTCCAGTAATGCAAATTTCTGAATATATACCGAAAATTCAGGAAGAACTGAGAAGACAGTATCCAATTCCTCAAACACGCACAGGTCAATACATTCAAGTGCAACCTGAAGGTATTGCTGTTTCTAATCTTACAGAGTGGACATTCATCTCACCAGATAAAAAAAGTGCGATTGATATCAATCAAGAAAGACTTTTATATTGCACCGCGAGCTACAATAGGTTTGGTGGATTTTCAGATAGTTGCAAGTTTGCACTCGATGTCTTGGCTAAAATTGTTGAGCCGAATCTAATTTATCGGATTGGGCTTAGATATGGAGATCTTGTGTCACTTGAAGGGCAAAAAATTGAAGACTTAGTAGATGAGCACTTTGACTATCCAAATTGTTCTTCTGATATAGGGACACCCCAGCAACAAAGCACTCATAGCGTAATACTGACCTCCATGGGAACGCTCCTAATGCGAACTCTTTATGGAAATCATGCTCTGACAACTCTTCCAGATGTCCAGGGACTGCCCATTTCCATTGAGCCTGATACTACGCCTAGTGATAGAATCATCCTCGATTTTGACCACATATGGGAGGACAAAGAGCAATCTGTCATATTTGAAACAAGTGACATACTAAGTAAACTTGAGAAATTACATGAAACTTCGAGAGAAGCATTTTGGAAGGTAACCTCAGATTATGCGAGAAATGAAAAATGGTCCTAATGGCAGCCGAACCACCAATTGATCTAAATACCTTATCTGGGGCGTTTTCAGGTTACAAAGCCCCAGCAGCGATTCATTCTGTAATACAGGATACAGATCATATTCCTGCTTTGTACAAAGGCTCTGGTGGCACGGTTACAAGTTTTCTCAGTGTTACACCTAGTGGTATCAATATCGAAGTACAAAGCTACGCAAAAAATAAGCTAGCTCAGGCAATAGATGAAGTTTGTTCAGCTTTTAGGTTAACGAAAGAAGAGTTCACTCAGATCTGCCATGTCCAGAGCAGAAAAACTCTATACAACTGGATCAATGGCGAGACTGAACCAAGAAAAGCGGCAATGAACCGGATTTTCGATCTTGTAATTGTTGCACGGGCGTGGGTTAGTTATGGCCTCAATGCATACAATAGCCAGCTGTATGAACAAATAATTGATAACCAAAGCGTCTTAGATCTTCTCAGCCAACAAGTTATAGATCAAGACAAAATACTATTTTCTGGCTCGAAATTAAGTATGTCATTTCCAACACAAGGAAGTCTTTCAGATCCTTTTGCATAAAAAAAATGGGGCCTAGATTTGCTCGGAACACACCTAGAAAAATCAGGTTGGAGGCAAGGATCTATAATTAGGGCCTCAGATGTTCAGCAACTTTTGAAAGGCATCGGTATTGATTACGAACCAAGTATTGTTCTAATACTAGCATCTCAGTCTTGTGATATCGCTCATAATGATACAGATGCAGATCCGAACATTGAGTTATTTATAGCTAGAACCTTACCTGAAGGTTCTGATGGAAATTTCACACACAATAAAAATCCACGTGTACTTCACACACAAATTTTGTTCCGAACTAAAGACGAAAATGTATTCGGCAATGAAGACATAGAGCTAAAAGCATTTGAAAAAATCTGTCTTCACAAGAATAACTTTGAGTCACTGCAACCAGACCCAGATAGAAAATTAGATGAGAGTCAATTAAATAGTTATATCTCTTGGATAGTAACAAGATACTCTCGGCCAGCTCTCCCCTCAACATTCAATGACCGGATAAAAAAAGCTGACCCAAATTGTAAAAATAAAAAAATCGCCAAAAAGGGCAATCATCAACTCTGTGGTATTTATGTAAACATATATCCTGATGCTGAAATTAGCGAGGATGAAAGTTACAAGGTTAATTTGTTAGGTTTACTGCCATCAAATACAGATGGCAATGCAGACAAAGCACATACAGCAATAGCAGCATACGCTGAAATCTTAGAAAGTGCTGGAATGGAAGTAAGCACGGCGATAAAAACAGAAAATGAAATTTCTGTGGCAACCTTAAAGAGCTTCAAACGATTTTATCTAGATGATTTATCCTTTCGTGAAGAAGCCCCCTTACCTCCTGAAACTCAACTATGTTAAAACACACATTGTAAATACTTTTTACTCTATTCTAGTAGGCGACAACTGTAACAATCTGCCAATTGTGCACTGTTTCATATTGCAAGGGACTACAACAGCAGTTCTAATTACACCCACACCAAAGAGATACCAAAAAAAGGGCGCATCAAGCCTACAACAAGAGATATGCCCTTACCCTAGGCTTTCCCCTTACTCAGTGCAACTTTGCCTACTTAGGATGCTGAGAAGGGACCTTCCTACACATCTACGAGCGAAGAATAAAAAAGGTACTATCAGAATTTGGTGGAGTGCGGGTGGAAGATGGCCGCGTTCTTTAAAAAACTTTCTATCAAAACCCTTTGTTTGACTAGATAAAACAATAGCCTGCTTAAAGGATTTATTTATGACTAAAAAGAAACCAAGTAAGGATGAGCCTGAGATCCAACTCAAACAAATGGGAAAGTTCTTTTGCAACAACTGACTCTGGTAAAACGGTCTGAACCATAGTCATAAGCCCCGTGTTCTCTTCTTCTGCTGGACAGGTAAAACGAATAGTTTGCACCCACCTTCAATTATCTTTGAAGCTAATCGATCGTGGTCTCTCAGCGGAATATCTTTAGCCTTCATACGTTCATCAAACTCTTTCCATACCTTCAGGTAATAATTCACTCTATTCATTTCTATAGCCTCCAAATGTTATATATGCCTACATAGAGATATTTATCTCTTCTTGCAGGCCTACAAAGAAAAACTGGTTTTTCGCCAAACATACTAACTACCGTTGATCTAACCTTCAAAGGGACTGGCTTTCTCTTTCTTGCCTGCATGAGGAGATGGATCTGATTTATTTCCCTGATCTTCTTCATTGCCTTCATTTTCTGGATTTTCTTCCTCACCTGCAAAAGCTATGTTTTGTTTATTATCTGTGTTTACTATCTGTTGTTTATTATCTGGTATTGTTGGCACCGTTTGGCGCTTTTTATTTCCCCATCTGGTGCATTCGGTTTTTTAACGGGAGTCAGCCATTTTTCTTCCTCTTTGAAGGCGTACCATAAAGTTCGGTCATAATTGGATTTATTGAAATTATCCATAGATGAGCTTGCTAATAAAGCTATATAAGTTACCAGGAAAACTCTTACACACTTGGTATATTTATATAAAGGTGTCCGTATAGAGACAACAGAATGTCCTAAAACGAGCCTGACTACGCCGTATAGAGATAACAGAAGACCATTTAGGGCGACAAATACACGTCAATAGCACCGTATAGAGACAACGGTTCTCCTCATAGTGACAAGTGAAATTAATTTTCACTGCTTGAATTTCATACCGAAAAACTTACTCACTGCAGACTGAATCACGCAAATATCTATTCTCTGGCTTCCATAAATTCGATGGGAGCGTATTCTCTTTAACATCGAGTTTACCTTCGCATTCATTGATCGGTTGCCATGTAATTGCATATAAGGTTGGCCTGTTTCTCCCTCCCTGGCGTGTTTTCTCAATAAAGCCTGTTGTGATCAATTCGGTTAAAGCCTTAGAAATTGAGCTGCTGGATTTCCAGCCATATAGTGCCATTAGCTTGGGGGCCGCACATAAATCACCATTATTTTTTCCATTGTATTGAGCCAATAAATTATCCAACATCCTGAAAGCCAAGTTGCCCAGTGAAGCTGTAACTGCAGGTTTCCAATTATTTGTATCTGCTCTGAACAAATGGTGTGGCTTTGAAGCAAATGTAACACCTGATCGGTTATTCGGATTTCTCTTAGTATTAGCCATTCTCCGCTAACCCCTTTAAGCGAAGATATACATCAAACTGATCTGGTACCGTCATCTCACAAAGATCTACCTCTCTTACCCCCTCACCTGGAAAGGTGTAGAGAAGATTGACCAACCTAGCTTGCCAATCAGCTTCAAATAAGCGGCTATCACCATCGAAATGACAATTTGGACAATGTGCTATTGCAGGCTTAAAGGAGTCAGTCATGATCCGCCCCTTCAATCCAGTTGCAGCCCAAGAGTTCAGCTTGTGAATTGATGCAGTTTTCAAGTTCTCCTGCCTTTGTCTTGATAATGTTCAAAACTTGATACAGGTCTTTCACAATTCCTTTCTTGTCTCCCGTCATTTCCAGAACAAACTGAGTCATCCTGCACAATGCAGTAATCTCAGTGAGGCCTTCTTGTGAGATTGCATCTATATCTGTGACAGAAGATTCGAGTCGTTGAACCCTCTTTTTAAGAGAGGCAATCGTTGTTGAGTGATCACTATTTTCAATCATGACTGCGCCTCCGCGATGGAATCAATTCGATCAGAAATTAATAAGAGCGGCTTAGCTGTCGTTTGAAGCTGTTCCTGACAACGGGGTATGGTTTGATTTACAGAACTCATTAAAGCGTCCCTCTTTGCCCCTGACGGGATGCAGCTACTCGATCAGCAATAAACTGATCAATCTCGGATTCGATCCAGCCTGAGGAGCGTTCAGTGAGTTTGATTTGTGATGGGAATTCATCGCGCTTGATCATCGCGTAGATTTGGGAACGCGATAAACCAGTTTTCTTTTTGACTGCTTCAAGTCTGAGGATGTTGTTATTCATTGGCGGCTACCTATGCTGTTAAGTGGTAGCCAGTAGCTTATTGAGGAAGTGTAGCTTTGTACTTTTTTCCTAAAACTTCCTTAAAGAAGCGTATTATTTACATAAAACCTATACTTTTTTCCTAATGTAGGGAAAGTAATTCCTACAATTATCCTTGAACCTATTTTCTGTAACTTTTTTTGAATCATCCTTTTCAAGACAATACTCAAACTCCCCGTATATATTTGGTTTCTCACGTCTCTTTGATAGAACAGGAAATCCTTCTACATGTGTAGTAGATACATAATCCCATACTTCATCTATAGTTGGTTGGCTTTTGCGTTTATTGTAGAGAAAAGCAAATCCTGAGTGAGCCAAATCTCTAATCTTATTTTCATTATTGGGTTCCTTTATTAAACCAACATTGATCAAATCTGATACAGTCGCATCCTCCAAATAATAAAGCTCTTCTCCCATTGCCCAACCTAACCATTCAATCATGTGGCCTTTAGAAACAACCCAACCAATAAATTCTTTTGGTGTTAATCGTTCATTAGGATTAGCTCTCGTTCGCCACAATTCCAATAACCGCTTGAAAGCACTAATGGCAAAGCTCAGAGTATCGTTTCTTGCTTGAACAGCATCAGAATTGTTACTTATTGAGTGCTGCTTTTGAGGGAAAAGGTATATTTCATTGAAATCAATTATGCTCTTTGTGTAGTCGGAAAAATTACACTGTAACCAGAATGTATTGTTGCCTGTACACTTCATCACATCGCCGTCAAGATACGTTTTGCCTACAAATATATCCTCAGCAATTTCCATATCGATTGAGCAGCCACCAAAGACCGTATCAGGGTTCAAAGAACAGACTAAGGCTAGCCCCTGGTAAGGCCACCAAGTTTCTTGAAATTTCAGCTGTTCAATAAAGCGATTTTCTTTAAGAGGTTGATTTTGACTGACAAGCTTTTCACTCTTTTTGTCATTATTGCGGCGGCGTTCTTCAAGAATTTGTGATACACGTTCTCTGAGACGATCAAGATAATCAACATCTTCACCGCTCCAGTAATTCGGTTCGGTATCACAAACAGCTGAGACATAAGCGTCAATAATTCGTGGTTCATCATCTATCTTTTGAAATGATATTGGGCCTAAGTCAGCAGGAAGGTCCTTAGTTGATATAGCATGGACGATTCTCTGTCGAGTCTGTAACTCACCCAAAGTGTATATGTGAGGGATTCGAGGCATCGAATGGCTGAAGTATGTCCTTTCACAACCTTCAACTCTAACGCCCTCAAGATTTAGAAGGAGTTCTGCAAGCTTACGAGGTATGGAATGCTGACCTACTTCATAACGCGAAAGACCAGAGTATTGATCCTCTTTGTCACCCCAACTTCGACCATCATCATATTCAATGACTCGATCAAAAATAAGCGTGAAATTATCTTTAACCACAATGCCACCTCCCGACACATCCCTTCATGTAGGCCAACAAGCCAGAGCGGTGAAGGTATCCGCCTCTTCGGGAGCTACCCTAGGCTTGGTGGGTTATGATCAGGGGCGGTTTGTGTTGGCGCACCTTTCACCCCGAATATTAAACTTGCTAACACATGTTATTCGAAAACAAACATTAAGAACCTGATCGGTTAAATATCCCTGTTATTACTTTCTTATCTGCTCTCAGGTTGTCCAGATAATCGGCCCACTGTTGCATCATGCGTTTGCGCTCTGGGAGATATTCAGCGTAGTTATAAGCGGCTCGAACATTGTCCCGTTCTGCATGGGCAAGCTGTCTCTCTATCCAATCACGGTTAAAGCCTTGTTCATTCAAAAGGGTGGATGCCATGCTCCTGAAACCGTGGCCTGTCATCTCTTCTTTGGTGTACCCCATTCGTCGAAGCGCCGCCGTTACTGTATTTTCTGACATTGGGCGCTTATTGGTTCTTACGCTAGGGAATACATATCGGCTTTTGTGGGTGAGTGGATGTATTTCTTCGAGTATTTCTCGTGCTTGCACAGAGAGTGGAACAATATGCATCTCGTTCATTTTCATTTTTTCAGCGGGAATGCGCCATTCTACGGCATCAAAATTTATTTCATTCCATTCTGCATGGCGTAATTCACCAGGCCGAACAAATACGAGTGGAGCCAGTTTCAGGGCGCAACGTGCAATAAATGACCCTTCGTAAGCATCAATAGCCTGAAGTAACTCGCCTATACGGGCTGGCTCAGTAATGGATGCATGATGCTTTTTTCTGACAGGGGGAATAGCGCCTTTTAAATCTGCTGAAGGATCACGAACAGCCTTGCCTGTTGCTACTGCATATCTGAAGATCTGACCACAATTTTGATGGGCGCGATGGGCTGTTTCGATGGCACCCCTGCTTTCAATCCGCTGAAGTACAGTTAACAGATCAGGGGCGGTCAGGCTGGCGATGTCTCGTTTGCCGATCCAAGGAAAAATATCTTTTTCTAATCGTCTAATGATTCTGTGAGCATGACTATCCACCCACTTGGGTGAAAATTTGGTAAACCATTCTCGTGCAACATTTTCGAAACAATTCTCAATATTTTCAGCGTCACTATTTTTCTGGCTCTTTTTTAGCTCACCGGGATCGATATTGTTGTTAAGCAGTCTTTTCGCGTCGTCCCGCTTCCCTCTGGCTTGGGCTAAGGTCACATCAGGATATACCCCTAATGCGAGAAGCTTCTCCTTACCCCCAAAGCGGTATTTCAATCGCCAGTATTTCGAGCCATTGGGGTTTACGAGTAAAAACATCCCGCCACCATCAGCGAGCTTGTACGCTTTCCTTTCGGGTTTAGCGTTCTTTATTGTGGGGGCTGTTAATGGCATTTGGGGGTATCACCACCTTGGGGTACACGATATACCCCCTAATATACCCCCTAACAAAGCCGGTTTTCAATAGATGCCCTCGGACGTTATAGGCATAAAAAAAGCCCACAACCCTTGTTTTATTTGAGGTTTGTGGACTTTCTTGGATGGTGCTAGATGTTGAAATGGTGGAGGCGGCGGGAATTGAACCCGCGTCCGCGGATCCTCCGCCTTTGGCTCTACATGCTTATTCAGTCTATTGTTTTAACGTTATGCAACCCGACTGTCAGGGCAAACATAACGCGATTCCGGTTAAGGTTTTAGTGTAGCCGCGCCGGACGCACTTTTACACGATCCTGTATGAGTCGACGCCTGGAATCCGCATCGTACAGGCACGATATCGGTCAGACGGCACCCTACTGGGTATTAAGCAGCGAGTGCGTAGTTGTCGTCGTTGGCAACTAAATAATTTACAACAGTGATTTACGAGGAATGTTGTCTCCTCGGCATGCACCTCAGGTTTTGCAATCCACGTCGAATCCAGATCGCCCCCAAAGTTGATTTCCTATTATAAGCCATATGAGGGCGATCAGCACGTTTTCAAGTTTGACGGTTTCTACCGACTTGGTGGCCTCGCCCCTATTGTCATGAAAGCTTCATCATTTCGCAGTAATTCATTCATCCCTAGGTAATGTTATTTATGTGTAATTGTCCCCGCTTAGTGAGCATCTCTTTGAAGGTTGAGTCTTCTTGAGGAAAGGGGTGCCACATTACTTCTGATAAATTGGGGAATATCCATGAAAAATACGGCTTTGAAGGCGATCAGTGCTGGCGTGATTGCTGCGGTTTCGCATACGTCATTTGCGGGAACAGATATTTATTTTAATCCTTTAACCCAGTCTGCGGCTGTTGCGACGGTTGAAGCAGATGCAGATGGTGTGAAGGGAACGCATTTCAATGAAATGTACCATCCTTGGCAAGCACCTGCAGGCGTTTCTCAGGTTAACTTGACGAGCATGAGCGAGATCGAAGCGGATATGGCGCAATCGATTGTGCGGGTTGAAGGTTTGGGTTCTGGCGCGTCAATGTGGGACATGGTCGCATTCGATGAAACGGGTAAATATATATTTATTCCTCACGAGACTGCAATGGGTGCAGGTGTGTCTCGTTACAGTGTTGAAGACGACACAACAACGGTGCTTTTCTCTGGTGATGCGCAGGGTGTTCGTGGAGCAAATGCGGATTGGAGCAATGACTGGGGTGCGTTTGATCCAGCTACCTATACGCCGAACAAAACGTTGTTATTAGGTGAAGAATGGTCTGGCCAAGGTCGTTTAATGGAAGTTATTAACCCAATGGCTGCTCCCGAAAATATTCAAAAACGTGAATTGAATGTGATCCCTAATGTGTCACACGAAGGTCTGCGTTTTAATAAAAAAGGTGACACTTTGTATTTCGTTGATGAATACAATTCGGGTTCACTTTATAAAATTATTTTTAAAAATAAATCTGACTATAGCCAAGGCGGACAAGTCTTCGTTTTGTCTGTAAATGACTTTAATGGTGATGCATCGAAGAACTGGAACGATGCCGCTAATGCGACAGCACCACGAACGGGTTACGCAACGTGGGTACCGATGACAGATGCTGATGGAAGTAAGTTAACCGAGATCGATCCGTTTAAAAATGGTATCTCAGCTGATTGCGATAATGTTGAAACGTTCGGTGGCCGATGTGCGGCAGACGAACTCAGCGGGACACCATTTGGTCGCCCAGAAGATATGGAAGTTGGCCAATTAAAAAATAACCGCGAAGTGGTTTATTTCACCGCCACGTCTGAAGCGGCGGTTTATTCTGTTGAAGAAGTCAGTTATGACTCTGCGATTGTACGCGTGCTAGCGAGTGAAGAAACAACGCCTAAAAACTGGGGGTTCCCAGCAACAACGGGCGTACTGAATTCACCAGATAACTTAGCGCAAGATGCACTGGGTAATATCTACGTGATCGAAGATGCACCAAACGGTAATAACGTCGGTGGTGACATTTGGTTTGTTCGCGATACAAACAGCGACGGTGTTGCAGAATCATTAGATCATTTTATGAGCCTTGCCGCCGACGGTGCTGAGCACACAGGTATGATTTTTAATCCGCAAAACCCGACACAATTTGTTGTTTCGGTTCAGCATCCTGACAGTACTGATCTCAGTGCTTATCCAGAAGGTTATGGTGATGCATTGTGGTTATTCGATATTGAAGCTGTGGTTCCTGCGCAATGTAATGAAACTTCTGTTCGTGCTAAAGGGGTTAAAAACTGCGAATGGGGTCGTGATAACAATCTCGTGAAAAAGTTAGATCAAGCTGCAATGCGAGCTAATCGCCAACGATAAAATTAAATGAAAATAATGATTTTCAAGTTAGTTGATTGTTGAAGTTATTATTTAATTTTTTTTCCGACTTTAAGCGCCTGTTTTACCACAGGCGCTTTCTTATTTGAGCATAAGCAAAAATTCATTATTTTCTTTAACGATTTTGCTTTATTCATAGGGATGTTTTTATGAAAGCGCAAACGCTTTTAGCGAGTGTAATGTTGGCGTTTAGCCTTGTTATTATTTCAATACTGCAGTCCATACAAGCCGTTGATGTACAGGCTGAACAGACCATTTCAGTTTCTGATCAAGTCACGCCTTACCATGAGCAGATTATTGAGAAAAACAAAAAAAATGATTCTGTCATTGCGAGTAAATTAGCGGTGCACCCAGTAACATCGGTGTACAACCGTGAAGCGATCATTCCACCCATGTGCTATACAAAAACGGAAGGAAAACATAACCCTTGTTACGTTTGCCATCAAAACCCACAAAAAGGGAGAGAAAATAAAATGGCCGATGGTGATCTGCAGATTGCTTATAGTTTTAGTGATCTTGGTATGAAAAACCATTGGGAAAATTTGAATGAAGATCGCACATCACGTGTTGCAGGAATTTCTGATCAAGCCATTTTGGAATGGATCGATCAGGATAATTATTCAGAACTGCCTGAACGTTTAGAAACGGCTGGTTTTAAAGGATGGATTCCAGATCTAAAAAATTTAGACAAAGGAGCTGATGCGTTTGCTGAAGATGGGTTTGCAAAGGATGAAAGTCATTGGGTTGCATTTAATTACAAGCCATTCCCAAGTACATTCTGGCCAACGAATGGAAATACGGATGATGTGATGATTCGTTTGGATGAAGCATATCGAACGAATGATCAGGCTGAGTATGTAAAAGATATTTATGTGGCGAATCTTGCGATTGTCGAGGCGAATATTAAAGAATTAAATTCCATTTCAACATTGTTAATTGATGAGCGGTTGATTAATGCAGATCTGAATAACGACGGTCAATTAAGTCAAATCAAAGAAATCACGAAAGTCGATCACTATGTCGGTGCGGCGAAATCGCATTTTTTACAAAAAGGTACTTATCCGCAAAAAACAGAATTTTTACATACTGTGCGTTATTTGGGCATTGATGATCAAGGGCAGGTTGGTGTTTCACGACGTATGAAAGAAGTACGTTATTTAAAAAAATGGGTTGCGCATCCGCTCGTTGCTTTAACAGAATATTATCGCGAAGAGGGTTATGAAAAAGATGCCGGGAATTTACCGGGATATGCCAATGTTCAAGATCATGGTTTAGATAATGGAATGGGTTGGTCAGTGTCAGGTTTTATAGAAGATAAACAAGGACGCTTGCGTACTTATACATTTGAAGAAAACCTTGCCTGCATGGGGTGTCATAACTCGATCGGTTCGACGATTGATAAAACGTTTGCATTTCCACGCAAGATCGATGGCGCAGCGGGTTGGGGGTATATTGATCTCAACGGTATGCCTGATGCAGCGAATCGTAACGAAACGCAAGGTGAAATCCTGACTTACTTCCAACGCGTCGGTGGCGGCGGTGAGTTTCGAAGCAATCCTGAAATGCAATCGCGATGGTTCAATGCGGATGGTTCAGTGAATATTGAAGCAGTCAAATCTGCACAAGATGTATACGCGTTGATCACGCCGTCCAGAGAACGCGCGCTGATGCTGAATAAAGCCTATCGCACAATTGTGGCGGATCAGGATTATATTTATGGGAAAGAGGCATTCGTTACTCAGCCAGAAAATGTTTATCAGGAAATTGACAACGAATCGTCCCCCACATTACCGCTAGAGTTATTTTATAACTGGGATCTTCGTTTGAACTGGCCACAACCGATCACGCAAAAATAAATTGTTTGAAAGTGATTGGATGGTGTAATACCCGATCAGATTAATTTAAGAAAAGTGATCTGATCGGGTTATCTGTTTTTCATGATTCGGGCTTTTTCACGTCCCCAATCGCGATCCTTATCTGCGGCGCGTTTGTCGTGTAGTTGCTTACCTTTTGCAAGCCCAATCTCCAATTTCACGCGGCCTTTGCTCCAGTACATGGCAAGCGGCACGATCGTGTAACCCTTACGTTCGACAGCGCCGATCAGCTTTGCCAGCTCGTGCCGGTGCAGCAAGAGTTTTTTGATACGCATGGATTCAGGTCTGATGTGTGACGAGGCTGAAAGTAGCGGTGTGATGATCACATTACTGACAAACGCCTCGGCATTTTTCAGAAAGGCGTGACTGTCCCTGATCTGCACTTTACCTGCGCGCAGACTTTTTACTTCCCACCCTTCAAGCACTAAACCAGCCTCGAATTTGTCTTCGATATGGTAGTCATGCCGCGCTTTTTTATTCAGCGCGATCGTGCTTGATTCGCTTTTTGGTTTCTTTTTTCCGGCCATAACCGCGCATTATATCAAATGTATGGAAAACAGATGCAGATTTGATTTGCCATGGAGAAATTGGTCAGCTCGCCGAGCGAGATTGGATAATTATTCTAAGGCACGGCATACTTTTGGATAAAAAAGGGCAGGTATTTATGACGGGAAAGCGAGAGTCTATTCATGGGGAATGGTCATCGCGAGGCGCATTTGTGTTGGCCGCCTCGGGTTGTGCTGTTGGTTTGGGGAATATTTGGAAGTTTCCTTATATCGCCGGTGAGAATGGCGGCGGTGCATTCGTTCTTGTTTACCTAGCTTGCATCTGCTTGATCGGAATTCCTATCATGATGGCGGAAGTGATGATCGGTCGGCGCGGTCGGCAAAACCCGGTTATGACGATGAAAACCCTTGCTTATGAAGAGGATAAGTCACCCGCTTGGAAATACTTAGGCTACATGGGAGTGATCGCCGGGTTTCTGATCTTGTCTTATTACAGTGTGATCGCGGGTTGGGCACTGTCCTACGTCGTTGAATCAATGAGCGGCACGTTTTCGAACTCCACAGCGGATGATGTCGGGCTAGTGTTTGCTGATCTGATCGCTTCACCGATAAGTTTAATTGCTTGGCATACTGTCTTTATGGTGATGACGATGTTCATTGTTGCACGCGGCGTTGAGCGGGGACTAGAACAGGCCGTGCGATTTCTGATGCCGGGTATGTTCATTATTCTCATTCTGCTTGTAGCCTATGCCATGGTAGAAGGTGATTTTATGCAAGGTCTGACATTTTTATTTAACCCCGATTTCAGTAAATTGCATTGGGGGTCTGTGCTAACTGCAATGGGACATGCATTTTTCACTCTCTCCTTAGGGATGGGGGCGATAATGGTCTATGGAGCTTATTTACCGGGCAAAGCGTCCATCGCAAGCACGACGTTTATGGTGGGGGCTGCGGATACATTAATCGCTTTGCTGGCCGGGATGGCGATCTTCCCCATTGTGTTCGCAAATAATCTCGAGCCGGGAGCTGGGCCAGGGTTGGTTTTCCAAACACTGCCAATTGCATTTGGACAGATGCCCGGTGGTGTGATCGTCGCGACGTTATTTTTCGTGATGCTTGTTTTTGCCGCATGGTCTTCTGCCATTTCTCTGATCGAACCCGCAGTGACATGGCTGGTTGAACGGAAGAATATGACACGCAATAAAGCCGCAGTAATTTCTGGTATTTTTACTTGGGTGCTCGGTCTCGGGACGGTCCTGTCTTTCAATCATTGGGCCTTTTCATTCTCTTTTGCAGGCGAAGAAAAAAGCGGTGGTTTTTTCGATGTGATTGATATTCTCACCGCAAATTTGATGCTGCCGCTAGGTGGCCTCTTGATCGCCGTCTTCGCGGCATGGAAAATGTCCACCGCTTCCAGCACTGATGAACTAGACATGTCATCGCAGGCTTTCGGTTATCGTTTGTGGCGGTTTTTGTTGCGCTATATCACGCCGATCGCGGTGATTATTATCTTGTTGAAAGCACTCGGTATCTTTTAAGCCAGGATTACATCCAACACATGAGTAAAATTAACAAGCGGGTTCTCGTGCCTTATACGCCGGCGCAAATGTACGAGCTGGTGAATGATGTGCAGCATTATCCAGAATTCCTCCCTTGGTGTGATCACGTTACCGTGATCAGCCGCGATGAACAGCAAATCCGCGCAGAAGTTGGCGTGAGTAAAGGTCGTATTCGTCAAGCGTTTACGACCCAAAATAGCATGCAGCCAAATCGTGAAATCGAAATGCGTTTAGTCGATGGGCCATTCAAAAAGCTCTACGGTTTATGGCGTTTCGAGCCGGTGGGGGAGACTGGCTGTGAAGTGAATTTCGAAATGGAGTTTGAATTCGCGAAGGGCTTGCTCGGGTTTGGTTTTAGTAAAATATTTGGCGGGATCGCAAACACTTTGGTTGATGCCTTCATACAACGCGCTAAACAAGTGTATGGATAAAATTTTTGTCGCCTACGCCAATGAGGACCAGCAAGTTGAGCTGGCGTTATCCTTTATTGAAGGGGAGACCGTGGCCGCTGCGATTAGTCGATCGGGCGTGCTTGAACAATTTCCAGAAATTGATATGAAGGTGAATAAAGTGGGTATTTACAGCCGAATATGTTCGGCTGATCAGGTACTTGAAGAACGTGACCGGATTGAAATTTATCGACCACTTAAGATTGATCCAAAACAGGCGCGCCGTGATCGAGCTAAACGGGGTTAAGCGCACGTTGTTTTGATCATACCGTTGTCAAAGCCAATTGGCTCTGAATTCGGTCCTAGCCGAGAATTAACCAATACTGATCAAATTGAAGATTAGTACTTGGTTTACTCGTCGTCTCCGTCGAGTTTGTCCCACATACGTCCAAAGAAACCAGATTCTTCCTCTTCTACTTCGATTTCAGATTCGGCCTCTTCAACTCCGGCATCCACTTGATCGGGTTCGATTTGATCTGGCGCGATAATTTCTTCGGTTTCGAGGGTTTTACCAGCATCTTCAAGATCGACTATTTCTGTTTCTGGGATAGCCTGGTCTCCAACATCGCCCCCAACAGCCGCGTCAGGGAGTTGATCTTCAGCAGTGGCTTTTAATTGATCCGGCGCATCGTCATCCCCAAAGGAGACGGCTTTTTTGACTTTCGAAAACAAACCAGGATCTTCCGCCGGGGGCACGTCGATACTGTCCATTTTACGGGGTTCGGTGACGATATTGCCATGTGCTTTGACCACGTCCCCTTCTACTTTTGCGAGTAATTCGTTTCTAAAGAATAACGTTACGCGCCGTTGCTCAGCAGTTTGATGGCCGTCTCTGTACGTATACACATAATCCCAGCGATTGCTGTGAAAGGTATCTGAAATAATCGGTGAGCCCATAATAAACTCGACTTTTTTCTTATCCATCCCATATTCGAGTTGCGCGAGCATTTCTTGTGTGACGACATTGCCTTGTTGTACATCGATGCGATAGACGAACGGGACGTTATCTTTGGATGGAAGACTTACTTTTGAGCACGCCGATAGTGCTGCGCAAGTGATGAGTAGAATTATACTTTGTGAGGCGAGTTTCATACGTTTATATTTCGTCCCGTGGTCAGGTCGTTAGATTGATCAGCGTTGACTGATCAATAAATGTTAAGGTTAGTCCTTTAACGCTGAATGAAAACATCAGCTTAATCTGCGCATTATCGCAAAAGCTGGAACAATGTTAAAATTTATTCGTATACTCATAGTCTCAGCGACACCAAATTAACCGTTCAGGAAAACTAAAACACTGTGGAAAGCCAAGATATAAAAAAGGCCGGGCTAAAAGTGACCCTGCCACGCATCCGTATCTTACAGATTCTGGAGAATAGCGAACAGCGCCACATGAGTGCAGAGGATGTTTATAAAGCATTGCTCGAAGCGGATGAGGATGTCGGTTTAGCGACAATCTACCGTGTGTTGACACAATTTGAGTCGGCAGGACTTGTTGTAAGGCATAACTTTGAGGAAGGGCACTCTGTTTTTGAAGTGGATCGAGGTGAGCACCATGACCATATGATCTGTACTGAAACCGGTACGATCATTGAATTCCATGATGAGCAAATTGAGCAACGCCAACGCGAGATTGCGGCTGAAAATGGTTTCACGCTGCAAGATCACAGCTTGGTGCTGTACGTTAAGCCCAAAGTCTAGACCGATATGACAGAAACGACGCACTTCGGTTACCAGGAAATCCCTCTGGAGGAGAAGCAACGCCGTGTAGGTGAGGTTTTTTCATCGGTCGCCACCCGTTACGATATTATGAATGACGTCATGTCACTCGGCATGCATCGCCTGTGGAAGCCATTTGCCGTTGCTGCCAGTGGTGCGCGACGTGGACATAAAGCACTCGATCTCGCTGGAGGCACAGGTGATATTTCCACACTGCTCTCTAAGAAAGTCGGTCCAACGGGGCAGGTCGTTTTAACAGATATTAATGGCGACATGCTAAATGTGGGGCGTGATCGTTTGATTGACCGTGGTTTGAACAATCTGCACTACGCACAAGTGAATGCGGAAATGCTGCCGTTTCCTGATAACTACTTTGATGTTGTGACGATTGCTTTTGGTCTGCGCAATGTGACGGACAAAGACAAAGCACTGGCTGCCATGCAACGTGTTCTCAAACCGGGCGGCAAGTTGATGGTGCTGGAATTCTCGACAGTCGTTCTGCCGGTTCTGGAAAAAATCTACGAGCAATATTCATTTAACGTCATTCCCAAATTGGGTGAGATGATCACAAACGATCGAGCCAGTTACCAATACTTAGTGGAATCTATCCGTAAGCATCCCGATCAAGCCACCTTACGCGACATGATGCAAAACGCCGGATTAGGTCGTTGCGATTGGCATAACCTCACGGGTGGGATCGTTGCGGTGCATCACGGTGTGAAGTTGTGATGGTGGCAGTATGATCTTAATTCGCATCGAAAAACTAATTAATACGCATTTAGATAAAGATCCGGCACTAAAACGTGATATGACTGCGATGGCAGGCAAAGCCTTGTTGATCGAACTGACCGGCCTGGAACAGACCATCTGGTTATTACCATCAAACGATTATCTTGCCGTGCAGAATGACTATGCGGGTGAGCCGGATGTGACTATCAAAGGCAGTCCATTCGCTTTGATGAAGCTGGCGAAAACGACGGATCAAGCGCCAACAAGTTTCAGTGGAGACGTTGTGATCAGTGGTGATCTGGCGTTAGGACAACATGTGCAGCGCATGCTCAAACAACTGGATTTGGATTGGGAAGAATTACTCGCTGAGAAAGTGGGCGACGTCGCGGCGCATCAGATCGGCAATGTACTCCGCAGTGTCAGTCGCTGGACAAAAGACTCGCGTGAGTCGATGGAACAAACTCTTTCTGACTATATTCGGATCGAAGCGGAAATGTCGCCGCAGCGATTTGAAGTCAACGATTTTCTCGATCAGGTTGAAGATTTACGCACCGATCTTGATCGTCTTGAACAACGTATACAGCGTTTGGTGGCGCTTAAAACGTGATCACACCCGGTCAATTTATTCGACTTCTGAATATTCAACGTGTATTGATCCGTCACGGGTTAGACGAGATCGTTCTTAATACACATCTTTTTCGTCCGATTCGTTTTCTGCTTTATTTGTTACCTTGGAACTGGCGACGAAAAAGTAATATTCCAAAAGAAGAGCGTGTGATGCATGCGCTGGAGGATCTTGGCCCGATATTCGTTAAATTCGGCCAATTGCTATCGACGCGGCGTGATCTACTCCCCGAAAATCTCGCGAATCAATTAGCGCGCTTGCAAGACAGCGTTGCGCCGTTTCCTGGTGAGCAGGCGAAAGCGATGATCGAACAAGCCTATGGCGAGTCGGTCGAGACGATATTCGCCTCCTTTGAAAACGAACCTCTGGCCTCTGCTTCCATCGCGCAAGTACATGCTGCAACATTGAAAGATGGACGGAATGTCGTTGTAAAAGTGGTCAGACCTAATATCGAAACGGTGATCAAGCGTGATATGGGCTTAGTCATGGTATTGGCCGAATTTGCTGAAAAATACTGGCAACATGGTCGTCGTTTGCGTCCGACAAAGGTTGTCAATGAGTACCGAAAAATTCTCTTGGATGAGTTAGATCTGATGCGCGAAGCAGCAAATGCATCTGAGCTAAAACGGAATTTTAAAGATTCAGAACATCTGATCGTACCGGATTTTGATTGGGATCTGGCACGTAAGAATGTGTTGGTGATCGAGCGTATTTATGGCGTTGGTATCGATAAAGTTGATCAGCTTGATGCGATGGGCTTAGATCGCAAAAAAATCGCTGAAGTGGGCGTCGAACTTTTCTTTACGCAAGTGTTTCGTGATCGGTATTTCCATGCGGATATGCATCCAGGCAACTTATTTGTGGTGCCGCCAGAAGGGGATAAACCCTTCCGTATCGCGCTGGTTGATTTCGGCATCATGGGCAGTTTGAGCGAGAACGATCAGCATTATCTGGCGAATAATCTCATGGCTTTTTTAAGCCGGGATTATAAACGCGTTGCAGAATTACATATTGAATCCGGCTGGGTGCCTGCTGACACGCGCGTGGATGAGTTTGAGTTTGCTATTCGTAGCGTCTGTGAGCCCATTTTTGAAAAGCCGATTAGTGAGATTTCATTCGGTCATCTTCTACTGCGCTTATTCCAAACGGCGCAACGTTTTCACATGGAGATCCTGCCGCAATTATTGCTGCTACAAAAGACACTGGTAAATATCGAGGGTGTTGGACGTCAGTTGTATCCGAATCTTGATTTGTGGGAAACCGCGCGACCGATTATGCGCCGCTGGATGAGTGAACAGGCGGGGCTTCGGCATTTATTTAAATCCTCTCGCGAGAATTTACCGATGTGGATGGAGCGCCTACCGCAATTGCCGGGTGATGCAATGGACGTGCTTGAGAAACTCAAACGTGGCCAGCTCGAGGTGAAGACCGATCAAGATAAGCTCGATGAGCTGATTCACACATTAAGTGAAGGGAATCGTAGGCAAACGCAAGCGGTCACTGGTGTTGGGCTGATCATCGCGGCGGCCTTGCTTTATTGTCTCGCACCGGATCAAGCGATAAATTTTGTTAACATTCCGCTAAGTGTTTGGTTATTAGGCGTTCCGGGCGTTAGTTTGATTTTGCGACTCTGGTTGCAAGACTGATTTTTCGGTAGTCTTTCAGGTGGCTTGAATGGGCCACGGCCTATATCTTGCTTCTCCAATAGTAACGTTGCTATATCTCAGTTTACTGAACGTAAATTGATCAACATTCTTTAACTACAAAACATTGTGAGTGATTCGGATAAAACTAATCTAACGGAAGATCAATTCGATGCACCTCTGGAGCATATCGAATTAGAATCTAATACCGGTCGTTTTCGACGCGATAGTATTCGTGAGGCACAATCACGCGCGGAAGTTGAGGCTTTAGCGAACAAGCGTCGTGATCTTCGCATTGACGATGAAGCCTTGATCGCGACCTACACGCCGGGCGAATCTCCCAAAAAATTCAGTCTGTTCAGCCGCAAAAAATGCCGTGTTTTGGATGCAAGTATTAATGGTATCGGTATTGAAGCGGCAAAAGGGATGGAGAGAGAGGAGAAGGTGACGTTGTTAATCTCCGATGGAAAGCGTGGCGAAGTGCCTGAATTTGAAATACTTGCAACAGTTCGTTACGTTGGCGTAGTGGATGGTAAACGCCGTCACTATGGCTTGCAGTATGATTTCTCACCGACCACGGCATACTCTGAATGCATTACTAAAGAAACCCTAAAACGCAAAATTGCAAAGGTGAAAGAGAACTCAGGCAAGGGTTAATTTCCTTAATTTGCCTGCAGGTAGTTTGCGCTTATTCAACCCTGAGTCGCAGCCTGTTAATATTCCTTCTCGTAGTGATTTGCGGACTGCCCCCTAATCTATCTGTGAACTTTTAATCAGTTCCGTTACTCTTATAAATCCGAAAAAAATGACCGTGAGTCAATAATGCAAAGCCAGTTTATAAACCGCTCGGCTTACAAAACTCAAGCTTAAGGAAACGCAATGCAACAATCGACGATTCATCAACTGCAAGAAAGCGTTCAAAAACAAATTATCGGCCAAGAAACGCTGATCAATCGGCTGCTGATTGCACTACTTGCCGACGGGCATCTCCTTGTGGAGGGCGCACCGGGTTTGGCAAAAACGCGAGCAGTAAAAGTCTTGGCTGATTGCATTGATGGTAGTTTTCACCGAGTGCAGTTCACGCCAGATCTGCTTCCGGCTGATCTCACCGGTACTGAAGTTTACCGACCACAGGAAGGCAAGTTTGAATTTCAGTCTGGGCCGTTATTTCATAACTTGGTGTTAGCGGATGAAATTAACCGTGCTCCGGCTAAGGTTCAATCAGCCTTGTTAGAGGCGATGGCTGAGCGCCAGATCACGGTGGGTAAGCAAACCTATGATCTGCCTCCGTTATTCCTCGTCATGGCAACACAAAACCCGATCGAACAGGAAGGAACTTATCCTTTACCGGAAGCACAGCTTGATCGGTTTTTACTGCATGTGACTGTTGGTTATCCGAAAGCGGAAGATGAATTGAAAATTTTACGGTTAGCGCGTCAAGAGGCTGCATCAGTGGCCAGTGAGTCGATGCCGAAAATGTCACAAGAAGATTTATTTAGCGCACGCCAAGCCGTGTTGGGTATTCACATGGCGGAGAATGTTGAAGCATATTTATTGCAATTCATCCTCGCGACGCGTGAGCCAGAACGCTACGGAGAAGATCTTGGTCGTTGGATTCAGTGGGGTGCAAGCCCACGGGCCACAATCAGCTTAGATCGTTGCGCGCGCGCACATGCGTGGTTAGCGGGTCGAGATTATGTGGGGCCGGAGGATGTTCAGGCGATCGCGCCGGACGTGCTACGTCATCGCTTAATTCTTGATTACGAGGCAGAAGCGGAGGGGATAAATGTTGACACGGTTATTCAGGAACTGATCGCTCGCATCGCCGTCCCTTAGGTCAGATTTAACATGGGATCTCCTGTCACAATTACCGTTCCAGAGTTGATCGCGCTCAAGGGCGCTGGCGCTGCATTAAAACTTGGTGCACGTCGACGGCTGGCGGATCAATCCGGTGGTTACATATCGACTCGCAAAGGGCGCGGCATGGAATTCGACGAGTCGCGACTTTATCAAGCTGGCGATGACATTCGAAATATGGATTGGCGCGTTACCGCACGCACTGGGGAAGCACATACCAAACTTTACCGTGAGGAACGTGAGCGTCCCGTGTTTGTCTGGGTCGACTTACGTGCAAGCATGTTTTTTGCCACACGTGGAGTGTATAAATCTGTTTTTGCAGCACAACTTGCAACGTTAATCGGCTGGCAAGCAGCCCAACAAGGCGATCGCATCGGCGGCCTTGTTTTTTCAGAAAATAGCCATCATGAATTACGGCCAGGTTTAGGTAAGCCCGCCGTATTACACCTGATCAAGCGTCTTGTTTCACATCCTGCGTGGCAGTCGTCACCTGAATCAGAAGACGATCACAACACGACGATCAAGCAGGCTTTGATGCGGCTTAACCGTCTGGTCAGACCAGGATCGTTAGTTTTTATGATCAGTGATTTTCGCGGCGCTGAATCAGCGCAGTCTGAATTTGCGCGACTTTCCAAACATGGTGAAATGGTCTTGGTACCGATTCGCGATCAATTGGAGTTAACACTGCCCAAAGCAGGCAACTATCGTATGACGCAAGCGTCTCAGGAACTAGTGATCAATACGCAAGACGAAAAAATGCGTGAAACTTATGCAGAAAAAGCGCAAACACATGACGACTGGTTGAACGACATTGCGGGACGCTATCGGATGCGCATTTTGCCCTGTCTAACGGATGATGATCCTTTTAAAAAGTTGATGGCCTATGCCCAGTGAACTTGATCTAAGAGATATTCACTTGCCCGATCCGATCTCGTGGTGGCCACCTGCGCCAGGTTGGTGGCTGTTACTATTTGCGATGTTATTGTTGTTCGGCGTGGTGTTCTGCTTGTTGAAACATCGTCATAAAAAACATCATGCCCCTAGCGCGCTTGCGTTACTTGAATTAACGCAAATTCAAAACGAATTCGCTGCGCATAAAGAGAGCAAACAACTGATCACATCGCTTTCAGCTTTACTTCGTCGTTTGGCCGTTAGTCGTTACCCGCGTCGTGACTGTGCTGCACTGACGGGTGAGAAATGGTTGCGTTTTTTAGATGACACAAATCCAAATGAGATGTTTAGCGAAGGTGTTGGTCGCTTGTTGATCGAGGCACCATATCGCCCTGTTGAACTTGATCAAGCGCAGTCCGATGCGTTAATTATCCTCAGTCGAAACTGGATAGAGGCGCAAGCATGATCCATTTTGAATGGCCTTGGTTATTCTTACTCTTACCGTTACCGCTCATTGTGCGATGGTTTTTCCCAGCACGATCACAAAATAAACAAGCCGCCTTGCGTGTGCCGTTTTTGGATGATTTTCGAGATGTTGCTGCCGTCAACAAACGCGGTCGTGAGTCACGCTGGAAGCTTATTCTTGCCACCATTGCATGGTGTTTACTCGTCACATCGGTTGCACGTCCACAATGGTTGGGGGAGGCGGTTGAGATTCCGATCACGGGACGTGATCTGATGATGGCGGTTGATCTGTCATTGAGTATGGAGCAGCAAGATTTTGAGTTAAACGGTCGCGTATTGAACCGACTGGATGCGAGTAAAATCGTTGCGGGCGAATTTATCCAACGCCGCGTGGGTGATCGCATTGGCCTGATCTTGTTTGGCGAGCGCGCCTATCTGCAAGCGCCACTGACTTTTGATCGTGATACGGTGCGTGAGTTGTTAGATGAATCGGCGTTAGGTTTAGCGGGTAAATCGACCGCGATCGGGGACGCAATCGGACTGGCGGTGAAGCGTATCCGTGAGCAGACTGAGCGAGAGGCGGAAGAGCAAGCGAAAAGAGAATCTGACGGTGGCGTGATCGCGGAGACCGAAGAGGATAAAGCGAAAACACAAAATGTGCTTATTTTGCTGACAGATGGCGCAAACACGGCGGGTAAACTTGATCCGGTACTCGCTGCTGAACTGGCGGCGCGTGAAGGTTTAAAAATTTATACCATTGGCATTGGGTCAGATCAGATGCAGGTACGCGGGATTTTCGGTACACAAACGGTGAACCCGTCACGTGATCTGGATGAGGAGACGTTGCGTGCTATTGCGGATCGAACGGGCGGAGAATATTTTCGCGCAAGGGATACAGATGAGCTGACGCGCATTTATGCGTTGTTGGACGAGTTAGAGCCGATTGAAAAAGATGCTGAGGCTTATCGTCCACGAACCTCGCTTTTTCATTGGACGGGCGGTACGGCAGCATTGATCAGCGCGTTGATTTTGTTGATATAAATATGGATTCATTCAACCTCGAACATTTTCATTTTTTACGACCGCTCTGGTTTTTTGCGTTGCTTCCCTTGTTTATTTTGCTTTATCGGATCAGTAAAAGACGCTTAAGTGAGGGAGACTGGGCTTCGGTGGTTGATCCTAAACTCGCGCCATATGTCTTGATTGATGAGCAACGAGAAACTCGTCGTAACCGAATGTGGTTACTAGCACTAGCGGGCGTGATCGCTATTACGGCGTTAGCGGGCCCGGTTTGGGAACGCTTACCGCAACCGCTCTTTCGATCACAAGCTTCTTTGGTAATCGCATTGGATTTATCACGCTCAATGGACGCCACAGATTTAAATCCATCTCGATTAGCCAGAGCACGTTTTCGAGTGGCAGATTTAGTCAAACAGCGCGAAGACGGTCAGGCGGCGTTATTGGTTTATGCAAAAGATGCGTACATGGTGACACCGCTGACAAATGATGTCGATACGATTCTTTCGCAGTTACAAGCGTTGAGTACGGATCTTATGCCGTTGCAGGGCTCTAGAGCTGATCGAGCGATCGAAAAAGCAGTGGAGCTTCTACAACAAGGTGGGGTCGCACGCGGTGATATTTTACTGGTGACAGATAGTGTCAATGCTGAGCGTGATAGTGAAATGGCTCGAGAAGCGCGCAAGCAGGCTTACCAAGTACATGTTCTTGCGATGGGAACACCGAGTGGCGCGCCAATCCCTGCTGGGAATGGCAGTTTTTTAACTGATGAAGAAGGCAATATTGTCATGCCAACGCTGGACAAAAATGCACTATCAGCCGTAGCAAGCGCGGGTGGTGGCGTGATGGAAATGTACACACCAAGCGGAAGCGACATTGAGCACCTTCTGATTCAATTCGATAAAACCACGGATAACGATACGTCCGATCTCGATCAGGTTGAAGTCAAAAGTGATGATTGGCGTGAAGTAGGGCCGGTACTTTTATTAGTGCTGATTCCACTGGCAGCATTGGGATTTCGTCGTGGAAGTTTGTTAAGTGTCTTAATCACACCGGTACTGATCAGCCTGTTGATCGCGCCAACGAAAACCATAGCAGCGGATGGTTTGTGGCAGCGTGCTGATCAGCAAGGAGCGAAGTTACTCGAATCCGATCCAGAGGCTGCCGCGGAGAAATTTACAGATCCGCAATGGCAAGGTACAGCGCAATATCGTGCAGGTGATTACGACGCAGCATTGGAAAGTTGGGCAGGATCAGATTCAGCAGAAAGTTGGTATAACCGAGGAAATGCCCATGCGCAGATCGGCGAATATCAAAAAGCGTTGGATGCGTATAAGCAAGCGTTGCAGAAAGAACCTGAAATGGATGACGCGCGGCATAACTATGATCAAGTAAAAAAGGCGATGGAAGAAAAAGAGCAGGATGATCAGCAGCCGAACGATGAAAAAAATGATCAATCGGAAGACGGTGGTGGCAGCGAAGATCAGCAAGGTGATGATTCCTCGCAGTCCGATCCGAATTCGACTGATCAGAGTGAGAGCGAGTCTGGCGAGCAGCCACCTTCTGATCAGCAAGAGTCAGCTGAACAGGAATCGAGTGGAGGAGAGAGCGAGTCAGCCGAATCCGGCGAGCAACAGTCTCAGCAGCAACAAGATGCCAAATCTTCCGGTGAGAAAAAAGAAGCGTCCGGTGCACAGGGTGAGAGTGAGTCTGAGCATGATGAAGATCAGCAAACGACGGAGGCAATTTTACGTGTGATACCGGATGACCCTGGTGGTTTATTGCGACGTAAGTTTCAGTATCAATATCAGCAACGTGATGGGCGAATTCGCTCCGCGCGTGAAGAGACAGGAGAGGACGCATGGTAAATAACGTCTGTGCTCAATGGCGAATAGTTCGTTTTTATTGTTGTCTGATCGGCATGAGTTTCTTGCTGCTTAGTTTGCAGACTGTGCAGGCGGCGGACGTTAAAGTGACGGTCGAGCATGAAATAGTTTCTGTGAATGATTCGTTTACGATTCTATTCCAAGCGGCAGAAGGGGTGCACGGTCGGCCTGATTTGAGCGCGTTACATAAAGATTTCAGAATTATAAGCACGCAACAACGCAGTAATGTCACGATCATTAATGGTAGCCCAACGAGTACTTCAGAGTGGTTACTGGAAGTCATGGCGAAACATACGGGTGAGTTGACGATTCCGTCGATACCATTCGGTAGAACCATGACGCCGGAATTTACTGTTACTGTGACGGAAGCGGCCGCAGTAACAAATGCATCTGAAGAGGATGACATCTTTCTGGAGGTTGATGTCTCGCAAGAAAATTCTTGGGTGCAAGCGCAAGTAATTTATACCATTCGTTTGTTTCGTGCGGTAACGACGGTGAATTCACGATTGTCCGAACCGGTGAGCAACTACGGCCAGATGTTTATGGAAAAGCTGGAGGACCGTCAATACGAGACTTTGAGAAATAATAAACGTTATGCGGTTTTAGAACGTCGCTATGCCTTGTTTCCACAATCTAGCGGTGAGTTGACGATTGAGCCGATCTCGTTTCAGGGGCAGGTAACGCAAGGTTCAACCTCTCTATTTGACGCATTTGGCCGTAGCAGCAAAGCGATGCAACGTTTCTCGCGCGCGATTAAGCTCAATGTTAAACCGGTACCCAGTAATTTTTCTGGTAAGACCTGGTTGCCGGCGACGAGAGTCGAGTTGCATGAGAAATGGTTAAAAGATGATTTAACGCTCATCGCTGGTGAGCCTGCAACACGAACGATCGTTTTGCGTGCTGAAGGATTAATGTCAGCACAATTGCCTGAGATCGGCAGTCCGGATATGCCCGGTTTTCGCCAGTATCCTGATCAACCTGAGTTAACTAATCAGCATGCACAATCCGGCATTCTCGGCGTGCGGGAAGAGAAGAGCGCCGTCATTGCTAACAAGGCGGGTGATTACGTACTGCCTGAAGTTAGCATTCCCTGGTTCAACACAGAAAGCGGTAAAACCGAAATCGCACGGCTACCTGAGCGAATCATTAAAGTGATTGCTGATCCGAACAGTCAACCCGTTGCTCAAGATCCAGTTAGTGGAGATTCTGCAAATGAAGAAACGACAGTTGCCACCGCGCCGATCGTGGCGAAAACCAGTGCGCGATACTGGCCGTGGATCGCGACATTTTTAGGTTTGGGCTGGTTACTGACATTATTAGTTTTATGGCGACAAAAGCCGAATCAATCGACCTCATCTGATGATCATGTCCGGGTATTAACTGAACGTCAGTCATTACGTGCTTTGCGTGAAGTGATTGCCCGAGGTAATCCTCAACATATTAAACAGGGATTATTGGATTGGGGTAAAAGTGTGTGGGTTGATTCAGCGCCGACAAGTCTTGCCGAGATAGGCAGACGCAGTGGAGGTGAGTTAGCCGCGCAGATTAATGCGCTGAATGCCGCACTTTATCGTGGAACAGAAACGGACTGGGATAAGGAAAAGCTGTTATTGGCGGTGGAAAACTTCGAGTCCGAAAAACAATCAGACAAAACGACAAAAGAAGACGGGTTAGAACCGCTTTATAAGCTCTAGTCGCGATCACATTCTTCTTTCAGTACATTCGGTTTAGTTAAGGCCACTTGGCTTGCATGTTGATCTATCTGCCGGAAGTAGAGCAGTACTTCATTTGGACGGACATGTTTCAAAGTTGAGATCAAAAAAAACGGGACGTTCTCGTCAGAGAACGTCCCGTTTTTAGTTAGAATATACTACTTAAGCTTGCGCTTGGCGGCGTCGGAAACCGACTAAGCCCATGATCGCTGAACCAAACAACCATACCGCAGCTGGAACAGGGACAGGCGCGACATTCGCGGAGACAATACCTTGTCCGCTAAATGTGAGTGTGCCTGTGTTGTAAAAATCGGCAAACGCATAATTTGCGGGTACTTCTACTTCACTAATGGAGTTAGCAGCAAATGCGCCTGCGAAGCTGGTTGGCTGATTGAAAAAACCATCTGGATCATAATCAGCGAATGCTGACAGTGACAGTCTTACCGTAAACGTAGAACCAATGTCAGACTCATTAAAATCTAACGTGATGTTACGTGATTCGTTGACACTGGATGAGCCATTAATCACTTCTTTATAGTCATCAATATACTCGTTAATCATTTGCGGAGGTTGTTGGATTTCTTCCTTAGTCACGTTAGCAACAAAGGGTAAGTTTTCGTATATCGAACGATTAGTGATGCTTGCGTTGAAGTTGTATCCGGCAAGGCCATTCTGATCTGAGGACTGCAAAGTACCATCCCAAGCAAATGTGAAAGTTGCTTCACCTGCGCCGATGACCGTGAACTCTTGTATAAATCCGGCTCTAGCTGCGGCTTCATTCGGGCTAAATGGTTTCTGAGGTAGTTCTGGTTCGTTTGTAATATCAGCGTATGTTCGCGAAGGAGGAGCACTTTCTCTTTCTTCAGTAGAGACTCCGGCAGAGACGCCGACTGAATACCCGTCAACATACGCTCTTGAGGCACTGTATTGAGTTTTTATTCCATCCGAGATTCTGTTAGTTGGTGATGTTGTATAGTCTTGTGATGTTATAAAGCTTTGTGGTCCTCTTAACTGTTCGAATTGATTGTATCCAGCTTGAATCTGGTAACTACCTTCATAGGGGAACTCCGCCGCTTGTAAGCTAGTGACTTGTGAAGCGAATAAAATCCCGAATGCCGTTAAACTGAAAATCTTTTTCTGATGCATATTAATCCCTCAGGTTTATCATTTTTATCGTGCCTGCAGACACGACATGTTTTTATAGATCATGATGAGCTTGCTCATGTTGATTTAGAGGAAAAAGCAGCCTCTTAATGAACACTTGATTCCTGCCTTCAAGTATTCACATAGCAAGGCTTATACCAAATAAATAAATTCAAAAAAATCAAATAGTTAATGGTTTTCTGCTGAGGTTTTATGCGGTTTCCTATGACGTTTGTCTGTTGTTAACGACAGGTTAAGAAAATGATGCGGAAATGTATCAAAGGATTTTTATGTGTTGTCTCTGTCGGACTTAATTTTTCTATGCTAGATTTTATGCCATGAAACAGCTAAAAATAATTACCATATTTATCGGATTGCTCGGCTTAGCAGCGTGCCAGACGGTACCAACTGAGACGTCGATCCCAAACGAAAATGACGTGTGTGTTGGAGAGCCAGTTGTATTAGATGAAGGTCAGGAAGTTGATTTAGAGGCGATGGCCAACGAAGCCGAATGTGTTGAGTAAAATAAAACGTTTAGCGAAGTTTTTTACGCTGATAGGCAAGGCTTAGCTTGGGTCGTTTTCACTTTCTGTATTAGGTTCGCGCGAAAGCAATGTTTCTACGGCTTCTCTGGGGGAACATTGTTTATTCAAAAGCCGGGTAACTTGTTCGGTGATCGGCATTTCTAACTGGTATTTTTTCGCTAAAATCGCCATTTCTTGCGCCGTACGCGCGCCTTCAACAACTTGGCCGATTTGTTCAATGGCCTGATCAACATCGATACCCTCAGCAAGTAGTAAACCAAAGCGACGGTTACGAGATTGATTATCTGTACAAGTCAGCACGAGATCGCCGAAACCAGCAAGCCCCATGAAGGTTTCTGCCTGACCGCCCATGGCGACGCCTAAACGGGTAATTTCCGCAAGTCCACGTGTGATCAAAGCAGCACGCGTATTCGCGCCGAAACCTAAGCCATCTGCAATACCCGCTGCGATAGCGAGAACATTTTTCGCCGCACCACCAATCTCAACCCCGATCACATCGTTGCTGGCATAAGCACGTAGTGACTTGCTGTGAAAGCGTTGGATCAGATCATCAAGAAAAGTGCCATCATTCGAGGCAACGGTCACAGCAGTGGGATAATCTTCAGCCACTTCAATCGCAAAACTTGGACCTGAAATAACCGCGGTGATTAGATCAGGACCGAGAATGTCGGCAACGATCTCGTGCACGAGTTTTTGTGTACCGGGTTCGATGCCTTTGCAGGCCCAAACGATCCGTTTTTGTTGGATATTAGTATGTGATTTTATGCGTTCTAAAAATGGGCGTAGTGCTTTGCAGGGCAGACCGATCAAAATATCGTTGGCGCAGTCGAGGGCCGTGTCGAGATCGCTCGTGGGTGTCAGGCGATTTGGAAAGGCGATGTCGGGTAGATAACGTTGATTTTTTCGTTGACTGATCAGCGTTTGCATGTGATCAGGATCGCGTCCCCATAACCAAGTCGGTTGTTCATTTCTGGCTAAGGCGATCGCCAGTGCTGTGCCCCACGAGCCAGCACCGGCAACCAAAATAGAGTTTTTTTGCATTAAAAAACGCGAATTGATTAGTGTTTTGATGAGTTTGCGTCTGCTTGACGACGCGCCATTTCTTGTTGGTAAATGGCATCGAAATTAACCGGGTTGAGGACCAACGGAGGAAACCCTCCTTTGATGACCACATCCGAGACAACTTCACGTGCGTAAGGGAACAGAATATTTGGGCAAGCTGTGCCGGTAATCACGCTGAGTTGTTCATCTGTAAAGCCAGAAATCGTAAAAATCCCAGCTTGTTTAACTTCGATCAGATAAACATTCTTATCTTCAGCTGTCACCGTAATAGTGACTGTTAAGACTGCTTCGATCACGTCCTCGCCAATATTATTCGCTTCGTTATGCAGTTGCATATCCACATTTGGTTGTTTGTTTTCAGTGAAAACTTGTGGTGAGTTGGGTGATTCAAATGAAAGATCTTTGACGTAAAGTTTTTGGATCGCGAGTTGTTGTGCAGGTTGTTTGTTTTCTTCGGCCATGCTTCTTTCCGTATAGTTTTGTAGTTGTTGGAGATAAGTTGATGATTAACTGGTGAGAGGTAAATTTGCTGCGCGCCATGAATCAATACCACCTTTAAGGCGATAAACGCGTTCTACACCAGCGGCTTTGACAGGGCTGATCGCACTGCCTGCCGTGAGCCCTGAGCGACAGCATATAATGACAGGCTGCTCTTTATATTTAGCCAGTTTATCCGCTTGGTTTTTGATGTCATTAAAAGGAATATTTAATGCGTTGATAATGTGCCCGCCCTCGAATTCACCTTTATCTCGGATGTCGATGACAATCGCATCTTCTCGATTGATCAATTGAGTGGCTTCAGTGGTGTTTATGTTTGAGCCTTTTTGCGTGAGGTCTGTGATCAATGTTTTGATCAACACCACGAGAAGGATCGTGAAAATGGAAACCATAATCAAATGGTTAGTGATAAATTCGCCGAGCTGCTGCATTTCGAGTCCTGACACTTAAAGTAAAATGATGTGATTCTTGCCACAGAGTTGACAGTCTTTCACTGTGACGTGTTCATCCAAAAGGGCTACATGATACACTAGTAAAGTCCAGTTCCGAACTCACACAAGAGAATTTTTACCGCTAAATGCACGTTAAACATCGGCCTATCATTTTGCTTATCCTCGACGGTTGGGGTTACAGCGAATCTACTACTTATAACGCTATTCATTCAGCAAACAAGCCTGCATGGGATGACTTTTGGTCTATTTATCCACACATGCTCTTGCGCTGCTCTGGCTCTGACGTTGGACTACCTGACGGACAGATGGGCAACTCCGAAGTTGGCCACATGCACATGGGCGCGGGTCGCACGATCGAGCAGGACTTCACGCGTATCAAAAATGCCATCGAGAATGAAAGCTTCTTTGAAAACCCATTCCTTCTCGAAACATTCGACAAGCTTAAAGAGAGCGGGAAAGCGCTGCATCTCATGGGATTGTTATCGCCAGGTGGTGTGCACAGTCATGAAGATCATATTGTCGCGATGATCGAGTTGGCCGCATCACGCGGGTTGGAAAAAGTTTATTTGCACGGCTTTTTGGATGGACGTGATACGGCGCCGAAAAGCGCGAGTGAATCCATTCGTCTTGTACATACCAAGTTCATGGAATTAGGGGTGGGCCGTATCGCCTCACTGATCGGACGTTATTACGGGATGGATCGGAATAAGAGCTGGGATCGAACAGAGAAAGCGTACAACCTGATCGTTGATGGTAACGCCGATTTTGTAGCGGGTGATCCATTTATCGCATTGGATATGGCTTATGCGCGCGATGAAACGGACGAGTTTGTTAAGGCCACCAGTATCGTGCCACGTAAGCAGGAGCCGGTGAAGATGGAAAACGGTGATGTAGCCTTGTTCATGAACTATCGAGCTGATCGCGCACGCCAATTAACCCAAGTTTTTATTGATGAGTCTTTCGACGGTTTCGAACGCCAACGGGTTCCTGATCTGGCTAGCTTCGTGACGTTGACCCAATACAATGCAGAATTTGATGTACCTGTCGCGTTCCCACCAACACAATTAGTCAACGTGTTCGGTGAATATGTTTCGAATATGGGATGCCGTCAGTTGCGTATATCTGAGACGGAAAAATATGCGCATGTGACGTTTTTCTTTAACGGTGGTGAAGAGCGCGTTTTTGATGGCGAAGATCGTATCTTGGTGCCTTCGCCACATGTTGCGACCTACGATGAACAGCCAGAGATGAGCGCGCAGGCTGTTACCGATCGCATGGTTGAGTCGATTTACAGTCTCAAGTATGACGCGATCATTTGTAATTTCGCAAACCCGGATATGGTTGGTCACACTGGAAATTTTGAAGCGGCGGTGAAAGCGATTGAAACTGTCGATTCATGTATTGATCGTATTGTTGCCGCCACGCAATCCATCGGCGGCGAAGTGCTGATCACCGCGGATCATGGCAATGCTGAATTAATGAGGACGGTTTCGACAAAAATGAATCGCGGTTCTCCACACACTGCGCATACGACGAACCCGGTGCCGTTGATTTATATCGGTCGACCTGCAGAAATGGTCAACTCGGGTAGCCTGACAGATCTTGCGCCGACAATGCTGAGTTTGATGGGGTTGGAGATTCCGCCTGAAATGGACGGAACGCCGTTGGTAAAACTTGAATCCGAGCTAGAGAATTCCTATGATCGCAACCATCGACGCCGTCGTTTATCTAATGTCATGCGTCGCTAAGTTGATACCACTTAAACTTTATCTATCACGCGTGAGCTAGCCTGAGAAAAATGTACGCGCCACATCGATTCGTTGACATGTTGAAAGCTTGTCTGTTGATCGCAATTTGCTTTGCGTCGGTAGGCTCACTGGTGCAAGCGGCACCGGCGGAGGAAGCCAAGAAAAGCACGGCTGAGCTCGAAGCGCTGCGCGATCAGATCCGCAAGATTAAAAATGATATTGATGAGACGCGCGGCGAATCCGCCAACTTAAAAAAACAACTAGAGCAAAGTGAGGCTGAGGTTGAGAAAGCGCTACAGGAATCGCGCAAACTAGACGAGCAGATAAGGAAAAAGAAAGAGGCGCTGGAAGGGCTAGAGGAACAACAAGAAAAACACGATACCAGCCTTCAAAAACACCGCCACTTCCTCAAACAACAAGTCCTCACCAGTTACCAGCAATACCGCACTCAACACACCTCTTCACTCTCCCTCAATAACGAATCTCAGCTTATCGCAAGACGGCTTGTTTATCAGCAGTATGTAAACCAGGCACGAGCGGATAAAATGCAGCGGGTAAGTCATGATCTTGCTGAATTGAGAAACATTAAACAGGCGCTGCGTTTAGAGGCGGATCAGCTGCGTTTACTAAAATCCCAGCAAGATGCGCAAGCGCAACAGTTGCAGACCATCCGGGACAAACGGACAAAATTGATCACGCAGCTTGATCAAAAGCTGGCGAGTAAGTCCTCGTCGCTGCAATCCATGCAGGCCGATGCTGATCGGTTGAGTCGTTTGATCACGTCATTAAAAAAAGCTGCGAAAAAGCTAGCGTTAAAAAAAGTAGAACCGGGGCAAGGTTTCACACAGCTTAAGGGAAAACTGCGTTGGCCAGCAGCGGGTGCTATTATGCATTCATATGGCAGCCCCAGAGCGGGTAGCAGCCTTAACTGGCAAGGTGTCTTAATCAATGCGCCGTTAGGTAGCGAGGTGCGTGCGATTAGCGATGGTCGCGTGATATTTTCAGACTGGTTTCAAAACTTGGGACAGCTGATCATTCTTGATCATGGGCAGGATTATATGAGCTTGTACGGACACAATGAGGAACTGTTTCGTCGTGTCGGCGACAAAGTGAAGATGGGCGACGTTATCGCGAGTGTTGGTGATACCGGCGGTCGACGTAATAGCGGGCTGTATTTTGAGGTGCGACGAAAGAGCACACCCGTCAATCCCGCATTATGGTGTAAAGGAAAATTTTAGGAGCGTTGAATGAAATCGTATCAAGCCTGCACATTATCTCTGGCGTTAACATTCGGTCTAGGTACCGCCTTCGCTGAAGAGCCAGTCGTCGCTGAGACACCTGTTCAGGTTGCAGCAACAACAGCGCTTCCATTGGATGAAATTCGAACATTCACCGAAGTCTTTCAGAAAATCAAAACGGACTACGTTGAAGAAATCGACGATAAAACACTTTTGGAAAATGCCATTCGCGGCATGCTCGCCGGTTTAGATCCACACTCGGATTATCTTGACGGTGAAGCTTATCTTGGCTTGCAAGAAGGCACGACCGGCGAATTTGGCGGTTTGGGTGTTGAAATCGGAATGGAGAATGGTTTTATCAAAGTCATTTCTCCGATTGATGACACGCCTGCAAAGCGTGCAGGTATTGAAGCGGGCGATCTGATCGTGAAAATGGACGATACGCCGGTGAAAGGGATGTCGATCGAAGATGCCATTAAGATGATGCGTGGTAAGCCCGGATCGGACATCAAACTGACGATTGTTCGCGAAGGCAGCGAAGCACCGATTGATGTAATCGTCACGCGCGACATTATCACCGTGAAAAGTGTGAAATTCGAAACACTCGAGCCAGGTTTTGCTTATGTGCGAATTTCCAGTTTTCAGTCGCATACAGGAGCAGATGTAAAACGGGCAATCGAGAAGACCCTCAAAGAAAATAACAACAAGATCAAAGGTCTTATTCTTGATCTTAGAAACAACCCCGGCGGATTACTTGGCGCAGCGGTTGAAGTGTCGGACGCATTTCTAACCGGCGGCAAGATCGTTTTCACGAAAGGCCGAGTGCAAGATTCGGAATTACGTTTTAACGCGAAACCGTCGGATATGCTAAACGGCGCCCCAATCGTTGTTCTCGTCAATGGTGGTTCAGCTTCTGCATCTGAAATTGTCGCAGGAGCCCTACAAGATCATCGTCGTGCCGTGATTATGGGTAGGCCAACCTTCGGTAAAGGTTCGGTGCAAACGGTCTTACCGATGAAGAATGATACCGCTGTTAAACTGACTACAGCTCGTTATTACACACCCAATGGTCGATCTATTCAGGCTGAGGGCATACAGCCGGATGTCGTCATCGAACGTTTGCGTTTGGACGAAGATAAAAGTCCCAGTTTGCAAATAAAAGAACGTGATCTAAGCGGCCACCTTTCACAAGGAGATGTGGAGAAAGAAGCTAAAGAGCGTGCCGCTGGAAGTCGTTCGTTAGCGAAAGAAGATTATGAATTATACGAAGCATTAAACATGTTAAAAGGCCTCACTCTGTTGAAAAAATGAGTTTAATAAAGCGAGCTCGCAATTTATCTAGTCAAAGCCTGATAGTTTTATCAGGCTTTTTTCTTATGGGCTGGATGCCGGTTTCATTAGCAGAGCAAGAACCGGTGATTGCTATCATCATTGATGATATTGGATGGCGGAAACAGGATGACCTGCGTGCCCTGCAATTACCGGGGGAATTGAGTTATGCCATTTTACCGCAAACACCGAATGCCACATTAATGGCGAAAACGGCGGAGGAAAAGCACAAAGAGGTGATCTTGCATGTACCGATGGAAGCTAAAAAAGATAATCACTTGCTTGGCCCTGGGGCACTAACCACCAAGATGACGCGTCGCGAATTTCTCGACACGATGGCGTTAAATTTAAAATCTGTGCCTAACGCGATCGGGTTGAATAATCACATGGGTAGTTTATTGACGAGACACGAACTTTCTATGCATCGGTTAATGGATGCGCTGAAGACACACGGCAATTTATTTTTTATTGATAGTGGCACGATCAACACGCCATTACCGACGGATACTGCTTACTTATATGGGATAGAAAATACACGACGTGATATTTTTCTTGATCATGAAAAAACACCGGGCTTTGTAGAAAAACAATTTAAAAAGTTGATCCGCTTAGCCAAGAAAAAAGGAACTGCATTAGGCATTGGCCATCCGCATGCCGCAACCGTAGAAACATTGGAAAAAATGCTACCTACACTTGAAGCTTCTGGGGTCAAGCTTGTCAAAATTTCAGATTTTATGAAAATACGAAATAATAAGAGTACACAACAATGGCACGCGTCCTCGTCCCCTTAGCTGAAGGTTGTGAGGAACTTGAAGCCGTCACGATCATAGATCTATTACGACGTGCAAAAATCAACGTAATCACAGCGGGTTTAAAGCCTGGCCCTATCACAGCAAGTCGAGGCGTGGTGCTATTGCCAGATGTACTTTTAGAAAAGGTACTCGAAGATAATTTCGACATGGTTGTCTTACCCGGTGGCTTGCCCGGTGCGGATTATCTTGATCAAGATCCGCGTGTTCATTTGTTATTAAAGTCGATGTTAGCGAATAATAAATTTATTGCGGCTATTTGTGCCGCGCCAAAAGTATTAGCAGGTGCAGGCTTGTTAGCAAATCGCCGCGTCACGAGCTACCCCGGTGTTTTGGATAAAATGATTGATCATGATTTTATTTATACGGGTGATGCGGTTACGGTGGATGGATTGATCATAACTTCGCGCGGGCCCGGTACGGCGATGGATTTTGCTCTGCAGTTGATCGAAATCCTCGTCGACAAAACAGCAAGAGATGCTGTCGAAATGGGGTTAGTCAGGCGCTAGTCGCTTCAGAAGCTAATTTCCGTTACGAATTTTTTCAGTAGGGACGTGGCTGCTTTCTATTGTTATCACCACGCAATTCACCTATCGTCGTGAGTATGTAAATGGATCACATAGTGGATCACGAGCGATGAAGCCATTTAATTTCTACCTAACTATTTTCAAATTTTCGTGCATTTTATTTAGTGTTTTTCTGACCAACGTAGCGCAAGCGGACGCTGACAAAGTCGTGGTTGGTGTTTATGTGAATGACGTACAGGCGATCGACCTTCGCACACATTCTTATGTAGTGGATTTGTATTTGTGGTTCCGCTGGAAAAATGCGGAAACTAATCCTAGCGAGACGTTCGAATTTATGAACACGTTTGACCCTGAAGCGCATGTCGAAGAAATGACCTACGATGAGCCGCAAGCGCAGCCGGATGGATCACAATACGCTATTTTACGACATCAAGGCGCATTCAGTGCAAAGTTTAATGTTGCTAAATTTCCATTTGATCAACATGAATTGATCGTTGCCGTTGAGGATGCTGAATATTCAATTTTAGATCAGATCTATATTCCTGATGATGCGCCAATCGTCATGAATGAGAATATAAAGTTACCCGGTTATATCGTTGGTGAACCACGTTTAGATCTATCCGAGAATTTATACGCGACGAATTTTGGTGATATAAACGAAGCCGATCAGACGGTTTATTCACGCGCTGCCGTGGTGATTCCATTAGAACGCCCGATCATGTCCGGAATCATTAAATCTTTTTTACCAATTTTTCTTGTCGTTATGAGTGCGGCGTTGGCGTTATTACTTGATCCTGCGCATGTGGAAGCACGCGTTGGTTTAACCATTACTGCATTGCTAGCGTTAGTCGCTTTACAGTTTACGGCGACAAACTCATTGCCGGAAGTGGGTTATTTACTCATGATCGAGCAGATTTATATCGCCTCATATTTATATATTCTCGCAACGATTGCGATCGTCGTTCGTGGTACACGTATGGATGAGCAGGGTGCGATTCAGGCGGGGGCCGGATCGTTAGAGCGACTTGCTGAGAGAGGCGTGAATACCGCTCTGATTTTGACGGCGATTTATATCTTCGCTTTGATCGTAATATTGCTTATTAATTTATACGTTTTTTAGTTAAGCACTTTCGTACATTACGCGAATGGTATTAAAGAGGCTGAAGAGTCAGCCTCTTTAATAGAATTCTCGATCAAGCTTGCAAGCTTTTTTCAACAATTTCGAATACGTCTTTCGATAACCCTTTTTGCGTTTTTATCCGTTGCATTTCTGCTCTCATTAACGCTTGTCGCTCTGCATCGAATTGTTTCCAGCGTGTGAATACACGGACTAAACGAGAAGCAACTTGTGGGTTCATGCTATCAAGTTTGATGATTTGATCCGCGATGAATTGATAGCCTGAACCATCCGCCCGATGAAAGCCGCGTTGATTCATTTGTGCAAAAGCACCGATCAAAGCGCGAACTTTATTCGGGTTTTTAATACTGAAAACGGGGTTATCCAATAACGCTTTTACTGTATCTAACGTTTCCGGTAACGGTGCTGATGCTTGCAAACTGAACCAGTTGTTAATCACGAGTGCGTCATCTTTCCAGCGATCAAAAAATAGTGCGAGTGCGGTTGATTTCTGTTCAGAATCGGTGCCGATCAATGCACGTAAAGCGCCCATCGATTCTGTCATATTTGTGGCTTTATTATATTGAGCAAGGGCCAGATCGCGCATTTCCTTTGTATCGAGGCTGGTCAGGTAGGCAAGGGCGCAATTATGTAAACGACGTTTTGCCATGCTTGCAGGATCAATTTGATATGCGCCTTCGATCAACGTTTCTTGATAGCGAGCGAGCCAAAGATCATTTAATTCACATGCGAGCGTTTGTCGAAAATAATTCCGAGCAGTGTGAATTGCTTCGGGGTCGATCACACTCATGTGTTGTGCGATATCGCTTTCGGATGGCAGTGTCATGGCTTCGGCGATCAGTGCAGGATCGCTATCACTGGATAACGTCGTTCTAAACGCGTCGATGATGTTGTCATCAATGTGTGGTGATTGTTCCTGTTGAATTTGCGTGATTACGTTCAGCAAGACACGTAGAGCCAAGTTTTGGCCTGCTTCCCAGCGGTTAAAGCTATCGTCATCATGCGCCATTAAAAATGCTAATTGCGTATCGGTGTAATTAAATGAAAGTTTCACTGGTGCGGAAAAGCCACGCAGTAAGGATGGAAGAGGGCGTGATCGCAGATCCGTAAATTCAAAGGTCTGCTCAGCTTCTGTCAGGTTTAAGGTGGTTTCTTCGATTAAGTGATCGCCAGATTCGTCGAGCAATGCAATTCGAATTGGAATCAGGAAAGGGGCTTTCTCAATCGCTTCTGGTGTTGGCGGACAAGATTGTTTAAAGCTGAGTGAATACGTTTTTGTCTCGGCATTCCAGCTTTCTGTCACACCGACATTAGGTGTACCGGCTTGTTCGTACCAGCGTTGAAATTGTGAAAGATCAGCATCGTTTGCATCTGCCATTGCCTGACGAAAATCATCGGTTGTGACGGCTTGTCCATCATGACGTTCAAAGTACAAATCCATCCCACGGCGAAAACCATCTTTGCCGAGTAGGGTTTCGTACATGCGGACCACTTCTGCACCTTTGTTGTAGATGGTCATGGTGTAAAAGTTGTTGATCTCGATATAGGAAGCAGGACGAATCGGATGAGCCATTGGTCCTGCATCTTCGATAAATTGGTGTGCGCGAAGTACTCGTACATCATCAATTCGTTTGACGGCAGCTGAGTTAAGATCTGCAGTGAAGGTTTGATCACGGTAAACGGTTAAGCCTTCTTTTAAGCTAAGTTGAAACCAGTCGCGGCAGGTCACGCGATTGCCGGTCCAATTGTGAAAGTATTCGTGGCCAATGACGCTTTCAATACCGATAAAATCATCATCTGTGGCGGATTCTTCAGTGGCGAGCACGTATTTTGAATTGAACACGTTCAAGCCTTTATTTTCCATCGCACCCATGTTGAAGTCATCCACCGCGACGATCATGTAGGTATCTAGATCATATTCGAGGCCGAAGGTATCTTCATCCCATTTCATCGAGCGTTGTAGTGATCCCATTGCGTGCTCGGTTTTGTTGGCGTTATGCGCTTCGGTATAAATTTCCAGACTGACTTTGCGGCCGGATGTGGTGGTGTAGTGATCTTTCGTGAGTGACAGATCGCCCGCGACTAAAGCAAATAGATAACAGGGTTTTTTATGTGGATCGTGCCATTTTGCCCAGTGTTTTCCATCTGCCAGATCGCCACTATCTACCAGATCGCCGTTGGATAAGAGGACTGGGAATTGCAATTTATCCGCTTCCATCGTGACGGTGAAGACCGACATGACATCTGGTCGATCAAGGTAATACGTGATCTTACGAAAACCTTCCGCCTCACATTGTGTGCAGAAATTCCCGCTGGAAAGAAACAGCCCTTCGAGCGATGTATTGGTTTCAGGATCAATTTCTGTTTCGATATTCAGCGTGAATTGATCGGGTACATTGTTGATGGTTAATGCCACATTATTGATGTCATACTGATCCGTGTTGAGATCGTTTCCGTCCAGTTTCACCCCGATTAAGCGTAATTTTTCGCCATCGAGAATCAGATTAGCAGGAGTCGATTTTGCTTCAGGGTTACGGCTGACCTGTAAGGTGCTGACCACCCGTGTTGCCATTGGAGAAAGCGTGAAATGACATTCAACGGTGTCGATCTGAAAAGGAGACGGTTGGTAGTCCTTAAGGCGAATAGTGACGGGGGCATTAGTTTCTTTCATTTTAGATTCCTGTTGAGCGTTGTAGGCACGGGCTGCGTGAAGCGCTTACGATAGTTTGTCAGGGATTATAACCGTTGTGTCTTTGATCATGCAGCGACCAGCGCACAAGGTTCTCGATTAGAATGGGATTGTGCGTATTGTTTACTGGACTGTACGAAGAGTGGTTTGTTCCGGGGAATGAGTGCGCGATCAGGAAGTCAGAATAACGATCTTCCACATATAGTTTAAATTGAGTGCTAGCAGATGGATGCTGCTGGAAGCTGAAGTTTTGATGTGCTTGTATACTATATTAACTTTTGTAGGCTAAACCTGATGCCTACTGGTTTAGTATGTTGGATGAGTTGAACATTCATTAAATTAGAAATGTTTGTTCCTAACATAGCAGGCGATGCTATGAGTACACCTCCCTAGTGCCTCTAACTACTTTTTAGCATATTTATTCAAGGCATATTTCCCGCTGTTTGGTTCTTTGCAAATTTCATGTTGTGGCATGGCAATTTTATCTTTCATTAAGCGAGCATCCATTCTGTTCACTTGATTAATAATTATGTAATAGCCACTTTTTTAGTGGGGCAAATTTGCGCCAATAAAAAAGGCCATCTGAAAAATCAAGATGGCCCTTTGATCACGCGAAAAAACCGTGTGGAGAATTATTTCTGCGCTGCTTTGTACTCGCGACGACGACGTGTGAGAGCTGGTTCTGTGTAGCCGTTTGGTTCCTCTCGGCCAGTAAATACCAAGTCAAGCGCTGCTTGGAATGCGATACTGGTATCGAATTCCGGCGCCATCGGTGAGTAAGCCGGGTCATTGGCATTTTGACGATCAACAATTGCGGCCATTTTCTTGAAGACGTTGATGATCTGATCACGTGTAACCAAACCATGATGTAACCAGTTAGCAATGTGCTGACTGGAAATCCGCAACGTAGCACGATCTTCCATTAACGGCACATCGTGAATATCAGGCACTTTTGAGGCACCTACACCTAGATCAATCCAGCGTACCACGTAGCCCAAAATGCCTTGTGCGTTATTTTCTAATTCGCTGCAGATTTCACCTTCACTTAATTCACGATCACCCAACAATGGGATAGTCAAAATATCATTCAGACTCGCACGAGGGCAGCGTGTGAGTTCACTTTGGCGTGTTTTAACATGCTCATGATGATAGTGAATAGCGTGAAGTGTGGCAGCTATCGGAGAAGGCACCCAAGCGGTACTGGCACCGGCACGAGGGTGATTGATCTTGTTTTCCATCATCCCACTCATGTTGTCAGGTTCAGCCCACATGCCTTTCCCGATCTGGGCGTGGCCTGGGAGCCCAACTTCGAGGCCCACATCCACGTTCCAATCTTCATACGCAGATAACCATGTGGCATCTTTTAGTGCGGCTTTGGGTAAGAATGGGCCAGCTTCCATACTGGTGTGAATTTCATCGCCAGTACGATCAAGGAAACCTGTGTTGATGAAGATCACGCGTTCTTGTGCGACGCGGATACATTCTTTCAGATTAACTGTGGTACGACGTTCTTCATCCATGATGCCGATTTTGACAGTGTTTTTCGGTAGTCCAAGCGCTTCTTCCACTTTACCGAAGAGGTCAACAGTGAAAGCGACTTCTTCCGGGCCGTGTTGTTTTGGCTTAACAATATACACGCTACCAGTGCGGCTGTTGCTGAATTCACCTTTGCCTTGTAGGTCATGCATGGCAGTGGCAATGGTCACCATTGCGTCGAGCATGCCTTCAGGAATTTCCTCACCGTCTGCAGTGATGACGGCATCCGTAAACATGTGAATGCCGACGTTGCGTAACAACATTAAGCTGCGGCCTTGTAAGCGAAGTTCGCTGCCGTCAGGTGCGGTGTAGAAACGATCACCAACCAAGGTACGCTCGATGGTTTCATCATCTTTGACGACGGTGCGTTTGAGGTTCCCTTTCATCAAGCCTAACCAGTTTGAGTAGACGCCAATTTTATCGGGAGCATCCACGGCTGAAACGGAGTCTTCACAATCCATGATGGTGCTGATCGCAGATTCGAGGTGCACATCATAGACATTTGCCAGATCACCACGTCCGATGTAGAAACCTTCACCTATTCGGATTTCGATATGCATATCGTTATGTGAGAGGAGGATGCGTTCTGGTGCATCTTGGTCACCACTGTATCCGACAAAACGCTCACGTTTACCTAAACCGGTTTCACTACCGTCGCCCATGATCGCGACTAACTTGCCGGATTTGACCTTATATTTAACGACATAGTGATGGCTACCGACCGCGAGTGGCACATTGCGATCAAGAAAATCGCGGGTGTATTTAATGACCTGATTACCGCGTACTGGGTTGTATTTGTTGGTGCGTTTGCAGCCTTGCGCTTCGGGTATGACATCTGAGCCATAAAGCGCCTCGTACAAACTCCCCCAGCGTGCGTTCGCTGCATTTAGGCAGTAACGTGAATTACTGACCGGGACGACGAGTTGTGGACCCGCAATCGTGCTTATTTCTTCGTCTATATTCGCAGTGCTGACAGTGAACGCATCACCCTCACGCACTAAATAGCCGATTTCATAAAGAAACTCGCGATAAGCATCGATATCGATCGGGGTTGTGGAATTTTTTTTGTGCCACTCATCAATTTGATCCTGCAAGGTATCGCGCTTGGTGAGTAAAGCTTTATTACGAGGGGTAAGTTCAGTGACAATCTTCGCGAAAGATGCCCAGAAATGTTCCGCATCTACGCCTACGCCTGGCAGGATTTCATCACAAACTAACTTATATAAGGAGCTATCAACTTGTAGTCCATTACAATCAATACGATCAGTCATCATCTACACCTGATTCTTGTTTAATTTGGTGCAGTGCAGTATAGCGAATTTGTGGAAAAAAGATAGTTTCGTCGGAATGGATTCCTGTTCAGCTCAAGATACGTGTCAATGCATTTTTTATTAATCTTGTGTGTCAGTCGGGATCTGGGCGCTCAGGTTGAAACGCTGGCGTGGTGTGACATCAGGAAAAATCTCATTTAACGGTAAAGAGCTGCCGTTAGCGGTAACGATGCGCACGTGGCGACGTTGCAGTTCGCGAGGTGATTTGACGCCACAAGAATGTGAAATTACACCGACTTCGTACTCCATATTTTTCGCGTATTTTGACACCCGAATGGCTTTGTCTTCCGGTACAAGCCCTCGCTGAAGTTTTTTATCATGTGTTGTGATGCCCGTGGGGCAGGTATTTTTATTACATTGCAGTGCTTGGATGCAGCCGAGCGCGAACATAAATCCACGTGCTGAAGTTATGAAATCAGCACCTGCGCATAACGCCCAAGCCACATCAGCGGGTGTGACCAGTTTGCCAGAAGCGATGACTTTTATACGCTGCCGCAGATTATGTTCATTTAATTTGTCGACTAATAACGGTAGAGATTCACGTAAGGGTAAACCCATATCGTCAATTAATGGCATTGGTGCTGCACCAGTACCGCCTTCGGCACCATCGACAGTAATGAAGTCAGGGGCAAATTCGATTCCGCGTTCGTTGATCTTAGTAAATAGCGCATCAAGCCATGTCGCTTCACCACCTACCGCCTTAAAGCCGACAGGCTTTCCGGTGACGTGGCGAATGTGTGTGATCATATCGAGCAGATCGTCATCGCAGCGGATATCAATATGACGATTGGGGCTGATCGCATCTTGTCCGACCTCAATGCCACGCACTTCAGCAATTTCTTTAGTGATCTTGCTGCCAGGTACAATGCCGCCTTTACCGGGCTTTGCTCCTTGGCTTAATTTGATTTCGAACATTTTGACTTGATCATGCGCAGCGACTTCGCGGAGTTTTTGATCGGAGAGTTTTCCGTCTAAATCTCTCACGCCATTTTTAGCCGTTCCGATCTGAAAAACCAGATCAGCACCGCCCTCAAGATGATAAGGGAATAAACCACCTTCGCCAGTATTCATCCAACAGCCAGCCAACGCTGCCCCTTTTGAGAGTGCACGTACGGCAGGTTTTGAAATCGCGCCATAACTCATGCCGGAGATATTGTATAAAGAGGCTGTATGGTACGGCGAAATGCAGTAAGGTCCGACGGTCACAAGATCCGGTGATACGGCATCATCTTTAAGTGTTGGGTAAGGACAATTGACGAAGATAACCGCGCCGGTGACGTTTTGGTTTTTGGTCGAGCCAAACGCAACCGTGTTATCAATATCTTTCGCAGCACGATAACACCAAGATCGTTGTGCACGATTGAACGGCATTTCCTCACGATCCATGCTGTAAAAATACTGCCGAAAGAATTCACCCATGTGTTCAAAAAAATACCGAAATCGTCCCACGACAGGATAATTCCGTCGGATGGCATGTTTCGTTTGGGTAATATCCATAACGTACATGACTGCGATCGAGACGATGGCGAAAACGATCAGGAATAAGGCGAGGCCAATGGCAAATTGTAGCGTCGTCGAGATTAAGTCCATACTGCTTCCCTCATAAAGAGTGCGAAGACCAAGTAAACGAAACAGAACCGTATTGAAACAGCGGCTCCTTTAAAATACAAGGAAGATTGAAGCATTTAAAATGCCAGTTATGAATAAGGTGCTGACATAGTCCGACTTAGCGTAAACTGACTGGTGATCAAAAGAGGGGCGTTGTCGTTTCCGTGGTACCGTTATTATTAAAACGTTAAAAAATTCAAAAAAAATTAAATGGAGGTCCTCATGAAATTCAGCCATCTTTTAATCTGGCTAATCTTGATCGCAAACAGCGTTGCTATTTATTGTTTGTATTGCAATAAACACACGAGCGAGATCCCAAACATGGTGGGTACGTGGTCGGGTGAGAATGTCACTGTTTCTGATCTAAAAGGCTATAAAGTCTGGGGCGAAAAAGTAATCTATATCACCGAGCAAACAGATCGCCGTTTTCGCGGCACCTTCACGTATCCAGACGGTACGAAGAATTTCTTTGGGGTGATCTATCCAGATAATAAAACGTTCACTTGGGTGGCGAGTAATAGCAAAGGCTTCAATCACGGAATGATTCTAGACGATCAGACGATAGGTGCATGTTATGTCGAATCGTGGGAGCAAGCCACGGCTGGGTGTGCAACGTTAACGCGAGGTGCTTCAGTGGCTGCGTCAGTAGAGTCTGATGAGAGTGGGGAATAAAACAGCTCAAAAAGTCATGTGATTTTACGCATCATGGTCAGCTAAATCGGCTTGATTAACGAGTGTTACGTTTGGTAATTCAACTTGCGCGGAATAGACGATTTGAGGCCAACTTTTACAGAAAAGGTTAACGACGGCTTCAAGCCCTGAGCGACTTATTCCAGAGCAAGCTTGAATGCATAAACCTTGATGCATACTAGCGGTGTATTTTGCTAAACAGCGAGTGTTAGTGTTGTCGGCAAACTCACCATCGGTAATCGCATTTTCAAAACGTGTCGTTAGCATTCTTTCAAAGGTATCACGATGCTTAATCAAACTATTTTTGACGACGTTGGTATCGTTAGTACCGACAAGCGCACCATGAACGAGCAAGCAACCGTTTGGTGTGTCAGGTGTCGTCATGCGTGCTACGGCTGTTTTCAATAAATGTTCTACTACGGTTTGTGTTGTTGATGCGGCTAAGCTTTCTTGCACGTAGCTTAATGGCCCGTTGACATAATGTTCGATGACTTTATTGAACAAGGTTTGTTTATTACCAAATGCTGCGTAGAGACTCGGGCGGTTAATGCCCATGGCATCGGTAAGATCAGACAGGCTCGTTCCTTCGTAGCCATGCTCCCAAAAAACCCGCATAGCAATATCTAACACATCCTGTTTGTTAAATGCCGGAGGACGTCCGCGTGTTCTGGTTTTTTCAGCTTCAATCATGGTTTTTTTGTCTGTTTAGGGTCATGTGCTACAAGGGTTTTAATCTAATAATAAGTCTAGTAATAAAAGCTATTTGTACCTAACAGTATTAATAGCAGATGATTGGTTCATGGCAGTAGACTTATTATACCGGGCAGTAAAAAATACATATCCATCTTAAACTTTAGGAGCATACTGAACGGTTATTTATTGGCGCGAATCTATCAGACTAAAATTGCCAAAACTTGTTCGCGCAACCTTTACAGAAGGTGACCGAATTCGCATAAGTGACAGGCAAGCAATCCGCTCGCCGCGCAACCAAAAAACGACACAGTAATATGCCCATAGAACATCCTATTGATATAAGCCATAACCCATTTGGGGGGTGTCACTTTATCGATATTTTCAAAGTGATAAATGGTGCCATGTCTTACAAAACACACTCACTATTCAAACGTGAAAAAGACAACTTGTCAATTGTTAAAAAGTATTAACAGCAAGAAACGGAGTGTTATTTGATGTCCTACATCGCATGCTGATTTTTCTGTGTGAGAACAGAAATTTCAGCATAGGCAGTTGAGCGATCAATTTGTGCTGTGATAGAGAAATTGATCAAAACTAACATATGGATAAAGGCAACGGCGAAGGCAATGGCCAAACACGATCCAAGCAATGCAGTCGAAACAGTGAAAACGGCTTGCCGATTAATTGAGTCTGCGGAAATACCACGCAACTTAACGAGCCTTGCGACCGAACTGGGATGGAGCGTTTCACATTTCCACCGAGTGTTTAAGCAAATCACAGGCGTTACTGCAAAAGCCTATGCTGATGAACATCGTACACAAAAGGTTAGGAAAGCCTTGAGCGAAGGGGCGTCTGTAACAGAGGCCATGTATGCGGCCGGTTATCAATCTAGCGGGCGTTTCTACGAAAATATAGCAGCACGGTTAGGCATGACGCCGCGTGAGTTTCGAGGAGGAGGACAGGCGAATAAAATTTTCTTTGCGATAGGCGAATGTGATTTTGGTAGCATCCTTGTTGCGAGTACCGTTAAAGGCATCTGTTCGATCGCGCTTGATAGCGATCCAGTCAAACTCTTGAGAGAATTGCAGGATATGTTTCGCAGCGCAGAACTGATCGGCGCGGATAAAGAATATGAGGCACACATCGCAACGGTGATTGGTTTTATTGCGAAGCCAGAGAAAAGTTTTCCGTTGCCACTCGATATTCACGGGACGGCTTTTCAACAACAAGTCTGGCAAGCATTACGAGAAATCCCGTTGGGGACGACGGTGAGTTATGCTGACATTGCGAATAAAATTGATCGACCAAAATCAGTGCGCGCAGTGGCCGGTGCGTGTGCAGCAAATAAGATCGCGATCGCAATTCCTTGTCATCGTGTCGTAAGGCAAGATGGAAATCTTTCCGGTTATCGTTGGGGAATTGCCCGAAAACAGGCATTGATTGATCGGGAGCAAGGGCAGGCCGAATAAACAATACTAGTTATATTAAACACTCGGAAAATGGAATTATGGGTGAAGTCCATGAATCGATGGCTGTCATCAATGAACTAAAGACTTATGCAAACTTCCGATCTTTTCTACTCACAAAAAACACTGCCGTGGTGTGAACAAATTGCGCCGCAGAGTTTTCATTTGCATGGATTTGCTTGCGATCAATCGTCGGTATTAGTGAGCGAGATAGAATCGTTGATCGCACAATCGCCTCTACGCCATATGCAAACTCCCGGCGGGCGCGAGATGTCAGTTGCGATGACGAATTGTGGACGCTACGGATGGATCACTGATCGTAAAGGCTATCGCTATTCTGCTGTTGATCCACTGCGTCGTTCCGTTGCAAACAGCCAGATCAACGCTGCTTGGCCAGCCATGCCTGATCGGTTTCTAACACTTTCTCAAACGGCTGCGGCAGAAGCAGGCTTTGCGAATTTTTCTCCTGATGCGTGTTTGATTAACTACTATTCAACCAGTGCGAAAATGGCCTTGCATCAAGATCGTGATGAAGCGGATTTCAGCGCACCGATCGTCTCAGTGTCATTAGGTCAATCCGCTCAGTTTTTATTCGGCGGCTTAACAAGACGGGCCGAGACGAAGAAAATAACATTACAACATGGTGACGTGATCGTTTGGGGAGGAGAAGATCGCTTGCGCTTTCATGGCATTAAATCAATCGCAGCCGGATCACATCCTTTAATCGGTGAAGGTCGATATAACCTGACATTCAGAAAGGCAAAGTAATGAAACCAGCTAATAATGAGCACGATCAATCTACACATTGAACTACCACAGCATTACCGATCGCAAGATATTTTGTCACTTTACGGGCGAGATGAAGAAGGGGTGTCTGAGCGTGTCGTTGCAGAAAATACATTTGAAAAAGCTGTAATCTTAAATGACGAGCCAGCGTTACTTTGCGTGAAATTATCAGAAAGTATTGCTGAAGTTAGTTTGGTTACGGATCATGCCAAAGCGGTAAACCGTCATCACCTGAAAGCCCTGATCCGAAAAATACTTGGTTTGACGCAAGACGTAGAAAAATTCGAGAAGACATTTAAAACACATCCGGTCATAGGTGATCTGATCAAACGAAGTCGCGGACGACGCGTACCCGTCATGGTCAGCCCATTTGAAGCATTATGTTGGGCGATAATGGGTCAGCAGATCAGTGTCAGTGCTGCGACTTCGATCAGGCGACGATTGATTCAACTAACGGGTAGGAAATTTCGTGGTCAGATCATTTGTCACCCAACACCAGCAGAGATTGCAAATCGTACGATGCAAGAATTGACACTCATCGGATTATCCAAAACCAAAGCAAATAGTGTGATTAACCTCAGTCAACGTGTTACCTCTGGTGAGCTTGATCTCAGTATCGATAATTCACCAGCGTCTCGTGAGCAACTTCGCGAAACGTTATTGGCAATAAAAGGCGTTGGGCCATGGACGGTAAATTACACGCTACTGCGAGGTTATGGTTGGCTTGACGGCTCTTTGCATGGAGACGTGGCTTTTCGACGCAACCTGCAGTTTTTATTAAAGCAGAAAGATAGTGTCTCCGACAAACAAGCAGAGCAGTGGTTATTGGAATTTACACCGTGGCGAGCACTGGTTGTTGCGCATATTTGGGCAGCGGAATATTCATCTCCTGAATAGAAAATTTATTCTTCGAATAAGTGATCCGCGATGTAATCTTTGATTAATTTAAGCCAATTTCCATCATGTTTTTTTAAATGAATAAAGCTATATCGAATCATCGGACTGGGTTGTTTTAATGGTCGATAAGTGGTGCCGTTTACACAAGTATTTTTTAAGGAAGCTGAAATACTCGCTACACCTTGACCGGCCGCAACATGACCGATGGCGGTTGATCGTGGTGCGGTTTCAATAATGTGTTTCGGGCTAAATCCGGCCTGCTGACAATGATAGATTATCTCGTCATACATTGATGGGTTCGTGTGTCGGGGGAACAAGATTAAGGTTTCATTTTTTAAATCAGCCAATGAGATCGCAGATTTTTTTGTTAGTGGATGATCGCTCGGTAAGATGACACCGGTGGGATCAGACGCGATCGGAATGGTAGTGAGTAATGGATTTTTGGGGCGGTGAAGGATAAAAGCCGCATCGAGTTGTTTTGCGATGACTTTTGCGATCAGCTCATCCGATGTTGACTCGACAAAATTGAAATCACAATCGTCTAATTGATTTTGCAAGTCTCGCACGATTGCCGGTAAGAAGCTCGACATGGCCGCACTCGAATATCCAAATTTTAACGACGCACTTTTCCCTGCGGCGATTTTACTGCTGCGATCAACCACGTCGTGCAACAAAGAAAATATTTGCGGGACTTTTTCGTAAAACGTCCGACCTGCTTCGGTGAGTTGGATCTGTCGACGACTGCGATCAAAGAGGGCGAAACCTAACACTTCTTCAAGATGGGCAATTTGTTTGCTCAATGCGGGCTGTGCGATGTGTAATATTTCAGCAGCTTTACGAAAACTCAATTGTTCAGCGATCGTCATGAAGCTGCGTAAGTGGCGCAATTCAAAATTCAACTGATAACGATTATGTATCATTTGAGATAAAAAGAATATTAGAATGGAATCGTTAATATAGTCATACTCCTCCCCAGATAACAAGTTTTGCCATTTATTTTTTACTGTAATTATTAGGAGATTATTGAGTATGTCTTTATTTTATAACAACTTTTCACGTTTTTTACGGAATGCGTTAGGTGTGGTTTTCCTGATCGCCCCGGTTTCTTTAACGCATGCCGAGACAGAACAATCCGACATGGATCTTGCGAGTAGTTTAGTTGCGCAATGGAATGCCGCGTTTAACAAAGCAGATTCGGCGGCCTTGGCGAATTTGTATGCAGAAGAGGCAAGTCTATCACCGGGTAATGGTGAAGTTTTAAAAGGACGTGAAGCGATCCAATCGTTGTTTCAAGGCTTCATGGATGCGGGCGTGATTGAACATGCCATCACCGTGATTGAAGCGAAACAGTCTGGAAATACATTACGCATTTTGGCGAATTGGTCAGCGCATATCGATAAAGAAGACGGTACGCGTGTTGAACTCGGCGGTATTTTATTAAACGTCTTGGAGCAAGATGAAGCAGGACAATGGTCTTCTGTTTCCCACGTGTGGAACTCACCGAGTTGAGCCTGTTGCGATCAGAGGTTATGCCTCTGATCGCAATTTTTATAAGTTAAGAAAATGGATTGAGTGGTTCAGTGGATCAACGCACTTTTTAAGCTTTTACTGAACCGCTCAAAATCCTCGATATGTGGTAAATGCCCCACACCGTCCAGCGGATAATAAGTTGAGTTTTTAATCTTCTCGGCTGTCCGGAAACCCAATTTATCATAGCGGCCTAATTCTGTTTCAACTCCGGCTTTTTTCCAATTTCGTCCTGGTCCAGTACGATCGCGTGTACCGATGATCAACTTCACCGGCATTGTAAGTTTGGGTAGCTCGTCGACGATTGGTTGGCTAAAAAGCAGATCGTACGTTAGTGCATTATTCCACGCGACCTTTGGCCAGTCTGGATGATTTATCTGGCCGATCATAAAATCGGTTAAGGCGGCGTATGTATCATTCCATTCACCATCGTAATAATTCTTTTGTTGATATTTTTTGATGCCATCGGCGGTTTTGTTCAGCTCCATCTTATAAAAAAAATCCACATCTTTATATTCAACTTTGTCCAGATAGTTTTCTAAACCGATGGGGTTTAATAAGATGAGTTTTCTTGTGGTATCTGGATACATTAATGCAAAACGCGTCGCCAGCATGCCGCCCATTGAGTGTCCTAAAATGATTGATGATTCCCATTTTAAGGATGCAATGAGTGATTGGGTGTGTGAGGCGAGTGCGGCGAAGCTGTACTGATAATGTGCGGGTTTGGACGATTTGCCGAAACCGATCTGATCGGGAATTAAAATGGTGTAGCCCAAATCATTTAAAAATTTTGCGGTGCTTTGCCAATACGCACCATTAAAATTCTTACCATGCAGTAATGTCACTAACGGTTTGTCTGCATCGCCTGTTAAGTACATGTAACTCATTTCGAGCGTTTGCCCCTGACTTTTTATTACGAAATTGTTCACTGAAAAGGGGTAGGGCAGTTCTGTCAGGCGTGCGTCGTAACGCGGTGTAATCTCACTTTCTGCGTTACAAAATGGAGAAAGAAAAATTAACAATAAGCAGGTTGAGTAAACACTGTTACGCATTGGTATGCTCCGATTTGTGAAGCATACATAATACATGGAAAATTTTTTATGATGGTTTTTATGACAATGAAAGTCGTACTTTAATTTGAGTTTTTCAATAAAGCTTGAGTGAGTAATTCTTTGCACTTATCTGCCGGTAATGCTTTCGAAAATAGATAACCTTGATAACTATCGCAGCCGAGGTGTGTGATCAAATCACATTGCTCTTGAGTTTCGACTCCTTCTGCAACAACTTTCAGGTTGAGGTTTTTCGCCAAGGAAACAACGGCGGCGACAATGGAGACACCACTGCCTTTGTGGTGAATATCTTGAATAAATGATCGATCAATTTTTAAACAATCAAGTGGGAATTTCTTCAAATAACTGAGGCTTGAGTAACCTGTTCCAAAATCATCAATAGAGAGTGACACGCCGAGTTTATGCAGACCTTGCAAGGTTTCCACTGCGCGATCAATATTGCGCATGATGGCACTTTCCGTGATCTCGACTTCTAACATCTCAGCAGGTAATCCGACCTGATCAAGTTTTGATTTAATCAGCTCAACCAGATCCGTGTGTAGAAATTGTTGCGGTGACAGGTTGACAGCAATGTGGCCGAAATTAATGCCTTCTTCCTGCCATAATTTTGCTTGCTTGCAGGCGGTCGTTAAAACCCAGTCCCCGAGGGATGCGATCAACCCCGTTTCCTCTGCAAGCGCGATAAACGTTGTCGGTGGAACATTGCCGAGGTCAGGATCATTCCAACGTGTTAGTGCTTCAAGTCCGATCACGTTGCCGGTGACGGTACAGACCTTAGGTTGGTAATGAATGCGTAATTCGTTCTCTTCGATAGCGCGACGTAATAAGCCAAACATTTGCATGTGTGCTTTGGGTTTGTCATTCATTTCCGGTTTGAAAAATTGATAAGTATTCCGGCCATCGTCTTTTGCTTGATACATGGCAAGATCGGCCGTTTTAAGCAGTGTCCCCACATCATCGCCATGATCCGGATACAGGGATATGCCGACGCTTGCGGTGACGTATAATTCACGGTTTACCGCCCAGATTGGTTTGGCCAATCCGGCCATGACTTTCTCAACGATCTGGTGAACGGTATGCACAGTGCTGATATTTTCAAGAATAATGGTGAATTCGTCACCACCGATACGCGATAAGGTATCGCTCTCGCGGATCAACCCATGCAAAACGTCGGCGACTTTGCGCAAAACTTCATCGCCAGCAGAATGGCCCAAGGAGTCATTAATGGATTTGAAATTATCCAGATCTATAAACATGACAGCGACACGTGTGCCCAAGCGTTGACTGCGCGTAAGGCTGGCGGAAAGGCGATCGTGAAATAAAGTGCGATTTGAAAGGCCAGTTAAGCTGTCGTAGAGGGCAAGTTTCTTTAATTCAATCTCCATCGATTTCCGCGTGCTGATATTGCGCAAGATGGTTAGAACAGCATCTTCTCCCCCGAAACGTATTGGGTGTGAGTGGCATTCTACCCAGAGACGTTTTTCGCCGTAGTTAAGTAGGAGTTCTACCTCTATGTAACGACTGTCCGACTGACCAACATGCGCGATTGAATGCAAGTTATTCATCCAATCATCCATATACTCAGGTGCGATCAGATCAGCAAAGCGGTATGCATCGAATTCTTCGACTTTGTAGCCCAACATTTTAGGAATGACGGGATTCCAAAATAAAGTGCGATCTTCCCGTGTGACTAACACGCCGTCGTTCATGGCCGTCATTAAAGTACGGTACTTTCCTTCGCTTTCGATTAGGGCTTTTTCACTTAATTCCCGTGTGAGAATTTCTTGCTCGAGGATACCATTGGTGGTGCTGAGTGCTTTTGTTCGTTCTTCAACGCGCACCTCTAATTCTTGTTGGTGTTTTTGTGCGGTTAACTCAAATCGTTGACGTGATCGGAAATACGCAATAAGCAGTGCGGTAAAAAGTAAGCCCAGCGCAAGTGCAAACCAGGGGCGTAACGGGGCTTCTAGCGCAGGTTGATTTGAAGGAGGAAGAATGATGATTTCCAGATCCAGATCGGCATAGCTAATCGTGTCGACAAAGTGATTGGGCTCTTGCGTTAAAATGGCATCGCGTGTGAGTTTTATAGATTCATCGGTTTTTGGGTAATGTTGATAAGGGCGTGAATCATTCGCATGTTCGAAAATCATCACACGTAAATTATGACCAAACACATAACTTTGCGCGATTTGGATTAGCTCGGGTAATTGGATCAGACTGACTAAATAACCTTTTAACGGAATGCGTTGGGAAAATAAAAACGGTTCCGTATTTGATGGAAACACGGCTCGTGCGATCGTCAAGATCGGTCTCCCCTCGGTGAGCTCATTTAAGGCAAGGCTGAAGGTGCTACCGGGCTGGGCAAGATCGCGAGTAAAAAGCGGACTTTCATCTGTCGAGAGGAGATCAAGATTGATCAAGTGCGATGCTTGCTTGCTCGGATGGGTAAATGTGATGGGTAATTGCCAAAGGGTTGTTGTTGCAGGTCCACTATTCAACCTGGAAATGTGTGCTGTTGCAGCATGGTGAATGTCTTCATTTGCGTGCTTTTTAAAACTCCGAGTGGTGTCAGAGTGATGGCTGAATGGTGCCCAGAGCAGGGTCTGATGCTGGGTTTCTTCCGGCAATGCGTTACTGATAAATCGAGTGAATTCGGTGCGATCAACATGTTGAGAAGATTCAAAAAAACTCACTGTCGATTCGAAATGCAATAGCGATTCATTGATACCGCGGCGAAGCGAGTTAGCTAAGTTACTCGCATCGTGTTGAAAGTTAGTATCTTGGCGTTGTTTTTCGAGATGCCATACAGCATCAAAGGCAATCCCGGAAAGCACTAACCCAAGTATAAACAATGCGATTACGTTAAGGGGTATGCTTTTGCGTTGTTCTCCAGATGTTTGTTTTTGTTGTTCCATCATATCCGCCAGCAAAGTATTGATATCGGCTAGTTATGGCTAGCTCTCTGTTATATCGACCTTTTTTAATACGGCTGTAATTTTCAGTGTAGTCCTCGAAGTATTAGGACGTCAAAGAGATTCAGATCGCCACAAAATAGGCGATCTAATGAATTTTGATGATGAGGGGGAGAAAACTATGAGGAGAGTGCGTTCTCGGCTTCTTCTGCGAGCGTCAAAAGTGGTGAGATAAGTTGCACAAGCTCTTCAAGTTGATCGGTTCTTAGTGTGGCATGACCGACTTTACGACCAGCACGAAAACGTTTGTCATACGCATGTAAATGCGTCTGTGGCAATGCCAGCACCGCTTCTGGTGACGGGACAGCACCAATGAAGTTAATCATCGCAGCGGCACCAATCGTATTTGTTAAGCCAAGCGGAAGCCCTGCTATTGCGCGAATGTGGTTTTCAAACTGGCTGGTGTCCGCACCTTCAATGGTCCAGTGGCCAGAGTTGTGAACGCGTGGCGCAAATTCATTCGCCATTAACTGATCGCCGATCTGAAATAATTCGAGTGCAATTACGCCAACGTAATCAAGTTCTTCGAGTAACCGGGTGACGTATTCTTCTGCTTTGGCCTGCATCGGATCATCCGCACGGCTGATTGACAGGCGTAGAATTCCGTCGCGATGTGTATTTTCAGAAAGTGGATAAAACTGAATATCGCCGTTGACTGCACGTGCAGCAATGATTGAGATTTCGCGATCAAACGGGACAAAACCTTCAAGAATTGCCGCCGCACCGTTCATGCTTGCGAAACCTGATTCCAAGTCGTCTTCCGTTTTAAGCATGGCTTGGCCTTTACCATCGTAACCAAGGCGACGGGTTTTTAAGATCGCTGGTAAGCCAATCTGTTCAATGGCCGTTTTCAGATCCGCTAAGGTGTCGATCGGTGCAAATGGTGGGACGGGAATATCTAGGCTGCGGAATAAATTTTTCTCTGTGAGTCGATCTTGTGCTGCAGCCAGCGCTTGTGGAGCAGGATAAACCGTGACGTGATCTTGCAAAAATGCTGCGCTTTCCATCGGCACATTTTCGAATTCATAGGTAACGACATCGACTTGATCAGCCAGCTCTGCAAGACAGCGCTCGTCGTCATAGTTACCAACAATTTGATCACACACGCTGGCTGCGCAGACGTTTTCAGTCGGATCAAGAATGACGAATTCCAAACCGAGTGGATGGCCTGCTAACGCCAGCATGCGCGCTAATTGACCACCGCCTAAGATACCGATTTTCATGCGTTAACGCCTCTTGGATCAGGATTTGAAATAACGGTTTCCGTTTGATCAGTTCGATATTGAATGATCGCTTTGCGAGAAGCTTCGTCATGTGTCGCGAGAATTGATGTCGCCAGCAGTGCGGCATTTTTCGCACCAGCGACGCCGATCGCTAACGTGCCTACAGGGATTCCGGCAGGCATTTGTGCGATTGAGAGTAAGGAGTCCATCCCGCTCAATGCTTTACTTTGGACGGGAACGCCGAGCACGGGGAGATGTGTTTTCGCGGCGATCATGCCGGGTAAATGTGCCGCGCCTCCGGCACCAGCGATGATAATCTTAAGGCCGCGTGATTCCGCATCTTCTGCATAGGTGAAGAGTTTGTCTGGTGTCCGATGGGCTGACACAACTTCCACCTCGTGGGCAATCCCGAGCGATGTCAAAATATCAGATGCGTGGCGCATGGTTTCCCAATCGGATTTTGAGCCCATGATGATGCCGACTATTGGTCGTTCGCCGTCTTTTTTTGTCATTACAGTTTCCTCGTCTCTTCGGGATGTGTCGCTGATCATCTGGCTGATCGTCCGCGCTATTTAGTACCCAATGTGTCGATTTTGGCCCTAAGATTTTAGAAAGGCCGGAGAAAGAAAACCGGCAATAATACGCCAAAAAAACGGTGCTGAGTAGCCTCCCTAGTTTAGCGCCATTTTTGACGCTGAAATCATTGATTGGGTGCTTGCGATGGCTAAGCTAGAATGGCGCACTATGGATTTACTTACTCAAGGCGTTTTGGGCGCTTGTCTTGCTCAGTCTGGTTCGCGTCAGCCGGAAACGCGCATGGCAACTTGGCTTGGTTTTCTTGCAGGAATAGCCGCAGATGCGGATATCTTTATTTCCTCTGCAAATGATCCTCTATTAAACATTGAATATCATCGACATTTTACGCACTCGATCTTTTTTATCCCGATCGGTGCGTTTTTGGTGAGCATTCTACTTTGGCCGTTGGTTCGTCGTTCTCTCACGTTCAAGCGCGTGTTTTGGTTTTGCTTGCTTGGTTTTAGTCTTAGTGGGTTTATTGACGCCTGCACCAGTTACGGTACGCGGCTTTTCTGGCCAGTAATTCCTGATCGATTGGCTTTTAACCTTATTTCCATTGTTGATCCGATCTTGACTGGCACGTTAATCGTTGGGTTGATCTGGGCGTGGCGAAAGCGATCTGCACGTTCAGCGCAAGTTGGATTGTTATTCGGCGGTCTGTATCTTCTCTTGGGGTTATATCAGCACGATCGCGCAATGACTGCTGCTGCAACGCTTGCAGAGCAACGTGGTCATGTTGCAGGGCGACTGTTAGTCAAGCCGACGCTGGGCAACTTACTGTTATGGCGTAGTGTTTATTTACATGATGCACGTTTGTTTGTTGATGGGATCCGTGTTGGTTTTGCACAAGAAGTGCAGGTTTACTCCGGTGCGTCGGTTGATCTGTTTGATCGATCACGTGATCTGCCCGATGTACCCGTCGGGGCTGTGCTTGAACAAGACATTCGCCGTTTTGTGGATTTTTCTGATCAGTATGTCGCAACAAGTCCGTTGGATGAAATGAATCAACGTGCGCTTGCCGATATACGTTTTGCCAGTCTGCCCACCTCGTTAGCGCCTTTGTGGGTTTTACGTTTTGATCCCAATCAGCCCGATCAGCACGGTGAGTTTGTTTCCACCCGTGAATTCAGCTCAGAATCGCGTAAGCGGTTTATACAAATGTTGCGTGGGCAACCATAATATTTTTTTCGATCAGCCGCTGTTTTTTTCATCGAAAATGACCTATCCGATTACTGGAAGCGTACATTGCGTGACAATCCTTAACTGATCGATCCATCTGATCAGCGTGATTTATGCGTGCTTCTAAGCGATGATGGCGATTTTACGTTTCTACTCAAATGACTGAGCTAATTTCAGGGAAGTAATATGTCATCATTCATTCAATCCGGCCGAAGCGCTGTATTAACGTTGCTCGCGGTTTTTCCAGTGTCATCCTTACACGCAGCACTGATCACCACTGGTGATGTGTCTTTAACGCCGCCCGATATTACTATCGGCCAGACCGCAACGGGCACTTTTACCTTAGATAATGGCAGTACTTTCACGAACGAGAATGCCCGTGTCGGTGATGAAGTGACCTCCAATGGGGTGGCGACGGTAACGGGGACAGGAACGGCTTGGACGAATACGTCAGAGCTTTTTATCGGCTCCTATGGCACTGGCCGTTTGAATATTGAATCAGGTGGGCAGGTGACTAATGTTACTGGGAAAGTGGGCGATCAAGTCAGTGGTGATGGACACGTTTTTGTCAGTGGTTCAGGCAGTCAATGGACGAATTCGAATGATCTGTATATTGGTTCTTATGGCACGGGCAGCTTATCGGTTGCGTCAGAAGGTGCCGTTAGCAGCGTGAATGGTCGCGTTGGAGATCAAGCTGGGTCAAACGGTACAGTGAATGTCGCCGGTGTAAACAGTCAATGGAATAACAGCGAAGAATTGTTTATTGGTTCAGAAGGTCAGGGGCAGTTGTTCATAACCGGTGGTGGAACTGTGAGCAATACAAATGGCAAGATCGCAGATCAAACCGGTAGCACAGGATCGGTAACCGTGAGCGGAGTTGGTTCTCTTTGGGAAAACCAGGCGGATCTTTTTGTCAGCCAGGGGGGGAATGCTTCATTGACGATCGAGCAGGGCGGTGTTGTGGATGTCACCTCAGCAGCGCGTGTCGGCGAGTTCGGCGAACTGAGCTTGATCAACGGAACGCTCAATGCGCTTGATTTGGAGCTGGACGGAATTTTAAGTCTCTTACTTGATGGTAGCGAGACGAATCTGCTGGATATCGGTAATACCGCGTTTCTCGGCGGAACCCTTTCGATCGATCTGGCGGATGGTTATATGCCGGTTTTAGATGATGATTTTAGTTTCTTATTTGCGAGTGACATTATCGGCAGTTTTGAATCGTTTTTGTTTCCGACACTTGCCGAAGGGCAGTTTCAGTTTTACTCACGCGATGGTGTTGCCGGGTTACAAGTTAGTGCTGTGCCGGTGCCTGCCGCATTCTGGCTCTTTGCTTCGGCGATTTCTTGCTTGATCGCACGTCGACGTCAACACTGTCGTTAATCTTGATCAAACTGACCTGTTGAGAGCAACACCAGCGTACAAGCGCTTTGTACGTTAATTCCAGCCTTTTCCAGCTCTCGCATGATGCTCAGTGATTCTGAACCGGGGTTAAAAATCGCCCGTCGTGGTTTAGCGGCGATTAGATCATCCACGACATTCGTCAGATTTTTCGGGTTTAAGTAAATTGTCACGGTATCAATGTCATCATCGATCTCACGCAGGCTTCGAAAGCATTTCTCACCGAGAATTTCGTCTTCGTTCGTTGAAACGGGGAAAATCGGATAGCCCAGCTCATTAAGCTGAATTTGTGCGCGATGCGCATAACGAGTCGATTTATTACTTGCTCCGAGAATAGCAACGTGTTCCATAGCACAACCTCCACAACAATATTACGATCACGTTAGCATGGGTTTAACGGCGAATCACGACGCAGCACAGCAAAATTTACGTGGAACAGGTGTTAGAAATTGGCTATGAAAACAGTTCAGGAAACAGCTTAATAATCTGGTCGTGCTGCAGGTTTCAGGTAAGGAATGACCGGGGAGACTTTACCGGATTTGTGTCGCTGTTTAATCTCCCGCCAATATTCGACGGAGTCCAGTTCACCATGAACCTGCATGAAGACGGAGCGCAGGTGATCGCTCATGGCGAGAAATTTTAAGTGTTCTTCTGGGAAAATATCATTTTCGGAAACGTGATACCAGCCAGAGTCACGCATTTCATCGTGCACATCATCCGCTTGTGGGATCTCACGGAAATTACATTCAGTGATTAGTGCGACTTCGTCATAATCATAAAACACCACACGATTGTGTTTGGTCACACCAAAATTTTTCAAGAGTAGGTCGCCAGGGAAAATATTCGTCTGGGCTAAATCTTTCAACGCTTGACCATAATCCATAATCGCCAGCTCCGCTTTTTCCGCTGAAGCTTCTTGAATATAAAGGTTGAGTGGGCGAACGCGACGTTCTACGTAAACGTGTTTGATCAGGACCTGGTCACCCTCGCGTGAAACAGTTTTACCAGCATTTTTGAGTAAATCATCGAGTAGTTTCGGGTCCATACGATCAACAGGGAATTGAATGTTGAGAAATTCTTGAGTGTCGATCAAGCGGCCTGCGCGATCATGTTCGGAGACAAGTTTGTACTTGTTGATCACGTCTCGACGCGAAACTGTTTTAGGAAAGCCAAAACGATCTCGGATGATTTTGAAGACCAAATCGTAAGACGGTAATGCAAAAACCAGCATGACAAGACCTTTCTCACCATCGGCATGTTTAAACTGATCGGTTGTATGTTCAAGGTGTTTTGAGAGGCGATGATAACGCTCGGTTTTACCTTGTCGCAGACGCCCAAGTACAGTAAAGAGTTCATCAACTGGTTTGTCTGGAAGAATGGAATGCAAAAAATGTACGGCGGCTTCGACTGAATTCGGATCGGCAAAGTAGTAGGAGCGGGTATAACCAAAAACAATACTTACTTCTTCTTGTGACATTAAGACGGCATCACTGCTGACACCGAGATGATCATGCTTGAATGCGATCACTAACGGCAGAATCCCGTTCCGCTTGATTACGCGGCCGACGAGGTAGGCGCGGGCAGATTGAAAAAAGAGTGAATCAATAAATTCAAAGCGTAGTAATTCATCGGATTCATCTTGCATGTCAGCACAGAACTGTGTGATTTTCTTGGTGATTTTATCAACATCTTGCACCATGTTGGCGTAAGGCACATTGAACGCAAAGTCGTTAAGAACGGTTTCAAATAGGGTGGATAACGATCCCCAATAGGGGTAGCGTTTGAGATCGAGTGCGGCGACGCGATCGGTACCTTCATCAAAACTGGAAAAAACAAATTCAAGATCGGGTTCATCGCCTACGGAACCAAAAAGGCGCCGCGTGGTTGAGTTGAAGAAGGTTTTAATGAAAGCAGAATCAGGAATGTTTTGTAGACGATCACCGAGGTATTTACGCACGGCTTTCCATTGCTGACGATCTAGTGCGGGTTGCTCATCTTCGAGTGTTTCCGTTTGCTGAGTGGGAGGATGCAGTATCTGTTTAACGGATTCTGCAATCCGGCGAACGGATTTTTCGTAAAGCTCGACCCGATCAGAGATATCTTGTTGATGGCCTTTCCAATCACGTTGTTCGAAACGTACGTGGGCACGTTCAGTGATTCGGTGAAAGTTTTCATTGTAGCGGTGAAAGCCGCGGTAAATCGTACGTGCCGCGGCTGTCACTGCGTCCATATTGTCGACTGAATCAGACATTCAGTGCGAGTCTCTAAAAATTACAAGTTAGCAATCAATGCGTCACCGAACTCGCTACATTTTATCTCGGTCGCACCTTCCATGAGTCGAGCAAAATCGTAAGTAACGGTTTTATCGCCGATGGTTTTATCCATTGAAGCGATGAGCGCATCCGCGGCTTCAGTCCAACCAAGGTAACGTAGCATCATTTCACCACTGAGGATTAACGAGCCAGGATTAACCTTGTCTTGACCTGCATATTTTGGTGCAGTGCCGTGTGTGGCTTCAAAGATTGCATGGCCAGTGTCGTAGTTAATGTTGCCACCAGGTGCGATGCCAATACCACCAACCTGTGCAGCCAATGCGTCGGAAAGATAGTCGCCGTTGAGGTTCATTGTTGCGATCACATCAAACTCGGTTGGACGAGTTAGGACTTGTTGTAAGGCTATATCGGCGATCGCGTCTTTAACCAACACTTTACCGGAAGCTAACGCCGCTTCCTGTTCTTTGTTTGCGGCTTCAGACCCTTTATCGGCTTTTGTTTGCTCCCACTGATCCCAAGTGTAGGTTTGGTCAGCGAATTCAGTTTCTGCAAGTCGGTATCCCCAATTTCGGAAAGCACCTTCCGTAAACTTCATGATGTTGCCTTTATGGACAAACGTCAGGCTCTTGCGATCGTTCGCAACGGCATATTGAATGGCAGCGCGGACGAGGCGTTCGGTCCCTTCTTGCGAAATCGGTTTAATGCCAATTCCAGAAGTTTCTGGGAAACGAATTTTTTGATAATAATTAGGAAATTCTTCTTCTAGAATATTAAGTAAGCGTTTAATTTCTTCTGAGCCACTTTCGAATTCAATACCTGCGTATATGTCTTCGGTATTTTCACGGAAGATCACCATGTCGATTTGTTCAGGGCGTTTTACTGGTGAAGGTACGCCGTTATACCAACGGACTGGGCGCAGGCAAACGTACAAATCCAATACTTGTCTCAACGCAACGTTGAGTGAGCGAATGCCGCCACCGATAGGTGTGGTTAGCGGACCTTTGATCGCGACTAAATATTCACGGCAGGCTTCGAGTGTTTCTTCGGGTAGCCAACTTCCTGTTGCTTGATTGGCTTTTTCACCCGCGAGAACTTCACGCCAGTGAATTTTACGTTTGCCGCCGTAGTATTTTTCAACTGCGGCATCTAAAACGCGAACGGTCGCTGCCCAAACATCGGGGCCGATACCGTCTCCCTCAATGAATGGAATGATCGGATCATCCGGAACATTAAGTTGGCCATTCGTAATCGTGATTTTACTTCCTTCTGTGGGCGAATTTTCGACAGACAATGCAATCTCCTCGTATGTTTGTATCAACTCGGCATCTGTTAATAGCAGTCGGCGATCCATCCTAGTGTGGACGGGTGGCGAGCTTGCTACAGGGGGTACCCTGTACAGATTTAGTCCTGCCTAGTATAGATGATCCGGCCATGTAAGCCATCACTGATAGCGTTGGATAAAGAAAATCTTCTGTATTTATGCACTGCTTTTGGGCGGATGAGGTTTAAACGGTGCCAGATCGTAGCATTTAGGTGCAAGTGGATTAGTCGTGGTAAAAAAGTGGGATTTTGAGTTATTCATTTTCCTGACGTGTTCGCACGGAAAGTATTTCCTCTTCTTCACTGACGACGACATCAAACACAATAGGCTGACAACAGATCTGACAATCCTCAACGTAGTTTTGTGCAGGCATGGTGCATTCACAAAGTACCGTGTTGGGTTCTCCACAATAGGGACAATGAATAATCACTGCTTCAATCGCATGCATGACGACCTCCTATGAAAGGACGAGTAATTATTAAAGTATAGCAACGGATTATGAAGGTTTCCTCACATTTGACGAATAGAAAACCTTCATGGAAATCTATGATTCCGTATCTGAGTTGTCAGATTCTTTTTGGACTTTGGTCAAAATCGTCGCGCGTGGAATGTTTTCTTCCGGCCACTTATCAAATGGAAAAGGGCGAACATCGCGATTAAACGTGAAAAATTGAATTATCTGGTAAACATACGCACTCAAGCTCGAACCGAAGTTCAGTAAGTGCACATTTTTTTGGCCATTAAACAGAATACTAATAACTTGAAAAAGTGCCACGGCAAAAACAACGACTTCTGCTACCGTATAAATTACACCAAACAGCAGCATGTAAAGAATTCGTGTCCAAGTGCTTTGCGATTTGAGATTTTCTTTCATTTTGTCGTCCATCATCGAGCCTCATGCTTGTTCATCGTAAAGTGGATGGTTTCAACTACAGTGAAAAGTCATTATATAAACATGTACATGGGGGCTTATGCACTGAAATCAAGTCCGAGCTTTGAGCGCTAGGCTGAGAATAAGATTGGTGTGAAAGTAGAGAAATAGCTTGTTTGCAGGTTCAATCAATAAACTTGTTTTTCTTCAGCGATTTCTCTTCTAAATATTCGCGTACGATCAGGGCGGTTGCAACGACAGCAAGCCCTACAATGATTATAGTGATCGTGAGCTTCCAGTAGAGTCCTGCAGGCAGAAGGTTGCCCCACAGTTCTGCGAGAGTTAAGCCGACCCAAAGAAGCATCAGGCCAATACAACTGATTGAAGCGAGTTTCATGATAATCCTCCCAATTGGACTGGATTGGACTGAACTCCCTTGGTGTTAGTCGTGTCTCTACCAAGAATCACAACGTAAGCTTCACGACGCCAGAGTAATAGCATACGACGAATATCTTTTTCCATCGTGACGACGCGCCAACCGTCTGCTGCGTTGCTGTTTAAAAAGTCGGTAAAGCGGACAGGGTTTACTTTTGAACTGCCCAAGAGTAACGAACCGAGTACACCTTCCTGATATATCACGACTTTGTATTCAAACATCGTTATTATTATTTCCCTGTTTATTCTTGTGGGTTAATCATGACGTATTGTCTTGTTAATAACCTACACTAAATAGTTTAGTCGTTAATGTTTATTTCGCAATGGGTATTTCGGCAAGTCCTATGAAATCATCCCAGACATGCAAAAGTTTTTCTATATTTTGTATAGAAAAAATGATTAAAAAGAATACCAATTTTAAGGAGAAAATCATGCCATTTGTAAATATTTATGTTTTAAAAGGAAAATCACCCGAATATAAGAACGCCGTTGCCGATGCGATCAATACGGCAGTTATTGAAACAATGGGTTTTCCTGATGATGATCGCTATCAAGTGATTAACGAAATTGAAGATGCTGATCTTCAATTACAACGACGTCAAGGTGATCGGGTGATGATGCATCTAACAATGCGCGCAGGGCGATCAAATAAATCCAAACAAGCATTCTATGCAAAAGTTGTGGAGTACCTTGAAAAAGATCCCGGTATCAAACGAGAGAATGTTCTGATCACCATTGTTGAAAACCATGATATTGATTGGTCATTTAGTCATGGCGAAGCGTCGTTTATTGTTTAGTCAAATAATAAATATTTTAGAACGCGCCAATTTGGATTATTAGTATATGCAACGTATTGCGGTTTTGAGTTCAGGAATACTGTGTTTGATTTTAACAATGGGGATTGCCCGTTTTGCCTACACGCCTCTAATTCCTGTCATGCAAAATCAGACCCCGCTGACGGATTTTCTTGCTGGATTACTCGCAACGATTAATTATATTGGTTATCTCGGTGGTGTGTTGATCACGATGAAAGTGTCCGATTGGGTTGTGAAAGATCGACTTTATCGAGCAGGGTTAATCGTGGCTGTGATCACGACTGCAGGTATGGCATTTTCCGACAATATTTGGATTTGGTCTATTATGCGATTTTTTGCCGGTTTCTGTAGTGCATCTGGCTTATTAATTGGGTCAGGCCTTATCGTTAACTGGTTAATTCGGCATGGACATATGAACGATCTCGGTTTCCATCATATGGGCGTTGGAATCGGGATTGCACTGACAGCCGTAATGGTCGATTTGATGATCGATCATCTCGATTGGCAGATGCAATGGATCATGTTTGCTGCGGTTGGTTTCGTGTTAGCGATCCCTGCATGGATCTTCCTACCCCGGCCTGACGGCAACCATATGACGAAAAGTGGTCAAACGCTGCATGATCATCATACTAGTCCGCGTTTCACGAGACTGATGTTGTTGAGTTATTGCTGTGCGGGATTTGGCTACGTGATCAGCGCAACGTTTATCGTAACGATTGTCGAACGGCAACCGAGTTTGGCGGGTCACGGAGAGTTAGTTTGGTTAATTGTGGGAATTGCGGCCGCACCTGCAATACTTTTTTGGGAGACGGTAGCGCGACGTATCGGTCTTTTACATGCCATGATGTTAGCGTTTTTACTACAAGCGATCGGGTTAAGTTTGCCCTTAATAAGTCAAACGTTAACCGCCGCGGTACTCAGCGCAGTGCTTTATGGTGGTACGTTTAGTGGGATTGTCTCGTTAGTGTTGAGCATGTCTGGCCGGCTTGTACCTAATAAGCCAGCACAGTTGATGGCGAAATTTACGTTGGCGTATAGTTTTGCACAAATTGCCGGGCCGTTTATTGCGGGGTGGCTAGCGGAGAAAACGGGACATTATGATGGAGGGCAAATGCTGGCAGTGGTGATGATGGTGGTCGGAAGTTTGCTGTTGTTGTTTCTTTCAAGGACTGAAAAAGCCGATGTGGCCGTGCTGGATTCATGGAAGCGCTGATCATGACAGCGCTGCCATGTCGTTTCGCTTATTTTCCTTTTAATCGACGTGAATTCGCCGTACTACGTTTATGTAACGGGCGTAATAAATTTGTATGCGATCGGATCGGATCACGCATACTCTCTGGCCATTGCCATAAGATTTTTTGAAATTGCGTGTTGATCTCGTAAGCGGCTTCTATTTTCTCCCAGACCATTCGTTGATTCTCTAATACACTCGTCAGTGTCATTGGAGACTGTGTCAGCCAACCTTTTTGTCGATAGGCAATTGTATTTAAACTACTCCACCATAATTCCTGCTGCATCTGCGCAAGTTTTAGCAGATCAAACATGGGAAATAGATTTTTTTGTGTAAACATCGATAGTCTTCTCTCTTTAGTCAGTAGCTTGGCCTATAGTGGCGTATAACGTCAAAGAAAGGAAGAATGTTGACGCGCCTTGATAACGTGCTGTTATTTTTCACATTGAAATATCGGATAAAAAAGGTTTAGAGACAAGCCGTGATGGAAATGTCGAGCCTATTTGAGTCACTATTTTGAGAGGGAATTTCTGTACAATCATGGCAACATTGAGGCTCAATCTTGATGGGGCTTGATCAAACAAGGATGGGGACGACCCCAATGTATTTGAAAAGGGAAAAACATGTCCTGGCTTATTTTGTTGATCGCAGGGTTCTTAGAAGTGATATGGGCAATTGGCCTTAAATATACGGACGGGTTTACCAAGTTTTGGCCATCCGTTGCGACCATTGCAGCAATGATCAGCAGTTTTGTCCTACTCGGTATTGCGATGAAAACACTGCCGATGGGGGTCGCGTATAGCGTGTGGGTGGGGATTGGCGCAGTAGGTGCTGTGCTGATGGGAGTCTTATTGTTCAGTGAGTCTGTTAGTCTGCTGAAAATTATCAGTGTCAGCTTAATTGTCTTGGGAATTATTGGTTTGAAAATTTCGAGCACACCATAAATTCCGAAAGATTTGAGGGCAACAGTTTAAATGCTGTTCACTAACTATTCATCGACAAATCGCATTGATAGATCAACCGCTTGCACGTGTTTTGTTAAGGATCCGACAGAGATAAAATCTACTCCCGTTTCCGCCGCTGCACGCAAGGTGTCATCATCAAATCCACCAGAAGCTTCGATCTTTGCGCGGCCTGCGGTGAATTTGACAGCTTCCCGCATAGCGTCATTATCAAAGTTATCTAACATGATAATGTCCGCACCGGCATCAATCGATTCACGTAATTGCATCATCGTTTCAACTTCAACTTCGACAGGGATTTCAGGGTAACGTTGCTTGGCTTCTTGAACGGCGCTCGTGATCGAACCCGCTGCATTGATGTGATTTTCTTTTAATAAAATACCATCATACAAACCAATGCGATGGTTTTTCCCACCGCCGGTTTTCACCGCATATTTTTGAGCCTGACGAAGCCCTGGAATGGTCTTGCGTGTATCAAGTAGCCGGGTATTCGTTCCTTCTAAAATTTTTACATAATGGTGAGTAAGTGTGGCGGTGCCGGATAAGGTTTGTAAAAAATTAAGGGCAGCTCGCTCGCCCGTTAAGATGGGCTGTGTCAGACCTTGCAAGCGGCAAAGTTCTTGATCGGGTTCAGCCAGATCACCGTCTTTTACGAACCACTCGATCTTGATTGTTTTATCAAGCTGATAAAACACCGCATTAAACCAGTCGATACCACAAATAACGGCTTGCTCACGCGTGATCACGCGCGTAATGGATTCGGAGTTAATATCAAGCAAGCTGGCCGTAACATCGCCTGTGGCGACATCTTCTTCCAAAGCAAAGCGAACAACTTGCTGAATGTGTGCGTGAAGATCCGTTGTGATAGCCATTAAAAAAATTCCTTATCTAAAACAATCATGCGAAGGTGAAACGTCGATCAGCGTGGTAGCCAGCGCCATTGATTTACTCTCTTTGCGAAGCACCATAGCACAGTCAACGCGACGGCATGAAGTGCTGTATTTAACCAGAAGTTGTTGTCGTCAACGAGACCAGTGTTGCTCACGATTAGGACGATATAAACATGCAGAAAAAATACTGTCAGTGAGGCTTGTCCGATCGGGATCAGAAACCAACCAAAGATTTTTTCAAACAACGTCCAGTATTGCGTTAGTAAATAATACGCAACGATAAATAAGCAGGCATTGTTAATAAGCCGACCAATACCGAGCGGAGATTTTTGAAAGTATTCCAAATACAGTTGATGATGAAGTTTCTCAGGAATCAGATCGAACAGATCACCCGGCCAGAAAATAGGGTGTGGTGTATTTAGCGCGAGGAATAAGAATAATAGTGAACCCGCAACAGCGATCCAGAATAAATAAACGCGTTTCTGATCGTGCATAAACGTGCTGATTTTCTGACGGTGAACGCCCATCGCGAGCCCAACGAAAAAAAGAATTTGCCAAGCAAGAATTGGAAAACCATATTCAAACTGCATATTCGTCAGGCGTGTTGGGGAAAGGCTGAATAGTCCGTATAACACAGCCGAGATCCCCAAACAAATCCACGTAAAACGATTAAGGCATAGCCATAAGGCGAGTGGGGAAAAGGCGATCAAGACGATATATAACCCGATGATCTGAAACTGATGCGGGCCACTTTCAAGTAATAGCGCGCGCTTTAACCAGATCTGCCAGCCATCATCTGCCGATGGGTATAACCACACTGTCGCGCCACCCGTGACAGAAGTCCAGCTCATGACTTCCTCTGTATTAATGAATGGCAGTAACGACAAAAAAGCAATGCTCAGAATAATGAACAGGTTGACGCGATAAAGTTGCCAAGCGCGCCGCCAAAGCTGTTTCGCGGCAATCGACCAACTCTCACGACGCGCGCGGTTCGCGAAAACCATGCCGACCACAAGGCCAGATAAAAAGACGAAACCTTCCGCCGTACTGACTAAGCCAACACGTCCCCAGACAAACATGCTATAGACCGAGGCGAATTCGAGATGAATCACCACCAAGCCTACCATGACCAGCCCACGTAAAAAGTCGACACGCAAATCACGTGTGCTGTTAGTCGCAAGATAGCGCATGGTGAAAGGCTCTGGGTCAGGTTATGTTAATGATTCGGTGTCGTAATTTGTTGGTCGATGTGATGAGACTGGATATGCAGTGTGGACGTCGGGAAAGCACATTCCGCATTATTCGCTTCAATAATATCGAGGGTTTTTAACAGAATATCCTCGCGGATTTTATGATACGTGAGCAAGTCCGTTGTATTGGTAAATGCTTGCATCAAGAAGTCCATTGATGATGCAGAAAAAGTATCAAAATTTACTAGGATAGCCTGAGATTTATCGAGACCATCATGCGCCAAGAGCATCTCTTTTACTTGTTCAACGATTGTACGCATTTGTTGTGCGTCATCATAACGAATACCGATATGTTCTCTGATCCGACGATGTGACATACGCGAAATATTCTCGACAGAAATGTTTAAGAAGATTGAGTTCGGTACAAATAACGGACGTTTATCAAACGTGCGCATACGTGTCAGACGCCAGCCGATGTGCTCAACAACACCTTCAATATTTTGATCCGGTGAACGGACAGCATCACCGACGTTAAATGGCCGATCAAGAAAGATCATCAAGCCACCGAAAAAATTTGCGAGTAGATCTTTTGCCGCGAAACCAATCGCAATCCCGCTGATGCCACCAAAGGCGAGCACGCCTGAAATACTGAAGCCCAACGTTTGTAAAACAACCAAAAGGGTCAGTACAAACACGCACAAACGTAAGAGCTTGGCGACAGCGATCACGGTTGTCCGATCCACTTCTTTTTCGGATTGCGTACTACTTAAGAGAACGTGATCTTCACCGCCAGAGACGAGTCGTAACATCGACCAACCAATGCCGAGTAGAATCATCAGCTTACGAAAAGGATCAAGCGAAGGGAGGAGTTCCAACGCGAGTCCACGTTGGGCAGCTTCCAGCATAAAACTAATACTGATCAGCCAGATGAGTAATTGTACTGGCGCGCTGACCGCGTTGACCAAAATGTCGTACCAACGTCGCGATTCGAGATCAGCCTGACGTTTTGATAAGCGGTTTAAATAGGCTTTTACAACCGCACTAATTACTAATGTAATGAGAAAAATAATACCAATCTGAATGATCCAGCTTTGGTTATTTAATTGTGTATTGAAAAATGTCGTGACTGTTTCAGTCATGCAATCTCCGTTTGTAGTAAAAAAAATCTTTTAGTAGATCGGGCTAACGATGAAGCCGTCTTTTTCAAGCAATCCTAAAATACCGTCTTCGCCCGGTAGGTGGAGTGCGCCGATCGCGATAAATGCTCGGCCTTCGAGCAAGCGTGTTTGCATACGATCAACCATTCGTTTGTTTCGTTCTGGAATGAGTTTTTCCATTAACTCTTTGTAGTCGCCTTCTTCGTGAGGCGTGTATTTTTCTGGCATCAAAGCCAAGCCTGCAAGATCACGATTGATATAGAGTGTCTTCATTTCAAGAATGTCTTTTTGTAAGGTTTCGTAGTTGCAAACCGTTTCTTGCAGTAATTTTTTTTGTTCGGCATCGTGCATGGTTTCGAAAATGCCGAGTTGTTCGTCTAAGGTTTCAAGACCATAAATTTTCGCGCCGAATTGTTTGCCACGGTTTAAGATCACCATATCCAAGGGTAAGCCGCCCTGTGATGGTGGCAAGCTTAACGATAAATAAGCGGCCCACGGTTTTAGATGATTCACCATATCTTCGCGGTAGCCATATTTTTTTAATAAATTAACCGTTCTATCAAATAATTCTTCGCCGATTTTTTCTTCCAATTTTGAACCATCTGAATAATTCATGGTTTTACTGACATCAGTAAAACTATCGGGGTCAAACTTGACTTCAAGCGTTACGCTTAGTGAATTATCCAACGCTTCAAGCACGACACGCGGTAATTGCGTGATTTCGCGATCAGGTAAATGCATGGTGCCGAAAAGATAACTGGGTTCAAGACCAATGCGTGTCACTTTCCAAAGTAATCCACGCGCATGATGCGCCGGAATAGTTTGTTCTGGATCCGCCAGGGTTAGTGGTTCACAAGCCAGCTCTGCGCGTGCGGCGCTGAAAAAAAATGTCGAGAATGTAATGAGCGTGAGTAAATAACGTTTCATGTATATTTTGAAATAGTCGAGATGAATTTAGACGAATTGATCGTCGCCGAGATCGAGATCACGCTCCGGTTGCAGCGCTTCAAGTTCTTTATGCCGTGCTTGCCAGTTTTGATCTGCGATTAAATCAGCAAAATGGGTTTCGTGTCGACCATGCATTCTGATCAAACGTGATTGGGAGACGGGATCATTATACGCACCATACTGATCCAAAACTTGAATCGCGCCGTCCGGGTTATTACAGATAAGCGCCATATCACAGCCAGCTTGAAGTGCTGAGCGAGTACGTTCTAAGTAATCCCCACCAATGCTAGCGCCTGCCATACTTAAGTCATCTGAGAAAATTACGCCTTGAAAGTTCAATCGTTTTCGTAGAACCGTTTGTAACCAAAAGCCGGAAAAGCCGGCAGGGTTCGAATCAATATTGGTGTAAATCACATGCGCTGGCATGATCGCTTCGAGGCCATTGTTAATCATATGTTTGAACGGAATCAGATCAGCTTTTTCAATTTGATCATAGTCGCGTTCATCAATAGGAATTTCGTGGTGAGAGTCTGCTTCAACCGAACCATGACCGGGAAAGTGTTTTCCGACAGCGGGCATGCCTGCGTCGTTCATACCGTGTCGATAGGCAAAGGCGAGTCGCGAAATAATGCCAGGTTTTTTGTGGAATGCGCGGTTATTAATCACACGGCTAATGCCGCCGAGATCAAGCACTGGGGCAAAGCTGAAATCGACACCAACAGCGCGCAGTTCTGACGCCATGACCCAGCCGTGGTCATAAGCCAGTGCGAGTGCGGCTTTTTCATCTTGATCAAATTTCTTACCGAACTCAGCGCAGGGAGGGAGACGTGTGAAACCGTTGCGGAAGCGTTGTACTGCTCCGCCTTCGTGATCCACCGCGATCAGCAAGCGGGTTTTGCGGTCATCCTGCATTTGTCTGATCAGCTCAGTAATTTGGTCCACGGCTTCAAAGTTGCGACTAAATAGAATGACGCCGCCGACGAGCGGATGCTGAAGTATTTCACGTTCCGTGTTTTCGAGAGACGTGCCCTGCACGTCGATCATCAAAGGGCCAATGGTCATTTTTTCCGTTGTCTCGTTCTAGTCTTCGTTCACACTTGCTGTTTTATGTTAGCACAGCTTAAATTTTGTGCGTTGCCAGATCAGGACTATTTACGATCAAATCGATCACGTAAGTAATCACCTAGAAGATTCACCGCGAGCACCACGAGACACAAGGCGACACCGGGCACGATAACCATGTGTGGTGCGATCAGCATATAACGGGTGCCGTCGCGGATCATGCTGCCCCAGGACGGATCGGGCGCTTGAATACCAAGGCCCAGAAATGATAAACCTGCTTCTGCAATGATGACGCTGGCGATGCCGAAAGTCGCTTCAACGATCAGCGGGGCGAGGATTAACGGCAAAATGTGTCTGATGAGAATGTTCGATGTCGTTGTACCGAGCGCACGTGCAGCTTGAATGTGTTCGCGTTGTTTGACGCTGAATGTTTGCGCGCGTGCGAGCCGTGCGAAGCCAACCCAACCAACGGTGGTCAGTGCGATCACAATATTGCTCAATCCGGCACCCATCACACCAGCCAACGCAATTGCCAAGAGAATGCCGGGAAAGGCCATGAAGATATCGATGATGCGTGTCAGAACGTGATCTAACCAGCCTCCGGACCAACCAGCGATGAGGCCGATTAGCGTCCCGATCAAAGCGGAAAGTCCGATCACCCAGAAAGCGATGTAAAAGGAAACCTGTGCGCCTTGTAGCAAGCGATCCAACATGGGACGTCCGAGATCATCATAACCGAGCAGAGCTGAGCTGTTTGGTGCAACAAGGCTATGCGGGAGATCGAGCTGGTTGGGGTTCAGATCTAACCAACTCGCGCCGATCGCGGCGAAAAGCCAGAGGCTGACGATGAAGATGGAAAAATAAGGTCGGGATTGTGCTGACATTACTCGGCCAAACGAATGCGCGGATCAAGCACGCCATAGAGCAGATCAGTGAGCGTATTGACTAAGACATAGATGAGGCTAATGACCAAAACGCAAGCTTGAACGACCGGATAATCCCGTTGCTGGATGGCTTCGACTATTAATAAGCCGATACCAGGCCAGTCGAAAATGGTTTCTGTGATTACCGCACCGCCGAGTAAGGCGCCGAGTTGGATGCCGAGCACGGTTAACACGGGTAACGCAGCATTGCCGAGTGCATGACGCAAAATCACGCGTGATTGGTTAAGCCCGCGTGCACGTGCGGCGCGAATGTAATCTTCGTTGAGAACCTCTAGCACACTGGCGCGGATCATCCGTGACAAGATCGCAGCGAGGGCGGTGCCGAGTGTCAGCGCAGGAAGAATTACCGCGCTGAACGGTTTGTTGCCAGAAACCGGCAACCAGCCGAGCCAGAGGGCGAAAATGAGGATTAGAACAGGACCCATCCAAATATTGGGAATGGACACGCCAAGCATAGAAAAACTCATCGCTATGCGATCAAGCCACTGACCTCTGTACACTGCGGCGAGCACACCGAGCGGTAAGGCAAGGCTGATCGCGATCAGCAGTGACGCAATAGAAAGGCGTATCGTATTGGGTAATCGTTCGGCCAGAATGTCTACAATTGGACGACGCGAATGTAGCGATTGACCAAGATCACCTCGTATGAGATTTGTCATGCTTTGCCCCCACTGTTGCCACAACGGTGCATCTAAATTCAGTTCGGCGCGCAATACGGCGCGATCTGCAGGAAGGGCAGATTCGCCGAGCATCACTTCAACCGGATCGCCCGGCGCGAGATGAATCAGAAAAAAAACCAACGTTGCAACGCCGAGACAAACTACTAAGGCGCTGATCAGGCGAGAAAGAAGAAAACGTAACATAACCGCATTATTGCAGATCTTAAGATGGCTTGTGCACCGTTGAATCTGTGGTGAGAAACGCGGATCGGCGTGAGAATCATACGTTTCAGACTTCAAATCATTCAATTTACAGGTAAGATAGGCGCCATAATCAAGTCAGTAATTAATACAGAAGGGATATGGGGCCAATGACACAATTTAAATTCGAATCCGACGAGCGACGCGAGATTAGAGAACCGGCGAGACAGCCGCCGCCCGTTAGAGAAGAATCGCGTTTCAGCAGCACGGCTACCGACTTTATGTCATTCAGCGTGCGATTGATGGGGATTTTTATGCTGATCGTCGGTCTGTGGATGGGTGTAAAAGTGATTGTGGAAGTATGGGCGTTATACCGTGGGCCGCAGCACATTGAACGGTTTGCTGATGCGATCGATCAAGGCTCAAACTTGGATAAAGTCTTGGCATCTTTCACGGGTTCTCAATCAAAAAAACCGGTGGATACGAAAAACGGTGCGACGAATCTGACAGAAACAACGTCAGAAAATATTCGTGTTTCTTATTTCTTAGCGTGGGTGATCGTGATCTTTCTGCTGATGTTGATCGGACGACTCGCGTTATTGGCAATCAAGACCGGTGGGGAGTTGGCGTTGTACGATCTACAAGTTAAAAAGTTTGCGCGCGAGTTAATGAAGGAAGTGCGCGAGCCAGATAAGCGACACTCTCGAAGATAAGTAATATGAAGTTCAGTTCGAGGGATTGGTCGATTTTTTACTACGTTGCAGTCTGATCAGAACCGATCAGGCTGCAACAGTCAGCTTTACATCAAGAATATGCTCCTCTAAGGAGGTTAAGTCACCCTCGTTGAAACCAGATATTCCATCACCAAATCTTTAATTAAGTCCCATTCCAGCTCTTTATTTATGTCAACCCCGTCACGAGGGGATTTTTCAATATTAATCCGTCGAATAATATTTACGTAGATTACCGATATAAATACCCGAATCTGCGTAGGAATATTTCGCATGTTTTCGTGCATCAACCAGCGAGAGCAAGGTGCTGATTTGTTTCGCCCCTGCGTCCTGTAAGAGTTTGATCGCGTAGCGTGTTTTATCACGTTGCGTATCTGCCCATTTTACAACCATGACCGTCATGTCCACGCGAGAGCTGATAATCCGCGCATCGGGTGCGGCAAGAACTGGTGGTGAGTCGAGCACGATAAGATCAAACACTTCTGAGAGATCATTGAGCAACACATCGAGTGCATCTTGCGGCAGCAGATCTGTCGGACTCTTACGTGCCATGCCCGCTGTGATGACATAAACACCGCTTTTATGTTGACGAATGATTTGATGCAGCGCGGCTTTTCCGTTGAGGTAATCTGCCAGCCCGGGACGTAATTCGGACTTGAACACTTTATGTAAGCTAGGGTTACGGATATCCGCATCGATCACGATCGTTTTCATCCCTGCCTGGCGTTTTAAGATAGCTAAACAACGGGCGATAGTCGATTTACCCTCACCTGGGTGAGATGAAGTAAATTGCACGATTTTTGCCGGGCTGCCTGCATTTTGGTTGAATTGTATAGCAGTAAATATTGAACGAATGGATTCGCTCAATGGAGAAGCTGGATACTTTTGCACATACGCTTCTGGATTGTTTAATTTTTTGCTGAATTTTCCTAAACGCGGAATGAGGCCAAGACAACGAAGTCGAGTTTCTTTTTCCAACTCTACACTGCTGCGGAATCCACGGTCGAATAGTTCGCGTAATAAGACAGCGATCAAGCCAAAGATAATCGAAGCAAACAACCCAAGGATGACTGTTGGAACGGGTTTTGGAAATGTCGGCTCGCGTGCCACCGTCGCATAGGAAATGACCTTCGCATCGGCATTTTGGACACTGATGTCTTTTTGCGTATCTGTTTCTTTTGCCCGTGAGAGGAAAGAAGCCAACAAGTTACGATTCGCTTCTGCTTCACGTTCTAAGGCGCGGAGTTGCACTTCCTGCTGACTGCTGCCTGCAAGTTTGTTCTCTAATTCCGACATGCGAGCACGTAAATTGCCTTCGCGGATTTGTGCAATCTTGGCCTCGTTTCGTAAACCAGACACAATTTTAGAAATTTCCGCTTTGATTTTTGCTTGAATCTCACGTTGTTCCGCAGCGAGTGTTACCAGGCGTGGATGTTTACTGCCGTATGAGGTCGATAGTTCGGCAATTTCCGCTTCGATGCCATTTTCTCTCTCTCGCAAGCGACGAATCGTTTCTGATCCTAAAACTTCAGGTGAGGATTCAGCATACGAACCACGAACTTGGCGCAAGCGAACTTCTTTTTCTGCGCGCTCGGTGCCAGCTAAAATTAACTGTGTATTGAGTTCTGTCAGTTGTTGAGAATAGAGCGAGTTACCTTTACTGGTTTCGATCAAGCCGGTTTCTTCGCGAAATTGCTCAACGGCTGTTTCAGATTCTTTTACTTTCTGTTGAAGTTCGGCAACACGTTTGTTCAACCATTCATTTGCTTGATCGGTTTTGGTGTATTTTTCTTGGCGTTGCTGATCGAGATAAACTTCCAAAACTGAGTTTGCAATATCAGCGGCAAGTAGAGGGTTTTGTGAGCGATATTTAAGCTCAATAACTCTTGAGTCCTGAATATTGTGTAATGTCATGCGTTCCAAAAATTGCTCGATGACTAAGACCCGTTCCGGCGGAATATTACCCAATTGTGGTTTGCGCAGAACCGACTCGATATCCTCTTCTTGAGCTGCAAATTTTTCAATGTACGATTTGAGAATTTGTTCGTCTTTCAACGCAGGATTAAATTCGGTCAACTGATCCAGTTTTAAGCGATCAATAACTTTTTCTGCGATAGTGTAAGAACGTAGAATTTCCAACTCATTCTGCACGGTTTGCGCATCAAGTTGTAAATCCGAAACAGAGCTTTTCACGGCGTCCGGTGTTCTATTACCGATCAACATTAAAGCGCGTGAGGTGTATTCGGGCGTTGCTGTTTTAAGGAAAATAAATGCCAAGGAGATCACGAAGAACATCGTCGCCAGCATGAGCCATTTATTGCGCCAAATGCGAGCGAAAATTTCTTTAGGATTGACGGTGACATCATTATTGCCTGGTGCGCGACGATCAACTCGTTGCGTGGGTTCATTAACCACATTCGGAGCCGCATGCAGCTCACTGATTTGTTTTCCGGTAACCTGTTTAAACGACAGGTGATCGGAAAATTCTCGCCACCATTTGTTCAGCTGTGCAGCATGTAAGTTTTCACGCTTGAGGAGGTTCTGCAATTCAAGCGCAGATTTACAACGTGCGCCTAATTCGAGTATGCGCAACTTATAAGCCTGAGAATATTTTTTCTCCTGCTTGTTGTTGGGAATGATTTTGCCTTCTGGCGTTTTCACTATGCTTACCTTTTCCTTATCGTCTGTCAGTTCTGCTTCCATTGCGTTTACTGTCACCTAAAATAACCAGTATTTTTCAGGAATTTCGATCACATCGCCAGGCAGCACGACAGTATCCTGAACGACTGTCTCTTTATTATCACTAATATGTTTTGAATGTGTGATGAAGGCTTTCGTCGTTTTCGCGCGATAGGTATACCCACCCGCGAGAGCCACTGCGGTGAGTACGGTCATACCGCTCACGTAAGCATAACGTCCGGGGTTTTTCACCTCGCCGATAATATAGATCGGACGATAGTTGAGGACTTCAATGCTTACCTTTGGGTTGAGCAGATAATCCGGCGAAAGTTTCGCGACGATTGCTTCTTCCAGAGCGGTGACTGAGAGACCTTCGGCTTGAACATCTTTGATCAGAGGGAGTGACACACGACCGCTACCATCAATGGAAAACTGACCTGATAGATCGGGGTGGCCGAAGACCGTCACTTTAATCTCATCGCCAGAACCTAGCTGGTAGCTCGATTGTACAGGCGGAGATATGACTTCGCTGTCTGGCGATTGATATTCGTTAGAATTTGCGTGTAGCGCTGTTGGTAATGTCCATGCGAGGACGAACGCAACCACAGCGGCTTGAGAGAGTTTCCTTGTATTCACTTTAATTTACCGGTTTATCCTTAACCTAAATAACACTATAACTGAACCCGACCACCCAAAGAAAAGCGATTCTCTGAATAATCGTTATTATTTGTCACAGCATCCGAGTCTCTTTGTAAATAATCGTAATCCATCAAAATTTGGAAGTGTCGATTGATCATATATGTCGCACCGAGGCCACTACCAAAGTAAGTATCGGTTTGATTAATCCCTTCAAAATCATCTTCTGATAGTCGCATGCGACCCTGAATCAATAGGTTTCGCATTAACTCGTGATCAATGGTGAGATTCGCTCTTGTATTAAAAATACCTGACGCGAAATTCGTACCGCGTTGTTGGTTTGTTTCTTCAATCGAACGGTTGAGAGAGCCTGTGACGGTGGTCATCTCTGAGGCGAGCCAAGTGAGTGATGCGCCACCGGAAAGGCCAGACACTTTACCTAATGCGAGGGCATCGTAATCCTGTTCGGTATAACCAACAAAAACATTGCCATATAACGTGCCGGAGAGATCCAGATCCGTGCCGACGTCAATACTCAATCCATCAGAGTCGCGATCAAATGTTTGACCATCAATTACGTTGTCATAATCGATACTGTTTACCGCGGTTTGTACATAAGCGGTATAACCCGGCAACAAATCGTAGCCAAGTTTTATCGCACCTTCGATGCGATCACGATCGCGATCATCATTGTTAATGACATTGCCTGTACTACCGCGTACATCGTCGTAATCTGTTGTACGGAAATTACTAGTGACTTCCACGCTGACTCGGTTAAACGTGCGGCGATAGCCGAGGTTAAAGCGATGCGTATCAAATGTTGTTGGTGTCAGGCCGTTCACATCATCTGGCGAATTTCGTTCTTCATGCTGTTCGGAAAAGTTATAACTCGCAGTGACGCGCTGTGCATGATTTAAATCAAGGCGACCGCTTAATTCTGTTGAAAAATCTTCGTAATCTTCATTGTCATTATCGGCATAACGACCGATCGCGGCGTCTGTGCGAAAGTTAAGTGCGTGGCGTCCCCAAAGAGACTGAATATTTAAAGCCGGGCGAACGACAGAAACATAGTCTGAGATTTCATTTGATTGCGTGGCGTAGATGTTATCTTCGTACCGTTCTTGTAATACCAAGCTAGGATAAAGACGGAACGCGCCTGCACGTGCGCCGAGCGCGGCGAGCTCTGGACGTTCACGGGAGGTGACTGTCTCTGGCTTATAATTGTTCTCATCCATAGCCAATGCATTTTGGCCGGAATACAGACCTGTTTGCAGGATGAATAATGCGATTAATGGTTTCTTTTTCATAATTCCTACTACTTAAAAAGTTCTTCTCTACCCTTTATATCGGTTAATTGCGGCAAGTCTTTACATTTGTTCATTCTCTCAAGCGAACTTCGTAATGCAGAATCAAACCCCACATAAAACCTAACAAAACATAGATGTGTCGCCAGTGCGTACTATCAATTAAAAAGCTTTGTAGAAATGTGCTGATCAGACAACCGAGCAAGACGAAACCGACGAATTGCATCTCTGTGCGTAACAGGCAGAATTTAATACCGCGGTATATCGTCATTAAAATAAACGTGATGAAAAACGTGCCAGCGAGCCAGCCTGCTTCTAAGAAAATGTAGAGATAAATGTTGTGAGGGACGATGCCGATCGGCAACTCGGATTGTTTTAGACCAATGCCCAGTGGCGTCATATAAATGTATTCGATGGCTTTTTGTTGCGCATGGAAGCGTTCGTTAACATCGTAGCCTTGTAGTTTTGCTCGCTCGCGAAAGAGATCACCCACGATGTCTGTTGAGAGTAAATAGCCCAGTAAGATGATCGCAACAACCAAGCCAAAAATGGCGAATTTAATCAGTCGATCGACATCCTTAAAACTCCGCATGGTGAAGAAGCGCAACGCGATATAAAAGCTCATCGCTAGAATTAAATTCACCCAAGCACCGCGTGAAAAACTTAATAGTAAAGCGACGAGTGCAATACTGAAAAAAAGCAGGTTGATATACCAGCGACCGATATTGCTTTCTAGTCGGTAAAATAAATAGACCATGACAGGCACCAAATAGGGTCCAAACACGTTTGGATCTTTAAAGGTACTTTTGACACGAGAATGCATTAGGAAGGTATCGGCGCTCGGCATGACCTGGAAATAAGCGAGTATCCCCATTGCACAGACGATCACGCAGCCCAAGACGTAGCCATTCATAAGAACACTGAAATTACGTTTCGGGTTAGCAAAAATAAGGCTGGCGAGATACAGCATGATCAAACCAAGAAAAGTACGTATGAAAAGTGGTTTGAATGTTGCTGAAGAATCTGGAGCAAGCAGCGAGCCGGGTAAACTGAAAACTAGATACAAGCCATAGATTGAGGCGATCGTGCCCAAGCCTTTAGGGAAATTTAAGCCAGAAACGATCGCAAAACCAAGCAGGCAGAGGCCTAACAACTCAAATGGTGACGGTTCAATTAACACAAAACCACTGACGAACATCAGCAACCATGTAAGATACAAGGTCATGGAGCTTTGAGCGGGATTTTCAAATTCAACAGGATCGTACATGGATATTAATCGTTTTCAATTAAGAGCTTTAGCGACCAAATCAGATTTTTATAAAGTGTTGTTCAGTCTTTTTCTGACGTTTCCGAGCCTTCTTTGCGCGAAAGAAAAACTCTCCGAGCAAAAAACATCGCACTACCAGGTACAAATCGGCGACAGCCAACCACGCCACGTATACCCACCCGGCCAAGCGGTTACGATCACAATCAAAGTCTCGAGCGATTCGCTAGACGATTATCAGCCAAAGCGCTCAAGCCCACTCAACTATCAGTGGCAAGACATGGACGGAAACTCTCTTTCTGATAAAACCGTACTGCCAATTAACGAAGTGATCGCAGCACGAGCGCCAATTCTAGAACAGGGGTATCTTGCCCTTGTTATCGCATCTGATCAGCCAAATGTGCAGATCATGGACCGGGAAATTAACGAGCCGATGCGTTTTGGTTTTGTCATTCGCGATCCGAATCAAAAACGAACGGAGCTGTTACCACACCAGAGTCAGTTTGGTTTAGTACACACCGAGTCTGCTGATCTTGATGCGCCGATTTGGCTGAAAACCATGACCTGGCATACAACTCCCGCAGAATGGTGGCAGTTTGAAATTCAGAGGCGACGTGATCGTGGATTCGAAGAACTCCCCATTGCCACGGGGGAATTCTGGCAAACAGAGGATGATCAGCCTGTTACAGAAAAACAGCTTGAAAACATGGCAGCACACTTTAGAGATTATCTAGGTGCCGCACCAGACGTAGCCTATTGGGAATTGGGAATTGAAGAAAATTTGTCGAACCGATTTCGACAGCCGTATTATTGGTCAAACTTGGCGCTCAAAACTCAGCGATTTAACGCGCAAAAAAAACCAACAGGATCGGAGGCAAAATTAATTTATCAAATCGCAGAAACGCGAATTGAACCAGTGAGATCGTTTCTTCGGAGCAATGCCGCACGCGAATTCGATATTCTTTCTTTGCATCCATACGCATGGCCGGATTTCCCTGATCCGGAAAGTTGGTTGCCGACGTATATGACTAAAATTCGTAGTGAAATGCGTGCAGCACATCGAACGATGCCGATCTGGTTTACAGAAGTTGGCGCACCATTACGTGGACACACGGCAGATCATTTTTTTGGTTACCCTAGTTCTAACGTGGAAGTACCAGGTTTTACCGATGTGCAATCAGTTGAATATGTAATAAAACTACACGTGGTCGCTTTGCAAGAAGGCGTCGAAAAAATTTTCTGGTACAACTATCGCGATCGTGAAGTGGCGCGTGAGTATGCGGAAAATCATTTTGGTTTAGTTGATTACCGTGGGTTTCCGAAACCGATCTACGCGGCCTATATGCAATTAATTGATTTGCTCAACGGGAAAAAATCGGTACAAAAAGTTGATCATAAAGACACCTCGATTGCGCATTATCGGTTTGAAAATACAGATCGAGAACATGATGGCCAGGTTGAAGTTATTTGGTTACTCGAGCCTCAAAAAAAATCGGACTATAATCTTACTGACTTTATCGGTGAGTCCCAGTCTTTCACAATTTCCGGAAGTTTGGGTGAGACGATATTGCCCGAAAAAAATCCTGATGGATATTCAAAAATCACGTTACGATCAACGCCTATTTTTATTCAGGTGAGTGCTGAATAAATTATCCGCGATGAATAAAATGACTCAATAAATGTGAATGAATATTCAGATGTCGTTTAACTAATAAACACATCCAGACATTCCACATCGCCGTGATCAGAATAACGCCTAACGCGGCACCGAGCATACCGAAGATTGGAACGAGGATGACGTCCATCAGCAGTATTCCGATCAACGCGACGCTGAAAACCATCATGCTGTAATCCTGATGGCCAGTGACATTCAGTAAGCTTGATACAGGACCAAAAAACACAATGATCAACTGGCAAGCGGAGAGTAGGGCAAACACGTCATAACCGGTGACAAACTCGTCACCGAAGAACCCTAAAATTTGTCGTCCAAATAAAATAAAAAAGATCACGCATGCCAGGCCCGGCCAAAACATTAATTGCGTACTTTGAGTGGTCAGTTTTTGTAAACCTTCATGATCACCTTCAGCAAACATCAGTGCCGCTTTTGGACGAAAAATACTGTCGACGGCGAAGATCATAAAGCTGATCAACATTGCTACGCGGAAGGCAATACTGAAGATCGCGACGTCATCTGGCGGGAGAAAAAAACCTACCATAATGACGCTGATCTCAGGGAGAAAACTGATGTACAACATCGGCACTAATTGCGGTAAACCAATACGGATCCATGATCGCGTGAGATACGTTGGTGTTGGGTTTCCAATTTTCTTTTCCAACATTTTTCGGAAAAATAAATAATGAATGAAGGTCACGAAAACCATCGCCATGAGTTGGTAGATCATGACTTGTTCGGCTTTTAATTCATGTTGAGTGAACCAAACAAAGGCAACAGCGAGTAAGAGTAAAACGGGGCGAAAAACTGTATTCGGCAGGATCATCATATAAAGCCAAGAAAACGCATGCGACGTGGCTTCGTGCATAACAGCAGTGAGATAAACAGGGAGTACGACGAGCGCGAGCAAGAGTGTGTTGCGGTATTCCGGATCGACCAGTCCATCAATAAAATAAATCAAGCCGGCGAGAATCAACGAGGTTACGATGCCTAATGACCAGAAAAGTTGACGACCCCGCAGTAGATAGCCTTTGATCAGATCGTGGCGTTTTTCGCTTAGCGCTTGTCCGATCACACGAAATGAGGACATTTCATAGCCCAAGCTGACAATCGTTGCGAGAATAATCATCCATGAAAAGGCGTAAACATAAATGCCGAGCTGATGAGCGCCCATCCAGCGTGCCAGTAACATCTGCGTCAAAAATGCGGCCGCCGCACCAGCCACGCGCAAACCAAACATAATGCTCGATGTGCCGAGTAAAGATCGTAATCCGTGAATCGTCTTGGCTTCAGCCTGACTATCTTGTGAGCTCATAATGGGGGGAATTCCTTGAGATTCAGCCTCGTCAGCAGTCCAGTTTCACAAGGCAATTTATGCTCCGCGAGTGTAAACCAGATACGCTGGTTTTTCTGTGTCGAATTGAAAATCGTGTACAATTCCAGCTCTTTATACCTGAGGTTTGAACGTGGAACAATTCAGAGGGACAACCATTCTCTCCGTGCGTCGCAACGGCCATGTTGTGATTGGCGGTGACGGACAAGTGACATTAGGCGACACGGTGTTAAAAGGTAATGCGCGCAAAGTAAGACGCCTGAATAGTGAAACAAATCAAGTGGTTGCTGGTTTTGCTGGGGGCACGGCAGACGCCTTCACCCTATTTGAACGGCTTGAAGCGAAACTGCAAAAACATCAAGGTAATCTGATGCGAGCAGCGGTCGAACTCGCGAAAGACTGGCGTTCCGATCGAGCCCTTCGCAAACTCGAAGCCATGCTGATCGTGGCGGATAAAGAGAATTCCTTCATCATCACCGGTAACGGCGACGTGGTTGATCCGGAAGTGCCGGAAAATGGCTTACTTGCGATCGGCTCCGGTAGCTCCTTCGCAAAATCGGCCGCAAAAGCGCTTCTCGATAATACCGAACTGGACGCGCGTAGCATTGTCGAAAAATCCTTACTGATCGCTGCTGATATTTGCATTTACACTAATGGCAATCTTGTCATTGAAGAACTGGACGCCTAAGCGCAAGAACATAATTCGTATGACTGAACTGACTCCTAAAGAAATCGTAAACGAACTGAATAAACACATCATTGGCCAAGACGACGCGAAACGAGCCGTTGCCGTGGCGCTGCGGAATCGCTGGCGTCGCTCGCAAGTGGATGAAGATCTACGTGCCGAAATTACGCCAAAAAATATTCTCATGATCGGCCCAACCGGTGTCGGTAAAACCGAAATTGCTCGTCGACTGGCGAAACTGGCGAATGCACCGTTTATTAAAGTTGAAGCGACGAAATTCACTGAGGTCGGTTATGTCGGACGCGACGTGGAATCGATCGTTCGTGATCTGGCGGACATCGCGATCAAAATGCACCGTGAAAACGCGATGAAGAAATTTCGAACCAAAGCAGAAGATTTAGCCGAAGATCGCATTCTTGAAATCCTGCTACCGAGTGCTCGCACCGGAGAGCCTGACAACGAGCTAGAAGAGACTGGCACACGTCAGACATTTCGCAAAATGCTGCGCGAAGGTACGCTCGATGACAAAGAGATCGAAATCGAAGTCAGCGCATCACAAATGGGCGTCGAAATCATGGCGCCGCCGGGTATGGAAGAAATGACCAGCCAATTGCAAAACATGTTTCAAAACATGGGCGGCAGTGGCAAAACCAGCACACGGAAAATGAAAATAAAAGACGCGCACAAAGTCCTGATCGACGAAGAAGCTGCGAAAATGGTCAACGAAGAAGAAATCAAAGCCGAAGCGATAACGGCAGTTGAACAAAACGGCATTGTTTTCCTTGATGAGCTGGATAAAGTCGCCTCCCGATCCGATCAAAGCAGCGGTGCGGATGTTTCGCGCGAAGGCGTACAGCGTGATCTGTTACCACTGGTCGAGGGCAGCACCGTCACCACAAAATACGGCATGATCAAAACGGATCACATTTTATTTATTGCATCAGGCGCATTTCACTTATCAAAACCTTCTGATCTGATTCCGGAATTACAAGGTCGCTTACCGAACCGCGTTGAATTATTCGCACTAACCGTCGATGACTTTGTGCGGATCTTAAGCGAACCAAATGCCTCGCTGACAGAGCAATATCACGCGCTCATGAAAACCGAAGGTGTGGAGTTATCTTTTGATGAATCCGGCATTAAACGCATCGCTGAGATCGCATGGCAAGTCAACCAAACCAACGAAAATATCGGCGCACGTCGTTTGCATACCGTTGTTGAACGGCTGCTAGAAGAAATTTCCTTTGAAGCAGATGGCGATCAAAAAACCGTCACAATCGATGCAGACTATGTTGATCAACAACTCGGTGAACTCGCGCAAGACGAGGATATGACGAAGTATATTCTGTAAGTAGAAAAAAGTAGGGCGCACTCGCGTGCAGTGCGCCGATTAAACTAATCTTCATAAGGTAAATTTTTTTCTAGACCACCAGCTTAAATTTCCTCATAAGTACTTTTTTCAATCAAGCGATGAAAAGTTGAGTAAGGTCAATCTTTCACCCGACGAACCAAACCATGCTTAACTGGATTGACACGCGCATAATTCATATGGCGGTAATCTTTTTCATCTGTGATCAAATGTTCCCAATATTGACGTTGCCATATTCCACGTTCGCGACGTTTCACACGAACATGACTTTTATATTCCTGTTTTGGAATATTCTTTGAGAAGAGCATTTTGATTGAGCGCAGTCATATTGAAAAGTCTCAATCATTCTCAGGCCGTTCGATCACACAATGTATATGATCAGGTAAAACCACCTAGGCATGAATAGTAAATGGATGCGATCGTTTTGTTGTTGAGATAGCATTCCGTAGAATTTCAATATTATGGGTTTAGATTGAATTGTTCTTTCGCGTTAAACAATTCACCGTCACGAAATACGTTCCGCTGGGGAGCATGCTCATCTATATCCATTATTAAAAATGATAGCGGAATTAAATTCGGTGCTCTGCACGTGAGTGCGTGCGCCCTACGGGATTTGGATCTGGATATTCATTCTTTACGCAGCTCTCGGATCAAGACCAAGTGGTACATATTCTTTGTTCATATATTCTTCCGCATTGAATCTTTCTAGTCTTAGCATATCGGGAGGAATTTCTTTCGAATCGTTATACATAAAGATTGTCATTTCAAACCGTGTATCGGGACCTTTAGAACGAAATAGCAGAAAGTTTTCATACCCTTTTTCATGAGTCATGTTCGCAGCTTTCTTAACAATTCTTGGTAGTAAGTTTTTATCTTGAATCATGTTGATAGGGTAAGAAAGTATGACAATATTTTGTTCTAACTCTTGCACTTCTTGAAATTCTTTTTTTTGCAATGTGTTACAAGAAGCCAACAATAAACAAATAGTAAGGATAATATATCGCATATGTAAAATAGCTATTTAGGTGTCTGAGGGTTTAATAAAATCGAGAGATTTAATTATTAAAGCGCTTTAGAATTAATATGAGTATAAGACAGTTAGACTGGTCATAATTTCCGATTTTGCAAATAACGGTATATTTTAGAAAAATTGGAATGGAAAGTTGAGTGACGTGTTGTCACAATCGAATTGAGTGCTCGATATGTGATGGATAATCTAATCAAATATTCTCAACATCTCCTTAGCATGCGCCCGTGTTTGATCGGTAATCTTCAACCCACCTAACATCCGCGCAATTTCTTCCACACGTCCATTCTGATCAAGTTGTTTGATCTGTGTGCGTGTTTCGTCTTTTTCGCTTTCTTTGCGCACTTGCATGTGGTGATGACCGAGGGAGGCGACTTGGGCTAAATGTGTTACGCAGAGGACTTGTCGATTCTCACCTAGCGCGCGCATTTTTTGTCCGACGATTTCAGCGGTGCCGCCGCCGATGCCGACATCGACTTCGTCGAAGATCAAGGTCGGTACGCCTTTGCCTTGCGAGGTGATGACTTGGATCGCAAGGCTGATGCGTGAAAGTTCGCCTCCAGAAGCGGCTTTGTTGAGCGGGTGTAAGTCCTGCCCCGGGTTGGCGGCGACGAGAAATTCGACGCGATCTTGGCCGTGTTTGGATGGCGTTTGATCTTCAGGAATATTGATCTGTGCTTCAAAGCGACCCCCGGCCATGCTGAGTAATTGCATTTCAGCGGTGATTTGGTCACTGAGTTTCTTTGCTGCTTTTTGTCGGCTTTTTGATAGTTTTTCTGCCGCTGACAGGTATTTTTCCAAAGAGTCGGTTTGTTCACTGAGTAATTGTTTTACACGCGCTTCGTTATTTTCCAATTGATCTAATTGATCTTGCAAATTGATCAGGCTGGTTGGTAAAGCTTCGATTTTGGTTTGATGTTTACGTGCGAGATCGTGCAGTTTGCCGAGGCGCGATTCGATTTGATCAAGCTCGGCTTGATCAAATTCCAGATTGCCGGTGAGTTGGTGCAACTGGCTCTGTGCTTCATCAAGCAAGACACTCGCTTCGTTTAATATTTGCGCGATGGAAGCGGCTTGTGGTTCGAAGCTGGAGATGGCGAGCAGGTCTTGTTCAGCGTGTTGTAAATGCGCGCTGATGTCCGCGCCTTGATCATCAAACAATTGTTCCGCACGTTGACAGGCTTCGGCAATTTTGGTCATGTTCGCCAGCCGTGCATGCCGCTCTAGTGTCTCCGTCAGATCGGCTTCACTGACGACGCTGGTTTCGAGTTCGCTGATCTGATAACGAAGTAAATCTTTTTGCGCATCACGTTGAGATGGATCGCCGCTGAGTTCGGCTAAGGCTTGCGTGGTTTTTTTATAGCGGTCGGCGGATTGACTAACGGCGTTTAACAATTTTTCGTGATCAGCAAAGTCATCCAGCATGTCGCGCTGAATATCTTTTTTAAGTAGCGATTGGTGCGCGTGTTGACCGTGAATATCAACCAGGAACTCACTCAACTCTTTCAGCGTTTGCAGTGGAACGGTGATGCCATTGATGTAGGCGCGTGAGCGTCCGTCTTGGGTGATCTGCCGACGTAAAATACATTCACCGTCTTCAATATCAATGTCTTGATCAGTGAGTAGACGTTGCGCTTCTGGAATGTTGCGAATATCGAAAATCGCACCGATGGTGGTTTTCTCGGCACCTTTGCGCACGATGCTTCCTTGCGCACGTTCACCGAGCACGAGGCCAAGCGCGTCGATCATGATCGATTTACCCGCACCGGTTTCACCAGAGAACACCGTCATACCGTTGGAAAATTCAAGTTCCAGCTTATCGACGATGACGAAGTTTTGAACAGAAAGGTGTATCAGCCCCATTGGAGTTTTGCGCGCAAGGTAGCGTAGTAATCGTGATCAGTTGGGTGAATGAGTCGAATAAAGCGTTCACTTTTTTCAATGCAAATGCGATCGTCCTGGGCGAGGCTGAACTTAACATCACCGTCGCAAGTAAGGCGTGCATGTTCCGCTTCTGGTGTGCCGACTTCAATAGTGATGCTGCTGTTGCCATCGACCACGATCGGGCGGTTGCTGAGTGTGTGCGGACAAATCGGTACGAGCACGATTGCGTTCATTCCGGGATGTAAGATCGGCCCCCCACATGAGAGCGCATAGGCGGTTGAACCTGTTGGTGTTGACACGATCACACCATCAGAGCGCTGGCTATTCACATAAGCATCATTCACGTATGTGTCGAAGCGGATCAGGCGAGCGGTATCCCATTTTTGAATGACGGCATCATTCAGAGCGTAGTGCGTGGCGATGGCGTTGCCTTTGCGGATCACGGTGCATTTTAAAATGGCGCGCTGTTCTTCAATGAATTCGCCGGCAAGGATGGCTTCCAGTCGTGGTTCCATTTCATCGGGGGTGATGTCAGTCAAAAACCCCAAGCGTCCTAGATTGATGCCGAGTAGCCGTACATCAAAATTAGGCAGTTGATGCGTGGCATGCAACATGGTGCCGTCGCCACCGATGGCGATCAGGAGATCACAGTTTTGACCATCAAGCTGCTCCAAGTCGGTGCGTTCTGAGGCTTTCAGGTGATCAAGACAGGCGGCATCAATAGCGATGCTAAAATCTTTTGCTTTGAGAAATTGGATCAGTTGCCTGAGGGTATCGCGAACCCGTTTCTCGCCGGGTTTAGCGATCAGACCGATTTTTTTGAACATGCGGGCAACTTAGCATTTCAGTTTCTTGCCCTCAATCTTTTTTTGCAGCGTAGACTGTCATACAATCCGGCGCAATTTTTGCACTCATACATTCCGAGTGCTAAATTCCTGCACTTAACTAAAAATTGCATCACTTAACTTTATTACTAAAAGCGCGGAGTTTATGCCTAAACGATCAGACGATTCGCTGGTGAACGATCGACAGCAGCACTTGTTAAAAGTGTTGATCGAGCGTTACATACAAGACGGTCAGCCCGTCGGCTCGCGTACGCTTGTCAAAGAGTCCGGTTTGAACTTAAGTTCGGCGACGGTACGTAATGTCATGGCGGATCTGGAAGATTTGGGGTTGATCAAATCACCGCACACATCGGCAGGGCGCATCCCGACGAATCAGGGTTATCGAATGTTCGTAGATTCATTACTCAAGGTGGATCAACTCACCCCGTCGGTGGTGAGACGAATTTGTCAGGATCTAGAATCAGAAGATGAAATCAAGTCGCTACTGAAAAGAACCTCAAATGTGCTTTCCGAGATTACGCACCTTGCCGGGGTGGTGATGATCCCGCGGCAGGAAGTGCAACATTTACGTCATGTGGAATTTATCCCACTGTCAGAAACGAAAGTCTTAGCGATCTTAGTGTTTAACAACAAAAATGTGCAAAATCGCATCGTTGAGACGAAACGTAAATATTCGCCTTCGGAACTTGAGCAAGCCGCGAATTATTTGAATAGCGTTTTCATCGGTCGGAACATGTCGTCGGTTCGGCAGCAGCTATTGGACGAAATGGCGCAAGCAAAAGATGAATTGAATCAGTTGATGGAAACCGTGATCGACATGACGCAAGCGCTCGATGGGCAGGCGCAAAGTAAGGATTACGTGATCGCCGGTCAAACGAATTTGATGGAGCCCGGGCAATTGTCGGATATTGATCAGTTACGGCAGTTGTTCGAAGCATTCAATCATAAACGTGATGTGCTGCATTTGCTTGATCAGGCATTGGATGCGCAAGGCATTCAGTTATTTATTGGTGAAGAGTCGGGCTATAAAGCGTTCGATGATTGCAGCATTGTCACCTCAACCTATGAAGCAGATGGTGAAATCCTTGGCGTGCTCGGCATTATTGGCCCAACACGTATGCCATACGATCGTGTGATACCGATTGTCGACATCACTGCACGAATTTTGGGCTCGACCTTGAAATCGCTGAATTAAGCCCCATAAGACCAAACAACGAATTTTTTCTGGAGTATTAAACAAACATGGTGAACTCAAACGATACGGATCATACGCCTGAAGAAAAGCCGGATATGGATGCGGTTGCTACTGAACAAGCTAGTGATGACAACGAAGAAGAACAAGCGCCTGTCGAGCAAAATGAGCTGGAATTGCTCAAAGAAGAACTCGCTGCCGCACAAGCGAAAGCAGATGAAAACTGGGATCTGGCACTACGCGCCAAAGCAGAAACTGATAACGCGCGTCGCCGAGCAACGATAGACGTTGAAAATGCGCACAAATATTCTGTAGAAAAGCTGGTGAATGAATTCTTACCAGTTAAAGACAGTTTAGAGTTGGGCTTAAATGCTTCTGAGAATGCTGATGTTGCTAGCCTTGCGGAAGGGATGGATCTGACATTAAAAATGTTCGAGTCGGCTCTCGCAAAATGTGGTGTGACGATGGTTGATCCGAAAGGTGAAGCTTTTGACCCTGAAAAACATCAGGCAATGACCATGATCGAAGATGCCAACACCGAGTCCGGTAAGGTAATCGACGTCATGCAAAAAGGCTATCTACTGAATGAACGCCTGATCCGCCCAGCAATGGTGGTTGTCGCAAAATAAGCGAAATGACGGCGCGGGCTTGAAATATTCTGAACAAACCCCATATCCATAACAAATCAAAAATCGATACGGAGAAATTTAACAATGGGTAAAATTATTGGTATTGACCTGGGTACGACAAACTCTTGCGTCGCCGTACTCGACGGCGGAAGTCCTAAGGTCATTGAAAACAGTGAAGGTGGTCGTACAACGCCTTCAATCGTTGCATTTACAAAAGATGATGAAGTCTTAGTTGGTCAGTCAGCCAAACGCCAAGCGGTGACGAATCCTGATAACACACTGTTCGCAGTAAAACGTCTGATCGGTCGTAAATTTGCTGACGATGTTGTGCAACGTGATGTGAAAATGGTGCCGTATAACATTATCAAAGCAGATAATGGCGATGCTTGGGTCGAAGCCATGGGCAAAAAAATGGCGCCACCTGAAGTCTCCGCGAAAGTTTTGCAGAAAATGAAAAAAACGGCGGAAGATTATCTTGGTGAGCCAGTCACAGAAGCGGTTGTAACCGTACCGGCTTATTTTAATGATTCACAACGTCAAGCGACGAAAGACGCGGGTAAGATCGCGGGCTTGGACGTTAAACGCATCATCAACGAACCAACAGCCGCTGCGCTGGCGTTCGGCATGGACAAAAAAGAAGGCGATTCCACGATCGCTGTTTATGACCTTGGTGGTGGTACGTTCGACGTGTCGATCATTGAAATCGCCGATGTCGATGGCGAGCATCAGTTCGAAGTTTTATCGACGAATGGTGACACGTTCCTAGGTGGTGAAGATTTTGACTTGCGCATTATTGAGTTCCTCGCCGATGAATTCAAAAAAGAGCAAGGTGTCGATCTGCACAATGACCCACTCGCATTACAACGCTTAAAAGAAGCGGCGGAAAAAGCAAAAATCGAGCTGTCTTCAGGTCAAGCGACGGATGTGAACTTACCGTATATCACGGCGGATGCATCTGGTCCTAAACATCTGAACATTAAACTGACGCGTGCAAAACTTGAATCACTCGTTGACGAACTGATCCAGCGCACAATCCAGCCATGTAAGACAGCGATCTCAGACGCTGGTGTTAGTCCGTCCGATATTACCGATGTAATCTTGGTTGGCGGTCAATCACGGATGCCGAAAGTACAGGAAGTGGTGAAAGAGATTTTCGGTAAAGAACCACGTCGTGACGTGAACCCGGATGAAGCGGTTGCCATCGGTGCAGCAATTCAAGGTGGTGTTCTTGGCGGTGATGTGAAAGATGTCTTGCTGCTCGACGTTACTCCATTGTCACTCGGTATTGAAACCATGGGTGGCGTGATGACGAAGCTGATCGAGAAAAACACTACGATTCCAACAAAAGCGAATCAAGTATTTTCAACCGCTGAAGATAATCAAACCGCCGTGACAGTCCACGTGTTACAAGGTGAGCGTGAAATCGCTTCTGGGAATAAATCACTGGGTCGATTTGATCTGGCGGACATTCCACCTGCACCACGCGGTGTGCCGCAAGTTGAAGTGACATTTGATATCGATGCAAACGGCATTCTTAACGTTTCTGCGAAAGATAAGGCCACGAATAAGGAACAATCGATCATCATTAAAGCATCCAGCGGTTTGTCGGATGAAGAGATCGATAAAATGGTGAAAGACGCTGAAGCGCATGCTGAGGATGATCGTAAGTTGCACGAGCTGGTGACAGCACGTAACACGGCGGATCAGATTATTCACGGGACTGAGAAGTCATTGAAAGATCTCGGCGATCAAGTCGAAGAAGCGGAGAAAACGGAAATCGAAGCCGCGATCGCAACCTTAAAAACAGCGACCGAGGGTGACGACAAAGATGACATCGAAACGAAGACACAAGCATTAGCTGAACTCTCAGGTAAACTGGCAGAACGCGCGTATGCACAGTCTGAAGCTACCGGTGGTGATGCAGGTGCATCTGCAGAAACTGAAAAAACCGCTGACGATGATATCGTCGACGCTGACTTTGAAGAAGTGAAGGACGACAAGTAATACGTTATCGTGTTTTACGCTTTACCAAGCCCGAACGAGGAAGCTCGTTCGGGCATTTTGCTTTTAATGGATTGAACACTTTTTATGGCTAAACGTGATTATTATGAAGTGCTGGGTGTCGAGAAAAATGCCAGCGAAGCTGAGCTGAAAAAAGCCTACCGAAGGATGGCGATGAAATTCCACCCAGATCGGAATAAAGATGATTCCGACGTGGCGGAAGAAAAATTCAAGGAAGTGAAAGAGGCTTATGAAGTGCTGAGCGATGCGCAGAAACGTGCAGCGTACGATCAGTTTGGCCATGCCGGTGTTGATCAATCCATGGGCGGCGGTGGCGCGGGTGCGGGTGGATTTGGCGATATTTTCGATTCTGTTTTCGGCGATATTTTCGGTGGTGCTGGTCGCGGTGGCCAACGTGTCTATCGAGGTGCTGATCTTGCTTACGATCTCGAAATGACGTTAGAAGAGGCCGTTGCAGGCAATACTGTACAAGTACGTGTGCCGGTGCATCTTCCTTGTGAAACATGTGATGGTACCGGCGCAAAAGCAGGATCATCGCCTGTCACTTGCACAACCTGTCACGGCCATGGTCAAGTGCGCATGTCGCAGGGGTTTTTCTCCATCCAACAAACTTGTCCGGACTGTCGCGGGGCGGGTCAGGTGATCAAAGAACCTTGTGGTGATTGTCACGGTCAAGGGCGTATCAAAGACAGTAAAACGATTTCAGTAAAAGTCCCGCCAGGGGTGGATACGGGCGATCGGATACGCTTAAGCGGCGAAGGCGAGCCGGGTGAACAAGGTGGCCCTGCGGGTGATCTGTACGTTAATGTGCAAGTCAAACAACATGCAATTTTTACCCGTGAGGATGCAGATCTTTTTTGTGAAGTGCCGATCAGTTTTACTACTGCAGCACTTGGTGGTGAATTAAACGTGCCGACGTTGGACGGAAAAGTGGCATTGAAAATCCCAACCGAAACGCAGTCTGGGAAGGTTTTCAGAATGCGCGGGAAAGGGGTGAAGACAGTCCGCGGAACGCATCCTGGCGATCTGTTGTGTCGAGTGTCGATTGAGACGCCGGTGAATTTGACTCAACGTCAAAAAGAGCTATTAAAAGAACTAGACGAGACGATGCAAGATGGGGGCAAGCGTCACAGTCCGAAAGAGTCCAGCTGGCTCGACGGGGTAAAAAGTTTTTTTGAAGACATGAAATTCTGATCAGCAAGGATAAAAAATATCATGACAAGAATCGCCATAACTGGTGCCGCAGGGCGCATGGGGAGAACATTACTCGAAGCGTGCGCGAACACTGACGGTGTGAATGTAACGGCGGCGATTGAACGACCGGAATCAAGCCTGATCGGGGTGGATGCAGGGGAAATGGCGGGCTTGGGAACGTCGGGTGTTAAAATCGTCGGATCTGTCGAAGATGTGGTCGACGATTTTGATGTGCTGATCGATTTTACTATTCCTGCCGTTACGTTGGAAAATCTCGCCGTTTGTAACGCGAATGCTAAACGCATTGTAATCGGCACGACGGGTTTTTCCGATGCTGAAAAAAATCAAATCCAAGCCGCTGGGGAAAATATTCCTATCGTTTTCGCACCCAATATGAGTGTCGGGGTCAATCTTTGCTTAAAGTTACTTGAAATGGCGGCGAGTGTTTTAGGTGACGATGTGGATATCGAAGTGATCGAAGCCCATCATCGACATAAAATTGATGCGCCATCTGGCACTGCTCTACGTATGGGAGAAGTGATCGCCGATACACTTGGACGTGATCTTAATGAATGTGCGGTTTATGGGCGTGAAGGTGTTACTGGTGCGCGCGATCGAAAAACCATTGGATTTGAAACTATTCGCGCTGGCGATATTGTTGGGGATCACACGGTATTATTTGCCGCAGATGGTGAACGTGTCGAGATCACACACAAGGCTTCCAGTCGTATGACCTTTGCAAAAGGGGCTGTTCGCGCTGCCGACTGGTTAATGCGTAAGGAAGAAGGTTTGTTTGATATGCAGGATGTGCTCGATTTAACGAAGTAAGTTACTCAATCTGATCTTACGCACGCTAAAACCAAGCTCCTATTCTTAGTAAAGTGGGATTAAGTTTGTCTTACAACCATTTGTAACACTGACTAACGTAGATCTTACGCTATGCTCTTTTACATATCTTTTATCATTCACATAAAAGCCCTCGTCGGAAATGGGAGAGTAAGTATGAAAAATCTGGCACCATCATTAGTAAGAAAATCATTGTATATCTTGAGTTTATCGCTGATCACTTTCACCAGTTCAGCTGGCGTCAGTATGGGATCGAAAAAAGCGGGGACTGTCGTTAGTGGTGGCGCCGGTGGTGCAAGTGCGGAAGATGCAAGTGCTGATTTGGAACATTGTGATTCGTCGTTAGGTACCTTAGCGGTAGATGAAGATGAGTATGCTCCGTGGTTTGATCGAATGGGATCATATGGGGTGAACTCAACAGTGCCTGTACTTCGTTTACTTGCCCAACAAAGTAACTGTTTTGTGGTGGTTGAACGGAGTCGACGCGGCTTAAAACATATCGAACGGGAGCGCATGCTTGAAGATTCTGGCGAGTTACGGAACAACAGCAATTACGGCAAGGGCCAATTAGTCGCAGCCGATTACACAATAATTCCTTCGTTAGTATTTAAAGACAGTGACTCTGGTGGTGTGGGTGCTGCGATCGGCGGCTTGTTCGGTGCGGTCGGCGCATTGGTTGGTGGCTCTCTTAAATTCTCTGATGCACAAAGTTTAATGACATTGGTTGATAATCGATCTGGTGTTCAAATTGCCGCGGCTGAAGGCAGTGCGCGTGGTACCAGTCTCGGTGGAGGTTTAGGTTTATTCGGTGGTGGAGTTGGCGGTGCATTGGGTGGCTACACGAAGACGGCAGAAGGTAAAGTGATCGTTGGTGCGATGATGGACTCTTTTAATACGCTGGTCAGGGCAACCCGTAATTACACGCCACAAACCGTAAATAGTCCGAATGGCCTCGGTACTGGTGGCTCACTCAAGGTTGATGGTGCATCGTCGCCGGCGAAAGCGGCAAGTAGTGGTAGTGCTGCAGGTGGCTCGCTAAAAGCACGTATCAAAAAAGCACAAGATGTTTTAAATAGCTTGGGGTATGACGCGGGCACAGCAGACGGCGTGGTTGGTGGTAAAACCAAAAAAGCAGTCGGTCAGTTTCAAAATGATCATGGTTTAAATCCAACGGGTCGTTTTGATAAATCAACTTTGGATGCTTTATTGAATTATTAATTAAAACGCTGTTTGAACGGAATAGTACGATAAAAAGCCGCTTTATATTGAGCGGCTTTTTATTGATTCGGTGGATTTATTTGTGCGGATGAATTGCAGTGGTTTTACTCTTTAAAATTGATCGGGCTGCGTACATTTTTAGACAATGTGGCTGAATCAATATCGAATTTGTTGGTCTTTTTAACTAACGCCTGAGTTTAAGATCAGATAAATTTAATCTTACTTGCCGTAAACTACGCAGCCTTGATCGATATTACTCCCGCTATTGGTGTGTTACTCAATGATGAATTTCCATTTTAGAAAGGTTTTCCAGGTATTTCTGAGCCTGATATTTGTGCTGCTTTTGTCGGCACCGTTGTCTAGCTTGGCGGCTGAGTCTGATCTGACCGGACCGCAATTTAGCCAGAAACAAACGGAGTGGAATCGGACGCTCGATCAGATTGATAAGACTATTAGTAGTGCTGATCTAAAGCTGACGCAAGAGCAAGCAGATGAATATAGAACGTCACTTATCGGCATACGTGAGGCGGCGCGTAAAACGAATACTGCTGCCACAAGTAAGAAGCGCGCATTAAAAGAGTTGGAATCATCATTAGGAGCAGCGCCAGAAGAAGGTGATGCGCCGGAAGCGCCAGAAGTAGCGAAAGATCGTGCTGATCTGAAAGAAGGCATTCGTGAAAACGAGCGCCAGATAAAACAATCAGATCTGATCATGGAACGCAGTGAACAGCTTCTGAAGAAAATTTCGACGGTTGAAATAGGTCGAATGGTGTCTAACTTGTTAGAGCAGTCGCCATTACCGTTGGACCCGAGAGTCTGGGTGCAAGCGGGTAGCCAATTTATCATTGGTTATCAAAAGCTGTTTTCAAAAAAACGCAATGAAGGATATGACCCGCCGATTTTAGTGTTGATTCCCGTGATCGGCATGGGCATTTTATTCGCGATTTGGGCGGGTAAGTTGCTACGAAATGGGCGTTTACGGCATTACATGCCTGATCCGGAATTGGATGCACCGACTTATGGCCGTCGCATGTTGGCATCGATCGTGACGGCCTTTGTACGTGGTTTGGTACCCGTAATGGTTTTCACAATTGTCATAAGTGTCTTGTATACCTATTGGCTCCAACATGTTCTTAACCCGGCGCTCCATTGGCCTCGATCGCTGGTTTATGGCGTCATTTTTTATCTTATCGTCACATCAATTATTCGTGCGGTTTTTGTCCCAGAATTACCGCACTGGAATTTGTCTGGCTTGCCGTCTAACACGTCGCGGAAGATAGGCCATCGCCTGTATCTATTAATTGCTTTGATCGCTGTCGGTATCGTCTTTGAAGGTGTGTTGATGGATACCGGGCAAGCACCGGAATTTGCATCGGTTTACAACCTGATCAAGAACGGGTTGATCGCATTAATGCTGCTGTCGTTGTCGTACAAGGCGTTGTGGCAAAGCCGCCCAGCGGAAAATCTCGACGCACAAACATCCGCGACAGTGAGTCTGTGGTATTGGCCGTATTTGCGTTATGCGACCGTCCTCATTGCGTTGATCGCATTAGCATGTGCGCTGATGGGTTATCACAATATGGCGTCGTATATCTTGCCGAGAATTGCGATGACCGGCGTATTAGCCGCCGTTTTCGCCAGCTTACGTGTGGTGATCAAAGAGATGTTGTCGTTGTTGCTCGAGCGAGAAGGCTTCATCGGTAAAAGTGTCCGGCAAACATTGGATGTGGATCTCAATACCGGGCAGCGTTGGACATTCTGGCTAATGACACTCGCCGATACGCTGCTGATCATGATCGGTTGCTACATCATGTTAGTACTTTGGAAATTACCACATCGTGATATTTCGGATTGGTTGTTTACTTGGTTCAATGGTGTCTCGATTGGCTCGTATACCTTTTCATTAGTTGATTTGTTTTTAGCTGTGTTGATTTTGTTCGCGGTGCTCGGTTTATTTCGTGTGATCAAAACCATCTTGGCGAACAAGCTATTACCGCAAACTTCGCTGAATATTGGTGTGCAAACGGCGATCAGTTCTGGGGTAGGTTACATCGGTGTTTTGGTTGCGTTGCTTGTCTCAGTGACGGCGTTAGGCGTGGATTTATCTAAACTGGCGCTGATCGCGGGCGCGCTCTCGGTCGGAATTGGCTTCGGTTTACAGAATGTCGTAAATAACTTTGTTTCGGGATTGATCTTACTGTTCGAACGGCCACTACAGATCGGTGATTGGGTTGTGGTAGGGGCGATTGAAGGTAAGGTGAAGCAGATCAATGTGCGTTCAACGGAGATCGAAACTTTCTCACGGGCCAGCGTGATCATCCCGAATGCGGATTTGATTCAGACCGCGTTTACAAACTGGACGCATAAATCCTTACTTGGTCGCGTCGAAGTGCCGATCGGGGTGAGTTACGATTCTGATCCTGAGCAGGTTGAAGAAATTTTACTTGCCGTTGCACGCGAGCGATCAGATATTTTGGCTTGGCCGGAACCATTCGTTTACATGCTGGGTTTTGGAGATAGCTCGTTGGATTTTCAGCTGTATGCGTACATTGATAATGTTGAAACGCGAATGCGTGTTATGAGTGGGTTACGTGTGGAAATTCTGAAGCGATTCCGTGCAGCGTCTATCGAAATTCCATTTCCGCAAAGAGTGGTTACGATCAATCGAGAAGGCGATATGCATGTTGCGGATGTGCACAAACCAGTAAAAAACGTCGAAGCTGATCAGCCAACTGTCGCGGATAAACCGTCAGATGGCTGATCAGCTTCTCACATCGATACATTTTTGATTAGACTTTAAATTTGCTGACAGTACCTTTCAGTTGATTCGCAAGCGTCGATAAAGACTGGATCGAATCCACTGATTGTCGTGCGCCGCTTGACGTTTGTTCAACAACGCTGCTGATGTTTGTGATACTTTGATTGATGCCATCGGCAACCGAGCTTTGCTGGTTTGAGGCTTCTGCAATTTGGGCGTTCATTTGATCAATCGTACTGATCATGCCGGTGATGCGATCTAATGCTTCACCTGCTTTAGCCGCACTGTCGACCGTTTCTTTGGCGCGGTTACGGCTATTTTCCATAACGTTGACGGATTCTTTCGCACCAGTTTGTAGGCGAGCGATCATTTCTTCAATTTCGAGTGTGGAGGTTTGCGTGCGAGAAGCGAGTGTGCGAACTTCATCCGCAACCACGGCGAAACCGCGACCATGCTCACCTGCGCGGGCCGCTTCAATTGCAGCGTTAAGTGCGAGTAAATTCGTTTGTTCTGTAATACCGCGAATCACGCTAATGATATCGCCGATATTGTGTATGTCGCCGTCCAAACGTTGTAGTGTGTCAGCAGCGCGTTCCACTTCACCGGCAAGAGCATCAATCGAAACAATCGCGTCGGAAACGACTTTTTTACCTTCGGAGGCTTCTTGATCGGCTTTGCGTGCCGCTTCGGCCGCATTCGAGGCATTGTTCGCGACTTCTTGGACGGTAGCAGCCATTTCGTTAACGGCAGAAGCTACATGGTTAGTTTCTTGCTGTTGTTTCTGCACACCTTCGTTGGTTTGTGTACCCACTTGAGACAGGGTGTTACTGGTTTCCGCGAGACGATCAATTCCACCGACAATTTCGTTAACGAGCACTGAGAGGGATTTTCGCGATTGGTCAAACTCGTAAGCGATCCAGCTAAATTCACCTTTACCAGGGATTTCAACTGCCTGAGTTAGATCGCCTTTGTTGACCATTTGAATTCCTTCAACAAGGGTGATGCAGCGTTTAGAAACGTGTCGGCCAATGTATTCCGCCATGCCGTGTTGGAGAACACAAAAAATTGCAGCGCATCCGATTAAAATCAAGTCTACGCCATGCAAGAGAGTAGTTATGACGCAAAACGCCATGATGCCTGCCATGCCTGCCATAGAGATGAAGTACATTCGTTGTCTTATTGTGTAATTTTGTAGTTTGAACATATCTCTCGTTCCTGTCTCGGAAATGTGTGGAGTGCCAGTCTCGACGCTGGCGTTGTTGTTATCGACCAATATCCTGATGCCTTGAAGCACCTGTTTTATGGCTCGGTTTTCAAGACTAATTTGGTAAACTAGGTCTAGTGTGCAACACAAATAATGTGCCATTCAGCACTTTAATTTGGAGGAGATTAAATGAAGTTTATCGTTAGTGGAGTGCTTGTTGTTGGGTTGGCTGTGCTTGCCTTTTTTCTTATACAACCAGCAGAAGAAGTAACCGATCCGAGCGTGACTCAAACGTCTGACAATAAGGGAGCTGAACCTGACGTCGAGGAGGCGGTGCTTGAGAGCATTCCGGCAGCCGTGGTCGAGACTAAACTAGATCGGATGCGGGCAAGTTTTGATCAGTTAGTAGAAATGCGGAAAGAAATGCGACTGCGATTGGGTCGCCTAAGTTCGAGATTACGACGTAGTGAATTTAGTCCAGAAAAAGCCAATGAAATTGCCAAGCAAATGCGTCAGGCAAATCAGAAATTGAAGAATCCAAAGCTACTTGGCGCATTTTCTAACGTAAAAGAAATTAACGATGAGATAGCTTCACTTGAACGAATTAATGTGCGGTTGGATGCGATCAAGCAACTGCTTGATGATAAGCGTGCAGCACAAGCCGCTGAGGAGACACAATAGTCATAATCGATGTTTAATATTTCGTTAGTTTGGTCGATACGAACAAAATAACGGTTTACGAATGTGACAGGTGTTTTTCTTCCAACGGGATCTGGCAGAGTGAACAAATGTCTCAGTTCAATTGTAATTTACGAATTTTCACTGAGGAAAACGGAATGCTTGCTGACGTAAGGTTACAATCACCCGCACTTCAGAACCGCCATAATATCAAGACAATCATAAGAGAAGCTTACGCATGAAAATACTGGTTACCGGGGCAGCCGGATTTATTGGTTCAACCCTGAGTCATCGATTTCTCGATCGAGGCGACGAAGTTGTCGGTATCGACAACATGAACGATTACTACGATGTGACATTAAAAGAAGCACGTCTTGCACGTTTGACGGAGAAAGCAAATTTCAACTTTATTAAGTTAGATATTGCTGACCGTGAAGGCATGCCCGAATTATTCAAAACCGAAAAATTCGATCGCGTTGTACATCTAGCGGCACAAGCTGGTGTGCGTTACTCATTGGAAAATCCACACGCGTACATCGATGCGAATATTGTCGGTTTTACGAATGTGCTGGAAGGTTGTCGACATAATAAGGTCGAGAACCTTGTTTATGCGTCATCCAGCTCGGTCTATGGATCGAATACCAGTATGCCGTTTTCCATTCACGATAACATTGATCATCCGGTTTCACTCTATGCTGCAACAAAGAAAGCAAATGAGTTGATGGCGCATACGTACAGTCATTTATATGGCTTACCGACAACCGGCCTGCGTTTCTTTACTGTGTATGGCCCGTGGGGACGACCTGACATGTCATTGTTTATGTTTACGAAGAGCATTATTGAAGGTAAGCCGATTGATGTTTTCAATTACGGCGATCACCAGCGGGACTTCACTTACATTGATGACATTGTAGAAGGTGTTGTTCGATGTACAGATAAGATCGCAAGTGCGAATGCAGATTGGACTGGTGACAAACCTGACCCGGGTACAAGTAATGCACCATACCGTGTCTACAATATCGGTAATAATAACCCTGTTCATTTGTTAACTTTTATCGAAACGTTAGAAAATGCACTGGGGAAAAAAGCAGAAAAGAATATGCTGCCACTTCAGCCGGGTGATGTTCCGGCAACTTACGCAAATGTTGACGATCTGGTGCGTGATATGGATTACAAACCGGCCACACCGCTTGAGACCGGTATCACAAATTTCGTTAACTGGTACAAAGACTATTTCAAGGTTGCATAATGGCGCATAACAGAAAAATTTCCGTCATTGGCTTGGGCTATGTTGGCCTGCCAGTGGCTGTCGAATTCGGCAAAACAGAACAGACAATTGGTTTCGATATTGATCCAAAGCGTATTCAGGAATTGAAAGACGGCTGGGATCGGACGAATGAAGTAGAAGAGGGCGGTCTAGCAAACACAGACATCCTGTTTACTGCTGACAAAGAAGATTTAAAGACGGCTGACTTTCATATCGTCGCTGTCCCAACGCCAATTGATCACGCAAAGCAGCCTGATCTCACACCGGTGATCAGCGCTTCCCGTACGGTCGGAAGCATATTGAAAAAGGGCGACATTGTCGTTTATGAATCAACGGTTTACCCCGGTGCTACCGAAGAAGATTGTGTGCCCGTTTTAGAAGAATGCTCAGGTTTAACATGCGGCGTAGACTTTTTCGTTGGTTATTCACCAGAACGGATTAACCCGGGCGATAAAGAACATACCTTCAAATCGATCACGAAAGTGGTATCTGGGCAAACACCGGAGATTCTTGAAATCGTTGCGGCGGTGTATGAATCAGTTGTGACTGCAGGTGTGCATCGTGCACCGACGATCAAGGTGGCAGAAGCGGCAAAGGTGATCGAGAATACGCAACGTGATCTGAATATTTCATTAATGAATGAGCTGGCGTTAATTTTTGCTCGTATGAATATCGACACCCGAGACGTGTTAGCGGCGGCAGGTTCGAAATGGAATTTCCTCAAGTTTGATCCGGGCTTGGTGGGTGGTCATTGTATTGGCGTTGATCCTTACTACCTTACTTATAAAGCTTCTGTCATGGGGTATAGCCCACAAGTGATTCTTGCTGGCCGTCGGATTAACGATGGTATGGGGGAATATGTTGCGAGCCAGACAATTAAACAATTGATTAAAGATGGCGTAACAGTAAAAGGCGCAACCGTCACCGTGCTGGGTTTGACCTTTAAGGAAGATGTGCCTGATCTTAGAAACACGCGTGTGACGGATATTATTGATGAGTTGAACGAGTACGGTATCAATGTGCAAGTAACCGATCCAGAAGCGGATCCTGAAGAAGCCGTGCATGAATATGGTATTCAGCTCGTCGCAGAGGATGCATTAAAACCGGCAGACGCGGTAATTTTTGCTGTGCCTCATCGGACGTATGTGGAACGAAACTGGTCTTTGATCTCTAGCTTGTTAAGCAATGCTAACGGCACGGTTTACGATGTGAAAGGGAAACTGCCGCGTGAGAGTAAACCGGAAGAAATTTCCTTACTTCGACTTTAATTTAACGAACGAAACGACAGTATAAATAACTATGGCGATATTACCTGTAATTCTGGCTGGTGGTGGCGGTACTCGATTGTGGCCGTTATCTCGTGAACATTATCCAAAACAATTTCTGAGTATCACGGGGGAAGACTCCTTGTTGCAGCAGACATTGGGCCGCTTAAATGGTTTGGAAGAAGGTCAGTCAGAGGTAAAACCGGCGATTATCGTCACAAATGAGGCACATCGTTTTTTGGTAGCCGAACAAGCACGCGTTAAGCAGGAAACATTGCATGCGATCATGTTGGAACCTGCTGGGCGTAACTCGGCGCCGGCATTAACGGTAGCTGCGATGGCGTCGCAAGCAAAGGGTGATGATCCCATTATCTTTATGATGCCGTCGGATCATGTAATACGTAGTTTGTCGGCATTTCATACTGCAATTGCTGAAGCGGCTGAATTAGCCGAAAAAGGGATGTTGATCACATTCGGGATTGTGCCAGATCAACCTGAAACAGGTTTTGGTTATATCAAACGCGGTACCGTTGTCGATGCGAATTACCCATCAGCGCAAGCAATTAGTGCGTTTGTTGAAAAGCCTGACCTGGCGACAGCGCAAACTTATCTTGATTCTGGAGAGTATGCGTGGAACAGCGGTATGTTCATGATGAAAGCGTCTGTTTGGTTGGAGGCGATCAAATTATTCCGTAGTGATATTTATGAAGCCTGTTTAAGTGCTTACACAAATGGTATCGCTGACGGTGATTTTTTCCGGTTGGATAAAGCGGCGTTTGAGGCGTGTCCGGATGATTCAGTCGACTATGCTGTAATGGAAAAAATCACGAACAGCGATGCATTCCAATCGGCAGTGATCGCATTGGATGCAGGTTGGTCTGATGTTGGTTCTTGGTCAAGCTTATGGGAAATTTCTGATCAGGACGAACAGGGAAATGTGAAACAAGGCGATGTTTTCGCTCACGAGTCGAAGAATAATCTTTTGTTCGCTGAAAGCCGAATGTTATCTGTTGTTGGTTGTGATGATCTGATCGTGGTGGAAACTCCGGATGCTGTCATGGTGACGAAGAAAGATCGCGCACAAGATGTGAAGAGAATTGTTGAGCATCTTAAGCAGAATGATCGAGATGAGTATTTGATGCATCGTCGCGTTTATCGACCTTGGGGCGATTATGAAGGTATTGATGCCGGTGATCGGTATCAAGTGAAACGGATCACGGTGAAACCGGGTGAAAGTTTGTCGTTACAAATGCATCATCATCGTGCAGAGCATTGGATTGTGGTGTCAGGAACAGCGAAGGTCACACGGGGTGATGAAGAAATGTTGTTGTCGGAAAATATGTCAACGTACATTCCTCTCGGTGTGACACATCGATTAGTCAACCCGGGTACCATTCCGCTTGAACTGATTGAAGTACAGTCAGGATCGTATCTCGGTGAAGATGACATCGTTCGATTTGAGGATGTTTACAACCGCGCGTAGCTCAAGTGATTAAGTAGATCTTGTTGGGCTGGAGCAAATCCACGATTTGTGTAACCGAAATCCGCTTTTGCTTCATCACTGCTGAAGCAAAGCGGGTGGTTCATTCGATCCGCCATATCTGGCGTCACATGGGAAAAAGACGGGACGATCGTTGCACAGCGCATCGCAAGCCTGAAAACCGGCAATGGGACAGAAATGAAGCGTGGTTTTTTATCCAACGTGACGAATAGTCGTTCTACCATATCTCGGTAAGTTAAGGTTTCCCCTCCGACAAGATCGTACGTTTTTCCAAAGGTCTCGGGCTTATCAATCACAGCAATACATGCTGCAGCAAGATCATCTGCGTGTACGGGTTGTCTTAAACCTGAGCCGTCTCCTACTAATGGGAAAAAGCCAAAGCGACGAATAAAGCGGGTGATACTTGAGACATTTTTATCCAAACCGGCACCATAGATCAATGTTGGTCTGAATAAAGTCAGGTTGAGGTTTAACTCTTTACAGCGTTGGCTTACCGCTGTCTCAGCTTCGATGAGATCTTTTGCTAAATGCCTTTCTTCAAGATTAGCGGATTTAAGCTTGCTGAAACGGCTCGTCGAACTAAAAGCAATCACACGTTGACCATTAATCTTCGCGAATGATTCCAAAAGTGGAACAAGTGCACGAAGCGGCCCTAGGTGAATGAGCGTTGATGCATCGTCTATAGCAGGATGCGTATTTTCTAAATCACTGGTCAAAACATGCCATGGAAACTCGTGTGTAGCTTGAGTGCGGCGACTTAAGGCGTGCAGTTGATATCCTGCAGATTGAACGCGAGGCAGAAGAAAGTGTCCGATCAAGCTTGTCGCGCCAGTCACGAGTAAGTTGGTTGAATTGTCAGAGGCTTCTGAAAGCATGGACTTTGGTCTTAACGTGTTGTTTATATCCTGTCAGTAAGTTTTTAATTCCGTGAAATGCAGCAAGTGCGGAAAAACGTAACCAGACGCCTGCGACGACAAGCCACATAAGCACACCCGGATAACGATCACGAAAAAACTTACGGTAAAACCTTATCATGCCTTTGTGCATGTGCCAAAGGACAAAAATTTGTTTGTTCTCACTACAGCCACCTTTGCTATGCGTGATCACCGTACCTGGTACAAACAGGATTCGCCAATTGCTTTGACGGAAACGCATACACCAGTCTAAATCTTCGCAATGAAGGAAATAGCCATCGTCTAGTAAGCCAATTTCGTCAATTGCCGATTTTCTAACCATCATGAAAGCACCAGAGATCGCTTCGACATCGATGGGTGCTTTTGGTAACGGTTCATTGTGCAGTAAAAAGTCTTTAAATAATGGCGTATCACCATGATTTAAGTTTGATAAGCCAAAAGCACGAATAAAGGATCGCCAAGGTGTTGGGATTGCTCTGCGGCAGCCACTTTGTTCACTCCCATCTGAGTTAACGATTAAAGGGCCGGACATCGCGACAGTTGGGTTTTCATCCATGACCTTTTTCATTTGATCAAGCGTTTCTGGCTCGATGTAGCAATCGGGGTTAAGAAACAACCAGTAGTCACCGGTTGCATGTTGTAAGGCTTGATTTGATGCATGTGCGAAGCCAGCGTTAACAGAGTTTCTGATGACCTTGAGAGAGTCTAGTTGAAGATAGGGTTTGATTGCGTTTGAGAGACTGTCGTCACTGGAATTATTGTCAACCACAATAACATTAACAGCGTGATTGGATGAGAAAACGGACTCAAGACAGTGTGTTAAGTGATGGTTTGAGTTGTAATTTACAATCACAACGGTGATGACATCAGTCGTGTCTTTTATTTGATCTTGACTTGCCATTTCCTGACCTGTGTGAGGCGAGCTCATTTTAAGAAACCTTTTGGCCAAAGTGAGATATGTGAACCAAGGGATATTTTTTTATTGTTCATGTACATGAGGGCCCTCCTCAAGAATGTCGGTAATATCAGTATCATCGAACTGCGTATCGTTTCCATATCCCTCTGGAGGCTCGCCTATAAAACCAGCATCATCACCTTCTGGCGGTTCGCCAGGTAGCCCGTCATCACCTTCTTCTGGTGCGGGCCCAGGTATACCATCATCATTTGCTTCAGGTGCAAATTCCATCATGGCTTCTTGCATCTCTTCAGTGGGAATGTTGTCTATTCCACCGAGATCATTGGGTAGTGATTCATCAGGCATCTGATCCATAAGGATTGTTTGATCCTCAGAGAGGTTAGGCGCAATGTCGGGTATCACTTCTCGTGCTGATGATTCATCTTGGACTGTTGGTTTCGTTTTTACCATTTGCTCTAAAGACGGCTGTGTCACTTCAGCAGTATCGTTGTCCTTATTAAAAAAATACCAACCTAAAAGTAATAGGCCGATCAAAACGGTCAATCTTAAGAGCTGTAATCCCAATTCGTTTTTCATTCATTATGCCCATTTAATTGGTGATAGTTTGAATTAATCTGACTAATTCATACAGACATGTTGATGATATTCTGTACGTGTGACGAAATTTTACAAAAACAGCTTAGAAGAGCTGCCAGTCAATATCTGGGAGAGATGAAAGCATTTTGCTATCAGCGATTTGAGATCCATTCATTAAGTAGAGCCATAAGGTTCCTGTTGTGTTATGTCGCCACAGAATGTCGGTTTTTTGATCTTTGTTAAAGTCTCCGGCAATTTGCAAGCGCCATTGAGGATCAACAATACGCGCAATAGGAGATGAAACAAAATTTTGGTTAGCTCCCATTAAATAGCTATAAACTTGGCCATTACCCGCGTGCCACCATAAAATATCGTCGTAACCATCTGCGTTTAGATCGCCAGAGCCAATGACTTGCCAGTCCAAGTCGGAAACTCGGTTTAGTGCAACACTTTTTGCGATCCCGCTGCCATTCATGTAGTAAACCCAGTTAATGCCAGTCGTTGCGTGTCGCCAAAGAATATCGCTTTTGTTATCGCCGTTGAGATCACTTATGGCGACAATCTGCCAATGAGTATCGCTGACTTGAGCGACCCTTGAGCTTGATGTAATCACATTACCGTGTAGTTTGTAGAGCCAGGTCAGCCCTGATTCTTTGTTGTACCAAAGAATATCATCGGTACCATTGCCGTCGAAGTCTGCACTACCCACAACGGTCCAGTTTTGGTCGCTAACACTATTAAGGGGAGTACTTTGTAGTACTTCACCTGCTCGCATCAAATATACCCAGTTGACGCCAGTATTGGTATTGCGCCACAACAGATCAGAAAACCCATCTCCGTTAAAATCTCCTTTCGCTGCGAGGGCCCAATCCAGTGAAACGTTAGGCAGGTTTCCTTGGTTAGTTATTTGCGCATTATTTGTAAAAAATAGTCTGTTTACGCCCGTCATTGTGTTGCGCAACACAATGTCCGATTGGTCGTCTCCGTTAAAATCATCTCTTGCCGCGTGATCGTTACCGTAGAGTGCGGCGACCCCGGCGATGTCATCAGTTTGTGGGATTTCTGTATTTGTAATGACAGCGTTCATTATTGCCGTTGTTTGGTTCTCGTGATCGAGCCCGAGTGCGTGTCCAAGTTCGTGAACGGCAACGCGTCTTAAATCAGGGTTTATACGTGCCGGTCCAGTGTAAACACTCCAAGTTTGGCTATTGTTAAAAACGATATCTGTTTCGGTATATTGATTATTTCCAACGGTGTATCGGCTTAACGTCACGGCGATTGTGCTTGATCCATATTGTGATCCACAAATATCGGATGTGAACCCAATGCTATTTTCGTTATCCGTAGCACACGGGTTGCGGACTTCAGCATCCCTGAAAAATGTAAAAGGTGTAGAGCTGTTCCATGAAGTGATCGCATCGTTAAACGCGTTAGACCAAGCACTGTTTGCGCCATTCAAATTAACGTGAAAAAGTGTTTGATTATTTTTCCAACGCTGGCCACTTAACTCGAAAGCGGTAACTGAGTTGAGTGATTGTGCAGACAGAAGTAACAGGAGAGTTAAATAACGCATAGATTACGGTGTAGTACGGAATTCGTTTAGTTTTTGTTTAAAGGTTTGTTTGTCTAGGGCCTTATTAAGTTGAGATTTTACGTTCGAGATTGAGATATCAGAAGCGAATTGCGCTTTAGTTGATGGCAACCCGTTTTGAGATTGAGAGGCAGAGAGTGTGACGATGGGATGGTGATCAAACGTAGTAATTCTTTCGGTACCAGAATTGTCTTGCATGATCACGAAATGGCCTTGCCCCCAGCCAGTAATGGGATTGATGAGATCTTGGCTAACTGACTCAATAAAATAAATGCCTTTTTCGTTGATTGCTGGCATGGCGAGCCCCTTAACGTCGAGTACCTGATTCTGATACTGACCGCCGAGGAAACTCAACACGATGGTTTTATTGGTTTTACCTTTAATAAAATCAGACGGTTTGAAGGTGATGTCCGTATGAATTAACCCAGTTCGTTTATCGATACGCGTGTTTTTTTGCGTGACGATACCTTCAAAAACTAATTCAGAATTATTAAATACCTTCTCAAGAGTGAGTGGTGCGATGGAAGTTGCATGCGTATTAACGTTCCAGCTTGTAAAACTGAATAGCGCAATTAGCAAGTATGAGAATTTGATTAACGTCATAAGAATCACCACAAAACTGCCGCATTATACCCTCGAGGGGCCTATTCGTGCACCTCTTTAGTGCGGCGAATGTCGTGATTATCTGGCTATATCGGGGAAAGATAGTTCCAATAGAGGAGGGTGACTTTAGGCTAAGTGGGATGTATGTCTCAAAAAAGAGTGGGGAGAAAGTGCATATTTTTTACGATTTAAAATATGCACTTCTTCCTTAATGAATCACGATTTCCCAGTTTGGATCCGCCTTCTTGATTGATTTACTGCTTAGCACTTGGGCGCCGTTCATTTCAAATAACCAAGCATGACCGCTAACTGAATTACGCCATAAAATATCGCCGTTACCGTCGCCATTAAAGTCACCGGACTTCTTGATTTGCCAGCGAGTATCAGCAACCGTTCCAATAGAACGGCTCTCTTTTACGTTGGCTTGTTGCATTAGAAATGCCCAAGTTGAGCCAGATTGGCTGTGATGCCAAATGATATCGGCGAACCCATCGTTATTTAGATCAGCGGTGTCTTTAATGGTCCAGTTTAAATCACGTACAATACTGACAAACTTACTGGCAGTGATGCGGTTTTCATCCATGACATAAATGAAGACTGCGCCATCTTGTGTATTGCGCCAGAGGATATCGGCTTTCCCGTCGCCATTGAAATCATCGACACCGACAATTTCCCAAGCCATATCTTTAACAATATTGATCGGAACACTTGCGGTTATTTTTGTTCCATCAATCAGATATAGCCAGTTTGACCCGTTAACCTTATTCCGCCAGACAATGTCGCTAGTTCCATTGCCATCAAAATCACCGGCCCCTGCAACTTCCCAATTGAGATCGGATACGATGTTCAGGCTCTTACTGACCTCAATTGTTGATCCGTCCATTAAGTGAACCCAGTTATTTCCATTGACGGAATGGCGCCAGAGGATATCAGCATCAGCATCACCATCGAGATCGGCGATTGCAACGACTTTCCATCGCGTGTCAGCAACCCCAGCAATTTGTGAACTAGAGCTAACGGTTGGGCCGTTCATATTATCCATCCAATTAGAGCCCGTTGTTTTATGTCGCCAGAAAATGTCTGATCGACCATCGATGTTAAAATCATGTTTCTCTGATGCGATTGAAACCGAACCAATGGCGCTATCGAGTTGAATACGTGGTTTTACCAAGTTGTTTCTTGAATCTGTAATAGACGTAGAATTAGTTTTTAGCAATTCGAGCAGTTCAGAAACGGACTTGTCCGGAAAGTGTGAACGTAGCACAGCAAATGCTCCCGCGACGTGTGGTGTTGCCATTGATGTACCGCTGTAATTTGCGTAGCCGCCACCGGTAACTGATGACGCGATCGAGCTGCCTGGTGCGAGTAGGTCGACTAATGATGAGCTATTTGAGAATGAGGATACTTGATCTTGCTTGGTGGTTGATCCGACGCTAACGGCGCTTGAGATGCAGGCAGGTTCGCTGATCCCGTTTGTGAAACCATCGTTACCAGATGCAATGACGGTGGCAATGTTAGCGTTCAGGAGCAAGTCAACAGAGTTTTTCAAAACATGTGAATCACAAGCGCTGGATGCAAAACCACCACCAAGACTCAAATTTACTGAGGCTATATTGTATGTATTGCGCAGAGAATATACGTAGTCGAGTCCGCGCATAACATCTGAATAGTAAGCAAGCGGGCATGACTGCTCACCGCTACAATTATCGGCAGAAAATTCCGAGAATACTTGTATTGCGATGATTTCGGCATCGGGTGCGACGCCGGTGTAACTTGAATTTTCACCTGCAACAATACCGGCGACATGTGTTCCGTGAGAGCAGCCACTAATCGAGCAAGCCGCGCCAGCACCATTACCAGTTTGCTCATCTAGGTTATTGGGGCACGTTGTCGTTGCGGCAGAATTCGTTGTTGAGAAACAGGCTTCGTGTACCACTTTGCCTGTTAGAAAAGGGTGTGATTTCTCAACGCCTGTGTCGAGCACGGCGACAACTTGACCTGCGCCACCAGCTGCAACTGCGGCCGGTGAGTTTGCGCCAATAAGTGCTGTACTTTCTAATAAGCTAGGTGTCATTAGCCGATCTTCAAAAACAGCCTCAACGTTTGGGTTGTTCATAATCGCGTTCAATCCCGACGCATTAACACGCATTGCTGTTAAACCGAGCCGGTCAAGATTCTTAATATTTTTTGGTGAATGCTTTTTTAACTGACTGATCAAGCCGTTCCGTTGTAACTTTGTTTGGCTGGTTAATGCAGAAATCGAATTGACTGTTGCCCCGGCAGTTGTTGCGCTTTGCTTGTATTTAACAATGATTGGGACATCGCCTTGTTGTTTTGCAGTTGCCTGTAGAGCTGAGATTGAAGCTGCTTGCGCCGATGTCGCAAGCAAGCTGAAAGAGATGAGAAGCACGCTAACGAATTGAGAGACAGTTTGCATTTCCGAAACCTTCCGTGGCCTTGAGTTGAGAAGAGTCTCAATGAGCACGACAGTCCGTGTCGTCTCTAGGTGAGATTCTATTGCAAACGTTATCGGTGACTTTTTGGAAAACTTTAGTTAAATGCGTGGTTTACTGGGAAGGTTTTCGTGATGAATATCGCACTGAAGGGATGCGCAGATAGAAGCATACCATTGATGTTTGTCATCAATGGCGATCTTTGGAAACCTCATATCAAATAACGAGGTTTCCCATTTAAGATGGACGGTTGGATTGCCTATTGAGGGGCGATTTGCCAGTTAAGACCGACATCGTTGATTTTACTATCCAGTGTGATCTTCTGAGTGTTCATGAGATAAAGCCAATTATCGCCAGTAACTTGGTGTCGCCATAAGATATCGCCGCTTAAGCCGTCACCGTTATAATCGCCAACATCTTCTACCTTCCAGTTTAAATCACTGACAAGGTTAACTTTGCTCTCAATAGCGAGTCGACTACCATTCATCAGATATAACCAGTTTAGGCCGTTGTTGGCATGCCGCCAAAACAAATCAGATTTACCATCACCGTTAAAGTCACCTACGCCGGCTACTTGCCAAGCGTGATCCGTCACTCGATTAACCTGATTACTGCCAGCAATACGTGATCCATTCATTAGGTAGATCCAGTTTAAGCCATTCGCGGTGTGACGCCAGAAAATATCATCTTTACCATCCGCATTAAAATCACCAACAGCTTGTATTTCCCAATTCAGATCCGCGACTTTGTTTATCTCTTGGCTAGACCGAATTTTATGGCCATCCATTAAATACACCCAGTTACTTCCAACGGTTGCATGACGCCATAAAATATCGCCTTTGCCATCACCATCAAAATCACCAGTTCCCGCGACTTTCCAGTTTGGTGCGATTTTATTTAATCGAAGACTACTTAAAATCTGATGTCCATTCATCAGATAAATCCAGTTTTCTCCGGTCGTGCTATGTCGCCATAAAATATCGGCTTTCTTATCGCCATTGAAATCATTGATCGCTTTCACTTCCCAACCAAGATTCGAGACTGTGTTGATCGCTCGGTTTGAAAGAACAGTGAAGGCATCCATCGTGTATAGATAGTTTTCACCCGTATTAATTTGGCGCCAGAGAATGTCTGAACGACCATCGGCATTAAAATCATTTCGCAAACTTTGGCGTTCGTATTCTATATTTAATTTTAACTGGCCAGAGTCGATCTCTGATCCGCTATTAAATCCATCGACGGCAATGTAATACGTCGCCCCAGCAACCACATCAATATCAACGGAGCTGAGTAAACCTGACCCAGCATCATCGTCTGAGGCAACGACGGAAAGGCTATTAACGCGATTACCTCGATAAACACCAAGTAGGGTATCGAAAGTACTTCCTTCGGTATTGACGGTGACATTGGTATTTAGTGTTGGCGTCCACTTCCACCAGACTGATTTACCACCATTATTACCGGCATGGCTCGGTTCGCCACTTTCTTTATTAGCAAGATCGTTGTTCCATGCAATGGTTTGAGGGCCATCACTGATCACTGAAGCAGAAGCAAAATTGTTATTACGCAATGTGCCTGATGTCAGGTTCAACGTCACAGCACGCGCTGTAAAACCAAGATCGATCAGGCCGTCATAAACGCCAGGAGGGAGTAGGTTCGCCTGAGAATTGACAGAAAAGCTAACCGTCGTTTGCGCGCCCGGGGCAAGAACCACATTTGATTTAGAGGGCGTTAGCCATGCTGGTGTTTGAACGGCGATAGCCTGGGTACCACTGCCGACATTGGTCACGGAATAGGTCGCACTCGTGGGTGTAAACGGGCCTGAGCTTGCGCCCGAAAATGCTCTGCCTGTTGTAGGTAGAACCGAGATAGACGGACTAGCCGTCGTATCGGCAGAAAAATCCCAGGCTAAATTAACGTTGCCCGTGTTGCCGGGCCCTTGCACATAGCCATCGACGGCAATGAGGTAAAGAACGCCCGCTCGTGCATCCCAAGTAACCTCACTTTGTAAGTTACACGCATCGTCATTGCTGACAGTTTCGGAAAGAAGTTGCAAACTTGTTCCGGTGTAGATCGCGAGTACAGTATCAAAGTCACTACTGCAGGTGTTGATCGTCATTTCACCATTTGCGGGTGCCAGCCATTTCCACCACAACGAATGATCACCGCTCGCTTTTGCATGATCAGGCTCGTTATTTTCACTGGTTGCTGTACTGTTATTTCCTGTCGTAGATCCTGTATGTTTTCCGCCTCGGCCGATGTCGATCGCATTCGCATAAAAGTCATTATCATCGGTGACACTTAGTGTTGCGGCGATATTAAGGTTCCCGCTTGCGTTCGTGTTATTGCGGAATAATAAGGTCGTGCTGTAATCATTCACAGATAAGTTATTTGCCGTCGCATTGACAGTGACTGTAACGGTGGTAGAGCCATTTGCAGGGATTTGCCCTGATCCATTTGTCACGGTTAGCCACGAGGCTGATTCCGTCACCGCGTAATTTAAGGCGGAACTTGATGACGTAATATTACGCAAGGTAAAGCTGTACGAGTTTGGTGTGAATGGTCCGCCGACGGGGCCTACTACATTCAACGCATTACTAGGGGAGACAAATAATTTCGGTGTTGTTGAGGGAGTCAAGGCTGATCGTGCGCTGTTAACATCGATTCGAGGGATGCTGATGTTATTTCGTGAATCTGTAACTAATGCACCGGTTTGTTTCAGTGCGTTTTCTATTTGATCGATTGATGCATCTGGTTTGACTGATTTTAAAATCGCAATTGCGCCTGAGACGTGTGGAGCAGCCATTGAGGTGCCGCTAAAGCTAGCGAACGTATTGCCAGGTACAGACGAATTAATCGATCCGCCGGGTGCAAGTAAATCGAGAAAACTGGCGCTGTTCGAAAAGCTCGACACGGTATCGACTTTGGTTGTTGAGCCAACCGAAATGGCGGAAGAAATACAAGCCGGTGCTGAAATTGCCGAACTAAAGCCATCATTGCCCGAGGCAACGACCGTAGCAATTCCGGCTGATCGGAGTAAATCGATGCCTGCTTTAAGTGGATTCCCATCACACAGCGTTGAAAATTCACCGCCACCTAAACTCATGTTGACCGCAGCAATATTATAATTATTCCGTTGAGAATAAATATGATCGAGCGCGCTTAATTGATCAGATGTGTAAGACAACACGCATGGGCCTGAACTTCCGCAAAGACGGGTATCGCTGAAACGTGAAAACACCTGTATTGATATGATGTTCGCGTCTTTCGCAATACCGGAAAAGCTAGCCCCTTTGCCTGCAGCGATACCGGCGATATGCGTACCGTGGCTGCAGCCAGAGATTGAGTTACTACAAGCCGTCCCGGCCCCTGATCCGACACGAGAAGCGGCACCACCAGGACAAACACTGGTTGATCCATTCGACGTATTTGTGGTCGAAAAGCAGGCTTCATGAACGACTTTCCCGGATAAAAAGCTATGCGTTTTGTCGACGCCAGTATCAATGATTGCAACGACTTGGCCCTGACCACTAAAACCAGCAGAAGCGCTATTTGTCGCGCCAATGAGGATAGAGGAGTCAGAAAGCAGCGGTTTACTCAGGGTATCCGCAAAAATGGCTGTAACGTTTCGGTCATTCGAAATAACACTGATCGCCTCATCGGATACCTGCATTGAGGAATAAGCTAGATTTTGAAAATGCTTAATATTATGTGCTTGGTACTTTTTGTATTTCGCCGTTAGTGATGCTTGTGCGGCTTGAATTTGGAGCTTGCGCTGATCGAAGAAAGATAAGCTGCTGTTGGTGGTTGCGGCCTGATCAAGATGATAACCAACGATAACGCGCCGAGTTTTGTCAGCGCTTTTGGCTGTTAATGTTTGGGACTGTTGTTGATGGGCTTTTTTTGCTTCAGGGCTGAGCTTCTTACTTTCAGAAACGGCAAATGTGCTTTGTGCAAAGCAAAGCAGTAGGGCCAAGCTGGCCAGTGGTCTTTTCGTTGATCGAAGCGGATTAAACATGGCGACATTCCTTATCACTAACGGTCGATATTACAGGGTGAATCTGGGTTTGAGAAATTATCAGATTCTTTTGTGACATTCTTTTTATCTGTTTGCGAGAGTGGTCGAGCTAGCCCATCGGTGGTGATGGACAACACAGACGGGAGGTTTTCAAGCAAGATGATGGCATCTTGGCTTGTGGTCAGCGCCATTTGCGGTAGGTTTCTATAACGTTTTAAGTTGGAAATTTGATACGATGCGATCGCCGTAAGTACCTCATCTTGAACGCGTTTGATCGACTCAGCGTTTATTTCCTCATTTTTTGCAAACTGCAACGTTAGAATCACGGCGTGCATTTGTGGTTTCTCCTCCGCCATCGATTGGAATGACAGCAAACTCAGAAACACGCACAGACCGAAGTGTGAAATAAATCGTTGGTTTTTGTGCATATTTTCGCCCTTAAGCTGGTGAGTTCCTGTTAGCAAATCATTATTGAGAGTCTAATCGTCTTCCGGAAGTTCCTCTTCAAAAGGTGGTGGGTCAATCGGGAAAGGTTCAGTTTCTTCCGGTGCTTCAGTCAATGGGCGGGTGTTAGGTGCATTTCTGCGTGTTAATTGCGCTTTAAGTTTGGCTGCTTGTGCGGGATCCGATTTGCGTAACATTTCTAATTCGATTTGTGATCCCTGCGAGATCATGACCACTTTTAGGGGCGAGATTTCGGTGACTTCCCAACCGTCGAGCTTTTCACCAACTTTGACTCGTTCTATCTTCGGATCACGCTTCCGTGAGAGGAGTGCGATCTGCGATCCGTCCGCTATCACCACACCTGTCAAGGTGAAATCGGGTTGGCGGACGGGGACTTGCGGTAGATCCGGTTCATCAATCGCAGCAACGTCCGGACGACGTGTTTGGGAAAAAAGTGGTCGTTCGGTGACTTCAGTAAAATCACTCAAGTTTCTTTCAATTAACGGTCGTGGCGGATTGATCGCAGGCATGTCAACTTCCGCTGGCGTTGATGTGTTTTCTGCTAGTGGTTTGTCCAGGTCAGCAAATTTAAAATAACCTGCAATGGCAAGCAGTGCACAGGCGACGACTAGAAGGAGTGTAAGAATTTTTGCCATGCTAGTTTGTCTACGCCTTTTCTTTAAACATATACACTTTCAGATCAAAACGACTATCTAATGTATTAGACGCTTGCCGTCCTTGTCTATTGCTTGCTCTAGATCGGCCAGTGAGTTGGATCTGAAGATTTTCGACAAAACCGAGCGGTTTACCGGACTCAAGACGATGAAGAGTGTTGAGCAGGGTCGACAGATCGGACTTCATATGTACTCGAATTTTAACTGGAATAAACAGGCCTTCTTCCTGATCGGGCAATGCTTGCGTGCTGAGTAATTGGCCTGAGGTACTTTGCAAAATTTGTTTCACTTGCTCTTGCAGTTTAGCTGCGGCTAACGAGATAGGCGTGCTCGGCATGAGATGTGTTTGAGATTGCTGTTTGTTGAGTTCTTTTTGATAAAACGGGATCAATACGTCCTTTTGGTTAGCGATTTTTTCGAAACGCGTGAGGTTTTCTTGCTTGGTTTCTAGCTCGTAAGTTAATTCTGAATGATAAGCTTTTAAGGGCGAGATTACGGCGATAAATACGACGAAGAATAGCGCCATTAAAATAATTAACGAAATAAGTGCATGTTGCCAGCGTGCAAGAGGCATCATTTGTTTTGCTCCTGATCAGGATTAATTTTCGTGCTGATTTGAAAGCGCTCTTTGCCCGTTGAAATGTTTGTTGTCACCGGTGATTGGAAGCGTGTATTCGAAAATAACGCTGAGGCATCGATCAAACTAATCAGTTGCGTCGCAGAGGATGATTCGCCTTGCACATTTAGCGTTTCATCGCGAATTTGCAGCCGCGTCAGGTACGTATCATCGGGAATTAAACGCGTCAGTTCATCGAGTAATTCTGCGGATGTTAGGCGAATTTGAATTTTGTTTTTCAGCGAATCACGACGTTCATTATCGGCTTCCCATTGGGTTCGGAATTGGCTGACTTCCATTGCATCTTTACGCGCGTTTTGCGTTCTTTCATCGGTTTGTTCAATGGCGTTTTTCACCTGGAGAAAAGGCAAGGCAACATTGAGCGCGATCAGCCCTAACACGAGGACGAATAAACACATATTGATGGTTTTTAGTAAGCCGGTGCTTTTCGTTTCTTGGGTTTCGGGAAGAAGGTTGATGGATAAATTATTTGATTGTTCCAACTCAACTTTATTCAGGCTGATATTGAGTTGTGATAATCCTTCAATAATAGGATCAAGCACCTTGCGTGGGATCACATTTAGTTGCAGGTTTAATGAATTTTCCGCTTTGTTTTTATTTGTGATCGCATAACCCGAATAAACTTGATCAGCACTAAACGGTGTTTGTCGATCAACCTCGAACTTTAAAATGGTATCTAATTCTGCTTCAGCCGCGGCCGGTAAACGCAAGTTTTTTGAAAGGCCATAACGCGCAGACATAATCAAAACAGTATCTTCTTTTTCTGCTTTTAATTGGCTGAGTTTATGTTTGAGTTCTTTGCCTTCTAAGTTTGAGAAAATATCGTAGCTTGTCGGTTCAGGTTGATCCGGCCATTGCGTTAAAACCTGGTGATCTTTGTAGATCAGGTTGATGCGTTTGCTGGACGGTTTTAGCCAGGCGTGCAGACTATCTGGGAGGAGATAAAGTAGTCCTTCCAGCCACCAGTCAACGAGTTGTGAGAGTCTGTTAAAAGAGATTCCGTTTTTCAAAATGAGTTATCTTATTTTGTAATATTTTCTTGCCAGTCTAAAACGGTGATGGGTTTATCCCCATTTCGTTTCATTAAAATAATGGCCCTGACGCGTTTAATAATACCATCGATTGTTGCTTCACTTGTGATACTGAACACGTTGCCGTTGCCCGCAGAAAAAACGTAGGGTCGAACCGTATCAGGCAATAACGGGGCCAGCGCATTACTTTCTTCTAATGATCGCGTGAGAATGATATTTTCCACCAGATCGTCCGTCATTCCCGGTAATGCCGCCAAGACATTACGTGGTGCAGATGACAGCCGTACGCGCGATTGCATTGAGTGGACGGTAATTAGTGGGCGCAAGCGTTGGTAGAGTGCATCATTCATTCCCAAAACGTAGGCAGCCTCGCCAATACTGTTGAAAAAGCCGTCTTTCGGCACATAATCCAAACCGGCTGCACGATAATCGGATGACTCCGCACCAGACACCCGTTTTAAATTATCCCGATCGCGCCAGTCCAACACAGCATCGGTTAAGGCTTCGGCTTTTTCGTTGTCAGCGGAAATATAGGTGAACAGGCTAATGAGTAATTCTTTACTGGCTTTGTTGAGATCAATCTTGCCGGTTTCATCAATGATGCTCAGTTGTACTCCGGATGAAGCGGAAAAATTGCGACCATCAAGCGGATATTGTCGATCGGTCGGAGATTTTAAAAGATCGTAAATGCCTAATTGAACCCCCGCTTTCGCGAGTGCACGAGCTTTTGCCGTCGCGATCGTATTTTTTGTTAGTAACGTTTCGACGCGATTCATGTGTGAATAACTCAGCGCGATAATGCTCAATAGGGCGAGCATCCACAACACGATGATTAATGCCAAGCCTTGTTGATGCCGCTTATTGGATTGCATCACTTTCTGCTTCCGCATTTGTCGCATTGGATGACCGCGAGCGAGCGTTGGATGTGTCTATATTGATCTTGAACTGACTTAAACTTGAGACATCATCAGTCATGATCGAGAGAAATAATTCTGGCCAAGCAGCGCCCGTATTATCGACGATGGTGCATTTGATCAGCTGCGGGAGATATTTTTTACTACTCCAAGTGTCTGTCCAAACGGCTGTTTTAGCACCGGTATCCTTGAGTCCGTAATAACTGAATGCGATCGTATTCGCATCGTCAAGCAGTGTCGTGAAACGAAGGTCATCTAGTTCGTTGAGCGGGTTTTCATCTGTTTTTAATGCCGCCTGACCAAATTGTAATGAATGTGAATTGCGTGATTTTTCTTGCTTGATCGTCAGCAGAAGTAGCTGATCCGGATTGCCACTTGCGACCGTTCGCCCAGTGTAGACGAAGCCATCTTCATCACCCTTGAAAACGGGTGTCGTGCCTTGTCGATCAACCCAGTAAATCGGGTGAATTTGTGCGATCTGATTTTGTAGAAACCGGCTGGTGATCCGCATATTTTCTACTACGGTGTTGGCATCGGTCGTCTTAGCTAAACTTTTTGTGGCTAAATGCAGCGCCCCGTAAACCAATCCCATGATCAAAACCAGTAAAAGCAACCCGATCTGAATTTCGATCAGGGTGAAGCCGAGGGCTTTTTTGGCCATTCCTGATCGGATCATTGTTTATGCACCAAACGTAGCGTTTGTAAATTTAGTTGACGGTTTTTACCCAAGGACTGCCAGCTTACTTCAAGATTGATCGAGAGCAGTTCATACGGTTTTGCGTATTGGGCAGGCGCTGGATCGGGGTAGGGTTGAACGATGGAACGCCATTGGTAGCGTTTGAGTGCAGAGCCGGATTTCGTGCCCGTGTCGAGATCGGTGATAAGTTCTAATTGCGCGAGTTGCGATTCTGCGATCATTACGGCAGTGGTGTAATCACGGGCCATGATCGTTGCTTGTGTGCCTCGAGAATATATCTGAAAAAGTACACCAAGGCTTAACGCGAGGATCGCAAAAGCCACCAGAATTTCAAGCAGAGAAAATCCACGTTGTCGCCGACGATGACAAAACGGGCGGGCTTTATACGAAATCATTCAAGCCAAGAATCGCTAACAAGACCGAAAAGATAATGAAAGCGATGATGATGCCGAGGATAATAATGATCGCCGGGCCCAGCACCGCTAAGAGTCGCGTGACAGAGGATTTTACTTCACCTTCGTAAATATCTGCGACTTGGTTAAGCATTTTTTCTAACTCACCGGTCTCTTCGCCAACGTGGATCAAGTTCGTCGCCATGTTCGGGAATAAGCCGGATTTTTTTAATGGTCCGGCGATTGTCCGACCTTCACGTAGCTCGTCTGTGATCTGCAAGATTGCTTGTTTGATCTGCGAGTTGGTAATGACGTTTTGGATGATCGAAAGGCTGCTTAATAAAGGAACGCCGTTTTCTAACAATGTCCCGAGTGTGCGCGTGAAGCGGGCGATCTCAACTTTAGTGATCAGATCACCGACTAGCGGCAGCTTTAGAAGGAGACGATCAACTCTTGCCCGAGATACGGGCGATTCATACATCTTACGTGCACCCCAGATGGTTAATCCGATCAAGACAAACAGGAGCCACCAGTAGTCGCGGACAAATTCGGAAATGCCAATAATGATCGCAGTGGGGATTGGTAAAGCTTGATCGATTCCGTCGTATAATTCAGAAAAATGCGGCACCACATAACCGAGTAGAATGCCCACGGAAATCACTGCGACAGTGAGCAAAATAGCGGGGTAGGTTAAGGCGGAAAGTACCGTTTCTCGTAAGGCTTGGCGGCGTTCTAAATATTCCGTTAAACGCACGAGCACCGTGTCTAATGCACCGGCTGTTTCGCCTGATCGTACGGTGCTCACATAAAAAGCGTTGAAGACGTTTGGGTATTGGTTGAGCGCGTCGGAGAGGGATTGGCCGTGTTGCACATCCGCTCTGATTTTCGTCACCATTTTTTCAGCTTCGCCTTCTGGAACGAGTTCGGTCAGCATCAACAAGGCGTTATCTAAAGGCAGGCCGGCTCGTAGCATTACGGCGAGTTTTGAGGTGAAAAGCCCGAGGCCTTTGATGTCGAGGATTTGTTTGCCGGGTTTTCGTCGTTTGGTTTTACGTTTCGGGGTGCTGGTACCGACTTCGCTAGTGCGGATCGGCAGTAGTCCTGCATCTTGTAAATGTGCGATCACCACTCCCTCTGACGGGGCGTCCATTTCACCTTCGACTGATTCACCCTCAGTATTTAATGCCTTGTAATGAAAAACCGGCATTACAGTTCCTGCGTCACTCTAAAGATTTCTTCTAAAGTTGTTTCCCCGCGGATGACTTTGCGTAAGCCATGCGTTCGCATATTTTGCATGCCTTCCGAGACGGCCAGTTTTTGGATCGCATTACCGTCTGATTTGGCGAGAACAGCTTGTCGGATAGTGTCGTTGATCGGTAAAAACTCGAGAATGATCGTACGACCACTGAAGCCAGTTTGTGCACAATGTTCGCAACCAACCGGTTCGTGGATGTTTAACGCTTCTGATCCCGCCAGTTTGTCTAATTCCAGTTCTTTAATCAGCTCTGGCATGAGCTGTGTCGGTTTACGGCAATGTCGGCAAAGTGTGCGGACTAAGCGTTGTGCGACGATGGCATTGACCGTGGAGGTGAGCAGATAATCCTGCATGCCCATATCGAGTAATCGTGTGATCGCACTACCCGCATCATTCGTATGCAAGGTCGAGAAAACCATGTGGCCCGTGAGAGCAGCTTGGACGGCGATGGAGGCCGTTTCCAGATCGCGCATTTCACCGATCATGATAATGTCGGGATCTTGTCGCACGACGGATCGCAAGGCGTTCGCAAACGTGAGGTCGATCTGCGTTTTCACTTGGATCTGTGTGATGCCATCTAATTGATACTCGACCGGATCTTCAACGGTGATGATTTTTTTATCCGGTGTATTAAGTATTTCGAGCGCGGCATACAAGGTGGTGGTTTTACCGCTGCCGGTAGGGCCAGTGACGACCATGATGCCATGCGGTAATTTTATGGTTCGGACAAATTCGTCATAGTGAGACTGATCGAAACCAAGTTTGATCAGATCAAGTGTGCCTTTGCCTTTATCGAGGATCCTCAAGACGACGCTTTCGCCGTGGAGTGTCGGCACCGTTGAGACACGCAGATCAATCTCTCGCCCGTGGATGCGCAGTTGGATCCGGCCATCTTGCGGACGACGGCGTTCTGCAATGTTCAGTTTCGCCATGATCTTGACGCGGGAAATCACTGCAGCAGTGGATTGTGACGATTGCGAATCCACTTCTTGCAAAATACCGTCGATTCGATAACGAATGCTCAGGCTATTTGCGTAAGGTTCTATATGAATATCAGAAGCTTGCAACTCCACCGCTTTGTTGATCAGCGTATTCACCATCCTGACAACGGGCGCTTCGCTGGCTAAGTCTTTTAGTTTCTCAACGTCATCGGTTTCATCACCGCTTGTTTCGAGGATGAAGGGAGCGTCTTCCGGTTCCACATTGGTTTCGAAGATGCGATTGATCGCAGACTCGATCACATCAGGTGTGCCGATCCGTAGGTTGAGCGTTTTATCGGTGGCCAATTGCATGGCCTGTAAGGCATAATCGTCACTGGGATCAACGACTGCGACGTTGATGTCATGCTCTTTGGCAGCGAAAGGTAACATGTTGTATTGTTTGAGGAATTTCTGTGATAGTCCTTCCGGTATTTCAGCCGTACTGAGCTCATCATTACTCACAATGGGATAACCCGTCAGTTTTGACCATGTTTCAGCGATCACACCAACAGGGACAAGCCCAGACTCACTGAGTAAACGTGTGTACGAATTTTGCGATTGCGATTGCAATATCGAAACGCGTTGCGCATCAGCTTTCGAAAGATGTCCGTCGGTGATCAAAGAAGAAATCAGATCATGCGGTTGTTTATCGGTGGGTGATGCTGTTGGATTCATTTGAGAAGTATTAATGTGAATTCGCCTGTGTCTCGGTCAATCAAGCAATGATATAATTCAAAAATTGTTCCACGTTCGTATGTAGTAAGAATGACAATTTCGCTGAGCTATTTCCTAGACAGTTTTAAAGGGGTGTAAATGCGTCATCTGGAACTCAAATAATAAGTCACCAATAAAAAACAGAAAGCGTTCTACCCAGACATTCCTAATACAATAAAATTCATTACTATTATAACGACTTGCGCGGGCTATCATAGCCACTCGCTAAATTGTTCGTAGAAAGCATGACACTATCACACTATATCAATATTATTCTTCTGCAGACGGTTGCTAACCTTCGCACCGAAGCCGTTCGGACCCATCTCAGTGTATTGTGGTGGGTGATTGAACCTATCTTATACATGCTGACCTTTTACATTGTTTTTGGGTTAATTTTTGAACGAGGTGGTGAAGGGTACATTGCAGTCCTGCTGATCGGTTTGGTGGTGTGGCGCTGGTTTGATAGTACGGTGCGTAATTCCACCACGATCGTGTCACAACATTTATCGTTAATGCATCAAGTTTATCTACCTAAATATATTTTCCCATCCGTTTTAATATTAGTGAATACGGTAAAAGCGATGCTGATCGTTTTACTGTTAATAGGTTTTCTACTTTTGTACGGTGTGACACCCAGTGAGACATGGGTTGCGTTACCTATAATGATTTTAATCCAATTTTTATTTATTGCGTGCATGACCATGTTACTCGCTAGCTTGGCACCTTTTTTACCGGATCTACAAGTCATCGTTACCAATCTGTTGACGTTTATGTTTTTTATGTCTGGCGTATTTTTTGATTTATCGAGTATTCCAGAAGAATATGTTCCGGCCTTAAAACTTAATCCAATGCTGAATATTATCGATAGTTACCGCAGTATTTTATTGAATAATGAATGGCCGGATTGGGGTATTTTATCTTTAATTTTACTTTTCTCACTCGCGGGTATTGCGGTCGCGATAGCCATATTCAATCGCTATGATTATTTATATCCGAAGTTGGTGAGTAAATGAGATCGAAAAGTCCGATCATCCAGTTAAAAAATGTGGGGCTTTCTTACCGCCGCAGGAAAGGCCTGTTCCGACATGATAAATATTGGGCATTAAAAGACGTCTCATTTAGTTTGTATCAAGGCGAAACGCTAGGTGTGATTGGACGAAACGGTGTTGGTAAAAGTTCCTTACTGCGGGTTCTCGCAGGGATCGTTAAACCCGATTCTGGTACCTTGATCAGGGGCGAGCAAACGGCGTCATTATTATCGTTACAAGCGGGCTTTATTCCACAAGTTAGTGGGCGAATGAATATTTTGCTGGGCGGTATGTTGTTGGGATTGAGCAAAAAAGAAGTTTTGTCAAAAATGGATGAAATTATTGCTTTTTCTGGGTTGAACGAATTCATTGATGTGCCATTTTCAACGTATTCATCAGGAATGCGTGCACGCTTAGGGTTTTCGATCGCATACCAATGTGATCCCGATATTATTTTAATCGATGAAGTGATGGGCGTCGGCGACAAAGATTTTCGTAAAGTTTCAAGCAACGTTATGAAAGATCGAATCCATTCAGATCGGACTGTCGTTATTGTTTCGCATTCTATTCCATTATTGCGTGAACTTTGTGATCGCGTTGTTTGGATTGAAGAAGGTATGACAAAAGGTGAAGGCGAAGCTGCGTTGATTTTGGATCAATATCAAGCGAGCTAATTTTTTAACGGTTTTAATTTGGTTATCATTATTTTTCCATGAATAAATGTATTTTAATTGCAGGTATGCATCGCTGTGGTACATCGGCGCTAGCGGGGGCGTTGTCACAGGCGGGTGTTTTCTTCGGTGAAAACCTTCTTTCATCAAAAAAAGACGAAAACGATTTAGGTTTTTTTGAAGATGCAGATATTTTAGAACTAAATGATAAATTTTTGCAGGACTTGCACAGTAGTTGGGACGATGTAAGGGGAATTGATTTTTCCTTGCACGAAAAGCGGTGTAAACAATACCAATCTTCCTTACAAGAACTACTCAGTCAAAACTATACGCAGCAATCACTTTGGTGCATTAAAGATCCGCGATTGTCAGTTTTAATGCCATTATGGTTGCCAGTATTACAAGCGTTAGGTGTAATTCCAAGAATACTTATTTCTTTTCGTCATCCAGATGAAGTTGCAAATTCACTTAGAAAACGAAATGGGTTTTCATTTGAAAAAAGTGCATTGCTCATTGCTAATTATTATACCCAGATCATTTCCTCGACTTATCAATCCGATCGTTTTTTTATCAGTTATGAAGCTTTGCTTGATCATCAAGAAGGGAAGGTAAATAACCTTGCTGAATTTCTTGGTTTGGATCCCGACGTTTTAAATCAGCATATTTCAGATCATGTTCACCATTCACTAAAACATCAGAATGTCGATGAGAATTTTTCGTATCAACATTTTGGGCAATTTGAAGAGACCATGCGCGTATTGCATGATTATCTGAATCGTTGTGAAAATTTATTTCAAACTGAATCGACGCTTACTTTACATTTACCTAATCCGCCATATTCCTCTAATTTCTTGACGAATGAATTGATGTTGACACGATCCGATATCAGTTTGATGAATGATAAAATAAATACGGCACAAGGACTTCCTGAAGAACTTCGGAAAATGAGTTTGCAGTCGGACGAGATGCGACTTTATTTTCAAGACCGCTCAGCTCGACTTGAGGAAGAGTTAAATGTCTCCAGAGAAATTACAGGAACTTTAAAGACAGAAGTAATAATCTTACAGAATGAAATAAAAAATCTAACGTCGGTACTTGAAGACAGAACGACTTGGATTAAAAAAATGAATGCAGAGATGCAGCACGACCGTCAATTACTCGTTAAATTATCCTCAAGTAAATTAAACATTGGCCCACGATTGGTTCAATTAAAACTCATGGCCAAGCAGGGGATTAGACATCCTGATCGAGTGATTCCATGGGTTAAACGCCGTATAAACAACCAGTTGGCAAAAAGACGCTTGCAACAAGGTGGTCATCTAAAGCAAGTTGTTGAGCCAGTAAAAAGTTCGGCTTTAGTTTTGGAGAATTTGTCTTTCTCTCAAGCCAATAATCCTACCTTATCTATAATCATTCCTGTTTATAATGATCTGGATTATACCGTTGGGTGTTTGGAATCTATTACAGAATTAAATGACAAGATTCGTTATGAAGTTATCGTGGTTGATGATGCTTCGCCTGATATTGATACTTCTTGTTTGAATAATATTGACAATATCACCTGGGTTAAAAATCCAGAAAACTTAGGGTTTATTGGTACATGTAACCGAGGTGCATCCATTGCGAAAGGCAAGTATTTGCTCTTCCTCAATAATGATACCCGTGTCCATGACGGTTGCCTTGATGCACTATTTGACACGTTTTCATCTTTTGAAGATGTCGGTTTAGTCGGTGGAAAGCTTGTGTACCCTGATGGTCGCCTGCAAGAAGCTGGTGGGATTGTTTGGCAAGATGGCAGTGCTTGGAACTGGGGCAGACTTCAAGATCCTTCACGGCCAGAATATAACTATGCACGTCGGGTAGATTATTGCTCTGGTGCACTCTTGATGATTACGAAAGAATTATTTGATCAATTCGGCGGTTTTGATACGCATTATTGTCCCGCCTACTATGAAGATACCGATCTCGCTTTTCGCGTTCGCTCAGTTGGTAAGCATGTTTACTATCAACCCAAAGCAGAGATCACACATTATGAAGGTGTTTCAAACGGAACGGATCTCGGAAGTGGTATTAAAAAATACCAAGTGGTAAACGGCGAAAAATTCTTTGCACGTTGGAAAGATGTTTTAAGTTCACATAGAAAAAATGCAGAACTACCTGAACTAGAATGTGATCGGGGCGTTGATAAGCATATTCTGGTTATCGACCATAGAATGTTAACGCCTGATCAAGATTCAGGATCATTACGCATGTTCAACTTGTTCCGGGTTTTACAAAGCATGGGGCATAGAGTCACATTTTTACCAGATAACCTTTATGCAGAAGAACCTTACACAGCCCAGCTACAGCAAATGGGCATTGAGGTGATTCACTCGCCTTATTATAGTTCGGTTAGTGATTATTTAAATCAGTTTGGTTATAAGTTCGATGTTGTTTTATTGAGCCGCTTATTTGTTATGGCAAAAAATATTTCAGCCGTACGAAAAAATTGTCCAAAAGCAAAAGTTTTGTATGACACAGTAGATTTGCATTTCTTGAGGGAAATGCGTGAAGCTGAGTTAGCTAATGATGCAAAAGCGAGAAAAGCTGCAGAAGAGACACGTGAACATGAGCTGTCCTTAATGGAATTGGCCGATGCGACGATTGTTGTGAGTCCTTATGAAGAGGGGTTGTTGCAAGCAGATAAGCCGAATCTAAAATTACATACAGTATCTAATATTCATGAAGTTCACGGTACTGAAACGGGTTATAAAGAACGTGCAGATATTTTATTTATTGGTGGGTTTGAGCATCCACCGAATGCAGATGCCGTTAAGTGGTTTGTGCAAGAAATATTTCCGATCGTTCAAGCAAAATTAGCGGATGTGAAATTTCATATTATTGGCAGCAAACCTGATAAAAGCGTTAAGGCATTAGCCGAACAAAACACCAGTGTGATCGTGCATGGCTTTGTTGAAGACGTATCTGACTACTTTCATAATATTCGTTTGACTGTTGCACCATTACGTTATGGTGCGGGCGTAAAAGGAAAAGTAAATCAAAGCTTGGCATATGGGGTACCTTGTGTTGCAACACCCATCGCGGCAGAAGGGATGGATCTGAATCATAACGTTGATATCTATATCGCCGAGTCACCCGAAGCGATCGCAGAAGGGGTGATAGCGGTTTATTCAGATCAAAGCCAGTGGGAACTTTTATCGCAAGGTGGGTTAGAAAATATTGAACGTGTTTTTTCACTTAATGCAGCTAAAAAATCGTTAACCGCTTGCTTGTCTTAAAGTAAACGAGAAAAAGAAGGAGCACTATTCGGTATGAGAAATATCATTGTTCATTGTCACATGTTTAAAAATGCTGGCTCAACGCTCGACTGGAGTTTAGAGCGGCATTTTGAGCAATCGTTTTGTGATCATCGTGATGATGAACCAATGCGCGATGAGGAAGGTTATCTGGAGCGCTATTTAATCGAGAATGATGGTCTGAAGGCCATTTCAAGTCATCATGTCCTTCCGCCATACCCTGAGAATAATGCCTTTAATATTATTCCTGCCTTTTTACTCCGACATCCTATTGATCGTATCGGCTCTGTTTATGAGTTTGAAAAAAAACAAGATGCAACAACACCGGGTGCTATTCACGCAAAAAAATATTCGCTCGAAGAATATGTGATCTGGCGTATGCGACCAGATGTTGGAGCGACGATTAGAAGTTTTCAAGTGCGTTACTGTTCGGGTGGAATTAAACGGGCCGTGATTGATCAGTCTGATTTCGATAAAGCGGTTACTTCACTGCAAAACACTCCCTTGGTTGGCATCGTTGAAAAATATGATGAAAGTATGGTTATTTATGAAGAGGCGCTAAAACCTTATTTTCCTGAGATAGATCTCGCGTACATACCACAAAACATGGGTGAAAGAAGAAAAGTGGCGATTGAAGATAGAATTAAAAAAGTCACCAATCAATTAACGAATGAGACAAGTAAATTACTCTTAGCCAATAATCAATACGAAATTGCATTATATGATTATGCTACTGAACTATTTGCTAAACGAAAACAAACGATCCCTGATTTTGATGCGAAACTTGAAAATTTCTCCCAACGATGTAATGAACTGAGTTAACGCGCATGGTTTCAATAAATGGGGTGAAGTCTGTACAAAGTGATCCCCGTCATTCTGATGAACTTAAATATTTTTTTGGTTACTTAGTTCTATTCAATCTCATCGTCTGGATCCCGTTTATTGCTAGTCATGGTGTGTCATTCGGTTTAGGCAACGATAGTATTATTCATACACCAGCGATTGAATCGTTGATCCATCGTGGCAATAGTTTTTTCGATCCAATGCTTCGAATGTATGAAGCGCGAACAGATTTATTCAGCCTACCTTATTTTGGTATTTACTATCCTTTTTATGGTTACTTTGGGTTTGAACATGCGGAAGGTTTAGAGGCTGCGTTCCGGTTCGACACAAAAGTCATCATCCTTCACTATCTGATCGCAAGTTTTAACTTTTCTCTTCTTCTTTACAAAATGAGGGTTGCACCGCTCTTAGCCGTTGTGGGGGGGATATTCTATGCGTACAGCCCTTATCTTAACGAGTGGAGTAGTTGGATTTGGAATTTTTGTGCTTATGCTTGGTTGCCGCTTAGTTTATTAGGTGTTTGGTTAGCGATCGTCGAAAGGAAATATTTACTTGGAACGATCTTGGTTGCCGTTGCAACGGGTCTAACCGCATTAGCGACATCCTTGCCACTTGTGTATCTGATCATTGCAACATTCACGATGTATTTGGGATCGCTTGCGTATGCGGGTTTTAATAAGGACGTTTTGATTAAAGCGACTCTTGCGATCAGTTTGGGTGGTGTAATTGGGTTAATGATCGGGGCTAGCCATGTTATTCCATCTCTTGTTCGATCTGCAGAGTTCATACGTTGGCATGATAGTGGAAGCACTATTGGTGGTCTAAAACCACCTTATGAAGCGACATTAAATTCGTTGATCGATGAATGGGGATTACTTCATTTAGTAATTCCATTGGAAGTAAAGTCGAAATTAGGAAATCCTTACATCGGCCCTTTGCTGATTTTTATGTGGATCCCGCTCATTTTTGTAAGTAAACAGTGGAGGGCGTTTTGTATTCCCACTTTTTTAATTGGAGGTGTTTTTCTTCTTGATGCAATGGGTGACGTTACCCCCGTGCATAGGATTATCTATTCTTTTCCAATATTAGGATCAATTCGTTACCCTGTCGCGGGAACCATTATTTCTGTTATTTTTATTCTTATCGTTGGTATTAAATCGTTAGACTACTTTTCTAAAGAAAAAGAATTTACACAGACAAAACGCCTAACGTTATTGGGATTAAGTATCTTTTTTGGATTGATATTATTTTCACAAAAAGAATATCAAGAGCATATTATCTCGATCTTCAACGAAGGGGCCGGCTGGCAAGCGTTGAATATAACCTTGATTTCTTGCCTTATTACGTTTGGAGTGATCGCTGTGACGAATCGATCCTCTCTCTTTATATTACCCGCAATTTGTATTGTCCCGATTTATTTAATGTCATTTCACCCAAAAATGATGGAGCCGAATGACGATCCATATGTTCAGTGTGATGAGTTTAAAGCACTTCAAAACTCTCTACGGAATTGGAGGGAAACGCTGGGGCCTGACATGCGTTTAGCAGCATCTATGGATTACTCTCGAGAAAGTTCGAGCTGTCTTACATCACTTAGAGTCAGTAATCAGGTCATTGAATCAATGGCACTTGCCGAAGGTTGGAATGTGTTACTTCCCTACATGAGTCCTAGACCATATAAAGAGTTTAAACGTTTTCAACTAGGTAATCGGTTAAGTGATTTAAATGGCCTTCACGCTATGGATGTGACGCATATCCTCACTAACAAAGAGAGAGAGACCTTACCCAAACATTTAAAATATCTCGGTCTTGTAGGTCCTTACTCTTTGTTTGAAGTAGAAAACTATCAGTTAGGTGGAGAGCAAGTTGGTTGCCTCAAAGGCACCGGTAAAAAAGGTAATTTTTTCATTTCTGAGAATGGGCAGCGTTTTGTAAGGTTCGACCCAGCGAAAATGAAAGTCTTTAAAGGGTTATTCTGTAATAAAAAAGTACCATTTATAGGCATAGTTACTGCAGAAAGCCGTTCTGAAAGTGGTAGTCGACTGACTTACAATATTGCAACGGATGTTCCGGGTTTGTTGTTAACCACGCGCGTCTTTAACAAGAACTGGAAAGCATTCGTTAATAATGAACAAGTCCATGATCTAATTGAAATTGACGATTATCGGTTAGCAGTTCCTGTAGGAGCCGGGAAATCCATTGTTGAATTAAAGTATAAGCCGCTGGATTTTCGAATTGGGCAGGCGATATCTTTGATTGGATTTTTGATTCTTATTAGTTTATGTGTCTTCTACTATCGAAATAGAAAAGGCAACCAATGACGATTTTATATTTCGTCGCCAATTTATAATTTGTTTCGACGGAGTAACAAACGCATTAGACAGAAGTTGAGTAGGGTACTCAAAATGATCAAAAATAAAATCGCCACTCTTTCATGAATTTCTTTTTCTATGAATACGTTCAAGAAAAACAGACCCGCCAAATATACGAATAAATAGATAACGACGGTTAATATCTTCGTCACCGGTGTCGGATTACTTCCTGGAAACACTTTACTTGGATAATAGAAATAAACGAAAAGTAATCCACATAACCAGCTGAGGCTGTAAGCGATATTATGATCGAAGATAAATAGACAAAGTTGGTAGATACAAAGCGTCAGTAATGTATTAAAACCACCTGCAAACAAGAAACGAACGATGTCAGCAAAGAGTAATTTGTGTTTGCTTTGCATAAGATCTTTTCAACGATAAAAGAGAGAGCTAGAGGAATTTCTTCAGTTTTTCTTTTTGTTCTTCGTAAGCACTTTGAGGAAGTTCGAAATAGAAGTTTGTTTCGTCTTCATGCGTTTGTATTGCGCCGAACTTGCGATGAAAAGAAACAACCTTTTCATTTTCCTTGATCACTTCAAAATGCGATTTAGGGTAACCGAGTATTTCAAAACCGAATTTGTATATAAGCAGTGCCGTTTCAATAGCAGCAAAACGTGTTTTGTTATCATTCAAGATCCAACTTCCCCAACAAAAAGAGTCAGGTTTAAGATCGTAAACTCGAACGGTACCGCATGTCGTTCCATCAAGTCTTTCTATAATAAAGTAATATTGAATTCCTGCGTCTTCATCGGATTTATAGGTCTTGATCCATTGGCGTTGTTTTTCGAGATCATCATCAACACTGGAAAGATGTTTGTTGTATAGAGGATCTAACCTCAGCGAGAGTATAAAGTCCGCATCGTCCTCTTCCACAAGCCGAAGGCGAACGGAATGGCTTGAAAGTGATGAGGTATCAATCATTAGTATCTTTTATATATTCAATAAAGTCGGCGTACTGACGAATATAATCATCCGATGAGTAAGTGTGTGATGCGAACACTAATAAAACGGCATCGTGGGAAAATTTATATTGCGTACCCCAAATCCCAGCTGGCATATAGACACCGACAGTCGGGTCACTCAGGTGAACTTCTTTTCTGTTTTTTCCATTGTCAACAAGAATGCTCAACTCACCATGAGATGCGATCAGAAATTGCTCGCATTCTTTATGTGCGTGTTCGCCACGGATCTTATTATTTGGAACACTGTGAACGAGAAAGCAGCGTTTTGGAATAAAAGGGAGATCTTCAGAAAATTCTGTGACGGTCAGGCTGCCACGCATATCATCAAAATTTGGAATGGGCCATAACTTACAACCACCGACCCCCAAATCTGTCGACGATTTTAGAGCGGTTTCTGTTGAACTGGAGATGATGCCTTCATTTTCTTGTTGGCTTCTATATTGAGAAATTTCCGCAGGATTACCGGATACGATAGCATGGGGTGGTACATCCCGGGTGACAACGGCACCGGGTTGAATGAGCGCGCCACGACCAATGGTAATCCCTGCAGTCAGTGTAGAATTTGCACTAATAATGGTGCCTTCTTGAATGGTTATTTTACCTGCCTTCTCAATCTCATCAGGTCGAGTAAAACAGACATTCTCACCAATGATACAATGATCATGAATTTGTGTTGTGCATTGAATTTTCACTCCAGCATTGACGATCACGTGATTGCCGATCACCACGTCTTCTGCGAGAAAAACATGCGTTTTTATCTGTGTGTTGTGACCAATCTCAGAAGAGGGGCTCACATATGAAAATGCTGAGACGGTACTGTTCTTACCAATCTTTTCACTGTGGCATATCGCTTGATCATGAATTATTGCTGTCATGTTTTCAGCCTTTATCGTTATTATTCGTGGTAGCGACAACATTGAGTGGGCGACGTTTTGTGTTTTCAAATGCGCGCCAGAGATAGCAACCAAGAATGCCTTGCGTGAGTAGAAATGTCGAACTGAAAAATAATATCACTAAGGTTAGCGTAGTGTAGCCCGGCACTTCTATCCAACCCAATAGTTTACCGATTAGCGTAATAAAACCGATCGTAAATGTCACAAGACATCCGATCGCACCAATCCAAAGCACGACTAAGATCGGTAAGTCGGAGTAAGAAAATATGCTGTCCAGCATATAACGTAATCGCTTGCCGATGCCCCAAGCACTTGTTCCAATTTGTCTTTCTTGTCTTTGATAAGATACAAATTTACGGCGAAAACCGACCCAAAAAAGTTGGGAAATTAACGAGCTGTTTGGCTCGTGTATTGCCAAAACAACATCTAAGACGTTTTTATTGCAAGCAAACACATCGACGCCACCTTTAGGAATTTCAGAGATGACAAATTTACGATATAACTTCCAATACATATTGGCGAGCAATGTGCGTAACGGTGGATCATTACGGCTTTCACGTTGACCAAAAACCAGATCGGCTTCGTCGTTATTTAGAATTTTAAAAAATTGTTCGATTAACTCTGGGGGCTCTTGAAGATCGGCAGCCATTGCAGCAACAAATTCTCCACGGGCGTTTTGCATACCGGTTCTTACGGCTGTAAAGGCGCCGAAATTACGACTATGCAATATTAATTGCGCGGGGAAGGAGAATTCAGGTAAGCGATCATTAATGATTGAAAAACAATGATCAGGTGAGCCATCGACGACGAAGACCACTTCGAATTGTTCGCCTATATTATGCGCAAGTGAATCTAAAGCAGAAAAAAGATCGGGCAAATTTTCTTCATTTTTATATAAGGGAATAACGAGCGAGTAACGGATATTTTCAGTCGACATATTTATACCTTTTCCCAGTCAGATAAGGCGTTGACGACATGTTGTACTTCTTCTTCTCGCATTTGTGGAAAACAAGGAATCGAGATAATTTCTTGAATACCTTGGCGTGAATTTTTAAGGTTTGTTTTTTCTTCAATTCGCATAGATTTGTTTTGCCATGCGAGCTGGTCACAATCGAGTGTTGGGTAGTGTATATCTGTCGCGATATTTCGATCGGACATGAATTTTGAAAACCCGTCTCGGTCTGGTGTTTTTGCAACCGTTAGATGCCCGACAAAATCGTTCGTTGAATAATCTAGAAATTGCAGTTTTTCTGATGCTGCTTCCAGATACAGATCGCGGATTTCGATGCGCCGTTTATTAAATGTATCTAAGTGCGGTAATAATGTATCCAACACCGCTGCCTGCATTTCATCCATCCGTGAGTTCCGACCCTGTGCGTGGCTAATCTGATATTTACTGGTCCAGCCATATTGGTGTAATGATCGAACTTTCTGATGTCGTTCCGGATCAGATGTTGTGATCGCACCAGCATCGCCCAATGCGCCAAGATTTTTTGTCGGATAAAAACTAAATGTGGCTAAGTCTCCTAAGCTCCCGACACGTTCATTGCCGACTTTGGCGCCGTGTGCTTGAGCACAGTCTTCGATAAGCACAATATTCTCGAAAGGCGAATCATCCAAGCATTTTCTTACGGCGAACATATCAACGGCACCGCCATAAAGATGTGTGATCACGACAGCACGGACATGTTCATTTAGTGCATTTTTTAAACTGTCTAGACAGATTAACTGTGTGAGAGGATCAATATCTACATATACCGGTTTTGCGCCGACCAGATGACAGGCGGTAGAGGTGTAACCTCCCGCATTGGCGACGGTGATGACTTCGTGCTCAGAATGGGGCTGCATTTCCGGTAAGGACGCGCGTAAAGCCAGCTCGAGCGCGTCGGTTCCATTGGCGACGGGTACACAGTAGCGGGCATTACAAAACTCAGCGAATGATTTAGAGAAAGACTGATTGTGTTCACCTTGTAACCACCACCCACTTTTGGCGACTTTGTATAGTGTCTCTTTTAGTTCTTCTTCAAATAGTTTGAAGATACGAGAGGTATCGTTGAAGGGGACGGAGAGAGTCATAAAACAGCCTAGTCAGGAAAGAATGAAAGCATAAACGAATTATCAGCGGAGTTCATAATCCTTTAAACAAAGCGCTAATGCATTTTCCCAATGCGGGAGTTTTAAGCCAAACGTTTGTTCAATTTTATCCAATGACAGCGTCGAGTTTGAAGGTCGTTTTGCTGGAACTGGATATTCAGATGAGGGGATCGGTGAGATGCGAATTTTATTTTGTTGATCCTGTAAAACTGCCGCACGGTTTAAAATACTTAATGCAAACTCGTACCAACTTGTCTCACCTTGTGCGGTGAGATGATAGATTCCACTGTATTGTTTGAATGTCGATAAATCTGTTGGATTATTTTTTACTAGCTGTGCGATCATCTGCCCTGTGGCTTCGGCAATCGTTCGACTCCATGTCGGTGCGCCATGCTGATCGGAAACGATAGAAAGTGAGTTACGTTCATGCATTAAACGCAACATGGTTAGCAGGAAGTTTTCACCGCGTGCCGCATAAACCCAACTCGTTCTCAAAATAAGATAAGGGATCTCAGCGTTGGATATCGCATTCTCACCGGCGAGCTTCGTCTCACCGTAAACATTTACTGGCGATGTTTGATCCGTCTCTAAATAAGGTGATGAATCGTTTCCATCGAACACATAATCTGTTGAGTAATGAATCAGTGCTGCACCGATTTTTTTCGCCTCTTCGGCCATAATCGCGGGCGCTGTGGCATTAATCAGCATGGCTTGAGATTGATCGGACTCGGCTTTGTCGACTGCGGTATAAGCTGCCGCGTTGATGATCAGCGTGGGTTGCACATCACGAATAGTACTGCGGATTTGATCGGCAGAGCTTAAGTCGAGAGAATTACGATCGAATGCATGAACTGCCCCCAGTGTTTGGAGCGTTCTTTCTAATTCCCAACCAAGTTGGCCGTCTTTACCGGTGAGTAAAATTTTCAAGAATTGTAAACCTCACAATCTGCCAAACGAGTGCCTTGTTGATCCTTTGCAGACAAGACTGGTGCGCCGTCGAGCGGCCATTCGATATTTAGAGCCGGATCATCCCAAGCTAATGTGCGTTCGTGTTCGGGAGCGTAATAATCGGTCGTTTTATAAAGGAAATCGGTTGTTTCCGATAAGACGAGAAAGCCGTGGGCAAATCCGGCTGGCACCCACAACATGTGTTTATTTTCTTCTGAGAGTGTAGCGCCGACAGCTTGACCGAAATACGGTGAATCTTTACGCAGATCGACAGCGACATCGTAAACGGCACCTGAAACTGCGCGGACTAATTTTCCCTGCGCTTGTTCGATCTGGTAATGCAGACCGCGTAAGACATTTTTAGAAGATCGGGAATGATTATCTTGCACGAAGTTTGTTTTAATACCTGTTAGCTCGACAAATTTATTTTCGTTGAAACTTTCCAGAAAAAAACCACGTTCATCACCAAACACAGACGGTTCAATGATTAATACGTCGGGGTGTTCCGTAGAAATTATTTTCATGAAATTAATTTGTCTTCCAATAATTGCAGTAAATATTGTCCGTAATTACTTTTGATTAACGGTTGCGCTAGTTCGATCAGTTTTTCAGAATTGATATAGCCTAAACGCCAAGCGATTTCCTCTGGGCAAGCGATTTTCAAGCCTTGGCGTCTTTCGATGGTTTCAATGAAGGATGAGGCTTCAAGCAGGCTTTCATGTGTGCCGGTATCGAGCCAAGCATGACCGCGACCCAACACTGCGACTTCAAGTTGGCCTTTCGACATGTACCATTTATTCACATCGGTAATTTCAAGCTCACCGCGTTGTGATGGTTGGATATTTTCTGCGATGTCGATCACTTGATTATCGTAAAAATACAAACCGGTCACGGCATAGCGAGATTTGGGCTTTACGGGTTTTTCTTCAAGGCTAATCGCGATGCCTGCGTCGTCAAATTCAACGACACCGTAACGTTCCGGATCGTGCACAGGATAGGCGAAAACCGTTGCGCCTTCTGTTCGCTGTACAGCACTGGCAAGATCGGACTGGAAATCGTGGCCGTAAAAGATATTGTCACCCAGAATTAACGAAACACTGTCTTTTCCAATAAAGTCTTTACCAATAATAAACGCTTGTGCGAGTCCGTCCGGCGAGTCTTGCACGGTGTAAGAAAGGTTAATGCCGAAACTCGATCCATCACCGAGTAATTGTTCAAAGCGCGGGGTGTCTTGTGGCGTTGAGATGATCAGAATGTCGCGAATACCCGCGAGCATCAACGTGCTCAAGGAGTAGTAGATCATCGGTTTATCGTAAACCGGCAGAAGCTGCTTTGAGACAACCTGTGTGACGGGATAAAGCCGTGAGCCCGTGCCGCCGGCGAGAATAATACCTTTCATTAAGATTGTTCCTCGCTGTGCTGGCGATCTGCATAATTTTGCGCGATCCAGTTTTTGTAAGATCCGTTCGCAATGTGTTCAATCCATTCTGCGTGATCAAGATACCACGTTACGGTTTTACGCATTCCCGACTCGAATGATTCTGCGGGCTGCCAGCCGAGTTCATCACGAATCTTGGTTGGGTTGATCGCATAGCGGCGATCATGCCCTGGCCGATCAGTTACGTATTCGATCAGGCTTTCGTATGCTTCTGCTGCAGGACGCGTGTCATTTAATAACTGACACACGGTATGCACGACATCGAGATTGGTCATCTCACTGTTGCCGCCAATATTGTACACCTCGCCTAAACGGCCTTTACTCAACACACAACGGATCGCACTGCAATGATCGCCGACATACAGCCAATCGCGGATATTCTGCCCATCGCCGTAGATCGGTAGTTTTTTACCTTCAAGTGCATTCATGATCATGAGTGGAATGAGCTTTTCCGGGAATTGGTAAGGGCCGTAATTATTTGAGCAGTTTGTCGTTAACGTCGGCAAGCCGTATGTGTGATGATACGCACGAACGAGATGATCAGATGCGGCTTTCGATGCCGAATAAGGGCTGTTCGGCGAATACGGCGTTGTCTCGCTGAATGCCGGATCATCCTTTTCGAGCGATCCGTACACTTCGTCAGTGGAAACATGTAGAAAGCGAAAATCGTCTTTCGCTGATCCATCAAGGTTATTCCAATAATGGCGAACTTCTTCGAGTAGATAGAATGTCCCATTCACATTGGTCACGATGAAATCTTCAGGCCCATGAATTGACCGATCAACATGACTTTCGGCAGCGAAGTTAATCACCGCTCGCGGCTGATGGGTTTCGAGCAGTTGCTTGAGCAGCGCACGATCACCAATATCGCCTTGAACGAAGGTGTATCCCGATTGCCCCTCTAAGCGAGTAAGATTTTCAAGATTACCCGCGTAAGTGAGTTTATCTAGGTTAATAACGGCTTCGTCAGAAGCATCAAACCAGTCCAAAACGAAATTGGAGCCGATAAAACCTGCTCCACCGGTGATTAAGATCATGTAAGTTATAACTCGCCAAAAAATGGTGCGTGTAAAGTCTGTGAAAGTGCGTGCGCCCTTATAAACTCTTGTTTTTAACAGCAAGTTAGATCAAGCACACACAACGCGCGCAACGATAGCAAGGAGCTCGCGTTTACTCAAGTCTATGCCTGATTCGATTCAGGCACAAAATCCCATTAGAATGGCGCGAATCGGTAAGATCGCCTCGGATCGGGTGTAAACATCAGAAATTCATTATTGGCCAATTTGGTCTTTTCAACAGGGCTTACTACTTGAAATCCTTAACGTCAGGGCGCTTGCTTGGTAGGAATGCGATCTGGAATCTGGGCGGCTCGCTCGCGCCTTTGCTCGCCGCAGCGATTGCGGTTCCTTTAATTATCAGCTCGATCGGCACAGAACGCTTTGGCTTATTGACGATTGTCTGGGCGTTGGCCGGGTATTTTAACTTTTTTGATTTCGGACTTGGCCAAGCGATCACGCACCGTATTTCACACGGATTAGAGCGGGAAGACGACGCCACGCTTGCAGGGGCCGTTTGGACGGCGCTTTGGCTCATGCTCTTGATCGGGATTTTAGCTGGCGGCCTGTTTGCTAACAGTGTGACGTGGCTCGTCGAGGATTTATTGAAGATTCCGCAAGTCCTGCAAGCGGAGATGCGCACAGTTTTTTATATCGTGGCTTTCAGCTTGCCATTTGTCGTCACGACTGCGGGCTTTCGTGGCGTCTTGGAAGCGCATCAGGCTTTCCCTCAGATTAATCTCATTCGCGTCCCAATGGGGATCTTTATTTTCCTAAGCCCATTACCAGTTTTACTCTTTGATCAGTCTTTAGTTCCTATTGTCGTGATTTTGATCGCCGGGCGATTACTAGCTTGGGTTGCGTATGTGTATTTCACCTTGAAAAAGATGCCCAGCCTACAGAAAGTGCTGTTTCTGCAATTGCAGCAAATTCCACCGTTGCTTAGCTTTGGTGGTTGGATGACGGTGAGTAATCTTACTTTGCCGATCATGGTTTATTTTGATCGGTTTGTGATCGGCGCATTACTTAGCCTTAGCGCAGTCGCATTTTACGTTACACCACATGAGATCGTGACACGGCTTCGCATTATTCCAACAGCCATGGGCAGTGTGATGTTTCCAGCTTTGGCGCGATCAATTAACACCAAGACTAATGATATCGCGCGCTTGCTTCGCGAAAGTCAGACGGCGATCTTTCTCTCGGTATTACCCGCCAGTCTGATCATGACGGCATTTGCTCATGATGCGATGCGGCTTTGGTTAAATGCCGATTTTGCTGATCAGTCCGCGCAGGTGGTGCAGTGGCTTGCTGCGGGTGTATTCATCAATGCAATGGGCTTTATCCCGGTGAATATGATCCGCGCAGCGGGTCGTCCTGATATCCCAGCAAAAATATACTTAATTGAATTGCCGTTGTTTTTTGTTTTGCTGATTTTCGCAGTAAAGACCTACGGTATTAATGGTGCGGCATTTACCTATTTTTTTCGTTGGTTAATCGACACGATAGCCATGTTATTTATGTGCGGAAAGCTGGAACCACGGAGTCGAGCAGATTGTTATAGAGTCAGTTGGTTTTGTGGACTTGGTTTGTTGTTATTGCTGTTGTTGGCGATGTTGACAACAACCTGGGCGAAAAGTGTTGTTTTGCTTTTAATCATTGCGAGTCTTTTAGTCTATTTTAGAGAAACGCTTGTACAATGGCGCAGCCTTTTGATGAGAAAAGCATGAACCTACCGAACGACGTCACACTCGAAAATAGCGCCTGTCCTCTTGGTTGTACTCCGAATGATGAGCTGATTTTACGTGGCCGCGATCGCCTCGCAGATTTACCGGGTGAATTCAGTGTTGTGAAATGCCGAACATGCGATTTAATGCGTACGAATCCACGTCCAACGGCAGACACTATCGGCTTTTATTACCCAGACGATTATCGCCCCTATCAAATTACGCAAACAGGTACTGGACAAAATAACGTCTACCGACGTTTAGCGAATTACCTGCGCAAACTCCTTTCGACACGCGCTCAAGCCTTACCAGCAGGCTCGCCGGGGCATTTGCTTGAAATTGGTTGTGCTTCGGGTCGTTTCTTACATGAAATGGCGGAACAAGGCTGGCAAGTCGAGGGGATTGAGTTTTCCCCATCGGCGGCTGATGCAGCGCGTCAGCTTGGTTATTCCGTACAGACGGGGCAGGTTGAAACGGCGCAGGAATACGAACAGAAATTTGATCTAATCGTCGCTTGGATGGTGCTCGAACATCTTCACGCGCCAGTGCAAACACTCGAAAAACTGACAGACTGGATCAAACCGGATGGCGTCTTGGCTTTTTCAGTTCCGAATGCCGGGTCGATTGAATGCCGCATTTTTGGAGAGGATTGGTATGCGTTGCAATTGCCGGGGCATCTCACACACTTTACCCCAGAGAGTTTAACGCGAGTTTTAGCAGCCTCGGGTTGGCGAGTTGAGCGAATAGTTCATCAACGCAATATCACGAATCTTTTACAAAGTTGGCGCCTTCGTTGCGAACGACGCAACAAGCTGAGTTGGATGTCAAAAATGACGCGATGCTTAGTGACATTCCAAGCGCCGATCAACATCCTGTTTTATCCTGTAACGATCATTCTGGCCGTCTTTGGTCAAACTGGGCGTATGACTGTTTGGGCAAAGAAAGTGTGAAGCCGCTTAACGTCACCGCTTTAACGAAAGGGTTAACCACGCCGAGTGCTCGATTTCGGGTTCGACAACTGATCAATTCGTTAGAAACAGAGCAAATTCTGATCAATGAATTGCCTGCTTGGGTTTCTCGATATCATGATCGGCCTACTTGGCAATGGCCGTTTCTGGCGAGTGGGACTTTTCTCAAACGGATACCTGATGTGATGCAATCACATCAAAGTGAGGTGACGTTGTTACAGCGAGAATTATTTTCGACGCTAGTGACATTAGAGCCGTTTTTAAAAAAGCCGATCGTGTTTGATGTCGACGATGCTATTTTTTTAAGACGCGGTGGCAAAGCGGCTGCACGGCTTGCGCAGTTAGCTGAGCATGTAGTTTGCGGGAATGCGTTTATCGCAGACTATTTTTCTCAATATAATGAAAACATTACGATCATTCCGACGGCGGTGGATGTTCATCGATATACGATCATCGAGGAACAAGCGACGTCTGAACTGACGATTGGTTGGATCGGCACCTCCAGCAATTTCCCCTATCTTTACGCGATCGAATCGGCGCTAGTAGCCATTTGTCAGCAACGACCATCCGTGCGAATCAAAATCATTGCTGATCGTGCTCCGGCATTTTCTGATCCGTTACGCGCGTTTGTTGATTTTGTTCCTTGGTCGATGCAGACGGAAGTGAGGGACATTCAATCGTTTACCGTGGGGTTGATGCCACTTGATGATGGGGAGTGGGAACGAGGAAAATGCAGCTTTAAAATGCTGCAATACATGGCATGCGGAATTCCGGTGATCGTCTCGCCAGTGGGAATGAACTGTGATGTGCTTGCGCTTGGCGAAATGGGGTTTGCTGCGACGACAGATCAAGAGTGGCTTGAGGGTGTGTTGAGTTTATTGGATGAGCCTGCAGCAGCGAGACAAATGGGGAAAGTGGGGCGTGAAATAGTGGAATCGCAGTTTAGCGTTGAAAAGATCGCACAAATGCTGGCTGACGTTTTTCGCCAAGTCAGTTGAAATTTCCCTGTTGTTATAGGCAAACAGTAAAATAACGCGATGGTCGTTATTCTTAAATTAGTGATGACGTTACAAATCCCAATGAGTTTTTCCACCGTTGAAATGACATTTTAATGATGCATACGAAGACACTGATTTATTTAGTTACAGAGGATTGGTACTTCATGTCGCATCGATTTCAACTTGCGTGTGCGGCAAAAGCGGCAGGCTATCGGGTGATCGTTGTGACGCAAGTCGGTGATCATACAGAAGCTATCCAGGCCGCCGGTTTGGAATTGCTTCCAATTCGTTTTGCCCGATCACATGCGCGACCGTGGCAGGATGCAAAAACCATTTGGTCAATTTTCAAACTTTATCGTCAGGTTAAACCGGATTTGGTTCACCATGTGGCAATCAAGCCGGTGTTGTATGGATCCTTTGCGGCTTTCTTTGCGCGCGTGCCGGTGGTCATCAACGCATTGACGGGATTGGGCTATGCGTTTTCATCCGATCAGCGAAAAGCGGTTTGGATTCGACGGGCGATCTTGCCGTTGTTTAAATTTATCTTTTCGGGAAAGGGGCGTTGGTTGATTTTGCAAAACCCGGATGATCAGCAAACGCTGTCCGATCTTGGTGTGCTGCGGGCTGATCGTACTGTGTTGATCCGAGGCTCGGGTGTCGATAGTCAGCAGTTTCAGCCAAGTACGATGACCGATGAAATACCGATCGTGATGCTGGCATCGAGACTGTTAAAAGACAAAGGTGTGATCGAGTTTGTGCAGGCCGCCACGCAATTGATCAAGCAAGGCATTAAATGTCGGTTTGTGCTGGTTGGGGATTCTGATCCGGAGAATCCTTCTTCTATACAAACGGAGCAATTACAGCGCTGGGATGAACAGGGAATTATCGAATGGTGGGGGCGTCGAACGGATATGTACGACGTATTGCCACGTGCGACCATTGTTTGTTTACCCTCGTATCGTGAAGGCTTGCCGAAAGTGCTGATCGAAGCGGCGGCGTGCGGAAAAGCTTTGATCACCACCGATGCACCTGGTTGTCGGGAAGTGGTTCGCGATGGTGAGAACGGGTTGCTCGTGCCACCGCGTGATGCGGATGCATTAGCGGGCGCGATTCAAACACTATTGGCTGATCCTGAACTGATCATGCGAATGGGCAAGCAAGGTCGCGTGCGTGTGGAGGCCGAGTTCACCATTCAACGGGTCATCGAGGCCAGTTTGTCGCTCTACGCGCGCGCGCTGAATGCCACGCAAAAATCACAAGGAAAATCATGATTAGCATTTTTGTTCTTCTCGTTGTCGTCTCCACTTTGCTGACCGCTGGTTTACGTGAATATGCCTTGCGTCGCTCTTTGCTAGATATTCCAAATCATCGCAGCTCGCATGAAGCTCCAGTTCCACGTGGCGGTGGTGTAGCGATCGTCTTGATCGTGATGGGGTTTGTTTTTGTTGCAGGCATGACAGATAACTTGCCGCGCGAGTTGTTCTGGGCGTTCGCGGGCGGTGGCAGTTTGATTGCGTTGATAGGCTGGATCGATGATCACCGTGATCTGTCGTCTTCATTCAGGGCGATCATGCAATTTATCGCGGCTGCTTGGACCGTCTTTTGTTTTGGTGGTATCGACTCAATTCAACTCGGGGAGGGTAGTTTCACGCTAGGCTTTCTTGGCTCCATTCTCGCGATAGTGCTGATTGTCTGGTTGATCAATCTCTATAATTTTATGGACGGAACGGACGGCATCGCATCTGTACAAGCATTAACTGCCGGTGGTTTGGGTGTATTCTTTTTTCTCACCAGTGGACAGATCGGTGCGGCTTTATTATGTCTGACGCTGATCGCCTCGACGTCGGGGTTTTTACTTTGGAATTGGGCGCCGGCGAAAATTTTTATGGGCGATGTTGGGAGTTGCTTTATTGGTTATCTCTTTGCGGTACTGGCGTTATACGGTGAAAAAACGGGGAGTGTTCCGGGGCTGGTTTGGGCAATTTTACTCGGTGGATTTTTCTGGGATGCGACGCTAACGCTATTCAAACGCATGCTTAATGGTGAACGCTGGTATGCCGCACACCGTAGCCATGCATATCAACGTTTCGTGCAGTCGGGTTACGGTCATGAACAATTAGCGGTTCGATTTTTGTTGCTAAATGTCGTGGTGTTATGGCCGTTAGCCTATGCGGCTTGGGCTTTCCCAAGTTGGCTTTTTCTGCTCACAGTGATAAGTATGTTGCTATGCAGCAGCTTGTGGTTATTCATTCAGAACAGGTATGATACGGCACAATGATGAAGCTTAGTCCGCGCTTATCCGCCGTGTTTCTGCATGACTTAGTCATGATCGTTTTAGCTTGGGAACTGGCTTGGTTCGCTCGCTTTAATCTCTCCATGCCACCCAGTGCATTTTGGGAGGCAAATCTCAATGTGCTGCCTTTCGTCGTGTTGTTTCAAGTACTGATCAACTGGCGTTTTAACCTTTATAAAGGCATCTGGCGATTTGCGAGTTTGCCTGACTTATGGAACATCGTTCGCGCGGCAGGTTTAGGTATCGCGGCAGTCATCCTATTTTCATTTATCGCGACGCGGCTAGATGATATTCCTCGCTCGATCCTGTTGTTTTACCCGGTTAATCTCATTCTCTTTTTAAGTTTACCGCGGCTGAGTTACCGTCTGATCAAAGATCGCAGCATTAGTTTACGAGCGAGTGCGGATGCACAACGAGTATTGGTGATCGGCGCTGGCCGTGCGGGTGAAACTGTCGTTCGCGATATGTTGCGGGATCATCGTTATATTCCCGTAGGTTTTATTGATGACAAGCCCGCGTTACTCAAACGACGAATTCATGGTGTACCCGTTTTGGGGAATTTGGCCATGCTGGAAAAACTGGTGAAGGATTATGATATTCAGGCGATACTGATCGCGATTCCTTCAGCGGATCAAGCACAGATTCGGTCCATTGTTGCGCAATGTGAACTAACGGGTTTGCGTTTTATGATGTTGCCGCGCTTCTCGGCCAGCGAAACACCCAGCCAGGCAGAACGTGGGCTACGCGATGTGCGCGAAGTGTCGATCGATGATCTTTTAGGGCGTGAGAAAGTCCAATTAGATTGGAACGTTATCCAGCATGGGATCGCCGGTCGCCGCGTTTTAGTCACCGGCGGCGGAGGCTCTATCGGGTCGGAATTAACCCGACAAATTGCTGAGCTCAAACCGTCATCCTTGATGATTTTCGATCAAGGTGAATTTAATTTGTACACCATTGATCGCAAATTACGGAAAGATTTTCCAAATCTCCAATTAGAGTCTCGCATTGGCGACGTGCACGACATGGTGTCGGTGGATGCAGCTTTTCGAACCTTTCAACCCAATGTCGTTTTCCATGCGGCAGCGTATAAACATGTGCCGATTTTACAAAACCAAATCCGTGAGGCCTTACGGAATAATGTGATAGGTACGCGGATCGTGGCCGATGCGGCAGATCGCTATGGTGTAGAGAAATTTGTATTGATCTCCACTGATAAAGCCGTCAACCCCACCAGTATCATGGGCGCGAGCAAACGCATGGCAGAAATGTTTTGCGAAGCAAAAAACTCAACCAGCCAAACGCGCTATATCACGGTGCGATTTGGGAATGTACTTGGGTCAGCCGGAAGTGTTGTGCCGCTCTTTAAAGAGCAGATTGCCACAGGTGGGCCGGTAACCGTCACACACAAAGATATGACGCGTTTTTTCATGACCATTCCTGAAGCGTGTCAGTTGATCTTGCAAGCCGGTGCGATGGGTAAGGGCGGCGAGATTTTTGTACTCGAGATGGGCGAGCCGATCAGCATCCTATATCTCGCGGAACAGATGATTAAATTATCTGGAAAACAGACTGATCATGAAATCCAAATTCAGTTCACAGGTTTGCGACCCGGCGAGAAGCTTCATGAAGAATTGTTTCATGATGAGGAGAATCTTGTTGGTACAGAGCATAAAAAGATACTATTGGCGAAACAACGTGGTCAACAGTGGGCTGAGTTTGAGAAGCTGATCGAACAGGTTGAGACTGCTTGCGGGGTGTTTGATGAAGATCGCGCCCTTCAAATCGTCAGAAAGCTCGTCCCCGAACTTATCATTGAAGATAAAGCCGATTCGAACGTTAACGTTATATCGTTTAAGGAAAAGAAAGGAGAGAAATTATGACAGGAACTGTGAAGAAGGCGGTATTTCCCGTCGCTGGCATGGGTACACGATTTTTACCAGCTACAAAGGCAAATGCCAAAGAAATGCTGCCCGTTGTTGATAAACCACTGATTCAGTACGCGGCAGAAGAAGCGGAAGCTGCAGGGATCACGGAATTGGTGTTTGTAACAGGCCGAAGCAAAAACTCGATCATTGATCACTTCGACAAAGCTTACGAACTCGAAAAAGAGTTGGAAATGAAGAACAAGCAAGAGATGCTTGAAATTGTTCAGAACATTCTACCAAACAACATTTCCTGTGTGTTTATTCGACAAGCAGAACCACTTGGTCTTGGTCATGCGATCTTGTGTGCACGACCGGTCATTGGGAATGAACCTTTCGCAATTTTACTGGCTGATGATTTGATCGACGGCGGTAAAAAAGGTTGTCTCAAACAGATGGTCGATGTGTTTGATCGACATAATAACGGTGTCATCGCTGTTGAGCGTGTTCCGCAAGAAGAGACGTATAAATACGGTATCGTCGAAGTACAAAAAATTGATGACAAACTTAGCCGAATTAAAAGCATCGTTGAGAAACCTGATCCGAAAGATGCACCGTCTAATCTTGGTGTTGTTGGACGTTACATCATGCCTCCAACGATCATGGACATCTTGGAAAATACTGGCCGTGGCGCAGGTGGTGAGATCCAACTGACTGACGCGATAGCTGAGCTTTTACAAACTAAAGAAGTGCAAGCGTGGGAATTTAACGGCAAGCGCTACGATTGCGGTTCTAAATTGGGCTATCTCAAAGCAAATGTTGAATACGCATTGAAACATGAAGATTTAAAAGATGATTTTTTAGCGTACTTGTCGACTTTTTCAGAAAGTTTGAAAGTAACAAGTATCGAAAAATCTAAGAAAAAACGTGCTTGATCGTAGTTCGAAAACTTAACTCATGATCGTTTTTTGACGATGTGAGATAGATTAATGATCTTAAAAACCCGGTTAGTTAGCCGGGTTTTTTTATGCTTAAAAATACGATCGTTTAACGGGAACATGCTTATCTCAGCGCACGAATAGGTATAACTAATGAAAATAAGGAGAATGAAGTTGTTTTCAGGCAAGGTCTTTCACGAGACTTTCGGGCGAAGTGAAATAAACGAGATCGGGAAATAAGAAATTAAAACGTGAGAAATAAAAAAGCCGGTTAACTAAAAAGTTTAACCGGCTGTTTTTAATACTAAAATTTGGCTCCTCGGGACGGGCTCGAACCGCCGACCTAGTGATTAACAGTCACCCGCTCTACCAACTGAGCTACCGAGGAATATCGAGAGACGCGTATGGTACTGATCTGAACCCGTCAGGTCAATCCGTTTTCGCGAATTTTTAAACTCTTTCCAATTCGCTTTATTTCAGTGCTTCCTGCATCCGGCTCAGAGCGGATTCTAACTGTTGCATACTCGTCGCAAAAGACAACCTCAAACAGCCCGGCGCACCAAATGCAGAACCCGGAACGACGGCGACACCAGCTTCTAGTAGCAGTTGCGTTAGGCCGATGTCATCCTCAATCCCATCGAGGCGATCGATCACACCATTAAAATCTGGGAAGCTATAGAAGGTTCCTTCCGACGCGCGACATTTTACCCCTTCAATCTTATTCAGTTCTGCACGCACGAAGTCGTGACGCGTATGGAATTGATTACACCATTCACGCACCATAGACTGATCACCTTCGAGCGCTTCTTGAGCAGCGACCTGTGCGATCGATGTCGGGTTTGAAGTGCTTTGCGATTGAATATTTGTCATTGCTTTAATCAAAGGCTGTGGGCCTGCTGCATAGCCGATACGCCAACCAGTCATAGAATATGCTTTTGAAACGCCATTCAGAACGATAGTGCGATCATAAAGTGCAGGGCAAGCATTGAGGATATTCACGAAGCGGTCAGCGCCCCAGAGAATATGCTCATAAATGTCATCTGTTGCGATCAGAATGTCAGGATGTGCGAGCAGGACTTGTCCTAATGCCGCTAGTTCTGCCTCGGTGTATGAACTGCCACTTGGGTTTGATGGGCTATTCAGAATCAATAAACGCGAATTTTCTGTGATCGCCGCTTCTAGTTGAGCAGGCGTGATTTTAAAATCGGTATCGATCGTTGTTTCGATGATCACGGAATCAGCGCCCGTCAGGCACACCATGTCCGGATAGGACACCCAGTAAGGTGCCGGGATGATCACTTCATCGCCCGGGTCAAGAAACGCTTGCGTCAGGTTGTAAATACTGTGTTTGCAACCGCTCGATACTAAGATCTGGTTTAGTTCGTAATCGAGGCCATTTTCATTTTTGAATTTCGCTTGAATCGCTTTTTTCAAACCTGGCGTGCCATCAACAGCGGTATATTTAGTGAATCCACTTTCAATCGATTTAATCGCTGCGTGTTTGACGAATTCAGGCGTATCGAAATCAGGCTCACCTGCGGCGAGGCTAATAATGTCTTTTCCGGCTGCTTTAAGCTCAGCCGCTTTCGCTGAAACGGCAAGAGTTGGGGAAGGTTTAATGCTTTGCGCCCGTTGAGAGATCTTCACGTGTAGTCCTTGTCCTAAAATGATAATGAAAACGAATTGTTAACAGATCGTGTAATATACTCGATGTTTTGCCGCATAGCATCAATTTATGACAAAACAGATTGGCTAAATTGAGAACATTTACACAGTCAATCAGTCCAACTTTGTCGCGATATTCACTGATTAGTATAAATAAAATATGACGGATCATTTTAAGATTCAATCCAGCTACAAGCCAGCAGGCCATCAGCCAGACGCCATTAAGGGTTTAATGCAAGGTTTACGTGATGGTCTTGCGCATCAGACGTTGCTTGGTGTCACCGGCTCGGGCAAAACGTTTACTGTCGCGAATGTGATACAAGAAATTCAGCGACCCACATTGGTTCTCGCGCATAACAAAACTCTCGCTGCGCAGCTGTACGGTGAAATGAAAGAATTCTTTCCGGACAATGCGGTAGAGTATTTTGTCTCCTATTATGACTATTACCAACCAGAAGCGTACGTCCCTTCATCGGATACTTACATCGAGAAGGATGCTTCGATTAATGAACATATTGAGCAAATGCGGCTGTCAGCGACAAAAGCATTATTGGAGCGCAAAGATGTTGTAATCGTCGCGACAGTGTCTGCGATCTATGGTTTGGGTGATCCGACGACGTATCACAGCATGGTACTTCATCTGATTAGAGGCGAGTCGATCAATCAGCGTGATCTGATCCGGCGGCTTGCTGAATTGCAATACACGCGAAATGAGATCGAATTACACCGGGCAACCTACCGTGTTCGTGGTGAAGTGATTGATGTGTATCCTGCAGAGTCTGATCGGGAAGCCGTGCGTATTGAATTATTTGATGACGAGATCGAATCGCTTGCGTATTTCGATCCGCTCACTGGTGAAGTCTTGCGCAGAGTGCCACGTCTGACAATTTATCCTAAAACGCATTACGTCACGCAACGCGATACTTTACTAAAAGCAGTTGATAGCATTAAAGACGAATTATCTGATCGCTTAAACCAGCTACAAGATTTGAATAAATTAGTGGAACGTCAACGGCTCGAGCAGCGGACAAAGTTTGATATCGAAATGATCTTAGAGATCGGCTATTGCCAGGGGATTGAAAACTATTCTCGCTACCTTTCCGGACGCGAGCCTGGTGAACCACCGCCAACCTTATTCGATTATCTACCACCGGAATCATTACTCATTGTCGATGAAAGTCATGTAACGATCCCGCAGCTTGGTGCAATGTATAAAGGTGATCGGTCACGTAAAGAAAACTTGGTCGAATATGGTTTCAGATTGCCGTCGGCGTTAGATAATCGGCCCATGCGTTTTGATGAATTCGAACGAATTGCCCCACAGACAATTTTCGTGTCAGCGACTCCCGGAACGTATGAAGGCGATCATGCTGGTCAGACAGTCGAACAAATCGTTAGGCCGACTGGATTGATTGATCCGACTGTCGAAGTTCGGCCTGTGGCGACGCAAGTAGATGATCTTCTTTCTGAGATTAATCTTCGTGTTGAGAAGGGAGAGCGTGTGTTAGTCACGACGCTGACAAAGCGAATGGCAGAGGACCTAACAGATTATCTTGCTGAACATGGCATTAAAGTTCGATATTTGCATTCGGATATTGATACGGTCGAGCGCGTGGAGATTTTACGTGATCTGCGATTGGGGCAATTTGATGTCTTGGTCGGTATTAACTTATTACGTGAAGGATTAGATATTCCAGAAGTCTCACTTGTGGCGATTCTCGATGCTGATAAAGAGGGCTTCTTACGATCGGATCGATCATTAATTCAAACCATTGGTCGAGCAGCACGGCATTTAAATGGCCGCGCTATTTTGTACGCAGATGTGATTACCGGATCGATGCGTCGTGCATTAGATGAAACAGAGCGACGACGAAAAGTACAAATTGCTTATAATGAAGAGCATGGTATTACACCAAAAGGTGTGGTGAAGTCGATCACGGATATTATGGAAGGAGCACGGGCCGGTACACCAAGTTCAGGGCGTAAACATGTTGCTGAAGATACGGAGGATTACTCTGCTATTCCACAAGAAACATTACTTAAACGTTTGCAGCAAATGGAAGATAAAATGTATCACCATGCACGCGATCTTGAATTCGAAGAAGCAGCACGATTACGCGATCAAATCGATAAAATCCGTAAACAGGCGTTAATTGCTTAACACCTTTGCTACGATGGTAATGCTCAATTATGTTGTAATTTCTAATGTTTTAATGCTGTCATTAATTTGTTTCCGTCGTATCGCATAGCGCGCCGAACGGGTTAATAACGTCGCATTCATTTCGTCTTTATAAACAATATCCATCACACCATGAGCAAGAACTTTGGAATCTAACGAATCCATTTTATCGCCTGTCATAACAATAAAGGGTGTGGAGATGTTATTTTTCTTCATGATATTGAAAAGATCTAATGCCGTTTCATTGGCAAGATTATAGTCACAGAAACAAACATCGATTTTATTTGTACTTAATGCTTCATATGCTTCATCGACACTATTCGCTTTAATAATATTCCACGAATGTTTTGTTGAACGTAAAAGCTCATGAGAGATCAGTTCTAATTCAAAGTTATGATCATCAACAAACAAAACCGTAATTCTTTCTTGTAATGGTTTCGTATCCAACATATCAAGAATATTATTGATGCTACCACGCAGTTCTTTATATGCTGTTTCCATTGCGATCTCGGTAAAGCGAGCATGTGAAATATCAGTAAATGTAATCGCAACACCAGCACAGTTATTCGTGTCTGTTTGTTGATATGGGTTGATGCTGATCCGAATTACTTTACGGTCGTAAGAGATTTCTTTTTCAATGGACTTATTGGTTTTCAAAACTGAAGAAATATCACTTAAAATATCATCATATTCAAAGCTTGTTGAAATATGATGAATCGGCCTTTTAAGATCAGAAAATTGCAAGTTTACGTATTGCGCAGCAACAGGAGTATATCGTCTTATCAGTAGGTTATGATCAAGAAAAATGATACCAATATTGGAAAGTTTTAATATTTCATCAAGATCATTATTGGCCTGAGATATTTCAGCTATTTTTTCTTGATACTCAGAGTTAACGGTATAGAGTTCTTCATTAACTGACTGTAACTCTTCATTTGTACTTTGTAATTCTTCGTTAGCCGACATCAGCTCTTCATTTGCTGATTGTAATTCTTCGTTTGTTGTTTCTAGCTCTTCGACAGTAACTTGAAGGTTTTCTTTATTGCGTTTTAATTCGGATTCAAGATCGTTAATACGTTGTTTAGATTGCTCACTCGCATCAAAACTGATTTGTTTTGGTTGAGTTCTCGTATTGGATTGTTTCACCACATCATCGAAAATCATCCAATAATAACCAGGTGCATTTTCGATATTTCTTTCTTTGATATAGTTTACTCTCAAATCAAGGGTAATACGTTGGCTATTCACTTCAGTGATGACGTCGGTGTAGTGCACAAGCTCATCTGGGTTTTGCTTAGCGCGATACAAGGCTGAAGATACGGCAATATTCATATCTTCATTGACTAAATCCTTTATATCTTTACTGATTCGGCCAGGTGGCAAGCGACGGATATAATTCGATACATCGCCATATACGTGGATCGCTTCGAAATCTTCGCTAATGAGAATGCAAGGTGGTGCGTATTGCTTAATGAGTGCTTCATTGGCAAAGTTGATCGCTGAGCCGGTGCTGTAACCAGTGTAATTTTTTAAAAGCTTCCCTATAGAAGGAACGTTCTGGGCTACTTTTGCTGTATCTCGATTGAGCGGGGAAGAGCTGCCGATCGGAATACGAACATTACTTTGTTTTTTGTAAATACGACTTCGTTCGTTGATCGTTTCAAAATGTGCCGATAAATCACCTAAGTTTTCTGAAGAACCTAAAAATAGAAAACCATTTTTACGTAAAGAGAAATGTAATGAAGTTAAAGCACGTTTTTGAATACTGTGTTGAAAATAAATTAAAACATTTCGACAAGTAACCAGACTCATGTTTGAAAATGGTGGATCAGAAATCATATTATGTGTCGCGAAGATAACGGATTCGCGCAATCGCTTATTGATTTTGTGTTGACCTAATTGCGTCTGGGTGAAGTAGTTTATTAAGTAATCTTTCGGAATATCGTGGGTGATTTCTTCTGAATAAACTCCATTACCTGCATCAGCAATTGCATCAGAATTGACATCGGTGGCGAAAATTTTAATTTTCCGATGTATTTCCTGCTTTCTAATTTCTTCCTGAAAGAGAATTGCCAGTGAATATGCCTCTTCACCAGAAGAGCAGGCAGCTACCCAAACACGAATCGGTTCATTTTCGGTAGATTCACTAACAATTTTTGGAATAACTTTATCTTTTAGTACTTTAAATGCATCTTCATCACGAAAAAATCGTGTTACTCCAATTAGTAATTCCCTGCTTAAAATACGGATCTCAGTAGGGTCTTTAAAAAGTAGAGTTAAATAATCATTTAATTTATTAATTTGGTTAACCGTCATTCGTCGCTCAATACGTCTGGCAACCGTTGACGGTTTATATTTCGCGAAATCAATTTCACTTTTCATTTTCAGGAGGTTGAAAATCTCATGCATCGTATCTTCATTTCCCGTCAATGTGTCTCGAAGATCTTCTGCTTCACCACTGATTAAGGGGTGTTTAATGTAATCGACTAATTTTGCACCCATTTCATCCGTATTCAAGATGAGATCAACGATGCCCGTCATGATCGCGCTGTTTGGCATACCATCAAATTTTGCACTTTCCGGTTCTTGCGCAATGATTAATGCACCTGCTTCCTTTAAGGCTTTAATGCCGCGACTCCCATCTGAACCAGTTCCTGAGAGAATAATGCCGATCGCTCTATGCTGTTGATCTTCTGCGAGGGAGCGAAAGAAAATATCAATAGGAAGACTAAGTCCTGAGTCGGGGACTTTATCCGAAAGTAGTAATTTTCCTTCGGCAATAATCATGTTTTTCTTAGGTGGGATCAGATAGATAGTGTTGGCTTTGACACTCACACCATCGACCACGTTGCGTACATCCATTGTGGTATGTTTTGTCAATAACTCTGACATCATGCTTTCAAAGTCGGGCGACAGGTGTTGCACAACGATATAGCAGGCACCGATATCACTAGGTAAGTTTTGTAAGAGCGTTTGTAGCGCTTCTAACCCGCCTGCTGATGCGCCGATTCCAATAAAGTGGGAAGGGTATTTTTCTTTTTTTGACATTTTGTTACCTTTTGAAGCGCACGAGCGTGATATATCTTATTTTTGCTTAAGAATACATTTATTCTCGAGTCAAATACAGGGTTAGGGTCAGATCAATGGTGTGAATATTGCATAGTGACACTTTGGATAAACCCATTAAATTATTGTAACTAGGATCAACGGGATTGAATGAACTAAGTACTGCAAAAGTTGACACTAACGACGTAAAAAGAGATTCCGCTTCGAATCGAAGAAACGATGAGGAATTACGCTCTGCCGTAGATTCTGTTCAACGCTATTTGTTCGATCCAGATGCATCGGATAAGCTCTACGAGACGGTATTGTTACGTGTCATGAATATGACGGGCAGTTGCCAAGGATCGGTTATCGTTATTAATAATGAGGTGAGTAGCCGGCTTGGAGGGAAGGAATACCAAGTAAAGGTTGCAGGTTGTTTTCGAAAAACAATTGAAAATCAACTCATCTCTGCTGATATTAAATCCCATCTCAACCTAGCATTACTAACAACGCATATTAATAATCAGATCATCGGTGGTCTGCCGATTTTTTTTAATTCCCCGATTCCTTTTGAACATAGACGATTATTAGCAAATCCAAACTCTACAGCATCACTGATGTTGATGCCTATCATTAGTCAAAATGTTGTACGTGGTTTGCTAGTTTTGACAAAGGTAAAAGACGATTTTAAAGCAGAACAAATCACGCGATTGATGCCCTTACTTGGTGCCGCTTCTTGCGTACTCAGGACAGCGGAAAGCGTGAAAGGTGATTTTCCACAGTTAGATAAAACGATTGAGAATAATCACTACCTTTCAAGTTTTATAGCGGCATCTCCATTGGCGGTGCTTGTTGTGAGGGAGGATGGCGTAATTATCGCCAGTAATCTTGCCGCTGAGAGTGTATTTACAAATAACGCACCTTTGGTGACGGGCAGTAAGATTAGAGACTTTTTGCCAAATTACGACAGTTTATTCCAATGGTCGAACCAAGAAAGTGAGCTGGATTATAAGAACCATCATTCTGCGCCGAGGTTGTGGGAAGATCAGACAGCATTGCGAAAAGACGGTCGTGAGTTTCTCGCCAATATTTCGATATTCCGATACTCAGAAGGCATGAGTAAATACACCACATTGCAATTACAAGATATAACCAGCATGCGTGCAAGTGCTGAAGAGTATCGACGTACTTCACAACATTTTTCCGCATTAAAACATCTTGTTCCTGTTGGAATTTTACATGTTGATAGTCATTGGAATTGTATCTATGCCAATGACATGTGGTTTGAATTATCAGGTTTACTTGCAGATGAATCAGCCAACGAGCAATGGATTAACGCCATTCATGAAAGCGATATCCAACGATTATTAGAAGATTTAAGTGATTCAATGAAAGTCGGCGCGGACTACAGTACCGAAGTACGATTGATCACACCATTAGGAAAAGTTCGCTGGGTAGAATTTAATGCGCGTACCTTGTTTGGTGAGTCTGGTTATATTCAAGGTTTCCTGGCAACGATCGGTGATATTACTGAGCGGTTGGAAACACAGGAACATTTAAAACACGTTGCGGAATATGATTCACTGACGGGCTTAGCGAATAAAAATTTATTAAAAGATCGCTTACAACAAGCTTTTTATAATTCAGAACGTGATCACTGTGAACTTACTGTGATGTTTATTGATCTGGATGGGTTCAAAGATGTTAATGATACCTTGGGACATGATGTTGGTGACAAGTTATTAATAAAGGTGGGGGAGCGTTTACAGAATGTGTTACGAAGGAATGACACGGTCGCCCGTTTTGGAGGTGATGAATTTGTCATTTTGCTAGGCATTAATGAGCATGAAAACATTGTTGCGACGGTTGCAAATAAAATCGTCGATGAAATAGCACGACCTTATTATATTGGTGAAGAAGAAATTTACGTAACAGCCAGTATAGGTATAGCGCATGGCAACTCTGAAGATAGTTCACCACAACGCATTCTGAAAGAAGCGGATACAGCGCTTTATCTTGCGAAGCGTGAAGGTAAAAACAATTTCCAAACATTCAATCATGAGTTAGATTTTGAAGCGAAAGCTCGCATTAATATGATCAATGGATTACGCAGTGCTTTAGAACGTGATGATTTCTTTATAACTTATCAAACTCAAGCGTTAATGGGTGATCTTGAAATTATTGGTGTAGAGGCGTTATTACGATATCGACATCCTGAGAAAGGTATCATTCAACCGGTTGATTTTATTTCCTTGTTAGAAGAAACGGGATTAATCGTTGATGTCGGTAAGTGGGTGATTGAGCATGCTTGTAGACAATTAAAAACGTGGCAGGATGAAGAGGTTTTTCCAAAGGACGGTTTTATTTCAATTAATGTTTCACCACGGCAATTATCGGATAATTCAATCGTAACGATCATTAAAGATGCATGTGAATCTTATAAAGTAAAACCTGAAAACTTAGTGATTGAAATTACAGAGTCAGTGCTGATCAACAAAGCAACTGTCGTTAAAGATATTCTCTCTGAGTTGAAGGAGTTAGGTGTTAGGTTGGCTCTAGATGATTTTGGGACGGGTTACTCTTCATTAAGTTATTTGCAAAATTACCCCTTTGATCACATAAAAATAGATAAATCATTTGTTTTGGATATTTTAACGGATAGTAATGATGAAAAAATTATTCGTGGGATAATTGCTCTTGTACAATCTCTTGGTTTAAAGGTCACCGCTGAAGGTGTGGAGAGTCGTGGTGCCTTAGCGATACTTCAGGAATGTGGTTGTGATTATTTTCAGGGATACTATCTTTCAAAACCATTACTGGCGGAAAAACTGGATTTTAATCAATTTGCACCGATGATGGTTTCTTAAAAATTCCCGTACGAATAAACGTTGTAAAAATAAACAAAATACACTCCACCACGTGCAATTATGTGGTGTGGTGCATAAAAAATATTTTATGCAATCTGAATTATTTTCCCATTAGAATTAGTGCAGTTTATAAATGACTGTATATCAGCCGAGTCCTTTTGGGGAAGTTTTGAATATCAAGCTGACAATATAACGGTTTGCCTCATCTGATTTAATATTGAATTTTATTTCAATTGTTTTGTTAACTTGCGCAAGGTAGGTCATAACGCCCTATTGTTAGATCCTTCCGGCTTGGATGATATGTTGTGAATCTGTGTCTGATTCAAGAATGTGGCATTGATAAAATTAAATGTTCAATAACAGAGGCTGGATAACCAGTTTATTTTATTGTCACAAATCGGTGCGCGAATGCGATTTATTATCATTCATTGACGGTTTATGTGGATTCCAGTACTTTAAGTCATACAGGCACATCATGAAGCATGATTTTACTTGTGGGAGGGTAAAAGTTGACTTGAGAAATTTGTTTCTCAATGACAATTCAGATATTCGCTCCTGTATAAATCTTGTTTTTTCAGAGTCTGAGTATTCGCTCAACCAGCGCTTGCCAGACAGTAACTCTGTGAGAGTGTTTGAATGCAAATTAACTACCCTGTATCGCGAATTAAGCACGGCAGACCGGTAAAACTCCCCTTTATCTCTCTTAGAACTGGTTAGACTTCTTATCCCATTACGATAGTGGGTATTCCTTAATCTCAAAAATCGCATGGAGTGAAAAGATGACACGTTTCGTCTTGAATAAAATTATCTCTGTTTATTTACTTCAACGGCTACTATCCATTTTATTGGTAGCGGCTATCAGCATGGTGATCAGTCAAAACTCGAGTGCTAGAGATAATCCCGGTTGGGGAAATGCTTCCCTGGTATGTGATTCTCCGAGAATAGGGGGTGATGACCCTAATTTAAGTTTCAAAGGAACAAAACCGACATTTGAGACAGGTTTTTATCATATTGGCCGATTGCCTGATCCCCAAAATAGATACCTTGGTGTCGCTGAAGATAACGCTGAAACAGTGCTGTTACTTCCTGCTGAGACATACGCTCCTACTGAGTGGCTATTTACCCAAGTCGGTTCAGATTTATACCAAATTTCAACGTGTCGAAATGGTAAGCCGCGCTGCCTTACTCTAAGTAATCTTGGAAAATATCCTACAGCCCGCTTAGCACAATGTGAGCATGAAGCATATGGTTCACAAGTTTGGTGGAATATCGGTATTTTGCTTGGTCCAGGCAAAGGTGGTTGGGAGTTCGGGAATGATAACGCCAGCCGAATGGATTGTTTAACGGAAATGCCGGACACCGGGGTGCCGTTCCTAAAATCTTGCGATCACTCAGGCAAGCCCGCTCACACGTGGCGAGTTGAGCCAGTACAGAGTGTTAAATCTGCTCCAGCTCCGACGGATACAACGCCAGCGATTGAACAGAAGCAAGGCGGTCACAATACTATCTCGAACTTCCCTAAAGGGGCAGAGGTGATCACCTATCAATGTGATAGTGGTCAAATTGTTAAGGCCTTGTATGATTCTCAAGCGGATCAAGTGCAGGTAAGTTATGAGAATCAAATCCTAAAACTGGATAATGTGATATCGGCTAGCGGAGCAAAGTTTGGTGGTCCGAATGCACCTTGGGGCTGGTGGACGAAAGGTGATCAGGGATTTATCTACACGCCTACTGCAAACGGTCTTGATCTTGATTTCATTGAGAGTTGTAAAGAAATAGTACAAGACACAGCGCACTTACCAGCTCAGGTATCAACGCCGTCAATTGATCCGAATCGTATGTGGATCGGGAACGGTTTCAAAGAAGAAATCATACTGTCAGATTGTAATGGTTGTGGCGATGATGTTGGTATGACGATAGCCTGTCAGGGGACGGCGAAACCGGCCTTAGTGACGGTTAATTGGGCTGCGACTGAAAATCAATCTCAGGCAAAGACACTGATCATTGATGTTAATGATCAAACGTTTGAACGAGCGGCATTTTCTACCTACAACGGTATGCTCGGGCACGTGCCACAGTTTTTCCTGCAGCGAGATGACCCATTGATCGGCGCGTTTAAAAAAGGCAGTGTTGCGAAGATAACATTTGGTGGTGTACTAACACACATTAGCCTGAAGGGCAGCCAGTCTGCGTTTGATGTTTTTAATGTCCATTGTGGGTGGAATCAGCCGATAGATAATACCTCGACAATTCCTACTTCAACGGCAACGGGGTCAAGTCTGACAGATCCTTTAAGTCAAGTTCAGGGTTATTCCGATGGACCAGTCTGGCATCTCTCAGAATATTTTGATGATCAGAAAAATCAACAAGTAAGTCACTTAATCTATGGCATTCCTGAAACGGATGCGTTTGCTTTAGTTGCCCAATGTGACCGAAATTCAAATACTGCTGTCGTCGATTTTTCTTTGGATACGGGAAATCTAAAATCAGGTTCACCTTATTATGTGCGTTTACAGGCTGGGGACATTGATCATACTTATTTAGGACAAGTTTTTTCAGAGAGCAGTGAGTATTCGGGTGTCAGGCTGAGCATACCTGGGGCGGATACTTTCTGGATGGCGTTAGCACAAGGTGAAACGGTTTATGTGATCCCGCAAATTGGAGAGGACCTTGTATTGAACCATACTGATTCAATAGCAGTAGCACGAACTTGGCTTGATCGCTGTGCTAATTAAAAATAGTCATTTCCCACACAGAATTGCGGGTCAAAATCTAAAGACGTTGAGGGTATAGGTAGGATGATACGATCAGTGGACACTAAGGTTAATAATTTAAAAAAGAAATTTTTAATTTTTAAATTCTTTATTCTGTTTTCGGGAATTTTTGCAACGACAGGAACGTCCTCAAGCGAGCTCTCCAAAGTTGAAGGTGAATCGGTTGGCCAAGATATAACGCTAGAATTACCCGTTGGAGCAGAACTAAAACACTTTAATATTTATTTTAATAAAAATGGAAATCAGAGTGAAATAACCGGCATTGAATTAGCTTATGCCCCGACACCTGGTGGACCGATTTTCACCTCAACACTCGCTGGCTCAAAAGGTTCACAAGGTGCAAAGTACAACGCTGGCGCTACTGCTGGTTTTGAGCTTGATACATTTGAATTTGAACGTTCCCCCATCGCAGGTAAGCCATTATCTTCTCTCATGATAAAAAAAGGTTTCTACGGAACAGGTTGGGGTGTTTCTGGCGCTGGAGGACAAAAGATCGTTAAGAAACTTGACCCTTCTCAAGAATTTGGCGGGCTAATTGTTAGAACAGATGGTCAGAAAATCTACGGCTTGGGTGTCATCGTAAAAGGGCAAGGAGTAGGTGCGAATCAGATTGCATCAGACAATCCTTTTGCTGATCCGGAAACAGATAACCCTTTTGCAGAGCCCGAAACGGAAAATCCTTTTTCTGAGAGTGGACAGGCCCCTATTGCACGTCGCCCCGGTGATACACAAACAATTCTTAACAACGCGGGATCAATGCCACAAACTAAGCCAAGTGATGAGTTGTTCATCGATTATTGGGTGGAAGCTGCCACTCCCATTAAACATCCGTCACCTCAACCCCCAAAAGGCACTGCTGAATATGATTTCTGGGAAAACCGCTATATCGCACCACTGACGATTAAAGTTCAAAAACTCCCATCAGGATCAATCATGATCGAGAATGTGAATGGTCATCTTGATTATAAGACGAATAAAGAAAATGAGTACGAACGTGCACCAACGGTGGGTCATGGGAATTTAACGTTGAACAAAGTAGATGAAACAACCTACCAATCTGGTGGCATGAAAGCATTCATAAAACGGGGTAGTCACTCTGCTGAGGATTTACTCTTCTTACAGGTGCCGGAGCCGTGGGATTTTTTATCACGACATTATGAGCGTGCAAAACTGCCTTTTAGCCTTGCCTTATCCAGCAATCGATTTGCAGCAGAGCAACAAGGTCAACGCACAGCCAGAGATGATTCTTTTTCAACACTTGTTAAATTGTATCAGCCGAATCTTTACGGATATGATCCTAATAATATCAATCCAATAGAACCTGGAAGTGGCAAAAAGAAACAGATCTTTGCGACTGCTGATTTACAGGATTACTCTTTTGATGATGCATTATCAAAAGGTGTCCCGTATGGATTAAAAGGCTATAACTTGCTGAAGTCATCCAATACGGTGCGAACGATTTCAACGAGTAGTGAAGTCCAAGCACAAAAAGAAACTTCGCGAGCAATGGGGGCAAATGTTCCTGGATTTGGTGCGAGCTTCTCTGAGGATTTTGTTGAGAAAAACCGAAATGCAAGTACTGCCTCCACAACGCTGTCATTATTAAAGGCCCATAGTTATGCATTGGTTCAGGACTTCCCGAATGGAAAACTGCATTTCTATTTTCGTAGCTTAATCCAAACCTTAATTGATCAGCCCGCAAGTGATTTAGCAGCATACGATAAAATTGTTGAAGATTATGGAACACACTACGCAAATGCGATTACTTATGGCGGCATGGCGTATAACGAGCGTTCCACATCGTCCCGTGAGTCCGCACAAACATTGGCAGAAAAGTGGAAAGCCAATTTTTCCGGAGAGTCAAACGGTGTGGGTGGGAACTTAGGCCAAGGACAAGGCAACACTGATGGGACATCTTCAAGTTTTTCTGAGACAAAAGAAAATTGGACTTCAATTGGAGGTAGTGGCGCGTTTGATAAAGGCAGTTTTCAAGTGAACGATGATAAGCTCATGCCCGTTGCTTACGACCTACGCCCGATTTCCGATTTAGTTAACAATATCTATTTCCCAACAGAAGGCGATCAGAAAAAAATAATGAGAGTGCTTCAGGTTCGTCAAAACCTAGGGCATGCCATCAACAAAAAACTTGCTTCACTTCCTCGTCTTTCAAATGCCTCAAGTCCCATGTCGAGTGTGTATCGTTTGCATGTTTCTTCAATCAAATGCACGAGTGGGGGAGCTCAAGATAGAAGTAAGCTTCAACTCTCAGGAAAGTTCGATCTCAAAATAAACGATTCATTGGGAGAGCGCACGGAGAATATTTTCAATGTACCGATCGTCGAACGTGAACGGGTACAGGTGGTAAAGCTTGATTGTGGTGAGCAGGCACAAGTTCATTCTGTTAATAAAGATTTTGTTTTAGTTAATTCACTTGATCGCCCTGTTGAGCCAACTTTTGAACTTGTTGCAGAGGATCTCTACAGTTATAGAGCACCGACATACACCAGAGAAGAAAAAGTAGCGCTCAACCCATTCTTAAGAGATGTTGCCAGTCCCGTTGGGGAAAGCCTGATGGGTCTTTTTATGGGGCGAGAGGAAGTGCGAAAAGACGTGGATGGAGAATACCGAGATATCTTACTCAAGGCATCCCATGTACTGACTCCTCGTACGGATAGACTACGCGGAGTGAGCGCAGCCGATCTTTACGCTGGGCCACAAAATGGCATTATGATTTTTGGTTCACAGGAAGGTGGAAATATTTTTGTTCAATACACAATTCAAAAAGTACAAGGTAGAGCTGCCATTAATCGTGATGTCCAAATGCAGAATAAATAAAAGGGAAATAATATGAAACGTTTGCTAAAAAGATATGCATATTCAATCGGAATATTGATCCTTCTGCAGTCAAATGTTTATGCAGATGAAGTCTTTACTTATCGACCGCCAACAGCCACATTTTCTGGTGAAGGCGCGCTAATCCTACCGCCTTCAAATGCATTAGATATCAACGGGGCCGGTACAATTGAGTTTTGGGTTTCCGCACAGTGGGAAGGAGAGCTTGCGTATGATCCAGGGTTGATCGTTTACACAGGTCTGAAAGGGCCGCGTTTTGCAATTCATATGGCGGCTAATGCAAAAGGGGTTGGTGTGTATGCTGGTGAGTATTTTGAAGGTGTGCAATATGACTTTAGTGATGGAGCACTCCATTATGTTGCGATCATCACAACAGGTGATTTTATTGATATTTATATCGATGGGGATTACCAAAAAACATTGGAATACGGGTTTGCTGATCTACCCGCCGAAACATTCAGTATTGGCGCTTATGAGAACAGGGCTGCATTTATTGGTGAAATTGGTCAGGTTCGAATTTGGGATGAGCCAATCGATCAAGATGTCTTAAATCAATTTTCTCTTATGCCTCTACTTGCAGAAGGGGAAGGGGCACACCCTGATATCAATTCATTGGTTGCTATGTCCACATTTGCAAACCCCAACTCAAACGGGTTCCTAGTGATAGAAGAAGAGGGCGAGCCTAATCTTACCGAAGATATTGATCTGAATTTTGATGATGGCGAGATGCCAATAGTTGATGCCAACTAGATCAAAAGTTAAGCGAAAGCCGGAGAACTTATATGACTAAATCTACATCTATGAACAGCCTTCTTGGATTGATCTTCACAGCATTAATTTTTTCGGTACCTGCAGAAGCTGCAAAGAAAAAACCGAATTCAAACACACCGATTAAAGTCATTAATGTCGTGCCTAACACGGCAAAAAACACACCGAAAAGCCATGTAAAACGTAAGCAAATGGTCTCTTCGATGAAGGCGACATTGAAGCGTGGCAAAAAAACACTCAAGTCAGCAAGGAAAGATTTAGCCGCGGTCGTCAAGTCAGAAAAGCGAAATCGCAAAGATCGACTTAAGGCGAAGCAGGCGAAGGACAATGCCTTGTTTGCAATGCGAGCCAATACCAATCCGCAAACCACAGCAGCCTACAATCGTGCTTTACAAGCGTATTTACCGGTCAGGGAGCGACACGAAAGTTCGATAAAGTCAGCGAGTGCTCAGCAAGCGCGAGTCAATCAACTGGCTAATTTCCAAGTTCAGGCACTGAATGCAAAGCGCACAGCAAAAAAAAACAGACCGAGACAAGGGACGCCGGCTGCCATTAATCGCTCTCCACAATTTGTTCGACCGAGATCAGCATACGATAGAGTTCACCCAGCCTCTTTATTGCCTGCGCCACCAACGGGTCAACCGGGTCGTTATCAAGGACAGCTCAGTCCGCTCGCGCAAGCTTTAAATAATAATAGATACGGACCCATCCAAAACTTAGGGGGCAATACTCTTCAGCAACAGAATGTCGGCAACAATGGAGGCTATACACCTGCACCGACACCCGCTTTTACCTATTAATATGTCATCCTTTATTGACGGGCGGTGAGATTATACTCACCGTCCTGTCAAACCCAAGAAATTTCTAATTATACAAACCCATGGTTTTTTAATGGGAGGCTGCGAATCCGTTTGCCTGTTAGAGTAAAAATTGCATTACAAACAGCCGGTGCGATCGGTGGGGTTCCTGGTTCACCAATACCACCTAGAGGCTCGCCACTATTAATGATCTCAACTTCAACTTCTGGCATTTTGTCTGACGTGAGTAACGGATAAGTATGGAAGTTTGTTTGAGTAACTTTGCCTGCTTCTAATGTCACCTCCTCTGCTAGCGCAGCGGATAAACCAAAGGCAATTCCACTTTCCATTTGCATACTGACGATCGCTGGGTTCACCGCAAAACCACAGTCAACAGCACACCATACCTTATGAACTTTTAATTCGTCATCGATGACGGAAACTTCTGCAATTTCGGCAACAATACTCCCGAATGAAAACTGCAGGGCGACCCCCATGGCGCGTTGATTTCCCTCTGCGTCCTTCCAAGGGGCACCTTTCCAGTCGGCCATTTTTACAACCGTGTCGAGCACATTTTTATAGCGCGGCGCATCGCCTAATAAACTTCGTCGGAAATCAACTGGATCTTTTCCAGAGGCATTTGCCATTTCATCTATAAACGATTCTTTGAAAAATGCATTTTGTGAATTACCAACCGAACGCCAGTAACCGATCGGCACAGGTGCGACGGGAATTTCAACCAAATCCATACGCTTATTCGGAATACTGTAAGGTTGATCAAACGCGCCCTCGATAATGGATTCATCAATTTCAGGATTATGTAAAAACTCTGGGTTTAAGCGTCCCATCGGGCCTTCACCAGCGGTGGTTATGTGTAACGCAATCGGATTATCATCAGCATCAAAACCAGCGCGATATTTTGCTGCAGTGAGTGGCCTATAATAATCGTGTTGTGTATCTTCTTCTCGCGTCCAAATAACTTTAATTGGTTTGCCTTTGTGCTTATTCGCCAGCGTGACAGACTGAGCAACATAATCTAAAACAAATCGGCGTCCAAAACCGCCACCGAGGAAAGGCGTGATCACGTCAATTTTATCAATCGGTAATCCCGTAATCTCAGAAGCAACTTGCGCGACCACGTCTGCACCTTGATTCGGTGTCCAAACAGTACAATGATCCGCTTCAACCAATGTCGTACAGTTCATTGGTTCGAGTGTAGCGTGAGCGAGAAATGGAACATGATATTCTGCTTCAATGGTTTTTTCTGCAGTGTTTAATACTGTTGCCGCATCACCAACTTCTTCAGCCTGAATACCTTTTTCATCCAAACTAGAATGAAGTTTTTTGAGATATGCCTCGGTTGAAAAATCCGCATTTTTACCATCATCAAATTCTATGGGTAATTTTTCTAATGCAGATTTTGCATGCCAGAAATAATCTGCGATCACGGCAACGCCATTCTCAATTTCGTCGACGGCATAGACGCCGGGCATATCCATGATGGCAGCTTTATCAAAAGACGTTACAGCACCGCCGAAAACGGGAGATTGTTTAACCACCGCGATCAGCATTCCATCAACTTTAGTATCGATGCCGAATTCCGCTTTGCCCGTGGCTTTCGCTAAACTGTCGGTACGTTTAACGGGTTTTCCGATCAAACGAAATTTCGATGGATCTTTGAGGGTCACGTCTGTCGGTGTTGGTAATGTTGCGGCTAACGGCGCGAGTTCACCGTAACTTACTTTTTGATCCGTTTTCGAATGAAGTACAAAACCCGGTTCCGTTATACATTCACTTACTTGCACGCCCCATTTTGTCGCAGCGGCTTGGATCAACATGGCTCTCGCGGTAGCGCCAGCTTTACGCATTGTGTCATACGACATTCGCACACTCATACTGCCGCCGGTAAAACGCGTGGTGTTATTAAACATGATTTTATAATCAGGACCGTGTGGCGCTTGTACGACAGAGATGACGGACATTTCAATATCTAACTCTTCCGCGACAATCGCAGGCAGAGAAGTGTATGTTCCCTGACCCATTTCTATGAATGGGTTTTGGAAAATCACTTGGCCATCTTCCTGGATTGCAATAAAAGCGTTGATCACACCTTCGGAACCGTCGATTGTTTCGGCTTTGACAAATTTACCCAAAGGTAATGTTAAACCGAGAACAAATGCTCCGCTTGTCGCGCCGAGAAATTTACGCCGTGACATAGTGACATTGATGATCTTACTCATGCTGCACCCCCTTGGAGCTCAACGGCTTTTTTAACCGCCGCGAAGATTTGTAAATAAGTGCCGCAACGACAATAGTTGATCATGCTTTCTTTGATCTCTTCCTCTGTCGGATTCGGGTTATCTTTTAATAGCGCCACGGCAGACATGATTTGTCCGGATTGACAATAGCCGCATTGTGGGACATCAGATTCGACCCACGCTTGCTGCACAGGATGTAGCTCTCCATCTTTCTCCAGGCCCTCTATCGTGGTGATCTTTTTACCTTCTGCCGCACTGATCGGCGTTACACAAGAACGCACAATTTCGCCATCAATATGGATTGAACAAGCACCACAAAGTCCCATACCACAACCGAACTTCGTTCCAGTGAAACCGATCACATCGCGTATCGCCCAAAGTAGCGGCATGGTTTCTTCCACATCGATTTCATGTTTTTCATCATTGATGATTAGGGTCGTCATATCAGTGTCCTCAAATTTACCTTCTGATTCGTTAAGTCTTCTAAATTATCGGGTGTATCAATGTCATGCACGGCCTCTCGCATGGGCAAACTGATCACCTTATTTTGTTCTGCATTGATTAATTTTTTTGCACCACTATCCCCGCTTAATGCGCACAATTGCGGAAAGAACACTGCTGGGAAAATAGCGGGCACGCCAAGCGTTTTTGCATATTCGCTAGCGATAATTCGGTTTGGGTTTTGTTGATGGAGTGAAATGAGATCCTTCAGTGAACTGACTTTTAATAAAGGCTGATCGCACAATAAAATCATTGCGGCTTTTGTTTTAATCGGTAAATTATTGATGCCTGCACAGATCGATGAAGCAATGCCATGTTGCCAGTCCGGGTTTATCACCACTTTTGTTTGGTTTAGATTCGTTTCATTTTGAATAATTTCAGCTTGCGACCCTAAAACAACAAGAACATTTTCAGTGACCGTTCGAGCGAGGTCTACAGCATGCTCAAGCAATGAAACATCATTCCATTTTGCCAACTGTTTAGGTGATCCAAAACGTGATGAACTGCCAGCGGCGAGGATGATGATATGGACACAATCAAACGTATTATTCATCGTAAGAAATCGTGATTATCTGATCATGAATTTATCGGTGCATTTTTTTGAGATAATAAGCCGCCATCTCGTTTGCTTGTTACCGCCTGAATTTCTGCGATCACAGATAAGGCAATCTCTTCTGGAGAACGCGCGCCGATGTCTAAGCCTGTTGGCCCATAAACACGATCCTGAATGTTAATTGACTCTTCTTTGAGAGTTTCTAATAGACGATCGCGTCGTTTTGCCGGACCGAGCAAACCGATGTAAGGAATATTGCAATTTGTGATCATTTTTAAATAACGTTCATCGTAATCAATGCTGTGCGTCATTAAGATCAGTGCGTCGAATTGATCGAGCTGTAATTTTTCGTTGAGAGCGGAGGGCGTTAAGTTGATCAAATAATCCACGCTAGGGAAGCGTTCGGATTTAATAAACTCCTCACGATGATCGACAACGGTAATCTGCCAGCCTAATAATTTTGCAAACGTGGTGACGGAAACAGCGTCTGGCCCGGCACCGATGATCAGCAATTTAAACGGTGGTTTTAATAAATCATAAAAGACAGTGACCTTTTTCCCGTCAATGATATGCTCAGCTAAAAGGGGGGTATCTTTTTCAAGAACGTCTTGAGCCGATTGATAAAATATCTCATCGCAAGCGGACTTTTTTTGCAATGTGTTATTAGTGCTGCTGTTTAAAAAGACACTCTCACCCGCTTTAAACTGATCGTGATCCGACTCGCAATAGGTGATCAGCACGCCGGACTGCTCGTTCTCAATACCTTCTTGAACAAGATCAAAAGGTGTGTGTTGATTATTCTTTGTGACGGCTTGTAGTAAAACACGTACCGCGCCATTGCAGCCTAAGCCCAAACCCCAAATCGCATCTTCCGGTGAGCGCATATCGTAGAAAACAACTTTTGGTTTTCCACTGGCTAAAACCGCTGCGGCATGTTCATTTAAATCGGACTCAAAACAACCTCCGCCAAGGAGACCAGTGAATTCGCCACTTTCTGCGATCAACATTCGTGCGCCGGCTTTTTGATAAGTCGAGCCCATAGTTTCAATGATGGTTGCGAGTACGTAATTTCCTGAAAAGTTCTTTATATGGTGATAACTCTTAGCGAGTTGGTTCGACATTCAACACTCCATCTTAATGTCTCAAGAAAGGTACCGATATTTTATACCGATTGGTTCATTTTAATTGTTGCGCCACTACTGTAAATAGGCTAAAAAGAGAAACACTGTTGCAATATAGCAATAATAGAGGTGTGAAATGTGGGTCGGGCTTGAGGAGTTTTTCCAAGTAATAGAGCAGGGGAGTTTTACGGCTGCGGCGAAAGTGATGAACGTTTCAACATCCCATGTTAGCCGACATGTGGGGCAACTGGAAAAACGTTTGGGCGTGATCTTGATCCAACGTTCAACGCGAAAAATCAGTTTAACCGATGCGGGACACCAATATTTCGCAAATCTAGAAACGATCCGACATGAATTAACCTTGGCGAATGATCAGATCCAAGGGAATCAAAAAATTCCAAAAGGTCCGATCACGATTTCAACAGCGGGGAATTATGCTGCACAAATTATTGCGCCCGTGATCGCAAAATTCACAAAACAATATCCTGCAGTGAGTATTCACATGGATTTCACCTACCGAAATGTGAACCTTATTGAGGAGGGAATCGATATCGCGATCCGTTTTGGGCCAATGAAAGATTCAAAATTGATCGCAAGAAAACTGGTGGAACGGACAATGGTTCTTGCGGCGAGTCAGGCTTATGTTGATCAGCGTGGTGAGCCAATATCGCCTTATGAACTCTCTCGACATAATTGCTTAACGTCGTTCACGAATAAATGGCGATTCCAGTTTGAGGAAAAAATAAAAGAGATCAAAGTTGACGGAAACTGGAGCAGTAATAATGATGACGCCGTTCTCTCTGCCTGTCGGGAAGGGTTGGGGATTGCCTATGTTGCGAAGGATATGATCGAGAACGATATTAAAGAGGGGAGGTTGCAGTACATTTTGTATGATTATCGGACGGATAATAATCCGACGTGGTTAGTCTATCCCCGAAAAGATTTAATGCCATTACGTGTGAGAATGTTTATCGACTATCTGCTTGAATCTTTTCTTTCTCAAGAGAAACTAACGCATTTAACGACATTGTCGTAGTTTCATTTCATTTAATTTTTATAAGACATAATGTCGAGTTACTAGTATTCGAATCTGTTTTGATCATTTATAGCAAGATGAGTTATTCATTGTCGTATTTGTCAGTATTATTTTTTTCTTCTTTATCTTCGTTGCGTTAACCGATCGTGCAGGTTTAGCTCGATAATTGTTGAATCCTTCCTCTGATTTCGTTGATCGAATTTCACTTCTATAGTCTCGTCTATGAGACAAATTTCTTATTCGTTATCCTGACGGATTGAGATGAATAAAATTCTTCGCTAACGGAATTAAACTTGTTGACGCGGATTCAACGCAACATACCAGAACAATCCTGCTCACGATCCATCATGTCATGCGCGCGTAGAGAGCGCGACCCGAGAGGTGGGTTATTCCGTTGCCAGGGCAACAACCCTACGTTGTGTTTTACTCGGTAAAAACAAGCTTCTGGGCTAATTAGGTGCGGGTTTAGCGTGAAGATGGCTCCCGATAAGACCGATTTCTTTAAATGCGATTGAGAACGAGAGTCGTTCTCATTATAATCAATGTATCTTACTTTTTACACTCAGACGAAAAGGCAGAAAGCATGATCATGTCTAACCAACCAGCAAGCCAATGGGACAGAAGTGTGGGGGCAGCGATCTCCTTGTTTAAAGCCTATTGGAAAAATCAGGATGGCGTCACTAAGAGAGGAAGCTACGCATGACTGATCACGCAACATCATTTCGTTATTTATCATCGGGACGGTTTTGGATGGCAGGCCCGGTTACGCTAATTATCGCTGTCTTTATTATGGCTGCGATGTCTTTGTGGTTTCCTAAGGGGCAAGCGGGAATTGATCATTTGGTTTTCCCGTTAGTGCTGTTTCCACTGATTTGGGCGACAGTATTTTTTTATGTGGTACTGGACAGACATTTAAAACGAGTTGGCCTCGTCATGCTACTGCTTTTTCTTATGAATGGATTACCGGTGATCGCCTCGGTATTAGGGTGGATTAAATGATCAAGGTTGCGCAGGACACAACTCGACGTTTATTGGATATTCATGGTTGGTCAGGTGTGCTGTTGGGCCTGGCGTTGTATGTGGTGGTGTTCACCGGATCGATCGTGGTTTTTACACACGAAATTGGTGTTTGGTCTGCCAGCGGGAATGCGTTAGAGGATGCCTTATCGCAATCGCTCGATGCAAAGCTGATTGAGTTGGCTGAACAGGTGCCGGAGCAATACCGTGAAGAAGCGGGCATCTGGCAGAATTCAGCAGGGCACATCATTGCTAACTTTCATACGCATGAAAAACAGGAAAAAGGGCCGCCTCGTGAGATAGGTACACGATTCGTGATTGATCCAAACTCGTTGGAAGTGATCAGTAAGCATGAGGGTTATCTTGATGAAATGCCCGTGATTAGCAGTGGAGCATTGGAAGAGTTTTTTGTTCACCTGCATATTAATCTGCATGCGCCCGATCCTATCGGTTTGTATCTAACAGGAATTCTTGGTCTGGTCTTATTGATTTCTGCCATCTCTGGCGTCATTTTGCATCGGCATTTGATCAAAGATATGTTTTTATCGCCACGCCTTTCGAATCGATTACTCAACACGCGTGATCGACATAATCTTGCTGGTACATGGGGGGTTCCATTTTCAATTATTCTGGCTTTCACGGGTGCTTTTTTTAGTTTTGCTACCACCTTGGGGTTGCCTGTGATTGCTATGACAGCATTTGGTGGTGATCAGGAAAAGGCGATTGAGACTATAATCGGCATTCCACCCGCTGAAGATCCGACCCCTTCCGCCTTTATCGGTATCGATACGATCGTTGCACAAGCAAAGCAGGAGGAGATAGCAGGTAGTTCACCACGATTTATTTCCGTATTGCATTGGGGCAGAGCGGATGCCGCTGTATTAACTACACATAGTCCATCTCCTGAGAATATCTTTTTTTCCAATCATCGTTTCGATGGGGTAAGTGGTGAATACCTCGGAGAAAAACCCACATTAGGCACGGAATCATCTGCGGGCGGTGTTTTATTCGGACTGATGCGTGTGCTGCATTTTGGCTGGTTTGCGGGGTTGCTGTCGAAGATTATTTGGATCTCGCTTGGCCTAGCAACCTGTTATGTTACCTTGACAGGCTTGCAACTCTGGGTACAACGACGGGAAGCAAAAACATCTTGGAATACACTATCCGCGTTAATTAGCATCATTGGTTACGGAACTCCCATCGCTATGATCAGCGCTGCACTGGGTTTCTTTATCGCCTCGGCAAGCCTGCCTGATCGGATGCATGATTGGACTGTTGATGGTTTTTTGATCGGATCAGCTTTAAGTTTCCTCATTGGTTTTCTCTTTTATCGTCTCGGATTAACGCAACGTGTTTTCCAACAGATAACTGGCTTTGGTTTACTGCTCCTACCAATCGTTCGGATTATCACATCAGGTCAAGGCTGGGGGACAAACCTTGCAACGGGTAATGGCGTCGTTGTGGGGATGGACATCGCATTTCTTCTCACGGGTATTTTATTTCTAGCATTAAGCTTTGGCGTTGTGCGTGAAAAAGTGTTCAGCAAAGAAGCGAGACAGTCAGATATTGAAATGTCAGATCAAGAAAAAACACACTCCCCGGATCAAGCAAGTCTTACTGAGACAACCGTAATTAGAGGTGAAGGATGAACAATGAGATCGCGACGTTAATGGCGCTTACAGTAAGCCTTCTATGCTTGTTATATCTTCGTAATACTGATCCAAAACGACGGAGAGTTTATCGACTACCGGTATTGGAAAAAGCTCGCTGGCCAAGTCTTGGCTGGCTTCTGTGTTTATTGCCCGGTGCTGTACTTCTTTATGCAGAGAACTACGCGGCGCTGATTATGTGGTTTGCGGCTTTGTCTGTTGTTGGCTGGAGTATCGCGCTACCCAAACCTAAGGCATAAGTTGTATTGATTTCTTTTTTGCAAGATTCACTTGCTAACCAGACATTGCGAGTTGCTTCTAAGAATGTCAGGTTAGGTTGGGTGATATTGAATTCACCATTATACGTTTTACCGAAAATATTCCTGAGTTTACCTAACCGGTTACACAATAAATCCGTCAATATATGTTTAACAGATGCTTGCTGATCATCGACATGATGGATCGTATTAAGAATTGATACGATGACATGATGTTCCAGACTTGCGTTGATTATGACGATTAGAAAATCGTTTGCTGATGAGGCGAACGCGCATTTATGAGTTTTCTATCAATAACAAAAATTCATGTATAGAGATAAAAAAAAGACCCTCCTGATTCTTCAGTGAGGGTCAACGTCTCTTGGTTAGAAGTTTGTGTGTTTAAAAAAAACGGATTAATTATTAAAAGTGAGATGTGATGATCTAGTTTGTCTTCCTAGTATCTTCCTAAAAGGAGTAACTCACGCTTGCAGTGGCATTGAATGGCTCACCCGGGTAAACGAGGCGAGCTAATCCCCCTTGCGCTGACTCAATATATTCTTCATCGGTGATGTTATTTAAGTTGAGTCGCATACGCCACTTTGCATTGTGCGCGTAGGTGACACCGGCATTCAGTAATGTAAAGCTTTCCAATTTCGCTGTGTTGTCATACGTGGCGTAGCGGCTGGCAACGTGTCGAATTCCAGCTCCGAGCGTCCATTTTGGAGCAATATCATAATTCGCCCAAAGCGACACGGTGTGACGAGGGGCATTGATCAATTCTTTACCTGGGTTGCTGCCCTGGTCTTCTGTTTTGAGATAACCATAACTCGCGATTAGATCTAATTTAGGCAGAACTCGTCCGATCAAATCAATTTCAACCCCGTGACTTTTTTGCTTGCCACTACTGAGAGATGCAAAAGGATTTATTGGATCAGCAAGCGCGACGTTATCTTTTTTAATATCAAAATAAGCAAGGTTTAATTTAAGTGCTTCGTGCATGAAATAAGATTTAAAACCGATTTCATAACCTTTTCCTTCTTCAGAGTCTAACAATGCACCCTGACTATCCCGTTGTGTCGCTGGCGTGAATGATTCCGAATAATTCAAATAAATCGCATGCTGATCAGTGATGGAGTAGATAAGGCCGATCTGCGGTAAGAGTACGGAATCGTCGACTGCAGCAGAATATGAACCGCCATCGCTTGTTTGCGAATGATCTTCATAACGTAAGCCGAGATTAATTAATAAGTGATCCGTTAAAGAAATGGCGTCCTGAATAAAAATACCGCGCCGTTTCACATAATCCCCATCACCCGTGTAGACAAATGAATTAGGGTAGAGTGACGTGTCGCATGCATCACCGGGTTGAGCTGGATAGACAGGCGTAGTTGAAAAATTGAGTAAACTTGGTGCCGTAGGATCAAAGCAACCATCATAGTCAGTAAACGCATTACTGATATCAATACCTGTGCTTACTCTATGTCTTATTCCACCTGTTTCAAAATCACCTAAAAGATTAAATTGAATTGTTTTTTCGTCATACTCTGCTGATTGATTTGCGACAAAACGGGTATAGTTCGGGGCTGAATAATTGGACGGAAGCCACAGATTGCCATAGTCGAATCCACCGTCGAGATATCGTGCTCTGATATTCGCAGACCAATTATTATTAAATGCATATTCAACATCAAAACCAACAATAAGTTGATCCGTCACAAACTGATCATCCGGATGAGTATTGACCCATTCAAGTGGTGCAACAGCTTGTCCGTTTGCATCGATAGCGGTGCCCATATCATTTTGACGTTTGTCATCGGTGTATTCAGCAAACATTGTTAATGTTGCTTTCTCAGTCAGATCAATGGACGCACTAGGCGCGATAAATTTCCGTTTATTGTGATGAGTAAAATCTCGCCAACCCGGATCATCATCGTAGACGCCGATCAGACGATAGCGAACCGTTTCTTCATCATTGAGCGTTCCTCCAATATCCAGTTTTGGGTTGATCGCACCATAACGGTTGGTCTCAAAAATAATCTCACCCTGATCCTGTCGTTGAGGCCGTTTGGATGTCATGCTGATCAAACCACCAGGGGAGTTCGCTCCGTAAAGCAAGGAATCCGCCCCTTTTAAAACTTCCAATTGTTCCATATTGAAAACTTCAGGATTACTTATGGATTCGCGAAATTTAAAGCCATCGGTAATGAGTGTTTTAAATTCAAAACCACGAATGGAAAATTCATTATCTCGCCCGTCGCCAGTGCCAACATACACAAGGTTAGGTGAGTAACTGACGATCTCTTCAATAGAGGTGGCTTGGATATCGTCAATTAATTTTCGATTAAAAACCTGAACGGATCGCGGCATTTCATCCACACTGAGTTGTGAACGTGAAATGGTGGCCGATTTCGAGGTTTTGTAAGACGAGTCTTCGTTCTCGCTGATAACGGTAATTTCTTCAAGATTTTTTATTTCCTCTGCATGAACAGAAGGCATCATGATTAAGCCGACATTGATTAGTACTGACAAGGACGATAATAAAGAATTAGACATTTTCCCCCCGGGGCGCTTTTTATGCAAATGCTAATGCAAATGATAACCAATATCAATAAAAGGCTTGTTGTGGTGAATTATTCACTAAAAGACCAATGGATATGTGGTAGCGATGAAGATCTAGGGATTTTGTCGTTCTCGAATCGACTGGAACAAGCAGCAACGTGGGATTAGAAAATCAGTAGACGAGGTATTAAGGAAAAGTGCTGTAATACGGAGAGAAGAGGATAGTTTCTGAATTTTTGAGTACAAAAAATTAAAAACTATCCTCTTTGGTCAGGCAGTGTCCTACCAGTTGATCGTTGCAACCAGCCCGACAACGCGTGGATCGCCGTATATGGCGTTGCCATAGTTACTCGTTGAGTTGAAACGCTCTATACGATACTCCTTGTCGAGAAGGTTATTTGCAAAGAGGTAGACTCCCCATTGATCTTGCTCATAGCCGACCTTTACGTTGACGAGTGTGTAGGCGTCAAGTTCTGTATCTGCAATACCAAGTCGATCTGCTCCTTTGCTAGCGTAGGAGAGGTTGCCGTTTGCAAACCATCCGTTTGAGAAGCGATACGTACTTGCGACGTTGGCTGTCCAGTCTCGTGCAAACTGAAATTCCTGTCCTGAATAATCAATGCCATTACTGGTAAATTCATCAAACTCGGTCTTCGCGTAACCAATTCCGCCCAATAGGGTCCAATTTGGGTTGAGGGTGTAGTGAGTTTCAAGTTCGAAACCATAAATATGCGACTGACCTGCGTTCTCAATAGTTTGATCGAGTGGATGAATCGCACCGGCTGAAGCAATAGTGACTTGTTGATCTTTCCAGTCTGTATAAAACACATTCGCATTGATCAACAGTTGTTCGTCGAATAATTGTGCTCGAAGAGAACCTTCGTAATGTGTTGTAAATTCTTCATCATACGCACTGACCTGACCCCGAATTGGGTTGGTTGAAACGCCGCCAGGACGATAGCCGCGTTGAACCACGAAGCCCGTTGATAAGGTATCAGACCAGAGGTAATTTAAGCCTAATTTGGGCAGTAGGTTAAATGAGCTTTTGTCACCTTCAGAAAGGCCAGGCCCGATTAAACCCGCGAGCCCTGCATCAATGGTTGGATCATAAAATCCATAAGAAATGGCACGTGCGATCGTGGTGGATACATCACTCTCACGTTTTTCGTGATCAGCACGTAATCCTGCTAGTAAGATGAGTTTGTCTGTCAGCTTAAAATCCACATCGGCAAATAGTGCAGCCGTTGTGAACTCTTCTTCCGTTGATACGCCTGAATTTAACAGGAGTGGAAATGGTATTCCTGGGAAGCCCAAGCTGACGTTGTTAGTGAAATATTGATCATCCAGCTTTCCCTTCGCAAAATACAAGCCCACTACTGAGCGGATGCGGTTTGCCTCATAACGTATAAGCAATTCCTGATTAAAATTGTATTCGTCCGTTTGCTGTTCCAGCAATGCATCTCCGGGACTGCCATCAAAATCAGTATTACGGGCGAAATCACTATTCACATAGCCAGTATTGGATTCAAAGCTAAGGGTATCACTTAACGGTTGTGTGTATTTGATTGAGACGGTGTTGTTATCAGTTTCCCATTCACTTGGAAAGTTTAAACGGCTCTTCCGGCCATTTTGTCGATCATCGACAGCTGCATCGCCATCTTCACGGTAGTTATTGTGACTGAGCGTCAGCAATAGTTCACCGTCGTTCGGTGTAAGGTACAAAAATTTTCCGCGCAGGTTCGTATTTTTGTCTTGATTAAAATCATCAACGCCAAAGAAATCATTTTCTACAAAATTCTCGCTCGCTTGAAAATCAGCTGTTAACCGATACGCGAAATTGTCTGTTAATGGGCCCGTTTGCATGATTGACGTTTGTGTTGTCATGTACTCACCAAAACTCAATCTTGCTGCCCCGTTACTATCAAACTCAGGATCTTTTGTGTGAATGACAATTTGCCCAGCCAGTGAGTTACGACCAGAGGTCGTGGATTGTGGGCCACGAAGTATTTCAATTCGGTCAACATCCCATGTGGATAAAGCGTTATTTTGAATGCTACGCGCTGTCTGCAGACCGTTGTCAATATAAATACCAATCGTTCCCGCGCCGTTATCAGCATTTGTTGGTCCGCTGTTTGCGATACCTCGAATAGAGAGGCTATTAAAGCCACTGGTATTACTGACGTTTGGGGTGGCTTCGACGACATCGTAGAGGTCGTCCATATGTGTGCCGTCGTTTATTTCTTCGCTGTCGACAATATGTACACTGGAAACGGTTTCGAGTTGCGTACGTTCGAGTTTTTGTCCAGTGACGATAACGGAGCTGAGTTTTTTGATGCCGTCCGGCTCACTGTCTTCAGCAATAACAGCAGAGTGGGAGAGGGAAAGACTGACCAACCCTGTCAGTAAGAGTGGTGATTTCATGATGATGATCCTTTCTAATTACAATTCGTATTGTTAATGATAACGATTCTCATTGATCTTATTACTAAGCGAAAGGTCAAGCAATAGCAGGTGTTAGAAAAAAAACGAAACGCTAAGATAAAGGTTAAAAAAACGTTAGGTGCGGTTGGTATTCAACCTTTTAATGCTGAAGTTAGAAGTTTTTGAGGAGGGGGAATTTGTTTCTGAAAGTGCTTCTGATCCGGAATTTACTCGCTTGCCCTTTAGTTGTTCCATTTCGGGTTTAAAGCGTAATCGCTAAAAACTTTGGAGTTTTGAATTTACTTGTCGAATTCCATCAGAGCATAAACTGGAATTTTTGGTTTAACGATTTCGATAGCTATTTTTCGAGGCATTTCCAATATTTACAATCGCCACATTGAGACAACGAGAAAATAACATCCTCAATGGATCAAACGGGCCGGCTAATGCCCTTATATAAAATCCACTGATTAACGCGATGAAGCTAGTGAGTTTGTAGTCAGTTCAATTCAGAGGCTTATAAAAAAATACCGCGTTAACGCGGTATTTAATTCAAACATAATTCTTGTTGTTAGTGATTAATTCACTTTTTCTACGCTGTTGAAATTGCGTTGTCGTCAGGATCCAGGTTTTGCGTTGGGTCTGTAGAGACAGCGCTAACCATCATTGACTGTAATGTGGCTTGCCCCACAATACTGGCAAAGGATGTATCCGCCGCATCTTTGCCGACGCCGATTCTGACAAGGCCGCTCACTGGAGCCATCTTTGTTGCATCAAATAGGTACCATTGTTGGCCTAAATATGCTTCAAAAAAACCATGAAAGTCAGGCGGCTGAAGATTAACAGCATAGCCAGAGACATAACGTGCCGGTATACCTAGTGCTCGGCAGAGTGTGATACTTACGTGAGCAAAATCACGACAAACGCCTTCACGTTGAAGTAAAACATCGCAGGCGCTAGATGAGGCATCTGTACTGCCCGAGACATAATCAATATTTTGATTAACCCAAGTACAAATGGCCTCAACTCTGGAGTAACCCGCTGGCGTTTGGCCAAATATTTTCCAAGCAAAATTACCGAGGCGATCAGACTCACAATACCGGCTGGGGTTAAGGTAAGGCAAAACCTCCACCGGTAAATGCGCATGCATTACCTCGACTAACTCATTTGCTTGTTCAACACCGGGTATGAGCTTAACGCTAGCCCGGTATTGAAGTTTTAATTCACCGGGCTGTGCGTTAAGACGAATACCCCGCGATCCATTCGTATTCAAACTACACCATTCATAGTTGTCGTTAGGAGAAACCACTAAGTTTTCATTCGACGTGAATTGATGTTCCGTGTATGCGGAAGCAATGTTGAAGACAAAACTGGTTGGTGTTAACACGCTGTAAACAAGTTCTGACTGTATTTGTATATTGTGCATACGGACGATACTACCCCTGTTTATATTGACTGTTCTTAAGATTGCACCTGTACATAACTACCCGTGTAGACTACCGATAAGCCCAGCAATATAGATAAGTTATGTGTCAATGTTACAGGGGCTGCAATGAATCGCATGTAGGACATTTACTGATCGTATCAGTGTTGTTAGCTGACAGAGACTTAACCAGCCATATCCTTTGCGGTTTTAAGCAAACGTGCTTTTAGAACCGTTTTTGCTGGTTTAGCTGCAATTTTAACTTCCTCACCAGTGCGAGGATTGCGACCCATACGTGCTTTAGTGGGTGGACGTTTGTGTTTATATAACTTTACGCCGAGCCCTGGAATAGTAAATTCACCAACAGAACGGGGTTTAATGTTTCGTTCCATTTGAATTTTCAAGCCCTCTAATACCAGTTTTACATCCTTTTTTGATAACCCTGTATTTTCTGCGATATCTGTAATGATTTGTGTTGCAGTTTGCTTTTCTCTAATGGCAGTAAGTTTCATAAGACGCTCATATTAGTTAGTAGATTTTATGCTGTGATAATAGTCAATGGTTGAAGCATCCAAAACCACAAATTGATCAGGCTGTGGGTTGAGGGTGCCTCAAAACCAAGCGTTATAATACCAAAACTATTAAGTATGCAACGTAGTGTCGTGTGTTTTTTAAGTACTAAATCGCAAAAAAATTAAATAAACAGCGGGAATTTGGTTTATCAACACCCGATAAACAGAGAGAGGCAGATTGTTCGGCATTATGCCCTTGCTGGACAGTGCAGCTGCAAGGAAAGTCCAAACGACATATTTGTTGACTTGATCACGCCGATTGAGGGTTGAGTGTTTGTTCAGAAAGGTGGTGTACTTTGTCTGAGCTTGTAATTAACTTTGCATCTTGGTTTAGAATCTTTTTCTAAAAATTTGGCTCGTTGCAATTTCTGATTTAAATGTAAGTGATCCCGATATTGTTACGTAACTTATTCCTTCTTAACCTGAAAAAACAAGTGTGACTGCATTGACCCACTTTGTGATGCTTAAAATACAAACCCTCTGAAAGCTCCGTCATTGAAGTAACAGAATATCATTTCTCAATGACTCGCTCAGCATTCTTATTTTCTAATTTCGGAAGCAGTTAAATTGCTCATTGTTATTCTTTTAATATGCCACTTATCTATATAAGTACTCATTATTTGAGACTTATAAGTCCTAAGTTGGGAGAATCGATTTAACTTGAGGTATATAAAAATATCCCAATTAAACTTAGTGAAATTTTCCCGCAGTTACGGCGATTTATCCAAGTATTACATTCCTATCTTGACTCCCTCTATTCGATAATCAAAAGTGAACCATGCGATTTAATCTGGATTTTCGGAAGGACGATGCATTCCGTCTACGGAAATGTCTTACTGAATAAGATGAGCTTGAGATTTTCACAACACAACTGGTGTAACTTCGCACGTCAAATCGTATACCCAAATATTTTGCACTTGTATTCGTAACGCTGAATTTTCAACAACCACATGAATCTTTTATTTAATAGAGGTAAAGAAATCATTATTAAATGCGTAATTGACGTTTAAAAGCTATTTTCTCGAATAGGGGGGGGAGATGGAAAACCTAACGGATCTCAAAGCAATACTTCATTCTAAACGCGCGAATATTTATTACTTGGAAAAGTGCCGCGTTATGCAAAAAGATGGACGCGTGCTTTACTTGACAGAAGCAAAGAATGAAAACCAGTACTGGAATATACCAATAGCCAACACGACTTGTCTTTTATTAGGGACAGGGACATCCATCACACAAGCCGCCATGCGCATGTTAGCTTCCGCAGGCGTACTCGTCGGATTTTGTGGCGGTGGTGGGACGCCACTTTTGATGGCGAATGAGATCGAATGGCTTACCCCGCAAAGTGAATACCGTCCCACAGAATACATGCAAGGCTGGATGCAGTTCTGGTTTGATGAGAACAAGCGGCTTGAAGTCGCCCGCGAATTTCAAGAAGCTAGGATTACCTACCTGAAAAAAGTATGGAGCCATGATCGCGATCTTATCGCAGAAGGTTTCCATGCGGAAAATGAAGCAATCTCGCGTGCGTTAGAGACATTCACAAATAAAATACAACACGCACCCAAAGTCAGTGACCTCCTTCAAACGGAAGCCCAACTCACCAAAAAGCTATATAAAATCGCGGCCAATCACACACAGTATGGTGACTTTGTTCGTGAACGCGAATCCGTTGATGTGGCGAATGCCTTTCTCAACCATGGTAATTATCTCGCTTATGGACTAGCCGCGACGACATTATGGGTATTAGGCATACCTCATGGCTTCGCTGTCATGCATGGAAAAACTCGTCGTGGGGCTTTGGTTTTTGATATCGCCGATCTAATAAAAGATGCGCTTATTCTGCCTTGGGCATTTATCTGTGCGAAAGAAAATGCCACTGAGCAGGAGTTTCGACAACAGTGTTTGAGAGCATTTACTGATCATAAAGCGTTGGAATATATGTTTAATCAGGTCAAAAATATTGCACTTAAAACCGACTGGGAGATGAAAACAACATGATGGTTACATTCGTCTCCCAGTGTGAGAAAAAAGCGCTAAACCGGACCCGAAGAGTGCTGGATGCTTTCGGTGATCGAATCGGTGATAACACCTGGCAGACGGTAATTACACAGGAGGGTTTATTGGCCGTGAAAAAACTCCTGCGGAAGACAGCCAGTAAAAATACGGCGGTGAGTTGTCATTGGATTCGGAGCAGGGCTAGAAGTGAATTGGTTTGGATCGTGGGCAGCAGAGATAAATTCAATGGCAATGGAATAGTGCCGGTCAACACAACTCAAAAAGAGGTACCAATGGATATAGCGAAAGATAAACCTATAGCTGGAGTTGAATATGCTAATACACATTATCAACGGCTTGATCACCATTTATTTGCAGTTGGCTATGTTGCTGAATTTCTTTACTCTCGTTATTACCCTGATAAATCAACACTAGCGGAAGCTGCATTTATTGCTGGATGTTTGCACGACATTGGAAAGATTGATCCAAAGTTTCAGGAGTGGGCAACCAAAGATAAAAACAAATCCTTTATTGCAGAAGATGGGCAGCATATCGATGAGCCAAAATTTAGTTTTGAGAAACACCCTCGTCATAATGAGATCTCATTAGCAATTTATTATTTATTAGATGACAGCAGCCTTAGATCAATTAATGGCGAAAATAAAAAACGTATAAAACATGCAATTTATTGGCATCATGCTAAACCATTTCGCCCCAAGGGTGGCTTTGAAACGATTGGAGAAATCTACAGTTTACTAAATAAGAATCTAAAGGGGGACGCATGGAATCTTGTTGTAAAAAAAGGTATGGATTTACTCTCGAGTGTTTCAATTCTTGATTCCGAGTATAGAGGCAGCGATGAAAGTAGGCTGAAACGATGTATTGTATCGTCAGCAGACACCGAAAAAGTGTGGGATGTCGAAGCTGTTCAGATACCCAGGTATAAAGAATACGGGCTTGGTGATCAGTTGGGTGAGTTTAGGAGGCAGACAACCAGCAATGCTGTGAACAATCAATTGAGAGCCTGCTTGATAACAGCAGACCGCTGGGTATCTAGTTTGCCCGCAAACGAGTTAGCCAATATTATAAAACAAAAAAGTCTAGTTGACTTTGTTAGAGAGAAAATTGAAAGCACTGGCCTAATAATCGATTCATCATTAGAAACACATATTGATGAGTGTTTGAGTGCCTTTCCAAATGATGATCGTAGTCAGAAACAATCTTCAGTAGCTAAAAAACTTTCAGAAAATATTGACCATGTTGGTGTGCTGGCAGGAGCAGCAGGTTGCGGAAAAACCAAGATCGCCTTGGAATGGGCGAAACTAAGGGGTGCTAAACAAATTATATGGATATGCCCACGTGTTCAGATATGCCAAGGACTATTTGCAGATATAAGTAGTTCTGACAAGCCTTACCTTCCCAATGCAGACGTTGAACTCCATACCGGCGAGTTCAAATGCATGAATAGCTATGCCAACGAAACAAATGAAAGCGACTATTTTAGTGGCGACGTCGTGATCACTACCATAGACCAACTATTAAATACGATAGTCAGTCATACAAAGGCAGATAGGCTTCTTAATTATCTAAGCGCGCACGTAGTGTTTGATGAATACCATGAATATATCCACATGCCCGCATTCAATTTATTGTTCGCAGAAGTAGTGGAATCACGAAAAGGCTTGACCAACGGTTGTAACGCTTTACTAGTTTCAGCTACTCCGAATTACCTGTATTTGGAGGAGATGCTGGGGTTGGATAGACAATATGATGTGTTGGAAATGTCATCGTTTAATCCTTGCAAATATCAATTTACGTTTTTGACCTACGACGAAAATAAAGAAGATTGTAACAATCCTCTTTATCAGAAGCAGCCCAGTGGCACCTTTGTTATAAGCAACACGGCTATAACAGCGCAAAAAAGTTTTATCCAAAATCAGCAGTCAGAAAATGCGATTCTTCTTCACTCAAAATACAAAAAAAGTGATAAAAAAACTTTGTTTAATGCAGTGTTCGATGCATTTCAACGTGATGGCACACAACTTTATGATGTGTTGAGGAGTGGTCCAATAGTGCAAGCTTCACTCAATATCAGTAGTAAAAAATTGGTGTCTGAGGTTTGTAATGCTGAAAATAATTTACAGCGTTTAGGACGATTAGATCGTTTTGGTGACAATGTGAAGGGGATTAACAATTATACAATTGCCATACCCACTACCCTAAACGATGGGCAGAGAAATGGAAGTGTTGCCCGTTTTATGAGTTCAACAAATGTTCTTTCGTCTGCACTTGCTTGGTACAGTTTTCTTAGAGAGACAAGTAATGATGGTGAGAAACTGCTGACACTACCGGAAATATACAAAATTTACAGCAATTTTTATAAAGACCCCGTGTCAATAAAAGTCGTGGAACAAGATTTGATTGCGGCATTGAAGAAAAGCACGGAAATTATAGCAAATAAAGCTTCTGAGCCCAAAGTGGTGATCAAACCAAAACAAGGGCAGAAGCAGCGCGCAAAGATAAGTAAGAACTCGTTACGTGGAGATAGTCGATTTGTGCAGATGGCGCTGTGTGATTTAGACGATTTTCCTCATGTTTCATTCCCTGAAGCATATGCGTATGAAATACCTACAGTTGAGTCCGAGATTATAGACAACCTAACAGCCTCTTGTGAGTCAATACAGGGGTATGGTGACAGTAGTAAAAACCTGTTGGCGCATATGCATAAAAAACATCACAACATTATGGGTGGCAAAAAATCTTTTAAGGATTTTGTTCTTTTAAATGAAGCTGTCGATCCAGAACTTCCCATTTTTTTAAGTTACACCCCCAATGACTTGCTTCCCGTTGGAGGAGAAAGTGAAAGGCACAGCGAAGCGGTTTATTACGGTATTTGTGAAAAACAGCCCGTAGGCGCAATTTCTATTAAGCAATTAATCAATCAGAAGGATTAAATTATGGATAAAGTAACAGGTATTAAAAGTGTCGATTTTCAAATTACCGCTAAAGGGCATGGTGTTGTCAATTGGAATGGCCCTACGACGTTGAGCAGCGATGGAAAAACCGTAGATAACCATACACTTCCCAAACTAAGAGGGTACACGAATTTAACTGGGAGGGTGAAAGAGGAGTCTGGTTACCAGTATAAGAAAGAGGCAACAGACATCGATTTCAAAAAAACGCCTCTATATATCAGTCAGAATTGTATTCGTCATCACCTTTTTCGTGAGCAGGCATATGATATTCACTACGCAAAAAAAACGGACTTGCAAAAAGTATTAGCCTCAGCAACTGGGTTAATCCGTGGCTATGTTGTTCCAGAGTCACAAAACAAACGGACAAGTTCATTGCTTCTGGAAGATTTTGTTGATCAATTAGGTAACGGGAATTTTGAGCAGTTCGGTCAAGCTGGTGAGCGGGATAGTTCATCATTTTTCTCAAAAACTACATTTGGTGATACAAAATATATTTCCTATGGATCCATTAGTGTTGAGCAACTTCAATTTATTTCACTAGACAAGAAGTTTGACCGTGAAGCAATGGGGATAAAAGACGGTCAAGGTGAGGAAGTAGCCTTAGCAGTGACTAAATTTATTCAGTCTCTTAATTTCGAATTAGAACCTAGTGCAGTATTCCATCCAAACTATGTTCGCAAAGGTACCATTTTTGAGGAAGGAGAGGTAGGTATTCTTCTCAATGACGATGCTGTCCAAGCATTGGTACAGCATACACTTGAACGGATCAGTAACCTATCTATTCGACAAGCTAAATCATATATGTATGTGGATGATGTCATTATTGATTATAACGATAGCCACAAAATGATGCGTATTAAAACTAACGCAGGGTCGATATCGGAAGAAAAGCAAGGTAGTTATGCCAATTATTTTTACGCTAAATAACGAGGAAATCTTGATGAGAATAACCATTGTATATGAAGCGTCATGGCGAAATTCATTTCTTGATCCCTTAACAAGTAATAATGAGCCATTACCCAAAAACGGGCGTAAGTTTGTAGGATCGATGACTAATTTAAAAAATTCCAATAACTATATTGCACGTCAAGTGTCTGTAGATACAGTTATGGGGGTATTGAATCGTTTGGTTGGTGATCAAAGAAAACTTTATCAAGCTCGTTTGAGTGAAAATTACTATTTTCGAGAGATCGAATCAAAAGTTAAGTTCGAGGATAAACCAAAGTTCATCAATAATGAGGTGACTTATATTCGTAATATTACAGGTAGCACAGACCAAAATTCCTATACAGGAATGATCAAAGTGAATGACCCAATATTTTCTTCAGATTATTCTAACGAACTGTGGTCTATTCTCGCTTTGGAACTAGAAGAACTGTGTCAATTTATTGTTACTAACAGCGGTTTTGATAAAACGCTTGAGCTCGACCCGCTGGTAATAATTGAAAAGTTGGAAACACTGAATAAGCTTAAAGCGATGCCTAATGAGGGAGATGTTTTATCTGCTCACACGTTATTGAAAAATAACTTTGAGAAATTTAAAGGAGTTAATCAAAAAGGGGAGGTGTTTCCAATAAGCCTCTATTGCTCTGCCTTATACCTTCAAATGGAACGCTTAACTGCAAAGTATGATCTTGGCTCTGCTAAAACAAAATCGGGTGGTTTAAGCGGTATATCAAATAATGGGTTTACAAAAAAGGATTTTATGGGGAGGTATACTACAGGAGGCAAGAAGAAAATCTGGGGAAACCCTTATGTGCGTGAAGAGTTTGTGAAGGGCGAAGGAAAGACAAAACACTTACTTACCAAGGCAAGTGGAATGTTGGAAGTTAGTCTTGATATTTCTAGAGAGCAAGCCTTGAAGCTTCAACAAGATATTGAATACGCAGGTGTTTCTAGCTTTTATCTCGGAAAAAAAGGCCTTGCATACGTTTCTGATATCCGAGTGTAGGAGAAAATATGAATAAATTTATAGATATCAATCTTCAATCAAATGCTGAAATGCCTGTAAACAGGTTATTGAATACTCTTTATACCAAGCTCCACAAAGCCTTATGCGATCTCAACTCAGATCAAATCGGTGTTAGCTTTCCTAATTACACATTAACGCTTGGTGATCACCTGCGTATTCACGGGAACGGGCCAGATCTTGAGCAGCTGCAAAATATTAATTGGATGGGAGGTGTGAGTGGCTATTGCAATTTAAGTGGAATCACTCCTATTCCATTGAATACATCATTCCGCACCATCTCTCGCAAGCAAACTACCATGAGCCATTCAAAACTTAAACGTTTGCTAAAACGGGGAACTATCTCGAAAGAAGAGGTTGATCGCTACAAAGCAAAAATGTTCTCTCAAAGTTTAGATAATCCCTATATCGAATTGGTGAGTGGATCTAATGGCCATCGACACCGGCGTTTTATAGAGTTTGGTCCTATAGTGGATTCAGCCACTGCAGGAAAGTTTGATCAATTCGGACTCTCTAAAATAGCGACGATCCCTTGGTTTTGATCGCTAAAAAGAGGACGAATGAGTAAGTTGAAATAATATTTTCTAAAAAACGACGATCCGAAAAATTCAATTTTGCTTCAGAGGCCATCCAGATCACTGCAGAAGTAAAAATTTATCAGAAAGCTTGACTGAAGATGATCGCAGGCTTGAAGAAATAAACGATAGTTTCTATTGGATATTTCCAAACTAACTTAAAAGTCGCGTCAATCATGGCGCGCCTTGCTTGGCTAGAGAAGTGACAAATTATCTTGTAAAGATAATTTTTTTTCAGCAACGGGTCTTCGTTATTTATAAAGGTTTTAGCAGGTAGGTAATTTTAAGATGTTCGATTCCTGAGAATTGAGAAGTTAATAAAATCCAACTGGTTTATTCAGAATACCCGCGAAAATCTACGATCAACCTTATTCTACTGTCTTATTTAATAATGCAGCTGTCACCCGAAAGCGCATTCTATTTATACAAGGTTGGTCGAACTTAACGATAGAATGCCAAAGTGTGGTTTTGGAAATGCTGCATTTAAAGACTGGGGCTAGGTGAGTGAATAAAATCAGAATATAACGTAAATAGTTTTGTGTATTGAAAACACATCGGGACTACACAATAAAGCTAAACAACAACCTTGACGGTTTATATTGTTGACAAGCAATAAAAGCTAAAACACCAAAGATGGACCAATCTTTTTTGCTCTTTAAAAAAATATAATAAAATCAACAGGCTACAAGTTGATGCGATTTCATTGGTAAAATTGATGAAGTAACACTAACTGACTGTTTCAGCTTATTTTTTCTGTCTTATATTAGTGTTCACTGCCGCACAGGCAGCTTAGAAAAGTTATTCAGGGCGGCACGAACGGAGATTTAAGTTCACTGCCGCACAGGCAGCTTAGAAAGAAGCAATGGCAAGCCAGTGGCTTAAGGGAATGTTCACTGCCGCACAGGCAGCTTAGAAAGAATGCTACTCTGACTTGCACGGCAAAAAAATGTTCACTGCCGCACAGGCAGCTTAGAAATCTTTCTTAGTTTTAAGTCTCGCTCTTTGCTCGTTCACTGCCGCACAGGCAGCTTAGAAAAATTCCTTACTAACTCTCTTACCTTTAAGTAAGTTCACTGCCGCACAGGCAGCTTAGAAAATTTATCGCGTGACTCCCTTGGTGTGTTACTTGTTCACTGCCGCACAGGCAGCTTAGAAATTCTCTCGAACAATCGTTGCGACTTCGTTTTCGTTCACTGCCGCACAGGCAGCTTAGAAATAGGCTTTTTTGCTGATCTTCCAGTTTCCTAGGTTCACTGCCGCACAGGCAGCTTAGAAATTGCCCACGAGCATTGATGGCGCTCGATCTGAGTTCACTGCCGCACAGGCAGCTTAGAAATCGCGATATTTAAGCGCCCACGCTATCACCTCGTTCACTGCCGCACAGGCAGCTTAGAAAACACGCGCAGCACACGAGCGAGCACGTCAAACGTTCACTGCCGCACAGGCAGCTTAGAAAGATATTGCTATCAAGTTTGACATTAAAAAGAAGTTCACTGCCGCACAGGCAGCTTAGAAAGCTCACGAAACTTTTTGACAGCCATTTACTTTGTTCACTGCCGCACAGGCAGCTTAGAAATGCGGTCGTCGTTTTTGTAAACTCATAAAATCGTTCACTGCCGCACAGGCAGCTTAGAAAACCTTCTCTTATGACGAAGGCAGTGCGGTTATGTTCACTGCCGCACAGGCAGCTTAGAAATAGTCGCCCGGGGCTGACGGATCAGTGGACTGGTTCACTGCCGCACAGGCAGCTTAGAAAAGCCGTTTGCCCATTCGTCTACTTCGATGCTGGTTCACTGCCGCACAGGCAGCTTAGAAATATTGATTTTATAAGAACAAAATCGTTGAAAAGTTCACTGCCGCACAGGCAGCTTAGAAAGTTTCGTTCATCCCAATCGAACAGTGAGGTGAGTTCACTGCCGCACAGGCAGCTTAGAAATTCAAACGCTGGAAAAGATGGAGCAGCACTGAGTTCACTGCCGCACAGGCAGCTTAGAAAAGTCGTGCAGCGCGGACAGCTTATTCGCGGAGGTTCACTGCCGCACAGGCAGCTTAGAAATGACAATTTTTTTCTAGTGCCGTAGCGGATGAGTTCACTGCCGCACAGGCAGCTTAGAAAAACGAGCTTGTGAAAGGGGCTTTAATTGGTACGTTCACTGCCGCACAGGCAGCTTAGAAAAAATATTTACTTAGAGGGAACTATATTGCGAAGTTCACTGCCGCACAGGCAGCTTAGAAATCGACTGGGTTAAAGCGAATGCAGCAGCAGACGTTCACTGCCGCACAGGCAGCTTAGAAAATTCTTTGCGAATCTGTCAACGCTGGTTTAGTGTTCACTGCCGCACAGGCAGCTTAGAAAGATTGCTACGAGAACGATTATCGCTAGCACAAGTTCACTGCCGCACAGGCAGCTTAGAAAAATTCGCTGCGGCGCACACAGTCAATCTTGTCGTTCACTGCCGCACAGGCAGCTTAGAAAGATCCATCAGCGATAATTGAGATGATGCGTTTGTTCACTGCCGCACAGGCAGCTTAGAAATCGACTGGGTTAAAGCGAATGCAGCAGCAGACGTTCACTGCCGCACAGGCAGCTTAGAAAATTCTTTGCGAATCTGTCAACGCTGGTTTAGTGTTCACTGCCGCACAGGCAGCTTAGAAAGATTGCTACGAGAACGATTATCGCTAGCACAAGTTCACTGCCGCACAGGCAGCTTAGAAAAATTCGCTGCGGCGCACACAGTCAATCTTGTCGTTCACTGCCGCACAGGCAGCTTAGAAAGATCCATCAGCGATAATTGAGATGATGCGTTTGTTCACTGCCGCACAGGCAGCTTAGAAAATTAATCGTTAATTTGTATTGCGTTAACTTGAGTTCACTGCCGCACAGGCAGCTTAGAAAGTTGTGATTGATGTGCAAAAAGATCGTTTTGAGTTCACTGCCGCACAGGCAGCTTAGAAAGCACGATGCAGGCGTAAGTGATTTATCTATCTGTTCACTGCCGCACAGGCAGCTTAGAAAAATTACGGCTATTTAGGAACAGCACTAGTAACGTTCACTGCCGCACAGGCAGCTTAGAAAATTTCAAGACGCTGCAAAAGCAACTAAAAAATGTTCACTGCCGCACAGGCAGCTTAGAAAGATCTCGTTGGATTATGACGGGTCGCGGATGGGTTCACTGCCGCACAGGCAGCTTAGAAATGCGAGATCCGACTCGCTGAGCGCGATTATCGGTTCACTGCCGCACAGGCAGCTTAGAAAGTCTGCTGATACGTCAACAAAGTCGCATAGTAGTTCACTGCCGCACAGGCAGCTTAGAAAAGTCAATCCAGGTGATTTTATCAACAAGGATTGTTCACTGCCGCACAGGCAGCTTAGAAACGTTTTCACGTTTGTCGCCAATGCTGTTTATCGTTCACTGCCGCACAGGCAGCTTAGAAATTGGAGCAAGCACGCGCGAAGTTATTGCGATGGTTCACTGCCGCACAGGCAGCTTAGAAATTTAGTGCTGGCTGGAGTAATACAGGAGATACGTTCACTGCCGCACAGGCAGCTTAGAAATAACAAGGCGCTCAAATATGGACGCTTCGCGCGTTCACTGCCGCACAGGCAGCTTAGAAAATTGTCATGGCTAACCGATGAAAAACCACATCGTTCACTGCCGCACAGGCAGCTTAGAAATCACGTGGATGTCGGCGTCCACGGCGGCAAGCGTTCACTGCCGCACAGGCAGCTTAGAAAGAGAATTTGAATATCGTGACGGATATTTTTACGTTCACTGCCGCACAGGCAGCTTAGAAAATTCGATTCCGTTTAGCGTGGACTTGCTAAGGGTTCACTGCCGCACAGGCAGCTTAGAAATAAGTTATCAGCAGAGGCAATCGAAGCGTATCGTTCACTGCCGCACAGGCAGCTTAGAAATCTTTAGTTTGTTTTAAGTCTCGCTCTTTGCTGTTCACTGCCGCACAGGCAGCTTAGAAAAACAAGCTTGGTGAAACGATGACTAAAACTGTGTTCACTGCCGCACAGGCAGCTTAGAAAGTCACAACAATCCGTTGACGCAAGAATCCTTGGTTCACTGCCGCACAGGCAGCTTAGAAATTAAGCGGGTTTAGCGGGGGCGCGATTGAGCGGTTCACTGCCGCACAGGCAGCTTAGAAAGCAGATATATCCGGCTCAGGCTATGGGGTGAGGTTCACTGCCGCACAGGCAGCTTAGAAAGTTACCCCCTCCCGCGTTTTGTGTGCCGACCAGTTCACTGCCGCACAGGCAGCTTAGAAAGATTAGGGAACACTCACGCAAGCCAGACGAAGGTTCACTGCCGCACAGGCAGCTTAGAAAGATCACATTGCTTTTTGTTGCTGCAGCATCCAGTTCACTGCCGCACAGGCAGCTTAGAAAAGCACTCGCACTAAAACTCAGCGATCACATTCGTTCACTGCCGCACAGGCAGCTTAGAAATAGCGCTGCCAGCATCTTGCGCAACTGAACTGGTTCACTGCCGCACAGGCAGCTTAGAAATGAAGTTTGATTGCGCTTAGCGCAGGATTTGAGTTCACTGCCGCACAGGCAGCTTAGAAAATCTGCAAATGGCCCCGTCCTGCCTTTATCTCCGTTCACTGCCGCACAGGCAGCTTAGGTATTTTTAGAGTTCTTGTCTAAAGTTGCACATACAACGAGCTAAGGGGTTTGATCTGAGGCTTGCCCGTCTTTAAAACTCTATCGCAATTAATTGGTGACATGGGGGGAGGTTAAAATGTATCTTTGCGTTCTTTGAGAAAATATATGGAAATCAGTTCTTTAAAATACTCATTGACATGGTAAAACCACTATGTAAAATATCGCGCTCTTTGTAATAGGCGCGTAGCTCAGCTGGTTAGAGCACCACCTTGACATGGTGGGGGTCGTTGGTTCGAGTCCAATCGTGCCTACCAAATTCCAAAGCATCGTCCAGAATAGAATTTTCTGACGATGCTTTTTTGTTTAACCAACGATGATCTCTCGTATTGATCACAAGGTAAGTAGAATGCCAACAATTACTCTTCCTGATAATAGTCAACGCCAATTTGATCATTCCGTAACTGTGCATGATGTTGCTGCGTCTATCGGCAGTGGTTTAGCGCGTGCGGCTTTAGCTGGCAAAGTTAACGGTAAACTGGTTGATACCTCATTTATGATTGATGAGGATGCTGAGCTTGCGATCATTACGCCGCGCGATGAGGATGGCTTAGAAGTTATTCGTCATAGTTGTGCTCACTTACTTGCACAAGCTGTAAAAGAATTGTTTCCGACGGCGCAAGTGACGATAGGCCCAGTTATAGAGGACGGTTTTTATTACGATTTCGCTTACGAGAGACCGTTCACACCAGACGATATTGACGCGATCGAGAAGAAGATGAAGGCGTTGACGAAGCAAGATATTGCAGTCGAACGCAGTGTTATGGAGCGCGATGAAGCGGTTACATTCTTTCGCAATATGGGCGAGGAATATAAAGCGGAAATTATTGCGTCGATTCCGAGCAATGAAGAGTTGTCATTATATAAGCAAGGTGAGTTTATTGATCTTTGCCGTGGTCCGCATGTTCCCAGCACAGGTAAGATTAAGGCTTTTAAGCTGACAAAATTAGCTGGTGCTTATTGGCGTGGCGATTCGAACAATGAAATGCTTCAACGTGTTTACGGGACGGCTTGGGGTGATAAGGATGCACTGAAGGATTATTTGCATCGTATTGAAGAGGCAGAAAAACGCGATCACCGTAAACTTGCAAAACGTCTTGATCTGTTCCATTTGCAACCCGAAGCGCCCGGTATGATCTTTTGGCATCATAAAGGTTGGACCGTTTTTAAAGAAGTTGAAGATTACATCCGTGAAAAAATTCGCATGCATGGTTATGAAGAGGTTCATACACCGGAGTTAGTTGATCGCAGTCTTTGGGAGAAATCCGGACACTGGGAGAAATTCCGCGAAGACATGTTCACAACGAATTCGGAAAACCGAGATTATGCGGTTAAGCCGATGAACTGCCCATGTCATGTGCAGATTTTTAATCAAGGGATTAAAAGTTATCGCGATCTGCCATTACGCATGGCGGAATTTGGCTCGTGTCATCGGAATGAAGCTTCCGGCACATTACATGGGTTAATGCGATTACGAAATTTTGTGCAAGATGATGCACACATTTTCTGTACAGAAGATCAGATCCAGTCAGAAGTCTCTGAATTTATCGATCTTTTATATAGTGTCTATGCTGATTTTGGTTTTAATGAAATCATCATCAAGTTATCTACTCGACCAGAAGAGCGAGTTGGGAACGATGATGTTTGGGATAAAGCGGAATCTGCATTAGAAGATGCGTTAAATAACAAAGGCCTTGCGTGGGAATTGCAGCCCGGTGAAGGCGCCTTCTATGGGCCTAAAATTGAGTTTTCATTAAAAGACTCGATTGGTCGCGTCTGGCAGTGCGGTACAATACAGGTCGATTTTTCAATGCCAGGACGACTTGGTGCGGAATACGTCGCTGAAGACGGGAGCCGTAAAACACCAGTCATGTTGCATCGCGCTATTCTTGGATCACTCGAAAGATTCATTGGAATATTAATCGAAGAGCACGCGGGATCGTTCCCAACTTGGCTTGCCCCAGTGCAAGTCGCTGTTTTCAATATTACTGATGATCAAGCGGAATACGCGACGAATGTTACAGAATCCCTGAAAAAACAGGGTGTTCGTGCTATCTCGGACTTGAGAAATGAGAAGATCGGGCTTAAAATCCGCGAGCACACTTTGCAACGCGTTCCGTATATGCTCGTAACGGGTAATCGGGAGCAAGAAAATGGTACTGTTACCGTGCGAAACCGAGAAGGAACGGATCTCGGCTCGATGACGATCGATGAATTCAATAAGTTCATTCATCAGGACATCGCATCGCATGGTCAAATTCCTTTGGAGGATTAGAACATCGTAGCTGATAAGAAGAATCGCGTGAATGACGCGATCACCGCTTCACAGGTGAGGCTCATAGGTTTAGAAGGTGAACAGATTGGTATTGTCACGATCGAAGAGGCAAGACAGTTCGCTACCGCAAAAAGTAAAGACCTGGTTGAGATAGTGCCGAATGCGGAACCTCCAGTTTGTCGCATCATGGATTTTGGTAAGTTCAAATTTGAACTGAACAAAAAACGTAACGCAGCAAAGAAAAAACAAAAACAGGTTCAGATCAAAGAAATTAAGTTTCGCCCTGGCACGGATATTGGTGATTACAATATTAAGTTGAAAAACTTGACGAAATTTCTGGAACAGGGTGACAAGGTGAAGATCACCATGCGCTTTAGAGGGCGCGAGATGGCCCATCCTGAAATAGGTCGAGACTTGTTAAAACGTATAGAAACTGATTTGTCTGAGTTGGGCGCCGTTGAGCAATTTCCCAAAATGGAAGGACGTCAGATGGTGATGGTCATCGCCCCGAAGAAAACATAATTAGTAAGACGGAGAGAAATAATGCCCAAAATCAGGACAAATCGTGGTGCAGCCAAACGCTTTAAGCGAACGGCATCAGGTAAAATCAAGCACCGTCAGTCTTTTACGAGTCATATTTTGACCAAGAAAAGCCCTAAACGTAAACGTCAATTACGTGAAAATATCGTATTGACATTACAGGATAAAAAGTTGGTCGACAAACTAATTCCTTACATGTAAGTAAGGACGTTTTGAGGTAATAAGAAATGCCAAGAGTTAAACGTGGCGTAACAGCCCGCGCTAAACACAAGAAGGTCCTCGCGCAGGCCAAAGGCTACCGTGGGCGTCGCAAGAACGTCTATCGTGTTGCTGTTCAAGCCGTAACAAAAGCAGGACAATACGCGTATCGTGATCGTAGACAGCGTAAGCGTCAATTTAGAGCACTGTGGATTGCGCGAATTAACGCTGCTGCACGCTTGAACGGATTATCGTACAGCCGCATGATCAATGGTCTCGCGAAAGCGGAAATCGAAATTGATCGTAAAGTACTTGCAGAACTGGCTGTTAACGACGCAGCTGCATTCAGTCAATTAGCGGAAAAAGCGAAGAACGCACTCGCTGCCTGATCGCAAGATCACATGCATACAATAGTCGTGTGCACCGCATCCGAAAGTTGAAAAGGGGAAGCAATCATCGCTTCCCCTTTTTACGTGATAGAAGAATAAGAAGCTAACAATGAACGACATTGAATCCGTCGTAGAAACCGCCACGCAATCGATCGCCAGTGCTGACTCATTGGAACTGCTTGATCAGCTCCGTGTTCATTATCTTGGTAAAAAAGGTGAGTTAACTGCGCGTCTTAAACAACTGGGACAATTACCTCCAGAGGAGCGACGAGAAGCTGGTCAGGTGATTAATGTTGCGAAGCAGGCGGTTTCTCAAGCGATAGAAGTACGAAAAGCTGCGCTTGAGAATGAAAAATTAACGCAACGGCTGGCTTCTGAAACGATCGACATCAGTTTACCTGGTCGTGGTCAGCAATCTGGCGGCTTACATCCCGTCACGCGCACGCTCGAGCGTATTAAGTCTTTGCTGATACCAGCGGGTTTTGAAGTGGCTGAAGGGCCTGAAATCGAAGATGATTTTCATAACTTTGAAGCGTTAAATATTCCCTCTGAACATCCTGCACGTGCCATGCATGATACGTTCTACATTGATCCGACGACAGTTCTTAGGACGCATACTTCGCCCGTTCAGATCCGAGCGATGGAGAATCAAAAACCACCGTTAAAAGTGATCGCACCCGGGCGTGTTTACCGTTGTGATTCTGATCTCACGCATACGCCGATGTTTCATCAAGTGGAAGGTTTACTCATTGATCGGGATGTGAGCTTTGCTGATTTAAAAGGGTTAATCCAACAATTTCTACGTGCTTTTTTCGAACAGGATGACTTGCAACTTCGGTTTCGTCCGTCTTATTTTCCTTTCACAGAACCCTCAGCCGAAGTCGATATTGCTTGTGTGATGTGTGGTGGTGATGGTTGCCGAGTTTGTAGCCATAGTGGTTGGCTTGAAGTACTGGGTTGTGGAATGGTTCATCCGAATGTTTTTAAGTCGGTTGGGATTGATAATGAAGAATTCACAGGGTTCGCATTTGGGCTCGGTGTGGAGCGTTTAGCAATGCTTCGTTATGGCGTGAATGATCTACGACTTTTCTTCGAAAATGACATTCGCTTCCTAACCCAGTTCAGGTGATCAGATGAAATTTAGCGAAAAATGGTTAAGAGAGTGGGTTAACCCATCACTCAACAGCGAAGAACTGACCGAGCTTCTGACGATGGGCGGTATGGAAGTGGATGGCGTTGACCAAGCTGCCCCAGATTTCTCGGGGGTGGTGATCGCGAAAATACTTTCAGCAGAAAAGCATCCTGATGCGGACAAGTTACAACTTTGTCAGGTTGAGATGGGCGGCGATGATCCAGTACAAATTGTGTGTGGCGCATCGAATGCTCGGGCTGGTTTGATCACGGCGTTATCCACCGTGGGTGGGAAACTGCCTGGTGGCTTAAAAATAAAGAAAGCAAAATTACGCGGAGTTGAATCATTTGGGATGCTTAGCTCAGCATCAGAGCTAGGATTAGAAGACAGCCTTGATGGGATTATTGAATTGCCTGCAGATGCACCGATTGGACAAGATCTTCGAGAATATTTAAATCTCGATGATCAAGTCATCGAGATCGATTTAACACCGAATCGCGGTGATTGTTTTAGTATTAAAGGCATTTCTCGCGATGTAGGCGTCCTTACCGGTGCAAACGTCACGCCTACGAACATCAATCCGGTTGCAGCACAGATCGATCAAGAATTCCCAATCGATATTCAAGTTAATGATGCTTGTCCAAATTATGTTGCTCGCGTAATCAGTGATATTCCTTCAGGCACAGAAACGCCGATTTGGATGCAAGAAAGATTACGTCGAAGCAGCGTGAGATCAATTCATCCGATTGTTGATATTACTAATTATGTGATGTTGGAATTGGGTCAGCCGATGCATGCATTCGATCTGGAAAAATTGAATGATGGTATTGTCGTACGTTATGCGAATGAAAATGAAAAACTGGCGTTGCTCGATGATTCGGAAATTACACTTGAAGCAGATACGTTAGTTATTGCTGATCACAAAGCGCCGATCGCCCTAGCCGGAATTATTGGGGGGCTGCATTCCTCTGTGACTAAAGACACGCAATCGATTCTTCTCGAAAGTGCGTTTTTTAGTCCGGCTTATATGGCAGGAAAAGCACGGCGTTATCGAAAACAAACAGATTCGTCTCACCGTTTCGAACGTGGTGTCGACTTTCAATTACAAGTTGATGCGATCGAACGCGCAACGCAATTGATCCAAGAGATATGCGGGGGGCAAGCCGGTCCTGTCTTGATTGAACAAAGTAAAGATGACTTGCCAGCTTATGAACCGATTACGTTACGTCGTGAACGTTTGCATCGTATCTTAGGCGAGGTTGTTGATGATACATTTGTGATCGAGAGTCTGACACAACTGGGTATGCAAGTGACTTCAGTCGCGGAGGGGTGGCAGGCGATCGTTCCGACACACCGGTTTGATATGACGATCGAAGTCGATCTAATCGAAGAAATTTGCCGTATTAAAGGGTACGACAACTTACCCATCTCAGCGCCTAAAATTGGTTTGACGATCCAACCGCAGCTTGAGGAAAAAACACCGCTTAGCCAAATCAGGGGTGTGTTAACTGCACGTGGATACCATGAAGCGATTACGTATAGTTTCGTTGAACCGGAATTTCAAGCATCGTTGACGGAGGATATCTATGCGTCAGTGATTCCAGTGGCGAATCCGATCTCAAAAGATATGTCCGTTATGCGCACTAGTTTGCTCCCGGGTCTAATAAGTACGCTCAAACATAACCTCAATCGACAGCATGATCGTGTACGTTTGTTTGAGACAGGTCTGACGTTTTATAAGGATAAGGACGAGACGATCCAAAGACCGATGTTAGCTGGCATTATTTGTGGGAATAGCGTCGCAGAGCAGTGGTCTGAGAAATCAGCTGAGATCGATTTTTATGATTTGAAAAATGATATTGAAGCGATTTTGTCGGAGGTCGATAAATTAACTGTATTCGAATTCGAAAGAGCTGAACATCCAGCATTACATCCCGGGCAATCAGCTGTTATTCGCAGAGACGGAGAAGAGATTGGGAAAGTTGGAATGCTTTCACCTATGATTCTATCCTCGCTGGGTCTGTCTGTTGATGTTGGTTATTTTGAAGTTTGTTTAGAGTCGGTTGCAAAGCGACCGCTTCCGAAGTTTACGAGTTTATCCAAATTTCCTGCGGTAAGACGCGATATTAGCTTGGTTGTCGATGAATCGGTTGCTGCGTCTGACTTAACTCAAAGGGTGCGGGATTCTGCACCGGATAATCTTATAAACCTTGTGTTGTTTGATGTATATGTTGGCGAAGGTATTGATTCAGAGAAAAAAAGTGTTTCTCTGGGCTTGATCTTTCAAGGAAGTTCGAGCACTCTAACGGATAGCGATATAGATGCATCTCTCGACAAAATTTTGACAGAATTGCATAACAGCCTTGGCGCAACGCTCAGGGTTTGATCGACGCGACTCACAGATAAAGAAAGACTGAGGAGACTATGGCACTTACCAAAGCAGACATGGCTGAAATGCTGTTTGATGAATTAGGGCTTAATAAGCGAGAAGCTAAAGAGCTCGTTGAACTATTTTTTGGTGAGGTCCGTGGTGCTCTCAGCGAAGGTGAACAGGTGAAGCTTTCTGGTTTTGGAAACTTCGATCTGCGTGATAAAAATCAACGCCCTGGTCGTAACCCTAAAACCGGCGAAGAAATCCCAATCAGTGCTCGTCGTGTTGTCACATTCAAACCAGGCCAAAAATTAAAAGCCAGAGTGGAAGCTTATGCTGGAAGCAACTAATAATAACGAACTCCCTGTCATTCCCGGTAAGCGTTATTTCACAATCGGTGAGGTAAGCGAATTGTGTGCTGTTAAGCCGCATGTTTTGCGTTATTGGGAACAGGAATTTCCTCAGTTGAGTCCGATAAAGCGACGTGGAAATAGACGTTATTATCAACGGCAAGATGTCATACTGATTCGTCAGATCCGAAGTTTGTTATACGAACATGGTTTTACCATCGGTGGGGCAAGACAGCGTTTGTCTGGTGATGAAGTCAAAACGGACTCTGATGTTAGCCAACAAATTGTTCGCCAGCTTCGAGGCGAATTAGAAGAAGTACTGGAAATCCTCAAACGTTAATCGATATTTATTCTTTCGGTTTTCTAATCGAATTCATTCAACTTTTCAAAGAGCATTATTCTTAATCGGGGCGTGGCGCAGTCTGGTAGCGCACCGCAATGGGGTTGCGGTGGTCGGAGGTTCAAATCCTCTCGCCCCGACCAATAATTGGTCATTTCTATTTTAAATTTCCTAACTATTTTCAATAGTTTCAAATTTTACGATCCCTTCTAAGCGTCAACATGTTATCGACACGATATTGTTAAGCCTTGTTTCGCCTCTTCATAGTTAAAGAAATGTCACTAATCGACGACACCTTAAGTGTTAGAGTAATAACGTCAATCGCCATCTCTGTGAATAGATACGTCAATTCCGTGCATTAGTGCATCTATGACAATCTTTTTATGATGGAAAGTAGATAGTTACTTACTATGTTGAAAGTCCAAATTATTTATTGAGGGAAGTAAGCTATGTGTGGAATTGTGGGTGGTGTTGCACAGCGTGATGTATCGCCTATTTTGCTAGAGGGATTAAAGCGTCTCGAATATCGTGGCTACGATTCAGCAGGCATGGCGGTGATCTCTCCTGAAACTGAGATTAAGCGTTTACGTGTATTAGGTAAGGTGGCTGGTTTAGATGAAGCCATGCAAAAAGATCCACTGCCTGGATCGTTAGGGATTGCGCATACACGTTGGGCGACACATGGCGTACCAAGTACGAGTAACGCACATCCACACATTTGCCGTGGAAAAGTCGCGCTAGTACATAATGGCATCATTGAGAACCATAACGAGCTGCGTGAAAAGCAGACCGAAATGGGCTATGAGTTTACTTCTCAGACAGATACTGAAGTGATTGTGCACCAAGTACATGCGTACATGGAGTCGGGCAAAAACCTTTTAGACGCAGTCAAAGCAACGATCCCTGATCTTGAGGGCGCATACGCTCTAGGTGTTTTAAGTCCTGAAGATCCTGAACATCTTGTTGCTGCAAGACTTGGTAGTCCTCTCGTGATCGGTGTGGGTATCGGTGAGTATTTTATTGCTTCAGATGTCTTTGCTTTATTGCCAGTAACACAACGGTTCATCTTCCTCGAAGATGGTGATGTTGCATCTATTCATCGTGACAAATTAGTTATATATGACGCAACTGGCAAAGAAGTCGAGCGAGATACGACCACATCTGAGTTGTCGGCGGATGCGACGGATAAAGCCGGATATCGTCATTACATGCTGAAAGAAATTTTTACTCAGCCGCGGGCGATTTCAGAGACGCTTGAAGGACGCATCATGAACGGTAAGATCTGCGACGGAATTTTCGGTGCGGGTGGCGATGCGATTTTAGATAAAGTAAATGCGATTCAGATCGTCGCATGTGGAACGAGTTTTCATGCTGGGATGGTTGCAAAATACTGGTTTGAATCGATCGCCGGCGTTGAATGTCAAATAGAAGTAGCGAGCGAATTCCGCTATCGCGATCATGTTGTCAAACCCGGCACCTTATTCGTTACGATTTCACAATCCGGTGAAACTGCTGATACGTTAGCTGCATTACGTGAAGCAAAAAACTGGGGTTATGAATATTCTCTTGCCGTTTGCAATGTCCCTGAAAGTTCACTGACGCGAGAATCTGATCTTGTCTTAATGACGCGTGCAGGGCCAGAAATTGGTGTTGCTTCAACCAAAGCGTTTACCACCCAACTCGTTGCTTTCATGTTACTTGTAATCGCGATGGGACGACGAAATGGAATGAGTGAAGCGCGAGAAGCCGAATTGGTTGCGCAGCTCGAAAGCTTACCAGGCAAGGTTAATGCTGTTCTCGAATTGAATGACAAGATCGAGCTCTTATCCGAACGTTTCTCGCATAAAAACCATGCGCTGTATCTTGGACGTGGAACGATGTACCCGATCGCAATGGAAGGCGCGTTAAAGATAAAAGAAATCTCTTATATTCACGCAGAAGCTTATCCAGCAGGTGAGTTGAAGCATGGTCCGCTCGCATTAGTTGATGAAGATATGCCGATTATTGCTGTCGCGCCGAATAATAGTTTGATCGAAAAACTCAAATCAAATCTTGAAGAAGTGCGCGCGCGTGGCGGTGAATTATTCATTTTTGCAGATACTAAAACGAAATTTAGTGAAGGCGATGGTGTCACAGTATTAACTGTTGCACCGGTGGAAGATGCGATCGCACCGATTATCTATACAGTACCGTTGCAGTTGTTTTCTTACCATGTCGCAATCATTAAAGGGGCCGATGTTGATCAGCCTCGAAATCTTGCGAAGTCAGTCACGGTTGAATAATTGATGAAACGTAATTTATCTTTTATTACAAGTTTGTTCACACTTATGTGTAGAGTCAAACAAACAGTGTCCGATAGAATTCTTTACAAATGAAAGAATTAGCACACGGGTATAATGTCATTGGCTAAGCCTAGAACAAAAAAACTTGCGCCTAAAATTCTTGTTGTAGATGATGACAGTGATTTACTGGCTCTTCTCTCAAAGTGGCTCACAGATGACGATCTTAAAGTTGTCACTGCGGACTGTGGTAAAGATGCATTAGCGCAAATCAATATGGAACGGCCTGATCTGGTGATCACTGATTTGATCATGGATGAAATGGACGGTATGGCTTTGCTGGCTGAAATTCACCGGCAAAGCCCTCTGTTACCGGTGATCATGTTAAGCGGGCAGGCAAAAATACCCGATGCCGTTAAGGCGACACATCTTGGCTCTGCGGCATTTCTGACAAAACCTGTTGACCGTGAAGAGCTTTTGGCTCAAGTACATAAGCATTTGCATTTATCCCAGAATCACAGTCCTGAAAATGCACCTTTTGCAGAAGGTTTAATCTACCGAAGTAGCGTGATCGCTGAGTTACTAGAGCAGGCTCAAACGGTGGCTGATGGTGACATTACGGTCTTTATCTCTGGTGAAACGGGTACGGGTAAGGAAATTCTCGCTAAAGCAATCCATGATGCGAGTCCACGCAAGAACAAGCCGTTTATTGGTGTTAACTGCGGCGCAATACCTGAGCAGTTGCTTGAGTCCGAACTATTTGGTCACGAGAAAGGTGCATTTACAGGGGCAATGACTCAGCATGATGGCTTATTTAAAGCAGCCGATGGTGGCACCTTATTTCTTGATGAGATCGGTGATATGCCTTTGGATCTGCAAGTTAAGCTCTTACGTGTGTTGCAAGATTTTCAAGTGAGGCCGGTAGGTTCTGTTAAGAGTGTCCCGATCAATGTTCGGATCATATCTGCGACTCATAATAATCTTGAAGAATCGGTGCGCGAGGGCCGTTTCAGAGCGGATTTGTATTATCGGCTAAATGTAGTCCCGTTAAATATACCGAGCCTTTCTGAACGAGCTGAGGATATCGAGCCGTTACTTACAGAATATTTACAGCGATTTGCTGATAAAAAAGGGAATGTTCGAAAGTCTTTTTCGCCAGATGCACTTGAGTATTTAATCTCAGCACCGTGGCCGGGAAATATTAGACAGTTGATTAATATTGTTGATCAGTGTGCGACCCTAACGAAGACCGATATCATTCCACTAGGTATGGTTCAAAAAGCCTTAGGTGAACGATCTGGAGATTTTCGGACGTTAAAAGATGCCAAGCTGACATTCGAGCGAGATTATTTGGTGAGTGTTTTACAGATGACAAAAGGACATGTCGCGAACTCTGCAAAAATTGCGGGGCGGAACCGAACAGAGTTTTATAAGTTATTGAATATACATAGTTTAGATCCAGCTGACTTTAGAGATAAAGCCACTAGCTAGACGCCTTGTTTGACGAATGCCACAGATAAAATATAACAAAGCTCGGCATTTGGGAGAGTAGAAAGCATGAATAAAGTCATCGTACAAATTGACGCCGATTTGGAAGATCTAATTCCGGGGTACATGAAAAATCGGCATAAAGATATCCAACAAATGCGTGCCCATATCGATACGGGGAATTTTGATGCTATTCGTCGAATTGGCCACAGTATGAAAGGTTCTGGCGGAGGGTATGGTTTTGATCGCATTACTGAAATCGGGGCCAATTTGGAAGATGCTGCACTGGAGAATGATATCGAAGCAATAACATTGGCGATCAAGTCTCTATCCGAATATATTGAGCAGGTGGAGGTCGTTTATTCATAAGAGTCTCTAGAGGGGGAGGCTGATTCAGTTATTTTTCAGGGGGGAAGTTGAAAGAATACCGTTTGCCATCCAGGCGTTTTATCTATTCAGTTACTACCGTATTAGGTCTTTCGTTTACATTCATATTATTCCTACTCGCTTGGTTTAATTCCCTGGATAATGCGCAAAAGGAATTTGCCTTTGAATCTATCTCGATTAGTTCTCAGGTACAGCGTAATGTTTCCGCAGCCGATGATGTGACGATGAATGTCGCGACCCTGTTGGAATCATTGTCATTTGTCTCTAGCGATTCCTTTCACTCATTTACACAATCACTACTCACTAGGCATGTGTTTATTGATTCGATCTCGTTTACGGAAATAAGAGAGTCAACTGAGACACTCAGAACGGGGGCGACTCAAATACCGATCCAGTGTGAATATCTCACTGTACGGAACAAGACATCGCTTTGCCCGTTTGATGTTGATGACGTATTCACTATTGAGATGCGGAATGTGATCAGTTCTGCGATTGAAACCGGTGATGTAGTGCCATCTCCCATGTATCAGACGCGGAATGGTGATTCCGCCTATTTGTTGATCAAATCAGTTAATCATGTTTTCGAACAAGGGGTTAGGCCAAGTAATAGGGCAAAGCATGGCATTGTCGTGGTCAGTGTTATACCCGCTGAGATTTTCGGCGCTTCCATGCCTGAAAGTGTCTCGATCCGTTTACAGAGTGAAGCAGAAGGTATTGCTGGAAGACAATTGTTATACCGAAAGCGCTACAGCACGCCGGGGAATACGGAGAGTTGGCTATTAACGAGTCTGGATGATGAGACGTTGATTCAATTCCCGTTTTACTCAACAAAGCTGACGATCAAGCGGCCGATTTTTTGGACAGATCTTGATCAACGTTTAATCCTGATCGCCTTATTTTTAGGAGCGGGGGTGACGTTATTGCTGATCGCATTAGCGCGAGCAAAAGAGATCCAAGCGCGTGAACTGCGTGAGCGAAATAAAGAGATTGAGCGACAGGTAGAACGACAAACCCGTGAATTGGCCTCAGCACGCGATCAAGCATTGGAAGCTTCACGGATTAAATCGGAGTTTCTCGCGAGCATGAGTCACGAGATCCGTACACCGCTGAATGCGATCATCGGTATGGCGGAATTACTTGCAGAAACGCCTTTGAGTAGTGATCAAAGCCGTTACACGAATATTTTTAAACGTTCAGGCGAAGCGTTGCTAAGTTTGGTGAATGATATTCTCGATCTTTCGAAAATCGAGGCTGGTCAGTTAGTTATAGAAAATATTGATTTTAACTTACCGAAGTTGGTCGAAGAAGCAACTGACGTTTATTCGCTCAAAACAGATGAGAAAGGCATCGAGCTAATCTGTCATGTTGATGTGAATGTTCAGCAGTGGGTCCAGGGCGATCCAGGACGGTTGCGGCAAATCATTTTGAATTTGTTAGGGAATGCGATCAAATTTACGGAAGAAGGTGAGATTGTTTTGCGTGTCACGATGATGCCTGATCAGACTGATCCGAATAAGTTATTGTTTTCTGTTGCCGATACGGGAATTGGTATTCCTCACGGTAAAATGCAAACTATTTTCGGTAGTTTTAATCAGGTTGATTCTTCAACCACGCGTAAATATGGTGGAACTGGACTTGGTCTGACAATTTCAAAAAGGCTCGCTGAGTTAATGGGCGGGCAGATGTGGGTTCAAAGCCAACCTGGTGAGGGGAGCACGTTTTATTTTACGGCAGTGATCGAGCCGGGTGAACCTTCAGTCGAAATTCCAGCATTACCCACTACCGAGTTACATGGTAAGCGTGTTTTAGTCATCGATGATAATGACACGAATCGCCTCATTATCCAGACGAGTTTATCGCAACGGGGCGTGATCGTTAGTGAAGCGAGCACTGGACGTGAAGGCTTACGTTTATTTTCTGCTGCGTATGATCAAGGTAATCCATTTGATGTGGTGCTTTCTGATTGTCATATGCCTGAAATTGATGGTTTTCAGGTTATCCAAAGAATACACGAAGTCGGTGGAAATACGCGTACCGTTCTGATGTTATCGTCATCGAACCTAGCAAGGGATGTTGAACGTGCAAAAGATGGTGATATTGGTGGCTATCTTGTTAAGCCCATTAAAACGGAGGATCTACTTCGTGCAGTGATCGGTAGGCTTTATCCGTCGTCTGGAAGCGACACAAATTACCTTTCAACATTAGAGCAGAAAAGTTTTGTTGGACGTGCACCGATTTTACTTGTTGAAGATAATGAAGATAACCGACTTTTGGTTAATGCCTATTTGAAAAAAACCTCTTTTGATGTCGAGGAGGCGGAGAACGGACAAGTTGCGTTGGAAAAATTCATGGAAGGTGAATATTCATTAGTCTTAATGGATGTGCAGATGCCGGTCATGGATGGGCATACGGCAACCCGTGAGATACGGCGTTGGGAGCGGGAAAATGGCCGTGATGAGACACCGATCATCGCTTTAACAGCACATGCTGTGAAAGAAGACATGGAGAAAAGCCTAGCGGCTGGTTGTAATACGCATCTTTCTAAGCCAATTAAAAAAGCAACGTTGCTGCAAGCTATTGATCGTTATCTTAGATAGGGTGAAATGCGACTTTCGACACAGTATGGAGTCTACATAAAAAGGGAAATCGAAAGATACAATAATTGAGCCTTAAGGAATGTTTATTTCGTTTTAAAGGGTTTGTCGCTAAATAGTGACAAATAACGTGGTGGTGTAACTGCTTCAAAACACAGTAATACCACTCGTAAAAGAATGGATTGTCACAACATTGTTAAATGTAACATGTTGTTATTAAAAGAATTAATGGGCTTGTTTTTCGTCTCCGCACTCGGCAGACTCTTGAGGTATCGTTGTGTTCGATGTGTATCCTCACGGCAGGTCTAGAGCAGTTAAGGAATTTTATTGGAAATGGACTCTTACAGGGAAGCTGTACTCTGGCCGATATCATCTCCAATCAAATTGGTTTTTTATAAAATATCGCTGGATGCAAATTAAATAAAAGATGTACAGAATATTTAGACACTACGTTCCAAAAACCATTTTAATGCTCGGCCTAGCTGAGCTAGTGGTTTTCTTTGTTTCCGTATACTTGGGTGTGATTTTACGCTTTTATGACTGGCATTCGTTTCAGGTCTATAGCATTCAGGGTTCTATGCAGGCTATCTTTCCACGTGCGATTGTTTTTACGTTGATCATGTTTGGTGTGATGACCGCAATGGGTTTGTATCAGCGTGATTATCGGGAAGGACCAAAAACCACATTTGTTCGGATCATTGGTAGTTTCTTTGTCGGACTCATGTTGATGGCATTGATCTTCTACATGGCGCCAAATTTGATGTTAGGAAGAGGTGCTTTCGGTATGGCCTTTTTCTGCGCTTTTATCGGCATCATTTCTTGTCGATTCCTGTGTTTCCATCGGACGGACACAGCGTGGCAACGAAAATTGCTCATATTAGGAGTCGGACACACTGCGCAACTTATTGGTCAGTTAAAACGTCGTACCGATCATCGAGGTATCCGCTTAGTTGGTTTTATAAAACTTGGAACGGATGAGCAAGTGGTTGAGGCGGATCGTATTATTTCTATCGGCGATATGTCTCTGAATCAATATTCACGCGCGAATAATATTGATGAGATCGTTGTTGCGATGGATGATCGCCGAGGTAACATTCCTGTTGACGATATTCTGCAATGCAAGATGCAGGGCGTTACTGTCATTGACGTATCTACCTTCTATGAACGCCAACTGGGCAAGATGAAGTTAGATTCACTTCACCCGAGCAACTTTATTTTTAGTGACGGTTATACACAAGCTGTTCTCAAAAACTCAGGAAAACGGGTGTTTGATATAGCCGCGAGCTGCTTGCTGTTGTTGATGGTCTTTCCATTTATGTTGTTGGTTGCACTCGCGATTTATGTCGAATCGGGCTTCAATGGTCCGATTATCTACCGTCAAGTGCGTGTAGGTTTAAACGGCCTTCCTTTCGAAATCTTAAAATTTCGTAGTATGCGGACTGACGCAGAGAAAGATGGCATTGCTAAATGGGCGCAGTCCAATGATTCTCGCATTACCCGAGTTGGCGCTTTCATCCGCCGTACACGTTTAGATGAGCTACCTCAACTCTTCAATGTACTACGCGGTGACATGAGTTTTGTCGGACCTCGACCGGAGCGTCCACAATTTGTCACTGAATTAGCGAAATCGATCGAATATTATGAAATGCGTCACCACGTCAAACCTGGAATCACGGGCTGGGCACAAATTTGCTATCCGTATGGTGCTTCTGAGGACGATGCACGGGAAAAGTTACAATATGACCTGTATTATCTGAAAAACTACAGCCTGTTTCTGGACATCACGGTCCTTTTACAGACGGTGCAGGTCATTTTATGGGGCAAGGGAGTCAGATAATTATTTTCCACAAGTCATTGTGGACGATAGCTTCCAATCGAACAAAACAATCACAAACATTTAAGAGCGATGTAGCATGCAGGATACAATTGAACAAATTAAACTTTACTTCAGAGACTTCTGGGAGAACCGATGGTTAGCTCTGAGTATTGCTGCCATTCTCTCTGTTATTGGCTGGTCAATGGTTGTCACAGCGCCCAATCGATATGAAGTCTCAACAAATGTCTATGTCGATACACGTTCAATGCTGCGTCCTTTACTTAAAGGGATTGCGGTTGAGAGTGATGTCACACAATCAACCGCGAAGGTGATGAAGAGAACCTTGCTTTCGCGACCGAATCTTGAAACGGTTGCGAAGAAAACAGGTTTGGACGCTAAAATCGAAACACCAGAAGCCTATGAAAAGCTGATGGAAATGCTGGTAGAGAAAGTGCTGATTACTGGCGGGCTTGATTTTGATAACGTCTACACGATCAGCTTCGAGCACCGCGATCCGGTTATGGCGAAAAATGTTGTACAGACTTTACTGAACCTTTTTATTGAAAAAGTGGTTGGTGCAAGCCGACTTGATACCGATGTAACTAAACGCTTTTTGGATGATAAATTACAGGAATATGTTACGCGACTAACGCAAGCGGAAGAGCGGCTCAAACAGTTCAAAAAAGAACATCCTGGCGTGTTGATCACGGATGACCGAACTTATTTTAATCGCCTCGAAACAATGCGAACGCAGCTCCAAACCGCAAAACTGGAACTTCAAGAAAGTGAGTTCCGCCGCGATGCGTTGAGTAAACAACTGAGCTCCACTCCGAGCGTCACAGGAGGTAGTCGTCGAACCGTAGGCGGTGTTGTTGGACTGACGGTCATTGATCAACGAATTCTCGAAGCGCAAGCTAACTTAGAATCTATGCAATTGAAGTTTACTGATCTCCACCCGGATGTGATGGCAGCAAAACGTACGTTGTCGCAACTGCAAGAGCAAAAGAGGAACGGTTTTACTGGCGGTACATTAGGTGGAACCGCAGGGACTGAAATTGTTAATCCTGCTGTCGCGAACCCAGCTTACCAAAATCTAAAATTAGCCTTGGCCGAAGAAGAGGCGAAAACAGCCGCATTGAAAGCGCGTGTGCAAGAATATCAAAAACGCCTGATTGAGCAGGAAGCCGATGCAGATACGTTGCCAGAAATCGAAGCCGAGCTTGCTCGCCTGGATCGTGATTATTTAGTCAATAAGCGTGAGTATGAAGATTTATTGGAACGTCGTGAGTCGGCAGATATTTCAGAAGGGATGATCAACGCAGATAAATTACAGTTCGAGATTCTTGATCCGCCACGTGTACCACTGAGCCCAACGGGACCAAATCGTCTGAAATGGGTAACGATGGTCTTTTTCTTAGCATTAGGGGCTGGTGTTGGTGCATCAATCCTGTTGTCGCAAATTCGACCTAAGATATATAACCGGCAAAGTCTGAAGGATTTGACCACATTACCGATCCTTGGAACCGTTTCAAAACTGAACAGTGTCGGGAATCATCTTGCAAAGGGCGCGAGTCATATCTCATATTCATTAGCGTCTGGTGCGTTGCTGTTGGGGTACGCAGCACTTGTATTGTCATACATAATGAATGCAGACTATCTTAAGGAATACGTTGGTTTTAATTATGCCCAGCATGTCGAAGAGCAGATTGGGGATGAGGTGCTTGCACCAGTGAAAGACGTTCTGGATCAGATGTAGACGACGGGAATTTAGATTATGAGTATTATTGAAAAAGCAGTTGAAAGGTTGGCCAATGAACCAATCGAAACCAACAAAATCGCTAAACAACGTGAATCAGAAAATGTTTCACAAGTCTTTGGTGCCGTCGTTGCAGAAGCCGATCGCGTTAGTGGTCACCGGTTTACAAGTTCAGAAGAAGCTAAAGATGATGAGCTAGCGACAACCGAACGCTCGCCGGAAGTCGAGATTGATCTTAAGCGGCTCCGTAAAGCGCATATCGCATTGGTTGATGAAGATAGCCCGAAATTGAACGAAGAGCTTAGAATGATCAAGCGGCGTTTACTGGTGAATGCGGCTGGCCTCGGCGAAGTTTCGCTGGATCGCGGAAATTTGATCATGGTTACCAGCTCTGTTCCTAATGAAGGCAAAACATTTATTGCAACCAATCTTGCATTAAGTATTGCGCGAGAAATTGATCGTACCGTTTTATTGATCGATGCTGACATCGCGAAGTCTGATGTGACACGAACTTTTGGCTTAACAGAAAAACCTGGCTTAACTGAATATCTCAACGGAGAAGTTCCGCTGAGTGAAGCATTATTAAGAACGAATATTGATGGTTTGACCATTTTACCGTCGGGTAAAAAGGTGTCGAATACCACCGAGCTGATGTCCAGTAACAAAATGGAAATGCTCGTGAACGAACTGGCTGATCGCTATAAAGATCGCATCATCATTTTCGATAGTCCGCCAATTTTGGTCACATCAGAAGCGCCAGTTCTGGCCAGCCTCGTCGGACAAGTGGGTTTTGTTGTCCATGCTGACGAAACAAAGTCCAAAGAATTTGTGACGGCGATCGAGCGACTCGATCATTCAAAATACGTTGGTTTGATATTGAATCAAAGTGATGAGCAAGATGAGTCCGGTTATTACGGTTATTACCACAACACCTAAGCAAATGGTTTGCGCGGATAGATTTAAAGAAACTTTTTTTTCATCGCGCACCAATCTCGCTAGGATTAAACTTAAATACTGAAGCAATTATGTATCGAGAATTTTATAACCTTACCGGCCGACCATTTCAGTTGACACCTGATCACCGTTTCTTTTTTGAAAGTAACGGACACAAGCGTGCGCTGTCTTATCTTCTTTACGGAATCAAAGCCGGTGAGGGTTTTATCGTCATTACAGGTGATGTAGGCACAGGTAAAACAACGTTGCTGAATGCATTGTCAGACGAACTTCAGAATAAACGTATTGTCACGGCAAAAGTCGTCACAACACAGGTGCAGGAAGATGACCTTTTGCGTGTTGTTGCCGCAGAGTTTGGGCTTCCATACGATGGAATTTCAAAAGCAGTATTGTTGAAAAACCTAGAAACGTTTCTTCGCCAGCTAGCGCATGAAGGCAAGCGCGCGTTATTGCTCGTGGATGAAGCACAAAACTTGCCGCCGCGTTCAATTGAAGAATTGCGCATGTTGTCTAATTTCCAAATGGATGGGCGAGCGCTTTTACAAAGCTTTCTTTTAGGCCAACGCGAATTTCGTGCAACGATGCGCCTGCCGCAATTTGAACAACTTCGTCAACGGGTGATTGCAGCCTATCACTTAAAGCCGATGACGTTAGATGAAACAAAAGGCTATATTTTCCATCGCCTCAAAATGGTGGGGTGGGAAGGAAGTCCTGCGATCACGGACGATGTCTTTGAGCACGTCTATCAACATTCAAAAGGGATCCCGCGAAAGATAAACGTCTTTTTCGATCGATTATTGTTATGCGCTGCACTTGAAGAAAGTAGCGAAATCAACAGCGCCGTGTTGGATATGGTGAAAGGCGATCTCGTTGAAGAGTCATGGGAAGATGATGATTCTGATCCTTCCGTGAGCGCGTATCAACAAATTGCCAATGTGGCTACTGGCGTTCAGCCACCGGCTGCCGCACAAGGTGTTCAGTCAGATCAATTGCTGCAGGCAATTTCAATGATGATGGACAACAAACTTGCCGCATTTAAACAAAGTGAAACTGAGAAGCGTAAGGAACGATCAGCCCAGTTACATTCAATTGAGAATAAAGAAGCTGAACAGCATGAACAGGTGAGAACAAGAGGTGATGACAAACATCTAGTCCGTGGCTTTTATCCCCCCTCCGAGTCTGGTGAAACAAAGTCCTAGCGTCAAACCAAACCTTCCGAAACCATTTAACTGACGAATCTAATTGCTCATGGATGCAGATCGACGAAAGTTACTCATCATTGTAGATACCAATGTGGGTGGAAAAGGCGGGGCAGAGACACATCTCTGGAATCTGCTAAACACACTTGATAAATCACGCGTGTCGGTAGAGGTCATGTATTTTGATTGTGACGAAGTCGATAAAATCAATCCTCGTAAACCACCGGCAGGTGTAACGTTTCATTATGTGCCACTGCGAAAAATTTACTCACCATTTTCACTAAAATATCTGATCGAAATTTTTCGAATTATGCGGGTAGGTCGCTATGATTGTGCGATTTCACTGTTCGAATCTTCAGATATTGTTACAGCCTTATTTGGAAAACTCGCCGGGATCAAAACAAGAATTTCCAACCGACGCGATACGGGTTTCCGATCAAGCAATAAGATTAAGCTTGCTTATCGAGTGATTAATACCGGATTTACTGATTTTATTGCCGTCTCAAGTGCCGTTAAAGAATCAATTATTGAACAAGGTGTCGTGCCTGAGAAAATAAAATTAATTTATAATTCCGTCGATACAAAACGATTTGAGAACGCTAATCCGGCCAAAATAAAGACAGAATTAAATATTCCTGATCAGGCATTGGTTTTTACGATGGTAGCGAATTTAAACCCCGTCAAAAATCATAAATCCGTTATCAATGCATTGACAAAGCTGCATGAAAAATTTCCAGAAGCGCATCTCGTATTAGCAGGCCAAGGCCAGCTCGAGGATGATCTTAAATCACAAACGCAACAACTTGGGCTTGAAAAGTACGTACATTTTCTTGGGGCTCGTAACGATATTGTTGATATTTTGGCGGCAGCGGATGTGTTTATCCTTGCAAGTTTTACAGAAGGTTTATCAAATTCACTGCTTGAAGCAATGGCATCTAAAACGGCCGTGATTGCTTCACGTGTTGGTGGCAATATCGAAGTGATTGAACATGAAGTCACCGGTAAACTGGTGGATACAGACGCAGATTCGATTGCGACAGCGATGCTCGCATTAGCAGGTTCTCCTGAGCTTCGCGCAAGTTTCACTCAAGCGGCATTTAATCGTGTAGAAGAGATCTTCTCAGTGCAAACAATGTTGAAATCGTATATGTCGCTGATCAATAAAGAACCAAGCCTTGATATGCTCAGCAAAACTCACACGCGCTCAGGTGCTTGATAGAAAATCATGTCTCGATCGGTCATCATCAAAAACAATAAATCTACGTCGTTGCCGACTGTCGAGGGGCAAGAAGGGTTTATTAAACCGAATTGGGTTTTACTTTTTCTAATATTCCTAATCCCACTACAGAATATTTATATTAATAAAATCCCTAGTTTAGGTGGTGGCCTTAATTTACTTAATATCTGTTTTATTTTAGCTTTCTTAATTTGGAAGTCTCGCAAAGATCTCAACTCTCCAACCAAAACAGAATTAAATAAACCCGTTCTTTTCTTTGCTTTTTCGTTACTCTTTGCCCTTGCATTCAGAACGATGACTGTCGGTAATACGACGGCGGAAATGATCACGTTTGTGAAAGATATTTTATTAGGTCCATTTTTATTCTTTATTACCTTAAACAGTGTTCGTGATCGACGGGGTATTATTTACGCGATAACGGCTACGGTTCTACCTGTGCTTTATATGTTTAGGGTTTTCTTTTCACAATATCGATCTGTTTCTTCATATCACTACCAAGATGATATGCGAATTAGTGGTACGTTCTCGCAATTAGGAAGTAATGAAATAGCGACGTTTTACAGTGCTTATACTTTAGTATTAATCTCACTAGTGTATTTTATAAAAAATACAAAAATCAGAATGGCATTAGGATTTTTGATTTTGTTGAATTTATATAGCCTTGTTTATAGTTTTTCTCGTGGTGCTTATCTTGCGTTTATCATTGCGTTGCTTGGCATGGTTTGGTTTACGCGCAAGAAAATGGTTTTTCTTTTAATTCCTGTTGCGATCGTTTTTGGTGGTATTTTTATTAACTTCCTTCCAGATTCGGTACAAGAACGGGTTGACACTATTTTTGTACAAGAAGAAGAAGACCGAGATGAGTCTGCGCAATCACGTTTTGTTTTCTGGGCGATTGCGATAGATGAGTTTTATAAAAGTCCTATAATCGGTAACGGCTATCGTACATTTATTGAAGCCAACCCATACAACATGGATACGCACAATTATTACCTTAAGCTTTTAGCCGAGCAGGGTATTATTGGTTTCTTGATCTTTCTTATGATCTTATGGCGCGCGTCTAAGGTCGGAAGACGCTTGTATACAGAGACTGATGATCCGCTCTACAAAGCATTAGGAATTGGTTTATTCGGGGTCGTGATCAGTTTTGCATTTGGTAATATTTTTGGAGATCGATTCACTCATTACCCTCTTGCAGCTTATTTTTATGTTTATCTCGCGCTTGCGCTTAGAGCACTCATATTGACACGTGATAGCAACCCTTCTAGTCGCGTCATACTGAAACATTACTGATGGTTGAGCGCGTACTTCACTTACGCTCCAGCGCCGGTTTTTTTGGTGCAGAACGCGTGATCATGACCTTGATGAGTCGTTCCCAAGAAAGTGGTGTTAAGAGCACGCTTGCCTGTATCGCAAACTATGTTTCTGGTGACCAGTCTTTGTTTGACCAAGCGTTTGAACAGGCATTTGATGTGATTGAGCTGCCTTGTCAATCACGTTTTGATTCGCAAACTATTCAAGCATTAGTCTCACTCTGTGAAGAAAAGAAAATCGAAGTCGTGCATTCACATGACTATAAGAGTCATTTTTATGCACTGATGGCCTCGCGCAAAACCAAGCTTCCATTTGTTGCAACTTTGCATGGGAGAACATTTGGTGATTTGAAAAATCGCATATTCGAAGCTTTAGAAAACTTTCTTTTACGCCGCGCGAAAAAAATCATTGTTGTTTCTGATCGTTTAACTGAAGCAATGGAAAAGGCAGGGATGGCCAATAAAACAACGATGATCGCAAATGGTGTGGATGAAATTGGTTTTAACTCAGATATTGATGGATTTGGACACGCTACGTGGGGCTTTACAGATAAGGATTTTATTTTTGGAACCGTTGCACGATTTAGTCAAGAAAAAGGCCATGAAGTTCTACTCACGGCGTTTCAGCAGGTTGTTGAGAAACATGATCAAGCAAGGTTATTGCTGATCGGTGATGGCCCGTTACTGTCTGAGATGCAAATCCTCGCAGAGACGTTAGGGATACGCAATAAAATTAATTTTGCCGGGTCACATTCAGGTATTGAGCGTGTCCTCCATGACTTTGATTGTTATGTGTCACCCTCATTAACAGAGGGCATGCCAATGAGTATTTTAGAAGCAATGGCCTCAAATTTACCAATTATTGCAACTGAAGTGGGTTCCGTTGGAGACTTGCTCATGGATGACTGTGGTAAGCTGATTCCGTCTGGGGAGACTGCACCATTAGCCCAATCGATGATCAATGTTATTGATCATTATGAGGAAGCTAAGGAAATGGGATTACGCGCTCGAACTCGTGTTGTCGATCAATATAGTGCTTTAAAACAGAGTACTCAGTATGCTCACGTCTATAGAGAAGTGTTAGAAGGCTAAAGCATGCGTTTTATCGGGGCTGCCAGGCGACAGGCTAAACGTTCATATGCGACTATCCTACGCAAAGTTGGGATGGTGCAAAAGCGCTGTGATGGTGGCGGTGTGATTATCCTTATGCTGCATAAAGTTAATCATCAATACGATCCACTCCCAATCACGATCACACCCGATTTACTAGATCAAATCATCACGGAAATTAAACAGGCTGGTTATGAGTTTGTTGCTATCGATGAACTTTTTGATCAAGCAGGGCATTTTCTTGGTGCATCTAAACTGAAGTTTGTCGTCACATTTGATGATGGTTATTTAGACAATTACGAAGATGCTTTACCTGTGCTAAAAAAACATAATGTTCCATCAACGATCTATTTGAGTTACGGGCATGTGGAAGGAGAACATCGGTTCTGGTACGAATTGATGACGAATGGAATTTATCAAACTAAAAAGACGGAAGTTGATCTGACAGAGTTTGAATTAGGTCTATTTAACTTAACGACAAGTGATGAAAAAGAACAATTAATTTCTCAGTTAAATGACTGGCTAAAACAGTTTAACAATGAGACTCGCAATACTTATCTCACCACCATTTTGAATCGTTTAAATGTGTCGCCGGAAACGGTGCCTGTTTCAAAAATGCTCGATTGGGACATGGTTCAAGAAATGCAAGAGCATGATGTTAATTTTGGATCACATACGCTATCTCATCCGATTTTATCCAAAGAGGATTTGCCTACTATTCAGAAGGAAGTGTCGTTATCTAAACAGTTGATTGAAGAAAAAATTGAACGGCCGGTAACGGGGTTTGCTTATCCAAATGGTACATATGATGACTACAATCAATCAGTGATTGATGCGGTAGAACAAGCGGGTTATCTGTACGCATGTACAACTAATTCGGGCATTAACTATAAAGATGCAAAGCCATACGAGCTTAAAAGGATAAATTTATTCACAGGTATGTGTACGAACGAAAAAGGCACCTTACATGCCGATTTTTTCTGGGCTAAGGTAACCGCCTGTTTTTGAATCGACATTATCAGGTTGTCATTTCTCAACACATTTAATGTGTTTTGCACTAATTACATTCAAGCATCATAAAATAAAGTTTTAAACTATTCTCATTGAGCAGTCTTTAAAAGAAGGCTACTCAAAGAAAGAGTTTCAGGCAATTCAAAACGTCATTTTCATGAGTAAAAATTGGGTATGTTAAATTCACCGTTAAAAGTAGGAATATTCCTGGACTCTAATGATCCGCCGGAATGGGTATGTCGTATCATTCGTGAGATTGAGGATTACAGCTTTGCATCGGTTTCACTCATTCTGACACCTAAAAACTCGGTTCCTGAGACATTAGTAAACGCAAGATTTAAAAATATTCTTTATCGACTATATTCTAAAGTAGAGGAGCAACGCCTTTCGGTTAACGGTAAAACTCTACATATGATCATGCAGCCCGGTGAGTTGTCGACGACTTATAAGTTACATGAGTTTAATACAGAAGATCCTTCTCATTACATTCTGGATAAAGTGAGAAATGCCGAATTAGATGTCCTTATCAATTTAAGCAACTCCGATTTAAATGATGTATTCTCTGGGTTGAGTCGACTGGGTGTCTGGCAATTATGCTACGGCATCAGTGAAAAAGGTTATCGAAAAAAACCAGACGGTTTTTGGGAAAACTATTATCGAAGTCCGATTATGGATTGCATGTTAGTGCGACAGCAGCCAGTGGGGGAGAATATTGAGATTCTCTATCAAGCTTCATTTGCAACAGAAGAAAATCGTTCTGCATTATTTAATCGTATTCAGGCGTATTTGCATAGTGCGGAGATTATTCCTCGAAAGCTTCGTGAGTTATATGAGCTGGGTGATGAAACCTTTCATACAGATCTATCAAAAGTAAAACGGCTTGAAAATAACCAGCTACATGCAGCAGAAATACCGAAGCCGAATAATCTACAGATGTTCTTCTTTTTTTTAGAGCGTGTTAAAAAATCAATTGCAAACCGTTTTTTGCGTCAGGTTTGTTATATGCAATGGACCTTACGTTATCGTTTCGGTCAAGGCATTTCCATGGATTTTAATGATTATAATGAGCTTATTCCAACTGGCGATGGTTGGTGGGCTGATCCTTTTTTAGTTTATGAAAATGACACTTATCATTTATTTTTTGAAGACGCTTTATTAGACAAAAATAATGCCAATATTTCCGTCATTAGTATTCAGAAAGATGGCACAATAACAGAACCTCGCCCTTGCCTAGTTCGTCCGTACCATTTGTCTTATCCGTTCGTTTTTGAGTGGGAGGGCGACTACTATATGATGCCGGAGTCAAAGGGAAACAACACGGTTGAGGTGTATAAGGCAACACGATTTCCGGATCAGTGGGAATTTCATACGAATCTTATGGAGAATATTGAAGCTGTAGATAACACTCTTTATTTCCATGATGGTAAGTGGTGGATGTTCAACAGCATTCGCAAACAAAAAGGTGTTTCTATCGATAATGAGTTGTCTATTTTTTATGCTGACTCTCCCTTAAGTACAAACTGGACACCGCATCCACTAAATCCTGTGATCACAGATGTTCGTCGTGCTCGACCTGCGGGTCGCATTTATGAATATGAGGGCAAAATTATTCGTCCGTCGCAAGATGGCTCAGTTAGGTACGGTTATGGTTTACGCTTGAACGAAATCGTAACGTTAACTGAAACCGATTACCAAGAAAGAGAAGTGGAATATATTGAGCCACTCTGGGATAAAAAAGCTTTAGGCACGCATACGATCGCACATGAACATGAGCTTACGGTCATCGATGTGTTTGAATGGCGACCGCGTATGTTTCAACGAATCTAACTTTTTCCTTAAGCTTAATTTGCATACTGAATAATGCTGGATATTTTTTTACGCTTTGTTCATACGGCCAAATGGCAGTGGAATCAGGCCTAATTTTTTATAAACCCACCAAGCGTAACAAGCCGTTAGTGTAATTAAACTAATAGCACTTGAGTATGCTGCGCCTTCAACCCCCAAACTCGGGATCAGTAAAAAGTTGAGTAAGACATTTGCGAGCAAGCTATAAATAACCGCTTTTGCCGCTAGGGCTTCATTGCCAGTCATGGTTAGTAGTAATCCGACAGAACCTAAACCGCTGCTGATCACGGAGCCAATGCACATGATGGCGAGCGTGGTTTTACCGGCTAAAAAGCTTTCGCCGAAAATTCCTAAAATTAAGTCACTACACGCGATCAATACGGCCGCGCTGGGAATACTGATCAACAGAATAATACGCGTTGACTTGGTCAGAATATCTTGCAAGCCATCCATGTCCTTACTAGCATAAAGTGACGCAAATTTTGATGCGATAACGGCATTGATCACGTTAATGGGTAGGACGATTAATTCTGCTCCACGTAAAGCCACAGTAAACACGCCGACATCTTCTATAGTCGCTAATTGACCGAGCATAAGTGTTCTGATCTCACGGTTGACGACATGGATCGCACCGAGGAAAGACAGGATAAGGGCAGCTTTTAACCAACGATCTTTTTCAAAGTGTGGTTTTGCTGACTTTACTTCCGGAGGCAGGTTTTTCACTAAAATAACAATGCCCGCCGTGAACGCGCAAAGATAAGCGAAAACATTAAAGCTCATCACGATCTGCGGTTTGATCGAGTCTTTGAAAAATAAATAAGCGGTTAGTAGTAGCGCTGCATAAACAATGGGCCGAACTAGATCATCAGCAATTTGCCCGAGGGCCACTTTGTGCAAACCTTGCAGGGTGCCAGAGCGTAGAGCAGTCACTGCCATGAACGGTAAAAGAATTACAGCCACCCATAAAGATTGAACAATGTCAGTATTATGATCGTCTTTTAGAAACCATGCGATCAACGCAGCGGTCGCTGCAAGGCTGATCGCGATACTGGCACTGGTGCGATTTCCCCAACGCAAAACACCACTTAAATACGACCAGTTTTTATTTTTATGATTAACTGCAGTTTCGCGTAACAATAACCGGTCAATACCAAAAATCGAAATGATACTGAGTAAATTTATCCATGAAAGTGCGTACGCGTAAGTTCCGTACCCCTCTGCACCGAGCAAGCGTGCGAGCAGTACCGAAGTGACGAACGTCAAGCCCATTGCCGTGAGCTTGATCAGAAATGTTCGGTATGTCTCGATAAAAGACTTACCTTTCAACAAGGCGGAGAATTTCAATTTATGTTTTCGCATTACGGCGAGATTCATCGTTGCCATCTTACCGCTTATTTCCTTGACAATGATGCAAATGATATTGGTTCATTTATTAACTCTGACTTAATACATCCATGAATTCGATCCAATTTCGATCGACAAGTGAGTCGCAGCTTATGTGAACAATACATGAGTGAGAATATTGATCCTTCAATATACATCCGTAAGGTTGCGTCCCTTCCTCGACCAGAAGCCATGTCTTGGTCGTACGTTAAATTTATAGCGCTTAGTTATGTTTAAACTTTAGTTTTAAACAAACCTTGCCGCTAACACGTCTAACGAGCTAGCGTCGAGATGGCCAAAGATTTGCTTGTACTTTGATTACTTTGAACCACATCATCGAATGAAGGAATAACGTGAAATGAAAACGTTTTTTATGATTACCTTGCTATCAATTGTTGGAATGGAAAGCGTTTCTGCTGACGTTTTATTACTTGAATCAATTCAGGCGAAGTCAGATCAACAAGCGGCGAGTTGGCCAGCCAAAGGGCGATCAAAAAACGCAGTTGAAGCGGCGTATGGTGCGCCAGTTAAGAAAGTCAGTGCGGTTGGAACACCGCCAATCAGTCGTTGGATATATAAAGATTTCACGGTGTATTTTGAATCCGAGCATGTGATTCACTCTGTTGCGAACCGGGAGTAAAAACCGAAACGACGGGTGATCTATTGTTGAGACAACGTTCTTCTTGGAGGTGGTTTAGCATCCAGCTCGATGTATTCGTGACCATTAAAGATGAGGAAATGACGGCCTTTTGCGCGTGCGATTAGTGTTACTCCCGTTTGTTTTGCTAGATCAAGTCCCATTTGTGTCATGCCTGATCGTGACAACAAAACAGAAATACCCATCTGTGTGACTTTGATAACCATCTCAGAGGTGAGTCGTCCGGTGGTGTAGAAAATCTTATTTTCTCCCGTGACTCCATTCAGCCACATATTTCCCGCGATCGCATCAACGGCATTATGGCGACCAACATCTTCAATAAAATCAATGATCTGATCACCATCACACAACGCACAACCATGCACGGCACCGGCATTCTTATACACTTCATTGTAGTTGGAAATATTTTTTAACAGTGCATAAAGTGCTGATTGCTTGATGTTGATCGGTTGAAGTTTGAGCTTATCAATTTCTTGCATGATGTCGCCGAAGACAGTGCCTTGGCCGCATCCTGTTGTTACGGTGCGTTTTGCAAGTTTTTCTTCAACGTTCTTTTGTGCATGTTCAAAACGGGTAACAGCAACGGCTTGTGTTTCCCAATCGACTTGAATGGATTCGATTTCAGACAAGTTGGTGACGAGGTTTTGGTTCTTCAAGTAGCCGAGTGTGAGTGCTTCTGGTTGGCCACCGATGGTCATCAACGTAACGATTTCTCGACGATCAAGATAGATTGTTAGCGGAAATTCACCTGCGATGGCCGTCTCGATTTGATCGCCATATTCATTAATAGCCGTTGTTGGGCAGGTTGGGCTGCGACCAGCTTGAGTCAGTTTAGGTCGATAAGTTATCTGATCAGCCACCCGTATGGCTCATGTGACGGAAGATAATGGGTTTGGCTGTAACTTTAAAGTCATGTCCTTCTGGTTTGATTTTCATGGCTTGAATGATGGTTTCTTTTAAACGATCTATATCGCCCGGATGTGCACGTAAGACCTTTCGCAGATCAACAGAATGTTCTTGGCCTAAGCAAAGCAGAAGGCGACCTTCTGCCGTTACGCGCACACGATTACAGCTCGAGCAAAAATTGTGGCTGTGCGGAGAAATAAACCCGACGCGTGTCTGTGTATTTGGAATACGCATGTAACGTGACGGACCACCGGTGTTTTCCGTGGATGCCAGTAAGTCGAAGTGATTGTTTAGATCAGCTTCGATTTCATCACTGGAGTAGTAGGCTTCAGCGCGATCGTGATCGGTGGTTTCACCGAGAGGCATCTCTTCGATAAAGCTGATATCGAGTTGTTTTTCAATGGCAAAATTGACCAGATCGACGACTTCGTCGTGGTTACGGTTTTTTAAAATCACGCTATTCAATTTGATCTTTTCAAACCCAACTGCGCGAGCCGCTTCAATCCCGTCGAGTACTTTATCCAATTTGCCGACACGAGTGAGAGCGGTGAAGCGATCGGCTTTGAGTGAATCAAGGCTAATATTAATCCGTTTTACGCCAGCGTTTTTAAGATCTTGTGCCATGTGTGGCAGTTGGGAACCATTAGTGGTGAGGACTAACTCATCGACTTGCGGCAGTTGTCCGATCGATTGGAACAGTTGCAGTACGTTTTTTCTTACCAGCGGCTCACCGCCGGTCAGCCTGATCTTATTTACATTCAATTCAGCAAATGCACGTGCGACTTGGGCAAGTTCTTCTAAAGTGAGGATGCGTGCGCGCGGGACGAACTGCATGTCTTCGCTCATACAATAGACGCAACGGAAGTCGCATCTGTCAGTTACCGATAAGCGAACGTAATTTACAGTGCGCCCGAACGAATCGACGAGTTTTGTTTCTGTGTGATTCATAATGAAACAGTATATCTTATCCTGACGCTGGAACAGAAGGTCTTAAAGTAAGTGGCAGCGGCTTGACATGCCCAAGGTCTTTGGTCAGTCTTGATGGCACTGTGGCTGGTCACCACATAAAGTATAAAAACGAAATAATTAAAAAAATAATATCTAAAATACAAATGTTAAAGAGGAGTTATCGATGGCGGGTTTACTTTCCAAGGCGCATATCGTCGCCAAGCCGGGTTTTAATCGTTGGTTGATCGCCCCAGCGGCGCTCGGCATACATTTATGTATCGGGTCAGTTTATGCGTGGAGTTTGTTTAACCCTGCTTTGATCAAACGTGTCGGTATTGTTACGAGTGCTGCTGACGATTGGTCTTTAAAGAGTGTTGTTTGGATTTTTACCGTTGCCATTGTCTTTCTCGGTTTATCTGCAGCAATCGCTGGAAAGTGGCTTGAAAAGGTCGGACCGCGCATGGTGGGGACCGTCGCCGCTTTTTGTTGGGGCGGTGGGTTTTTGGTTGGCGGGTTAGGCATTATGACCGGCAATCTTTGGTTGCTGTATCTTGGCTACGGTGTGATCGGCGGTTGTGGTTTAGGGTTAGGTTATGTGTCACCGGTGAGTACGCTGATCCGCTGGTTTCCTGATCGGCGCGGTATGGCTACGGGAATTGCGATCATGGGTTTTGGTGGCGGCGCTATGCTCGCGAAATTTCTGATCGGACCGATGATTTCTTTTTTCTACAAAGCGCCGGAGTACCTAGGTACAGCGGATACGATCAACCTTGTTACAGAAGGTGGTCGTCGCATGGCGGAAATCGGTGGAAGTTTGAAAGAAGTGGTCGTGATCGGTGCAAATGACGTGGCCAAAATGCTCGTTCCTGGACCAGAAGGGGTTTATGCGATCGGTACGGGAACGGTTGGCGTGGCAGAAACATTTTTTACACTGGGTGTGGTGTACTTCGTGATCATGCTGATCGCGGCATTTTCTTATCGAGTTCCTGCAGAAGGTTGGACACCCGCAGGCTGGACGCCACCGAAAGAAGCTGCAACACACGGAATGATCACACAACACCATGTGCATATTGATCAAGCATTGAAAACGCCGCAATTTTATCAGCTTTGGTTGATGCTTTGCTTAAACGTGACGGCGGGTATTGGTGTGATTTCAGTGGCTAAAACGATGGTTACGGAAATCTTCGGATCAACGTTGCCGGATATTGTTGATCTGGAATTTGCTGCAACTTACGTGATGATGCTCAGTTTGTTCAATATGGTCGGGCGTTTTTTCTGGGCAAGCACATCGGATTTTATCGGTCGGAAAATGACTTACTTCATATTCTTTGGTCTCGGCATATTACTTTACACGTCCATTCCGTTTATTGCCCAGCAAGTTAGCGTGACACCCGCAGTGATGTGGTTAGTGCTCTTCTATGGTGTGACGATGATCATCTTCACTATGTACGGCGGTGGTTTCGCAACGATTCCAGCTTATCTTGCGGATATCTTTGGAACAAAATATGTCGGTGGTATTCATGGTCGATTGTTAACTGCTTGGAGTACTGCTGGTGTGCTAGGGCCATTAGCGATCACATCGTTGCGTGAAAGCTCAGTGAATAAAGCGATTCAAGGATTGGTAGATAAGATCGATCCTGCTGCATTCGAGGCGAAATTTGGTGCAGGTGTTGATCAACTTTCCCAATTAGTCGAAGCAAATACGGTCTCTATTGCAAAATTACTTGAAATTGCACCGGCAGGCACGTTGGACCCGACGCCGAGTCTTTACAATCAAACCATGTATCTGATGGCAGCCCTGTTGTTAATCGCGTTGATAGCGAATGCCTTAATGCGTCCTGTTCATCCAAAACACCATATGACGGAAGAGCAGCTGCGAGAGGTCTAATCAAATTACTCCTCCTGACCTTGAGGGGGAGTAATAATTTTGTGTGTTGTTGTTTTCTATATTGTTCAGAGGTACAGCGAATATCAGCAAACAGGCAAGGAGCGGCGTATGCGAGATTTACTTGTTTTTATTATAGTTGGATTCGTTAGCGTGACATGGGCCCATGCTAAAGAAACTCAATCCAAGATAGATGTATGGGAATCGATTATTCGGCCACACCATTTTAAAGCAAGGGACATACAGGAAGGGCAGTCTGTTGTGGTGCTGATCACGCCGCACCGTGCTGAAGATGCGACGGTTGTTCCGATCAGCATCAATGCACAGTTTCCACAAACAGATAATCGCTACATAAAAACACTCTACCTCTTCGCGGATAACAACCCTGCACCGTTGGCAGGCACATTTCACCTCACGCCTGAAATGGGGCGAGCAGATTTATCAATGCGTATTCGTATTGATCAATATACCAATGTTCGAGTAATTGCTGAATTGAATTCGGGTGAGCTGTATATGGATTCAAAATTTGTTCGCGCTAGCGGAGGCTGTTCATTACCGCCACCATTTCTTAAGCTTGAAGAGGCGAAAGCGAATATTGGTAAGATGAAGTTCAGAACACTCAGTAGCGACAGTCATGATAATCAATTGGCACAATTGCAGATCAGTCATCCAAACGTCAACGGTTTACAGCTTGATCAGCGTACACGCAGCATTATTCCGGCTGATTTTGTCACACAGGTAAAGATCCGTTTTAATGACCAACCGATTATGAGGGCTGAAACAGATATTTCGATCAGTCACGATCCTAGTTTTCGTTTCTTTTTTAATCCACTTACGGCGGGCGAATTGACTGCTGAAATGCAAGATTCAAAAGGCCGATCTTTCATTAAATCCTTTCAAGTAAAAGCCCCTGAGAAACCCTGATTAGCGGGACTTGAAACACTATCCAAAAAAAGGCAGTATTGATCGTGATCACAGTCTGACACTCTTTAACATTTTGACTGTGTGAATCTCACGACATACTAAAATTAGATCGTTTCAAGAATTCCTTATAGGGGGGAGCAATGAGCAGATTTTTGACAATTTTGCTCGGCTTGATCGCATTAGGCTTATTAGCCTTTTTTTGCATCAAACATCACTCACCTGAGATTGAAACCGATCTGGTCAACCGAACCCAACAGGCACTCACACAACAAGACAGTACGTTTGCAACAGTGAGTACAGATGGGCGAGAACTGGTTCTGACTGGGCAGGCGCCCGATCAGGCTGCCAAGGATCGGGCTGGCGAGATCGCACGCAATGTCAGAGGTGTGAGAACAGTCGACAACCAACTAAGCATCGCATCCGTCACCGCGATAGCACCAACAGAGGCTGAAGTTGAGCCGCAAACCGTAGAATCTCAGCCGACGGCTGCTCCAGAAGAACCTGAAATTTATACCGATTATATCGTTCAGGAACCGCAACCATTGGATACGCAACCTGCGATGAGTTACCCAGACGCGTTACGTCCTTACAGAACAGAGATATTTGCAGAAGATGGCAAGATTACTCTCAAAGGCCATGTCGCGGACCTCTCGTCAAAGTTGTGGTTGGTCGAAAAAGCGAAATCAACTTACGGTGAAGAAAATGTCATCGATGAATTGACAGTAGCCTATGGCGCACCACAAGGCTGGCATACGACAGCAGGAGCAGTTCTAGGCTATGTGGGAGGTCTAACGAATGGTAAGGCGATCTTGACGGACTCTGAGTTACTGTTGTCTGGTCATGCTCCATCTATGCGCGTGGCTGAACAGACAAAAACAGACGTACAAGAAAACATTGATGTTGCTTTTACGAGTACGTTGGATATAACTGCCGATGAAGTAGAGCCAGTGCCGGAGTATATCGTGAGCGAGCCGCAACCATTGGATGGTGAGCCTGCAATGACGATGCCGAATACAGCAACTGATTATGAGACGAAGATTGGCTATTCAGGCGGGAAAGTAACACTTATCGGAAGTGTGCCTGATCAATCAGCACATATCTGGATCAGCGAGCTGGCCCAAAAACAATACGGCGCAGATAACATTGATGATCAGCTTTCTGTGCGCTACGGCGCGCCGCAGGGCTGGCATGCGTCAGCTCGTGCGGCATTAAGTCAGATCTCTGTCTTAAACATCGGCGATGCAACGTTATCGGGGCAAAAGCTGCATGTTATGGGTGAAGCCGAGTCGGACGCGATCAAACGTCAGGTTGAACAAACGATTGAACGTGCTGTGACTGATTATCAGACGGAGTACACGATATCTGTACCTGTACCCACTGAGCCTGAACCTGTTGTTGCGCCGATGTTGTCTTGCCAAGAAAAGTTTAATCAGGAGCTCGCAGGTAAGAAAATCCTCTTCAATACCGATGAGGCCATCATTAACCCGGAAAGTTATCCTTTGTTGAATCGATTGGTGGATGTAGCGAAAGCTTGTCCTAAATCTGCGTTAGAAATCGCAGGCCATACCGACGATAGAGGGCCGGAAGTTTATAACCAATGGTTAAGTGAAATACGGGCGAAAGCCGTTGTATCGTACCTGAAAGAACAGGGTGTGACGAACACACTTAACGGTGTTGGCTATGGTGAACTGAAACCGATCGCGGATAACAGTACACCAGATGGCATGGCGAAAAATCGACGTATTGAATTTAACGTTCAGGGGAATTGATCATGGGATATTTAATAGGACAAATGGTGTTTTGCTTGCTTCTTGCTTTCTTGCTTGGCTTATTGCTCGGTTGGTTGCTGGGAAGAATGTGTTGCCGAAATCGGCTGGGGTCGATCGAGGAAGAATATAAACTTAACTTATCACAAGCGGAGGCGGAGCGAGATAGTTACCGTGATAAGTGTGATGAGTTGAATGGCAGCTTATCAGAGTGGCAAAACAATTCGGGAACCAGTGTGAGCGGTTCAACTCCAGCGCAATTTGCATCCTTAGCTGGTGCAGAAGCCGGAATCGGAATGGGATGGCCATATCCTGTCGAAGAAGTCGAAGGTATCGGGCCAACCTATGGACAACGTTTGCGCGAGATTAATATCGTCACTACGGAAGATCTGTTAGAGAAATGCTGCGAAGCGAGTCAACAAACGGATACATCCAAGCACGTAAAAGTTGAACCGTTTGTGGTGGGTAAATGGGTGAGCATGTGTGATCTCATGCGAGTTCCGGGTGTTCGAGGGCAATTTGCTGAATTGCTGGAAGCGTCTGGTATCGCCTCAACTGGAGAGCTCGCTCGCCAGCAAGGGGCTAATCTTGCTTCAACACTTGCACGGGTCAATGCGGAAGAGCATCGCACGCCGACGGTGCCGGAAGTGGACGAAGTTAGTAAATGGATAGACAGTGCGCAAAAACTAACATCAATCATTAAGAGTCTCGCACCGAAATAAGGTGGCGAAATCGTGGTAATTTACAGGGCTGCTTTGCGGCCCTGTTTTATTTTTAGCGGTGTAGAAATCTCTCTGAATTTTGACCACCTCTTAATATGTCAATTACTGACGGTTTAAACGGTTCTGAAATTGATTTCCCGAACGACACACTGTAAGCTTGCCGCCGCTAGCAAACTGATAACAGGAACATGATAGTGCGAACGCCTTTCGTTGCAGGAAACTGGAAAATGAATGGATCATTGGCGACATTGATTCCATTAATCGAAGAAGTGAAATCAGGCCAAACTGATCTGACCAAGGTTGAGATTTCTGTTTGTCCACCTTTCGTTTACCTGCCAGCAATTGCAGCGCAATTAAAGGGTCACACGATCAAGCTTGGTGCACAAAATGCCGCTTTGCAGGGATCTGGTGCTTTCACGGGTGAAGTTTCTTGTGAAATGTTGCAGGATTTTAATTGCGATTATGTGATCATTGGTCACTCTGAGCGTCGAACCTTGTTCGGTGATACGGATCAGATCGTTGCGGAGAAATGTCAACGCGTTCAAGCAGCCGGAATGACGCCAATATTGTGTGTCGGTGAATTGCTTGAAGAGCGAGAAACGGATCAGACTGAAGCTGTTATAACGCGTCAAGTGAACGCGGTGATAGCTCAAATTGGTGTCGCTGCATTCGAGAATGCTGTGATCGCTTATGAACCTGTCTGGGCGATCGGAACAGGTTTAACTGCATCACCGGAACAAGCGCAGTCCGTGCATGCGTTGATCAGAAATATTCTTCGTTCAGAAAAGGGCGGAGAAACTGTCGCTGAGAAAATTCGTATTCTCTATGGCGGTAGTGTAAAACCAGATAATGCCGATGATTTATTTGCGATGGACGATATCGATGGTGGTTTGATCGGTGGTGCGGCATTAAAGTCAGCCGATTTTCTTGCGATTTGCCAAGCGGCAGATTCAGCTTAAAAGGTAAGTAAAGAATGCAATCTATTTTATTAATTTTTCATGTTCTGATGGCGTTAGCGCTGATCGGACTTATTTTGATTCAGCATGGTAAAGGTGCTGATGCGGGTGCTTCATTCGGTGGCGGCGCCTCTGGAACCGTATTTGGATCGCAAGGATCGGGTTCATTCTTGACGCGCGCGACATCCATTCTTGCGTTAGTTTTTTTCGCAAACAGTTTTTTTCTTTCATACCTGTCAACCAACCAGGTTGAAACGACATCTTTAGTCGATCAAGTACAAACAGTTGATGCAACTTCTGAGCAAGCTGATAAAATAGCACCAAGCAATCAGGCAGACGACGTGCCAGAGATTGAGACAGGGAGTTCAGATCTTCCCGTCATACCAGAGTAAAAAAATCTAGCCGATGTGGTGGAATTGGTAGACACGCTATCTTGAGGGGGTAGTGGCGAAAGCTGTGCCGGTTCGACTCCGGCCATCGGCACCATTTTGGAGGCAGTCAGTAAGCTAATTTCTGACTGATGAGGGTACATTGGGTTTTAGTATCCAATCTTTAGTAAGGCAGTGTAAGTATGCTTGAGCAGTACATACCGGTCTTAATTTTCCTTGGCGTCTCAACCGTCATAGGCATTATTTCCCTATCTTTGGGCTATCTATTTAGCCCAAACCGGCCTGATCCTGAAAAAAACTCTCCTTACGAATGCGGCTTTGAAGCATTTGAAGATGCGCGAATGAAATTCGACGTTCGCTATTATCTCGTCGCTATCCTTTTTATAATTTTTGATCTTGAAATTGCGTTTTTATTTCCATGGGCAACGGTATTAGATGAGTTAGGCATGTTTGGTTATCTCGCAATGCTGGTTTTTCTTGGGATTCTGGTGATTGGTTTCATCTACGAATGGAAAAAAGGAGCACTTGAGTGGGATTAGAAAGTGTTCAAAAAACGGGGTTTGTCACGACGACTGTTGACTCTGTCGTCAATTGGGCGAGAACAGGTTCTCTGTGGCCAATGACATTTGGCTTGGCTTGTTGTGCTGTTGAAATGATGCAGGCAGGTGCTTCGCGTTATGATCTTGATCGTTTTGGGGTTGTTTTTCGACCAAGCCCGCGACAATCTGATGTCATGATCGTTGCTGGAACACTGGTCAACAAAATGGCACCAGCACTACGTAAAGTGTACGACCAAATGGCGGAGCCGCGTTGGGTGATCTCAATGGGATCGTGTGCAAATGGTGGTGGTTATTACCATTATTCTTACTCGGTTGTCCGAGGCTGTGATCGCATCGTACCGGTTGATGTTTATGTTCCGGGTTGCCCTCCTACAGCTGAAGCGCTGCTATACGGCATTATTCAGTTGCAGAAAAAAATTAAGCGTACGCATGTCATTGCACGACCTGATCTTAAGTCCAATCGGACTACTGAAAATTCACCCATCATTGTATAGAACTGAATCGATATTAAATGAATATGGCTACCGATAAGCTCTGCGCACGTCTTGAAGACCGTTTCAGTGCGATCATCAGTGGTCAAGAAGTAATTCAAAACCAAGTTCTTCTGACGGTGCCCACTGAGCATTTACTGACGTTGTGTACCGAACTCCGCGATCAGGACGAATTCCATTTCGAACAACTTATGGACCTTTGTGGTGTCGATTTTTCCACCTACGGGCAAGCCGACTGGAAAACTGGCAATGCGACGAATACGGGTTTTAGCCGTGCGGTTTCGCGATCGGTTGTGGATAATACCCATTCAGAAAATCGTTTCGCCGTTGTCTACCAATTGCTATCCATAAAGCATAATCAACGTATCCGCATTAGGACCTTTTTAAATAGCGATACGCCGATCGTACCTTCCGTGAATGACATTTGGAATTCTGCGAATTGGTATGAGCGGGAAGCATTCGATATGTTTGGAATTCTGTTTACCAGTCACCCTGATCTGCGACGTTTATTAACGGACTATGGGTTTATCGGCCACCCGTTCCGGAAAGATTTCCCGTTGGAAGGCAATGTGGAAGTTCGCTATGACGAAGAACAGGGGCGTGTAATCTATCAACCCGTCTCGATTGAAAATCGAACGCTCGTGCCACGCGTGATCAGGCATGACAGTCGTTACGCAGGGAAGGAAAGTTAGATGCCGGAAATTAAGAACATGACGCTTAATTTTGGTCCGCAACATCCGGCAGCTCATGGTGTACTTCGATTGATTTTGGAGATGGATGGCGAAGTGATCGAGCGGGCTGATCCACACGTTGGCCTATTACATCGCGGCACGGAAAAACTCGCTGAGAGCAAACCATTTAACCAAAGCATTGGCTACATGGATCGCCTCGATTACGTTTCTATGATGTGTAACGAACACGCCTATGTCTCAGCGATCGAGAAGTTACTTGAGATCGAACCGCCTGTTCGAGCGCAATATATTCGTGTCATGTTTGATGAAATAACCCGTATTTTGAATCACCTTATGTGGCTCGGCGCTCATGGACTCGATATTGGTGCAATGACGGTATTTTTGTATTGCTTCCGCGATCGCGAAGATTTAATGGATTGCTATGAAGCTGTTTCAGGTACGCGCATGCACGCAACTTATTATCGACCTGGTGGTGTTTATCGTGATCTGCCAGATGCGATGCCGCAATACAAAGCTTCAAAGTGGAAAAGTGACAAAGACGTAAGTCGTCTAAACAAAAATCGGCAAGGTTCCTTACTCGATTTTATTGACGATTTTACAGATCGCTTCCCAACGTGTGTCGATGAGTATGAAACCTTATTAACAGACAACCGGATCTGGAAACAGCGAACCGTTGGGATCAGTGTCGTTAGTCCAGAACGTGCATTGCAGATGGGGTTTTCTGGCCCAATGTTGCGTGGATCTGGCATCGCATGGGATTTGCGTAAAAAACAACCTTATGAAGTCTATGACAAAATGGATTTCGATATTCCGATCGGTACGAATGGTGATTGTTATGATCGTTACCTCGTGCGTGTTGAAGAGATGCGTCAATCTAATCGTATTATCAAACAATGTGTTGACTGGTTACGTGCGAATCCTGGCCCAGTTATGCATGAAGATCACAAACTCACACCGCCTGATCGCGAATCGATGAAAGGTGATATGGAAGCATTAATCCACCATTTTAAATTATTCACCGAAGGCTACTGTGTACCGGCGGGCGAAGTCTATTCCGCCATCGAGCATCCTAAAGGCGAGTTCGGTATTTATTTGATTTCGGACGGTGCCAATAAACCTTATCGCGTAAAAATTCGTGCGGCTGGTTTTGCGCACCTTGCTGCGATCGATGAAATGGTCAAAGGCCATATGCTGGCGGATGTGGTTGCCGTGATCGGTACACAGGACATCGTATTTGGGGAGATTGATCGATGACAGCAAGCGTATTAAGTGATCATCTCAAGCAGGAAATTGATCACTGGATCAAAAAATACCCGACTGAGCAAAGACAGTCAGCCGTGCTTGGCGCGCTGCGCGGGGCGCAGCATGAGAATAAAGGTTTTCTGACGGTTGAGTTAATGGACGCGGTTGCTGATTATCTCGGAATGAGCAAGATCGCGGTCTATGAAGTGGCTAGTTTTTACTCCATGTTGGAAACAAAACCTGTTGGCCGTCACAGTGTTTCAGTGTGTACGAATATTTCCTGTATGTTGTGTGGATCAGACAGCATCGTGGATTACATTGAAAAGAAACTTGATATAAAAACAGGCGAATCGACCGAAGATGGACGAATTCATTTGAAGTTGGAGGAAGAATGTTTAGCCGCTTGCTGTGGTGCACCGATGATGCAGGTTGATCATATTTATTATGAAAACCTCACCCCTGAAAAAATTGACGAAATTCTGGACAAACTGCAATGACAGACTTGGCCCTTGATCTTACCTGTTACGAAACGCGTCAGTTTGATGAGCCGTGGACGTTAGAGAATTACCTGAAAATCGGTGGTTATGATGCTTGGAAAAAAATCCTTAGCGAAAAAACACGCGCCATGGAGATCATCGAGGAGGTCAAAAACTCCGGTTTGCGCGGACGTGGCGGAGCGGGTTTCCCAACGGGGGTGAAGTGGAGTTTTATGCCGCGTGTGGGTGGGCAGAATTATATTGTTTGCAACTCTGATGAGAGCGAACCCGGCACCTGTAAAGATCGCGATATCTTACGTTTTAACCCCCATGCGTTAGTTGAAGGTATGGCGATCGCGGGTTATGCGATCGGCGCGACGGTTGGTTATAACTACATGCGTGGCGAGTTTATGGACGAGCCATACAAACGTTTTGAAGCAGCAGTTAATGAAGCTTACGAACTGGGGTTATTAGGGAAAAATATTCAAGGTACTGGGATTAATTTTGATCTTCATCCAACACTTGGAGCCGGAGCTTACATTTGCGGAGAGGAGACCGCTTTACTTGAATCGCTTGAAGGTAAAAAAGGTCAGCCGCGTTACAAACCACCATTTCCTGCCGGTTATGGTTTATACGGGCGACCAACCACGATCAACAATACAGAATCATTAGCAAGTGTCCCCAGCATTATGCGCAACGGTGCGAAATGGTTTGCTGAACTAGGTATTCCGAATAATGGGGGAACAAAAATTTTCTCTATTAGCGGGCATGTCGAAAACCCTGGTAATTTTGAAATTCCGATGGGGACGCCGTTTAATACTTTGCTCGAACTCGCTGGCGGCATGCGTGGAGGACGTCCGATCAAAGCTGTGATTCCCGGTGGCTCATCAGTACCGGTTTTGCCCGGTGATGTGATGATGACGTTGAATATGGATTATGACTCGATCTCAAAGGGCGGCTCAATGCTTGGTTCTGGCGCGGTAATCGTGATGGATGACACGACAGATATGGTCAAGGCGTTGCAACGGATCTCCCGTTTTTATTACGCTGAATCGTGCGGACAGTGCACGCCTTGTCGCGAGGGTACAGGCTGGCTTTATCGCATGCTGACACGCATTGTTGAAGGCAAAGGTGAACTGGCGGACCTGGATAAATTGAACGATATTGCCGGTAAAATTGGTGGACGAACAATTTGTGCGCTCGGAGACGCTGCCGCGATGCCGGTGCAGAGTATGTTGAAACACTTTATGCCGGAATTTGAATTTTACATTAAGAATGGGCATAGCATGGTTAACGCTCAGGGAAATGAGGCTGCCTAATGCTCGGTTCTGATCACCACTCGCATCTCGTCACCATTGAAGTGGATGGTAAGCCGGTTCAAGCCGAAAAGGGTTCAATGCTGATCGAAGCCACTGACCAAGCTGGCGTGAATATTCCGCGATTCTGTTATCACAAGAAGTTAACGGTCGCGGCAAATTGCCGCATGTGTCTCGTGCAAGTAGAAAAATCGAACAAGCCCGTACCAGCCTGCGCGACGCCTGTGATGGAAGGTATGAAAGTCTTCACGCAATCAAGTGTCGCGTTAGAAGCGCAAAAAGCCACGATGGAATTCTTGTTGATCAACCACCCGTTGGATTGTCCTATTTGTGATCAGGGTGGCGAGTGCGAATTACAAGATGTGGCGATGGGTTATGGCGGTGACGTCTCCCGATACACTGAACAAAAACGCGTGGTTAAAGATAAAAATATCGGCCCGCTGATCCAAACTGACATGACACGTTGTATTCACTGTACACGTTGCGTCCGGTTCGGTGATGAAATTGCGGGCATGCGTGAACTCGGTGCAACCGGTCGCGGCGAAGATATGAAAATCGGTACGTATGTCGAACAATCTGTCACATCGGAACTTTCCGGGAATATTATCGATCTCTGTCCGGTTGGCGCACTGACATCTAAGCCGTTCCGCTATTCGGCACGCGCTTGGGAAATGCGTCAATTTGAAAGTATCGCTCCGCATGATTCGATTGGATCAAATATCTATGTTCATGCGAAAGGCAATAGCGTCAAACGGATCGTCCCGCGTGAGAATGAAGCGATCAATGAAGTGTGGATTTCAGATCGGGACCGGTTTAGTTATGAAGGTCTAACCAGTCCAGATCGTTTACTCAAGCCGATGGTGAAAGAAAACGGACAGTGGCATGAAACCGATTGGGAAACAGCACTGAGATTTGCAGTGAATGGCCTGCGCAAAATTTTGCCGCAACAGATCGGCGGATTGGCTTCTGCTACAAGCACTTTCGAAGAACTGTATTTATTTCAAAAGTTATTGCGTGGGATAGGAATAGCGAATATTGATCATCGTCTCATGCAGGCGGATTTTTCTGATCAGGATGCATTACCTGCATTCCCAAGCTTAGGCACCAGTTTGCAATCATTAGAAGAAGTCGAGAGTGCATTATTAATCGGCACGAATCTGAGAAATGAACTACCGTTATTAAATATTCGATTGCGTAAAGCAGTCGATCACGGTGCGGAAATTTTCGTGGTAAATCCGGTTGATTTTGATCTAACCTGGGAAGCAGTGGGGCGTTTGATCCAATCCCCTTCTGCGACGGAAACAGTACTTGCCGGTATCTTGCTCGCATTACTCGACGGCAGTGTCATTCCAGCTGATTTACAACCGATGTTGGACGGTGTCAACGCGACTCGCGAGCACAAAATTATCGCTGACTCATTACGTGAGAGTGAAGATGCAGTTGTGTTGGTTGGACACCTCGCCAGTACGTGGCCGAACGCCAGTAAGATCAGGGCGCTAAGCGGGTTGGTGGCCAAATTCAGTGGTGCGCGTTTCGGCTACTTACCTGAAGCAGCGAACAGTGTCGGCGCATGGTTAACCGGGGTATTGCCACATCGTGGTCCGGGCGCTCAGGCATTAGATAAACCCGGATTGAATTCGCAAGATATGTTTGCGGACATGCTGCGCGGCTATGTGTTAATGGGAACGGAGCCTGAACTGGATAGTTTAACGTCGGTAACCGCGGTACAAGCGCTAAAACAAGCAGAGTGTGTTGTCTCTTTATTTGGTTTCCGATCAGATGCGATGTTGGATTACGCCGACGTTTTATTACCCATGGCGCAGTTTGCTGAAACATCAGGTACCTATATCAATGCGGAAGGGACGTGGCAAAGTTTCCAAGGGATTGTGAAGCCGCAAGGTGAAGCCCGTCCTGCATGGAAGGTCTTGCGTGTTCTCGGAAATATGTTTGGCCTAGATGGTTTTTCATACGACTCCTCTGAAGACGTCTTGGCTGATGCAACGCGTCAGATCGGCAAAGACACAACCCAATTAGATAACACACAGAACGTTGGTCGGTGGGTTGTCCCGAAAGAGTTGAGTAAGGAAGATTTAGGTATTGAGCTTGTTTTTGATACACCGGTTTATTTTACAGATGCGCTGGTTCGACGTGCGCCGGCGTTACAAGCAATGCAAAATAACTGGGCAAGCATTATTCAGATCAATCCCGAACTCGCGGCCAAGCTCAAAGTAAAAGACGGCGATAAAATACGCATTGCGCAAGAACTGCATTCAGTTGAATTAGATTGTGCACTGGATGCCCGCGTTCCAAAAACCTGCGTGTTATGGCGTCGCGGTCTGACACCAGAACCGGATTTTGGCATACAACCAGGGCTTTTTACTCTGGAGAAGGTTCAATGATGGAAACGCTGCAACTTTGGTTAGCAGGGTTTTTACCGGAACCAATGCCGCTGATCTCGGTGACGTTACTGAAGATCACCTGCATAGTTGCACCGATCATGGCGTGCGTTGCTTACCTGACTTTTGCAGAACGAAAAATAATTGGTTTTTTGCAAATGCGCGTTGGGCCAAATCGCGTTGGGCCGCGAGGTTGGGGGCAACCGATAGCGGATGCGCTCAAACTCTTAACTAAAGAAATCATTTTACCGAGTAAGGCAAATCGGACACTTTTTTTACTTGGCCCGATCATCACATTAGCACCAGCACTGGCCGCCTGGGCAGTCATTCCATTTGATGAGCTGCGCGTATTAGCGGACATTAATGCCGGTTTGTTGTACATCCTCGCACTCACATCACTGGCCGTTTACGGTGTATTGATCGCAGGTTGGTCATCCAATTCAAAATATTCTTTTTTAAGTTGTATGCGTTGTTCTGCGCAAATTGTCTCGTATGAGATTGCAATGGGTTTTGCATTAGTTGGCGTATTGATCGCGTCTGGTAGTTTGAATTTACGCGATATTGTTATGGCGCAAGAAGGCACGATCGCAAACTGGTTTTTCTTGCCGCTATTTCCACTTTTTATTGTGTATTTTATTTCAGGCGTAGCAGAAACTAATCGTGCGCCATTTGATGTCGCAGAAGGCGAGTCAGAAATCGTCGCGGGTTTTCATGTGGAGTATTCCGGCATGGGGTTCGCGCTGTTTTTCCTCGCCGAATACGCCAATATGATTTTAATCTCCGCGTTAAGCGCAGTGATGTTTCTTGGCGGTTGGTTATCGCCGTTTGCAGGAATTCCTTATCTCGGCGAATGGTTTGCAGTTGTGCCGGGTATTTTCTGGTTAATTTTAAAAACCGGTTTTTTCCTTTTTCTTTTTCTTTGGTTCCGCGCAACATTTCCGCGTTACCGATATGATCAGATCATGCGGTTGGGTTGGAAAGTGTTTATCCCGATCACGATTATCTGGATCTTGGTTGTTGGAGGCATGGTGGTGTTTCAAATACCGCCTTGGTTTAACACATGAAATCACTTTGGGTCACATTTAAAAGTCTCTTTCTTTGGGAATTGCTGAAAGGTTTACGTCAAACGGGGTCACATCTCATTGAGCGAAAAGTCACCGTGCAATACCCAGAAGAAAAAACGCCACAATCGCCGCGCTTTCGGGGTTTGCATGCATTACGTCGTTACCCGAATGGCGAAGAGCGCTGCATTGCGTGCAAGTTGTGTGAAGCTGTCTGTCCAGCGTGTGCGATCACGATTGAATCTGAAATGCGTGAAGATGGCACGCGCCGAACCACGCGTTACGATATTGATTTAAGTAAATGTATTTACTGCGGTTTTTGTGAAGAATCTTGCCCAGTTGATTCCATCGTTGAATCACGTCATTTCGAATATCATGCTGAGGATCGCGAAGGTTTATTGATGACGAAAGATAAACTGCTCGCTAACGCGGCATTATTGGAAGATGAGATCGCGGCAGATCGTGCCGTTGAGGCCAAATACCGATGATGGGTTTACCGTTTGATCTGCTGATCTTTTATCTCTTTGCGATCGTTCTGGTGTTAGCCGCGAGCATGGTGATTATTGTTCGAAATCCTGTGCATGCAGCGTTGTTTTTAGTGTTGAGTTTTTTCGCGAGTTCGGCGATCTGGATGTTGCTGGAAGCCGAGTTTCTTGCGATTACCCTAGTCTTGGTTTATGTCGGCGCCGTGATGGTGTTGTTCTTATTCGTTGTCATGATGTTGGATATCAACCTAGCTGTGATGAAAGACGGGTTTATAAAACATGTCTTGATCGGTGGTGTGATCGCCGTGTTATTGCTGATCGTTATGGTCCAAGTTGTCGGCCCACAAAATATGGGGGCGGATTCAGTCCAAGCGCCTGAACGTCATGCGGCTGATTACAGTAATACTGAAGAATTAGGTCGGGTTTTGTATACAGACTATTTGTACGCATTTGAAATTGCTGCAGTGATTTTATTAGTCGCGATCATCGCCGCGATCATGTTGAATTTGCGTAAATCACGAAATCAAATCACGCCTAAAGTTGCGGATCAAGTGTTGGTCAGAAAACAGGACCGCTTGAAAATTATTAAAATGGATGCGGAAACGGGGGAGCGGGAATGAGTTTAACGCTGTCACATTTTCTCGTCCTCGGGGCCATTCTTTTCACACTCAGTGTGACGGGTATTTTTCTGAATCGAAAAAACCTGATCATTATTTTAATGTGTATTGAGTTAATGCTGCTTTCGGTCAATATGAATTTCATCGCTTTTTCTTATTTTGCGAATGATATCGCTGGGCAGGTTTTTGTCTTTTTTATCCTTACCGTCGCAGCTGCAGAGGCGGCGATTGGTTTGGCTATTTTAGTCGTGCTGTTTCGAAATAGAGACACGATCAATGTTGCTGAACTGGATGATTTGAAAGGATGACTATGATGAAAATGCAGGCCTTAATCATCGTTCTTGCACCGTTAATCGGTGCGATCATCGCGGGTCTGTTTGGTAAAAAAATAGGGCGATCAGGCGCACATTGGGTGACGATATTAGGCGTGGCGATCAGCTTCTTATTATCGTTAAATTTGTATATTCAGATTATTTGGAACGGTGCACCATCGTTTAATGCAAATGTTTATACGTGGCTTATCAGTGGTGATATTGCGTTTTATGTCGGCTTTTTAATCGATCAACTGACTGTCACCATGATGGTCGTTGTCACTTTCGTCTCATTAATGGTGCATATTTATACCATTGGTTACATGGAAGACGACCCGGGCTATCAACGCTTTTTCAGTTACATTTCTTTATTCACTTTTAGCATGCTAATGCTAGTGATGGCGAATAATTTCATGCAGCTTTTCTTTGGTTGGGAAGCGGTTGGACTCGTGTCCTATTTGTTGATCGGTTTCTGGTATAAAAAGCCCACGGCTATCTTTGCGAATATGAAGGCATTTCTGGTTAACCGTGTGGGTGATTTTGGTTTTCTGCTGGGTATTGCAGCGGTTTTGTTTTATTTCCAGTCATTAGATTACGCGCACGTCTTCTCGCTCGCGCCGGAAATGGCCGAAAAGACAATTGTGATCTGGGGCGAAGAAAGTTGGTCATTGATGACCGTGATCTGCATTCTGCTCTTCATCGGTGCGATGGGGAAATCAGCGCAAGCGCCACTGCATGTCTGGTTGCCAGACTCAATGGAAGGTCCGACCCCGATATCGGCGCTGATACATGCCGCGACGATGGTAACTGCTGGTATTTTTATGGTGGCGCGCATGTCGCCATTATTCGAATTATCTGAAACTGCACTTAGTTTTGTCATGTTGATCGGTGCGTTTACCGCCTTTTTCATGGGGCTGCTGGGATTGGTGCAGAACGATATTAAACGCGTTGTGGCATATTCAACGTTGTCGCAACTCGGTTATATGACGGTTGCACTCGGCGTGTCTGCGTATGCCGCCGGGATATTTCATCTAACGACTCATGCTTTCTTCAAGGCGCTGTTATTTCTTGCGGCGGGTTCCGTGATTATTGGTATGCACCATGAGCAAGATATGCGCAAAATGGGCGGGCTCTGGCGCTACATGCCGGTGACATGGATCACGTGTCTGATCGGCTCATTAGCTTTGATCGGGTTTCCTGGTTTTGCTGGATTTTTCTCGAAAGACGCGATCATTGAAGCGGTGCACTTATCAGATCGCTTCGGATCAGATATTACGTATTGGGCTGTGCTTGCGGGCGTGTTCATTACTGCGCTTTATTCTTTCCGTTTACTGTTCTTGGTGTTTCACGGTGAAGAGCGTTTAGACGTACATACGCGTGCGCATTTGCATGAATCTCCCGGGGTTGTGACTTGGCCTCTGATTTTGCTGGCGATCCCTTCGGTTGTGATCGGCGCCTTACTTATTGAGCCGATGCTCTTCGCTGATTATTTCGGAAGTAGCATTACGGTGCATGCAGACCACAACGTATTACATGAGCTTGGTGAAGAATTTCATGGTTGGTTTGCAATGGTGCTGCATGGCGTAACGCAATTACCGTTTATTTTCGCGATGGCGGGTGTGGTTTGCGCTTGGCTAGGCTATTTGATGTTTCCACAGCTGCCGGAATTTTTTGCACGTGTCTTCAAGCCGGTATATTGGGTGTTGACGAAAAAATATGGCTTTGATGAATTTAATCAAACGATTTTTGCGGGTGGTACGCGGGCAATTGGGAATTTATTTTCAGGCGTGGGTGATCGCGTTCTGATCGATGGTTTACTGGTTAACGGTAGTGCAAAATTTGTTGGATTATTTTCCGGCTTGATGCGGCACATTCAGTCCGGTTATTTATACCATTATGCCTTTGCGATGATTTTAGGTTTGTTAGGACTTTTGGGAGTCTTCGTTTATGTTCGCTAGTCTCCCGCAATTGAGCCTGATCATCTGGTTGCCTATTGTTGTTGGCTTCGGTCTGATGTTTGCGCATGAACGACTCTCGTCAAATACCATTCGTTTGATCAGCTTAGGTGCAGCTCTACTCACTTTTCTCGCCTCCATCCCACTTTATTTTGGATTTAATACTGGTCACGCAGGTATGCAGTTTGTTGAAAACCTGAGTTGGATTCCAGTTTTCGATATTAACTATCATCTTGGTATTGATGGCATCGCCTTACCGCTGATTTTATTAACAACATTTATTACCGTTTTAGTTGTACTTGCTGCGTGGGAATCAATTACTGATCGACAAGCGCATTACATGGCAGCATTTTTGATTTTAGATGGCTTAATGGTGGCCGTTTTTTCCGCACAGGACGCCATTTTATTTTATGTCTTTTGGGAAGCCATGTTGATACCGATGTTTTTAATCATCGGTATCTGGGGCGGGCCAAATCGTGTTTATGCGACGGTGAAGTTTTTTCTCTACACCTTTCTTGGCTCAGTTTTTATGTTGGTGGCATTCCTGTATCTGTATCACTTGGGCGGTACGTTTAATATCCAAGCTTTGCATGATCTACCGATCTCGCTCGCGGCGCAGAAATGGATTTTTCTCGCTTTTTTCCTCGCTTTCGCAGTAAAAATCCCCATGTGGCCAGTCCATACTTGGCTGCCTGATGCGCACGTTGAAGCACCAACCGGAGGTTCTGTCGTTCTGGCGGCGATTATGCTGAAGATGGGCGGTTATGGTTTTTTGCGCTTTTCATTACCGATCACACCGGATGCCAGTCACGCACTAGCCGGTGTGATGATAGTTCTTTCCCTGATCGCAATTGTGTATATCGGCTTTGTCGCGTTAGTGCAGGGTGATATGAAAAAGCTCATCGCGTATTCCTCTATCTCGCACATGGGTTTCGTCACGCTGGGCATGTTTGTTGGCTATCAGATCATAACGAAGACAGGTTCAGCGGACGGTGCGAAAATGGCGATGGAAGGTGCCATGGTGCAAATGATCTCGCATGGTTTCATCTCCGGTGCCATGTTCCTATGCGTTGGTGTGCTTTATGATCGTATGCACTCACGTCAGATCGCAGACTATGGCGGTGTGGTAAATACCATGCCGATTTTTGCCGCGTTTATGGTGTTTTTCGCAATGGCGAATGCTGGCTTACCAGGTACATCGGGTTTTGTCGGTGAGTTTCTTGTGATTTTGAGTGCTTTCGGCGCAAGTTTCTGGATCGCATTCTTTGCGGCGATCACCCTGATTCTCGGTGCAGCTTACACCTTATGGATGGTGAAGCGTGTCACCTTTGGTGATGTTGCGAATGAGAATGTTGCAAAGTTGACGGATATTAATCGACGTGAATTTATGATTTTGGCAAGCCTTGCCGTGTTTGTTTTACTTTTCGGCGTATTCCCAGCACCGTTATTAGACGTGATGCACGCATCGGTTGCACACCTGATCGAGCACATAATGCAGAGTAAATTACCGTGAACGTGGCAGATTACATCCTCGCTTTTTCCGAAATTTTCATGTTGAGTATGGCGTGCATTATCTTGCTCGCGGATGTCTACCTCGTACACCGCCATCGTAAACTTGCGTACGGTTTGACTCTATTTACTCTAGCGGCGTTATTCATGCTGAGCGTGTGTCAGTTTAGTCATCCGCCACAAACGGCATTTACTGGATTATTTGTTTCCGATCCACTCAGCGCTCTATTGAAAGCTGCGATCACACTCTCGACTTTTTTTGTGGTTGTTTATTCACGCACTTATTTGGAAGATCGTGGGTTATTTAAAGGTGAATATTTTGTCCTGATCTTATTCGCCGTGCTCGGCATGATGATCATGGTCTCTGCGGGCAGCTTCCTGTCAATGTACCTCGGCTTGGAATTACTCTCACTCGCACTTTATGCCATGGTTGCAATCCATCGTGATTCGCGTGAAGCATCCGAAGCTGCGATGAAATATTTCGTTCTTGGCGCGATCGCGTCAGGCATGTTGTTATATGGCATGTCGATGATCTACGGAGCCACGGGCTCATTAGAATTGGCGACAATCAGCCAACGTTTAACTACTGATATCACGCAATCTAACGTGCTTGTGTTTGGTTTGGTATTCATTGTTGCCGGTGTCGCGTTTAAGCTTGGCGCCGCACCATTTCATATGTGGGCACCGGACGTATATCAAGGTGCGCCGACTGCCGTCACATTGTTTTTAGGGTCAGCGCCTAAACTGGCGGGTTTTGCATTGGCTTATCGGTTATTGGTCGATGGTTTAGGTGGGTTGGTTGATCAGTGGTCTATGATGTTGATGATTCTTTCGGTGCTGTCTATCGGTGTCGGTAATGTGATCGCACTGTCACAGACGAATATTAAACGCATGCTCGCTTATTCTGCGATTGCGCATATGGGCTATATGTTGCTGGGGATATTGTCCGGTACCGAGTCTGGCTATGCTGCCTCACTTTTCTATACGCTGACTTATACGTTAATGACGATCGGTGTCTTTGGTGTGATTTTATTGCTGAGTCGTGCAGGACATGAAGCGGATAAGCTCGACGATTTACGTGGACTGGCGAAACGCAGCCCGTGGTTCGCGCTCGTCATGTTAATTCTGATCTTTTCAATGGCGGGTGTGCCGCCGTTTGTTGGTTTCTGGAGTAAATGGTTCGTCTTGCGTGAAGTCGTGAATGCGGGTTATCTCTGGCTTGCTGCAGTAGCTGTTTTCTTCGCGATCATTGGGGCATTTTACTACCTGCGCATTATTCGTCTTATGTATTTCGAGTCAGACGATTTGGTTGAATTTAAAGCATCGGCGGATATTAAAACCTTGCTCTCATTGAATGGTATGAGTGTTTTGTTGTTAGGTATTATGCCGAGTAGTTTGCTGGCGTTGTGTTTGGCCGTATTTGCTTGATCAGAACGTCTTTCGTTCGTGTTGTACTTTTTTTATTTCTCTTAATTACTGACTGCTCCGCCGAGTGGATCACGGTTTATTCTGAAGATTTCGAAGCGCTTAACTTGCCACGCTCAGTCAATTGGTATGTTGATCAGCAGACGGATACTTCACTTCCAAAACCTTGCTTTGTCATAGAGCCTGATTTCTGTGAACCGCATTTTCTTCCTCAGGATGCGTTACCGGCGGCATTCCGGTTTAGTTTACCGATAGGTCATTCAAGCGCCGTAAATAGCATCTCAAATGGCATCACAATCGAGTCATATACACGTGATCCGGCAACAGATTTTTCCTCGTTGATCGCTCGTGTTGTTGATCCAGAAAATAAAAATAATCATGTGCTGCGCTTACGCTCAGTACAACACACCGACGCAAATATTTTGCGATCAAGCATGCCGTTGAAAGGCGATTATCGTGTGAGCTTGCGCGTTGGTCATGTTGAATTTGGATCGGGTGATGGATTGAATGGGTATGACGGTGACGAAATGGCTATACCTTGGTTAGAGCAGTCTTCCGTTAAGGAAAATGGCTTTTACTGGTTAGCGCTGTCAGATGTCTTGCCGCGACCACAGAGTAATATTTGGTGGCATCATCATCGAAAAGCGGTGATCGATAGTGACAATCATTGGCCAGCTTGGTCGCAGATCTGGAATGGCTCAAAATTTATAAAAAGTGGTAAACAGCCGGTCATGATGTTCGTCCTCAATGGCGCTGGGCAAGCGTCGTTAGCAACAGGTAAACCCTTCAAAAGTTTTAGTGCAAATGCATGGCAACCTTCTGGCCAGATCAAGGCTGTTGACGCATATTTGCCGAAGCAGTGGTACGACGTTGTGATCATGCGAATAGCGAATCAACTGACATTACAGATCAGTGGTAGATTTGCTTATGGTGGCACCCGTCATTACGTTGCGCAGATCGCGCTTGATGAAGAGTGTGTCTGGCATTCACCGCGCACAACACGAGAAGCAGAGAAAATAAAACCGGCATGTTTTATTCAACAAAACCTGTCTTGGGCAAGTTGGAAACAAGGTGAGCTTTGGCCAGATTATTTTTTCTTGGGCGACCCACATATTAATTTTTATGAAGGTGAAATGCTCATTGATGACATTCGAATTGAAAGTTGGCAGCCACGCGAACCTACATCGTGAGGCCGAACAGCTTTGCCAGATTCATGGATTGTTTTAAATGTTTGAAATGCGTCAATTAATTTAGCAAAAACGTATCACTTTAGATGCGCTATTTTTGATTTTAGAAAACGAGAACTCGTGATACATTACGCTCCTTTTTGCATGAATTATTTACTGACGAAATCTGATCAGGAGAACGGTATTGAGTGATAACGCCCGAGTCGCGAAGAGTAAGTTTGATCATAACGATGCGGCTGAGTTGTATCATATTCCCTCGTGGGGTGTGGGTTATTTTTCAGTAAATGACGAAGGTAAACTCACGGCTGAAGTGGAGAATAGTTGTGCAGTTCCGTTGACCGATATTATTCAGGACTTCCGTGCGACGGGTTCTGATTTGCCGGTGATTTTACGTTTTCCACAAATCCTCCAAGATAGACTCGATCGTGTTAATGGTTGTTTTGCACACGCCATTAATGAGTCCGGCTTCAACGGTTATTATCAAGGCGTATATCCGATCAAAGTGAATCAGCGACGTATGGTGGTTGAGACAATTGCCGAATATGGATCGAAATATCGCACAGGATTAGAAGCCGGTTCAAAAGCAGAACTCGCATTAATTCTTGTCCAAGATATTCATCAGGAAGCGTTGATCTGCTGTAATGGTTTCAAAGACGAAGATTTTATTCGCATGGCGCTTTGGGGGCGAAAAATCGGTAAGAATGTTGTTATTACGTTGGAAAAATTCAGTGAGCTTGATCGTGTTTTGCGCATTAGCGAAGAACTAGGAATTCGTCCGCAGATCGGTATTCGTTTTAAATTACATTCAAAAGGGTCAGGGCAGTGGGAATCCAGTGGGGGGGATGATGCGAAGTTTGGTTTGACTGCCACTGAAATGCTCACCGCGATTGGTCGCTTGCAAGAACGCGATATGACAGATTGCTTAGTGATGTTGCATTGTCATGTTGGTTCTCAACTCACCGATATTCGAAAAATAAAAAATGCCGTACGTGAAGCGGCGCAGACGTATGTCGAGCTTTTTGAACTGGGGATTCCATTAAAATATTTAAATCTCGGTGGTGGGCTTGCGGTCGATTATGATGGCAGCAAAACGAATTTTACCGCTAGTGCGAATTATGGCTTGCAAGAGTATGCGAATACGGTTGTGTGGGCGGTTCTTGAAAGTTGTAATGAATACGAAGCGCCTCACCCGATCATTGTGACAGAGTCTGGCCGCGCGCTTACCGCGCATCACGCAGTGCTAATTATCCCGGTGGTGGATGCGCTTGGCCATGAACAAAAAATGACACTACCCCCATTAGAAGGAGAGTTGCACTCATTGGTAGCTGATCTGCTTAAGATGGAAGAGGAGATTACGCTTAAAACGTATCGTGAAATTTATAATGAAGCGGTCAGTATTAAAGAGACGATGCACAATCTGTTTGATCTGGGTTATCTCAGTTTGCTTGAACGCGCACATATCGAAAACTTACATAACCGTATTTTGAATAAAGTCGCGAGGATTGTTAGCGATCTGGAATATGCGCCGGAAGAATTTGAAAATTTACCGACGTTATTAGCGGAAAAATACGTTTGTAATTTCAGTCTTTTTCAAAGTTTGCCTGATCATTGGGCGATAGGACAATTATTTCCTATCACGCCGATTGAACGATTAAATGAACGTCCAACACGACAAGCCACGTTGGTTGATGTGAGTTGTGATAGTGATGGAAAAATCAATAAATTTATTGATCTTCGTGATGTGAAGTCGACATTGCCGGTGCATGAATTGCGTAACAACGAACCTTATTATCTTGGTGTCTTCCTTACCGGGGCCTATCAAGACGTTCTTGGTAATGCGCACAATCTTTTTGGGCGTGTTAATGAGGCTCACATAACGTTAAACACGGATGGTTTTAATATTGATTTGATCGTACCTGGACAAAAAGCTCGACGCTTAATTGAGAACATGGGCTACGAAACGCATCAATTACACAAATGGTTGCTGGAAACGATAGCTGATTCTGAAGTGAAATTACCAAAAGGACAATTCAAAGAGTTTATAGAATTATACGATGCAGAGTTAGTTGGTTATACCTACCTTGAGCAAATGAATTAACGCGTGAAATGTAAGATTTGGCCCTTATATGGTGAGCTTAGCTGATCAGGGTTAACCGGTTCACCTAAATGATAGTGGTAACCGAGCTCGTCCATACATTTCCTTAATTGTCCTTTATGTCCACGCCCAGGATCGGTCAGAATTACGTGACAGTCGGCTTTTGCATGTTGATTAATAAACTCTGAAAGCAAGCTTGCGTGATCCCGTTCATACAAAAGATCGCTACCAATAATGACATCGAATAAACCAAGCTCTGTGATCTCATCTTCCCATGCCGTTCGAATGAAGGGAATGATTTCCGCATTGTTTAAAAGGGCGTTATCGATCAAGAATTGTTCTACTTCTGGGTGATAATCCGTTGCGGTAATGTCAGCATTCATATTGTTGAGCATGAGACTGGTGAGTGCCATGCCACAACCAACTTCTAGAATGCGTTTCCCGTCCAAAGCATATTCATGCATGTACTGAGCAAGCACTTCTGAAGATGGCCAGATGACGCCAAAAAAAGGCCAAGTGGCGGATGATATTCCGAGCGCTTCGGCGACGCCGTTGATATCTTCGAATTGTTGTTTGTCTTTGAGGGTACGTAAATGGATATCGGTATTACCGATTTCAATGGTCTGGTAACGATAGCGCAAGTTACTCATAGAATTGTATTCTCCAGATTGACATGCAGAGGCATGAAATCAACTGAAGACATGACGATCTTAACCGATACTCTACGCGTAATTACCTGAAGTAGCGAATTAGTTTATCTTGGCTGAGCGCAAGTGCGTATGCTCAGATAGCCAAGGTTGGATGATTATTCGAAAGGTGCGTTTGCGATAAAATTTTCTTACATAGGTTGAGTTTGTGAGGTTCCTGACAGGCTGTATGAAAGGATTTTGTAGGTCAGTTTTGCGGCAAGAAAATCACAACTATGCAGATGTGCTTGTGGAGCGAGTTCTACCACGTCAGCACCAATGATCTGATGCGTTTGTGCTGCGCGTTTTATGATTGGGATGACATCATCCCAAAACATGCCGCCAGGCTCTGGTGTACCCGTCGCGGGCATCAGGCTGGCATCGAGTCCATCGATATCAAATGAAATGTAAACTGGGCGATCACCTAACTCAGCAATAATCTGATCAATATTCCATTGTGCTTTATCTTTTGCCCAATGCATGTGAATGCGATCAGTATTTTCTTCGAGAAAGGGAATCTCACCGGCAGAAATATTACGAATACCACAGGATACTAATGAGACGACTTCTGGTAGGTCAAGGCAGCGTCTTAGTGCAGCGGCATGCGAATAGTGTTCGCCGTCGTAACCATCACGGAGATCAGCGTGCGCATCGAAATGCAGGATCGCGATCTCACCATATTTACGCGTCATTGCACGTATTGGCCCCACGGATAAGGAATGTTCGCCACCGAGAATCATGGGAAACTTACCCTCATCAAGTACGCGCGTGGTGATCTGATCAAGTTGATCCAGCGCATCAACAATTGGTGTGTTGATCGCAAAGGGTGCGATCGTTTCTACACCAAAATCCTGATACGGTTCGCACCACAAATCTTCGTCAAATAATTCCACTTGATGAGATGCTTTGATGATCGCTTCAGGGCCTTTTGCCGTGCCGCTGCCATAACTGACAGAGGCTTCAAGACCGAACGGAATGATCACTGCTGTTGATGTCAGTGAGCGACCATCGCGTTCTTCTGGATCAAGGCCAAGAAAGCCTTTGGATAACTTCAAGCGTTCCATTATTTAAAGAGCTTACTGAAATGGCGACGTTCGCGGTTTTTCCATTCTGCACGGTGGTATGCATCACTGGCTAACAATGGAATAACGGTTGTTGCTTCAGCAAAAACCATTTGTTCGTATGCGGTGTCGACTTTGCCCCATGAGCAGGCTTCTTTCAGGGTTGAGCTACTGCACGCGCCGTCACGACTATCAGCGACAGTGATTTGGACCGCATATTTATGCATGTCGACGTCTTTACCGAGAATTTCTGCACAGACAACGGTATCTTGTACAAAGTTTTTCGGAACGCCACCACCAACCATGAGTAAGCCGGTTGTGCCCGCTTCGATCTTGATGTCTGTCAGTTCACGGAAATCGGCGATAGAGTCCAACGTCATATGATTTCCCGGGTTTTTAACTTGATGCGTGACCAAACCAAAGCCTGCACTTGAATCAGTAAATGCTGGGCAGAAAATCGGTACGTCGTGCTCGTAGGCAGTCTGGATCAGAGAGCCGGGCTTTTTCGCATTCGTCGTTAACCAGCGGCCCATTTCTTTGATGAACTCTCGAGAAGAGTAGGGACGTTTTTCTAATGTATTGGCGATTTCTTCGATCGTGAAATCACAGGCTTGAAGTTCTTCTTCGTTGATGTAGGTGTCGTAGATACGATCGATATACAGATCGCGCATGATTTTGTCATCGACAAATGGGGAGCCCTGATAATGTTTGTATCCAAGTGCTTCGAAGAAGTCCATATCAACAATGCTGGCTCCCGTGGCGACGATGGCATCGACCATGTTGTATTTGATCAAGTCTGCGTACAGTTGCATGCAACCGCCAGCTGAGGTGGAGCCCGCCAGTGTCAGAATGATCGAGCAATCTTTGTCTGCAACCATACGATTGAAGATAGATGTTGCTTTGGCCAGATCACGTGAGCTAAAGGACATTTTGTCCATTGCGTCGATGATTGGGCGAGCGTCGAATGACGTAATATCGATATGCTCGACAGGGGTCGAGAGTAATTCGTTTTTGATACTGGATTTATCTACTGGATTTGCTGACATTGGTCGATTCTCTTTATTCAAGTTATTGAGCTACTGGAAATGCCAGTAGGGCAAATAAACACCTGTTTTTATCTCACAATTACGCCATAGTTTGCGGGCGTAAAAGGATGCTTTCAAGGCGCGCGATTAGACACCAAGAAATACAAGAATACAAGAGAAAAAAACAAAATTTAAAGACAATCGATCACGTTTTTAGATCAATCGGAAACGCTAGGTTTTTGCGGTAAATATGCTTGCTTAGGATCGATCCGAATTATGATCAGACGCTTTCTATTTCAACTTTTGTTATCGGTAGTAGCACTTCGCGTTCAGCCAACTTGGCAAGGTCGACTAAGTTACGAATATCCTTATCAGAGAATTCATGTGGTTTCTTATCGATAATGCAAAAGGTCCCGAGTTTTGTACCATCTGGATAGACGAGTGGAAAACCGGCATAGAACCTAATCTTCGGTTCACCAGTAACTAAGGGGTTATCGGCAAAACGGGGATCTTTCAAGGCGTCTTCTACAACCAATGGTGCATATGTAAGTATAGCGTGGCCACAGAAAGAAATATCACGCCCTGTTTCTGTTGCATCCAAACCGATACAGGATTTAAACCATTGACGGTTTTTATCAACCAGCGAGACAAGCGCAATAGGGACGTTAAATACTTGTGTTGCAAGTCTTGTAAGGCGATCAAAGCGCTCTTCAGCAGCGGTATCTAATATATTTAAAGAGTGAAGATTTTCGATGCGTTGTGCTTCGTTTTCTGGCATTGCTGGTTTTAGCATGGTGAACAGTTCCCTATAGTGATTAACAAACCATCAGATCAAGTGGAGCTGACATGGTGTTTCTCAGGAATTCTATCGGCAATGTTTTAAATAACTTTAGGAAGGTGTTTTTGTAGAAGATAACCGCCCCTGCGCAGTATCAGGGGCGGGGTAAATCAGTCGTTCCAAGGGCGATCTTTTAGATCAGAGCTGAAGACAGATGGTCGATCAAAGGCATTGACTCTAAGAAAGACGCCGCCACCGATGTCATCAAAGTTTGGTGATTGGGTGATGTTAACGAATGCGCCCAATTGTAACCAAGGGCTAAGTCGATAAACACCGGATAGTTGGCTATCGAATGCCATACCACTATCACTGCCACCGGTGAAGATTGGGCCAGAGTTACTCAGTGGTAACGCATTTGCATCAGCTTCATCAGTGTATTGATAACCTAACGCTGCCCGCCCTTTGATCACAAATTGTTTGGCTTCGTTCGTCTGGAAGTTTACTTCACCACTGAGGCGATGGAAGCTGTCCGGGCTGAAGTAGCCGCCGTGACCGTAGGTGAAAAAGCTTCGGTTGTCGCTGTAGTGATCAACACGATAAGCCGGGCCGACGGTAAGGTATTTGAACCCTTTTTTATCGAGTTCGTAAGCGGCAGACACCCAAGCTGCGAGGTGATCATTATCGGCGACGTTATGTCCATCCAAAGTACTAAGCTGGCCGCCGACATTGTATGACCATTTTTCATTGATCTTCTGTCGTAGGTTAGCGCGTACGCCTTTTTCGACCACACGCCCCCAGCTTTCGCCGCTAACGGGATCTACAATGCCAACTGTCGATAGAATCGATTCTTGTTTATTCTCAGCGAACGCTTCAGCAGTGACGTGCGTTGTATCCGTTTTAATATCAATACCGACTTTACCGACAAGTGCTTCACCGATTTCGGCTCCCATCGGTGTGGTACCGATTTGGATATACGGCGAGATGGGCCCTTCGTAACGATAGCCAAACATCGGCTCAAGTAATGAGCTTTCTTTGGTCGTCGGGGTGACAGCAAATTGGTTGAATAGGCCATTCACATTACGGCCGAGGAGGGCGTTGTTGACCGGTGAGCCACTTCTGAGGTTGATCAGGTCAAGCGAGGCGGTGAAATGATGCAGACCATGCGCCATGCGCGCTTCGATCTCAATGCCTGTCATGTCGAGTTGGCCTAGGCCAGATTCTCCACTACGTTGTCGTGCGTATGGCATGACGGACAGGGATGGCGTTCCAATATTTTTCAACTCAGGTAAAACGGTTTTACGTGTGTGATCAGCAAGAATGAATTGATCACGATAAAACTGTCGGATGGCGTGCATATCGTCGACATTGTCTTTGATAGGCCCACCTAATTCTGTGGCGACTTGTTCAAGTTGCTTGTCTTGCTTCATCGCTTGCAAGCTGGCGGCAAGGCCATCAGCAGATTCTTTATCTGGTTGCTGGCGATAGAGTGATTCGAAATGCTTTGCTGCCAGAGCATGTTGACCTGTTTGATACTGACTCCATGCGATGAGTTTATCTGCAGCCATGCTGGGGTTAAGTGCTGAACTGGCTTGTGCATCTTTCAGGCTGCCGACGTAATCACCCGTGAGATAACGTTGGTTAGCACGATCGAGTAATAATTCAGCTTGCAGTACGCGCATGTTATCGGACTCATCAGACCATTGTTCAGCAAGTTTTGTTGCACCGTCTAGATTTCCGAGTTTGCGCATTGTTTGCGCTAAACCATACGCATAATCCGCGTTTTTACTCCATGCCATCGCGCGCTCAAACCAATACAGAGCATTACCGTAATCACCCTTATCAAAATAAGCCCAGCCTGCTGCACCGGCCATGTTGGCATCTTGCCGGCTAACGACTTGATCTGCGATGCGTTTGAAATTGAAGAGGACTTGGAAGTAGTCTTTGTCTTTTAGGTACTCACCGATCCAGCTTTTATAAAAGTCGAAGTATAGCGCTGCAGTAGCTGGTTGATCAGCTGGTGCCCGCGAACTCAAGAAAAAGTTCAGCGGCCCACAATCAACACGGCCGACATCCAGTACGCGTCGAAAATGTTTGTTTTCAATCGCACTAAAAACAACGCCTTTCGCGCTCTCGATATCTTCCTGTGCTTGGTAAAGCTCAACAAACTTGTCCTCTGCGGCTTCTAATTGGAATTGATGATATAAACTCCATGCTTCAACTAAACCAAGTGAGCGTGCTACAGACTCGTTACGCTGTTTGGTTGGTTGGGCCAACGTACTTGCGGCAATCGTAGCTGCTTGTTCGTAATTGCCTTGTTTGTAGGCGCGATTCGCCTTTCCTAATGCAATTTCATCCGCACTGAGTTTAGGTGCATAATTTGTTGATCCAGCCACTGTTCTTTTTGGGAAAAGCGAGAGAAAACGACGATCACGTTCTTGCCAGTTTTTAACGATAACGCGAGCTTGATCTGGTTCGTTTGAGTCGCGTAAGGCCAGTGCTAGACCATAAGCTGTGTCGTTGTTTTGTTCCCAAGATAAGGATTGTGCAAACCAGTCTTTCGCTTTTGTTGGGTTTAGCCGGCGCATTTCCCACCAGCCTAATAAACTGGCGGTGCGAGCGTCTTTACGTTGGGTAATCTTATCTGCAATTGGTGCGAGAGCGCTTTCCATTTGGACGTCGTTTTTTTCTTCCCACGCTTGCGCTAACCAGCCTGTGTAAAAGGTGTATTCAAAGTTATTGAGGGCGGTTTGTTCATCCACGCTGTGCGGACGTGATTTCTCTAGCGCTAGCAAATTCTCAGACTGATTACGGCCCAGCTGTTGGGATGCGCGTTGCAATGTGACTAAACGGTGTTCTGCGTTAGCGCAGCGTGTGATCAAGCCCGCATAGAGTTCGTTAACGGCGCTTGATCGACCTGTTGCGGAGTAAGCGTCAGCCAATGTCCATTGATTTGAGATCTCGCCGCAAGCGAAGGCATTAGGATAATCGCGATGAAGCGCGATGATGGCAGGCCAGTCTTCGTTATCTTTCGCTTCGCTAATTTCAGCGCGGATAAGACCTGCAAGTAGATCTGATGGGGGTGTCCAATCTGGGTATTGGCGCTGGTAACGATCAATCAGTGTTTTGAGTTCGCTGTATTTTTTCTTGCTGAGTAATCGCCATAGGGCACGTTCATCTACTGGCGATACGGGGTTGACGGCAGCAGGTTCAGATTCGAGCTCGGGGTAGTAAATGTTGTCGTAGCTTTTCGCCTCGTAGTCGGTGACAGTCATTTCGTCTGCGGCTTTTGGGCTCAAGCAGTCCGTTACAAAAACACTCAGAGCGACACCGAGAATGCCGGGCGCAATGCGAATAGGGCGGTGTTGCGATGTAAGGTCTTTTTTCATGGTGCTGATATCTCTGAAGATGCCAGTCGGCTCAGTAAAATCAGGCTGGCTGAATAATAATCTTGCTGATTGGTGACCGCGACATTGGTATGTCGATGATGACTCGCCAACGATAGTACACTCAGCATGCCATCGGATGCTGCATACGGGGCGAATGTGCCGGTTTCCAAGTCTATCCAAGCAGGCGTACTTTCCATCTTGGATAAATGTTTTTGTAACGCTTGGTACGGCGCTAGGGTGTTACTCATATCTTGATTAAGCCATGCTAATGACAACGGGATACGGATCGCATCGTAGCTAAAACGTACCGGAAAATCCTCGCTGGGTTTCACAGAATGATCGATGTATAAGGCGATCCAGTCTGCGGGTAACTGCCATTGGCCAAATTGCGCTTGCTCAATCAATGATAGTCCACTATCGATCAACGTATTCCAAACGGGGTCTTGGTCAAACTTGGATATGTCACGTAATGCGGGGAACACCCAATACGATAGATTCAGGATCAGGTGATCATCCCGTTCAAAACCCACTGCACCAGGTAAAAGCACAGTCTGATCCGCAAATGGTTTGATCAGTTTTGTTTTAACTGTGGTCAGAATAGTTCTTGCGTCGTCAGCATATTTTCCATCAGCCCATTTATTGCTGGCTCTGATCAGTGCCCATGCGGTGTAAAGATCGGCATCGCTGGCGTTATTTTGATCTGTTACATGCGAACCTTCTGCATCAGTCTCTGGCGTCCATCGCCAAGCGAGGAGGGCATCGTCTCTTATTTGCAGGTGGGTTTGCGTCCAATTCCAGATATTATCGAAGGTTTGTTGATCGTCGTAATTAACAGACAACAGCATGCCCCAGCTTTGTCCTTCAGAATGTGAGACATTCTTATTGCCGGTATCAATAATTCGACCTGAAGCATCCAAAAATTGCGTTTTGTACTGTTGCCAGTCTGGATCGGGCTGCGGCCAGAAGTTTGTTTGAAACTGCATGGCCCACAGTCCGATTAATCCCAGAATGCCGAACATAATCGCAATAATTCGAGGTCGGCCAAGCGCCTTAATCCTCGATGCGAACATCGCTTCTATGGCGACGAGTGAAACGTCGTCTCAGTAGGATGCGGGTCAACCACGCAAGCAAGATGATGATGACGAAAACGCCAAGTATCCACCACCACGGACTTTTTGATACGTGATAACGCATCTGGTCACGGGCGCTCGCATCACCAACGAAGTATTTTTCGCCTGCTGTTTGCGTCACGATGCTTCGCGGTTCGTCTGACCATAAGGCGACATCACCTGAAAGTTTCGTCCACAGTGACGGCTGAACTAGCGCTTTCATGTAGTTGTGTAGTTTTTGACCATCATCAGCAGCAAACACAGTCAACATTCGTTTTTCACCATATGGTGAAAGGAATGCTGTCACTAGGCCATGTGATTGAGGAACGACGTTTTGTGTCATTCGAGCCAGCATCATATCGGCGGTAGGCTCAGCAGATTGTTCCTTTTCTCCGAACATTTTTGACAGTTTGCCGAGCTGTTTCTTGTTGAGGTTACCGGAGACATCATCCGCGACAGGGTAAGGGTATTTCTTGTCGCCATCTAATGAGATGGTGGCATTTTGCATGAAGTCTTCATCAAGCTGGTCGTAAGTGGCAAGTACGATCTGCTCGCGATCATCTTGGGGGATAGAAAAGCCAATTTCTACATCCATCAATGGACCGTCGGCAACCTGCGCCATTTTTGCGAGGAGCGTCCAAGCCGATGCGATCGTTTCGTGATCACGGCTGAGTAATGAAATGGCCATCGGCTCAGGCTCACCACTGCGACGGTAAGGGAATACCGATTCAGCGAAGAGTTTTAGATCCGGTAATGCAGCGTATTTTGTTGCATAAGGGACTTTCAATGTTGATGAACCGTACAGGGTAAACATTAAATTACCGGAGTTAACCGCGATACATTCACCACCAACGCTTGGGATCAAGGACGGCTCGAAACGCAGGTGATTTCTACCCGGTTTAAACGATCGCAGTGGTAGTCTTAACGTGTAGCCTTTATAGACCGAACCTTTTGGATCGCTTAGTGAAATTACACGTTCAAAGGTTTCGTTTAGCATCACGTTTAAGACCGAGTCACTTCGCAATTGCGCGCCATAAGAGAAGTCGAGGCTTAATTCGACGACGGCATCTTCCGCAGCATAGAAATCAGGCGGTAGGTCAAATGTCAGGTCGAGCTGGTGATAACCAGAACCTTGCACAGTTGAAGTCGACATACCCAAATCTTTCAGGGTGTATGTGTGATCCGTATTAATGAAGTTTTTGCGACCGAAACGCGCACGCGTTGGGATTTCTGCCTGCTTGATAAGCGTTGATGTCGCATCTGTATAGGGGAAATCGACAAAGCTTAACGCAGCAGCAGCACGTTTTAACTCTTCTTCATTAGTACCTGAAACGAGTAAGACAAAATAGCGTGGATCGGCAGCCAGAGGGTAGATACCTAAAAAGGCATCGGTGATTTGATTAGCGAGTGACTCTTTTAGGTATGGCGTGAGTTCATCACGCGTACCGATCAGAATATTGTCAGCGCCAGATAACTCACTGAGATCCATTCCCGGAAACATATTAGATTCATCTTCACTGTAATAAAGAGGTTGGCGTAGTCGTTTAATCGATCCGCTGTTAAACAATGGCGAGCGGTAAAAATGACGAAGACCAACAGCCTCTGCCACAAGCGCGCCAGCACCCATGTGTTTTTCTTGTAAGCCTTCTGGCAATAACACACGATATTCTTGTGGATTACCGACAGCAGGGCCCATGACATATTCCAACTCAGATAACATCGCATCGATAGGCTGTAATTCACCGATCAGCGTTAACTGCGAGTTATAAGTATCAATCTCTGTCCATAGTTCTGGCGCACCCGGATCTTCACACTCTAACGTGTAATGTTGGGCTACCCATAGAGTCAGGTTATTGAAACCTGGTTGTAAAAGCTCAGCGGGTAAGGGAATGATCACATCAACTTGTGACTGATCTGGGCGAAGCGCAAGCTGTGAAATAGTGATGTCATTCAGCTTTACACGTATTTGTGAACGATCTTGTAATAGTGAAATTGAATTAGTGAATTTAAGTCGTAACTCAGCCGACGTCACATTCAAGCGGTTGGAAACTGGGAAATACAACGCATGTTGGGCGTTAGAGCGGCGTAGCGTGATCGGCTCTGGTGTCGGCATGAAGTCTTGTAACGGGAAGACAAAAGATTTGGTTAAAACACCGGTTTCTTTTCCCGTACTTTCTAGCGTATCGGTAAAGGCGCTGCGATCAGACGGTATTGTTGGAACTTGTGATTCCGATCTGATCTGGCTGTCAACGTCGTCCGCAGCAAGGGCCGAAGACGTGATGAACATACTGACCACAGCGAACATGAATTGTGAGAGACGGTTAGCGTGTTGCCCACCTCTAAAAGTGTTATTTGTATATGTTCGTACTTTCATCATACTTCCCTCTGAGCCTTAGTATATTTTTAGTAAGCGTTATCTAAATCTGTTTTTTTGAGACGGAATAATCTTGCCACAAAACGTTTGAAACTCATGGCAATGTGCGACAAATGGAGGCGTGAATGTTTCACTCCCCAGAAGACAAGAAGTGCAAGACCTTTCAGTTTACTCACACTACTCGGGCGATCATTCCACATGTTTGACCAGCGCGCGCTATCACCATGAACTAATGAAATAATTTCCGCACGCTGTTGTGCACTGGTTGAAACGAACTCCAGACCACAAATACGTCCTTCGCGAGTAGTCTTGACCATTTTAATGTCAACCACGAGCTTGCTGATTCGATTAAGCGCTTTGTTGTGGACTAGGAGCTGACCATGTGCACCACGATCCAACATTTGATCGGTCAGATCTTGTGTGATGATGCCTGCACCACCTGTTGATAGATTCTCGACTACGCATGGAATGTGTGATTTGTGAATAACCAGCGTCGCTTCTTCATGCGCACCCGCATCTATCCGAGGCATTGCACGACGTTGTTTCAGCTCAGCCAACACACCAAACGAGGCGAGCAACAGTAAAATATTGATCAGATGCCAAAAGCCGACTAATAAGATCAGCATTCTTTCTTCAGGAAAACTGACGTAACGATAAATACCGATCCCCAACGCAAAAAGCTGGATCATGAAGAAGATATAAAAAGGCGAGGCCAGTGGTGAAATGAAATCATTATCCAGGTGTTCACCTTTTGGTGTCACCACAAATTTTGGTGCTTTGGGATTCGCGATCGTCTTACATAAGCCTTGCAAGCTGAAAATTGATTGCAAGGTTTCATACAGCATGGAGACAAAAGGCCATCGTACGTTTTTATATAAAAAGCTCGAAAGGTGAATCGATGCCCAATAGTGTGGGAGTGTATAGGCAAGCACTTCAAGCGTATTGGCGTTATAAATTTCCAAACCAAACAACAGATACATCAACGGCGCGACGAAAAAAATAACGCGCGCGAACGGGAAGAACCAGTAAAGGCAATTGGATAGATAGCAAAAGCGTTGCGACATGGTCAAACCGGGACGGAACACTGGGTTTTTCATCAGCATGATTTGAACCATGCCCGTACCCCAGCGTAAGCGCTGTGTGATGAACGCAGAAAAACTTTCAGGTGCAAGTCCAGAAATGAGTGGCTCACTAATGTAGAGACTATTAAAACCTCGGCTGTGCAGCTCTAGCGCGGTTTCAGCATCCTCAGTCACCGAGCTGGTGGCAAAGCCGCCAATTTCTTCTAAACAAGTGCGGCGTAAAACGGCGGCCGATCCGGCGAAAAGTGATCCGTTCCAATAATCCAAACCCTTCTGCATTAACCGATAGAAAACCTCGTTTTCACTCGGCATACGAGAAAAAATTTCTAAGTTTTTCTCGACAGGATCGGGATTAATGAAAAAGTGGGGTGTTTGTACCAAGAACAATTTCGGATCGCGCTCAAAGTGACCCACGGTTTTTTCAAGGAAATCTGCAGCAGGAACGTGATCAGAATCGAGAATGACAACTAATTCACCGTGTGTTCGAAGTAGCGCGGCGTTGATATTTCCCGCTTTATGATCGCGGTTATCTTCCCGTGTAAGGTATGTCACACCTAAGTCGGAGCAGAGTTCTTTTAGACGTCGGCTACGGATCCGCGCAGTGATCGCGATTTCGGGTTGGTCGCTCTCAAGTTTGTCTTTTGTCCCGCCATCATCTAATAGGAATACATTGTATTTATGATCCGGATAATGCATTTGCATCGCCGCGACGAGCGTAACTTCAAGCATTTCAAACGATTCGTTGTAGGTCGTGATCATGACATCGACAACGGGTAGTTTTTCAGGATCGCTATTGATCGGAACGTGTGGTCGTTTGATCGGTTCTATACAAACAAACATGCCGAGCAAGCCGAGAATGATCGCGTATACCTCAGCAAGGTAAAGCAGGATCATCGGAATGAAATCAATCGGATCAGTCCAGCTTAGCGTTTCTGTTGTGCGCCAAGAAATATAGCGGATTGCTAGGAACGCGATGACGCCGAGATAAACAATGCGCCATAAACCGTGCTCGCAAAAACGCCGGGAAATAAGTAGAAACGCGATGAGTATCCCAGCGAGCCAAAACTGTGCGGAGACGTCAACGACAAGACTGGCAGCAAAAAACAATAAAAACAGCATTGCTCCCCAGAGCAACACGAGTGACATGTCATTGTTTGCAGTATGTACTTCAGGACTACTTTTAAAGCGGACTTTGCCCCTTTTATTCACACAACCCTCCCTAAGATTGGCTACGATTATAGCTTAACTAACTACCTTGCATAGATGGGTTTATTACTTTGTTGAAGTTGAGGAAGTATTTATTTGCCTAAAAGACAAGAATTTGACGGTAGTTTACAAAGAATAAAGATTTGTTGAGACGCGCAATGGTTATGCGAGAAAAGGCCGGTTGTGTTGGCAACCGGCCTCAGTGTTTTTATTAACCAGTGATACCGAGGATGTTGTAACCACTATCCACATATGTGATCTCGCCGGTGATGCCAGCGGCCAGATCAGAGCACATAAATGCAGCCGTATTGCCGACGTCGTCGATCGTCACATTGCGACGCATTGGGGAATGTTCCTCAACGGTGTTGAGGAAGTCACGTAAACCGCTGATGCCAGATGCTGCAAGTGTTTTGATCGGTCCGGCAGAAATGCCGTTTACCCGAATACCTTCGGGGCCAAGATTTGCAGCCATATAACGAACATTGGCTTCCAAACTTGCTTTTGCTAACCCCATCACGTTGTAGTTAGGCATCGCACGGACAGCACCAATATAGCTCAGTGTGAGCATCGCACCTTGACGTCCCGCCATCATCGGGCGTGCGTTTTTTGCTAGCGCTGTGAAACTGTAGGAGCTGATATCGTGGGCCATTTTGAACCCTTCGCGCGTGACGCTATTAATATAATCATCTGCAAGTTCTTCACGTGGGGCGAAAGCAACCGCGTGGATTAGAATATCGATATGTTCCCAATGTGATTTCAAGCCGTCGAAAACTGCGGCAATTTCATCATCGTTTGCGACATCACACGGCAGCGTAATAGTGGAGTCCATCTCAGCGGCAAAGCCTTCTACACGGCCTTTTAGCTTGTCATTTTGATATGTAAAAGCGAGGTTTGCGCCTTCACGATGCATGGCTTTAGCAATACCATAAGCAATTGAGCGATTACTGGCGACACCGACGATCAGCGCGTTTTTTCCTGCAAGAAATCCCATGAGTTGTCCTCTTTTTATGTAATTTCAGTGTTTATTTGTGGGTGCGTGTTTATAATCAACCACAATTGCGAGGGATCTTATAAGAAACTTTATGTTCGAGCGACTTTCTTTTCTGATATTAATAACAGGTGGGCTAGCCGGTTGCGGCGAAGTGCCGTGGAATAACCCCTATCCGCAAGATCAGGAAGCGGAGCTGATCTACTACGATCAATTTGCAGAACGCCCCAAGCATCTCGACCCCGTGCGCTCCTATAGCGCTAACGAGTATGTCTTTCTTGGTCAGATCTACGAAGCACCTTTGCAATATCATTTTCTTAAACGTCCCTACGAACTCACCCCACTTACTGCAGAAAGCATTCCTGATGTCGTTTATCTTGATGAGCACAACAAGGTGTTAGCGGAAGATACTCCGGAAGATCAGATTGCTTTCAGTGTTTACACGATCAAAATCAAACAAGGTATTTTGTATCAACCGCACCCTGCACTGGCAAAGAATAGCGCTGGTGAGTTGCGATATCACGATCTGACCCCAGAAGAGGTTGAAGATTACAGTGAGCTCGGGGATTTTTCTGAAACGGGCACGCGTGAGTTAGTCGCGGAAGATTATATTTATCAGATTAAGCGCATGGCTGATCCGGTGACACACTCACCAGTGGCAAGTTTGATGGCGGAGCATATTGTAGGTTTACGCGCATTTAGCGAAACGCTTAAAAAGATGCGAGCAGAAAACGATGAACCAGATCTAAAAAGCCTTGCTATTTCCGGTGTGACGGCATTGGACGAGCACACCTATCAAATACGCCTCCATGGTAAATATCCGCAGTTCATCTATTGGCTTTCTATGTATTTTTTCTCCCCCATGCCGTGGGAAGCGATCGATTTTTACGCGCAGCCTGGGATGAACGATAAAAATATCTCTTTGGACTGGTTTCCGATCGGCACTGGCCCGTTCATGCTAACGGAAAATAATCCAAACAAACGCATGGTGTTAGCGCGCAATCCTAATTTCCACGGTGAAAATTACCCGACGGAAGGGGAATTAACCGATGAGCACGGTGGTTTGCTCGCCGATGCAGGAAAGCCATTACCGTTTATAGATAAAGCCATTTATTCCTTAGAAAAAGAATCGATCCCATCGTGGAATAAATTCTTGCAAGGCTATTACGACAATTCTGGTGTTTCATCAGACAGTTTTGATCAAGCCGTGCAGATCGGCGCAGAAGGCAATGCACAGTTAACGGATGAGATGAAAGAGAAAGGCATTAAGTTGATCACTGCTGTGACGACCTCAACCTATTACATGGGCTTTAATATGCTGGATGATGTGATCGGTGGTTATTCCGATCGCGCTCGCAAGCTTCGACAGGCTATTTCCATCGCAGTGGATTACGAAGAATACATTTCTATCTTCGCGAATGATCGTGGTGTGCCAGCACAAGGGCCGATCCCTCCGGGAATATTCGGTGCGCTGGAAGGTCGAGCGGGAATGAATCCTGTTGTTTACGATTGGGATGACGTGACTGTTAAACGTAAGCCGATCGAAGCTGCACGTGCTTTGATGGCCGAAGCCGGTTACCCCAACGGACGTGATGAAAGAACAGGGAAACAATTGATCCTCTATTTCGATAACACCGGATCTGGTCCGGGCAGTAAAGCCTTGCTGGATTGGATGGTAAAACAATTCAAAAAATTGGGTATTGAGTTGGTTATTCGCGCTACGGATTACAATCGTTTTCAAGAAAAAATGCTTACCGGCACCGCGCAAATTTTCCAATGGGGTTGGAATGCCGATTATCCTGATCCGGAGAATTTCTTCTTTTTACTTTATGGCCCAAATGGCAAAGTAGAGCATCGAGGTGAAAATGCATCGAACTACGAAAATGAAGAATTTGATGCATTATTTGATCGAATGAAAAACATGCCGAATGGATCTGCACGACAAGCCGTGATCACTAAAATGGTTACTATTTTACGTAACGATTCACCGTGGTTATGGGGCTGGCACCCCGTCGCATATTCGCTGCATCATGATTGGTATCAAAATGCCAAACCGAATTTAATGGCGAATAACACACTTAAATATAAACGTATCGATCCGATATTGCGTCAAGGGAAACGGGCAATATGGAATCAGCCCGTCTTGTGGCCGATCAAGTGGTTGTTGTGTTTGTTGGTTTTAGTATTGATACCAGCCGTCTGGATCTGGTGGCGACGTGAGAGGGCAACCGGATTATGATGAATTATATTTTTCGTCGTATTTTGTATGCGATTCCAATTCTGATCGGCGTGAATGTTCTGACGTTTATATTATTTTTTGTGGTGAATAGTCCTGATGATATGGCGCGCATGCAGTTGGGTGACAAACGTATTTCTGAGGACGCCGTTTCAACGTGGAAAGCGGAGCGTGGTTACGACAAACCTTTGTTGTGGAATGCGGCATCTAGTGGGACAGAAAAAGTAACAGATACGATTTTCGTGGATAAATCGGTCAAACTTTTTCTATTTGATTTTGGTCAATCAGACAGCGGTCGCGACATTAGTAATGATATAAAACAACGCATGTGGCCATCGCTTGCCTTAGCCATTCCGGCGTTGATAGTGGGGTTATTAGTGAATATCACGTTTGCCTTACTGATTGCCTTTTTTCGTGGAACGTATCTTGATCTGACCGGGGTCATATTTTGCGTCGTACTGATGTCGGTCTCGGGTTTGTTTTACATTATTGGCGGACAATATTTAATTGGGAAACTATTGAATCTTGTGCCGATCTCGGGCTACGACGGTGGTCTAAATGCGATCAAATTTTTAATTCTTCCGGTACTGGTCGGCCTAGTCGGAGGAATTGGATCAGGCACCCGTTGGTATAGGACAATTTTTCTGGAAGAGATCGGAAAAGATTATGTGCGGACGGCGCGCGCGAAAGGCTTATCTGAGCGTTTAGTCATGTTTCGTCATGTACTTAAAAATGCCATGATTCCGATTCTCACCGGTGTTGTTGTCGTTTTACCCACTCTTTTTATGGGCAGCCTGATCACGGAATCGTTTTTCGGTATTCCAGGGCTTGGCAGTTACACATTGGATGCGATCAATAATCAAGATTTTGCGATTGTTCGCTCCATGGTTTTTCTCGGTTCGGTGTTGTATATCATTGGATTATTGCTCACCGATATTTCCTATACCTTGGTTGATCCACGCGTGAGGTTGCAATAATGCCCACGTTACTTTGGACTGATTCGCTCGTTTTTATTTTAGTTTTTATGCTGACCATGTTCATCTTGCATGTACGTCGGCATGAACATTTACGCCGCCCTTGGCGTAAAGTTTTACATAGCAAAGTTGCGATGGGCTCAGCGGTCGTGCTTTGCATTTATCTGGTAATCGGTTTGCTCGATTCGTTCCATTATCATCCGCGTGTCGAATCGCCAGATGGTAGTCCGCAAACGGATGTTATTCACTCAACGCAAATCAAAAGCGTACTCGATTATCTCGTTGGTCACTTAAACGAACTGGACGAAAAAACTTACTCAGCACCGTTTGCGGCGTATCAATACAGCAAAGAAACTGTTGAGCTTCCGGGGGGGCAGATCATTCGCAGCTACCCGCGCTTGCTTCATGGTGGCTCGCATCTCGGTGATCCGCGGATTGAAAAAATTCCTGACATTATCATGCGAATCGTGATCGCGTCATTGAAAGCGACCGTAGTGATCTTGTTGGTTATTTTCCTGTTGAATTTAAAACTATCACGCGCGCAGAAACAATCTCCACGTGATAGTTTTTTTGCCTTTATTAAAGGACAAAATAACGTTCCATGGCGGACGATAATAGTCACTTTTTCGATTTGTTTATGGCTGGTTTTTATCGCTTGGGATTTGAGTTATGTCTATCATATTTTTGGAACTGATAAAGTCGGCCAAGATGTCTTTTATCAAGCGTTAAAAAGTATCCGAACAGGTTTAGTAATAGGCACCTTAACCACGCTCATCATGTTACCCTTTGCGGTTTTTCTTGGTATTGCTGCCGGTTATTTCCGTGGCTGGGTAGATGATGTTATTCAATATATTTACACCACATTAAATTCTATTCCCGGTGTGCTTCTGATAGCGGCATCTATTTTGATGTTGCAAGTTTATATGGCGAACAATGCCGATGCTTTTACCTCAATCGCTGCGCGGTCAGATACACGATTATTATTTCTTTGCTTAATTCTTGGTGTGACCAGTTGGACGGGCTTATGCCGGATGTTACGTGGCGAGACAATGAAGCTACGAGAAGTGGATTTTATTCAAGCATCGCAAGCGTTTGGTGTTGGTCATTTTACGATCATCGTGCGACACATCTTACCGAATGTGATGCATCTGGTTTTAATTTCCGTTGTGTTGGACTTTAGTGGACTTGTACTGGCAGAAGCGGTGTTGTCGTATATCAATATTGGTGTTGATCCGAGCATGAACAGTTGGGGCAATATGATCAATGCCGCGCGTCTTGAAATGGCGCGTGATCCGATTGTTTGGTGGTCATTAGCGGCGGCATTTTTGTTTATGTTTGTATTAGTGCTCGCGGCAAATTTATTTTCTGATCAAGTGCGTGATGCATTTGATCCTCGGCTGCATGAGCGAAACGATTAATGAAAGCCGCGAGCTTGCCCGCTAACAAAATACCCACCATGCGAGTGGTGCCGATGCCGCGCGATACTAATCAGGGTGGGAGTATTTTCGGCGGTTATATTTTTTCGCAAATCGATATTGCTGCAAGCATCCCTGCTATACGCCGCGCAAAAGGGCGCGTGGCAACGGTGGCGGTGAACTCGATTGAATTACATGAACCGGTTTTTGTTGGTGACGTGTTGAGTTTGTACGCGGATGTGGTGAAAGTCGGTAGAACATCCATCACCGTCGATGTCGAAGTTTTTGCAGAACGTAATGCCGCCGATCCGGAAGTGATTAAAGTCACGCAGGCAACATTAACATTCGTCGCGTTGGATGAAAATCGTCAACCACGACGCGTGCCCGCCGCAGAACCGACCGAAGGAGATGAATGATGAGCATAGCTGATCAGGACACGATTTTATCGATTGACAATTTACGTATTGAATTCGCAAGCGAAGCGGTTGTTGATGGTGTGAGTTTGCAGATAAAGCGTGGTGAAACATATGTTCTACTTGGCGAGTCAGGCAGTGGTAAATCCATCACGTCGATGTCTGTTATGCGACTTTTACCGAATGCGGCAAAGATCACATCGGGGCAGGTGTTACTTGAAGGCGAAGATTTGCTGCGCATTTCGGAAGCCGCCATGCGTAAAGTGCGCGGTGGAAAAGTCGGCATGATTTTCCAAGAACCACAAACATCATTGAACCCGGTCATGAGTATTGGTGATCAGATCGCAGAATCCGTGCGCTGGCATAAAAAACTCAAGGGGCAGGCTTTACGCGGTCGTGTCATTGAATTACTTCATGCCGTTGGAATTGTGGATGCTGAGCGTCGTTATGATGAATTCCCACATCAATTTTCGGGAGGGATGAAGCAACGTGTCATGATCGCGATCGCACTGGCTGGCGAGCCTGAATTGCTGATCGCGGATGAACCGACAACGGCTCTGGATGTAACGATTCAAGCGCAAGTGTTGGACCTGCTGAATGATTTGAAATCGCGCTTGAATATGGCGATTTTATTTATCACTCACGATTTGGGTGTTGCTGCAAAAATGGCTGACCAGATCGGTGTCATGTATGCCGGTAAATTAGTAGAACAAGGCCCGGCAAAAGCTTTTTTCAACGCGCCTCAACATGCTTATTCCCAACGATTATTTGATGCGTTACCGAGCCGTATAAAACGCAATCACGATGATAGGTTTAATTCACTTTCAGAAGATGAGGATGTCATTTTACAGGTCACGGACATGGATGTGCATTTCCCCATCAAGAAAGGGTTTTTTAAACGCACGGTCGGACATGTTCGAGCCGTGAATAATGTGTCGATGACGTTAAAAAAAGGCCGCACCATCGCGATGGTGGGTGAGTCTGGTAGTGGCAAGACGACATTTGGAAAAGGCATTTTACAGTTAGTAAAACCGACAAATGGGGAAGTGATTTTTGACGGTGTTGATCTCACCAATTTGTCGGCAAAAGCGATGCGTGCGCGGCGATCAGATATTCAGATTGTCTTTCAAGATCCTTATTCTTCGATGAACCCACGCATGATAGTCGGCGATATTATCGAGGAGGGAATGGTGGCGCAGGGAATCGGTGGCGATAAACGTTCACGGATTGAGCGAGTTGAAGATTTACTGGCGCAGGTTGGTTTGGATGCGGAACATCGCTTGCGTTATCCCCATGAATTTTCCGGTGGTCAACGCCAACGTATTTGTATCGCACGCGCTTTGGCGGTTGAACCGCGTTTAATTATTTGTGATGAACCCACGAGTGCCTTGGATGTGTCTGTACAATCGCAAATTTTGCAGCTGCTTAAGCAATTACAAGCTGATATGGGGCTGACATATTTATTTATTACACATAACCTTGGTGTGGTGGAGTATATCGCGCACGAAGTTGCCGTGATGTATCACGGCGATATCGTGGAATATGGCGATGTGGACCAAGTTATGCATCATCCTCAGCATGAATACACGAAAAAACTTCTTTCCGCAGTACCGCTGCTTGATACGGGATCATGAATGATCAAAAGCTGATTTTTGCCGCGTTGGCTTTCGCTGCGTTAAAGCATCGCGATCAACGACGTAAAGGAATTGAAGCTTCGCCATACATAAACCACCCGATTGATCTGGCGAATGTTTTGGTGAATGAAGCTGATGTTGCTGATCCTATCGTGATCGCGGCGGCGATATTGCATGACACAGTAGAAGATACCGATACGACCTTTTCTGAACTTAAACACCATTTTGGAGAAGTGGTGATGCGCGTCGTTGCAGAAGTGACGGATGATCAATCGTTACGCAAGGCTGAACGTAAGCGCCTGCAAATTGAACATGCTGCAACAGCGAGTCATGAAGCGCGCTTAGTGAAGTTAGCCGATAAAATCTGTAATTTACGCGATATGCAGGTTTCACCACCGACCAATTGGGATATTGATCGTCAGCGAGAATATTTTGAGTGGGCAAAAGCGGTGATTGATCAGCTTCGTGGAACGCACACACATCTTGAGGATCTTTTCGATCAGGTCTATGCGCTAAAACCGTAACCTTTTCTTTCTTAACTCGTTTTAAACTCAGTAAGCAAACTGTTTAAATGATAGGAACGTGTTTGGAAATTGGCTTTAAAAGCTTAACGATTTACCTTGCGAAAGCGAAACAGCGCGATCATTGCGCTGCCCATTAACCAAATGGCGGGCGGTACTGGTACGGCGCTGACATCGCTATTGATATCCCAGCCGATGTCATCGAGGGCGGCGATATCTAAGTCCGTAAACTCTTTACGGATGCCGGCTGCGATATTCGGATCCATCGCCGTTTCAAAACTACCGACACCATTGATGGTGCTCGTGGTATTAAAAGCCCAATGGTCATTACTCACCGTTGCGATAGGGCCGCCATGGACTGCAACAGATTTTTCACCGATAAATTCACCGCTTGCATTGATCAAGTGATCCCAAGACGGCGCCGTGCTGATGCCAAGAACATGTCCGATCTCGTGTAAAGCAACGGAGTAGAAATCGTAACCGGTGAAGACTTCATCCACAGCCAAGTCCGTATCGAAATACCAGTCTGACCGGTTAGCCGCAAAACTCATGACACCATATAAAGGTGCAAAATCAGTGGCTGTTGCAGAGGAGCCTGTATGACCAATTTCACCTCGGGAATCATTGCTGTTAGACCAAGATGGACCCGCTTGGCCGAGGGTACCTCCGCTGAGGTTAACGCCTCCCACAAAAACAGTAAGCGTGTCTGCAGCTGATACAACGGTTTTACTGGTTGTAACAGCGCTGGATGGAAGACTTATATTGCTTGTAAAGAGGACGGAGTTTAAATCGTCAGTGATTAAGTTCGAGAAGTATGCGCCGGCTGTTTCAAGTAAAGATTTAGCCGTGTTATTAGCAAAAAAGTTTTCTTCGTCAAGGGTGTAATCAAATTCGATATTAATTGCGTACGATGGAGAAGCAACACTTGTTGCGATCAGGCCAGAGAGTAATGCTGCTTTGTGAAGTTTCATTCAACAATTCCATTTTGTTCTATCGAGGTAATTCCGTGCTTGATTGCAAGATTTAATCCATCGGCTGGGTGTTATGTAATCAATAAGTTAGCTTATGACACGGTGTTTCTATGTCGTCGCCGGGTGACATAGAGTGAGATTTCTACGCGGAATTAATCAGATCTGCCATAATGAACAGCAGAATAACAATCAGACATTTCTTAACCTGAGAGCGAGTTTGGCATTATGAATCTTGAAAAAGTGATTTTCGGTTTCTTTATTGTTCTGGCATTAACCCTTAATTTTGGTTTTTTCCTTGGCCAGATTGATCAAGCTAGCCACCATCCTGTGTATGAGTTATTTGCTGTGATTGTCGTTAATCTGATCGCGACCGTACTGAAATTTGGTGATCGAACACAAATTGGCGCCGTGCTACTTTCAACCAGCCTCGTTGCCGATTTACAGCTGATCGCAGCTGCGATGGTCTGGGCATTTGCAACGCAAATAAGCGGGACAGGGATTACGCCGGATATCACGGCGAGTATAGTTTCGTTGGCTGGTGGCGCGCTTCTAGCCAATATTATTTCTGTGATCTTGCTCGTGTTGGAAACGGTGATGCACCGCTAACGTTCTCTTATTCAACTTTAGTCGAAGTTTCAAAATGGATCAGGTCATTTGGATAATTATCCGACGCATGCGACCACCTTTCTTGGTGTTGATCGCAATCTACAGTATTGCTGTTATTGGCATGGTGATGGTGCCGGGCATTGAAGTGAATGGCGAAACGACGCGGATGGATTTTTTTCACGCGTTGTATTTTGTTAGCTATACCTCGACCACAATCGGCTTTGGGGAATTGCCTCTAGCGTTTTCCCAAGCGCAGCGTATGTGGGCGATGGTGTGCATGTATTTGAGCGTGATCGCCTGGTTATATTCAATCGGTTCACTATTAAGTCTTTTACAAGAAGCAGCGTTTCGGCAAGCCGTGATCGAAAGACAGTTCGCACGCAGTATCCGTAAAATTAAAGATCCTTTCTACCTACTTTGTGGCTATGGTGAAGCTGGTGCAGCTTTAGTGAGCGCATTGACACGTTATCAAATCCGTTTGGTTGTGATCGACCGCAAACAAGAGCAGATCAATGCATTGAGTTTGCATGATCAGCATTTTCCCGTACATGTGCCAGGATTATGTGCTGATGCAGGAATCCCCGAGCATCTATTAGAAGCGGGGTTGAAACATCGCCAATGTTCAGGGGTGATAGCCTTGACGGATGAAGATCGTGTGAACCTGAAAATTGCGATTACGAGTAAATTATTGAATCCGAATTTACAGGTGATCGCGCGCGTTGCCGATCAGGAAGCAAAGGCGAATGTTGCTTCATTTGGAACGGAACATATCGTTGATGCGTTTGAAGTGTTTGGGAAAGTCATGGCGTTGGCATTGGGATCACCAAATCATTATTTATTAAGTAGCTGGTTAACGGGGATTGCAGGTGATCCATACAGCCGTCCTGCTATGCCACCACGTGGCAAATGGATTGTTTGTGGTTATGGTCGTTTCGGGCATTATTTACTCGAGAAGCTGGAAGCTGAAGGCATGCCGACAGTGGTTATCGAACCAAGTGATGAGGTTGAGCCACCACCACAGGGAATGGTGATCGGGCGTGGTACTGAAGCGGATACGTTAATTGAGGCTGGCATCCGCGATGCGGTTGGGATTATTGCGGGCACTGATAATGATTCGAACAATCTTTCTATCATCATGACTGCGCGTGAACTTAATCCCGGATTGTTCACGGTCGCTCGTCAGAATTTGCAATCCAATAACGTGATATTTGATGCGCTCGAAGCAAGTATCGTGATGAACCCGGGTAAGGTTCTGGCTGATCGCATTAAAGATATACTGACCCTTCCGCGTTTGAGCGAATTTCTTCATTTATTGGGCATGAATTCGAATCATGCTGTGCGTGAAGTTTTTCGGCAACTAGACGAGCGGATTGGCTCGCAATTTGTGCCTGAATTATGGGTGCTTAAGGTGTCACCGAAAAAATCACCCGCGGTGATCGATTTGCTTTCGGCTGGAGAAGGGGTTCGACTATCCCACTTGCTACAAGCGCCTGAGAGCCAGGAAACTCTTCCTAGTAAAGCGCTCATGCTAATTCGCGGGGAGGAGAGAGTCCTCATGCCGGAGGATGACACCTACATAAAAAGTGATGATCGAATACTTTTTTGTGGTCATACAAAGTGTTACAAGCGAATGCTGCTGCTGTGCAAAGATCCGTATATTTTGTACAAAGTGGTGACTGGTGATGATATTCCGCGTAGTGCAGTGTTGCGCTGGGCAACTCGTAAACAACTATCAACCAGCTGAGACTTTCGATTGTCAAATAATTGACAGTGCCTATAATGAGACTTCGTTCACAGTTGCGAAGTGTCATGAAAAGGAAGATCTGGCTCATATCAATATTACTGCTGCTCACCAGTCCTGCGGTCATTGCGGATGTTTTGTGGGGAGCGCACATGCTCAATGTTACGAAAAGTTTGCCGGACGGTCGACATCGTCTCGAACTTGCGTCAGAACTTGGCTTGAGTGTGGTACGGCTCGGTGTGAGTTGGGCTAATATGGAGCCCGAAAAAGGTATTCATCAAGACTATTATTGGAACACGCTACAGTCAATCCTTGACCGTGCAGAATCGTTAGATATCCAAGTCATTCTCGTTGTTGCGGAAACCCCTTGCTGGGCATCTTCCGATCCGGCAAAGCGCTGCGGTGATGGCACCCAAGCACCCAGTTATATCAATGCCTATCCACCAGTGAACACTCAAGACTACGCGAACATAATGCGTGATCTGGTAAAGCGTTTTGGACGCCAGACAATGGCGTGGGAGATCTGGAACGAGCCGAACATTGGGCATTTCTGGCGTGGCCATCTACAGCGACGTTTTATCGGTTTTTGGCCTGAAGCCGAAATCGGGGATGCATTTCTTTCTGAGCCGCAAGCTGCACTCGCCTACACGAAACTCCTTAAACAAGCGTATGCCGCGATCAAAGATGTGGATAAAAATGCCATCGTGCTCGGTGGATCACTGGCATCGATGGATACGTATTATCTGAATGCCATGTACCAAGCGGGAGCGAAAGGATCATTCGACGGCTTATCCATCCATCCCTACAGTGGATTGAGGCCGGATGGTTTAGTGGATTGGATTAATCAGTGTTCTGAACCACCTTGGTGCTTTGATGAGGGGGTCGCTAAAGTTCGTGATTTGATGGTGAACGTATATCAAGACGATAAACCATTGTGGTTTACGGAGTTTGGTATGACCACCTATTCTGGACGGGGGGGGATTTCAGAACAAAGACAGGCCGAATATCTTACGCAAGTGTCAAAACGGATAAGTAACTGGGACTTTGTCAAAGTGGCTATTTGGTTCAATTTAGTGAGCACTGGCGAGAATAATTCGGAAGGCCATTTTGGTTTGTTTAGCCCGACGCTACAAAGGAAACCTGCAGCCAATATCATGGCATCGTTAACTCGAGCACAAGTCGTTCCAAGTATCCCAGTTCCGGGCTATCCCAATATCACTTTGAATAATCAACGTCCACGTTTTTATTGGGATGCGGTTGCATCAGCAACAAGTTATTTTGTTTGGGTGAATGAGTACGGCGTCCCTTCGAGTGGTAGTGATGATAATCCTGGTGTGATTAGACGCACACTTTCATCAACCCAGGCACAATGCAGCTCTGGTGGTGTTTGCAGCTTTGCGCCCGCGTTTGATCTTGCGTACGGCGGCGGGCAATGGTGGGTGACGGTGAACCGCGCTGTCGGCACTCAGCAAGTGAGCGCAGGAACGAGATTTACAATTAATAGTAACGGAAACCATGATTCTGATGGGGATGGAATTATTAACGCGCAAGATAATTGTATCTATCATACCAACACGTCGCAGTTAGATAGTGATTTTGATGGATATGGGAATCAATGCGACGGGGATTTCAATAATGACGGTTGGATTGATCACGCTGACGAAGATTTCATGAGAACTCGTCTTGGTAGTGCCGATATCACCACTGATTTAAATCTTGATGGGTGGGTGAATTTTGATGATCAAGTGATCTTAAATAGTATGCTCAATACAACACCGGGATTTTCTTGCTGCGCAGGTGACACACCTGAAGGTGTTTGGATCGGTAAAACCTACGGTAGCAATTGAAATACGCCTAACCAACAAATCGTAGTAGGAATTCAGTCCCTCATTGAGTAGATGATTTTGAGGGTCTATTCCAGTCGATCAGCTATTCCGTTACAATCCACGCCTGTTTAACCGTGTCTAACGACCTTTCCAAAAAACACCTCTGAATGAAGAATATTCGTAATTTCTCAATTATCGCCCATATTGATCATGGTAAATCCACCCTGGCTGATCGTTTCATCCAACACTGTGGAGGCCTGAGTGAGCGCGAAATGGCATCGCAAGTGCTCGACTCGATGGATATCGAGCGTGAGCGTGGTATTACGATCAAGGCTCAAAGCGTCACGCTCAATTACATCGCGCAAGATGGTGAGACGTATGAGTTGAATTTTATCGACACGCCTGGACATGTGGATTTCACCTATGAAGTGTCGCGATCGCTTGCAGCTTGCGAAGGTGCGCTTTTAGTCGTAGATGCGGCCCAAGGGGTCGAAGCGCAAAGTGTGGCGAACTGCCATACGGCGGTTGATCAGGGGCTTGAAGTGGTCCCGGTCTTGAATAAGATTGATTTACCGGCTGCTGAACCTGATCGCGTCGCGCAAGAAATCGAAGATGTGATCGGCATAGATGCAACGGAAGCACTACATGTCAGCGCAAAATCAGGACTCGGAATAGAAGCACTGTTAGAAATGATCGTTGCGAAAATTCCATCACCACAAGGTGATCCGGAGGCGACCTTAAAAGCATTAATCATCGACTCATGGTTTGATAATTATCTTGGTGTGATCTCGTTGGTCAGGGTAGTCGATGGCGTATTACACAAGAATGCGAAAATTAAGATGATGTCGACAGGTCGGGTTTGGTCGATCGATCGACTCGGTATTTTCACTCCAAAACGTCAGGACATGGATGCGCTTCAAACGGGTGAAGTTGGCTGGGTTGTGGCCGGAATAAAAGAGATTGACGGTGCGCCTGTGGGCGATACGATTACTGATGGGGTGAAGCCAGCGAATCTTCCATTACCTGGTTTCAAGCAAGTAAAACCGAATGTTTTCGCAGGTTTATATCCGATTGATTCTGGTGATTATGAGGATCTGCGTGAGGCATTATCAAAATTACGTCTCAACGATGCGGCATTATTCTACGAGCCAGAAGTATCTGAAGCACTGGGCTTCGGTTTCCGTTGTGGATTTCTCGGCATGTTACATATGGAGATCATTCAGGAACGGTTAGAGCGTGAATACGATATGGCGCTGATCACCACGGCACCAACCGTAGTTTACGAAGTCGTCTCCACAGACGGTGAGATCATCTATATTGATAATCCAGCTAAATTACCTGCGCAAAACACGATCGAGGAGATTCGTGAGCCAATGCTGCAAGTGGATATTCTCGTCCCACAGGATTATCTCGGAAATGTCATGACACTTTGTATTGATAAACGTGGGACGCAAACTCGTTTGCAGTACATGGGAAATCAGGTTTCTATTTCCTACGAATTGCCTATGAGCGAGATGGTTCTCGACTTTTTTGATCGGTTAAAGTCTGCTACGCGGGGGTATGCATCACTCGATTATCATTTTACGCGCTATAACCCGGCGAAGATGGTCAAGCTGGATATAATGATTAATGGTGATAAAGTTGATGCACTTTCAGTAATTGTGCATGCAGAGCATGCACAGCGGCGCGGACGTGATTTGGCTGAAAAAATGCGTGAGATCATCCCACGTCAGATGTATGAAGTTGCGATCCAAGCCACCATTGGGGCAAAAATTATCGCTCGCGAAACGGTGAAAGCGATGCGCAAAAACGTCACGGCAAAATGTTATGGTGGCGACATTTCACGTAAACGTAAATTACTTGAGAAACAAAAAGCGGGTAAGAAGAGGATGAAACAGTTCGGTTCGATCGAAATTCCACAGGAAGCGTTCATGGCCGTACTTTCCAAAGGAAAAAATTGATATGACGATGGATTTTTCGGCATTACTAGTTTTATTGACGTTTGTGAGTGGATTGATTTGGTTATTTGATACGGTTTTTCTCTTACCCAATCGGAAAGCAAGGTTGAATGCACCGGGTTCTGATATAGACGAAGAGCTGGCTGAAAACCTGATAAAACCACCAATTTTGGTGGACTATGCGCGTTCTTTTTTCCCTATTTTCTTAGTCGTATTGCTACTTCGTTCTTTTCTTGTTGAGCCTTTCCGCATTCCGTCAAACTCAATGATGCCAACATTATTGACGGGGGACTTTATTCTCGTTAATAAATTCAATTATGGAATTCGTTTACCAGTTGTAAATAAAAAAGTATTTGATTTAAGTGATCCAGAACGAGGTGACGTGATGGTTTTTCGTTTTCCAGAAGACGATAAAACCCCTTTTATTAAGCGCGTTGTTGGTATTCCGGGTGATCGGATTACCTATCAAAATAAAGTCCTGCACGTAAACGGCGTGGAAGTTGTGCAGGAAAAAATAGGAATCTATCAGGGTGTTGGATCCGGTGTGGGTATGACGGGCGCCACCATTTTAACGGAACATCTTGATCCGATTGTGCATACTATTTTGAATACACCTGATCGTAGTGGAAAAGAAGTCATCGATTTTGTTGTGCCAGAAGGGGAATATTTTGTCATGGGTGATAATCGTGATAATAGTCTCGATAGCCGTTTCTGGGGTACAGTGCCGGATGAAAACATCATAGGGCGCGCATTTCGTATATGGATGTATTGGGATAGTGAAAGCAAAGGTATGGACTGGCAACGAATTGGTATGAAGATCAAATAGTTTCGGGAGGTTATATGAAGATCGGATCACAGAATCAGCGTGGCATTACATTTATTGGATTTTTACTAGTCTGTTCATTGTTGGTCTTTTTTGCGTACATCGGTATGCGTTTGTGGCCGATTTATAATGAGAAGATCAAAGTCGATAATGCGTTAGATTCATTGTCACAACGTAGTGATATTGCACAAATGAATACAGCTTCTATTGGAAAGAATCTTCTACGTTTTTTTGAAGTGGAAGATGTTGATCAGTTTAGTACCTTATCTGATATGAAGGGTATTTTTAGTGTTACCCGCGTTAAAGGTAAAAACGAAAGGATGATGGGCATGACTTATGAAATTCGTCGTCCATTGATCGCCGATTTTGATATTGTTCTTAAATACGATAAAAGCCTGATCATACCTGGTACGGGTGGGTAGTCTTGCCAGGAAAGCAAAACCAGATCGAAGAACTCGCGAAGGCGATAGGTTACCAATTTCAAAACCTGGATCTATTGCAAACGGCTCTCCGCCATCGGAGTATCGGTACGCCAAACAACGAGCGATTGGAGTTTCTGGGGGACGCAATTCTCGGTGCGGTGATCGCAGAAGCACTTTACAAACAGTTTCCTGAAGCCCACGAAGGGCAATTAACACGATTACGATCTTCACTCGTTAAGCGCGATACACTCGCAAAGCTTGCACGTGAATATGATTTGGGTCGTTATCTCATACTCGGAGAAGGTGAGTTGAAATCCGCGGGATGGCGACGTTCCAGCACGCTCGAAAATACGCTTGAAGCTGTTTTCGGCGCTGTCTACTTAGATTCAGGATTTGCACAGTGCCGAGGTGTTATTCTGAATATATTTACGCAACTGCTTAACTCGTTGACGCTTGACCATGTTGAGAAAGATCCAAAAACGCAACTTCAGGAATACCTGCAAGCGCAGCAAAAGCCATTACCTGTCTATGAAGTTTTATCGACTTCGGGTAAATCACACGAGCAAACTTTCGTTGTAATTTGTCGTTGCGAGGGATTACCTTCAGCAGTGCAGGCAGAGGGTTCCAGTCGACGCGGTGCAGAGCAATCCGCCGCGCGACTTGTATTAGAATTTCTAGAGCAGGAGAAAGTGAGTGGGTAAGGAGCAACGTTGTGGTGCTGTGGCGATTATTGGACGCCCCAATGTTGGTAAATCAACGTATCTTAACCATTCGATCGGCCAAAAAATCAGTATTACGTCGCGTAAACCGCAAACCACGCGGCATCAAATTCTTGGAATTAAAACCCACGATGCGTCACAAATCGTTTATGTAGACACACCAGGGTTACAAACCAGTCCAGATAGCGCGTTGAATCGTGGAATGAATAAATCCGTATTGCGCGCTGCCGCCGATGTCGATTTGTTGCTCTTTATTGTCGAGGCTGGAAAGTGGACGGATGCAGATAAAAACGTTCTGTTACTCGTCAAGCAAAGCAATGTGCCATGCATCTTGGTTATTAACAAAATTGATAAACTCCCTGATCGCGAAACACTATTACCGTATATCCAGCAACTGACAGGCGAGCATGAGTTCACTGAAATCATTCCTGCGATTGCACGCACGGGGGAGAATGTATCCGTGGTTGAGGAAGCGATTTTAAAACGACTGCCTGCAGGAGATCATTGGTTTCCAGATGATCAAGTGACGGATCGAAGTGTGCGTTTTCTTGCGGCAGAACTGATCAGGGAAAAACTGTTTCGGCGACTTGGTGATGAATTACCGTATCGATTAACCGTGACGATTGACCAATTCAAGGAAGAAGAGGGGTTGGCGCATATTATGGCGACGATCTGGGTTGAGCGTGCAGGGCAAAAGCGCATTGTGATCGGTAAAAAAGGTGCGATTTTAAAGTCGGTTGGAGAACAAGCCCGGGCTGATCTGGAAACAATGTTAGAGCAAAAAGTCTTTCTAGAAACATGGGTGAAAGTTCGCGAAAAATGGTCGGATGATGTTCGAGCATTGACGCAATTTGGTCTGGGATCGGAGTGATCTGATCAAACTAAACTGGTTTTCGAGCTGATGCGTGTGGAATTGCACCCCTGTTTTGTTTTACACCAACGCGCTTATCGTGAGACCAGTTTATTGCTTGACGTGTTTTCACGCGATCACGGCAGAATAGGACTGGTCGCGAATGGTGTCAGTTCGCGACGATCACAGCGACGCTTACTTTTGCAGGCCTTCAAACCGCTTTTGCTCGCATGGAGTGGTAAAGGAGAGTTGCAGAATTTAACCGATGTTGAGGCTGATGGTAAGCTGATCGGATTAGAAGGAAATTCATTATTTTGTGGATTTTACATGAATGAATTGCTGCTCAGACTCTTACATCGACACGATCCTTGTCCAGAAATTTTCCTGCTTTACCAATCAACATTAATACGACTTTCCGGTGATGGTGATATTGAGTCAATCCTTCGATTTTTTGAGAAACACTTGTTGAATGCGTTAGGCTACGGTCTAAACTTATTGAAAGATGCGGAAACAGGCGAGAATGTTATAGCAGAACAAGAATATACCTATTTAGCTGAACTTGGTCCGGTTAGAGCAATCTCACTCCAACAGAACGACGGCGTCAAAGTACGCGGCCAAACACTACTAGCTTTGGCATCTGGTCAGACTTTTAATGACGTGCAAACGAGACACGAAGCAAAGATTTTAATGCGGTATTTATTGTCCCCTTTGCTGGGTGACAAACCACTGCATAGCCGAAAATTTTTTAAAACAATGAAATAAAATTCAAGAGGTTAAGGAAATGATGAAGCGAACGTTAGTATCAAGTTTACTATTCCCACTCATGGTCGGAATAAGTGCCTGCTCAGACGATGAAAAAAGTGCTGCCGTCGATGTGAAAGAGCCAGCCACGGCGATAGAAGAAGCTAAGGTTGCTGTTAAGGAGAAGGTTCAAGAAGTGAAAGACACTGTCTCTGCCGCTGCTGAAAAGGCTGCCGAAGAGACACCTGCTGCTACGACTGATGTTGCTGAGGTTGTTACAACACCAGAAGTTGTAGAAGAGCCAGTTGAAGAAGTTGTTACACCTGCAAAAAAAGTGGTTGAGGAAGTCGCCGAAGCACCAGCGGCAGCGCCGACAAATCATGAGGTAAAAGCGGCAGTAACGAAGTTTTCACCGATGGTGTTGTTTATTAACCCTGGAGATACGGTGACGTGGACGAATATGGCAGGTCACGATACGACATCTATTGATGGCATGATTCCTGAGGGAGCGGAAAAATGGCAATCTAAAATGGGTGAGCAATTTTCACATACTTTCACGGTCGAAGGTGCTTATATCTACAAATGCACACCACATGCTTCTTTAGGGATGATTTCAGCGGTTGTGGTCGGCTCGACAACACCAGCAAATCTAGATGCGATCAAAGCGATGCCAGAAAATAAAGGCATGATAGGCCGTACGATCCGTAAGTTAGATAAAGCGCTAACAGAAAAAAATAAGTAAGCGTGATTGGTTCAGGCTTCATTCATGGCGAGATGTTTAAGCTTGGCACCAATGGTGAGGTCTAGTCTAGATGTGTACTACCTTGACACATTGTTAATCACAGCTAAACTAGCGCGACCAGAAATTTATGTGAGCGTTGCCGAGCGCATTATTAACTTTTTAAAAAATAAGTAAATTTCGGTAGTACTTACGCTGGATGGCCAATGCGGAGCCATTAAATCTGCTTAGAAAAAAAATTTTGTAGGAGAGTCAAATGAAGAAGAGTTTTATTTTAGGTGCTGCGATGGCTGCGATGTTTACAACGAATGTAAGCGCAGAGGAACATGTAATTAAAGCGGCGGTGACGAAATTTGATCCAATGGTTGTTTTTGCACAGCCTGGCGACACGATTATTTTCCAAAACATGGCCGGCCATGATGCAGCAACAATGGACGGCATGATCCCAGAAGGTGCTGAAAAATGGCAATCAAAAATGGGTGAATTGTTTAGCGTAACGCTAGATAAAGAAGGGCTTTATCTTTACAAATGCACGCCTCACGCATCGTTAGGCATGATGGGCGGTATTGTTGTTGGCAATTCTGACAACTTAGATACGCTGAAAGAAGCGGCTAAAACGACAACGGAGCCCAAAGGTATGTTGAATCGTACTATCCGTAAAGTAGAACAGGCTATCGATAAGAAGAAATAAGGCATTGCTTATTTCGTAACGATACTAAGGCAGTATTAGGAAACTGATACTGCCTTTTTTTATCTAGAAACCAGGCAAATATAGGCCTATTAACCTGCCCGTAAGATTTTTTCCTGAACTTAATCTTGAAGTATGAATCTAGGTGTTATGCCTAAACCACGTGGGTTATAGTGGTTTCTTGTGTTACTACAATTATGTTTCTCTGGAGGATCAGAATGTCTAAAATTAAAACAATATCGCTGATCGCATCTGTATTATCCGTCTTTACAACCGGCTTGGTGCGAGCTGAAGAAAGTGCAGAAATTCCTGATCGGTTTCGTGTTTGCGCCGATCCTTATTCTTTGCCAAGTTCCAATAAAGCTGAGGAAGGTTACGAAAATAAAATTGCCGCTTTATTTGCAAAAGAGATGGGGGTGCCTGTTGAGTTTGAATGGTTCCCACAACGCATTGGTTTTATTCGCAATACATTGAAAAATAACGATACAGAAGATGGACGTTATAAATGCGATATCGTAATGGGTGTTAATGCTGGTTTTGAACAAGCTGCCACTACAAAACCTTATTTCCGTTCTTCTTGGAGCATGGTTTATGTCAAAGATCGCGGCCTAGATTTTGTTAAGTCACAAGATGATCTCAAGAATCTGAGTGATGATCAGAAAAAAATGTTACGTATTGGTATCTTTGATCGTTCACCAGCGACAGAGTTTGTTTTCAATCAAGGTTTGATGGATCAAGCTTTTCCTTATCAAATTATGATGGGTGATGCTCGTGCATATCCGGGTCAAATCATTGAAGAAGATTTGGTAGATGATGAAATTAACCTCACGTTTGTGTGGGGGCCGATCGCGGGTTACTTTGCGCAACAAGTTGAGAAAGAGAAAGGGCTTAATTTAGCCGTTATTCCGATGATGAATGAAGATAATATTAAGTTTGATCATAGCATTACGATGGCAGTTCGTTATGGCGAGAAGGCATGGAAAGACAAAGTAAATGCGATGATCGAAAAGCATCAGGATGAAATTAATAAAATCCTGACTGATTACAGAGTACCATTACTGGAATTGAAAGATTGAGGTCAATTGGAATTAAAATGAATAATAAAATATTACTAAGCAGTGTTTTGGGGGTGCTCGTTGGCATTGCAACTAACACCGCTTTTGCTGAAGGTGCTGAAGAAAAAAACGTTTACAAAGAATTGGAAGAAAAAGGAATTTCCATTGGTGGCTTGAGTGATTCTCCACATCGGGATATTAATGATGTCGAGCTATCTGAAGCTGAGATATTGCTTTGGGAAACTGATCAACTTAAAAACATTATGAAACCGACGATTATTCGCTATGAGTTTGAGCGTAAAAGTCAGATGGATGATGGTTTTACAGACTCAGTGGAATTGGACGTTTATAAGATTAAAGATGATGGGATGAAATCAGCATCTGTGACGTTTTTTACTGGCGATCGTAATCAAATGGTGCCGCCTAATGAAAACACGAATGGCAATCCTATTCTCGGCATTTACCTGCAAGGTGATGTGTATGAGATGAATCGATTAACAGAAGGGAATTGGCGCTATTTTCATCGTCGAATCAAGTTCGCACTTTCAGAAGCAGCTGAGATCGAGCCAGTGACGTTTTCTGTTGATGGTAAAGAGTATCAAGGTAAGAAAGTTACTATAACGCCATATGAAAATGATCCTAAGCGTAAAATGTTCGAAGAGTATGCGGATAAAATCTACGAGGTGATCGTGAGTGAAGAGATTCCTGGTATGCTTTATCAGATACAAACAATTGTTCCTGCGAAAAAAGATGCGCAGACCGCTGAGCCTGTTATGGTCGAAACATTGGTTTTTGCCGGTGCAGAAGTCTCTTGATCTGATCTAGGAAGAGGCCTTGACAGGCACTATTCTGATCTAAAAAGCCCTGCAATTGCAGGGCTTTTTATTATTTTACTTGTCTATTCATTGTTGTGAGTACGCCTGACAGAAAGATTAATAATGCTCCTAGAATGGAGGTTAGATCAAAAATTTCTCGCCAGAATAACCAACCGAATGTCGCTGCAAACACCACATTGGTATAAGCAAAAGCACCGATCTTCGCAGCAGGGGCCATTTTATAAGCATAGGTCATGAGCAATTGTGCTTTCGTGGCTAATAAGCCTGCACCTAACATGACTCCCCATACTTTCAAACTTGGCGTTTCCCAAGCCCATAAGAGCGGTATTGAAGAAATAATCGTACTCATCACGCTGAAGTAAAATACGATGCGCACTGTCGGTTCCGTGCTTGAGAGATTGCGAATACTGACCATGGCAAACGCCACAAAAAATCCAGAAGCGACACCGACCAGTGCGGCTGGGGTAAACACGCCAGTTCCTGGTTTTAGGATGAGGATGACGCCCATAAAGCCGATCATGATTGCGAGAATGACCAGTTTAGACGCCGGTTCTCGTAGCCAAAACATGGCGATGATCGCAATGAATAATGGCGAGCTGTAGTTGAGTAAGACGGCTTCGGCAAGATGCAGATTCGCGATCGCGTAGAAGAAACAATACATCGCAGTGAGGCCGGTCGCAGTGCGAATGAAATGCGCGCCAAAACGATTCGTTTTTAAGGTATCAAGCCCAGCACTGCGTAACCAAGGGAGAAGAAATAACAATCCAAACGCATTTCGTAAAAAAACCACGACTTCACTTGGCAGGTGTTGTGAGGAGTACTTTACCGCTGCGCTCATCAGCGCGAACAGAAACGCAGACATTATTGAACATAAGGCACCACGGATAATGTGGGTCTCTGACATAGAGATGATCACCTGTGAAAGAAAGTTGAGACGATGATTTTACGCGTAGTGCATAGAGAAAAGCATCCTTATTTGGTAGGATCTCTGTCCCATGGTTCTTCAACATGGTATTCCCCCAGGACGATTTCATGACGCATTATATTTTTGTTACCGGCGGTGTTGTCTCATCATTAGGTAAAGGCATCGCAGCGGCCTCTTTGGGCGCAATTCTTGAAGCTCGTGGCTTGAAAGTCACAATGTTAAAACTGGATCCTTACATCAATGTCGATCCAGGCACCATGAGCCCATTCCAACACGGTGAAGTTTTTGTCACCGAAGATGGTGCAGAGACAGATCTTGATCTCGGTCACTATGAACGGTTTGTCCGCACGCTCACCAGTAAACGCAGTAATTACACCAGTGGCCGTATCTACGAAACGGTCATCAGCAAAGAACGCCGAGGTGATTATCTCGGGGCCACGGTACAAGTGATTCCGCACATCACTGATGAGATCAAACGTTGTATTAAGCTTGGTGCAGAAGGGGCAGATATTGCCTTGGTGGAGATCGGGGGAACCGTCGGTGACATCGAGTCACTACCCTTCACAGAAGCCATTCGCCAGATGCGTGTAGAGGTTGGATCACAGAATGCCTTGTTCTTACATCTGACATTGGTGCCTTATATTGCATCCGCAGGTGAGTTAAAAACGAAACCGACACAACATTCTGTAAAAGAATTGCGATCAATCGGGATTCAACCTGATATCTTGATCTGTCGATCAGATCGCGCATTACCAGAAAACGAGCGACGTAAGATTGCGTTATTTACCAATGTTGAAGAATCTGCGGTTATTTCTGCCGTGGATGCTGAAAGTATTTATCAAATCCCGTTGTTGCTCCATGAGCAAGGTTTGGATGAAATTGTCGTGAAAAAATTCGGGTTGGATTCAAAACAAGCTGATCTGAAGGAATGGCAATTTGTTTACGATGCGATCAAAAACGCGGAGCATATCGTCGATGTTGTCATGGTCGGTAAATACATGGAGCTGACTGATTCCTATAAATCACTCAGTGAAGCCTTATTTCATGCAGGGATGCGCACAGGTGCGAAGGTTAATATTCATTATCTCGATTCAGAGCAGGTTGAGCGAGAAGGGACTGATTGCCTGAAAAATATGGATGCGATCTTGGTCCCCGGTGGATTCGGTGAGCGCGGTATCGAAGGAAAAATTCAAGCAGTAAATTACGCACGCGAACACAAGATTCCTTATTTAGGCATTTGCCTAGGCATGCAAGTGGCGGTAATCGAATACGCACGTAATGTCGCAAAACTGCCTAAAGCCCACAGTACAGAATTCCAGCCTTATACGGCAGATCCCGTGATCGCATTAGTCACCGAATGGACGCAGGCCGATGGTACTGTGCAGCACCGTTCAGAAGCATCTGACCTCGGCGGTACCATGCGCTTGGGTGGGCAAACGTGCAAAATTGTCGCGAATACGAAAGCTCGTGAAATCTACGGTGCGGATGAAATTGTTGAGCGCCATCGTCATCGTTACGAATTCAATAACAATTATTTAGATTTACTCACGCAAGCAGGGTTGATTTTTTCTGGACGTTCAGCTGATGGTGGTTTGGTTGAAATGATCGAACTGAATGATCATCCCTGGTTTGTTGCGTGTCAGTTCCATCCAGAATTTACATCTACGCCGCGAGATGGACACCCGTTATTTTCCAGCTTTATCCAAGCGGCTTTAACGAACAAGCAGGAAGATTAATTATGATGAAACTGTGTGATTTTCAGGTTGGTAATGATCAACCCCTTTTCATTCTTGCTGGCCCCTGCGTAATTGAAAGCGAGGCCTTGGCATTAGACACGGCCGGGCAATTAAAGGAGATTACGGAAAAGCTCGGCATTCCGTTTATTTATAAGTCTTCGTATGACAAGGCTAATCGCACATCACATTCAAGCTTTCGTGGTCCCGGTTTGGAGAAAGGCTTAGCGATCTTGGAAAAAGTGAAACAACAGATTGGTGTACCCGTGTTGACCGATGTGCACGAAACATCGCCATTCGATGAGATCGCCAGCGTTGTTGATGTGCTGCAAACACCAGCATTTCTGAGTCGGCAAACTGACTTTATCCAAGCGGTTGCTCGTGCAGGAAAACCGGTGAATATCAAAAAAGGACAATTCATGGCCCCGGGCGATATGCAATATGTTGTAGAAAAAGCTAAGGCGACCGGAAATCAACACATCATGGTTTGTGAACGCGGCACCAGTTTTGGTTACAATTATCTTGTATCAGATATGCGTGGATTATCTGTCATGGCAGAGACAGGCTGTCCCGTGGTCTTTGATGCAACACATTCTGTACAAATGCCGGGCGGCCAGGGCGGTAAATCTGGTGGACAACGTGAGTTTGTACCGGTCCTAGCGCGTGCTGCTGTAGCCGCTGGTGTTGCTGGTGTGTTCATGGAGACGCATCCTGATCCGGAAAAAGCATTAAGTGATGGCCCGAATTCTTGGCCGCTAGGCAAGATAGGGCAGTTACTGGAAAATTTAAAATCAATTGACACAATAATTAAATCCCAGCCACTCGCCTGATCAGGCAAGCTGGAAAAATTGGGGAATCTCAGGAGATATCATGGCTGTAATTAAAGATATTAAAGGACGTGAAATTATCGATTCACGTGGTAACCCGACCGTCCACGTTGACGTGATCACTGATAATGGTGTGGTCGGTAGTGCGGCAGTACCTTCGGGTGCGTCGACCGGCGAGCGTGAGGCGATTGAGCTGCGCGATGGCGACCAAACCCGTTATCTCGGCAAAGGTGTTTTAAAAGCGGTTGAGAACGTCAACACGCAAATCAAAAAAGCGCTGATCGGCATGGACATAACGGATCAAGCTGCGATTGATCAAACTATGCTTGATCTCGATGGCACAGAAACAAAATCCAATCTCGGTGCAAATGCGTTACTGGGTGTTTCAATGGCGTCAGCCCATGCGGCAGCGAATGTAGAAGGCATTCCTTTGTTTCAATATCTCGGTGGCGATGGTCCATTGACGATGCCCGTGCCGATGATGAACATTATCAATGGCGGAGCACACGCGGATAACAGCGTTGATTTTCAAGAGTTCATGATTCTGCCTGTCGGTGCCAGCAACCTGCGTGAAGCGGTACGTTATGGCGCGGAAGTTTTCCATAATTTGAAAGACGTATTGCGTAAAAAAGGCTTGAATACCGCTGTCGGTGACGAAGGGGGATTTGCTCCGGATTTACCGTCTAACGAAGCGGCGGTTGACGTCGTCATCGAAGCGATCGAAAAAGCCGGTTTCACCGCGGGTAAAGATATTCTGATCGGCTTAGACGTTGCGAGTTCAGAGTTTTACGAAGACGGTAAATATAACTTAGCTTCAGAAAACAAAAAACTCAGTTCAGAAGAGTTTGCTGACATGCTGACTGATTGGGTTGATCGTTTTCCAATTATCACGATTGAAGATGGTATGGACGAAAACGATTGGGACGGTTGGAAATTACTCACAGAACGCGTTGGGAAAAAAGTCCAATTGGTCGGTGATGATCTGTTTGTCACTAACACGAAAATTCTGCAACAAGGGATTGATCGCAATATCGCGAATTCTATCCTGATCAAAGTGAACCAAATCGGAACATTGACCGAAACGTTAGCGGCGATCGAAATGGCGAAAAAAGCGAATTACACGGCGGTTGTGTCGCATCGTTCTGGTGAGACAGAAGATACGACGATTGCTGATCTGGCGGTGGCGACATCTTGTGGTCAGATTAAAACGGGCTCACTGTCACGTTCTGATCGAGTTGCAAAATATAATCGCTTAATCGTAATCGAAGAAATCCTCGGCAGCAAAGCGTCGTATCCAGGTCGAGATACGTTTTATAATCTTTGATGTCCATATTTTTCGGGATAATACGGGGACGGATTTATGTCCGTCCCAATTTCTGAGAATGCCCGAATGCGTCTGATATTTTCTCTCCTGCTTATTTTACTTTGCTGGCTGCAGTATCAATTATGGTTAGGTAAGGGCAGTCAGCATCAGTTGCGAGAGTTGCAAGAGGCGATCGACAAACAAGAAATGGAAAATGCTGAACTCCTGGAACGCAATGCAGCGTTGCAGGCGGAAGTAGAAAATTTACGATCTGGTGTTGAAGCCATTGAAGAATTCGCCCGCAGCGAAATGGGCATGATCAAAGAGGATGAAACGTTCTATCTGATTGTCGATCCAAAAAACAAGGCCGCGATGCCCGTGCTACCTACACCGGATTCAAACGCTAAATCTAAAGAAGAATAACCATGACGACATCAACGGAATCACGTTTTTGGGCCGTTATTCCGGCAGCTGGTGTTGGTGCTCGCATGCAGGTGGATAAACCGAAGCAGTATCTAAAAATCGCGGGCAACACCATTCTTGAACACACATTAACGTGTTTTAATCAGCACCCGATGATCGCGGGGATCGTGCTGATCTTGTCTGACGATGATGCTTACTGGCCAGCGGTGTCAACACATTTAAGTAAGCCGTTGATCATCGCATCAGGCGGTAAAGAGCGTTGTCATTCTGTGCTTTCTGGTCTACAGACTTTGCAAGATCATGCGGACCCCGATGATTGGGTTCTGGTGCACGATGCGGCGCGACCGTGTTTACGACAGGAAGACATTGATCGCTTAATCACTGAATTACGTGATCATCCTGTGGGTGGTTTGCTTGCATTGCCCGTGCGCGATACGTTAAAGCGTAGTGATGCGACGAATACGGTGAGCGAAACGGTCAATCGCGATCTGCTCTGGCACGCGCTGACACCACAAATGTTTCGACTCGGTGCATTACAGCTGGCTTTGCAGAATGTGATCCAGCAAGATCTGATCGTCACTGATGAGGCGCAAGCGATGGAAAAAATGGGCCAAGCTGCACGTTTGATTGAAGGGCATCCCGACAACATTAAAATTACCCGACCGCTCGATTTACAGCTGGCGGAGCAGTATTTACACACAATTCATTCGAAATAGAACAGGATTTAATCCAGGAATTTAACCATGCGAATTGGCCAAGGTTACGATGTACATAAATTTTCAGATGGTACCTTTATCATGCTGGGCGGTGTAAGAATTCCATTTACAAAAGGTCTGGCAGCACATTCCGACGGTGATGTGCTGTTACATGCGATCTGTGATGCGTTACTTGGTGCGGCTGCATTGGGTGATATTGGAAAGCATTTCCCCGATACGGATCCAGAATTAAAAGGGGTCGATAGTCGAATCTTACTTAGACACGTTCGTGATCTGCTCGAAAAAAACAGTTATAAAATTGAAAACATCGATACGACAGTTGTTGCGCAAAAACCCAAAATTGCGCCGTTTATAGAACAAATGAGTGAGATCATCGCGACAGATCTCAAACTTCCGATCAGAGATATTAATATCAAAGGAACGACAACAGAAAAGCTCGGGTTCACCGGTAGAGAAGAGGGCATTGCTTGCTACGCGGTTTGCTTGATTCGATAACGGTATGGAATTTAATCGGTCTTAAAATAAAACAGCCCACCGCAAGTGTGGGCTGTTTTGTTTTTAATTAAGGTCGATTAGGTTTTAGGGGTTCACTACTTCCCAATTTCGATCTGAAATAACGTCAAGCTGATAGCTGGAAGTTAACTTGGCATTTTTTGTCAGGTGAACAAAATTGACGCCATTTGTTTTATTGCGCCATAAGAGATCTGCCATTCGGTCACCATTAAAGTCTCTGACACCTGCAATTTCCCAATTGAGACTAGCCACTTTACCTAAGTATTTACTCGCAGCAATATTTCTGCCGTTCATCAGATACACCCAGTTTTCACCGTTTTTAATATTGCGCCACAACAGATCCACTTTTCCATCGGCATTAAAGTCTTCGATGCCGCTTAGCTGCCACGTATCTACTGAGGCCGTTCTCATCGGCGTGCTGACGGAAATGCTCGTGCCATTCATTAAATACGTCCAATTCATGCCAGATGTAGCGTGACGCCAGATTATGTCATCTTTCCCGTCACCATTGAGATCACCCAGACCTGCAACCTGCCAATGAGTATCTCTGACCACGTTTAATAAAACTGACTGCGTTATTTTGTTTCCATTCATCAGATACACCCAGTTTTGTCCCGTTTTGGCGTGACGTAACAGAATGTCTGAACGACCGTCTCCATTCAGATCGCCAACACCGGCGACCTTCCAATTCAGATCAGTGACTTGATTAAGCTTCAGACTACTGACAATGGATCGGCCAACCATGAAATAGATCCAATTCACGCCGGTGGCTTTATTCCGCCAGAGAATGTCCGAATTACCATCCATATCAAAATCGCCGACGCCGGCAATTTCCCAATTTAAATCAGAAACATGCGTGACTTTGAAACTCTTATTAATTTTTCCTTTTTCAATTTGATACAGCCAAAGCAGACCATTGGCTTTATTGCGCCAGAGAATATCGCTGTCGTTGTTGTCATCAAAATCATGTGTGACGGACAAGGTGGCTTTCCAATGATCGAGAAAGCTTTTCAGCGCAGCAGGGGCATTCGTCGGTGCAGATTGGCCAGCTTGGTTGGCTTTATTTACACCGTGGCAAGAATCACAAACGCGAATTTCACCTGGTTGAAAGGTTAACCAGTTACGTTCTCTCACTACGGCTTTTTTGTTTTCATCCGTGAGTTGCCACGACAGTGCACGTTGGGTTGGAACCAATGCAGCCATTGATCCATCAGAAGCGATTTCGACACTCCCCGTCGGCGCATTTACGTCGTTAGGCGGATTGAGACTCGCTGCGTTATTGCTGTGCATCGGTTGGCCAAGTACGCGACGTCCATCTCGAATATCGCCATCATTCTCACGCAAGGCGCGGATCAGATCGGCTTGGAAAACCTGCATATATGAGACGTCGTAAACCTTACCGCTCGCGCCGATAGTTCTTTTCGAAGTACCTGTCACGCGCAGATTAGACGGTTGCTGCACATCCTTTTTCTCACGGCTTGTCACGTCGCGGCAAATGATCAAACTCAACCCTTTGCGTTTAATATAGTTTTTAAAATCAGAAACGGAGACACCAGCATCTGCAAACACCTGTGTTTCTGTACTGGATAACGTGGCGGATCGCGTTGCCGGTTTGGTGCGTGCGCGGACTTCAACGGGTTGCCATTCCCACAATGGGCCCGAGTAAGTTACGAGTCGATCAGGATCCCAATACTTAACGGTTTTTTGAATGCCCGGTGTTAAATTCGATCCCGAAACTGAAAACCCATTGGCGCTGTTGATGATATTTTTTAAACGAAAGTCATATAACGACTCTGGAAATTGCCGCGATCCTTGGTTTCGATCTTCTCGCGTTGCAAACGTATGAGAGGCGATCAGCGTGCCATCAGCTAACGGTAAAGGATCACGATACATGCCAGAGTGATTCGCACCCGGCGAGTTAGTTATGTTCGAGGTATCACGGTGGGTAATATATTTAACCGTAATATCATCCGGGTTGAGCGATGGGGCGGCGTTCAAACGAATGATCTGCCCAGCGCCGTGACTGCGAGTTTCCGGTGCATCAATGCCGTAATAACGTCCCGGCAATGTTGGATCTTCTTCAATATGAATGAGTCCATCAATTGGATTCGGGTTTGTGGGTTTGAGTGAGTCTTGACCGTAATACGCCTTCACATTCGGATCATCGGTAAATGCGCGTTCCATATAATCGTGCAGTTCATGGCGGCCAAGGTGGTTAATGGTTTCCATCTCTGTGCCGTCTTCATTAATTTGCCACGGTAGAAAATGGTTGAAGCGATGCCCTTCAAGATTGGTGCCGGCTAATTGGATGCTGGTATCGCGCGGTTCAGGAAAAACTTCTGTGCGATCATGAAAGCGAGGAATCGCATTTGCCGCCTCGCTAGAAAAGTTAAACGTACCGTAAGTGAGCGAATCTCCATCGCGAATGTCTTTACGATCCGTATCGGCGAATTGATCTTGTTGCAGATGATCCCACTGAATGAATAGCACGCGTCCAAAGCTGTCGATCATCGGCGAGAAGTTGCCGGACGGTGCGTGATTCAAAATTACGAGATCACCATTCGTCGGATTCAAGCTCCATAAACCAGTGTTCGTGGTTTCTAGCTCATATTCATCTAATTGAGGGTAGAGATGTCGCTGACCGTTAAGTGGCCGATCACTGGTGAAAATAATTCGACCGTCGGTGCCATAAATCGGCGTGATGTTGTTGTAATTTGCAGGTTGTTTTGCAACTTTCGTGATCACCGGTGTTTGGTTTTGCGCCAGCCCCGTGATCTCATAAATCTGCCAGTAATATTCATTGACTTGATACTGCTCAGTGGGTGCGCCGACGACCATGCTGAAGAGGGCTTTAGTCCCATCCCAATGAACGGATGGATCGCGTACCGAGATCGCATTTGCCCCTTGCATTTGCGTCGCACTGCCATAGCCTGCTGATTGTGTTAGATTTTTATACGCACCATTTGGGTATTTAATCCATAAATCCCCCCCCCTTCCGACCGATCGCAAACCGGCTTCTTGATCACCAAACACTGAGCCTATCGAGGTAAAATTATCCGGGATTGGGACCTGTGTAACGAACATGATGGGGTTAGTTTGTGCGAGAGCTGTGGAAAAGCTAAAAGTGCTGAGGCTAAGGGTCATCAATCCACTGATGAGGCTTCGGCCCAACGAGAGTCTATTTATTATTGTCATCCTGATACCTTTGGGTTTATCTATCTTTCTTTAATCCGGGCTTTAGTCCCGATGCAGATAGAGGGGTTCATCCATGATCATTCGCGGTGTGAACTGATTCACAAGGCATAATGACAACGTGTGAAACAGTACGCATTCTCATCGCGAATCGTCTAGATCGCTTAACAAGCGGCGCTTTGGGTTGGAATGGCAAGGGGAATCAGAATGGAAAACGTCCGATGTTTATATCCTCATCATTCCTTGATGCGGCGTTTGATCAGTTGATTAGACTTATAAAACGATTTTATTATCTCATTGATTTTACTATTGAATCAAACGGTAGAAATGACTCCAAATACAAACTATGGAGATTAGTCATGAGCCCAGGAACTTTGACATTTTTCTGCGGGAAAATGGGCGCGGGAAAATCGACGAAATCGCGTGAAATTGCACAAGAGAGAACGGTTGTATTGCTTGTAGAGGATGAATGGCTTGAGTCGCTCTATCCCAACCAAATTGCGTCTATCGAAGATTATATTAGATATGCCAATCAACTAAAGCCGCAGCTCAAGAAACTTGTTTAATCAATCTTGGTCGCCGGCACGGATGTCGTAATGGACTTCCCAGCCAATACCGTCTCACAGCGAGATTGGTTTAAGCGTATTTTCTCAGAGATAGACGCTCCGCATAACCTGATTTATATCGACTTACCAAATGAAGTTTGTCTCCAGCAAATCGGGAAGCGGCGCATTGAACATCCTGAAAGAGCAACCACCGATACACCATTGATGTTTGAACAAGTAACGAAATATTTTGTAGAGCCAGATCTTGAAGAAGGTTTTAATGTAACTAGAATTTCGCGAACTATCTAAGCTATTCAAATTCAGCTCATGATTCCAAACTCACTTGCCACCTGGCAAAAATTTTCCTGCCGCGTTGATCTATTCGAACTGTAACTTCTTGTATCCAAAGTAAAATACATGTTGGCATAGCTTCTGCATAAACTCACGCAAGTGAAACTGGACAGGAACTAGCATGACGCCAAATTCTGCAAACTCTCGGGTATATACGGACTTTTCCGGCCTGGCAAATTTAAAAGCTGCTGCAAAAACGGAGTCGCCAGAGGCGATAAAGCAAGTGGCGAAGGAGTTCGAGGCTTCGTTCGTAGAGATGATGATGAAAAGTCTACGCGATGCGAGCGAGTCGGAGGGTATGCTCGATAACGAAGCGACGCGTATGTATCAGGATATGTTTGATAAACAGATCGCGGTGGATATCTCTGAGCGTGGTGAGATGGGCATCGCACAGGTGATTGAGAAACAATTGACCAAAGGTCATCAAGCACCGGAAGCGCCAAAAGAACAAATGCCGACGATTGAAAGAGGTCTGTCTGGTTTTGGGCCGTCGAATCAGATCAGACAATTACATGAGCGCGCAAATAATCCATTTAATTCGACGGGTCTTATTACTGAAAAAGCGCCGTTTGATCTGAATGACAACGTGAATAAATCCACAGCGCAAGTGCAGCCGTTAATTGATCTCAATCAACGATCACGTTCAATTTACGATCAGGCTCGACAAGCGCAAACCGACAAAGCGGTACGCATTCGGGAAGTGAATGTCACGTTGCGCGATGATCCTGTGGCGAACCGAACGACCTTCAGAACGCCAGAAGAATTTATCGAAACGCTGCGCCCTCATGCTGAGAAAGCGGCAGAAGAATTAGGTGTGAACCCGAATATTTTGATCGCACAGGCAGCGTTAGAAACCGGTTGGGGGAAAAAGGTGATCAAGCATCCAAACGGTGAGACAAGTTATAACTTGTTTGGCATCAAGGCGAATCGGTCTTGGGATGGTGATGCGGTGAGAGTGGGATCGTTAGAGTATCGAAATGGGATCGCTCGACGTGAAGTTTCCCCGTTCCGCGCATATTCCTCGTTTGAAGATAGCTTTAAAGATTACGTGGACTTTATTAAGAATCAGCCACGTTATGGCGATGCGATCGACAATGCTGGCAACAGCAAATCGTATATAAAAGAACTGCAACAAGCCGGTTACGCTACCGATCCGAATTACGCTCGGAAGGTGATTAATATTATGGAACGCGAAAGTTTAAAACCGGCGTGGACAGGGTAATGCGTAAAGTGAATTTAGTGATTAGACAAACGAAGAAAGCATCTGATCACATTAATGTGTTAGCACAGGAGGCTAACGATGGCTGATATTCTCGGGATAGGCATTTCAGGATTAAATGCTGCACAACGTGCGTTATCAACGACGGGAAATAATATTTCTAACGTCAATACGCCCGGTTACACACGACAACGGGTCGATTTGTCCACGCGACAAGACCAAAATGTGGGCGGCTTGGCCGTCGGCAAAGGGGTTGATGTGGAAAGTATCAACCGTGTGATGAATGAATTCCTGACCACAAATGTTCGCAACAGCGGAACTAATGTTGGCCAGATGACAAGTTACAACACGTATTCATCGCAAATTGATGGGATTTTATCGGATGATGTGTCAGGTCTTTCATCGAGCTTGCAGAGTTTTTTTGATGCGGTCAATGGCGTCGCAGATGATCCGGCATCAGTGCCCGCACGGCAAGCGATGCTGTCGCAGGCGGAATCCTTAACCGCTAAATTTAATACGCTGAATTCCCAGCTTGATCAATTCAACACCGGCGTGAATTCGGAGTTACGAGCGAATGTCGCACGTGTGAATGAGCTGACCCGTAATATTGCGGAGATCAATCAAAACATTTCGCAATTGAATGGTCGTTCAGATGGGAATGGTTCAAACAGTCTCTATGATCAGCGCGAACAGGCTTTGAATGAATTAGCCTCGTTAGTGGGCGTGAATTCGACCCAGAACAGTGACGGAACGGTTTCCGTGATGACGACCAGCGGTCAGGTTTTAGTTAGTGGCGTGACGAATATTGAGCTTGATACCAAACCCGATCAACTTAATCCATCGCAACTGGATGTGACGTACCGCGTCGGTGGCTCGGACGTGGTGGTGACAAATACGCTATCCGGTGGTGAGATTGGTGGGCTGATCGAAGTCCGTGAAGACGTCATCGACGAAACCCGAAATGCACTTGGACGACTCGGCGCAGGTTTGGCCTTAGCATTCAATTCGCAACAAGCCTTGGGTGAAGATCTTGACGGTGTGACAGGTGTGGACTTATTCAGTTTGCCGAGTCCATCGGTCGCTGCCAATGCGGGTGTGACGGGGGTGTTAGATGTTAGCTTTGATCCGGCCAGCATTAGCGATCTGACTACGTCGGATTATCGCGTGAGCTATGACGGCACTAACTACACCGCCACACGTTTATCGGATAACACGCAGGTTTACAGCGGCGCAGGTACGGCATTTTCTGTGGATGGTTTGGATTTTAATTTCTCCACCGGTGCGGCGGCGGGCGACACGTATTTAGTCCAGCCGATGCAGCAAGTGGCCAGACAGATCAGCACCGCGACATCTGATCCTCGCGTGATCGCGGCGGCGGGTGTGGGTACCGGTATTGGTGATAATGCGAATGCTTTAGCCATGGCGGATCTGCAAGTGAATCGAACATTAGAGGGCGGTAACGCCAGTCTGACCGAGGCATACACGCAATTGATCGGCGATGTGGGGAGTAAAGCACGTCAGGCAAAAACCGGACTGGAATCGATGGAGGCTGTGCAGGCGAGCGCGATCGAAGCGCGCGACAGTGTGTCAGGTGTTAGTCTCGATGAAGAGGCGGCAGATCTGCTTAAGTTCCAGCAAGCGTATCAAGCGGCAGCGCGCGTGATCGCCGTCGGTAACGAAATCTTCGGCACCTTATTGCAAGCGACAGGGAGATAATCCATGAGAATATCAACGTCACAATATTATAATTCTTCACTGGCCGGCTTAAATCGGCAGAATGCTGAATTGAATACGATCCAAAAGCAGATCGCGACTGGATCTAAAGTGCAAACGGCGGCAGATAACCCCGCGGATGCGGCACGTATTGTTGAGCTGAATCGGAATATCGAACGAAATGAGCAGTATCAACAAAATCAGGATGTCGCATTCAATCGCTTATCGCAATCTGAAACCGTGTTATCCGCGGTGGATGCAGCCATTCAACGCGCTACAAATTTAATCGCGAATAGCCCAACGGCGGCGAGTAATACGCGTGTACAAATTGCGCAGCAACTAAAAGACGAATTAGCCATCGTGGTTGATCTGGCAAACACACGCGATACCAATGGCGATTATTTGTATGCGGGACACCAAGTTGATCAAAAACCGTATTCAACCGATGTTTTAGGCAATGTCGTCAGTAATGGTGATGAAGGACAGCGGCAAATTCAGATCGCGGATCATCGTCGTGTGAGTGATGGGGATTCCGGTTTTGCGGTTTTTCAGACGATCCAATCGACGCCAAATGCCGCGAATGCAGGAACAGGTGCATTGAATCGTGGCCAGGTGATCGATGCATCAGCCTTAACCGGGAATGATTACACGCTGACATACACTGCTGGAACGAATACGGTTGATGTTGTGGATAACGTCACGGCGGCAACAGTTTACAGTGGAACCTATACGCCCGGTGGTGCGATCACATTTGATGGCTTAAGCATTTCCTTGAACGGTACCCCTTCTGATGGTGATAATTTCACCCTGAGTGAAGCTTCCATGTTTAGCACCTTGGAAGATGTGATCGCGACCTTGGACAACCCGGCGGCAACAGCAGCCGATATTCGAACTGCGGTTGATCAAGCGGCTGCAGAGCTCGCGCTGGAATCGGAGAATTTGACCGAAGTCAGAAATAGTATTGCCAGCCGAATGAGCATGATCAACACCGAGCAAGAAATTAACACGACCATGTCGGAGTTAATGAAAGATCACCGATCAGAGTTGAACGATGTGGATATGACAGAGGCGGTTTTACGTCTGCAACAATTCCAAACATCACTGCAAGCGGCCCAACAAGCGTTTGCACAAACCCAGCAATTGAGTTTATTTAATTATCTCTAAGTGATTAGCGAGTTAATTCGAAATAAACCGACTGAAATCGACGAGTAAAATATCATTATTATTTTATATTGATCACAATTGTGTATTACCACGGCAATGTCTTGGAAAGAGAGAACGCAGCCTTTAAGATAGGCAAAAGTCGGCTTAAAGGCGATTTCTGATTTTTTCTGGGGAGAACGATTAGTGGGGATTATCAATGGCGTCTGTAAAGCCTTCCTATAATACCGAGCGCAGCATGCTGGGTGAGCAGTTACCATTAGGAGCACCGTTCTCCGTTATTCTAGATGTTAGCGAGCGTTGCAATTTTAAATGCAGCTATTGCTTCCGCGCAGGTAAAATAGACGAAAGCTGGGGGTTTGCCGCCGCGCGCTCTATCATGTCGTTGGAAACATTCCAACGAGCCGCACAACAACTTAAAGATTTCCCGCAAAAAATTAAACTGATCTCATTATCCGGTCATGGCGAACCGATGACGAACCCGTTACTTGCAGAAATGGTACGTTATTTATATGTATTGGATGTGGCTGATGAAATTGATATGCACACCAATGCATCCCTCCTGAATGATAAAAATATTGCTCCGATCGCAGGGGCAGGTTTTACTAGAATCGTTGTTTCACTTCAAGGCGTGGATGCGGCATCGTATCGAAAAACCTGTGCGGCAAAAATTGATTTTGAAAAGTTTTATGGTTATCTGCAGAAACTGTATGCGATCAAAGACGATCGCTTAAAGCTACATATCAAGGTTGCTGATGTTGCGCTTGGAGAAAATCAGTTATTCAAAGAAAACCAACAAAAGTTTTACGATCTTTTTGGGCCGATTGCCGATCGTGTCTATGTTGAAAAAACAGTACCTATTTGGGATAACATCGATATCGCAACCGATGGCGTGACGAATAAATTCGATCAAGCGACGGGGGGAACGGATTACTGTTCTCTCGTGTTTTATAAGCTAATGGTCGATCCCGACGGGGAAATCTATCCATGTACACGCTTACCGCCCCCCATGAGCTTGGGTAATATCTCTGAAACGACACTGCGAGAGGCGTGGCTGGGCGATCTACGAACGGAATTTTTAAAAGAACATTTGTGTGTTACAAGACAAAAACACAAACCATGTGAAAGTTGTTTCATTCCTATTAATTCGATTACGTCTCCGAAAGATACGATCGATTCGTATAAAGATGAGATCTTAGATCGGTTCGAGAAAGTATTGGCCGATGAGTGAAAAGGTAAATTTTGCATGGCCCGTCACATCGGAAAATGCGCTGGTCTATCAACACTTCCAATCTGAGGTTGATCGACTCGCTAACATTTTAGTTGTTAACCGTATTGTGGTGTTTGGTGCCGGTATTCGTGGTTGTTGTTTACTTGAAATTTTAGAAAAAAAAGGTTTTGTAAATATTGTCTTTTGTGATAACAACCCTGAAAAACAAGGTAATTTAATCAACCACTATGACATTCTTTCGCTGGAAGCGGTTTTGGATTATAGCAACGATCAGGTTTTCCTTATCGCACCAGAAAACAGCCAGTCAATGAGTGAACAACTAAACCATTCCGGTTTAAAAGAAGATCAGGATTGGTTCTCTTTTGATATCTCTGTTTATGATGCTTACATTGCTGAATACCATCGGACTGCTTCTAATCCATTATTGGTCATGGGTGACTGCGCTTTTTCACATATATCTTTAAATGATGAAAATACTGATCCCCTTGGAAATATGATTAAAGCACAGCTAGGAAGTGAGCGATGTAAAGTGCTAGCAATGCATGGGATTGGTCACCAAGCAAATTATCATATTATAAATGCCTTGCTTGATCAGGGAGAACGTCCGTCTTCGGTCTTATTATTAACGGTGCTGGAAGTATTAACACCCAAAGCGCACATCATGCCTCGGACGCAACATCCGACCCTTATTCAAAACCTAGCCAACACTGTTAAGAATCCGAGAGAGTCGTTCATCGACTATGCAAAACTAACTGAAGAAAGGTTTAATCGTTTTCAAGTAGAGTCATTTGCATTATCGACTAATACTTCAAAGTCAGCTGATGATACAAGTGAAAAGCTATTTATGAAAATGAATTACCTTTTCAAACTTCGTGAAGAAACTGAAGGTGTCGTATATCTAAAAAAAATCATCAGATTGTTCAATGAACTCGATATTCCGATCACGTTGTATATACCACCTGTGAACTATGAACAGGGTGCACGATATTTCAGTTCGGATTTTAAAACTCAATATGAAGCTAATTTTGGAAAATTGTTCCAATATTTAGACAATGAGGATTTAAAATACAGTGTTGTCGATGCAAGTTACCTACTTAATGACATTGATTTTGCTGCAGCAAACACAATTGATGAAACGTCGAACTACATCGGTCGCAAAAAGCAACTGTCGTTCTTAAGTCGATTTGAACCATTTAAACAGTTGTCGGGGCAGGTAGGGGAATATTGTGATTAATGTATTGGAGTACCTACAAGCCACAGCAGAAAAATTCCCTAATAAAGTAGCTTTCAGAGATGAGAATAAAAAATTAACTTTTGCACAATTGAATCAACAAAGCCAAGATTTTGCATATCGCCTAGTGGATGCATTAGAAGAGAAGGTTCGACAACCCGTTGCTATTTTTTTACCAAAAAGTGTTGATTGTATCGTTGCTATTTCAGCAACCCTCTACAGTGGTAATTTCTACAGTCCAATCGATACAACGATGCCGAAAGAAAGGTTAAAGAAACTATTCGATAACCTTCGTCCTGCTATAATAATAACGAACTCTGATTGCATTGAAGCACTTAAAACGGTTTCACCTGACGCAAGCCTGATAAACATTAGTCAACTGTCGGGCATGGAATCAAAAAAAAGATCGTTAAAGAACATTCAATGCAAAGTTATTGACGCCGATCCAGTTTATGTCATGTTTACCTCTGGTTCGACAGGTGTACCAAAAGGTGTTGTTGTTAGTCATCGGTCTGTGATTGATTATATTGAATGGTTGTCAGTAACATTTACTTTTGATGAACGAACGATCTTGGGTAATCAAGCCCCGTTATTTTTTGATAACTCTATTTTAGATGTCTACACTACATTTAAGAATGCATGTGAAACGGTCATTATTCCAGAAGAAAAGTTTCTCTCACCTAAACGGCTTTGTCATTATTTACAGGATAAAGAGATCAATTCAATATTTTGGGTGCCGTCAGCATTAGTGTTGATAGCAAACTCGGGTGTGTTAAAAAATAATGCGCCGGAAAAGTTAAGTCAGATCCTGTTTTGTGGAGAAGTCATGCCAACGAAACATCTGAATACGTGGAGACAAGCAGTCCCAAATGCTCAGTACGCAAATCTGTATGGACCTACTGAGATTACTGATGTTTGTGCCTATTTTATTATTGATCGAGACTTTAATGATGCTGAGAAGTTACCAATAGGGCATGCCTGCAGGAATGCAGAAATCATTGTGTTGAATGAAGATAATAAAAAAGTACTAAACAGTGAAAGTGGTGAGTTGTGCGTAAGAGGGGCATGTTTATCTAGCGGATATTACGGAAATATGGAAGTAAGTGCTGATTCATTCATGCAGAACCCGTTAAATACATTATATGAAGATAAAATTTATCGGACGGGCGATCTTGTTTATTATAACGAACGTGGAGAGTTAGTCTATTTAGGCCGCAAAGATAACCAGATCAAACACCTGGGCTATCGCATCGAATTAGGTGAGATTGAAAGCATTACAATCTCACATAACAAAATCAAAAACTGCTGTGCAATGTATGATAGAGATAGTCAGCAGATCATACTGGCTATCACACCAGAGGATGTTGATAAAATTGAATTATATAATCATTTGAAAATAGGGTTGCCACGTTACATGTTACCCAGTCTTATCAAGTCGTTACCTAGTCTCCCGCTGAATGCAAATAGTAAAATAGATCGGTTAAAAACCTTTGAATTAATGCAGTCTGTTAAATAGAAACTTTAAAATGATAGAAGATAAAGTATTAGCTCTTCTCAGGGAGCTAAAGCCCTATGAGAAAATTAAAGAAGATACTGAATTAATAAAAAGTGGAATATTAGATTCGCTAGCTATTTTTAGCCTAGTCACTGAATTAGAGGATGAGTTTAAAATCGAAATTGATGAAGATGAAATAACGGCGGCTAACTTTTCAACCCCTTTGCATATTGAAACCCTTATTACAAACAGTAATAAAGTATAGATAACGAGACGACTGTGGTAATAGAACCTAACTCACCTATAGAATTAAAATCAAAACTATCAAAACGATCAGTAATATTATTTGGTGCAGGGGGACTTGGGTTAAAAATAGCTAAATATTGTTCTTCAACAGATATTGAAATAGTCGGCTTTGCAGATTCCCATGCGACAGGCATGGTGGAAGGCTATGAAATATATTCACCGCAAAAGTTAGTAGAAGAATTTCCAGATGCACATATCATTATTTCATCAAATATTTTTCATGATGAGATTAAGAATAAGCTATTAGACCTTGGGTTTTCTGAACAACAGCTATTTTCGTACAAATTATTTATTAAAAATGAGATAACTTGGAACGATCTAGAAAAAACAGCGAGCTGGAATAGAATGAAGATCCGAGTGAATGAAATATCAACATGGATTGATGAACATGATAACTCGGTCATTGATTACGGAGCCGGTGAGATGTTTCTTAAAACATTATTAGCAAATAATGTTAAGTATACTCCCATAGATTATATCAAACGAAATGAAGAAACCATGTTAGTAGATTTGAATGATGGATTGTTTCCGGATATTCAATCCGACGTGACAGTACTAAGTGGAATCTTAGAATTTCTGACATCAACGAATAAATTGTTAGAACATGTTTGTAAGAGAACAAAACGTAAACTAATTTTGAGTTACATGACGTTAGATAAGTTTTCAAACATTAATGACAGACGTGCATCAGCCTATATAAATGATTACACTGAAAAAGATTTAATTGAAAAAATAGAGAAACATGGGTTTACTCTTAAAGTGAAAAGAATTGACCCTTCACATCATGTAAATACGTTATATTTATTTAATAAGAGTTAGCAAAGTGAAGTATGCAAATCTAAACTACCTTGGAAGTAAGCTTAATTTAGATACTTCTCTAATTAATATAGGTGATTATTTACAGTCTTTAGCCATATCCTATATATATAAGAAAATGGGCTTGAGCGATGATGATGTATTAAATCTATCTCCTGAAGAAATTATAAATTACGAAGCAGAAGAATACATACTTTTGCCTTTGAACTGGGCTTTATTCGAAAAAAAATTCCTAGACGATGATAATAGAATAAATTTACCACATAAAGTTATACCTGTTTTTTTAAGTATGACTTTGGGTTGTGCTTATAATGATAGTAGCTTTAACTCATTCAATATTCAGTATTTAAAAAATTTCGAACCAATTGGGTGTAGGGATGAAGTAACATCGACTATTTTGAGACAACATGGTATTAAATCGTATGTCAATGGCTGTCTGACTTCTGTTTTACCTATACGAAAAACAAACTCTAGCCAAAATAAGATACTACTGATAGACGCACCTAACGAGCTGTATGAGTACATACCGAAAGACTATTTAACTAACTCTGAAGTATTCAACCAACAATATTACATTAAAAATTCAATTCCTGTAGAAGATGTAAAAAAATCAATAGTAGATCGTTATCAATATTATTCAGATAACGCAAAAATCATTATTACTTCAAGGTTACATGCTGCATCACCCGCTTTGGCGATGGGCATTCCTGTTGTTTTTGCAAAATCAAAACTAGATATAAGACTTTCCTGGTTAGACAAGTATTTACCCTTGTATACAGAAAAAGACTTTTGTCGTATAGATTGGCATCCTAATCCTGTTAATTTTGAGGATGTTAAAGATATGATTATTAGTAATTGTATACGTAGAATAACAGAAACATATAATTTCTATTCTGAGAACTTTAGAATAAGTAAATATTTTGAATCACGAAATAAGAATAATTACGATCTATTTGTCGATGTTTTAAACAATGGTTATGAAAATGCCATACAATTCTTTAAAGATAAGTATGATAATGACGATGTGTTTGAATATGGAATATGGGGGTTGAATAAATCAGCTGAAAATTTTTATATTTATATGTGTGAAAATTATAAAAATGCAAAACTAACAATAGCAGTAGATTTATATAAGAAAAATCTATTTCACGGTGTTTCACCAATAGAGCCTGAAGATATGATTATTTCAAAAATTGAAAACTTAATTGTTTTACCAGTGGGCGCATCAAACATGGCATATGATTATTTTAATAAGAATGGTATATGTGAAAGTACATATTGTATCTGTGGTGAAACCTATATATCCACATCCAAAATACACACTATTTATTAAGGTGTCGTAATATTCTTAAAAAATCCTTATTCGAAAAATAACTAATGAATCAAATATAGAGGTATTTTATCTACATTGTTTTCAATAAAAAGAGGTAATTATGACCAGGCCGGTTATTTCAATTGGAACAAGAGCTTATAACGCTGAAAACACAGTCGTTCGTACACTAGACAGTATTCTCGAGCAGAGTATGCCTGGTTTTGAGTACTGGATCGTCAACAATGGCTCAACTGACAATACAGGCTCGATATTAGACGAATATGCTAAAAAAGATAAAAGAGTTCATGCGATTCACTTAGACGTTAATCAACCCATGTTCTCAACTCTTGAAATGTTAATAGAGCAGGGAAATGGTGAGTACTTTGCCCTTATAGATAGTGATGATTGGCTTGAACCTGAATTCATTCATGAACTACACTTAAATGCTGTTAAACACAATGTTCAAATAGCGATTGGTGGTTCTAACTTTCACTATATTGAAAGTGGTAATATCACCCAAAGAGTAAGTGGAACGTCAGGCACTTTTCCTGTTCAATTAATTCCTGAAATATTTTCAGTTATTTATCGTTTTCTTCGACCTGTTTGGGGGAAGCTATTCTCAGCTGATCTTATTCGAGGGCAGTGGAAAACTATACAGGAGAATAGACCAAGCTGGTTGAGTTATGGTGGAGATACTTACACCTGTTTTGAATTACTAAAAGCAGCAAATGGTGTTTATTTGTCTGATAAAGTTTTACATAATTATAGTGTTCACACGTCATCGTCCTCTTTTTCATTCAGTCATGAAAGGTTTGCTTCAGATATTTTTTTGCTTGAGCATGCTTTGAAATTTTTAAATAGTTTTGGACAGCCTAGCGAAAACAATCTCGACTTTATCTACCGGGTTTTTTGGCATGCAATGATGGATACAATGAAGGTTTTACTTAATGCTGATATACCAGAGCAAGAAAAAGTCGAGTATATGGCTAAAATTTTCGATCATCCACACACAAAAATAATGAAAAAGGTAATTTGATCATTTATAAAATACTATAAGTGTAGTATTAATATATTTTCAAACGGCATACAGAACAGTATCTAATAATGTCGTACTGTAATGGCGTAGTGAGAAGTCATACTCGGCATTATATTCAGTCAATAACTCTGGAAGATTGTACACATCCTCTGGCTTGTGGTAAGCGCAAATAGCAAGTTTTGGTTTGTTCTGTTGTATTATATTTTTAGCGCCAATCAGCGCTTCTTTTTCAGCGCCTTCAATATCCAGTTTAATCAGCGTAGGTCGTTTATCTTCTGAGTTGAAAAATAAATCTAGATTCGTTACATGGGCAGATACATCACCGGCCTTGGATAACTTTGAACTGGCGGATAGGTTACCTTGAAACCTTAGTTCAGCTTCATGACTCCATAGTCCTTTCTTCGTTAATGTTACATTTTTAAATCCTCCCAAATTCATTAATGCTTTATTATAATTTTTTGTCTCAATCTCGAACCCGTAATAATGGCGATAACGTTGATTTACAAGTCCTACAAAATCTAGCATGGTATCACCTGTGAACATGCCGCCATCAACGAAAACTTCTTCAGTTGAAAGGTTGAGTATTTCTTCATCAAAATACATATGATTTTTCGAAGATTCTAATGTCGATGAAAGTAAGTAACCTTCAATTCTTTTTAGGATAATCTCTTTTGAGATAGGATCTTTGAAAAAATGATACGCCCATTCGTAACCTTCCACATGCGGTTGAAAGTCCTTAATTGTCAATTCGTGTATTTGTAATTGTTCAATATAAAAAATCTGTTTTGGATTTATTCCTAATTGCTCTAAATCATTTTTAATACTTTTTGAATGGGCAATCGAGCAAATTATGATGTTAGACTTTTTAAAAGACGTTTTTAACTCTTGTGGGTGAATGATGGGGTGTTCCGATCCCATTTTCCCACCGGCTAACGAACGGTCACAAAAGCAGGAGGCTTGTATACCATGTTGTGAAAGCCAATTCTCTGTGCGGATACCTAATTCACCTGCACCGTATAGAACAAGATCACGTTTTGAAAAAGTGCTTTGTAATTCTTTTATATGAGCATGGAATTCTGAAGTTTTACATTGGGAAATAATATGATCAAATCTTTTGCGAAAGTCATTCATAAATATTTCTTCATCCACACTATTTCAAAATCAAGTATATATTCACAATTTACAAATTCATCAGAATTTGATCGTAGTTGCTCGAGCATGACATTTAACTGTGAATTGCAAGCTAATTGATACTGGTTTATTTTTTCAACCATTGAAATCATAAACGACCATTCAAAGTATCTGAATATTGCTGCACTGTTTGGAAACTTATTGCTTAACCATTCTGTTCGTGTTCGGTAAGACTGCAGGTATTCATCAAGCGTATCGCTCGTGAGTTTGCTGTGATCGGTTGTCCAAGCGGAATGGTTATTCTCGTGTCGGATAAATGTGTATTTTGACAAGCCATGGTAGGCAATGCGTTGTGCCTTCGCCATGAGTTTATACATCAATGAAATATCATCAAACTTTCCTTCAACGGGAAATCTTAGATCTTTGATAAGATTATGTCGAAATAACTTTGTTGGGAAAGCCATGTTATACCGTTTACGCCACATTAATTCGATAAGTGCTTCCTCAGCGTTCATGATTTTTTTTTCGTTGAAAACCTTATCTTTAGAACCACAAATAGAAAGATCTGCATCGTTTTTAATCATTAAATTATAAAGAAAACTAAGGAAATCAAGCTCTGCAATATCATCATCATCGATAAATGTAATGTATTTACCTTGTGCAATATCTAACCCCGTATTCCGTCCATGGCCAATACTTTCACGAGTTTGATGTATTACTTTTATCCGTGAATCTTTCAGAGCATAGGCATCGCATATCTCACCACTGCGATCAAACGATCCATTATTAACAATAATAAATTCAAAATCACGAAAACTTTGATTGATAATGCTATCTATTGCACGACTTACAATCGCCTCACGATTGTAAGTAAGCATGATTACAGAAATCGTTGTTTTCTGTATTATCTTAGTCATCCCATATTTTCCACAAGGCATTACCTTCTTCCCAGAGGCTTTCGAGCATGAATTTATCACGTTGAGTATCCATGCATTTCCAAAAGCCTTTGTGCTTATGCACACCTAGTTTTCCTTCGCTGCTTAGCTTTTCAAGCGGCTCTCTTTCCAAAATCGAATTATCATCGTCTATGTATGAAAAAATGTCAGGTTCCATTATCATAAATCCGGCGTTGATCCAACCTGTGTCTTCTTTAGCTTTTTCTCTAAAGACTGACACATTTTCGTTATCGCCATCGATATGTAAAACCCCGAATCTTCCTACAGGTTGAGTTGCTGATAAGGTAGCAATATTATTAGATGATTGATGCTTTTTAATTAATGACGGTAAATGTATATCACTCACACCATCGCCATAGGTCAATAAAAAAGTTTCTTCTCCTATGTATTCCTGAATCCGTTTTATCCGACCACCCGTCTGCGTATGAAGGCCTGTATCGATTACGCTAACACGCCATGGTTCTGCTAAATTGCTATGAACGGTGATTTTATTATTTTTTGAAAAATCAAACGTGATATCGGATCTGTGGAGAAAATAATCGGCAAAATATTGTTTGATGACATAGCTTTTATAGCCACAGCAGATAATGAATTCATCAAACCCAAAGTGAGAATAATATTTCATGATATGCCAGAGTATCGGGGCACCTGCGACTTCAATCATGGGTTTTGGCTTTAAGTGACTTTCTTCACTGATCCGGGTACCCAGTCCACCAGCTAGGATGACTACTTTCATAGATTTAGCTACTCGTTAATTGAAGCGGTGTCTAAACTTTCTCATACCTGATTTGTTGACTGGATAACCGCTATCGTTATCTTGATCGCTTCTTATTTGTGTGAGGCAGTTTAATCGAGTCGTGTTTTGACTCCATTTTCATGATAACGCATTTTACACTGAGTCAGTGTAAGAACAGAATATCGTCAATCAACGATATTCAATATTCTGTAAACTATAATAATGGTTTACGACCTTCTAGTATTCAATACAAATGGCGAGTGCTTACTGTGACTGGTTGATCTAATCAAAAGATTCCAATGAGAGATCGGCTGATGATAATTTTATTGATTGAAAATCAGCTTCTTAACCCGATCTCCAGTCAATTAGTGACTGGAGATCGGTGAGTACTTTGTCGTAGCTAAAGCTATGGCTTTGAATATCAGCTTGTGTTTGAAATGTTTATGGTGCAATTCCAGTCAAGCTAATGAGCTTTTCTTTTTCCGTTAGTAGGCGCTTGGTTAAGATCACTTGCATACTATCGACGGCGCGGGCTTGTGGAAGAATGCGATCAGATGATATGCCGTCTTGTTGCATTTTTACACCGAGTGGGCTGAGTCTGAAATCAAGGTTGGTTAAATCAAAACGTGCCTCGGTCCATTTCATTGATTCAAACCAATCGGTGTAATACAACCAGCTTCGCTCATTAAAGGCACGTACAGTTGCAGGGTTTTGCCATGCGCCATAAGAAAGATCATAAGGTACGCTAATATGAAGTTCGCCTCCGACTTTCAGTAGGTTCAAACAGTTAGTCATTGCGCTGGAAAGATCCGTAATCTGCTCTAATATGTTGTTCGCAATAATTTTCTCAAATTGATTATTGCTAAAGTTAATTACGCCATATTGCGTACTGATGACTGTTCTACCAATCAGATCATGATCTGCCAGATCAACGATCGCATCCGTTTTACAATGCTTGTCAATATCAACATTGAGATAGGCTGGGTCGTAATGTTTCCCATTACCGATGTTTAGCGTTGTAGGAAGTGTTGAAATATCCTGACGTTCACGAGTCGTTTTATTTGAAAACTCACTATTTAAGCTATTTATCGTTTGATCATTATCATCTTCTTCAGTCTTTTGATTTTTTTCAGCAAGATCAGAAAATGCCTTATTCAGGTGCGCCGTGGCTAAGTGTTGCTGAATTATTTTAAATCCCTGCTCCTCCATTTGTACTCTTGCCGTATCGGATTCCACAAGGTCAAGGCATGTCTCTAGAATGTGATCATACGATACGGCTTTAATAGCAAGTTGATAATCATCATTTAGTTCAGAGTTTTCCGTATATTCAGAGATGACAGCTTTTCTATTTCCTAAGAGGTAGGGGAGATCGATTAATTCAAAGTGATTATTATCATCAACATGCATGTTGAGAACGACTTTTGATCGTGCAATGTGATCATTTCGTTCTTGCTCTTGCAGTTCATGAATTGACTCGACGTTGAGTCCCTTGTTGACTAACGCATCGAGAATCGTGGAATGACGTGCATTCACATAGCCATAAAATAGTACGTCAATATCCTGTTGTTTTTGACTTTCAATATCAGATAAACACGTATGGTAACCGATAGGAACGTGAATGGCTTCGATACCTTTTTTTTGTAATGTCTGTATATTTTTTTGGCTATTGTCCCACACTGGGAAACGTTTGAATATTTCAAGCAGTGCGGGTTGCATAATGAAAGTTGAGTCAACAATTCTTTCTAGGTTGTAAAGAATACTGGTTTCTGGAATGTGTTGAAGATCTTCTTCCTTAAGTAAGTGGGCTCCGAGAATAATATTAATACCATCATCGATCATGGTATTAACCGTGAGTTGTGCATTAAAGCCGAGATCAGTAAAAGCATGTTGTAACAGCTTGGCAATTTCATCAAAACTTGAGGTCTTACGGCTATAAGCAGGACGAATGATGGTGACGTTAACGTTTAATGCAGCTTGCGCGTGATCTGAAATAGCGACGTCTTCGATTTGTGCGGTGTTTTCCATAGTGCTTTTCTCTGTTTGCGAGGTTTTCGCCTGTTTTCTGGGTACAACGATATGTTCCGGAGGGAGCGATTTCCGTTTGTTCTCTTGCATAATGATGAGTAACTGTTGAAAATTTTCTACGTATTGTTTTGTATTAAACAATGCGGAATTTTTACGATTGCCGATCAGTTTATTACGTACCTTTTGATAATAATTAGGATCATTTGCCAGCTTTAGGGCCAGGTTTTGATAGCTCTCGATATTATCTGTAATGAGCTCATCCATACCCATTGCCTGTAATAAACTGCCTGCCACGCGAGATGCAAAACTATTGCCGCTGATAGTGATCAGTGGCAGGCCAATCCAGAGTGCATCACTGGCGGTGGTGTGCGCATTACATGGAAAATTATCAAGAAAGAGATCTGCGTTTTGTGCGCGAGATAGATGCATGTCAACGGATTGATGTGGTGCAAAGATGATACGTTCAACATTAATCCCGCGTTGCTCGGCTTCTTTATAAAGATTCTCAGTTGCCCATTCATTACTTTCAAATAACCAGAGCACACTGTTAGGTGTCTTATTCAATAAGTCCATCCAAATATGGAAAATATCGGGCGTGATTTTATAGCTTTGGTTGAAGCAACAAAAAACGAACGCATCTTCAGGTAAACCGCACTCTGATCGCGAAGGTCGATGTTCATGCACAACGCGGTGACTGTCATTTACCTGATAGGTATCCGGCATATAGGCAATTTTTTCTGAATAAAAAGGCTGGTGATCATCAGGAATAATGAATCGATCTGCGATGATGTAATCAATATGATCAGCCCCCATTGTCCCTGGATAACCCAGGTAATTGACCTGAATCGGAGCAGGGTGATGTGCGAGAATGCCAGGTCGACATTGTGCTGTATAACCCTTTAAATCGATCGCGATGTCTATGCCCAGTGCGGCAATAATCGTTGCGATCTCAGTATCATTTTTGTCCGTTACATCATGAAAATATTTGATGGCTTGTTGAATTCGTTGCCGCATAAATGACTTTGGGTCACTTGTTCCAAAGGAAAAAACATGGATAGAAAAACGTTCTGAATCCATCAGCTCGAAAAGCTCGCCCATTAAGTAGGCGGTGGCATGGTTGTATAAATCTGCAGATAAAAAAGCAATTTTAATTGGTGCCCCTTCATTTGATGGATCTTCCAACTTTTTTGCCTCGACATGGGCGACTAACCCGCTAATGTCTTGGGTCTCACTGGTGGTGACGGTGTTATAAATACGTGCTGTTTTTAAAAAAAACTGCGGATCATCAACGATGTTAATGATGGAAAAGGGCGAGATTGCGGATGTTACATCGAGTTTTTCGTTAATATTTAATTGAGTGATCGCTTGATCAATCTCGGATCGCATTTCCTCATAATCACGCCAGTCACACATTTTCATTTGCATATGACAATATTTACTGAGTGCTCCAACCATGCTGGGTTGTATCTCGGTAGCTGCCTTGAAATGGTGGCTTGCTTGATCAAACTTGTTTTGTGTTGTGAGTAAGTTGCCAAGGTTAAAATGCGCAACGTCTTTGTTTTGATAATCTCGATCAATTGCTTCTTGGAAACAATGTATGGCGCCATCAATGTCGCCTTTTTTCATGAGAGCATTACCGAGAACAAAATTGACTTGTTGATGATTGGGCTGACGTTGTTGTACTTGGTGATAACAGGCGATGGCTTCATCAAGTGCATCATTGCCATGAACTTCTAGAGCGCAACCGAGTTTTAAATGTGCATCCACATAATCTGGATCGAGTTTAATGCCTTCACGCAATAAACTGATCGCAGCATCGTGTTGCTGCTGATTGATAAGAATGAGTGCGAGGTTGGTAAATACGAGGCCTTGTGTGCAACCATTTTTGATTAGATCGCTGTAGGCTTTCTGAGCTTGTTGAATATTCCCTTTAATATGCTGTTGAACAGCTGCCTCAATTCGCGATCGCATTCTTTTTGACTCTTTTTTGTGCTCTATAGTGGCGGCTGCGTCGATCATCGCATTCATGTCGAATCCTTTATTTTTGTTAACTATTCTCTATAACAGGCAAAGCATGATATGTGCCATTGAAAGTTTGCATTTTTGTTACGTAATCAAAAAAGTTTAAAGGTTTTTTCAGGTCGGTCGCTGTAATCCCTGACGCAGTCCAGAAAGGATGCGGTAACAACTGTAGAAACGGTAAAACAACTATCGGACAAGAATTGTCTGGTATGTCCAACCTAGAAAAGGAGAAAGGACTATGGCGATAACGAACATCTCGCTCACAGCAGGTATGCGTTCAAATTTATTGAGCCTGCAACAAACAGATTCATTACTCACACGAACTCAAGAACGTCTTGCTACCGGCAAAAAGGTAAATAGTGCGTTAGATAATGCACAGGCATTTTTTGCTGCCAGTGCAAACACGAATCGTGCTGAAAGCCTCGATTTACGTAAAGATGCGATGGGCCAAGCCATTCAAGTGGTTAAAGCAGCGGATGCAGGTATTACAGCGATCAACTCACTGCTCGATCAAGCTGTGGGTATAGTTGCGACAGCAAAAGGTAGTTTGGCGAACACGGCAGACGATGCGACATTAGCATCACAATATAACGAAATCATTAGCCAAATTAACGATATCGTTGATGACTCTGGTTATTCCGGTACGAACTTACTTAAAGGTCTTGAATCACTGACCGTTGTCTTCAATGCTGCAGGTGATAACTCTCTCACAATAAGCGGTGTGTCTTCAGATACAACTACACTTGCTGTAACGACGGCATTTGACGGTGCGACGGGCACAACTCTCGATACGATCACGACCGAAATTGCTGCTGCAAAAAGCACGTTACAATCGACATCGACATCTCTGTCTGGTTCGTTAGGCGTCATTAATGCGCGTCAAGAATTTACCGACTCGATGGTTAACGTATTGGAAACAGGGGCGGATAAACTTACTTTGGCTGACACGAATGAGGAAGGCGCGAACATGCTTGCTCTGCAAACACGTCAGCAATTGGGTACGATATCGCTATCATTGGCGAACCAGTCTGCACAGGCGGTACTGCAGTTGTTCTAATCATACGTTTAGAGCAATTTACAATTCGATTGGTTTTCTGCTTATCAGGCAACCAATCTCAAACGGGGCTTTCGGGCCCCGTTTTTATTTTGAGCTGTCTTTATCATGGCGTGTTCTCGACACGTTTCTGACAAAACCCCTGCTTGCGTCAATATTCCGCTAAAGTTTTTAATCCGATTGCCGTTACCTTATTTCGACACATTCTCACTTTTTGAATGTGGGACGTTCCATGATGGAACGTGTTAAAGGAGTAAGACTATTTAAGCCCGACAAGAATTGTTAGGCAAAGCCAACCTAGAAAAGGAGAAAGGACTATGGCAACAGGTATCTCAATCTCAGCAGGCATGCGTTCAAACTTATTGAGTCTGCAACAAACAGATTCATTATTGACACGTACGCAAGAACGTCTGGCAACCGGTAAGAAAGTAAATAGCGCGTTGGATAATGCGCAATCCTTCTTTACTGCAGCAGCAAACAACTCTCGTGCAGAATCCTTAGCATCTCGTAAAGATGCGATGGGTCAAGCGATTCAGGTTGTTAAAGCAGCCGATGCTGGTATCTCAGCAATTAACTCATTGCTCGATCAGGCAGCTGGTATTGTTGCAACAGCGAAAGGTAGTTTGAGTGACACATCTGATGATGCTGCACTCGCAACGCAATATAATGAAATCATCTCACAAATCAACACAATCGTTGAAGATTCAGGTTACTCTGGTACGAATCTGTTAGACGGTGATGAGTCTCTGACGGTTTCATTTAACGCGGCTGGTGACAACACATTAACGATTAGTGGTGTATCTTCAGATTCGACTGCGTTAGCGGTGACAACGTCATTTGATGGCGCAACAGGCTCAACTCTGGATACGATCACGACTGAAATTGCAGCAGCTAAGTCTACTCTGCAATCAACATCAACGGCTCTATCTGGTTCACTTGGTGTAATCAATGCACGTCAGGAATTCACTGATGCGATGATCAATACCTTGCAAACTGGTGCTGATAAGTTGACGTTGGCAGATAGTAATGAAGAAGGCGCTAACATGCTTGCCCTGCAAACACGTCAGCAGCTGGGTACGATCTCATTAAGTTTGGCTAACCAGTCAAACCAAGCAGTATTGAGATTGTTCTAGAGATTAAAGTAAGTCCAGATTGAAAAGGCGATCAGGATGATCGCAGTACAATCTAAATATAGTGTGGGTGGGGGCTGATGTCCTCACCCTATCTCACGGAGGAGATACACTATGAGTAACGTAACCGAAGGACTCTCGGTGGTTTCTTCAGTTAATCATCGGCAAGTCATATCTTCAACTGATCAGAAGCAAACACCCGCAACGGATGAGTTGGGTGGGCGGTCGAATCAGAATCCCGTTTTTCCTGACAAAATTTCCTTATCGAATTTTGACATCAGTTATTCGACCATTCAACGTAGAAATGAGTCGACTAACCAAGTGGCAAGTACGATCCGCCAAGCGGATAAAGTGATGTCAGAAGTGGGCGAATTGATCAAAGAAAAACGTTTCGAAATTGGTCAATATGAAAAGCAATATCCGCCTTTACAGAGTGAAACTTCTGAAAAAGTGGAATTCTTGAATTCTTTATCATCTCTAAAAAAACAAATCGACGCTTTAACCACCTTGCCTGATCTGAAAGAGGTTGCACGCATCATTGGTGATCCAAGCAAAGAAAGTGGTTCGATTGAAAATGAGTACGGTATCTCGCCAGTTAGACAACATGAGATCCATTCTGGCCCGAGTGGCCTAAATATTGCTTCGATCAACTCCGATGCAAATGACAGTGTAGTCCGACAGTTTGGACAAGATCTTGCAAGAGCAGAACATAAGCTAGAGCGGCGACAACAAGCCTTAGCGACAGATGCAAAACTGTTAGCAAATGAGTTAAGCATAGGTGAATCAATGGTCAAAACTGAAAAAGAAGCCGAATCAAAAAGCCAGGAAGTCAAGCAAGCCCTGATCGTGATGAATGATGGAGCAAACTTAATTGGCGAAGGTTCAAAACTACTGGAGAGTTTGAATTAATGCCCTTAAAAATTTCCTTAAAACCCCATGAAAAAATCTACATGGGCGGTGCGGTTCTACAAAATGGTGGGACGGCAAGTGAGTTGAGTGTTCTCAATGAGGCCACGATCTTACGTGAAAAAGATATTTTGACGGATGAATCAGCAAACAGTCCTTGTCGACGGATCTACCTGACTATTCAACTCATGTATATGGAGCAAAAAAATCTGGCGCCTTTTCATGAAACATACTGGTCACAGGTTCGTGAGATCGTTGATGCAGCGCCCAGTTTCACTGAGTTGTTGAGACAAATTAGTGAAGAAATTTTAGATGAAAATTTTTACAAAGCTCTCAAGCTTACTAAGAAACTTATTGATAGAGAATCAGAGGTACTAAAGCATGCAACATTCTGCAGCGAAGGCGTATGACAGCATAAACAAAGCGGCGATGTCTCCACGTCAGCTGGAAGCCGCTATTTTAAATCGTGCCGCAGCGATGCTGAAATCAGTTCAGGAAAGTTGGGAACAGGCCGATCACGAAGAGCGATTGTTTAATGCACTTCGATATAACCAACGACTCTGGAGTGTCTTTCAGGCAGAGTTATCTTCTGATGAAAGTCTTTTACCGAAAAAGTTACGAGAAGATTTACTCTCGATCAGCTTATTTATCGATAAACGCACATTTGAATTGATGGCGATGCCTGAGCGCGAAAAAGTGACTTCGTTAGTTTCCATCAACCAAAATATTGCAGCTGGCTTGAATACCGTACCTGAAAAAGTCGCAGAGCCAGCATAGCGATGATCATTATCTTCACGGCCAAGAAAAATTGGCCGTGAAGGTGTGTAATTTAAGAAAGTTATCATTAATTAACAATCCTTATGTGAAGGATTGAAAACTCAGTACTCACTTCTCCTACAATCAGCAAAATTTGCACTATAATATTATAAAAATCAGCATGATATGTTGATCGCGTTATTGCAATATAACGGTATTGTAGTCAGTCAAAGACCAATTTCAGATCAGTATAAACGTGCTCACACCAAATCGAAATAATCGATAGAAAAAAGGGCATTACGCATGGGGATAGTGCATTTAAGGGATCATAATTTAGTGGATGAGGTGTATGTTACAGCCTGATCAAAAAGCGGGTTTAGCGATTACAGATCACTATCCGTTGAAGGTAGAACGCGTCACAGACGGGTTTTCTGATCGGCAAATTTACGACTTAACGTTGTCAGCAAAAGACGTTCTAAATGCGGTGATCACATTGGAACAAATGGCCGGTGAAAAACCTGACTCAAATGCAAAATCTGACGCTCCAGAACTTTATCGACTAGAACAAAAGCTTGATTTTGTTACAGAATTACTAACGAAGGTCATTCAAGCCCAAGCGGGCGTACCAGTGAAGTCTGCGATCAGTTTAAGTGCATCCCAACTGGAATGGACGACAGATAAGCAATATTCTGTGGGAGAATTGTGCACTGTTTCAATCCATTTAAGTGCGCGTTATCCGCTCCCGTTAACAGTCCCGTTAAGGCTAAAATTAAGCCAAAACCCAGGGTGCTGTATGGGAGAAATTCTTCTAAACGATCCGGAATTTTTTGATGATCTAACACGACTGATATTTTTAATTCATCGTCGTCAAATAGCACGAAACCGCATGTTGAAGTCGACGAATGCAAATGCATGACAGATTTTTGACCAAATAGTGTTTTAATGTTTTACTTTAACGCTATTAAGGGAGGGTATGATTTAATGAGTGAAAAAAAAGAATTAGTTCACACTCATGTCTGCGTACACAACGTAATCCCTACGGACTTACATTCTTTATTCATATAAATAAGGACTTTAATTATGGCCAATGGCAGTGTACTCATCATAGAAGATAATGCCGAGCAACGATCTCAAATTAAGGCTGTGCTGGAGTACTTGGAGTATTCGCCAGTCATTGCTGTTGATCACCAAGGGTGGGAACCTCATCTAGGCGGAAAAGATAACGCACAGATTTTACTGTTAGGTGGTTGCAGTGAAACACGCAATTTGATGGATGTGTTTAGACGGGTGAAAAAAACCGATCCTTACTTACCCATCGTTCTACTTGTCGATAACGACAAAAACAAACCGAATTTTGAATTGGAAACGGGCATCATTGCGAAAGCCAATGTTCCACTTCGTCAAAAACAACTGATTACGGTTCTTGAAAAGGTGAATACGTATCGTGAGAACAGGCACGAAGACGGCGCACCGCGATCCTTAGAATTGTTCCGATCACTTGTCGGTAGCAGTAAAGGGATTCAGCGTGTCAGACGCATGATCGAAATGGTCGCTTCTTCAGATGCCAATGTCTTGATTACCGGTGAGTCCGGATCAGGCAAAGAGGTAGTTGCTCGCCATATTCATTATCATTCAACACGTAAAAATAAACCTTTCGTGCCGATTAACTGCGGTGCAATTCCACCAGACTTACTTGAAAGCGAATTGTTCGGTCATGAGAAGGGCGCTTTCACCGGTGCGATCACTTCCCGTCAGGGACGTTTTGAAATCGCCGAAGGCGGCACGCTTTTCCTTGATGAAATTGGCGATATGAGTCACAGCATGCAAGTCAAACTTCTGCGTGTTTTACAAGAACGTATTTTTGAGCGTGTCGGCAGTAATAAACCGATCAAGGCGGATGTGCGCATTATCGCTGCGACGCATGTGAATCTCGAAGAAGCCATTACAGAAGGGGAGTTTCGTGAAGATCTGTTCTACAGATTGAACGTTTTTCCAATCGAAACGCCTCCCTTACGCGATCGAATCGAAGATTTGCCATTGTTGATTAACGATCTCACTGAACGTTTGGAACATGAAGGTAACGGCAGTATTCATCTGACACCGGCAACGATTCAATCGTTAAGTCAATATGGCTGGCCGGGTAACGTGCGTGAATTAGCGAATTTGATTGAACGATTGTCGATTCTTTATCCGAACGGATCAGTGAATGTGGGCGATTTGCCTGAGAAGTATCAATCTGATGAATTGATCAGTGATGCAGATGGTGATGAAGCAAGCTTATTAGCACCACCAGATAATGGCATCATGCCGCGTTTACCGCACGGTGGTATCGATTTGAAGGAGCACCTTACAACGCTGGAATACAGCATGATCAAACAGGCACTTGATGAGTCTAATTGGGTTGTTGCGCATGCTGCAAAGCGCTTACAACTGGGCCGAACCACGCTTGTTGAGAAGATGCGTAAATATAATTTGCAACGCCGCGATGAGGCGTCATCCGCTTGACATTAAACTGAGTGAAAAATCATCTCATTCGGCCAAGTCATTGTTCCTCTTGTAGTTAATTATTTGGCATAGTCCTTGCTCATTCTGATACATGAATCAGAGTGAGCAAATGACATTGACCAAGCCATCATCAGAAAGCCTGACTTTCCGTGATCTAAGTGATCAGTCTGTCTTATGCCCAGTAAGCACGACTGAGGTTGTGTCTTCAACCATTGACGCACGTCAACGTGATCAGCAACTTCGACGTTTAACGAATTTATTGAACGGCTTACCCGGTGCGGTTGTCATGCTCGACGGCGCAGGTCGAGTGCAGCAATGTAATCCAGCGGCAATCGATTTATTAGGTGCGCCATTACTATCTGAGCGTTGGGGGGATGTCGTGAACCGAGCGTTTGCACCTCGCTGGGATGATGGTCACGATATTTCATTAGTCAGTGGTCGCATGGTTAACATTTCTACTCAAGCGATGATTGATGAGCCGGGTCAGATTTTACTCATCAAAGATGTTACAGAAACGCGCCAATTACAAACGCAACTGAATCAAGCGAAACGACTCTCCGCAAAAGGGGAAATGGCCGCCGCCTTAGCACACCAGATTAGAACGCCTCTTGCTTCGGCAATGTTGTATTTATCTAATTTACAAAACCATCCGTTGGATGATGCTGCGCGTATTAAATTCACTGGAAAAGCCCTATCCAGATTGAATCATTTGGAAAAGCTGATCGAAGACATGCTACTTTTTGCACGTGGTGGTCAGTTCGAACTTGAGCCGGTTTCACTGCAAAAACTACTTAATGATTTACAACAACAAGTTGCCCCTCACGCTGAACAAGCCGGTTTTACATTTTCCATTCGCTCCCCAATTTTAGATTGTCCGATCCCTGCGAATGCGGCGGCGTTGTTGAGTGCACTGCAAAACCTAGTTGATAACGCGATTCAAGCGATCGGAAAAGGCGGTGAATTACGACTCGAAACAGACAAAATTAATGATCGAATGGTACGAATTTCGCTTATTGATAATGGCCCCGGTATTCCGGATCAAGTTCGCGAACGCTTGTTTGAACCGTTCGTGACAAGCCGGGCAAATGGGACGGGACTGGGCTTAGCTGTTGTCCAAGCCGTTATTCGGTCACATCAGGGCTCTATTCAACTGCGAGAAACATCCAGCGCTGGTACACGATTTGAAATTACCTTGCCATTGATTGGGCAGAAACAAGAAGGAGCGGTGTCACTATGAAACCTGTTGTACTCATTGTCGAAGATGATCTGGATCTGCGTGAAGCGCTAGTGGATACGCTCGAGCTGAGTGGCTATGCGACGTTGGCAGCAGAAAATGGGCGCGTGGCGTTACAAATCATTGATGAATCACATATCGATCTGGTGGTGAGTGATGTGCAAATGGACGAAATGGACGGCCACACCTTACTGAAAAATATTAAATCACGCCGAACTGATTTACCCGTGTTATTGATGACAGCATACGGCACGATTCAAAATGCGATCAAAGCGATTCAGGATGGGGCGGTGGATTATCTGGTTAAGCCCTTTGAATCGACTGTTCTCGTTAGCAAAGTTGCGCAGATTATGCCGCAAGCTTTGGCATCAGAAGATGGTGTTATTGCGACTGATCCGGTTTTCAAAAAAGTCCTTGATATGGCGCGTCGTGTTGGCCCTAGTGATGCCACTGTGCTGATCACCGGCGAAAGCGGCACTGGGAAGGAAGTGTTGTTCCGGTATTTACATAATCATTCTGATCGACGTGATAAAGACCCTGTTGCGATCAACTGCGCGGCGATTCCTGACAACATGCTTGAAGCGATCTTATTCGGTTATGAAAAAGGTGCTTTCACTGGGGCATATAAAGCAAGCCCCGGTAAGTTTGAACAAGCAGAAGGTAGCACCATTTTACTAGATGAAATTTCTGAAATGGATTTGAGTTTACAGGCGAAGCTATTACGCGTGTTACAAGAAAAACAAGTTGAACGTTTAGGCAGCAGCCAGGTGATTGATCTTGATGTGCGGGTGATCGCAACGTCCAACCGTGACATGCGTGAAGAAGTAAAAGCCGGTCGTTTTAGAGAAGATTTATTCTATCGACTGAATGTTTTCCCGATCAAAATGCCAGCCTTGCGTGAACGCTCAGAAGATATTGTGCCACTCGCTGAATACTTACTCAGTCGTGCAGCTAAATCAGAGCAGGGCATGACGATTGAGCTAACGGAAGTGGCGTGCGAAAAACTGCAAAGACACCCTTGGCCGGGAAATGTACGTGAGTTGGATAACGTTATGCAACGTGCGCTGATTCTTTCAAATGGTGGTCAGATTTCCGCCGAAGAGTTGATCATGGAGGAGCTTGATCCAGCATTCGCAGAGCGCCTTATGACAACAGGTAATACCGCTGATCTAAACCTTGGGGAAAAGGTAAAAGATCAAGAATATCAAATCATACTTGACGCATTAGAAGAAGGTGACGGAAGTCGAAAATATGCTGCTGAAAAACTCGGCATCAGTCCACGCACGTTACGGTACAAAATCGCAAAAATGCGCGAAAACGGGATTACCATCCCGGCGTAAGTTGGGTGAGATGAGGGAAAAAGCATGACGGACATAGCGATTCAATCTGTATTAGCGCAAATGCGTGCGATGCAAGCGCGCGCCACTGGTGGCGTGAGTGCACCGACGCCAGCGCAAGGTGTGAACGGTGAATTCGCGACGGCAATGAAATCCGCTGTTGATCATGTCAACGCGACTCAACAAGCGGCGGCAGAAAAAACCAAAGCATTCGAAATGGGTAAAGATGTCGATCTCGGTGATGTGATGGTGAGTTTGCAAAAATCCAATATTGAATTTCAGGCGACCGTACAAGTAAGAAACAAAATGGTCGAGGCGTATCAACAAATCATGAACATGCCGATTTAGGCAGAAACGTGATCAGATGCATAACAAGCGGTAAAGGACACACATGGCTGAGAATGAAGTAGCGGTTGCGAACAATCCAAATCTGATGGGGCAGGTGGTTTCACCGCAAAATCAGACGGCGCAGGTATTGCGTCAGGCAGGATTGTTGATCGGGATTGCAGCGAGTGTGGCACTGGGTGTTGCGGTTGTTATGTGGTCACAAACACCAAATTTTAGCCTGCTTTACGGCAACTTATCTGATCGGGATGTGAGCTCCGTGATGGATGCGTTGCAGAGTGCATCAATTGAATACAAAGTCGACGAAGCATCTGGTGGCATTTTGGTCCCAACTGCAAAATTGCATGAAGCACGTATCAAACTTGCAGCCTCCGGATTACCGAAAAGTAGCAGCATGGGGTTTGAGATGTTGCAGGAAGAGCAAAGCTTCGGAACCAGTCAGTTTATTGAGCAAGCGCGTTATCAGCGGGCGTTAGAAGCTGAGTTATCACGATCGATTTCCAAAGTAGCAAATGTCCGTAGCGCACGTGTGCATCTCGCATTACCGAAAGCGTCAGTGTTTGCACGTGATCGACAAAATCCGAGTGCGTCAGTATTGGTTGATCTGTACCCAGGCCGTCGGCTTGAAGAAGGCCAGATCGCAGCGATTGCACACATGGTGGCTGCGAGTGTTCCCAATTTGATGATCTCTGGCGTCACTGTTGTTGATCAGGCGGGTCGCTTATTGAGTCGTGCGGGTGAAGCGAATGAATTAACGGTTAGCGCAGAACGCTTTGAATACAGCAAACGAATCGAAGATTCTTATATCAAACGTATCGAAAATATTCTGCATCCCATCGTCGGAATGGATTATGTCCGTGCGCAAGTGACGGCCGATATCGATTTTACCGCGACTGAACAAACCAGCGAAATTTACAATCCTGATCTGCCCGCGGTACGTAGCGAACAATTATCTGAAGAACAACGAACCGGCGGTGGTGCAGCGATTGGTGTGCCTGGCGCATTAACCAACCAACCACCGGGAACGGCGACAGTGCCTGAAGAAGCGGAAGGTGAGGGTGAAGCCGGTGCTGGCACAGCGAATGAACAGCAACAATTGCGTAAAAAAGAAACGCGTAATTTTGAACTGGATAAAACCATCAGTCATACGCGCAAAGCCGTCGGAACAATTGAGCGTTTATCTGTCGCTGTGGTTTTGAACAACCCGATTATTACCGATGATGCCGGTGTTGCAACTCAGCAAGATTATACGCCAGAACAGATCGTTGAATTTACACAGCTGGTAAAAGATGCCGTCGGCTTCAATGCGGTTCGCGGCGACGCTGTCAGCGTGATCGCAACCAACTTCACAACCGCGGCACCAGCAGAACCATTACCCGAATTAGCGATATGGGAACAAGCCTGGGTGTGGGATGTTGGTAAGCAAGTATTGGGTGGAATTTTTGTCCTTTACTTACTCTTCGGCGTCTTACGCCCGACGATCAAAAACATGATGAAAAAACCTGAACCTGTCACGCAACAAGTCGTCATGGTTGGCCCAGACGGAAAACCATTACCGCCTGGCGGTAGTGGTGGTGAACAGGCGAATGCAGAAGCTGAAAATGTACCATTGCTCGAGCTCGGTGCGTCAACCAGTTACGAAACCAGCTTGAATTCCGTGCGTGATTTCGTAAAAGAGGAACCTAAGTTAGCTGCGCAAGTTGCGAAAAACTGGGTCGCAACGGACTCTTAATTGATTAAGGACGATCAGGACAATAAGCATGGCTGATTCAGGAAAACATACCGGCGCAGAAAAAGTTGCGGTGCTATTAATGGCGCTCGGCGAAGAGGTCGCTGCGGATATTCTCAGCCACATGGGGCCGAAAGAAGTTCAGCAGGTCGGCGTGTCGATGGCATCGATGGAAAGCGTGTCGAAAGAAATCGTTGAATCCACGTTAAAAGAATTTATTGGTGCATTACAGAAAGAAACGGGTCTTGGTGTCGGCGCAGATGATTATGTACGAAATGTCTTAGTCAGCGCGTTAGGCGAAGAAAAAGCCGGTGGCATGATCGATCGTATTTTACTCGGCGGTAACACCAAAGGTTTGGAATCATTGAAATGGATGGACGCGCGTTCTGTGGCGGAGTTAATCCGCAATGAACATCCGCAAATTATTGCTGTTGTGCTTTCTTATCTCGACAGTGATCAATCTGCGCAAATCATCACACAACTTCCAGCGAATACACGTCACGACATCATGATGCGGATTGCTTCTGTGGATGGTGTTCAGCCATCAGCTATGGCGGAATTGAATGAAATTCTGGAATCGCAATTAAAAGGGACCAACAACGTTAAGTCCTCGGCTGGTTTCGGTGGGGTTAAGTCTGCAGCGAATATCTTGAACTTTATTGATGGGACGAACAGCAGCTCCATTATGGAAAAAATCAAAGAAATGGACGAAGACCTTGGTGATCAAATTGAAGATCTTATGTTTGTCTTTGCCGATCTGGTGGAAATTGATGATCGTGGAATTCAAACCATGTTGCGTGAATTACAAACGGATGTGCTGGTGCTAGCTTTAAAAGGCGCAGAGCCGGAATTACAAGAAAAAATATTTACAAATATGTCCTCGCGTGCTGCCGATATGTTGAAAGATGATCTGGAGAGTAAAGGTCCAGTAAAAGTGAGTGAAGTCGATGAAGCACAAAAAGAAATTCTCGTGATCGCACGTCGACTCGCAGAAGAGGGTCAGATTTCACTTGGCGCCAGTGCTGGCGGCGAAGAAATGATTTAAGGCTGATCAGATGAGTATTTTAATAAAAGAAACTGATCACTCAAACACGCAGCGGTGGGAATTACCTTCTGTTGAGGGGGACATTTTACAATCATCGACGGTAAATAAACCGAAGCGCCCACCAACGGCCGAAGAACTTGAAGCGATCCATAAAGAAGCGTACGAAGAAGGGTTTAACCTTGGTCGAAAAGAAGGCCGAACGATTGGACATAAAGAAGGGTTTGAATTAGCCAGTCGCGAAATGCAAACGCGCATTGATACATTGAGCGGCATAATTAATGTTCTTAGCGAACCATTAAGACAAGTGGACGAAGAAGTTGAAAAATCGCTAACGGAAATGGTTCATTTGATCGCAAAACATTTAATTCGTCGAGAATTAAAAACAAACGAAGGTGAGATTATTGGCGTTGTGCGACACGTCATGAGCCACTTGCCGATATCAGCAAGAAACCCTCGCATACATTTAAACCCTGAAGATATTGATTTGGTAAAAAACGCCTTGTCCATTGATGACGATAAAGCCACTTGGCGTTTGGAAGCCGATCCGCTGATCAACCGGGGTGGTTGTTTGGTTGAAACAGAATCTTCCTTTATCGATGCCACCGTAGAAGCCCGTATCGCAGCTGAAGTTTCTCAAATGCTTGGTGGCGAAAGACAGAATGATCGAGATGATGAACAACGCTGAACGAACACCTATCTGGCAACAGCGTTTCGATGAATGTATTGAGCGCTTGCAAAAACCGGCCCCGGTTATCGTTGAAGGAAAACTGACACGGATGGCCGGGTTAACGTTGGAAGCTGAAGGTTGTGAAGCTGCCGTTGGCGATCGTTGTTTAATAAAAGCCAATAGCGGTAAATCCATTGAGGCGGAAGTAGTGGGTTTTGCGGGTGAGAAATTATTTTTAATGCCGATAGGATCAATTGATGGTCTCGCGCCAGGATCACGCGTGATACCCATTGGTCGTGCTGGTGATGTGCCCGTGGGGTATGAATTGCTTGGCCGCGTAATCGATGGCACAGGACGCCCATTGGATGGAAAAGGGCCACTTCGTGCAGAGGAAAGTTTTCCATTAAATGGTCGTCGCATTAACCCATTAAAAAGACATCCAATCCACGCGCCACTTGATGTTGGTGTACGTGCAATTAACACCTTGTTATCTGTCGGTGGTGGCCAACGTTTGGGTTTATTTGCCCCGAGTGGTGTGGGTAAAAGTGTGTTGCTCGGCATGATGACACGTTTTACTAGTGCCGATGTGATCGTGGTCGGTCTGATTGGTGAACGAGGTCGTGAGGTAAAAGAATTTATTGATCATATTTTAGATGATGAGGCACGTAAACGTTCCGTTGTCGTCGCAACTCCAGCTGATATGCCACCCTTAATGCGTATGCATGGTGCTGCTGTAGCAACCAGTATTGCGGAATATTTTCGTGATCAAGGTAAGCATGTTTTGTTGCTGATGGATTCTTTAACGCGTTATGCGCAAGCACATCGTGAGATCGCTTTAGCGATCGGTGAACCTCCGGCCACACGAGGTTTTCCTCCTTCTGTTTTTGCGCAATTACCGCATTTAGTTGAGCGTGCAGGTAATGGTGATGCAGGTGGCGGATCTATCACGGCGTTTTATACTGTATTAATGGAAGGTGATGGTAATAGCGATCCAGTTGCTGAATCGGCTCGTGCGATTTTGGACGGGCATGTGTATTTATCACGACGCTTAGCGGAGTCAGGGCATTTTCCTGCGATTGATATTGAGGCGTCGATTAGTCGTGCGATGAATCAAATAACGTCGAATGAACATCAAGCGAGTGCGCGTCAGTTCCGTCATTATTTTTCACTTTATGAACAGAACAAAGACTTGTTAAATGTCGGCGCTTATAAGGCTGGCAGTAATCCTGATCTGGATCGCGCGATTACATTACAGCCAGATTTACAAGCATTTTTACAACAAGGAATTGATGAAAAAGTGACCTTACAACAAAGTCTTGATCAGCTCGGTTCAATACTGAGTAGCAATATCGGCGAATCATGAATACACGAACGTCTCGCATGAAAACCATTGTCGGCTTAGCTTCGCGAGAAGAAGATACGGCTGCAAAAGCATTGGCAGATTCACAACGCTTTCTTGAACAAGTCATGACGCAACGTGCAGAAATGCATCAATGTCGTGCCGAATACGCATCACAATTACTCAATAAAGGCAGCGTACGAAACGTTGCAGAAATGAAAAGCACCCGCGTGTTTATTCAACAATTAGATAAAGCACTTCAGCAACTTGATGATCAATTAAAACACGCTGAAAAGCGCAACCAGCAATGTCTACAATCGTGGTTGAAATTACGTAATAAAACACAAGCGCTTTCGGATATTAAAGGTCGTTATCAAGCAGATGAAGTGCGTGAGCTGGAAAGTAGAGAGCAATTTGAAACTGATGAGTTGTCACAGCGGAAATAGAAAGGAGAATCAGAGATGACACGTTGGAAAGCCTCTGGCATTCATTTATTTATTTGTACATTGATCGCGTTAACCGTGTTGATGGTGATGCTGTATGTTTGGTATCCATCGCCGTATTTCGAAAGCATGGGTGGAAAGGAGTTACTCTTTATTTTACTTGCGGTGGATCTAACCTTGGGCCCACTGATTACCTTAATTATTTATAACCCGAAAAAGAAAAGTTTGAAAATGGATTTATCGATCATTGGGTTTGTGCAAGTTGCGGCATTGGCTTATGGTTTGTCGGTTTTGTTTCAAGCCCGACCTGTTTATTTAGTCTTCGCGGTTGATCGCTTTGAAGTAGTCTCGGCGAATGAGATTGAACAAGAACATCTTAACAATGTAAAAAATGCAGCGTTTAAAGCATTGCCGATTACCGGACCAAAACTGGCCACTGCACTATTACCAGAAGATGATAAAACGCGTGAATTGATTTTATTTTCAGCATTGAATGGTGGGCCAGATATTCAAGCAATGCCAGAATTTTATGTTGATTATGATCAGTCGACAGTTGAGGTGTTAGAAAGAGCAATGAATTTGGCTGATCGTAATTTGACTGACGAGACGATTAAAAAACAAGTTGATCGATTGGTAGAAAAAGAAAATTATCAAATCAATCAATTAAGTATTATACCCGTGAGAACCAAAAATAAATTTATCACGGCGTTGATCGATAACGATACGGCAAGCGTATTGAAACTGGTAGATGTTGATCCTTACACGCTCTGATTATTCTATTATAAAAATATTTGATAGAAAAAGTAGATCAGGGATAAGGAAAACCATACCCATGAAAACTTGTAGGAGACCTCTTCTTTAATCAGCGCGGCTTGATCAAGTTGAGGTTGAGTGGTGCGATTTTTTCGAAGTTAATGTGGCAAGTAAAGGCCTAAAGAAAATTCGATTGATGACTTGAACATTTTTATTGATCAATTAAGAATCGAACGTCGGCCCGGATCGGGGTTGATGTTGTCCGATGATACCGTTGGGAGTCTGATCTCAACACTTAAGCCTTTTTCTACTCGATTTTGAGCTTTGATCGAACCGGCATGGCTTTGAATCGCACGCTGTGCAATGGTGAGCCCGAGTCCGAAACCACGATAAGCATACTCGGATGGTTGGCTGCGGAAAAACGGATCGAAAATTTTATCGACATGCGCAAGGGCGACGCCAGGTCCTTCGTCTTCAACTTGGATTTCAACAAATTTATGCGATTTCAGGTAGCGCAACGTGAGTGTCACGGTACTGCCTTTTTCTGTGTGATGAATTGCATTCCGTAAGACGTTCTCTAATGCACGGTAGAGTAGTTCTCCATAACCTTCGACGAACGGGCTATCATCAACATCAAAGACGTTATCGATATGACAACCTTGACTCTTCGCTTCAAACCGAGCGGTATCCATGACGGTGTCGATCAGTTCGATGATATCGATTTTTTCTTTGTAGTACTGGTAAGCAGATGTTTCTGCAGAGAGACCAGACTCGATCTGAGAGAGGGTGAGAACCTCATTGACCAAACTTTCGAGACGTTGCGTTTCGATTTCAATGCGTTCAAGGCAATGAGGCACGCGTTCAGGTTGTTGTTGAGCAAGGCCGAGGCTTACTTGCAGGCGTGCTAAGGGCGATCGTAATTCGTGAGAAACATCGTGCAGAAGCATGCGATGAGAGTGGATCAGTTCTTTGATCGAATGTGCAAGACTTTCACTGTTGTCGAACGCTCTCGAACTGGCCATGTCATGTTTTAGCAATTTATTTTGCGAGAGAATATGTAACGCACCATCAATGTTGCGAACGGGTTTGGTTAATAACCAACTCAATAATGCGCTCAGCAGCAATGTAATGAAAATAGCGGGTAACAAATACAGAGATTGATTTGTGAGAAATGTTGATAGTGGCGTATGGGTGAGTGGTTGTAATTGAGCTGTCGCGATCAAAAGCACTGGTTGTGCATCTTTTGAGGTTGTGTGCTTATCAACGGAGACTAACGGAGGAGAATTGATCGTCGGTTGCGGAATAGCAGTACTATTTCTTTTGTTATTGAAACGGGTGGGTGTGATTTGTTGCGCCGAAGGTGGTAGCCGACGACCTAATAATTCAATACCGTGATTGTCGAGAATGTAAACGCTTGCCCAGCTGGGTAAGTATTTTTGCTGTTGCAGGACTTCTAAGGGGATTTCTAACATGGTGCTGCGTTGTACGATCAACTCGCTGGTGCAGAGTATTTCTTCGAGTACATTTTCAACGGCACTTTCTCGCGTTAGCTGTTTTCGTTCTAGATCAAGTTGATAAAAATGTGAAACGATGAGTATGGCCAGCAAGACAAATGACAGCCAGATCATGATAAGTGTTTTCCAGAACAACCGGTCCATATCAGCTCCTTCTTGTTCTTTTTATTCTATTTTATGTTTTTGCTAACCACGAACTACCAAATCAATTGATAACCGACTCCCCTTACCGTTTGGATACAAGAGCGGTCATCCTTCAATTGTCCGAGTTTCGCCCGGATACTGCTTAAATGAACATCGATGCTTCTGTCGTAAGGGACCAATGCACGTCCGAGTCCTTGCTTGGAGAGTTCTTTCTTGCTTACGACTTTGCCGGCTTGTCTGGCCAGAATTTCGAGTAAATTGAATTCTGTGCTGGTTAAACTGATGACTTGATCATCCCAACTAACATGGCGCTTCTCGGGCCAGATAGTTAATGAACCGACTTTGATTGGATCGGTATTGTCAAGGGATGGAGAGGAGTGAGTACGGCGTAAAATAGCGCGAATGCGCGCAACGAGTTCGCGAGGTGAGCAGGGTTTTGCAACATAGTCGTCTGCGCCAAGTTCCAACCCAACAATACGATCAACCTCATCTCCCCGTCCCGTAAGCATTAGGACTGGGACTTGGTTGTGCATGCGGATTCGGCTGAGTACTTCAATACCATTCAGCCCAGAAATCATGACGTCCAGTACAACCAGCGAAAAATCGCTTTGCATCACTTTATCGATTGCGAGTTGGCCATCCATAACCGTTGAAACAACGAAGCCCTCTTGTTCGAGGTAATCCTTCATCATGTCAGTCAACTCTGCATCATCATCAACCAGTAGTAGATTGTTCATGTGAAAATTATTATTTTTTTTAAATCGCAATTAGATAACACGGCTTAGAGCTTGTATAGGAAGTGTTTTTTACATACTTTCACCCTGTCTTTACATAGCTTAACGTGTCTGTTCATGACTTCAGCTTAGCAAAGAATTAAAGAATAATACGTAAAAAGCAAAAACGGCCCAAAGGACCGTTTTTACCTATGCGAAGATAGTATGCTCTTATTACTTCTCGAGCATGCTCTTCAGGTTAGTTAAGCCAGCTTGATATACCGCAGTAACGGCATTCACAGCGGCATCATCTCCTAGAGCTTCTGGTACATCATGGTGGCCATGATAAGCGCGATAGAATTTCGCTTTCCAGATTACTTCACTACCACCATCAACTGCTTTTACAGTAACGAAGGGGATGTATTTGTTCACTGGGATGACAGGAATTTCAAGGGTTTCGCCATGATCATCGACCGTGCCGACAGATGACATGGCTTTGATTGCATACTTATAAGTCATGCCTTCTTCCTTAAAGACTTGTAATTCTTCAGTAATTGTATTGCCATCTTCTAATGTCAGTGTGCGTTGGGTGCCTTTTTCATTCGGCCCTGTTGATTCTGTGGCTTTCACGGCGGGATGCCAAACATGAAAACTATTGAAGTCTTTCACTGCTGCCCAAACTGTAGCGGGATCGGCATTGATCACAATTTTTTCTTCTACCGTGTGGCGAGGTGGCGCGTTTGCTGCGATCGCAACGACGGGTAAGAGCACTAACATTGCCATCAGTTGTTTTACTTGATTCTTCATAAATCCTAACTCTCCTTAATTCAATTTTTATTTTTCTACACTCTGCATTCTTGAAAATGCAACCCAAGATTATATAAGGAAGTCATCCATAACGTCACCTGAAGGATTCCTGTCTTATGCAGAGGTATTTGTAATCCTCTCAATGAGGTGGGCTCAAATACAAACCAACTCTTATAAAAGGCGTCATGTATGTGGGGGGAATCAGTGGAGGCAAGGAATGCTGAAGATCAAGGTTTCCTCTTCTAAGAAAATAGGGTGCGTCAACTCAATGACGGCGATAATCGGGATGTGCAGAATGAGCTTAAAAAAAGGCTTAAAAGTAAAAAATATCAATTAATGTATCGAATGGTATTAAAAGAAAAATTCAATTTTTTCAGGATGGTGAGGAGGGTGGTTTTCGTTGTTCATAGAAAATGAAAACATGACCCTTTAAAAATTAATTATTATGTTGTTATGTCAAATTATAAAAAATGATAAACAATAATTTCCGCATTAGTACAAAATAAAATTATCAGTAAATAAAGTTATAATTTTAAAATCAAAGTAACGTGGTAATTAATGTTAAGTTATTAATTCCAATAAATACAATTACTTAAACTCCAGAAATTGTTCAGAATATACTCCTTGAAATAAATCTTATCGATTAATTTTTTGTTTTTATAAGTACTGATTGGTATGAAAAAAATAATTTATATTTGTATCTACCTGTACATAAATCGTAAGTTTTTGTTTTTAAAACAACTGTGAAATTCAATAGGCAAGACGGGCATATGTCCCGTCTGACGCGGGCAAATATCTGGTTTCTATTTCCATTAGGTTCAGTATATATTAGCTCCGACGTCGAGAAATTGACGGGCATAAAAGTAAATTTATTTTTCTTTAATTTAAGTGCCTGCCTGTAGTTTCTGGGGGGAAACTACAGGCGTCAATTTAAGACATCACCAATACATAACCTCTCGGCGAAAGTATCAATCGTGATCGTCGATGACAGATAAAAATTATTAGCAATGGGGCGGTATTCGCATTTCATTATGGCGAACGGTAATTTTTTGCTTGAAGAAATGACGAGTGCTGGTGTTTTTGTAGCTTGATCACATCTCTTTGTATCAGGCCATCGTTATTAAGTAGAGGAAGCACATGTCACAGATAAATGAATCAGTTTCAGTTTGTATTGTGGGTGCCGGCGTTGCAGGGCTTGCGATCGCAAAACAGTTACAAGAACGAAGTGTTAACTTTGTTTGTTTTGATGCGCGTGACAAACTTGGTGGGATATGGGCATTTACTGACGATCCAAAATTCACTGCTGCTTGGGGAAGACTCAATCAGAATACGCCGAGAGGGCGATACGAATTTTCAGATTATCCGATGCCTGATAGCTATCCTGATTATCCTACCAGAGAGCAAGTTCAAAACTATTTAGAAGATTACGCAAGTCATTTCAATTTCATCGATAAGATCAAACTTAATACGTGGGTCGTGTCTGCCGAACGTTTGGAAGAGGGTGGATGGATAGTTGAAACTTCAGATCAAAATAAGAAATTTTACGATTATTTCATTGTTGCGAACGGACATCACAACAAGCCCAATTACCCCGCCTACGTTGCGGACAATAAATTCTCCGGTGAAACACTGCATTCCAGTCAATATCGTTTTCGTGAACCCTTTGCAGGTAAGAAGGTGATGGTTGTCGGAATCGGCAATAGTGGATCGCAGATCGCTGTTGATGTAAGTCACGCTGCGGAACAAACCTTCATCTCAACACGTCGAGGTGTATACATTTTACCGCATTATATTTGCGGTTTACGGTTCGATAAACTTTTCGGTTTTGTTGAATGGTGGTGGGTACATAAAGTCTTGCCGTGGCCTGTCCTGCATTGGATTTCATCTGTGTATTACGGCTTATTTCTAGCAAAAAATGAAAGTTTTGGAATGCCTAAACCTGATCACAAAATGTTTGAGGCGTTGCCAACGTTAAGTGAGAATTTTTTTAATCGTGTCGGTGATGGTCGACTTGTGGTCAAGCCAGAGGTCGATCGGTTAGATGGTAATACGGCCTATTACAAAGATGGTACATCTGAAGAGCTTGACGCGATCATATATAGCACTGGTTTTGATCTGGATTTTCCTTTCTTTAAAGACGAGACATTGAAACTTCAAGAAAACCGCGTTCCTTTGTTTAAACGCATATTTTCAACTCAGTATCCCGATGTGTGTTTTATCGGTTTATTTCAAGCGGTGACATTTGGCTTTTTACACATGATGGAGCATCAGTCAAAACTGGTTGCGGAATACATCATCGGTAATTACACCTTGCCATCACAATCAGACATGTTGCAAGACATCGCTAAAGAGAAAAAACATATCGAAAAAACCTTCACGAAAGTACTGAGAAATAATTATCAGATGATGGGCTCTGTCTATGTACATGATGTTAAATGCGAAATGAAAAAAGGTATCGCAAGAACCGGGAAAAAACAGGAAGACGTTATGGCCGTTAGATCAGCCGTTTGATTTATTAGATCAGGGATATGTTCACTCAATTATTAAAATTATGGACAAAAGGCTAAATAAATGATCATTGAAGATGCGGTGGTATTAATAACAGGCGCAGGTCGAGGGCTAGGCTTGGCACTGGTGAGAGCATTGTTCAATAAATCGCCTCGATATATTTATGCAGCTATCCGTAATCAGGAGCAGCTTGATGATCTCATTGCTGATTACGGAGATATTGTAATACCAGTCAGTATGGATGTTACGGATACAGAGTCTATTAATCGTGTAGCAGATCTTGCGCAAGATGTGACCCTGTTAATCAATAATGCTGGCGTCATTTCTGAAGGCGATTTGTTTCAAGCAGAACTTGACAATATTCAACGTGAAATGGATGTAAATTATTTCGGAACATTAAATGTCATTCGACGTTTTACTCCGATTATAGAAGCCAATGGTGGTGGGGCGGTAATCAATATTTTATCCATCTCTGCACTTGCAAGCGTGCCTGGCATTGGTGGGTATAGCGCATCTAAAGCGGCTTCTCAATCTCTAACACAATCTATTCGTTATTTATTACAGGATAAATCAATCACTGTGCATGGTGTTTTTCCGGGCCCTATTGATACTGATATGACACGGGATATGGATGTACGAAAAGCCACATCCGATGATGTCGCCCAGGCGATTGTTGAGCAAGTTGAGCAAGGTGAAGAAGACATCTTTCCTGATGAAATGTCTCGTCAAGGTGGGCTTTGTTGGCGAAGTGATCCAAAAGTTCTCGAACGTCAATTAGCGATGAGTTGATGGCAATGTTGAATCGAATTAATGGTGGCGCTAATGAATGATCAAAATATGCATATGGATAACCTATCACTAGATCAACTCAATCAGTTTACCCTGGCGTTACTAAGAGACGTGACAGGGCTCGGCGAAGATGATCTGCGAACTACAACGACGTTTGAAGAGATTAACCTGGAATCTTTAGCGATCACCGCGTTTGTTTCTCGTCTAGCACCGTATTTTAAAGGTTTATCAAAAACATTTATTTTTGATTGTCGAAATATCGTGGATGTTAGTCATTACTTGATCAAGAAGCATCCTGAGTCTGTTAAGAATATTAATAATCAAAAAAGCAAACAGAGAGAAGCGGAGGAGATAATATCCGAGCAGGGGGGGGTAACTTCTCAAAATGAAGTCGAACACGATTCTGAATGGCCAGAAATCATTCCTCTACATCAGCTTACGCAACAACAATCAAAAGATGCGATAGCCATCATTGGGATGGATGGACGCTTTCCCGGCGCGGGTTCACTAACCCAATTCTGGGAAAATCTCAGCAATGCAGAACACGCCATAACAGAAATTCCGTCTGATCGTTGGTCACTTGACGGTTTTTATGAAGAGGGTACGGAATCACGTCGTTCAGGTTTGAGTTATGCAAAATGGGGTGGTTTTATAACCGATGTTGATAAATTCGACCCACAGTTTTTTGGAATATCTGCGCGAGAAGCAGCGCAAATGGATCCACAAGAGCGATTGTTTTTAGAAACGGCATGGCACGCAATGGAGAATGCATCGCTGCTGGGTGAGCGAGCTGATAACTTATTACAAGATCGAAGTTATAACATAGGTGTTTTTGTCGGGCTCACGACCAATACATATAATTTATTGACGTCTGATAACTGGCGAAATGGTGGAAAAGATATTCCAGCTTCTGTGCCTTGGTCCGCAGCCAATCGTGTTTCATTTGCGCTCAATTTAAACGGCCCGAGTGTCGCAGTCGATACTGCATGCTCTTCCTCTTTGGTTGCATTTCACCAAGCTTGTGAAAGTATTCGTAACGGTGAGTGTAAAGCAGCGATTACTGGCGGGGTCAATCTTTACTTGCACCCTGCAAAATATATACAACTTTGTCAGTTACAAATGTTATCGCCAACAGGGCGTTGTCATACTTATGGTAAAAATGCTGATGGGTTTGTACCTGGTGAAGGTGTTGCTGCTGTAGTTCTTAAACCCCTTAGTCAGGCACAAAAAGATGGCGATCGTGTTTTAGGGGTAGTGCGTGGAACATCGGTAAACCATAGTGGAAGAACAAATGGCTACACCGTCCCGAATGCACAGTCACAAGCACAGTTAATAGAATCAGCGCTTAAACCATTTGATCTAGAACCGTCCAGCATTAATTTTATTGAAGCTCATGGGACGGGAACAAAGTTGGGAGATCCCATCGAGTTTACGGGATTGACCGAAACACTTGCAGGAGAAACTTCAACAGCTCCCTGTGCGATCGCATCAGTAAAATCGAATATCGGACATCTTGAATCAGCGGCTGGGATCGCCGGTATTCTCAAAGTGTTGTTACAACTACAGAAAAATAAAATTGCACCGTCTCTTGGCTCGAGTGAATTAAATCCTGCACTAGAATTGACGGGCACTCGTTTCTTCGTTCCTCAAGCAATGACAGATTGGTTGCCTGATCCTGATACGGGTTTGCGACGAGCCGGGGTTAGTTCTTTTGGTGCTGGTGGTACCAATGGACATGTCATTATTGAACAGCCTCCTTCAATCGAAAGTCCATCGGAAAATATCAGTGGACATTCTAGTGTTATAACAGAACATGTATTTCCGGTTTCAGCGCGATCACAAAAACAACTTGATCAACTAATTACAAAACTTGTTGATGATATAACTTCTGATCAGAAATTTAATAACGATAGTAATGCATTCACATCATTGGCATACGTACTACAATGTGGTCGGCAACATCACGCTTATCGTTTTATCTGTGTTGCTGATTCAGTTAACAGTTTAGTCAATAAATGTAAAACGTATCTACAAAAAGATCCGTCTCAGTCTCTAATATCAGATGACATCTATTTTAGTCATGTACGTTCTGATGAAGAAACCCCCATGCAGTCACTGTCTGTTGATGCAAAAACACAAGCGCAACAATGGAGTGAAGGTGTACAAGTTAAGTGGTCGACATTGTGGACTGAAAAACCGGTCTTGATCGAGCTTCCTTTATATCCGTTTGCACGTGAGCGTCATTGGATAAACAGCGGGCCAGAAACAATCACCATGCCGGCTAACGTGACACAGTCGATTTCATCCAATCAAAAGATCACCTTTACATTCACCGGTGATGAATACTTCTTGCGCGATCACCAAATTGATGGAACGCCTATATTCCCTGCAGCGGCTTATCTAGATTATTTTTATAAAGCCCTTGAGCCGTATAGCCTCGGAGAAGAGCTGACATTTAAAAATATTACTTGGGCAAATCCATTTCGGCCAGGTGAAATGGATGCATCAGCAATGACAAGTCAGGTCAAAAAAGAGAAAAGTGATTATGCGCTGGAATTCACTTCAAGCAACCAAGATAAAATCTATTGTAGAGCACGTTGCGCAACTCAAGGTCTTAAAAAAGAAAATGCCGTTAAAAAATTAACTGAAATAAAAAGTCGATGTACAAACGAAGTATTAGTCTCTGCAAGTTACAACGCTTTTGATTCACTTGAGATGTGCTATGGACCAAGTTTCCGAGGAATGCAGTCAGCTTGGGTAAGTCCTGATAAAACAGAGGCGCTAGTAGACGTTGTTAACAAAGTGAATTTCAATTCATTAGATTCAGTGCCCGTCATCGAAGCTGGCATGCTCGATAGTATTTTCCAAAGTAGCTTTGTTTTATCGCGTGCAGTAAGTCCAGATGTGACACACCAGTTTATTCCATACAGTGTTAAATCCATTTACGTTAAGCAGCGATTGCCAGAGAAAGTATCAGTTTATGTTCGTGAGAGACGCCAACAAAATGGTAACTGGCGTGTATTTGATTTTAGTGTTTTCGATCAAAGCGGTGAGCTACTCATTAAAATCGAAGAATTCAGTTTCCGCACTATCGCTCGTTCTATCCAGAACGTAAATAAGGAGAATGATAATGTCCATTCTCTTTATCAATATGAACCTTACTGGGAACGTTACCAAGTTCATACTGTTCGCCATTCTATTACGAATGGAAAGATTGTTTTATTCGATAACAATGATCGATCATTTCAACAACTCCAAGCTTTAAACGAAATTAATAAAGATGCTGTCTGGCAAGTTATTTCTGCAGATCACTTCTTAATTCGAGATGACAATACGGTTGAGATGGACTGTAACGAAAACGCGCATTTAGATTTGTTGTGGCGTATGTTTATTACCGAAGGTGGCTTACCAGAAACCTTGCTGTTCAATATCCATAATGACGATGAAGATGATCTTAACGAGACAGAATGGGAGAGTTCGGTCGGGTTAAGACAAGTAAAAAACATTATCGAAATTATTCGAAGTTATTGTCAGAAAACACAATCGCCACGTGTTCATGCTCATATCAATTTTCAACGTAGTGCCAGCGATAATACCTTTCCCCTGGGTATTTCAATCGCTGGTTATCTACGTGCTTTACATGAAGAAATGCCGAATGTTACGGCGAATATTATTCACACAAAAACAAGATCATCAGAACATCAAAACTTTCCAAATTGGTTAGAAGCAGCATTTCAAATAGATCGATCAGCTGTTCAAGAATTTAGCTGGAATAACGGAAATCTTGAATTAAAAAAACTCAAGTTAAGGGAGGACACGCCACACGCCTCTTTGCACGATCATTCGCAACCCATCGCAAACGACGTGATAGTGATTACTGGCGGATCAGGTGCTGTAGCCAGTGCAATAGCCGAGAGCTTTCAACGAACACCAGGAATACGTTTAGCTCTGATCGGACGTTCATCAGAGAACAATACTATTCAATCGTATATTCAACGTTTACGAAATAAGGGTATCTCAGCGAAATATTGGCAAGCAGATTGTTCCGATCGCAATAATCTTGCCGAAACACTCGACCGAATCAGAACGCATTTTGGTGCGATCTCTGGCGTTTTCCACTTTGCCGGTATTTTGAAAGATGCATTTTTTCTACGTCAAGACAGTTCTGACTGGAACGATGTACTTAGAGCAAAAGTTCTCGGTACACACTGGCTAGATGAGCTTACAAAAAATGATCCTGTTAAATGGTTTGTTGTGAGTTCAGGTTTAGCTGGCGTTCGTGGTAACGCGGGACAGAGCCTTTATGGACTTGCCAATGCTTGGTTAAACGCTTTTGTAGAAAAACGACAATTAAACCTTGTCACGTCACATCGTCGTGGGAAAACACTCTCTATTGCTTGGTCTCTTTGGGATACGGAAACTGGAATGAAGCCGCCACAAAGCATGATCGATCGTTATGCTAAGAAAGGCTTGACACCAATTGATTTAGAGGAAGGGGTAGAGCTTTTCCATACAGTACTTCAATCAAACGACCTTGTCGTTATACCGGTTAAAGGACAGCGTAGTGCTATTAATGCATTTATTGGCATTAACGGAGCAACGAATACGACGTTAAAAGTACTGGGGAATGAAGTATCCGAAAATGAAGCGAAAGATAATTTACTATTAGAAAATACAGAAGTAGACAATAAGATATCAAACATAACTGAATTGCATTTATTGCAAACACAGAACGATCAAACTCCAAACTGTCAATGTGCAGTAAATGAGGCTGATCAACATTCTTTATTAATAGATTATCTTGCTGAAAAGCTCTCACAGGTGACGGGGACACCAGTAGATAAAATCGATGCTGATGTTTCTTTAGAAGCATTTGGCTTGGATTCAATTCTTGTTATGGAGTTGAACGATCAGCTTGAGCAAGATTTCAGTCAAATGTCGAAAACGGTTCTTTTTGAAGCAAGAAACTTACGACTTCTAGCTGATTTGTTGATGGATGAACATCCAGAAGATGTTGAAAATTTAACACATCAAAGAATATCAATTACAGAATCTCAAGCATTTAAAACAGAAGGTTCAACTAATAACGCGATTGAAATTCAAACCAGTTCTGTTGATATTGAAACTCATCACTCATCTGAAGAAAAGTCTGAGCAGGTTTTTAACGAGTCAGATACTAACCCCAAAAACTTAACGCAAGATACCTTCGATCTTGATCGTCAAAAGAAGGCAACAAACCGTGGTGATCAGATTGCGATTATTGGAATCTCAGGTCGTTATCCAGGCGCATCAAACCTTGATGAGTTATGGGAACACCTTTCGTCAGGACATGATCTTGTAAGTGAAATTCCCGGTCGTTGGACGCTTGATAACAATCAGAATCAGTTCGGTTCTGAACCCATGTATGCAAAATGGGGAGGTTTTGTTGCTGATTATGACTGTTTTGATCCATTGTTCTTTGGTATTTCACCGCGTGATGCTGAACGGATGGATCCGCAAGAACGGCTCTTTCTACAAACGGCTTGGCATACATTAGAAGATGCAGGTTATACACCTGAGAGTCTTTCTGGTTCACGTGATGATCAACACCTTCGCCGACGTGTCGGTGTCATTGTCGGTGTGATGTATGGCGAGTATCAGTTGTACAGTGCATCGGGTCAACCGGGCGATACACTGACGAATTCCTCGTATGCATCGATCGCAAATCGTGTTTCCTATTGCTTGGATTTTGACGGGCCTTCTTTTGCAATCGACAGCATGTGTTCCTCATCGTTGACAAGTATTAGTCTGGCTTGTGATCAACTGCGTAGCGGTCGTAGTGATGCTGTAATCGCTGGTGGGGTCAATCTTTCCATTCATCCGCACAAATACCGCATGTTATGTGAGCTAAATTTCGCGTCTACTGACGGACGCTGTCGAAGTTTTGGTGACGGTGGTGATGGTTATGTTCCTGGTGAAGGTGTTGGTGCCGTATTATTAAAACGTCTCGAAGATGCTGTGAATGATCGCGATCATGTCTATGCGGTAATCCAAGGAACCGACATCGGACATGGGGCTAAAACCTCAGGTTATACTGTACCAAATGCAGAAGCACAGACGGACGTAATTCGACGTGCATTTGAACGATCAGGTGTCAATCCTGCACGCTTAAGCTATGTCGAAGCGCACGGCACCGGCACGAGTTTGGGTGATCCGATTGAAGTTCGTGGTCTCACCAAAGCACTCGCGAAACAATTTACAGCAGAACAAATCTGTCCCGTCGGATCGATTAAATCTAATATCGGCCATCTTGAGTCGGCCGCTGGAATTGCTGCTTTAAGCAAAGTGTTGTTACAGTTACAACATAATAAAATCGCACCTTCTATTCATTCCGATCAGTTAAATAAAAATATAGACTTTTCTAAAACCCCATTTTATGTACAGCGTGATCTAGTTGAATGGAAAAGCCAAGATCAACAACCACGGGTTGCAGCAATTAGCTCATTTGGTGCAGGCGGGTCTAATGCACATTTAGTGATCGAAGAGTTCATTCCTAATGAAGTGCAGACCCAAGTACATGAGCCTGATCCGGTAGACAAACAGGCTTGTATATTCTCGGCGAAAACACATTCTCAATTAGCTGAAATGCTACAACGATTTGTTGCGTTACTCGATCGAGAAATGCAAGTCGATCCGGATGGCGTGTCACGTCATTTCATGAATTCAAAATACACTTTATCTGATGTGGCTATGACTTTAATCAAAGGCCGACGCATGATGAAAACGCGATTAGCATTTACGGTCAGAAATTTCACTGAATTACATGAAGCCATAAATCGTTTTCTTATGATCACGAATAAGAATGAGGGCAATAAAAAAGTAAAGGATTCATTCAATGAAATGGCCTCACAGAATATTTTTTATGGTGATGTTGAAGCGAAGCTACATACAGGGCAGTTCGATCAAAAACAACGTGCAGAGCCAGTAGAAATCTTTGCCCAAGATTGGGTGGCTGGGGTTAACAATACAAGTGTATTCAATGACGAAAAATTATGGCGAAAGGTCTCTTTGCCAGGATACACCTTTCTTCGAAATCGTTATTGGGTGAATGAAGGACAAGATGATATATCACGTGGAAATAATGTGATTGAAAATACGACTCATGATCAAGAAAAAGTGGTCTCACTCTCACCAAAAGTAATCTTGGATAAAGTTTCACGAGGTGAAATGAAACATGAAGAAGCGCGAGAGTATTTACTTGCATTGAGTCATGGCGGCAATGCCGGTCAGTAGAGATCACCATGTAATTTAGTAAGTTATTGAGGATACAGATGAACAGTAAATTAGTTGGTGTAATTGGTGGTGGTGCTTGCGGATTAGGTATCGGCAAAGCATTACGTCAAGCAGGAATTGACTTCGAGATCATTGAGGCCAGTTCACGATTGGGCGGCAATTGGCAACCTGATGGTCCAGCTTCAAAAATGTATGCATCAGCTCATTTAATCAGTTCACGAAATAATACGCAGTTCACTGATTACAAAATGCCGTTGACCTATCCAGCTTACCCCAATCACACACTCTTTTTTGAATACCTGCAAAACTTGGCAAGTGATTTTAATCTTCATGCTGCTGCGCGTTTAAACACGACCGTAACAAACATGCAAAAAACAGAGGCAGGTTGGCAACTGACTTTTCAAGATGGTACGAGTCAAGACTATGCCTTTGTTGTGGTCGCCAATGGTTTGTTGAGAAAACCAATATTTCCAACCGTTTATTCAGATTATAAAGGTGAAAGTCTGCATTCAAGTGAATATAAAAATTCTGATATTTTTAAAGACAAACGTGTGCTGATCGTCGGTGCTGGAAATTCTGGTTGTGATATTGCCGTGGATGCGACGCATACGGCAAAAAAGGTTTTTCATTCTACGCGTCGTGGTTACCACTATATGCCAAAGTTCATTAATGGCTTACCGACACAAGAGTGGTTAATGGCACAAGCACCCAACTTTACAGATTCCGATGCCTATTGGGAGCACGTCCAGGCAACATTTAAGATGGCTGGTTTTGATGGACAGGATTACGGCTTGCCCGAACCGGATCACAAAATATCCGAATGTCATCCAATCATGAATTCGCAAATACTTTATTACATTGGCCATGGGGATATTACTCCCAAGCGTGATGTTGAAAAGTGCATCGGTCGAGATGTGTATTTCAAAGACGGTGGAAAAGAAGAGATAGATTTGATCGTTTGGGCTTCAGGTTATCGAGTTGATCTTCCTTTCTTATCAACGGATCTTTTTGATTGGCAGCAGGAATTGTCCAGCTTGTTTTTACGTATGGTGCCGAAAAATTTTGATGATGTTCTTTTTGTAGGTTACCTCAATACACCCTCGGGAATAGGGAATATTGTGAATATCCTTAGTCGTTTTGTCGTGTCGTATTTAAATGCTAAATCGCAACAATCAGCAGCATGGCACACCTTCCAAGAGATGAAGCTTTATTCGAATAGTCTTGACCTTGGTCAAGATCGTTTTATGAAAACTGACAGACATAGTTATGAAGTCGATCTTTGGAAATACATCAAGTCGATAAATTTTATAACAAGTAAATTAAACCAAACTGACGCTGTTGATAACATCCAGATCAGCAATACAAATTTACAGTACGGAGCTTAATATGCTTTCGAATTTACCATTCAACGAAGATGGAAAAAGTTTATCTGCTGAGGAAGCATTAAGAAAACTGTCACTCATGGAAGAGGTGAAGCTTAACCAAAGCAACCATCAAGATTACCCGCAAACTGATGAAAATAAAGTGGTGGGGAGTAATACTGAAATTGCTAATAAATTAAGTCATGTCAACGACGAGATGATTGATAACAATGGATCCGTTGCAAAGAAGTTAACTGATGATATTCAGAATATTGTGTTGTCAATTTTGAAGTTAGACAGCGCTGATTTTTCGGCAACTACACCGTTGATGGATTATGGGCTAGATTCGATCGCAGCCACTGAGATAGGAAACCTGTTCACCAGTCGCTTTGATATTGTTATTCCTCCTACTGTATTTTTTGAGTTTCCGGATCTCGAAAGTTTTGTTAATTACCTACTCGAAAATCATCCAGAAGAGTTAAAAGCACACTATCCCCAAAACGATGAAGTTCAGGCGGTAATACCAAACAAGGTCGTGCAGCAAGAAACGCAATCACCACCACTAGAGTTACAAGCTACTACGATCAGTAAATCATCTGACGTAAATCCTGCTGAGACGACGTCTCGTTTACCGATTGAAAAGGTAAACTCTAGCTCACATGATCAGCTCATAGCGGATCACATGATGGATATTGAAACGCTATGGAAGTTAAGTTCAGGCCGCGTTGCTGAACGTACGATAAATAATATACAACCGGTCGAGTTTATTTCTTCAGAAAACTCAAATCACGATCAACCCATTAAACAGCCAAGTCGTGAATATCTACAAGAGATGAAGTATTTTACTGATCTCGCCAATATTCATTCTATTACGCGACACAATAAACGTGCGCTCGAGTACGCTACTTTCGGTGAGGGCCCACCTTTATTGATGCTAGGTGGTCTTCTCATGCACTACAGTGTGATGTGGCTAACTAACATCAAAGCATTGGCGAAAAACCATCAGTTGATTATGTTCCATATGCCGGGTTGCGGTGAACTCGAGTTATATGAAGAGATGAGTCTTCAGAGCATCTCTGACGACATTTCTGGTGTATTAGATGCACAAGGAATACAAGAACCGATTCCTGTTTTTGGCTGCTCATTTGGAGGTGTACTTGCACAAGCCTTTACCTTAGCTTATCCAGAAAAATGCTCAGCGTTAGCCGTGGCTGTAAGCACACCTTTTGCTGAGGGTGCGACGGACTTTCAATTGTTAATGAAAGAGTTACAGGTTAGTCCTCATTTTATGGAGCTTAACCGCGGCTGGCCAATGGCATCGTTACCTGTGTATGAGAAAGTTATTGCAGGGTTTGATTTTAGATCAAAACTAAGATCATTAAATATTCCAGCTCTGGTTGTTTCAGGTGGTAAAGACCGTTACACCACACCTGAATATTCTCAAATGATGGCTGATAGTTTACAAAATGCAAAATTAATTGAGTTTCCGGATGCTGGGCATTTATTAACTTTTTCACATCATGAGGAATTTAATCAAGTCTTAATTGATTTTCTCGCTTCAGTTCAAAAACCACGTCCTACTCGTTCGAAGTCTATAAGAAATGATCATTCCGTATTCTTACCGGCAACTAAGAAAACGCTGAATGTAATGAAAGACTATGTGACAACTGGTCAACAAGGCCATTGTGTTATGTTGTCCGATCACGCGGCACAACTCGCGCTGAGCTTAAACGTAATATGTAATAAACATAAAGATTCAAAACAGACTTACCGAAGTTATTTTACGACCTCGGTTGAAGAAGGGCTGGACGCAGCCCTTCGGCTTGCACGACATTATGCGCGGAACACCAACTCGAAGAGTCAAGGTCAGGTCTTATTGATCGGTGCCGGTGAGACATGGAAAAATCATTTTGATCCGATGCATTCAGGAACAAATGAAGCACTTGTTCCTGGCATTCATTTTGTCGCTAATATTAAGCAAGCTACTAACCTAGTGTCAGAAAAGGAATTTTGTGCGGTCGTTATTATCAATAACGGATCATTGGAAATCAATGAAGTTGAACAATTCATTCGCATTATCGATGCCTCTTCAAGTCTTAGTGTTTTATTAGAAAATAATGAACATAAAACGCAACCAAGGGACTGGTTTAGCTACCAGCTAAGCAAACATCTGGATTTAATTGTTCATGGTGAGTGTCTTTCTGGGTTTCAGGCGCCGGTATCCAGCCTTTCTGTTAATGATTCAATCAAAAACCCGTGGTTAATGACACCAAGTGAAGGCTATGTTCGTCAACCAATGGCAAGTTTCGGATTGACGTTAAACATTGCATTTGACTATATTTCCGATTATTTCATTCGTGAATTTACTCCTGATCAACTCCAGAAAATCAACAACGTAAAGGCGAGTCAAGGCGCAACATACCAAGCACACCTTGAGGTTGGAAATATTGGATATGCAAAAGTCGCAAACATGCACGGTTTTGATAGTCGGTTTTATGAGGCGTATGGTTTACAAACACAAGTAAATCGGCACGGTCAAAGTTCCAGAGCAGTAATTGATTGTCTGTCGAATGTTGGTAGCGCGCCACGTGGGTTGAATCCGCAAGATGTGATCGAAAACGTCTTAAACAATCACAATGCGTCGCAGGATTATTGGCAAGATCTAACACAACTTATTAAGTCCAAAACAGGTTTTTCTCATTGCTTACCTGCATCAAGTCAAACAACAGCAATTGAAACAGCATTGTCCGTGGCTAAGCTTGCATCACCTAAACGTAAAAAAATAGTGTGTTTTACTGGTGGGGCTGGTTTTACCATGCTTTCTGCAAATAGTGCTAAAGACGGTATTTTCGATCTGTTTAGAAAACCCTTTGAACCGTTGTATCCGCACACACTATTTATTGATCCGTTAGACGATAATGCCACTGACATATTAGAGAAAGCATTATTAAGCAACGAACTTGCATTTGTATGGGTTGAAACGATTCAAGTAGAGGGGAATGCTGTTCGATCACTTCCTGAAAAATTAATAACACTAGTAAATCAACATAAGCAACGCGGTGGTTATCTTATTGCTGTTGATGAAACGCAAACTAATGTTGGCACGGGTCAGTTTTTGCACAGTCATGGTCGGATTACTTCGCCAGATATCGTTGCGATCGCAACAGCGTTAACAGATTCATTTTTCCCTGTTGGTGCTGTACTGACAACAGATGCTATCGCTGACGCGATAAAGCAAGAAAATGCAACCTATTTTAAAACAATAACCTCACGCAGTGCGAATCAGCTTTCAGCACATATTGCATTGAATTCATTGGAACAAATAGATCAACAACAATTAATGCCTAGAGCTGTTGAGATTGGCAAATATTTAAAATCCTCTTTGCAAACCTTGTCTCATGATTACCCTCTGCTATGTGACGTAAGAGGTGAAGGGCTCGTGCTTGGTGTTGAGTTTGACCTTTCTGGTTACGACGCTTTTATACAACAAAGTTTTGGATATTTCCTATGGGGCGCAATGATGCGAGACCAAATACAGGGTGTCGTTGTGGTTGTGTGTCCAGTACACAATCGAAGTTTACGGATTATGCCGCCTTTAACAATAACTAAGGAAGAAGTTGATCTGGTAGTTGAAAACTTACGCAGAAGGCTTGAAGAAGGGGTTGAGAAAATAATCCTCAATTGTGCTGAATATGCTGATGATCGAAATGATCCACGCACTGCTGACTTTCTTCGTTCAGCTGTTGCTAACGACAAAAAGATAAAGGTGCAGCATGTCTGATTTTAAAAAAAAGTGTGATGAATTGACGTTAGAGGTTTCCAATGTCAACTAAATCAGAGCAAAACTATCCTGTCGCCGTTGTCGGCATGCATGGACGGTTTCCTGACGCGATCGATGTGAAGGAATTCTGGACAAACCTTTGCGAAGGTAATAACACGATTAAATTAGTACCTGAGGAGCGCTGGGATTGGAAGGAAATTTTCGGATCGTCCGATGATGAAAGTGAAAAAACATCGATCAATTGTGCAGCATTTATGCCGATGGTGGATCGGTTTGATCATCGTTTCTTTGGCATTTTGCCGCGTGAAGCAGAAGCCATGGATCCACAACAGAGACTTTTTATGCAGACTGCTTATGCCGCATTAGAGGATGCTGGTTATGCTGCAAATAGTTTGGCTGGAAGTAATACTGGCGTTTTTGTTGGTATTGGTAATGCTGACTACCCTGGGATGATGAGACGTGAAGGTGCTGCGTTTGATATATATAGGGCGACAGGTCTTGCATTAACGAGTATTGCCAATCGTGTCTCGTTTTCTTTGGATATTCACGGACCTAGCGAATCGATCGATACAGCCTGTTCAGGATCGCTAGTGGCAATTCATCGAGCTATCCAATCAATGCAATATGGTGAGTGTGATCGAGCGATCGTCGGCGGTGTGAATCTATTGGTTGGGCCTGATCTTTTTATTGCCTTTGATAAGGCGGGGATGTTGAGTAAAACAGCACGTTGTCGAACATTTGATAAAGATGCGAACGGTTATGTGCGTGGTGAAGGTGTTGCAGCTTTAGTGTTGTGTCCGCTCGAAGAGGCACAAGCAAATGGAGATTATATTTACGCGGTAATAAAAGGCAGTGCTGAGAATCACGGTGGCCGGGCGCATAGCTTTACTGCGCCAAATGCGACAGCACAAGCAGAGGTTGTTAAAACCGCGTGGAAACGAGCGGGGCGAAACTATCATCAAGCCTGCCTTATCGAAACGCACGGAACAGGCACGCCTTTAGGCGATCCGATTGAAATTAACGGATTAAAAAAAGTCAGTGAAAATTTTAAAAAATCACAGCCTGAAATTAACCCTATAGCGAATACAATTGCATTAGGCGCATTAAAAAGCCATGTTGGTCATCTTGAGGCAACGGCTGGTGTGGCCGGTGTGATCAAAGCAATTCTCGCAATGAAATATCGAACTATTCCGCGAAACTTAAATTATCAAACTCTAAATCCTCATATTTCATTAGATCAAACACCGTATTACATTCCATCGAGCAATATCACATTAGATCATCAATATTTGTTGACCAGTGGTGTCAGTTCTTTCGGATTTGGTGGAGTCAATGCACATATTGTGCTTGAGTCATACGAAAACAGTCTAAGTGATATTTCCGATCAAGAAGCTAACCAAGGTGAAATTAACTATCTGATTAAGCTTTCAGCTAAAGATGAAAACGGACTAAATAACCGCATTCAACAAATGATCGAGTTTCTGGAACTAAGCTGTAATGATTCTAAGATCCTACTCTCCTTCGAAAGTCTAATGAACATGATGCTTGACGCGTTGGACGTTGATCACTCAGCTTTAACTATTTCAGCTTCGACGTTACTTATTGATTTAGCGCTCTCTCCTCACGATTGGAATAAAGCACTTCATAAACTCAGCTATCAATTAGGTCGTGAAGTTGATTTTAAAGAGATCGTTGATTGCATCACATTGGGTGACGTAGTTGACGTTGTTCGAAAAGAGAGTCTACGGCAGCGGGGATTAAATTGGAGTGATAAACCAGCAATTAATGCGCGTGTAGCCACACCTGAAATCGAAATACAATCTGTTTCAATTGGACATATTGCAGTAACGTTACTTGAGGGCCGTGAGAATTTTAAACATAGATTAGCTTGCGTAGTAAAAAGTAAAATAGAGCTTTTGAAACTGTTACGTACCTGTCAGGAAAAGCAGAACCAGAACCAGTCTAATAATCAAATTCTGAAACATATCATTAAGTTCGATGATCCAGTCATTGAGAAACCCGAAAAAATTCTTCAACAAGCAGATATAGAAGAACTTACTAATTGGGCACGATGGTGGGTAGGAACAAAGAATGCCGAATTAAGTTGGAGTATGTTGTATCCAACACAATCTAGGCCCAGTAAAACACCACTACCAGCATACCCATTTCAACTAGATAAGATTTGGTATAAGCGTGGCGCTTTGGGTTTAAAAAAAGAAAAGGATCATGAAAGAACGATAAACAATAATTCAAAAAATATAGCGCCGCGCGAGAATAAACAACTAAAAAATTATTCTGAAGATATGCTTGTTGCATGGAGAGAGTGTCAAAATTATTCGCAACGTTCAATACCCTCATCCGTACTTAGCATCGCATATTTATTGGACTATGCACGTTATAAATCAAGTAACAAAATCGTTAAGTTAAGTGAAGTCATTGTCGGGACACCATTCAATATAAATGAGGACGAGTTAGTGTTCTCTGATGTTACGAATGAGCAAGGTCAGTTCTTTCAATGCTTAAGCTCTGCGGATAAACAAAGAGTTCTTATCCAAGGCAAACGTCTTATAGGTAATCGAACAAGTGGTTCGACAGTAACTTTTGCACAATCGTCAGAACAATTAAGGATGAGTGGTGATGAATACGAGCAAGAACTTGATTCATTAAAACTATTAATTGGACCCATTTCTCAGTGGGTAGATAAATGCGAATCGTCTGAAAATAGTTTGTACCTAACGTTAAAGCTAGATAGTTGGAAAGAAAAACGTGGAACTTTCTGGGTTCCACTCGTTCTGTGCATTTTCTCTGGTATTGCTTATCTCAGTATAAAGAAAGACAAAACCTTTAAATTGATATGGACGGTTCAATCGATAGTCATGTCCATTAAAGCAGGACAATCCGTTCGGAATCTGCAGATTGTTCTTGATCCTAAAGATAATACTTGCTCGATATTGATGTTGGATGAAGAGAAGTCAGTTGTGTTGACTATGCAAAACATTACATTACGAGATAGTTCCGTTGTACAGATTCTGAAAAAACAGAATTTTTCATTTCGATCCGATAATAAACAAGTAGGTGTCGTATGAAAGCCTATATTTTTCCAGGACAGGGAAGCCAACGTAAAGGCATGGGCAGTGAATTGTTCTCGAAATATTCAGACTATGTTGGTAAGGCGAATGAGATTCTTGGTTATAGCATTGAGGAGTTGTGCATACGAGATACTAAACACCAGCTAAATTTTACCGCATTTACACAACCGGCTATTTATATCGTGTCAGTATTAACTTATCTAGAGTTATTAGAAACTAAAGCTAAGCCAGATTATCTAGCTGGACATAGCATCGGTGAATATGCGGCGTTATTCGCAGCAGGCGTTTTCGATTTCGAAACGGGATTAAAGATAGTGCAACGCCGTGCTGAGTTAATGTCACAGGCCAAAGGTGGTGGCTTAGCAGCAGTGCTGGGATTAACGGAAAGTGATATTAATTCACTTATAAATGAGTCGCCATTGCTCGGTGTTGGAATTGCTAATATTAACTCGCCAAGTCAAATCGTTATTGGAGCAGGAAGTGCGACATTAAATAAATTTATCCTTTCATGTGAAGGGTCGCAAGGGCGGTTCATACCATTAAAAGTAAGCGGTGCATTTCATACAGTACATATGCGAAGTGCTCAAGTTGCATTTCGTAGCTTTTTGAAAACGATAAACTTTAACGCTCCAACTATACCCGTTATCTCAAACTATTCAGCAACTCAGTATAGTGGTGATGAGTTTGTCAATAATCTTTCATTACACCTTTCAAATTCGGTTCGTTGGACAGAATGTATCGAGTCATTGTTGTTTAGTGGAGTGGATGATTTTATAGAAGTGGGATCAAACATTTTGATGCCAATGGTTAATGATATTCGTCAAGCCTTTAATGTTGAGAAATATTCGAAATCTCATAACCGAAATGTTTCTGATAAAGCTATTGATCAACAAGAAACCATTACAAACAAGTCAACTTTTGCATCACATTTTGGTTATGAAAGTAATTTAGTTATTGGTGGTGCAGGCTATGGTGGGAATGGTGTTGAGTTAGTTAATAATCTGTTAAATGAAGGTCTATTAACTTTTCTTGAGACAGATGGTCTTAGTTTAAGTGATGTAGAGAGTTCTATTGATAAGTTAAATAAATTAAAAAACCTAAGTGAAAAATTCGGTGTAAGTGTTTATTACGATCCTGAAAACCCTTTAGCATACGAAAAGATACTGTTGATCTGCAGTAATAAGAAAGTCCGGTTTATTGAGCTACGTGGTTTTTTAAGTTCGACAGATTCTATTATTGATTATCGACAGAAGGGGGGTGTTTGTAATTTAGGTAAACCGCGCAATAGGGTATTACTTAGAACGCAAGGGGTTGATGTAGTTAATGATTTCCTAATAAACACTCTTATTGATGGTAATGAAGTCCCATTAATTGATGCAATTTGTATGGATAAGTATCGTTTTCAATCAATGGAACATGATTTTTATTCTGATTTTGAGAATATTAAAATTGCGTGTGATGAATTTATAAAATCATCCCCTTTATTCGAAAAAATCTTTGTCGGTATTAATGGTTTCCCAGAAAATCAGAATGATGAATATGATAGCCACACCCATCAGTTCGATTTCATACACTCCGCATCACTTTTTCTACTTTCCAAAGAGTCAAAGATAAATCAAGAACTTAAAATAAAGCTGGCGCAGGCTGCACCTCATCAATTTCGTGATGTATCAGATTGGCATTATCCGGAAAGCTCTGTATCAACGCATAGTATCGTTCTTGATCAAACCTTGTATAACAAAATAGAACGTATTAATTATCAGTATAAGCACAATCAAATCACGGTATCACAATTACGTAAACAAGAAAAAAATTATAGATTATTCAACGATTTGTTGCTTGATCAGTGTGAGGGTATGAACGCATTTGAATTAAGACGTTTTGTTCGAAGAAAAATAATAAATGACATCACTAATAGTATTATCAAGTTCGATACATATATCCCAAATTATATTAATGCAAAGAATAGTATGCATCCGATCGAAGCGGTGAAATTAGCTAATTTGATCGTTAAAAACAATAAATTACTTAACTCCAGTAATAGAGGCTAAACCATGGATCATAATGTGAATGAAATTAAGGCAATTATTGCCACCTTTATTTGTGAAGAACTAAGTGTGGATATGGACGATATTGATCCAGAAATGAACCTAGGAGCGTATGGACTTGGTTCTGTAGCGGCGACGACACTCACGGGTATTCTTGAAGATACCTATGATTTAAGTTTGTCACCGTTATTAGTGTTTGATTATCCAACGATAGATGCTTTAGCTACAGCGATTGATGATCAGATGAAGGCTGAGAGTTAGATCGCCAAGGAGAATTTATCATGTTTCAAAAGACAATAATGACAGCCTCCGAAGTATTAACTGCCGTTGGTACACTTCCTATACAGGACTCATTAACATTAAGAGCTTCATTACATCCAAATAAAAAACTTTTTACTTTTCTTGATGATGAAGGATTGGAAAGTGATCAGTTTACCTATCTTGATTTGTGGCAACGTGCAAGATCCGTCGCCGATTACCTAATTAGTCGTTCGGAACCTGGTGATCGTGTCCTGCTTTTTTACCCGCAAGGGTTAGATTTTATCGCTGCATTTTTCGGTTGTTTATTATCAAACCGTATTGCTGTTCCAATAAACTTACCTAACCGTCGACGTGTGGATAAATGCGTTAGCATTATTCTTGATACGGGTGCACATCTTGCGATGGCACCACAAAAGACTTTTGAAAAAATCAGTGATGGCTTTTCCGGTACAGAAGCTTCTAAGCTTGAGTGGATAATGTGTGAAGACATTCCTCGTGGAGGTTTAACCCCTGTCTTTGGTGCGCACCGAACAGATACAAATCTCAATGATATCGCATTCCTACAATATACCTCTGGATCTACATCAGCACCCAAAGGTGTGATGGTTACGCATCGCAATATCGCAATAAATCTTCAAATGATGCGTGATAGTTGGAGCCTAGATAACCAGACAAATATGGTTTTTTGGCAACCTCATCATCATGATATGGGGTTAATAATGGGTCAGTTATTACCGGTGTTATTAGGTAATCACACAGTCACTATGTCACCAAATACAGCTGTTAGACAGCCAGCAATCTGGTTGAAGGCAGTATCAGATTATCAAGCAAAACTAACTGGTGGTCCTAATTTTATTTACGATCTTGCTGTAACACGATTTTCTGAAAAGCGTTTGCAAGGTGTGGACCTCTCCAGTTGGGAAATAGCGCCTAATGGTGCTGACGTGGTTCGTTCAACCACACTTGATAGATTTTATTCTACCTTCAAAAATTATGGATTCCGTATGGAAACATTTATGCCGTGTTACGGGTTAGCGGAAGGGACGTTATTCGTAACAGGTGGGCCGACTCGCCAGATGCCAAAAGATATGCAGGTCGATAAAAAAGTATTAGAACAAGAGAGGCGTGTAGCAAGGACCAATGATCAATTTGTAGGACGAGTGTTGGTAGGTTGTGGTGAACCAAACTGGGAAACAGAGGTTGCTATTGTTGATCCGGAAGGTGGTCAGGAGTGTCAGGCTGGCGAGGTCGGTGAAATTTGGGTCAATGGACGTGCTGTTGCTGCAGGGTATTGGAAAAATGAAAAAGCAACACAGAACACTTTTCACGGAATGATCAGTAGTGAGCCAGATAAACGCTATTTACGCACAGGTGATATTGGATTTATTGGCGATGATAGTCAGCTGTATATTTGTGGGCGCTTAAAAGATCTTATTATTTGTGAGGGTCGTAATTTACACCCGGAAGATATTGAGTACACAATTCTCGAATCAACAGATCGGTTAAAACCACAAAGTTGTGCTGTTTTTAGTTATGACAAAGATGATCAACGTCAGGCAATGGTTGCAATTATTGAAACAGATCGTGATTTAAAAAGATGTCTTGCAGAACAAGCTAAAGAATTAAGAATAACGATTGGCCGATCAGTCACCGATGCACATGGTGTCGGCTTAAGCCAAATAGTGTTTATTCCACCTGCAACATTGAAAAAAACAACCAGTGGTAAAGTCCAACGTAGTCTAATGAAAAACCTCTATCTCAATGGCGAATTGGATATTTTACAAACATGAAACCGGCTGAGTTTGATCGAACTAAAGTAACGCCATTAGGTGATGATTTTGTAACTTTAATTTCTAACCCTGATGCTGCTGTGAGATTAGTCTGTTTTCATTTTGCCGGTGGAAGTGCACAAAGCTTTTTACCTTGGAGAGATGAGTTTCAGGGGGTCTGTGAGTTAATCGCGGCCGAATTACCTGGGCGAACACGTCGATATAATGAGTCTTTTTACCCATCGATTGCTGTGGCTGTTGAGAAGTTAGCACAGTCATACTTAAAACTACCACGTAAGCGCACCATTTTTTATGGGCATAGTTTAGGAGCCTTGTTAGCTTATGAAACCACGCGTTTATTGTCAGATCATGATTGCGCTCCTGAGCATTTAATCCTTTCGTCACGATCTGGACCCGTTAATTTCCCTGTTTCGATTGGCTTACCGGAGTTGTCAGATGATTCGTTATTAACATATTTAAAAAATCTGGAAGGGACGACAGAGGCCGTTCTTGAAAATAAAACGTTAATGAAGGTGATGCTTCCAATAATACGATCAGATTTAGAAATTATTTATGGTTACCAGCATGATGACTCTACGAAAGTCACGATACCTGTGGAAGTAATCGGTGCAATTGATGATCAACACTGTCCATTTGAGTCATTAATGGATTGGAAAAATATTACAGATAATTCATTTCGTATACATATGATTCCGGGAGGACATTTTTCTCCGATCAATACGCCCGACATTGTAAAACAGAAAATTAATCAATTGAGTGTTAGTTAGTTTATGAATTCAAAACAGTCTCTTGATGAGGTGCAAGTGTTTGTCGTGAAAACCCAAGACTATACAAACTACGAACACCTTCATTGCTTGCTTAGTGTTGAAGAAAAAAAACGTGCTGACCGTTTTTTATTCAAGAAGGATAAGCATGATTTTGTCATAGCGCATGCTTTAAAAAGAGAGAAGATAGCTGATCAGTTAAATATTAGCGATCCGACATCGATCTATTTTGAGAATTCACCCAGTGGTAAACCTTATCTAAAGGGTTCGGCCTTGCATTTTAACATTAGTCATTCACATGGTTGGGTTGCCTTGGTCATTTCTCAAAAATCCGAATGCGGAATTGATATTGAGTCATATCAAAATAGAAGACTTAATCAATTGCCATTATTGATAGATAAAACAATGTCAGAGTTAGAGAAAAGTGCAATTGACAACTCCTCTAACCGTTTATACGCGTTTATTGATCGTTGGGTTTTAAAAGAGGCGTATTTAAAAAAGAGTGGGGTTGGTTTGGCAGTAAATTTAAACGCAATTTGTACGGAATTCGATTCAATATCGAATTCGGATTACAAAGCGGTTCTTGATAGTAAATTCTATATTAAAAAAAACCAAGATTATTCATTATCTATGTGTATGAGCGATATCGAAAATGTCAGGTTTCACTCTCATTTAGAAGGAAATCAATTCGAAATACAAAGTCATGCACAATGAAAGTTAACTTATCCCGAACTGAGAGGTGACATATGGGAAATCCATCAGCACAAACTGCGAGTGATATCACTGCATTTTTTGATATTAGTGATAAAGAAAGAAAAACTATCGCATGGGAGTATATTATTTTTGAGGCACTAACATTCATTCATTTTTCACTTGCTTTTATGGGGTATGTTCCTTACTGGACATTTTGTATTGCCGTATTTTGGTATATTCCAAGGTGGATGATCGCACTACATGAGCAACAACATTTCTGCACGCCAAAAAATATCAATATCATTACGCGTCACAATCTTCTTATTTTGACACCGTTTCAACTCGGTTATTGTGAAATGCGCGATATTCATATGCGTCATCACGCTCATGGTGCTACTGAAAAAGATCCTGAGTATTACCATATAAAAGGTCATTGGTTTGCAGGGTTTATTAATGTGTTTTTTTCACCAGAACAGTCTGTTTATTTTTGGTTAAAAGAAAAAAAAGTGGATGCTGAACTTGTTCGGGGTATGCTGATTCGTTTTAGTTTATTTGTTGCGATTGTTGCTATCTGTGGTTGGCAAAGTTTGTGGTATTTCATCCCTGTTAGGCTGGCATATGGATCGTGTTTATTTTTCTTCTCTTACTGTTTACACCGTAAAGATGGGGAATATGGAACGTTTAGTATTCAATATCCAGGTTTTTTACGTAAATTAATGCATATTTTCTATGGGAATACGTTACTGCATAGTGTGAGTGAGCATGATATTCACCATGATTATCCACGAGTACCAGGCAATCGTTTAGGAGAGGCGCGTCCGTACTACGTACCTCGACGATCAGCCATGAAGCAAGCATCCTAATATACTCATTGCCATTCTCAATTTAGGCATTTAGTCAATAATTACCCGAGACGATTTGGAGAGATAAAATGCATGCTCAACCCTTAAGCGATGATACGATTTTGGCTGCGCTATCTAAAAACCCAGAGATGGATATTTCAAGGCTTGAATGGACAAATCTTATTTATATTGTTTTTGTTTATGCTCATTTCGCACTTGGTGTATTCGGTTTTGTACCGCTGTGGACTTTTTGTATTGGTGCGCCAATGTATGTCGCACGTTGGATGATCGGTTTGCATGAGATCTTGCATTTATTAAAACCGCAAGATATTAATCCTTTAATCAGATTGCATTTACTAATAGTGACACCATTTTCACTAGGCTATCGTGAAGTACGAGATATTCACATGCGACACCATGCTTATACGGTCACGGACAAAGATCCTGATCTCTACCATATCAAAGGTAATTTCTTTACCTCATTTTTAACAGTACTCATACAACCAGAGATTTCTGCCTATCATTGGGTTCGTGAAAAAGGATTTGATAGAGAGTTGGCACTTGGGATGACGTTACGGTTTGTATTGTTTACGGTGTTCACTATCAGCCTTGGCTGGACTGCGCTATGGTATTTTATTCCTGTGAGATTAGCGTATGGAAGTTGTATGTTTTCCATTTCTTTTCCCTTACATCGTCAATCTGGAGAGTACGGGACTTATACACCTAAGTACGGTCTTTTTTTAGAGACGATAATGGATGTTTTCTTCGGGAGAGCTGCACTTAATACCCTGAGTTATCATGATATTCATCACGACTACCCTCGAATTTCTGCATTTAAATTACCTGTCGCAAGAAAATACTATAAACCTAAACCTTCGAGTTTAGCTGACAGATCGTCTATTTCAGAAATGTCTGATATCCGCAAAACGGCTTAGGAGAGTATTTATGCTCGATTTTACTTCATCGACTGACAATAGCATTTCATCACTCTTATTGTGGATGCGTGATTATGCAAATAATCGATTAAATTCCGCATTAATGGATGCTCGTCGAAGTATTCCGCCATACATAGTTTTAGATTTCGGTAATAAGGGGTTGCTTGGTTTGCAAGCGCCGGTTAACTGCGGTGGATTAAATTTAAGTAATGAAGAATGTATGGCTGTTTCGACACAGATAGGCGCGATTGATATGAACCTTGCGATCTTTGTGGGACTGCACAATCACCTCGGGATCCGACCAATCATGCATTTCAGTAATTCATCAGTTCGAGATGAGTTATTACCTGAAATAGCTTCTGGTCGACAACTTACTGCTTTCGGTTTAACAGAACCTGGAGCTGGATCGAACGCAGGTGCTATTGAAGGTCAAGCCCAAGCGTTGACGGGTGGAAAGGTAAAACTCAATGGCCATAAAATGTGGATCGGGAATGCGGCTTGGGCCGGTGTGATCAATGTTTTTTTACGTTATGTCGATGAGCAAGGCAAACCTAATGGAATTAGCGGCTACGTTGTAAGACAAGGTACCCCTGGTTTACAGATGGGGCCTGAATTAATGACGATGGGTATGCGTGGAATGGTTCAAAACCGTTTTACCATGAATGATCTTGTGATCAGTGAAGAGCATCAATTAGGTGCACTTGGACGAGGGTTGGATGTCGCTCAAGATGCGATGATGTACACACGTTTGGCATTAGGTGCAATATTTCTCGGCGGGATGAAACGTTGTATGCAGCTAATGTTGCGTTATGCAGAACGCCGTATGAAGATTTCTACCGGCCGATTACTCGATCATCCGGTTTCAATGATGCATCTGAGTACATTGACTGCACAATCTGATGCCCTCGAAGCACTTGTCTTATTTATTAGTCGTGGCTTAGATAAATCGATTTCGATACCTGAGGAATTTCTTATTACGGCAAAAGTATTGGGGTCAGAGTTTCTCTGGGAAGCGGCAGATAAAGCGAGCCAAATGCTGGGTGGGAGAGGGTATTTAGAGAGTAACGAAATAACAAAAATCCTACGGGATGCACGAGTCGGGCGTGTTTTTGAAGGCCCTACAGAAACGATGATGTATTACATGGGATCACGTTTTACTTTAAGTGGGGACGAATTGATCAGTTTTTTATGCACAGAATTAAATGCACAGGATGTCGCCGATCAGTTAATGGAGGTTATGGAACAGGTTAAATCACGCTGTACAGAATTAGCTGCACCATATTCTGGTATGCGAAAAAGAAATCTTTCGAATTCATTATTAGGTGAAATTATTACATGGGGAATTCTTTATGCAACGGCGCGCAATACCGAAAAGGCGAGCGATCAATCTAGAATTATATTCTGGACTGAAGAAAAATTTAAAACATCGATTCGTTCAGCAACATCAATAAGTTTAGCAGAATCCATCTCATTAGATCCGTCGGAATTACAATCAATTATTAGTCAGTATGAAAATCAAATTGGTGACATGGAGCAAACATTACCGGGCGAGGAGTGGTCGACCGATCCGTACCTCAGTCGCCACTACGCGGGGTAATTTTCATACTGTCATTTTGGAAACATTAAACGCGCAATTTCGGTTATGAATTTTTTAAGTTATTGCTTATTAGCAAATTGATACGATCAATTAGACAACTGAGCCTCAACCCATGTTTTCGCTTGCATTGTTTGATTTGGGGTCAGTTCACTCATCATTAAGTGTAATTGGTCTTCTGCCTTCGAGTGGCCCTGCATCGATGCAAGGTGAAACCATCCATAAGCTTGTTGAGTTTCTTTTGCGGCGAATTTTCCTTCGTGTAGTAAAATTCCCAGGTTGTATTGCGCTGGTGCATAATTGTGTTGAGCAGCTTGTGTATACAGTTCGATTGCATCATCAAAATTTCGCTCTATCTGATAAATAGCGGCGAGGAATGTCATTGCTTGTAAATCACCATTCTCAACACTTGGTTTAAATAAACGTTTCGCCGTTTCGTAATCACCACGATCGAACGCAGTGTATGGATCAACATTGTTTGCACATGCACTTAATAGAACCACGCTGAATAGTAAAGGGAATGCGATAAGCTTTCCAAAGCATGTCTGGTTAAATCTTAAAAATGTATTTTTCATAACACTTCCTCTTAAATTCTAGATCTTGAATTTATTGTTTTCTCATCGGTTTAAGCACTCTTCATCTTGCATAGGGACAATGGTGCAGCCTATTGCATTTGCGAGCCTTATCGATGCTTTTTTTAATATTTTATTTTGATCATTTCCGCCGTAAATAGTTTGTCGAATATTTTCTCCAACAAACCCCATTTTTTTGACACTCGCGATGTAGACATCGAGGAATTGAATTAAGTAACTTGGTTTGAGCATCTGCCCAACGATCACATAATCAGCGTTATATTTTCGACCGAGATCGGCAACAACGTTTCCATGTGAAAAGAGATAGCCAAAACCGGCATTGGCTTCGTGCTGAACTGCATCTTCGATGTTAACGATTTCGATTTGTGAGTGGCTTGCGAGAAGCCATTCGAGAAGCGGTGCGGCTGTCGCCGTTAATGCAACTTCTTGCGGTGTGTTTGGTACAAGAGTGATGTCATTTAGTTCAAAATTAAGAACAGCGACCCGAATTATTTTGTCCGGAACAACATGATGTTGTGCCGCTTGAGTTGGCATGTTTATCAGTATCAACACAATGAAGATACTGCTTGTAACTGTACTGAATTTAATTAACAGTTTGTGCGTCAATGTATTCACTGGGATCAGCCTCATGCACAGATACCGGTTCTTCTTTCAATTACGTTGGTTTCATGGAGATAAATAAAATCCTGCATGCCGAGGGAAGTGATCACATTTTCTTCATCATCGAGGATTTCATACATCACATCATCAGTGCCACGAATGCTGAATAAAACAACTGCACCTTCATCACCACTACATTCTCTGTGCGGTTCTGAATCTGCAAGTCGACAGGTATAACTACCTACCGAACGGACCTCTTTTAATTTCCCATTTCTCTCGAACAATTGGTGTTCACCGTGAATTACAAATGTATGGTTTACAGCACAATGTCGATGCAAAAAAATTTGTTTATGAGGATCAAATTTGAAAATAATATCGACAATGAGGTTATCAGTATCAATGTTCAATATTGAATAGACGAAATGGTTAAGCTCGTCGAATTTTCTCCAAGAAATATTGCGATCATCAAACAAGTAGTAGGTCATAATATCAGTCCCTCAAAAAGTGCATGGAGGCGTTATTCCTTAACGAATACTGTTTATTAAACTTGAACGGGGAAAGCGCATTTGTGCGTAGCGTGATACTACTGCTCTAATTAAAGACATAAACCCGAAAATTGCCTTTTGAACTAGGGTAATTTGCCCGATAGTTGAATATTCTTCCCCCACTGCGTTGCCTCCGTTAAAATAGCGGCACAAACACTCGCGAGAAACTCAATAATAATGAGAACAATCAGTCTCAAAGTGTATTTAATTTTCCTGATCATTCTAATTGCTTCTATATGTTTGCTATGTGTGTCCGGGTTTGTTTTATACCAAGCCAATAGTCAATCAAAAGCGCAGACGGCGAATGCGTTAATTTCTGTCGAAAAGCAATTGAAAGTACAGCTGATCCGTATTTCGACAAATTTTGATCTGCCAGAAAACTTCCCAAATTTAGGCTTGTGGCAGGAGGCGGAGCAACGTTCAGGCCTATGTGTTCGGTTTACACGGCCCAAGGAACGTCTTGTCAGAAGTGTCTGTCGAGGGGGGATTGTCAAAGAAGATTGGCCGAATTGGTTTGAATCTATTTACCGCTGGTTTTTTGATCCCGGACTGGCGATGGTTAAAAAAATTGAACATGCGGGTGAGATTCACGGCACTGTGACGTTACTACCAAGCGCTATGGTTGAGTTGGATCATGCATGGCGAGATGTGGAGAAATTAATGAGTCTTTCCGCAGTAACGGTTATCTCGCTCTGTATCTTATTGTACTTTGCCGTCGGTAGGGCATGGCGCCCAGCAAAAGTGATCGTTGCGGGGCTTGATCAAATGGCTGAGGATAATTTCAGTTCGCGATTGCCAGATTTTAATATTACAGAATGGCAACGTACCGGGGAGGCGATCAATTATCTAGCCTCTGATCTGCAGAATACAATTTCTGAAAGGAAGGGCTTGGCGCTGAAGTTGGTCAATGCTCAGGAAGAGGAAAGACGGTATTTAGCTAGGGAGTTGCATGATGAGTTTGGTCAGTCGTTAGCTGGGTTAACCGCGGTTGCTTCGTTGATTACGCAAACTGCTGAGAAGGAGTCGCCGAGTCTAGTCGCACAAGGCGAGCAGATCGGTCGTATTACGCAAAATATGATGGATTTATTGCGTGGTATGTTGGTTCGGTTACGGCCTGCAGATTTTGATGAAATAGGTTTGGTCGAAAGTTTGAAAGGTATGATAGCAACTTGGAATGCGCAAAGTGGTGGTAAGACTCAGTATGAATTGAAGATCGAGGGTGATTTTTCCGATCTTACGGGGCCGATTCCTGTAAATCTTTATCGAATCGTTCAAGAATGTTTGACGAATATATCGAAGCACGCGAATGCAACAAAAGCGATTGTAGATTTACAACGCATTGCAACATCGAATAGTAATGTGACGGAGAAGGTACACTTAAAAATAAAAGATAATGGTATTGCAAAAAACGTCACATTAAATAATAAAAAAGGAAATGGACTTTCTGGTATTCATGAGCGTGTTACTGCGCTTGGCGGTGATGTTTTGTTGCAAACAGAAAAGGCCGGTGGGCTAACTGTGCAAATCCAAATACCAATAAATAAAATTAAGGCTGGAGAATCATGACAAATTCACATCAAATTAGAATTTTATTGGTCGACGATCATGCCATCGTAAGAGAAGGCTATCGCTCTTTGCTTGAGAAACAAGCGAACATGGAAATCGTCGCTGAGGCGACGAGCGGCGAAGAAGCGTATCTCATGTTTAAACAGCATCGACCGAACTTGGTTGTTATGGATTTGTCGTTGCCTGATCAGAGTGGGCTTGAAACGATTATTCGAATTAGAAAATATGATTCGGAAGCACGTATTCTCGTTTTCAGCATGCATCAAAGTCCGATGGTTGCAATGAAAGCAACACAAGCCGGTGCGCGCGGGTATGTGACGAAAAGTAGTTCACCGAATATCCTGATCCGATCAATTTACGATGTGCATAAAGGAAATATTGCTTTGAGCCCGGACATGGCGCAGGCGCTAGCAATGGAGCACGTGGGGGGAAAATGTGCAGCATTTAAAGATTTAACCGTGCGAGAGTTTGAAATATTGCGGATGTTAGTCGAAGCAAAGTCGACAACTGAAATTGCAGAGACGTTGAATATTAGCCCGAAAACCGTTGCGAATTGCCATTATTTGATCAAACGAAAACTCGGCGTCACCAGCGATATTGAGTTAACGCATTTGGCAATAAAAATGAAAGTGATAAATCCGTTGGAGTTTTCTAATTAGTCAAAAAACTCGGTATCAAAAGTAAGAGTAATGGTGTCCCCGACAGGAGTCGAACCTGTGGCCTTCCCCTTAGGAGGGGGACGCTCTATCCATCTGAGCTACGGAGACAAGAACCTTTTTGTTAGATATTTTTTTCAGTCAGTTTTTTATAGATTTTTTCAGCTAGCTTTTGGCCTTCTTCTAATTCTTCTTTACTCATTCGAGTGCTAAGTTGCTGTTGATTTTGTTCGGCTTGTTCATTGCCGTTTAATGATGCAATTGAAAACCAAGCAAATGCTAGTGCGTGATCTTTGCGTAAGCCTTGCCCTTCGCTATACATATACCCAAGGTTAGTTTGCGCTTCGGGAATACCTGCGCGTGCTGCGTGTTTCATCCATTTAGCGGCTTCGATGAGGTTTTTCTCGACGAGTGTTCCTTCTTGGAAAGCAACACCTAGATAAAATTGTGCTTCTGGAACTCCTTGCGCAGCGGCTTTTTCAAACCAGCTGATCGCAGCAGCTGGATCTTTTTTTACGCCATAGCCTTCATTGTAGGCAAGACCAAGTTTGAACTGAGCTTTTGCATGGCCTTGTTCGGCACTGGCCTGAAACCAATTAATTGCTTTATCCAGGTCGGGTTCGGTACCTTGTCCGCCCGCGATCATGTTGGCTAGATAGTATTGTGCGGTGGGGTCACCTTGTTCGGCAAGATTACTGAAGTCACGGAAAGCAGATTGATAATCTTGTGCTTGGTAATTTTCAATGGCTTGATCAAGCGATGACATCGCAAATGTATTTGAAAAGGTCATTAATGTAGTGAGAAATGTGACGACGATAAGTTTCATGAAGCGTGATCCTGCCCAATATGTTTTGCGCACATAATACACTGCAGGCAGGCATGACTCTACGATCGAGCTAGGTTAATAGGCTGAACAACAAGATATTAAGATTAGGAAGCGGGTGGTTTTTCTCTATTGAGAACATTTTTACGGTTTGTGATCGCCTCAGCGTAACCTTGTTCTCCTGCTTGGATAAATAAGGACATCGCTTTACGTTCATCTCGTTCGACGCCAATACCTTCGTAATATAAATACCCCAACATATTTTGGGCTTCTGCGCTGCCAGCTTCCGCAGCGAGTGAATACCATCGAGCAGCTTCAGATGGCATTTTCTCAACATGTTTTCCTTCTAGTCGCATACCAGCGATCAGTATTTGGGCGGCGATATGGTCTTGTTCTGCTGCACGTGTGATCCATGTAATTGCTGATTCAGTACGACTTTTACTCGGTTCACCGGCGAGTAACAATAGGGCAAGGTTGTACTGCGCTTTCGCATTACCACTATTGGCGGCTTTTTCGTACCACTGTTCTGCGAGTTTGGAATCTTTATCAATACCTGAACCATTGCTGTAACTGACGGCTAGATTATACTGCGCTTTACTATGTCCAGACTCTGCTGCTTTTTTATATAGGCTCGTTGCTGCGATCAGATCTTTATCAATACCTTTACCGAGTCGACGACGATTTGCAACGCGAAATTGTGCGTCAGGTACACCATCTTCGGATAAGGTCGTGAGTTGCTCAAACGCATCTTTATTACCCAGTGTTGCAGCGCGATCAAACCATAAACTGGCTTTATTGAGGTTTTTTGTAATTCCTTCCCCCGTTTTTAACAACATGGCTAAGTTGTATTGCGCTTTTGCATTCCCGCCTTTTGCCCCGATTGTGTACCATTTGAATGCTTCTTTTTTATTCTGCTCAACGCCTTCACCGTTGTCGTACATCAAGCCCAGAGCGAATTGTGCGCGTGAATCATTACGTTTTGCGAGAGACTCGAAAATAGAAAGGGCTTGTTTAAAGTCCTGATTTTTATAGGCCGCAACGCCATCAGAAAAGTCAGCATGCACCCGTGGACTGATGCTTACGATCAGGCTTAAGAGGAGAATTTTTCCTAACTTTAAGTTAAACACGTTGGAAAAATGGCTGATCAATGTTTTTATATTGCGCATAAGTGTCTATGTTTTAAGGCTTATCTGTCTAATTAGCGGTAATTTCCACGATAAATTAAGCGTTACTGAGCGATACAATGAGCAAAAATAACGATGTGATTTGTGATGCAGCAACCGTGCCGGAAGGCTGTCATGGGCCATCTGATCGAGAGTTTATTGATGCGTTACCAGTAGGGCGAACGTTAGCAACGTATCGAATAGAGCAGGTAATTTCACAAAATTACGGCCATATTGTTTATTTAGCACAACCCATTACGAAGCATGAAAAGGTCGTTATCAAGGAGTTTTATCCTTCTTCCGTTGTTCAACGGGACGATCAAGGGCGTGTTTGTAGTGATGATGATCAAGCTGGGCTTTTTGTGTCAGGCAAGCAGAATATCATGGAAATGGCGAGTTTTCTCATGCTTTGTGAGCATCCAAATCTCGTCAAAGTAGAATCTGTTTTCAAAGCAAATAACACACTGTATTTGGTGATGCCTTTCGTACAAGGGCAAACGCTATTTGAGTATTTGCGATCTGAAAAACTACTTCCCCAACAAAAGCTACTCGATCTTTTAACGTCGTTAGCTGATGTTTTAACGTTGCTGCATAGCAAGGACTGTCTACACCGCGATCTAAAACCTTCCAATATTTATCTTATGAAAAATGGTCAGCCTTTGTTATTAGATTTTGGAACTGCCTTATTTTTAGGTCAATCATCGAGTGATTATTTACCCAGTATTTCAGCGGGTTACAGTCCGATCGAACAGTATGCATTAAACTCTAAAGAGCAGGGTGTTTGGACGGACATTTACTGTTTAGGGGCGACGATTTACAAAGCGATCGTGGGAAACACCCCTGCTGATGCGATCGAGCGAGGGCAAAAGATCTTGAAAGAATTAGACGATCCATATCAACCCTTACTAAAACTAGCGAGCGATGATTATTCATTGCGTTTTCTAAGCGCGATTGATCATGCATTGTGTTTCAGAGCGGAAGATCGACCGCAGTCGATCTCAGAGTGGATGGCTGAAATCGACGGACATGCACCAGTCTGGGAGAGGCATAAGCAAGTTAAAAAGTCACTGATGGCGCAGGCCGCGAGTCGATATGTAAATATCGATTATGATCTGGGAAAGTCTCGATAGTGGTTCAGCGATCAGACACTTAGGTTCTCAATAAAGTGATTGAGTCTTGAATATGCACCCGTTTCAAAATCAACAAATTCAAACCCTAAGCGAACTGTTTGATTATCAAAGCGCTCAAAGGAAGATAGCTTGCATTTAATGCCGCACGAAACGAGTTGATTCATGTACGGTAACGCGATTTTCAGTTCGTAGGATTTATTGGAAGGGTGTTCTAGATCAGCTACAAGCGATTTCAATTGATAGGCAATTTTGGGTGAACAGCGTACTTGAATACCTTGATGTGAAATATCAAAAGCGTGTGCAGTTTGGATATTACCGGAAGGGTCTTTAATCAGAACACGGCGTTTGATGTTGTGCCGATCGAAGCGTCTTGTTTTACCAGAAACGTCTGACTGATATGACGCTGGCGTAACGCCACTTTGCGTGTATTGTTGAATATTCATGTAACTAATCCTTTAGTTTAAATGATTGGTTAGGACTTTCTCATCGTGAGAAAGTTGACGCGTTAATTATCCCTGTCTTTGATTCGTGATGCCATAGAGCATTTGTGAAACTTTGCCAAGACCGAGAGCAAAAAACGCGGTCACGAGAAAGACTAAAAATCCGGCTAAGTAAATGACACGATCATATTCGTTGCTCACAACAAAATGCAGCCCCAAACAGACAATAGAGCCAATCATGGAAAACACACCTAATGCGAGCAGTACAGGAACATACCAAGGTGTAATATGTTGCATAGTTTTTCCTTCAACAGTTATTACGTTAGACATGTATAGTTTCATAGCAAAGAGTGTGCCCGATAAATAACGACATTATTATAATTTGCCGATTAAATGCAGGCCTGTTAAGCGTTTGAAAATTAAGGAAATATCACAAGTTAACTTCAGAAGGTCATATTTTATTTTTACTTTGCTTCGGGAATTTTTCCCGGTGTTGTCTGTATTAGGTGACACATTACTGTGATTTTGTTATCCGGTTTTGTTCAGTGATCGATAGGATTATTATGGTAAAAAATAATAAAAGAGGTCATGACATGAGTGAACGTGATCAGGACACGATGAAAAAAAAATCGATGGAGTCCATTCCTGTAGCTGGTGGTGGATTACTTGACCGACGTTTATTTCTTAAACGTGGCTTTTTATTTAGCTCTGCAACATTATTGCCGCAAGCCTTGTGGACGCCAACGCAAGCTGAGGAAAATGTCAGTGATATCGCTCTTCAGCCACGCCCACCGTGGATGCTTAAATCCGGTAACCCATTTTCGAATTACGGCCAACCATCCGAACATGAGAGCCGGACGATTCGGTGGATCTCAGAAAATGCGATGGCAGCTGGAAATGGTGTGTCTTGGAGTCCATTGCATGAGCTTGAGGGCATGATCACGCCGAATGGCTTGCATTATGAGCGGCATCACAATGGTGTTCCCGCGATTGACCCCAAGCAACATGAGCTGCTCGTGCATGGGTTGGTTAAACAGCCATTACGATTTTCAATCCCTGATCTGCTTCGTTACCCTATGTCATCTCGCCTGTGTTTTATCGAATGTGGTGGGAACAGTAACGCAGGCTGGAATTCTCGCCCTCTACAGGCGGCAGCAGGGCATTTGCATGGTCTGGTGTCTTGTAGCGAATGGACGGGCGTGTCGTTATCGATTTTGCTAGAAGAGGCGGGAGTCGATCCCAGAGCCAAATGGTTGATCGCTGAAGCAGCCGATGGGATCGCAATGAATATCAGCCTGCCGCTCGAAAAAGTCATGGACGATACACTACTTGCGTTGTATCAAAACGGTGAACGTTTACGACCCGAAAATGGCTACCCCATGCGTTTAGTCGTACCGGGCTGGGAAGGTGTCGTCAATGTAAAGTGGTTACGTCGTTTAGAGCTTTCCGAACAACCTGTTATGTCTCGCAATGAGACGGCGAAATACACAGAATTACTCCCATCAGGAAAAGCACGACAATTCAGTTACACGATGGATGTGAAATCGGTGATCACATCGCCCTGCGCCGGGCATCAGCTCGATCAACCGGGTGTTTTTCAGATCACCGGTCTAGCCTGGAGTGGACATGGCAAAATTAAACGAGTCGATGTCTCTGCAGATGGTGGAAAAACATGGGCAGAGGCCGAATTAAACGGTCCTGTTTTGGATAAATGTTTTACGCGTTTTCGGATTCCATGGCAGTGGCAAGGCGACGAGGCGGTGATCATGAGTCGCGCGACGGATGAACTAGGTTATGTTCAACCAGCGCGGAATACATTGGTAGCAGAGCGTGGCCGTCATGGTTATTTTCATTACAACGCGATCGTAAGCTGGGCTGTCTCGTCAGAGGGGTTTGTTAGTCATGTTTATGTGTAGATCGATACTCTTTGCGAGTGCTCTCCTAACTTGCTTGATAACTAACGCAGCTGAGTACGAGCCTGTCCCTAAGCGCGGAAAGCCCGCATCGACAGAGCACATTCAGGCATGGAATCTTTCTGTCTATCCTGATGGACGCGGTTTACCGATCGGGCAAGGTGGCGTGAAAGAAGGGGAATCACTCTACGCTATGCATTGCTCAACTTGTCATGGTGAGCGGGGCATTGGCGGTAGTGCAGAAGAATTGTCCGGTGGTATGCAAGGTCTGACAGGAGAATACCCAGATAAAACCATCGGAACTTACTGGCCGTATGCGCCAACCTTGTTCGATTTTATTCGTCGATCAATGCCGCTTTATGCGCCAGGTTCATTAAGCGTGAATGAAACCTATGCCGTCGTTGCCTACTTGTTGTTTGTGAACGAGGTGATCAAAGAAGATATGACGATCACGCAAGAGAATCTTGCCCTCATTAAAATGCCTAACCGAGATGGTTTTATCCCCGCGTATCCACTGCCTGCTGCAAGCGAAGATTAATCCCGTTAGTTGATCGCACCTGCAGTACGTAACGTCGTCGCAATTTCTTTCGCGAGTTTCGCATATCCCGCATTATTTGGATGCACCGTATCGGCCTTTAAATTTTGATCAACGAGAATATCGCTGAGTGAAGTGGCGTTGAGCGGGACGTTGAGCTGCTCGGAAACGTCTTGGTAAAGTGGTGCGGGTTTTAAAAATAATCCAAATTTTGGTACTGCGATCAACAGCACTTCCGCACCAGATGAGCGAGCATCTTCGATCATCGCGATCAGGTTCGATTTAAGCACGTCAGTATCTTTGCGTTGCAGAAAGTCGTTGCCACCATGACACAGAATCACAAGCGCAGGCTGGTGTTTTTTCAGATCATGACTAAGACGAGCGCGACCCGTTTGCGAGACTTCGCCCGGGATACCTGAACTTACCACAGTCCGATCAATCAACTTGCTTAATTGCGCGGGGTAGCTGTTCTCTGGAGAGTTGGCGCCAGTTCCGTAAGTGAGGCTGTCACCAAAAGCCAAAATGACGGCATCCTTAGCAAGCGGTTTGAGTGTAGGCGTATCGTTACTACAGGCACTTATAGTGAATAGTAATAACGTAATAGATAGAAAGTAGAACTGTCTCATTAATACAATCAATAACGTATGGTTTTAAAATTATCTGTCTTCAAGAAAGAGAGTGACAGGATCGGTACCAACAACCTCGGCATTAAACGAAATCCCTTCCGGCATGATGACATAAGAGCCTCGTTTTAATTCAAGCAATTGCCCTTCAATATTTAAACGGAAGACACCAGTGAAAACGGCAAAAAGTGTTGGTCGGTTGAAGTTTTGATCGCGGAAACGTGTTCTAACAGGGACAACTTCGCGTTTTGTTGCAAAGCCAAGCGTGAGTAATTTCTGTGTGAAATTTACTTCGGTTAATTCACCATCACTTGTGGCAGACCAAGGGTGCGATTCAATATTGTTGAAGGCGTGGAAAGAAACAACGCGATCCCCTCCCTGAAAGGCAGCTTCATAAGACGCAGATTCGACGCGCTCGATTAATTTTTTAGAACGTGTTTGACGGTTAGGCACGAGCGTTGCAACTCCGGCATGTACAGTAATGTGTTTTCCATCATCTGTGGTTTTGATGTGTTTGCTGTTGACCGCATCACGGATGTTTTCAACGATTCTCGCGGCATTTGTTGCATCTGCACCCTGCAATAGAATAGCAAACTCTGATTTATCAATTCGGCCATGTAGATCGCCAGCACGTCGACCATGAGATTTTACGGCATCACCGACACTTTTGAGTGCTGAAACTAGTTCGTCGCGTTTCGCTGTTTTGGAAACAGCATCGAAATCATCGATCGAGATGAACGCTAAGGTCAACGGATCACGACTGCGAATTGATCGCTGCCATTCTTTATCAACGACTTCGAAGAAACCCTTTCGGTTCGCGAGATTGGTGAGAGGATCGTTTTTTAAGACAGACTTGAGTGTTTTCGTCAAACCGGTTTTTGTTGCCTGACACTGGGTTAATGTCTCCGTAGTGGCAGTCAAATTTTGTGTGGCCTCACTATTCTGTTGTTGAGCTGTCGTGAGCGCGAGGGTCAGTTTTTTCGACTCTTCCTGTAACGCAACAAAACGTGAATTAAGAGAAGTAAATTGTTCTTCAGCTTGTTGCTGATCAATGCGATAACGACGGGCAATGAGGCTGGCAAGCGTGATGAAGCAACTGAGCGTGATCAGCGCGGTCGAGAGGTGTGGTTGCCATTCGTTAGTTTGACGTGACAGAAAGAATAGCGCGGCGGCAACCGTTGGAGCGCCGAATCCGAATAACATTGAAAAGCTGCCTTGATAGACAATCGCGATCGTAAACAACAGGCTCACAATTAACAGCAGGAAGCTAACGTGTAAAAATATGTCGTCCAAACTAAACACGGCATAGGCTGCGGCTGCCCAAAGAATGCCAGTAAAAACCATCAGAACAGAGAAAAGTACCCAGCGTGTGTGACGATAAAGTAAATGCTCTTTCGTTCGTACCGATAAAATAAAGCGTGCCACATAGATTGCGACAGCGCTGATTAACCAGAGTAGAACGTGTGTTTGATCAAAGGTTTGCCAGAGGGTGACAGCAAATAATAAGCTTGAAAAAAGACCGATCAGGATTTCCGGCAGCGCGTGCCGGAGATTGTGTGTGATCTGCCGTGAACGGCTGGGAGCAATAGCGTCAGTGTCTTTCGTCATAATTCTTTCTAGCTTTAATTGTTAGCAATGACCTGAAAGTATAGCGCTAACGAACGATTTTTGTTGATGATTTTCTGCTGACTTAATCTAGACTATTAAGAATTGTTTACAGTTCTTGCAGATTTTTTTTGTGTGCGAGAGGCGACGCTGAACACGTGCTTATCTTCCAATCGAAAAGCGGTTAAGCGGCCTCCCCATAAACAGCCGGTGTCCAGCGGAAAAACCTGGTGCTTTGTATTATTCGGATCCGTTACTTCAGGGTAGGTTAAGTAATGCGTTGACCAGTGACCGAAGATGATCTTTGTTTTACGGCTTTTACGATTTGAAAAGCTGTACCAAGGTTGTAGTGGAGCGGCTTGTGTTCCTGGTGCATTCTTTTCTTTAAAGTTGATCACGCCATTCTTATCGCAATAGCGCAACCGAGTGAAGTAATTTGTGATACAGCGAAGGCGTTCAGCACCGCGAAGGTCTTCTGACCAAACCGCCGGTTTATTTCCGTAAATCGCTCCAAGATAATCATGAAAATTGGGGCCACGTAGTTGTTCGTGTACTTCATTTGCAAGGCTGTGAATAGTCTTCATGTTCCACTGTGGAGCAACACCCGCATGGACCAACGCATAGCCTCGCTGTTTGTCTTCGTGGAATAGCACGCGATGGCGTAACCAATGCAGTATTTCATCTCGATCTGGCGCGTTAAGAATACTGCTTAATGTATCTTTGCGGCTTTGTTTTGCTGTGGTGAATGCGATCGCGAGTAAATGCAGATCATGATTACCAAGTACGGTGATCGCGCGATCACCGAGCGAATGGATGAAGCGTAACGTATCCATCGAGTCTGGCCCGCGATTGACTAGGTCACCGCAGAACCAGAGTTGATCGTCTTTTCTCGAGAAGCCGATAAGTGCGAGGAGATCTTGTAATTCGTGAAAACAGCCTTGAATGTCACCGATTGCGTATGTAGCCATCCGGGTATTATGTCTAATTACGGTCTAGGCGGCGATAGCTAATTGCTTCACTTAAGTGTGTTGCTGTGATTATTTCTGCCTGTTCAAGGTCTGCGATCGTTCGGGCGACTTTACGAATGCGATCGACCGAACGAGCAGATAAGCCGAGTTTCTCTATCGCCGTTGATAAGAGCGTTTTACTGTTTTTATCTAATGCACAAAATTTGCGCATCTCATCAGCATTCAAATAATGGTTTGGTTTATTGGTGCGCTGCATTTGTCGAGCTCGGGCCTTTTCTACTCGTTTTTTTATGAGCTTACTGCTTTCACCCTGCGGCGCGTCATTGAGCAAACTCGTATTTTTTAACGCCGGAACTTCAACATGTAAATCGATGCGATCTAATAGTGGGCCAGAAATTTTGTTGCGATAACGTTTAATCTGATCAGGAGTGCAGCGGCACTGGCCATTTTGATCGCCCGCATAACCACAAGGGCAGGGGTTCATAGCGGCGATGAGCTGAAATTTTGCTGGAAATTGCGTTTGGTGAGCGGCTCTCGAGATGTTGATCACACCGGTTTCGAGTGGTTCACGCAATACTTCAAGTACTTTTCGATCGAATTCGGGCAGTTCGTCTAAGAAAAGAATCCCAAAATTAGCCAAGCTAATTTCACCAGGTTTCGGGTAAGAGCCGCCACCGACCATTGCCACGGCAGAGCTGGTGTGGTGTGGGTTTCTGAAGGGACGTTGCTTCCAATGAGTAGCGTTGTCAGTTTGACTGATCGAGTGGATAGAGGCGGTTTCGATCGCTTCGAGCTCATCTAGGTCAGGTAAAATTCCAGGTAAACGCGCCGCAAGCATAGACTTACCTGTTCCCGGAGGCCCGACAAAAAGCAGATTGTGAGCACCTGATGCAGCCACTTCCAGTGCACGTTTTGCGTGTTCTTGTCCGCGAACATCGAGTAAATCAAGCGTGTTTGTGTTTGTAGCAGTATTCGTTTTGGTCGTTGGGGAGTGGAGATCGATCTGTTGTTGTCCGTGTAAGTGAGAGCAAACTTGAAGCAAATCTTGAGCGGGTAAAATTTTCGCGGCTTTAACCAAAGCGGCTTCATCGGCGTTTTCAACTGGCACAATAACGAAATGCTGTGCTTGACTCGCAGCAAGGGTAAAAGGAAGAACGCCGGGAACACGACGAATTTCTCCCGTCAATGCGAGTTCACCGATGAACTCTTTATCTGATAACTGATCTGGTGCGATCTGACCTGAAGCCGCTAAGATCCCGAGCGCGATAGGGAGATCATAACGACCGCCTTGTTTTGGCAGATCAGCAGGAGCAAGGTTAATTGTGATGCGTTTAAGTGGGAACTCGAAACGGCTATTGAGAATTGCGCTACGTACGCGATCCTTACTTTCTTTGACGGCGGCTTCAGGTAAACCAACGATAGAAAGACTCGGGAGTCCATTCGATAGATGGACTTCGATCGTAACTGCTGGAGCTTCCACGCCGATTTGTGCGCGGCTTTGAACTATGGCGATACTCATTTTCCCTTCCTTGGAAATGATTGAGATGGATTATAAAGATTCCTTCTGATCAGGATTCAGACTCACGTGCTTCTTCAATGCTACGTACCTGCGTTTCAAGTATCTCAAGCCTTGCACGAGTACGAGCAAGTAGTTCAGTTTGGACATCAAACTCTTCTCGTGTGACCAAATCCATTCTTTCAAGTGCAGAGCTAACGGCAACTTTAAGGTTCTTCTTAACATCATCCGCAAAGGCTTTCCCGCCCTTGGGTAAATTACCAAGAATTTTTTCGCTAAGTGATTCGATTGTAGTGCTATCAATCATAATTTTTTGAGCTCCCAACAGATGAATTTAACTATAGCATGAATATTCTTTCACGCGGCAGGCACCAAGAGTGCACATCAGCGCACCAAAAGCGCACAAACGTGGTGCGGGAATTTTGCACATGCACCAAGTTGGTGTGCTAAATGTTGTGTTAATGATACACGGTGATCGTATGTCTTTGTTAAATAAGGTTTTAAATAATGTGGCACAAACGTTGCAATTGTGCTCGTGTGTCGTTTGTACACATTAAAAATTTTAATGTTGATTTGAAAAAATCTTGGTAAGAGGATAAAGATATGAAATTACTGTCTAGTACATTAGTTGCTGCTGCTATCGCTGGAGCGATGCCTTTAGCACACGCTGAATCACCACATTCATTCAGTGGTAATGTTGCTTTAACTACGGACTATATGTACCGCGGTTTCACACAATCGAATGAAGGTCCTGCTATCTCAGGCGGTTTCGATTATGGTCACGAGTCAGGCTTCTATGCTGGCGTTTGGGCTTCAAGTATCGAATTCAATGCAGGCACTAACAATGCTTCATCAATCGAAATCGATATCTACGGTGGTATTGCTGGCGAATTCGCTAATGGCATTAGCTGGGACATTGGTGGCTTGTATTACCTTTATCCTGATCAAGATGAAGATACTGCTGGCGATTATGATTTCTTCGAAGTTTACGGTAGCTTAGGTTACAGCTTCACTGATGTTGTAAGCACAAGCCTATTCATCGCTTACTCGCCTGATTTCTATGGTGAAACAGGTGACGCGTATTACATTTCTCCAAGTTTAGATTTCGCATTACCACAAGGTTTTGGTGTTTCTGTCATGGTGGGTTACCAAGACATTGATGACACTGATACTAGCTACACACACTGGGCAATTGGAATGTCTAAAGAAATCGGCGCGTTCGGTTTGGATCTGACGTATTACGATATGTTTGATGCAGATACAGATTGCGGAGCAGATACAGATATTTGTGACGGTGTAGTATTCACTGTTTCAAGCAGCTGGTAAGACAAAACGAACCCCGGTCAATGATCGGGGTTTTTTTTTACTCTAAATAATATGGGGGAGCTGAACTATGAAAATGGTCACAGCCATAATTAAGCCTTTTAAATTAGATGATGCTCGTGAAGCATTATCAGAAATTGGCATTACCGGATTAACCGTAACAGAGGTCAAAGGGTTTGGCCGTCAAAAAGGGCATACGGAATTGTACCGGGGTGCGGAATACGTTGTTGACTTTCTTCCCAAGATAAAACTAGAAGTTGCTATTGGAGAAGACCAAGTAGAGTCAGTCGTTGAAGCGATCAGTAAAGCGACCAGCACAGGCAAGATCGGTGATGGTAAAGTCTTTGTGACTACACTTGATCAGGTCGTCCGTATTCGTACTGGTGAAACCGGGCCGGAAGCCCTTTAATAGAATAAGCGGAGGAGTTTTCAGATGGAAAATCAGATTTTTGAACTGCAGTACGCCATCGACACATTTTACTTCTTAATTTGTGGCGCATTTGTCATGTGGATGGCAGCAGGCTTTGCAATGCTCGAAGCCGGCTTAGTAAGAGCTAAAAACACAACAGAAATTTTAACGAAAAATGTCGCGCTGTATGCTGTGGCGTGCACAATGTATATGATTTGTGGTTATAACTTCATGTACGGTGGCGGCATTTTCTTATCCGGTGTAGAGACCGTTGCTTCGCTTGATGTTTCAGCGGCGCTGGCGGCATCAGCCGAGAATGGGTTTGATGGTGACTCTGTCTATTCAGGTGCTTCAGACTTCTTCTTCCAAGTAGTATTCGTTGCGACTGCCATGTCTATCGTATCGGGTGCCGTTGCTGAACGTATGAAGCTCTGGGCATTCCTGATATTTGCTGTCGTAATGACAGGTTTCATCTACCCAATTGAGGGTGGTTGGACTTGGGGTGGTAACGATGTGCCATTCATTGGTGCACTGAACTACAGCGATTACGCAGGCTCAGGTATCGTCCATATGGCCGGTGCAGCAGCAGCATTAGCCGGTGTTTTATTGCTAGGTCCACGTAAAGGTAAATATGGCCCGAATGGTCAAATTAACCCAATTCCTGGTGCGAACTTACCGCTTGCTACGCTCGGCACGTTCATTCTGTGGATGGGCTGGTTCGGCTTCAATGGTGGTTCAACTCTGAAGCTGGGTGGCATTGCCGTCGCAAACGAAGTAGCAAACGTGTTTATGAACACGAATGCAGCAGCAGCGGGTGGCTTAATTGCAGCACTCATCGTGGCACGCTTAATGTTCGGTAAAGCTGATCTGACAATGGCCCTAAATGGTGCATTAGCAGGTCTTGTAGCAATCACAGCAGAACCTGCTGATCCAACAGCGCTAATGGCAACATTAATCGGTGCTGCAGGTGGCGTTTTGGTTGTATTCAGTATCATCACATTAGACAAGATGAAAATCGACGATCCTGTCGGTGCTATCTCTGTTCACGGTGTCGTTGGTCTATGGGGTATCTTCGCAGTATTGTTATCTGATGCAGATGCGACCTTCATGGGACAACTCGTCGGTGCATTGACTATCTTCATCTGGGTCTTCGTAACAAGTTTGATTGTCTGGATGGTTCTCAAACTGGTTATGGGTATTCGAGTCTCTGAAGAAGAAGAGGTTGAAGGTGTGGATATCAGTGAATGTGGTATGGAAGCCTATCCTGAGTTCACGAAAAGCTAGAACTTTCTGACCTTAAAGTAAGATTAAAAGGGGTGCTGTTAAGCACCCCTTTTTTTTTATATTTGGGTGAAAAGTAGAGGATATTATCATGTAGAAGTTGATCTAAAACGAAGCAAAGGTCTCAATGAAGTTAGATCAGAATTGAGGTGAAACATGGACTCGTTTTTGTGTTCAAATCAAGTAAAAACCCAGATGAAAAAAAAGCGCCCAAAGGCGCTTTGAGGCTGTTAACGTAAGGCTCTACTCAATTGTTTTGTGTTGTCTGATCAATGATGACCTTTGAGTTCTTCATATTGCGGAAAACGAGAGGTTTTTCTTCAACGTGATTAATCGCGTTATCTTCAATACGTTTAATATCGCCTTTCAACTTTGCGTGATGTGGTGATTTACTGCAGATCGGATCAGCAAGCGTTGCATCACCCGTCAGCATATAAGCCTGACAGCGACATCCGCCGAGATCTTTATGTTTCTCATCACAGCTAAGGCAAGGCTCTTTCATCCATTCCAGACCGCGAAACTTGTTAAAGTCATTGGAGTCATTCCAGATTTCTTGGATACTGTTCTCGCGAACATTGGGTAAATCCAAGCCAGGTAATTGTCGCGCTGAATGGCAAGGTAAGGCGACGCCATCCGGTGCGATCGTTAGGAAGATGTTTCCCCAACCATTCATACACTTTTTCGGTCGATCTTCAAAATAATCGGGAACGACATAAATAATCTTCATTCGATCTTTATAGCGTTCTTGATATTCATGTGCGACTTTTTCGGCTTCTTCTAGCTGCTCACGTGTTGGTAATAGTTGATCGATATTGTGCAAGGACCAACCGTAGTATTGTGTGCTGGCAAGCTCAACGTAGTCGGCTTTTAATTCGACCACCATATCTAGGATGTCACGGATCTGATCAATATTTTGTCGGTGAATGACAATATTTAAAACCATCGGATATTCGTATTTCTTCACCAAACGCGCCATTTCCAATTTATGCTGGAAAGACTGAGTGCCGCCAAGGAAGTTGTTTAATTCTTCATTGCTGGCTTGGAAGCTGATCTGAATGTGATCAAGACCGGCTTCTTTAAAAGCTTTGATCCGATCTTCATCCATACCGACACCCGAGGTGATCAGATTGGAGTAGTAGCCTAATTTGCGGGATTCCGCGATCAGAATTTCCAGATCTTTCCGAACTAAGGGTTCGCCGCCGGAAAAGCCGATTTGTGCTGCGCCCATCGCCCGTGCTTCGCGCATGACACGTAGCCAGTCGTCAGTTTTTAATTCATTTTTTACCGCTGCGATCTCGACCGGATTGGAACAATAAGGACATTGCAACGGACATTTATACGTTAATTCTGCAAGCAGCCAGAGCGGTGGATTACCGGCGACTGTTGATTTATCGAGTTCTGATCCAGCCATTGTCACGGGACACCTCAATGAGTTTTATGACATCGTCAGCGAGTTCGGCGCCTTCGAATTGAGCTTCTAAATCCTTAATAATTTCACCAACGCTATTGTTGCCGTCGACACGCTTTAGGGTCTCGCCGGCACTTGCGCTGAGTTTCACCATGCCTTCAGGATAAAGAATGACATAGGCATTTTGAACTTCTTCCCACTGTAAGCGGAACATGGGGGCAATTTCAGGGATGCTCTGTTGTGTGATTTCGTTACTCATAATTCATCTACTCACTAGCAGTTATGGTAAGGCGGTTTTTTCTCAATATACGCCATCCACATACAGTCGAGCATCGTCCAGAGAATGTCGAGCTTAAACTGCAACACCTCCAACATGCGTTCTTGTTCTTTTCTTGTTTGATAATAGTCTAATGTCACGTCGAGTCCATGTTGAACATCGCGACGCGCTTCGCTGAGACGTTTGCGGAAATATGTATACCCTTTTTCATCAATCCAAGGATAGACCTCCGGCCAATTATCAAGCCGTTTTTGATGAATTTTTGGTGCGAACAATTCGGTTAATGATGAACTCGCCGCGACTTCCCACGGTTGTTGCTTGGCGAAATTGATATACGCATCGATTGCAAACTTCACACCTGGTAATAAAAACTTATGCGATTGCAGATCGTCTCGTGATAAGCCAACCGCCTCACCGAGTTGTAACCACGCTTCGATACCGCCTTCTTCACCTTCAAAGCCATCGTGGTCAATGATTCGTTGCGCCCATTTACGACGGGTATCGCGATCCCAACAGTTCGACATGATCGACGCATCTTTAACAGGAATCGCTTCTTGATAATAAAAACGGTTCGCTACCCAACCCTGGATCGCTTCTTTATCCAGTTTGCCGGTATTCATGAGAATGTGAAATTCGTGATTTATGTGATAGAACTTCTCTTTCTCTCGAATTTTTTCTTCAAACTCTTCGCGCGTCCAAGGTGTATTATTCGTCATGTTTATAGCCTTGCTCATTTCCTAAAGGTGGATATCCATGCCGTCGTAAGAAACTTCGATCTCGGCGTCGTTCAACTGTTTTCGCTCATCTGACGTTTCATCTAATATCGGGTTAGTATTATTGATATGAATGAGTATTTTGCGTGTTGTTTGCAACTTGGCCAGCGTTTCTTTGATACCACCTTTGTCGTTTTGCGAAAGGTGGCCCATTTCACTGGCGAGTTTATTGCTAATGCCTTCTTTCGACATCTCGTCGTTCGTCCAGACAGTTCCATCAACCAGTACGGCATCTGCCTTATCCATGTAGCCGAAAACAGTCGGGTCGATCACGCCGAGCCCTGGAGCGTAAAACAGGTTTCCACCGGTGTTTAAATCTTCGATCAACAAACCGATATTGTCGCCATCCACGGTGTTGTGACGGTGTGGAGAATAAGGTGGAGCTTCACTTTTCAGTGGCACGCTGGTGAAGCGTAGCCCCGGTGCTTGCTCTACTGTGAAACTGGTTTCGTTCGGCATCACTTCATGCCAGTTAACTCCACGGAAGTGCCCGAGGATGTTAAAAATAGGATAACCCGTGGTCATATCTTCATTAACTTCTTTTGTGCAGTAGATGTCCCAAGGTTTGTCATGTTCACGCAGGATTAATAAGCCTGTCGTATGGTCAATCTGCGCATCCGTAATGATGATCGCGCAAATACCGGTATCTCTTACTTTGCGTGCAGGTTGTAGTGGACCAAAGGATTCCACTTGCGCGCGGATGTCGGGTGATGCGTTGATCAGAACCCAGTTTTCGCCATCGGCACTGACTGTAATCGATGACTGTGTACGTGATGTCCCTTTGAGTTCGCCTGATCGCACGCGGCGGCAATTGTTGCAGTTGCAGTTCCATTGAGGAAAGCCGCCACCGGCTCCTGAACCTAAAATCCGTATATGCATTTTTGAATTATCTGGAATTAAAAGAAAGTAAGAGAGGGATAGTACTAAAAGTGGGAGAGGTGAGACACCTCTCCCGCACAGTCTGAATCTTAACGATTCATGATGTACATAGTTACTTCAAAACCAAAACGCAGATCTTCGTATGCTGGAGTTTCCCATTTCATGATAATTACCTCCTAAAGGTATTTTTATGTTTACGTTACGTGACTACAAATGGCAGTCACCAATACTTAGTGCATGCAGCTTGCCAGTTTTAAATTGGTGCGGTGCGATATTAAAATAGGTAAATAATTACAATGAGTTATGCATTTTATCAGTGTCAATACACTGATTGAGTGTTGTGCAATTTTGCAAGGTTTGGTTCTCTGGCAACCAAGAGATTGGTTGCTAGCAACCAATCTCTTGGTTGCCAGAGAAGTGATTGCTGTCAGGCACGTTTACCCGCACTTAAGACCCGAGTCAGTTTTTCGCTGACAGAATGATCAGAAAAGCGTAAACAGGCGAGGGTTGTGGCGATGACGGTAAACACCAGCATCACACCGATATCGATCCAGACGGGAAGATCCGCTGAAAAGGGTTTCAGATCAGTGCTGAGCATCGCGTGTTTCATTAAATCAACGCCGTAACTGAACGGATTTAAATACGCGATCAGTTTTAAGTAGATCGGTAATTGTTGTAATGGGTACAGTGCGCCACTAAGAAAAAACATTGGAAAGATCACGAAATTCATGATCACGGCAAAGTTCTCCAGCGTTTTGCTGTACACCGCGATCAGCATACCGCTGGCAGCACAAACGGCAGCAGTGAGAATGAGCGCAAGAATCAATAATAATGGGTGTGCGATCTGCCCAACATAACCGAGCAGCATTAACAGTATCAAGAGTAAAAGCGCTTGCACAAGTCCGGATATGATCGCACTGCTCATACGTGCTAAGACGATCACTGCGTGCGGATAGGGTGCGACGATCAGCATGCGCATGACCCCGGATTCTTTGTCGTAGATCATCGACAATGACGCGAGCATCGAGCCGAATAATAGCGTCATACAGATCAATCCTGGCGCCATAAATTGCCGATAGTCTGTGGTCTGCCCTTGCTCGCCGATTAAGGTTTGGAAACCTGCGCCGATCACTAACAACCAGATTAGTGGGCGTACCATTGAGCTGATTAGCCGACCACGCTGACGTGATAGCTTGATCAATTCACGTTTGATAATTGCTGCAAATGCGTTCCACATTAGCGAGCCTCCTGGTTTGTCCAAACATACACATCGTTCAGATCGGGTTTGCGCACGATCAACGCGTTAACCTGTTTTTTAAGATCGTTTTGTAACGCACCGATGTCGAGGTTTTCATCCGTTAGCCGAAATTGGATCTGGCTCCCTTGCACAACAGCACGACCGAGTCGAGGTTCTAATTGGTTAAGCAGTGAGCTTGGGTTGTCTACGTCAATATCCAGCATAAACTCGCCCATTCCTTGGGTGAGTTTATGCGGGGCACCTTCACCAATAATCTCTCCTTTGTGCATGAACACGACGTGATCACAATCGGCTGCTTCATCCATATAATGGGTTGTCAATACGACTGTCATGCCCTCTTTGCGTAAGCCGTTCAAATAACCCCAAATCGCGCGACGGTTGATAATATCCAAACCAATTGTTGGTTCATCGAGTAATAAAATAGCAGGACGGTGCAGCACACCACGCGCAATATCCACCGCACGTTTCATTCCGCCAGAAAGGGTCAGGACTTTCCGGTTACGTTTGTCAGTGAGATCAAATAGTGCTAATAATTCCGCGCTACGCTCAGTCACTTGTTTATTCGAGAGGCCATACAAACGACCGGAAAAGCGTAAATTCTCTTCGACGGTCATGGTGCCATCCAATGCGGTTTCTTGAAAAACGTAACCAACCTGCCGGCGTACGGCGGTTGGGTTTTCGACCACATTCATTTCAGCGACCTCGACCGAACCACGAGAAGGTCTGATCAGCGTTGAACACATCTGCAAAGTGGTGGTTTTACCTGATCCATTGCGACCAAGTAGCCCAAAAAAACTACCCGCGGGAATATCAAGATTAAGCGATTTTACGGCAGTAACGTCACCGAAATCCTTACCTAAATTACTTGCGAGAATGGCGCTCATGTGTGTTTTTAACCGTCCGGAAAGTGAAAAAACCAGCGCTGAGTCTACACGAAAGACAAGGCAGAGTTCCAACTGATGAGGCCAATTGAAAGGTTCCTATGAGAAGCAATCGGGGGGGAATTTTGCAACTTAAAGATGACGAAAATTCCTATCGAACCAGCATTCGCATTACCGTTACTGATCACGTTTATGTGGTATTCAATCAGTCTATGTTGGTGTCTAGTCAGTCGGATTTGCAATGGCAATCCATTGATTAGCTTCTTGAACTACTTCAAAGCGCGCCCATTGTTTAAATTCTGATCGTAAGCAAATGCCGGTATCGAAACTACCATCACCAGCGAGCACTTTGAAGATGACCTTATCTTTACGAGGGTGAGTGTAATTTGGGGAGGTGTCGATGACTTGTCGAATACTCCAACCTTTACCGAGCTTGCCATTGCTATAAATTCGCCCCGCAATAATTTCTTCTGGGTGGGTTGAATGCCGCACTGCATGCTGGGTGGCAAGATCCAAAAGATCCGTCAAACTTTCTGTTGTGATGTCGACATAAGAATCCAATTCACGCATTGCTGCTGCAAAATCTTCCTGCGTTAATTCAAACTCACTGACATGCGTTGCAACGTGTTTACGCTGATTCATCTTATAAGCAAGGTGAGCTGGGTATCGTCGCCATTTAAATGCCCAGTTAAATGCGATCGCTACCAGCAAAATAATCACACTGTTGATGGCGATCGGTAGCCACACATACATGTACCCTAAATCAGCGATCACTGGGCCGCCGATAATGGCAGTGAGTGCAGTAGCCCCACCGGGTGGATGAATACAACGCAGGTAATACATGGAGCCGATAGCCAAGCCAACGGCAAGCCCCGCTGCCCATGAGCTATCTCCGCAAGTTTTTAGAATCGTGATACCAACAAAGGCTGAGACGATATGTCCCCCAAAAACAGGCCAAGGTTGCGATAACGCACCGTGTGGGACAGCAAATAACAGCACAGCGCTCGCGCCCATTGATGCGACAAGTAAATAACTAGAAGGCGTATCGATCAGTCCCCACAGAGCAAATTGATGTGTCAGCCAGGCAACTAAGGTAATACCAGTGAAACCACCAAGTGCTGAAATGATTTTTTCATCGTGACTGGTTGTATTTCGAGCAAAACCGGCGAAGAGGGAAAGTTCTCTAAAATATTGTTTGAGTCGCATGACAGCAATTCTGCACCATGTTGGTGCGGAAGACTAGATCAGACATAAGTGAACACGTAACAGAAACGCAAGAGAGACGTTGCATTTGCACAAGCTGTTTCAAACAACTCTCCAGCTTAAACGGGGTTTATCCAAACTGCCTACCAATGGATGAGAGTTTTTCCAAAAAAACGATTTACCTCAACAAGATATTTCACATCATAGAATCACATAAGCATACAATTTTTTTTTGTATCTTTCAGTATACATATCGGGCAAATTTCCCGACTTTTATCAGATTACTTTTATTTGAATAAAGCACAGTTAAAGTTCTGTTATTTTATTCAGCGGCGTAAAACCTGACACTATTTACACAAGAGCGATACGTTTGTCTGCCAACAAAAAATCATGTCATTAGGTGCGGTGTTAATTGTATCGAAAGCATTAATTTTTCTGTCATAAGAAGTAACAAAGCAGGTGTCGAAGGGAGATGTTTCAGTTTCCGGTTCTTAGATGAAATGCGAGTAAGCCGGGATAACCTTGATAATTATAAAGAGGAGTGAATAAGAATGATAAAAAGAAAATTAACGAAAGCCGTGGGTGTGACTTCATGTCTTGTACTGACGGTTTTTTTTAATCCAGCCTTTGCAGCCGAAGTCGTCAAACCGAACAACCAGAAAGAGCCTAAAAAAGAGCGTTTAGAAAATTGCCGAGACAACGATAGTTGTGGAGTTATTCAGCCGTCAAAAGAAAATAAACACCCTGGGTTTCGTCGATTATTAGAAGAAAATTCTCCCTTAAATGGCCATAACCACCCGCATTATCGTGAGCAAATGATCAGGCAAAATTCACGAAAGCAATCGGAAACGTCTAACGTCTTGAATGAAACAACGGCATTGAGTGTGCAGCGCCTTGAAGCACAACCACCCTCAATTAGCACCCAGCAATCAAAAAAAACGTCAAAAGAATCACCAAAAGAAGTCCGTTATAAAACGCGAATTCTCGCGCGTGGTGCGAAAATTCATGGTACGAACGGGGTTCGTTTTGATGAAAATAATACCCTGAATATTGCCAGTGCTTTGGGACGTGAAATTGTTCGAATGAATCCGCGATCAGGTAAAATCATCAATCGGCTTGGGCCTGATCAAGGTGTCGATTTACCAGACGATCTTGCTTTTGGTTTTGATGGTTCCATGTACTGGACATCGCCAGTGATCGGATTAGTCAGCCGCTTAACGCCTGAAGGAACCTTAACTAACCAACCGCTCGCACCGTTTGCAAATTCCATCACGTTCTCCGATGACGGTCGACTTTTCGTGTCGGAATGCTTAGGTGGCAGTCAATTATTTGAAGTGGATCCGCAACTTGAAATCCCCCCCAGTTTGATCACGGATGAACTCGGCATTGCCTGTGGTTTGAATGGCATGGATTGGCGTGACGGTTATCTTTATGGCCCGCGTTGGTTCCAAGGTGATGTTGTGAGAATTAATGTGGACTCCGGTGAAGTGATCCAAATCGCCAGTGATTTTGGAACTCCAGCGGCGGTCAAGTTTGATTCGCGTGGTCGACTGCATGTGCTTGATACTTTAAACGGTGAAGTGGTTCGTCTGAATAAGCGGGGCTTGAAAAAAGTCATCGCGAAAACAAAACAAGGTCTAGATAATTTAGCATTCGATTCACGAGATCGCATGTACATTTCCAGCTTGTCGGATGGTTATATTGCGAAAGTAAAACGTAATGGCAAAATCCGCACGATCAGCAGAGGTGGAATGATCGTTCCCGGAGGTGTAGCGGTACTGAATCATCCAGAAAATCGAGAATCTGTTTACGTTGCGGACTTTTTTTCGTTACGGGAGTTTTCAGGCCGAAGTGGCAGACAAAAAGAGATTGATTACCATACTATCGGTGCAACACCTGTCACCTCACCGGGCACCGTCGCAGCAGATGGTGATCATTTAGTGCTTTCATCCTGGTTTGCGAATACGGTGCAAGTGTGGGACCCAGATGAAAAAAGAGTATTGGAAAATTATCCAGACTTTTCTATCCCACTCAATGCAATGCGTTTTAACGATGATCTGATCGTTGCAGAGCTTGGAACCGGCAGCGTCGTCCGTGCGTCAGCCGATGATCCATCCGTGCGAGAAACACTGATTGCTGGACTCGGCGTACCAGCGGGCCTAGCAGCAACGGAAGAAAGTTTATTCGTGAGTGATTGGTTCAGCGGTATGATCTGGCAAGTGATCAAATCCGGGAATTTATTGACTGATCCGATTCCAGTCGCCGGTCCATTTGTGCAACCAGAAGGTTTAGCGATGGATAAAAATGGGCACTTACTTGTTGTGGAATCCGGAACTGGAAGCGTCTTAAACGTTAACTTAAATAGTGGTGACGTTACGACCATTGCAACCGATCTTGCCCTTGGTGCCGCGGGGCCGGAAGGCGTGTCGCCGGCGTGGATGTTTAATGGCGTTGCTGTTGGCCAATCAGGCAAAATATACGTGACAGGCGATATTGAAGGACTGCTTTATCGGATAGATCAGAAATAGGATAATTCAGGTTTTTAATGAACGACCACCTTTACATAAGGTGATCGTTCATTCATTTAGAAAACATTAAGCGACTTTTAAACCCGCTTCTTGCGTCGATAGGTATTCTTCGTACGTGCCAGAAAAACTCAACATTTTCTTTTCTTTAATTTCAATTACATGCGTCGCGAGTGAAGACACAAATTCCCGATCATGGCTAACAAAAATCACCGTGCCCTCATAATTCGATAGGGCAAAATTCAATGCTTCAATGGATTCCATATCCATGTGATTGGTCGGTTCATCCATAATCAAAACATTGTTATCCGCCATCATTAATTTGCCAAAGATCAGCCGGTTTTTTTCACCACCGGAGCAATCTTTTGCTTTTTTATTTGCATCATCCGAGCTGAATAGTAAACGTCCCAACATGCCACGAACCATCAAATCATCATGCTTGGGCGTGCGCCATTGCGACATCCACTCAAACAAGGTTAGATCGTTATTAAAGTCAGTCGTATTATCTTGCGGACAATACCCAAGCTCGGCATTTTCTGACCATTTAATCTCACCTTTATTCGCGGTTAAATCATCAACTAAACAACGTAAAAAAGTGGTTTTCCCCACGCCGTTCTCACCGATGACTGCAAGTTTACTTCCCGCTTCTAAAATCAAATTACCGTCAGAAAAAAGCGTTTCATCATCGTAACCGTGTGAAAGATCTTCTAACACTAAGGCATTACGGTGAAGTTTCTTCTCTTGATTAAATCGAATGAAAGGTGCGACACGGCTAGACGGTTTTACTTCATCAAGTTTTATTTTGTCTAATTTGCGTGCGCGCGACGTGGCTTGCTTCGCCTTTGATGCGTTAGCCGAAAAGCGTGCCACGAATTGCTGTAGCTCTTCAATTTCCGCACTCTTTTTTGCATTCTCTTGATGCAGTTGCTCACGAATAAGTGATGCAGCTTCCATAAACGCTTCATAATTTCCGGGGAAGATGCGCAACTCGCCATAATCCATATCTGCCATGTGCGTGCAAACGGCGTTCAGAAAATGTCGATCATGCGAAATAATGATCATGGTGGATTTACGTTCGTTTAAAACTTTTTCTAGCCAGTTAATAGTCAGAATATCCAAGTTATTCGTCGGCTCGTCCAACAGTAAAATGTCCGGATCTGCAAACAAGGCTTGCGCGAGTAACACTCGCAGTTTCCAACCCGGAGCCACTTGCCTCATTGAGCCGAAATGCAAAGACTCTTCAATACCCGCTTGCAGAAGAATTTCTCCCGCGCGACTTTCGGCGGTGTAACCATCCATTTCCGCAAACTCGGCTTCCAATTCACCGACACGCATGCCATCTTCATCAGACATTTCAGGGAGCGCGTAAATGCGATCACGTTCTTGTTTGATCGCCCAAAGCTCTGCATCCCCCATGATCACCGTATCAATGACACTAAATTCTTCAAACGCAAACTGATCCTGACTTAATACACCCATTTTCTCGCCCGGGGAAAGCGAGACATTGCCCGTTGTTGGAGCCAGCTTGCCGCTCAGGATTTTCATCAACGTTGATTTACCGCAACCATTCGCACCGATTAGGCCGTAGCGATTGCCATTGCCGAATTTGACGGAAATATTTTCAAATAACGGCTTAGCGCCGAATTGCATGGTTACATTCGCGGTAGTTAACACAGAAATCGTCCTGAATAAGTTTAAAAATGAATAAGATAGAGACAAAAAAAGAATCTACGAGAGGGAGCGCACTTTAAATGTTTAAGCGTGTAATGTCGAGCCACGAGCAGATGATGGTTGTAGATCTATATACTTTTTCTTTAGAGAAGTGATGTATTCATTGCGAATGCCATTTTCTATTTCGTGGAAGGAAATAGACTAAACACTCAACTGATCAAATGATGGATTCCCAATCGCTGCTGATTTAGTTTTCACGTATGAGGGAAGAACCCGCTGCCTAAGCAGCAGGTTCTATTTTTGCGAATACATCTCGCAGTGCCGTTCTCAAACCTTCTTCGATCACGGGATGGTAAAACGGCATGTCTAACATTTCACCGATGGTCATTTCATTTTGCAATGCCCAAGAGAGCAGGTGGGCGATGTGTTCTGCGGCAGGGCCGATCATTTCTGCGCCTAAAAATTTGCCGCTGCCTTGTTCTGCGTAGACGTGCAGGAGACCTTTGTTTTTTAACATGACGCGTGAACGGCCTTGATTTTCAAAAGACACTTCGCCGATCAGTAACTCATTTTCGCTGTACTTTTCGTTTAAGTGAGTCCAGCTCGGGCCGATGGTTGCTATCTGTGGATCGCTAAAGACGACGCCGATTAATGCGCGGCGTAAGCCACTGTTGATGTTGGGATAATTACCGGCGTTATCGCCTGCAATTTTTCCTTGATCTGCTGCTTCGTGCAGCAACGGGACTTCATTATTCGCATCGCCAGAAATGAAAATATGACTGTCGCCACATTGCATAGTTTGCGAGTTAAATAACGGCATGCCGCGATCATCTAATTCTAGTGTGGTGTTTTCTAAACCGAGACGATCAACATTCGGTGTACGGCCTGTCGCGGCGAGTACGTAGTCGACACGTTTTTCGGTGACAACATTTTGTTCATTATGATATTTCACGATCACGTGGTCTTGATCGCGTTGCATATCGATCATGCCGCCTTTGGTGTCGAGATAAAATTCTTCCGCGAAAGTTTTACGTCCGTATTCGCGTAAATCCGGATCGCTTAATGGGCCAACACTGGCACTGCGTCCAAACATGATCACGTCGACACCGAGACGATGTAAAGCCTGACCCAGTTCGAGTCCAATTACACCGGGACCAAAAACGGCGACAGATTTCGGTAAGTCGTCCCAGTTGAAAATATCGTCATTCACGACCAAACGATCACCGAGTTCATCGAAACTGTCTGGCCAGCTTGGACGAGAGCCTGTGGCGATGACGACACGCTTTGCGGTGATCTGTAATGCGTCATCTACTTGGATCGTGTGATCGTCAATAAACTTTGCGCGTCCTTGGATTTTATGCTCGGCAGGAATGCCGTCCACCGATTCGAGGACAAACCCGACAAAGCGATCACGTTCACGTTTAACGCGATCCATCACTTCACGACCGTTGATCACGGTTTCACCCATTGGGTGAATACCAAATGCCGGTGCTGCTTCGATACTGTGTGCCGCTTCTGCTGCTGCGATCAGGAGTTTACTCGGCATACAGCCAACGCGTGCGCACGTGGTGCCGTAGGGGCCAGCTTCGATCATGACTACGCTTTTTGTATATAGCAGCGCAGCACGGTAGGCGGCGAGTCCGGCGGTGCCCGAACCGATGACAACAACGTCTTTTTCGATCTTTTCCATGTCTGATTCCTGCGTCTCGTTAAATACTTAAATAAAATGAATATTATTGCTTTATAGTTGAGGAGTCTGCGATCAGACTCCTCAGAGGGTCAATACTTACAGCGTTACTGGTTTTTGAAATACTCAGCCAAGTCATCACTGCCACCGATGTGTTTGCCCGCGATGTAAACTTGCGGAACAGTTTCAGCATTGGTGATCGCTCGCATTCCTGCGATGGTTGCGTCCGTGCCGAGGATAATTTCCTCATACTGATAGCCATTGTCAGAAAGCATTTTTTTCGCTTTTGCACAGTATGGGCAACCCGGTTTGGTGAATAACGCAACGGATTGTGGCTTCTTCGCGTTCGGGTTGATGTATTCCAACATCGTGTCTGCGTCGGATACTTCAAACGGATCGCCTGGTTTTTCTGGCTCGATGAACATTTTATCGATCACGCCGTCTTTCACGAGCATGGAATAGCGCCATGAGCGATCTCCAAAACCAAGATCATCTTTCGCTACCAACATACCCATGCCTTTCGTGAACTCGCCGTTGCCATCAGGAATAACCGTAATGTTCGAGCTTTCCTGGCTGGCTTTCCATGCGTTCATGACGAACGTGTCATTGACAGAAACGCAGACGATATCGTCAACACCTTCTTTCTTAAACACTTGGGCTAACTCGTTATAACGTGGCAAGTGAGTCGATGAACACGTTGGCGTAAAGGCGCCGGGCAATGAGAACAGCACGACATTTTTACCTGCGAATATTTCATCGGAATTCACGTCAACCCATGCATCGCCTTGGCGTGTCTTAAACGTGACACTTGGGATTCGTTGACCTTCTTTACTTTCTAACATACTAGTCTCCTTAAAATTGGTGTTGTTCAAGTGCATCTCGAACAACGTGGAAGCTATTGTGAGGGTTCTTTTCTGATAGTTCTAATCAAACGTTTAAATCATATCGATTAAAAATATTAATGGTGAGTTTGGGTCATTATTGAGCGACTGAGTTACGCCTTTAGTCTAGACGGTTTGGAGAGATTTTTTGGGCCATTTGATCGGTTGCGGTGACTAAGGCGTCGATCATGCCTGCTTCATTCGCGAGATGACCGCTTTCTTCCAGAATGGTAAATGCCGCATTCGGTAAACTTTGAGACAAACGCCAACTGGATTCGATCGGGCAGGTGATATCACGACGACCATGCACTAAGTGGATCGGTACTTCTGGAATGAGATGGATATTTTCAATGAGCTGCTCAGGGCCAAGAAAATAGCGATTAAACGCGAAATGGATTTCCAAGTTGATCTCTTTAATCAAGATCTCTGCGTCTTTTTGAGGTTGTTCTTCCCGATCGGGCGGTAATGTCCAAGTTACGATTTTTGTCGTCCAGCGGGACCACGCTCTTGCGACGCGTAATTGTTCAATTTGATCATCGCTATTGAGGCCATCATGACAGGCTTTAATGATCGCTTCTTTGGAAAAATCCGTCACGCCGAGTGCGGTGGTAAAGGTATGCCATTCATCGGGGAAAAGTCGACAAACACCGTCACCAAAGAACCAATCTAAATCGCGCTTTCCAGCAAGAAAGGCGCCGCGTAGAATGATTCCAGAAACCTGATCAGGATAGGTTTCTGCATACAGCAAGGCCAATGTTACACCCCACGATCCCCCAAAAAGTAGCCATTTATCGACACTCAGTTCGGCGCGAATGGTTTCAATATCGCTGATCAGGTCTTGTGTCGTGTTGTCGTTTAAACAGCCTTTGGGTATCGATCTTCCACAGCCGCGCTGATCAAACAAGACAATGCGGTACTGTGTCGGATCAAAAAATTGTCGGTGGTAAGACTGGCAACCTGAGCCAGGTCCGCCGTGGAGGAAAATAACGGGTATGCCGTCTGGGTTGCCGCATTCTTCAACATAAATTTCATGATCCACACTGACTTTTAAGCGATGAACGATTGGATCCGTGATCGCAGGATAAAGAGTTTTCATACTTATGCGCCTAATTTCTTAACCATGTCTGCCAGCTCAGCGCCGACGTGTTCGACGGCGGCTTGTTTGCGCTCATCAAGTAGTTTTCCATCTTCAGCAAAGGCTGCGTGAGCTTGTGATACGGACTCTTGATGTGGCAGTACCATCACGCCGATGTATTCAAGTTGCAAACGCAACATAGTCAATCCTTTCGCACCGCCCATGCCGCCCGGAGTCGCACACATGATCGCAGCGACTTTACCTTGATACGCTGCTAGTCTGGGTTCGTCGCTGGATTCTGCGCGTGATGCCCAGTCGATCGCATTTTTTAACAGTGCAGGGAAGCCGCTATTGTATTCTGGCGAGGCGATTAAGATCGCATCGTGCTCAAGCAGAAGTTGTTTAAACGCTTTGGCTTGCTCGGGCAGGCCGTGTTCGTCTTCGAGATCCCCGTTATAAATCGGCATCGGATAGTCAGCCAGATCAATCAGTGTGACATCGGCCCCGGCGGCTTGCGCTCCAGCGGCTGCGATGCTGATCAATTTTTTGTTAAATGAGTCGCGTCGGCAACTGCCGGAGAAAGCGAGAATCTTACTCATGTGTGTATCCTTTTGATTTGAACGTTCAGCTTATTTTGCCATCTTAGCTGTTTCAAAACAGTGTTTTCTGGCTGGCATTGTTTTATTAGCAAATGCTAAAATACGATTATTCATATTTATCGATAAGAGGAGTTACACATGAAAGGGTTCAATAAATCGTTCACCCAGTTTGTGACCAAGCGTTCGTCTTTGCTCAAAATTACGGGTGTGTTGCTTGTGCTTTTTTCGTTGAATGCGTGTTCACCAAAAGAAGAAGAAAATGCGCAGATCATGTCGATCACACCGCAGGATGCGGCAAAAATGTTGGATGAGAAACAAGCTGTCATTGTTGACGTGCGCGAAATACAAGAATGGGATGAAGGGCATATTCCTGGGGCAAAGCATATCCCCGTCGCGCAGATCACCACGCGCCTTGCCGAGTTGGAAGAGTTTCGTGATAGTCCGGTGATTATGCAATGTCGGAGTGGCGTGCGATCAGCGCAAGCGGCGGTGAAGTTAAAAGCAGCTGGTTTTAAGGAAATTTATAATATGGAAGGTGGAATTCTCGCGTGGGATGAAGCGACATTACCGACTGAAAAATAACTCAAATATGACTAAGTCAAAATAAAAAACGATAACGTTAAGTTATTGTATGAAACCCGATCAGATCAGCACTACAAGATCTGATCAGATGGACGGATCAACCTCACATCAAGCTGAGGCTAAGGACTCGGATTTGGGTGACGAGTATGAATCTCATCAATCGCGCTAAGCACGTCGTCACTCAGCTCTAGATCAATACTGGCGATGTTGTCTTTTAACTGTTCCATTGTTGTTGCACCGATAATATTACTCGTCACAAACGGGCGAATATTCACAAACGCCAACGCCATTTGTGCGGGATTAAGTCCATGCTCATTGGCCAGATCAACATACGCTTGCGTGGCCGACACGCCTTCACCGGAAAAATAACGACTGTATTGCGGGAACAAGCTCAAGCGCGAACCTTTCGGTCGTTGATCATTTAAATATTTACCCGATAACACACCAAACCCAAGCGGCGAGTAGGCCAGCAGTCCAACTTGCTCGCGGTGCGCAACTTCGGACAAGCCGACTTCAAACGTGCGATTCAGTAAGCTGTAAGGATTTTGAATGCTCTGCATGCGCGGTTGATCGTGCTGATCAGACAGTTGCAGGTATTTCATGACGCCCCATGGGGTTTCGTTAGATACGCCGATCTGACGGATTTTGCCTGCCTTGACGGCTTCGTGCAGCGCGCCGAGGGTTTCTTCTAGCACCGGAAGCTGTTCATTCGGATTCGGGTAGTAGCCAAGTTTACCGAAATAATTGGTTGAGCGATCAGGCCAGTGCAACTGATACAAATCAATATGATCGGTTTTCAGTCGTTGTAGTGAGGTGTCGACTGCTGCGAGAATATTGTTGCGGTCGAGTCGATTTTTACCATCACGAATATGGCTAATCCAATCAGCCTTACCGGCGATTTTGGTCGCAAGCACGACTTGATCGCGATTGCCGCGTGCCTGCATCCAATCACCGATGATGCTTTCCGTACCACCGTAGTGTTTTGCTGCCGGTGGGATTGGATACATCTCGGCGGTGTCAATAAAATTCACGCCTTGCTCTAAGGCATAATCAAGCTGCTCAAACGCTTGTTCAGGAGTATTTTGCTCGCCCCATGTCATCGTGCCGAGGCAGATCTTACTGACCTTAATGTCCGTATTTCCCAACGTGGTGTATTTCATGTGATTAACCATTTAATTGTGAACGCGTAGACGTTAGAGTAACCCATCCCCGAATTATTGAGAATCCAGCACCAATGGACCAGATCGTATTAAAACGCCCAGATGATTTACATTTACATGTTCGCGACGGCGCGGCGTTGAAAAGCGTCGTACCCGATACTGCAAAACAATTCGGGCGCGCGATTATCATGCCGAATTTGAAACAACCGATCACTACCGTAGCGATGGCGGCAACGTATCGTGATCAGATCCTCGCAGCGGTGCCAGAAGGCAATGCGTTTGAGCCGTTAATGAGTTTGTACCTGACGGATAACACGACCGTACAAAACATAGAAGACGCGGCCAACGCAGATTTTGTACATGCGTTAAAACTCTATCCTGCCGGTGCAACGACCAATTCGGACGCGGGTGTGACGGATGTGAAAAACGTTTATCCCGTGATCGAAGCAATGCAAACTGCGGGCATTCCTTTATTGGTTCATGGTGAAGTGACGGATCCCGCCATTGATATATTTGATCGCGAGCGCATTTTTATTGAGACAATTTTAAGTCCATTAATGGACGCGTTTCCTGATCTTAAAATTGTCATGGAACACATCACTACCCGTGAAGCAGCCAGTTTTGTGGCAGCCGGATCGGATCACTTAGCCGCGACGATCACAGCGCATCATTTGCTGATGAATCGCAATGCGATCTTCGTCGGTGGAATTCGTCCGCATCATTACTGTCTACCTATTCTTAAGCGCGAAGTGCATCGAGAAGCGTTGATGATGGCAGCAACCAGTGGATCACCAAAATTTTTCCTCGGTACAGACAGTGCACCACACACGCAAGGCAATAAAGAAAATGCGTGCGGTTGTGCGGGTATGTACACCGCATTACATGCGATGGAGCTGTACACAGAAGCGTTCGATCAGGCAGATGCACTCGACAAACTGGAAGGCTTTGCCAGCCAATTTGGAGCAGACTTTTATGGTATACCGCGTAACACTGATAGCATCGTTTTACAGCGTGAAACCTGGCAAGTCCCAGACGCGCTGCCATTGGGAGATGACAAGGTCGTGCCATTGCGTGCCGGCGAGCAATGCTATTGGAAAATGGTGGACGCATGAATGAGAACGATGAGTTAAAAATGGAAACAGCCATCTCAGAAGGTGAAACTAACGAATCTGAGCAAACAAATGACGAGATGTCACGCAAGTTGATTACCTCACGTTTTCGTGGGTTTTTGCCGGTGGTGGTGGATGTCGAAACCGGCGGATTTAACTCTGAAACGGATGCGTTGTTAGAAATAGCTGCAGTCTTACTCAGTTGCGATGAAGAACGCGGTTGGCATCCAGTACAAACGATCGCAAGTCATGTCGTGCCGTTTGAAGGGGCCAACCTTGAGCAAGCGGCGCTAGACTTTACCGGAATTGATCCATATCACCCGTTGCGATTGGCATCTAAAGAAACCGATGCGCTTGGCAAAATATTCAAACCGATCAGGAAAATGGTCGCTGATACAGGCTGTACGCGCGCTATTTTGGTCGGACACAATCCGGCGTTCGATTTGGCCTTCTTAAAAGCTGCGGTTGAACGAAGTGGCATCAAACGCAATCCTTTCCATTCCTTCAGCACTTTTGATACTGCCAGTCTTGCAGGGCTAGTTTATGGGCAAACGGTACTCGCGCGCGCAGCGCAAGTGGCTGAGATCGAATGGAACGAAAACGAAGCACATTCCGCAATCTATGATGCAGAAAAAACCGCTGAACTGTTCTGCACAATGGTCAATAAATGGGATGGCTTTGCACGATCTGAAAAATAATCGATCGAACCATTTCTTAACATCGTTGCAAAATAGTGATTTAAAATTAAGTCTGTCGTCAGCTGCATCCTTACCCACGATCAGACTTGGACTACATGAACCATCCCGTGTTTCTCGTAAACTTATTCCCAAGTTGATTCGTTAATAAAACAAATCATAAATTCAGAATAAATAAAGGAGAGGCGCCATGGATATCTTAAGAGTGTTACTTTCAATTTTACTCCCACCAGTTGGTGTATTTTTACAAGTCGGTTTAGGTGGTCAGTTTTGGTTGAATATTATATTAACTTTATTGGGTTACATCCCCGGCGTTGTCCATGCCGTGTGGATAATTGCAACACGAGGTAATCGTCACTCTGTCGTCTCGTAACGCAGATGGACGTCTTACAAAAAAAGCCAGCATTGCGCTGGCTTTTTTTATGCAGTTCGATAACGTGATCAAGTAAGTCAGTGTTAAGTAGCTTAGTAAAAGTAGATCAGTTACATATCATTATTAAAAAATTAATTATTCTGCACGATCAGCTTTTCAATGAACTCTTCAGTCGAATAATAAACCTCTTCAACTCCCGATCTTACAATTACACTTCCGGTATCTATTTCCGTTGCCGTCATTTCAAAGTCAAATAGCACAACACCATCTTCCGTTAAACGATAGTTTTCAGCTTGCCAATACACATCTGGAAATTTGGTGAAAAAACCGATCATCATTTGACTGATCGCAGCCTTGCCACGAAACACACCAACATTCTCAGATTGATAGATTGCATCTTCCGCAAAGAGAGCAAAGACCAAGTTTAATTGATGTGCATTCGATAAAGCCACATAAGCTTTGGCCAATTCAATGTGTTGATTTTTGTACGGGTTATTCATGATGAAGAGCAGCTTATAAATTCTTTATGAATTTAAAGGCTATTCAGGTTTTTCAGGTGCTAGGTTAATAACAAAAGAATTTGTTGACTTTTCTGCAGCAGAATGCAAAACACGTAAATTCATTAATGTAGGGTTTTTTTCGATTATTTTTGCAGCATTTGCAAGATTGCGCAGCGTAGCTGTTTCACCGCGCGCCTTTTCTAAAGAGACCATTGCCTCATGTCGAGCTAGTACGACTTGAGAAAAAGCTTGTTTTAGCGGGCCCGGTAAAGAAACATCTTTCATATTTACTGAATTTAAGCTGATGCCGAAAGTGTTTAATTCACTATCGACTTTTTCATTTATTAATTTTCCTATTTTTTCTCGTTCTTCAATTATTTGATCAAGGTTGAATGTGGAAATGACAGATCTAAGTGCAAGTTGTAGTTTTGAATAGATCGTAGATTCATAATCGTTTGTTGCAATAATTGCTTTGTGCGGATCGGCAATTTGAATATCTGCAAGTAAGCTGATTTTCAAATTGATATTATCCTTGCTTAATATTTCTTGCATAGGAACCTGCAAGGTTCGTGGGCGTGTATCAATTTTGATGATCTGATGGTTGTTTTTTCGAAATAGATGTCGTCCAGTTTCGAGTAAGCCAACAAACTTACCTTTATGAAAATGTATGCCCGTCTCGTATTCGAAGATAGTTGTTGTCAGTACAAACTGATCATATAAATACTTTCCAATTAAGAAAGCACCTAAAAATAATAAGATGATTAAAATATACTCAAACATATTGTGTACCTTTGCTTCATAAGTCCAACTCTCGGACAGGGCTTAACCGAGATCGGAAACCGTAGACAATAGGTTTGCAAAGATCGTTGGTTATTTTAATTGCTCTGCCGAGAGCCCCTGAAGGGCATTAAATCGAACGCAGAAAGTCCACTTATAACAGCCTGGAATGAGGCAAACAAGAGCGTAAATTCAGAGCATAAACGACAGCTATCTTTTTAAGAGTGTGACGATCTTTTTTCCACACTAGCTGATTGGAGTATCTACCTCGAAAAAGACGTTCCATCTTTCAAGGAGCCACAGCCATGAGTTTCTACGATATGGGCAAAGTCTCCGCCACCAAGCCGTTTGAAAAAGCGGCTGCCAATGACAATCAAAAACCGGACAAACCAAAGAAGAAGGGCGTTCCTGCCCCATTCAGCCTAAGACTGACCCAAGAGGAACGTACCTATCTGGAATCCAAAGCCGGTAAACGACCGTTAGGCAGCTACATTCGTGATCAGCTTTTAGGCAATCGCCAACTCAAACGCCGTAAACAACGCCGTCCCTCGGTTGATGATGAACGTTACGCTGTCCTTCTGGATATGTTGAGACGTACTAACTATGCATCCAATCTCAACCAACTGGCAAAAGCGGCCAATATCGGCACACTGGAAGTCTCAAACGATACAGAGCAGCAAATCAACCAAGCCTGTTCCGCCGTTATTGAGATGCGTGATGTTCTCGTTAACCGAAAATAAGCCGGTGTACCAAGATGATTTTACACGGCAACCAACGGGGCAATGCCCGTGAACTGGCAATTCATCTCTTAAAGGATGAAAACGACCATGTCGAAATCCATGAACTCAGAGGCTTTATTGCCAATGACCTGCCTTTTGCTCTCAAAGAGATAGAAACCCTTAGCCGCGCCACAAAAGCGCGGCAATATCTTTATTCCCTGAGCTTAAACCCACCTGCTAATGAAAACGTCTCCACCGACGTCTTTGAACAAACCATCGACAGGGTAGAAGACAAACTCGGATTAAACGAACAATCAAGAGCGATTATTTTCCACGAAAAACGCTCACGTGATGAACAAGGCCAACCCATCATCGAACGTCGTCATTGCCATGTGGTGTGGTCACGTATCAACACCAATGAAATGAAAGCCATCCCACTGCCTTACACCAAAAATAAACTCATGGAGATATCTAAATCTCTGTATATTGAACAAGGCTGGGATATGCCCAAAGGCATGATAGATAAAACACAGCGCGATAAAACCAACTTCACCTTATCGGAATGGCAACAAGCCAAACGCACCAACCAAGACCCCAAGGCCATTAAAACAGCATTCCAGGATGCTTGGGCGACCAGTAATGACCAACAAGCTTTTCAGCAAGAGCTCAAAACTCGTGGCTACACACTCGCAAAAGGCGACAGGCGCGATTTCGTCGCACTCGATTATCGCTGTGAAGTCTATGCCATCAACAAGAGATTCTGTTAATGATAAATTAGATGACAATAATGAAGGATATAGATATTTGCTGGACTTACATTGGAATTACTTAGGCAATTCTAGAAAATATATAAGATTATCTATTGTGATTTTCTTATTCATAGGGTTCGCATTGCTATTGTTTCCTAGTGCAATAACATTTATTAAGATTACAGATATCTTGATGTTCTCATGAATTTTTGGTTGATCTATTATGTATGAGGCTCATCAAAATAGTCTGAAGCAGTCATTCCATTATAATCCTTTATATATAGATCACATTTCCCTGTTAGTAGTAACAGAGAGCAGACTTCGTAATATTTTAAAGCGGCAGCTATATGTAAAGCAGTCATTCCACTCTTACTTGCCCTAAAATTAACATTTGCTTCATTTTTAAGGCATTCTAAAACTAAGGCTGAATCGTTCGTGTCTGCCGCATAGATTAACTCTTGATCGATTTTATTTTCCATGTCACATAATATTCGTTAAATAAATTTTTCAACATTTGATATTTTTGAGCTTACTAATCTAATATTAAAAAGTAAACTAAAATATTCTTAGATGTAAAATGGAATTTGATAAGTCAATCCTATCACATATCTCGGCAATATGTGTTCTTTTGCAAGCCAACCAAAGAAATTTCCTACTTTAGTAGTTCAAGATAAGTAAGAATATATACGTTTAGGAAGGAGCCTAATAATAAAATTAATTTGCAATTTATATTGACTTAATTCCAGTGAACGCTGTTTTATTTTTTTACATAATAATAAATGAAAGATTACCGCACCTAGACACTTTTTATACGTACTATATCTAAAACTTGTGGTGGCTATGTGACCCTCCCTTAAACTAATGCCTAATACATTTAGAGCGCACCTGTATAAACTATGTCAAACTGAGTCTTGATTTTTCAGCAGTGTTGAATTTCAGGAATACAGGGATATGCTATAAAAAGGAAATCGTATTCGAGCCACGAATAACTTATCCTGATAAAACATGCGTTATGCCATGAGTGGTAAATGCGATAGCTGTTAGAAGAATTGAAAAAGACAAAGGTATAAATATAAGAGACTCTGCTAGCGTAGGAAATTTGCCCGAGGTGAAACACAAACATTTTAGTATCACCCATAAAAACATCTTGGCAATTTGTGTGAAAAACCACTCTCTTCTTTGAATTTATGTTACATTCAAGCATATTCTTTATAAAGATTTGATATGAAGGCCAGAAATCAAGTAGTCTATGTCTAATTAAGATACACCTTGTGATATGTAGCTAATTAACTATAGGGAATTCAGTTGAAATTGGTCGTTTTGGCAGGCGGTTATGGAACCCGTCTCGGAGATGAGACATTAGTTCGGCCTAAGCCTATGGTTGAAATAGGCGGAAAGCCAATCCTTTGGCATATCTTAAAGCTTTATTCTAGCCATGGAATTAAGGATTTCATTATTTGTTGTGGCTATAAAGGCTATGTAATTAAAGAATATTTTTCCAATTTTCTTCTTCACCATTCAGATGTTACATTTGATTTCGCAGAAAATAGAACTGAAATACATTCAACTCGATCTATAGATTGGCGAGTCACGCTCGTAGATACAGGTGAAAATACCAACACAGGTGGACGTCTTAAACGAATCTCAAGTTTACTTGAAAGTGAAGACGTGTTTTGTATGACTTATGGCGATGGTTTATCAGACCTAGATATTACTTCCAGTATTGCATTCCACAAATCACATAATAAATTAGCTACTGTGGCTGCTGTCTCAGCACCTAGTCGTTTTGGTGCTTTAACACTCGAAAATCATCAAGTTACTCAGTTTGATGAAAAGCCTAATAAAGGCATTTCATATATTAATGGTGGCTTCTTTGTACTTAGTCCTAAAGTTCTTGAACTTATAGACGGAGATGAAACAATGTGGGAGCAATCCCCTATGCAAAGATTAGCTGAGAGTGAACAATTATGTGCTTTCGAACATGATGGTTTCTGGCGTCCTATGGACACTCAGCGCGATAAATTTTATCTCGAATCTCTTTGGGAAAATAATACAGCACCTTGGAAAACCTGGAATGACTGAAATCACATCAGCCAGAACACCAACATTTGTTTTTTGGAATGACAAACGTGTATTCGTAACTGGCCATAGTGGCTTCAAAGGTAGCTGGTTAACGTTATGGCTTAGTAAACTGGGCGCGAAAGTTAAAGGTTATTCACTTAAACCTTCGACACAGCCGAACCTTTTTAATAAAGCTAATATCTCTGGGTGTTGCGACTCTACTTTTGCTGATATAAGAGATTTAGAAATCTTAAAATATCAAATTAGTAAATTTAAACCTGATATTGTATTCCATTTGGCTGCACAATCACTTGTTCCAGTAGGTATCGCGGATCCACTAAATACCTATTCAACCAATATCATGGGGACAGCAAATTTACTTGAATCCTGTCGAGGAATAAACACAGTTAAATCTATAGTTATCGTGACGAGCGATAAATGCTATTCAGTTCAGGGAAATGGTAAGGCTTTTGAAGAATCTCAGCACCTTGGAGGAGATGAGCCGTATAGCAGTAGTAAAGCGTCAGCAGAAATTGTAACTCATGCTTATAGGGAGACCTATTTCAAAGGTCGTGGGATTGCTAGCGCAAGAGCTGGTAATGTGATCGGTGGTGGTGATTGGTCAGAAAATCGGCTATTTCCTGACCTTATAAGAGCATTTGAAAGTGATCGTGATTTGACGCTGCGGGCTCCTGATGCTGTACGCCCTTGGCAACATGTAATTGAGCCTGTCAGTGGATATCTTCTATTGGCAGAGGCGCTATACACTAGTCCAGAAAAATTCTCATGTGCATGGAATTTTGGCCCAGAACCCTCTGACAATATTCGTGTAGTCGATTTAGTTAGGCATGCATATAAACTAAGAAACAAAATATATGAAATACAGCATCAAACAGTTACTTATCAAGAAACAAAAGAGTTGCGACTAAATAACAACAAGGCCAAAATTGAACTTGGATGGAAACCTGTCTGGAATATTCGCGAGGCTTTAGAAAAATCTATTTCTTGGTATAGCAGAGCAGAACAAAAAAATAATATGCAAGATTTATGTTTAACTCAAATTGATGAATATTGCGAGAGTCACTCTAGAAAATATCCAACGGATTGATATGTCATTAAGTGATAAGAAACTGCCAAAATTGAGAGAAGCTATACTTGAATTGGTCGATGATTTTGGTTCCCATTTTGAGCACAAAGAGCAGTTTGTACCTGGAAAGACCTCCATCCCAGCCTCAGGTAAAGTGATTGGTGCAAGTGAACTAAGCAATATGGTTGACGCTGTATTGGATGGTTGGCTAACAACTGGCCGTTACAATGATGCTTTTGAAGATGCCCTTTCCAACTTTATAGGTACTAATAATTTAATCACAGTCAACTCTGGATCTTCGGCAAATCTTATTGCTTTACAGGCGTTAACTTCGATAAAACTTGGTGAGCGGAGGTTAAAGCCAGGTGATGAGGTGATTTGTGTAGCGGCGGCTTTTCCAACAACAGTTAATCCGATTATACAAGCAGGTGCAATTCCAGTATTCGTTGATATCGACTTGGAAACACTTAATATAAGAACACAAGATTTAGAATTAGCACGCAGCGAAAAAACTATAGCAGTTATGTTGGCACATACATTGGGTAACCCCTTCAATATAAATGAAGTTAAAAACTTTTGTGATGCGAATAGTTATTGGTTAATAGAAGATTGTTGTGACGCACTAGGTTCTCGATATTTAGATAAACATGTAGGGACTTTTGGCGATCTGGCAACACTCAGCTTTTACCCTGCACACCAAATCACAATGGGTGAAGGCGGCGCTGTTTTTACTGATAATGATGTACTGATAGAAATTGTGGAATCATTACGGGATTGGGGCAGGGATTGCTATTGCCCACCGGGTAAAGAAAATACGTGTGGTCAACGCTATTGCCAAAAACACGGGGCATTACCATATGGCTATGACCATAAATATACATATGGTAATTTAGGATATAACCTGAAAATCACCGATATGCAGGCAGCTTGTGGTTTAGCGCAGCTTAACAAGCTGCAAAATTTTGTACAGGCACGTAAGGATAATTATAATTATTTTCTTGGTCAGCTCTCTACTTTATCTGAGCAACTTAAATTTATGCAAAAAACTGATGATTCAGATCCATGCTGGTTTGGTTTTCCGATTACTTTAACAAAAAATGCAAATGTTGAAAGGTTACACTTACTAGAGTTCCTTGAACAATCTAGGGTTGGTACAAGGTTGCTTTTCGCAGGGAATTTAACACGTCAGCCCTATTTTGAAAATGTTCGATATCGCGTACCTGCTTCACTTGATAACACTGACTATGTCATGAATAACACTTTTTGGATTGGTGTATACCCTGGAATAGACACTGTGAAAATGGATTATATGTGTAGAAAGCTAAAAGAGTTTTTTGGCTATTTCTGATAAGTATTTATTAAATCACTCAAGCCCTTATCTAATGATATTGATGGATTCCATTTTGGTAATATCGGATATTTTATTTCAGGTTTCATGATTTGACGTTCCATATAAGGCTTTTCGCCAAAGCGTACATCTAGCTTTTTAGTTGATATTTTTTCAATTTTAGATACTAAATCTTTAAGTGAAATTTGCTGATGGCTTGATAAACAAAATTTCTTATGTGAGTGAACATTCATACAGGATACATGCTTTAGTGCTTGTTGAAAGCCTGATATTACATCATCTATATGTAAAAAATCTAAAAGCTGTTCGCCTGGGCTCATATCAAGGGGTTTTCCTGACTGCAAAGCGTGAAGCAATTGACAGACGAGACTCCTGCGCATGTCATTGGGGCCATAATTATTAAATAATTCTAATGTCAGCATCTTAAGATTTTTAACTTGCAAATAGTATTCGGCTATTTTTTCAAATGCCTCTTTAGAGGCTGCGTATAGGTTTACTGGTGAATATTCCTTATTATTATAATGTTGCCAGTAAGTCCCCGTGTTTATAATTGAAACGGATTTATTAGATGGCAATGATTCAAGAATTAAAGTGCAGAGCTGCAAGTTACATTCTATTATGTTAGCAATGTTCTGACCTGATTTTGCGAATGCAAGATGAATTATGATATCAGGTGAGCAATTATTTATAAGCACATTCAAATCTAAATCATTTATTATGTAATAACTTGCATGGTTATTTAACTTGTAATTAGGCTGATCGATTGACCTTGCCAAAATATGAACTTCATGCCCATCCTCTATAAGTGCATTGGTCAAGTTGGAACCAATAAATCCTGTCCCGCCAGTCATAAGAATACGATTTTTTTTATACATATCATTCAGGTATTGTTATAAATTTAAATTGATATCTAAAAGTTATTCCTATTATGAACTTTATAAGGTATGCGTAGGCTCTTATAATTTTCAATATATCGGTATGATAAGCTTTGCCAGTTGCATCAATATAGCAAGCGTTGATGTCTATACCTTTACCAGTTTTAGCTAATAAAGCGCTGTTTCTGATTTTTAGTGACTCATAGAGATATGCCTTAGCTAGAAAACCACCTGCAATGTCACGCTCTATGAGCTGTTTTTGAAATTTATAACACTCGCGAAATAGTCTTTCATACATGCCCGCTGAGAGGGTAATGTTATCTTCTTGTCGACTTATAGCAAGTTCTTTTGCAATCATATAAACATTATTCTTTAAACTATACTCAGTCCAAAAAGTATAGTCCGATATTGGATAGCTATTCTCATCAAAACCACCAATCTCCAATGCTTTACTTTTCCTGAATAATGTTCCAACTGGGCATCCAACAATATTATTTATAAAAAAATCATTAGGTTTTATCTTGATTATTTTGTTTTTTTTCTTGCTTAGTATATTGGTATTTTTTGCTATTCTGAAAATTCCATGTTTCGAAATTTCTTTCCCATTTATGAACACTTTTTTATCTGTAAAAATCATATCAACATCATGATTTGATGAAAGAACTAGATTTACTATTGATAAATAATTTTCTTTTAATAAATCATCATCATGCAATAATACTATATATTCATATTTTGCAAGTTGTATGGCTTTGTTCATATTTCCAAATGCACCTAAGTTTCTTTCATTCCTAACATATTCAACTCGGTCGTCATTAAATGATTCTGAAATTAGTTGGGCGGGAGAAGGCGAGCAACATTCAGCATTGTTGTCAACTATTAACACTTCAAAAGTTGCGTCAGATATTTGACTTAACGCGCTATTAATTGCCTCTTTTAAAAGCAACTCCCTTTTATATGTCGGAATAATGATGCTGAATTTTATCTGTGACATTGTTTATTATTTTTAGTAACAAAAAATAAATAAATTAACGGATACTTTACCGTGCAAGTTAAAATTAATTTCCATTAACGTTTTATTTAATTTACGTAAGGAGGGGCACGTGATTAAATATGATTCATCACGCCTAAAGATAAGTTCATTTTTTATTTTATTAACTAGCATTATTACATTGATATTCAGTTTTTCTGCTTATAGCCATTGGACACGGATTAATATCGGTGGCGGTGGCGCTTTCAATTCAGTTAGTGTTGGCAAAGCAGGTACAATTATAGCAAATTCAGATCTCGGTGGATCATATATTAGCCGAGATTATGGCGGTAGTTGGGTACCAATAGGAGCACTCAACAGCCAAATGACTATGACACATGTACAAACTGCGGCATTTAGTCCAGATTCAGATGATATCATTTTACTCTCGGGACAATCAGATATAGCTCGGAGTACAGATAATGGTAAAACCTTTTCGCCAGTAACGTTTACTGGAACTCCAGTTCCTTCTAGTGGTGCTGTTGCAAGATCTCTCGCATTTGCACCATCAAATGCATCAAGAGTTTATGCATCGATTCGCTCAGCCTATAATAATGAGGATTCACAGATATATCGAAGTGATGATGCGGGCCAGTCTTTCTCTCAAGTAAGCTCTTTGTCATTATTAAGTGCACCGAGTATTCTTAAACTGGTTGTACACCCTAACAATCCTGACATTGTTCTTGCACTTTCACAGAATGGCAGGTTTACTTCTGGTGCAACAGAAGCACTTTTACTCAGTACGAATGGTGGTAGTACCTGGACAAACATCGCGACACAGTTTTTTAACCAATCGTCTCTTGAAATTGTTGATATCGCATTCCATCCCAACACTACTACAAGTGCTCAAAATCCAGTATTTATTTCCGTCTATGATTCAGGTGGTAGTAAAGTCTATTTTACTTCAGATATTACTACCTCATCACCAACATGGGACCAAATCCATAGCACAGGTAATGGGAAACTTGCTTTATGGCCTGTAAATAACACTGAATTCGGGTTAAGAATGATTGACGTTGTTGTTTCCTGGCATAACGGGTCAAGCACAACCGCGTGGTATGTGGAAAATGGAGGTACTAGTTGGACTACACCGTTAAGCATCGCCACAGCTAGAGATTGGACAGGAGATGATGCCAGTTCATGGACGGGAGGTTGGAACAAAATGCATCCAATATTTAACCCCCCTCTAGCAGGAGAAATTCCAAAGGCTCTGGGATTCGACCTAACATACACTAATACAAAGAATGTCTTTTGGGCTACAGGGCAGTTTGTTTTTAAAGGGCATACCTTATCTGACAAAGAGTCGGCACTTGAGTTTTCACCAGCCTGTACAAGCGAGAATCCACAAAATGATGATTACTGGCATTCTCGTGGTGTTGACAATATTACTGCAACACTTGTCGATGTTAATGATACAAATCCAGATGTCATCTATGCCGGTATGCAAGATATCGGTTGTATTGTTAGTACTGATCAAGGCAAATATTGGAGGTTATGTAATTACTTCCACTACAACGGTCAAGACTGGGCTGGGACGCCTAGTATAGAAGGTGTTTCTTCTGAAGCAGATAGTGAGAATACTGAAATTGCAAACGCATCTGGGGCTGCTGATAGATTTCTTAATTTGAATGAAGGGAAAGCATATGGCGGCAATGTTTACACAATCCTTTCCGATCCGGACGACGCTTCTAACGTATGGATGTCAGCATCGCCAGACCAACGTGGCGACCAAACCTTACTCTATAGTAATGACTATGGTCAGTCATGGACGCCAAGTAGCACAACTATCACAGCAACCCCTGATGTGTATGGCTTATCGATTACTACAAGCCCAAGTACACTAAGCAAAGTTCTTTATGTCACTATCGATGGAGAGGCTTACAAAAGTACAAACCCAAAAGATACAAATGGCGCGTTATGGGTTTCCTTACCAAATACATTGTGTAATGGAAGTAATTGTCCAGTGCGTGTTACGGCGGCTGACGATAGTGGAAATGTTTATGCTGGTGGAGAGTCTGGATTATTCTATTCTGATAATGAAGGTCAGGACTGGACTGCATTTACAGGCCTGCCTAGTTTTTCAACTCAATCTTCTTTCCACAGTTCATCCTGGCAAGGCGTATCAGATATAGAAGTTGATCCGCAATTATCAGGTGTCGTATTAATTTCTGTTTTTAAATCCGCAAGTAGCAATTCCGACGAAGGAGGTGTTTATGAATGTGCAATACAAACACAAACATGTACGCAAATTCTAGGCGATCCTCAAGACAATCAATCTGCACCCTATGTCAGAAACCTAGCAATTGATCCTAATGACTCTAATACGATTTATGTCACCTCTTCCGCATCTTATACCGGCCCTGGATATTATGATAATAGTTTGGGTGTGTATCAGACGAAAGACCGAGGCCTGACTTGGGAAAATATTTCTACTGGACTGGCGTGGCCAAGTGCATTTCCAATATCAATAAGTGCAGGTGACACAGAACAAGTGTTTATTGGCTCTATCGGAAGTGGTTTATATAAGAAAATCATTGATTCTGGAACTGTTGCCGATTATAGGGAAGATTTTTCAGCAGTTGCTGCGGAAATTGTTTCTGGGTGGTCTTATAAAACTAATGGCTCGGGAACAATCGGATCTTCATCTAGTTATGTAGACTTGGATTCTAATAATTCGGACTACTACACAAGTGAATCATCTGATTACGGGAAACTATCAAAGAATGGTGGTCATACTGGTTCTGGCACGAATGTTTCAAGTGTTGATAGTTATGTTATGGGCGCCTATACAGTCTCCCAAACGGGCACTTATTTTTTGAAAGACGGCTTTGTTGAATTTCCGAAAGGAGATTGTTCTCCCTATAGTAACGGTGGCGATGTGAGAGTATATGTCAATGATATACTCAAGGAGGCTACTTTAGTTACTAATGAGGCGTCACATGTGCTAGATATGGAACTTGGTCAGTTAAGTTCGGGTGATACTATCTATGTAGCTGTTGGTCCAAATGGCACCGATGGCTGTGATAGATTCAAAATGGACTATTCCATTGATTACAAAAACTACCCGCCAGTCATTACAAACCCAGGAGTACAATCCAGTTTTGTCAGCACAAGCGATTCTCTCCAGATTACAGTAAGTGATCCAGAGAATGATTCCTTGACCTATAGTGCTATCAACTTACCTGTCGGTATGAGTATTAATACTTCAACAGGCGAGATTACAGGTACACCAACAACGATTGGAACGGTCTATCCAACGGTAACTGTAAGTGATGCAAGCCATTCACGTTCAACTTCCTTTACATGGGTAGTCTCTGAAGCAAGTTCTTCTGGCATTTCGAATTACCATGACGATTTCGCATCTAGTAATCCAAATGGACAATGGCGATATCTCTGGAATGAAAATGGACCTATTGGTGACAACAATAATTACAGCCCCATGGAATGGCAGTCATACCGCTATACTAAGTATAAAGCAGATAACAGTGGTCCAGTTGATTCTATGACCTACGCTTCACTTACCTCTACTAGTGGTCACCCAGGTAGAGGGGAAAATGATCCTGGTCAGTCAAGCGATCACTTTGTCATTGTAGCTTATGATATTACCCAGACTGGTTTTTATGAGATAGTCGATAGTGAATTTGATGCAAACTTGTCTAGCTGGGAAGTTAATAATCAAAACCAGGGTCAAGATATTCGCATTTATGTGAACAATACGCTGAAACAGAGTATTCAACGTGTTGATGTGAATAATTTCGATTTTGATATGTCTCTTGGCATGTTAACTGCGGGCGATACGGTCTATGTCGCATTTGGACCAAAAGGTAGCGATGGTAGTGACTACTTTGAATTTGATTTTTCGATTCAAGAAACGTCACTGACGACTATTGCATCATTCCAGTTAGACTTTCAGACACCAACTCCTAAAACACAATGGAAATATCAGTGGAACAATGGAGGTGATATTAATAATGTAACTGGCTGGGAAAATCTTACATATCAAAGCTGGGCGTATTTTGAACAAAATACGAGTACAAATAGCCCAACTCAATCTACACCATTCAGGTACGGCAGGCTCACGGGAGCTGATGGACATACTGGTGGCGCTGCTGGACAAGATTATGTTGATTATTCAGGTACTGTTTCATTTGATCAATATGTGATAATGACATATGAGACTGAAACTGCAGGCAATTATCAACTTATTAACGGTGAAATTGAGTTCCCAAGTTCAGGTTCGGATGGTGGAGATATTAGAATCTATGCCGATGGGCAGTTTGTAACTGACATGGTGGTTCCGAATGAAACATCTATGATATTTAATGTTGATCTTGGATTTCTCGAAGCAGGTAAAGAAATATCTGTTGCGGTAGGACCAGGGAATAGTGATGGAGCTGATACCTTTGTAGTTGATTTTGATATAGCTAAGTAACAAAAAATCTTTCCCTACAGACAGCATTTGTTGCTGTCTGTAGGCTCTTTGTTGAATTGCATCCAAAAGTGATCCATTTTTCCGCCGATTTGCATTGAAAAGTGATCCACCTATTACATGCCTGCTTGAGGACAAGCAGGAGCAAATAGGAGTGATCGATATGTCTTTACTTACTGTCATACCGTCAAGCGGCACCGAGGTGCGTCGCTGGCATTTCCGCGACGGTGTTTCCAAACGAGAGATAGCCCGCTGTACTGGGTTGTCCCGCAATACCATCCGGCGTTACCTGAACAGCAAAGTCGTTGCCCCGGCCTATCCAGTGCGCCAATCATTGAGCAAACTGGATGAGTTTGAAGAACTGCTGAGCGGTTGGTTAGCCCGAGAAGCCCGACGTCCACGCAAACAACGCAAAAGTGTCAAAGGCCTGTATGAGGATTTACTGCCGCTAGGTTACAGCGGCTCCTACGATCGGGTCGCGGCCTTTGCCCGTCGCTGGCGGGCAGAACAACAGACCCGCGCAGGTAAACACACCTACGTGCCCTTATCGTTCGAACCGGGGGAAGCCTTCCAGTTTGACTGGGGCGAGAACTGGGCCGTGATCGGCGGACACAAAGTCAAACTGCGTGTGGCCCACTTCAAGCTCTGTTATAGCCGCGCCTTTTATCTACGCGCCTACTGGTCTGAAGCCCATGAGATGCTGTTCGATGCCCATAACCACGCCTTCCGTATCTTCAACGGTGTGCCTGAGCGCGGCATATACGACAATATGAAGACGGCGGTGGACAAGGTCGGCAAAGGCAAACAACGTACGATCAATAAACGCTTCCAGGCCATGGCCAGCCACTACCTGTTTGAACCGGAGTTCTGCAATACCGCTGCCGGCTGGGAGAAAGGTCAGGTGGAAAAAGCCGTACAGGATAACCGGCACCGTTTCTGGAAACCCCGCCCCGTGTTCGACACCCTGGATGACCTGAATGATTGGCTAGAAGCCGAGTGCCTACGGCACTGGGCGCAGTGCGCCCATCCTGTTAGACGTGATCGTAAGGTTGAGTCGTTATGGAAACAGGAGCGCCGACAACTGATGCCCGTCAGCGCCTCGTTTGATGGCTACATCGAACACACCAAACGCGTCTTCTCCACCTGTTTGATTACCTTTGAGCGTAATCGTTACAGTGTCCCGGCCAGCTTTGCCAACCGCCTAGTCAGTTTGCATGTGTATCCGGCCCATCTGGAAATGATCGCTGAGGGTGGATTGATTGCGACCCATGCAAGGGTGTTTAATCGCCATCACACGGCTCACGGCCAGACCTGTTATGACTGGCGGCATTACCTGCTGGTGGCGCAACGCAAACCGGGTGCCTTACGCAATGGTGCCCCATTCAAAACCTTGCCAGAACCGTTTCAGCAACTGCAAACGAGCTTGTTATCCCGTGCCGGTGGTGATCGGGACATGGTCGAGATCTTGTCTCTGGTATTGCTGCATGATGAGCAGCTCGTTTTGCAGGCTGTGGAGAAAGCGATCACCGCAGGTGCACCCAACAAGGTTCAGGTGATCCATTATCTGAACCGTTTACTTCATCCAGCCTTGCCTGAACCGATATCCACCGCGTCGCACTTGCAACTCACCACCGAGCCGCTGGCCGACACCACGCATTACGATCTATTACGCGGAGGTAAACATGCACACTGAAGCCCTCCTGTATCAGCTAAAAACCCTCAAGCTCCACGGGATGCTGGACGTGGTCACTGACTTGGCGGGACAGCAAGCTCCAGCTTATCAACAGGCCTTGCCGGTGTTGGAGCAACTGATCAAAGCGGAAGTGGCTGACCGTGAAGTCCGTTCCATTGCTTACCAGATGAAAGCCGCACGCTTCCCGGTGTATCGTGACCTGGCCGGGTTTGATTTTACGCAGTCACAGGTGGACGAGCCATTGGTCACCGGTTTACACCGCTGTGAATTTATCACCGATGCACAGAACATTGTCTTCGTTGGTGGACCGGGAACCGGTAAAACGCATCTCGCAACGGCGCTTGGTGTACACGCCATTGAACATCACCACTTACGGGTACGCTTTCTCTCGACCATTGAACTGGTCAACCAACTGGAACAGGAGAAGCTGGCAGGCAAGATGGGACGACTGGCCAGCCGTTTGCGTTATGCCGATATGATCATTTTGGATGAGTTAGGTTATGTCCCGTTTAGTCAGGCGGGCGGAACCTTATTGTTCCATTTGCTCAGCCAGCTGTATGAGAAAACCTCGGTGGTGATCACCACCAACCTGAACTTTACCGAATGGCCGAAGGTGTTTGGTGATGCCAAGCTCACCACCGCCTTGCTTGATCGGTTAATGCATTATTGTCATATCGTGGAAACCGGTAATGACAGTTATTGTTTTAAGGAATCAGTTAAACAAAAAAAGAGAAAAAAGTAACTGGCTAATCTGACAATTTATTCGTCATAATAGCTGCTTGGAGGTGGATCACTTTTCACTGCAAATCAACAGCCTCGGTCATCACCGAAATGATGGAAGGCTATGCTTCGGGACGTTTCCAGACGAAACGGGAGTGTAAAGTGTTTTTAGAAATGAGTGCCGGTTACCCAAAAAGTAACAGCGGTAAGATCGGCCATAGAATAATCGATAAAATCCTCTCTAACCCACTTTATGCCGGTTTCATCGAGTACAAGCCCTGGGGAGTCTCACTACACGAAGGGCAGCACGAAGGTATGGTCTCTTATGAAACCTTTATGAAAATCCAGGAACGCTTGAAAGGGAGTGCATTTGCACCCGCTCGAAAGGACATTAACCTACATTTTCCACTTCGTGGTGCGGTGGCTTGTGAGTGCGGAAATAAACTCACCTCGGGCTTTTCACGGAGTAAGTCAGGGAAGCTCCACCCTTACTATCTGTGCCAAAATCGTAAATGTCAGTATAAGGGAAAGTCTATTTGCAAAGCGGAACTGGAAGGAACATTTGAAACGCTGTTAGCAAAATTGGAACCCAGTAAAGAGCTGATCACCATTGCTGAAGGGATGTTCAGGAAGCTCTGGGATCATCGCGGTCATACCCAGCAGAAACGACGTGAGCTGCTTGAAAAAGAGATAGCAAAAACTGACCGAGACATCGAGAAGCAAGTCGATAAACTCGTTGAAACTGATAATCCAACCGTATTGGCTGCGCTTGAAAAACGGATTGAAAAGCTAGAGCAAAACAAGCTGGTGCAACGAGAAAGAATCACCCATTTAGGTCAGCCGCAGCGATCCTTTGATGAGATGTATCGAACTTCCATGTGCCTATTAGCTAACCCTTTGAAATTATGGCAATCAGAGCGCTTTGAAGATAAGCGAGCAGTGCTAAAGCTGGTGTTTTCTGAGCCATTAATTTACACGCGAAATCAGATGTATCGAACACCGAATTTATCGTTACCTTTCAAGGTGTTAGGAGAGTTTTTTTTGGGCGTGATGGTGCGGACAGTGGGATTTGAACCCAGGCTGATTAGGCCTTTCCCTATAGAAAACATAACAGTGATAGTTGTGTCGAACGGACACGAATAACCTTTTTGTTTTCACGAGGTATATTACCGGAGATAATGTTTTATTGGTGTTCGAGTTACTTGATTTAACGTTTTAATGGCCACTTAAACGTTTAATGAAACTTCTTCAACTGTCCTTGCCATTCACGGCTTTTCTTTAAGATCTCACTCTCATCGAGTGTGGTTAGTACGCGTCGATCAAGCAATTGTTTTCCGGCAACCCATACGTCTGTGACTTGATCACGTCCGCTTGAATAAACCAGTTGTGAGATGGGGTCGTAAACGGGTTGGGTTTCAATTCTGTTCAGATCGATAGCGGCGATGTCTGCGTATTTACCGATGACGAGTGAGCCGATTTTGTCGTCTAAGCCGAGGGCTTTTGCGCCATTTAATGTTGCCATTTGTAGGGCTTTAAACGCGGGTATGGCGTCAGCCTGTCGTGTGTGACCTTTTGCGATGAAGGCGGCGGTGCGCATTTCGCTGATCATATCCAGATCGTTATTACTTGCAGCACCATCGGTACCGAGGGCGACGTTGACGCCCGCATCATCGAGCATTTGGATCGGACAAAAACCGCTGGCGAGTTTCATATTGGACTCTGGACAGTGCACGATGTTGATGTTGTATTTACTCGCGAGTTCGATATCGACATCTGTCAGTTGGGTCATGTGTACCGCGATCAGTCTGGGTGAAAGTAGTCCGAGTCGTTTGAGTCGGTTAATTGGGCGTTCGTTTTTATTATTGACGGATTCTTCCACTTCAAAGGCCGTTTCGTGCAGATGAATGTGGATTGGAATATCCAGCTCTTCCGCTTGCGTTGCGATCTGTTTTAACGGTTCATCGCTGACGGTGTAGGGTGCGTGTGGGGCGAAGCAGGTGCTGATCAGCGGATCTTGTCGGAAAGTATCATGCACTTCCTGTCCTTTGCGAAAATAATCCGCCGTGTCAGTCGCCCAAGCGGATGGAAAGTCGATGACGATCATGCCGACCATCGCGCGCATACCGGCGGTGCTGGCCGCGTGTGCAGCTTGATCAGGGAAAAAATACATATCGTTGAAACAAGTCGTGCCGGATCGGATCATTTCCGCGAGAGCATGCCGCGTGCCGTCAAACACATAATTCGCGCTCATGATCGCGCCTTCTGCTGGCCAGATGTGATCATTTAGCCAAGTCATTAGCGGCAAATCGTCTGATAAGCCGCGCATCAAGTTCATCGCGGCGTGGGTGTGTGCATTTACAAAACCCGGTGTGATGACATGATGGCGTCGATCAAACACATTCGTGGCTTGATATTTTTGCTGCGCTTCGCTGGTCGGCAACAGATCAAGAATTTTACCGTCATGAATCGCGAGGGAATGATCGGTCAGTACGGTGTTTGCTGGTTCGATTGGGATGATCCAGCCAGCATGGATGAGCGTGTCGATATGCATGTAAAAACCTTATTTTGATTCTAAAAATCGATTCTTGATGTTGATTCTAACAGTCGTTGTGAGGCTAAAGCTTCGATAGAATAGTGTAACGGAAGCACAACAGGATCTCTCGCTTATGTCATACGCTACATTGCAAACACTCCGCTGGTCTCACGATGGACTTTATTTACTTGATCAACGCAAATTACCGCAGGTTGAGGAGGAATTGCTCTGTGCGGATTTAGCCAGTGTGGTAAGTGCGATCAAAGAAATGGTGGTGCGTGGTGCACCGGCCATTGGGGTGACAGCAGCATATGGCGTGGTGTTGGCGTATCGTCAATTTGGTCGTGAGGCTGATCTGACGCGCTTACGTATGGCACGACCTACAGCGGTGAATTTGAATTGGGCGATTGATCGCATGCAACCCGTGTTGCGATCAGCCAGTTCAGAAGACGTTGTATTACAGGAAGCGATCAAGATTCATAAAGAAGATATTGCAACCAATCAAAAAATGGGTGATCTCGGTGCGTCGTTGTTGGAACCCGGATCAAACGTGCTTACGCATTGCAACGCAGGTGCGTTGGCGACGGCGGGATACGGCACGGCGCTGGGCGTAATCCGGTCAGCTCATGCGCAAGGCAAGCTGAGCAATGTGTATGCCGATGAAACCCGTCCGTGGTTGCAAGGTGCACGATTGACGGCGTGGGAATTATTACGCGATCAGATCCCGGTCACGGTGATCGTCGAAGGTGCTGCAGCGTGGTTAATGAAGCAAGGCAAAGTGGACTGGGTGATCACCGGGGCTGATCGCGTCGCAGCAAATGGTGATGCAGCGAATAAAATCGGGACATATGCACTGGCCCTCGCGGCCAAAGCGCATGGCGTTAAAATGATGATCGTCGCACCGTCATCAACGATCGATCTGGAGTGTTCGTCAGGTAATTTGATTGAGATTGAATCACGATCCGGTGAGGAAATTCTCAATCTTAACGGTGAGCGGATCGCGGCGGAAGGCGCGACGGCGTGGAATCCGGTATTTGATGTCACACCAGCAGAACTGATCACGGCGATCGTAACTGAAAAAGGCGTGATCAAATATCCTAAAACACCAAAACACTGCCTTGTCTCCTAATTTACATTTCATAAAGTGGCAGCGAACTGTCTCAAAGACACCTTCATTTGTCCTTTATCGTCGTTAACAAACTGAGCGTATTCACGCCGCGATGTTACATGTGAACTGATAGTTCAACAGCTCTCCCTCGTCATTAAACGGGATCACAAATAGGGTCAGATCGACCGGCAGTACTAGCTTTGCAAGTTGCACTTAAAATCTAACGCGATTAAAGAATTCTCGTCGTTGCCCGATAGGAATGTTATCTAAAATTTATTTCGCCCTGCGCGAACGGCTAGCTTAGGAACAACTATGAGTAACGCAACCTCTCCATTTTCAGCAGTGGGCCTGATGAACAAACTATCGATGAAGAAAAAGTTTGCGGTAGTTTTTGGTCTATTCACTATCCCATTGTTTTACATAGCAGTTATTTCTTTTTTGGACTATGAACGTGAGTCTGAAATTCTAAAGAAAGAAGGTGATGGATTAATCTATATCAGCGCATTAAAACCCCTTTATATCAATATGGCGCAAATTCGCGGTATGACGAATGCCTTTTTGAATGGCAATACGGGTTTTCATTCTGACATCATGGAAAAACGAGAGACGGTGAATCAGAAGCTGACACAATTGATGAATGTTGATGCAAGATTCAATACGAAATTCAGATTGGGTGATGAAGCTAAGCAGATTCAGCAAGCTTGGTCTTCGATCAACGCCACTGCGTTCGAGCGTCCGTCTGAGGAGGTCTTTGAGAATTACACAGCGTTGATCACAGACGTGCTGGACTTAAGTTCGTTAGTGTATAACCGCTCCGAATTGGTGTTGGATAAACAAATTGATAGCCATTTCTTAACGAATGCGGTGAGTGAACGAATTCCATTAATTGCTGAAACTCTGGGTAAGGCGCGCGGATTAGGTGCGGGGATTGCGGCGAGTCAATCGTTAGACATGGCGCAAGCGTTAAAGATGAAAGCATTTTTACAAACGATTGCTGCGAATCGAACCGCATTGGAACATAATTATAAAGAAATTTTTTCCTACAACGCGGATGTTGAAAAAACCGAAAAAACGGCAGCAGAAACAACGTTTAAAATGATTGATGAATTTATTTCCAATACGAATAAAGAAATCATCGGTGCTAGCACTATTCAAATCGATTCATCACAATATTTTGCGCTTGGTACAGACACCATAAATAGTGTTTTAAAGCTTAATGAGATCAGTCTAAAAGAAATCGATACGATCATGACATCAAGGAAAAATGGCTTGAGAAATGAACTGATCAATGTTGTTGGTGGTGCAATATTTATTCTGATTTGTGCGTTGTATTTATGTAATGGTATGAATAAAAGCTTGATGGGTTCCATTAATAAAGTGGCCGTGAGCTTACGTAAAGTTGCTGATGGCGATCTCACCGTGCGTGTGAATTTGGATGCACAAGATGAAATGCAATTAATTGCTGAAGACATTAATGAAATGGTGGAAAAAACTGGCGATCTGGTGAGTAAGGTAATCACCTCATCGAATCAGGTATTTGAAACGAGTCAGCACGCAGCGACTATTTCCGAAAAAACCCGTGATGGAGTTGGTGTGCAAAATACAGAAATTGAACAAATGGCGACCGCGATGAATGAAATGACTGCGTCGATCATTGAAGTTTCTAACAGTGCGGATAACGCAGCCGTGACTACTCGTCAGACACGCGAACAATCAAATAATGGTTTTAGTATAGTGACGAACGCGGTGAGTACTATTCAAGAATTATCGAGCGAAATTGAGCGATCGTATTCAGTAATTCAAGAGTTAGAAGGAGATTCAATTAATATTGGGTCCGTGATTGAAGTTATTCAAAGTATTGCAGAACAAACGAATTTGCTCGCATTGAACGCGGCTATTGAAGCGGCTCGAGCCGGTGAGCAAGGCCGTGGCTTTGCTGTCGTCGCTGATGAAGTGCGCACCTTAGCGAGCCGAACGCAAACATCGACACAAGAAATTCAAGAAATGATCGAGCGCTTACAAGTGAATGCGAAAAAAGCCGCAGCGACGATGGAACGCGGTCGTGAGAAATCATTTGAAGGCACATCCCAAGCTGAAAAAGCTGGAGAGGTGTTTACCTCAATTAATGATGCGGTAGAGCATATTTCGCAGTTGAATGAACGCATCGCCGTCGTGGCAAAAGAGCAAAGCCATGTTTCTGAGGAAATAAACAACAGCGTTGTAAAAGTACAAGAAATTGCGAGTACCACTGCCGACGGTGCAAACCAGACTGTCGTCAGTGGCGGGCAATTACGTAATGTTGCGGGTGAGCTGAAAATGCTCGTGAGCGAGTTTAAAGTCGTCTGATATTATTTAAGATAAAGTAAAAACCAAAAAGCGTGTTGATCATTTTGATCTACGCGCTTTTTTTATGGTAATAATTTTTTAATATGGTCGATGTTATTTTTAAACCCGAAACCAAAACGGAAGCCTGGCTGATCAAATAAAAAAACTGAAGAAGGCAGTACAGAAATATGATTTTTAATTCTGATATTGTCGATATAATAATCAAGAGGCATTTTTTTTAATATAGCAAAACCACAACAGCCCGCTTGTAGAAACGGCCAATTAAAGTGATCGGAATGCTGTTGAAAAAATGTATTAGTTTGTTCGAGTAACGGTGTAATTAGATCACGATTGCGTTTCAAAATTTTGTCCGCATTTTGCAACGCAGTGGCTGCGATGTGCTCATCAAAAAGTCCATTGCAGATCGAAAGATAGTTTTTAATCGTCATCAGTTTTTTGCGCAAGCCTGCGTTTTTACACGCTAACCAACCCACACGGACACCTGGCAATGCGTAGGCTTTTGACATGACACCCACACTTAACGCTTTGTCATAGAGATCTGTTGCAGCGGCCAAACGAATTGCTGGATCGTGTTCTAACCCTCGAAAAACTTCATCAGATAATAACCAGGTTTTCGTGTCACGACAGAGTGAAATAATTTCCTCAAGTGTGTTCTGATCAATCATCGCGCCAGTTGGGTTATGTGGGAAATTGATGATCAATAAACGTGTTTTAACAGAAAGTGCAGCACGTAGCTTTTCTAGGTCAAGTTGCCAGTCTTGCTGTGGTTGTAATGTAATGAGTTCGAGATCACAGCCGATTTCTTCAGCGGTTCGAACGAGCGGATCGTAAAGTGGTGCAATCGCAACAATGTGATCGCCTTTTTCGACTAACGCATGTAATGCGCAGAAGATTGCCTCTTGTGCACCGGCGAAAGTGATGATCTGGTTTGCTTGAACATTTTCATAGCGAGTGGCTGCAGCTTCGCGAAAGATTTCAGTGCCGCTTGATGGGCAAAACCCTAATGTGGCGCTTTGAGGAATTAATTCGTCGATTGGACCAATTAATTTCTCTAACTCGCCGCGAGTAAAGGGTTGTGGTTGGGATTGGCTGAGATTGAGCAATGACGGATCAGCCGCGTGAGCGGCTGTTCCGTACTCAGCAATACTTATTCCCCCGAAAGTTTTTCGCATCGTTGCCAGAGGCTCATTTGTGCAAGTGTATGTTGAAATTTACGCGCGGTTTCTCGGATCACAAACGGTACATCGATTGGATCAGCGATACGTGTAAATTCACCTTTCAATGCCTCTTCAATACCGTCGAGTGTCGTGACATTTTCACCATTCACTTTTATCCCGCCGAGCCAGTGTTTCTTCTCGGTATATTCTTCGAGCCATGTGTAGGGTGAGGTCAATACAAGGTATCCACCAGGTTGAATGCGATTGGCCATTTGCGTGAGAAATTTTTTCGGCTCATAGAGTCGATCAATCAGATTACCGGCAAACACCAGATCGTAATTGGTATAACGATCTTTCAAATTACACGCATCTCCTTGTGAAAAGTGCACGCGATCAACTGTGTCACCGAGATCAAGATCAGCCAGGTTGATCTGTTTCAACGTGGTCAGCTCGCCTTCATCGGTGATCATGTAACGGATTTGACCGTGTTCGCGCAAACGTAATGCGTTGCGAATAAAACGGGTAGAAAAATCGATCGCATCCACATGAGGGACATGTTTTGCAAGTTCAAAACTACTCCGACCCACGGCGCAACCAATATCAAAGGCGCGTTCAAAAGTGGCATTAGGGTCATGTTTTTTAATATTTTCAAGCAGTGTTGCTATGCACGCTTTTGCATAATTTTCGACACCAAAATAGGTTTCGCCGTAGTGAAAATGCAAATACTGTGAGATGAACTCGTCAGTTTCATAGTTGTTGAAGTTTTGATCAACCTCATGCTTCGATTCGACATAACGGAAGCCTGCGTGTTGAAAGAAGTGTCGACGAAACGCGTAGCGGCTGTCACGTGTCGCTTCGTTGCCGGTTGAGATCCAACTTCCGCCTTTGATCAGATTATGTTTGCCATCAAAAGTGGGAATCGAGAAATCATCATAAGCCGGATGAACATCAAACCCTTCAAAGCCATCAATAGCCGTTTCTGTCCATTGCCAGGCATTGCCGATCACATCGTAAAAACCTTTGTGTTCAAATTGGTTGACTGGCGACGAGGACGCCCAATATTCTAAATTGATATTGCCGGGCGCTTTAATCCAATCTGTGTGATCAGCTTCAATACAATCATCATAGAGTCGGTACCATTCCGCTTCAGTCGGTAAGCGAATTGACTTACCTGTGCGGGCGGTGAGCCAGTTACAGAAGGCTTTTGCTTCCAAGTAATTCACATCCACGGGCCAATCCCACGGCATATCGATCAACGTTAGCATGCTTCGGTATTGATAGGTGTCGCCCACTTTTGTCCAGAAAACCGGATGCTCGGCTTGTTTAAATTCTCGCCAGTTCCATCCTTCTTCCGTCCACCATTGTTTGGATTGATAGCCGCCATCTTTGATAAATTCTAAAAACTCGCCGTTGCTGACGAGGAACTGACTGGCGCGGAAATCCGCTACTTGAGTGGTTTGTCGGCCGTATTCATTATCCCAACCATAGGTGGGGGAGGGTTTGTCGCGACCCTGGATAACTTGGTCACCAGAGACGTTCAGCAGCGCATTTTTCGGTGCTTTTGCTACCGTTCTGGCGGCTTGTGCGCAGATCGGCCATTTACCCGTATCTTTTACTAACTCAAGTGGAAGCTGGCGGATAAGGACTGATGATGTTTCAAGGTGAATGCGTTCATGTTCGATGCCCATAAGAATGATCCAGAAAGGATCTTCCCATTTGATCGGTAATTCTAAGGGCAAAGTGTCGATCAGTTCATTGACGGTTGCACGGACGTTATGTCGATAGGCGAGCACAGTTTGTGGCGTTGGCCAATCGTAGTGTCGATCATCCAGATCGTCCCACGACATTTCATCGACGCCGATCGCCATCATCGATTCCATTTTTTCATCGATGCGATCGTCGAGGATTTTCGTCACGATCAATTTATTAATGTAGAACGTTGCGGTGTGTCCATAATAGAAGATCAACGGATGGCGTAATGGATCCGCGCGTTGGTAGAAAGCCTGATCATCGCTTAACGTGCGGAAAAGTTCTTCGTACGTGTCGCAGGTTGCGTTGAAGTAGGATTTAATTTCCTGGCGCTTTTGTTGAGCATCGCCAGTGTCAATCAGGGGCGTTTTTGTAGCTTGCATGAGCGGTTTCTTCTTCATTGTACCGATTGTTAAAAAACTAATAGACAGATCATACACGCAGAGTTCAGATTCTGTACCCCTTCTTTTAGGGTGATGTGTAATGCTACTTTTTTACTTGTGTTTGTGGGATCATAGTCTCTTTATCGCAGTTCACTTCTCATGTCAGCATCACAAGAAAGATTACACAAACTTCTCGCCCGAGCAGGAATCGGCTCACGCCGTCAAATGGAAAAATGGATCGAGGAAGGCCGTGTCAGCGTTAATGGCAAGGTTTCCACGTTGGGTGACACCGCGAATGAGAAAGATATTGTGCGTGTTGACGGTCACGTCATTGAATCATCCAAATTATTTCAACGGCAGATCCGGGTTATCGGTTACCACAAACCCGTCGGCGAAGTGTGCACGCGTGACGATCCAGAAGGGCGTCGAACGGTGTTTGATAGCTTGCCAGAACTTCGCAGTGGTCGTTGGATTGTGATCGGACGGTTAGATATTAATACGGCAGGTTTGCTCCTTTTCACCACCGACGGTGAATTAGCCAACAACCTCATGCATCCTAGCCATGAAATTGAGCGTGAATATGCGGTGCGTGTGTTGGGTGAAGTGAGCGATGACATTCTTGATAATTTACGCAAAGGTGTTGAGTTAGAAGATGGTCCAGCACATTTTGACCATATTGTTAAAGTTGCGGATAACGCCAGTGCAAATCAGTGGTATCACGTGATCTTACGTGAAGGGCGCAACCGCGAGGTTCGTCGTCTGTGGGAATCGCAAGAATTACAAGTGAGTCGTTTATCGCGTGTGCGCTTTGGGAATGTTGTGCTGCCGCGAAGCATACGTATGGGCCGGTTTTGGGATATTGAAGCGGCTGAGTTAAAAGGTTTGGCTGATCTGGCAGGTTTAAAGGGATTGGATTTAACGCAGGTTAACCAACGCAAACGACAGCAGCAGAACGCTCGAAAACCAAATGTACGCGGATCGTCCGTGCGTAAAAACCCGAGTAAACGTTTTGCAAATAAATCATCGAAGACCGGATCACGATCGAATCAAGGTGAAACGTCGAATTCAGTTTATCCAACCACATTGAAGAATAAACGCACACGTAAACCGACAACAGGACCAAAACGTCGACGTGATTAAACGTTTGTGCGGTTTGACTGTCATAGATTTAACATCGCATCAGATGTGTCATCATCATAAGCATAAAATTAATTTATTCTAATCATTATTCAACTGAATAAGCAAAAAAAAACAAGGAAGCAATCACATGAGTGACGACTTTTTGCTGGTAGAGGATTCAGCAAGTCTTGAACAATTTTGTCAGCAGATCGAAGGTGCTGCTTGGCTCGCGATCGACACGGAATTCGAACGAGAAAAAACGTATTATCCAGAATTATGTTTATTGCAAATTGCGACCCCCGAGGTTGCAGCGGTGATCGATCCTATTGCGATTGAAGACCTGGCCCCGTTGATGACGATTCTGTACGATGAAAAAATCGTTAAAGTATTTCACTCAGCACGACAAGATCTCGAAATTTTTTACAATATGAATAACAAGGTGCCCGCACCGTTATTCGATACACAAGTGGCTGCTCCATTACTTGGCTATCCTGAGCAGGCGGGTTACGCCACACTGGTAAAATCAATCGAAGGGGTGGAACTGAGTAAGTCACATACGCGCACAGATTGGAAGCAGCGTCCATTGAAATCAGGACAATTACGTTACGCAGTCGATGACGTGATCTATTTAGCAAAAATTTATCAAAAAATCCTGAATGATTTGACTAGCAAAGGCCGCTTAAAATGGTTGGATCAGGATTTTATTGAAATGACCGATCCTGCAATTTATAACCCTGATCCTAATCGCGTGTGGACACGTATTCGTAGTGCAAACCGTTTAAAGTCGAAAAAACTAGTGGTCTTACAAACCTTGGCAAAATGGCGAGAAGAAACCGCGCGTAAAGAAAATATTCCGCGTAACTGGGTGTTGCGAGATGACGCGATCACCGATATCGCGAATCAATTACCGACTGATAAACGCGATCTCTATTCAGTGAAAAGCTTGCCTGATCGTCAAGTTGGGCGTTATGGCGCGCGTATTATTAAGTTGATTGAAGAAGCGGATCAGGCCGAGCCGCAAGATTTACCTGAACATAAACGTAAAGTCCCGCTAAACGTGAACCAGGAAATGTTGCTCGATTTAATGTCCGTGATCGTGCGGCAACGTGCATCTGAAAACGAAATGAATCATATCGTTCTAGCGCCGAATAAAGAGCTAGACAAACTTGTCCGTGGCGAAGCCAGTTTGATCAATTCCGGCTGGCGTGCACACATGGTGGGTGAAGATCTCCAGCAATTACTGAATGGTGAGATATCAGTCACAGTTGTCGACCAGCGCGTGCAACTTCAACAAAAATAAACACTCTTAACATTCAGCTTGCGTTAATTCAGTCTGCAATAGACTTCGGTTCAACGTAAATAATCACGCACGAACAGTGTGGGTCAAAGACTAAAAACTGTTTGTGCCTTAATGACCCGGCTGAATGTTAAGGGGGCCACAATATGAAAACTCAACAAATCATTGCGACGTCTACACTCGCTTTATTTCTCTCCGCATGTGCAACAGTTGATGATCCGAATCGTCGAGCGAAAACGGGTGCGGGTGCTGGCGCCGCTGTCGGCGCCGTGGTTGGACAAGTCTTAGGCAAAGATACTGAGGGCACACTGATCGGTGCGGCTGTTGGTGCGCTTGCGGGTGGCGCAGTTGGCCATTATATGGATAACCAACAAGCAGCTTTTGAAGATGAGCTTGCACAAGAACGCCAAGCAAATGCGATCGAAATTGAACGCATGCGTGACGACACATTGAAGTTAAGTGTCAATAACGAAGTTTCATTTGATTTTGGTAAAGATTCTTTAAAACCAGCCTTTTACCCATCATTAGATAGCTTGACTGACGTCTTGAAAAAATATGACCGAACTGTTGTACACGTTATTGGTCACACAGACAGTGTCGGGTCACAAACGTACAACCAAGCACTGTCAGAACGACGTGCGCAAGCGGTGACAACCTATTTAGTGAATCACGGAATACCTTACGATCGTATGCGCAGTGAAGGCCGTGGTGAAACAGAGCCACGTGATACCAACGAAACGGAAGCCGGACGTCAACTGAATCGACGCGTAGAGATTTTTGTTAAACCAATCGTAGAGGGCCAAGAACAACGCGCCTACGAATCACCGCAATATTGATCGACAAAGCGTTTTATGAAGTAAACATGCACGACCTTTTATAGTATTACTGTTAATTAGCCTCCTTGAAAGGGCCGTTAAGATAACTTAACTGGCCCTTTTTTTTGCCTGAAAATGCGCCATACTGATGCGTCTTTTTTGACCTGCTCTGATTAGCAATTCGGCGACTTGTAATGGAAGACTCTTTAATTCACCGCGCGCAAGCAATCCTCCAAGAAACCTTTGGTTATGATGAATTTCGACATAACCAAGAGGCGATCATTCGTCATTTGCTCGATGGTGAAGATGCATTGGTGCTCATGCCGACGGGGGGTGGGAAATCTTTGTGTTATCAGATCCCGGCCTTGGTCCGATCAGGCATCGGCATAGTCGTATCTCCCTTGATCGCATTAATGCAAGATCAAGTGGATGCGCTGACGCAGCTAGGGATAAAAGCTGCATTTTTGAATTCGAGTTTAACCCCGGATCAAGCTCGCGATATCGAACAAAAGCTGCGTAATAACGAGCTGGACTTACTCTACGTCGCGCCAGAACGATTAGTGACTGAGCGGATGTTGTCATTATTAGATTCCGTACAACTTTCTTTATTTGCGATTGACGAAGCGCACTGTGTATCTCAATGGGGTCATGACTTTCGTCCAGAGTATCAACAGCTCAAGATTTTGCACGAGTGTTATCCGAACGTTCCGCGTGTTGCACTAACGGCAACCGCAGATAATCGAACGCGACAAGAAATTATCGAGCAATTAAATCTGCATGACGCGAATACCTATTTAAATAGTTTTGATCGAAAAAATATTCATTATTCGATTGCAGAAGCGCAACAAGCCAAGCAACAATTGTGGCGTTTTATTGAACAAAACCATGCGCAAGATGCGGGCATTATTTATTGTCTTTCACGCAAAAAAGTAGAAGTGATTGCTGAATGGTTAAGTGATCAAGGCCGAAACGCATTACCGTACCATGCAGGACTTTCAGCAAAACTACGTGAACATCATCAGCAACGGTTTTTACGCGAAGAAGGCGTGATCATCGTTGCGACGATCGCGTTTGGAATGGGTATTGATAAACCTAATGTACGGTTTGTAGCGCATTTAAATTTACCGAAAAATATCGAAGCGTATTATCAAGAAACCGGCCGTGCTGGGCGCGATGGTTTACCCGCAAATGCGTGGATGGCGTATGGCTTGCAAGATGTGATCACGCTTCGACAATTCATGCAGGACTCGACGGCACCGGAGTTGGTGAAACGCGTTGAGCATCATAAGTTAGATGCGATGCTCGGATTGTGCGAATTGATCAGTTGTCGCCGCCATGCCTTACTGGCTTATTTCGATGAAGACTCACCGCATCAATGTGGTAACTGCGATAACTGCTTACAACCGCCGGAAGATTACGACGGTACCCAAGTGGCCCAAAAAGCCTTGTCGTGTGTTTATCGAACGGAACAACGTTTCGGTGTGAATTATTTAATTGATGTATTACTCGGCAAAGCGGATGAACGTATGCAAGCGAATGGACATGATCAGATCAGTACATTCGCCATCGGTAAAGATCTAAGTGCGACAGAATGGCGAACCTTATTCCGACAATTGATCGCAATGGGGTATTTAGAAATTGATATCGCACGTCACGGCGCTTTGCGCTTAACGGAAAAATGTCGTCAGGTTTTACGTGGTGAACAAACACTACGATTACGAAAATATACGCCACCAACCACAACAAAATCGACCGGTAAAAAGCAATCTGTTGTACGTCCTCAAGATGCGGACTTATGGGAGGCGTTGCGATCATTACGTGCAGAAATTGCACAAGAAAAAGGCGTACCACCTTATGTTATTTTCCATGATGCGACGTTGATGGATATGTGTAAACAACGCCCGGGTGATCTGAATGCCATGCAGCGTATTTCCGGTGTGGGCGAACAAAAACTCGCGCATTATGGGCGTCGATTTTTAGATGTAATTACAGAATACCCATTGTCTGAATTAATGAATAATCACTTGAGTGCGACAGTTAACCAAACACTGCTTTTACATGAGCAAGGTCTCTCACCTGAAAAAATAGCCATACAACGCAAAATTAACCCCAGCACGGTTTACTCGCATTTAGCGGACGCGATTGAGGTTGGGCTTTTAGCCATTGAAGATGTGGTTGATCTTGAAACGGAAGAATTAAACGAAATTATCTTTACCATCGAAGCCAGTGATGAAGGGGATGGAAGTGATCGGAGTTTAAAGAAAATATATGAAGCATTAGATGAAGCTTATGATTACGGCGTAATCCGTTGCGTTTTGGCTTCGTTGTAATGCGATAGCGTTACGAAATTTATTCTACGTCCGGTAATCGCGTTGCCATTGCAGCTCCCAATAACCCCAGTAGAGAGAGAAATAAAATCACACCACTGATCGCGATTAATTCACTCAGTGCGCCAACACCGCCCATGAGCAATAAAACTACTCCAATGACAGAGTTGCTAACCGCAACATAATCGGTTCGACGGTTGCCTTCAGCCAAATCGAGCACGTAGGTTTTGCGTCCAATACGTACCCCTTGGTGGGCAATACTGAGTAAGAAATACGCGCTGGGTAATAGCCAGATCAGACTAAGCCATTCATCATGAAACTGATCAATACAAAAAATAATTAAGCCCAACATTGCGGTTAATAACGCGGCGACGATCATGACTTTTCGTGAGGAAACGTCGGCGAAACGTCCCCAAAAAGGAGCGGAAATTAAACTTGCAGCACCACTAGCGATCATAAATAAACCGAGTAGAAACGGTGCTGATCCGAGACTTTTTTGCGCCATGACAACGTAGAATGGCGCCGTCAATGCGGAGCAGAGTAAGAGTGAGCGCGTGATCACGAAATGCCTAAAAGGTTTGTCATCACGCAATATACTGAGGCGTTTTAGTGCTTCGGTGAGGGCATTGCCGCCGCCACTGGTTTCGCCAGCGAATTCGTTAATATTCGCATAACTGAAAGCCGCCATGATCCATAACAAGCCCGCAAGGCACAGCAGTAAACCGCAGTTTGTTGCAGAAAGTTGTTCAGCTTGATCAAGCATCATCACACTACCAATTCCGATCGTGATCAAGCCGGCTGCGCTAGCTGACCATCCATTGAGCTGACCGCGTCGGGTTTTTGGTATGGTTTTACCGATCACATCTTTAGCGGCAACGGAGCTTAAACCTCGTGCGAGGCTGAAGATGATCAGTAAACCAATGATCGCCCAGCCAGCAACCGTTCCATCAAGGCTGAATGCAACGAGCCCAATACCGAACATTGCAAAAGCTTGCAGCACACTGCCGAGGATCCACATCCATTTGCGGATCGGCATTTCGCGAATGTAACTGGCGATGACAAGCTGCGGAATAAGTGATCCAGATTCGCGGATGGGTACCAGAAAGCCGATCAAAAAAAGGGGTGCGGACAAGGTTTCCATAACCCACGGTAAAACCACTTTTGGGTTGGCGACGGCATCGCCGAGTTTGCTAAAAAAATAACTGATGATCGTCAAAATAAAATTGCCGGGAACCACATGACAGGCGTTTTCATCAATCGCAGTGCAGACACGTGCATCTTCGACATTCGTGATTTTTTCGTAAAGGTTTTCGCTGATGGATGGGGTACTCATGAGGTGGGAAATTCCTGCGGAAGTGATGTATTCGCTTTTACATTCAATATGTTTAGGTTAACGATGTATTGAAAAATGCTAGCGCAGTGTCAATCTGCGCCAGCATCTTATGCTCAAACCCAAAAACGAACGGTTGGATTAAACCGCTTTTAATGGACGATTTTTTCGTGCTTGTGGTGTGCTGATATGTTCGAGTTTGCTCTCAAGCATGGCAACACCATTTGGAATATCCACGTTGATGCCGAATGCTTTGATACTTGAGCCCAACGCATGTAGCGTGCGAAACAGGTGATGCGCGCGTGATTGCTCACCCATTTGACCAATACGTACGATATTGGCTCCAAATGAGCCGGAAATCTCGACACGGAAGTGATCAGACATGTAATTCAATAATTGCGCGATCTGAATATTTTCTGGCAAGTTGACCCCAACGACCGAGTTTAAGCGCGATTCAGGTGCGACGTATAGCGACAAGCCCAATGCTTCAATACCGAATTGCAACGCCGTTGAACAACGTAAATGGCGCTCAAATCGATCAGTCAGCGTTTCATGGCAGATCAGCAACAGAGCTTCGTGCATGGCGAGAATACCGGAAACGGGCGCGGTGTAATGGTAGGATTTTTTATACCAAAATAAATCAGCCAGTTTCGCGTCTAAACACCAGTGACGGAGTTGATCTTCGCGTGCATTAATCCGTTCCCAAGCTTGCTGAGAAAAGGCGACTAAGGAGACGCCGGGGATGGATGATAGGCCTTTTTGTCCGCCCGTAATGACGGCATCAATTCCCCACGCATCCATATCTAACGGCATGGTGCTGAGTGTACAGACGGCATCAACAATCACCATACAGCCGTATTCTTTGGCTATCGCGGCGATCTGTGGAAGGTGCTGGTTATAAACCGTATTTGAGGTTTCACCCTGTACGATGGTTAAAATGCTTGGACGATGTGTTTCTAAAGCTTGTCGTACAGCATCCGGTGTTGCACCTTTGCAGTGCTCACTTTCCAAGCGGATAACTTCGCCCTCTGCACGTTCCGCCATGTCGGCTAAACGGCTACTGAAATAACCATTGATTACGCATAGAACTTTATCGCCAGGTGCGATTAAGTTAACTACGGCCATTTCCATCGCAGCAGATCCGGGTCCGGCGACACCGAGTATATGCTGTGATTCTGTTTGGAAAACATAGCGTGACATGGCTTTTACTTGTTCAATCACCTGTGCCATGGTTTCTCCCAAGTGATTGATCACAATGGAATTTGCTGCCGCAACACGCGGTGGAATAGGCACTGGGCCAGCGCCCATCATGAGCAAAGGTTCTTCAGGCAAAATAGAATCTAATGAGGCTAGATTCTCGGGTACTTTAATTTTCATTCAATTTTCTCGGATACATAATGTTGTGACATGAAATGTGGTGATTTTTATGTCTGGTTAACTCTCAGCGCGAGCGAAGAACGATCTGACAGAGATGTCCGTCATTTTCTGCCAGTGACGTTTAGGAGAATTATTATTGTCACATGTTCTTAATATTCTCGGTTTTGCAGGGCGTAGTCAATACAAATTCGATCGGATTAATTGATGCCGTTGATATGCGATGCAAAAGTGCTGAAAACCCTTGATTAATCGCTAGTTTTTTTGGAATGTAAACGGGAATTATTTACATCGGCTGCCTTGCAGTCCGCCCGTGTGAAGAACCAACATTCGCGTGCCGGGTTTGAAAACGCCTTGTTTGATCTGATCACATAACCCAGCCATGAGTTTGCCAGTGTAGACAGGATCAAGTGGTAGTTCTGTTTCTGCTGTGAACGCCTGCATGAACTGGCGCAATTCGACGGGTATTTTTCCAAAACCACCGTAATGCGAGTCCAGATTAATAGACCAATTGGCGGCGTTGTCAGCAATACCGGATCGCAACAGGAGTTGACGGACATCATGCGTTAAAAAATCTGCACCTTTTAAAGCGGCAAAACCGAGAAGGTGAGGTTGAATCGTTTGATCAGATGTTAGCTGTCGGGCGAGCCCCACGATCAACCCGGCAAGTGTTGTACCTGTGCCGCAGGCTAAAACGATCAGATCAAACGTGCGAGTAGGATCATCTATCTTAAGTTCATCAATGATGTCAGCCACACCGTTGATCGCAAGTTGGCTCGTACCGCCCTCAGCGATCCAATAGGCGTTGTGATCAGTGAGATAATGCTTATGATCAGTGCGTAATTGCCGAAACTCATCGCGGCTTAGAAGCTGTAAATTCATGCCCCACTGCCGCATGTCTTGCATGCTGGGCGTATCTTGATCAGTATGCGGATTTCGTACTAAACCAACGGTATCTAGCCCAATCTGTTGGCCAATAAATGCGAGTGCATGTAAATGGTTTGACCAAGCTCCACCCATGCTAACGAGGGTTTTCGCGCGATTCTCAAGTGCGTCGTTTACTATGTATTTTAACTTTCGCCATTTGTTTCCTGAGATAACCGGATGCAGAAAGTCATCTCGTTTTACATAAACCTTTAGTTTTTTTTCGAGGAATAAAGGATGCTCAAGTGGATGTACTGGACTTTTTGCTAGGCAGTGTGTGATCGCTTCTAGATGCGGATGAAGGGGTGGTGGCGACATAAACATGTGTTTAGTAAATTTGCACTAATAATTTAAGGTTAATTATTCTACTATTTATATCACTTCTATTTATCTCTATACGCTTTATTAATTCATCGTGAAGATGAGTTGCTTCATGTTATTTACGCAGTATAAAAGTGCTTTTACCTCAATGTATTTTAAAAATAAGCGAGGAATATTATGACTGAGATACGCGATCCAAAACAACAAAACCCACTACTGATCCCACCCGTAGATCCAAAATTGGAAGAATATATGTTTTCACTGAGTGGACAGACGGATCATGCCGTTTTAACACAAATGGAAGCGATCGCTCGTGAAAATAATTTTCCAATTGTCGGTCGGTTAGTCGGTATGTTTTTACATTCCCAAGCGAAGATGATCGGTGCGCGGCGAGTGTTTGAATTCGGCAGTGGTTTTGGTTATTCAGCGTATTGGTTTGCAAAAGCGGTAGGGGCACATGGCGAGGTGATCTGCACCGATGGAAATCCTGATAATAAAGCCAAAGCACAAGCCAATTTACAAGCTGCTGGTTTATCTGAGCGCGTAGAGTTTCACTCAGGTATTGCTCAAGATACTTTTAAGCAGACGGAGGGATATTTCGACATTTGCTATAACGATGTTGATAAAGACGGCTACCCCGAAGTATGGAATCTTGCCCGGGAACGCGTGCGTCCAGGTGGGCTGTATATTTGTGATAATGTGTTATGGCATGGCCGCGTGGCGATGGAAACTTTTAACGATATCGTACCAGGTTGGACAGAAGCGATCAGAGAACATAACGAATTGGTATTTCACGATCCGAATTTTGATACTTTTATAAATCCGACGCGAGATGGTGTGCTTGTTGCGCGGCGGAAAGATGAATAAAACACTATTTCCTGCGACTGTAGAACAGCTTTAGTGAGTTAGGGCCACTACATATGACTGGGTATTTAAAGCCGGAATTTATGTGTTGAATTAACGCTTTTAAATCAATGCTTCCGTTAAGAATGGCAAACGTTGGGAAATCGCTCCAACGTTTGCAGTGGAAGTTTGATTAAGTTGAAATTTAATTTTTTCAGAAATTATGCTTGCGTTTCTAAGGTGTTAACGGCTCTGCTAACAGTGGCATAACTCACTTCAAAAAATTCACCGACTTGCTGTAATGTGTAATGGCCACTCAAATAAGCTTCAGCCATTGCTCGGTTACGTTCTGGGAATTTTTTCTTAAACGTACTCAGTGCTTTTACAGGCCCTTTTCCGCGAATAGGTTTCGTTGGGTTAACTTTTTTTGCAGAGAGTTTTTTCTCCATTTGTTTAATAAAACTATCTGAACCTAAGAAAATTTGTTTACGAACTTGCAGCAGTGGAGAAGGTGCTTTTTTTCCTTCTTGAACATATGCTTTATAACTTTCTTCAGCTCGTTTTTTTTGCTTTGAAAATGTATCCAAAATCGCTTCGGTTGCGAGAAACTCGGGCGCTTCTTTGCGTCCTACCGTTGCGTTATAACTGCTCCATTTCCAGCTAGTGATGGTTCGTGCTGAACCGGTTGTTAAAGGTTGTAAAACGACGAGGCGTGAAACGTCTTGAAGATATTCTTCGCGATCTACCAAAATGCTCTTAAATCGACCTTGAAAAACGTGTCCACTTTTGTCGTGTCGTTGATTGAAATGTTGTGTGTAAAGACCGATTAAAAATTTCATGCCTCGTGACAAGGTTGGTTTCTTTGTTTCGATCAAAATCTGGTATTGATTAGGCAATAGACTATAGGCGTAACACACCCAATCATGACGCTCACAAGTGCGAGCGAGCAGGTCGAGAAAGTCTTGATAATCTTTGTCATCGGTGAAGCTGATTTGATCTTCGTTGCCATGTGCAGATAGAAGATAAAGTGCCCCAGCGTATTCAATACGGAGAGGTCGGGCCATGACGGTTCTCCTTAGTTATATGAGAGTAGGAATGTCCTAGCTAAAACTAGATTGGGGATGTCTTTTCGTCAATGTCAGTACCGTGTCTTTTCGTTAAATCGATGGTGGGTATCAAACTTTTTTACCGATTATTAATTTAAGAGGTACTTGAGAGGTTTTTTTTGCGTGATTATGTGTCACGTTTGACACAATTTAGGTTTTATTTCTAGCCGAAAATAAGGGTGAGAATGACGTTGCAATGCACATTTTAAAATTAAAAAAGAATTATTTTTTTCGTGATCTGGGCAATATTCGCCAAGCATCAGGAAATTTGCCTTGAAGGGTCATGACAATACACGCGGAAATGACAATTAAAGCGCCGATAATTGCAGAGTGTGAAGGAAGTTCTTGCCAACCGATCCAGCCAATGATCGTGGCGATCACCACAATGCTATAACTAAACGGTGCGATCTTACTAGCCGGGTTATGCGTAAACGAATATGTCAATAAAAGTTGGCCTGCCGTTCCACTTAGTGCGGCGATGATCATGATCGCAAAACTTGACGCGTCAGGTGTTTTCCAGAACCAGATAAGTGGGATAGTGGAATAAAGCGTGGAAAAAATACTGAAATAAAACATGGTTCGCAAAACGGGTTCAGAAGATGCCATGTGCCTGATTAATACTTTTGTACAGGCAATAAAAAAACCGGAGGCTAATCCAAATAAAGCACCAACGGCGATCACGTTTTCTTGTGGATTTAAAATTAGTGCAACACCGACAAAACCACTGACGATCGCGAGCAGTATTGTGCGGTTAATTTTTTCACCTAAAAACAAGACGGCGAGTAAGGTGATAAAGATGGGCGAAGTGGTATTTAATAATGTTGCCTCGGCCAGTCCGATCTTCCTAATAGCGAGGAAAAAGCAGGTCATGGCACAAAGGCTAAAAAGGGATCGGATCAGGTGTGTTTTGAGACGTTTCGTTTTTAAGAAGGCGATCCCACGAGGTAGCACGAGAGGTAAAACAAAAAATAAACCGATACTGTTCCGCAGGAAAACAGCCATGGATGCCGGAATTGTGTCGGCAACCAGTTTTACGCAAGCAGACATTATGGCAAAACAACACGCCGCGGAAATTGCCGGTAATACGCCGTGGATTAGGTAACGTCTTTGCATGATAACTCGCGTGAAAGAGGGCGACTCTACGTGAGGGTGGTCTGTTCTACAAGTGCGTAGTAATGAAAAACGGCGTGTATAATGCGTTGGTATATTTTTTTAGAAAGATGTTTTTTCTGTTGGTTTTTTTCGGAGGCTCAACAAGCAAAATGGATAAAGCGAATTTTAATCAATCTTTGGTCACGTTTTTGAGTGCATCTCCAAGCCCGTTTCATGCCGTTGCGAACATGCAAAGTGCATTGCTTGAAGCAGGTTTTGTGCAGTTGCATGAAGCCAATTCCTGGTCACTCGAACTTGGCGGGCAATATTTTGTTGTCCGAAATGATTCATCGATCATTGCTTTTCGCATGGGTAAAACGGGTCCAGTTGATTCCGGTTTTCGAATGGTGGGCGCGCATACGGATTCGCCCGCGCTGAAAGTAAAGCCAAATCCGGAAATGAATGCGAAGTCGTACAACCAACTTGCGGTTGAAGTATATGGTGGTGTGTTGCTGAATCCGTGGTTTGATCGTGATTTATCCTTAGCGGGAAGGGTAACGTTGAGAGATAGTGAGGGAAAGCTGCATCATGAGTTAATCAATTTTGAAAATGCTATTGCGATTATTCCTAGTCTTGCGATCCATCTAGATCGTGAGGCGAATGATATGCATAAAATCAATAAACAAACGGATCTTCCACCGATTCTGAGTCTTGCTTCTGGCCAAACATTTTCGTTGTTAGAAGAATTACAACAGCTGCTCACGAAAAAAGGTGAAGTGTTAGATTACGAATTGTACTTTTACGATACACAGGCTGCGGCGATGATTGGTTTGCGATCAGAGTTTCTGGCCAGTGCGCGATTGGATAATTTACTTAGTTGTTATACAGGACTTCGTGCGATGTTAGCTTCTGATCCGGAACAGGCACAGCTGCTCGTTTGTAATGATCATGAAGAAGTCGGCAGTGGGTCAACATCCGGCGCACGCGGTAACTTCCTGCGCAGTGTGTTAGAGCGGATCGCTGAGACAGACGAGAATAATGCGCGGATGATTGCCCGATCAATGATGATTTCAACCGATAATGCGCATGGCGTGCATCCAAATTTTGCCGATAAACATGATGAGCGGCATGGGCCAATCTTAAATGCTGGGCCGGTGATTAAGATCAATAGTAATCAGGCCTACGCGTCAAATAGTGAAACAGTAGCAATTTACAAACACGTTGCTGATCTTGCCGGGACGCCTTATCAGTTATTTGTGACGCGATCAGATATGGGGTGTGGTAGCACGATTGGCCCGATCACCGCGACAGTGATAGGTGTGCGGACGATTGATATTGGCGTACCGACTTTTGCAATGCATTCCATCCGTGAGTTGGCCGGATCAGATGATGCGTACGCTCTTTTCTCGACACTTCAACAATTCAATACTCTCATTTCTTTGGATGTTGCACCTGCTTGATCACCTATTGCTTGGAGAAAAGGAATTCTCTTTGCATCAATTTTTCCATGTCGGCCAGAAAGCTCTATCAAAACGCGAAAATTAGCCCGTTTCCTCGTTATTCCAATTGCATAAATCAATGTGTCGCGACGTTGCGAAATGGGACTGCAACGTCGCAAAACGATACATATTCCTGATATCTCTGAGTAATATTCCTAAAAATATGTGTCATCTGCCATTTTTATGACATGTATATGTACTTGTTATTCAGTGTTTTTTTCAAATGTGAAACAGATTGTTTCTTAAATACACGCCACTGGCACAGTCTCTGCTACGTCTCTATATGACCCTTTGAATGTATGGCTGAATTGACTTTGTACTCTTAGGCCAAATTCAAAATTAGCTTTATGAAATGTTCATCCACGGTCATTGAAGAAAAACAGGAGCAAAAGCTCCGGAAAAAACAATCAAATCTAAACACAGTTACCCAGATCCTGGAGTAGGTAAAATGAAGATGAAGATAAAAACCTGCAAGACGACTCTCGCAAGTTCATTAGTCATGTCTGCAATTATGCTTGCAACTAATGCCCAAGCGGGTGTTACGGATGCAGATATCATAAATGACGCGAAAACAACCGGTGATGTTGTCTCTTACGGTATTGGTCCAAAAGGCCAACGATATAGCCCGTTAAAAAGCATCAACGCTGACACGGTTAGCAAATTGGTTCCAGCTTATTCATTCTCTTTCGGTGGTGAGAAGCAACGTGGACAGGAAGCACAACCTCTTGTTTCAAATGGGAAAATCTTTGTAACAGCGTCGTATTCTCGTTTGTTCGCAGTTGATGCGAAAACGGGTGAAGAGCTTTGGGAATATGAGCACCGTCTCCCAGAAGGCATCCTACCTTGCTGTGACGTGGTCAACCGTGGTGCCGCTTTATATGACAACTTGGTCATCTTCGGTACATTGGACGCTAAATTAGTTGCGTTGGATCAAGACACAGGTAAAGTTGTCTGGAAAGAAACGATGGGTGATTACAAAGCGGGTTACTCATCAACTGCTGCGCCTTTAATCGTTAAAGGTAAGGTTATCCTCGGTGTTTCCGGTGGCGAATTCGGTATCGTTGGTCGTGTTGATGCACGTGATGCGAAAACCGGCAAACTGGTTTGGAGTCGTCCAACAGTTGAAGGTCACATGGGAACGTTGAATGGTAAAGACAACGGTATCACAGGTGAAACCAACAAAACGTGGACTGGCGATCTGTGGAAAACAGGTGGTGCAGCAACATGGGCAGGTGGTACTTACGATCCAGACACTGACACAATCATGTGGGGTACTGGTAACCCAGCACCTTGGAACGCACATTTGCGTCCCGGTGATAACCTCTATTCAACGTCAACTGTTGCGTTCGATCCTGATACCGGCAAAATCAAATGGCATTATCAATACACGCCAAATGATGGTTGGGATTTCGACGGTGTAAACGAAACAGTTGCATTTGATCAAGGTGGTAAGCAGCTAGCGGGTCATGCTGATCGTAACGGTTTCTTCTATGTCCTTGATCGCACAAACGGTGATCTCGTTAATGCGTTCCCATTTGTTGATCGTATCGACTGGGCAACAGGCATCGATATGGAAACAGGTCGTCCAATCGAAACTGGTTTGCGTGCTGGCGATCCTGGTTCTGCTGAAAAAGGTGAGCAAATCTTCGTTGCACCATCTTTCCTTGGTGGTAAAAACTGGATGCCTATGGCTTACAGCCCTGACACAGAATTGTTCTACGTTCCTGCAAATGAATGGGGAATGGATCTGTGGAATACACCGGTTACCTATAAAAAAGGTGCGGCGTATTTAGGCGCTGGTTTCACTATCAAACCGATTAACGATGATTACATCGGCGCACTTCGCGCATTCGATCCTAAAACAGGTAAAAAAGTCTGGGAAGTCAAAAATGCTGCACCTCTATGGGGCGGTGTTCTGGCAACAGGCGGTAACTTGGTCTTCACTGGTACGCCTGAAGGCTACCTGAAAGCATTTAATGCAAAAACAGGTGAAGAACTGTGGAAATTCCAAACAGGTTCAGGTGTTGTTGGTTGCCCAATTACTTGGGAACAAGACGGTGAACAGTTTGTTGGTGTTCCTTCAGGTTGGGGTGGCGCTGTCCCATTATGGGGTGGTGATGTTGCTAGCCGCGTTAACTTCCTGAACCAAGGCGGTAGCCTTTGGGTCTTTAAATTGGCGAAATAAGAAATACGTCAATTGCGGAAAAAATGGAGGTCGGCAATGCGACGGCCTCCAATTTTATCAACTGCATCCGGGCTCGGGGAATAACCTCCTCCTGTACTACATTGTTTGACTCTCCTATTCCTAATCGATGTGGCGGATGCAGTTGTTTTTTCGTTTTAACGCGTTGATACCCGCTTTAGTGATATTAAATTACTAAAAGCGAAAAAATGAATTACACAAGTGGAATGGAAATATGAACACAATAAAAAAATTGGAAACGACTACTGGACTCAAAGCAATTTTAGCAGCTGTCTTACTGACATTATCTGGCAGTGCATTCTCACATGGCGATGTACAACCACAACCGATGGATACTGAAGGTCTTGATGATCTAGGCGAAGAGTGGGTTGCAAGGAATCCGTATTCAGGAAACGAACGAGCGATAGAAATTGGTGCAGCAGGTTACAACCAGAACTGCGCACGTTGTCATGGTTTAGGCGGTGTTTCTGGTGGTATCGCGCCAGATTTACGAAAACTTCCACATGATGCTGATGGCGATGAGTGGTACCAATATCGTGTGCGAGATGGTGCGACGCGAAATGGGATCACTTATATGCCAGTCTTTGCAGATACTGACGGCGGTCCACTCAGCCAAGAAGCGCTTTGGGCTATTCGCGCGTGGCTTGAAACAATTGCTGTAGAGTAAATTTGATGAAAATACTTAAGCTGATTGTAACGGCCTGTCTTGCCTTAGGGTTAACGACATCAGCCGTTGCAAATGATCTGGCAAAAATCCGTGAGAAAGGTTTCATGGAAATTGCTGTTTATGAAGCGTTCCCACCTTTCTCTTACAAATCGGAAAAAGGCGAATCAATTGGGATTGATATTGACTTGGGGCGTGCGATTGCAAAAGCGCTTGGTGTCCAAGTTGGATTTCGTTTGTTTCCTGCTGATGAGTCTATGGAAGACGATCTACGGAATGTCGTTTGGAAAGGACATTACTTAGGCGGTGGTGTTGCTGATCTTATGCTGCATGTACCTTACGATCCTAATTTTGCTAAAACCATTGAGCAAGTCACTTTTTTCTCACCTTATTATCGTGAGCAGATTGCATTCGCAGTCAATCCAGGACGCATTGGTTCTGCTAAAACACTTGAAGTGTTTAAAACAGAAAAAGTAGGTGTGACGGTGGATTCACTGGCAGATATGTATTTATTAGCGGCGTTTGGCGGCAATATCGCTGAAAACGTTGTGCACTTTCTCGATGTTCAAAAAGCAACAACGGCTTTGTTAAACGGTGAATTGACTGCTGTCATGGCAAACCGAGCTGAGCTTGAACACAGTTTGGAAGTCAGTAGTGATCGTAAAAATATCATCGTTACGCAAATTCCAACACCCGGTCTGACGATTGACGGTTGGGATGTCGGTGCAGCAGTAAAAGCGGGTAATGATGAATTATCCACTTCTATCATTGAGATCATTGAGACTTTTAAGACAGACGGTACTTTAGAAAAGATATATGCAGATCATGGAGTGACGTATACGGCACCAGATACGAAATGATTGATCACAGCTGATCAGACAAACGCAAACAGTGAGGGTGGTAGCATGAATATAAAAGCAGGAATTTTGGCTAGTTTATTTATCACCTGTGGCTTAAGTACACCAGCCACACTGTTTGCGACTGATTTTTTTCAAGGGGAAAAGCAGATTTTCTTGATTGATCAGGCGGGTGAAACGACGCTTATTGGTTCAGTCGAATTCCTGCCAGACAGTGAAGAAGGCGTCTATCAATTTAACCTTGATCGCCCGAAATTCCAGGAGCATTTTCTCTCAATGCGTCCTTTCCAATGCCTCGAGCATCCACAGCAAATGGTTTGCCATCTTGCTTATCCTTACGCAATTAAACGCCGCATCGGTCAAGATGAATTAACCGATCTTGAATACGATTTACTGTTTTTACATAAAACCCCACAAGAGTATGGAATCAACGCTTGGAATGGTTTGTATTATCAGCTTGAGTTTGATGATGATCGTCTTAAAGGCTCATTGCAGGAAGTAGATCTAAATATTCTAGCCGTGCCACCGGCAGAAGGTGAGCTACGTCCGATCACGGATGACATGTTTTATGAAGCAGAAGATGGCAAACATGCTTTCCCTCGCATCGAAATTTATTAATAATTTGTAAGATCTGACGTCTGTGAATTGACGTTAGTGTTCGTATCGAGGCTATTTTTCTGTCATTTCCTATGGCGATCTTATATGAGCCTTAATGTAATGTATTCTTTTGCTTGATGTTAGCAGCCCACCCACCAGCAAGAGTTGTAAAACGCGCGTAACTCGCTGAATTTGTGTGATTAACCACAGAAATCTCAGTTTTATCTGTTTTTCGATTAACGATGATTTATTCTTAGTATCTCTACGTCTTAAAGAAAGCAAAGTACTAATTTTAGGTATTCAACCGGCAAAATTAACATTGTGCACGGAATTTGCTTTCAACATAAGCATGATTTCAGAGCAAAATCGTTGATATAGATTTAGCGCCAATCTGCAAATTAATTAAGTGATGGTGATTAACGTTTTGGATAAACAACAGACCGATTTTCAACAATTTATTTATAGTCTTTCACATGATATGGGCGCTCCATTAAGAGCGGTCGTACAGTTTTCACAAATGCTGGATTCCCAATTAGCAGAAAAGCTTGATCCTAAAGAACGCTATTGGCTCGAGTTGATCAATCAAAATGGACGGCGTGCGCAAGATATGATCGAAGGGTTGCTGGCGTATTCACGATTAACGACGCAAAAGCCTTTTACATCGCAGTTTAGTTTTAATGAGCTGCTTAGCTTGGTCGCCAAGCAGGTAGGGGCAAATTTCAAGGCACAACAAGCGCAGTTCCACTTTCCAACGGAGAATCATCGTTACACGGGTCCGTTGGAACACTGGGAACTCTTTTTCCACTCAGTTCTGAAGAACGCGTTATTTTACCAACCCAATACACTAGGACATACGCCACAGGTTGTCGTAGAGATTGATCAGGCAGATGACAAGTTGACAATTTCAATTCATGACAACGGTATTGGCGTTGACCCTTCTAAATTCAATGAGTTAGTCAAACCTTATCGCCGATTAAATGCAGAAAAAGAGTATCCAAATGGGCTTGGAATGGGCTTAACCCATTGTGAGCGTATTATCGATCTGTTGGATGGAGAGCTACAGTTTAGTCAATCTCACATGGGGGGGTTATGCGTGACATGTACAGTCCCCAACGCATTGGCCGATATAAGTGACACGAATCTACAAAGTGATGAGTTTGTTGAGTAAGTAAATGATTCAAATTCAACAAATTAAAGGTGTTTGATTGTTTGAAATTGAGAAACGCAGGAATGCGGAGAGAGCACGATGAGTAAGGCAGATTTAAATATAAAATCGATAGACGATGCTATGACGATGGAAAGCAATTTTGCTGCAGAAGAAAAAAGCTTCTTGGTTGCAGAGGATAATCCAGCAGATGCGGAGCTGATCAAAATCATGCTGGATCAGGTGTTTAATGATGATTGCTCGATTACACATGTGGAAAGCTTCCAAAGTTTATTAGAAGCGTTGGAAGAAAACGCGTTTTCGACTTTAATTCTTGATATGACTCTGCCCGATCGCTCAGGTGTAATGAATATTACTGAGATTAGCCAAAAGTACCCAACATTGCCGATCGTAGTATTAACTGGACAAGAAGACTACGAGCTGGCCGTCAGCTCACTTAAAGAAGGTGCTCAAGATTTTCTGAGTAAGAATCGGATAACTGCGGATAGTCTTGCGCATAGTCTGCATTATGCAAAATCACAGAAAAAGGCCGAACTGGAATTACAAAGCTCTCTCGAAGAAACAGCAGAGCGGAATACACACCTTGAAAATGTTGCTCGGCATGACTCTCTGACAAAATTACCAAATCGACACTATTTTATGGAAACGGCAGAACGCATTTTGTCGCGTGCTGAACGGCAAGAGAAACAAGTTGCTCTGCTTTATTATGATCTGAACGGCTTTAAGAAAATCAATGACACTTACGGCCATTTAGCGGGTGATGAGTTATTGATACAAGTCTCCAACCGCGTTAATGATATTGTCAGAACATCCGATCTGCTAGCGCGAATCGGTGGTGACGAATTTGTCATTATTACGGACATTTTTGACTCAAAGCGAGAGACCTATCATTTCATAAAACGAATTCTAGGCCGCTTTGATGCTCCTTTCGAAATAGATGGGCATTCGATCATATGCAAACCGTCAATTGGCATCGCCTTTTATCCAGAAGCGGATAACCTTGAAACGCTTATCAAGCAAGCTGATACCGCGATGTATGAGGCCAAGCGCAGCCCGAATAGCTTCGCCTGCTTCTATACTGAAAAAATGGCTGCGCATTACTCCAGAAGCCAGAAAATTGAAATGGAATTGAAATACGCGCTGGATAACGCTGAGGTCAAAGCTTGGTTCCAGCCCGTATTCAACGTCGAACACCCAGATGAGGTGTCGGTTGAAGCACTCGCGCGTTGGCACTCTCCTTTATTGGGCTGGGTGAATCCGAAAGATTTTATCCCGCTGGCTGAACACTCTCCTGCGATCAATGAACTCTCGCACGAAATGATCAAAAACAGCTTCTCGTTTTATGAGTACTCGAATACTGAACTTAGTGCGTCAGCGGCGACGAAAATTTCAATCAATGTGTGCGCGTCGCAATTAACGGATCCGAACTTTGTCAATCTTTTTACAAGCTGGGTGGAGGAAAGCCAGATCCCACCACAAGTCATCTGTCTTGAGTTAAGCGAGCAGCAATTAGTGCATAACGGTGAAGCGTGCATACCACAACTGAAAGCATTGCAGTCTAATGGTTTTCACATCGCGCTGGATAATTTTGGAACAGGAAAATCATCCCTAACGCACTTATTAGATTATCCGCTTGATGTGATTAAACTGGATCGTCAGATCATTGCCGGTATTGATAAAAATGTACGTAATCAAGCACTGATTGGCGGAATTTTAGAAACTTCACATCGTCTTGGTATGAAGGTCGTCGCAGAAGGCATCGAGTTGGAATCAGAGTACGAAACCATGGTCGAACTCGGGTGCGATTACATACAAGGCTTTTACATTTCTAAACCGCTCCCTGCGGATGAAGTGGCCTTGTATTATGAGTTAAAAAATCTCGTTACCGAAGAATAAGAACACACATTCCTGGATTCGGCTTTCAGGAATGCGTTCCCCCCAAATAATTCCTCGTACAAACCAAGACCACCCAGCGTATATCTCCATGATTTATTAGCGTTATATCGGTAGAATAGGCACAACTAGGTTGCCTGCAGCATGTTTATAGCTTGCTTTTTTCTTCGTTTGAACCAACTAATAAGTAACTAATTTGCCCTCGATCATTCTTACCACGCTAAACGCCCGTTATATCCACTCCGCCTTTGGTTTGCGGTATATCTACGCTAATTTGGGTGATTTACAGTCGGACACATCGCTGGATGAATTCACCATTCACGAACGTCCGATCGATATCGTTGAAAAGTTGCTGGCAAAACATCCACGCATTATTGGTTTTGGAGTTTACATCTGGAATGTCGCGGAGATCAGTGAAACGATCACATTGGTTAAACGCATCTCACCGGAGACGATCATTGTACTCGGTGGGCCAGAAGTCAGTCATCCGCCTGATCTCCCTGAGATTGCCGAGCTGGCAGACTATATCGTGACAGGGAATGGCGAACGCAGTTTTCGCCTACTTTGCGAAGCCTTATTGTCTGATCAAGACGCAATTGCTTACGAGAAAATCGTTCGTGGTGAAGCGGTCGATTTGGATGCGTTAGAACTACCATATTCACTGTATAGCGAAGAAGATATTCGTAACCGGATCATCTATGTGGAAGCCTCACGAGGGTGTCCATTCAAGTGCGAATTTTGTTTGTCTTCCTTGGATAAAACCGCGAAACCGTTTGGCTTGACACGATTCTTAGAGGAAATGGACACGCTCTTTCAGCGTGGCGCACGTAATTTTAAATTTATTGATCGCACGTTCAACTTAAAAGTCAGCACAAGTATTGCGATCATGGAATTTTTCCTAGAACGCATGACGGACGATCTGTATCTGCATTTTGAAGTCATCCCAGATAATTTACCGGACAAGTTAAAAGCAACTCTAAAACGTTTCCCACCAAATTCATTACAGTTTGAGATTGGCGTGCAAACGTTCGATCCGGAAATCCAGCAACGCATTAGCCGAAAACAAAATAATCAGAAAACGTGTGAAAATATTGCTTGGTTGCGTGAAAATACTGGTGCACATTTACATGTTGATCTGATCTTCGGTTTGCCCGGCGATACATTGGAAAACTTTGCTCACAGCTTTGATCAGCTTGCTGGGTTAAATCCCCATGAGATCCAACTCGGTATTTTAAAGCGGTTACGTGGTGCGCCGATTAATCGGCATACAGAAGCTTACGATCTACGTTATAACCCAAAGACACCCTACAATATTCTCAGTACCTCGACCGTTGATTTCTCGACATTGCAACGCATAAATCGACTGGCCCGATTCTGGGACATGATCGGTAACTCAGGTCGTTTTGCGTACACCTTGCCACTGTTATTGGGCGAACAACCATTTAACCGTTTCCTGCAACTATCTGATGCTATTTATGTGCTTAACGGTAGCGCTTATAAAATCGCTTTACGTCGTTTATTTGAGTTGGTGCATGACGTGATGATCGACGAATTCGGTCTAGATCGGGAGCAGGTTCAAACCACACTGGTTCAGGATTATCAACGCGTGGGTGATAAGTCATTACCGAGTTTCTTAACGGGTGATGTGCCGAAAGTGGCGCGTATTACGTCGGCGAACAAACGTCAACGACAGCACCAGATCGCATCACATATAAAGTCAGTAAAACATTGATTAGAAAGCTTTCTATCTCAACATTTAAGAATATACTTCAATAAGGCCTCACGTAAACACGAGATAAGTTCTACCTCAATCGCACCACCGCGAATTGAATTCGCCAATTCAATTTGTACTCCGGCTTGGTTTTTTCCACGATTACAGATGTTCTGTTTATGACGACCTGGCCAAGGGTGATCCTTGCTCACCACATTGATGTCGATTTCACGAAGCTGTTTTTCTAAATGGCTGATCAATTGATCATCACGCCCACCGAGGTAGATCGTATTTTCCGCACCATTACAGCCGTGGATACAAATCACAATCTCACTGTCTGACACCATAGCAAGGCATTGCGGCTCATCAAAACGATGGCTGGTGATATGCAGATTTTCATAATTGTAAGATGCGCGAAGTCCCTCAAAGAGATACAGATTAAATTCTTGTGCGGCTAAGGCCCGTGCAAATTCTGACGTACCACGCTCGATATGACCGGCATGTGGTGCAACGATACTTACATGATCGTGAGTTTGTTTGAGCAGAGTAATTGAGAAGTCTTCCCCGGCGACTTGTTCAGCAGCCAGGTCGGCGAATGAGTGATAACGATCCATGTGTTGAGTATAAAAAAAGTTGGTTGATGAAGTCACCCAATGCTGCCCGCCAGATGTGCGCATTCAGTGTTTTATGAACCGATCGGATCTGAAAAATATATAGGAATGATGATGTTGGTAAGAAACAAAAAAGTAACCGTTAAACGCAAAGTGTTTTCATTTTTCATACTTAGCTTATTGGCTGGCCCGATCTATGTGGCAGCATTTGGGCCGATCAACTACAACAGTGATTGGCGAACAGCATCGCGCGAAAGTATGGGTATTGCACCGAATCCGGTAAGCCTTGAAGAGGCGATCGTCCAAGTTTACAGCGCGCGGGCATTTAACTGGCGCGGGGTTTTTGGGGTGCACATGTGGATCAGCACGAAAACAAAAGGTGCAACGGAGTACGAAACGCACCAAGTGTTAGGTTGGCAAAAATACCGTGGTTTGCCTGTCGTCGTGTCTAAAGCGGATCAACCTGATCGCTCTTGGTACGGACATACGCCAGATGTTGTTGCTGAATTCCGCGGCGCACAAGCCGAAAAGCTTATCCCACAAATTCTAAAAGCGGTGGAATCCTATCCATACCCCGATACATACCGTGTCTGGCCCGGGCCGAACAGTAATACGTTTATTGCGTGGATTGCCCGACATGTTCCTGAACTGAGGCTGCAATTACCCGCAACGGCGATCGGGAAGGATTATTTGACGAATGGTGATTTGATCGCAGATGCTCCGAGCGGTAGTGGTAAACAAGTAGCTTTATTCGGTGTGCTTGGTGCAACTCTTGCGAAGGAAGAAGGATTAGAAATGAATATTCTCGGCTTGAGTTTTGGTGTCGATTGGAATGATCGCGCGCTGATTTTGCCGGGAGTTGATCGCATATCTTTACCCTAAAGACGCAAGCTGCTGTATTTCAATTTAGGGATAAAAACCGACGTTAAGAATATGAAAAAAATACTGATTCTCTTTATTACATTCAGTCTATTGATCAGTTTTCAACCAATAGCCAGAGCAGTAGACGAGCATGAGCTTAAGATGAAAATGATCGCCGATTCCGTTCAGCAGATGCACTCTGACATTACAATCGCGGTGTTGCTATACGACGGCATTGTGTTGCAGGATTTTGCCGGTCCGATGGACGTTTTTTCAAAAGCAAAAAACCTAACGAAGGGAAAATACCATGTATTCACAGTCGCAGTTGATAACTCGATCGTGACTACAGAGAACCATTTTTTAACGATAACGCCGGATTATTCCTTTGCCACAATGCCCGATGCAGACTATCTGATTCTTCCGGGGGCCAGCATGCCAGTCATGAATGCGTTAATAGAACAGGATGATCTCAAGACATTGATTACAGACTGGAATAATCGGGAAAACACGAAAACAGTGTCCATTTGTACCGCCGCCTATTTATTGGCTAATTCTGGCGTGTTGAACAATAAAAAAGCCACAACGCATTACTTTGTTGCAGATGATTTTTCAAAACAATTTCCGAATATTGATGTGATCAGGGATGTGCGTTTTGTCGATGAAGGGAAATACATTACGTCTTCAGGAGTCACTTCCGGCATTGATGTGGCGTTATATATCGTTGGGCAAAACAGCGGTGAGCATCTCAAGAGGATGATCGGCAGAGCGCTGCAATATCAATTTCATGAACAAGAAGACTGGCCCAAATCACAGCACGGTATGAAATATGAACGAAAAAAATAAACGTTGAAAGCGTCACTGAGGGTAACTGAATCGCTACTGTTAATCGTGCGGAGAATGCGGAAGAGATGTCAAAGGCGAGTCCCAATATTTGAGAGTCGCCTTTAACTACAAGCTATCTAACGAGTTAAGCTGCTTTTTTCAGCTTCTTCTTCAGTTGTTTTAGCTTGCTTTCTTGTTTCGCGATTTTTGATTTACGCGCTTTAATTTCTTTTTTTAAACTGACAACTTTTTTCGATGTTTTTTTAGACATAAGTTCTATCCTATTAATTGTGTAACATGTTTTTGTACTACTTAATATCTTACCGCGGTTGACACTTTCCGAATTTCTCTTCGAAATCTGACGATGACTTGATCGCAAAGCCCCTGAAACCTCGACGCCCCCTGAGTGCTCTAAAAGAGACTCTTTGCTTTCCTTATCTATTTTCAGCTGGAACAACATAACGAAAGATATACATAGTATATACAAAATTTGTCAGCATGGCATGAGAAAATTTCATGTCATGCCCAGTTAAGTATTTGAATTGACGTTGAAAGGTGGAAATGTACGGGAGACATTTACTTGTAGAGCACTCAGAATGATTCTATGGCCCACTAACTAATGATCGGTTAAGAACACGAAAAAAACTCTGTGGCCGTTTAAGTGGGAAATTCTATAAGCAGTTGGCTATTTTGAACTGCCTTTGCTTCTGCGTGCTTTTCGTGCTGCTTTCTTTGCGGCTTTTTCAGCCCGAATTTCGTCGACTTCGGTGCGTTCTATTTCCATCATTTCAGGGGTTTCAAAACTAAGCCGACCAAGTTGTCCTGAACGGATTTCATTGATCAGAATTTTGGAGGCTTTATCAAGATCAACTTGGCCACCACCGCGTAGGCAGCCACGACGACTACCGATCGCTTCCATAAGTTGTAATTCTGACTGCGGTAAGTCATCCAGATCATAACGTTTAGTGAGTCTTTCTGGGTAATGATTGAGCAAAAATTCTGCGGCGAAAAATGCCACGTCATCATGCTCCATTGCCGTGTCCCGTACGGCGCCTGTGGTGGCGAGTCGGTAGCCGCTGTATTTGTTTTCAATATTTGGCCATAGCACGCCGGGCGTGTCGTGCAGGACAATATCGTCACTCAGGTTTATCCGTTGCAGCTGACGCGTAACGGCGGCTTCATTACCGGTTTTTGCGATATTCCGACCAACGATTGTATTGATCAAGGTCGATTTTCCTACATTGGGAATGCCCATAATGATCGCTTGGATGGGGCGTTCAGTATTTGTTCTATTTGGGATCATTTTTCGACAGAGATCGATCAGGCGAGTACGGTTATCTGGATCTGTTGAAACCAAAGAGAGCGTCTTGATCCCTTGCTGCTGATCGAGAAAAGATTGCCAACGCGCGGTGTAGACTTCGTCGGCCAGATCAGACTTGCTGAGAATTTTAATGCACGGTTTCTCACCACGTAGCGTCACGAGCATGGGATTTTCGCTACTGTAAGGAATGCGGGCATCAAGGATTTCAATAATCAGATCCATCTTCGGCAGGACTTGTTTGAATTCCTTGCGGGCTTTGTGCATGTGGCCGGGAAACCATTGAATTTGCATAGGCTTTCTTTCTAAACGTGGCGGCTAATCAAACGCGCTAGTGTACGGTTCAAACTGAGAGAAGTGAAATCAGGATCTTGGCCTTACGGGTGTGTTAGCCATTTTCAACTATTTTAGGCTACACTCTCACGCCCTGATCTGGCCAATTTGCGCACGATAATCTGAGCAGCAAATGGTTTTACTATTTACGTTTTTGAGGAGACTGACTTGATTATAGAAAAAGACAAAGTCGCGACATTTCATTACACCCTGACGGAAGAAGGAGCGGGCAAGTTAGAAGATTCACGTCCGGACGATCCGGTCACGTATCTGCACGGTCATCAACCCATGTTGCAAGGACTGGTGGATGCACTTGCAGGTAAGCAACCGGGGGATAGTTTTACGGTCACCATTCCGCCTGAGAAAGGGTATGGTGAGCGGATGGAAGCAGAGACGCAACGTGTGCCGATCAAATATCTCCTCAATAAAGGGAAGCTCAAACCGGGCATGATCGTACAGGTCAATACGAAAAATGGTGCACGTGATGCGACGATCGTCAAAGTCGGCAAGTTCAATGTTGATCTGGATGTGAACCATCCATTTGCCGGTAAGACGCTCATTTTCGATGTTGAGGTTTTGGATGTGCGTGATGCGGAAGCCGCGGAGCTGGAACACGGTCATGTACATGGTGCGGGCGGTGTACAACACTAGTTACAAAGCTATTCAGCAATATTCTCTCCACTGATGCGATGATTGAGTTAGCGCATCGGTGGAAAATAGCCCCTCAAAACGATTTCCCGTTTTCTTTTCCGACCTTTTCTGATCCTATTCAAGCCTTGATAATTGGGTTTATTTGACGCCTTCAGGCTTCTGATTAGCGTGCTGATTTTTATCTGGCGCAATCTTTGGTATGTTAGCGTTGATTGTAGTGCAAACAGTGATCGTCAAATTTTGCCACTATCTAAAAATAAAATAGGCATGATTTGACAACCAAGCATTAAGCTAAACAAAAACCTAAGTAATAACAAAGGGATGAGGTCTTATCATGAACAAAACCATCATTGTTCTTTACTCGATTCTGATGTTGTTCTCAAGCGCTATCCGGGCTGAGGATCGAATCGATATTGAGCTGAACAAGCTTGAGGACAACGAAGGTAGTTGTCGCGCCTATTTGGTGTTCAAAAATCACACGGACGCTGTCTTCAACGAATTCAAGCTGGATCTGGTCATGTTCGGATCAGACGGCATAATCAGTCGCCGGCTTGCGGTGGATTCTTCACCGTTACGTTCTAACAAAACCACCGTCAAACTGTTTGATATTGAAGGTGCGAACTGCGGTGATATTGGATTGGTGTTGATCAACGATGTCTTAAGTTGCCGCGATACCTATGAACGATCAGACTGTATTAACCTGATCGAAACCTCGACGAAAAGCGTCACTTCTTTCGTTAAATAGCACGGAGCCTGAACGATGAATGCGACTTTTGAACGAGCGTCTTTTCTACTTGGGGCTGGCGGCCCCGTTCTCGTTATCCTGATCGGGCTATCGGTGATTGCGCTCGCGATTATTCTGCTGAAAGCGTGGCAATTTCGTCAACTTCGGCTCAACGATACGGGATTTATTCGTCATACGTTAGATTACTGGCGCGCCGGGCAAGTGAATGCGGCGATGGTTGAGTTGTACCGATCAGCGCATCCTGCAGCACGAGTGTTAGAAAGTTCGATCCGTGGGATCGCCGAAAATCGCGTGAGTGAACCCGTGATCCGTGAAGAAGCCGAGCGTGAAGCTGTCGAGCAGTTAGAGCAGATGCAATCGCATTTACGCAGCTTGGAAGTGATCGCCAGTATTAGTCCATTACTGGGTCTTCTCGGAACGGTGTTGGGGATGATTAACGCTTTCCAACAAATGGAGATGGCGGGTACACAAGTGAGTCCGTCGATTCTTTCAGGTGGTGTTTGGGAAGCGTTGTTAACCACGGCCGTGGGTCTGGCGATCGCAATTCCTGTCGTTGTGGTATTGAACTGGTTAGAACGCCGCGTCGACAAAGCGCGTCATGATATGGAAGATGCAACAACACGCGTTTTCACTATCCAAATGACAAGCTTGCCGAACCGGGCTGTAGAGACGGCCGAGAGCGCGTGAGTTAAGTCATGTTACTTGACGTAACCGCGGCGGAACGGATTAAAAAACGGCGAGCATTGATTGCGCTGACACCCCTGATCGATGTGGTGTTTATTCTGCTGCTTTTTTTCATGCTGGCATCGAGTTTTCTTGACTGGCACACCATCAAACTCAGTACACCGACCACGCAAGGGCTAGTCAAACAATCCAGCGGAGGCGCGGTATTGATCCGTGTTGGGGCAAATGGTGTGTTAGATCTTAACGGCCAACCGGTGCAACTTAACCAGATAGCAGCCGGACTTCGACGCTTTCTTGATGCCAATGCTGATCAACGTATTTTAATTCGACCAGCGGACGGTGTCCCTCTGCAACCTGTTGTCGCGATTCTCGATGAAGTGAAAGAGGCGGGGGCGCACAATGTCTCCCTCACGCGCTGATATGAAACTACCCAAAGCAAAGCCTCGCAAGAATCTCATTGATCCGGTTTTACCGTTGATTAACGTGGTCTTTCTGCTACTGATCTTCGTCATGATGATGTCGAAGGTGGAAGGCACCGATGGTTATGATGTGAATCCCCCGCACTCAACAAGCGAAGCGCCTGCGGGGCAGCGAGATAGTATTTTAGTACTCACTCGGGAAGGACAGGTGCTGGTAAATGAGCAAGTTTTAGATGATGCGGATTTGCACGTTTATGCGACACAATTCAAACGCGATTTCCCAGCAGAATCACTTAAGATTAAAGCTGATAAACAAGTCGATGCCACACGTCTGATCAGTCTAATGGAAGATCTACGTAAGCAAGGAGTAGATCAATTAATGCTGCTCACCGAGAAGCGGAACTAGTCTGAAATAATCATGGCAACCGCACAAACAAGCGCGCTCAATTTTGACTTTTTAGAACGAAAGTTGTTGCCGCTTTTTTGTCTCGCTTCGTTTCTTTTACACATGATGTTGGTATTTTGGTTTTCCTCGCGCACTCCAGATCTACAGAATTTAGAGAACGATCAATTCGAGGTAGGTTTAATCAGTTCAGAAGGGCTGGGCGACGCGTTACAAGCCAGTTTACCTGCCAGTCAAACTGCGGAAACAATTTCACCGGATATTATTTTACCGAGTACAGAAAAAGCGGTTGAGCAAGCGGTGGATGTTGCACCGGAGGTGTCGTCGGATCAGCTGAACCTGAGTGAGATTGCACCAGCGGAAACGCCACAATTATCACCGGATACGATCACTTCACCGGTCGTGACTGACATTCAAGAGGCACCGATCGCCAGCCCTGCGCAACGTGAGAGTTCGCCGGCAACCGCACAAGATGTTCAACCGTTAGAAGTGGCGGATCAGATAATGCCGGAATCCAGCGCGCCTGAAGCAAATACGATCACCGATGCGATCAGCCCAGTCCAAGCGATTCCGAATAGTGCGCCGGTGGATGATTTCTTCCAACCTGCGGAGATCCTTGTACCGGGTGATCCGATTACAAGGTTACCCATTGAAAATGTCTCACAAGTCGCGGAACCCGACATTGTATTAGCGGATATTAATCCTGAACTGGTTAATGATGATGTGGAAATTCTCGAGATTAAAGCACGTGACGTATTGCCTGTCAGACCTGCCCGCACAACCGCACAAGTCACACCAAGCTCCACCACAACGGAGAGAGCAGAAGGACAAGGTAATAACGCCCGGACACCGAATCAGGCGGGGCGTCAAACGGGCCAACTGACAACGCAACAATCTCTGCCGAATCAGTCAACAACGGTGTCACCGCCACCGCCTGTCCCCAAAACCTATATTCTCGAATTACGCAAATGGTTAAATCAATTTAAACAGTATCCCTTGCAGGCGTACCAGCAGCGCCAGGAAGGCGTGGTGATCGTTGGGCTAGTGATAAATCAGCAAGGCGAGATTTTATCGCACAGCATCAAGCGCTCTTCGGGACATGTGGTGCTTGATGATGAAGTTGATCAAATGTTGCAGCGGGCGAAGAAAATGCCCGCTTTTCCAGCAGATTATCCACGCGAGCAGTTAGAATTACTTATCCCAATTCGCTTTAGAGTTTCACAATAACAAATTGAAATAACAATAGTTTGTGGAAACTTAATGTACTTCCTCGACCATCACCCAGATATGGAGTTCACGCTGCCCAGTCTGACGATTACGTGTGAGTAATTCAGTGTGATCGCGATGAATATCATCACTTATCCCACCTAAATCAATCCATTCACCCAAACGTCCATTCACGGTCATCTGTGCTGAATGATGGCTGATCTGATCCGGCGATCGTGTTTGCGTTTTCTCGCGTTGAGGATTGATGAAAAGCGTTACGTTGTTCTGGCGTAAATGCGGCTCAACATAAAAGCCCGAACTGATATCTACGTAGTCAACGCTGTCGATCACATCATGCCCATATGGATGCAGAATGACTGAGCTGCTAACGAAGGGAACTGTTTCGCCGGTTTTGATCCATGCCGGATAACCTTCAATAGTTCTGACGAAGTAGATACTCTCGTCATTTTGTTGAGATTCGGTTTGCCACTGACGATAACGAATATTGCCCTGATCACGATCATGTGGCCGGCGATCAGACTGGTTATTCGCTTGATCAGACCACTCACGCACCTCTCGCCACGTTCTTTCTTGCGTCGCACTGGTGCTGATATCGAGAGGACTGCGATGATATTGAATATCCAGATCATGTCCGCGCGATTGCAAGCTGTCCGCATCAGAAAATTGCACATTAATTCGAACCGATCGTTGCGGCGTATCGATTTCCTCTAACACGCGTTTTATTTCTTGAAGATTGATCGGCGTGCTGCGGATGACGAGTTGATTATTCATTCCGGTCAGGGTTCCACCTTCAACCAGCAAAGGTTTCAAGGTCGGCAGAAGATCATCGACTAAACGGTGTTGCAAAGGGATAATTTCGAGTTGCATTTCTGCCGCTTGGAGCGCGCCAAATGAGAGGCATAAGCTAAGGCAGAGTAGGTAATGGCGAAGATGGTGATAAACGCGCATGAGCGTAGGTTGATCAGGTATTGAGTTGACGGAAGTTCGGATTCTGATCAGCTTGTTCCCATAAGGTGTCAAACTCGCTACTGAGTTCGGAAACGGTAGCGCGATCATTAAAATTGGCTGTGCCTGCAAAGCGATCGGCATGCGGACGTAAAATATAGCCGTAGTCATCCACTATCAGCAGTGATTTATTGTATTCACTGTGTTGTTCGGCGAGTGAGCGGATTTCAAAAAAGCTACTCAAACGTTGGCTGAGATCCAAAAAACGATGTCCGTGCGTGACAACGGATTTTGGATGCATCACCAAGATGCGGATGCGTGAATAACGTGATCGCAAGGCCAACCGTTTGATCGCATCGATCATTTCACTCGTATTATAAATACACGGATCAAGATCGCGACTAATGACATCCAGCGAGCGTCGACAGTTGTTGATCATTTTCACCGCAATATTGCGGCTATCATCACTGCTTTCGAGGTTAATGATATTGTCGGTTTCACCGGGAATAAATTCCTCAAATTTTTCAACAATTTCATTCTCTTGTGATGGTTCATTCATAATGATTGGACCTGTTTGGTTCTATTTTCCAGCTATATCTTCTTGGCCTGATCCGCCGCATTACCGGTGTAACTGGCGGGTGTCAGGTTCAATAAAGACGTTTTTGCCGCGTCAGGAATGTCGAGATCCTGAATAAATGCGGTCAACGTGGGCTGATCAATACCGTGGCCGCGCGTGAGCTCTTTGAGCTTCTCATACGGATTTTCAATCCCGTATCGGCGCATCACGGTTTGAATAGGTTCAGCCAACACTTCCCAAGCATTGTCGAGGTCTTGTAATAAGATATCGGCATTGACTTCCAGTTTATTAATGCCCTTCATCGCGGAGGTATAAGCGATCACGGAATGCGCGATGCCGACGCCGAGGTTGCGAAGTACCGTCGAATCCGTCAGATCGCGTTGCCAGCGTGAGACAGGGAGTTTGGCTGACAGATGTTCAAAAACCGCGTTGGCCAAACCGAGATTGCCTTCAGCGTTTTCAAAGTCGATAGGATTAACTTTGTGTGGCATCGTTGAAGAGCCGATCTCGCCTTTAACGGTTTTTTGTTTGAAATAACCATTGGAAATATACGCCCAAATATCGCGGCAAAAGTCTAATAAGATCGTATTAAAACGACCTGTGACCGCGAAGTATTCGGCGATGTAATCGTGTGGCTCGATCTGAATGGTGTAGGGGTTGAAGGTGATGCCGAGATTTTCTATAAATTTCTGTGCGAAGGCTTCCCAGTCAAGATCAGGATAAGCTGAAAGGTGCGCATTATAGTTGCCGACTGCACCGTTTATTTTACCCAAAACTTCCACGTCAACTAATTGGTTTCGTTGACGTTTAAGTCGATAAACAACGTTTGCAAATTCTTTTCCTAATGTTGTTGGGGAGGCCGTTTGCCCATGTGTGCGTGAAAGCATGGGCTGATCAGCGAATTCATGTGCGATGCTGGTAAGCGCGCCGATCAGGCCGTCAAATTGTGGTAGCAGAATCGCTGTTCGTGCCTCATTCAACATGAGCGCGTAGGAAAGGTTATTGATGTCTTCTGAGGTGCAAGCAAAATGAATAAATTCGCTGACCGCTTCTAATTCGTCGTTCCCTTTTATCTTCTCTTTAAGGAAATATTCCACGGCCTTCACGTCGTGGTTCGTGGTGCTTTCGATATCCTTAACCCGCTGCGCATCTTCTTCAGCGAAATGAGCCACAATGTTATTCAGTAAAGTATTTGCCTGATCGCTTAATGGCGGGACTTCTTCGATAGCCGTCTCAGCAGCCAGTTGCTGCAACCATCGAACTTCAACGGTAACGCGTTGACGGATCAGACCGTATTCACTAAAAATGGGACGTAAATCATTGAGTTTGTTGCTATAACGACCGTCAACCGGCGAGATAGCGGAGAGCGCGGATAATTGCATAGAGAGTTGTATATTTGTTGTTGATGTAGAGCGGGATTCTACATGAGATCGACGCGCAAGTTGAGCAACTGCTTGATCGTGATCAACGTTGGTCTGCACCGGCTGAATTGGCCTGCGTGTGAAGGGTGTCCAGTATGTATAGAAGCAGTAACAAGACTACGTGATAAGTGTTTGTTTATTAATTAAACAGGGACACACCTTTCACCTTCACATGCGTTCACTTCCACCGTCACATGTGCGAGTCGCGGATACTCTGAAAGGCGATCTTTGTAGTACGCAGGTGTGCGATCGGACTGTGTGACGATCGAGATTATTGCAGAAAAATGATTCGGGCCGACTTGCCAGATGTGCAGATCACAAATTTCATCGTCATCCTCGATCACCTCACGTATTCCGTTGATGTAGTCTTGATCCTGATTCGCATCAAGTAGAATCGGGCTGGCCGTTCGCAGTAGTCCATAGGCCCAACGTGTAATGATGATCGCACCGACGATCCCCATCACAGGATCAAGCCAATACCAGCCGGAATATTTTCCAATCACGAGGGCGAGGATCGCCAGTAATGACGTTAACGCATCAGTTAATACGTGCACATAGGCTGCGCGCAAATTGTGGTCATGCTCGCTAGCATGGGTGTGATTTTCTTCATCGTGATCATGGTGTGCGTGATGAGCATTATGATGTCCGTGTCCGTGATCATGGCTGTGATCATGTTTGAGCAGAAATGCACTGGCGATATTGACGAGCAATCCGACGATCGCAACGATAATGGCTTCATTAAAATGAATGGTTTGTGGCTCGAAAAACCGTTGAATCGACTCGATCAACATCATTAGCGCGACAACGGCGAGTGCCATTGCACTAGCAAAACCACCAAGCACATTGACTTTTCCAGTCCCGAAGCTGAAAGCGGGATTGTCTGCGTGCTTACGCGCGTATCGATAGGTGAAGATCGCAATCGCAAACGCAGCGACGTGGGTCGCCATGTGCCAACCATCAGCGAGCAACGCCATTGAACCGTACACGCTGCCGGCGACGATCTCGATCACCATTGTGATCGCGGTCAGAATAAGAACGTAACGTGTCCGTTTTTCATTTTCGTCGGTTTTAATATCAAAGTCGTGAGTATGTTGCCAGTTTTCTAAATTATGCTGATGTGTATTCATGGTTCGCTGTTGGGTCTTACGCTGTGAAGGCTTACAGTAAAACGAAGCGTTACAAGATGGAAGAGTGCTAGAGGGTTATTGTTGAATAAGCAGGCATAGAGTCATGATGATGCCGTGCGTGAGAATCTGAATTTAATGAGCCAGCAGTAACAAACAGCCAATCGTGATGAGAATGGCGCCGCCAAGTTTGTAAAGGTAAATATGTTTGGGTGATGTGAGCAATGACCGTGTGCGATCAATTAAAATGACATAAAACACTTTAGCGCCACCGACAGCGAAGATTGCGATCAACATTACCAAGCTGGTGTCGAGGAGCGTGATGGTTGAAAGGTTAATAAAAGCGGGGAAGAAACCAAGATAAAAGAGAATGACTTTCTGATCAGCGAGAGTCAGGAATAAACCACTCAGAAAACTATTATAAATAGAGGTGGTTGCATTAACTTGTTCAGGTTGTGCATGAGGGCTGGTAGCACGTAGTAAATTGATGCCGAGGTAGATCAGATAGGCGCCACCGACATAGCGAATCAGATATCCATAATTTGCCATCCACCCAGATAAAAGTGTTAAACCAAAAAGAGCGATCACGATATACACTAAGTCGCCGACAACAATGCCACCCGCAGTCGCAAGACCATGCCGTACACCGGATGTCGCGGTACGCGTGCTGACGATAAGGACACTCATACTCGGTATGAGCGCAAGCAAAAGCATGCTGGTGAAAAGTGCGCCACTGCTATATAGCGTGAGGTTAGTTGCGAGCATAACGGATAAGCGTGTTTCTGATTGACTGAGGTAGTCTGCTTTTTTACGAATAAAACGTCTAGAGCAAATCTGAGGATCGCACCAACGATTTGCGTGCTATCAACAATCCGTGCTTAGGATTCCGTTGGTGAAGTTTCTGATTTTACCGGGACAGCATCCAACCAAGTGTAGGCTTCATCAAAGGTGGTGAATTCCCGCAATTGCAGGCCGAGGTTGTTGGCCACCATTTCACCGAATCGTTCAGGTTCAAATAGCGGTGGGTGCATCACAATTGCAATCGTTAAGCCGCGTAAGTGATGAGAGACAACCGTCGCAAAAGTATATCGTTTGGATGTATTGAGCGCGGTTTTGATACTGAGAGTGTCGATTAAGACTTTTGTCAGATTGAGTTGACGCGCCAACGCTGGGATCTGTTCACATAATTGTTTCACTGCACCAGGGCTGACTTCTTCCTCAAGTGCAGTGAGATGAATGACCTCGGATGTTACTTTGACGGTATAAAACTCTTTATTTGTCATCGAACACCTCCCGATGCGACAGATGATACTAACAGTGTAGTCCTAAAAATAAATTAGTAAAAATACTTTTTAATTCAGCAGGATAGATGCCCGATGATGAGCGTTCTACTGCTTATTCTTAGTCCTCATCACCGGTCCATGAAATACGGTAAAGATCACGGCGGCGATCAAGATAATTTCTAACCGAACCTTCATTTTGCAGGGTCTGCAGCTTATCTAAATCAACATCCACGATCAGTGTCATCTCCGTGTTTGGAGTGGTTTCTGCCATGATCGCATCGTGCGGGAAAGCAAAATCGGAAGGTGAAAAAACCGCAGTTTGTCCGTATTGAATATCAACACTGTCGACTTGTGGCAAGTTACCAATGCTACCTGCGATGGCGACATAGCACTCATTCTCGATCGCACGCGCCTGCGCACAACGCCGTACTCGCAAGTACCCATTTTTAGTATCGGTCCAAAACGGCACGAGCAGAATCTGCATTTCTTTGTCGCTGAGTAAACGTGCCAGTTCGGGGAATTCAACGTCGTAGCAGATCAAGATGCCAATCCGGCCGACATCGGTATCAAATAATTTTAAACGTGTACCACCCTGCATGATCCAATCTTTTTTCTCATGCGGTGTCGGGTGGAGTTTGTATTGGGCATCGATTGACCCATCACGGCGGCAAAGATAGGCGACGTTGTATAATTCGTCATTTTCCAAAACCGGCATAGAACCAGCGACGATATTAATGTTGTAGCTGATCGCCAGTTTTGAGATCTCATCACGAATGCGTTCGCTGTATTGCGCAAGAAAACGGATCGAATCAGCCGACGTGGTGTGTTCTTCAATACCCATCAACGGTGCATTAAAAAATTCCGGAAAGAGGGCAATATCACAGCGGTAATCAGACAGCGCATCGATGAAATATTCGACTTGTTGCAGAAGCTCGTCCACGCTGCTCATTTCACGCATCTGCCATTGAATACAACCAATGCGCGCGGTGGTTTTTTTCGCGCCGAACAGTTTCGGGTTTTTTGATTCGTAATAAATATTGAACCATTCAAGCAAGGTGGCATAACCTTGCGATTCTTTATCTTCCGGTAAATACGCTTTGAGTACACGTTTTACCTCAAAATCATTCGCCAGTTGGAAGCTTAAGATTGGATCATAAATTTCTTTACGACGTACCGCTTCGATATATTTTTGTGGCGTTAACGTTGCGGCATATTCACGGTAATTCGGGATACGACCACCGGCGATAATGGCGCGCAAATTAAGGCTTTGACAGAGTTCTTTGCGTGCTTCATAAAGTCGACGACCGAGTCGCATATTGCGGTATTCTGGATCAACAAAAACATCGACACCGTAAAGCACATCACCGTTTGGATCGTGTGTGGTGAGATAGGCATTTCCCGTGATTTCGCTGTAAGTATGTTCATCACCAAACTTGTCATAATCCACGATCACGGCAAAGGCAGCGGCGATCGCAACGCCGTTGTCATCAATACAAATTTGCCCTTCGGGAAAGATCTTCAACATCGATTGAAACTTACTCTCCGGCCACGCTCCCCCCATATCGGCATAAACCCGATCCATGATGTTTTTAAGATCAGCAAAGTCATCTGATCGCAGATTTCTCAGCTTCAGTTTTACATCCGAATTTTCGACGTTGTTTTCTTGATCGCGCATAGTTGAACTCTGTTTACTGACGAACATGCCGTCATGGATAAAATGGTTAGGGAAGCGTTTATTGCGAGGTCTTTTCCGAGTAGAAACTCACGGATTTGATTCAAGCTTAGAAGACGGATCACAGCACGCTTTACGCCGCGTTTATAGCACAGCTTGAAGGAAATTGATCATTTATTTTGCATGATGAAATTCTCATAATGTTTGGATTGTTTGACCTGCAGATTATGGTGCTAACAGCGGGCTGCTCTTGTCTCGATTACTTGCCAGTTGGAAGAATGAAAATTCATGATCGCGTTTCATCGAGAACGGTACAACTCGCGAAGTTCACGATCACAGAGGGGACGAATAGGATGGCTCGATTGCCGGTGAGACAATTCACGCAGGGTTAGGTTGATAAAGGGGAGATATATCTGTGTGGGGGTTTTCTAAAAAAAGACCCTCTACTGTAAACAGTGAGGGTCAATGGGCTTTGAAATTGGGAAGTTCATCAAAGCGGGAGCTTGAAAGTGACGTATTTAATACGATCTTTAACTACACGATCATTTTAAAATCTAAAAATTAAAGCGTGAGATGCATTTTATTTGATGGCTCAATTCCGGTGTGAAGATAGGGACTTTTCTGAGCATCATAATCAGAAGTGGTAGCGGACATTGGCGGTAATATTGCGACGCTCGCCGAAACCACAGTCTGTGCCGTATGAGCGACACCAGGAAATATATTCCTCATCACTGAGGTTTTTTCCGTCCACGGTGAATTCCCAATTCCCACGCGTGTAGCCGACCATGGCATCATAAAATGTTTGGGAAGGAACGACGGGTGTTCCACCGAAGCCCACGTTGTCACCAACATAGCGAATGCCTGCACCGATACGCCAGCCGTTACCGAGACTCAGTTTATTCCACCATGTCGCGATGTTTTCTGAAACGTAGGGTAGACGTTGCCCGCTGGTGCCATCTTTTGCATCAAGATCGGTATAGTTGAATTGTGTCTCAAAGTGTTTCCAACGTTTGTTGATCTGGAATTCCCAACCTTCGACGGTGGCACCCACTTGTGTCACACCACCGGGCGTTACGCCATTAGTGACCCGGTTATCTTGGGTAATGTCGAAGTAGGCTGCTGTGAGCGCCAAGCTGCGATCCGGTGAGAGAAATTTAAAACCATATTCAACCTGATCGCCGGTGGTTGGTTTGAGCGTGTTGGCAGCGGCTGTGCCGTCCGTGCCGAGGTTCATGGTAAAGGCTTCTGCGTAACTTATATAAGGGGAAAAGCCATTTTCAAAACGGTACATTAACCCGATGCGGCCAGTTGTTGCGCTCTCATCACTGACGGTGTCTGAGCCGCTGAGAGCGAGCTGCGAGTTTTCTGCCCAATCGCGACGTAAGGCAAGTGAGGCGACAACCGGACCGATCTCAATGTGATCAGCAAGATAGATCCCGACTTGCTTGATTTCATTATCTGGTCGATCAGAAGCGAATGCTAATGCGGCAGTGTTGAGGTTTCCGTATTGCGGATCGTAGAGGTTAATCGATCCACCTGCTGCATAGCCATATAAATAATTATCTTGTTCCCATAGAGCGTCTTGTCGATCAATCCCGATCGCAAGGGTGTGTTTTGTTATACCTAGATCAAACGCACCGGAGAGTCGTGCATCCAGATTGAAAATACTGGTTTCAGCATCAGCGGTGTAGATCGTTCTTGCGACATTACCGTTCGCGTCTGGTACGCCAGGGATAGAGATCCAATGCTCACGCGTTTCGGTGCTTGAATCGGTATAACGTGTAGTGACAGAGAAATTCCAGTTGTCATTAAACTGGTGATCAAAGAATAAACTGACTTCTGATTTTTCACGATCATAACGATCCCATCCCGGTTCGCCGACAAACGTATCTGACGAGACGGTACCGAGTGAACCCGGTACGAGCGTACCGAACATCGGTAAGAATTGTGCTGACACTTGACCGTTGGTGACTTGCCGATTGAAGAGCAGACTAACACGCGTGTTCTCCGAAGCTTGCCACGTGATTGATGGTGAGATCAGGTAACCATTGTCCTCGACAAAATTGACCTGCGTATCACTGTCTCGTTTAAGCGCAACAACACGGTAAAGTAGTTCACCGCCTTCCGTGAGGGGACCAGTAAAGTCGAACGCGATCTGCGCACGATCAAACGAGCCATATTGCGCCCAGATTTCACCTTGCTGATCAGCTTTTGGAAGTTTTGAGACTTGGTTTACGATCCCGCCTAATTGACCTTGTCCATAAAGAACGGAAGAGGGACCTTTTAGCACCTCAATATTTTCGATTGCGTAAATATTCGTACGCACACTGTTATAAGAACCAAAAGTTTGTTGAAGTCCGTCAAGGTATAAGCTCGGATCGAGACCACGAATTTTCGCCGCGTCAATCCGAGTATCAAGCCCAAAAGCACCGGAATAGGCACCGGACGTGTAGAGCAGGGCATCTTGCAGCGTTTTCGAACCAGAATCCTGCATGAAATCTTTATTGATAATCGATATTGAAAAAGGGGTATCTTCAACAGCGACGTTCAATTTTCCGACGCTTGCCGTTTTTTCCAGTTCGATATAGCCGTTGTCACCGACTTCCGTTGAGGTGACTTCAACGTTGGGAAGATCAAGCGTTTTATCTTCAGCGGATGCGTTAAAGACTGAAAAGAGAAGGCAAGGCAGTAGGGCCGCAGTCGTTAAGGACGTTCTGTCTGATCTTATTTTATTCATAATTCCCTATAGAAAATTTAACATTAAATCTAAATAATAATAATTATCATTCGTATTATTTGATCATATTATTCGTTTGTCAATTACGCATGATTGATGAGAGGGCGATCACCGAATGGGATGTTATTGAAAGTAAGACTAAAAAAATCGGTGAAGGATGAAGAAAAGGCGTAACTAAGCCGGTTTGTTCACGAGCAAAAAGTTAATTTTGATGAGATGGTCAGTGTTGCTGATTGGTTTGAGCACTGCGTGTTAGGCATTCTATGGGCTTGTCTTTATGCCCAGATCTGAATCTGATGATTTGATCGAGCGCTTATTTAATCGGGATATACAGTACAGTTTTGATCTCATTGCTATGCGCTACGCTCATTGGATCAGATTCATATACTTCAATCGAGGGACGACTGGGGTCATGCTTCATTTTGATCATGTAAACGTGGCTCATTGCTGTGTACCAAGCCGCTTCCAGAAAGTTGTAGCTGCCCATGACGGTGACTTCATAAAATTTGCCACCGTTAATGGTTTTGTGTGTGTATTCACCGGGATCTGTGTTTTTACTGACGGGTAGGGCCATGTCGCATTCAAAGTACTTTTTCTTAACATCAACACGGTAATAAACAGAACGTGCAGGCGCAGTGATCTCTATTTTTTCTTTTAAGGCATGTTGAAAGAGCGCAGGAAAGCCGACTTCCATCGCTTTTTGCATTTCACTCATTTCACCTTTGAAATGTTGACACAGACAATGTTGATCCTTAAGAGATTTAACACCGACAAAGTCGATCTTAGGGTGTTCCGTAGTTGGGTTAAGCGCGCCAGCGAGTAGAGCAAGACCAAGTTCATAATCATGACCGATCATACTTTGCATTTTCGGGACCATAAAGCGCATAAAAAATGGCATACGCGCATGCATTGTCCAGGTGAGTTCAGTCTGTCCGCCGATCTCTTGCAACTCGTAGATCACTTTTGCTGTGGATTTGAATGGGCGCTGAAAGGTAAGAATTTCTTCGATCCGTTGCGGTAACACCATAGAAGATCGTCTAATTGATCCTGCGCCGATAACTGTTCCGTCCCAACTGTATTCAGCATCAACATCAGTGGTGTTTTCACTATAAGTGAGCGTGGCATCCGGTTCGTGAAGGAGCCAAGGATTCCACTCCGCTCGGCTGCGGAAATCACGAATTTTAGCGAAGATGGTGTGTTTATCTTCATCATAGCGATGCTGACGTTCGACAGTGTAGTTGCCGTTCAGCGTGCTCAAGTAGACAACAAAAGCCAAGAAAATCAGTAATATGGCAATACTAAAATACAGCATCGTGAACAACTCGCGTGTTGGATAGGCGTAGCATAAGAGATTTGTCGCATGATCGAAAGGAGATGTGAATGACGGGCCTGAAAACGCGGTGGGCAAAGGGCTAATGCGTCGCGGTGAATCTTTCTTTGATTCTTAAATGATGCGTTTTTCTTAGTTAACGAAAGCAGACTGAGCAAGAAAAAACCATGACTAAATTATGACAAGATCGAGAATTTACAGTTCTCTCAGCTAAACCGTATCGCTGTTTAACAGATCTCACCCAATGCTTCGATATCGTCAACATCTAAGGGTTTGACAAAATAGGTTTTCACGCAGCCGTAAACCATTGATTTCTTTTTATCTCTGTCTTGATCAGAAGAAGTCAGCATGGCGATGACAGCGGCTGGGTTATTTCGTTTATTATATTCTTCACAAGAACTCGAAACCATTCATGCGCGGCATATTGATGTCGAGCAGAATAATGCTGGGTTGTTCTTCCAGCGCATCAAGAATTTCCAATGCCTCGAGTCCATCGTAGGCTTGCAAAATCTTTATGTCGGGGTTGTATTGTTCGATGATAATCTGAGTCAGGTATTGATCTGACTCGCTATCATCAACGATCATAATTGAGGAAATATCCATGTTCAGCTCTTCTAAAAGTTGTCTAATCATAGCAAATATTACCTTTCTGGGATAACTACTTTGAATAATGAGCCGTTGCCCGTATCGTTGTAGTTTATCTGTCCTTTGAGAATATCAATGCTCTTTTTCATCATATAAAGCCCCAAACCTGATCCATATGAGACTCTTGGGTGAAAGCGTTTGAACATTGAAAATAATTGATCTTGCTGGCCTTTGGGGATACCCAAGCCATTGTCCTCGATACTGATGACAAGATCTGAGTTAACTAAGCTTGCGGAAACTTTTATGAAGGATTCTGGTTTCTCAGGGTCTCTGTATTTAATCGCGTTAGAGATCAGATTCTCGATGATCAAAACAAGACGGGTTTTTTCACAATAAAATGAGGGGATTTCATCGATACTTTTCTCAATCTTAATACACTCGAAATTAGGCATATTACTGAGTGTTTCAAGTGTTTCATCGACGATTTCTTCAACATCAATACGTTGTTTATTTTCACTTATATTCTTAGTTTTCGTGAGCTCTAAAATATCTTTAACAAGTGACTCTAACTTTATCAGCGATTTTTGCACAAACTGAATACTCTTCGCGGCTTTCTCGTTATCACCTTTTTTAATCGATGCTTCCGTTAATTTTAACAGGCCGATCGAAGACACAAGCGGCGATCGCAAATCATGCGACGTTCGGTAGGCGAACTCTTCAAGTTCATTGGTTTGTTGTTCGAGTCGATCAGCCATATTTTTAAACTCGTTTGCAGCGATTGCCATCTCACCGACTTCGTCTTGACGAGATTGCCCTGGAATAACCGTGTCAGATTTTCCGTTCGCAAGTTTCGATAGGGTCGTCGCCATTTCTCTCACAGGTGTTGCAATACCCATTGCAACAATTAAAGCCGATAAGACCCCCATTAACCCAGCAAACAACGAAAGTGTAACGAACTGCTTTTGTGAAAGATGCAGACTCTTGTTAATCTCTTCATTAAGTTTATTGGCCCGTGTTTTTGCCATTAAATCCAATTCTTTAGAGAGCTTATCGATCTCAGCTGCTTTTCCGGCCAACACCACGTTAACTAAGTATAAGTAAACACGGTTAAACTTAATTATTTGTGAAAAAGTGTTTCGGTAACCAGTTAATTTCTGTTGTAGAGAGTCGACTTGTTTGACGAGAATATCATTGTGCTCGATTTTACTTCTAAGCAACGTTGTATATTTAGTGAGAGAGTCAAAAAGCTGATTGTTTTCTTTGATAAGAGAGGCGTCAGGTGATAGTTCGAATGTCTTGATATTTAGATTAACTTTGTAGAAATTTTGTTCGAGATCGGCGGTGATAAATGCCGTTGAAAAATCCTTTTCTTTAACGAGAGCCTTTTTTACCTGCTCTAGAATGTGTATGCATTGTTCTTGTAACGGGCCGAGTTTTGTTTCTCTGAGCAGCTTCATGCTCTTTTTTTCTTTCGCTGCATCTTGAAAGTTGCTCTTATAGCTTTCGTAATGGGTCACGAGGCGTTTAAAGCGATCTTCTACTTCAGGATCTTTTTTTGTTTTTGGATGCAGTTCAGCAAATTTATCTTCTAACTGGACTTGTAAATGATCAACTTTTCGCAAAACCCCCTCGTAGCCGATATAAGAGTAAACAAGAATATTCCTTTGTAACTCAACAATATCCTTATCAACCTCAAGAAATAAAATGTTTTCCTGTGTAACTTCTTGGAGGTTATGAAAGTCTTTTGAAAAACTTTTGAAGATGGTGTGACTGGCCATCGCTAGAAAACCGAGCACAAACAATACGGGAACATATCCAATCAGAATTTGTTTTCTGATGGAATATTTTGATAAAGAAAGGAGTGATTTCATTCGTTATATTTGCCCGAATTACGAAAGGATAAATTCATGCCAGCGGGGTAAACTATATTCATATGTATCCATTACCGTATTCCAAACCGCAACATTACTGAAACGATTTTCATAAGAGCCGCCGTTACGTGTCTCACCGGGTTTTACGGCAACGCGACCTTGTGTATTTTTTAATGGCGTATAGGTGGGCAAACCTGCATACCAATAGTTCCACTCATCGGTTGTGAGAAGGTTACGCGATCGTTGAGGGTTTGAAATATAGTAGCCCTGACGAGCAATAAACGCCCCCGGCCAACCGGATAGCCACCAGTTCATATATTTGTAGGCAGCGTCTTTTACTTCGTCGTTGGTAGCTGAAGAGAGACACATTACTCCGTGCCATGCGCGATACCCTTCTTTAGGCGCAGCATAGACAACAGGAATATTTTCCCCGTTTAGTGCCGATGCTGCGGGTGAGAACATGCTAGCAATAACGGCGCGTTTGCTTGTAAAAAATTCCACAGACTCAGGAACAGAGTTCCACAGCCCGCTAAACTGACCTTGATGTTTTAACTCGATCAAAATATTGAAGAGTTCGTCAATTTCTGCGGTTGACATATTTCCAATATCGTCAAACGTCATCATGCCATTGGCTTGTGCTGCAAGAGCCGTATCAAAAATGCCGATTGTCGGTGCGTTAACCAACGCGACTTTGCCTTTATATCGTTCATCAAATAGCCAGCCCCAACTTTCTGTTTCGTAAGGCACACCGCGTTCGATCGTGCGAGTGTCATACCCAAACGAGTCGGTGTTATGTACGTAAGGGAGAAAGCTGATCTGCGATGAGGGTTTACTGCCTAAGGTGTGATCGTCTTGAACGTAGAGTAATTTATGTGGTGCATCGCCGGCACCGATTTTTGCGCCTTCGACGATATGACCTGTCTTTGTCAGGTTATTGATTTCACTCCAATAGGTTAACCGTTCTATCTCAATCGGTTGGATCGCATTTGATCGCCAAAGGATATTCATGCTATCCGACCATTGTTCATACAAATCAAATGAGGAAGGATCGCTAGATGCTTTGTGCAGCACTTCAGCACTGCCACCGGGTTCGAAAACAATATCGATATTTAGTTCTTTTTGCGCTTGAATTCGTAATTCTTCTTGCAGGGTGACATGCGTGCCCAGTACGCGCAAACGAGTTCGCTTATTCGCGTGAACATAAGGTGCGTTGACCGTTAAGCCGACACCTAGTGCAGTTAGGCATGATTTTTTAACAAATTGACGCCTATTAAGTCGATCGTTATCAGAAAACATAAAATTTTCTCCGGTTGCTACTTAACTGTCGCGGTATGACCAATGAGCTTGACGTTTATTTTTAATACCTAGGTATTATTTTTCAAGCTTGCTTACTATTTTGAGCAGAAGGTTTTGATTATAGCGAGTATTAAACGACTGGAATGTGTCACAAATTATAATACAAAACCTGATACGCATCTGGATGAATAGGCTGTTTTATGAGCGCTGTCCATCTGCGAGAGATGTATTTAACGGGAATTCACTATCGGCTTCTCCTTGTTTTATTTAGCAATGTCAAATGTCTGACGTTGAGTTATGCTTTTTTCCTTAAAAACCAAAGTATAGTCCAGAATTTTCAGTTTGAATTAAGTCTTGCAGCGTATTGTGGCTCCTGTGTTTAACAAACGGAGTACAACGATGAAATCAACCATAAAAAAATTCGCATTATCAAACCTCGTTATTTTAGGGCTTGTAAGCGGCCCCGCCTTAGCTGATGACGATATGCAACAGATGAAACTCATATCAGAAAAACTAGGCTTAATTAGTCTTGAGCAAGCCAAAGGAAAAGCCTTGGAAGCAAAACCTGGCACCATCATCGACGCCGAATTAGATGATCGGGATTTTTCAGATAGTTGGGATTACGAGTTTGAAATTCTTGATTCTGAGGGAAAGGAATGGGACGTGGATGTTGATGCGAAAACCGGAGAAGTTGTTAAAATGAGTAAAGATTGGTTTTAATATCTAAATTTTGTAAAGCTGAATGAAACGTAGTCGTTAATAGCGGCTACGTTTTATTATGTATAACGTTTTAATCGCGCTAAAACGTGTAGCCCTCCTAAACGATCCGATGGTTGAAATGCAAGATCACCATCGTAACTTTTAACGATGTCGTGCACGATCGCTAAACCCAAACCGCTACCAGGTATTGTTTCATCAGCGCGAAACCCTCGTTGAGTTAAAACGTGTAAGTTTTTTAGATCACAACCTTCGCCATCATCTTCAACGCTAAACAAAATACCGTGATCCGATCTGACACTTATATGCACCTGAGTCTCACACCACTTGCAAGCATTGTCGAGTAAATTTCCTAACATTTCTAAGAGATCTTCATGTTCACCAAAAAAGTTGGCATCGGTGGTAATGTCCCAAGTAATTTGTAAGTTTTTATCCCGGTATATCAGCATCAATGTTTTGGCTAATTGCGCGATCTCAAGCTCAAGATCAATTTGTTTTCCGGGCAGCGGTGCACCAACTAAACGTGCACGTTTTAATTCACGTTCAATAATATTTCCGATCGCCCCGGTGGAATCGTAAATGGCGCTTTTAATTTCTGGATACTGATGAATTTCTGAACTTTCAGCTGTTTGGTTTAATAATGTGAGACGTGTTTTTAAGGCGTGCGCGAGATTACCTAATGATGCTCTTGATCGTTTTGTTCTTTGTCCCATGCTATCGAGTAAGCGATTTAGCTCTAAGATCATCGGTCGGATTTCATCTGGGCCACGGACGTCAATTTTTTCTGTTTCGCCTTTACGTAATTGCGCCATGTTTGTTTGAACTGCACGCAAAGGTTTTAGCGCTTGATGAACGGTGCGCCATTGCACGATCAATAAGATAACTAAGCCGATCGCAGAAAGTAAGGTATAAAAAAGTTTGAATTGTTGTTTACCTTTTTCAAACGAAGATAAATCTTCCGCGATCGCAACGGTGATCCTTTGTCCTTGTTTCAGATAACCTTGTGATAACACGAAGAGTGATTGACCTTGCGGACCGACTATATGATGCGTGAAGGCGTCACCGGGTAGCAAGGGATTAATATCGAGATCGTTATCCCAAAGTGATCGGGAAATATGTTGTTGCTGATCGGTTTTAACAACATAATAATGACCGGAAAACGGGCGTTGATAAACCGCACTAAGTAATAGCGGATTAAGTGACAGGTTATTATTAAGGTCGAATTGTGTGCTTGCGATCAGGTTATCGGTTTCGGTTTTTAGTCGTTCTATAATTTGTTGTTCAATTAAGCGATCAATAGCGTAAGTGACTAAAGCCCACTGTAAAATTAAAAGTAAAGAAAGGGCGAGGCCAAGCCCGAGTGATAAGCGTCGTTTTAAGGATGTCATCAGAAAACATTAATTCTCGTCGGAAAAAACATAACCTTGTCCGCGTCGTGTATGAATTAAATCATTGCCGATTTTATGTCTAAGACGATTCACATAAACCTCGATTACATTACTGTCTTTATCGCTATCATATTCGTAAACATGATCCGTGAGGGTCGCTTTTGACACGATCTGTTTTGGGTGCAACATAAAATAGCGTAACAGTTTAAATTCGGTACCGGTTAATTCGCAGCGATCACCACTTGCGAGGGTGACATTTTGTGCCGTTTCATCGAGTGTAATACCGGCAAGACTTAAGGTGCCAGTGGAAGCACCGTTAACGCGTTTTAGAACAGCGTTGATCCGAGCGAGAAGTTCTTCAATTTGAAAAGGTTTGCCGACGTAATCGTCAGCACCGATCTTAAATCCGGCGACTTTTTCTTCCCAACTGTCGCGTGCGGTTAAGATTACAACGGGCACCCGGTTCCCGCGCTTTCGCCAGTTTTCGAGCACGACTAAGCCTGAACGTTTGGGTAAACCGAGATCAAGCACGACAAGATCATACGGTTCGATATCGCCGAGTGCTTCGCCATCTTCTCCATCGGTTGCAAGATCAACAGCATAACCTGCGCGTTGTAGTGCGGTTTTTAATTTTGTTCCTAAAGCAGGATCATCTTCGATGAGTAGAAGTCGCAACACTAATCCTCATTTTCAAGTTCGAGTAACTCACCCGTCTTAGCATCGAGTTCTAATTCCCAGATGCGACCTTGCTCATCAAGCAATTCAATTTCGTAAATATATTGACCGTCGTCTTCATCCAGATCGGTTTCAATAATACGACCAGGTTTAATGCTTTTAGCTTTTTCGAGGATTATTTCAAGCGATAGAATTTGTCCATTTTTTAATAACTCACGAGCCTGTTTCTGACTAGCAAATGCCAGCATGGAGCCACCGGCAAGCAATAGAGCGAATAACCCAATTTTATACGGCCAATGTGGTCTATTATTACGGTTTGAGTGATTCAGTTTGCGCATTGAAATTTCCCATCAAGATCTGCTCAGTTGAAGCCTACTACGCGAACCTTAAACCAACATGAATTTGTTCGACTGAAAAATGGCATTTTGATTACGACGAGTTTGCCGAGTCAGAAAAAACATACAATACAACAATACCAATTAAGATCAGGCTAATACCGATTACAGCGTAAGTATCCAGTCGTTGTCCGTAGACCATCCAACCGATCAGGGCGAGGAGGGTGATGCCGACACCTGACCAGATCGCGTAAGTGATGCCGAGCGGTAGAGTGCGAATGGTTAGCGATAAAAAATAAAACGCAATGCCATAACCAACAACCGTGATTACGGAGGGCACCAACCGGGTGAAACCATCCGATGCCTTTAAAGCGGAGGTCGCCGTCACTTCAGCAATGATCGCAATGGCAAGAGAGATCCAATGCATGAAAATTAAACCTTAAACGTGAGTTTCATCGATTAGTATCGGTGATTGCAGTTCAACTTATCCTAATAAACGATCCAATATTCCTTCGTAAATCTCTGTCAAAGGTTCGATGTGTTCGACGGCGACGCATTCATTAATCTTGTGGATGGTTGCATTCAATGGGCCTAATTCAAGCACTTGTGCGCCTGTTGGGGCGATAAAGCGACCGTCTGATGTGCCGCCTGCGGTTGAGAGTTTCGTTTCATATTCCAGGACTTCTTTGATCGCCGCTTGCGTTGCTTCGACAAGTTCACCCGCTGATGTGAGAAAGGGTTGGCCAGAGCAGCGCCAGGTGATGTCGTATTCCAGCTCATGTTTGTCCAGAATGGCGATCAAGCGCTGTTGAAGTTCTTCGACAGTCACTTCCGTACAAAAGCGAAAATTACACATAACCGCAACATCACCGGGGATCACATTTTCCACGCCCGTCCCGGCATTGATGTTAGAAATTTGAAACGATGTGGGTGGATAAAACTCGTTGCCCTCATCCCACGTTTCGTTAACTAATTCGGTTAACGCGGGCATGACGTTATGCACAGGATTATCCGCCAAATGTGGGTAAGCGACATGCCCTTGAATACCGGTAAACTGAATGTCAGCACTGAGTGATCCGCGTCGACCATTTTTCACAACATCAGCCAGCTTATGTTCGCTGGATGGTTCGCCGACCAGACACCAATCAATTTTCTCATTGCGCGCTTCCAATGTTTCGATCACTTTGACGGTACCGTTTTTCGCGGGGCCTTCTTCATCGCTGGTGATCAGAAACGCGATAGAACCTTTAGGGTTTGGTGTTTTTTTCAAGAACCGTTCAACCGCAATAATCATTGCCGCGATCGAGGTTTTCATGTCCGCCGCACCACGCGCGCAGAGCATTCCTTCGCGAATGGTTGGCGTAAATGGATCAGTAATCCAGGCTTCTAATGGCCCCGTTGGGACAACATCTGTATGTCCAGCAAATGCAAAAACTGGCCCTTCATTACCGAAACGCGCCCATAAATTATCCACTTCTCCAAAGCGCAAATGTTCACATTTGAAACCCAATGGTGTCAGCCGATCAGTAATAAGTTGCTGGCAGCCGTCATCTTCGGGGGTGACGGATTGGCGGCGAAGTAGATCAACGGTGAGATCGAGCGTGTCGGTCATGGGAATTACCTTCTTTTTCTTATGATTTATGTGTAATAACACTATAGCAAAATCAGCCTGAATTGGCTGGTGAGTATGAGATCGTCTTGGTTAAGAGGGCGAAAATTTAGGTTGAAAAAATCGCCAAAATTTCGCGCGCCTTGGTGCGATTATTTGCATCCTGGCTAATAAAACGCGGAACATCAAACTGGCTAATACGCGCGCCTTTATATAGCTTTCGCACCTCAGGGGTGTTGTGGTTGGAGATGATCACACGGACGCCGCGATCAGCTAATTGGCGTGCAGATTCAGCCAGTTGCACTTGCTCATTCCAACCGAAACCGCCAGCACTGTAATCAGTAAAACTCGCGGTTTTGCTAAGGGGCATATAGGGTGGATCGCAATAGACAATATCACCCGAGCTGGCTTCGTGCATGGTGTCGATGAAATTCGCGATCTGAAACGTCGCGTGCTGACTTTTTTGTACAAAATGCCGCATGGTTTCGACGGGGAAATGAGGTTTTTTATAACGTCCAAATGGAGAGTTGAATCCGCCAGTTTTGTTGTAACGGCATAGGCCGTTGTAACAGTGTCGATTTAGATAGATAAACAACGCGGCTTTAAGGCGCAAATCAGGCGTGCTGTTGAATATTTTTCGGTATTCGTAATAGGCATCGGCTTGGTTGGTTTCAGGGCGAAAAAGTTGTCCGACGTATTCAATAAAACTTTCGCCTTCCTCATTAAGAATTTGAAATAGATTGATGAGATCAGGGTTGTTATCAGCCAGCAGATAATCATCAAACTGTGTATTGAGAAACACGGCTGCAGATCCGACGAATGGTTCGACCAGACGTTCACCTGGCCCGAGTGCTTTACTGATCCGTTCGATCAGTCGGTATTTTCCACCGGGCCATTTGAGAAACGGTCGTGTGGACATTAGCCCACTTCGTCAGGAGTGAGCGCTTTAATGCTCAAGGCGTGAATGTCTGTTTGCATCAAATCAGCCAATACGCTGTAGATCAACTTATGTCGTTTGATCGGGCTGAGTCCCGCGAACTGATCAGAAACAATTTGCACCGCAAAATGACCTTTACCATCACGCGCACCAGCATGGCCAGCGTGTAAATGACTTTCATCGATGATTTCTAACGATGCCGGGGAGAGGGCAGCTTGCAGTTGTTGCTGAATAGCACTGACGCGATCAGACATTACAGAACCACGTTTTTGAACGGTTTCACCACGACTTTGGCGTAGATGCCGGCTTTTGCATAAGGGTCATCATTGGCCCACGCTTTTGCATCTTCTAGTGAATCAAATGCAGCAACGACTAAGGAACCTGTAAAACCGGCTTCACCGGGATCTTCACTGTCCACCGCAGGATGTGGGCCGACTAATAAAAGGCGGCCTTCTTCTTTAAGTTTCTTGATCCGCTCAATGTGCATTGGGCGTGTTTGTACACGCATCTCCAGACTGTTTTCAACATCTTCACTCATAATGGCGTAATACATAATTTAATCCCCTAAATATGTCGTAATTTGAATTTTTAACGAGAACTGATCTAGTCCATCTTTTTTATTTCTTCTGTCGAGTCATCGTTTTCGTCGGGCACATAGCGCGAGATAAATATCCCCTGAATGATCACGAACACAACAGTCAGTCCGAGCAGTCCGAATAATTTGAAGTTAACCCATGTTTCAGTCGGGTAATTAAATGCGACATACAGATTCGCTACGCCGGTGAGAAAAAAGAATGCAGCCCAAGCGATATTTAACTTCACCCACGCGCTGTCAGGCATGGTGATCTGCTCATCTAACATGCGTCGGATAATGCTTTTTTTACCAATGAACTGACTGCCGATGAAAACTAAAGCAAACAGCCAGTTAACCAATGTTGGTTTCCATTTGATGAAGCGTTCATCTTGAAAAATTAAGGTGGCTCCACCGAGGACGAGAATTAAACCCATTGTGATCAAGTGCATCTTTTCGACTTTACGATGCCGCAGCCAAGAATAGGAAACCTGTAAAACAGAAACCACGATCGCAACAACGGTCGCGAGCATAATGCCTTGCTGTGGATCTTCCGGAATTTTGAATGCAATGAAGAAAAGAATAATGGGCAGAAAATCGAAAAGAAATTTCATGAAGTATGTGATCCGAGCATATGCGTATTGTTTGTGTGGGTGAATTCTATCCGAAATTGATCGGTGAAACACGGGAAAAGACGCGGTGGTGACACATTACTGACCTCATCGAAAGCAGATACATATATGAAACAGATTGCAAATGATAATACTTATCAATATGATCCGGTTAAGCATTAAGACAATCTGGGGGAACATTATGAGTAAAAAAATCAAATCCACTTCTGGTCTGGCCGGGGTATTGGGCGGAGGGGTCCTGCTTTTGAATATCTTGGTCAGCTCAAGTGTGCAAGCGGAAGAAAACCTATGGGTTTATACGAAAGGGACTGACACACGACCAAAAGGTAGTGTTGAGATTAAGCTGTCTGACATTATCCGTATCGGCAAGGATTCAGGTGATTACCGTTTCCATGATATTCGTCCTTCCATTGAATATGGTGTTACAGATAAATTAACCATCGGTGCTGAAGTTTTGTTTTTCGATCATAGTTATTCTGTTGATGATCCTGAACTCAATCCTATGTACGAAACGCAAGAATCAGTAGGGGGTAAATTCAACGAGACACAATATGCTGGTTACGAAGTCGCGGCAAAATATAATGTGTTAAGCCCATATAAAGACATCATTGGCTTATCATTCCGTTTGGGTTTTGAAGATCGTAGACGCTATCGGCTTGATGGCGCGGATATTGACCAAGAGTCCTACACCGCCACGATTTTTCTCCAAAAAAACTGGATCGATGACAAATTGGTTTTAGCGATCAATACAAAAATGGAACTCGAGCGACGTAAATCACCGGGCATTCTGGAAGAAGAAATCGCTTTCGACATGAGCGCTGGTCTTTCTTACCGAATCGCACCGAAACACTTCATTGGTTTTGAATATCGCCGACAAGAAGATCATCTTAGCCCGTTCAACACAGAAACTGGCCAATATGACGAACCAAGCCTGACGCCGTCTGAATTTGACTTTACGGATTTCAAAGTCGGCACACGGCACCAATATGGTGAATACGTTGGTCCAACGTATCACTACGCAGAGAAAAGCTGGTGGTTCACTGGTGGCGTATTATTCCAGATCAGTGGTGGGGGTTCTGAATTTGCCTATGTGAAAGACGGCAAAAACTTTGACGAGCACGAGAAAATTCATGTTGGCCTCTTCATGGGTTATGAATTTTAAATTACTTCTACCAACTAATTCAGCGCTATGTTGTTACACAAGTTATTTTTGAAGATCTCCCTGTTGGTGTGTTTGCTTGCACCAGCAGGACTTCTGCACGCCGAGCAGTTTTACACCATCGATGAAGCGCGTGAAGCGTTATGGGGCGACATGCCAATGGAGGCAATGCCGATCACATTAACGAAAGAACAAATGAAGTCGATCAAAAAAGCGTCTAAAACGCGGGTTCGGACGGATAAAATTCAAGCATGGAAAACGGAAAACGGTGGCTGGTATATCGTTGATCAAGTAGTCGGGAAACATGAAATGATCGACATGGGTGTTGCGATTAATCCTGATGGCTCAATAAAAGGCCTCAAGGTGATGTATTACCGCGAAACCTATGGCGATGAAGTAAAGCATCCAAAATGGCTTGCACAGTTCATTGGTCGCACGCACTCAGAACACCTGAAGTTGGATAAACAGATCGATAATATTTCCGGTGCAACACTGTCATGCCGACATATTACTGATGGCGTGAATCGTTGGACCCATACTTGGGATCAGGTTTTACAACATCTGTAGGAGAATGTCGTTTTTGACAGGCTGCACTTGCGTCACACATGGACTGATCAGATCATGCGCTACGTTGGAAAACGCTAGGTAGAAGAATGATCAAAGTCCGCATAAGCAAGCCATATCGTCTGGCGCTGTATGCCTTAGTGGGCACCGCGTGGACAAGTGGTGTATTGTTTTTCGTCTTAAAAACTTGGTTCATGATCGAAGGTGATTACGGGCCGATGAAGCATCCTTGGCAATTCCCCAGCTTACAAATACACGGCGCGACCGCATTTTGTATGATGATCATCTTTGGTTTTCTGCTCGGCACGCACGTCTCGCTTGGTTGGAAAGTCCGTCCGCGTCGTAAGCTCGGAATTGCCTTGTGTAGCATGCCGGTTTTTCTCATTATTACTGCGTATTTGTTGTATTACATTGCTGAAGATGATCTGCGTGATCTGATTGGTTATGCCCATCTCGCGGTTGGATTCTGTTTACCGCTGATGTTATTTGCACACGTGTACGCTAAACGCCGACGTGAAAAGCAAACCGCACGAGGTTACTCCCATTTCTATTAACTGGAAAAAATTCAATCGAAAAACGCATTACTGGGGTTCCATTTTGTGTGCGCTGCCGATTTTGATTGTGATCGGTTCGGGTTTATTTCTACAACTTAAAAAAGATGTGGAGTGGGTTCAACCCTCAACAATGCGTGGTATCAGTGAAATCCCCACAATTTCATTTGATCAAATGTTGATGGCAGCCCGATCAGTGCCGGAGGCCGCGATCACGCGTTGGGATGATATAAACCGGCTCGATGTAAGACCGGGTAAAGGTGTGATCAAAATCCGCGCGAATAATCGTTGGGAGATTCAGATCGATGCACAAACGGCGGACATCATTCATGTTGCCTATCGTCGTTCTGACCTGATCGAAAGTATCCATGACGGCTCTTTTTTTCACGACAAGGCTAAGTTATGGTTATTTTTACCCGCTGCAATCGTGTTATTGGTGCTTTGGATTACCGGCTTATATTTGTTCTTGATCACGCATTTTGCGAAACAAAAGAATAAGCAAAAACGCAGCGTGCGATCGTCCACAGAGTCTGCCTAATCTTTCTCATTGAGATCGTCTCTCCTCGTCGTATCAGCTTATTTTAAGGGGATATGGGAAAAGGGAGGGGCTGGTTTTGCGCAATATTGAAATAAAATTCGACTCAGTTAAACTCTTCGCGCGATAATTTGGTCATACTGATCAGATTCGGGCTTGAACGGGAGGCGTTCTGCCTGAGTTGACCACTCAGCGTTAGAGGAAGCACGAAAACATGGGACAGTATCTCGAAGTTCATCCAGAAAACCCGCAAGCCCGTCTGATTAACCAAGCCGTTGCGGTATTGCGTAAGGGCGGTGTGATCGTCTATCCAACCGATTCAAGCTACGCGATCGGTTGTCATATTGGCGATAAAAGTGCGCAAGATCGTCTGCGTGCGATTCGTAAGCTCGATGATAATCACAACTTCACGTTGGTTTGCCGCGATCTGTCGGAAATTTCGCTGTACGCTAAAATAGACAACAGCGCGTACAAGCTGATCAAGGCGAGCACACCCGGACCGTATACGTTTATTCTGCAAGCGACGCGTGAAGTACCGCGACGTTTACAAAATCCAAAACGAAAAACCATCGGTTTACGTGTGCCTGATCATCCGATTGTATTGGCCCTGCTCGAAGCGTTAGGCGAACCGATCATGAGCTCGACCCTGCAAATGCCGGGTGACGATATGCCCATGAGCGAGCCGGACGAAATCGATGATCGATTGGGCAAACTGGTTGATGCCATCATTGACGGCGGCCATTGCGGAATTGAACCGACATCGGTGATTGATCTGACTGAAGAAACACCACAAATATTGCGGGTTGGTCGTGGCGATGTCACACCATTCGAAACCGTCTGATCACGAGCGATACACCAAATTATGATCGAACTTTCTCTGATACAAAAAATTGTGGTTGCCGTTCCACCAGTCTTACTAGCGGTGACTCTACACGAAGTTGCGCACGGCTGGATGGCGCGCCATTACGGTGACCGGACTGCTGAAATGCTTGGCCGATTGAGCTTAAACCCGATTAAACATATTGATCCGATTGGAACAGTCGTTGTGCCGGCATTAATGCTTGCGACGACGGGCTTTATGTTTGGTTGGGCAAAGCCGGTGCCGGTTGCTTTCGATAACTTGAATAATCCCAAAAAAGACATGGCGAAAGTTGCGCTGGCTGGCCCTGGTGCAAATCTTATTATGATGCTGTTGTGGGTGATCGTTCTAAAAATCGGTATTAATTTACCTAGCAGTATGAGCTATGTTTCACATCCGGTTATTTTTATGGCGGCGATGGGGGTGTATATCAATTGCGTCTTGATGGTGCTTAACCTCGTCCCGATTCCGCCATTGGACGGGAGTCGAGTGTTAATGAGCTATCTACCCGGTCCACTGGCTTACCAGTTTAGCCGGATTGAACCGTTTGGCTTGATCATCTTAATGGCATTACTCATTACCAACATTCTTGGTAAGATCCTGCTGCCAGCGGTAGCTGCTATCATTGGCCTATTTACGACGTTAAGTGGCGTCGATATTTTTAACGCGATCAATATCTTATTTACATAACAGGAGTCACCTCTTTTGAGTCCCACGCCGAATTCACGTGTGCTTTCAGGCATGCGCCCGACAGGACGATTACACCTTGGTCATTATCACGGTGTACTGAAAAACTGGATTAAGCTGCAGAACCAGTACCAATGCTTCTTTTTCGTCGCAGACTGGCATGCGTTGACAACGTCTTATGAAGACACGTCAATCATCGCAGACAGCGTGTGGGACATGGTGATCGATTGGCTCGCAGCAGGGGTGAACCCGGGACAAGCAACCATGTTTATCCAGTCTCGCGTGCCCGAACATGCAGAACTGCAATTATTGCTGTCCATGTGCACGCCACTTGGCTGGTTAGAGCGCGTGCCGACGTATAAAGATCAACAAGAGAAATTAAAAGAGAAAGATCTCGCAACCTATGGTTTTTTAGGTTATCCATTGCTGCAATCTGCTGACATTCTTATTTACAGAGCGGGCATGGTGCCAGTGGGTGAAGATCAAGTGGTGCATGTTGAACTGACCCGCGAAGTTGCTCGACGCTTTAATCATTTATATGGCCGCGAAGCGGGTTTTGAAGAAAAAGCCGAATCTGCTGCGAAAAAAATGGGTAAGAAAAATGCCAAGCTTTACCATGAGTTACGCAGGCTATATCAAGAACAAGGTGATGCAAGTTCATTAGCAAAAGCGCGTGCTTTGTTGGACGCACAACAGAATATCAGCATTGGTGATCGTGAACGTTTAGCCGGTTATCTTGAAGGCGGTGGTAAAGTGATTTTGCCAGAGCCAGAAGCTATGCTGACACCGCAATCAAAAATGCCCGGTTTGGATGGACAGAAAATGTCCAAGTCTTACAACAACATCATTGGCTTGCGCGAAAGCCCTGACAGCGTCACACAAAAATTGCGAAAAATGCCGACTGATCCCGCGCGCGTCAAACTGACCGATCCGGGCGATCCGGCGAAGTGTCCCGTCTGGCAATTACACGAAGTGTATTCTAACGATGACGTGAAAAAATGGGCCAGCGAAGGTTGCCGCACTGCCGGCATTGGCTGCTTGGATTGCAAACAGCCGGTGATCGATGCCGTGATCGAAGAACAAGAACCGATCCACGAACGGGCGCTGGAATACACCTCCAACCCAGAACTGGTGCGAAATATTATCCAAGAGGGTAACGAGGCGGCACGTGAAGTGGCTCGTGACACCATGGATGAAGTCCGACAATCGATGGGATTGATCTACAAGTGAGCCAAGAGCGCGATCCTCAATCGGCGGATCAAGTGGATGATCACACCACAGATGTAGCAAACGATGATCAGCCGGTTTCTGACACGGTGGAGTCAGTTCAGGCCGCACCTACTTCAGATAATAGCGATGCAGAAAACTCGGTAGCACCGAAGCTCGTAGAACCCGATCAAAACGGCAAGCCAGAACAGTCTGAAATGCCGTTCGCGATCGTCGAAGGTAAGGCAGTCACCAGCTTGCCGAAAGATTTGTACATTCCACCCGAAGCGTTGGAAGTTTTTCTTGAAGCATTCGAAGGTCCGCTGGATTTACTGCTGTATCTGATCAAGCGCCAAAATCTCGATATTCTCGATATTCCAATCTCACGGATCACCACGCAATACATGGGGTATATCGACATGATGACCGAGATCAAGCTGGAGTTAGCAGCGGAATATCTCGTCATGGCTGCCGTGCTTGCTGAAATCAAATCGCGCATGTTGTTACCGCGACCCGAAGAGTTAGAAGAAGACGAAGAAGATCCGCGCGCTGAGTTAGTGCGTCGATTACAAGAATACGAACGCTACAAAAAAGCCGCTGAGAACATTGATGATATGCCGCGTCTTGAACGTGAAATACGTCTTGCAGTGGTTGATTTCCCTTACAAAAATCAAGACCGACCACTACCAGAAGTATCGCTTGATGCGATTTTGAGCGCTTTCAAAGACGTCATGATCCGAGCAGAAATGTACACATCACACCACATTAGTCGTGAACCGTTATCCGTTCGCGAGAGGATGGCGCGTGTACTCGACGTGGTGACGAGCGATGAATTTGTCTCATTCGGGAAGCTCTTCACTGTGGAAGAAGGCAAAGCCGGTGTCGTCGTGTCACTGCTCGCTATTCTCGAATTAATTAAAGAAACCCTGATCGAAATGGTCCAAAACGAACCAGGCGGTCCTATTTATCTGAGAGCTGCCGCATGAGTACGCCAGAAAATTCCATGTCAGAAGAAAACGAAAACACATCGTCGGAAAGCGATACTGAAATCACACAATCCGAACAAAACGAACTTGAGAGTGAAAAGGCGCAAACGGTGCCTGATCTGAACGAGGCTGAACAATCTGAACGGCCGTCCGAAGAAAGTCACGAGGCAAATTCAGATCCTGTTCCAGAGTCTGATCAGAGTAAAGTGGGCAGTAACGAAACAGATCCAGATCAGGTTAAACAAGAAACCGACACTGAAGGTGAAGTGGCAGAGAATGCATCAGATGAACCGTCAACAGAAAGTGACGAAGCGGACAGCACCGAAACCTCAGCGCCGGAAGGACTGAAAAAAATTCTCGAAGCCGCCATTCTTGTCGCAGATGAACCACTCAGCGTTGAACAGCTCATCTCACTTTTTCATGAAGATGAAGGAGAAGTACTGGACAAACAAACCATCCGAAATGCTCTCGAGGAAATCACCGAAGACTACGCTGATCGCGGTATAGAACTAAAACAAGTCGCCAGCGGTTACCGCTTCCAAGCACGCAAAACGGTCGCAAAGTGGGTAAACCGGTTATGGACAGAACGCCCGCCGCGTTACACCCGTGCACTGCTCGAAACCCTTGCCCTGATCGCATATCGACAACCGATCACACGCGGCGAAATTGAATCGGTACGTGGCGTCAGCGTCAGCAGCAATGTGTTAAAAACCATGCTCGAACGGGAATGGATCAAGGTTGCAGGTCACCGTGACGTACCCGGCCGTCCAGCCGTTTACGTCACAACAAAGTACTTCCTCGACTATTTCAATTTGAAAAGTCTCTCCGAATTACCGTCTTTGGCAGAATTACGTGATCTGGATGACATCGCCCAAGATCTATTCATGAACGGCAACCCAACCGACAAAGCGGCTGAAGATAGCGAGAAAGAAGAGGATGCGGCGACGCCTGATCAGATCCAAGGTGAACAAATCACAGATGAAGAATTAGAAAAGTTTGATGAAACGGCTGATGTTGTAGAAGAAAAAACTGAACAAATTGAGATGAATGGTTCTGAGCAAGAAGAGGGTGATGTTGGAGAAGATCGTGAGTAAAACGTTACTGATAAATATTAAGTGCCGGTTGTTGGCCCTAAGTTAATACGTCGTTAACTAAACTGTTTTTCCTGCTCTACAGATAGCTAGTGCGTCTTTAAGGCTATCTGCATTCAGCGAACTAAGTATCGCCTTTACATACCCTCCCATCAAAAGTGTACTAATTCCTTAGTTTTTAATGTTTATCAGATAACTAATCCCGTTTTTATTTACTATTACACATAGTTAGCAATACGTTTATTCATAACGCGCATCTTTCAAGGCGATTTAAGTCAGGTTTGGAAAGTCATCTTTTTATTTTATTTCCCAACCCAGTTTTCACTTTTCATCGCACAAGTTTTTATATTTTCTGCTCTGATCGCTAAGTCGCCGGGGATGGAGTATTTTTTTGCTTCTTCAGGTTTGAGTAATAATCCATACGTTTCTAACACATCTGATCCAGCGACAGTTCTGGCTGCGAAGCAGTCAGCGGCCATTTCGTCGGTTAAGAGATAGCTTTTTGGAGGGAAGATCAGGTGGTTTAAATGTCGATGACCATGAGCATGTTGGATAAAGAAGCGGCAGGGGCCGGGGACTTGTTTGCATAAGTCTGGGTTGGAGACGATGAAGCTGCGCTCCGTGTTGCCTTTAACCATGGCAAGGTAAGGAATTTGTGAGTCAGAAATGGATAACCACCCTGCGCTTGCCAGTCCCGTAAAAAAGAGGGTAAGCGCGAATGCGGCAGTTTTGATTGTTTTATTATTTCGGCTTGTTTTCATTTTATTATTCCATTTTTTTAATAACTGACTTTCAGCATTTTCTTGATCGGATAAATGATCGTGCATTACTTTAACTATCAGGTTTATACGTAAGACCGTTAATTTTGTTAATGGTTTACTTTAGGTCACATTCTGTTTTACCAATCATAGCGTTAGCGAGTTAATCAATTTAATTATGTGTCATTTTTGGCCAGAATGCGGGGCCGTACGAAAATGACGACGAGTAGGAGTAACAGCAAAAGTATCAATGGAATGAGCTGTTCTTCAGCAAGACGGAAGAGCAGGACAACGCCGATCACCGTGCTGATGATCGCACCGCTCCAACTTAGCCATTGTGACTTGTTCAAGACGCGTGCGGCGATGACGTTTACGACAGTAAACGTCACAACAAAAATCATACTGGCTGCTTCGACCAGCGATGAGAGAGAGCCGGTGATGGCCAGTAAGCCAGCGATTAGACCGATGCCGATCACGGCGCGATCAGGAATATCATTTTGATTCCGATGGTCAAACCATTTAGGTAATTCTTTGTCTTCTGCGACGCGTGCACTGAGCTTTGCGGTTGAGAATAAAGTAGAGTTGATCGCGGCGGAGGTGGCAAAGGCCGCAGCAATAGTCATTGCGATTAGGCCGGGCGTTCCAATCGCAATCTCGGCAGCTTTTGATAAGGCGATTTCACGCGATGCAACGATTTGTCCGGCACCCGCGATCATGGTTGCGCCGAGTGCGACCGCAACATAAACCCCGATCACAAACAGGCTGGCCGAGACCATAACGGGCACGAAAAAACGTTTCGGTTTTTCTAAGTCTTCATATTCATACGCGAGTAACTGAAAGCCTTCATACGAGACGAAAATTGCCGCTGCTCCAACGAGCGCGTGGCTTGCTGGACGTGTCGTTATATTTTCGGACAACATGGCCGGATTCCACTCAGCGATTCCGAATGACGCCATCACCAGCAAGATAAGTAAGTTGCCTGAGACGATAACGACTTCGACGCCGGTGAGTTTACCTGCACCAAGCAGGTTTAAACCGATCATCATGATCGTAACCCCGATTGCGAGCATACGGATCATGATTTCGCCACCGGCAAAGGCGTAAGCAACATAATGACCAAATGCGTAGGCGTAAACGGAAATGGTGAGGGTATAACCGATGATGAGTAGCCAGCTAAGACTGCCAGCAAATTCACGCCGGTTCATTTCTTCTAAAAATTCAAATGCACCGCCACTTTTTCCGTAATGATTTGAAAGCTGTGCGTAGTTATACGCGGTGATCAGCGCAGCAATTCCGGCGATCACGAAACTTGCCCACGCCCATTGACCTGCGGCTTCGATCACCACGCCGAGCGCAATGTAAATCCCGCCCCCGACCATGCCTCCAGCAGCAAGTGCCCATGATCGAATGGGGCCAATTTTTTTATTTGAATCGTTCATGTGTTGTATTGTTTAATTCGGTGTGGTTATTAAAAATGCGGATTTTTAATGAATAAAAAATAGCTGTCGTTTTGATCCGATTTCAACATTATCGAGTCCAGAGCTATTCATAAATTAAGGGGTTACAAACACGGCCGCCCCAGGACCTAATGGCCAACCCAAGGCGATCCAGATCATGAGTAATAATGACCAGAAGAAAATAAATGCGATCGAGTAAGGCAGCATCATGGCGATGATCGTACCGATGCCGATATTTTTATCGTGTTGTTGCGCAAAGGCGACCACCACACCGAAGTAGGGCATGAGTGGCGTGATGATATTGGTCGAGCTGTCACCAATACGATAAGCGACTTGTGTGGCTTCGGGTGAAATGCCGGAGAGTAATAACATCGGTACAAATATTGGTGCGATCAAGGCCCATTTTGCTGAGGCGCTGCCGATAAATAAATTAATAAATGCCGCAAGTAAAATAAATGCGATCAGTAAAAATGATGAATTTAACGCAAATGTTCGCAGCAAATTCGCACCATGAATTGCAATAATGCTGCCGAGATTACTCCACGAAAAATAACTCACAAACTGTGCCGCGAAAAACATCAGGACTAAGTAAGACGCCATTGTCGCCATGTGTTTTTCCATGCCGTCGACGAAGTCACTGCTGCGTTTATATTGGCCACTGACGCGTCCATATAAGATACCAGCCAGCGCTGCATAAAAGGCGATCACGGTGACTATGCCTTTGATAAAGGGTGAACGGAGTACGCTCTGCGTTTCTGGATCGCGCAAAATACCGGTCTCCGGTAGTAACCCCCAAAGCAGCAGACCGACAAAAAAACCACTGAACACGCCAACTGCCATTAGGCCTTTTCTTTCGCCTGTACTGAGTTCTTCAAGTGCTGCCGATGAGCTTGACGGCGGCGGAAGTCGTTTGCATGTGACGCGTTCTGTAATCCATGTTGCGACCAAACTCACGAGCAAGGTTGAGGCGAGAATAAAATAATAATTTCCGGCTGCACTGACTTCATAACTTGGCTCAACTAAAACTGCCGCTTCGGTTGAGATACCGGCAAGTATCGCATCGAGTGGCCCGATCAATAAGTTTGCACTGTAGCCACCAGAGACACCGGCAAAGGCTGCGGCGATGCCGGCAATTGGATTTCGTCCAACGCTGAGAAACATGAGCGCCGCTAACGGAATAAGGATGACGTAACCGGTATCGGCGGCGAGGCTAGAGAGTACGCCAGCAAAGACAATGGTAAATGTTAATAACGCTTGTGGGGTTTTTAAAACGGTGGCGCGCAGCAGGGCGCTGAGTAAGCCGGAATGCTCAGCAACACCAATACCCATGATCGCGACCAAGACAGTGCCGACCGGAGCAAAGGTGACAAAGTTGCTGACGGTATCTGATAGGATTTTTTGTATACCAAACGCACTGAGCAAATTAACCGCGTGGATCGGTTCGCCACTGACGGGATGAACGGCCATGAGCCCGGCAAGTGAACTGATGGCGGAGAGCAATAAAATGATGGCACATAGCGCGACAAATAAAATGCTCGGATTGGGCAGTCGGTTGCCGGTTTTTTCAATGAAGTTGAGTACCGTTTGTCCTGTCATGCTTGCCTCATTCTTATGGTGTTACTCGCTTAGGTTTGAGTGTAGCAAGATCCGAACAGAAAAAATCATGCGAAAAAGCTTCAGTCTCGCCATGCAGTAGATAAAAAAAAGCTACCGCGAGGGTAGCTTTTTGAAGTATTTATTATCGTTAATCTTTACACGTAATTGATTACAGCAAATAGGACCACCGCCAAGGCAATACTACAATGAACGACGCCTTTGACGCTGGCCATTGGGCCCATTTTGCCTTTGATACCGTTGACGCCTAACAGTAAAACAATCAGCAGACCGAGGATCACGCCGAGTGTCATGCCGCCACCGGATAATGGTAATAGCGCATCACCGCCAGGAACGCCGTGTTTGGATCCGAGCATACCCATCAACATGGTGCCGGATAATAGCGTGTTCGTGCGTGATGCCAAGCCTGCTTTAGGTGCGGCAGCAGCAGCGTCACCGGGAGCAATACCGCAGACGATTTTTTGTGCAGGCCAAATCACCAGCCAGACATTCAAGAACATAATTACGCCAGCCAATGCGCCAACCAGAATGTAACCGTTTACCGTGCCGCCGAGTTTTGCTAGCAAATACAAACCGGTTAAGAACGTAAACATTGCACCCCATCGAAACCACCACAATGCTCGTGGTGCGAGTTTTTTTACTGCGTCAGATTTTGCATCCGCCGTTGCTTCTTTAAAGTATTCGGTTTGTACAAAGTTGAAATAGTACAGTAGTCCGATCCAAGTAATCCCAAACAGGACATGTGCCCAACGAAATAAAAATTCTAAATAAATCATGATACTAACCCCCAAATTAACCTCAGTTAGTCAGCAAACCAACCCCGCCTTGCTGATCAAGTAGGAGTTTACATTGTGTGACATTTATAGTCAGTAACAATCTGATCATCCTCAATGTATGGGCTCAGTTTTTGTGCTCTCGATCATGGAGGGGGGGAGTGATTGATGAAGAAATAGAGTCGTTTGATTTCACACACTGCGGAGATTCATCGCGGGTGTATTTTGCAGAGTGATATAGACGGTGACCGGGTAGTCGTCATTCGACCATAACGGAGACGCAAAGGCTTTCAAGAGCATCAATATATAGATTGGGAGCATCACCCTGAGTTTTTGGGGGGACGACGACTATTCGTCGTCGCTACTTTTTCTCGGCAGAAAATCGCAGCCTGACGTAATCCGCGATCCAAACACTGTCGACGAGCAGCTTAGCTTTGAGTTTTTGTTCGACTTCATTTAGGAATTGAGTCTTTTGCATCTCACTAAGATCGCGTGTGATGCCGTTCGAAAAGGTTCTTAACCACTCGTGAATGCCGGAGGTAAGCGGTGTCGGGCGTGGTATGAGCGCGATGAACGTGACGTTGAAATTATGATTTTCTAGTTTTTCCTGGTATTCCTCTACTCGAGGAAAGTACCAAGGATTATTAAATTCACCGAATTCTGGATGTTCGTCAAAAACGTCTTGCATCGCTCGGACGATGGCATCAACATTTCCAAAGCCACCGCATTCGCCGATAAAGCGGCCGCCATCTTTTAGTGCGGTCGATACGCCTTCAATCACCGCATCGGCATTTAGCATCCAATGCAGGGCAGCGTTGCTAAAGACAGCATCAAACTTATGTTTAAATGTTAAACGATCGCCGCTCAAGACTTCCGCCGATAAGCCACGACCGCGTGCCGCTTCGATCATGCTGGTACTCGAATCAACACCATGTACATGCGCTCCCATTTTTTGAATTTTTTCTGTTAAGGCGCCGTCACCACAGCCGAGATCAAGAATACGTTCCAAGGGTTTCGGATCTAACAGATCCAGCACAGGCAAACCGTGATCGGCAACGAACGAGGCGTGATGAATGTACTGATCAGCATTCCATTTCTGAGACATGGCGTTATTTAAAGATGGTTTTATTGATGGTGGATGGAGGTGACTCTATTAGAGATCACCTCCATAAAGGGCGATCACTTCTTCAGCCGTTAGATTTTTCGTTTCGTTTGAAAAGCAGTAAAAGCTGGGTTTGTTATCAATATACATTTGGTGATCAAACTGCCAGTCAATTTCGCCGTCAAAAAAACCTAAAGGAATGAAATATTGCTGTGCTGCTTTAAGTCGGTAAAAAAGGTGAGTGCCGCATTTTACACAGAAGCCTCTTTCTGCCCAGTCGGAGGAGGCATATACCTGTACATTCTCCAGTCCGCTGATCTGCACCTCGGTCTGACAGTCTGCCGCAAGCAAAGGGCCTCCCGACCATTTACGACACATGCCGCAATGGCAAGCGCCCATTTCAAGTTTGGCTTTATCTGCCATGAGGGTCACTTCACCACATAAACATTGGCCGCTGGCTTTAATCATTTCGCGCATAATTTGCACCTCGTTTTCAATGGTTATTTAATATCAAAAGTATCAAAGAGTCATTCAACCGTGCTCGTCTAACCAGTCAAGACGGGATTGTAAGGTGTCGAAAAGTATTTTTGTAACCCCGACAATACGGCATTCATTGCTACTGAAGCGAGTATTAATCCCATGATCCGACTGATCACACTGGCGCCTGTGTCGCCTAAGAATTTATGAATGTGAGTCGCGATCAGCATCAGCAGCAGGGTGATGACGAGAATTAATAAAATGATGCCGGTGGTGATCGTTTGATCAAGCAAAGAAAACCGGTTGTTATCTGTTAATAAGACAGACGCCATCATCGCGCCGGGGGAGGCGATCGATGGAATAGCTAATGGATAAACGGCACTGGCATGCGCCATTTTTGCGAGATTCACTTCATCTTCAGGTTTACCGTTACCGAGGATCATCGTCAGTGCAAAAAGAAATAACACGATACCACCAGCGACTTGAAATGCAGGTAACGGAATCTCCATCGCATCCAATAAAATTTCACCCAATACGACGAAAAACAATAATACAAAGGCAGAAAGCAGAGTCGCTTTGAGCGCGAGTTTGCGACGCAGTGATGCTTCAGTGAATTTTGCTGTGACTGCGAGGAAAACCGGGATGGTGCCGATAGGATCGATAACCGCCCACAGTAGTACAAATTGATGAATGAGATCTTGCAAGTGAACTCCTTTTTAAAAAAACGGAATACGGTGATGGCATAACCATCGGTTGAGACGCTCGGCAAGGCTGATAGTTTCAGAAAAAGTCTTTTTGCTATGCGAGTGTGATCAAACGATCGGATCGCGTCAGTTTACCTTTGAAGAGACACGTTACTTTTTAAATTCCCAATAATCGCCATACTGATTATTGCGTTTATTCAAACCAGCCCGATCATTTGCGCGCAATGCATTCTTAAAAATATAAAACATGTCTGATATTAAGGACTCTTCATCAGCGTAATAAGAATGCCCAAGCAAACCTGTTTCGACATTAGTTGAGTCGATGGTTTCCATACCCGCAACGATCACTAAATTGTCTCCCGTATCTCCCGCGCGCGGTGAACCATGCACCACTCTTGAAGCAATGAGGGCCATGTCTTTCGAAGAGGCGTATAACGTGATGGGTGCGCCCGCGAGGACCATTGCTGGCGCAATATCACGTTTGAACACATCGGCATCAATATCCGGTGCGGCGAGAATAATTTCTTTGAAGCGTGACTTTAATGATGGGTTTTTCTGCGTCACCGAAACATAAGCGCGTGTGAGTGCGCGATTACCCATGCTGTGTGCGATCAGATAGATGTTTTCCGCATCAGACTTTTCGGCAAAGTCTTTGAGAAAATGCTCAATATTTGTTTGCGACCATTGAATGTTTGCTTCGTCCACCGTGTATTTTGCGGTACTGCCGTTGGATGGCCAGCTATAAAAAACGGGCGCGCCATCAAAGCCAAGATCATATGACATCTGCGCTGTGCGTCGCGCTGCATTTTCAAATGAAACGTTGTACCCATGAACAAAAACAAAGGCACTTTTCGTTTCGGAAGAATTTATTTTTTTCGACAATGCGTTGAAATAAGACTCTTTTTCTAACGCTTCAACCGACAGCATGACGACATGTTTTTTTGGATTTTCGCGAAACTCTAATTTCCAAACGGACGGTGATTCCAATTCTCCCATTCGGTGATCACGTGGAATACTGATCTGGGTGATGCCGTAATGTAATTCGCCTCGATCTGCCGTAAATAGTGATTTAATTTTTGCATTAGGATTACGCTTACGATCAGTCGCGTAAAAAACGTCGAGCACGGCATAATTTTTCGATTTGAGATCTTGCGAATGTGCGCTTGTTTTTTTGGGCCACGGGTTTTCTTGTTGAGGTTCTGGTAAGGGCATAACCGGCACAGGCGGGGCAATGGCGGATTCAGGCTCGTTGACGATCGGTTGCGGTATTGCAACTTCATTTGCGGGTTCTATTTGAACCACGTCTGGTGTAGCGGTTGGTTCAGGGATCGTCGGGGTTGGCTCTTCGGGTGGTTTTGAGCAACTGAAGAGAAAGCTTGAAATCAGCAAAAGGAAAATACCGTTCATGCATTTCATGATCAATCTCCAAAGTAATTATGACGATTAGCCAGCAGGTTCATCCATAGGGATCTGATGAAGCTATAGCATTCCATATTAAAGGAGATAATAGTAGTTTCTGAGGTAATAAAACGTCGTAAAAAACGAACGCGATGGCAGCACGCTCTCTGTTTGATAGTCTTTAGTTTTGATCAGGTATTACTTCATCCAATTAATTTCTGTCGCGGTGATAGGGTTGATCACACATTGCTTTAAGCTTTTCGGCATAATGACTTTGTCTGGTCCGATAACTAACCGACCAGCCATGATTTCAGCTTTCTCTTGTGGATAAAGTGGCGTGACATCCGCGTTAGCATAACCAATGGGGAAAATCGGCGTACCATTCGCGCCATATTTATCTTTTGCGCCAACGGTATGTAAAAACTCATGCGCAATGACAATATTATTTTGCTCTTGTTGTGCGGGGCTTGCGAACGCATTAACGTAACCGAGCAAGCCTTTTGTGAGGCCGTAAGAGTGCGCCAACCGCACGCCTTCTTTTGCGGCATGATAATTCACAAACATCCGAGCACGGCGGAAGTTTGATTTATCATCCGGCGTATTTAGCCATGCCCAATAACGAAATTTCATACTCCAGATCATGACATCCAAAACGCCTGATCCAGGTTTCGGTGGAATCGGTGCCTGCGATGGAATGCTCGCCCCCAATCGGGTTTTTACCGGCTGACTGAGCATTAAGTTGTACTGATTGGCTTGTTCGGTGAAAAACGTATCGATTGTCTCGAAGGTCTGATCATCCAGATTTTGAATGTATTTTTCGATCTCAGGATCCTTCGTTGGATTGAGTGGGTAGATAATAATCTCGACAGTTTTGGTCCATGATGTTGACGCACGACGTTGTTCGCAGGTGTATAACGCGACGCAAAAGAGGATGAACAGCAGTAGTAGGATGCGAAATTGTTTAAACGACATAGCGCGTTGTACAGGCCAAATAACCAAAGAAGCTCTGAACAACGCAAGAGCTGTGCCGTTTATGACAAATTAAATGCCAGTCTGCAAAGGCCAAAAGAGAATAAGAATGCCGAGGGTGATCGTCGCAATGAGCAAATTCATCGGAATGCCGACGCGTAAAAAATCGCTGAAACGGTAATCGCCTGGTCCGTACACCATCAGGTTGGTTTGATACCCGATCGGTGTCGCGAAGCTGGCAGAAGCGGCCATCATCACAGCGAGTACGTAAGGTTCTGCATTGAGATTGGCTTTTTCAACCAGTTGTAAAACGATGGGTAACATCAACAGCGCAGCGGCATTATTGGTGATGATTTCTGTCAGAATCATCACCGAAAAATACGCCATGATCAGCAATAACCACGGTTGACCATCACTGAATAGGATCAGGTAATCCGCGAGCAGCTTTGCCACGCCGGTTTTCTCCAATGCATTACCCAATGCAAACGATGCGGCAATCGTAATGATCACCGTCAGGTCAAGACTTTTCTCCGCTTGCCCAACGGAAACGCAACGGCTGATCAGCATCAGACCGGCACCGATCAGGGATGCGTTTAAAATACTGATCAGGCCAATTCCAGCGCTGAATACCACGGCAAATAAAATTCCCCATGCAAGCCAGGCTTTTTGATGTTGCGGACGTTCTGTGTCGAGATCATTCACGACTAAAAATTCTTTATTAAAACGTTGCCGGCTGACGAAAGCGGGCCGTGCTTCAAGCAATAAAGTATCGCCTGCTTGGAGTTTGATACTACCGAGATTACCGGGGACGCGCTCGCCATTACGCGCAACCGCAAGAACCGCTGCACCATAGCGATCACGAAAACGAATATCACGCAAAGCCTGACCCAAGCCATCGCAATGTGGTGACACGACAGCTTCGACTAATCGTCTTTCAGGCCGATCTTGCATCAACGCAGCGGGTTGATTATCTGCCGACGGAACGATGCCGTTAATCCGCAACAGATCAGAAATGGCTTCGGTATCGCCAGCGAACACGAGACGATCACCGCCACGTAAAATTTCTTCTGACGAGACGGCGGTGACAATACTGCCTTCGCGTTCGATCTCAATCAGGTAAATGCGTTTTAAATTCCGCAAACCGGCCTGCTCAACCGTTTTACCAACTAGCGGTCCAGCTTGTGCAACGGCGACTTCGAGGGTGAATTCCCGCAGGTTTCCAAAGGGTGTTTTGTCTTGTCGTGTGGGTAACCATTTTGGGAAAAAAATCAGCATAAATCCTAAGCCGATGATCGCGACGGGTAAGCCAATCGGCGTGAGTGCAAACAAGGAAAAGCCATCTTCACCGGTCAATGTTTGGTATTGACCGTTCACGACTAAATTCGTGCTGGTGCCGATCAGTGTCACCGAGCCACCAAGAATCGTCGCGTAGCTAAGTGGAATCATCAGTTTCGACGGGGCGATGTCGATTTTTCTGCACCAGGCATGTAATGCCGGAATCATTGTCGCGACAACCGGTGTGTTGTTAAGAAATGCACTGAGAATAGGGATCGGTAAAAAAATGCGCAACATCGCACTACGCACATTTTTCGGTTGACCGAGTACGCGATCAACCAGCAAATCAATCGCGCCTGATGCGTGAATGCCCGATGCGATCACAAACATCGCGGCGACCGTGATCAGACCGCTATTACTAAATCCAGCAAGCGCCTCCGCCGGTGTGAGAATACCCGCAGTGCTCAAGATCACGAGGGTTGCCATCATGATCAAGTGCGGACTAATGCGTGTCATACTCATGCCGAGCAGTGCAGCGATCATTAATATCAGTGAAAAAGAAGCTTGCCAGCCCATCGTTAAATTTTTCCAAACGTAATAAAGATGCGCTGAGTATACGCGGCCTTGATCAATACGAATAAGGAATTAAAAAGTCTATTTTTAGTTCGAAATCATCTAAGCGAAGGTCAGACGATTTACCACGAAAAAAGCCATTAGTTTGCTGACTTGTTGCACTGATCAGCCCGCGCTATGCTGGTACAAATTTGCATTTTAGTGTTGGGAGATGGTTATTGTTTTTGATGATGGTGGTTAATTGTTTGCTCGTGGCGTTCGCGATCATTGTTCATTACGAAATGCTCTTTCGTCTGTCCAGCATGATCCCGCGACTCACCATGCGTCATCGTTTCCGCGTTGTGTACGGTATTTTCGGCGCGATGATCGCACACGTCATCGAGATTTGGGTTTTCGCATTTGGTTACTACATGCTGATCAACTATGACGGGATGGGGCATTTTGAAGGTAATTACGACAATACATTTTGGGATTGTGCGTATTTCTCTTTCACCACCTACACCTCACTTGGCTATGGTGATATTGAACCGATCGGGCATATTCGTTTCCTCGCCGGTCTTGAGTCTTTAACTGGGTTGGTGTTGATCACGTGGACGGCGTCGTTTATGTATCTGCAAATGGAACGCTTTTGGGATAAAAAATAAAAACTGATCGGGTGTATTGTCAGCATTCCGAGCAAATTCATCTTTACGTTTTGTTTGCTTGTGTTTCGCGGAATTCTCGCACGGTTTGTAAAAATGCATTCAACAATGGTGATTGATCATCTGCGCGAAAAATACAACTTAGATCAACCCGCGCACTGTCCGGCAAGTCAGCAAAAGGGCGGTAGATCACTCCAGGGATTTTAAGGTTCATGGTGGATTCGGGCACAAGACACACACCAAAGCCACTGGCGACGAGGGCAATTCCTGTCACCGCATCCCCGACTTCTTGTGTGATGTTGGGTGTAAATCCAAATTCATGACAAAGCGCGATGACTTTATCGATAAAGTTGGGCCGTGCACCACTGGGAAATAACACGAGTGGCACATTTTCCAATTCGGCAAAACGGATCGACTTTTGTTGCGCAAATGGATCATGTTCGTTGATCGCGACCATCAATCGTTCTGTATTGACCAACTCGCTGTGAATGTCTGGCAGAGGGGCAAGCAGGCGATTAAATCCCAACGTAATTCGCCGTTGACGTAAGGCTTCAAGTTGCTCACCTTTGTTCATGGTATGCAGAACGATTTTCACATTCGGATGTGACAGGCGAAAGGATTGGATCAGTTTTGGGATCGTATCCAATATTGCTGATCCGAAAATCGCGATGTCCATGCGTCCTAACTTACCTTGATCAGCTTGTTGCGCGTGTTCCGTGGCTTGCTCGACCAAGGCCAGAATATTGCGCGCCTCTTTCAAAAAAAGTGCACCGGCTTGCGTGATCTCGACCCCACGCGGTGTGCGATCAAATAGTTGAATACCCAGCTCTTGTTCAAGCTGCTTTATCTGGCGGCTGAGTGGCGGTTGTGAGATGAATAAGCGCGTTGCTGCACGGCCAATATTTTCTTCCTCAGCGACGGTGATGAAGTATTTAAGGTGGCGTAAATCCATCTTGTTTGATCCCCCCATTTTTATTCGGCTTTGCCTGTGTTTTGTTAAAACGCAGTAAGCAGGTGATTTACCCGAAACAATGGTTAACTGTATGACTTTAACGATCATCATACCTACTAGGTATGGTGCAAGCAAAGAATGGGTATTAGATCAGCAACCTGACCTGCTTTACGCTACTTGCCGTAATGGACTGAGTTAACAGTGTTTTTTGGGTTGATGCGTCAATCACCGATCTATCCTCCAAGGTCATTGGAGTTCCGGCGGCCGTGGTCGCCGGTTTTTTAATGCAGCGTTGAGATCGCAGAATACATTTAGATCAACACTTTCTCCCACGCAGAAAAATGCTAAAGTCCTACCGGTGCAAAATGAATAAAAGCGTGCAGGAAATCACCTGCGCCATAATGTCTGACACTGTGTGCAAGACCAACTCATCACCACATAAGCAAGCAGCGATCAGACGGAAAACAAAAGAGTGGTTTGACATTACCGATGGGTAAGTCGTGCAAAACAGCCACCCGAGGAAGAGGTTTGATGACACAAAAGGGATTGATTGATCAGTTCAAGCTACGCTCGCGGCTTCGTTTTAATCTCGAAGAAGGGCAGATTTGGTTAGACGAAGACAGAATGTTGTTGCTGCACGCCACTGCAATGGGGGCGTTACGCACGGAAGTGTTTAATTCTCTTGGTGTTGATCGCGCACGAGGTTTATTGGTGCGGATGGGCTTTGCTTCTGGCCAACAGGATGCTGATCTGGCGCGCAGTTTATTAGGCTCAGGTGACAATTTCGACGTCTTCCAACTTGGCCCCGAATTACACGCCTTTGAAGGACTCAATCGGGCGAATATTGATAACGCCGTGATCGACTGGGACAAAGGTATTTTTGAAGGTGATGTCTCTTGGAAAAACTCATGGGAAGTGGATTCTCACGAGAAAAATTTTGGTTTCAGTGACGATCCTGTTTGTTGGACACTCGTCGGTTACGCTTCCGGTTACACCACCCGTTTTTTAAATCGATTTATCGTTTTTCGTGAAACACATTGTGTCGGTTGCGGCGATGAGAAATGCCGTGTGATCGGCAAACCTGCTGAAGATTGGGATAACAGCGATGGTTATCTGGATTATTTTCACCCTGAAGATATTGATGGTGAATTAAACGAATTGCGCGAAGAGCTAGCACGCTTACAAGAAACGATCGATCAAGGGCAACGATCTGATGATCTGGTCGGAGAATCGCCCGCTTTTCGCGAAGCATTCGATCTGATCGGCAAAGCCGCACCAAGTCCGATCAACGTTTTATTATTAGGCGAAACCGGCGTCGGAAAAGAAGTCTTTGCGCGTTGGTTACATGACAATAGCGAGTATCGCGATAAACCGTTTGTCGCGATCAACTGCGCAGCAATTCCACATGATCTGATCGAATCAGAATTATTCGGTGTCACTAAAGGCGCGTACACCGGCGCAAGTCAGTCACGCCCAGGACGTTTTGAACGGGCAGATGGCGGCACCTTATTTCTGGATGAAGTCGGTGACCTGTCGCTATCTGCGCAAGTGAAATTATTACGTGTGTTACAAACCGGTGAAGTCGAACGACTTGGTGATGATCAAACACGGAAAGTGAATGTGCGTTTAGTTGCTGCGACTAATGTTGATCTACAACGCGCGATTAAAGAAGGGCATTTCCGTGCAGATCTGTATTATCGACTCGCAACCTATCCTGTGCACATTCCCCCCCTACGTGATCGCAAAAGTGATATACCGTTACTCGCGAATAAATTGGTAGAAAAGTACGAAAAAATTTACCATAAAAAATTGCAAGGCCTGACCGATCGTGCAGTGCAAATACTTAAATCCTACCCCTGGCCGGGTAATGTGCGCGAGTTGGAAAACCTGATCGAACGCGGTGTACTCCTAGCGCCACCGGGTGGTCGCGTCGAGCTCGGACATTTATTCGCAGGGACCAATCCGCAACATGCCTCCGAAGGTGTCGAAGTTGATCAAGTTGGACACTTAACCGAGCAAGCAGAAACACAACATGTGCGTCTCTGTGAAAGTCTATTAAAAGACGGATTTGATCTCAAAAAGCACGAAGAAAAACTCCTTCGACTCGCCGTTGAAAAATCCAACGGAAACCTCACCGCCGCTGCAAAAATCCTCGGCATTTCCCGCCGACAATTATCGTATCGATTAAAACACAGTGAAGCTGAAGCAACTGAATAATTTCTTTATTTAAGTATATTGGATCGAATAAAGTGATGTTTTTATTTTATGAAATTAATTCAATCCAATAGCCCCTAACAAGTTAACCTCAACAAGTTAACGTCTAGCAAATTCGTATATTTACTACGTGAGTTACCGAAGCGCCTAATAGTACAGATTAAAGGTGTTCATCTAAGGGGCCGATGGTAATCAAAAAATCATTTTTGCGCTTTATCCACTACAGATAACATCCCCGCTTGGTTTAACTACAAATATATTTATTAATAAAATTACGGAAAAATTATTGCTTTGCAGCATGACGTTTTGGTCACTTAAGTTCTTTGGTGTTCAAAATGGTCACTTTCAAAAAACGTCAAGATAAATCGTAAGCCATTGTCTTTAATAGGGAATATTCGATATTTTCCACATGGCACAAAGCATGCACCTACCTCTATAAAATTCGTCAAAGTTTAAAAAGAATGGCGATTTATAAATATAAAAAAGTTACAAAATAAAAATAATACGTGCAAAAAATGCATTTCCTAACGAGGGAATGTTTAACGAGGAGGTTCCTGACATGTCACTAGTTGTACATATCGAGGACACGGGTGAACGTTTTGATTGTCTTCCGGGAGAGTCTTTACTCACTTCAATGGTTCGGCTTGGTCGGCGTGGTATTCCAGTTGGATGTCGTGGCGGTGGCTGCGGTGTTTGCAAAATCGAAATAACGCAGGGTCAAGTTTCAACACGCGTGATGAGTCGCGCACATATCTCCTCTGACGATGAATGTAACGGCCGTTTGCTTGCTTGCAAATCGAGTCCGCTAACGGATGTGTCGATCAAAGTGATCGGGCATATGCATAAAACAGTTTGTCGAAATAAAACTTAAAAGACAGATAAATAATAAATCGTTTAAACGAGGAGGAGTTGGATATGGCAATGACAGGCGTATTGCGTCCGGGCCATGCAGTTATTCGTGTGTTGGATCTGGAAGAGGGCGTTCGTCACTACCGCGACATTATGGGTTTGGAAGAAACTGGCCGTGATGATCAGGGACGTGTCTATTTAAAATGTTGGGATGAGATTGATCACAACAGCATTATTTTACGAGAAGCAGAAACAGCAGGTCTTGATTTTATTGGATATAAAGTTTTGAACAACGCGACGCTCGATCAGCTGGAAGCAGATGTGCAAGCTTACGGGTTAACCACAGAACGTATGCCCGCAGGTGATCTGTTAGAAACGGGAGAACGTGTTCGTTTTACCTTACCAACAGGTCATTTGTTTGAGTTATATGCAGAAAAAACCGCTTTTGGTAATGGCTGTGGTACGACCGATCCTAAGCCTTGGTCTGAGGGGAAAAGGCGCGGTATGGCACCTCGACGATTCGATCATGCCTTGTTGTATGGACCAAATATTGCCGAAAATTTAAAACTTTTTACGGACGTACTCGGTTTTAATTTGGTTGAACGTATCCTTAATCCCGAAGGTACTGACAATATTGTGATCTTCCTCAGTTGTTCAATTAAATCGCACGATATCGCCTTTGGTGAATTTCCTGAACCGGCAAAATTACATCACTGTTCTTTTCTAATGGATACCTGGGACCAGGTTTTACATGCCGGAGACATGATGTCGATGCATAACATTCCAACCGATATCGGCCCAACACGTCACGGCGTCACGCGTGGTCAAACAATTTATGCCTGGGATCCATCCGGTAATCGCTTCGAAACCTTCAAAGAAGATCGATCGCCTTACCCAGATCATGAGCCACTCACATGGACATTTGAAGGCACGGGTGAAGGTGGCGGTTTGGATTATATGCAACGAAAACTACATGAAACTTTCCTGACCGTCGTCACTTAGACGATCAGGAAGATGATTTCATGAATCCTAAAATGCAATTTGACGATCAGGATGTGGCTCTCAACTCGTTCGATGTAAATGAACGGTTTGTACGCGTGCGTGAGCTACGTCCTGACGGGTTTATTGAGTTTGAATTTGCGATCGGTGATCCAGAACTGTTTGCTGAGATGATTTTAGACGTCAACGATTTCGATGCGTTTTGTTCATTACATAAGGTAATTTTTCTTGCCGAAGGAGGTCATGATTTAGCAAGTGAAGAAGATGAATTTCACTGGCGTTTAAAAGATGCAACTAAAACGCGATTCAAATCGAAATAACCCAATAAATAACTATAAAAAATAATCCACTATTCGGACAGGAGTTAATAATATGCAGATAGATCTACGTACTGTCAGCATCCAACCACAGCGTAATACGTTTGATCATCTCGTACGACGTTTTGGTGATAAACCGGCTTCACGTTATCAGGAAGCTACCTACGATATTCAAGCGGCGAATAACCTGCAGTACCGTCCCCTTTGGGATCCTGATCATCAATTACATGATCCTGCGCGGACACAAATTGTTATGCAAGATTGGTATGCGCTGAAAGATCCACGACAGTTTTATTATGGGCCATACACCATTACACGATCACGCCAACAAGAAGCGGTTGAATCCAGTTTTGATTTTGTTGAAAGCCGCAGTTTGATCGATTGGGTGCCAGAAAAGATTAGAACAAATGCGTTACGTTTATTAATTCCTTTACGCCACGCAGCCTGGGGTGCAAATCAAAATAATTCACATCTGTGTGCGGTTGGGTACGGCACAGCGTTTACACAACCGTGTATTTATTATGCGATGGACAGTTTGGGCATTGCGCAATATCTGACCCGCATCGGTTTACTTGTCGGTGATGTTGATGCGCTTGAGCGTGGTAAAAACGATTGGTTGACGGCGAATGAGTGGCAAGGTTTGCGTCGTTATATTGAAAAATGCCTTGTGACGAAAGACTGGTTTGAATTATTTATGGCGCAAAACGTCATTCTAGATGGTTTGTTATACCCCCTTATTTACGGCGAAATTGTGGATAAACGTTGGTCGGCCGATGGTGGATCATCATTGGCGATGCTGACGTCATTCATGAGTGATTGGTCAAAAGAATCTCATCGTTGGGTTGATGCCTGCATTAAAACGGTTGCAGCAGAAAGTCCTGAAAATAAAAACTTAATGGACCAATGGTTACATAAATGGATAGCTCCTGCGCAGGACGCACTATTACCATTAGCGAGTATTGCGGTTGAAGATGATGCCGAACAATTAGTGGAAGATGTTGTTAATGCCTTTGTAAAGCGGCTCAATAAACTCGGGCTCGATCTAACGGGGGACGCATCGTGAGTAAAGTGTTTATTGCACTGCAAGCCAATGAAGATACGCGATCAATTATCGAAGCGATCACCATAGACAACCCAGAAGCGATTGTGAACGACGAACCGGCAATGGTGAAGATCGATGCGGAAGATTTATTAACGATCAAACGTGAAACGGTGGAAGAGTTGATCGGACGCGATTTTGATTTGCAGGAAATACATATCAATTTAATTTCTCTCTCGGGACATATCGATGAAACCGAAGATGAAATGATTCTCAGCTGGAACCGTTGAGTCGGAGGTAAATGATGGACGTTCGTACCAAGAAAAAATTAGGTTTAAAAGAAAAATACACACTTATGACGCGTAGCCTAGGTTGGGAACCTAGCTATGAGGATGAAAATGATGTTTATTCCATGATGGAATTTGAAGGCATAAAAATTCATGATTGGGATAAATGGGAAGATCCATTTCGATTGACCATGGATTCTTATTGGAAATATCAGGCAGAAAAAGAACGTAAGTTGTACGCGATTATTGATGCGTTTAATCAAAACAATGGACACTTAGGTGTGACGGATGTTCGTTATATTAATGCCTTAAAATTATTTTTATCAGCAGTGCCAGGTCTTGAGTATAATGCGCACCGTGGGTACGCTCGGTTAGGTCGTGAATTCCCCGGTGTTGGTGCGGCGATCGCTTGTCAAATGCAGTGTATCGATGAGCTGCGTCATTGTCAGACACAGATCCATTCATTATCGAATTACAATCGTTTTTATAACGGTTTCCATGATTGGAAACACATGAATGATCACATGTGGTATTTGTCTGTTTCAAAATCTTTTTTTGAAGATGCATGTACCGCAGGACCATTTGAGTTTATTACTGCGATCAGTTTTTCCTTCGAATATGTATTAACTAATTTAGTCTTCGTGCCATTTATTTCCGGCGCTGCTTATAACGGTGATATGGGTGCTATGACGTTTGGCTTTTCTGCTCAATCGGACGAAGCGCGTCATATGACACTGGGCTTGGAAGTGATCAAGTTTATGCTAGAGCAAGATCCAGATAACTTACCGATCATTCAAGGTTGGATAGATAAATGGACATGGCGTGGAGTGAGACTGTTAACCATTGTCGCGATGATGATGGATTACATGTTACCGAAGCGAGTGATGAGTTGGCGCGAAGCGTGGGAAATTTACTTCGAAGAAAACGGCATGGCGCTTTTTAATGATCTGGCGCGCTATGGAATTAAACTACCAGATTACACTGAGCAAATTAAAAAGGAAAAAGATCATATTTCCCATCAAGCATGGTGTGCATTTTATGGCGCGTCAGGCATGACGAATTTTCACACATGGCTACCATCTGATGAAGAATTGGATTGGTTGTCTGCAAAATACCCAGATAGTTTTGATCAATATTATCGTCCACGTTATGAGCACTGGCGTAAAGAAGCCGACGCTGGACGTCGTTTCTTTAATAACAATATGCCGATGCTGTGCCAGGTTTGTCAGATCCCTATGTTGTTTACTGAGACTGATAACCCCGGTCAGATTGCCTATCGACAATCCGAATTTAAGGATGAGCAGTATCATTTTTGTTCTGATCCTTGTCAGCATATTTTTGACAATGAACCGGATAAATATGTTGAAGCTTGGCTACCCGCACATCAAATTCTTCAGGGGAATTGTTTTAAAAAAGGTGATGATCCAACCGCTGAAGGTTTTGATCCGATTCAATCCGTTATGGGCTACTGGAACCTGATCAATGGTCGAGACAATGGCGATATTGAAGGCTCTGAAGATGCGAAGAATTTTTCGCAATGGCGTGATGTTTCAAAACAAAATTCATAACAAAAATAAATAAGATGTGAGGAGTAGTTATGGCTGTTAAAGCAATCAAAGAATTTGTTGGGGTTCCGAAAGATATTGAAGCAAATTTTCATGGCAATCGTCTGGTCTATATCGGGTGGGATAAACATTTAATGTTTTATGCACCGTTGTGTGTTGCGCTACCACCGTCGATGCCCTTTCAACAATTGATTGAAGACGTGATACCGAATGCTTGGGGTAGCCACCCTGATCTTGAAAAAGTGGAGTGGGAGAAGGTCGAGTGGATGCGATCAGGTCAAGCATTTACGCCAGAGTTTAGTAAAAGTCTGGAAGAGAATGGAGTGCGCCATAAAGATATTTTACGTATGCGCACACCTGGACTTGATGGCATCAACGGCACTTGTTTCTAATCTCAGGGAGAGAAAGATGACGTACCAACTAACGATTGAGCCCCTTGGTGAAACAATCGATGTCGAAGATGATCAGACGATTCTTGATGCAGCATTACGTGCGGGAATTTATTTACCGCATGCTTGCTGTCACGGGTTGTGTGCAACATGCAAGGTGCAAATTGTAGATGGCGAAGTTGAACATGGTGATGTATCCAGCTTTGCACTAATGGATTTCGAGCGTGACGAACAAAAGTGTCTTGCGTGCTGTGCGACACTCGAAAGTGATCTCGTCATCGAAGCGGATATTGATGAAGATCCAGACGCGGAAAATTTACCCGTAGAAGATTACCCCGGTGTCGTCACGCGAATAGAAGATCTGACCCCAACGATAAAAGGTATCTGGATAAAACTTGAAGATGATGGGATTCGTTTTCAAGCAGGACAGTATATTAATCTTGAATTACCCGGTGACATGGGTATTCGCGCTTTCTCGATCGCTAGTGATCCATCTGAAAGAAATGAGATCGAATTAAACATTCGTATTGTACCGGGCGGCGAAGCCACGACGTATCTTCATCACTCATTACAGGTTGGAGATGCGATCAATGTCGTTGGCCCGTATGGCCGTTTCTTCGTTCGTAAGTCAGCGAATGTGCCGTTGATTTTCATGGCAGGTGGATCGGGTTTATCCAGTCCGCGCTCAATGATTCTTGATCTGCTCGCTGAGGGGTTTGAGAAAAACATCGTGCTTGTTTATGGGCAACGCGTGCGATCAGAACTTTATTATCATGATGAATTTCTCGCGCTCGCAGAAGCACATGATAATTTTACTTATGTTCCGGCGTTATCCGATGAACCGGAAGATTCGAATTGGGACGGTTTCCGTGGCTTTGTCCATGATGCCGCGAAAGCGCATTTTGATAATGATTTCCGTGATCACAAAGCGTACCTGTGTGGACCGCCGGTCATGATCGACGCATGTATATCTGCATTGATGCAGGGCCGGTTATTTGAGCGCGATATTTATATGGAAAAATTCATTTCCGCTGCAGATGCTCAACAAGTGCGAAGCCCATTATTTAAAGCAATTTAATCAAATGATCGCACGTCGTGACGGAAAAAATAATGCGATTAACGCCATACCTATTAAGTATCAAGTTTCCGTTTAAAAGGTATTGGTAGGTATTGAAAACGCTTTGTAGACTGTGGTTAGTCTTATTCAATCATCGCATTTGATAATTGTTCTACCTAAAAAAAATAATAGAAATAAGGGAAAACGAATGACGGATATTAATATACAAAAGCTCGGTGATGAGTTGTACGAAGCATTTACCGCACGTACAACCATCGCACCGCTACTTGAACGACATCCTGATATTACGCTTGATCAAGCATATCGCGTGCAATTACGTTTTATTGAACGTCGTGTCAAAGCGGGTGAAAAAATTGTCGGTAAAAAAATTGGCGTCACGAGTAAACCTGTGCAAGATTTTCTTGGTGTTTATCAACCGGATTTTGGTCAATTAACGGATCAAATGATCTATCAAGCGGGTGAAACGATTGATCTGAATAAACTGATCCAACCTAAAGCCGAAGCGGAGCTGGCGTTCGTTTTAAAGAACGATCTCAAGGGGCCAGGTATTACTGCTTTAGACGTGATCAGCGCGACGGATTATGTTTCTCCGTGTTTTGAAATAGTCGATTCACGAATTAAAGATTGGAATATAAAAATTCAAGATACCGTTGCGGACAACGCCTCATGCGGTGTTTATGTGATCAGTGATGATAAAGCAGATCCGCGTGATTTTGATATGACACTTGCCGGCATGGTTTTGGAAAAAAACGGTGAACTTTTTTCAACGGGTGTCGGCGCAGCCGTGCAAGGGTCACCCGTAAATGCGGTTGTCTGGCTGGCGAACACCTTAGGTGAATTGGGTATTCCGTTTCTTGCTGGTGAAGTAATTTTGTCCGGCTCTCAATCGGCGCTTGTTCCTGTTGTGGATGGTGATGAATTGGTCTGCCATGTTGGTGGGTTAGGCACTTGCCGGGCTAATTTTTCAGGGAGGAGTGCAGTATGAGTCTCACACTTAACCAAGAGGATATTGTGCGTTTATGTGAACGTGTGGAGGGTGCGCAAACCCGCGCTTACGCGATTCCTAAATTAACGAATGAATATCCGAATATGACGATTCGTGATGGCTATGCGGTACAACTTGAATTACGCCGCCGTTTTATTGAACAAGGTCATCGGCAAGTGGGCTGGAAAGCCGGTTTAACGTCTAAAGCGAAAATGGAACAAATGGGCGTGAATGTGCCGTCGATTGGTTTCTTAACTGATCGTATGAGTCGGCCAGAAAATTCCGCGATCACAACATCCGATCTTGTTCATCCACGAGTGGAATGTGAAGTGGCGTTTATGACTAATGCGACACTCACGGGGCCAGACTGTACAGCAGAGCAAGTAATCGCGGCGACGGAATATGTAATTCCGGCAGTGGAAATTATTGATTCACGTTTTTCCGGTTTTAAATTCGATTTGGAAAGTGTGATCGCAGACAACGGATCTTCTGCACGTTTTGTTGCGGGTGGTCGTCCGCGACGGGTAGACGAGCTTGATTTGAAAACGCTCGGCGTTGTGATGGAAAAAAATGGTGAAATCGTAACGATGGGCGCATCGGCAGCGGTACTCTGTCATCCAGCCAATGCGGTTGCGATGCTCGTGAATATTTTGCATGAATTGGGTGAAAGTTTACCAGCAGAAAGTTTTGTTATGAGCGGCGGGATCACGGAAGCCGTTGCTGTGCAGCCGGGCGATAACGTGATTGCGCGCTTCCAAGAACTCGGTAGTGTTTCAATGCGGTTTGTTGACTGAGGTATTGCACATGGAAAACATGCCGAAAAATACTCCGGAAAAGCTGCATCGAAATCAGCCTGATCTTTACCATGATTTAATGACACCGGATGAGGTGATCAGCCTGCGTGAAGAAGTGCGAGAATTTGCTGATAGAGAAATTGCGCCTCGTGCACAAGCTATCGGCGCGAATAAAGAAGCCATCGAAAACTTCCCGCATGATGTTTTTAAAAAAATGGCCGATGCCGGAATCTTCCGTATTCCATTTAAAGAAAATGTTGGTGGTCGTGGCTTTCAACATGCCGCAACAGCCACCGCCGTACTGATCGAAGAACTGGCGTATTACTCGAATAGCGTCGCAGCAATTGTAGACGTGCATTGTATTCTCGCTGGTCATGCGCTGACAAATGCGTCACCTGAGTTGCAGTTGCAATATCTGACCCCAATTTTAAATGGTGACAAAATCGCCTGTTTCGCGACGACAGAACCAGATGCCAGCACCGATCTTTCCGTACGTGTCATGCAAACCAAAGCCGAGCGTAAAGACAGCCATTTTATTGTGAATGGTCGCAAACGTTATATCACGAATGCACCGGTTGCGGATTTCGTGGTGCTACTTTGCGTGGATGGTGAGCGCATGACCGAATTGGTGATTGATTTGGATGCGCCGGGGGTGCGTGTCGGTAAGCCTGATCAGAAGGTCGGCAATCATGGTCAACTCACAGCAGATATCTATTTTGAGAATGTCGAAGTGCCGTTTGATCACATTGTTGGTAAAGCAGGGTCAGGTCTTAAGATCGCACTACAGACACTTACATACGGACGTATCGGCATTGCTGCCAGTGGTGTCGGCATGGCGCAGTCGGTGTTCGATCATTCCGTTAATCGTCTCTCCACGCGTAAGGCATTCGGTAAGGTAATTGGCCAGAATCAATATTGGCAATTTAAAATCGCCGAACGTGCCACTGAAATAGAAAATGCACGAAATTTATATTTAAAAGCAGCACTCAGACTCGACAGTGGAGTGGAATTCCCTGAGCCCGAAGCGGCGATGGCGAAATATTACGCCACCCAATTGGCGGGTGAATTTGCGCGCGATGGTGTGCAAATATTCGGCGGCTACGGTTATACCAGCGAGCTAGGTGCGGACGGTTCGCACTACCACGTCGAAGAAGTTTATCGCGATAGCAAAATTGCTGAAATTTACGAAGGGGCAAATGAGATCCAGAAATGGGTTATCGCGCGCACGATCTTCGGCAAGGACATCACAGGTTAATTATATAAGGGAGCATTTATGCCAATTATCGAAGTGCATCTAATCGAAGGTCGAAGCGATGAGATGAAAAAGAAACTCGCAACGGCGATGACCGATGCGGTGTGTGAAAGCATCGGCGCGCCACGACAAAATGTGCGTATTTTAATCACAGAACATCGCACACAGGAATTTTATGTGGGCGGCATTACGGTGACAGAACGTGCAGCGTTGCAAAATACCAATGACGATCAAGAACAATAGTTTGAGCAGAAAGCGTATGGAGAAAACACATGAGTAAAATTCGTTGTGCTCTAATTGGATCAGGCAATATTGGAACGGATCTGATCTATAAAATTCAACGCTCACCGGTATTGGAACCGGTTTGGATGGTGGGGATTGACCCTGAATCTGAGGGACTTTCTCGTGCACGCGACATGGGATTAAAAACCACAGCAGAGGGCGTTGATGGACTGCTTCCGCATGTGCTGGATGACAATATCCAGATTGCATTCGATGCCACCAGTGCGTATGTCCATGCAGAAAACTCACGCAAATTAAATGAACTCGGTGTGATGATGATTGATCTGACCCCCGCAGCGATCGGTCCACTTTGTGTTCCGCCGGTTAATCTTAAAGAACACACCGATAAAGTTGAAATGAATGTGAATATGATCTCCTGTGCCGGGCAGGCGACTATTCCTATTGTTAATGCCGTATCACGAATTCAACGTGTTTCGTACGCTGAAATTATTGCGAGCTTGTCATCAAAATCCATTGGCCCAGGCACACGGGCAAATCTGGATGAATTTACTTACACAACATCGAATGCGATCTGCGTCGTTGGTGGCGCTGAAAAAGGTAAAGCATTAGCGATAATTAATCCGGCTGAACCACCAATGATCATGCGCAATACGATTTATTGTTTAACGGATGACGCGCCAGATCACACCAAAATTACCGAGTCAATTTTAAGTATGATCACCGAAGTACAGAAATACGTTCCCGGTTACAAACTCGTGAATGGCCCCGTTTATGATGACAACAAAGTATCGGTCTTTATGGAAGTTGCCGGTTTAGGTGATTACCTTCCAACCTATGCAGGCAATCTCGACATTATGACAGCATCGGCAGCACGCACAGCCGAAATGTTTGCAGAAGAAATATTATCAGGTCGGATTAAATTAAAACCTGTGGAGGCGGCGTAATGAGTCAGGTAAATCATCAAGATCAAACTAATCAACAGGGTCAAGACTTACATTCAGCATTAGCGCGTCCAGATTTACGTGGACGGAAAGTGATTTTGCACGATATGTGTTTACGCGATGGTATGCATGCAAAGCGTGAGCAGATTAGTGTCGAACAAATGATCACAGTGGCTAAAGCATTAGATGAGGCGGGTGTTCCATATATTCAGGTGACTCACGGTGCAGGCTTAGGTGGTAATTCTTTGCAACATGGTTTTGCGTTACACAGTAATGAAGAATATATCTCCAGTGTTGCGCCTTTAATGAAAAATGCCAAGGTTTCGGTATTGCTTATTCCCGGTCTCGGCACAATGCGTGAATTAAAGTCTGCATACGAAAACGGCGCACGCAGTGTCCACGTAGCGACGCATTGCACAGAGGCTGACACGTCACCACAGCATATTGCCTATGCGCGAGAATTAGGAATGGATACGTCGGGATTTTTAATGATGGCCCATTTAAATGATGCAAAAGGGTTAGCTGAGCAAGGCAAGCTAATGGAATCCTACGGCGCGCAAACTATTTATATCACCGATTCTGCGGGCTATATGTTGCCGGAAGATGTGATTGATCGCGTGCTGGCTTTGCGTGATGTTTTGAAGCCAGAAACAGAAATCGGTTTTCACGGACATCATAACCTCGGCATGGGTATCGCTAATTCCATTGCCGCGATTGAAGCTGGCGCAAGTCGGATTGATGCGTCTGTTGCCGGTCTTGGAGCAGGTGCAGGCAACACACCGTTAGAAGTTTTCGCGGCCGTTTGTGAAAGAAAAGGTATTGTGACGGGCATTGATTTATTCAAAATTATGGACATGGCTGAAGACATTATCGTACCGATGATGGAGCACATGGTACGAGTTGATCGCGAATCATTGACGTTGGGTTTTGCTGGTGTTTATTCAACATTTTTACTACATGCAAAACGTGCCGCGACACGCTTTGGTGTACCGGCGCGGGATATTTTAGTTGAACTTGGACGACGCAAGATGATCGGTGGGCAAGAAGACATGATCCAAGATACTGCGATGAGTATGGCGAAAGATCGTGGACTCGAAATTAACGAAGTGGGTTAATTAAAAAATAAAATGTTCTGATCAATGTTTAAGTATTGCTGATCATGAGCGAAAAAAGGAATAAAAAAAATGAGTAAAGAAATAGCCGTGGTCGTTGGTGCTACTGGTGCTTTCGGAACAGAAATAGTCGCTAGTTTGATCAGCGCAGGTTTACAGGTTATTGCTGTTGCACGATCAGCCGATGGTTTGAAAAATCTGCAAGAAAAATACCCTGATGTTCAAATGTGTATTGCGGATATTTCAGATGATAGTGCCATCGAGGCGATCAAGTCTGCAGTGCAAGGTCCGGTACGGATAGTTGTACATGGGCCGGGTGTTGCCGTTGCTGGTGGCATATTAAATGCGCCAACGTCATCTCTAACTGATGCGGTCAATATAAAAGTTGGCGGCTTATTACGATTGGTGCGTGCGGTGGATGAAAGGCTGATTGAAGGATCAAGATTGGTGGCGATCGGTGGGCATTATGGATTAGAGCCGACAGCGTATGCCGCCGCTGCAGGTGTTGCGAATGCCGCGATCTTCAGTGCAACACGTCAACTTTCATTAGCCTATGGTGAGCGTGGAATTACTGCCCATGCGATCGCGCCGGGGCCAGCAGACACAGAACGTCTGCAACGCGTGGCACAAGATCGCGCAAAAATGCGTGGTATCACGGTTGATGAAGTGCTCGACGAAATGCGTGCAGAGTCTTCCATCAATGCGCTTACTACCTCTAAGCAAGTTGCGTGGGCGGTGACATTATTGCTTGCTCCAGAAGCAAATGCGATGACAGGTTCGACCCTCATGCTCGACTCTGGCCGTCGTCACGGTTTGCCATAAATAAAGGAGAAACTTATGCCTATTATGCATATTCATTTGGTCGAAGATCAGTATTCCGACGAGCAAGTCGATACGTTATTACGCGAGGCCTGTCAGGTTTATGCGGACGGTTTGGAATGTCCGATGGATCGCGTGCGTGTGTTTATTCAGATGTATAAACTACAATATGCCGCTGTTGCTGGTGTTCCCGTTTCAGAATCGGGCACGGTCGCCGGACCGTATTTTCACTTCCTCGTGTTGGAAGGCCGATCAAAAGAACAACGTCAGAATTTATTGATCGCGTTTACTGATTTGATCGAACGCGTTTTAAACGTAGAGCGAAAAATTATTCGTGGTGGTGTTGTGCCGATCTTACCGGAAAATTGGGGAATTGGTGGTGTACCGGCAGACGTGATGCGACAAAAAGAAATTGCAGCACGCGCACAAGCCGAACAAGCACAGCAATAACGACGAACAAATACCGGATGCATTGTTTTATCTCGTTTTTCATAAAACGTTTCTATCATAGAAAAGATTAGTCAACTTGGAAAAACTGACCCTATGAATATCTTGATCATTCACGCGCATCCAGAACCACAATCATTTACGTCGTCAATGAAAAATACCGCGATTAAAGACTTTGAAACAGCGGGGCATACCGTGGTTACCTCTGATCTTTACGCGATGGGGTTTAATCCCGTCGCCGGAACAGGTGATTTTACTGATCGACAAAAAACTGATTATTTGGTTTACGCGCTGGAACAACGTCACGGGTTTGAAAGCAAAACACTCTCAGCGGACATTCAAGCTGAGCTGGAAAAAGTCCAAGCGAGTGATCTGTTGATTTTTAACTTTCCTTTATATTGGTTTTCCGTACCAGCGATTTTAAAAGGCTGGATTGATCGGGTGATGGTGTCGGGTTTATTTTATGGCGGAAAGCGTTTTTACGATCGCGGTGGAATGATTGGAAAACGCGCGATGTTAAGCCTGACCCTCGGTGGAAAACAACACATGTTTGGTGCGGGATCTATCCACGGTGAATTAGACATGTTACTTCGCCCACTTCAGCAAGGGACGCTAGCGTATTGTGGCTTCTCCGTTTTAAAACCGTTCTATGGTTTTCATATTCCTTACTTACAACAGGAACAACGCGAAAAGATCATGCAAGAATATCGAACACGCTTGAAAAACGTTTTTAATGAGACGCCGCTAGCATTTCCCAGTTTAGAAGATTTTGATGATCAGTTATATTTAGTGGATAAAAACAAACCTGTTCCAAGAGGAGAGTAGCTTTTATTCAATATTGCGCTCATTAAGCTAGCTGGCTTTGATGACCCTATTGAATAGGGGTTTTATGGGCCAGTAGTTTGACCAATAGAGCGCTAACTACTGGGAATATTATTGAAAAGAGTAAAACAACTAGCATCCCACCACCATCAAATAAGCCCATATCAGTATCGCTTAGTGGCGTGACGAATATAACTGAAAGAACGCATAGAAAGGTTAACGGGCCGGATAACACCACCACAGTGAAAGTTCTAAGTTTGTTGAGCTTCTGATCGTATGATTTATTGAAATATATGCATACAAAATAGGATGACGCAGGAGCAATGCCTTTGTTAGGTTGTTTGTTGAGTTAAACTAAACCAATTGCCTGAGTTATCTTTTCCCAGTGCTTCTATCCCATAAAATTGTTCCGTTGGTGGTTGAGTAAACTCGACGCCTTTTTTTACCAGCTCATCATACGTTTTTTGACAATTATCAGTTTTAAAAACTCCGACCCCAAATGCACCAGCTAAAATCAAGTCTCTAATTTTTTCAGCCGAATCCTTGTCAAACATTGGCCCTTCTTTTGGCTCAGCTAATACTAGCTCAAGTTCAGGCTGTGCTTTCGCGAATACTGTCAGCCAACGAAATCCGCCGTCCATTGTTATATCCATCCCAACTTCAAAACCGAGTTTTTCTGTATAGAACCTTAAGGCTTCATCCTGATCTAATACATGTACCGTTACATGAACTATAGCTTGAATCATTCTCTATTCCTTTGTTTTTTTTGAATCAAAACTTTAACAGAAAGCACGGTGTTTCTTTTCTTCTATATTGCTGTCTTCACTTTTACACCTCATTGCTTTTAAAGCCAAATAAATTTTGTGCAAAGCACAGAGGGATAGATTGCATCGGAAAGCGGTTAGGTTCAGTTGCTAAGCTCCGAAGTGTGCGACGGTATTGAGAAGGTGATATACCAACCTTTTCCTTGAAAAGAGATGAAAAGCTACCAACACTTGAATAGCCTACCTCTGCACAGACTTCGCTTATGCTTAAATTTCCCGTTATCAACAATTTCTTGGCTTTTTCAATTCTTAGTCTAGCCACAAATGTATTAGGTGATTCACCAAATACCGTTGTGAAGACTCTAGAAAAATGATACTGAGACATGCACGAATATTCGGCAACTTTTCTTAAACTAAATGAGTCAGTGTAGTGCTCTTGTAAGTAGTCTCGACCTAAACATATTTTTTTGTATTGGAAGTGTCTAATCATAGATTTGCATTCTTACATTTATACAATGAAACACCAATTTCAAGTGTTAAAGAAAGCTCTATTAGCTTGGCATGTATGTTTGTGCGTCTCAGGCTGCTACTAACGCCTTGCTTGGGGTACTACACCGCCTAAACAACAACTTATTATGTTGTTAATAAGAATACCAGTATTCTTTTAACTCTCCATCTTTTGACATCGAATTGATCTAATACGACGGAAAGAATGGAACACACGCCATTGGTTGTAGATGTGGGGAATTGACAGAAAAACTACGTTTAGTTTTTTATAGAAATGAAAAAACTTAATCGTTTTCGCTTAACACGCCATCTTGCAATACCAACACGCGATCCATTTTATTTGCCAGTTCGGTATCGTGCGTGACGATGAGTAGTGAAGTATTTTGCGTTTGGTTTATTTCGAGCATCATGTCGAAGACGCGGTTGGCTGTTTTGCGATCCAGATTGCCAGTGGGTTCATCGGCGAGCATGCAGGCGGGGTTGGTGATCAGGGCGCGGGCGATGGCGGCGCGTTGGCGTTCACCACCAGAAAGTTCAGCGGGTTTGTGCCGGAGTCGTTGATCAAGCCCGACTTTGCCGAGCATGTCTGCGGCGAGTTGGTTGGATTCTTTGACGGATTTTCCGCCGATCATTAACGGCATGGCGACATTTTCTAACGCGGTAAATTCGGGCAGAAGATGATGAAACTGATAGACGAAACCTAAGTGCTTATTGCGTAATTTACCGCGCGCGGTTTCGCCCAGTTTGTGCATCGGTTGTTGGTTGATCAGCACTTCGCCTTCGGTCGGTAGATCGAGACCGCCGAGTAAATGCAGTAAGGTACTTTTACCGGAACCTGAACTGCCGACGATCGCGACGCGTTCGCCTGCGTTCAAATTCAGGTTAACACTTTTCAAAACTTCCACATCGAGCGCACCTTCTTTAAAGCGCATGCGTAAATTGCGGCAACTCAGGACGGAGGTGTTGGCTGGATGATTAGTTTCGTTCATCACTTGCGGACTCGGGTTACTCATAACGTAGCGCCTCTGCGGGTTGTGTACGCGCCGCACGCCAAGCAGGATAAATGGTCGCGAGTAAGCATAAAACAAAGGCGACTAGACCGATGTGCATGACTTCTTCCCATTGCAGATCCGACGGGACGTTGCTGATCAAATAGACATCGCCTTCCATGAATTTTGTTTGAAAGGTGTTCTCGATCCACGGCACGATATTTTCTACATTTAGCGCCAGTGCAACACCGCCTAAAATACCGAGCAGGGTACCGATCAGCCCAATGACGACACCTTGCACCATAAAAATCCACATGATGCTGCGCGGTGCCATGCCGAGTGTGCGTAAGATCGCGACGTCGGCTTGCTTGTCGGTGACGACCATCACCAGTGTCGAGACGATATTAAATGCAGCGACCGCGACGATCAGTGTGAGGATGACAAACATGACGGTTTGTTCTGTTTTCAGCGCTTTGAAGAAATTGGTGTGATATTGCGTCCAATCGATCACACCGTAATAACCGGGTAATTGTTTAACCAGATCGCGGCTGATACGCGGGGCGTTGAACATGTCGTCCAGCTTTAAACGAATACCGGTAACGCCATCGTTGATCTTGAATAATTTGCCCGCATCGTCAATGTGAATTATTGCCATCGACGCATCATATTCATTCATACCGACTTCGAAAATGCCGACGACGTTAAATCGTTTCAGACGCGGGACAATTCCGGCGGGAGTTGAGTTTGGTTGCGGGGCGACGATCGTGACTTTGTCTCCGACGCGAGCTTGAAGGGAGTTCGCCAGCGCATAACCGAGAATAATGTTGTATTTACCGGGTTCCAGATCGGTCAGATTACCGGTGACCATTTTCTCTGCGACAACTGACACCTCTGGTTCTTGCGAGGGCAATACGCCGCTAATCAGCGCGCCTTGAACGCCAGCACCGTTAGTCAACATGGCTTGTGTTTGTATGAACGGCGCAATACCGAGCACGTGATCTTGTCCTTCCAGTGTTTTTTTCAGGCTCTCCCAGTTGCGCAACGGACGGCCAGGCTCCACCACGCTGGCGTGTGCCGTCATGCCAAGAATGCGACCGCGCAGTTCATTTTCAAAACCATTCATGACGGAGAGTACGACGATCAAGGCCATCACGCCCAGCGCCACGCCGATCATAGACGTCATGGAGATGAAAGAAATAAAGTGATTACGCCGTTTGGCGCGTGTGTATCTGAGACCGATACTGAGTTCAAGAGGACGAAACATGGCGTGCATTATAGCCATGCTTATTGTCTTTGCCTAATGAAACAAGCTAGTCTTGCGCGCATGAATATTCTTGCTTTAGAGACGGCCACGGAAGCGTGTTCTGCCGCACTGAAAATTGACGACGATGTGATCACACGGTTTGAGATCGCGCCGCGAAAACATACGCAACGTCTATTACCGATGATCAATGAAATTATGGCAGAAGCGGGTTGTTTACCAACGCAACTCGATGGCATCGCATTTGGGCGTGGCCCCGGTGCGTTTACCGGAGTGCGTATTGCGACAGGCGTAGTGCAAGGCATGGCGCTTGGTTTGGATATTCCTGTTGTGCCGGTATCAACATTAGCGGCAATGGCGCAAGGTGCTTATCGACTGCATCAAGCAACACGTGTGATCAGCGCCATTGATGCGCGCATGAATGAAGTCTATTGGGCCGGTTACGCGATGAATGATGAGCAAATGAACTGCGTGATCGAAGAGGGGATTTATTCAGCCGAAGCGGCCGTGTTTACAAATTCTGGAACAGATGACCTAACGACGTGGTTAGGCGTCGGCAGTGGCTGGGCGGAATATCATGAACGTCTCCTCGCTCGGCCAGAACTGGAAACGATCAACTGGACCGGGGATTTTTACCCTGATGCGCAAGATGTGCTGACCCTTGCGATCAGAGCGTTTGCGAATAATGAAGCGGTGACGGTGGATGAGGTCTCGCCAGTTTACCTGCGCGATAAAGTTGTGTGATGGTGAAGCGGATCATTGCGCGACTGAGAGTTAATTGCTGGGTTATCAGCCTGATTGGTTTTAGTTAAGCCTTTTATTTAAACCGGCAACCTTTCTATCCGAGTCTCGATTTCACCATTTTCTTTTAGCAATAAATAACGATATCCAGGTTGTAACGCATCCAGCGTAAATTCGCGTGCACCGGGTTCAAACTGCGCGCAGGTGGACGGCGTCCCGAGTAATCTCACGTTATTCCTGATCGACTCAAAGTGTTGATGAATATGTCCCCAGATGATGCCGCGAACGTGTTGGAACTGATCGACAATCTCAAAAAATGCCTCAGGGTTTTCCAGCATCATGCTGTCCATCCACGGGCTATTGATCGACACTGGATGGTGATGCAGGCAGATCAGGGCATGTTTCTCTGTCGATTCGCTTAATGCGGTTTCCAGCATGCGTAAATCAGTATTATCCAATCTGCCGCCGTGGGATTCGGGCTTCCAACTATCCAAATAGATGATCCGCCAGTGTGCGTGATCAGAATGCGTGGCGAATTGTAGCGGTGTGTCCATAAAGGCTCGCGCCATCATACTAGGGTCATCATGATTGCCCGGAAGCGTAAAAATTGGCCCCGTGAGCGTGGCCAGTCCTTCAACCACACGTTCGTATGCTTTCTCGTTGGCGTGTTGGACCAGATCGCCACTGGCGACGATCAGATCATATTCGGGATCGTTTTGCTGGAGCAGGGCGATCACATCTGCGAGGGATTGCTTTGTGTCGACCTCATCAAAGGATTCATCGTCATTTGCAAAAATGTGTAAATCCGAGATCTGCAAAAGCACAAGATCGGACGCTTTTTCCTTCTTAAGACTCATTCTAGCTTTGCTTCCATAAGGCGATGAATTCATGAATTTAAACACAAGAATCGATCGATTAATAGGCTACAACAACGCGCCAGATAGGCAGGGTGCAACACAACATGTTGTGGTTTTGGTGTTTTTGAAGCACATGCAGTGGTGTGATACCTTACGTTCCAGAAAAAGATGAGTCGTGCGAATCAACGCCAAGTTTTTAGACATCATCATATAAAGAATAAAGGGTGGGGACGATCGGGGAATTATTTCTGACGGATCGTGTCTCAGGAGTCTGGCCTGATGAAACAAGCAGACAGTAGCAGTTTTTTTTAGGGGTAATAGAAGTATGAGCAGCGCAAGTCAACAATCATTTTCATTACTTGAAACGCTATTCGAACAGAGCTTTCCACGTTCTCTAAAGACACCGTCCGATCAATCAACAGGGGAATCCGTTCAGTCAGCAGCGCGAGATGAGCGAAGCATTAATATCTCCGCGTTGTCGCTTAATTCCAGTGATGCGCAACAATTAATGCATTGCTACCAACTGGCGCTGGATTATGGTGTACCGACGGCACGTCGAGCACTCGCCATGTACCAAGCGGGTTTAGTCAAGTCAGTTGAGGTTGTCGAAAGGAAATCATAAATCCGCATAGAGTGAATTTATGCTGGGGTTGTTTTCTGATCTCGCCGGACAACATGGTCTTATTCTGTGTCTACTCACAACCAAACCCAGCCTGAATCTCCCTGCATTGGCTTATGCCGATTAGATAAGAATGACGTGTGTATCGGTTGCTTTCGTACGGTCAATGAGATCACGAACTGGGTGCATTATTCAGCAGAGCAACAACGCGACGTTATAACGAAATTGGATCAACGTCGTTCTGAGCTCTAACTCTGCTGACTTTCTCAAGCCGCAAAACTTATAATTTAACCATTTAACGATAATGATCCGATCAGCTCTGAAACATGCTTGAGTTGATGACGTTCTAAATACGCTGCGATGCCTTGGTTAATCTTATTGCAGACCAGCGGATCATAGAAAAGCGCCGTCCCTATTCCAATCCCCGTGGCACCGGCGATCAGAAATTCGATAGCATCTTCCGCATTACAAATACCACCCTGACCAATGATCGGAATATTGTGTGCTTTACAGACTTGATAAACCTGATGCACTTTTAGCAAAGCCACCGGTTTGATCGCTGGGCCAGACAATCCACCTTGATTATTTCCGATAATTGGACGACGTTGCTCAATATCGATCGCCATGCCCATGAGCGTGTTGATCACCGCAAAACCGTCTGATCCAGCATCAATGCAACGACGTGCATTTTCCGCGATGTCAGTTTGGTTAGGGGAAAGTTTTGTGATCAGCGGTTTATTTGTGGCACGACGACAAGCCTCGACCACGCGAGCTGACATGTCTGGATTATTGCCGAATGCGACGCCACCTTCTTTGACGTTGGGACAGGAAATATTGATCTCGATCGCGTCAATTGGCGAGTCATCAAACAAGCGTGTAACGGCTTCATATTCTTCAACGGTGGAGCCCGAGACATTCGCAATAAAGCGTGTTTCTGAGAAATCTAACGTTGGTAAAATCTGGTTGACGACGTGATCTGTCCCCGGATTTTGCAGGCCGATCGCGTTGATCATACCGCTCGGCGTTTCCGTTACGCGATGCGGTGCGTTGCCGAGACGTTTTTCCAGCGTGGTGCCTTTTAAGCAAACCGCGCCAACATCGCGGTTGGAAAAGCCCTCAACACGGGTATACTCTTCACCGAAGCCTACACAGCCCGATAATAAAACCAGCGGTGTTGCAAATGGCAAACCGCAGAATTCGACCGATAACCTGTCTTTGATCAAACCCTTATCCACATCTTGCATAATGAATGTCGTCCTTTATCAACCAGAAATTCCACCTAACACGGGGAATATTATACGTCTTTGTGCGAACACAGGGGCACGTCTTCACCTAATTCATCCGTTGGGATTCCAGCTCACGGATAAAGCCTTGCGTCGTGCGGGCTTGGATTATCACGAATGGGCGGATGTTCAGCAATACGACTCGTATGAAGATTACCTCGCGAAAGCGCAACCATCACGCGTGTTTGCGTTCTCGACCAAAGGCAAGCGATTGTACACGGATGTGCCGTATGCGTCTGGTGATAGCTTGTTATTTGGCCCGGAAACGCGTGGTTTGCCAGATGACATTCTAGAAAGTTTGGGCGAGGAGGGTGTGATCAGGTTGCCTATGCGATCAGACAGTCGTAGCCTGAATTTGTCGAATACCGTCGCAATCGCGGTTTACCACACATGGTCGCAATTAGGTTTTGATGGCGCGGTGTGACATGCTCAACATACAGTGTCATTTAAATACCATAATAAAAACACTAAAATAGCTGAAGTTTTCATTCTCAATCTCAAATTCAGTGAAACCATTTTCACTTCATCAGCAAAGTTCTCTATGAAACAAACGTCTTTACTCACTTTTATGAGTGCTGTGCTTTTCATCGGCAGCATCCTTTCGCCTGTTACCGTCGTGGCAGAAAATGCGCAATATCGACAATGGATCGAGGAAATGAAAGATCGTAGTCGTGGCCCGTTTTCACGCTTACGTTGGTTTTGTAAAGATGGCAGTATTTTAGCGCCAGAACCCTATGCCTGTAGCGATCATGGCGGTGGCACGCAGCACGGTGAATGGACGAAAAACGTTAAACGATTACGTGATGAAGGCTATTTCATTGGAACATTATTAGCCGACGAATCGCCTGCCTTAAGCCAAGCGCCGAGTAAAAGTAATCAATTAAAACAACTGTTGATCGAGCGTTATTTAATGGCGGTGGATGACGGGTGGATCATGCGAAAATCACGTTATTATCGTGGATCCATGCAAGCAGAAGACGAAGTGCGTGGCGCACGTAACGTACTGTTGAAAATGCTAAAGTCAGATGCGTGGTTAAATGAAGGTTACCTTACGTTACTCACGGCGGTGCGATCATTACCACACGGAATCGACACCCCTTCCGTGTTGAAGATGCGTCAGATGGCTAGTGATTTGTCATCCAGTAATCGCAAATTCATGCCGACGCGTAACAAAATTCATATCGCGCCCGATCCTTCCGATGCGCAAGCCGTGAGAGATTTTGCAGAAACGCAAAGCCGATCAAAACGAAAAAAATATCTTGAACTTGCCGAACTGATTGATGAGATTTATACGCGCCAATCATTAAATGCGCCGATCACACGCTTATCAAAACGGGTGCGAGATCTTCCTGATATGTCACGTTCGTTACGAGATATGTCTGCACGTTTGATCAGTTCACGGAATGTTGACGTTTTATTTAGTACCACTGCAAATACGCTGGCAGTGTTACGCGAACACGGGGCGAAAGTTCAAAATGCAGGTATTCGTTTAGATTTATTTGATACCAGTGTTTTATTAGAAGCAGAGCATTTTGATCTGGGGCGAGAGCTGATCGCAAGCCTAGATAACACATCGCGAGGCAAACGGCTTGAATGGCTGAAAGCGGGTTTAACAGCGAGTTACGGTAGTGGCTTACTCTCACGGCGACAGTTAGATTCGATGCTGGCCGTTTTGGACAGGGTCGGGTCTGACAATATCCAGTTAAGTGAATATCGAAAAACATTAAATTATTTAGCGCGTGTACCCGGCTGGGCAAGTCAGAATTTACGTCAGCATTTTTATCCAGCAATGAGTCAACTAACGGAAATTGAACCGAAAGCTGAACTGTTTATTCAAGATCAATTGCGTGGTAGTCCTTTATTCTTTTTTGTTGATGTACTCGACTCGTTACTGCAAGAAGCGAATCAACTTGCGGGTATTGAACACACGCTATTCGATGAAAAGATTGATAGCGGTTTACGCAGTTTAAACCCAGGTTTAGTGCGTGGAAAATTATACGTTGCCAGCGTTAATGGTGCTGTGAAAAATTACGATCGCAACGGTATATATTTATTACCGCAAACAGTTGCCGATCTACCACCGGTTGCAGGAATTCTCACGGCTGGTGAGGGCAACCCACTTTCTCATGTGCAATTACTCGCACGGAATTTAGGCATTCCAAACGTCAGTATTGATGAACGTTATTTGTCTAAACTGAAAAAATATGATCAAAAACAAATTGTGCTGGCAGTCAGCGCCGGCGGTACCGTACGTATTTTCGCAGACTCAGCAGAAGCAAATGCTTTATTCGAACAGGAAATAGCAGAGCCACAAACGATCATCCGACCTGATCTGGATAAAATTGATCTGGAAGATATTAATTTTATTCGATTAAGTGAGTTACGTGCGGATGATTCAGGCCGACGTGTTGGGCCAAAAGCGGCAAAACTGGGTGAGCTATATCATCATTTTCCAGAATCGGTAGCAGATGGATTAACAATTCCTTTTGCCGTGTTTCGTAATCTTTTACAACAACCGATGCCGGGTGCTGGTAAGAGCGTTTTTTACTGGATGATTGATCAATACGACACGATGGCGGGTTTGCCGAAAGGATCTCGTGAGCGTGATAAAGCGCAGAATAAATTCCGTGAAGAACTCAGTCAATGGATTGAAAAAGCAAATCCAGGCAGTAGTTTTAATGTGCGTTTAAAAGAAGAATTAGCATCGGTGTTTGGAGAGGATGGAAGCTATGGTGTTTTTGTAAGAAGTGACACGAATGTAGAAGACTTACCCAACTTCACAGGCGCAGGTTTAAATTTAACTGTACCGAATGTGGTGGGTGTCGAAAATATCTTTGATGCAATTTCGCGTGTTTGGGCATCACCCTTTAGCGAGCGTGCTTTTGCGTGGCGACAAGGCCATATGGAAGAGCCGCAGCACGTTTACCCATCTGTGCTCCTCATGCGCAGTGTGCCGGCGGACAAGTCTGGTGTGCTTGTCACCCACGATATTGATACCGGCGAACGTGGTTGGCTTTCCATTGCTGTAAATGAAGGTGTGGGTGGCGCTGTTGATGGACAAGCGGCTGAATCGCTAAAAGTGAATGTTGCTACTGGCGAAGTGATCCTACTCGCACAAGCGACCGCAACCATACGTCGTGTTGTCAATAAAAAAGGCGGTGTTAGTAAACGCGCGGTCAGTGGATCAGACACGGTATTAAAACGCGACGAAATCAAACAACTGATCGAACTTGCTAATCAAGTTCCGGCTAAGTTTCCTGAAATGATGGATGAATTCGGCCAGCCAACACCTGCGGATATTGAATTTGGTTTTGTCGATGGGGCGTTACAACTCTTCCAGATCAGACCTTTTTTAGACAGTGCAGAAGCTAGAAGTAGTGCGTATTTAATAAAAATGGATGAAGAAAGCACGAAGAATCAAGATCTGATGATTGATCTAAGGGAAGTTCCATAAAGCTGTTTTACTTTTGAAAAGGTGAAATGACGTTTTTCATAGATCAATCGGTAAGTCAGGCTTGGTGAAATTTATCATTAGGACTCTATATTTGCGTTCGTCATTAAATCTTGGGCTTCTTTTTTGATATCACTTTCTAATTCAGATTGGAAAATCGCATCAAGTAATTCTTTTGCTAGATCGTCTTTACCTGCTTTCGTTAATCCTTCTACCAAATGAAGTTGGTACCGCACGTTTTGAGGTGCGGATTGTATCGCACGTTTTAATGCATCAAGTCCTTCGGTGATTCGGCCTTTTTCAATGCAAAGTTGGCCGTAAGTGGCCAATACCGGTGGTGAAAGTTCACTAATCATGTAAGCCTGTTTTGCATATTCCCAAGCCTGTTTATCCTGAACGTTACCAGCGCTGGATTGTTTTGAATATTCAGCAATTTTTTGTAAAGCGAATAAATTATCAGGATGTTCGGATAACAGTCGTTGCAACTCACTGATTGCCGCTGGTTGATCGTTTGATCGGTATAAAACTTCCGCGAGTTGCAAACTAAGGTAGACGTGATCGGGTCGTTGTTGTCGCATGGTTTTTAACAAGCTGATCGCATCACCAGCACGGTTTACTTTCATTAAGGCGTTCGTTAATTTTATTAATACTTCACTATCTTGATGCTTAAATAATGCACGTTGATAGAATTTAACGGCTTTTTCGTTTTGCCCATTTAACAGTAATTTATCTGCGTAAATAGTATATGCAACGGCAATGTTTCTATCTTGCTTGATCAGTATTTTTATATCTTCATCAACCTGATCGAGTTGGTTTTGTTGTTCACGTAACAAGATTAATGCACTCACGACAGAAGCAGAAAGTCGTGGTGAATTTCGACGAAATTGTGCAATACGCGACGCAGCGAGATCTGTTTGACGCAAAGTTAAATGTGTATTGACTAAGCCTAAAATGCTCGCTGGGTGGCCGGGTTGTTGCGTGATCAGTTTTTCATAAACTTGACGTGCTGCCATGGGATTGTCGATTGCCTGCATAACACGCGCTTCAAATAACAAAACAGGCGGAAGATCGGAAAACCGATTTTGTAACTGCTTTAAGCTCGCAAGTGCAGAATTGATTTGGCCTGCACGTAGTGCAAGATAACCAAGTGCAAGTTCTGCCTGCCAATGGTTTGGGTTTTGTAATTGTATGGATTTTAGTCGTTTGTACGCGGCCTTAAAACGGCCCCTGTGATCATCAAGAATGGCACGTTCGGTTTGTAAATGAGGATCGACAGGTGAACGCTTTAAGCCATTATCAAGAAGGCTTTTTGCTTCGTCTAAACGCCCTTGATGACGATATAATCTTGCTAACGAAATTCGAGCTGTTACAGATTCAGCATCTAAACTCAATGACTTTTTCCAATCTTTCTCAGCTTTATTTTGTTCATTCATCTGAGAATAAACGTGCGCACGACTTTGATAACTCGAAGTGATCTGTGGAAACTGACTAATGAGTGTATTGGCTATTTGCAAAGCATTTTGTAACTGACCTGTTTTGAGATAAACATCCATCAAAGCTTGGCTGAATGCAGGGTCATTGCTTGCAAGAAAACGGCTTTGTTTTAGTGATTTTTCAGCTAAATTAAACGACTTGGTTTGAATATAAAACATGGCTAGCTGCGCATGCGCATAAGCAGATTTAGGTGCGAGCGTGACGGCCGATTCTAAATATTCCTTTGCTACACGTAGTTTTAAATCATTAAAACGACTTTGTCTTAATGCAATTTGGCCGAGACTAATTAAGCTGTTTTGATCTTGAATACCCTGATCGTACAATTCTTTTAATACTTCTTCGGCCGCTTCATTTTCGTTTTTACGGATGAGGATTGCTGCTAAGATATTGGCATCGTTAAGTTGCTGTTCAGTCGTTTGATCAAGTGTTATTTGTTTTCGAATATATTGCTCAGCTGAGTTGTAATTTCCGCTTTGGTAATGCGCTCGAACAAGTAAGGTTTGCGCAACTTTATTTTCTTTATCCTTTGCGAGTAATTCATCGAGTAATGTCATAGCGATTTGTGGATTATTGTTTATGAGCGCTATTTCTGATTTGAGTATGAGCTGCTGTGTTTCGTGATCTTCACTCGCAGAAAGTTCGATCAGTAGAGATTCTATCTGTTGTAGATTTTTTACTTCTTCGGCTGTTAATTGATTTTTTTGATCGCGCCATAAACCTGATCCAGGTAAATTCATATTGTCATAAGCAGGTAAGAAAGGGTGCTGATCATTTAACTGTTGAAGCCGAATCTCAGCTTCACTTAGTTGTAATGCTGATCGGTATTTATCTGCTAATAAGGGATTCGAAATTTCGCGTACAAGCAAAGCGATCGCTTCGTTAAATTTGCCTTGTTTCGTTAAACTTTCGGCTTGTAAAATCCGTAATGCATTTTTATCAGGTGCTTCATTTAGAGAGGTGTCTAGTTCACTGATGAGGCGTAAAGCTTTATCGGCATAACCCGTTTCATTTAATGCGGCGACTAAGGTGAGCAAAAGCGTCGGATCGTCAACTCCAGCCTGTTTCGCTTGTAATAAAGGGGGTAAAACTTTAAACCAGTGATCAGGCCCATGTTCGGTTTTAATGCGTAAACGTAATGCTGCAATGGAGTCCGGTGTGCGCGTTAAGATCTCATTGATTTCGATCAGTGCTGCCGATTCATAACCCGCTGCGATTAATTGGTGCGCTTTTGTGAGCTGTTTATCCGTCTTGCTTTGATCGTCGCTACACGCAAATAGCGTGAGGAAACTGATGAGCAACAGAAATGATGTCCGTATCCTTAACATTGTTTATCGCAGACCTATCGTTTAGTAGGGGGTGATCTTGTTACTATTAGGTATCGGCTGATATGAATGGATCTTTGATGAGAACAATAAACCGTAAGCATTTGATATTTTTTACTTTTATAACCCTTATTATGAGCTTTTTGTTGAGCTTCAGCGCCAGTGGATATCCGCTGTTTGGAAGCGAGGACACACAAATCGGTCGGTTAGAAATGCAGAGGCTGATCGAAAATGGCGAACGACGTGGCGCAAAGCAACCAAACGGTGGTTTGCTGAGTCTTGATCAGGTGGATATTCGATTACAAGACAAGCCCGAAATGAACTTGCCGGAACCGGATGCACAACTCGCTAGAGAAATACGTCGGTTTCTTGGTAAAAATCAATCTCGTTACTCACTCTCCGTTCTCGACTTGACGGATCCGAATGCTCCCGTCTATGCAGAACATAAAGCAACCGATCGTCGTAACCCCGGCAGTGTCGGGAAAATCATGGTGGCGTTGGCGCTATTTCAAGCACTCGCCGATGCGTATCCTAATGATATCGATGCGAGAAAACGTGTGTTACGTGAAACGCGAATTATCGCGGATGAGTTCATCACGTATGATTCACACGAAGTATGGTTGTGGCTGCGCGAGTCGCAGAAAGCACCACATCGTCGTTTAAAAATTGGTGATGAAGGGAATCTATATGAATACTTGGATTGGATGCTATCGGCCAGTTCGAATGCATCTGCGAGCATGGTGTTAAAGCAAGCGCTGTTATTAAAACAATTCGGAACGGAATATCCGATCAGTGATGAACTCGCTAACGCGTTTTTTAATGAAACACCAAAAAAAGAGCTAAGTTTGTTATTGCTTGAAACGATCCAAACACCGATGACACGAAATGGTCTTGATTTGGAAAAATTGCGGCAAGGGAGTTTCTTTACACGACGCGGAAAACATAAAGTACCCGGCACGAATAGTTATGGAAACACGCGTGAATTAATGAAGCTGATGCTCAAAATGGAGCAAGGGAAATTAGTTGATACATTTTCAAGTCGTGAGATGAAACGTCTGCTTTACATGACTGAGCGCCGAATTCGTTATGCTTCACATCCCGCGTTAAAAGATTCCGCCGTCTATTTTAAATCAGGTTCACTTTATAAATGTGGTGAAGATGCTGATCCTGATTTTAAATGTAAAAAATATCACGGTAATATTTTGAATTTAATGAATTCAGTCGCAATTGTTGAGACCCCTGCAGGTGGGCGACATTTGCATTATATCGTGACGTTAAACTCCAATATATTAAGAGTGAATTCTGCCGTTGCACATCAAACCTTAGCGATGCGCATTCATCGATTATTAGAAAAGCGGCATCCAATGATTGAAGTACCGGAGTCCGTAATCGAGCAACCCGTGACGGACGTCAACGAACCTCTAGACGAGCGTGAGTCAACATCACCATAATGAATTAAGATAATTTCGAGGCCAGAAGTAACTTGAATGAAGTCGTACAAAAATTACGTTCCACAAAATGTTTTTAAAACTTTTTGATCAGGCTCTGGAGGTAGGGCGAACGCGCTACATTCATCGCGATAGTTATATGGATTCGATAAAACATCGACGAGCTGATTAAACAGCGAGAAATCATCATGATGTGTGGCATCACTGATCGCCGCTTCGATAATATGATTACGTGGTATGAATGCTGGATTCACCTGATTCATTTTCTCTTGCGTTGCAATCGTTGAAATACCTTGCTTCTCTCGTTCTGCATGCCACAGATCTCTCCAGTCATTTAATGTCGATGGAAGTGGAAGAATGTTACTGAAGGGTGACGGTTCATTTTCGCTTGATAAGCTTTCAGCAAGTGATCGAAACGTCAGCGTAAAATCTAGTGAATTGTCGGCCATTAAATTGAGCAAACCGTCAATAAGATGCCCCGTTTCGTTTGTCGCCTTTGAGAAACCACATTTTTTTGCCATTAAATCTTGGTACTTTTTCTCATAAATATCATGAAAAGTATGAATTGCAGTATGTGCTTTTTGTAGCGCTTTTTCTTCATCTGAATCCAGTAATGGTAATAGTGCTTGTGCAAGCCAACTGACATTCCATTGGCCGATATCGCGTTGGTTGTTATAGGCATAGCGACCATGCCGATCAATCGAGCTAAAAACCGTGTCTGGATTATATTCATCCATGAAGGCACAGGGACCATAATCGATCGTCTCACCACAGATCAGCATATTATCTGTATTCATGACGCCGTGAATAAATCCAACAGACATCCAATGAGCGATCAACTCTGCTTGTGCTTTGATCACACACTGTAATAATCCTGTATATCGATCATCAGCAAATTGGGCGGAAATATTGTCTTTATAATGCCGCTCGATCATGTAATCCGCTAATGTACGCACTGAGTTCAGATCATCGCGTGAAGAAAAATATTGAAACGTGCCGATACGGATATGACTCTTTGCGACGCGGGTCAAAATTGCGCCTGGCAACCTCGTTTCTCTAATAACGTTTTCACCGGTAGTGACAGCCGCGAGAGCACGGCTGGTAGGAATACCGAATTTTACCATGGTTTCACTGACAATATATTCTCTAAGTACAGGTCCCAAGGGTGAACGTCCATCACCCCCCCTAGAATAGGGTGTACGACCCGACCCTTTTAATTGTACGTCGTAACGTACACCATTCTTGTTGATTTTCTCACCGAGTAAAATTGCACGGCCATCACCCAATTGTGGGTTCCAATGACCAAACTGATGGCCAGCATAAACGGTCGCGATCGGTGTTGTATTTTCGAGATTGTAATTACCAGAAAAAACCGAAACGGCTTCTTTAGCCTTGAGATCGTTTAGATCAAACTGTAAATCAGTCGCTAGATCCGAATTTAATCGGATCAATTTTGGATCAGCGACGGGTGTGGGTAATTGCTCTGATGAAAACTGATCGCCGAGTTGCTGATAAGTGTTTTCTAATTTTATTGAGTTGAATACTGTCATAATCGTGTTAGTTCTGTTTTAGCATGAAGAGAAGAGTAAGAGATTGTATTAGCAGAAGAGACGCATTGACCGAGCATGTATTTTGCTTGGTTTTTAAAACAAAAAAGAACAAAACAAACCTTCACGTGAATAGATATGACTACGAAAGCGTTCATGAGATCAATTTTTTATCGTCTCTTCCATATATTAGCGACCGCTCTATCACTTCCAAGAAAGCCAACGATCAGACAAACTAGTCCAGCAGTAAAAAAAACGAGAGTCGGAATCATGCCGCCCAATTGGCTAGTGGCAAATGAGAAGTATAGTGAAGATGATGAAATAACAAACAATAAAATGCCGATCACTTTAAGAATGGTTCGGTGGGATTTTTTATAGATAAATTTCCCTTCACCTGTTTCAAAGTAGTTCAGAATTGGTGAGCAGAGCTTTGTCAGTGTATTTTTCATGTTGTTTTGTGCATAAAAGTTGAATGAGTGTGTTAAGTTTTCGTGGCAATGGCCTGAACAACAGCGCCCGTGCCTGTATGATAAATTCCCTCGATCACGTCACGTTCTAGTTCGATGAGGTGCTCGAATTTCAAGTGTTGCAATTCAAGATTTAAAGATTGTTTAGTTTGCATTAATTCTACCGAGTTTCCGCCACCGGTACCATGATTCAACTGCGCTGGCGTATATGCTTCAAGTAAGTAAACACCATTTCGTTTTAATGCGGTTACGACGCTTGCATGTAAGTTCTTACGCAATGCCGGCGGTAAAGGGCAGAATATTGAGACGATGCCATCCCAACGGTTTTCGCCCAGATCATAGTCTGCTAAATCTGCGTGAATAAAATCAATTTCGACTTTATTGTCATCGGCTAATCGTTGCGCTTTTTTCAAGCCGATTAACGACGCATCTACTGCGGTAACGGCATATCCATTGAGCGCTAAAAACACCGCATTCCTTCCTTCTCCCTCCGCAAGACTAAGAACCTTGCCTTTGGGTATGTTTTGATAGTTATTTTTTAAAAACGCATTTGGCTCAATACCATAAGCATACTCTTCACCACGATAGCGTTCGTCCCACATACACTTCCTCCGATACATTTTAATGTTCTAGCTATATTTTTAGCATCATGATAGAACTTCAAGTCGGCTTTAAGTCAAGGGGATTTTTATGGATATTGGAGAGGTATCGAAACTATCGAAACTACCAACATCAACTTTAAGATATTACGAAGAGAAAGGGTTGATTCAATCGGCAGGTCGGAATGGGTTAAGACGATTTTATTCTTCTGACATACTTGAAAAACTCGCCCTGATCTCATTGGGACGTAATGTTGGTTTATCACTTGCTGAGATTAGAAAAATGCTGCTGGCAGAAGAGTTGAAAATTGATCGCGCTTTGCTTTTATCAAAGGCCGATGAGTTAGATTCCCGAATTGCACAGATGGAAGCCATGCGAGATGGTTTGCGTCATGCTGCAGCATGCAAAGCGCCGAATCATCTTGAATGTCGCACTTTCCTACGTTATTTGAAAATTGCGGGAAAGCGATGGCAACCAGCAAAAGGGAAGTTTAAGTGATTCAATTAACTAAGTAACGTTGTATTAATATTTACGTTTTAGTGGTTAACGAGGTGATACTTTCCTATTGAAAATAGAAAAAAATAATGACATGACCATGACAGTTTGCGTTATAGAATTTACCGTTTAAACGGTTACTTTTTAAAATCGATTACCTTCTTTTGTGGAGATAAGGTGATCTCATCAAAAATGGTACCAGTTCGACTTTGTAAGATAAAACGCACGGTTTTCGCGACGTCTTCTGCATTAATCGCATGATCGGGTTCTGGTCCAGGTTGGAAATCGAGTTGATCAAAAAATGGCGTGCGGACAAAGCCCGGGTGAATAAGACTGACACGGATGCCGGTGTTCGCGCATTCATCGCGAAGTGATAATGCGAAACCGCGTAGAGCAAATTTACTCGCGCAATAAAGGCTACCTTGTCGGCTGCCACTTAGAGCGGCTTCTGAACCAATATAAATAAGATCGCCCGCTTTTTTTTGTTTCATCAAAGGTAATATTTTTTTTGTTAAAATAACCTGCGAAATAAAGTTGAGATCCATTAATTCTCGCACCTGGTTTTCAGAAAACTGTTCTAGATTACCGAAATGGCCTTTACCTGCGTTAAAAATAATTGCGTTAATACGATCCCATTTAATGTCGACTTTTTTTAGCTGTTCGAACAATGCTTCTGTATTGGCCAGATCAATTTTGACAGGCGTAAAAGCGGGATGATCAATGCTTGATTTTGTAAAGTCACGGGCAATGCCGATCACGTGATAATTGTCGTTTAAAAGCTGTAAAGCGGTTGCTTCACCAATCCCAGAACTCGCGCCGGTGATTAATATGGTTTTTGTTTTTTCAGTCATTATTCAACTCGTCGTGGTTGTACTCAGCGACATTGATATTGCTGGCAAGGTTCGACGTATTTATTTAACGCTTTTGTGCAATACGAAAGCATGGACTCTTGCAAAGATGTTTCATAACCGATCATACCATCGGTTTCAGTGAAGGCGGTTGAGAACAGTGGTTCCTCAGGGTATAACCGTGTCATTCGTTTAAAGAAATCTCGTGGCACTCGAAATGCACCGACACTTACAGAATGCAATGTTTGTGCATTGAGTTGTGAAAAGACGTGATCAAATAATTCACGGTAACGTTGTTCAAAATCGTTAATTTGAATCAACGGCTCAAAACGGATACCGACTTTCCAGCCCGCTTTTTGGCATTTTTCCATTGCATTTAATCGTTGTTGAAGTCCCGGTGTTTTTGCTTCTAAATTTTGTGAAACAATTTCCGGTGAAAGACTAAATGCGATCACGACATTGTCTAATGGTTCATGATTAAGCAGTGATCGTACTTGTGTGCTTTTTGTTCGGAACTCAAGTTGAGCTAATGGTCGATCAGCAAAGAAAGGTAATATGTGATCGGTAAAGCCTGTGACTGGATCGAGTGCTAAAGAGTCACAGTCATAGCCAGAATAAAACCAAGTTTTTTTATTGTTATGTTGGGCTAAGGTAGCATCAATATTTGTTAGAAAATCTTCGTAATTTACAAATAAAACATAATGTGCTGAACGGTACATTCCTTGTAGAAAACAATAGCGACAATCATAAATGCAATTCAGCATATGTGAAAAGTAATAATTCCGATCACCTTCAATACCGTATGAATTCGGTGCGGGAAGAACATGCCCTTGATGTTTGTTCGCGAGAATTAAAGCGGGATTCTTTTTTTGTATTCGAAAATTCTGCGCACCACGGTTAAATATTTCTCCATAACGCCCACATCCAATCACACGTGCTTTGGGGAAGCGTTTTAGAATACTGACGGTGGTTGGGTGCACACGGATGGAGTCTTCGATGTAAATCGTATCAATCATGTTTAATTTAGGGGATTACAGACAAGGTGGAAGCTGCGTTAGTCTAACCTTTAATTGCATTAAAATCTCGTTGGCTTTACTCGGTTGCGTAATGTTTATCCCTATTTTTAATTGCTCGAAATCTTCTGGTGAAAGTATTGAAATTTTATTTAATGAATCGATCAGTTGTTTTTTTTGAGAATGAGTAAAATGCTGTTTGATCGTAATTGCATCAGCGAGTTCATTCACAGCGGAGTTGGGTGTTGAATAATGTTGTATTTCTTTTTCAAGTTCGATCACATCATCAATAAATTGACTAATCGCTTTACATCGCACTTGCATGAGATCCGTGACGAATTTTTTATTAAATTTATTGTTACCAGTATTAATCGTTTGTTCTGAGTTATCCGATACGACTTTAATGACATGGACACATTCTGCAGGTGTAAACCGTAAACAGGTTTGCATAAATCCCGCTGCTTCCATATCGACACCGCCCTGATCAGAATAATGCGACTGTGGTTGATCGTATGTGGTGAGTTGGTCGCTTATTAAATCGGTTTTGATTTGCATGCCAGGATACCAATGCTGTTGCGACGCATGGTCAATAATTTTATGGGCAAGAAATGTCTGGCCAACTGACAGATCAGCATGCCCAGCAACACCGATATTGATCCAGCTATTAGTGGTGAGAAGTGGTTCAATTTTGTCAGACATCGCATAGGCAAAACCGCAAGCCGAGGCCGCTGCAAGTTGGCCAATTCCGCTGATCACACATTGTATGGTTTGCGCTGCATTTCGATACAGTGGGAATGCGTATTGTCTAGGGTCACGTGCTAAGCGGTAATGTTGAATGAATGGTTGCGCCTCACAGGGTAGGGCGATGCACAACGTCAACATGGGTGCTGCAAGAGCAGATGATTGAATGGATGGATTCTGTTCATTAGATGGCTAATTTTTTTAAAAAATCACTCGTGTTCAGCTTGTCTATTTACGTGTAGGGACCGATAACACTGGTACAGACGCACTACGCACAACGCGTTCCGTGACGCTACCGAGTAACATGTGAGCAAGGCCCGATCGGCCATGTGTGCCCATTACGATAATGTCGGTATCGTGCTCGTTCGCATACGCGACGATCTCCACATATGGGATCCCCTCGACTAAGCTGCTTGTCAGTGTGAATTTTCTCGTTTGATGTTTTGCGTTGAGCTGCTCAAGCTGTTCGATAAGCCGATCTTTATAAGCATCCTGCAGTGAAAGATCCATCGGTGCAGCAAGATCGGATTCGGGCATGCTAAACGCAGGGTATTGATAGATATGAAGGAGATGCAAACTTGCACTGAGTTTTGTCGCGAGCTCGATTGCGTTATGTAAGGCCAGATCGGAAGTTTCAGAAAAATCGACCGGGCAAAGAATGTGTTCAAAGCTGATCATGATGACGTCTCCTGAATCGTTGACTTACGCTGATTCTAACAGACAATTCACGGAACAACTTGACCTAAATCAGGCTAAACAAGGTAAATAGGTTGACGACGCTTTTGCTTAACGATTCGCGGGGTGAAACAAGGGGTGTTGTTGATCTTTAAAGAAAGGGATTAGCACCATGCCCGCCACGAAACCACCGACATGCGCCCAGAATGCCACTCCGAGTTCATCTGAATTACTTGCGAATGAGCTGATCAATTGCATCGCAAACCAGCCGCCGAGGACGAACATCGCAGGAATACGAAAGGTTTTAATGATCACAAATATCGGCAAGACCACCAACACACGCGCATGCGGGTACAGTAATAAATACGCACCGAGTACACCAGAAACTGCACCACTGGCCCCTACCATAGGAATTTCAGACGTTGGTGCGACCACCGCTTGGCTGAGCGCAGCAACAGCACCGCAGAGAAGGTAGAAGACGATAAATTTCACATGCCCCATGCTGTCTTCAACATTGTTCCCGAAAATCCACAAATACAACATATTGCCGCCGAGGTGCATCCAGCCACCATGCATAAACATGGAGGTGATAACGCTTAATTCTGCCGGGATCTGCGCGAGCGACGGTGGCAAGCTGGCGTGATCAAACAACACGGCAGGCACCATACCGTAGGAATAGATCGCCGCTTGACCAAGTTCTGCACCGAGATTGTGTTGCCACAGGTAGACTAAACAGCAAATAACGATGAAGGAGATCGTGAGAATGGGCGTAATGTTGGTTGGATTGTCATCATGTAGCGGAAGGAGCATGTGTCTACCTTGGTCTGATCAGATCGGTTCCAAACGATGTTTAAAACCACATTCAGAGTAAATGGCTTCGGGATTTCACTCAAGCATTACAAGATAGTTGTAATCCTAATGAAGCGTTTACGCAAAAAAAAGCCAGATCTGATCAGATCTGGCTTGGTATTGCGCATAGGCATAAACCTAAGAATGAAGCGCGATTAGGACTGACTTTGACCCAGAATGCGCTTCACCTGTTTGCACGTGTGGTTGGCTTCCAAACGCACCAAACCTAAATTACCGTATGCCGGTGCGCGCACAGCGAGCACACTGTCACCAGCAACGTAGATCAGTAACATTCCTTCTGAACCACGCACCATGGTTTCTTCAATTTCGCCGAGTGCTGCATTTTGTGCGATTCGACCACCTAAACCAGAAGCAGCCGCGCCCACTGCAGCGATGCGTGCTCCTTCATCTTCAGGAAAGTCCGACGCCACTGCCAGTCCGTCGTTTGTTGCGATCATGATGCCGGAAATATCAGGTACGTTATCACGCAGTTCCTGAATAATGTTCTCAAGTTCTTGTACTTTGCTCATGGGTCTCCTCTCGGTCAGTGATGACGAAATTAAGTTTTAAAATAGATTAAATGGGAACAACAGCAACAAAACCTGCGTGGTTTTAGAGATGTTGGATAAGAGTGAATTCATGAAGCCGCTTTTCTTTTTGTGGCTGCCGGTGCGATCAAGTTCTGATTCTACCGTCGCTTCGTTTTCGATCGATTCCAGATCCATCCGCAGCGCTTCGTTTTCTTCTTGTGAGTCGGCCAACGTATTCTTGCCTGAACGCAGTAAATCTATCGCTGCGCATGCATTGCAAAAGTCGATAACAGTGGCGAGATCAATATCCAGCAATTCTGAGATCGCCGCCGGTGTGTTTTCGTTTTCCACCATATAATCTGCGATTGCAACATGATCAGCGGAATGGGGAATCATGCCGAAGTAGGGTGCGTGCTTCAGGTGCATCGGCTCTTCGGCATTCAGTGAATCAAGCAGATGACCTTGTGAGGCGAATAAGGTTGAGGTGTAGATCAGCTTCCACAATGACTGCGGCAAGCGCCCACTGAATAGTTCGTTTTTGATCTCATCTTCCAGATCAGCAACGCTGAATTCACTGGCTTCAACGCGATACATGTCCGTTGCGCTATCCAGATCGCCATCACTGACAAACCAACCATTTTCGGGGAAGACGCGCAATTCAGGAAATTTTGGATGCGTGATCAGTGAGGTTTTACCTGATTCAATCACGGATTGGATAACGCCACTTAAACGCATTGAGGGAGTGTATTGCGTGCCTGCAATTTGTCCCAGCTCAGTCCCTGCGTTTTCTGACATGCTTAATAATTCGGCATCATCTGGGTCGTGTTCTTCGTCTTCATCGGACAGCCAATCAATCTTATGTTTTGCAATCGTAAGAGCATCAATTTCCGGGGCATCCGCATCGATGTGCATATCATCCACTTCAGAATGAATCACATTGATTTCGGCATCACTTAGCAGCATATCGTCCGAATCATCGTCGTCATTCGCGATCGCTGCAACGGCTTCGTGTGCTTCGGAGCTCGCGGTAATTGGTAATGCGTCATCAGCGCGAGTAATGTCGATGAACACACTGTCTTCAGCCGTTTCAGCCGTTTCAGCCGTTTCAGCCGTTTCAGCCGTTTCAGCCGTTTCAGCCGTTTCAGCCGTTTCAGCCGTTTCAGCCGTTTCAGCCGAAATCTTCATATCAGAAGGCGGGGTCAGTTTTGCTTCCCAGCGTTGTGGGTTGCCGAGGCGGCGTTCCAAATCTTTGAGGAGAGTTGTCGCGGCCTTATAAGATAATGGGGTTTGCTGCGCCAGTTCGTAACCATCCAGTGAGGCGAGGTTTGCGCTACACGGCACGAGCAATATGTTGTTGTTTTCATCGCTGATCAGCGTGAGTCCAGCGTCATCATCGGCATTGGCCAGCGCGACATGAGCGTCTTGTAGCTGATCAACCATTTGCCAGGGACCACTGCTGAGACCGTATGCCAGATCAATGGCAGTTTCGATGAGCGTTGTATCGCGACTTGCCAGACCGACTGTCACCATTCTCCACTTAGCCATAGTGTTAACCCTTAAATTTAAACCTTTAAATTATGATTCTTCTATAATCCCCTGATAAAAAAGGGAAATCGTTATGCATTCTAATCCAAAAAATACATGTTTGGAAAGTCTTGAAGTCATTAATCCAAGGTAAAAATGTGAAACTTCTGTGTCCTGGCCCCTAATTTAAGCTTAAATTCCGAGGTTTACGCTTTTTTAAGCAAAACGTACGCCGCTCCTGTTCCACCATCAACCTGGCGTGCTGAGCAAAAAGCCAGCACTTCGTCTCGTTGACGTAGCCAGATGTTCACTTTGTTCTTGATCACCGGCTGTCCTTGGAACGACCCTTTGCCTTTACCGTGAATGATACGCACACAACGCTTATTCGTTTGCTGACATAAGTGTAAATACGCTGCCAGTGCCTCGCGCGCCATCGACACGGTTTGTCCATGCAGATCCAGCTCACCTTGGATGCTGATCTGACCACGGCGTAGCTTTCGAAATACGGCATGCGATACACCGGGGCGCATGTACATCAACTCGTCGCCAGTTTCGATATCCAACGGCTCGAATTCCTCAGAGAACATTTCGTCCAACACTCGTTGCTCGTCCAAAATGCGTTGTTGAGGGACGACGGGCACCGGGCGCGGTTCAGGCTTGATGCCGTCAAACTTGTAGGCTTTATCGAGTTGTATGCTCTGTCTAAAGAGCTTTTCATCGTCATTCTGGTTCATGTCAATACAGGCGATTTGCGGTTGATTCCGTGTATGATGACGCCTAGCTTATGCGAATCTAATGGTTTGAGAAAGGTTACTCTTATGAACATTAAGCCGGTATTTTGTTTCATCCTTCTTTTTGGTTTTGCGACGAACTTATCGCAATCTTGGGCAGCAAAGGGCGACGATAAAGACTCGCCAGCCGCTACGATCACCACGCTACAAGAGCTACTCAATAACACATCCGAGATGACAAACCTGATCGAATCGCGATCAGAGCTGATTAAGTCAAGCATGAGCGAGGATGAAAAGAAAGAGCAGCAAGCGGCATTGGAAAAACTGCAATTACAGCTCGAGGAGCTGCAATCGGATTATGAGTCCGTTGCGACGGGCATTGCTGTACGTGATTATCAAAAAGCGAAAGATCAGAAGTTTGATCTGAAGTCAGAAGTTGAGAACCTGATCCAGCCGATGGTTTATGCGCTCAAATCATTAACCGCTGATTCGCGCCAGATCGAGCACTACAAACAGCAGATCGAACAACTTAAGATCAAGCAAAAAGACGCCAAGTTAGCGTTAAAAAATCTCTCGACATTAACCGCAGCGACACCCGATGGTGATTTGAAAACCTCGCTAACAACTTATCTCACAAGCTGGCAAGAGGAAAAAGCGCGGCTCGACAGTGAGCGTAAAGTGCTCGATTACCAGTTAAAGCGAAAGTTGGAATCAAAAGAATCATTGATCTCCTCCACCAGTTCTATTTTTTCCGGGTTCTTTACCAATCGCGGATTGAATTTCATGCTGGGGATTTTGGCTTTCCTCGGTGTTTATTTAGTTCTTCGTTTTTCGTATGGTTTTGCCCGAAAAATCTGGTTAGCACGACGCAAACGTCAAAGTACCTTTGATCGGCTGCGTGATCTTATTTTCCATATTATGTCGCTGTTGGTTTCGATCACGGCAATGCTATTCATTTTTAACTTACGCAATGACTGGTTATTGCTTGGTATAAGTATTTTATTCCTCGTTGCGATCGGCTGGGCGTTATTGAAAACCCTGCCTACAGCAGTTGAAAAAGTCATGCTTATGTTGAATCTCGGTTCCGTACGCGAAGGCGAGCGTGTGATCTACAACGGCATTCCGTGGCAAGTGGACACATTGCATTTTTATTCGCATTTGGTGAATCCTGATTTGACCGGTGGCAGTGTTCACGTGCCTGCGCGTGAATTAGTCGGGTTAGTTTCACGACCATCAGATCCACATGAAGAATGGTTCCCGAGTAATGAAGGGGAGTGGGTTGTATTGGCTGACGAAACGTTGGGTCAAGTGGTACATCAAAGTCCTGAAATGGTACAGGTGCAAATGTTCGGTGGCATGCTCGTGACCTATACGACACCTGCGTATCTTGATCAAAACCCACGGAATTTATCACACGGATATCGTATCCAAATGGTCTTCGGTATTGATTATAAATACCAAGCGGACTGCACCACCGATATTCCAAGTAAAATGACCGCGCACTTTCGTGCAGAGTTATTAAAAATCATGGATGAAAGTGAATTGAAACGGGTGGTTGTTGATTTCTTTTCACCGAATGCATCATCGCTCGATTTTGAATATGAAGCGTATGTAAAAGGCACATCAGCGCATTTATATGAAGAAGTTGAGCGTGCAATGATCTACTCATTCGCTGACGTGTGTAATGAAAATGGATGGGAAATTCCATTCCAGCAAATCACGCTGCATCAAGCGAAATAACGGTTTAGTTTCATCCATTTAATAAACCGTCTGGTTTTTAAAATTTAATAAAAGCCAGACGGTTGCTGCATATACATCGCTCGAAATTAAAATCGAGACTCGTTATCCAGTGACGTTATTGTTCACTCTGTTTTATTGGTTTCACGAATAAAAGGTAAAGGTTCTTTAAACGTGTGTGTAAGGTAAGGAAATGGAATTTCAATACCGGCATTATCTAGCGCCGTTTTAACCGCCTCTACGACTTCATCTCGCGACTTTCTAATCGCGACAGGCGTTGAGTCTGTCCACCAAGTGACTTCAAAATCAATCGAGCTAGCACCGAACTCCTGCGCAAAAATTTGTACTGGGTGAGCAGCGTTTTTCTTAACGGTCTCGCAGCCAGCGACAGCGCGTTTTATAACACTACGGGCCGTGGCGACATCTTCATCGTAGGCAATTCCGCAAATAATCGTACTTCGGCGTAATTCGCGATCGGTCATGATGGTGAGTGGATTCGTGAAGAGCATGGCATTGGGTGTGATCACGAGTTGATCATCGACTTGACGAATATGAGTTTCACGAATGGAAATTTTTTCTACCTTTCCCATTAATCCATCACATTCTATAAAGTCTCCAATACGCATTTCGCGTCGAAAAAGAATAATAATTCCAGCTAAAAAATTCTGAAAAATATCTTTAAAGGCAAAACCAATCGCGACTGAGCCAATGCCTAACCCGGTTAGCATCGAAGCTGGGGTCAGGTTTGGAAAAACCACCACAGCGGCGATCATCAAACCGAACACCCAAACAGCTAAACCTGCGATCATTTCAAATAAGTTTTTTAAACTGGGGCGAATTCGTGTGCGGTTGAGTAACCGTACTACTAGCCAGCGGGCTGATTTTGCAATCAACCAAGTGAAGAAAATGATGACTATTGCGAGGACAATTTGTGGAAGAACTGCGATTCCTTCGCGAGTGATGGTCAGCAGTTGTTGAGTGAGAATTTCTACGGGGTCAATATCCATCGGGTGGATTTTCCTATTTTGCTAATCAGTGAATCAAAAGACGACGTGATCCTTTGCAGGCAAAGGATCACAATTTATTTCGACTTTACGATATTAGAAAACTATAAAATTATAGTTTTCCTACACGGAGTATTTATGGAATGAATACAAGCATAAATAGGGGTAAAGCTACTCGTTGTGTAGGACAAGCGGCAATAGGCTCAACAGTGACGGATCGTCAATAAAGATATCTGCCGCAATCCTGACTTTTTCGCGGCTTTGCACGCCACCGTAGCCGATAAACAAAACATCATCCATTTGCATGTCGAGATCGGTGATGCCATCGCCGACACAAGCCAGCTGGTTACTTCCGTTCGACTTTAACGTCCGAATAATATCGGCTTTACCACCGGCTCGGCTTAGTGGCGAGGTGCGATCAAAATCCTTGTACGATCCATCTTCATGGAAAAAAATATCAACAGCGAACACATCCTCAAAAGGAATAGTCAATTCGCGCGCCAATACTTGCACTGCGGGTAATAAACCGCCGCTGATGATGCAAACGCGTCGGTTCCGATTAAGTAATTCCGCAACTAATTTAATCGCGCCGGGCGTGATATTTTCCACATAGAGTTGACCCAGCCAGTCGAGTTCTGCTCGACATGGCTGGATTTGATCCAATCGCTTTGCATACACATCTTCGAGTGGCACATGACCATCCATCGAGGCATTCGTTAGTGCACAACACGCGTCGTATACACCGGCGCGTCGTGCAAGCTCATCGACACCTTCAATCGTGCTCAAGGTGCTGTCGCAATCAAAAACGACAGTATCGAAAGGGCCTTTTCTTAACATAAGCTGATCTTCAAGACTTTGCTGATCGCAGGAATTTCCATTAGATTTTGCATGGCCTCGTCACCCAACGGTGTGTCTAATGCAAACACCGCAATAGCCTCGTTACTGTCCGGTGCAATACCAAGCTGCATGCGGGAAATATTGATTTTCTGATCAGCCAATAATGTTGTGATCGCGGCGAGGACGCCAGGTTGATCTTTGTGTCGTGACAGCAGCAAATGTCCTTCAAGCGACGCTTCGATCTTGTAGTCATTGATGTGCGTTAAACGCGGCCCGATCTTGTCAAACACTGTACCGGAAACGGTCGTGCGTTTATCACCATGTTTGGCCGTGAGGCTGATCAGCGCGTGATAATCCTGTGCTTCTTCTGAACGGATCTCTTTCACTTTTATGCCTTTCTGCGCCGCAATGTGAGAGGCATTGACACGATTGATCGGATTCGACGTTGATGACGCAAGCAGCCCGATCAGGCTTTCCGTGGTTAACGTGCGAAGATCCAATGAGGTCACGTCACCGTGGGCAAGCATTTCCAATTCTTCAATCGGTTCGTCAATCATCGCGCAGAGCAAATGGCCTAGACGATTCATCAAGGAGAGATACGGTTTTAATTTGAGCAGATCATCACCTGAAACCGCGGGCATATTGATCGCATTGATCGGCTCACCAGTCAGTAAAAACGTGCTGATCTGTTGCGCGATTTCTGTTCCAGCTGCAGATTGTGCCTCTTTGGTTGAGGCGCCCAAATGCGGTGTAAACACAATATTCGGTAAGGATAGTAATGGTGAGCCTGTCGGAGGTTCCTGGCTGTACACATCCAGTGCGGCACCGGCGATCTGGTTGGTGGAGAGCGCATCGTACAAAGCGGCCTCATCGATGAGACCACCACGAGCACAGTTGATCAGACGCGCAGTTTTTTTCATCGTCGCGATGCGTTCTTTACTAATGATGTTGCGGGTTTTGTCATTCACCGGGCAATGAAGCGTAATGTAATCACACGCTTTAACAAGCGTATCGATATCCGTGCCGGTGACCTGATCAGCAGCAAACGCGTCTTCTGTGACGAACGGATCGAAAGCATACACTTGCATTTTTAAGGCGCGCGTACGTTCAGCAACGAGCCGACCGATCGTGCCATAGCCGACGATACCGATTTTCTTTTTCGCTAACTCCGCCCCCATAAATTCTGATCGTTTCCACTCACCGGCACGCACCGAGCTATCGGCTTGTGGCAAGTTTCGACTGAGAGAAAAAAGATGTGCGATCGCGAGTTCCGCAGTGGTGGTGGCATTTGCGTTTGGTGTGTTCAAAACCACAACGCCACGTTCTGTCGCCATCGGCACGTCGATATTATCGACACCAATACCAGCGCGACCAATGACTTCAAGATGTGGTGCGGCGGCGAGGACCTTGTCCGTCACGGTTGCGCCACTTCGCACGATCAACGCATGCTGGTCCGCCATTGCGGCGCAAAGTTCGTCTTCGTTTAAACCCGTTTTAAGCGTGACGTTAAAATCAGCTTGTTGTTTTAAATATTCAATGCCGTCATCGGCAATCTTGTCTGCAATAAATATGTTTTTCATAACCTTCGGCTTCCTGAAAAGATATTCTTAAAAAAATGAACGCGTTAAATTAACTCGATACTACTGTGCATCCTGAACCTGTTGAAAAGCCCATTCGATCCACGGTAATAAATCGGTGATGTCTGCTGTTTCGACCGTTGCACCAGCCCAAATCCGTAATCCTGGAGGCGCAGCGCGATAGCCGTTGATATCAAAGGCGATGCCTTCTTTTTCTAACATACCGGTGAGAGATTTCATGCAAGCTTGTTGTTGATCGTTATCAAGCTGGGTAAACCAATCTGCGGTGATTGATAAACAGACCGACGTATTTGATCGGTTTTGAGCTTCGACGCATAAAAAATCGATCCAAGCTGTTTTGTTGACCCAGTTTTCGATCACAGCAACGTTTTCTTGTGATCGTTGAATCAATCCAGCCAGCCCACCGACAGACTCAGCCCACTTCAAGGCATCCAAATAATCCTCCACACAGAGCATGGATATCGTATTAATGGTATTACCTTTGAAGATCCCCTCATCCAACTTGTCACCTTTGCGTAAGCGGAAGAGCTTCGGAATTGGCCAAGTGGGTAGATGAGAATTAAGACGTTCAACCGCACGTGGGCTTAATACCAGCATGCCGAAACCCGCTTCACCGCCCAATACTTTTTGCCAAGAGTAGGTGGTGACGTCGAGTTTTTCCCACGGTAGTTCCATCGCGAAAGCGGCGGAAGTAGCATCACAGATAGTGAGGCCTTTGCGATCCGATGGGATCCAATCACCGTTCGCGAGTTTCACACCAGAGGTTGTGCCGTTCCAGGCGAAGATCGCATCGTTATCGAAATTTACGTTGGTCAGATCTGGCAAGTGTCCATAATCGGCTGCATGCACATTGGCATTTTTAATACCAAGATGCTTGATCACATCGTCATTCCAATCTTTACTAAAACTCTCCCAATACAGGACATCCACACCGGTAGCACCGAGTAGATTCCACATGGCGATTTCCATCGCACCTGTGTCTGAGCCCGGTACGATACCGAACAGATAATCCGCTGGGATACCGAGTATTTCACGGCTTTGATCCAGTGCTTGTTGAATTCGCGATTTACAAATGCCGGATCGATGTGATCGTCCAACGATGGCGTTGTCGAGTGCTTGACTGTTCCAACCCGGTCGTTTGCTGCAAGGACCGGATGAAAATTGGCCGGAATTTGGCCTTTTGTGTTGATTCATCTTGATTCTTTCTCCGTCAATCAAGTTTAAAAATCGGGTTTAAAACGCAATTAAATATCGAAACCTTCACCAGCACTTTGCTTGCAAAGGCACTTTTAATTCGTCATTATTGCGCCGCAGCATCCTAGCATAGGAATAACGTAATGTCGCAAGCTGAAGGTACGGACGTGTCGTTAAAAAAAACGAAACTCAATTCTCTGCATACTGAGCTCGGTGCTCGGTTAGTCCCGTTCGCCGGTTATGAATTACCGGTGCAATATACGGGCATTCGTGATGAACATTTGCATACGCGGTCGCATGCCAGTCTGTTCGATATCTCCCACATGGGTCAGTTTTTACTGACAGGGCAAAACGTCGCAAAGGCACTTGAAAAACTGGTGCCTAACCGAATGGCAAATCTCGCGCCGGGTCGTCAACGTTATACCGTGTTGCTCAACGAGCAGGGCGGTGTAATCGATGATCTGATGATTAGTAACTTCGGTGATGCATTTTATTTAGTCGTGAACGGCGCATGTAAAACCAAAGATTGGGAACATCTCACACACCATCTTGATGATTCACTCGATTTAAAAGAATGTACTGATCGCTCTTTGATTGCACTGCAAGGGCCAGCTGCGGCTGAGGTCATGACAACATTGGGCTTCGACAGTTCGGATTTGTACTTTCTGCAGACAACGCAAGCCGAGCTGTGTGGCGTGAACTGTTTCATCAGTCGTAGCGGTTACAGCGGTGAAGACGGATTTGAAATTTCAGTCCCCTCTGATCAGGTCGAACTGATCGCGAGAAAACTCCTTGAACAAGAAACTGTCTTGCCGGCCGGATTGGGCGCGCGCGATACCTTACGACTCGAAGCCGGTTTATGTTTATACGGACATGAATTAACCGAAGCGATCTCGCCTGTTGATGCGGGGTTGAACTGGTTAATTTCTGAGGACCGTTTGGATGATCAGAACGCCTATCTTGGTCGTGATGTAATCCAGCGACAACTTACATCGCCACGATCACAGAAGCGTGTCGGGATTATCGGCGAAGGCAAGGCACCGTTCCGCGAAGGAACAAATATCCTCAACGCAGAAAACGAATTGATCGGGCAAGTTTGCAGCGGGACTTTTTCACCAACGCGAGAAAAGCCCATCGGCATGGCTTATATTGATCGTGTCTATACAGAGCAAGGCACGTCATTACTTGTCGAAGTCCGTAATAAAAGGCATCCGGTTACGGTAACTGGCTTGCCGTTTGTACCACATCGTTACTTTACTAAAAAATAACCTTTTAACCACGACACGAGGATTGTGATTATGTCTGAATTAAAATACTCATCTGACCATGAATGGGTATTCATCGATACGGATGGAAGTGCCGTGATCGGGATTACCGATTTTGCACAGAAAGAGCTTGGTGACATCGTTTATGTTGAACTGCCTGAGATTGATCAAGAAGTTGCACAGCATGAAGAAGCGGCGGTTGTTGAATCGGTCAAAGCCGCGAGCGATGTAAAAATGCCGATCAGCGGCACAGTGATCGCGATCAATGAGGCCTTGGCAGATTCCCCTGAGTTGATCAATAGCGCCGCTGAAAGCGATGGTTGGTTTCTCAAACTAACGCCCGACGCACTTAGCCAGATCGATGAATTGATGGATGCTGAAGCATACGCAAAATTTGTCGAAGAAAGTGCATAACGCAGGTGATTTACAGAAATAATTAAGGCGATTACCTGATCGCAAATAGGAACTGTAACCGGTGGATTTTTTTGTAGACGATTAAATCTAATTTTTATTTATATTCTTACCCCTGGAGGCGAACATGGCTGATGAGCATGCACCACTAGAATGGCTAGAAATGCGCGGAGATTTTATCCGCCGACACATAGGTCCAGATCAAGAGCAGATCGCGGAAATGTTGGACTATCTTGAACTCGATGATTTGGATCAGATTGTCGATCGGGCCGTCCCGAAAAATATCCTGAGTGATGAACCCCCATCACTGAAAGAGAACATAAGCGAGCGTGCGGTTATTACCTACATGCGCAAGTTACGCGAACGAAACCAAGTTAATGATTCCATGATTGGCATGGGGTATTACGGCACCCTGATTCCCTCTGTTATCAAACGAAACGTTCTGGAAAACCCGGGCTGGTATACGGCGTATACGCCTTATCAACCCGAGATCAGTCAAGGGCGACTTGAGGCCTTATTAAATTTTCAGCAGATGATTACTGATCTGACGGCAATGGAAATCGCTAATGCGTCACTACTTGATGAGAGTACCGCAGCTGCGGAAGCGATGAGCATGTCGCGACGCGTGAGTAAATCAAAATCCAATGGTTTTTTTATTGATCAAGACTGCCATCCGCAGACGCTTGCCGTAATCAAAACACGCGCAAAATCGTTTGGTTATGAAATCATTATTGGTGACGCGTGGGCCGATCTAGAGCAACACGATGTTTTCGGTGTTTTACTGCAGTATCCGGGTTCCAGCGGTGAAGTGCGAGACCTGACCCCTGCGATCAGGCAAGCGCATCAGCAAGGGGCGCTCGCGACCGTCGCAACCGATCTATTAAGCTTAGTTTTATTAAAACCACCAGGTGAATGTGATGCGGATATCGTCGTCGGTAATAGTCAGCGTTTTGGTGTACCGATGGGCTATGGCGGACCGCACGCAGCTTTTTTCGCTACCCGAGAAAAATTTATTCGCTCCGTTCCGGGGCGCGTGATTGGCGTCTCTCGCGATAGCAATGACAAGCCAGCTTATCGGATGACCTTGCAAACGCGTGAGCAACATATCCGCCGAGAAAAGGCCACAAGTAATATTTGTACATCGCAGTCGTTACTCGCGATTATTGCGGGATTTTATGCGGTTTATCATGGGCCAAAAGGTTTGCAACAGATAGCCGGTCGCGTGCATCGCTACATGGAAATTTTCGCAACGTGGTTAAAGGCGCGAGGTTTTGATGTCAAAACAGACGTTTATTTCGATACGATCACTCTGCATGTGCCCGGTCGAGCACGACGTTTACTCGCACATGCGGAAGAACAAAATATTAATCTTCGCAAAGTTGATCGCGATACGATCGGCATAAGTTTTGACGAAACAACAACCCAACAACTTTTGCGCAAGCTTTCGTCGATCTTCACCAAAACAGATGAAGATTTAATTGATATTGGCGTAGAAGATCAGAAACTAAAGGGTGTCATACCGACTCACTTGCAAAGAACCAGTCCATTTCTTGAACACCCTGTGTTTAATATTTATCACAGCGAAACAGAAATGATGCGTTATATGCGCCGTTTAGCGCGTAAAGATATTGCGCTTGATCGTGCGATGATCCCACTCGGTTCATGCACCATGAAGCTCAATGCATCCGTTGAAATGCAGGCACTTTCGTATCGTGAGTTTAGTGCGATGCATCCCTTCGTGCCGTTGCAGCAAGCGCAAGGTTATCTACAGATGATCACTGAGTTAGAAGAAATGCTCTGCGGTTTGACGGGGTTTGATGCGTTCTCATTTCAACCCAATGCCGGATCACAAGGCGAATATGCTGGTCTGCTGGTTATTCGAAAATACTTGGAAACCATTGGGCAATCACAACGCGATATTTGTCTTATCCCTGCATCAGCACATGGCACAAATCCCGCTAGTGCCATGATGGCTGGGTTGACGATTGTCTCTGTCGCCTGCGATGACAATGGCAATGTGGATATTGCCGACTTGGCGAAGAAAGCCGATGAATATGCTGATCGAATGGCGGTTTTGATGATCACCTATCCATCAACGCACGGTGTTTATGAAGAAGCATTTCGGGATATTTGTGATCTGATTCATGAGAAGGGCGGCCAAGTTTACATGGACGGCGCTAACTTCAATGCCCTGGTGGGGATCTGCCGGCCGGGTCATATTGGCGCAGATGTCGCGCATTTAAATTTACATAAAACCTTTGCCATTCCACATGGTGGTGGTGGCCCGGGTGTTGGTCCGATCGGCGTGGGCAGGCATTTAGCGTCATTCTTGCCTGATCATCCGGTGGTTAAAGATGTTAATCCTGACGTGACCGAACACGGTACGATCGGCACGATTGCAGCAGCGCCGTGGGGATCGGCGAGTATTCTGAGTATTTCCTGGGCGTACATTGCGATGATGCGTGATGACGGCTTACGACGAGCGACACTCGTTGCGTTGCTGAATGCAAACTACATCGCTAAGCGCTTGGCTGACCATTTTCCGATTTTATATAAAGGTAAAAACGGCATGGTTGCACATGAATGCATTATTGATCTTCGACAAATTAAAGAAGAGTGTGGCATTACGGTTGATGATGTGGCGAAAAGGTTAGTTGATTACGGCTTTCACGCACCGACGATGTCATTTCCTGTCCCAGATACTTTAATGATCGAACCGACGGAAAGTGAGAACAAGCGCGAGATTGATCGCTTTTGCGAAGCGATGATCGCGATCCGTAAAGAAATTGAAGACGTGGAAAAAGGCCGTATTGATCCAAAAAATAATCCACTTAAAAATGCACCACATCATCACAGCTTATCGGTTAAAGAAGACTGGGATCTTCCGTACACACGCGAGCAAGCTTTTTTCCCCATGTCTGATCAATATGAAGATAAATATTGGCCGCCAGTGAGTCGTGTGGATAATCTGTATGGAGATAAAAACCTGTTTTGTAGTTGTATTATTTAATTAAATTAGATTTGTAATAATGTAATTCCACTCTTTGAAAATGGGTAACACTAACATACTGGTGTTATCCATTTTTCTTTTCAATTTTCATCAATTTTTTTTGCGTAATTTCTCATGGGTTGCGATTTCCAAGCAAATATAAAGCACGCAATTCGTTGGTGTTGATTGCGTAAACGATCTCAATGTTGCAGGTCCTAGTCTCATTCTGACGAGTTAAGTAGATCTTGCTGTAATGCAACAAAAAATAACGATAGGTCTAACCAATAATAATAGTCGGAAAAACTGATTGGCTTGTGCAACGCGCTCATCTGTAGGATGGACATGCTGTTCATCAACCTGCCTGTTACCCTTTTTGTATTTACTGTTTTTTAAAAAATATAACAGCGTAAATATGGTAACAACGTTGGTTATTTTTTAGCGTGGAGATTATGAAAATGATTAAAAAAACGATACCTATTGTTGCGGCAATGGTGGTAGCGATGTCACCAATCGTGTTGCAAAGTCCTGCTTTAGCCGAAGGTGAAGCAAAATCAAACCAATTCTGGTGGCCTGAAAAACTGAATCTTGCCCCGTTACGTCAGCATAGTCCTGAGTCAGATCCGTTGGGTGAAGATTTCAATTATGCAAAAGAATTTGCCAGTTTGGATATTGAGGCAGTAAAAAAAGACATCGCAGCATTGATGACATCATCACAAGATTGGTGGCCTGCGGATTATGGTCATTATGGTCCTTTTTTCATTCGTATGGCTTGGCATAGCACAGGGACTTATCGTGCAAGCGATGGACGTGGTGGCGCCGCCGGTGGCCAGCAACGACTCGAACCACTGAACAGTTGGCCAGATAACGCCAATTTGGATAAAGCGCGACGATTACTTTGGCCAGTGAAACAAAAATATGGTCAAAAACTCTCATGGGCTGATCTGATGGTTTTGACGGGGAATGTCGCGTTGGAATCAATGGGTTTCAAAACGTATGGTTTTGCTGGAGGACGTGAAGATGATTGGGAACCTGATCTGGTGTATTGGGGGCCTGAAACCGTCTGGCTCGGTGGTGACAAACGTTACAGCGGCGACAGAAAGTTAGAAAAACCCTTGGCGGCAGTGCAAATGGGTCTGATCTACGTGAACCCAGAAGGGCCGAACGCAAACCACGATCCTATCTCCGCCGCGGCAGATATTCGCGATACCTTTGGGCGTATGGCGATGAACGATGAAGAAACCGTGGCACTGATCGCAGGCGGTCACTCATTCGGTAAAGCACATGGTGCAAAGAAACCGGCAGATTGTGTGGGTCCTGAGCCTGCTGCTGCATCGATGGAAGATCAAGGTTTTGGTTGGGTAAATAAATGCGGAACAGGTAATGGTGCGGATACCACCACCAGTGGTCTAGAAGGTGCGTGGACGGCGACACCAACGCGCTGGAGTATTAACTATCTGCAAAATCTTTTTGCATTTGAATGGGTGCAAACAGAAAGCCCGGCAGGTGCGATTCAGTGGATCCCTGCTGACGGCCAAGCCGAAGGGTTAGTACCCGATGCACATGATCCATCTAAACGACATGCGCCGATCATGTTCACAACGGATCTCTCTTTAAAAGAAGATCCAAGTTATCGTGAAATCTCAAAACGTTTTATGGAAAACCCTGAAGAATTTGAACGCGCATTCGCAATGGCATGGTTTAAGTTGACGCATCGTGACATGGGTCCTCGTGCTCGTTATATCAGCAATGATTTACCGGACGAAGATTTACTCTGGCAAGATCCATTACCGGCGGTTGATCACGCGCTGATCGACAACGCTGATATTGCGACCCTTAAAACCAACATCCTTGCTTCCGGCTTAACCGGTCCTGAGTTGATCAGAACCGCTTGGGCATCAGCAGCCTCATTTCGAAGCACGGATATGCGTGGTGGTGCAAATGGATCGCGGATCCGCCTTGCACCGGAGAAAGATTGGGAAGCAAATAACCCGGCTGAACTTGCAAAAGTGCTAGCGAAACTTGAGAGCGTTCAGGCGGATTTCAACAGCAAACAAACAGGCGATAAAAAAGTCTCTCTGGCTGATGTGATCATCCTCGGTGGCGCGGCTGCAATCGAACAGGCTGCAAAACAAGCGGGCCATGACGTGGTGATTTCGTTTACACCAGGTCGTGTTGATGCCTCGCAAGCGCAAACTGATGTTGCTTCTTTTGCTGATCTTGAACCAACAGCGGATGGATTTCGTAATTATTTCGGTAAAGGTAATACACTTTCACCAGCAGAGTTGCTGATTGATCGAGCGAATCTTTTATCTTTGACCGTTCCTGAAATGACCGTACTGATCGGCGGTATGCGTGCGTTAAATGCGAATGTTGGAGAAACAGCGCATGGCGTCTTTACTGATCAACCTGGGACACTCAGCAATGACTTCTTCGTGAACTTGCTTGATATGTCAACGAAATGGTCAGTCTCTTCGGATGCAGAAGGTGTCTACGAAGGACGTGATCGCGTGACAGGTGATCTCAAATGGACGGCGACCCCGGTTGATTTGGTATTTGGATCAAACTCAGAACTGCGCGCGATTGCTGAAGTGTACGCAGCAAATGATGGAAATGAGAAGTTTATCACTGATTTCGTTGATGCTTGGACGAAAGTCATGACCCTTGATCGTTTCGATATTCAGTAATATTTAGAGAGAAATGGTGCTTAAATAGGTCGACTTTAATCTATTTTGGCATCAATATAGGCTATGACGGTGGAAAACATCGTCATAGCCTTATTAACTTGCGCGTATTGTCCTGCAAGTTAAAACCAGTGATGCGGCTTAAAATAACATTATTAATTAATATGTTAGCTTGTTGTTGAGAATGTCTTTCACCGGAAATGCGTTTTATTCCTACAAAAATATTTCTCTTTGTCCTACATTCTTGTCACATTTAGTTGCATACACTATCCTACAATCAGATAATTACACTGGTTGTTACCACTTTTTTGTTAGAAGGTAATTTTTTTTGAATAGGATAAATATAATGAATAAGAAAACTGTATTGCATGCTGCACTGTTAATTCTTACTGCTGCGTTATTTGGAGCTAACGCTGCTTATGCAGATGATCATGGAGCTTACTGGACAGGCGCTTCAGGTAAGATGTGGAGAACAGGTTCAGGTGAATGCTGGAGACCAGGTAACCTGCCATCAGAAGGTAAAGACTGCGGTATGGTAGAAGAAGTTGAAGTTTTGGATTCTGACGGCGACGGCGTTCCAGATGACCTCGACAAATGCCCTGGCACACCAGCGGGTGTTGAAGTAGATGCAGATGGTTGCCCATTAGATTCTGACGGTGACGGCGTTCCAGATTACTTGGACAAATGCCCAGGTACACCAGCAGGTACAGTTGTTGATGCAGATGGTTGCCCAATCACAGGAACTAAGCTGTTCACTATTGAAGATGTAAACTTCGATTTCGATAGCGCAACATTGCGCCCAGAAGCAGAAGCAACACTTCAAGAAGCACTGCAAAAAGTACAAGACAATGGCGCTGTTGATATTAGCATCATCGGTCATACTGATAGCATCGGTTCTGAAGCATATAACCAAGGCCTCTCAGAGCGACGTGCACAGTCTGTAGCTGACTACATGACTAACAACGGTGCTGATGCAAGCAAGTTGAGTGTTGAAGGCCACGGTGAAACTGACCCAGTTGCTGACAACTCAACGAAAGAAGGTCGCGCACAAAACCGTCGCGTAGACTTTGTTGTTAAGTAAATAATCTATCTAATCAGTCCAACGAAAGTTGGGCTGATTTTTGAGATGAATAAGAAAGGCGATGTTTTTAACATCGCCTTTTTTTATATCTAAATGAAAATCGCTGCTGTTGTTTTAGGGAATGTATCAAGGGATCGGCCAACTTGATATGAAGAAGAAACAGGATTTACAAACACCAAAGTGTAAAAATTCCACAGATCAAAGCATTAATGGAATATGAAGAAATGACGAAAACCCGTGATGAAGAAATAAGATCTCCCTAAGTTAGTGAGGGTAACCCTATCAGGAGATAGGCACCTACTTTGGATCGCATCTCACCTAGATTGGTAAGATAGTAAGAGCAGGAGAGTCTAAAAGCTAGACCTGACCCCATTCTTTCCTTATAAAGAGAGGCTTGGATGTTGATGTTGTAGAAAAAGCTGTACGCAAAGAGGTAGAGTCTATAGGAAATATCAGTGGTGAGTTTGGAGGAAGTCTTTCTATAGGTGGACAGCCATTTCGCTATAAGGCGAAGCCTCGAGGAAATGGCGTTGAGGTTGGAACAATATACCGAGTGGAGTAAATGATTGTATCAATAGCCCCAAGAGAGCTCTTTGAATATGAGCTTGAGATAATCAAGAAGTTAATAAGTGCTGCCCCTGGTGAGCACTCTGAATTACTTGCTGATCTTGATAATGTAAAAGTAAAGCCTATAAATCCAGATGGGTCAATCGTCGAGTTTTTGAGGCCAAACTACACTTGGACTCGAGAGATAGAAACAGATATGTGGCCAGTTGAAGGACACTTTGAGGATTTAGATGGTGAAACAGTACATGTGTATTTGTTCATTGATAAAAATAATAAACTTTTCGAATTAGAATTTCTTAAGTATGGTGACTCTGTTGTCCAAGAAGTAAATGTAGAGCAAATGCATTTGCTCTAAAGAAACTCGCAGAGTAGATCCTGGCCACTCAAGCTTCCAAAAAGGTTTCCACCGTCAGCCCGGCTTGTTTCAGAATCGCCCTCAACGTCTCCTCCGGCATATCGCCGGGATGGTTGGGAACGAAAGATTGGGGTCAGGTCTAGCTTTTAGCCTAGGTGGAAAACGGAAAGGCTAAAAACTAGACCTGACCCTATGATGCCCCAGCTACGACGCCTCTGGACAACGACGGGCTCTCGACGGCGCTGACAGCAGCTCCCCCCCCTCAATACCCAACACATCGCCCGGGGTTTCACCGGGCATGAACACCTCGACCACGTCGGCATCATCCACATGAACGGGCGGGTCTATGACCCGCATTTAGGCCGGTTTATGTCAGCTGACCCCTTTATCCAAGCACCGACCAACTCACAGAGCTTGAATCGCTACACGTATGTGATCAACAATCCCTTGAGTTTGACGGACCCGAGCGGGTTCTTTTTTAAAGGTTTGTTTAAGATAGTCGTCACGGCGGTTGTCGCCTATTTCACCTATGGTGCGGGCACCGGCTTATTAGGCTTATCAGAATATGCGGCGACGGCATTGGCTGGTTTTGCTGGAGGACTGGCAGGCAGTGGCGGGAACCTTAAGATGGGCATCATCGGAGCCGTGACAGCGAGCGCATTTTATGGAATAGGCACGCATTTCTCCGGCGTTGCCCAAGAAGCCACAATGGCGTATGGCCCCGGAATAGGGATGTCAAATGGTATGGTCGCAGCAAAGGTCATCGCCCACGGTGTTGTCGGCGGCATATCCAGCCTTGCCTCGGGCGGGGAGTTTCTCACTGGCTTTTTGTCTGCAGGTTTTACCCAGGCGACCTCAAACATCAACAACCTCTACACGCAAGGTAAAGGGATAAACCTTGGGAATGCCGCGAAAGCAGCGGTTGTTGGTGGAACCGCTTCAGTGCTGGGAGGGGGGAAGTTCGCAAATGGGGCGATTACCGGGGCCTTCTCGAGGATGTTTAATGATGATCTGGAGCATGGTGCACAAGAGGGTGGTTTGTATGGCGATGGGGCCGGGCAGACAGCTCATGAAATAGCTGAGCTTTTATGGCCAGGGTACGATTTTGGTACGTGTATTAGTCAAGGTTGCGGCGGAGGAACCTGGGCAATAGCCACTGTTGGTTTAATTCCAGGAGGTAAAGGGGTTGCTGTAGGTCTTAAATATACAGCGAAGCAGTTGCAAAATATTAAGCGGTTTCGTAAAAGTGTCCCAAGTAATGCTAAGAATAGTTTAAGCACAGCAGAGTTACCAAATGGCGGAGTTGCTGTTCAGGCTACCTCGCCAGGTAAGGTGCCAGGTTCAAAAGCTGTATATGAAAAGCAAATCGATAGTAGTGGTAATACCATTCAAATGACTAAAACAACATATGCCCCCGATGGAAGTATTGTTCACGTAAAGGATAAATTAAACGGAGGAGTCTACCCTTGACTTTAAGTTCAGTTACTCACAAAGATCTTTTACTGAATTTGATTTCTTTTAGTGGTTCAGTGTCAGAATTGACTGATCGACTTAGTGCCGTTTCATGGGACCAGCCTGAGGAGTTAATCACGTTAAATTTTTTTCATGTTAAAAAATCTATCGAACGGTTTTTAAATGATGAAATTAATTCTGATGAGTTAGAGGCTTGGGCAAATTTAATTGAAGCTCGAGAAGATATAGGGCTCGAAGACGCTCGTGTAGAGGAGGCGATTTACCGGCTTGCAAACCCAGCGTTAGAGGGAGCAGTAAACGTATATAATTGTAATGAGATACTAGCTCTGGCTGCAGAAAAACAAAGAGGGGCAGACTGAACATTTCCGATTTTTTGCTAGTTATCAGCGATAAGGGGTCGGGTCACTTGTTCAACAATACTTTAAGATGAAGAGGCTTATGGCCTCTCTTCGTGCTCCCTCACTTGATGCAATTGTTCGATCTAAAATAATAAAGGAATTAGTTAAGACGCCCACTCTAAGCCCTAGCGATTTACTGGGGCTTTTTGTGAGGGTGTTCAAAATTCGGTGTCAGATTTAAGCACTCACAATAAGCTGTTTCATCCGGTCTTGTTTTACGGCCATATCTAAAAAATGACAAACGACCTCCTGATCTTCGGGTGTGAGCGTATCCACTTGTTTGCACAGTTCCTTTAGTTTTTTGTTCTGAATCTCAAAAACGGGTCGAGACTGTCCTTCCTCTCCAAGTAGTAGATGGTCAAGACTGACCTCCAAAATCTGTGCTAATTGAATAATATAATCAAATTGAGGTTTGGCTTGGCCTTGTTCCCAGCGCCCCACCATTCGCGGCTGCACATCAAGCAAGTTAGCTAGCTCCAACTGTGTTAATTGCCGTAACTTACGTATTGCAGCAAGATTGTTTCCAAAATCGACCATCGACAAACAGACCCAAGAAAAGATTGGGGTCAGGTCTAGCTTTTGCCTAGGTGGAAAACGGAAAGGCTAAAAACTAGACCTGACCCTATGATGCCCCAGCTACGACGCCTTTGGACAACGACGGGCTCTCGACGGCGCTGACAGCAGCTCCCCCCCCTCAATACCCAACACATCGCCCGGGGTTTCACCGGGCATGAACACCTCGACCACGTCGGCATCATCCACATGAACGGGCGGGTCTATGACCCGCATTTAGGCCGGTTTATGTCAGCTGACCCCTTTATCCAAGCACCGACCAACTCACAGAGCTTGAATCGCTACACGTATGTGATCAACAATCCCTTGAGTTTGACGGACCCGAGCGGGTTCATCTCCATTGGGGACGTATTCAAAATAGCCATCGCCGTTGCTGCGGTCTACTTCCTTGGTCCTCTAGGACAGTATGCGTTAGTTACAGAAGCGGCAGCGGGTTCTGTTTTTGCGGCAGGTTTAGCCAACTCAGCGATAGCGGGCTTTGTGTCAGGCCTAGCGTTAAGCGGGGGTAACCTGAAAGCAGGCTTTATTGGGGGGCTCTCCGGTGCTGCCTTTTATGGAGTTGGGCACAGTGCTGGCATGGATGGGTTTTTTTCCAGCTTAGGCGGTGGCGAAGAATTTGCGCGAGTGGTTGCTCACGGTGTGGTTGGTGGCGTCTCAGGAGAACTGCAAGGCGGAGACTTTTTAAGCGGCTTTATGGCGGCAGGGTTTACCAAGGCAGCGGTGGGAATAAACGGGTTATTCGAAAACGTGGATGGCCCATCACTCGGCAACACCATCAAAGCGGCGGTGCTTGGCGGTACGGCCTCGGTGATTGGCGGTGATAAGTTTGCAAATGGGGCAGCCACGGCTGCAATGGGTTATCTCTTTGGATCGTTGGCGCGTTCGTCATCTGTTAGGACAGGTGGCCGTGTATTAAGCCCGGAACAAGCTAAGGCAGCTTTAAATGATATTAAAGATAGCCTAGGCGTTGATCCTCAAGCCTTACTTGAGGGTGCAAATGGCGTAATTAAGTATGACCCTGTCAATATTGTTCGAATCTATGATGCTTTGGATAGATTAGCGACAGTACAAGGGGAGAGCTTTTTACAGAGTTCACTATTTGGTCCTGAAAGGACTATGTTAGCACGTGTAATGTTAGGTAAGGGTGATAACTATACTGTAGCTTGGTTCCATCATGAATCTGCGGAAGCTATTTTCCTTGCAGATTCGAGACATTTGCCTAGTTCTCAATATTTAGCAGCTCAAGAGTTAGCCCATAAACAGGTGCTCCATTATCAAGGTAATTCTTCTATTAATTTGTACCATCCATCCGTTGTTCGTGCCTATGATCGACAATTTGGAACCGCTTATCCAAGATATTAATAATGAGCCGAATACATATAAACTTTGAAAGAAAAGGAGTTGATCAAAACGAGCCTATCTATGAGGTTGTGACTCCTGATTTTAGCAGTTCAGGTATAGAAGACGAATGTATTGGTGAGGTTGTAATTAACTTTGATGAGCATTCGTTTTACTTTAAACCTAGAGCCGATTTAGTGAAGGAATTTTTTCCTCCAGAATATTTTAATGAGTATTCGTTTGATGAAGCCGATGCCGTTGCTAAAGAGAAAGATTTTTATTATACGGCATGGTCATATTTTATTTATAAGAAGGCTATTGAGTTGCTTGAATCGAAGCAATAGAAATTACTTCCCTCAAATAAAACCCGGCTCCCGCCGGGTTTCGTTTTTAATGGCTTGTTGTTTAGTGCGCCGCCTGTTGGATCACCGTATCGATCATCTCGATCACAAACTTCTGCTTGGCACGAAAAGATTGGGGTCAGGTCTAGCTTTTAGCCTTTTGTTTTATCCGTTCATCTCCAGGCTAAAGACTAGACCTGATGGGATGGACCCGCCCCTCCTGAAACCGGCATCTTAGTGTGCCAAGATGGAGGCGTAATCAACCATCTAAAGGAGCGAGTCCATGTCTCAATCTATCAGTAGAATCGGTATCGATCTAGCTAAAACTATCTTTCAGGTTTGCGCGGTTAACCAACACGGCAAGGTGTTATTTAATAAAAAAATCACCCGTGCAAAATTAGCCTTATTCATCGCACAACAAGCACCAACTGAGATCATTATGGAAGCCTGTGCCAGCGCCCATTATTGGTCACGTGTGTTTAGCCGTATGGGGCATACAGTAAAGTTAATTCATCCAGCCTACGTGCGCCCCTATGTGAAAACCAATAAGAATGATGCCGCGGATGCTGAAGCATTATGTGAAGCGGCAACCCGTCCCCAGATGCGGTTTGTTCAAGCGAAAACAGTCGAACAACAAGATATTCAAACCCTGCACCGTGTGCGGGAGCGACTGGTCAGCCAACGTACCTCCCTAGCTAATCAAATCCGTGGTTTACTGGGTGAGTACGGCATTGTTATTCCACAAGGGCCCCACCATATCCGTCAGGCCTTGCCGGTACTGATTGATGAACACCATGATCAGTTAACCCCTATCGCAAAACAGGCCTTTTCTCATCTGCATGAAGAGCTGGTGGCCTTTGATGCCCATGTTCAAACCCTCAAGCAACAACTTGAACAGCTTAGTCTCACCCTGCCGAGATGCCAGCAATGGATAACCGTTCCTGGCGTTGGGCCGATGGTGGCCACGGCCTTATACGCCACCATGGGGGATGCACAAAACTACCGGAACGGTCGTGAGTTTGCCGCGTTTTTAGGCTTGGTTCCCCGACAAGTCAGTTCCGGTGGAAAAACGATCTTGAGAGGTATTAGCAAACGTGGCGATCCCCATTGCCGGAAATTGCTTGTACAAGGTGCTCATGCCGCATTACGGCATATGCATAAACATGATGATCCATTAAGTCGTTGGGCATGTCGGTTAAAAGCCAGCAAAGGCACGAGCAAAGCGGTCGTCGCCTTGGCCAACAAGCTGGCCCGTATTTGTTGGGCATTAGCAGCACAACAAACGCATTATCAAACGACATTAAGTGCTCATGCATGAAAACAAATGATTAACGTTTTTTCTTACCCGAAGATCAGCCTTTAACTGTAATGACATAACAGGTTAAACCGGCCTGACGTGAACCTGGATGGGGTCTAGCACACTGCGATGCTGCCACTCTGATAAGGACGTCAGGTGCGGTTCCCATTGTGGCTCGGAAAAGAGACCCCTTTTCCATCAAGAAGCCGGATATATGACTGCTGACGTGTTGTGTTGTTCTTTTAAATTTACAAATGCTTGATGGAATGAAAATGTAAAAATAAAACTGAACCAAATCTAGTTGACTTTATTTGGCGGGTCCATATATGACCCCATTATTTGTGTTAAGCGGCTTTATGGCGGCAGGGTTTACCAAGGCAGCGGGGGGAATAAACGGGTTATTCGAAAACGTGGATGGCCCATCACTCGGCAACACCATCAAAGCGGCGGTGCTTGGCGGTACGGCCTCGGTGATTGGCGGTGGCAAGTTTGCCAATGGGGCGATTACGGGTGCGATGTCCCGGGCGTTGAATGATGAGGGTGGGGATGTTGCACAAAAGGGGAATAATTTAAGAAATACTCCCGAAGAATTGGAAATGCTGGAAAATGGCAATGTAGTTGGCTATTACGAATCTCGTTTGGCTCGTGGAGATCAATACGCCAAGCTTGCGTTAAATGTAGTTAGGAACGAAGGTGTCTTGGCTAAGTCAGCAAATGCTTGGATGTTTACTCAAGTTACTGCGTTATCAACGAACGAAATGCAAGCATTGTTGAATGGTGGAACCTATGTCGATTTCATTCGGCGGGTAAATGTAGGCTTAGCGGATGCACATGCGACATTTGTGGATGCCGATACGCGAGGGACATTAGGATTGTTGAGTGCTGATCAAATATCTACTTATCACGAGCAGTTCTTTACTAGTGTAGGGTTGCCAGCGGCAACCTTTGGTGGCTCATTCTTTTTTGGAGTTCGTACGTCTTATTGGTGCGACGGTTGTGATTCGGTGCCTTAACGATGAAAAAAATATTATTTTTTATTTTTTCAATAATTATATGTTTTACTGTTGCTTGGGCATCTTCTCAAGATAATTTGCGCGTGCAATTTAGCAAGTTGGACACACATTTGTGGATACCCAAAGAGTTTATATCAAAGCAGTCGTATTCCTGGATTGATGGCAGTGATGGTCTAGATTCCAAAAAAAATAGTATCAGGCTTAGGTTTCAATTGTTTCAAGATCTGAATGTGTTTGCTGTTCTAACTGTTTTGGACGACAAAGAACGTGAAGATATTAGAAAGTTATCTCAGCGAGAGGTAGAGGAGCGTCTTGGTAAACAAGGGCGGTTCTCCAATGCTCTGATTGAATCGCAAAAAAACGGTGTGGATAAAGTTTTTTTAACTAGTTCAATTAAAAGTAAGTGGTCTTTGATTAAAAATGGTTCCGAGCCTAAATGGTTAGGCGAGTGTAGTATTCAAAAAATGACAGGGAAAACGGTTTGTGTTTCCAGTTGGTTGTATGATGAATTCCTTTTGGAGATAACTGCCGAAGATCGCTATATCGAAGATTTTGATGAGATTACTGGCGACATTGAAAGGACGATTGAGCAATGGAGAGTTAAGCCTAATTAATCAAAAGCAGTCCCGCATTCGCGGGGCTAGTTGTTTTAATCAGCCGTAAAAGAATAACGGGGTCAGGTCTAGTTTTAGCCTAGATGGAAAACGGAAAGGCTAAAAACTAGACCTGACCCTATGATGCTCCGAGCGGGTTTTTTTTTAAAGGTTTGTTTAAGATAGTCGTCACGGCGGTTGTCGCCTATTTCACCTATGGTGCGGGCACCGGCTTATTAGGCTTATCAGAATATGCGGCGACGGCATTGGCTGGTTTTGCTGGAGGACTGGCAGGCAGTGGCGGGAACCTTAAGATGGGCATCATCGGAGCCGTGACAGCGAGCGCATTTTATGGTGTGGGTTCATATTTTGAGGGACTAAAAAATGCGGGGGTGATGTGTAGAGGAAGTTTATCGGCAGGGCAAGCTGCGATGAAAGCAATCGCTCATGGTGTTGTTGGTGGAGTATCCAGCCTTGCCTCTGGCGGGGAGTTTCTCACTGGCTTTTTGTCTGCAGGTTTTACCCAGGCGACATCAAACATCAACAACCTCTACACGCAAGGTAAAGGGATAAACCTTGGGAATGCCGCGAAAGCAGCGGTTGTTGGTGGAACCGCTTCAGTGCTGGGAGGGGGGAAGTTCGCAAATGGGGCGATTACTGGGGCATTCTCCAGGATGTTTAATGATGATGGTACATGTGTAACTTATGGTACACGAGATGCGTGGGAGTTAGATACTATGAATCCTGATCAGGTCATCGTATGGGATCCTACAAGAGAGGATTTGTGGTATCCGCATGGAGGTGCTGGTTCTAAGATACCTATTGCTGGTGTAGAGCTTGAAGCTCAGTTGCAGACTGGGACTGTAAAAGGTTGGGGTCAGGTCTAGCCTTTAGCCTATCACTCTGTTAGTCTTTCTCCATGTCTAGGCCCTTAAGATTAGTGTTTCCCAATGCGCTTTACCATATCACCTCTCGTGGCGATCGGCGCGAAGACATCTACGAAGACGATACCGATCGTCAGGCATTTCTTGACGTTTTCGCCTCAGTGGTATCGCAATTCAATTGGGTTAACTACGCGTATTGTCTGATGAGTAATCACTATCATTTACTGGTACAAACTCCCGATGCCAACCTGAGTAAAGGTATGCGGCAATTGAATGGGGTCTATACACAAACCTACAATCGACGACATGGCAAAACCGGACATTTATTCCAGGGTCGGTATAAAGCGATTCTTGTCGATCAAGATAACTACCTGCTGGAACTGAGTCGATATATCGTACTGAACCCCGTCAAAGCCGGCATGGTAAAGAAAGTAGAAGACTGGAAATGGAGCAGCTATAACGCGATGACCGGTGTCACGCCCACAGCGGATTGGTTGCAAACCGACTTTCTACTGGCGCAGTTCAGCAAACAAAGAAAAACAGCGATAAGGAAATATCGTGAATTTGTGCGGGAAGGTTTGACAAAAGGACCGATCTGGGACCACTTGAACAACCAGATCTATCTGGGAGACGAAGCGTTTATCAAGCAAGTACAAAAGCACTTGGATAAGAAGAAACGGGATTTACAAATACCCAAAGTGCAAAAAAGGCCATTGATCAAAGCATTGAGAGACTATGAAAAAATGGCGAAAACCCGTGATGAGGCAATAAAAGCTGCCTATGCGAGTGGGGGGTATTCCTACCAAGAGTTAGGCGCTTACTTTGGTTTGCATTTCACCTGGATTGGTAAGATAGTAAGAGCTGGAGAGTCTAAAAGCTAGACCTGACCCCACCTTTGTTTTAAAAGCTAGACCTGCCCCCACCTTTGTTTGATTTGAAGAATGAGGTTTTGTCCTTCGGAAGGTGGGCGATAGAGAGGAAAATTGTCGTTCTGCATACTGAGTGATAATTTTATCGTTAATCCGATAAACCACTACTTAAGCTGGTATGAAATAATTACAATCATAACGAGAATATAAAGAAGAAATGCGCTGTATCGTAAAGTCGGCGTGTTTTTATTTTTTCTCTGTGCGTGAGGGGAATAGTCAAAATCTATAAGGCTTGGTTCTGGTATCGGTGTAGTATCTTCGTGGATATACACTTCTCTTGCGCCAACGCTTAAAGCTAATTCTTCATATGATCTTTTTTCAATCATCGTTAATCCACCTTCTAGTTTTTCCATTGGTTGAATGACGATAGCTGCGGATAGTTTAATAATTCTCTTTTTTTGTAGCTTTTGCATTATTGCTTGAAGAAGTTTTTCTCCATTGACAAAATTAGCAAATAATATTCTTGGGTGATTGAATGGATTTTCGATAATTATCTTTTCATCACCTCTAAGTGTTAGTGCTTCATCTCCTATCGCTTTGACAATCTTTTTTCCTTTTGAATTTGTATTTATCGCAAGCAAAGGTTTCTCGTCAAAAACTTCTTGAGTTCTGACGTTAACCACTCGGATCCGATCAGACCAAATCTGCACATAGAAAGTGTTTGTGAATCTTTTTTTTATCGATTCAAGCATATTGCAATTGGCTATTTAACCCACTTCCTCGCATTCAAAAACATCTGCATCCACGGGCCATTTTCATCTTTCCATTCGGGTGGCAGATAAGAAAATTGTTTCTTCAAAAATACTCGTTCAGGGTGCGGCATCATGATCGTGACACGTCCGTCAGTGGTGGTGAGGCCGGTGATACCGATAGCAGATCCATTCGGATTTGCTGGGAAGTTTTCTGTGACTGCGCCTTTGTTATTAATGTAAGCAAGGCTGACGAGTTTCTCGTCATAAGCGGCTTGTGACTCATTTGTTGTGTAACTGGTGCGGCCTTCACCGTGGGCGACGACGATCGGCATACGCGAACCGGCCATGTTGTCGAGCATTATGGAAGGTGATTCTTGCACTTCCACCATCGCTAAACGCGCTTCGAATTGTTCTGAGCGATTACGTAAAAAAACCGGCCAGCTTTCAGCGCCGGGAATAATCGACTTCAACTGTGCGAGCATTTGACAGCCGTTACACACGCCGAGTGAGAAGGTATCTAAGCGAGTAAAGTAGTCTTTAAATTGGTTTTGAAGATCATCATGGAACAAGATCGATTTTGCCCAACCGCCGCCTGCGCCGAGCACGTCACCATAGGAGAAGCCACCGCAAGCGACAAGTCCTTGAAACTGATCGAGCGTGAGTCGGCCGGTGATCAGGTCACTCATGTGCACATCAACCGCGTTAAAACCTGCGCGATCAAATGCGGCAGCCATTTCGATTTGTCCATTCACGCCTTGCTCACGTAAAACCGCCACATTGGGTTTTGCACCGGTGTTTATAAACGGTGCTTGATCTGGCGTAAACGTGATCGCGACAGACAAGCCAGGATCAGACACATCCTGCAAACTGTCGTATTCTGCTTGTGCGCAAGCAGGATTATCACGTAGCGATTGCATCTGGTATGACGTCGCAGACCACAGCTTTTGGATGTGCATTAAATCTACCGAGTAGACTTCTTTATCGCGCTCATGAATACGAACTTGCTTGTCGTTATTTAATGTTCCGATGATGTTGACGTGGTCAGCTAGCGTTGCATGATTTCGTAATGCTTTTAAAACCCGCTCGCTATCTTCCCGTCGAACTTGTATCACAGCACCAAGCTCTTCGCTGAAAAGGCTCGCGTGTGAAGCATCGTCAAGTGAGATATCAATACCGGTTCGTCCAGCTAATGCCATTTCTGCTAAGGTTGCGAAGAGACCACCATCAGCGCGATCGTGGTACGCGAGAATGGCATCAGCTTCGATCAGTAATTGGATCATTTGAAAGAAGTATTTAATGCTTTGAGGTTCGTCTAAATCCGGACACGTGTTGCCGATCTGATTCGTCACTTGCGCGAGGGCTGATCCACCAAGACGGTTTTTGCCCGCTCCGAGATCGATCAGGATTAAGTCTGTTTCACCTTGATCGGTGATCAGTTGCGGCGTCAGCGTCATACGAACATCGGCAACGGGGGCAAAACCGGTGATGATCAGCGAGAGAGGTGAGATGACAGATCGGCTTTGATCCTGATCTTCCCAAACGGTTTTCATCGATAGCGAATCTTTGCCGACCGGAATGCAAATGCCCAGTTCAGGGCATAGCTCCATACCGATGGCTTTTACAGTATCAAACAAACGTGCATCTTCATCACCATGTCCGCAGGCCGCCATCCAATTCGCTGAGAGGATAATGTCGGACATATTTAAGATACGTGCCGCCGCGAGGTTGGTTAACGTCTCACCGATCGCCATACGACCGGAGGCAGGGGCATCGATAATGGCTAATGGTGTGCGTTCACCCATCGCCATAACTTCACCAGCGCAACCGTGAAATGAGTTTGAGGTAACAGCGCAATCGGCCACTGGTACTTGCCACGGGCCGACCATTTGATCGCGTGCGACCAAGCCCGTCACTGAGCGATCACCAATCGTGATCAAAAACCGTTTATCGGCGACGGCAGGCAGTTGCAGAATGCGTTCGACGGCCTCTCCAATATTGATAGTCAAATCGAGATCAGGCAGGTTTGGTTTAATGCGTTGCGAACTGCGGCTCATTTTTGGAGGTTTGCCGAGTAGGACTTGCATCGGTAAATCGATAGGGCGGTTACCGAAGAGTTCATCGTTGAGGATTAAATGGCGTTCTGCCGTCGCATCACCGAGCACGGCATAAGGGCACCGCTCACGCGCGCACATGCGATCAAACAGATCGACCGAATCAGGGGCGATCGCGAGCACATATCGTTCTTGTGATTCATTACACCAGATCTCAACGGGTGACATGCCGGGATCAGAACTCGGGACTTCGCGCAGCGCAAATATTGCGCCACGCTCCGCATCGTTGACCAGCTCGGGCAGGGCGTTCGAGACACCACCGGCACCAACATCGTGAATGGAGATGATTGGATTCTCGTCACCCATCGTCCAACAACTGTCGATGACTTCCTGACAGCGGCGTTCCATTTCTGGATTCTCGCGTTGTACGGAAGCGAAGTCGAGATTCTCATCACTTTGGCCAGACGACATGGAAGAAGCCGCACCGCCGCCGAGGCCGATCAACATTGCGGGGCCACCGAGCACTATAATCTTGGAACCGGCAGGAATTTGATCTTTCAGTGTGTGTTGCGGCCGAATATTGCCGAGACCACCGGCGATCATGATCGGTTTGTGGTAACCGCGTGTTTCGCCCGCGACATCTTGTTCGTAGGTGCGGAAATACCCCGCCAGTGCTGGGCGGCCAAATTCATTATTAAAACTTGCACCGCCGATCGGGCCTTCGAGCATGATGTCCAGTGCGGAGGCGATTCGTTCTGGCTTACCAAGATCCACTTCCCACGCTTGTGGCAGATCGGGCAATTTTAGGTTCGAGACTGAATAACCGGTTAAACCCGCTTTTGGTTTTGAGCCGCGTCCAGTTGCGCCTTCGTCGCGAATTTCGCCCCCTGATCCGGTCGATGCGCCAGGGTGTGGCGAAATCGCTGTTGGGTGATTGTGGGTTTCCACTTTGGTAAGAATGTGAATGTCTTCATTCACGTATTCGTATGTGCCTGTTTCTGGGTTTGGGAAAAAGCGATCGCCTTCATAACCTGTGGTCACAGAGGAGTTATCGGAATAGGCCGAGAGTACTTTGCCGGGGTTCAGTTCGTGTGTATTGCGGATCATGCTGAATAAAGATCGGTCTTGTGCCTCACCGTCGATCGTAAAATCAGCATTAAAAATTTTGTGGCGACAATGCTCAGAGTTTGCTTGGGCAAACATCATTAGCTCAACATCGCTTGGGTTGCGATTAAGTTTAGTGAAGTTCTCAAACAGGTAATCAATTTCGTCTTCGGATAAGGCTAAGCCAAGCTCACTGTTGGCTTTTTCCAACGCGCTCTTTCCAGTGCCCAACATATCCACATAAGCCAACTCGCCCGGTGCGGAAAATTGAAAAATCGCTTCCGCGTCGTGGTGATCAAGCAGAATACTTTGCGTCATGCGATCGTGCAGTGGTGTGGCGATCGTCTTAAGTTCTGCTCCATTGAGTGGTTCATTACTCTCGATAAACCATTCTACGCCACGCTCGATCCGCTTGATGGTATCGAGTCCAGCATTCTTTGCAATGTCCGTCGCTTTACTCGACCAGGGTGAGATCGTTCCCTGACGTGGTACGACTAAAAAAGATGTACCGACAAATTTTGCATCACTTACTTCGCCATACGTTAGCAGTCCCTCAAGTTGACTTTGTGTTGTTGTGGAGAGATCGCCATCGAGGTCGATGAAATGCACGAAGCGACTTTTTAATCCGTTAATGCTTGGGTTGATCGCTTGAACGCGGTTAAGGAACTTTTCAATTCTGAACGAAGAATGGGCAATGGAACCGGGAATAATGAGCATGGTATGTGGTTGAATCTGGCTGATAATTCGAAACCCGAAATGATACCTGAAAGTGGTCGGATTGTGGGTGTTAATCGTGTGAAAAGGAAGCTCCCTTATGAATGGCGAACTCTGCTGAATGAAGGAATTGAGGTGATGTTCTTAATCCCGCTTTAACCACACAATTTGCCTGGAATAAATAATGCAGGAAATTCACCCGGATTTTGACTATGAACGAAAGGTTGAGTATGTATTTTGCCCACGGTGTCAAGAATAGGTGAGTGAAGATACGTCGAAGAATTACCTTAAATCCTTGTTATTAAAGTAGAAAATTAATTTATGGAATGGTTAATCGAACAGTTTCGTGTCCCTGCTGACAATCTTTTAATATACGGTATTTATGATCCTTGGCTGACGTTGCTATCCGTCATGATCGCGATCTTTGCCTCTTTTATGGCGCTTCAGGTCACAAGCCAAGCGCGTGCGCTTAAGTCGCGATTTCGACGCAATGTCGGATTTGCGACGGCAAGTATTGCGCTCGGCGGCGGTGTCTGGTCGATGCACTTTATTGGAATGCTTGCGTTCCAGTTGTGTACCACCATTGATTACAACCGCTGGATCACCTTCTTCTCACTCATACCGAGTATCGGCGCGTCATGGGTCGCATTGCGCTTAATTGATCGTTCAGAGATCACACGTAATCAACTCTTAACTGGCGGGCTACTTGTCGGTGCGGGGATTGGGACTATGCATTATGTCGGTATGGCCGCGATGCAGATGGCGCCAGTATTACATTACGATTTCTTTTACTTCTCGCTCTCGATCATTTGCGCGGTGTCGTTGGCTATTTTAGCGCTTTGGATACGTTTTGGTATTCGCGGATCCGTCAAGATCAATTTAAATGAATTAAGTTTAAATGTTGTCAGTGCCGTCATTATGGGTGCTGCAATTTCGGGTATGCATTATCTCGGTATGTTGGCTGCGCGCTTTGTTACGCCAGTAGGATTTGTCGCCGACGAACTGACCGTTAATTCTTATTCGCAAATGCTGGCTATCGCTGTGGCGGGGATTACGATTCTGATCACTTTTATTACACTCGGTCTAAACCTGGTAATGAAGTATCGCGATATGTCATTAGCTGCGAGTGAAAATGAAACCCGCGTCCGATCAATGATGGATACCGCTGTGGATGGGATCGCAACCATTAACGGCGAGGGCATCGTAATCGATATCAATGATGCTGCAAGCAGAATTTTAGGTTGGGATAAAAATGAAATCTTAGGCCGTAATGTTTGCACCTTAATGCCAGAACCGTATCGAACTGAGCACGAAAATTATTTACGAGAATTTCTCGAAACCCGTGAAGCACAAATAATCGGTATTGGGCGGCAAGTTGAAGCGATACATAAAGCGGGTCATAACGTTCCGATTCGTTTAGCAATCGGTCATGCTGAACATGCTGGACGTGATTATTTCCTCGCGTTTATTAGTGACATAACTCAGCAATTAGCCGCTGAAAAAACAGTGAAAGAAAGCGAAGAAAAGTTTCGATCATTAATCGGTAATATTCCAGGCGCAGCGTATCGTTGTATGAACACGCCGGAATGGCCGATGATTTATATCAGTGATGCCGTGGAAGCGATAACCGGCTATCCAAGTATTGATTTTTTATTACCGAATCCAGATCGTAAATTCTCAGATCTTTTCCACCCTGACGATGTAAAAATAATTGATGATTTTTTTCAGAAAACGCACAACAATTTTGAATTGGAATATCGAATTATTCGAAAAGATGGAAGCGTCTGTTGGATATTAGATACGGGACAATTTATTCGCGATGAAAATGGTGAGGTTATGTGGCTTGATGGGTTCTTAAAAGACATCACTGCACGAAAAGAATTCGAAGATGAATTACAAAACGCGAAAGAAAAAGCGGAATTGGCCGCTGTGGCACGATCAGAATTTCTAGCGAACATGAGCCATGAGATTCGTACTCCAATGAATGCCATTATCGGCTATTCACATGTGCTAGCTGATACAGATCTAGATCGTGATCAAAAAGGTTATTTGAATTCAATTAGTACTTCCGCAAAATCCTTATTGCATTTACTCAATGATATTTTAGATAGCGCTAAACTAGACAAAGGGAAAATGGAGTTGGAGTACATCAATTTTTCCTTACATGAACAATTGGAAATTGTTGTCTCAACGTTATGGATGCAGGCGAAGAATAAAGGTCTTGATTTGTTGTTAAAAGTGGATGATGACCTGCAAGAATATTACATCGGCGCACCGGATCGTGTTCGACAAATTTTGACCAATATAATTGGTAACGCCATTAAATTTACAGAGCAAGGTGGCGTGACGGTTTCGGTGAAACCAACACCTGATAATGACAGTGTTTTGTTTACGATAACAGACACAGGGATTGGTATAGAACAAAAACATTTAGATCAAATTTTCGAACCGTTTACGCAAGCTGATGCATCGATGACACGCCGTTTTGGTGGTACTGGTTTAGGCACTACGATCAGCAAACAATTTGTTGAGTTGATGGATGGTGATATGTGGGCGACGAGTGAAGTGGGTAAAGGGAGTTGTTTTGCATTTACCTTGCCACTAAAAACAGGGAAAGCCATTAAGAATAAAAATCCAGATGAAGATCATATTGAATTACCAGCTTTAAATGTATTGGTGGCAGATGATATTCGTATGAACCTTGATCTCTTGAAAATCCTGCTGGAGAAAGATGGTCATGACGTTACGTTAGCCTCAAATGGCCAAGAAGCTGTGGCACATATTCATGAAAGTTTATTTGATCTTGTACTCATGGATATTCAAATGCCGGTGATGGATGGACACATGGCCTCACGTGAAATTCGAAAGTTTGAAAAGAAAAATGATCGAGTATCAACACCGATTATTGCATTGACAGCCAGCGTGTTGGAAGAAGATAAAGTTGAAGCGCAGAACTCCGGAATGGAAGGTTTTGCGTGTAAACCGATTAATTTTTCTGAATTGAAAGCTGAGATAGCAAGAGTGCTTGGCGTGAAGCATGTATCCAAAAAACGCAAATCAAAATCGAGTTTGATTGACAAGGGAAATCAGCTAATCAACCTCGATCAAGCAATCATGCTGTGGCAAAGTTTGCAAACTTACCTACATGAGTTGAAGTTGTTTTTAAACAACAATGAAAATATTGCTGACGATCTTAACGTAATGATTTCAGAGAAAAACTTCGAGCAAATAAAACGAAGTGCCCATGCGCGAAAAGGCGTCTGTGGAAATCTTGCATTGGCCAATTTAAGCAATGCATTTAGTCAGCTTGAAAGTGCAGCGTTTGATCAGGAAGAAGCACATTGCCTTAGCGCGGTGGAACAGATTGAAAAAATACTCGCCTTAGTTGTCGAAGAGTCTGAAAAGATTGTAATAGAGTCGTCTGACGAAAAGGACTCGAGCCAAGCAGATGTGGATGTTGAAACTCTGCTGAAGTCAATTGAAGCCCTGATTGTCATTGCAAAAAGTCATGGCTTTGATGAGACATTGATCGAGAGTTTTATGGCGGCAGCAGGGGATGAATTTAATTCGGAAGCGAACCAAATTGACGGCGCATTTAATAATTTTGATTTTGAAAAAGCAACATGTTTGCTTGAAGCGCTGAGTGCGAATATTAAAGAGATGGATGAGCAACTGTCATGATGATTGATACCAAACGAAAACGAATTTTACTCGTTGATGACGAACCAACAAACCTTCGAGTTTTAATGCAGGTTTTGCAAAAAGATTACACATTGTTTTTTGCAAAAAATGGCGAAGAGGCACTTGAGCTGGCGCGGTCAGAAAGTCCTGATCTGGTACTGCTCGATGTCATGATGCCTGGCATGAGTGGTTTCGAGGTTTGTCAGCAATTAAAAGAGAGTGACGTTACTAAAAAAATTCCGGTAATTTTCGTCACCGCACTAAAAGATGAAGGGGACGAAACGAAAGGGTTTGGTGTTGGTGCTGTGGATTATATTAGTAAACCAATTTCACCCGCGATAGTGAAAGCGCGAGTTAAAACGCATTTGTCGTTAATTCAGTCAGAAGAACTAAAAAATACACACTTAGAAGTTATTCAACGTCTTGGTCGTGCATCTGAATATAAGGATAATGAAACTGGGTTGCATATTATTCGCATGAGTCATTATTCGCGTATTCTTGCGTTGAGCTATGGTTATTCAGAAGAAGATGCAGATGAGTTATTTCATGCTGCACCGATGCATGATATTGGTAAGATCGGAATACCTGATAGCATCATAATGAAGCCAGGTAAGCTGACAGATGAAGAGTTCGACATCATGCGATCGCATACGTTAATTGGTGCGGAAATTCTCGGTGAATGTAACTCTAGTTTGTTGAAACTAGCCAAAGTTGTGGCGATGTTTCATCATGAGAAATGGGATGGAACGGGCTACCCTGATCGCCTCAAAGGTGAAGAGATCCCACTCGGTGCGCGCATCGTTGCGCTTGCTGATGTGTTTGATGCGCTCACTTCAAAACGACCGTATAAAGAAGCATGGACCGTTGAGAAGACGATGAATCTCATTCGAGAGCAAAGTGGAAAACATTTTGACCCTGCGATTGTCTCCTCACTTGAGAAAGAGCTGGATGCGTTTATTTTGATCAAAGATAAATGGGGCGAAGAGTCGATATCGACGGAACACACAGAAATTGCCTAAACACCTGATTGTTGTGATGCCTGAACCGGAGTTGTAACCATCTTGCTGTTTTTTGTTTTTTTTCTACGAACTATAAAAAATGCTGCAACCACCAGTATTTTCCCGGTAAATTCTTACGCTCTTGTTGCTTTGAAAGACGCAGGCACAACTGTCTGCACGCGGTGGTTTTTCCTAATTGTGATACAATTTATGGTTTAAAATTAACCATTAAGCTCGTCCTACAGCTAACCAGCTGACTTGGGCGAACTGGCTTGACGTATCGACTATGCAAAGCGCTCCTGATCTCTTCTCTTATAAACCATACTGGGCGTCCCGTTTTGGACCTGCGCCAGTTCTACCGATGTCTCGTGAAGAGATGGACATGCTCGGCTGGGACAGTTGTGATGTGATTCTGGTCACGGGTGATGCGTATGTTGATCAGGCCAGTTTTGGGATGGCGCTGATCGGGCGAGTTCTCGAAGCGCAAGGTTTCCGTGTGGGTATCATTTCGCAACCGGACTGGCAAAGCCCGAAAGATTTTATGAAGCTGGGGCGTCCGAATCTGTATTTCGGCGTGACTGGCGGCAATATGGACTCGATGGTAAACCGCTATACGTCTGAACGTCGTGTACGTAGCAACGATGCATACACGCCTGATGGTGCAGGTGGCAAGCGACCTGATCGTTGCGTTATCGTTTATACCCAACGTTGTCGTGAAGCGTTTAAAGGCGTGCCGATTATTGTCGGCGGGATTGAAGCCAGTCTGCGACGTATCGCACATTATGATTATTGGTCAGAAAAAGTGCGTCGTTCGGTTTTGCTTGATAGCAAAGCGGATATGCTTGTCTATGGGAATGCAGAACGCCAAGTTGTTGAGATCACCCATCGTATGGCGCGTGGTGAAACGTTAGATCAGATCACCGACGTGCGTGGAACGGCATTTGTCAGAGCTAATCGACCGGATGATTTCTGGGAAATTAATTCTACGGAGTTGGATACGCCTGGAAAAATTGATCCCCCGATTGATCCTTACCTCGATACAACCAAAGTTGATGCGTCTGATCCGGCCAGTTGTGAATCGCAACAAGCTGATAGTGCAAAAAATAACAAGCAGGCTGAAAATGTTCTGCAGTTTGTCAGACACCCTCGCAAAGCGGATCGTGACCGAACAGTGATCCGCCTCCCGGCATATGAAGAGGTACAGGCTGATCCGAAGTTGTACGCGCATGCTTCTCGGATTTTACATCTCGAAACCAACCCCGGAAATGCGCGTGCGCTCGTTCAGCAGCATGGCAAGCAACAAGTTTGGTTGAACCCGCCGCCGATTCCATTAACGATGAAAGAAATGGATGCCGTGTATGACTTACCGTACACGCGTGTCCCACACCCCATTTATGGTAAGGCAAAAATTCCTGCCTATGACATGATCCGCTTTTCTGTCCCCATTATGCGAGGATGTTTCGGCGGTTGTACATTTTGTTCGATCACAGAACATGAAGGACGAATTATTCAAAGTCGTTCAGAAGACTCGATTATTCGTGAGATTGAATCCTTGCGTGATAGCGTGCCTGGTTTTACTGGTGTGGTGTCTGATTTGGGTGGCCCAACTGCGAATATGTATCGCTTGGCGTGTAAAAGTCCAGAGATCGAAGCGGCTTGTCGAAAACCCTCATGCGTTTATCCCGATGTTTGTTCGAATTTAAATACCAATCACGATCCCCTGATCAAGATCTACCGTCGCGCTCGTGCGTTGCCGGGAATTAAAAAAATCCTGATCGCCTCAGGTTTACGTTACGATCTCGCGGTTAAATCGCCTGAGTACGTGAAAGAATTAGTCACACACCATGTCGGTGGATATCTTAAGATCGCGCCGGAACACACGGAAGGCGGTCCGCTGTCGAAGATGATGAAGCCGGGCATCGGCAGCTACGATAAATTCAAAGCGATGTTTGAAAAGTATTCGAAAGAAGCCGGTAAAGAACAGTATTTAATTCCTTACTTTATTGCGGCCCATCCAGGCACCACTGACGAAGATATGATGAACCTCGCGATCTGGTTGAAGCGCTATGGTTTCCGTGCTGATCAAGTTCAGGCATTTTTACCGTCACCGATGGCTACCGCTAGTGCAATGTATTATTCAGGTAAAAACCCGCTGAAAAAAGTCTCGCGGAATAGTGAAGAGGTTTTTGTTCCTAAAGGCAAAAAACAACGTCAGCTGCACAAAGCATTTTTGCGTTATCACGATGCGAATAATTGGCCGTTATTACGTGAAGCGCTACAGCGAATGGGCCGTGCTGATCTGATCGGGAATGGAAAACGTCATCTTGTTCCCACTTGGCAGCCAGCGGGTACGGGTGATCAGGTTGAAGGCCGACGTATCTCGCCGAAAGCGAAAGGCCAATACAAGGGAGGTCAGCAAAAAGTGGCCGGGAAACGAAATGGCGGAAGAAGCCAGCCTTTTGCGACACAGCACAATGGTTTGCCGAAGACGCCATCACGACCAAAAAGACGTAAGTAGTTTAAGTCAAAAGTTTTAGCTTAAAGTAAATCAAAATATGAAAGGTAAGTTATTGTATTTTAATAATAACTAAACGTAACTTGAGACTGATTTTTAAGAGTAAATAAGCGTTTTTACTGACCACCGCGGATTGAATTAGATTGATCTTGCTTTAAGCAACACTCACTTTTCGTTTCTTTTTAATTTGTTGGATCTTCACGGTTTTGACCGATTGCCCAGTTGTTTGCAAAATCTCCAGTCCGTACGATCCAATTCGTAAACAGGTGCCGGTTTGTGGAATATTCTCTAATGTTTCTAAGATTAAACCGTTGATCGTTTTCGGCCCCTTGGTATCGAGCTTCCACTTGAGTGTTCGGTTGATATCCCGAATGGTGGCAGATCCATCGATCAAGTAACTTCCGTCATGTTGCGGGTGAATATCTCTGTTATAGCCCGGATCGGTTGTAAACTCACCAACGATTTCCTCAAGAATATCTTCCAGTGTGACAAGACCTTGCACATCGCCATACTCGTCAACAACTAAGCCCATACGGCGTTTTTGACGTTGGAAGTTGGTCAGTTGCGTATGCAGTGGTGTGCCGATCGGGACGTAGTACGGTTCGACAGCCACGCGGCCGATCGCATTGGCATCCATTTCATCAATGGGTAAATCCAGAAGATCGCGCATCTTACGTACATGTAACACGCCGACGACCTTATCGATCGCGCCATGAAAAATAGGAATGCGCGTGTGGCGGCAGTCGCGTAATTGTTCCTGTAACTGGTTGGGATCGCAGTCGAGATCAATCCCAACAACTTCGTTACGCGGGATCATGATGTCTTCAACCGTGACTTTTTCCAGATCAAGAATTCCGAAGAGCATTTGCTGATTTCGTTTAGGTATGAGTGCACCGGCTTCTTTAACGACTGTTCGCAGCTCTTCGTGGCTGAGCGCCATTTCGCCGTTAGCCGATTCCGGTGAAACCCCGAGTAATTTCAATACGCCATTCGCGATCAAGTTAACCACCCAAACGAACGGATAAAGCAGCTTTAATAATGGCCCTAATACCAGCGAAACGGGAAAGGCAATTCTTTCAGGCTGGAGGGCTGCGAGTGTTTTCGGTGTGACTTCCGCAAAGATTAAGATGACGAGCGTTAAGAGCATGGCAGCAACGGCAATGCCAGCCTCTCCTAATAGTCGTAGCGCAATAATCGTCGCAATGGACGAAGCTAAGATATTGACGAAATTATTGCCGAGCAGAATGAGCCCGATCAAACGATCTGGTTTATCTAGCAATTTGCTGGCACGCATCGCGCCTTTGTGTTTTTGCTCGGTAAGATGCCGAAGACGATAGCGATTGAGCGCCATCATTGCGGTTTCGGAGCCGGAAAAAAATCCAGATAAGCAGATCAGTATGCCAAGTGCAATGAACAATGCACTTAAAGGTAAGTCGTCCAAGCTAGTTGGAACCTCAGGAAGTGGAATCAGGGGCTATTTTTGTTAGCACGGCAAGGTAAGTCAAGTGGCAATGCAGCAAGAGAAGAATTTTAATTTAATTTAACGGTGCAAAATGAGCTCGAGAACCACTTTGCTTCCGAAAAAAGCCAATATTAACAAGGCCATGCCGACGAGCGTAAAACGGATTGCTGTGCGTCCACGCCAGCCGTATTGATGACGACCGAAAAGTAACACGGCAAAAACTAGCCACGCGATCACGGAAAGGACAGTTTTATGTACAAGATGTTGCGCCATCATGTCTTCAACGAAATGAAAACCACTGACTAATGACAATGTCAGCAGCAAAATACCGCACCAGATTAGGCGAAATAAATGCGTCTCCATGGTTTGTAATGGTGGCAGCATACGAATGATCGGGATAGGTTTTCGTTTACGTAGACTGTTATCGGCATAGGCCAGCACAATGGCTTGCAGGGCCGCGATGCTCAGCAAGCTGTATGCGAGGATGGAGAGCAGAATATGAATTTGAATCCCAAAAGGAAGTTGTTTTGAGATCTGGCCGTGCTCAGGAAACAGTTCTGCAAACAATAAACTGATTGCAGCGATCGGGAAAAAGATCAGGGCCAGACTTTCCAATGGTTGTTTAATCGATCCGATGATCAATAACGCCGCGGTTAACCAACCTAGCACAGACGCGATATTTGTAATGCTAAGATTAATGCCGTGATCAGCTGACATGCCTTGATATATCGCAAACGTATGCAAGATAACGCCAGCGGTGCCCAGCATCATGGCCAATCGTTTACTTGATGTGTCGAGACTAGCATTCCCAATAAAACGGACGGCAACTAACAGTGATGCAAGCAGATAAAAGACGATCGCAGTAAAGCCAAAAATGTGGATTTCACTCATGGGCAAATGATGACATACGATGACGGGAATGAGAAACTCGATTGAACGTAACGGGAAGATAACATGAATAAACGAATCGTAATCACTTTATTAAGCGCTGTCCTTATTGTGACAGGGTTGGTTGGTGCCGATTATCTTGGTTGGCTCGGCGTAAAGCAATCTAGCTATATTGATTATTTTAATGTGAACTACCAAACCACTGATGCGGACAGTGGAGAACTGATCCAAGATTTTTTTGTGAACTGCACGCGCAAGGGCAGTCGCAATGCATGTTCCATTGAACAAGGCATGGATAAAATGTCACGCTTGATCAAGTTTGGAATGGTCAAAAACTCAGCGAGAACCTGGTTGTTTGATCGAGGCGAAGAAATTATCGGTTTGGATGACGTTACCATCCACCTAATGTTTATTCATCAGGATTACGATCGAAAAACGATCACATATAGCATGCGTGAGCTTTTGGGGTTAGAAGGCCAAATGATCACCGTACCATTGGAGAAAGTGAAATCATGAGTGATGCATTAGACTATTTATTGGGCGCACGACCAGAGGCAATGGGTGCTTATTTTAAGTTTGTAAAACAAGCGGGTGAACATCTTGACCCCAAAACACGATCACTAATTTCGGTGATCACAAAAGTGGCGACGCAAACGGAAAAAGGGTTTAAGCAATATTTAACCCGTGCCTTGAGAGATGGTGCGACAGCCAACGAAGTGCTGGATGCGCTGCTGATGGCATTTCCCGTAATCGGCTTGACCAAATTAGTTTGGGCGGTTGATCAATTACGCGAATTAGATCTGCCGGAATTTTCTCTTGAAGCGTTAAATTCTGAACCCCGCTGGCATAGTGTGGTGCCGGTAGAGAACTTGCAGGAAGGTGTTCAACGTTTAGCGTGCGATGAGCGAGAATTATTTATCGATAAACAAGCCGAACAGATCCACGTTTACGATAGCCGTTGCCCACATCAAGTCACGAATATTCCAGAGCTGGCAGTGGAAGGTAATCAATTAACCTGTCCCAAGCATGGTTGGAAGTTTAATCTCGAAACGGGAGAGTGTATCGAGAAGGGCAAGCGTCCACTCACGCAATTCGACACCCGTGTCGAAGCTGATGTGCTTGAAGCGTGGTGGTAGCAAAGAGCGCATAAAGTTAGCGATTCAGTAATTTTTTAACAGACCGATACACTTCTTTAAGTCAGGAAGCTTTAGGCGATTATTCGCTGATTTTTAGCCGATCTGTGAACCAGGATGGTGCAGTTTTTCTAAAGATTTTGCGCTTGAAGCCGATAGATGGAACTAGCGTCCGTAAAAATGGATTTAACGGCGAAAGAGGAGTGAATATGGATATCAGTGATACGCTTGAAGCAGCGCCAGAGGCAGAAAATCTTGCCGAGGGTAAAGCGGTTAATATCGAGCATTTTAAAGAAAGCGAACCTCAACAAATTACGATCAAAGCAGATGAAAGAAGTCGACAGTCTGGTGCTCACCAAGACATCCAACTTCAACAGCTTGTCAAAGATAAACGTGGGTACGTACAAACTGTGAAACGAGAATTAAGAGTCAGCGTTGATCACAAAAGTGGCAACACGATCGTCGCGGTGTTAGAAGGCAATCAGCAAGATGTCGTTAGACACATTGCGCAAGATGAAATCCTCGCGGTTGAAAGACTAATCACCGCGCCAGCAGGTATGCTGTTTCGCGCACAAGCGTGATCGCGTTGCGTTGAGAGCGCTGAACAAGCCGGTTCGATGTTGTAATTGTTGCTGAAAGAAGGGACATCATCGAACCGGAGTGACGTTGCGTCAGTGCATTAATCGGGTCAATCAATTTTCTCTGTTCGGCAGGTATTCTTGCCCAGTAATGTGTAGCCTGGGCAGTGACGATACAGACCGGTCAAAAGCGGTACTAAGCCAATCAATCCCCATAAACTTTTGAATAAAATACCCAAGACGAGAATGACAATTCCGGCAATAACGCGTAATTGTTGATCTTGTTTACCTACATTTATTTCCATCGAAAAATCCCCCTTAAACGTGCATTTGTCTTAAACTTCGGTCAGATAGTTGAACCGATGCCTATCGCATCACAGTCTGGGTAAGGCCCGCAGTTTAAGCCGGAACTTACGCCACAACTGTTACACTCATTTTTATTTGACAACGAAAACGGTAGAAATTCATCTTGCCTGATCTGGGAGGGCATAACATGACACACGTCAAAACTTGTTTTGATCGCATTCTTCCCCACGAATTAACTCGTCCGCAGCGCATGATGTCGTTTGCTGGTCGATCACGCGCGATATTTCTGTTTCGCAAAATGTGGATCACCGGATCGATTCTCAAAGTGCGTTTTATGGAAGGAACGGCAGAACAAAAATCATTCGTCATCGAACAGGCACTTTGGTGGACTGCACATGCGAATCTTCATTTTGAATTCGACGATGAGGCATTGGATGCCGACATTCGAATTACCTTTAACGAAAGTGACGGCGCATGGTCGTATATCGGCACGGATGCTGCGCAGATCCCGCAAGATCAGCCCACGATGAACCTTGGGTTTTTAGACGGTGGTACTGCCGCACATGAATTTGGCCATGCGATCGGGCTTGCCCATGAGCATCAAAACCCAGGTGGGGGCATTGAATGGAATGAAGATGCCGTTATTCGCGATCTAAGTGGTGCGCCGAATTATTGGAATGAGGAGCAGATCCGACATAACGTGCTAAATAAATACAGCGCAGATCAGATCAGAGGAACAGAATTCGATCCGGCTTCCATCATGCTTTATTTTTTTCCAGATGATTGGGTCAAAAATGGATCCGGTACGAAAGCGAATAATCATTTATCAGCGTTGGATAAAGCCTTTATTGCAAGTGAAGATGCATATCCAAAATCAAATAAAACCGAAACGTCGGTCAAGATACCGGTCATTGATACTCGCGGAATTGCCGCAGATATTTTAAGTCCGGGAGAGGAAGATATTTACGTTTTCACCGTGAAAGAAGCGGGGCGACACACGATCCAAACTGGTGGTCAGACGGACGTTGTGATGAAATTATTCGGTCCAAATCACAAAACAACCCTCATTGCTGAGGATGATGATGGCGGTGACGGGCATAATGCGCGCATCGTAACGGATCTCATTCCGGGCACGTATTACATTCAAATTCGTCATTACAACAGCACGTCAGGTACGGGTCAGTACAGCATTAGCGTTACGCTCTAACGTTCAAGATAGATTTTTTAAAAACGGATCAGTCTCACGGAAGAGGTTGATCTATTTACCAAAAAATAACTTTCCCACACAAAGTTTTCAGAGTTCTCCTCCTTAAAAAGAAACGCCACGCACGTTCATTTTAGTATTGGAATTCATAGAACGATATTGAATGGATCGATCTGCTCAACCCAAATTTACCTAAAAACCATATAAAAAGAAGGAATTAGATTAACAACCACTTAATAAAAAACATGTTGCAAATGATAATAGTTATCATTAGGATCCGCCTAAGCTAATCCAAAAAACAAAGGAGACATTCGGGAGCGCGATGAACATGAAAGAATCAACAATTAAAACCCCTTTAAGCATGCGGGAGTACCGTAGGCAAACACAGGGAGACTTCACAAAAACACCACTGGCATTGGGGATGACGGCGGTGATGATGTCTGCACCTGCGTTCGTAGCACAGGCTGCTGACGTTGATCAAAACAACGATACGGTACAGCTTGAAACAATGGACGTGGAAGATCGTGCTATTGAAACAAACCCTTATGCTGAAAAAGGCGCGCCTTATAAAGCAAAAACATCGGGTGACCCGCGTCACGTCAAGGATCTCGCGGAAACACCGCAAACGATTTCTGTATTGACACAAACACAGATCGAAGAATCCGGTCGTTCTGATCTACGCGATATTCTTTCTGCACAACCGGGCATCACCTTAGGAACGGGTGAAAATGGTAACGCGTTTGGTGATCGCTATATCATCCGTGGCCACGAAGCACGCAGCGACGTGTTTGTTGATGGTTTACGTGATCCAGGCATGACGACGCGTGAAAGCTTCGCGGTTGAGCAAGTTGAGATTACAAAAGGACCAAGTTCAACTTTTGCCGGCCGTGGCTCGACAGGTGGTGCGGTTAATAGCATTACAAAACAAGCCGGTACGGCGTACGACTTCGGTAAGGTCGATTTAGGTTTAGGCACGGATGAATACCGACGCTTTTCATTAGACACGAACAAACGTATTAGTGATGAGTTCGCTGTACGTCTGAATTTATTGCACAACTATGAAGAAGTGCCTGATCGCGGACCTGCTGATCGGGAACGTAATGGTTTCGCCTTGTCAGGGCTTTATCAGCCTAATGAACGTTTTAAACTCCTTGCGGATGTTTATTATCTTGATGCGAAGGACAAACCTGACCTCGGTACCTTCATTGAGTCGGGTGGAAGCCCAGTTAATAACGTGCCGGTTTACATGCAAGATCAGGATTTCATTGAGTCAGAAATTCTCACGTTTACCGTGCGGGCAAGTTATGCCTTTACAAGAAACCTAAGAATCGAAAATCTTATGCGCTATGGTACAACTGACAATGGTTACGTGGTGACGGGTTATCGGGGCACGGGTTTGAGCACACACCAAGGCTGGCAGGAAGTGGATTACTTCGCTAACCAAACCAATCTTTTCCTCGATACAACCATTGCAGGGATGAAAAACCAGTTCGTCGTCACTGCTGAATACTCCGATTATCAAGTGTTGAATGGTGTTTATGATGTGAATAATACCGGCGCAACTAACTGTATGGTAAGTGGTCGCGGCGGTACAAACCCTGGTTACTGTATTACTGATAATAACGGTAATTACATGTCGAACATCGGCAATATCATGGGACGTTCGATTACTAAATCTGATTGGGATAGTGACTACAATGTTGAGACGTTCTCAGTCAGCCTGATGGACACGATCGACATTACTGATCGCTGGTCTGTGTTTGCCGGTGTGCGTGCTGATCGCTTTGATTATTCCAATACGATTGCCAGCGGTGGTGTTGAGACGCCTTATGAATACTCTGACACGCTATGGAACGGTCATGCCGGGATTGTGTTTGATGTTATGCAAAACGCCAATGTCTATTTCACTTATTCAACGTCAGCCAATATTAATGGCGGCGAATCTGACGTCGGCGGTAGTTGTGGTTATGGCGGCATTTGTGGCGCAGGCGTTCAAGATATTGGTAACAGTGAGCCTGAGTTAACAGAAAATCTTGAGTTGGGCACCAAATGGAATCTCATGGGTGAGAAGTTACTTTTCACTGCAGCGATCTTCCAGATCACCAAAGACGATGTGATGGAGAATCTGGGCGGCGATGATTATGACGCTATAGGCACACTGAATACCGGTAAAAACCGCGTTCGTGGTTTTGAAGTTGCCTTAGTGGGTAATATCACTGACAAACTCAGCACACAATTTGGTATCACCAGCATGGATGCTGAAATTCTGGACTCAAATGATTCCAGTAATATTGGCAAAACGCTCTCCAACTTTGCTGAGCGCAGCGCTTTCTTACAACTTCGTTATCAACTTACTCCGAAATTCTCTTTCGGTGGTACGTACACAGCACAAAGCGAATTGTTCTCTGGCCAACCGGATTCACCTGCGGGTGAGAACTATAAGGTTCCCGGCTACGGCGTAGTGGACCTGTTCGCAAACTACTCCTTCACCGACAACCTCAAAGCCAGGTTGAATGTCGGCAATATTCTAGACAAAGACTACTACACAGCCTCTTATAGTAGTGGTGCCTTCACCTATATCGGTGATGCTAGAAATGCCCAGCTGACACTCAATTACACCTTCTAATCGGTGAACTCTTAACCGTCAGGGAAGCCATCGTGCTAACCTGACGGTTTCTTTTTAATGTAAGAGTTGTTGTCCGCACCATGTCATCAGACAAACCAAGACGAAACGTTGATCACCCATCCGCTCAGACAACAGAGCACAAGCCCGATCAACAATATCAATCTGAACGTTATCTCGAACATCACTGGGTCTTTCCCAAGCTCAGTCAAATCCCCACCGATCTCGTCAGCCTCGCAGATTACGAACGCTGTGCAGAGGCCTATTTTCCTAAGGAAGTTTGGGCGTATATTAATGGCGGCGGCGCGGATGAAATTACCCTCAATCAGAATCGATCTGCATTTGATCAGATCGCGCTTTATAACCGAATTCTTAATCACTTCGATCAAGCATCGACACACTCGACGCTGCTCGGATCGAGACTAAAATACCCGATCATGCTCGCGCCTGTGGCATACCATGCACTGGCGCATCCCGATGCCGAACTGGCAACCGTTGCGGCCGCCAATGCGATGCAAACTGGTATGATCGCAAGCACCTTGTCTTCCGTTCCAATGGAGGCGATCGCTGCGAATTTAGATCAACCACATTGGTTCCAACTTTACTTCCAAGCTAACCGGCACGATACGCTTGGCTTGCTACGTCGAGCAGAAGCAGCGGGTTTTTCCGCCATCGTGGTTACGTTAGACGCCGTGATCAACGGATTTCGTAATCGAGAACAACGCGCAGGTTTTGCCTTGCCCAGTCGGGTTCAAGCCGCAAATTTGCAGGATCTGACACCGCCAACATCACGTGAATTGACGCCAGAACAGAGCATTATTTTAAATGGCATTATGGCCGATGCACCGAATTGGGATGATCTAAAATGGTTACGTGAGCAGACATCGCTACCGATTTTGATCAAAGGCATCTCACACCCGCACGATGCGCAACGGATAATGGAGCTCGGCTGTCAGGGCGTGATTGTGTCGAATCATGGTGGGCGCACCTTGGATACAATTCCCGCCAGTATTCAGTTATTACCCGCGATTAGAACCGCGCTTGGTAAAGAGCCTATAATCTTGCTCGACAGTGGTGTAAGACGTGGTACTGACGTGATCAAAGCAATTGCCTTGGGTGCAAATGCCGTGTTGATCGGACGACCGCAACTATATGGGCTTGCCGTGGCGGGGAGTTTGGGCGTCGCGCATATGCTGCGATTACTGATCGAAGAATTTGAGATTAGTATGGCGTTAACCGGCTGCGCTGAGATCAACATGATAAACTCCGATTTATTAGTCTGATCTTTCTTACTCAGTGAAAAATAAGGACATCATCGCGCGATATGTTGTTACCGATTGAACAAATTCTTAACCAAGATGAGTTGCAACCCATTCGCCAGCGTCTGCGAGAGGCGCAGTGGCAAGACGGTCAGATCACCGCGGGTACACAGGCGGCAGGTGTTAAGAATAATTTACAGCTTGATAATCAGTCGGAACTGGCGATCAGCCTGGGGCAGCAAATTCTCTCGCGGCTAAGCCAACATCCTGTCTTTATGTCCGCAGCTTTGCCGGACAAGTTCGTTCCACCGCGTTTTAATTGCTATCAAAACGGTGGTCAATACGGTATGCATGTGGACAATGCGATCATGTTTTTGTCGAACCCACATGAGATTGTCCGAACCGATCTTTCTGCTACCTTGTTTCTCAGCGAGCCAGATGAATATGATGGCGGCGAGTTGATGATCGAAACGGAATATGGCGCACAAGCTATTAAACTGGCGGCGGGGGATCTCATCTTATATCCGTCGACCAGCTTACACCGGGTGACTCCAGTGACAAAAGGGGCACGTATTGCGGCCTTTTTCTGGGTACAAAGTATGGTGCGAGATGCGCAATATCGTTCGCTCTTGTTCGATTTGGATCAGAGTATTCAGAACTTAACTGTCGAACGCGGTAATCAAGATTCGGAAGTGCAGCGACTTACCGGCATTTACCATAACTTGGTGAGGAGCTGGGCAGAGACGTAACCCCCCACGATCCTGTGAGCAACAAGCATTTCACTGCTGTTGCTAGTGGTGAAATTTACGATCATTTTTTCCGTTTAAAACACCTGCAGCCCAACTTGGTGCTTGTTGCGACGCAGCAATAAATGCCTTATCTCTCAGTAATTTAACTCTATTTTTGTTGTGTGCACAATCTTAGTGCAATAAATTTCGCTTTCCGCACCAACTCGGACTATGATTGTTCTCGGTGGCTTGGTGTTGGTCTGTCGGTGCAATCAACCAGCCCTCCACATTAAGTCCACTGTCAAACTATAAATCTAATAATAGCAGGGGGTATGTATGTCTAAGTTAACTGCACTCGCATTAAGCATTGCTGTACTCGGTGGAATCTGGGCTTATCTCGCGCTCGGACCGCTTTCTGGAATGGTCCTCGTCTGGGCTGGGTTCATCGCTTGGGGTTGTTTCTTTCACTCTGGAGCTGATGCCGCCGCACTTCAAAAAACCATTGTTGGTATGAGCTATGGTGCAATCATTGCCGGTATCGCATTATTTCTCGTGGGTTTGAATCCGCTCGGTTTGCCCGGTGCAGTTGGACCGGCGGTGTATATCGCAGTCACGGTCTTTTTACTCGTGATCGTCGCGGGTTGCAGTTTGTTATCGACCGTCCCTGCGAATGTTTACGGTTATGCTGCGACAGCGGCTTATGCTCTACAAACGCCGGATGTGGGTGGTGTCACGGTGCCCGATCTTTCAAACCCGGTTCTGATCATCGCGTTGTCTACGGTTATTGGTGCGGTATTTGGTTTATTGTCTGCGAAGTTATCTGACATTATTAGTAGTTAATTTACCAAGTTTTATCAGTACGAAAAAAAACCGCCCAAGGGCGGTTTTTTGTTGAAATGCACCTCGTTAATTATTTTAGCTATACAAAACAGGCGCACCGATTTTTTCATGAATGCTATTGCTGGTTTGCTGCGAGATATTTAAGGCTTTTGCGAGTTGATCTAAATATTCAGCTTCTTGCTGTGAATCAAGATCGATTGCCAATAGCGACATAAAATACGCTTGTTGTTCCATACCCGCCGGGATGCTGTTAACCAGTAATTGCATGTCATTCGGCTCACTCATGATCGAACGGACAAGAGCGACTTCTTCCGGTGAAATATCATCCAAATGTTCGGCAATTTTTTGCTGCTCTGCTTCATCAATTTGACCATCTGATTTTGCTGCGCTGATCATCGCACGTAACATGATTTCGGCTTGTTGTTCCTGAGTTGCTGTGGGTTCTGGTGTTTGCTCACCTTGCAAAACGCCGTTTAAGATGCTGCCTAAACTGCCGCCGGCACCACCTTGCGCTCCGCCACCGAGTGAATCGAGAATGCCCCCCAGGCCACCACCTTGGCCACCTGCGCCGCCTAACATCCCAGCTAAACCGCCGAGTCCTCCGCCGGATCCGCCTGAACCGCCAGCGAGAGATCCCAAGAGGCCACCTAAACCGCCGCCGGACTGTTGAACACCGCCGAGTTTTCCTAAAATATCGCCCAAACCACCGCCGGATTGTTGCTGACCGCCGCCGGTTAACGAGCCAAGTAATCCACCTAGACCGCCTCCGGTACCGCCTTGCTGGTTGTTACGTCCGCCCATCATGCTACCGACGCCTTTTGCGACCATCATACCGACAGCCATTTTTCCTAATGTACTTACGAGACTCATAATACGCTCCCCTCAGTTTGTTAATAGAATCAGTTAGTAATGCCATAGCATATGTCTTTGTGTGTGCTGATAGCAAATTGACTTTCCTCATTAAAATGACATGAAGAAATGCAGTATTGATCACGATTAATCGTCACCAAGAATAGCGTCTTGTTGTGAGGTTATTTCGTGTGATTCTCATCATCTTAATGAACAAAGAGGACGTTGCAATGAACGGCCTCTTTGTTCCGGTTATTGATTAATGTCGACCACGATCGTCTGATCGTCGCTCTTGGTGACGTCGTTGATTGTGATCACGACGTTGTTCTTGTCGATTATTTCGTCGTTGATCACGGTGTTGATCGCGATGTCCCTCACGACGATGATGCGAATTTTCTCGACGCTGATCGCGGTGTGCTTGATGTTCACGTCGATGTTCATGTCTTCTTGCGTCACGTCTGTCCTGCCGCTCATATCGGCGATCGCGATAATGGTTGTCGTAACGTCTCGGTTGGTGACGAATGTAATAATCCCGATCGTAATAACGGTGGTGTCGTTTGTATGCATGGCGCTCCTGCCACGGACGCGCGTGGCGATAAGCGAGCGGGTGTCGACGTTGGTGATTCAGGTGAATAAACGCCGGCAAAATACGCACAGATAACCAGCCATTGCGATAATGGTTGTAATGATAAAGTCGTCGATGTCGATCGTAATAGACATTTTGATCAGGATAATAATAGTACTCATACCCTACACTCACACGCGATTGAGAATGCCGATCAGAATAGTGTGTCGCATGGGCGGAACAGCCGCTGACGACTAAGAACGAGAAAACGATCAAGCTGGTATTCATTAAACGACGAGAAAGACCACGTTTCTGAATAGTTGTATTGGTAGTCATTTTGTCAGACCTCTTCTGTTGTACGCGTCCATTTGAACGCTCTTTAACTGAATGGTGACTGAAACAGGGCAGGGGAAAAGTGAAGAAAATAAGGAGATGCGCAGTTGGCTGCGATAGAGATGATTAGCCTATTTTAAATGTGATTACATTTTAGTTGAGTCAACACAGGGTAAAAAAATGCCGGGTTGAGAATTCAATCCGGCATTTTATGAACGTAAATTTTAGGGGGTAAATTATTTTCTTATTCTTCGGGTAATTTGAATAAGACTAAGTTTTCCAAAAAGATAATCAGATCTAACTGCTGTTTTTTCGACAATCTCTGGAAGTTTTCTGCAGACTTCGCAGCTTCACCACCGTGTAATAAGATCGCCTCAGTCAATGTGCTTGCGCGGCCGTCATGCAGATAAGGTGCAGTTGAACCAACGCCCCAAAGTTCTTTCGTTAACCAAACCGACTCGCCAACGCCATTTGGATCCACTTTCTCAGCAAGTGCGGGCCCCATGTCATGGCGTCTTAGATCACTATACAATCTCGCGATACCTTGACCGCGACGATTTTTTTGTAGAGCACCAAGGCGATATTCGCGCCCTTTCGGATCTGTCACGATGTTATCGGGCTGATCGTACGTCAGATCGAAACTAACGGGGAATTCAGGATCAACAAACGCATCAACGGCTCTTTGACCTGACGGAAACTTGGTTTCCTGATAGTAAGCACTCTGACTTGGTTCACTAAATGTCGGGTTATCGATCAACAAACCAGGTGTATGGCAACTGGTGCAACCAGCACTGGCAAATGCTTTCCTTCCTTTAAAGATTGAACGACGTTCACTCTTCGTTAATGGTTCAATTAAACCGAGATACTCAAGCTCAAGTTTGCTTGTTGGTCTTGGTTGGGCGGCTAAATAGATCGTGAGTGCGGTAATATCACCCACGGTAAATTCGTTTGTGACACCATCAAAATCACCATCGACATCACTACCGACTAATTCGACCGGTTGCATGCCGAGTTCGTTATGCGAGGCACCGCGATTAAAACGTCGTAGGGTGATATCAACCCCTTTCCATTCGTAAGGGCGAACGATCAGATCAGCATCGACACCGCTTACTTTTGAGGTATCAAACTCGACCTTACAAGGACGGATGCTGGCAGGAGTTGCCGCCAACCGACCAAACGCAATTCGCTTCGCTGATATATTTCTTTCTACAGTGCGTTTACGTGCGCAGGCTAACGCTTGAATCTTGGATTTTTTATCCTGTAACTCTTCCGTCATTTCTTCAGCTAAGCGCTGCAACGCACCTGATCCGAAGATATGACTGGTGTTACGAATGATGAAATTATTTAGTTGACCGGTATGTAATGGATCACGATGAACGTTAGAATTCGTCATGCCCGATCCATCATCGAACGGTGTGTTGTGGCATGAATTACATGCTTGGCCGTTAGGCCCTGTTTCACGTGCAGGAAAATGATTGGCCCATTGATTTTTATTCGCTAAATCCGCACGAGGAACGCGTGAGAAGCGTTGACCATCACCCACATTCGCACCAACACCATCAAGGATATTAAAGCTTGTTTCGAATAGCTCATCGCCCAATTCAAAAGCACGCTCAAATGCTTCATGATTTTGGCCATCTTTACTTAATAGATAAAGCTCCCATTGTTCTTGATGCTCCGCTTGTGGAAAATGATTGGCGGCGACTTGTGATTGAGTCGTTGATGCTGCATGCGAACTTGCACTAAGTAAAGCCAGTACCGATAGGCTTGTGGATAACCCCCAAAGTCCAAAGCGGCTTGATGAAATTCCTCCCGTTAAATTCAACGTAATTCTCCTTGAAATAAATAATGTCCATATAATTTTTAAATAACGGGTTAAAATTTCCGCCATCGTTAAGAATGGTTTTTTGGACAATTAAAACCATTTTCATAAAGTGGAACAGGGGAGGCATAATTAATATTTAATTAAAATATATATATTTTAATTTTAATAAAATCAGTTTATTGAACGTTAATATGAATCGCCATTCCAGTTTCACATTGTGACTAAGCTATTGATTAACAGTTCAATCATGTTTAATGCAAATTTAATTAATATTCGACTAGTTCACACTTTAATTAAGTTATTTTAATTATCGGATTTATTAATTAAAACTTTAGTTAATATATTTTAATATCAATAATTTATATTAGTATCAGCAAGATAGGTTTATGTGATTATTTTTTTGTGGTCTTTGCCCTACAAGAATTTATGAGGGGTGCCTTACTTATAATAAGGTGCAATAAAGTTTGTGATAAATTATGACGTCATTTGCTACGTAAAGAATCATTTTTTAGATGTGTTGTTTGATTAAAAATTACATAACTTAACGCAGGTTAATTTACACTTAATCATAGCTTTAATGATTTATGTTGAATATTTCACATGTGCGTAAAGTTGAGATACTTCAATCTAATATTGCAGTTGATTTTAGAAAAAAAACAGGTTGAGTTATTACTTATGAATTAAAAGAATGTAAGCCGTGATTGCTGAATATCAATTCTCATCGTCGTTAAAAACCGCCTAAATCTCTACAGGTATTTCCAATTCATCTTTGTTAAGTAAGCGCATCAAACTCAAACTAATAACATTAATATCGTTATCAAACGAGCCATGTGCAAGATCGATCTGATCGCCTTGCAGTGATGTTTTTACTTTACTGAATTGTTTGTCATAAACACTGAGTTTGACTTTGCCTGCACCCTTAGTTGCGAAGTCGAGCCATTTTTCGATCTCGCGTTGTTGTGAAGAATTAAATTTCCCATCCTCTTCATCAACGTGGTCTTTATTCCACGCTGCCGTCATGCCAAGTAGTGGCATTTTGTGGATGTCTTCTAATGCACGGCTAACCAGATACAGCAAGGATTTTCCGTAGGGGCCAACGGTGTCGGCAAGTTCTCTCTCGTCGTCCATATTGTGAATGTGCAAGGTGGATTTTTTGAAGATACCTTTTTCACATGCGCGAATGTAATGTTTATTCGCAAATTCGAGCGTACAGGCGGGCGCAAATAGCGTGATTGAACTGACGATGAGTTTACGTTTTACCAATTCATCTAGCCAGTGTCCAAACAAAATCGATCCGGCAGAATGACCAACCAGATGTAGATCAAATGCAAACTCTTTTCGCAATTCTGCCAGTGCTTTTGACAGAATCACCATTGCTCCAGGTCTGACCCCTGCGCCTTGTTGTGGGTAACCTCGTACAGCGCGATCAGATGAGTATTGGGCATTTTCTTTCATTTCATTCCATACACCGCGAACCATAATATGACGCGACATTTTTTCTATTCCACGATCCATGGGTTCTCGCAGACGATCAAGAATGCCTTGTGCTTTAGCACTGGCGGGGTCAATGCCCGCATTTCGAAAATTCTCCATTAAAAAGTCACCGAGTTGATTGGTTATCGACTCAATAAAACCCGTTTTCCAACTGATAAAAATGGGATAAATCCCATTTGCTTTAAAATACGGTGCCATCACCCGTACTCGATTGATCGAGTCATCTTCAGAGTTCAGCCCGCCGTGTGCGTAGATCACAATGCGTTTTTTGCCCGTGGTGTTTTTTAACCAATCACGCACCAGGTCAAAACAAATTCGTCTTGCAGAACTGTCAGGATCTTCAGCCGTAACCAGCGTCAGTTTTGGTCGACCATCATTGCCGATCACTAAGGAATGCATGTAGGCCGTTTCTTCCGTCCATGGCCGAGCGAGCGGTGATACATAGTCATACCGCAAGGCGCGACTCATGCCGGAGGTCATCCGTCCATTCGCTTCCGTCGTGATCATTTGCATGGGATGGTTGGCATACGTTACGGGGGCGGGTTTGTTGACCGGAGCACCTCGTACAGCGACCCAGGCATCGCTAGCGTGCTCAACCCAATCGGCATACGTCAGCACTGCAAAACCAAAATAGCCCCAACTCGGCCCCCACGAATTCTGCACAATAAAGCCATCCGCATTAAAGCCCACGATCGCGAATGAATGACCGCCCGCAGCTTGTCCGCCGGATTTGATGATTGACAACGTTTTATCGTTTTTTCGCCACCAACCCGCATGCACATTCGCTGAACAGTAGATCGCACCGACTTCGTAGATCGCACCTTGCATATCGACGACGGAATCTTTATTGATCCGGTAATACGCACCGAGTGGATTATCGATCGCTTCTATCGCCCAATGATCGCGAGGTTCGATGAATTTTTTCGTAGAGTAAGGCCAAGTTTCATCATGACAAACGCCGTGTCGATGCCAACCTTTCATCGCGCCGCGACAACTTGATCCTTCGTAATCTTCACCATCCCACTCGTCGTAAATGCGTGCCATGTGATAAAGCATGCGCGGGCTGACGCGTTTTGATCGCATGTCATGCGGGGAATGGATGTCACCATTGTCTTCAAGTCTCACGTTTGCACGCCAATTGAGATAATTGATCACGGCAGCGAGACCAAAGCCTGTGCAGGCGCCTTCACCTTCTTGATCGAGAATCATCCCATCACGGGTGTAGGTTTCGAGCATACATTCAATATGTCGTTTTAATGGCCATTGTTGCGGGAGTGATCGTAACGGTGGGCGGTATTCGCGATCACGTAGGTCGAGTCGATCTGGTCGTGCATCCAGTGTTTGGTGTTTATAACTGTTTGTTGGCATGCTGTTATCCCCGTTCCCGAATCTTTTCAAGAGATAGAGAAGATTGTCATATTTAGCAAGAGAATACCGGGACATCGGTCAAAAACACGGTATCAAACTAAACTTTGCGTTAAATCGGCTCTCTATTTAATTGTGAGGGCACAATAATAACGAATAATAAACAACAGTGGTGTGGTGAAATTAAGAGAAGGAAAAGCGTTATGAGAAAGGTGATTATTGGATGCGTGCTATCACTACTCGGCAGTTGGGGAATGCTGAATGCATCATTCGCAGCGAATGATGCGGAAGAGTCACGAGATATGTTCGAACCACCGGGCAAGCTGATCAAGGTGGGCAAACATCGACTACACATAAATTGCTTGGGCAATGCATCAGACAAACCAACAGTGATTATTGATGCAGGTTTAGGCAGTTTTTCTCTCGAATGGAATCACATGCAGGCACATCTTATTAGCGAATTACGAACTTGCAGTTATGATCGGGCCGGGTATGGTTGGAGTGATCCTGGCCCATTCCCACGCACAACAGAAACCATCGTCAACGAGCTGCGAGTATTGCTAAAGAAAGCCGATATTCCACCACCGTATATTCTGATCGGCCATTCGTTCGGTGGCTACAATATGATGTATTTCACGAAAGTACATCCAGAAGAGGTAAAAGGTTTAATTTTGGTGGATTCATCGCATCCTGATCAAACAGCTTGGATGCCGACGGTTTTTCCAACCTCCGCATCAGCTCGTGGGCGGACGCGTTTTGTTTCATCACCAAAGCTACCGAAAAACTATCCCTATGAGCAACGTATTCTTGGGTTTCACTTAATGAATGCCACGAAAGCACGTAATGCATTACGCTTTGAAAGTATGAACTTTGAGATCAGTGCGAAGCAAGTCATGCAACTGGGGCCAATGCCGGATGTACCTTTAATCGTACTCACGCGGGGGGAACAAGCGTGGCCGGATACACGGGAAGGCAAAGATCGGGAAAATCTCTGGTCACGGTTGCAAAGTGATCTGGCACGTATGGCACCACATTCGCAGCATGTTTATGCCGATTACAGTGGCCACTATATTCATCTTGATCAACCGTTGCTGGTCGAAAAAGCAATTCGAAGTGTGCTGAAAGGAGAGTGCATTTTGGAAAAAGTCATTGCGATGCCACAACCGGTTAGTCAGACGGGGGAATGTTGAGTTAAGTTGCTGATGAAGGCGATGTCAGCATAAAAAAAGCGGATCATCTGATCCGCTTTTTTACAATGTAGAGTCAGTTATTTTCTAAACGTGCCTAACGGTTTTAGACACGTTCAGTCCAAATTGACCGTCTTATTTTACAACTTGCAGTAATTCAATCTCGAAAATCAATGTTTCATTCGGCCCTATTGACTTACCTGCGCCTCGTTCACCATAAGCTAATTCAGAAGGAATAGTGACTTCCCACTTATCACCTTCGCGCATCATCGGTAAGATTTCTATCCAACCTTTAATTACGCCACTAACAGGAAAGCTTGCCGGTTCGCCACGTGCGTAAGAACTGTCAAATTCCGTTCCGTTGATCAACGTGCCACGGTAATGAACAGTTACGGTGTCACTTGCCGTTGGTTTCGCGCCGGAACCTTCATTTAGCACACGATATTGAATACCGCTATCAGTGACTTTCACACCGTCTTTTTTCGCATTCTCAGCGAGATACTCGGTGCCTATTTTCTGATTCGCTGCGCCAGCGCTACTTTGTTGATCAGCTATTTTTTTCTCTTCCGCTTCCATTACACGTTTGAGTTCTTCAGGCGTGATGCGAGGTTTCTTACCGTTCAGCGCATCTTCAATCGCCAGCATTAAGGCTTCTTGATCCACTTCGAAGTCTTGGCGTGTTAAGGATTGGCCTATCTGCATACCAATACCATAACTAAAGATTTGTTCGTCTGTTGTAATTTCTGCTGCATGTAATGAACCTGCGAGACACAACGTCAGTGTGGATGCAGTCAGTGTTGATAGAACGTTAAAAGGTTTTTTCACTCGGTTTTCCTCGATAGTGAGTTCTGTAAAAAAAGCCGCGCTATCTTCCCACAGGAAATGCGCACGAGACAACAATGTCACCGCTTATGACGTGTAACGATACGATGAAGTTCATTGAATTGTGTATTTATGTGACCAAATCACGTCAGATGATCAGTGACGAACGGGTCGTTTTTGTAGTTTTCGCTGTAAAGTTCGACGGTGCATTCCTAGGCGTCGCGCGGCTTCTGAGATATTTCCTTCACATTCCGTTAGGACTTTTTGAATATGTTCCCATTCTAAGCGGTTTACGGAAATCGGTTTTTCCGCGATCGGTATATTCGAGTCGCCACTCTGTTTTTCAAACGCAGTGACGATTTCATCGGCATCTGCTGGTTTAGTCAGGTAGTGGATCGCGCCGAGTTTGATCGCTTCCACTGCCGTCGAAATACTCGCATACCCAGTTAGGACAATGGTGCGGCAATCAGGAAATGCAGTGTGTAGTGCGGAAACCAGTTCCAGCCCAGATGGCCCAGACATGCGTAAATCGACGACTGCATATGCCGGTGGATGTTGATCGAGCAAAGCCAATGCGGATGGCACATCATGTGCCGTTGTGACGTGAAAGCCTCGATCAGTAAGCGCGTCTGCCAGTACATCTGTAAAAATAGGGTCGTCATCGACGAGGAGTAAGTTATTCTCTGCAGCCATTTTTCTTTCCGTCATGCTGGTATTTCTTCCGCACGAATGCGATCAAGAGGGATGATTATCGTTGCGATCACGCCGGGTTGTTCAGATCGGTTAATTAATGTTAGATCACCCCCCAAACGTGCCAGTGTCGAGCGGGCGAGATAAACGCCCAAACCAAGTCCCGATTGTGCCGCCTTGGTGGTTAGGAAAGGTTCTTCCCCCAGTCTTGATAATAATGCGTCGCTCAAGCCGGGACCGTAATCCGTAATAATTATGTCAAGTTGCTGATCATCCCAATGTGCGCTTACATCGACTTCCGCAAGCGGATCATTCGCTGCCTCTGCTGCGTTGTTAAGCACATTGACAATAGACTGAGAAATCGTGCGATCGGTGATCACGGCAGGCGAGGGCAGTTGACCATTTAGGTCCAGCTTGAGATTGATCGTCGGGCGTAACCCACGCCATTCCTCAAATAATTCGGTCAACCAACGATCCAGCGGTTGTGGCCGGCCTGCATCGGCTTGTGATTGTCCAGCTGTGGCGGCCATTGTTGATAAAATGCCTTTGCAACGATCAACTTGGCTGCGTAACAAACCCAGTTTCTTTTTTAATTTTGGATCGGCGGCGTACGCTTTTTCCAAATCCTTCGAGAGGATCGCGATCGTACTGAGTGGAGTGCCGAGTTCATGTGCGGTGCCTGCAGCTAATGCACCGAGAGCAGCTATTTTTTCCGCTTCTAACCCACGTTCGCGTGCTTCGGCGAGGAGCTGATCGCGCGTGCGTAAACTCATACCGATGCGTGTCACAAAATATGCTACGAGGCCGGCTGAAAGCAAAAATCCGCACCACATTCCCCAAATGTGTAACGTAAAACCATGACCATGATGTTGCCAGATCTGCATCGGGTTGTGTTGCCACATCAAGCCGCTATAGGCGATTACCGCTGCGATCGCGATGACGCCTATATGCAGTGGGCGAAGCAGTGCCGCTGCAAACGTTACGGGCAACATATATAAAGAGACAAATGGGTTCGATGAACCTCCGGTGTAATACAACAACAAGGTCAGAAAAAAAATGTCGGTCATCAACTGCAAGAAGACGAAATTACTGTTGATCGATGACTGACGTTTTGCCCAAAGCGTGCTGAACAGGGTGACGATACCGAGTGATAGCATGATCAAAAACACCGGTGTGATCGGAAATGCTTCATCACTGACGCGCATTAAAATCCACAGAATGATGACGTGTCCCCAAAAGGCGATGGATCGCAAAACGACGGCGTAATGCAGGCTGAGACGTGAAAGTTCGTGGGAGCGTTCGGGCGAGATCATAAATGCACTTTAGCATGACCATCGCTAGGCTCAACTGCGACAGAATGCCGCATGCGACAACGTGTCACATTGTTTGCTGCGGGTCGCATCCTCATACTTAAATCCTCTAATAAATATAAAAGTATTGAGATGAAGTTAAAGAGGTTAAAAATAAAATGAACAAGATCATTATGCTTAGCGGTCTCGGTTTGATCGCCAGTATGAATTTAGCATACGCCGCGCACGAACCCCGCATTGATGATGCGGGCGATGCGCCAGAATACACAGTCAATTGCGTGGCAGACGCAACGGATGCAACAGGTTGCGAAGTCGACAAGGGGACTTATGTCGGTTGGCGTTCGTACGCCACCAATTGTCAGGTTTGTCATGGCGGTAGCGGTATGGGCAGCACCTTCGCGCCGAATTTGTTAGAACGATTTAACCAAGAAGGTGTTGACTACGGACGTTTTAAATATGTGATGACACACGGTTATACCGGCCAGATGGGAGCAATGCCTGCGTGGGAAAAGAACCCCGGTGTTATGAAGGATTTAGATAATCTTTATCGTTATTTAAAAGCGCGCGCCGATGAGAAGCTACCGCAAGGTCGGCCGAAAAGAATGAAATAAAACGAACTTTCCAAGTACCACTACAGCTTTTTTAGCTGATCATGCCGCTACCCTCTGACTCTCTGGTAGCGGTTTTTTTTGCTTGAAATTCGACTAAAGGCAAAAATATCGTTAAATGCAGTCGATCGTATCCCACACGCGGGCCATAGTTGGGTACACTTTGAAGGATAAGAATTTATTCAAAAACGTTACGGAAAACGTCATGAAAAAAGTGATCACTTTACTCCTTACGATCTGCCTGAGTTTACTACATACCACTGCTCGTGCTGAACGTGCCTCACTAATCGTTGATCTAAAGTCCGGTGCAGTCTTGCACGCACATTCAGCGAACCGCATCAGTTATCCGGCATCATTAACCAAACTCATGACGCTTTATCTGCTGTTTGATGGTTTAGATAAGCGCAAATTAGATCTCTCAGATTCCTTTGTCGTTTCCAAATTTGCCGCCGCTCAAACAGGATCGCGCATGGGATTGAAAGCGGGAAACAAACTGACGGTCGAACAGATCATTCTTGCCTTAATCGTCGTTTCCGCAAATGACGCTGCAGTGGTTGCGGCTGAGGCGATCAGCGGTTCCGAAGTGGATTTTGCGAAACGCATGAATCTTCGTGCGAAATTGCTCGGTATGAAAAATACGCATTTTCGAAATGCATCGGGTTTACCTGACCCAGAGCAGGTGACCACTGCGCGTGATCTTGCCGTATTAGGAATGGCTATTTACGCGCGATTCCCTGAATATTTTCCGTTATTTGCTTCACCGACATTTACGTACGGCAAACGTACATGGCGTACGCACAACCATTTTATGCGGCAATTTGCGGGGGCAGGTGGTATGAAAACCGGTTACACCTGCGCTTCCGGCTATAATTTGGTCTCCACGGTCAAACGAAAACGGGAGCAGTTGCTTGGGGTCATTCTCGGAGAGCCGACACGAACAGGACGCGATGCGCATATGCATAGGTTGATGAATAAAGTGCTCGCGGCGGGCCCAAAATCGAATGATCGCATCACACTAAATGAACTGCGTTATCATCGTGATCAGGGGCATAAAGATAGTTTAAACACCGTACCCCTCGCCGCGCATTGTCGTTCAATGGGAAACGCCTTGGTTGCAAAACACCCTTAAGGTTGTATCGATCCATCGCTGTAATTTCCCAATACTTGTTGCTGCTTCCAAACAACAATAAATCATCCAATGCGCTAAAAAGCTAGAGACAATCCTCGCCCGATCACAATCGAATTCAGCTATAATCGGCGACCATGAATTCATCGCAACAATCGGGCTGTTTACTGGCATGATCGAATCACGTCAAGCTAACAAAACAACCGGGGAAATTTATAGCGTCACACAGCTTAATCGTGCCGTTAAAGGATTGATTGAGTCGCAATTCCCGCTGATCTGGATTGAAGGTGAGATTAGTAATCTTGCGCGCCCTGGCTCTGGCCATATCTATTTTTCATTGAAAGATTCGCAATCACAAGTGCGTTGCGCCATGTTCCGTGGTAAAAATTCCTTACTACGTTTTCGTCCTGAGAACGGTATGCAGGTCTTGATTTTTGCGCGCGTGAGTTTGTATGAAGGGCGTGGAGAATTTCAACTGATTGCTGAACGCATGGAGCCATCTGGCGAGGGTGCACTACAACTGGCCTTTGAGCAGCTAAAAACGCGACTCGGGCAAGAAGGGTTGTTTGATGCAGAACGGAAACGTGATTTGCCGGAGTATCCTTCTCGTGTTGGTGTAGTTACTTCGCCTTCTGGTGCGGCGATTAAAGACATATTAAGTGTGCTTAAACGGCGTTTCCCATTGGTTGAAGTCATTATTTACCCGACCTTGGTGCAAGGCGAAGGCGCAGCGGAAAATATTGCACGTATGATTACGCTCGCGAACACACGTGCAGAATGTGATCTATTGCTTGTCAGCCGCGGTGGTGGTTCGTTGGAAGATTTATGGTCGTTCAACGAGGAATGCGTAGCTCGAGCGATTGATGCGTCTGAGTTGCCTGTTGTCAGTGGTGTCGGGCATGAGATAGATTTTACGATCGCGGATTTTGTTGCGGACGTCCGAGCGCCTACACCTTCGGCTGCTGCCGAACTGATTAGTCCGAACCAGACGGAACTCAATCAAACGTTTGCCTCGTATGAAGCGTGGTTTAAGGAGCAGATGCAACGCGTCATCCAACACGCAACCCAGAACGTGACTTGGTTAGAGAAAAGGCTGGTTTCGCCACAACAACGCGTTGAAACGTTGTCACAACGTGCAGATGAAATCACAGCGCGGTTAAATAACGCCATGCGATCACTACTCTTTCAGCAGAAGGCAGCCTTGTCTGATCAGACGTCGCGCTTACGTGCAATGACGCCGCTGAATCAGATCGTCTTTAAACGTCAAACAACGACTGATCTTTCTCGTCGATTGCAGCGCGTTGTCGAGGCGAAGCTTCAAGGCGAACAGGCTCGTTTTAACCATGCCGCACGTGCGTTAAATGCCGTGAGTCCGCTTGCAACTTTAGAACGCGGTTACGCTATTGTTCAAACTCAACAAAAAACACTAGTCAGAAGGGCCGATGAGGTGAAGATCGGTGATCTGGTGCATACGCGTTTATCAGATGGCACTTTGTTGTGTGAAGTGAAAGAAAGCGTGGCACAAGCGTCAAATGAGATTATGGAGGGAAAGCAAAATGCAGTTAAGCCTGAGTAAAACAGCACAGGGACTATTATTGTTAAGCACATTCTGGCTGCCATATGCTCTGGCTGCCGCGACTTTTCCTGCGGGGAGCAATGTCCCTGGAGGTGTCGCTGTTATTTCTATTCGTGCCGCATCTGAGCCAGTTGCACACTATTCCAATAATCGTGTCATGGTGTTTGCCGAAGGTGCTGTCTGGCGTGCGGTGGTGGGGATCCCGCTAGATGCAAAACCTGGCACCCACGAACTTAACGTGCGTGATGATCAGGGCGCTGCTATTTATCATTTTACGGTGTTAGATAAAGACTACGAAGAGCAATACCTCACGATCAAGAATAAACGTAAGGTCAACCCAAACCCGGATGATATGGCACGAATCAATCGCGAAACGCCACTGATCAAAGCGGCAAAGAAATTTTGGAGTGAGACTAGCAAACCTGAACTGTCGCTGATTCAACCTGTGCAAGGCCGATACAGCAGTCCATTTGGCTTAAAGCGATTTTATAATGAACAACCACGATCACCACACTCAGGATTGGATATTGCCGCCCCGACAGGCACTCCAATCAAGGCAGCAGCAGCCGGACGTGTGATCAATACAGGTGAGTATTTTTTTAACGGGGGCACGGTTTTTGTTGATCACGGGCAAGGGTTTTTAACCATGTATTGTCACATGAGCGCGATAGATGTTGGACAAGGTGATGAGCTGAAAGCGGGAGATATCATCGGTAAAGTGGGTGCAACCGGCCGCGTGACCGGGCCACACCTTCACTGGAGTGTCATACTCAATAACACGATGGTTGATCCACTATTATTTATGCACAAACCTTAATCTTAAGCGCCTTCACACAACATTTATTCAAGTTTTGTTCCAGACATAATTTATTGCCAGTCAAAATGTGCAGTTCAGTCTCGTATTGTGCTATAATTTTCCGATTGTACGACCAACAAAAATAAAGACCGAATTATTTTATATTTCAGGTAAATAACAGGGATTCATCAGGCATCTATGGCCGATTTCGCGAAGCATCTCTCACAAATAAACATCGAAGATGAAATGAAGCAGTCGTATCTCGATTACGCAATGAGCGTGATCGTGGGTCGAGCACTGCCAGATGCCCGTGATGGGCTAAAACCCGTTCATCGTCGCTCGTTGTATGCCATGTACGAGCAGAACAACGATTGGAATAAGCCTTATAAAAAATCCGCGCGTATTGTCGGTGACGTAATGGGTAAATATCACCCGCATGGTGACAGCGCTATTTACGACACCATCGTCCGTATGGCCCAACCATTCTCACTACGCTATATGTTGGTCGACGGCCAAGGTAACTTTGGCTCCGTTGACGGTGATTCTCCTGCAGCGATGCGTTATACCGAAGTTCGTATGGCGAAGATCGCACACGAAATGTTAGCGGACATCGACAAAGAAACGGTCGATTTCGCACCAAATTACGATGAATCTGAACACGAACCGACGGTTTTCCCGACAAAAATTCCTAATCTACTGATCAATGGATCAAGCGGTATCGCGGTCGGTATGGCGACGAATATTCCGCCGCATAACCTGACTGAAGTCATCACGGCATGTATTGCGTTGATCGACGAACCGACACTGACGATAGATGATCTGATGCAGTACATTCCCGGGCCGGATTTTCCGACGCAAGGCATCATCAATGGCGCTTCGGGCATTCGTGAAGCGTACCACACGGGGCGTGGTCGAATTTACATCCGTGCAAGGGTTGAGATTGAGCTCGAGGATGACGGTAATTCCCGCATCATCGTGGGTGAGTTACCGTATCAAGTGAACAAAGCACGCTTGGTCGAAAAGATCGCTGAGCTGGTTAAAGAGAAAAAAATCGAAGGGATCCGTGAGCTACGTGATGAGTCTGATAAAGACGGCATGCGTTTAGTGATTGAGTTAAAACGAGGTGAAACGCCAGAAGTTCTTCTCAATAACCTCTACAAACAAACTTCGATGCAGGTGGTCTTTGGGATTAACTGCGTTGCACTGGTTGAGAATCAACCACGCTTATTAAATCTTAAAGAGCTCCTTGATGCCTTCATTCGTCACCGCCGTGAAGTTATTACACGTCGAACGATTTTTGAATTACGCAAAGCCCGTGAACGTGCTCACATCTTGGAAGGGCTGGCTGTTGCACTCGCTAACATTGATCCGATTATTGAATTAATTAAAGCCTCACCGAATTCTGCGGAAGCAAAACAAGGTTTACTTGCTCAACATTGGGCACCTGGCGTCGTGACAGATATGTTGCAACGCGCTGGTGCCGACGCATCACGTCCTGAACAACTGGGACCTGAATTTGGTTTGACCGAAGCGGGTTACCAATTATCGGAAGCTCAAGCGCAAGCAATTTTGGATTTGCGTTTACATCGTCTCACTGGATTAGAACAAGATAAGATCATTGAGGAATACAAAGCGTTATTAGATGTTATTGATGATCTACTCGATATTCTTGCTCGACCAGAACGTTTGATGCAGGTCATTCGTGATGAGCTGGATGAAATTAGAACCAATTTCGGTGATCAGCGGCGCACAGAAATTCTTGATACCAGGCTCGATCTCAGTTTGGAAGATCTAATCACCGAAGAAGATATGGTTGTGACCTTATCGCACGCCGGTTATGTAAAAGCACAATCACTTGAGCTGTATCGATCACAACGACGTGGTGGTAAAGGTAAAGCTGCGACTACGATGAAAGAAGAAGATTTTGTTGATCATCTTTTCATCGCAAATACGCACGATACGATTTTGTGCTTCTCTAGCGCCGGCAAAGTCTACTGGAAAAAAGTCTACGAGATCCCGCAAGCTGGACGCACGGCACGTGGCAAACCCATCGTGAACATTTTACCGCTAGAAGAAGGTGAGCAGATCACGAGTGTTTTGCCGGTTAAAGAGTTTACCGAAGACAGCTTTGTGTTCATGGCGACACGTAATGGCACCGTTAAGAAAACATCCTTAATGGATTTCTCACGTCCACGTGCGAGCGGCATTATTGCGCTGGATCTGGATGGGGATGACCGTCTTGTTGGCGTAGCCTTAACGGATGGTGAAAGTAATGTCATGTTATTTAGTAGTTCTGGTAAAGGCATTCACTTTAAAGAAGGTGATGTTCGTCCAATGGGGCGAACGGCTCGCGGAGTCCGTGGTATTCGTCTTGCTGAAGGACAATTTGTTATTGCCCTGATCATCGTAGATGGTGAGGGTAAAATCCTTACTGCGACTAAGAATGGTTTTGGTAAGCGCACTAAAGTGGATGAGTTTACTCTCCAAGGCCGTGGTGGACAGGGGGTGATCGCAATTCAAACCAGTGAACGAAACGGTGACGTTGTCGGCGCAGTACTGGTGAATGATGAAGATGAAATTATGCTCATCAGCGATGGTGGGACGCTGGTGAGAACACCGGTTGCCGATGTTTCTGTGATTGGACGTAATACGCAAGGCGTTAGTCTGATCCGGCTATCAAAAGGTGAAGGGTTAGTTGGTTTGGAGCGTGTTGCTGATGTCGGTGTCGATGAAAACGCCGATGCTGAAAATATGGCTGGCGAGAAGGCCCCATCGGGTAATAATACAGAGCATGATGCACCTGATCGGGGCATCGAGGACTAATCATTATTCATGGTCGATCAGGTACTTTTAAACGAACTTCGAGTTAAAATCGACGAAGTTGACGACAAACTTTTAGAGCTGATCAGTCAGCGTGGCGAGCTTGCACAGACAGTCGCGCAGGCCAAAGGTGAAGAGCCGGGTCAAGGTGGTTATTATCGGCCTGATCGTGAAGCAAATGTATTACGTCGTATTCTGGCGAAAAATACAGGTCCGCTCAAAGATGAAGAGATGGCAAGACTCTTTCGTGAAGTGATGTCAGCCTGTCTCGCGCTAGAACAACCACTCAAGGTTGCATTTCTTGGCCCGGAAGGGACATTTACTCACGGTGCAGCATTGAAACATTTCGGCCATTCAATCGTCACAGACTCGTTCGATGCAATTGATGAGGTTTTTCGTGAAGTAGAAGCCGGAAGCTGTGATTTCGGTGTCGTTCCTGTTGAAAACTCTATAGAAGGTGTTGTTAATCATACGTTAGATAGTTTCGTGCGTTCGCCACTGCAAATCTGTGGTGAAGTCGCATTGCGGATTCATCACCATTTACTTGCGAAAGACACTGACTTAGAAAAGATCACCCAGGTTGCTGCACATCACCAAGCTCTAGCGCAATGTCGTCAGTGGTTAAACCATAACCTCCCCAATGCAGAACGTTTGCCCGTGAGCAGCAACGCTGAAGCGGCACGCCAAGCAGCTGAACGTCCTGGCCTTGCTGCTATTGCTGGTGAATCTGCAGCGGATCTTTATGGGCTTGATCAGCTTGTAACGAATATTGAGGATGAATCGACGAATACAACGCGATTTCTTATTATTGGTGTGTCTGAAACGGAAGCCACGGCTGAAAATAAAACCTCAATTTTATTTTCAACCCACAATAAACCGGGTTCACTTTACCACTCGTTAGCGGTGTTTGATAAACATCAGATCAGCATGGTAAAAATTGAATCGCGCCCCTCGCGCCAAAGTATGTGGGATTATATTTTCTTTGTGGATATTGAGGGGCATGTGCAGGATACAAAAGTAGCAGCGGCGATCGAAGATCTGCGTACCGAAACGTCTATGCTGAAAGTGCTGGGCTCCTATCCAAAAGCGGTATTATAAGCCATGAGTATTGATTATCTTTCCCTCACTGCGCCAGGTGTTGCGGGCCTTAATCCTTATCAGCCAGGCAAGCCAGTCGATGAATTAGAGCGTGAATACGGTATTCGCGATGCGATCAAACTGGCATCGAATGAAAATCCTCTCGGCGTGGGTCACCTTGCGCAAGAAGCCATGCGTCGATGTATTGCAGACATCTCGCTCTATCCAGACGGTAATGGTTTTACCTTAAAAACAACACTTGCGGAAAAGCTCGGTGTCAGCCGCAATATGATTACGCTCGGAAATGGATCTAGTGAAATTCTAGAGTTAGTTGCCCGTACGTTTGTGACGCCGGAAAACCAAGTACTTTTTTCTGAGCACGCGTTTGCCGTTTATCCGATCTTAACGCAGTCCATCGGTGCAGAAGCTCTCGTCACGCCTGCAAAAAATTGGGGACATGATCTGGATGCGATGCAAGCGGCGATCACGGATCGTACACGGTTGGTTTTCGTGACTAATCCGAATAACCCGACCGGAACTTGGTTAACAAAATCAGAATTGCATCGATTTTTAAGTGCCGTGCCTGACCATGTCATTGTTGTTGTGGACGAAGCTTATTTTGAATACGTAACTGAAGCGGAATACCCGAATGCGATCGAATGGTTGGATGAATTTCCGAACATGATCGTGACGCGTACTTTTGCAAAAATTCATGGACTTGCTGGTTTGCGAATTGGTTACGGGATTTCACATCCAGCATTAGCTGATCTCCTCAACCGCGTACGGCAACCATTCAACTGTAATTCGATGGCGCTTGCAGCGGCAGAGGCGGCATTGCATGACGAAGCGCATGTTCAAAAAAGTATTGATGTTAATTCTGCTGGCATGGCGCAATTAACCGCTGCTTTTGATCGACTTGGACTACAGTTCATTCCATCTGTTGGGAATTTTATTTCCGTTGCATTCGAGAAGCCTGGAACAGAAGTCTATGAAGCATTGCTGAGAAAAGGCGTGATCATTCGACCAGTGGGTGTTTATGACATGCCCTATCATCTGCGTGCAACGATCGGAACAGAGGAACAAAATGCGCGTCTGATTTCTGCGCTGGAAGATATTCTTTAATGAGTATTAAACACCTTGCCGTGATTGGCATTGGGTTGATAGGTGGCTCACTTGCGCGCGCTTTAAAACGAGCAAATGTGTGTGATCGCGTCACCGGCTGTGCTTTGTCTGAAGACGAATGTTTGCGTGCCGTCGAGCTTGGCGTGATTGATGATTATCATCTTGATCCTGCAGAGGCAATAAAAGGTGCGGATTGTATCGTGATCGCAACACCCATTGGCGCCTATGAAGCGCTCTTCACTACTCTCCAACCAGTCTTGAACGATCAGGTTGTGATCACGGATGTCGGTAGTGTAAAAGGCGTGATCGTAGATCAGGCGCGTCAGCATTTAGGCCAACATTTTTCACAATTTGTACCTGGACACCCCATTGCGGGTACGGAAAAAAGTGGTGTGGAAGCGTCTTTCGCTGAATTGTTTGATCATCACCGCATCATTCTCACGCCATTATCCGAAACCGATCCTCACGCACTCGAAAAAATTCGGAGAATGTGGATGCTTGCGGGTGCGTTAGTGGATGTGATGGAGGTTGAGCGGCACGATGAAGTGTTAGCTGCGACCAGTCATGTGCCTCACGTTCTTGCGTATTCATTAGTAAGCACCTTATCCGGTATGGAAGCATCGGGTGAAGTTTTTCGCTTTGCCGCAGGTGGTTTCGCTGATTTCACACGCATTGCCTCGAGTAGCCCTAAAATGTGGCATGACATCGTTTTTTCTAACAAAGAGGCCGTCATTCGGGTGCTTGAGAGTTATGAAGACTCGCTCGAAAGTTTAAAAAAAGCGTTGGAAACAGGTGACAGCGAAACCGTGATGGCCATGCTGACACAAGCAAAAACAGCACGTGATTTGTTTGCCGATAATCGAATTAAACGCCATGTCAGCCCATCAACAGAAAAAGGAGAGGAATGATTACTCGCGCAGCTGAACTTCACGTCGCAGCCGGTGGTCGGTTAACCGGGAAAATTCAAATACCGGGGGATAAGTCCGTGTCACATCGCGCGATAATGCTTGGGGCGATCGCAGAAGGAACGACACACGTTAAAGGGTTTCTTGAAGCGGAAGATACGCTCGCGACTTTATCCGCATTTTCCGCGATGGGGGTCTCAACACAACGTCCAGCAACGGGAGAGGTGATCATTCAAGGCCGTGGAAGAACGGGCCTTAAACGTCCTGAGGATAATTTGTATCTAGGAAACTCGGGTACGTCAATGCGCTTGATGAGCGGCTTGCTCTCTGGCCAGTCATTTAATTGTACGCTAACGGGCGATGAGTCGTTATCAAAACGTCCAATGTTACGCGTGACGGTTCCGTTAACAGAAATGGGCGCTGTGATCGCTTGTAAGGCGGACGGAACACCACCGGTACGTATTACTGGCAATCAAGCTTTGCAAGGCATTCGCTATGAATTACCGATGGCCAGTGCGCAAGTAAAATCCTGCGTGCTACTCGCGGGACTTTATGCTGAAGGTGAAACCTGTGTGATCGAAAAGGGCGTTTTGCGCGATCATACGGAACGGATGCTGGAGGGGTTTGGTTACGATATTTCTTACGGAAATGGCCAAGCCAGCTTGCAAGGTGGTGGTGAGTTAACCGGGCAAGCGATCGTTGTACCCGGTGATATTTCTTCTGCGGCGTTTTTCATTGTCGGTGCGAGTATCGCGCCCGGATCCGATCTGATAATTGAAAATGTCGGAATGAATCCAACACGTGATGGCGTCATTCAAATTTTGCGCTTAATGGGTGCGAATATTGAAATTTTGAATGAATACGTTGCTGGAGGTGAGCCGGTTGCTGATCTGCGCATTCAATCTGCTGATCTGCAGGGAATCGATATCCCTGTTGAACTGGTCCCATTGGCGATAGACGAATTCCCCGCAATTTTTGTTGCTGCCGCCTGTGCGCAGGGTGAAACGACCTTGCGAGGGGCTGAAGAGATGCGCGTCAAAGAAAGTGATCGGATTGCCGTGATGCACGAAGGACTCGTCGCGTTGGGAATCGATGCAGAAGCATTACCCGACGGTATGCAAATTCGCGGTGGACAATTTAACTCTGGCGCAATTGAAAGTCATGGAGATCATCGAATTGCGATGGCGTTTGCTATGGCAGCATTACGTGCTAAGGGTGAAATCGAATTACGCGATTGTCTTAATATCAGTACCTCCTTTCCAGAATTTCAAGGGTTGGCACAAGCCTGCGGTTTGAAAATTTCAGCTTGATTTTATGATGTCTATACCAGTCATTACTGTTGACGGGCCAAGCGGGACGGGCAAAGGCACACTTTGCGGACGTGTCGCGTATTCACTTGGTTGGAATTTGTTAGATAGCGGAGCGCTTTATCGTGTTTTAGGGCATGCGGCGCAGCGAGATCACATTTCATTTGAGAATACCGAAGCATTAGTCGCAGCCGCGCATGACCTCGATCTTGCATTCGTGCAGACCGGTGATTGGATTGAAGTCCGTTTAAATGGTCAAGACATCTCATCCGAAATTCGTACTGAAACTGCGGGAAATTCGGCGTCTAAAGTTGCGGCTATTCCTGCTGTCAGAGATGCACTATTCAATAGACAATTAGCTTTTCAGAAAGCGCCGGGGTTAGTCGCTGATGGACGCGACATGGGAACGGTCGTTTTTCCAAACGCAGAGTTAAAAATTTATTTAACAGCGAGCGCTGATGTACGAGCGCAAAGACGCTATAAGCAGTTGAAACAGAAGGGAATTGATGCTAATCTCGCGCACCTTCTGAATGAAATTGCCGAACGAGATCAGCGAGATGCTGGCCGGGAGGTAGCACCACTCAAGCCTGCTGAGGATGCAATCCTCATCGACACAAGTGATTTGACGATTGATCAGGTCACACAAAAAGTGCTCATGCTTGCAGAGAAGAAATTTGATCTAACTTAAGAGATCAAGCAACAAGGTGGGCTTAACACTGTGCCAATGCAGGTTGAGCCTGACGATTAACATTTAACGCAGTTAAGCGATGGGTCGGGTGCCTTAACCTGATCTGGAGTCAAAATTATCATGTCCGAAAGTTTCGCGGAGTTATTCGAACAAAGTCAAGTTGAAGTAAATATGGCGCCAGGGGCAATTGTCACTGGTACTGTTGTTGAAATCGGCCCGAAGGTGGTTGTGATCAACGCAGGCCTCAAATCTGAGGGAATGATCCCAACTGAACAATTTCATAACGAGAAAGGCGAGTTAGAAGTTGCTGTTGGTGATGAAGTCGATGTTGCATTGGAAGCGATTGAAGATGGTTACGGTGCAACGCGTTTATCCCGCGAAAAAGCCAAACGTGCGACAGCTTGGATTAAGCTCGAAAAAGCACAAGAAGAGAACGAAACAGTTATCGGTATTATTACGGATAAAGTTAAAGGCGGTTTCACGGTCGATATCGAAACGATCCGTGCCTTCTTACCGGGTTCACTGGTTGATGTAAGACCAGTTCGAGATACCAGCTATCTTGAAGGTAAACCACTAGAATTCAAAGTGATTAAAGTTGATCAAAAACGGAATAACGTTGTTGTATCACGTCGTGCTGTCGTTGAGAGTGAAAACTCGGCAGACCGCGAAGAGCTGTTGGAAAGTTTGGAAGAAGGACTGACTTTAAAAGGTTTGGTCAAAAACCTGACCGATTACGGTGCGTTCGTCGACCTTGGCGGCATCGACGGTCTCTTACACATCACAGACATGGCATGGAAACGTGTAACGCATCCAAGCGAAGTGGTTGCGATCGGTGATGAAATTGATGTGAAAATCCTTAAGTTCGATAAGGAAAAATCACGTGTCTCACTCGGCCTGAAACAACTGGGTGAAGATCCATGGGTTGATATCTCACGCCGTTATCCAGAAGGGCATCGTTTATTCGGTAAAGTAACGAACCTTGCTGATTACGGTTGCTTCGTTGAGATCGAAGAAGGTGTTGAAGGTCTTGTTCACGTTTCTGAAATGGATTGGACGAATAAGAACGTACATCCATCGAAACTGGTTCACCTTGGCCAGGAAGTCGAAGTCATGGTTCTTGACATCGATGAAGAACGCCGTCGTATTTCATTAGGCATGAAACAATGTCAATCAAACCCTTGGGATGAGTTCGCAGCAACACACACACGTGGTGATAAAGTGGCTGGCCAAATCAAATCAATCACTGATTTCGGTATTTTCATTGGTCTCGACGGTGGTATTGATGGCCTAGTGCATTTATCTGATATTGCTTGGAATGATACTGGTGAAGAAATCGCCCGTAGTTACAACAAAGGTGATGAGCTGGAAACAGTTATCCTTGCCATTGATGCAGAGCGCGAGCGTATCTCATTAGGGATTAAACAACTTGATGGCGACCCCGTCAGTGATTACCTGAATGGCAATCCAAAAGGCACTGTCGTCACAGGTAAAGTTGTTTCTGTTGACGCACGTGGTGTTGAAGTTGAATTAACGGAAGGTGTTGTTGCTTACATGCGCGCTTCTGAGATCTCTACTGATCCCGTTGATGATGCACGTAAAGTCATGAAAGAAGGTGATGACGTTGAAGCGATGCTGATCGGTGTTGATCGTAAGAAACGATCAATCAACCTGTCTGTTCGTGCCAAAGACAGTGAAGATGAAGCGCAAGCAATCAAAGATTACAGTGCAACATCAGAAACTGGTGGTACAACACTGGGTGATCTTCTGAAAGAACAGCTTGATAACAAGTAATGTTCGTATACAGGCGTCAGTGGTTTTTCACTGACGCCTGTTCATTGTTGAGTCACTCAATGTATTTTTAACCATCCGATATATATAAAAAGAATGACTAAATCAGAACTGATCGATTTGTTGGCAACGAAACAGCCACAACTCAAATACAGCGATGTCGAGCTTGCCGTAAAGACCATGCTCGAACAAATGTCACATACGTTAGCGACAGGCGATAGAATAGAAATCCGAGGTTTTGGGAGTTTCTCTTTGCACTACCGGCCACCACGTATGGGGCGAAACCCTAAATCTGGTGACCAAGTCTCATTGCCCGGAAAATATGTTCCACATTTTAAACCTGGTAAAGAGCTACGCGAGCGCGTTAACGAATCAGAATCTTAATGTACAAATTTCAGGGGACTGGATCGTGACCTGCTCTCTGTCAGCAGGTATGATCCAGCTCTCTGGATTACGTATTTTTTAGGGGAAGTCGGGTGATCGGTTTTATCAAATTTCTATTTATTCTTTTCATCGTTGTTATTGGTTTAGCCTTCCATGTCAGGAATGACCAACTTGTCACGTTGGATTACTACCTCGGCTCTGTTGAGGTTAGTTTATCGATCATCGTTATCTCAGCCATGCTCATTGGCGCATTTCTCGGCATACTCACCAGTCTTGGTATTATCCTGCCCCTTAAACGTGAAAAGAGCCGCTTAAATAAACAAGTAAAGACTGCTGAAAAAGAGGTAGAGAACCTACGATCACTGCCGTTGCAGGATGCTGATTAAGACAGCATATGATCTGATCTGGTTTCTACTACCTATCGCAGCATTCAGCGGTTGGTACGTAGCGCAGCGTCAAAAAAACACGCAGAGCGATGCCAGAAAAGAATCGATTACGCCAGCCTACCTACAAGGTTTGCGTTACATCATTAATGATCAACCCGATAAAGCCATCGAAGTGTTCACGAAACTACTCGAGGCAGACAGTGAGACCGTTGAAATTCATATCGCTTTAGGGAATCTCTTCCGTCGTCGTGGCGAGGTTGATCGTGCCATCAAGATCCATCAAAACCTAATCGCACGTTCTTCACTGGGCCATGAATTACGATCACAAGCGTTACTCGAACTTGCCATTGATTATTATCGCGCTGGTTTGCTCGATCGTGCTGAAAGTTTATTCACGGATCTGTTAGATTCTCCTTTTAAATCCCGCGCAACGTCCTATCTTGTTGAGATATATCAAGAAGAGAAAGATTGGCCAAAAGCGATCAGTATGTTGCGATCGCTTGAGCAGATTTCAAAAGAAAGTCGTCATCAGCAAATTGCGCATTACTATTGTCGCGTTGCTGAAGAGTACCTAGCGAAAAACGATCTTGAAGCAGCCGAAGAATCTGTCAACCAAGCACTGCAAGTGGATAAGCATTCTGCACATGCGTTGATCTTGAGTGGGCGTATTTTGCGCTTACAGAAAGAATATAAACTTGCGTTGAGTACTTTTAAACAACTCCATAAACGGTCACCGGAATTTCTTGGTGAGGTACTCACTGACATTCGCCAGTGTTATGACGAGTTAGGCAGTCCGGATAAATTCCGATCGTTTTTAGAAAAACTCTCTAATGAGCAATCCTCCACCTCGCAAAAGCTTGCACTTTCCGCAGAATTGAAAGAGTCCGGTGGGGTGGAAGTTGCAACGAATTATTTATTGGAACAAGGTTTAAGCACGCCTTCTGTGCAAATTCTCCAACGAATATTGCATATGTCTGCTGATGATCTTAAGACCCTAAACCAAGAAAAATTACACAAGTTCGTGAATATTGCAGACGAACTAGTGAAAAGAAAATACGCCTACCAATGCAGCTATTGCGGTTATCAGGCTCACACAAACTACTGGCAATGTCCGGGCTGTAAGCACTGGGACTCAGTTAAACCAAATCAGGAATAAAAGATGTCAAAAGTCATTGTTGCGCTCGATTTCAACTCGATGGGCGATGCGCTTGGTTTCGCTCTGCAACTCAACCCAGAACAATGCCGTTTAAAAGTCGGTAAAGAATTATTTACAGCAGCAGGACCAAAGTTAGTCGAACGTTTTGTAGGAATGGGGTTCGATGTATTTCTAGATCTGAAATTTCATGACATTCCGAACACGGTCGCAAAAGCGTGTCAAACCGCTGCTGAACTCGGTGTATGGATGGTCAACGTGCATGCTAGCGGTGGACGAAAAATGATGGAGGCGGCGCGCGAAAGTCTGTCAAAATATGAAAAACAACCCTTGCTAATCGGCGTCACGGTCCTAACCAGCATGGGACAAGATGACTTGAATGAAATCGGCTTGATCGGCACACCCGAAGCGGCGGTGAAACGCCTCGCGCAACTTGCACAAAGTGCGGGATTGGATGGAGTAGTTTGTTCTGCACTCGAAGCACCGGTTTTAAAAGCAGCTTGCGGCAAAGACTTTAAATTGATCACGCCTGGTGTGCGTCCTGCAGGATCCACGCAGGATGATCAAACGCGTATTATGACGCCGGAAAAAGCCGTCGCGAATGGGGCAGATTATTTAGTAATTGGTCGCCCGATAACACAAGCGGCTGATCCTGTTGCCGCATTGGCTGCGATTAACGAATCGTTAGTCTAATTTACCGTCGGAATGAGTAAAAAGCAGTCGTGGTTTTTTTATGACAGATCCTAAATTTCCCAGCCCATTTGCACCGGTTTTACCGAAAAAGCCGGGAGATCGACTTTATTGGTCACGACTCTACGGCGCATCACAGGCGCTGGCGATCGCGCAAACACTTGAGCTGACCAAAAAACCGTTACTGATCATCACTGCCGATACGTTAACGGCTGAGCGGTTGGCGCAAGAGATCCGGTTTTTCGTCGCCGATCAATCTACGCCGATCAGTGTTTTTCCGGATTGGGAAACGCTACCCTACGATCAGTTTTCACCTTATCAGGATATCGTCTCAGAACGGCTGGCGATCTTAGCGGAATTACCAAAACGCAAAAACGGTGTATTAATCGCCTCCGTCGCGTCACTTATGCATCGACTTGCTCCGCAATCGTATGTGGCTGGAAACAGTTTTAGCATCAAAGCCGGTGATACCTTAGCGCTAGAGGAGTTTCGCCGCGAGTTGGAATCTAGCGGCTACCGTTGTGTGTCTCAAGTGTTAGAACACGGTGACTTTGCGATCAGAGGATCCCTGTTAGATATTTTTCCGATGGGCAGTGAACAGCCTGTGCGGATAGATTTGTTTGACGATGAAGTCGATAGCTTGCGATATTTCGATGAAGAAACGCAGCGTTCGACCGATGCGTTAATGGCGATCGATATCTTGCCCGGTCACGAATTCCCATTAACAGAAGAGGGAATTTTGCATTTCCGCACGGCTTGGCGCGATCAATTCGAAGGGCGTGCCGGTGAGTGTAGTATTTACCGTGATGTTTCTGATGGGCTCTCACCACCGGGAATTGAATATTATCTGCCGTTGTTTTTCGACAAAACCAGCTCTTTGTTTGATTTTCTTTCTGCTGACACCACCGTCATGTTGCATGACACGGTAGAAACGGCTGCCGAACGCTATTGGGAAGAATGTGAGAAGCGATACGAACAATTCCGTCACGATGCAAATCGCCCGATCCTACCACCCGAGATGATCGCGCTTCGCGTCAATGAGGTGTTTACCGCAGTAAAAACCTTTCCGGCTATTTTTATTCGCGGTATGGAAACAGAGGATACTGAATCCAAAGGGCAACGCGTGGTTTATAGCAGCACCATGCCACAACGCTTGCCGGTTGATCCACGTGTGGAAGAGCCGCTCGGTCTGCTCCGGCGGTTCTTGGATGGTTTTGACGGACGCGTGTTGATCTGTGCGGACTCGACCGGTCGTCGAGAAACACTAGTTGATACATTTCGGCGACATGATCTCCAGCTAGCAATCTTTTCTGATTGGCAAGCATTTTTGCAGAGCGATAAACCATTAGGCTTGAGCGTTGCCGCCTTAGAACAAGGGTTACAGATCGAGTCACCTAGACTGGCTGTCATTTGCGAATCACAATTATTCGGCGAGCGAGTCTCGCAAACCCGACGACGCCGTCGCAGCCAGCGCGATCCAGAAGCGGTGGTGCGTAACCTCACTGAGTTAACGCTGAACGCCCCTGTTATTCACGAAGATCATGGCGTAGGGCGATACCGTGGATTGGTCACGATAACAACGGGCGAAATCACTGCTGAATATTTGGAGTTGGAATACGCTGATAGCGATAAGTTATTTGTGCCGGTCGCCGCGCTACACTTGATCAGTCGATTCTCCGGGATGGATGCTGATCATGCTCCGCTACATAAACTGGGTAGCGGGCAATGGCAAAAAGCCAAATCGAAAGCGGCGCAACGCGTGCACGATGTGGCCGCCGAATTATTAGAAATTTATGCGCGACGCGAAGCACGTCAAGGTCACTCGTTTGATATTGATCGTGATGCTTATCGCGCGTTTGCACAAGCCTTTCCATTTGAAGAAACGCCCGATCAGCAATCTGCAATTCAGGCGGTTGTGAATGATATGAAAGCTGTTCAGCCGATGGATCGGTTAGTCTGTGGTGATGTGGGATTTGGTAAAACAGAAGTCGCTATGCGCGCAGCCTTTGTCGCCGCAAATTCAGGTAAGCAAGTTGTCATTCTTGTGCCGACGACCCTACTTGCACAACAACACTATGAAAACTTCAGTGATCGTTTTGCCGATTGGCCTGTGCAAGTCGAGCAGTTGTCGCGTTTTAGTAATTCAAAACAAACACGTGCGACGATTGAAGGGTTGGCGAATGGCACAGTTGATATCGTTATCGGCACACACAAGTTGCTTAATAGCGAAATTAAATTTAAACAACTTGGTTTGCTGATCATCGATGAAGAACATCGCTTTGGTGTGCGTCAGAAGGAGCGTATGAAGTCCATGCGCGCCGAAGTGGATATTCTTACACTGACGGCAACGCCTATCCCGCGATCATTGAATATGGCGCTCACAGGCACACGTGAGCTGTCGATCATAGCTACGCCCCCCGCTCGACGACTGGCGATCAAAACCTTTGTACGCGAGTGGCAAGATGAACTGATGCAGGAGGCGATTTTGCGTGAGATTAGTCGCGGCGGACAGGTTTATCTTCTGCATAACAATGTGGATACGATCGCAAAAATGGCGAGTGATATATCGGCGCTGATTCCTGAAGCGCGTGTGCATTACGCGCATGGACAAATGCGTGAGCGTGAATTAGAGCAAGTCATGCAGGATTTTTATCATCGCCGGTTCAACGTGCTGGTGTGTACAACGATTATCGAAACGGGGATTGATATTCCAAGTGCGAACACGATCATTATTAATCGTGCTGATAAGTTTGGCCTTGCGCAGTTGTATCAGTTACGTGGCCGCGTTGGGCGATCACATCATCGTGCGTACGCATACCTGATCGTCCCATCGATCAAAACCTTGACCACAGACGCACGCAAGCGTTTGGAAGCGATCGAGTCGTTGGAAGATCTTGGCGTCGGCTTCACCATCGCCACGCATGATTTAGAGATCCGTGGCGCGGGTGAGATATTAGGTGATGATCAAAGTGGACACATTCAAGAGATTGGTTTTGGAATGTACACGGATATGCTCGAACGCGCCGTAAAAGCTTTGAAAGAAGGGCGTCAGCCTGAATTGGATCGGCCACTTGATCACGGTACTGAGATTGATCTAAACACGCCTGCATTACTCCCGGAAGACTACTTGCCGGATGTACATACGCGCTTGATAATGTATAAGCGGATTGCCAGTGCAGAAACAGAGCAAGATCTGGGGGAGATGCGTGAGGAAGTGATAGACCGATTTGGTTTATTACCCGATCCTGCGAGGAATTTGTTTGCACTGGCACAATTGAAATTAAAAGCGACTCCGATGGGTATTCGTAAGATTGATGCTGGGTCAAACGGTGCGCGGATTGTTTTCAGTGAACAGCCGAATGTGGATCCTGCGTTGATCATCAACTTGATCCAGAGCCAGCCGCGGCAATTTAAGTTAGAAAATACAAAATTACGTGTCATCTTGCCAATGCCCGATCCTGAACAACGGTTTGAGATGATTGAACATTTACTTGAAAAATTAAGCCAAAAGAACGCAGCCTGATATGACTCTAATCCGAAAAACTTTACTAGTATTTTTTTGCTTGGTGTTGACTAATATCGTCCAAGCGGCACCTGTTTATAAAGTCGAAGTATTGGTGTTTGAGCATCTGACAACGGCTGGAATTAATGGTGAAATTTGGCGTGATCTGACCGACAGTGAAAAGCCCGATAGTTTTACAAGCATCGAGCTGGATGCGGGAAATGAAGGTGCTTATCAGACTTTACCGAGTCAAGATTTGAATTTAACTGGTGTGCGTAAACGGCTTGATGCATCTGAAGATTATCAAGTTGTTTTACACTCAGCTTGGCGTCAGCCGGCCATGGAAAGGGGGGAGAGTACGCCAGTCTGGATTGAGTCTGCAGGGCTTGTTGAAGGACAAATTACCTTGGATAAAGGGCGTTATTTACATTTTGGAACGAACTTGGTTTTTCAACAGCTCGGTCGTGAACTTGTTATGCAAGAGCGTCGGCGGATCAAATCAAAGGAATTACATTATTTTGATCATCCCAAATTCGGAATGTTGGTTCGGGTTGTACAGTTGTGAGAAAACCTAAATATCTCGACGAGCAAGGTCAAGATATTTAGGTTATTCAAATCGATTACACTACTGTTAATTTAATCTGGTTCAGATTAATACGTACGATTTTTTTCCCAATTCAGTGATGTTTTCACGATAAATTCAAGATCATCAAATTCAGGTTCCCATTTTAGGGTTTCACGAATGCGATCAGCTTTCGCGATTAACATGGGTGGATCACCTGCGCGGCGCGGTTCTTCTATGACGTTAAGTGCTTTCCCGTTAACTTTCGCCACGGTGTCGAGTACTTCACGCACGCTATAACCATGACCATAGCCGCAGTTAAATGTTGCTGAGTCACCGCCTTTTTCAAGGTATTCCAATGCGCGAACATGGGCGCTGGCTAAATCTTCAACATGAATATAATCACGTACGCCGGTGCCGTCTTTTGTAGGGTAATCGGTTCCGAAAACACAAATCTTATCGCGCTTGCCTAACGCCGCTTCACAAGCGACTTTAATGAGCAAGGTCGCTTTCGCCGTTGATTGGCCAATTTCACCGTCTGGGTTTGATCCGGCAACATTGAAATAGCGCAATACCACGTGGCGTAATGACGTTGCGAGAGACAAATCACGCAACATCATTTCACTCATGAGCTTGGACATCCCATAAGGGTTGATCGGCGCAGTTGGCGTATCTTCCGCGGTGATGTCTGTTTCTGGAATACCGTAGACGGCTGCTGTTGATGAGAAAATAAAGTGCTTTACGCCCGCTTCGGAGGCGGCTTCGAGCAAGGTGCGTGTGCTCGCCGTGTTATTCCCATAATATTTTAATGGATTGGACACGGACTCAGGGACGATGGTATGTGCAGCAAAATGCATGATCGTATCAATGCCATGATCCGCAAGTAGTTTACTAACCAATGCTTTATCGCCGGTATCGCCGATCACGAGTTCTGCATTTTTGACTGCTTCTTTAAAGCCGGTGCTGAGGTTATCCAGCACGACGACCTTGCGACCTGCTGTTGTAAGTTGACGTACGACATGGCTGCCGATATAACCGGCACCGCCGGTGACCAAGACTGTATTAGTCATCCTGCTGAATTCTCCTTAATGACTCTTTAATTGGTAATTTCATCACGATACAAAATAAAAATGACGAATAGAAGGGGACTATACAGTTTATCGTCAGTTGTTTACTTTTTATTAGAATGGTTTAATGCCTTGCGAAAATTGTCAGGAGAAGAAAGTGCAACAGAAAAGCAGTAATACCGTTTGGCATCAAGCCACTATCACACGTGATGATCGTGAAAAATTAAACAAACACAAGAGTGTCGTTCTTTGGTTCACCGGATTGTCAGGCGCAGGTAAATCAACGTTGGCCAATGCCGTTGAGTCACGTTTGCATGAGATGGGTAAGCACACTTACGTCTGCGATGGCGATAATGTTCGTCAAGGTCTCTGTGGCGATCTTGGGTTCTCATCAGAAGATCGTGTTGAGAATATTCGCCGTATCGGTGAAGTTGCGAAATTAATGATCGATGCTGGTGTGATCACATTGACCGCTTTTATTTCTCCGTTTCTTGAAGATCGTCAGCGTGCGCGTGATCTGGTGAAAAAAGGTGATTTTGTTGAAGTTTACTGTCGTTGCTCATTGGAAGTTTGCGAAGAACGTGACGTCAAAGGACTCTACAAAAAGGCTCGCGCAGGTGAAATTCCACATTTCACGGGTATTTCTTCACCGTATGAAGAGCCGGAAAGTGCGGAATTGATCGTAGATACGGATCAACATTCGTTAGAAGACTGTGTTGATCAGGTGATCAAATATCTGAATGAGCAAGGAATCGTCTAGTTTTTCCGAATTTACCTAAGAAAAAATCTTAAGTAATCGTAACAAGCTACTGATCAATAAGGTCGTTTGTCTTACGCAAACGTGTGAGACCAAAAGCAGAGAAGAGTAATATTGCCCGTTGCAGAACGACGATGTTATTCCACTCTGCTTTTTTTATGCTTGAGTAGTTCGGAGAAAGAGTTCTAAACCTGCACAACGCCATGTCGAATAGCCAATCGAGCAAGTTCAGCTGCCGTTGAGACGTTTAATTTGTTTTTGATCTGTGTGCTGTAATTCGCCACGGTTTTGTAACTGAGAGAGAGCCGTTCGGCAATGCTAGCGACATTCGCGCCTTCTGCAAGTAAGCAGAAAATCTCAAATTCACGCGTGGAGAGGTTGGCAAAAGGAGTGGTTTTTCCGCGTGACTTTTGTACCGCGAGATGTTGTGCGATGTCTTTATCGATATGAATGTTACCGGCTGCAACTTGGTTAACAGCTTCGACCAAGACTGCTGCACTACTGCTTTTTGTGATGTAACCCATCGCGCCGGCTTGCAGCCCTTGCTCAACGAAAACGGTGTCCTCGTGCATGCTGAAAATCAAAATCCGTGCATCATGATCGCGCGCAATAATCCGTCTGATTGCTTCCAGCCCACCCATACCAGGCAAAGAGAGATCCATGATCACCACATCTGGCTTTAAATCGGTGTAGACCTTGCAAGCCATTTCACCACTGTCAGCTTCGCCGACGACATCAATTCCCTGGCAATCTTCAAGTAAATTACGATAACCCTCGCGAACCACAGCGTGGTCGTCCACGAGAACTACCCGAACGGGTGAAGAAAGTTGAGCCACGGCGTTAACGCCTCCATTGAGAGCATGATCAGACCGGTAATGTTACCTGAATAAGCGTACCTTTACCTACTTCTGAGTGTAGCTGAAAAGTACCGTTCAATGCCTCGACACGTTCACGCATGCCGGGCAGGCCGAGTCCCGGTGGCAGAACGGTGCTGGTAAAACCTCTACCATTATCCTGAATGGAGAGTTGTACGACGGTATTGTCCGAGCGCTCAAAACGGATGTACACATCACTTGCTTCAGCGTGTTTTGCAACATTGGTCAGACATTCTTGGACAAGACGATAAATGGTGATTGCAATATCACGATCAAGATCCGAGAGCTCAAGATCATGCGTGGTTTCGAAATGGCAAAATGTATTTTCATGGTGTGTATTCCACTCATCAATAATGTCATTCAGTGCGGGAAGCAAACCTAGTTCATCTAAAACGACCGGATGTAAACGTCGCATCATGCCTCTGACTACGCTGTAAATCCGGCTGGATATCTCTGCGATTGTTGATGCATTTTGCCGAGTTTTCTCATCCAGATCTCGTTGACTGATCGACACGGCGAGTGCTTTGATGGCGGTGATCGATTGGCCCATTTCATCGTGTAATTCACGCGCTAAAAAGCGGCGCTCTTCTTCCTGAATGGATTGTGTTTTTTGAGTGAGTTGACGATTTTGTTTACGACTATTCTCTAGAACTCCTGCCATGTGATTGAATTTATGGGTGATCATATCGAGTTCAGGTAGTTTCACTGAAGGTAATCGGGATTGATAATCACCTTGTTGAATATCATCCAACCCTTTCAAAATCGCTTTGATCGGTTTTAGTGATTGACCAATGATCACAAACACCAGCACATTCGCGATCACGAAAAATATCACCAGCAAGCCTAAGAGAGAAAGCGCTTCTTCCCATGCTTCAGAGATTTCATCCGCCGGATCGGGGCGAATGACTAACTCACTCGATGGCATGCCCGGTACCAGTACCGATCGCCTCAGCACCATTGAGGTTGGCTCGACCATTTTTACAAACCAATTTGGTGCGTCTGGTGAGTTTCGCAACGGCCGATCAGCGGACACGAAGTTGATATTTTCGCCATGTACGATATCGATATGTAAATGCCGTGCTTTCCCGAACTCTCTGATCTCGTCCATCAACGCCGATTGTCTCAGCACTGGGTTCTCAGCGGGCGTTTGAAGAAAGGCTAATTCGAGTAACTGTAGCGTGAGTTTTGCCGTTGACGCCGTTTCTTCCGACAAAGCTTTGCGCGCATTATGAATGACCAGTGCCGCGCCGATAAATAAGATTGCAAAAAACACCATGGTGATCAGTAAATTCAATCGAAAACGAAGACTCATGGAAAGGACTCCTTGAAAGTAAAACTCGGCTTGTTAATATTTAATAAATATTTTAAATAGCTATGCTAAATATCTGAAAATGAAATAGTATCATTTGGACTATGAGAAAATTTCCTGCCTTAGCATTATTTCTTTTCTACACCATGCAATTGGTAGGTTGTGCGGGTTCGTTACCGACGAACGTTTTTTCTCTCGCGAGCATACTCGTGACTGGCAAGGGTATTAGTGATCATGCGCTCTCGATGACCACAGGGCAGGATTGCGCGGTCTTCAACTTACTACAAGAGGCGACGATTTGTGAGGGCCTTTACTATGCGCCAATCTCGTTGCTTGTGACGTCTGAGCAAGTTCAAGATACGTTTCTCATCCTGACCCCCGAGCAATTCCTCGCTTATGAAATTTCCGAACAGCAACAGCAGTCTCGTTTTATCTCGTTAGTCAGTTTGTCAGAAAAAGATTTGGATCGTAAACCGAATTGAGCTTTTTTCCTTCAAAGATACACACCAAAACCGAAGATCATTACGATAGATCATTACGATCGTGCTAATTACTAAATACGGCGCTCATGCCACGATATATTTACGGCTATCATCGACGATGTGATTGGGTGAACAATCCAGTGCTTGCCGCAATTACGTCATATAAATCTGTAAACAATACTTGACTTCAATTCCGTTTCAGGCGAAAAGAATGCTGTATCGCAGCATTATTGAGAGGGAACCTAAGGCGTGCCACGAACAGGGTCAAAGCAAACACTTTTTTCACGGTTGCAAGCGTTATTTATTCTGGCGTTAATCTTACTGATTAATCTCGGCGTTTGGGCTTGGTTGAATAAGGCGAACCAATCGCCGTCTTGGGACGGCACGATTATGGGCCTGTCTTTCAATCCATATCACTCAGAAGATCATCCTGATCAGGGCATTCATCCTTCCACAGAAGATATTCAAGAAGATTTGGCGCGGTTAAAAGGAACTGCTCACGCCGTGCGAACATATAGCGTGATGAATGGCTTGGAAAAAATCCCCGCGCTAGCTGATGAAGTGGGATTGAACGTCAGCATCGGCGCTTGGATCAGTACCGTTAATAAAACCAATGAGCAAGAATTACAGAATCTGGTCAAGCTGAGTAATAGCAAATCCAACAATATAGTCCGGGTGCTGGTGGGTAATGAAGCCATTCTTCGTGCGGATGTTAGCGTCGATGAAATGATCGGTTTGATTAAACGCGTTAAGAAATCCGTCTGGCGTCCTGTCAGTACGGCAGAACCGTGGCATGTTTGGCTGGAAAATCCCGAATTGGTCGATGCGGTGGATTTTATCGGTGTGCATATTCTGCCGTATTGGGAAGGCATTCCAGTCGATAAGGCGGTGGATTATGTACTGATGCGCTATCGTGAATTACGTACCACTTATCCAAATAAGCAGGTTGTGATCATGGAAGTTGGCTGGCCCAGTGATGGCGCGTCACGACAAGGAGCGAAACCGTCCTTAGCTAATCAAGCCGCTTTCTTGCGTGGTTTCTTAAATGTTGCGCGTGCCGAGGAGATGACTTACTACATTGTCGAAGCCTTTGATCAGCCGTGGAAACGACAAATTGAAGGAACTGTCGGTGCCTATTGGGGGATTTACGATGCCGAGCGAAATCCCAAATTTCCTATGCAAGGCGATGTCGATAATTTACCAGACTGGCAGCATTGGGCTGTGCTTGCGATAATTTTAGCCTTATTTCCAGCGTTATTGTTTTTAGATTTTCGCCGCAAAGTTAAGTTACCGGGCAAGTTGTTTTTTTTGAGTGTGGTAAACATTGCGGCTTTTGCTGTCGCTTGGACGATCTCTGTCGGGCTGAATCAATATCAGAGCACGTTGACAGCAACCGTTTGGGTAATCTTGATTTTGTTGCAAAGCTTCGCCTTGTTGATCTTCATGATGGAAGCGCTCGATGTCAGTGAAATTCTCTGGCAAGGCAAAGATAAGCGAGATTTCACGCCGATCAACCCACTCCCGTTTTATAAATTACCGAAAGTATCGATCCACGTGCCGATTCATAATGAGCCGCCAGAAATGGTAAAGCTAACGCTAAACGCACTAAAAAAATTGGATTACCCCAACTACGAAGTACTCGTGATCGATAACAATACAGAGGCAGATGCAACTTGGAAGCCTGTCCAAGAACATTGCAAATTGCTTGGTGAGGCGTTTCGTTTTTTCCACTTGTTTAACTGGCGTGGTTATAAAGCAGGGGCGTTGAATTATGCGCTGGGCCAAACTGCTGAAGATGCTGAAATCATCGCCGTGATTGACAGCGATTATCGTGTAGAACCGGATTGGCTAAAACGCATGGTGCCGCATTTTATGTCGAGCAAAGTCGGTTTCGTGCAAGCACCTCAAGATTACCGTGATGGTGATGAAAGCATTTTCAAATCAATGTGTTATTGGGAGTACGCCGGTTTTTTCTACATCGGTATGGTACAACGCAATGCCGCCAATGCGATCATCCAGCACGGCACGATGACCCTGATCAGAAAATCCGCTTTGATCGACGCTGGCCTCTGGGGGGAGTGGTGTATTTGTGAAGATGCCGATCTCGGCTTGCGTCTCTATGAAAAAGGCTATGACTCCGTCTATGTCAATCACTCATTTGGCCAAGGTGTTATGCCGGATACGTTGTCTGCATATAAATCTCAGCGTTATCGTTGGGTCTATGGTGCGATGCAGATTATGAAACAACATTGGCGTGAATTGTTATTCAATCGCGCACAAAAATTAACGACAGCACAACGTTATTATTTCACCAGTGGGTGGCTGCCGTGGATCGCAGACGGACTTTCGCTCGTGCTGATCGCCGCGAGCATGATGTTATCGATCAATGCATTGCTGAAACCGGCGCAAGCAGAGTTTCCCGTTACGGCATTATTGCTACCTGTGATCGGATTATTTTTATTTAAACTGATCCGTGCGATCTGGCTCTACAGCGTGAAAGTAAAATGTTCATTTAGCCAAACGATCGGATCAGCACTGGCAGGATTGAGCCTCAGTTATACTGTTGGACGGGCTGTTTGGGCGGGACTATTTACGTCCTCCATGCCGTTTATTCGCACACCAAAAATGGTCAAGGGGCGTTTGTTTAGCTCGGCATTTTCAATGATAAAAGATGAACTTTTCATTTTCCTCACACTCCTTGTAACAGCCTCGTTGATTATGCGTAATGAGGAAATTAGTGATCCGAATGCGCGTTTGTGGGCGATTATTCTAGTGGTACAATCGCTGCCATGTCTGGCGGCGGTTATAACCGCTCTGATCAATGTCCTCTCAAACTGGCAACTGTCGAAACAAAAAGAAAACTCATCGCCGACAGCGATTCAAATTTTGGAGAAATAATGCGTATTTCACTTTTATTTTTATTTTTTGATAAAAAAGCAAATAAATTGAGCTGAAAACGTTAAAAGAACAATGAAAATACTATCAGACAACGCAAGAACTTGGTTCTTACTCATGTTTCTTGGCTGCGCAGGGTTAATGGGATTTGGTTTTTATCTGCAATACGTTAAAGGGTTGGATCCGTGTGTTTTGTGTATGGTTCAGCGTCTCTTTTTTGTATTAACTGGTACAGTGGCGTTGCTGGCCTTTTTGCACAACCCAGCACGGGTAGGCGTGCGCGTGTACGCATTTTTCACGGGATTGTTTGCGCTACTCGGCGCAGGCATAGCGGGTCGTCAAATCTGGCTGCAACACCTGCCACCGGATAAAGTCCCGGAGTGCGGTCCGGATCTCTTTTTTATGCTTGAAGTTTATCCGCTCACAGAAGCATTGATGACTGCGCTCAAAGGCACTGGCGATTGCGCAAAAGTGGCGTGGCGTTTTATTGGCCTGTCTATTCCAGAATGGGCGATACTAATTTTTAGCGGTATGGTGATTGTGTCACTTATTTTGCTGATCAAGCCGGGTCAACGAACGGCATAACGAAAACTCGAACCGTTTCTGGCGGCAAGCAGGTCGTGTTGTTACAGGCCTGCATGTCCAACGCCAGTTCTAACGGACCTTCAATGCGCTGATCTATCCTTGCATGGATTACAACCTCGTTTTCATACAAAGCTAACGGTTGCGACTCAAAATCAAGCTGCTTGTTTTGCGCTGTGGGATAGGTGATCTGACTAGCGGTGCTTTCCTTAATCGTTAAGAGCCGGATCTGCGTCCCGATCAGTTCCGGGTGATTCGGATTATGCGCATTAATATGCCAACCGTCTCGTATGGAAATCGTCAGGCTTATTTGCGTCTGATCGGCACTTTCTTCGCGAGATGAAACAACCCGGATCGCACCGCGCGCCAGGTAATTGGTCGAATCCGTTTCACCATGATTGATCTCATCAAGTTGTGCGAGCATGTAAGCATATGAACCAGGATATTGATTAATTTCACCCGCAAATGCGCTGATCACTTGATTCGCAAGTTCAGCATATTTATGTTCGCCGGATCGTCGCCATAGTCGGCCTAAAGCACGAACGGCAACCGCATTGCTAGATGGTGTTGCGCCGTCATGGTTGCTGCTGGAATTAGAAAATAACAAACTATCGCGGCTTAACAAAAAGCGACCACTTGCTGCATCAAGAAATAAATTTATCATTACGTCGGTGATCGATTTTGCACGATCCAACCAAAGCGGATCGGAGGTTTGATCGTAGAGTGACAACAAGGCTTCGGCGTAATGGGCGTAGTCATCTTGTTTGGCAGTAATCGAGGCTTTTTGATCGAGATTGACACGGATTAATTCGCCTTCTGACGTGCGTTGTTTTTGCCAGATTAATTCTGCAGCGTTGATAGCAGCAGTTAAATAGCGTGGTTCGTTGAGTGCGGTTGCGGCTTCAGCCAAGGCGGTGATCATCATGCCGTTCCAACTGACGATGATTTTGTCGTCGGTAAGTGGCGGGATTCGTTTTGAGCGTGTTTCCCACAAGCACTTATGGATGCGATCAAGCGTTGTGATCAGATCCTTTACGCTTTCCCCACGTTTCTTAGCAAGATCATCTAATGGTCGTGGCAAGGCAAATATTGTTTTCCCTTCAAAATTTCCAGAAGGGCTGACATCGTAAAATTGTTTAATCCAGTCGGCATCCGTCGGATCAAGAGCAGCGTCGATCTGCTCAGGTGTCCAGACAAAAAATAATCCTTCTTCACCCTCACTATCAGCATCAGTCGCAGAGTAAAAACCACCATCATCACGGGTCATTTCACGCAGGACATAATCAAGGATCTGACGACCTGTACGGGCATACAATGAGTTTTGATATTGACGGCTTGCCTGAATATAAATGCGCGCAAGATATGCTTGGTTATAGAGCATCTTTTCAAAATGCGGGACAAGCCATTTGTCGTCCGTTGCATAGCGATGAAATCCTCCGCCAATCTGATCATACACACCTCCACTAGCCATAACGGTCAACGTATGGTTTAAGGCAGAATGTAGCGGTTGGTTTTTCTGATCTCGTAAACCCATTTGTAAGAGCAAGGTTAAACTGGGTTCGCTCGGAAATTTCGGTGCAGTACCGAAACCGCCGTAGGTTTCGTCGTAGCGACTAAGGAGATCATCTGCGGCGCTGGCGGCTGCATGCGTGGCGATCTGGCTGACTTGATCTTTTGCTTGACCCGACTCAATGACTGCATTGCTAAGTTGAGTTGCTTGCGCGACGATTTTATCGTTCTCAGTACGCCAGAGTTCTTCGATTCGTGTGAGTAATTCCGCAAAGCTCGATGGTTGAAAATAGGTGCCGGCAAAGAACGGCCGCCCGTCTGGTAATAAGAAAGATGACATCGGCCATCCTCCTTGTCCCGTCATTAGCATAACGGCGGTCATGTAAGTTTCATCAATGTCAGGATGTTGTTCGCGATCCACTTTGATAGAAATAAAATGCTGGTTGAGGATCGCGGCAATTTGTTCGTTCTCAAAACTTTCTTCTTCCATAACATGACACCAATGACAGGTGGCATAGCCGATGGATAAGAAAATGGGTTTATTGCTCTGTTTCGCTGCGGCGAACGCTTCTTTTCCCCAAGCGTACCAGTTCACTGGATTGTGGGCATGTTGCAATAAGTAAGGTGAGTCTTCGCGGATCAGACGGTTAATATACTTCGGTAATTGCTCAATTTTATGACGCGTACGTGGTGAGTAATCCGCTCCTTTTGCGGCAAATTCGAGTTCTAGTTGTTGGCGTAATTCACTGTCGCTGAGCATAGTGGTAGCGGCTTCTGGTTGGGATACAAGCAGGCAGTTTAACAAGAACAAACAGCGTAAGAATCGGTGTAATGTTTTAATTTTCAATCTCATTGTATAAAGCCACCAAAATCAACAACATGGAAATTATCTTCAGTTTGTATTATCTTCTCGCGAACCTGTGTAATGGATCATCAGGACGTATTTATTAACATTCGTAGAAATGGGTAAATGCATAACGAATAAATGGAATCTGAGGGGAGATGACATTCTATGAATGAGAATAAAGGCGATTCAACGTCGCTCACACTAAATTTACCCAGTTTTATAGCCAGTAAATACCAACTAGATGTTTATTATAAGCATCTCACTAATACCTGCATGGGGAGCATCACTGGCGGGATATTTTTTTGTTTTATGTTGTGGCCACATTCTGATCACGCATGGTTAACGGTGTGGTTCCTGTCTTTACTTCTTGTCAGTGTTGTTCGTATGACCCTTTCATACTTTTATCAACGTCGTACTCACATTGAAGACGCCCAGCTGAACAATTGGTTATGGGGTGCCTTGATCATGACCTGCTTTGCAGCGATGTTGTGGGGGATGATCGGCTTTCATTATTCAGAAAGCCTACCGACTGGTATTCAACAATCTCTCTTGCTGTTATTGATCATCGTGGCGATTTCTTCGATTCCTGCACACGGTGCAATTTTACTTTTTTATCTAATCTCAAGTATCGGTATTCTCGCACCAACGGCGTTTATCATGTTGTTCAACATTGGTGGTTATTCAATATTTTACGCGAGCTTATTGGTCGTGATCTGCGTGTCATTGAATCTGGTTGCGCGCTATTACAACCGAGTAATCACGGAACAGGCAGTAGCTGAGCCGGCATTGCAGATGCGTTATAACAATCTAGAAGGCGAGCATGCAGATCTGATTGGTTTGTTTGAAGAGAAGCACCAACAAGAAACGCTGGCGAATGCGATCTACTCACGGATTATTAATACGCAAGCAGCCCCCATTACCGGTGTGACCAGTCTGATCAAACCGATTGATGAATTCAGTGGTGATTACATTAACTGGTGTGAGGGGCCGGATGGACAACTTTCGCTGATTATTGCGGACATTACTGGGCATGGAATGCCCGCGGCGATGTGCGTGATCCCATTGGCGTCGACCTTTGGCGCGATGTGTCAAAAAGGTTTTGAACCTGGGTTTATCTTAAAAGAACTCAATAATAAATTGTCAGAACGATTAGCAACGGAGCAATTTTGTTGTGCTAGCCTTATCGTATTTGATCGAGCTCGAAAAAATATCGCTGTCTGGAATGGTGGTATGCCGGATATGTTCATACTTAATCAACGTGGCATCGTCAAAGAACGTATTTGCTCAACGCACCTCCCGCTTGGCATCAACCACGAAATAGATGATGTGACGTTTAGACACTTTACGCTTGCCGACGGGGATGCTGTATTTGCCTATACCGACGGCATCATTGAAGCGCAAAATACGGAGCGACAAATCTTCGGGCTAGAACGATTACTTTTTAGCCTTTCACACAACGCACAAAATGCCAGTTTGATCACGAGCATCATGCAAGAGGTTGAAGCGCATGTGGGTGGTGCACCACAACATGATGACATCGGCATGTTGCACGTTCGTTTTTAAGTGGAAGAATCTAGCTTAAGTGGGTTAATCGGATCGTAATTGATCAAGAATCTCAACAGGAAGTTTCACCGGGCGTAATCGACTAGCACTCACACAGACAATTTTCACATCGGCAGTGTTGATGAGGTCAATGCATTCATTCTGATCATTTAAACGATGAATTTTTTGCTGGAAGTGAAATTGTGATCGTTTGATCTGATCAACCTCAGCCGTCACATGCAGTTGGTCGTCATAACGCGCAGCATGTACATATTCCAATTGCATTGATCGCACAACAAACATGATGTCGTTATCTTGCATCAGCTCAGATTGCTTAAAGCCCGCTGCACGTAAGTATTCAGTGCGCGCCCGTTCGTAGTATTTCAAATAGTTACTGTGGTAGACCACACCCATCGTGTCGACATCTTCATGGTAGACACGCACCGTCCAAAAGAAAGGTGCGCTGCGTTGGGATGTGGTGATGTTGGTTAAATCGAGATCAGACATGTGTTGATAATTTCTCGTGTAATGGCGTTTTCGATGGTTCTCCGGCAATTTCTTTGACTAATTGTGGGACAAGATAACCTGGAAGTTTTGATCGGACTTGCGCCATTAATGTGATCGCTTCACTCGCAGAAACATCAAAATGCGCCGCACCTTGAACGGGATCGAGCAGGTGCAAATAATAAGGTTGCACGTTTATCTCAAATAACCGTTCGCTGAGATCAATTAATGCATCGGTGTGATCATTAATCCCGCGTAATAAAACCGACTGATTCAGTAATGTCACCTTATTCTCATGCAATGTTAAACAGGCGGCTTCCACTTCTGCGCTCAGTTCATTTACATGGTTAGCGTGAATCACCATGACGACTTTTAATGTTGTGTGGTGTAATAAAGCGAGTAATTCCTCTGTGATCCGTGACGGTAAAACCACCGGAAGTCGAGTGTGAATGCGAACTCGTTTCACATGCTGAATCTGGCTTATCGCCGTAAATAACGCGGTAAGTTTGCGATCATCTAAGGAAAGTGGATCGCCGCCACTGAGGAGAACTTCGTGAATACTCTCATCGTTTCGAATGTACTCTAGCGCATCAAACCAAGCGTTCGGTTTCGGGTTGGATTCGTTATAAGGAAAATGTCGGCGGAAGCAATAACGACAATGCACTGCGCAAGCACCCGTGGTGACGAGCAGGGCGCGGCCGTGATATTTATGCAGCACACCGGGGACAACTTCTGCGGCTTTGTCCGAAACAGGATCAAGCTGGTAATTTTCCAGTACAACACGCTCTTTTGACTGCGGCAAAACCTGCAATAGCAGCGGGTCATTCGCATCACCTTTTTTCATGTTGCGAACGAAAGCACGCGGTACGCGCAAACGAAAGTCCGGCATAGCGTCGAGCTGATGTGCCAGATCGGATTGTTCAAGCTGTAGCTCGCGAAGTAACTCTAATGGTTGAGTGATCGCATTGGCCAGTTCCTTTTTCCAATTTTCTTGCTGAAAAACGGGTTCTGTTCGGGGTATCATAGCGTCCTTCATTCGCAGAGATTACCAAAAAACATGGCTAAATACGCAACTAACCAATTCAAAAATGGACTGAAGCTGATGATCGACGGTGATCCGTACACCATTGTCGAGAATGAAATCGTGAAGCCCGGAAAAGGCCAGGCGTTTAACCGCGTTAAAATTCGTAATTTGAAAACTGGTCGCGTGATTGAACGCACATACAAGTCAGGTGAATCGGTAGAAGCCGCAGATGTGATGGATGTCACTCTTGAATTTCTCTATAGCGATGGCGAGTACTGGCACTTCATGGATCCGAAAAGTTTTGAGCAAATTCAGGCGAGTGAAGCAGCAATGGTCGACGCTGCGCAATGGCTAAAGGGACAGGAAGTGTGCGAAGTGACGCTATGGAATGGTGAGCCATTGTCGGTTTCTGCGCCGAACTTTGTTGAGTTGCAGATTACTGAAACGGATCCCGGCGTTCGCGGCGACACCGCTACTGGTGGCAGCAAACCAGCAATTCTGGAAACAGGTGCGACCGTTCGTGTACCGTTATTTGTTGATCAGGACGAAGTGATTCGCGTCGATACACGGACTGGCGAGTACGCTTCGCGCGCTAAAGAATAAACCTTTTTTACTGTTTAGGTCAGCTTGTCCTTTCTTCGTGGTGTCGTCTTGCTGATCATGCGGATGACACCAAGTCAATTTCTGTTGAAATTATCCAATGCCGAATAATACGCTCGCCATTTTGCAACAACGTGCTGATCTCATTCAGCAGTTTCGATCCTGGTTTGGTGAGTTGGGTTTACTGGAAGTGGAAGCCCCAATTTTATCGCGCTCTGGCGGTAGTGATCCGCAAATACAGAATCTCTCAACACGTTTTTTCGGTGAAAGGCTCTATTTAAACACTTCGCCCGAATTCGCCATGAAACGTTTGATCGCTGAAGGATCGGGTTCGATCTACCACATCGGAAAAGCCTTTCGAGAAGATCAGGCCGGTCGTCTCCACAATCCAGAATTTACCTTGATCGAATGGTATCGAGTGGGGTTAGAGTATCAGCAATTAATGGATGAGCTGGGGACGTTTTTAATGAAGCTACTCTCCTTATCGTCATTGAAAAAACTCACCTACCGCGATGTCTTTTTACACACAGTGGGGCTTGATCCATTAACAGCAAGCGAGGCTGAACTTGACGAATTTTGCCAGGATATTCAGGGTGAATTAACGCGTGACGCAAAGCTTGACTGGGTATTAAGTCATCATGTGCTTTCTGCTTTCGCTCACGAGGCAATTATTGTGTACGACTACCCCGCATCGCAAGCGGCGCTTTCACGAATACGAGGGGAGGTGTCTGAACGTTTTGAGATCATTATTCATGGTGTTGAGATTGCGAATGGCTATAGCGAATTAACCGATGCGATTGAGCAACGACAACGTTTTGATAGAGACAATGCAATTCGTCAATCGCAGACCCTTGCAAAAATGCCGTTAGACGAAAACTTCCTTACAGCGCTTGAACAAGGTATGCCAGATTGTGCGGGCGTCGCGCTAGGTTTAGATCGATTACATATGATTTTGGTAGGGGCAACATCGCTGGCGGAAGTGAATCCGTTTATGTTGGAGCAGGTTTAAGTCATGTCAAATTTACCTTCTGAAATTCTCAGTGAGAAAGGCGCTCTTGCGGAAGCCATCAGCGGGTTTAATCCACGTGTGCAGCAACAGGAAATGGCGGATGCGATCAGCCTCACGATTGAAAATAATGCTACATTGATCTGTGAAGCTGGAACCGGAACGGGCAAGACCTTTGCCTATCTAGTACCAGCGTTGCTGTCGGATAAAAAGGTGATTATCTCGACCGGAACAAAACATTTGCAGGATCAGCTTTTTCATCGTGATCTGCCGATCATTCGTGATGTGTTGAAAAAGCCTGTGAAGATCGCACTACTCAAAGGGCGTGCAAATTATTTGTGTTTGTACCGACTTGAACAAGCGGGGCAGGAAGGAACGTTTCTTGCCATCGAGCAACATAAAGAACTAAACACGATCAAAGATTGGGCGGCGCGCACGCACAGCGGAGACATTGCGGATGTCGACAGCGTGCCGGAGGATTCGAGTCTTTGGCCGGTTGTTACCTCGACGATTGATAATTGTCTTGGGCAAGAATGCCCGGCTTATGCGGATTGCTATGTTTATAAGGCGCGTAAAGAGGCAAATGAAGCGGACGTGTTGGTGGTGAATCATCATTTATTCATGGCCGACTTGTCTTTGCGTGAAGGGGGCTTTGGCGAAGTGTTACCGGGTGCTGAAGTGGTAATTTTTGATGAAGCGCATCAAATTCACGACATCGCCTCGCAGTTTTTTGGATCGTCCGTCACATCACGACAATGCGTGGAATTATCCCGAGACCTGATCGCAACCTACCTTAAGGATGCGCCGGATATGTCTGATCTGGAAAAAGTCGCCGATAAGTTTGAGAAAGCAGCGCGGGATTTTCGGCTGACCTTAGGAAAAGCCGGGCAAAAAGCTCCCTGGCACGAAGTCGCCAACAAGCAAGAGGTGAAAGAGGGGGTGTTGGATTTACAGGCAGCCTTAATAGCAATGCACACCGCATTAAAACCCGCCAGCGAACGTAGTCGCGGGTTGGAAAATTGTCAGAAGCGTACGGAAGTATTACTCGAAAACCTTGATGTGTTTATCAAAACAAAAGATAACTCATTGAATTTAAAGGAACTTGATTCTGATAAGAAAACTGATAAATCACTTGAAGAAGGCCAACCTGCTGAACAGGAAAGCGTGATCAAATGGTACGAGACATTCCAGCGAACGTTTGCATTGCACATTACACCATTGGATATTGCGCGAACTTTCAGTGGCCATCGAGCACGTTTTCAATGTAGCTGGGTTTTTACTTCAGCCACATTAGCCGTGGGTGAAAAGTTTAGTTATTTTGCCGCGCGGCTCGGGCTAGGCTTGGATAATGAGCAAGCGAAAACGAATGCGCAACAGTGGGATAGTCCGTTTGATTATCAGCAGCAAGCTTTTCTTTACGTCCCTGAAATGGAATATCAACCAAACCAGTCTGAGTACACAGCAGAAGTGGTGACAGCGTCTATTCCTGTGTTACGCGCGAGTCAGGGGCGTGCATTTATGTTGTTCACCAGCCACCGTGCATTACAAGAAGCGGCAGAGCAACTTAAACAAAAAACGGACTTTAATTTGTTCGTGCAAGGCACTGCTACAAAAGCAGAGTTACTCAAACAATTTCTTGAAACGGACAACGCGGTTTTGCTGGGGACGAGTAGCTTTTGGGAAGGTGTTGATGTGCGAGGTGATGCGCTTTGCTGCGTTATCATCGATAAGCTCCCCTTTGCGTCGATGGGCGAGCCGGTCATGCAAGCTCGGCTAGATGCGATCCGTGAGCAGGGACGCAATCCGTTTATGGAATATCAAGTACCAGAAGCAGTGATTGCGCTTAAACAGGGAGCGGGGCGGTTGATACGAGACGTGCAAGATACAGGCGTTTTGATGATTTGCGATCCACGTTTGATCAGTAAGCCGTACGGGAAGATGTTTTTAAAATCATTACCCAATATGCGTCGAACACGTAAATTAGAAACGGTAGAACGTTTCTTTAAACATGTTCTAAATAACTGAATTACTGATCATTAAAATCTACTGATTTTTTCCAAATTGCCGATAAGCTATTTAAGGCATAGCGAATTAGGTGAAAAATGACATCAGGAATGAAGCAGGTTTATGACGCGATCAATCGACAAATTACGCAGTTTGAGCAAGGTAAAACAAGCGAAGAAAACGAAGCTTTACAAGAACTTCTCGGGCATCATTATGGTGATGGCTCGGTCTATTTACCGAGAGGAATTCCCGCGAATTTAGTGACAAAAGCAAAAGAACAGGGCTTGATCGATGAGGAAGGGTATCTCACACGTGATGGACGTCAATACCTTGCGATTCACGATGAGTGACGGTGATTTCGGTGTGATCGCGTTTGGGTGATTCTTCGATCATAATCACACAAAGTCAGAAAATGGTTGAACGTTAACCCATTCACCAATTTCAATTTTATCGCTATCTTGCGGTAACACGATAAAACAATTAGCTTCAGACATGGATCGTAAAATCCCTGATCCTTGCTCGCCCGTTTTATGCACTACTAGCTCACCATTTTCGTCTGTTTCTAACACGCCACGTTGAAATTCTGTCCGTCCTGGTCGTTTACGAAGGGCCGTTGTTGAGCGCGCTTTTAATGACAAGTTCTGCGATAAATGTTCGCCCATCATGCGTTTTAAGGCGGCCTGCACGAACTGATAAAATGTAACCATGACGGACACAGGATTACCTGGCAGGCCAAAGAAAACGGCTTTTTCGATCTGGCCAAATGTGAGTGGTCGACCGGGTTTCATCGCGACTTTCCAGAAATTCACTTTACCCATTTCGGCTAAAACGTTTTTTATGTAATCAGCTTCTCCAACAGAAACACCACCAGAGGTGATTACCACGTCAGCGCAATCAGCGGCTTGCTGGAAGGCGTGTTTGACTGCTTCGGGCGTATCCAAGATAACCCCCATATCGATAAGATCAACACCAAGCTGAGATAACATTCCGTATAGGGTGTAGCGATTGCTGTCGAAAATTTCACCCGCCTTTAAGGTCTCACCGATGGATCGCAATTCATCGCCCGTCGAGAAAAACGCTACACGCAAGCGACGCGTCACATTTACTTCGCCTTGGCCGAGTGATGCGAGCAATCCGAGATCGGCCGGTGTTAAGCGTTTACCTGCGGTGAGAACGGTCTGTCCGATCGCGAGATCTTCTCCGGCCATTCGGACGTTTTGCCCGGCTGTGTGTTCATTCCCGATCCGTATCTGATCGGCTTCAACTTCAACATGTTCCTGCATGATCACAGTATCCGTGCCTTCTGGCATAACGGCACCGGTCATAATGCGGACACATTGGCCGGCTTGAACGGGTTGATCAAAAGGATGACCAGCAAAGCTACGTCCGATCATCGTTAAGGTTGTGGTGGAATCTTGCGGAAGATCTTCCGCGCGAACCGCATAACCATCCATTGCTGAATTAGTGTGTGCCGGTACGTTCATGTTTGATTGAACATCTTCAGCAAGAATACGACCGAGAGCAGAACGTAGCGCGACTTTTTCTTGTGTTTGTATAACCGGAACGGATTCTAAAATGTAAGCTTGTGCGATTTCGCACGGCATGGAGTTTGGATCAAAATCATCCATACAGCTAATAGCGTGAGGGATTAGAGGTTGTTCTGATTTTTCCATTGTTTGATATAATCCAAAAGAAATTCGGCGATCTGATCCGTGTTATTCAGATCCAGAAAAGGCAGCGATGCAAGCTGGGCGCGGTCTGATGTTATCGCATCAGTTGCAATGGCGACAAAGCCTTTTTCATGGCTGGCAAGTGAGGCTTTGGTGAGTGCTGCTCGATAGACTTCGATTTTAGGTATGGATTCTAGCTTAAAGCCTTCGATCAGGGCGATGTCTAGCTCGTCGGTGTGTAAATTGCTGATCAAACTCGCGAGGGTGATATTTTCTTCACGATCAGGGGTTTCAACCATCAAAGCCCAGCGTTTTTGAGAACCAACGATCACCTGACTTGCGCCGGCCATGCGAAGTTCGTAACTATCTTTGCCAGGTACATCGACCTCAAAGCCGTGGTGGGCGTGTTTGACGAGGCCAAGTCGTAAACCGCGCGCCGTTAAATTTGGAATCAGTTTTTTGAGCAATGTTGTTTTACCGCTGCCACTGTGGGCAGCAAAGCCGATGACCGGGATGCCGAGTTCTGTGAGCGTCAGACGCATTTCGGCTTGGCGAAGATCGTCTTTGGTGTTGATGTTCATGAATGCATCGGCCTGATCAGAAAAATCCACTTCGACACAATGATGTTGCGCATACCAACGATCAATCTTTCGTTGATCGTCCGCGAGAAACTTTTCAAGTGATGGCAAAAGTTTTTGATCAATCAACGCAAAGACTGGTTGCATACGTTTTCCATCGTTGACGACGGCAATGTCAGCCTGTGTTTTCATCAGTGTTTCACGTAGTCGAGGGGCCAGATCTTTCGGTATAAAAGGCGAGTCACACGGTACGACGAGTAGGTGGGTACTTGTTATCTGTTGCATGGCGGTTGCGATACCAGCAAGTGGTCCGGCGAAACTGCCAACTTCGTCACTGAATACAGTGGCGCCGAAGCCTTCATATACCTTGTGATTACGATTGGCGTTAACTAAGATGCCCTCAACTTGATCGGTAAGTCGGTCGATGACATGTTCAACCAGACAACGGCGCTTGAGATGTACCAATCCTTTATCATCACCGCCCATACGTCGGGCCAGTCCGCCGGCCAGAATCACGGCGTTGATACTTATAGATTGTTTACAGGCGTCAGATTGAGTCATGTGTTTTAATTTTAATGCTTAACATTCCATAAATCTATTCCCATGAGAAGTAAACTTCATTATAATTTAATGAGTTAAGCCTAATTCTTGATAGGGAGTATTAGCTTGAGGGTAAAAATAATGTTCATGAAAAAACGTATTAGTCTATTCAGTCTTCTGCTCGCTAGTTTATTAATGAGCTTCAACTTTTCTGTGCAGGCAGCTCCGGCAGCGAAGAGCCAATCAGTCAACTACGAAATTCAACCGGGCGATGTTTTACATGTCGCAGTCTGGAAAGAGGAAGATCTTACACAAGATATTCTGGTTCGCCCAGATGGCCATTTTACTTTTCCTCTGGCAGGCGATGTTGATGCAAAAGGTAAGAATGCACAACAGATTACTGCTGAATTAGCGAAGAAAATTCAAAAGTATATTCCTGATCCGGTTATTACGGTTTCGGTCATGCAGATTTTAGGTAATAAGATTTATGTTATTGGTAAAGTGAACAATCCTGGCGAGTTTATTATGAGCCACGATATTGATGTCATGCAGGCAATGAGTATGGCGGGTGGTGCTTCGACCTTTGCAGGGTTGAACAAAATTAAAATTTTACGACGCGAAAATGGTCGACAAATCGCCATTCCATTTAAGTATGCAGAAGTGGAAGCTGGGCAAGGGTTATCACAGAATATTCTTCTGCAACCTGGCGATGTAGTTGTAGTACCATAGCAGCATTAACATAAGAAAATAGTTTGGGGAAAGCGGTATGAAATCTTTTACGGGAGTGGGGTTAGTTGCATTCAGTTTTTTGGCTGCCAGCCAAACTTATGCGGCGGAATATTCAGTGACGCCATTCGCGAATGCAACGGCGGAATATGATACTAATCGTAACCTTTCTTCTGTAAATGAAAAGTCAACATTCGGCATGTTGTTTGACGCGGGAGCGCTGTTTGCTTATCAGTCTGAGAAAACAGCGCTTTCAATAACGCCAAAATTCGCAGTCAACCGATATACTGATGATGATTCAGGTATCGATCAGGATCGTGAGAATTATTACCTGGATGCGAATGCGCAACACCGTTTTAATGAAAGGTGGTCTGCTGGTGCCACTTTCGGATTTTCAAATGTCGGTGTGGTTGCTGCTGAACTTGAAGATCTGGGTCTAGTTGTTGATGACATTAATAACCAAGTGACCGAGAGCTTTTCGCGAAAAACAATCACGTTTGGACCATCCGTAACCTACATTCTTTCGGAGAGAGATAGTCTTAGGTTTGGGGCAGGTTACACCGAAGCGACATACGATAATAATAATACTTTACTGAGTGATTACACTAATTACAGTATTAATGGCTCGTGGATTCGCCGAATTTCTGAAAAAGGCCAATTAACCACATCGGTGTTTGCTTCGATTCAAGATCCTGAACTTAATAACCAAGTTCTGGGTAGCTCTGGCTCATCACCAACGGCATCAGGAGTACATAATGTTCCAGATCCGGACACACTGAAAGAGCGTTTTGAGCAGTTCGGATTCACCGTTGCTTATGCTCATAACTTTAATGAGACATTGCTTGGAACGCTTTCACTTGGCGGGCGTAAAACAGATGGTCAATTTGCCGATCTGATTGATTACAACTACTTACTGCAAAACGGGGCAATAATAACGAGAAGCCAGTTCGATGTACTTGGTAATTTAAATCCTGATTTAATTCGAGGCGCGAGAATAACCGAGCGTGTTTACGATCAGGGAGATGTGAGCAATACGGGTGTATTGTTTGATGTTTCTTTAGAGAAAACGTACGAAAGAACAATTTATACGGTTAGATTAAGTCGCTCATCGGTTCCAAGTGGTACGGGTATCACTGATGTAGACCAATATTCATTATCAGCGCTACATCAATTTTCAGATAGGCTCGAAGGTACGGCTGATTTTCGTTATATAAGTACTCAGAGTGAGTCTGAGCGCACCTTGTCTGAGGGTTTTGCGCAATCATCCGATCAAATACGGCTCGAAGCGGGATTAAATTATCGACTAACTGAGTTTTGGACGGTTGGTAGTGGCTATAGTTACCGTCAACGAAGTCCCGAAGATGGTGATACTGCTGACAGCCATGCTGTATTCTTGCAGGTTGGTTACAATGGTAGACGTTACGCCAAATCCCGTTAAAACTGTAAACGATTAAATAAAACCATCCTCTTGAGTCCTTCAGAGGGTGGTTCTTCTCAAATTTACAAAACTTGTCAAGAACGAAACACTCCCTTACTTAAAGAAGTAACCACGTAATACACATTGCGTTTTGAATATGAGAGTCTAAATTCCTTATTAGTTATTAGACTTACATCTTGTTTCATTTAATCATTGATAATACTGGACACAGGTCACATGAAATTTCATTGACCATGTAACTATTGGATGTAAGATGTTGATTAGTAATAATCATTTATGTCGTCATAGCCTGAAGAAAATACATTTCCGACCTACTTAAAAGAACGTATGCAATGAATAGTGAAAATGCTCTATTAAATAATTTCGAAGAAAACGAAAAAGACATTAGTGATTATTTGAATGTCTTGCGTCGTCGCAAAGGTTTGATCATGAGCGTAATGGCATTGATTTTAACAATCAGCCTAGGCTTCGCTTTTGGAACACCTGCCGTTTACAAGTCAACCGCAACAATCCTGATTGAACAACAAGAAGTCCCTCAAGATTTTGTTCGTACACTTGTTACTAGTTACGCTGAGCAACGTATCCAAGTCATCAGTCAGAAAATTCTTTCTTCAAAGAACTTAATGCTGTTGGTTGAAAAATACAATTTGTTTAGTGAAGAACGCAAAAATACACCCATAGAAAGCGTGCTGGGTACCATGCGGGAGAATATTAGTCTGGATATGGTAAGTGCTGATGTAGTGGATCCTCTCAGTGGTCAAGCCCGTTCAGCAACAATCGCCTTTACACTTTCGTTTGAAGACAAATCAGCTAAATTAGCGCAAAGCGTTGCGAATGAACTAGTCACTCTATTTTTAAATGAAAATATAAAAAATCGTACTGAAACAGCTATCGAAGCTTCTGCATTCTTATCTTCAGAAGGTGACAAGTTACGCAATACAATAGCAGCACTAGAAGCGAAGTTAGCGCAATTTAAAGAGGAGAATGCTGAGTCCTTGCCGGAACTCTCTGATCTAAATACGCAAATGATGAATCGAACTGAGCAGGAAATACTTGAAGTTCGTCGTCAGATATCCTCTTTAAATGAACGCAAAATTTATCTCGCAGCAGAACTTTCACAACAGCCAGAAAAAATAGATGAGCAGCGGTATAACCCTGCATATGATTTACAAAGGCAGCGTTACGAACAGGCTTTGCAAAAGCATCAATATGAATTAAGTCGCCGTTCACAGATCGGTTCAGAACCAGATGCCCGATTGGAAGCGCTGCAGACTGAATATCTAGCTGTATCCTCTAAATATTCAGCTGGTCATCCAGATGTTCAACGCTTAAAGAGAGAAATAGATTCACTCAAAAACGAAGTTGGTGTGAGTGCGAGCGATACAACACTGCTAGAATCAAGAATTGCTGCGTTACAATTGAAATTATCGAGTGCTCGAGAGCGGTATTCCGAAGACCATCCTGATGTAAAACGTTACGAGCGGGAGCTTGCAGAACTTGAGCGACAACGAACGGGAGAAGTCGTTAATTTTTCGCAGAGAAAGTCATCAGGCTTCCCAAGCTATAATGTTACTCAACCGCAGTTTTTAATTAAAGAGCGCCCAAACCCAGCATATGTCCAATTAAAGGCACAGTTGGATGCATCAGACTCTGATCTTGCTTCGTTAAATAAAAAAATCGATGAGCTTGAAACCCGCTATCGAGATTATGAAAGTCGACTAACGAGAACTCCTCAAGTTGAACGTGAATATCGTGATTTAGTGCGTGATTTTGACACCGCAAGTGCGAAATACCGGGAGATTACATCTAAACAATTAGAAGCACAGTTAGCACAGTCACTTGAGTCTGAACGTAAAGGTGAACGTTTCACACTGATTGAACCACCGTTAATGCCTGAAAAACCATATAAACCAAATAGATTAGCAATAGCGTTTCTTGGTTTGATTTTTTCTTTTGCCGGTGGAATTGGCGCCGCATCATTAGCCGAAGCATTAAACGATTCGGTACGTGGACGACATGGTGTGATGGAAATTCTCGGCGAGCCACCACTTGCTGTAGTACCGTATATCGAGACTTATGAAGATGTACGTAAACGCGTCATGCAACGAACGTTACTTGTTTTTGGGTTAATCATGAGCTTGGTGATTGGAATTGCCGTCGTGCACTTATATTTTATTCCGCTTGATGTACTTTGGTTTAAAACATTACGTCGTTTCGGTATTTAAGAAGGGTGAACTAAATGGAACGAATTAAACAAGCATTAGCCCGAGCTCGTGAAGAGCAACAAACAAGAGCAAAAGCGAGTCCAAAATTGGCTGAGGTTAAGCGATATCAGCAGCCGGTAGATGAGGAGGACTTTGACTATGATTATATTCAAACCAAAATTTTCCAGCCGGATCAGAAGATCTTGCGCAATAACCGTATAATTTTTGAGAAAGAAAATGATCGCGCGGTCGCATCGTATAAATTATTACGGACTCAAATTGAGCAACGAATGCTGGCTAAGCAGTGGCGGACATTGGCGATTACAAGTCCGGGTCCAAATCATGGTAAATCATTAACGGCGATAAATTTTGCAATCAGCTTGGCTAAATCAAGCCACCATTCCGTATTACTTGTGGATCTCGATCTTCGCAAGCCATCAGTACACCGTTATTTTGGTTATGAGCCAACACAAGGCATTTATGATGTGCTGACAAAAGATGTACCATTTGAAAACATACTTTTTAATCCGTCTATCGAACGCCTCGTAATTGCACCTGGTGGAGAATCTATTTATAACTCATCTGAAGTTCTTGCATCGCCGAATATGGCTCGCTTTGTCAACGAGTTAAAACACCGCTATAAATCGCGCTACGTTATTTTCGATCTACCTCCAGTTTTAGCTACAGATGATGCCATGGCTTTTGCGCCGCATGTGGATGCTATGTTGCTGGTTGTTGAAGACGGTGTTACTACTAAAGATCAAATGAAACAAACCTTGGAAATGTTACAAGGAACCAATATTGTTGGCTCGGTATTAAACAAATCGAAAAGTCATGCAGGTAGTTATTACTATTATTACTATTGATTTAGAGTGGAAATGAAAGCAATTACGTGAATTTTTACAACAGTCTAAGATCATCACGACCAAGGGAAAACAGGTAGTCATAACATGTACGAACAATTTTTCGGTTTTGACGAAAAACCATTCTCATTATTACCCGACCCGGATTTTTTATATCTAGGAAATAAACACAGTATGGCGCTGGCCTTACTTCAATATGCGGTACTGAATGAGATTATGGTCACTGTTCTCAGTGGCGAAATAGGCTCGGGCAAAACTACGTTGGTTCGACACATTCTCAACCAATTGGACGATCAGGTGAACATCGGTCTGATTTCAAATACCCATCGTAACTTTGGTGATTTGATTCAATGGGTCTGTCTTGCATATGGTTTACCTGTTGATAAAAAAGATAAAATTGCTCTTTACCAAGATTTTTACGAGCACATCATCGAACAATATGCACAAGGTAAACGTTCGATCTTGATTATTGATGAAGCACAGAATCTTGATGTTGAAGCGTTGGAAGAATTACGCCTTCTTACGAATATCAATGCTGATAAAGATAACGTCTTACAGCTCGTATTAATTGGACAGCCTGAACTACGTCAAAAGCTAAAACTGCAAGGGTTAGAGCAATTTATTCAACGTGTTGGCGTAGCTTACCATCTCAAACCTTTGGGCCGTGAAGAAACAGATCGTTATATCCGCCATCGTTTAAAATCTGCCGGTGGTGATCCGGATCTGTTTGAACCTGTCGCGCTTCGATTTATTCATCACCAAAGTGGTGGTATTCCGCGTTTGATAAATGTTCTGTGTGATTCAGCATTGGTTTATGCCTATGGCGAACGTCGAAAAAGGATCGATGTTGGTTTGGTTCATCAAGTTGTTCAGGACAAGATCAAAACCGGTTTGTTGGCAACGAGAAAGCATCCTGTGGAAGATGAGGCTGAAAAAATTCCAGTCTCCAAGAAAATGTCTTCAACGACAGCAAAACCACAACAACCGGATGATAAAGTCATCCCCGGCACCTTTAACTATAAGAATTAGCCAGATCGCTTATTTCATCTGATTCGTATTCCGCGATGAGATAAGAACTTGTCGCGCAGGTGTCGAATAAATAGTTTCATTATTCGTTAGTCATTCCTGAACTGCGTGGCATCCGTGTATAATTTCCCTCATACACATAAAAAACCGTTTTAAGCATCCACACTAGCTCCACTTTTTGGGTTTAGTCATTCGTGATGTTTAGAGTAATCCAATGACTGAAGCCACTTTTCGCCCTCTTGCTGATCGCATGCGTCCACAATCTATTACGGAAGTCATAGGACAATCGCATTTACTCACAGATGGCAAACCGCTTCGGCTTGCGATCGAGTCCGGCAAGCTACACTCAATGGTCTTTTGGGGACCGCCGGGCACAGGTAAAACGACTCTCGCACGGTTAGTTGCTGATCATGCTGAAGCAGAATTTTTGACCATTTCTGCGGTTCTTGGTGGTATCAAAGAGATTCGGGCAGCGATTGATCAAGCAAAACAAATTCGCGAGGCTTATCAACGCCATACGGTTTTGTTTGTCGACGAAGTACATCGTTTTAATAAATCTCAGCAAGATGCATTTCTACCGCATATTGAAGACGGCACGATTACCTTCGTTGGGGCAACCACAGAAAACCCTTCATTTGAATTAAATAATGCATTGCTATCGCGTGTTCGCGTTTACGTGCTGCAATCTTTGTCGCAGGATGACATGTTGCAAATCATTCAACATGCCTTGACAGAGTTAGGGGTGGCGATGGAGAGCAGCCTTTGTGAAATGTTAGCGCAAGCAGCTGATGGAGATGCGCGGCGTGTTCTGAACTTATTAGAGATCGCTTCTGACCTTTCACAGGATGGTCAGATCACGCAATCTCACCTTGAACAAGTACTCGCTGGAGGGACTTTACGTCGCTTTGATAAAGGGGGGGAAGCATTTTACGATCAGATATCTGCATTACATAAATCCGTCCGCGGCTCCGCACCCGATGCGGCGCTATATTGGTTCGCGCGAATGATTGATGGTGGTTGTGATCCACTTTACCTTGCACGACGAGTGGTTAGAATTGCCTCTGAAGATATCGGAAATGCTGATCCTCGAGGGCTTCGCTTGGCCTTAGATGCGTGGGAAACCCAAGAACGATTGGGTAGCCCGGAGGGTGAATTAGCTATCGCCCAAGCCATTGTTTATTTAGCTTGCGCAGCGAAAAGTAATGCTGTCTATATGGCCTTCAATGCAGCAATGCAAGATGCGCGACAATCAGGTTCGCTAGCGGTGCCAATTCATTTACGCAATGCGCCAACTAAACTGATGAAAGAGATGGGCTATGGGCACGAGTATCGTTACGCACATGATGAGCCAGATGCCTATGCTGCAGGGGAAAGTTACCTCCCTGATGCACTAGCTGATCGCGCATATTATGATCCTCCTGCCCGCGGGTTGGAAATTAAAATCGCGGAAAAACTCGCCTATCTTCGGTCACTTGATCTGAAAGCTAGGCAAGGGGGATAGCACATTGATGAACCAACTCGTTTTCGTCGCGTTAGGTGGTGCGATCGGATCGGTGATGCGGTATCTTTTTTCAGTTACGATCACGCACTACGTTGGGAGAACATTTCCTTGGGGTACGCTTGTCGTCAATATTATAGGTTCTTTGATCATGGGCTACCTGTTCGTGAAATTCGTGGAGCATCGGACGCTAAGTAATGAGATGCGTTCTTTGCTAATGATTGGGCTGCTGGGAGCGTTTACGACATACTCGACGTTCTCTATCGAGACACTAGGTTTGTTCGAATCGGGGCTCATCATACGTGCAATTTCAAACATACTGCTGAATGTATTCTTATGCCTACTAGCAGTATGGTGTGGTGTTTTACTTGCTCGATCGTAAGTTGAGTGACGGCATAATACAGTTGATTTAGACTTTTTTGAGGGTGTTGATAAATGATAGATCCGCAATATTTGCGTAATAATCTGGAATCCGTGGCAGAGGCATTAAAGCCGAAAGGCTACACATTGGATGTTGCTGCTTTTCAAACATTAGAAGAATCACGAAAAGCCATCCAGATCGAAACGCAAACACTGCAACAGCAGCGCAATGCACGATCTAAAGCGATTGGCCAAGCAAAAGCGCAAGGACAGGATGTTGAGCCATTACTGGCTGAAGTGGCTGATCTGGGTGATCGAATGAAAGCCAGCGAGGCTAAGTTGAGCGAACTGCAAGAAGCGATGACCCAGATCACGATGGAGATGCCGAACTTGCCTGATGCATCGGTTCCTGTTGGCACAAGTGAAGATGACAATATCGAGATGCGTCGTTGGGGTGAAGTACCGAGCTTCGATTTCGAACCTAAAGATCACGTCGACCTTGGTGCCGAACAAGGCTTACTCGACTTTGAAGTCGCGGCGAAAATCACCAGTTCACGGTTCGCAGTCATGAAAGGTGATATTGCGCGATTGCATCGTGCACTTGTTCAATTCATGTTGGAAACGCATAGCGTTGAGCATGGTTATACAGAAGTGAATGTACCGTTCCTCGTCAACGCGGAGAGTATGCGTGGGACAGGGCAATTGCCGAAGTTCGAAGAAGATTTATTTTCTATTCCATCTCACGGTTTTTATTTAGTACCGACAGCAGAAGTACCCGTGACGAATATTGCGCGCGACGAGATTTTCAACGCGGATGATATGCCGGTGAAATATGTTTGTCACTCGCCTTGTTTCCGAAGTGAAGCGGGGTCATACGGACGCGACACACGCGGAATGATCCGTCAGCATCAATTTGAAAAAGTTGAACTCGTGCAATTGGTTAAACCAAAAGACTCTTGGGAAGCATTAGAAGAGCTGACCAAGAGTGCGGAAATGATTTTACAAAAACTAGGTTTACATTATCGTGTTGTTACATTGTGTACGGGTGATTTAGGCTTCTCCGCAGCCAAAACATACGATATTGAAGTTTGGCTGCCATCACAATCTACTTTTCGTGAGATCTCATCATGCAGTAACTTTTTAGATTTCCAATCAAGACGCATGAAAGCACGCTGGCGTAACCCAGAAACAGGTAAACCTGAACTGCTGCATACTTTAAATGGGTCGGGTTTAGCCGTTGGGCGAACATTACTCGCTGTTATGGAAAATTACCAAGATGATCAGGGGCGTATTCGGATTCCTGAGGTTCTTAAACCTTATATGCGCGGCCAGGAATTTATTGGTTAAACAAAATAAGGTGCGCGTGGATCGACGGAGGCAATTGTCGGCCCACGCGCTGATCATAGACTTATGCTCTGATCAAAAAGGAAATTTCTCATATTCCATCTCATCGATTTCATCTTTTAAAGTGTGATCAATGAGCTCTTGAATTGTCTCAATACAATCCAGATCAAGAATGAGATCATCAAAGTAGGTCATGATGAGTTTTTGCAGACGATTCTTAGAACGTTTAGTCATTCCTAGATCATCAATCAAATGACTTTGCGGATTGATATGTTCTGCAGGGATTTTGAGTGCATCCGAGACGATGGAGTACACAGTATCTCGAGTGAGATCTTGAACGGATTCAAGGTCTGAGTGGAGCTTATTAAAAGACATAGGTCCCTCTATGGTTTAATGATTTGCTGATCGCCATCCGTGGTAATCGTCCAGTGAATGTAGCGGCAACACTATGAAAAAACTTGAGCCATTAATCACACCTATGTCCCTCGATTCCTGTTTTTATACACGCCTTGGCGTGACATTAAAGAGTACATCGGTGGATGAAAAAATTACGTTGGTCGATCGTCTGCACGAAGATTATCAACGTGGTGTTCTTTCTCGTGCTCAGCAGTCAGAATGTTTTATGGCAGAAGGGGTTGGGTTTCCATCGGCACCGGTGTTGATCGACCCAAAGGGGTTACCCCGTCGCGGCTTTCATGCTGAAGTGGGCAGAATTGCTTTTTTACACGCTGTTGCCCATATCGAGTTTAACGCGATCAATCTCGCGTTAGATGCAGCCTACCGTTTTCGCGATTTTCCCGAGCAATATTATGCTGACTGGCTGCAAGTTGCAGCGGAAGAAGTGAAACATTTTCGTTTACTTAATGATCGGCTTGTATCTCTCGGAAGTCATTACGGAGATTTGCCCGCGCATCGTGGCTTGTGGGATATGTGTGAGAAAACTCAATATGACGCACTTGAACGTATGGCCTTAGTCCCACGCTATTTAGAGGCGAAAGGGTTGGATGTTACGCCAGCGATGATCGTGAAACTCAATAATGCCGGTGATCACGAGAGTGCGGCGATTTTGAAAATTATCTTAACGGATGAAGTCGGGCATGTGCGCATGGGATCTGACTGGTTTCGCTATCTGTGTGATCAGCAGGGGGTCGATCCGGTGGAGCGATATTTTGCTTTTTTGGATAGTAAAGTCGAGGCGAGATTTCGTGGTCCGTTTAACGAAGTGTTGCGAAAAGAGGCTGGTTTTAGCGATCTTGAAATTACGATGTTAAATGCTCTAATCGTGTGATCAATTTTTTTACAAAAAGTAAGGACAATAAAAAAGCCCGATCAGAAGCTGATCGGGCTGATTTAATTTGATAAAACGAACGATCTTAAAGCTATTAACTACTAATTGCTTTGTTGATCGCCTCCATCATTTCTTTTGCATCACCAAAAAGCATTCTGGTGTTATCGTCATAGAAAAGTGGATTATCCACACCTGCATAACCAGATGCCATACTTCGTTTTGAGACGATCGTTGTTTTCCCTTTCCACACTTCCAGAACCGGCATACCCGCAATTGGGCTAGATGGATCGGTTTGTGCTGATGGGTTAACAATATCGTTCGCACCGATGACGATAGTAACGTCGACTTCAGGAAAGTCTTCGTTGATTTCTTCCATTTCAAATACGATGTCATATGGCACACGTGCTTCAGCAAGCAAGACGTTCATATGGCCCGGCATACGCCCCGCGACAGGGTGAATACCAAATTGAACATCAACGCCTTTATCACGTAACTGACGGGTAATTTCATACACCGCGTGTTGAGCTTGAGCGACCGCCATACCATAACCTGGCACGATCATGACTTTTTGTGCATCGAGTAATAGTTGAGCTGTCTCTTCGGCTTCGATCGGTTTAACTTCACCGACTTCTTCATCGCCACCAGCACTGCTGCTTGCTGCTGTTGTGCCGAAGCCGCCAGCGATAACACTGAGGAAGTTTCGGTTCATTGCACGACACATGATGTAACTGAGGATCGCACCGCTACTACCCACGAGTGCGCCCACTACGATCAGGAGATCATTGCTCAACATAAAGCCGGTTGCCGATGCCGCCCAACCTGAATAACTGTTTAGCATGGAGATCACGACGGGCATATCAGCACCACCGATCGCCATGACCATGTGTACACCAAAAACTAAGGCGATTAGCGTCATTAAGATGAGTGGGAACATACCGCCGCCAGTTTCGGCAGAATGGATGAAGACATTAAGCAGGATCGCAACAAGTACTAACATACCTAAGTTCAACCAATGGCGTGCAGGCAGCATGAGCGGTTTGCCGTCGAGCTTACCGCTTAGCTTTCCGTATGCGATGATCGACCCGGAAAACGTCATTGCTCCGATGAAAATACCAATGTAGGTTTCAACTTCATGGATCGTTTTCTCAACACCGGCCAAATTAATGGTGGTATCCAGAAAATTAGCAAAACCCACTAAGACCGCAGCAAGACCAACAAGGCTGTGCAAAACGGCAACCAGTTCTGGCATTTCCGTCATTTGAACGCGGTGAGCCATTGCGAGGCCAACCGCACTACCAATGATCACCATGAAAATAATCACCCAATAGCTGGTGACTGCAGCACTAAAGATCGTAGCCAGAATTGCAATGGCCATACCGATGATGCCGAAAAAATTACCTCTACGTGCTGTTTCCTGTTTACTCAAACCGCCCAGAGCGAGAATGAAGAGGATCGTAGCGGTGATATAACAAATAGTAACAATACCTTGTGACACGATTCTTCTCCTTTACTTCCTGAACATTTCCAGCATTCTTCGAGTGACTTCAAAGCCGCCGAAGATATTGATGCTGGTGATGAGAATGGCAATAGCTGCAAGTAGAGAACCCAACCCGCTTGGGGAAGAGATCTGTATGAGTGCACCAATAATAATGATGCTACTGATCGCATTCGTCACGCTCATGAGAGGGGTATGTAAAGAAGGGCTAACGTTCCAAATCACCATGTAGCCAATAAAGCAGGCCAACACGAAAACAGTAAAGTGAGCCATAAAAGAAGCCGGTGCTACTGAACCAAGCCAGAGCAAGGCCGCTGCCGCGATCCCAACCGGAAGCAGTTTTTTCCATAATGGTTTTGGTTCAACAACCGTTTCTTCGGGCATCGCCGGCGCTGATTTTGGTTTAGCCGGTGCCGCAGATAATTTTGGTGGGGGAGGTGGCCATGTAATTTCACCTTCATTCACGACCGTCGCACCACGAATAACTTCATCTTCCATATTGACGTTTAAAACACCGTCTTTTTCTGGAGTCAGATCGCTTAAAAGATGAAAAACATTTGTTCCGAACAGTTGACTCGCTTGCGTTGGAAGGCGAGAAGGTAAGTCAGTGTAACCAATAATGTTAACACCATGTTTATTTACGACTTTATCTTTCTCAGTTAGATCACAGTTACCACCTTGTTCGGCGGCGAGATCGACGATGACACTGCCTTGCTTCATCGACTTAACCATCTCTGTTGTGATCAACTTCGGTGCTGGTTTACCCGGAATCAACGCCGTCGTAATGATGATATCCACTTCCTTGGCCTGTTCTGCAAACAATGCCATTTCCGCTTCAATGAACTCTTTACTCATGGTTTTAGCGTAACCGCCTTCACCACTGGCATCTTCTTCAAAATCCAATTCTAAAAACTCTGCATTCATACTTTGGATCTGATCTTTAACTTCAGGCCGAGTATCGAATGCACGGACGATCGCGCCAAGTCCGTTAGCTGTACCGAGCGCTGAGAGACCTGCAACACCAGCACCAATAACCAATACTTTCGCGGGTGGGATCTTGCCTGCAGCCGTGATCTGTCCCGTAAAGAATCGACCGAAGTGCTCGGCTGCTTCGATAACAGCACGATAGCCAGCAATGTTTGCCATGGAGCTGAGTGCATCCATTTTCTGTGCACGCGACATGCGCGGTACGCTATCCATTGCTAAGACGGTGAGGTTTTTCTCCGCCAGTTTTTTCATTAGCGTTTCATTCTGAGCTGGCCAGATAAAACTGATTAAGGTTGATCCGTCTTTGATCAATTTAAGTTCAGAATCGTCTGGTGATCGGACTTTAAGAATTAAATTCGCTTTGTCATACAGCGATGCTGCATCTTTGCGAATGGTAACGCCCACCTCTCTGTAATCAGAATCAGAAAAGTTCGCGGTTTGGCCTGCACCAGATTCGATTGAGACATCAAAACCAAGTTTAATTAGTTTTGCGGCCGCATCTGGCGTAGTGGCGACCCGGTTTTCACCAGGAAATATTTCTTTGGGTATACCGACTTTCATCGTACTTTCCCCCATGATGGATTACCTTTTTTAGTTGTAGTTAAGGATGACACAGAAACGATTTGCATGAAGACCCGTTTTCCCAATAACGAGTCAACCACGCACCATTGATATCAGAAACAGGACGAAGAGAACGACACCCGCCATTAAACCTACATACGTCATCCATTCACTCTGAGAGCCTTTAGGGCTGTTTTGCCACATCTGCTTTGCCCTTGGCCAAAGGAACGCGATCATCGTAACTAGGAAAACGGCTTGTAAAATTTCTATCCAACCGATTGAATCATTCATCATTATCATTTTCCGTGATGCTAATAAAAAAACCCCGGAAGAACCGGGGTTTTTAAAAGACTTGCATTAATTATTCGTCGCTGAATATCCCTAGTATCTGCAGCAGCGAAGCAAAAATGTTGTATATGCTGAGATATATTCCCACCGTTGCCATTATGTAATTTGTTTCTCCACCATTCACAATTCGACTTGTGTCGTAAAGAATGAAGCCTGACATCAATAAAATGACAGCAGCACTAACTGCTAAGGATAGTGCTGGGATATTAAGGAAAATATTTAGTAAGGAAGCGCCGATCGCAACCAAGAAGCCCGTGATTAAAAAACCACCAAGATAACTAAAATCCTTCTGCGTTGTCAGAACATACGCGGATAATGCTAAGAAAATGACACCAGTACCACCTAGCGCTGTCATAACGATTTGAGGGCCGTTCGACATTTGGAGGTAATGATTTAGCATTGGGCCAAGACCGAAGCCTAACAATCCCGTAATAAGAAAGACGATACCAATGCCTGTGCTGGAGTTTGCTGTTTTTGGAAGGACAAACCAGATCAAGCCCATCGCAGCGATACTACAAACCAAACTAACACCGCGAGCAGGCATAACTTGCATGGAAACCCATGCCGTAACTGCGCTGAAAAGCAGAGTCATCGCCAACAAGATGTAGGTATTTTTTAATACTTTGTTGGTTGCAAGGACTGAGGCTTCTCTTTGAGTCGCAACATTATTCTGTAAATTCATTTTCAGTATATCTCCTAAATTGAAATAACATATTGATCTGACATGGCTAAGAACAATATGTTCGCATATAAGCACTATATGAACAGTTTTTTTTTATTGCAAGAGTTTCGCGAATGAAAAGTATCAGTTAGAATACGCGTCCTATTACGGAGAGATGGCAGAGCGGTTGAATGCACTGGTCTTGAAAACCAGCAAGGGTTAATAGCCCTTCCAGGGTTCGAATCCCTGTCTCTCCGCCATTCATTTTTAGTTGATAATGTCAACGATTCCAAGCGTTTAACGATCAACCTTCAATCACCGCGACCTCATGCGTCCTACCACCAGTTGGCAGACGTCGAGGTTCAGTGGTTTAGGAATACTGAGTGATCGAACGATAACTTTCTTCGTCTCACGGACATTCGCATTTCGGTAAGAGTATCCGGCTTCTATAGTTAATTTTCTAAAACCGTGCAAACTCATCATGAGTTTAATACACATTAATGAGTATGCACGGTTTTTGTAACCTTTTATTTCATCAACAAGCGCTAATCTAAATATGGCATAAATTCACCCGGCAGGTTTAAGCTTCTAGCTGAAAACGAATCGGTAAATGACGGATTCGTTTTTGAGTAGCAGCAAAAATAGCGTTACACAATGCTGGGGCGATGGGCGGCATTCCAGGTTCACCGACACCACCTAATGGCGTGTCATAATTATCTTCAGACACGATATGAACGTTAATGTCACGGGGCGCGGCATCGATCCGCGTTACTTGATAGCCATCAAAATTATTTTGTACCGCGACGCCATCTTCAAAACTAATTTCACCGAGCATCGCGAGGCTAACCCCCATAATGCATGCGCCTTCTAATTGTGACCGAATACGTTCTGGGTTAACGACGGGGCCGCAATCTAGGGCAATATCAATTTTTGGGATAGTGATTTCGCCTTCATCACTGACTTCAACTTCTACGACGGCGGCGACATAAGTAACGAAGCTATAATGCGCAGCTAAGCCTTGTCCTTTACCTTTCGGTAGTGTTTTACCCCAATTGGCTTTCTCAGTTACGAGTTCGATAACGTTGCGTAAACGTCCCGTGTTGAGAGGATATAACTCAGGTGATTCGCCATAGTTCCACTCGTCATTCAGGGTTTCTGGGTTAATTTCACGGTCTTTACCAATTAACTCTAGTAACACATCTTTGTGATCGCGTTTTTGTTGATGCGCCATTTCTGAAATAAAAGACTGCACAGCAAACGCATGTGGGATGTTTGATACTGATCGAAACCAGCCGATACGTGTATGTGCCTCTGCAGCTGGGTTTTCGAGTTGGATATTGGGGATATCAAATGGAATGTTGACTACGCCCATGCCTAATTCGACGGGCATCTGATGTTGGGAGCTGGCATCAAATGTCGAGGAAATAGAAGGCGCTACGGTCCGATGTAGCCAAGCGATTGTTTTTCCCTTTTCATCATAAGCTGCTTCTACATGCTCATAGGATACGGTATGAAAGTAGGAGTGCTGAATATCATCCTCTCGAGTCCAGACCAGTTTTACCGGTCGGCCGCCCATTGCTTTAGATGTTAATGCCGCCTCAACAAGGTAGTCAGGTTTGGATTTTCGACCAAAACCACCTCCTAATAATGTTACGTTGACTTTAACCTGCTCAGGATCGAGTTCTAACCATTTAGCTACCGTGTCACGTCCAGCCTGTGGGCCTTGAGTTGATGCCCATAGTTCACAGGAGTCGGTGTTAAATTTAGCCGTTGCTGTTGGCGGTTCCATCGGTGCTTGTGTTAAATGTGGAACGTAATACTCAGCACTGATCATGGATTCTGTTTCATCCAACACCTTGTATGCATCGCCTAGGGATCTTAGAACTTTTCCGCCTTTCGTGTTTGCGGCCGCTTTCAATGTCTCTTTGAATGCTGACGACTCATACTTGCTGTTGGGTCCCGCGTTCCACTCAATTTTGAGTTTTTCTCGTCCTTGGATCGCTGCCCAAGTATTTTCAGCGACAACAACGACACCTCCAAGTGGGTTAAAGACCGCCGGAGGAGGGCTTGAAGGGAGGGTGAGTGTTTTGATCACGCCGGGTACTTTCAGGGTCTCGCTGTCATCGTAAGATTTTAAGGTTTCACCGTAAGCGGGGGGATGTGCGACAACCGCATAGGCCATGTTCTCCAGCTGAACATCCATACCGTATTCAGTCTGACCGTTGGCTATGTCTTCGCCATCAACCAGCTTAATATTATCTTTACCGATATAACGAAAATCCTCTGTTGCTATATGTTTGAGAGATTCTCGTTCAGGTACGGGCATGTCTGCCGCAGTTTTAGCGAGATCACCAAACCCAACTTTACGGTTAGAGGATGGGTGTAATACTTCGTGGTTAACCGTGTTGACTTCCGAAACCGGCACTGACCACATAGCTGCTGCGGCAGCTTCCAACATCATACGTGCGGCAGAACCCACATTGCGCATGGGCATAAAGAAATGGCGAATACTTCTCGAACCGTCGGTGTCTTGATTGCCGAATTTTTTTTCATCGCCATAGGCTTGGATTACTTTTACGCGATTCCAATCTGCGCCCATTTCATCGGCGACGACCATAGGTAGACTCGTTCTCACGCCTTGGCCCATTTCAGAGCGATGCGCAACGATTGTTACAGTGCCATCTTCTGCGATTGCGACAAATGCGAGCGGATTATCAACCCAACCATTTGGCATACCATCTCGACCATATTTTGCCTCGTCTTCAGCTAAGGCCATACTAGGTAGGCCAACAGCTAAAACGAGACCACTTAGCGCAAACCCTTTTGCGAAATTACGGCGACTGATATTAACGATTTTCTCATTCATGACCTGCCTCCAAATTTTTTGCTGCTTGTTTGATCGCTGCCCGAATGCGCGGATAAGTCCCGCAACGGCAGATATTTCCGCTCATTGATGCATTTATATCTTCATCAGTGGGGTTAGGGTTTGCGTTTAGAAGTGCTGTCGCTGAAACGATTTGCCCAGATTGACAATAACCACATTGAGGGACGTTATTTTCTTTCCAAGCAGCCTGAATCGCACGGCCTGTTTTTTGATCAGAAATTGCCTCAATTGTCGTAATTGATTTATTTTCTGCGACCTTGATGGGTGTAATACAGGAACGGATGGGATTACCGTCTAACATTACCGTACAGGCACCACAGAGTGCTTTGCCACAACCAAACTTTGTTCCAGTCATGCCTAAAATATCGCGCAATGCCCATAAAATAGGCATGTCCTCAACGACATCAACTTGGTGTTCTTGTTTGTTGATAGTGACTTTCATGTATCACCCCTCTCAAATTAAAATACAATAAATTTCAAATAACTCACTGAGATTTTTCTCTACAGCAATATCAGCAAGTCGTTTTAGACAGAGCGCCGACAAATTCGTGCAATGTTTTTTTATCGACTGACATCATTAACATACCGATTGGTATGTTAATTACAACATTAAGATCGAACTGATTTTTCAATTGTATAGATAAGTAGTAGATTATGGACGCATAATTTGCCAGCCACCGCCTAATGATTTGTAGATGGCAACAAGCCCCAATGCCGCCGAAATTTCACTATTTGCAAGCGTGTCTTCGGCTTCGAGTAGCGTTCGTTCTGCATCGAGCACATCGAGAAAGTTATCAAATCCATTATCAAAACGATCTTTCGCCATTTGGGCAGACTGTTTCGCTGACGCTGCGGCTATTTGCAGTTGGTATCGGCGATCTTCTTCATGAGAAAAATTGCTCAATGCGGTTTGCGTTTCTTCAAGCGCCATTAAGACGGTTTTTTCATATTGCGCGATCGCTGCTTGTGATCGTGCGTCCGCTTGATTAACACGAGCATGTAAGCGATCGCGATCAAAGACTTGCCAGCTGATCGACGGACCGATGGAGCCCGCCAATGCTGAAGTACTGAAAGTGCTCAAATTTGTCGAGAGAAACCCGAGTGATCCGACTAGGCTTACCGTTGGGAATAGATCAGATATTGCGATATTGATATCAGAGACTGACGCGGCCAGCGATCGTTCTGCGGCGCGAATATCTGGTCGTCGGTTGAGTAGTTCACTGGTGTTTCCCAAGGCGATAGTGACTGGCAAGCTGGGTAATGATTTAGAGTCGGCTAAATATTCTTGGAGTGCGTTAGGTACTTGGCCTGTTAATACGGATAAGCTATTAATGATAGCTGTTATCTCAGCTTCCAACGGAGGGATGCGTGATCGCGTCAGGCTAAGTTGCGTTTTTGCTCGAGAGACATCCAGCCCGCTTGCACCACCGGCGCTTAATATATTTTCAGTTAACAAGTAGGTTTCATTTTGGTTTTTGCTATTACGCTCAGCAATGTTAAGCCGGTATTGCGCACCTCTCAGGGCCACATAGTTTCGTGCTATTTCCGCGGCAACGGTGACATATATCTGCTGTAAATTTGCTTCAATCGCCTGCTCTTGTTCCCGCTGTGATTGAATTCTTGAAGAAACTCGTCCAAACAGATCCAGCTCCCAAGTCGCATCAAAACCGATTTGATACATATCTTCAGCACGCACGTTGGCTGCTTGTGTTTCTTGTGAATATAAATCGCGACTGTAGTCACCATTGATATTGACCGTGGGGTAACGATCAGATGCAATATCCCGTGAAAGTGATCGCGACTCAAGTAAGTTTGCAAATGCGATACGAACGTCGAGATTATTCTCTAACGCCTGTTCGACGAGTGTGACTAATTGCTCGTCATTAAAATCTTTCCACCATTCTATGATGGGTTCTTGATTGGAAGCGAATTGGTAAGCTTTGTCAGCCAGTGTTGTTGTGACAACATCATCACTGGCTGCGGGACGTGAATATTCACGTAAATTAGCGCAACCCGTCATGCATAAACTTAAAAGGAAAATAAATAAGGCGTGTTTCACGTTAAGATTCCTCCGGTTGGACAGAGGACATTTTAGAATTGAGATAGAGCGCCGTTTTTCTACAAATAACATAAAAAACGGGTGTAAAAATGAGTCCAAAGAAGGTTACACCAAGCATACCTGAAAATACAGCCACGCCAAGTGCTTGTCGCATCTCAGCGCCTGCACCTTCTGCTAGAACCATCGGAACAACCCCTAAGATAAAGGCAAATGATGTCATCAAAATTGGGCGTAATCGCAGACGTGCCGCTTCAACAGCTGCATCCCACATATCCTTGCCTTGATCTTCTAATTCACGTGCAAACTCGACAATCAATATCGCATTTTTAGATGCCAGACCCACCAGCACAACTAAACCAATCTGAGTCAGAATATTGTTATCCATACCCGCGATATACACACCTGTAATCGCTGATAGTAAACACATCGGTACAATGAGAATGATAGAGAAGGGTAATGCCCAACTTTCATATTGTGCCGCTAACAATAAGAACACAAACACCACTGCCAGTAAGAAAGCAAGTACAGCAGTGTCGCCGGTTGATTTTTGTTGATAGGCAATTTCAGTCCATTCAAAACCAATTCCATCCGGTAAAATTTGTGCTGCAAGATCTTCCATTGCATCTAAGGCTTCGCCAGTACTGTAACCAGGACTCGCACTGCCCATTAATCCTGCTGCTGGATACAAGTTATATCGCGGAGCACGAGCAGGGCCTGAAGTGTTTTTTACAGTAGCAAAAGAACCTAAAGGCACCATATCACCACTGGCACTGCGTACACGTAATCGAAGAGCATCATCAACGGTCAATCTATCTTCTGCTTCCGCTTGAGCAGTTACTCGGAATGTCCGACCTAGATAGTTAAAGTCATTGACGTAAACTGAGCCAATGAACACTTCAAGCGCTTCAAACACACTGTCAACTGGCACACCTAAACGTTCTGCTTTGTTACGGTCAATATCCAAATAAATTTGAGGATTATTAGTATTAAAGAATGAAAATACAGATGTTGTAGCTGGGCTATCAGGTCCATTTGCTGCACCAGCCATGTCTTTTGCAGCTTGCTCAAGTACTGCTAAACCTCGGCCACCACGATCTTGTAACATCATTTTATAACCACCAGCACTACCAATTCCTGGTACAGGTGGACGTTCAAATACCGCAATTTGAGCATTTTTAAACGAAGCTGCAATACCACGCATATCACTCAAGATTGTCTGATAGTCGATACCTTCAGCAATTCGTTTTTCAAAGGGATCCAGTGGTGTGAATAACACAGCTGAATTCGATTGTAATGTGCGTGTCGCACCTGAGAACCCTGTAAAACCAACTGTGTTGGCTAAACCGGGCACTTTAAGCATGGCATGAGTTACTTCTTTTACTACTTTATCTGTTTCATTAATTGAAGCACCTTCAGGTAACGTAATTGCCACGATTAATGAACCCTGATCCTGAGAGGGAATAAAGCCACTCGGTACACGATCAAATTGGAATGCAGTTAATGTCATTAAACCTGCATAAATAATTAACATGATGGCACTCATACGGATTGTCTTACCGACAAACCAACCATAACGGTTCGATAGACCTTCCATGCCTCTGTTAAAGCCATTAAAGAAGGCTTTTACTGGAGACTTATACCATTTTACTGGGCGTGATTCGTGTGCTGGATCATGTGACTTCATCAATATTGCTGCAAGAGCAGGTGATAAGGTTAATGACACAGCAACTGAGATAATAGTCGCAACGGCAACCGTTAACCCAAATGCTTGGTAAAACTTACCTGAAATACCTTCTAAGAACATCGTAGGTAAAAATACAGCAACCAACACTAAGCCCATAGCGATTAAGGCTGTGCCCACTTCATCCATAGTTTTTCGAGCAGATTCTTTTGGAGAAAGCCCTTTACGAAGGTTTCGTTCCATATTTTCAACAATGACGATGGCATCATCGACCACAATACCAATCGCAAGCACTAAGCCAAATAAAGTTAAGTTATTGAGTGAAAAGCCGAGTGCTGACATCACAGCAAAGGTCCCAATTAACGATACGGGAATAGCCACAATAGGAATAATCGCTGCACGCCATGTTTGTAAAAACACCAATATAACGATAACTACTAAGAATACCGCTTCATAGACCGTTAGTTTTACCGCATCAACTGATTGCTCAATAAATTCTGTTGGGTTATAAGCAAACTCATACTCAATGCCAGGAGGGAAGTTTGCAGAAATATCTTTCATCTCCTCCATAATGGCTTTAGATGTTTCGATTGCATTTGAACCGGGACGTTGGAAAATCGGTAGCGCTACCGCTGGTTTTTCACCTAAATAGCCTTTAGTAACATATTCTTGAGCACCTAGCTCAATACGAGCAACGTCACTCAAACGAACAATTCTGCCATCATCACTGGCTTTAACAATCACATTGCCAAATTCTTTCGGTGTTTGAAGGCGACCTTGTGTTTGAACAATGTATTCATAATAGTTCTGGCTAGGTTGTGGAGCACGATTTAATGTACCACTGGCTACTTGGACGTTTTGCGTGCGTAGTGCTGAAATAATATCGCCAGCAGCAATATCATACGATTGCAGTAAGTCAGGCTTTAACCAGATACGCATCGCGTAATCAGAAGCACCAAACACACGGACTTCACCGACACCTTCAATACGACGAAGACGATCACGTACATTCAACACACCATAATTCGCAAGGTAATTCTGATCGTAGCTGCCATCGGGCGATGACATGTTAACCACCAACATTAAATCTGGCGTGTTTTTCTTTGTTGTCACTCCTAAGCTTCGCACACTTTCTGGCAAGCGTGGTTCCGCTATCGACACACGGTTTTGAACAAGTACTTGTGCCGTATCAAGGTCAGTGCCGAGTTCAAACGTGATCGTCAGCGTCATGCTGCCATCGGAAGAGGCTTGGGAATACATGTACAGCATACCTTCAACACCATTGACCTCTTGTTCAATCGGTGTGGCGACTGTTTCAGCAACGGTTTCAGCGGTTGCTCCCGGATAGGTTGCAGAAACTTGAATCGTCGGTGGCGCAACGGAAGGATATTGTTCGATCGGTAGTGACAAAAATGCCATAGAACCAATAATGACAATGAGAATGGATAATACCGTGGCGAAAATAGGTCTATCGATGAAGAACTTTGCAAAATTCATACTGAATAATCCTTAATTTACTGTTGTTCAGTATGTTGATCTGAAGTGGTGTTTTCAGAGCGAACGATGGTGTCTATTTCTTTCCAGACGAGCTCTGTCTCATTAGGCGTGATCACTTGTGCGGCCATACGAATTCGCTGAATGCCATTCACCACGATCCGATCACCGCTCTCAATGCCATCGCTGATAACAATGAAGCCATTGTCTAGCAATGTACCGATCGTCACGTAGCGACGATGAACTTTGTTCTCCTCATCGACAACATAAAGAAACTTTTTATCCTGATCGGTATTGACGGCATTCTCTGGGACTAAAATTGCGTCGTAATCAGCGCGTCCCAAGAGTCGCGCACGACCAAATAAGCCGGGATAGATAATCCCCACATCATTTTTCACAACCGCCGTCGCTTGGATCGTACCGGTACCTTGATCTACCGCATTATCAACAAAGTGCATGGCTCCTTCGTGATAAAACTTATCTTCATCTAACAGCTTGATATAGATTGGATTAGGTGTGGTATCACTGCTCGGGCGCTGCCCTGAACGATCGAGACGCGTATATTTGAGCAAATCACCTTGTGAGCCTTCAAAACGAAAATGGATGGGGTTCGTGCTGACGATTCGCGTCAAAATGGTTTGGTTTTCTTCCACCATATTGCCCACATCGACAAAGCTATCACTGATCTTTCCATTAATTGGCGAAACGACATTGGTGAACGAAAGTTGCAGCTGCGCGTTATTAAAAGCCGCTTCAGTGATTTGCACTTCTTGAAAGCGTCGATCCACTTCTTCTTCTGAAATTGCTTTTGATTTACGCAATACATAGGCGCGACTAAGTTCTTTTTTCGCTAACTCATGCTGCGCTTTAATACGTTTTAATTCGTATTCAAAGGGTCGCGGGTCGATAACGTAAAGAACATCCCCTTTTTTTACAAACTGACCATCTTTAAATTTTTTCTCAACCAAGTAACCTGTCACACGTGCACGCAGTTCAACATTATCAATTGCCTCAAAACGACCCGTGAATTCATCCCAATCTGTTAGCTTAGTTTGTAAGGGTAAAGCAACATCCACTTCTACAGGTGGTGGGGCTTCTTCGGGAGTATTCTGTTTTTCAGTTTCGGTACATGCGATTAACATGAGGAGGAATACTGAAATAAACGTTGGTGGTGCAACTCTCATAATGTGGATCTCTTTCTAAAAAAACGTAAAAAAGTGAAAGGGGACTGCTCAGAAATCAAGACCATTGTGGTGATCTAAATATGGATGATGGGTAGTTTATTTCTCTTAAATTAGCCCTACATTAGGCTGTTCCTAATGTTCACTTAATGATATTCGTGATAATACAAGCACGGTAAAAGGAAGGACTCATGTACATTCTGCTCGTAGAAGATAACAACATTGTCGGTGATGGCATTAAACAAGGCTTGGAAGCCTTGGGCCACAGTACGGACTGGGTGACTGACGGGGCGATCGCGAATCAAGCCATACAACATGTTGAATATGATGTTGTGATTCTCGATCTGACCTTACCTAATTATGATGGCATGAACCTGCTTATGGACTGGCGTCAAAATAAGATCATGACACCGGTGTTGATTTTGACTGCGCGTGACGCGATCCCCGATCGGGTAACAGGATTATCTGCTGGCGCTGATGATTATTTAACGAAGCCATTTGATTTTGAAGAATTATTAGCCAGACTCCATTCCATTACACGGAGGATCGCCGGGCGCACAGATAACCTCATGACGTTTGAACATATCAGCTACAACCCGATGAAAGGCGATGTTAAAGCCAATGGTATGCCGGTCAAACTTTCAAAAAGTGAATTAGTTGTTTTAGAAGCCTTGATCAGCCAGCCTGGCAAAGTGGTAAACGCGGAACAATTACAAGATCGTTTATACGGTTGGGCCGAAGGTGTGGCAAGTAATGCGGTTGCGGTACATATTCATAATCTTCGAAAAAAATTAGGCACCGACTTGATCTGTACAGAAAGAGGATTAGGTTATTATTTGTCGACGAGGAACGCATGAAAGGGAGCCTAAGAAGTAAACTTCTTCTTTCTGTTTTGCTTGTCACCTGTTTGCTTTGTTTAGGAATAGGTCCGTGGATGTATCACACGATCAAGTCGAACGTGAAAGAGATCCTTGATGATCGTCTTGCTGCATCGGCGCATATGGTCTCGACGATTATGCATCAGTACGATCTGCAAAATGGAAAGCTATCACCGACGATAACCAACGAGCTACTACAACAAACAGGTATTAATAGCGCAAAGCCAGAAACGATCGTTTGTAATGTCACGCGTATTGATGGTGAGTCGATTATTAGTTCAGAAAATGGTAATCGAGAGATTCTTTCCTCAGTAAAAAATGGATACAGCTTTGTTAGGGATAACGGACAAATATGGCGTGTATTTAAATTAAGCGAACATGGAATTTCTGTCACCACCGCAGAAAAGCTTCATAAGCGCGAGCAACTTTTCAACCTCGTGTTGATCGGCGTTTTAATTCCATGGATTCTTGCTGTACTGACGTTAGTCGTGACGCTTTACTTTATTATTCAGCGCGTATTCAAGCCGTTAACGCAACTTCAAACACAATTCTCAGATCGTTCTGCAAGTAGTTTAACACCAATAGAAATACAAGCTGTCCCAGCCGAAGTGAAAGGCGTTATCGCGGGCTTTAATCAGTTACTTGCGAAAGTAAAAGCAGTTTTGGAAAGCGAGCGACGTTTTACAGCCGATGCGGCGCATGAGTTGCGGACACCACTTGCTGGCATTAGCACACAATTACAAGTCGCGATGATCAAGCAAGGTGCAGACGTCGATAATAATATTAAACAAGCCAATATCGCCGTAAAACAATTATCTGAAATGTTGGATCAACTGTTAATGCTAGCCCGGTTAGATGCTGAACAAATGGCGACGATCACATCCACAACAACAGCAGAAGAAATTACAGAGAAAGCCATCGCACCATTATATGAATTAGCTAAACAAAAAAATATTGAGATAGAACAACGTTTAGAAATAGAAAAAGAATTTTATTTGCCGCAAGAGTTAGTTGCTTTAGCCGTTAGGAATGTCATTAAAAACGCCATACAATTTTCATTAGAAGGGCAAACTGTTAGTATTCTCGTTACCATTCAAGGAGGCAATATCGTGTGGGAAATAACGGATGATGCCGGCGGCATAGATGAAGCATTACTGCCCGAGGTGACGAATCGTTTTGTTCACGATAAGAAAAAAGGAAACTTTGGCCTCGGGTTGAGTATTACGAAAGCCGTAACCGATATTCTCAAAGGAAAATTGGATATTAATAATACTGAAAATGGACTGGTCGTTACGTTGATCTTACCGTTTTCAAATACTATGAAGAGTGTTTAAATATTTTTTTCCAACATACTTTTTAATCATTAAAGCAGTAACATAATCTGCGTCATATTCTCAGCGATCACGAAACCACCAAGCATGAGGGTGGCTGTCCCGATTAAAAGTTGCAGGCTATTATGCATCCACGTCATACCGGTTGCAGAGGCTCGTAACGGAATCGAAATGATATACGATAAAATCCCCATGCCGACGATAGAACCAAAACCAAATAATGCAATATAGATCAAACCTTGAATCGGAGAGTTGATCGTTTCCAAGGTTAAGAGGATTAACGCCGCCGATCCAGCCATACCGTGTAATACTCCAACAAATAGTGCACGGTAAGATAATTTATCGACGTGATCATGTTGGTGCGAATTAGTTTTAATATTCCCTTTTGTATGTGAATGCGCGTGGAAATGTCGCTGTGCTTCTTCGTTATTCTCTTCTTTATGTTGGTGAACATGATAATGGACGCGATCACGAATAAGTTTTTGTAACACGCCCAAGCCTAAAATCACCAGCATGATACCAACAGAAAATTCTAATAATTTCGCCATCGTTTCTGGTACGAAAAGATCGGTTAATAAAACCAATGATCCAAATAAAAATAACGTGATCGTATGGCCCAGTCCCCAGATTGATCCAAGTTTGACGGCTTGTTTAACGCTAGAGGAATTCGTCGTTAAGCTCGCGACAGCGGCAACATGATCAGCTTCCAGGGCATGTCGCATACCAATCAAAAAACCAAGAAGAAGTAAGCTTATCATTCGTTACTCGCCTGTTGAATTTGGTTGGACTGTATTTTCTGTTTTAACCAGTGATACCAGTCTGTCAACCCTTCACCGGAAACGGCAGATAATTGAAATATTTTAATATCAGGATTAACGGTTTTTGCATAATTAATACAATCCTCAACACTAAAATTCAAATGCGGTAGTAAATCAATTTTATTTAAAATCATGACGTCGGCTGCGCGGAACATGTGCGGGTATTTGATCGGTTTATCTTCACCTTCTGTAACGGAAAGGATCGCGACTTTGCAATTTTCTCCTAGATCAAATAATGCCGGACAGACTAAGTTTCCAACGTTTTCGATCATCACGACGGAATCTAGCGGTGGGTTAAGATCTTTTAACCCACGTGCAAGCATATCCGCTTCCAGATGACAGCCCGTCCCCGTGTTGATCTGGACAACATGGCAACCGGTGTTTTTAATTCGCGCGGCATCGTTGACCGTTTCTTGATCACCTTCAATCACATTAATCGGGAGTTCGTCTTTGAGATCTGTAATCGTACGTTCCAACAAGGTGGTTTTACCCGACCCTGGTGAGCTGACAAGGTTTAGCGCGAGAATATTTCGGCCTTCAAACCAACCGCGATTACGCTCTGCAATTACATTATTTTTTTCTAAAATATCAGCTTCTAGTGAGATGGTTGTGCCGTGCATGTTCGCGTGGGTGTGCGCATGCTCGTGACTGTGCTCACTTCCATGGGAGTGAGCGTGCTGGTGAAAGTGATCATGATTGTGATCATCAGAGTGATCGTGAGTATGATCATGATCGTGATGATCTGGCATATTGGCCGTTTTACCGGTTTGCATATCCGTCACTGTCGCTTTCGCACCGTCGGAACATCCGCACGTTGTACACATTAGATCACCTCCATCTCTTTTATTTTCATTTCTTTTCCGGCAATGCATTGAATATGGTTAGAGCCACATTCGCATCGTCCAAATAATTGTTCAATTTCAAATTCGTTCGCACATTGTTCACAGCGCGCAACGCCGGGTATTTCGTCTATTTGCAGTGTGGCATTTTCTAAGGGCGTATTTTTGCTACAGACATCGAAACAAAATCGGATCGCGTCCGGCATAATCGCGGAAAGTTTTCCAATTTCCAGTAACACGCGATTCACCTTTTTATTGCCCGCTTGTTCACTGACGATCGAAACAATATTTCGTGTGATGCCAAGTTCATGCATGGTGTTAACAAATCCTCGGTAATTGCTCGCCGACCAACATATCCACCATTCGTTGGCCACCGAATAATGTGGATAAAATTACCCCCGATTCAGGTGTTGCCGTCACGTGTCCAACAATGGCGCTGTCTTTTCCAGCAGGATGTTTTTTCATCATTGTCACGATTGCCTCGGCAGATTCTGCTGGCACGATCGCGACTAACTTTCCTTCATTCGCTAGGTACAAGGGATCGAGCCCGAGAATTTCGCACATACCACGGACTTCATTCCTTAATGGTAAAGCGGATTCTTCGAGCCGCATGCAGACATTGCTCGCGTGTGCGTATTCATTCAGCACCGTTGCGATCCCACCACGTGTTGCATCACGCATGCAGTGAATATCTGGGCAGATGGTTAACATGTTTTCAACTAGGGAATTAAGCGGCTGACAATCTGTTTCGATGGTGTTTTGTAACGACATTTCGCCGCGTGCATCAACGATTGCCGCACCATGATCACCGATATAACCATTGATAATAATCACATCACCGGGTTGTGCGCGATCAGCGCTGAGATGAATACCGGGTTGAATAACGCCGATCCCGGCCGTGTTAATAAATAATTTATCGGCCGCGCCTTTATGCACGACTTTTGTATCACCGGTCACAATCCGCACACCGGCTTTATCGGCTGTTGATTTCATGGATTGCACGATCTTGCGCAGATCATCCACCGGCAAACCTTCTTCAATAATCATTCCGCAAGTGAGGTACAAAGGTTTCGCACCACCGACAGCAAGATCGTTCACGGTACCGGTAACGGCTAGTTTGCCGATATCACCACCGGGGAAAAATAACGGATCAACCACGTAAGAATCTGTTGTCATGGCGAGACGATCACCCAAGTTCAACAAGCCCGGGAGATCAAAGCGTGCTTGATCTTCCAATAATGACAATTCCGGGCTATCAAATGTGTTAACAAACACATCATCAATTAAATCTCGCATGGCTTTACCGCCGCTGCCATGTGCCAGTGTGATCGTTTCGGATCGTATTTTGCCACTGCGTTGTCTGATATTAGACACGGGTTTGGATGCAATGGGGTTGATATTGCTCATTGGATCACCGATTTACGTTTTTCCATCAAGGCATGTAAATTACCAAAGTTGTAATACGCCGCACACGCGCCTTCGCTAGAGACCATTAGTGCACCCATCGGAGTTTCGGGCGTGCAAGCGCTGCCGAAGACTTTACATTCCCAGGGTCGGATCACACCTTTTAAAACTTCACCACACTGGCAAGACTTTGGATCGGCGATTTTAATATTCGCGACGGAAAATTTTTGTTCGGCGTCAAACGTGGCGTATTCCTCTCGCATTTTCACACCGGAATGATCGATAGAGCCTAGTCCGCGCCACTCGAAATATTCGCGCAATTCAAAGACACTTGAGATGGCATCCATTCCTTGCGCATTACCGTTGGATGGCACAATGCGGGCATATTGGTTTTCCACGACATGCTGTTTTTCGGCTAATTGTTTTAACAGCATCCAGATCGACTGCAAAATATCTAACGGTTCAAATCCTGCGATCACAATTGGTTTTTGATAATGGTCTGCGACAAAATCAAATGGATGTTCACCGACGACCATGCTCACATGGCCCGGTGCGAGGAATCCATCAATCTGCATATCGGGTGAATCCAATATGGCTTTGATGGTCGGGACGGTGGTGATGTGGTTGCAAAATAGCGAGAAGTTGTTGATGCCGTCTGCCTCAGCTTGCAAAACGGTTAATGCGGTACTCGGCATGGTGGTTTCAAAACCCAAAGCAAAAAAGATGATTTCGCGGTCAGGATTTTTACGTGCCAGTTCAAGCGCATCCAGCGGCGAATAAACCATGCGTACATCCGCACCATCGGCTTTAGCTTGTAATAAACTTTTTTTCGATCCGGGAACGCGCATCGCGTCACCAAAGGTTGTGAAGATCACATTTGGGCGTTCAGCCAAGGCGACACAATCATCAACGCGACCCATCGGTAAAACACAAACAGGACAACCGGGGCCATGAATTAACTCGATCTTGCCGGGAAGCAATTGCTCAATGCCGTAACGGAAAATGGTGTGCGTATGACCGCCGCAAAATTCCATAAGTTGCAGAGGCCGGTGTTCAGTAATGTCTATTTTAGTGAGTAAGTTGGTTATTTCCTGTTGAAGCCATTTTGCTTTTTCAGGATCACGAAATTCATCGACGTATTTCATTTTTGCACTCCATTTTTTTCGCTGACTAAATTCCCACGGTGATCAGCTAACAAGGTATGCACCAGATCCCAGAGGATGTGATACGTCGCCACGTGAATTTCTTGCACGCGATGGATGGAGTCAGTTTTTACAACCAAACAATGATCAAGCAAACCGCTCGATGCCATGTCACCGCCATTGCCGCCCGCTAACCCTAATGTGATTAATCCCATCTCTTTGGCTTTGCGGAATGCACACATGAGGTTTTCAGAGTTACCGCTGGTGGAAAAGCCGATCAGCGCGTCACGATCGGTAGCGTGTGCTTCAAGTTGACGAACAAAAACGTGCTTCATACCGACGTCATTACCGACGGCACTTAACATCGCCGTATCCATGACTAAATTAAGTGCGGGCAGAGCAGGTCTTCCGGCTGTTACGGGGTGTTGAAATTCCACGGCAAAATGGGAGGCATCACAACTTGATCCACCATTGCCCATCGTCAACATGCGACCTTTGGTGAGGTAAACTTGCGCGATCGCATTCGCAGCATTAACGATATTCTGCGCATTTTCAGTGAAAAACTGTTGGTTTACGTTAACGCTATCTGTCGCTTTCTGTTGCACCGATGCCAGTAAGGCCGCATTCTCAGATTCGTGATCTTTTTTCTCGCCGTGCAAGAAAGGGTAAAGCGCTTTTAATTGGGCGGCAGTATCCGTCATGATTATTTTGCCCCTGACTGCATGGCTTCTAGCTCCGCCTGCGCTTCACCGAGTTCGGTGAGTAATGCTAAGGTTTTTTCCGCTTCGATCGCATCGATACGACTCATCGCAAACCCGACATGTACGAGCACCCAATCACCGACACAGGACGCGACTGGATGTTCATCGTTCACAATGCAAGCGATATTAATGGGACGTTTTACACCAGCGACATCGACGATCGCTTGTTTTGTTGCAACATCGCTGATTTCGATAATTAGACCGGGAATGCCCAAACACATAGTTAGCTCCTTGTGAGTAAATTTGCGGCGGCGATCACGGCTTGCCCGTAGGCAATTCCACCGTCATTAGCAGGCACATGTTGATGCGTTAATACGCGATAATTCACTTGTTCCAAACGCTGCACAACTTGTTCTAACAGTGTTTTATTTTGGAAAACACCACCGCTTAATGCGACGGTATTGATGATCCGTTCCTCGTTTTCCGTGGTGAGTTTTTTGATCATGCTGACAATAATTTTCGCCAAGCCTTTATGAAATCTTGCGGACATCACGGGCGCAGGTGTTTTTAGAATGAGATCACCTAAAATGGCTTGCCACATAGCCAACGGTTCGATGTACGGAATGTTGTTTGCAGACAAGTATGGGATCGCAAATGGATACGCCAAGTTTTCCGCTTCGTTTTGTAACGTGTCTTGATCAACAATGGCTTCTAATTCGATCGCGGCTTGCCCCTCATAACGCACTGCTGATCGACAAATGCCGATTGCGGCAGCGACGGCATCAAACAAGCGACCGCACGAAGAGGCAAATGGAGCATTCAGGTTTTTCTGCAACATGGCGTTGTAGGTATCGAGTGCTTGTAGTTCAAAAAAATGCACGAGTTCAAGCTCTCTGAAATTCATTTTTAATTCAGGCCAACCCATTTCCGCCATTAAGTGCGCATAGGTATTTCGCCAAGGTTCGCGTATCGCTTGGCCACCACCGAGCATGGCGATCGGTTTAAACGTGCCAAGTCTTGCAGCTTGAAAATAATCGGCTTTTACGAATTCACCACCCCAGAACGTGCCGTCAGATCCAAAGCCTAAGCCATCCAGAGCCACACCTAAAACGGGATCGGTATTGAGCGGGAGCTGGTTCTCCGCCATGCACGCAGCTATATGCGCATGATGGTGTTGAATTTCTATAAGAGTCAGGTTTTGCGCTTGTGCCTTTTGTAAGCCTAACTTGCTGGAGAAATAGTCGGGGTGTTTATCAATCGCAATGCATTCTGGCTGGTGTTGAAATAGATCGGCATAAAGCGATAGGTTTTTCTGGTAATCCGCGTAGGTTTGCGCATTTTCCAGATCGCCCATGTGTTGCGACAAAATGGCCTGATCGTTTTTGATCAGACAAAAGGTATTTTTTAATTCTGACCCCATTGCGAGAATGTCAGGTAAATCATGCAAACCTTCGGGCAGTGGAAGAGGTGCGGGTGCATAGCCACGAGCGCGTCGTACAATTCGCGGTTTACCCATCAGTATTCTGACGACAGAATCATCCACGCGATTAACAATATCCCGATCGTGCCACAGTACGTACTCCGCAATATCGTTAAGTTGATCTTGCACAGCAGCATTGTCGATAACTTGCGGTTCATCTGATCGATTTGCTGACGTGAGAATGATCGGACGGTTCATGCGCCTCAGCATGAGTTGATGCAATGGCGTGTACGGCAACATGAACCCCAACACATTTTGTCCCGGTGCCACCGCCTCTGAAATGGCGATCAAATCTTTTGTGCGTTGGCCTGTGGGCGAACCAAATTGACGCTGGTTGCCGGGTGGTTTTTGATCAGTTTTTTCTAATAGAACGATCGGTGCTTCAGCGCTGGTTAATAATGTTTTTTCTTGTTCGGTGATTTTTGCGTAACGCGCGATCACATCAAGATCGCGCGCCATCAGAGCAAAGGGTTTTGAAAAGCGTTGTTTGCGTTTTCTCAGTGCGTTTACAGCATTAGAATTTGTCGCATCGCAGGCGAGATGAAAACCGCCAATACCTTTGACGACGATAATATGACCGTTCTGAAGCAGCGTACAGGCGGCATCCACATCATCTAATTGGGTCAAACTTTCTATACAGACAGGCTTGCCGTCGACACGTGCAAGTGCAACTTTGGGCCCACAGTCATAGCACGCGTTCGGCTGCGCATGAAAACGCCGATGCAAAGGATTCTCGTACTCTTGCTGACACGGATCGCACTGCGTAAAAGACTCCATACTGGTGTTTGCGCGATCATAGGGAATGGCATTAACGATAGAAAACCGTGGACCGCAATGCGTGCAATTCGTCAGTGGATAGCGAAAGCGTCGACCAAAAGGATCTTGGCTATCAGTCATACAATCTGGACAGGTTGCCGCATCTGGCGTGATGTGTGTTTGAACTGCGTTAGTGTGACTTGGATCGATTGAAAAGGTAACGGGTATTTCATCAAGCTGTGTCAGTGGTATTCGTTTGATTTGATCAATACGTGCGAGAGGAGGGGATTCAGATTTTAGTTTTTCAATGAAAGTGTGAATTGCTGACGGCATTCCCCAAGCACGAATTAACACACCCTGACCATCGTTCAATACTGATCCGAAAATTTGTGATTCTTTCGCGAGTCGCCAGACGTTTGGTCGAAAACCCACGCCTTGCACAATGCCGGTGATACGAATTTCTTCAGCAAAAATACGGACATCACTGTCGACTTTTGGATCCGCCTGAATCACACCACGAGCTTCCATAAACTAACGCGATTATTTCCGGAGTCGGCGATCGCGACGACCTTTCCAAAAGTTTGTAATCCATAAGGCCAGCAGAAGGAGTCAGGTGTTGCAGCTTGCCAGCGATTGTCGCCTTTTTCGTGGAAGTTGAGTTGACCACTTAATGCGCGAGCAGCGACATCGGTTGCGAGATCGTCAATATGCCAACCGAGAATGCGAGAATTTGCGGTATCCGCAACCAGTAACCAATCCTCAACCGCTGCGATCGCATAGGGCATATTCAAACCATTGGCACGTGGCCAGTAGAGTGATTGATTGTGATCAACAAGCAGTGCATTTTTTTGACCTAGGATATAGTCGCACGGTGCTCCGTTGGTCTTGGGAATGCCGTCTTTCCAGATCATAATGCGGTTATTGCCCGCATCCGACACGCAAAGGTGGTTTCTCCACAGAGCGATCCCGTGTGGCCAACGCATACTCATGTTATTCGGATCTCCGCCGGCGTTTTCATCACGACAGGTAAAGTTGTTTTGTCCCAAAACGTGATCGGGTGTCTGATCAATGTCATTGGGTAAACCTTTCCAGATAAGCACACGACGGTTTTCTGAATCGGCGACGAGAAGGTGATTGTCTTGCCAAGCAACGCCGTAGGGCCAATGCATACTTTTCGCAGAAGCAAGGGCACGATCATCGCCACGGTTCGGTTCGCCAGAGGTAAAATCTTTTTGCCCAAGTACGAGATCAGCAGGGACGTTATTATCTTCGGGTAAGGTGCTCCAAATCAGGATACGATGATTCCAAGCATCGGCCACGGCCATACCGGTTTTGCCATTATGGTTAATAACGCAAATGCCCGTCGGTACGTTAACGGTCTTTGCAGAAATATCGCCTTTTGCATTACGGCCTTCGGAAAACATATCCGGCTGCCCGATCACCCAGTCTGCGGGTGTCTCGTCATTCTCAGGACATTGTCTCCAACCAAGGAGTCGATGATGTCCTGTATCGCAGATCCAGAGCGGTCCATTTTCTGACATTACTGCCGCCCCGCGCGGGCCGAAGCATGTATTCGGGTCAGGTTTTACCCCCATCGTTGCCATGCTGGGCTGGCGAGCAGCACCTAACACGGCAAACGGTTCTGCTGCTAATAATGCCTCATGCGGGATGGTTGTGGCTTCAGCAACGCGTAAGCTAGGGTCAGGTATTACTTTGAGAGTGACTTGCCGGACTGTCATGAGAGTTTAATCTCCACTTTATTTCCGATCACACGTACGGCATGTGTTTGAAGCTGTACTTCGGGAGCGGTTAGGCATTCACCCGACTCCAGTAAATATTCAAAAGCGTGATGCGGACAGACGAGAATGCCATCTCGAACTTCCCCCATATCCAACGGCATACCGAGATGTGCGCAGGCGTTTTGATAACACGTCACTTTATCGTCAAAGCGGCTGAGGAGAACGTTTTTACCGGCAACAGTAGTCACTTTAATATTGCCTTGCGGAATTTCATCAATTAATGCAGCGTATTCCCAGCCCTCATCGGCGCTATTTGCAAATGGACTAATGAAATGAATCGGTACGCTGTTAGAACTGCCGACCGGTTTTGCTGTGGCGCCGCCTTTGGCTTTTTTGATCGTGGTGATTTCAGGGCAATATTCTTTGATCGACTTTTCAACACCTTCACTAAGTGTCAAACCAGAAGCTGGACAACCATCGCACGCCCCCAGTAAACGGATCGCGACAGTGTCGGGTGGTAAGATCTCAACCAGTTCAACATTTCCACCATGCGTCGCAAGGTAGGGTCTTACTGATTCGAGTGCTAGCTCAACGCGCTCATGCAGTGAGGGTTTAATGATCTCAAGATGGCGTAAAACGGCGTAAACCACTTCATCCCCGACCACTGTTTTTAACGCGGTCATCGCCTCGGGAACTTGTCTGACGGCTTTGATCAGTCGGGTAAAAGCCTCTTTATGCAAGGCGTCATCAGCGCGACGCAGGGCATCAACTGTATTGCGTTGTTGCTCATCCCAATGAGTGACAATACTCTCAAGCGCATGAACATCTTTTAACAAGCCGTCTAAATCCAATGTCGGATGTAGTGTTTGTTGATCAATCACTTTTGCCGGATCGCCCATGATATTGGCCTATTTGTATTTCAAATCCTTGAGGAGATAAGGTTGGGCTGCACCGCCGATTAGTGCTGCTATGGCAACCGCTATTTTTACATCAATGCCGAATTTTAGAAGGATGATGCCGAGCACCGCAGTACACACTGAGCCGATCAATATTTTTAAAAATACCGATTTATAATCTTGAAAAAGTTTTCCTTTTAAAAATAAACTGGCTGAATCCATAAACATTTCAAACATGATGATTCTCCCTAAATGAACGCTAACAAAATGAGCATGATCACAATGCCTGGGATCGCGGCCATTGGGCCATAAAAACCACCCATCATTGCAGCGAGTTCATTACCGAGATGTTTTCCGCCGACGATAATGCCACCGATCGCGCCGCCGACAATTCCTGCGATCAAAGCGAGTAGGATGAGTCCTAGATATGTCATATTTTTTCCTTACTTTTTTCTGTGTGATTAATCCGGTTAATTAAATTCTTGCCTCACCAAAGCCTTTTCCCGTTCGTGATCCTGCCTTGCTCGTTCCTAAGTCTTGTTCTACTTCGACCAAGACTTCATTAATTGCGGCTTGCTTCCCTTCGTCGCCATATTGCGCGAAGATTTTTTGTGCTTCTCGATAGAGTTCGCGCGCGGCGAATAATTTTTCTGTGCTGCCATTTTGTGGATTTTCTAGATCATCAGGGAGGTTACGTAAACAATTCGCTTTATTTGCAATTGTGTTGGCGTATTCCAAAGGAGTATCGCGCGGTGTACGAACTTTCAGCGCTTCATCATAGGCATCAAGTGCGCGAAGGTTATTCTCCACGGGATGGCTGCTAGAAACATACTGCAACGCGTTCCCGAGATTGTTTTGCAACATGGCATATTCAGAAGGGTGATCAATTAAATTGACAACTTCTAATGCGGCTTCAAAGGATTGAACGGCCAACGCTTCGCGCATTTTCCCTCGCTCATCGTTCATAGGAATCGATAAAAAAGCCGTAGCCAGGTTGTTGTGCAAAATCGCAAATTCAGTGGGGTATTTTTTGCGATCAAATACGTTTAGTGATCGCTGATAAGCGGAGATGGATTCAGCGATTGGTACTTTGTTAAAAGCGGCGAGTGTTTGTAAGACCAGACCCAAGTTCATTTCGACTTCGGCAATTTCTTCCGGCAAACCTTCATTATTCAGAACTGATAAGGCTTTTTCATATTGAGCTTGGGCTTGCAGCAAGTAGTCCGCACTGTTATCTGGGATCGCTTGGAATGCCGTCCCTTTGCGTGCATCGAGTCGCGCAATGGTGAGGGTTTCTTGCTCAGGGCAAAGTTTTAACGCGGCATCGTAAAGTTTGATCGCGTTCCAGAGTTGTTGTGGAGATTTTGGTTTTTGCTGGATGCCCATGCCGATCTGCATGAGCATTTCGACTTTTTCTTCAGCGCTGATATTTTCCGTTTCAATCATTTTTAATGCTTGATTGAATTCGTGATCAGGTAAATTTGTTTCCATGATGATCCTTGATTCCTTTAGAAAGTGAATTGGGATTCTTATGTTGAGCTTTGTGTCTTCGTGAAGCGACGTTAAATCTTCCCTGAATTAGTGTCAAGCAGTATTTCATAGTGTAAAGTAAGTATGCAGTTCATTGACTGTTGATACACTGAGTGCTAGTTTACGTGCCATCAATGCAAACCTAATTTACAAAGTGATCAGTGTATGAACGATGGTTTATCGACAGTCTTAATTTGTGGTTATCCTGAAGAAGACAGCAGAATGCATGCTGAATATTTAGGTAAGCACTACAGTATTCACACCTGTAATGAGAGTGAGAAGGCATTACAAATTCTCGATGACAACCCCGTTGATCTGATCCTCGCGCATCATAAAATGAGTGATTTTGATGCGGTCACGTTTCTTAAAAAAGCACGCATTACACATCCCGAAACAGTGCGAATGTTGGCTGGTGATTTATCACCCGATGAAATTCACGACACGATTAATGATGCGGCGATCTATCAAATTTTACCTGCGACGTGTCCAGCACAGCAGGTTGAGTTACACGTTCGGCGAGCGTTGGAAAATCGAGAATTAAGTTATCGACATCGACATTTGAGTCGCGAATTAAAAATCGCAGAAGATGTCTTAAAAAAATACGATGAGCAAATTGATCGTACCATTGAAGAAGGGCATCAATTCGATAAGTTGATTTATTGCAGTCGAAGCATGGCGTCACTTTGCAGTATGGCGAAGAAAGCATCAAAAACAAATTTACCCATTTTAATCCAAGGGTCGACCGGCACCGGCAAGGAGCTTATGGCACGTGCGATTCATGCGAATGGGGATAGAAACGATCAACCGTTGCTTGTGCATAATTGCGGTGGCATGACCGATGAGCTATTGCACTCAGAACTTTTTGGCCATGTAAAAGGGGCCTACACAGGAGCGGTGGGTGATCGTTTAGGTTTACTGCCTGCAGCAGATGGCGGTACGGTTTTTTTGGATGAGATTGCGGATGTTTCCCGAAACTTTCAAGTGAGCTTGTTGCGCTTTCTTCAAGAGGGTGAAGTGAAGCCGTTGGGCAGCGATAAAATTATCCATTGCGATGTGCGTGTGATCGCCGCGAGTAATCGACCTTTGGAAGAACTGGTTAAGTCGGGTGAGTTTCGTGAAGATCTTTATTATCGACTTAACGGTTTTCAGTTGATGATCCCGCCGTTAAAAACGCGTCTTGATGATATTGAATTACTTACTGAATATTTAGCAAAACGTTATGCACGAAGTATTAATCGCAAAATACTCGGTGTCGCACCAGAAGTGATCGAAAAGTTTCAATTACACGATTGGCCGGGCAATGTGCGTGAGCTTGAAAATGAAATTAAACGAATGGTTGCTATCACGGACAATGGTAATTTTGTCAATATTGAAAGTTTATCGTCACACATTCGCGAATTGAAAGCAGCGGCCCCGGTTGTTGATGAAACACTGACGTTAGACGGCCTAACATTAAAGCAAAAAGTTGAACGACTCGAAGAGAAAATTATCGCAAGAACCTTGCATCAGTTTCGATGGAATCAAAGTCGGGCAGCGAAAGAGTTGGGTTTATCCAGAATGGGTCTATCGAACAAAATTAAACGTTACAACATCAGTTCTGATGAGGTGGCTGTATGAGTGAAGATGACGAATCATCAACGAAAAGCGATGCTGATAACGTCGTAAACTTCCCCCAATCGAGAACGAAACCCAAAGGTGCAAAAGCGAATTTTAAGGATTTGGGCTTATCCACGTTTGCGCAAAAGTACGGTGAAGATCAACCGGGGCTTAAAGGACATTGGTGCAGTCGCTGCAAAGGGATCTGGTATGGGTTTGTCGGTGAATGTGAATGTCCACAATGTGGTAACCGCAACGGTTAGAAGTCGAGAATGAAATCCCGTTCACCGCTATGATTTTCAGAGTTAATCGTTCTTCTGCATTGCAAACCTACTTTACAAAGTGAACTGTAAAATTAGTTTACACAAAAGGTCTGACCCTTCTAAACAACGACCGAATAAACCCCTATCTACCTGATAATTAAAGATAAACAACGAGTCAATATTCTGGCATAGGAGTTGCTAACGTCACCGTTAACAGTAATTTTTACTGTCTCTAACAAAAAGAATGAGGAGGAGAAAATGGCCAATCTATTATGGCTACAAGGCGGTGCTTGTTCTGGTAATACCATGTCCTTTCTTAACGCTGAAGAACCCAGTGCTTGTGATCTCGTTACAGATTTTGGAATCAACGTTCTCTGGCAACCATCACTCGGAGTTGAACTGGGTGATAACGTAAAACAAATTCTCAAGGATTGTATTTCTGGCTCCACGAAGTTGGATATATTTGTTTTCGAAGGATCGGTAGTTAATGCGCCGAATGGAACGGGCGAATGGAATCGTTTTTGTGAGCGGCCAATGAAAGATTGGGTACGTGAGTTGTGTGACGCAGCAGATATTGTTGTGGCTCTGGGAGACTGTGCAACTTGGGGTGGGATTCCTGCAACAGCACCGAATCCAACAGACTCGCAAGGTTTACAGTTTTTGAAGCGTGCAAATGGCGGCTTTCTCGGTGCAGATTTCGTCGCAAAGTCGGGTTTACCGGTGATCAATATTCCAGGTTGTCCTGCCCATCCCGATTGGGTGACACAAATTCTAGTTGCAGTCGCGACGGGAAATGCTGGCTCTATCACGTTGGATGAATTCCAGCGGCCTAAAACGTTCTTCCAAAGTTTTACCCAGACCGGTTGTACGCGAAACATGCATTTTGCCTACAAAGTATCGACGACTGAATTTGGTCAACGCAAAGGGTGCCTCTTTTACGATCTTGGTTGTCGAGGACCGATGACACATTCTCCTTGTAATCGCATTCTCTGGAATCGCGTTTCCTCCAAAACCCGCGCAGGTATGCCTTGTTTAGGCTGTACAGAGCCTGAATTTCCTTTCTTCGATTTGGCCCCAGGTACCGTGTTTAAAACGCAAACTGTGATGGGCGTACCCAAAGATTTACCAGAGGGTGTCAACAAGAAAGGCTATATCAAGCTTACTGCAGCCGCAAAAGCCGCGATGCCGGAGTGGGCCGAAGAAGATATTTTCGTCATCTAATTAAGGGGATTCAAATAATGTCAGCACAAATACAGACACTGGATATTTCTCCGGTTGGGCGCGTTGAAGGTGATCTAGACGTTCGCGTCGATATTCAAGATGGCGTTGTCGTTAACGCTTGGACGTCAGCAGAATTATTTAGAGGTTTTGAATTAATTTTAAAAGATAAAGATCCACAAGCAGGGCTGGTTGTTACCCCCCGTGCTTGCGGTATTTGCGGCGCATCGCATTTAACCTGTGCAGCTTGGGCACTCGACACAGCGTGGGGAACGGAGGTGCCGCGTAACGGTATCATCGCGCGCAACTTGGGCCAATTAGCCGAAAGTTTGCAAAGTCTGCCACGTCATCATTATGGTTTATTTATGATCGACATGGTGAATAAGAACTACAAAAATAGCCCGTTCTACGAAGAAGCGGTTAAACGTTGGTCGCCTTTTACTGGAACGAATTACGAGATCGGTGTGACGATTTCTGGTCGACCTGTGGAGATTTACGCCATGCTTGGTGGGCAATGGCCACACTCCAGTTATATGGTTCCGGGTGGGGTCATGTGTTCACCGACCTTATCTGATGTGACGCGATCGTGGTCAATCCTTGAGCATTTTCGTACAAATTGGATTGAACCGATCTGGTTGGGTTGTTCAATCGAACGTTATGAAGAAATTGAAACGTATGATGACTTCATGACGTGGTTGGATGAAAGTCCTGATCATGCGAATTCTGATCTCGGCATGATGTGGCGAATGGGCATGGACATTGGCTTAGATAAGTATGGTAAAGGCTTGGATAAATTCGTTTCTTGGGGTTATTTACCGCACGAAGATCGGTATAACCACCCGACGATCGAAGGGCGTAATGGCGCAGTACAAATGCCAAGTGGTGTTTTCGACGGTGCAACGGGCACGCACAAATTAATGGATCAAATGTTCACTCGCGAAGATACCACACATGCCTGGTATGACGAGCCGGGCGCTGCACATCCGTTTGATCGAAAAACGAACCCCATTGATAACAATACGCGCAGTTTTGAAGGTAAGTATTCATGGTCTACTGCTGTGGCCCATGCTGAAAATGGCCATTTAGAGGCTGGCCCGCTCTCACGTGAGCTGATTTACGGCGGCAATCACATGCAGGACTGGCAACATAAAGATGGCCTGGTGTTGGATATGTATAAAAACATGGGCGGGGCGAATGTCTTGCTGAGGCATTTTGCGCGTATGCACGAGTTTAAATATGTCTATCGTCAAATGGAGCGTTGCTTACGCGAATTCCGTCTTGATGAACCGTTTTATATCAAACCGAAAGAAAAGGATGGGCAAGGCTGGGGAGCCACTGAAGCAATCCGTGGTGCGTTGTGTCACTGGATCGACGTGGAAGGCGGAAAAATCAAGAACTATCAAATTATCGCACCAACCACGTGGAATGTCGGTCCTCGCACTGGCGATGAAGAACGTGGCCCGATTGAAGAAGCATTGATCGGGACGCCGATCGCTGATCCTAGTGATCCGGTCGAAGTGGGGCATGTGGCGCGATCTTATGATTCTTGCTTGGTTTGTACCGTGCATGCGCATGATGCAAAAACGGGTGAAGAATTATCTCGTTTTAAAACATCTTAAGCGGAAAAATAAACCTCATTGGTTGTTTGAGACCAATGAGGTGTGTCCTGCAAAACCATTTTTACATTCTATAAATACGTATAATAACGATCAGGCTGTTGAGCGCATTTTCAGTGTCTAAGCAAATGTGATCTTCTAATCTGGCGAATTCATGTAGGAGGATATGTGGCCAAAATAGACGACGACCTCTTAAGATCTAAAATAGGAAAAATTATGGCCGAGGGGTTGGTCACGCAAACAGAACCATTTCCGGAAGATAACCACCAGTTTGAAGAGATTCTCAAGGAACTTCGCGAACTGGATCCGGATGATCTTGAACAAAAATTAGTAATTTCAGGTTTTGTTGATAAACCCTATGGCGAAGACGATCAACGCTGTTTGGAGTGCATGTATTACTTAGTTCATCGCAAGTGGTGTGACCTACCCGAATTAGCGGTGCCTGTAGAAGCTGAATGGTGGTGCAGGCTCTGGCGTATATAAAAAATCCAAATGGGTTTTAAATAAGGTGGGGAGGGCGAGATGAGCGACAAAGAGGAAGATGATCAACTACGGACGCAGTTAAAAAACATGTTAGAAGCAGGGCTTGAGGTGGAATTAGAACCACGGGCTTATGATCACGATGAGATCCAACGGGTTGTAGCTCGACTGCAAAAACTGGCCCCGGATGATTACAAGTCGAAAATGAGCATTTCAGGTTTTACGCTCACTCCTTGGGGTGAAGGGGAAGATGAGCAAGCATGTGAGACCTGTATGTACTATAAAATACATCGAAAATTTTGCGAAATTCCCGAATTAATGCTGCCCGTTGAACCTGAGTGGTCTTGTCGGATCTGGCGCATTTAAACGTAAACTGTTGAATAAAAAAACAAGGTTTCAGATGTTATCAATCATAGGGTGTGGCAACCCGAATAGACAAGATGATGGTGTTGGTATTTATATCGCCGAGGCACTTCTTGATTATCAGCAAACAAATCACTTTTCCGAAGTTGCGATCTATGACGCAGGAACATCGGGTATGGATGTGATGTTCAAGGCGCGCGGCAGTGAAGCACTGATTATCGTCGATGCGAACCTAAGCGAATCAGATGCAGGTAGTCTTTTTGTGGTGCCCGGGCAAGTGCTTGCGAACATGCCCGAACCCAGTTACAACCTACATGATTTCCGTTGGGATAATGCCATTTATGCTGGTAAAAAAATTTACAAAGACGCTTTTCCCGATGACATTACGGTGTACCTCATCGAAGCAGAAACCGTTGAATTGGGAATTGGAATCTCTGATCCGGTGAGAGCAACGGCAGACAAAGTGATCAAACTGATTAAAGCGCGCATGCAAAATTATGTGCAGTGAGAAACACACCATTCGCATCGCCGATGGTAACCTCTACCTCGACCATGCGTTATACGAGACGTATTTCCATACAATTGAAACGGTCATACTGTTAAGTAAACCACCTCACATTCTAATAATGCCGGTGCTTCAGTCTGGGACGGGCGGCTTGCTCATGAAAATTCGTAATACTTGTGGTGATAGAGTCGTTCGTATTAACGAGTTTCTAGAAAATAATGAATTTCCGCTTCATGAAGAAATGATCATACCTGTCGTTTGGGATACTTCACTTGCGGCATTAGTGTTTAGTTTTAATTGAGCCTCTACAATTTCAATTGAATCGTTTTTTCGAAAACATATTCTGTAATTTAAATGGTGCTCTATTTTAATTTTGAGACTTAACTTGCTATACGTCGCCGGGAAATAAAAGCGCTCAATATAATCACAATAAGGAGTGACCAGATCAGCGATTCACAACGATCGCACCGATTGATTATTCTCCGAAGTTTCCCGGGATTGAATTAAATGACCAGACCATGTAAATTTGCGCCGCATATACACTTACTCAGAATCTCTATATTAAGTTAAGTATTTATGGTAAGTTATTGATTACATTAAGACTGGCGTTGGTTAATAATAAATCGAACTTACTGCCATTTTGATTTAAAGCCCCAATGGGGCTTTTTTAGTATCTAACTATTATGAACACGTTATTCAACGAATTCGTTAATAACTCAACGACAATTGTAAAGACCTGCCTATGACTAAAAAAATTCTCGTCCTACCTGGAGATGGAATCGGCCCTGAAATCGTGGATGAAGCGGTTAAAGTAATTAACGCCTTAGTGTCTGATCACAATCTAGATGTTTTGATCGATCATGCGTTGATTGGTGGCGCTGCAATTGATGAATCAGGTAACCCATTACCGGACGCTACGTTACAAAAAGCACACGCCGCAGATGCGATTTTACTCGGTGCTGTGGGAGGCCCTAAATGGGAGCCACTCGATATTGCGATCAGACCGGAAAAAGGCTTATTAAAAATCCGATCAGAACTGGCACTTTTCTCAAATTTACGTCCAGCTTTGACAGCACCACAACTCGTTGCAGCATCGAGCTTGAAAGAAGAGTTAGTGTCCGGTTTAGACATTATGATCGTACGAGAATTGACGGGTGGTATTTATTTCGGTCAACCACGCGGTATTCGTACACTCGAAAATGGGGAACGAGAAGGGTTTAACACCCTCGTTTATAAAGAGTCTGAGATTGAACGAATTGGTCGAAGTGCTTTTGAAATTGCGATGAAGCGTAATAAGCGTTTGTGCTCTATCGATAAAGCAAATGTACTTGAAGCGACCGAGTTATGGCGCGAAGTTATGGATAAGCTGTCAAAAGAATACCCAGAAGTCGCATTGAGTCATATGTATGTTGATAACGCTGCGATGCAACTTGTCCGCAGGCCACAACAATTCGACGTTATGGTCACAACGAATATGTTTGGTGATATTTTGTCTGATCTGGCGTCAATGCTTACAGGTTCCATCGGTATGTTACCATCTGCGTCTTTAGATCAGCATGGTAAAGGCATGTACGAACCTATTCATGGATCTGCACCAGATATTGCGGGACAAAATCTCGCAAATCCGCTCGCGACAATTCTGTCCGTTGCTATGCTGCTTCGCTATTCTTTAAATGAGCCAGAGCAAGCTGATCGTGTAGAACAAGCGGTGGACCGAGTATTAACAGACGGTTTCCGCACGCCAGATATTTATTCCGATGGAATGAAAAAAGTTAATACGGCTGAAATGGGTGATGCCGTGATCAATGCGCTTAAGTAACCGAGATTAAAAAGTAATGAGTGATCGTAAATTTAATGTTGCAGTCGTTGGTGCCACAGGGGCAGTTGGCGAGGCAATGCTTGAAATTCTAGCGGAAAGAAATTTTCCTATCGATGAGATTCATCTATTAGCGAGTAGCCGATCAGCGGGTACGACGATGATGTTCAACGGTAAGCCTGTCAAAGTGAAAGATCTTGAAACGTTTGATTTTGCGGGTGTGCATATCGGTTTATTTTCCCCAGGGGCTTCTGTTTCGGCTATCTATGCGCCTAAAGCTGCCGACGCTGGCTGTGTTGTGATCGATAACACGTCCCAGTTCCGCTATGACGATGATATTCCTTTGGTGGTACCACAAGTGAATCCACATGCCGTCGCGGATTATAAAAATCGAGGAATTATTGCAAATCCTAACTGTTCTACCATTCAAATGCTGGTAGCTTTGAAACCAGTTTATGATGCTGTTGGAATCACGCGTATTAATGTCTGCACGTATCAAGCGGTTTCAGGCACAGGTAAAGAAGCGATCGAAGAACTTGCTGTGCAAACGGCTGCCTTGTTAAATGCAAAACCTATCGAAGCGAAAGTCTATCCAAAGCAGATCGCGTTTAATGCGATCCCGCAGATCGATGTGTTTTTAGAGAACGGTTACACAAAAGAAGAAATGAAAATGGTCTGGGAAACCCGCAAGATCATGGAGGATGATAGCATTGAGGTGAATCCGACTGCCGTGCGCATTCCGGTCTTTTTCGGTCATTCTGAAGCGATCCATATAGAAACTCGTGAAAAATTGACAACTGAAAAAGCCCGAGAGTTGTTCGAAGCTGCACCGGGAATCGTTGTTATGGATGAGCGCGTGGATGGCGGTTATCCGACGGCAGTGTCTGATGCGGCGGGTAAAGATCCGGTTTTCATCGGGCGGATCCGTGAGGATATTTCACACCCAACAGGGCTGAATATTTGGGTTGTATCAGACAATGTTCGTAAAGGCGCTGCGTTAAATAGTGTTGAGATAGCTGAAATTTTAGTCAAAAATCATATATAAAGGATAGTTATCCTGAATACATAAAGTGAATTCACAGATTTGAGGGGAGAAGTATGGTCGAAAAGACCGGATTTTACGGGAGAAAAATCGTGGATAAAGTGACACAGAATAGATCAACGACAAGCACAACCGAGTTGAAGATTCAGTGTGATAAGCGACGTTCTATTTCTGAATCGATCAAGCGAGCCTGCTCACTTGGTCCGTTAACGTTGGTGCTAGGCTTGTCATTTTTGACTACAACGGCACATGCGCTGGGCTTGGGTCAGTTAACGACTTTGTCTTCATTGAACGAACCGTTTGAAGCTGAAATTGAACTACTCAGCTCAACATCGGATGAATTACAAACGGTTTCAGTTCAGCTTGCGAGTCCTGAGCATTTTAAAAATGCCGGTGTTGATCGCCTTTTTCAACTCTCACAACTCAAATTCGAAATAGTCGAAGATCCATCACGCGGCAATTACTTGCGTTTAACCAGTCCCGATCCGATGCGCGAACCATACCTTAACTTTCTATTAGAAGTGAATTGGTCGAAAGGTCGCCTCGTACGTGAATATACGGCGTTGATTGATCCACCAACGTATGATTCTGGCAGTCGAGTAGCGAACTCAGATCTTCCAATTGCACAAACGGAACCCGTTATTGCTGAGGCAGCATCTCCAGCGGCAGATTCTGACTTCACAATCTCACAGTTGCCAGACGCGACCCTCGTAACGGAAGAGCAAGTCGAAAGTGGCGAAGTAGTTAATGCATCTGGTTCGTCTGCGGCACAACCCGCACCGGTGAGAAGTGCACCTACGCCAAGAACCGTAAGCCCACGATCAAACACAAGCGATTCATACAGCACCCGCAAAGGCGATACTTTATGGGGAATCGCGACACGTGTTAAACCGAACCCATCCTTAAGTGTTCAGCAAATGATGATGTCTTTGTTGAATGCGAATCCCGAAGCGTTCATTAATAACAATATTAATAGCTTAAAAACCGGGCAGGTTTTACGCATTCCTGATACGTCTGAAGTTGATCAGCTAACCAAAAGCGACGCCATTGCTCTAGTAAAAGAACATAACGCCTTATGGGACGACTATCGTCAAGGTCTGGCGGAATCCGTTCCGTTTAGGCCGGAAGGTGCAGTTTCATCAGCAGGTACGAGCGTGCCTGAACCTGAAATAGCGGAAACAACACCAGTAGCAGAGCCGGAGGTTCGACTAGTTACGGCACAACCTGAAGCAGAGTTGGAATCTGCAACGTCTGTCGAAGAAAGTACGGCAAATGTAAGTTCTGACGATGAAGGCAAAGATCTGAGCTTATTACAGGACGAGCTTGCCGTGGTGCAAGAGCAGCTTTCAAGTCGTGATGGAGAGAATGAAGAACTGAAAAGTCGTTTACAGGAAACTGATGAAATTATTAGCTTACTGAAACAACAAGTCGAACTTAAAAATCAGGAGCTTGCTGCACTTCAGGCGAAACTACGTGAGTCTGATCAAGCAGTAACGTTGACAGAATCGACAGAGACTGCGTCTGTCGACGAAAAACAAACGTTAATCGAAGAAACAGTAGAAAGTACTGAAGCACCAGAAACGACTCTTGAAGAAACGCCGAGTGTTACAGAAGAAACAAGGACAGAAGAAAACCAAGATGAAACCATCGCGGAGGAAGAAAAACCTGCCTCATCGATTGATGAATTATTAGCAGAATTAGACGAATCAGAAACAGATTCTGTTGAGACGTCTTACGTCAATAACGATAATTTCATTGCACCAGAAACTGCAGATCCATCGATCTACGCAGAATATGACGCACCGGCAGTCAACCTGACGGGGCAAGAGTCACCAACGGTTTATCAGGACGGCAGTATTTCCAGTTCAACTCCGTCGGAAACTGCGACACAAACACCTGAGCCCTCTACGATAGAGGAGCCTATTGCTGAAACTCCAACAGAAAAAGCGGGCTGGTTAGAGAAAATTAAAGCCTACTTACCGGCTGGTATTGTTGAAAAAATTCCCGGCGGAGATAGCGGTTTACTCGGCGTTCTAGGTGCCTTGCTCTTATTGGTCATTTTCGCAATATTCAAACTGCTCGGTGGTGGTAAAAAAGACGACGATTCCGAAACGCTTGATCTGCTCAGCCCAGATGAATTGGATGATCAAGGGAAGGAGTTGGACGATGAAATCGATGACACATTACTCGCTGCAGAAACCGATGTTATCGATGCCGATGAATCTCCATTACAAGATTTATTAGACGAAGACGATGCCAAACGCGAAACGGCTGATTTACAAGACAGCCTTAGTGACCTTGATGACTTAGGTTTCGAAGGTGAAGAGACTGCGGAAGAATTAGAATCGGATTTTGATGATTTAAATTTAGACGACGACTTGGATCTTGATAGTGAAAAGTCGACACAGGCTGAAGTTGACGAAGAGACAGGTCTTGATGATCTGAGTAATGAAGATGAAGAAATTTCATTGTCTGAGATGGCGAACCTCGAAGATACCCTCGAGCATATCAAGCCACTCTTGGATCAGACTGAGGAAGAGTACGAGGAAAACGATCCATTAGAAGAAGTGAATATCAGCCTAGCCTACGAACAGTTTGATAAAGCTGAACGACTTGTTACAGAAGCGATCGAAAATAATCCTAATGAAGACGGCTATAAACTTCGCCTATTAGAAGTGCATTATGCGGCAAATAACCCACCAGCATTTGAATCAGCCGCACGTGCCTTGCACACATCCACAGGTGGAGAAGGCCATTTGTGGGAAAGTGCAGAGTCAATGTGGTCAGAATTATCGCCAGATCGAGATCTGTTTGCAGAAGAGGAGACAGTTGCTCCTATTGCGGATAACACACTGACACCAGAAGAAAATAATACGGTTGAAATCAGTGGCGAGCCTAGCCTCAAGTCGACGGGGATCATTGCCGGAATGAGTGCAGCGGGATCGGCTGTTGCTGCGTCGTTAGCCACAACAGATCTTTCGGAAACTGAAAGCACAACTGACGGGTTAAGTAATGAAAATGATTTAAGTCTTGATTTTAATTCTGATGATTTCTCCCTTGATATTCCAACTAATGATGAGCAAGAAACTGTATCTGACTTGGAATTATCTAATGAGAATCCATTGGTAGAAGAGAAAAATACTGAAGAATTAGAACTTACAGACGCTTTTTCTTTGGATGATTCATCACTGGAATTGTCTGAAGAGCTGATCGACACCACGGATCTTTCAGGAGCGGAGAGCGATGTATCTTCACTGTTAGCCACTGACGAACCTGTAATTGAAACGCCTAAATTAGAGTCAGAGGACGTTTTCGATATTACTGGCGCGACACCACCTATTTCGGAAGAGGCTCCAGAGGAAGCAACCGAACTGACTGCGGATGACGATTTTTTTGACATAACGGGTTTAACCAACGAAGTCGATAAAGACAGTGAATTATCACTGGATAGTGATACGGAATTGGATCTCGATCTCACGTTAAATCCTGAATTGAGTGAAGATGATCTGACTCTGGATATGCCCGATCTTGCAGACCTCGATGAAGCCGATCAAGAATTAGCTTCGCTAACCGATGATGCAAAAGAATCTTTACTCGGTGCGACACAGCCCGGAGATGCCGATACACTAGCGAATGACCTTGATGAATTAAGTTCATTAGAAGTCGCGGAAGAAGACACACCGGAAATTGATTTGCTGGACATTACTGCGGCAGGTTTAAATAGTGATCTAGATGGAACCGATGAACAAGACGCGCAGGAATTATTTGAGTTAAGTCATGAACTGAAATCGGATGATGAAAGTGTCTTGTCGGACTTGGCAACAAGCGTAACAGATATGGAATTATCTGACGCGATTGATTCTTTTACACCGGCAGAAGCGGATTCTAAAGACGAAAATTCTGATGAAATTTTCTCACTCGATCCAAATCTACTTGACTCAAGTTTGAGCGGCGATGATGAGCTAGATGCCTTAGCTCGATCACTTGAGGACACGATTTCTGGTCTGGAAGGTGCAGGCTTGGATGATATGAGCCTAGAGTTTGATGCTGATGGTGAACTTGAAAGAACACTTTCAAGTACGCTTGGTGTCTCATCGGATCTCACGCATGACTTTGACACTGAATCTGACGAAATCGATACAAAACTCAACTTGGCTAAAGCCTACATAGAACTTGGTGATGCTGAGGGTGCGAAAGACATTCTTAACGAAGTTAGCCAAGAAGGTAATGAACAACAGAAGCAGGATGCACAGGAATTACTTGGACAGATCTCTTAGCTAAGAGATCGGGATCCATTTAACGAGAAAAATGCGCTCAACTGAGAACTGACAAGGATGTCGTCGCGCTTTATTTCGTCTCTTTCTCACGCTTTAATCCGACTTTGTACATTTCTGATTTTGATCATATTTCTGGCCCTCGGAAATACATCAACGCTTATCTTTATCGGTTGCCTATGTCTTGCTTTATATTGGCTTGATCCACCAGCGGATGTGCAGCAAATCAAACGCAACATTATCCGGCTAAGATGGTTATATCTTTCAATTATTTTGGTGTATTTATTTTCCAATTCCTCAGCTGATCAGGGTTATCTTTTAACGTTCTGGTTAGGTTTGGAACGAATACTAATTCTGATTGTTATTCTTGCTTTGCTAGGTTGGCTAATGCAAAAAACATCACGTGAGGCTTTAATCTCAGCGTTAATTAATCTACTCAGTCCATTTCGTTTTATTGGCTTTCCTGTTTATAAACTAGCGTTGCGAATTGAGCTTGTATTACGAGAGGTAGATGAAATAAGACAACGCCTCATCAATCAAGTTAGTGGTTTTAGCTTGAAACATTTTGATGTCAAGAAAGTTGCTGTCATGTTAGCCGAATTATTTCAAGAAATAGAATCCTACGCAGATAACCGATCACTTGATACCATCCAACTGAACCTCAGTGATAAGCCAGTTTGGATCGCGTGGGCTTTACCTATTGGCTTATTTTTTCTTTTGTTGGTTATAAACGCCATATGACGCGGATAGCTTTAGGGGTTGAATATGATGGTTTTGCCTACTGTGGCTGGCAAACACAAAAAGGTGTGCCCACGGTTCAAGACACATTGGAAAAAGCCCTTTCTAAAATCGCAAACGAAATGATTCAAGTACAGTGTGCGGGTCGTACTGATACCGGTGTGCACGGTCTTGCACAAGTTGTCCATTTCGACACAGCTGCTAGCCGTGATGATTTTTCTTGGATTCTCGGTACAAATTCAAATTTACCTGACGATATCAGTGTCCAATGGGCGCAACCTGTCAGTGAGGATTTTCATGCGCGATTTTCAGCGATCAGGCGTACCTATCGTTATCACATATTAAATCAACGAAGTCCCTCAGCCGTGCTAGCGAATAAAGTGGTGTGGGAGCCGCGTCCATTAGAAGTGCAAAGCATGCAGATTGCAGCACAGGCGCTGATCGGAAAACACGACTTCTCCGCGTATCGTTCTCTGGCGTGTCAGTCGAAAAGTCCCATTCGTACAATTTATCGCCTTGAGATTAGCCAGCAAGGCCCGTTGATTACGATCGAGATCGAAGCAAATGCTTTCTTGCATCACATGGTGAGGAATATAGCCGGTGTTTTAATGGCGATCGGTATGCAGCGTGAAGATACACGTTGGGCTGCAGAGGTATTGGCTACACGCGATCGCCGTTTAGGTGGTATTACAGCGAGACCAGAAGGGCTATTTTTAATCCGTGTGGATTATCCAGATGCGTTTGCGATACCCAATAGGAGCGTTATCGAACCATTACTATTTAATTAATTCGCTACTCAGTTTTCGCGCGTGTTTCATTCTGAAGCGCAATGCAAGCAGCCTCATATTCCTGTTTTAGTTCTTCAAACTTTTCATGCGATCCATCGAGCTCATCGTTTTTGCCCATCAGTTCAAGTTCTTTACAAATCGCAGCAAGAATATCCGCGCCAAGATTTGCACTGCTCGATTTTAAACTGTGTGCTGTACTGCGAATTTTCTTACCATCAGCTTCGCCGACAGCTTCTTCAATTTCGACTAAAAGCCCTTTGGAATTATCTAAATACAGACCGACAATTTTGCTTAAAATATCGGGTGCACCTTCACGTTGTAAAGAGCGAATATTATCGAGGGTTTTACGATTAATTTTCTGCTCAAATGTTGATGAGATTGTGTTTTCAGCTGCAGCAACCGTATCCGTGGGTTTTGTCGTTTCTGGTGTTTTTGCTATTTCCTCAGCCGGATGATTTTCTTCAACTTCGAGCGGGACAGTTGACGAGAGTGTATCTTGAATAGTGTCGCGAATTTCTTCCACTTCTTCTGCAACGACGGCTTCAGTTTCGGCTGGGCGTTCACCAGAGACGAGTTGCGTGATCTGTTTATGTTTGATCCACTGGTTTAGTGCTTCAGCCAGTTTTTTGCGGCTGAATGGTTTAGTGATGTAATCATTCATGCCGGCTTCTTCACATAAACGGCGATCGTCCGGCATCGCATTTGCGGTCAAGGCCACAATCGGTAGCTCGGTAACATTTACGCGGACGCTATTTGGATCAAGCTGGCGAATAGCGCGTGTTGCTGATAAACCATCCATGACGGGCATAAGGCAATCCATCAGGATTAAATCAAAGTCATTTTTATCGGTGAGTTGATCAATCGCTTGCTGACCATCTTCTGCAATCGTCACATCACAACCAAACTCAGCAAGCATCAAACTTACTAATTCTTGATTGACTGTATTATCTTCTGCAACAAGCACACGTGCATTGTATTGTTGCGCGATGCGGGACTGTTCCAATGAAGCTTGGCGTTCTGTTTTTCTCACTGGAATGCTTAACGTCGCGGTTAAGCAGTTATACAGTTCTGCTTGGCGTACTGGCTTGGTTAAGTAGGCTTTTACGCCGGCAGTTGTCCAAACCATGGTTTCTTCGAGATCGCTCACGGAATTGAGCAGGATCAGCGGCGTGTTGGCAAAAACATCATGATCTTTCATCATGCGTGCGAGATTTAGTCCACTGACCTCCGGCATGTCCTGATCGACCATGGTGAGATTAAATGGAGCATCTTCCTTGTGCGCGCGTTTAAGGATATTAATCGCCTCGATCGCACTTTCTGCACCGCTTACATTTACATCCCAGCTTTTAAGTTGCTGAATCAATGCGTCTCGTGAGGTCGCATTATCGTCAACAACCAAAATCTTCATGCCTTGCAACAAGCCCGACTCGTCATTACTTTCGATCACATCGTCAGGTTTTACTTCTTTGACTAACCGGGCCGTAAACCAAAAGTTAGATCCTTTGCCGAAATCGCTATCCACACCAATTTCGCCGCCCATCATATTCGCAAGCTGTTTACAGATTGCTAAACCCAACCCAGTTCCTTTTGTGTGTTGATCTTGGCTGTTTTGGATCTGCGAAAATGACTCAAAAATTGACTCGCGTTTATCGGCTGGAATACCTGGCCCTGTATCGATCACATCGAAGCGCAGAAGTTGTGCCTCGTCTTCATCACGGACCAGTGTGACTTGCAACGTCACTTCACCCGCTGTAGTAAACTTGATCGCATTGCCGACTAAGTTAGTCAGAATTTGTGTGAGACGCTGTCTATCACATTGGAATAGCGCGTGTTGACTGGACGGGTAGATACAAGTCAGTTCCAAGCCTTTGCTGTTGGCCCGCTCTGAAAAGGTGTCGGCCACATCTTCGATCAATAAACGCAGATCGTGCGATGCGTTATTGAGTTCGAGTTTTCCCGCATCAATTTTTGAAAGATCTAAAATATCGTTGATGAGGTCGAGTAAATTTAAACCAGAGCGATGAATAATGTCAGCGAGATGTTGTTGTTTATTCGACAAGTTGGTATTCAACAGCAGCTCTGTCATGCCAAGAACACCGTTTAATGGTGTTCTGATTTCATGACTCATGCTGGCTAAAAAAGTCGATCGTGAGTCGGCTTCCAGTTCCGCCTTCTGTTGACCTTCTTGCGATTGCTTTAATTCTTTTCCACGTCGGATCGCGAGCGACATAACTTCGCCCATTTCTTTTTTTATGCGTAATTCTTGCATCACATCACGCGTGATATCGCGTTGAGATCCAACAAAACCAATAATTTCACCAGTGACTTCTTCGATCGGGTTTAGGCTGGTTTTAACCCAAAGAAGTGGTGAGCTGGACTCAGCAGACTCATCTGCTTTGCCGCGACTGATCTGATGTCGTGCTTCCCAACTACGACCTTGATTCATCGCTTGAAGCATTTTTAAGGTGACACTTTTTGAATGCGGAATATCACTGACAGATCGGCCAATTGCCTTGTCTTCAATCCAGTTGTTGAGTTTCAAAAAACCTTTATTAACGTATTCAATGCGACCTTTCTGATCAGCAATGAACAACGCTTCACCAGATGCTTCGATGGCGGAATAGACTTTTAGAATTCTGCTAGCCAGATCCCGCGAGGTTGAGTGTTCGACTTGGTTTTCCATCCTGTATTGACGCTTCCCTTCACGTAGAGTTATACAGGTAATTAGCGGGTCGTTAACTAGAATCTTTAACGTTAGTCGAAATTAATACTTGAAAGTTATTGGTTTTGTGACCGGCCATGACAACGGCGGCGTTTCCAGCGCTGAATTAAATGCAGCCGCCAGAGTAGGCGAACCAGTAAATTCCCGATCGCAGCAAAAAACACCCCGAGGATAAAACAGCCGACTAACAGTGGTTCCCAGATAGTTTCGAACGTTTCTGATAACCAAGTAAAACTCATTTCAAAAGTAGTCAGGCTGGCGGGTACATTCAACACGATGGCACCGATTTTGTAAGCGATCAGCATTAGCGGACCCATGGTGATGGGATTGGTGAAAAGTACTGCGGTGACAGTGAGCGGTAAATTAACTTTTGCGATCACTGCGACCAGCGCTGCGAGAATCATTTGGCCAGGTATGGGGATGAATGAAAGAAATAAACCAATCGCGACCGCATTGGCTGCAGATCGTCGATTCAGATGCCACAGATTCGGCTCGTGTAACCAATTTCCGAGATGCTTGAAATATTGGTGATCATTAAAGTGCTGTCGTTGCGGAATGTAGCGTTTGTATAAGTTTCTGAGATTCATCCGTTATGACTACGCGTGCGTGGAGGCGCGGCTAGTATACAATAGCCCGAGTCAGCGAGGAGAACTATTTACGTGAAATCAGGGATGGTCACGTTTTTTTTCGGAGTTTTGTTTTTCTATCAATTAGAAAACTTACCCGCCATTGGTACAATTACAATACAGTTTGTATTGTTAGTCATTGTTATTTCAGTTTTTTTTATCTTTCTTTTACGGCACGATGTTGCGCATCGGAAGCAGATGCTCTCCATTGTTATATTTTTTATTTTAGGTTTTTTATGGTCTTGGATTCGCGCCGAAAGCCTGATTCAGCAACGCCAAGTATTCGTTGAAAAGAGTCAGGATCTGCATGTTGTTGCGCGTATTTTGACGGTACCGCAAAATCAGCAAAACCGATCACGATTTGATGTGCAAATCCTGTCTGTGTCCGATCGTGCAAATACTCAATTACGCAACGCTTTGGTGCGGCTCTCTTGGTATCAACAGCGACAAGTTGTGAGGCCGGGTGAAGTGTGGGAGTTCGATCTTCGATTGAAACACCCGAATGGCTTCATGAATCCCGGTGGAATGGATTATGAAGGTTATCTCTTTCAGCAAGGCATCGTTGCGACAGGTTATGTGCGATCAGGGCAGGCGACGGGTCATCTGGATCACACACTTATAAGCCAGATCAATGCATGGCGTCTGCAGATCGCCGATTCTCTTAGGTTGATGAGTGATGATTTGCATCCGGTCATTCCCGCCTTGGCATTGGGCTTGCGAGACGGGTTAGATCAGGAGCAATGGGATGTAATGCGGTTAACCGGTACAACGCATTTAATGGCGATTTCAGGACTTCATGTTGGTCTTGTTGCGATATTAGCCTATTGGTTTGGTCGAGTGGTTTGGAGTATTCCGACGTGGACAATTCGTCACTTACCTGCGCAACGGGCCGGTGCGATCTTCGCCATTTTCGGTGCGATCAGTTATGCCTGTTTAGCCGGGTTAACCATTCCAACCCAGCGTGCTGTGATCATGGTAATTGTGATCATGTTAGCGCTAATTGGAGTCGGCCGACGGGATGGTGTGTGGCCGCGTATGGATGTGCTTTGTATGGCGATGTTTGTCGTGTTGCTTGTTGATCCCTCCGCTATCATCGCCCCAGGATTTTGGCTTTCTTTCATTGCGGTTAGTTTGATTTTTTACGTGACCAGTGGCCGTGCACGCATTTATGCGAGTGATCGTAAGCGACCTTGGTACAAACAAGTTGGACGCATTCATTTCTTACTGGCGCTGGGCATGGCGCCGGTCACATGTTTTTTCTTCACGAAAAGTCCTTTGTTGAGCCCGCTCGCTAATTTCATCGCAGTACCGGTGATCGGTGCGATGGTGACACCGCTGACGTTAATTGGTGTTCTCGCCTTGGCCATCAGTGCAGAAGTTGCCGCATTTTTTATCCATGTTGCACAAGGCTTGATTGATCTGATCTGGCCATTTTTACGCTATCTAAGTGAGTTTGATGGATGGCAAATTATGCCTAGTAACACACAGTGGTTTACCGTTGTGAGTGCCAGCTTGGGATTCATCATTCTACTCATGCCGCGAGGTATACCCGGCCGAATGATGGGCATGTTTTTTTTGATTCCGTTGTTTATTCCTACAATCTCGACACGAGAGCAGGGCGCGTTTGATCTTACTGTGTTGGATGTTGGGCAAGGTTTAGCCAGCGTGATACGAACGCAAAAGCATACCCTTGTTTATGACACCGGGCCGAAATTTAGCGAGTCGTTTGATACCGGTAAAGCGGTGGTCGTGCCCTATCTGCGATCTCAAAATATTAAAACAATTGATCAGTTATTGATCAGTCATGCGGATAATGATCATCGTGGGGGTTTCTTAAGCGTGATTGCTGAAATCCCAACCCGCGAGATTCGCACGAGCGTGCCTGATCTCCTTCTAAACGAAATGCAAAACCGTGGCGCCGATCAGTCGACTATAGGTATCTCTATTACCCATTGTGAAGCAGGGCAGCGGTGGCGATGGGATGGCGTATTGTTTGAAATGCTATATCCCGGAGTAACAAACCTTAATCAGGGAAACGATTCTTCGTGTGTTTTGCGTGTTTCAAATGCGCAACAGTCTGTTTTATTAACAGGCGATATTGAAGCCGTAGCAGAACGTTCACTCATTCAATCGCAAGCTCATATCCAAGCAGATTTAATGATCGCGCCGCATCACGGTAGCTTAACGTCATCGACAGTGGCATTTGTTGAGCAAGTTGATCCAACAATAGCGATCTTTCCTGTTGGATATTTGAATCGGTTTGGCTTTCCTAAGCCAGCCGTGCTTGAGCGGTACACAACACGCAGCATCCAATTGTTTGATACCGCCAGTTCCGGAGCGATACATTTTCGTGTGGATGAGAGCATCACGCTTGTCAGCCAAACGCGCAAAGATGCACGGCATTTCTGGCATCGGAAATAGTGATGAAAGTCGATCTCTAAATTCGGGTGATGAGGCCAGTAATCAATACGTTATGATCCAATTTCGCGACACATTTGCTGTAATTGAGACTTTTCCTGATCGGCCGTCTCTGCTATCGTCTGCGTCCAAATAAATCATTCGTTCGAGGGGATGTATCTGTGTTTGAACTCATAAAGGCTGGCGGTTTTTTAATGTGGCCGCTCCTGATCTGTTCTGTGATCGCCATGGCGATTATTGTTGAACGTTTTTATGCCCTCCGACAAAAACGGATTATCCCGGAAAATCTGGTCGCACAAGTCTGGCAATGGGCAAAAGCTGGCCAACTCGACGCAAAACATATTCATAGTTTACGCACTAGCTCACCGCTCGGACGGATCCTTTCAGCGGGTCTTGCGAATATGAAACATGAACGTGAGATCATGAAAGAAAGTATTGAGGAAGTCGGGCGTCACGTTGTGCACGACATGGAACGTTACCTCAACACACTCGGTACGATTGCTGCCATTACCCCTTTATTAGGTTTATTAGGAACCGTCTTCGGTATGATCGAAGTTTTTTCCGTGATCACAAGTCAAGGTGTCGGTGATGCTAGCGTACTTGCAGGAGGTATTTCGAAAGCATTGATCACCACGGCAGTTGGCCTTTCCGTCGCGATTCCATCATTAATTTTTTACCGCTATTTTCGTGGCAAGGTAGAAGAGCTGGTCGTGGGTATGGAGCAGGAAGCGATCAAAATGATCGAAGTCTTTCACGGTGAACGTGAGCAAAAGTCAGAAGTCACGGCGGATACAAAACCCACCTCACGTCCTGCAGTTAATAAACCCAACGTGAAGAATAAACCCGCGACAGAGGCGAAGTCGTGAATTTACGGCCAAAACGTCATGAAGATGTTGAACTCAACATCACGCCATTAATCGACGTTGTTTTTCTCTTACTGATCTTCTTCATGGTATCGACATCTTTCGTAAAGGAGTCTCAGATTAAACTGGATCTGCCTGAAGCGAGCGCTACGAATCCACCAGAACAAACTGATACGATCACAATCGCCATTGATGCAAAAGGGCGTTATTTTGTCAATGATCGTGCCTTGATCAACCAACAAGCTGCAACGCTTGAGCGTGCGATCAAAGAGGCAGCGCAGGACAGTGAAAACCCAACGCTTGTGATCAATGCGGATAAAAGTACAAATTACCAATCTGTGATGACTGTTGTCGACGTCGCGAACCGTCTGGAATACCTGCGCATCAGTTTTGCGACAGAGCGACCAAAAGAATAAGTGAGCTTGTGGCTGAGTCACCCGAGTCAAATAGGGCTTTGCCATCAAAGATCACATTAATTGATGCGATCTGGTACCACAAACACCCGTTGCGTTTTGCTCTTCTTCCACTGAGTTTTCTATACCGGCTTATCACTTTTTTACGACGTTTTGCCTACCAAGCCGGCCTGATCAAAAGTGCACGCCTCGGCGTTCCGGTGATCATTGTCGGTAATATCAGCGTCGGTGGTACTGGCAAAACACCATTCGTGATTTGGTTGATTCAGTTTTTACAAAAACAAGGCTTTAAACCCGGCGTGATCAGTCGAGGCTATGGTGGACAAGCCAATCAATGGCCACAAGTTGTCGAAGTGCAGTCCGAGGCAATACAAGTTGGTGATGAACCGGTGTTGATCAAGCGATCAACCAAGGTGCCGGTGGTTGTGGGCCCAAATCGAATTGATGATGCGGAATTCCTCCTTGAAAACAACGTCTGCGATATTTTGATCTCAGATGATGGTCTGCAACATTACGCGCTGGACCGCGACATTGAAGTATGTGTGATCGACGGCCAGCGTTTGCATGGAAATGGATATTGTTTACCTGCCGGCCCTCTGCGTGAGCCCATTAGTCGTCTGCGCGAAGTTGATGTGCAAATATGCAATGGGGCAGTGTTAAGCGACGCATTTTCGATGACTCTTGAACCGTCCGGTTTTTTTAATTTAATCGATCAATCTGAACATTCACTAAGTGATTTTTCAGGCAAAACGGTGCACGCGATCGCAGGCATTGGTCATCCGCAACGGTTTTTTTCGTTACTTGAAGCGCATGGAATAAGGGTGATCCCGCACGCTTTTGCTGATCATGCATTGTTTACAGCGGATGATCTGCTTTTTACGGATAAGTTACCCGTGATCATGACAGAGAAAGATGCGGTAAAATGTTCCGCTATTACACACCCTCGGTGCTATTTTTTGCGCGTTGAAGCTCTGCTACCTGAAACGCTGGAAGCACGTTTAATACGTTTACTGAACAGGTTCAAAAATGGATAAGAAATTACTCGAGATTTTGGTTTGCCCGGTCACTAAAGGGCCGCTGATCTATGATAAAAAACAGGCTGAACTCATCTCCATTGCGGCGCGACTTGCCTATCCCGTGCGCGATGAAATCCCCGTTATGCTTGAAGAAGAAGCGCGCGCGCTCACGGCAGATGAAGCCAATGCCTACCGTAAATAACTTTTTTTAAATACAGTCTCGTCACTCAATTCCCGTAAACAGATCAGCAATTTAAAGCGTTCGTTGTCGGAGAAATTTAGAGAAGTTTGGAGCATTATCACTTGAGTTATTCCGTCATCATTCCCGCTCGTTATGCCTCGACGCGCTTACCGGGTAAGCCACTATTATTGATCGCAGGCAAGCCACTATTGCAGCATGTCTATGAGCGCGCACGTTTAAGTGCTGCGGATCATGTTGTGATCGCAACGGATGACGAACGAATTCAGGCGGCAGCAGACGCGTTCGGTGCGGATGTAGTGATGACGCGAGACGATCATATTTCAGGAACAGACCGCCTTGCAGAAGCGTCTGAGATTTTAGGGTTGGACGATCAAGATATTGTCGTCAACTTACAAGGCGATGAACCGATGATGCCCCCGAAACTGCTTGACCAAGTTGCGCAATCGCTTGAACAAAATGAGGCTGAAATGGCGACCCTGTGCGAACCGCTCTCTGATCACGATCAGGTTTTTAATCCGAATATAGTTAAATTAGTTTGTAATTCTCGCATGCAAGCGATGTATTTTTCACGTGCGCCGATCCCATGGTCACGCGCAACGTTTTCTGACCTGCATCAAAAGGAATCATTGTCGTCGACGATCGTTCCACAATCGTGTTTTCGCCATATCGGCTTATACGCATATCGTGTGAGTTTTTTGAAACAATATCCACAATTATCGGTATGCGAGTTAGAGCAACTGGAATCCTTAGAGCAGTTGCGGGTTTTGCATCATGGGTATCGGATTCAGGTTGCTGTAGCGCTTGCAGATGCCGGAATAGGCGTTGATACAGAGGCAGACTTAGACCTTGCTCGGAAGTTGATTGAGTCTTTATAAAACACAGAAAAACAGAAATCTGACACACTGTTAACTACTGCAAATAGGGTCATCAAAAAAACTTTGCTGGATCGCAACGTATTATAATAAAGCCCTGTTAACCAACTCATAGCATAATTATGAATGCAGAAGGCTTAAGTTCAATGTTAATCAATCCGAGTGATAAAAATGATCTCACCGTCCGATTCCGTAAAGCACCGCAAGGGGTTGTAGCAAAAATACTGGATTGGCTGGGTGTCATCGCGTTGGCTGTTTCCGTTGTCGCTTTAGGGGTTTTTGGTCTTAGTGGTACGTTGGAAACTGAAGGGTTAAGCCTTCAAGTTTGTTTAACGGCACTGAATATATCGATCATTACGTTTGTCGCAGCTAGACTGGTAGAGCTAGCCGATAGAATGTTGAGAATTTCAAATCGCGATCGTCAGTGAACGACTGAAGTAACCAGTTAAGCGGAGGGGTAAATTGCAACGGATTTTTAAACGTCCAGTACGGCCAGGGCGTGCACAGTCTCAGCAAAAGGCGAAACGAATTCTTGTCGTGTGTACAGGCAATATTTGTCGTTCGCCAATGGGCGAAGTGGTGCTGAGAAATAAACTGGCCGAAGTCGGTATGAGTGATAAGTTTTCAATTGACTCTGCCGGTACGATGGCCGTTAATCGTCAGGGTGCATCTCCCGATCCCGATGCGATCACGACTGCAGCACGGCGTCAATATGATTTAAGCGGTTTACGTGCAAGGCAGTTTGAACTGACTGATTTTGACCAGTTCGACATCATTCTCGCGATGGATCGAGAAAACCATCACCGTCTTGCCTATTTGAAGCCCGTTAACTCTAGCGCTGAGCTTCGTCTTTTTATGAGTTATATTCCAGCATTGAGTAATACCGATGTGCCAGATCCTTATCGTCGACGATTAGCCGCGTTTGAGAAAGCGCTTGATTTGATTGAAATGGGAGCAGGAGCAATCGTCGAATCATTACGTGCCCCATCTTGGACACGCTAGACCAACTCAATTGATCGAAACAATCCGGGAAGTGAAGAGTAAATTAATTGCAGGGCTGTAGCCGTTCAATTGGCGACAACCGAATTAATCAACGCTCGCGATAGACAATTCTGCCTTTGCTTAAATCGTAGGGCGTGAGTTCGACAGTGACTTGATCACCGGTGAGAATGCGAATGTAATGTTTACGCATTTTGCCAGAAATGTGGGCAGTCACAATATGACCATTTTCAAGCTCTACGCGAAAGGTGGTATTTGGTAAGGTTTCTACCACAGCACCATCCATTTGAATGTTTTCTTCTTTAGCCATAATCCTCTTTTTGATTGACCACTATTTTTAAAGGCCGGAATTTTGCCCTAAATTTGCTCTAAGTGAAAGCTTTTAGACCTATTTTTCGGGAATTAGATGCCAGCGACCTTTGAATAATCGTTGTTGCGGTGTGTATTCCTGTTTATATCGCATCTTTTGCGAATCACTCACCCAAAATCCTAAATAAACCCAGTCAAGCTTACGCTCTCGAGCCAGCTCGATTGTGGCGAGAATGCAATAACGTCCCAAGCTGCGAGATGAATATTCCGGATCGAAAAACGTGTATACAGAAGATAAACCATCGTCCAATAGATCAATCACTGCGACAGCAATGAGTTCTGAGGCTAACCAGACTTCTAATAACTGCGTGCGGCTCCAACTCGATGAGATGAATTGCATATAACTTTCTTCTGTTGGATCCGACATGCCACCTCCTGGATGACGTGCCTCGAGATAACGTGAATAAAGATCAAAATGTAATTGATTAAATTCAACTTCCTTAGTTTTTATTTTTAAGTCTTTATTGCGTCGCCAGTTTCGTTTTTGCGTGCGGTTTGCTTTGAAATCCTTAACTACGACGCGTGCAGACTCACAAGCAGAGCAGTTTGGACACTGTGGATAATAAAGATATTCACCACTTCGACGCACGCCGACTTGGGATAATCGCGAATACAACGCTGGTGATTTACCATTTTTGGGTTCAATAAAAATGGAAACAGCAGACTCATCTTCCAAGTACGGGCAAGGGTGTTCTGGTGTTGCGTAATACTGAAACTGTGATTTCGACACATACTCTGTCATGTGTTTTGCCACGCCTCGCTACTGACAGTTTCTTCACATAAAACATCGAGTTTTGCGGTAAACGTTTCGCGGTTGATCTGGTTAGCGCCCATCCTACCCAAATGTGGGCTATGTACCTGACAATCAAAGAGTTCATAGCCCCACTCTTTGAGATCATCGCTTAATTTTACAAGACAAGCTTTTGAGCTATTTGTTAGATGACTAAACATGGACTCTCCAAAAAAAACGCGACCAATGGCAACGCCGTATAAGCCACCAACAAGACCTGAATCATCCCAGCATTCTATCGAATGAGCATGTCCGTTACTGTGTAGATCACAATAGGCATTGATCATTTCTTCACTTAACCACGTGCCGGGTTGATCACGTCTTGGCGCGGCACAAGCACGGATTACGTTTTCAAAGTTCTGATCGTAACTGTAGGTGAAAGGTTTTCGTTTCAGAAATTTATTTAAACTACGTGAGATATGAATTTGACCCGGAACAAATATAGTGCGAGGGTTTGGTGACCACCATAGGATAGGCTGATCATCATCAAACCAAGGAAAGATACCGTGTCGATAGGCATCCAGTAATCGGTTAACGGATAAATCACCGCCCGCAGCAAGCAAACCATCCGGTTCTTTCAGCGCGTCTGATACTGAAGGAAAGTGATCAGAAAGTCGTTGTGCTGTGATGTGATAGATTTCACTTTGGTGATGCTGTTCGCTCATCGAGTTTCTCATTTTATCCTAGGTGATCGTATCATGTAGCTATGAATCGACGTCAATTTTTGCAATCGGCTTCCGCACTGCCTTTTTTGGGTTTGCTTGATACAGGGCAAGTATTCGCGTTGGACAACTCAACAAGTAATGCGACCGGATTATTACTCTCAGATCACGTCCTGCAACATCGACTATCTGATGGGCACCCTGAATCGCCGCAGCGATACTTAGCAATTCGTGATCAGCTTGAAAAGGCTGGCTTGATCAAGCAGTGCACCTCAATTCAACCACGATCAGATATGGATGAATGGTTACGTCTGATTCATAGCGAAGAGCATATCCAATCAATAAAACAACTTGGTGAAACACACAATATTGTCAGTGCGGTGACCGGTGGAGTGCTATCCGCAGTTGATCACGTTTGTCAGGAGAATGTGAAACGCGCGTTTTGTGTGACACGTCCACCAGGGCACCATGCCACAAATACGGGTCGCGAAGAGGGGTTTTGTTTTTATAATCATGTCGCGGTTGCCGCTCGCTATGCCCAAATTAGACACCACGTTGAGAAAGTGTTGATCGTTGACTGGGATTATCATCATGGCAACGGGACAGAACTGGCTTTTTACGCTGATCCATCAGTGCTGTTTTTTTCCACCCACGATTGGATGGCCTATCCACTAACTGGCGATCCATCGCGGAAAGGTGAGGGTAGCTGGTGAGGGATCGACGCATTAACGTGCATTTAGATTGTGGATCGGGGGACCGGGAGTTCGTTGACGTGTTTGAACAGCAGCTATTGCCCGCAGCTCATGCATTCAAACCTGACTTGGTCTTGATCTCATGCGGATTCGATAGCCGTTCTGAAGACATATTGGGCTGTCACCAGGTCAGCGACCAAGGGTTTGCACAGTTGACGCGCATGGTATGTGATCTCGCTGATGAATTTGCCTCAGGCCGTGTGGTGTCTGTATTAGAAGGAGGGTACGGCATTGACGGTACGGCGACCGCCAGTGAAGCGCATCTGCGCGTTCTTATGCAGTGAATATATCGATGTTCCTGCAATAATGCCCAGATCAAGCTGCCAGTCGGACCCGACGTTCTTCATAGCGTGAAACCATTTCATCGATCGCAGACTGTTCGTAACTAACCAACCCCCGCAGGGCCAGACGTTTACTGCCCGAACCAATGATTTCTCCCGCTTCATCACGCATGGTGAAGTTAAGATGGGCTTTGCCTTTTTTTCCTGTTACTTCAAGGCTGGTGCCACTGAGTTCAAGTTGCGCGTGATCAAAGTCGAGGTTCTGCAGATCAAATTGCATGCTTTCATAAATGACTAGCGGTCGATCAGGATGAATCATCACCCCATGTTCTTGCATTAGCGGGACAATGAGATCTGGAAAGTTTTTACCTGAAAAGGCCACGTATTGCTTAGTGAGATTTTCAATACGATCGGGATTTGTTGTCATGTCACCATTTCGGATCACATGCAAATACGCTTTGTCATTGGCATCTTTTACTGAAAAATCAGCCGCGTCAGTCTTTGGAAATTGCACTGGTGTGGCGTCGGTGATCATACCGGCAAAATCAAATTGCATTTTTTGCGATAAACCGTATTTTTTCAAGACGATAGCAAAGAGCAGATCACCGGGAACACAAAAGCGAGGGCTGTCCGGATCGTGGATTGGATTGAAGTCATTCGCGATCTTCTTTGCAAAGCGACTGGCCTGTTCAGGATGTATGAGAGTTTGGTCGTTTTCGTCTGAATAATATTGTTCAAGTTGCATGTTTTACGTCCGTTTTTTGCGCTTAAAGACTTGTTTGAAGCCGAAATAAGCGATCGAATCTTTCATATTGGAGACAAAGCGGCCAAAGCGGCTCATCTCGCTACTGGTGAGGTATTCCATAGTGAGAACAACACGTCGTTCATCGTCACCCAAAGGCGTCACGCGGTGCCAGAGTTTGTCGCCGTTAAAAAACACCAGTGTGCCGGGTTTTATATGGACATCAAGCTGTTGTGTCTCGCGGTCAGGATTATTTTTATAAAGCTGGCATTCTAATCGGCAGCTTGAATTATCTTCAAGCCCGAATAATAGCGTGTAGCGGCTGTCTTTGTAGTAAGACGTGTCAAAGTGATAACCGATGTGATCGCCGGCCTCGGTGTAGTAATACAAGGCGTAAGTGTGAGGATCGTCAGCGGGGCAAGGTAAAAGTTTCCGATCGCAGAGTTTTTCCAGAAAAGTCCAAAGCGCCTCGCACGCATAAAGGAATCGAAATTCTGGTGCGGATTGATCGAGATCGAAACGACTGATGCTGCCGCCTTTTTTATGGCCGGGAATAAAATTACGGTGAATTTTATCTTCAAGGTTGGGCAGGGTGTTTGTTAGTGCGTTGAGTAAGGTTTCAGGTAAAAACTGATCAATGACGATGGCTTCATCTTGCGCGAGGAATTCTGCTTTTATGTTGGCAACGTCCCGTTGTTGAATAGATTTGTTAAATGCTTCCTGCATGTGCTCTGGACTGGTGTGCGACATTCTAAATAGTGACTTTGATTAAGAGAATCACGGTTTAACGAAAAGCTTGCGGTATTGATAAAAAACAAAGCAAGCCCCGATGGGCGCACCAACAGCTGCTGCGATCAGGAAAACTGGCAAACCGTTAACCAAACAAATAAACGGTAATAAATAGAGCATGTCTTCTACTTCAAAACCAAAATAATGTGCTTGTGCGGTAGCGGCTTTGCCGTGGTGATCTTCCATGACGTGACGTAGGTGGAAAATAATGGCGATCGCCACGCCAGCGAAAATACCTAAGTAAAGACTGAATTCGCCGAGTTTCGCTTGTAAGCCCCAACCGATGGAAACGAATAATAAAACCATGATTAAAGCATCGCTGGCGAGGTCGTAAATGTGGCCAAAGCGTGAGCCTTTATTCGCCATGCGTGCGAGTTCACCATCCGTGTGATCAAGAAAGTGCGACAGAGCGAACATCATGCCGGCATATAATGCTTGATCGCCTTGTGCGAATAACCACGCCGAGTAGAGACCGGTCATTAGACGTAATGTTGTAAAGTAATTTGGTGTAACGCGGGTATTTATAAATGGCCTGATCACGCGTTGCGCTAGTCGTGCATCCCAGGGTTTTGAACTCATTTTTTATCTCGAATCGTTTTCGGCGCTCGCGATTATAACACTGCTTGCACAAGAACTTAGCCCTTAAAACGACCTTTCTACGTTATAATCGGAGCTTTTATAGGAATGAAAAGCGAACATGGCAGAATCCGATTTAGTCTATGGCATTCACGCGGCTGAGCATGCGCTCCGTCAGGCGTCGGATCGCATTCTTGAAATTTGGGTGCAGCAAGACAGTAAAAACCCAGCATTACAGACGATTTTTAATCAGGCTAAACAGAATGGCCTCAGCGTACAGCTTGTACCACGTAAAACGCTCGACAATATGAGTCAGGGTGAACGACATCAAGGCGTGGTGATGCGGCAACGTCCAGCGCGGAATCTGACCGAGGCAGATCTGAAATTATTAATCGACGATGCGCAGAAGCCGGTTTTATTTTTGATTCTGGATGGTGTGCAAGATCCGCATAATCTTGGCGCGTGCATGCGAACAGCAGATGCCGCTGGTGCAGATGCGGTGATCATTCCGGCTAGCCGTGGTGTTGGTATTACACCCGTGGTTCGCAAAGTGGCGTCAGGTGCATGTGATTCGATTCCGTTGATCATGGTTAGTAATCTCGCACGTACACTCAAACAAATTCAAGACGATGGTGTTTGGTTGATCGGCACCAGCGATCAGGCTGATAAGTCGATTTACGAGCATGATCTCAAAGGCCATATCGGTATTGTAATGGGTGCTGAAGGCGATGGTATTCGTCGTCTGACACGTGAATCGTGTGATTTCTTGGCTCGCATACCGATGGCAGGTGCGGTGGAAAGCTTGAACGTGTCTGTCGCATCGGGAGTGTGTTTGTATGAGGCAGTAAGGCAAAGACAATCATGACGCTCAAATATCTCGCATACGGTTCAAACTTATTGAACCAACGCTTATTAGAACGAGTCCCATCTTGTCGTTACCTCGAGTCAGTTTATGTGCCTGCTTATCGCTTAAATTTTGACGTGCGCGGTATTGATGGTTCTGGGAAGTGCAACATGTTTCATACAGGCAATACCGAGGATGTGGTGCATGCGGCGGTCTATGAAATTGCGCGTTCAGAGAAAGTGCTGCTTGATGCGTTCGAAGGTGATAGTTATGCCGTGCAAGAAATGACAGTTTCTGGTCAGGATGAACATGATGTTTTTGTGTATATCGGTAAAGCAAATTATCTTGTTCAGAATTTACCACCCTTTGAATGGTATCGAGATATTGTTGTCGCGGGTGCACGATCACGCGGGTTTCCAGATAGTTATGTCGCACAAATTATTGCGCATAAGTTCATTCATGATCCGGATCAAACTCGTCATGCAGAACATCAACGCATTATTCGTTTGGGTGAAAAATAAACAAAGAAGTTTAGGAAAAAATCCAAGAACTAAACAAAAAACAAGTCAAATACTGACTGAATTTTGATTATCAGGAGTTAGGCAAATGTTTAAACGATATATTCCGTTATTAGCTGTTTTTTCAATTATCAGTCCGATGTATGTGTTTGCAGACACGACACTGAAGTATTCTGATGGATCGCAAACCAACCTCCTGCAAGTACACGGCTCACAATTAAAAGCGGGAAGCGAAAAAGATTCATCACACGCGATTATTTACAATGCGAAAAACAATAACATCACGGTGATTGATCATAGCCAGAAAACATACATGATTATGACCGAAGCAACGATGCGCATGATGGGGGGCGCAGCGTCGGCTATGCAATCACAAATTGCTAAACAAATGGAAGCGCAGATGCAAGGGTTGTCAGAGGCTGAGCGTGCTCAAATGAAACAAATGATGGAAGCGTTAATGCCGAAGCAAGTAGAGCCTGATGCACCTCCGCCAATTAAAACGGTTGCCACGGGGCAAACTATAAAAGTTAATAGTTGGCAGTGTGAGCTGTTTGAAATTTATCAAGGAGCGTCGAAAGTTTCCGATGCGTGTTTAACCCAAGCAAGTAAGCTTGATATTTCCGATACAGACTATGCCGTTATGCGTGGGTTTGTTAATTTTGCTCAATCACTCGCCGCTTCCTTTCCGTCAATGAAAAATAATACCTTTCCAAGAATGGCTCTAGAGGGAAACCAAATTCCTGTGCAAATGGAAAATACATCGGGAGTCGGTAAAAGTGGCAGTATGGTTTTACAAAGTGTTTCAAACGCAGCCGTCGCAGCAACTGAATTCGCTATTCCTGCGGACTACAAAGAACAGAATATCGCGCAAATGATGCCATGAATTTAAGAGTCGTTGCATTTTATGTTTTAAGTTTTTTTGCATCGTCTAGTTACGCAGAAGTTGAAGTAGGGGATTTATATAGCCCTGAACTTTTTGCCGAAGCGAAAAGCCAAATTTTACTCATGGATATGGATGAGTTGGATGAGTTGAGACATTACTTGTCCAGTTGCGGTACAAATAATGGTGGCGATATAAAACGGTTTTTTTGCGAGCAAGCAGCACGATCTTATTCCTTAAAATACGGTCAGAATAAGGCGGTTGAGGAATTGATATTATCGATGGCAACAGTCGAATTTTTGATTGATATGGTGGACGCCGCGGATAAAGCAGGACAAGCGCAGGAAGAACTGAAAATGCGTGTCTTCAAGGATCTAGATCGTTACATCGTGATCAAGCAAATGATGGAAGATGCAACACGTAAACGATATAAGAAATTGCTAAATTAAAAAGTGTTTTTGCAGAAAATAAAAATTTTTAAAATTAGATAAAAAAAGATAACAAAAAAGACAAAAAAAACCCGTATTTGAATCATCAACTACGGGTTCAATACTCTCTAGCTTTATAGTTTTCATGCTGACTTTTTCCAAAATCGGTGGACTTTGTGTCGACCACTCGTTTTGGTAGAGCGCATGTATAGAGCTGCCATCAGTTATAGTTGTTTTTACTTGCCATTTGACTAAAGAAAGTCAAAAGTTTTTATCACATCCTTGTGAAAAAAATCTTTCAAGTTAACTAACTCGCCGCGCTAAATCTCCACCTTTTTCGAATTTTGCTGCACAAAATTTAAACTCAGGAATCTTACCAAATGGATCCAGTGCTTCATTAGTAAGCAAATTCGCACTGGCTTCGTTGTAACAGAAGGCCATGAATAATGTACCTTTCTGAATACCAATATCACTACGGGCAAAGGCGGTAATGGTTCCACGTCGAGATTCCACAGTAATTAATTCACCAGGCTCGACACCCATTTTTTCTAGATCTTCTGGGTGAATATTTACAACTGGATCTGGCTCAATCGCATCCAGCTTCGATGCGTGACGTGTCATGCTGCCCGTGTGCCAGTGTTCAAGTTGTCTGCCGGTAATGAAAATATACGGGTAGCTTTCATCCGGGAGCTCATCGGCTTGCGTGTATGCTGCGGGAACGAAAAGTCCTCGCCCCGTCTTGGTTGGGAAACCATCGGTGAAAATTACTGGCGTACCTGGATCACCTTCCTTTTCGAGCGGGTAAGTCAGTGAGTCTTCCTTCTCTAAACGATCCCATGTCATCCCTGCGATGCTTTCCATGCAGAGGCGCATTTCTTCAAAGACTTCATCGGGACCGCTGTAATTCCAGTCGAGACCCATACGGTTTGCAATTTCTTGGATCAGTTCAAGATCTTGACGTGCTTCACCCGGCGGATTGACGACCTGGCGTCCCATCTGAACGCGACGATCAGTATTTGAGAAAGTGCCGGTTTTTTCATAGAACGCGGAAGCCGGGAGAATAACATCGGCAAAACCTGCTGTTTCGGTTAAGAAAATATCCTGAACCACCATGTGATCAAGATGCGTGAATGCTTCACGCGCATGGTTTTGATTAGGATCCGACATTGCAGGGTTTTCACCTTCGATATACATGCCTTTAACCCGACCATCGTGTGCAGCATGGACCATTTCGACAGTTGTGAGACCATTTTCTGGATCCAATGAGGTTCCCCAAAGTTCTTCAAACTTCATTCTGATCGATGGATCGGTAACGGGTTGATAATCAGGGTAAACCATTGGGATCAAGCCAACGTCAGAGGCACCTTGCACGTTATTTTGTCCGCGTAATGGGTGTAACCCCGAACCTGGACGACCAATCTGTCCGGTCATTAGTGCCAGTGAGATCAGGCAACGGGAGTTATCCGTACCATGAATGTGTTGTGAGACACCCATACCCCAAAGAATCATTGATCCTTTTGATGTGGCATAGAGTCGGGCAACTTCTTTGATCGTTTCTGCGTCGATTCCGCAAATCGGGGCAACCTTTTCTGGCGCGTAGTTTTCGACGAGTTTTTTCAACTTATCGAAACCTTCTGTGTAGCGTTCTATATAGGCATCATTTTGCAGGCCTTCTGCGATGATTGTATGCATCATGCCGTTTAAGAGGGCGACATCGGTATCAGGGCGGAATTGTAAATAATGGCTTGCATAAGGTGCAATACCATTTCTACGTGGATCTAAGACGATCAGTTTAGTGCCGTTTTGTGTGGCATTTTTAATAAACGTTGCACCAACCGGGTGATTTACAGTTGGGTTCGCACCGATCAGAATAACCACTTCAGCCAATGCGACATCTTCAACCGGGTTAGAAACAGCGCCTGAGCCGATACATTCTAATAACGCTGCTACTGATGAAGCGTGACAGAGTCGCGTACAGTGATCCACGTTATTACTGCGGAAACCCGTACGTACGAGTTTCTGGAAGAGATACGCTTCTTCATTACTGCCTTTTGCCGAGCCTAAGCCGGCTAAGAAACGAGGGCCGTGTTCATCACGAATTTTCGATAAACCATTTGCAGCAAAATCCAGAGCTTCATCCCATGTTGCTTCACGGAACACTTTATCTAGGTCTGCCGGATCAAGTAATTCGGTCGTTTTTGCTACACCTTCGCGTCTGATTAAAGGTTTGGTTAAACGTAATGGATTATGAATATAGTCAAAACCAGAGCGGCCTTTGACGCATAGACGCCCTTTATTCGCAGGGCCTTCTTCGCGCCCATCCGCGTAGAGAATGGTATTGTCTTTTACATGATATTCGATCAAACAACCCACGCCACAATAAGGACAGGTGGAGTTGACGGTTTTGTCTTCTTCAACGAGTCCGACTTCGTTGGCAGGCATCAGCGCACCGGTAGGGCAAGCTTGCACACACTCGCCACAAGCGACGCAGGTGCTTTCACCTAACGGATCGTCAAGATCGAAGACGATTTTTGAATGGGATCCACGATGAGCATAACCGATGACGTCATTCATTTGCTCTTCACGACAGGCACGCACGCAACGGTTACATTGGATACATGCGTCTAAATTTACGGCGATGGCTGGATGGGAAACATCATCCACTGGCTGATGGCGTTGTTTAAAACGTGGCTGGCTGACGTCAAGTCGATTAGCCCACATGTCTAATTCTGAATCGTTCGAATAAGGTGATTTACCCTGATCAGGCATGTCTGATAGAAGCAGTTCCAACACCATTTCTTGTGCTTTGCGGGCTCTTGGGCTATCTGTTGTGACTTTCATGCCTTCACTTGGGTATCGGCAACATGAAGGAGCTAAGACACGCTCACCGTCAACTTCTACCACGCAAGCACGGCAGTTGCCGTCGGGTCGCATGCCTTCTGTGTAGCACAGGTGAGGTATGTCAACGCCATTGCGTTTGGAGACTTCGATGATGGTTTCATCTTCATACGCTTCAACATCTTGACCGTTGATCGAGAATGAGACTTTTTTGATATTCAGTTCTTCTGGATTCGCTGCCACGGTATTACCTCACTTAAATTCCTGTGGAAAATATTTCACTGCGCAGCGCAGCGGGTTAGGTGCTGCTTGGCCTAATCCGCAAATAGAGGCGTCCACCATCACCGTCGCTAGCTCTTCCAAAAGGTCTGTATCCCAGTCGTCTTCTTTCATCAGATCGACGGCTTTTGCTGTGCCGACGCGACAAGGTGTGCATTGACCACATGATTCATCTTCAAAGAATTTCATCGCGTTTAACGCTAGTTTTCGTGCACTGTCTTGATCAGAAAAGACCATGACAGCAGCGGAACCGATAAAGCAACCATGCTCATTCAAGGTATCGAAATCGAGTGGAATGTCGCCCATGCTTTCCGGCAACATGCCGCCAGACGCACCGCCAGGAAAATAACCATAAAAAGCATGGCCTTCTTGCATACCACCACAATATTCTTCGATCAGTTCTTTGATTGTGATACCCGCCGGTGCGAGATGGACGCCGGGTTTGTTCACGCGCCCGCTAACGGAGAACGAACGCAGTCCTTTACGACCATTACGACCATGTGAAGTAAACCAGTCCGCGCCTTTTTCAATAATATCGCGCACCCAATAAAGTGTTTCCATATTGTGTTCGAGCGTTGGTCGGCCAAACAGACCTACTTCTGCAACATACGGCGGACGTAAACGCGGCATACCGCGCTTACCTTCGATGGATTCGATCATGGCGGACTCTTCACCACAAATGTATGCACCTGCGCCGCGACGTAAATGTAAGGTTGGCATTGCTGAGTTAACAGGCGGGTTACGTTGTAACGCGTCGAGTTCTTTAGTCAGAATTTCTCGAACACCGGCATATTCGTCGCGCAGATAAATGTAGATGTCTTCAATTCCTACAACCCAAGCAGCGATCAACATACCTTCAAGGAAACGATGAGGATCTTGTTCTAGATAATGGCGATCTTTGAACGTACCGGGCTCGCCTTCGTCAATATTCACAGCCATCAGACGAGGGCCGTCAAAACCGCCGACGATTTTCCACTTTAAACCGGCAGGGAAACCAGCACCGCCAAGTCCACGAAGGCCTGAATCTTCCATAATCTTTCTGATGGCCAGTGGTTCGTGCTTACCGTCATAGCAGGCATTCAACAGGGCATAACCTTGTTGGTTTTTGTATTCTGTATAGGATATGTAATCTGTTACCGGTGCGATCACCGCTTGTTTATACGTCGCCTCAAGAACGGTTTGCTCTGTTGCTGAATCGATGGGGTTCATACCCACTACGGCAACCGGGGCGTGTTGGCAACGACCAACGCAAGGCACGGGTTGTACACGTACTTGATCACCCAATGCTCCAGAGAGTGCGTCGATCAACTCACCTGCGCCAGCCATTTCACAACTGACTGATTCACAGACTCGGACAGTTAGTGGCGGCGGTGGAGTGTCGTTATCTTTAACGATGTCAAAATGGTGGTAGAAGGTTGCCACTTCGTAGACTTCGGTGGTGGCTAAATTCATTTCATGTGCAAGAGCGACAAGGTGGCGGGAGGAAATATGTTGATAGTGATCTTGGATTTTATGCAGATGTTCAATCAACAGATCACGTTGACGTGGGGCGTCGCCCAGTAATTCACGAACGTCGTTGAGTGCGCCTAGGTCGATATTCCGACCCTTACCGACAGCTCTACGTCGTTTGATCTTGTCTATACTTACGGTCGCTTCAGTAGCAGCCACTATGATTTAACCTCGATGTTTAATTTCTCGTTATTATGTGCACAGAAGAATCAACCTCTTGAATGCTTCATGCAATTACCCACCTTCAATGCAAAATTTTGCCCAGCTGTCACATACAATTCAAATCATGATTTTCAACTTTTGCATCACTAATTGTGATAGTGTTGTGCAATCAATTCGCATTTAAGCTTGTATCGTAAAAAGAGCTTAGTCGAAATTATAAGAATCTGAAGCAAAAAGAGTGAGAATTTGCATTCAGAAAAATAATAAAACAAACACAATAATGTGTTAGATAAACCGGCAGAACATGAGGTTAGATATGGCTTCTAATCAAAATAATAAGGATCGGCTGATGAGCAGTATGAATCCAAACCAGCTCATGACCTTCGCCATTGTTGCACGTCTTAAAAGTGTGACAAAAGCGGCGGATTATCTACACATTGGGCAACCTGCAGTATCAGGACAGTTAAAATTATTACAAGAAAGGGTGGGAGAACCGCTCTATCAACGTAAAGGACATCAAATTGTCCTCACGCCTGTTGGGGAAAACCTCCTCGAATACGCTGAGAAACTTGAGCACACATTGCAACTGGCTTGCGATTATGTGACACGTTTGCAAGATATGGACACAGGTTTGTTGCGTATTGGTAGTACCATGACCATAGCCAGTTACTACTTACCTAATTACATGGTCGATCTCCAAACACATTATCCCGGCGTACAACTTTTCATGACCACTGGAAACTCTCAGCAGGTGCTCTCTGCATTGCATGAGTTAGATCTCGGCTTTATTGAAGGTGCGGTCGATCCAGAAAACCTACCAGCGGATTATGAATTAATTCCATGGCGACAGGATGAGATTGTTTTGGTTGTTCGAGATGATCACGAACTCATTAAACGCTATCCAGATGGTGTGCCATTAACAGTCTTTAATGACTATCAGGTGATCTGGCGAGAACCCGGTTCCGGAGCGCGTAACCAAGTCGAAATGGCGTTAAAACAAGCGGGAATTGATGCACCGATCAATATTGAAGTGACCGGTGTTGCGGGCGTTATGGGATCAGTCCGTGCCGGTCTCGGGATCAGCTTCGCATCGTTTCAAGCTTTAAAGTACGCTGGGTCAGAGTTAGTCCCTCTCCGAATTAATCCACCGGTTGGTTTAAGCTGGCAGTTAAACATCGTGGCGCCTAAATCGGGGTTGCGCTCGCGAGCGGTAAATGCCTTCTTAAAACTCTGTACTGATAATAGTGCAAATGATTCGCCTGTGTGACACATGGCACAACTTTATATTTACTTTATAAAACAGATTATTAAATGTGTATAATCACAATTAACATTAATTGACAGGTGGTAGGTAGATCCGTTGGCAACCCAACCTAGGATGCGTGATGAAATGATAGAAGCCAGGCAGGCTGTTGAGAAGCTGCAGAAAGAGATCGTTTTTTTTGATCAACTGGCTGTTCAATTTCCGACTGTTAGCCATTCATTAACAAAACATGCGAATGACTGCCGAAGAGTTGGGGCTGCACTGCAGCGCCGCTTAGATGACAAACGATTTGAAGACGCCGAAAAAGCATTGCACGTCGCACATGTCTTTTTAAAAGAAGGTCAGCGTCAACGGCTTAAATTACGTATTGGCTTGATGCAACAGCTGATCACAGCACTTGAGCTAGAAGCGCCACAATGGCAACCCATGACTTCTGCTTTCCAAGCACATGCTGCGCAATGTCGAAATGCACTAAGCCATTGCCGTCAGCAATTGCACCCGGGTGCCAGCGATGACATTAAATTTCGTTTGCGTGAATTATCGGATCTGCACAAACAAGGTGAAGCGCTTCGCCAGCAACAAAAGCAGTCACGTTTAGATACCGCCGGTCGGCAACTCAGTATTACCTTGGATCAACTCGAATCCAAACAAGAGCAGTTTTCTTCGCTAGCGCATTCTCGGCCAGAATTACATGAGCGCTATCAACAGTTGGCTGAATTTTCTGCCGTTGAACATGGCAAAATCAAACCTTGGCTATTTTCAAGAAAATTAACTGAGCTCGAAAAATCGCTCGGTTATGCGCAAAAGGTTTACTATCGTATTGTTGATGGTGAAGAAAAAGCTGAAGTGGCATACCAACAACTGCGAAAGTCAGCCAATGAATTGCGTGCAGTCGCGGAGCCCAAAAAACAACGAAAGAAAAAAGAAAAGCGTGTTTCTCTCAAGCGCGATGCAGAATTCGGCCCAATTAAACGCACCTTACGCTTTGCTTTCTCACCCATGCGGCGGGATGGCATTACCGGCGCCGTGGATTATATGCAGCACACCGTTGCACACCTTGTTACGGGGTTGGGTAAATTTATGCTCTATACGGTCGGTACATTGGTTGTGATCGCAATACTGGCGATGATGATTTATCTCACCGGGTCAGGCTTTTTAGGTGTTGGTTTATTGTAACGTCTGCAAACTGTACGGTTACTTGTTATCAATTCTTGTCATTAAATTTCCATTGCCCAACAAAATGAACCAGTCAGTCAGCCGTGAGTCTGAGAGATCACCTTGCGCAAATGACACTAAATTGTGCGCAAAGTCATAATAAAAATGCTGTAAGCGATTACAGCGTGTTTGAAAACGTACTCCAAAAAGCTGATTTGGAGTTACTAATACTTGAAGGAGTTGCCATGTTAAACCTTAAAACCATCGCAATGGGCTTGATGATCAGTGCGATCTCATCGCAAGCATTTGCCGCCAGTGATGCAGAAGAGCAAATCAAAACGCGCATGAAAGAAGTGCTTGGCGACGACGTTGTGGTGAATGCGATTTCGCCATCAAAATTACCGGATATTTACGAAGTTGTGTTTAATAACAGCAAAGTGGTTTACATGACAAAAGATGCACGCTACGTGATCGAAGGCGATGTCCTCGATCTGGATACTCGTCAAAACTTGACGGAAGATCGACGCGCCGTCGCACGATCAGATAGCTTTAAAGCATTAGATACCAACCAGTTAATTGAATTTTCTCCAGCAAATCCTAAACACACGCTTTATGTTTATACCGATATTGATTGTGGATATTGCCGAAAATTTCATACTCAAGTGAGTAAACTTAACGCGAATGGTATCGCTGTCCGATATCTAGCCTTCCCGAGGGATGGAATTGATAGCGAAGCCTATGTAGCAGCGCAGTCAGCTTGGTGCGCAGACAATAAAAAGCAGGCGTTAACCGATGCGAAAGCCGGTAAAGCGATTTCACCGAAAACCTGTGATTCACGCGTAAAAGATCAATACATGTTGGGTCAGGCAATGGGTGTGCGTGGAACTCCGAGCGTCTTTTTAGAAACAGGGCAGGAAATGGGCGGTTATATTCCTGCGGATGACTTGATCAATTATTTCAACGGCGGTTTGTAGAACGCGTTGATCAGATAAACTGTGATCGAACAAATTGCTTCACAAGTTGGGTGTGTATTTCACCCAGCTTGTGAAGTAGGCAATATCAATTCCAAAATGCTATTTCCAAAGCTACTCAATTCCCGTGACGTCGTTAATCACGATGGAAGTTAAATGTCCCTTTTCATCGAAATTATCCACACGGACAGGCAAGTTTTTCAGTGATGGTGCACACCAAACTAAGGTTCGTCGATCACTTCCTTCATCATGATCACGTTCGAATTTATTTGTTTTGATTAGCCCGAGCGGTGTCATTAATTCCTCTGTCCCGGTGTATTTGAAAAGATAGTTTCGAATTTTTAAGCCATCCGTGATCGTAAAGTGTAAATCCGCTACCTTGCCAGTTTGGTTCATAAGGGAAAGTTGATAGAGCAATTTATCTTGAACGCCGGGCATGATCGGCAAGGTTTTCTTACCATCTTTGGTTTCCATCTGAACTTGCTTATTTTGCCAGTCAAAAACGTGTTTTACGGATTTAACGCGATCACCACCGCTGCGCTCATAAAGATAATTGAGAGGGCGAAGTTGGTTTTCTTCCAACGTCCAATGACTAATTTCTTTGATCTTATCTTTTCGAAACATGGCCGCCAGCCCAGTTAACTTACTATTGGACTCAAATGTACCGGTGTTCTCATCATCTTCATCGCGTTGGAATTTTCGTTCCATTACGCCGATGCGCAGATCATCATAATGCAGTGAATAATTTGCCTGAAAAGACAAGGGTAATTCAGCCCGAACAGGCAGATTAACTCCTATGCTTAGCGACAGCAGTAATAAGGTGAGGAAAGGTTTTGTATGCATATGCTAAAATCCGACTTTTCAATATACCTAGAGTTCAATGCAACCCAATACCACTTCATACCATCAAGCTCGCATTCTCGTCGTGGGCGACATCATACTTGATCGATATTGGTCTGGCCCTACACATCGTGTATCGCCCGAAGCTCCCGTTCCTGTTGTGCGAATCAATGAAGTAGAAGAGCGACCCGGTGGTGCAGGTAATGTTGCGCTTAACGTGGCCAGCCTTGGTGCCAGTTGCACGTTAATGGGCATTACAGGTGAAGATGAAAGTGCAAGCTCATTAGAGAACGAACTTAACAAAAGTGGTGTAACTTGTCGATTTATAAAAGATAAAAAATACCCGACGATTACAAAGTTGCGTGTTCTTAGTCAACACCAACAATTGATCCGGTTAGATTTTGAATCGAGCCAGATGGATGTTGATCTTAATTTGCTGCGCGAAGCATTTGAAGCAGAGCTGCAAAACGTGGATTTGGTTATTCTCTCAGACTACGCCAAAGGCTGTCTCGTGAATGTGTCTGATCTAATCGACTTGTGCGTTGCAGCAAATAAACCGGTGGTGGTTGATCCAAAAGGGTCAGATTTTTCAAAGTATCGAAATGCGACATTGATCACACCGAATTTAGGCGAGTTTACCGCGATCGCCGGACAGTTTAAGAATGATCAGGAGTTGGTCGAGAAAGCGCTTAACTTGTGTCAAGAGATTAATTTAAAAGCCATTCTCGTGACGCGCGGTGAACACGGAATGACATTGGTTGATCAACACGGTCATGCATTGCATCTTCCCGCCCAAGCTGCAGAGGTTTTTGATGTGACAGGCGCAGGCGATACGGTGATTGCAACACTCGCCACGGTGATCGCAGCAGGTGGTGAACTTGCTCAAGCCACCGCGCTGGCAAATACTGCTGCTGGCTTGGTGGTGGCAAAACTTGGTGCGGCAAGTGTCACGTCTCAAGAATTACATCGCGCCCATTATCACGCGACGAAGCTTAGCGATCACGAGAACGGCTTGGTTGATGAAACGCAACTTTGCCAGCTGGTGGATGAAGCGCATTTACGTGGTGAAAAAATAGTCATGACCAACGGTTGTTTTGATATTTTACATCCAGGGCATGTGCATTATTTAAAAGAAGCGCGCGCACTTGGTGATCGCTTAATTATCGCTGTTAATAGCGATGAGTCGGTATCCCGTCTGAAAGGTCCCTCTCGTCCGCTGAATTCACTGAATGATCGGATGACCATTCTCGAATCTTTAGGTTGTGTTGATTGGGTCGTGCCATTTACGGAGGACACGCCGGAACGATTGATCAGTAAAGTCTTGCCCGACGTCTTGGTCAAAGGCGGCGATTACACAGCGGATCAAGTCGCGGGTGGAAAGCAGGTTGTCGCGAACGGTGGGCGAGTCGAGATTTTAAATTTCGTCGATGGTTATTCCACAACTAAATTGATTGAATCAGTCACAAAAAGTCAGAATAAGGAAGATAAAGCATGATCATAGTCACCGGCGGCGCGGGTTTTATTGGGAGTAATCTCGTTAAAGCATTGAATCAACGGGGAAGGCAGGATGTGCTCGTGGTGGACGATCTAACAGACGGCACAAAATTCAAGAATATTGTCGATTGTCAGATCATGGATTACCTCGATAAAGAGTCATTTCTAGCGCAACTTCCAGCGTTGATCAACCAGCACAAAGTCGAGGCGATATTCCATCAGGGTGCATGTTCAGCCACCACTGAATGGGATGGTAAGTACATGATGGATAACAACTATCAGTACACAAAACAATTATTCGAAACCTGTGTTAAAGCAAAAATTCAATTTATTTATGCTTCCAGTGCAGCGGTTTATGGCGGTAATGAAACGTTTGCTGAATCATCAGAAAACGAGTCGCCCTTAAACGTTTATGGTTATTCAAAGTTATTGTTTGATCAGTATTATCGACAACATAAATCGCGTGTTTTATCACAGGTAGTCGGCTTACGTTATTTCAACGTCTATGGACCACGCGAAGGACATAAAGGGGGGATGTCGAGTGTCGCTTTCCACCTAAATAATCAAATGCACGACACGGGTAAAGTACGTTTATTTGAAGGCTGTGATGGTTATGCAGACGGTGAACAACAACGTGATTTTATTTACGTGGAAGACGCCGTCAAAGTAAATCTTTGGCTGTATGACAATCCGAACGTCAGCGGCATTTTTAATGTCGGAACTGGTCGTGCTCAAACGTTTAATGATGTCGCTAATGCGGTCTTGTCATGGCACAAAGGCGGTGAGTTGGAATACATTCCATTTCCAGATCATCTCAAAGGTCGTTACCAGAGTTTTACGCAGGCTGATATCAGCGCTCTGCGATCGGTTGGTTATGCCGATGAGTTCAAAACAGTGGAAGAGGGAACACACGCCTACCTTGACTGGTTAAATAGTAACGTCTGACCCTGATGCGGTATTTTTATACGCTGTTATTTACGCTAGCAATCCCGTTTATTCTGATCAGGCTGTGGCTAAAAGGACGAAAAAATCCTCTTTATCGCCAGCGTTGGATCGAGCGTTTTGGTTTTATTCACCAACAGGATTGCGGCAAACAAAATATCTGGTTGCATGCTGTCTCTGTTGGGGAAGTTGAAGCGTCAACACCGCTAATTAAACAACTACTTGAAACATATCCGGACTGTCACCTGATCCTGACAACCACCACTGCAACCGGTGCGCAGACAGCTCTCAATAAATTTGCAGATCAAATAAAAGCCGAACAGTTATCCCATCATTTCTTTCCGTATGACTTACCGTGCATTCATCGCCGATTTCTAACGCGATCAAGCGCCACAATGGTGATCATTATGGAAACGGAAATTTGGCCAAATTTGCTTAACGTATGCATGCAAAAATCCATTCCAATCATCTTGGCCAATGCGCGAATGGCGCAACGATCGTGTGCGCGCTATCAACGCTTTCCACACTTTGTGAAACGTGTTTTTAATCAATTCAGTGCGATCGCTGTACAGACAGAATTAGATCAACAGCGCTTCCTAGAACTTGGTGTGCGTGATTTCAAGGTGCACCTCACGGGTAACCTTAAGTGTGATCACATTGATGGGTCAGGTCTTACAGAAGATGCTAAACGTTTTCGATCATTCCTCGGCGAACAGCGTCCGATTTGGGTTGCAGGCAGTACGCATGAAGGCGAAGAAACGATTTTGTTAGATGCACATCGTCAATTACTAAATGAAATTCCAGGTGCATTATTGGTATTAGTGCCACGACATCCAGAACGATTTTCCGATGTGTATGCACTGTGCAAAAAACAAAACCTGAGTGTACAGCGGCACAGTGATTTTCAGAATTTTAACGAACGATTGACTGATAAAACGAGTATTTATCTGATTGATACGATGGGTGAATTGTTAAATGCCTATGCTGCATCAGACATTGCTTTTGTGGCTGGAACGTTAACGCCAATTGGTGGCCACAATATTTTAGAGCCAGCGCAATTCGCAAAACCGATATTGGTTGGACCTGAAACATTTAAGATCGAGCAATTAATGCAGATCTTCAAACAACAAAAAGCGATCATAGAAATCAGCGATAGCAATGCGATTGCTGCGACGATTCAAACATTAATTAATGAGCCAAAAACGGCGCAAGATCTTGGTTTGAAAGCTCAACAAATACTACGGGCTAATCAAGGTGCAACACAAAAGCATATGGATGTGATCAAGAGAATTTTACAGCAAAAGGGGTAATTTAAGACGAGAGATTTACGACGGATTTACTAAGCCAACCACTTTTCAAAACGGTCCAGAAAGAACCGCTCCGAAAGGGGTGTAATCTATCTGCTTGCTAATTCAATTGGCGTATCGTCTTGTAAATTCTTTACTAATAACAAGTAAATACAAGTTTACCGAGACTTGAGTCTTAGCGAAGAAGTGCAGCTATATCTTTGAAATTTGGGTGTTTCGCATCACGTAACCATTCAAAAACAACGGATTCTGTACTGATCAAACTAACACCGCAACGCTCCATACGCTCGAGTGAGTTCTGATAATTATCCAGTCGTCTCGAACAAATTCCATCGCCAACAACATAAACTTGATAGCCACGTTCGACGAGTTCTAACGCCGTCTGTAACACACAAACGTGTGCTTCCATTCCTGTCAGGATAATTTGTTTACGTCCAGATTCTTCAAGAATTGACATAAACTCTTCAGAGCCGCAGCAGGAAAAACAGGTTTTTTGAATGTATTGTGTATCGGCGGGAAGTTTACCAGCGATTTCGGGGACAAATCCGCCCAGTCCTTTTGGGTACTGTTCACTTGCGATGACGGGGATGCTTAATTGTTTTGCGGTATCGATCAAAAGATTGGTGTTCTCGACAACTCGTCCAAGTACTTTGCCCGGCATCGAATCACCAAGCCGAGTCTGTATGTCGATGACGATGAGCAAACTGTTGGCGCTGTCACATAAATGAGCGCACGATGTAACCATTGGCCTTTCCTTTTTATTTTAGTGTTTGTGAAATGCGATTAAGATCTTCAGGGGCTAGAGCTCCTGCTGCCATCTTGAGACGCAAAGTATCTAGGATATACTGATATTTCGCTTGTGAGTAGTCCTTTCTGGCACGGAAAAGATCTTGCTCCGTTTTGACAACATCCACAGCTGTTCGAGTCCCCACATCATAGCCACGGCGTGTTGCTTCAACGGCGGTTTTGGATGAATTCACTGCTTGCTCAAGTGCACTGATCAAACGAATACCTGTTGTTACACCATAAAAAGCTTCGCGACATTGTCGTTCAATTTGTCGTTGTGTCTGAATTAGTTTTTCCAATGCTTGCTCATGCAGATGTAATGCTTCTCGCGTGCGAGAGTTGACTTGCCCACCTTCATAAATCGGCAATCTCGCCTCTACACCAATCAATGAAAAGTCCGTTTCTGTCGTTCCGAACATACCACCTGACTCGCGATACCCATGACTACCAACGAGATCGACGCTTGGTAAATGACCGGCTTTTTGTCGACTAATTTCCATTTCTGCAATATTTGTCGCCATCAGCTCCGCACGAATTTGCAGATTATTTTCAAGCGATTGTTGACTCCAAACGGAAAGGTTATTTGGGATTGGTGTTGTGGCTTTAAAACCTGCCCCTAACGTTTGCAGGCGATTGTCAGGAACTTCGCCGATCACTTCTCGTAAGGCAGATCTTCGATCGTCTAATGTATTTGAAGCTTGTAATACACTAGCTGCAGATAAATCTGCTCCCGCTTGTGCCTCTTGTAGATCGGTAATAGCGAGTAAGCCAACCTCAAAACGTCCTTTTGTTTGAGCTAGCTGATCGTGCAAGGTTTTGTTTTCTGATTGTGCGAATTCATATTCATCCTGCGCGATTAAAACACCAAAATAAACATCGGCCACTCGGAACATTAACTGTTGGTGTGCAGCATCCAGATCGAATTGTGCCTTTTGACTATCCAGATCGGCCTGCTTGAGTTGTAGATGTCGATCGTAATGAAAGATTGGCTGGTTCAGATCAACACTGTAAGACGACGCATTGAAATTTGTATCTCCACTTAAACCAAACGATCGACTTAATTCGATCGTCTGGTAATTCCGGTTCGTGTTTGCAGAGAGTGAAATGACCGGTTTGTAGGCGTGCGCATGTGCTTGATATTGTTTTTCGATTACCGCCGCGTAACGTGCTTGTTGTCCACGAAAAATCGGATCGTGATCGAGACTTTGTAAATACGCCTCTTCAAGTGACATTGCAGAGACAGCCGTAAGCGAAGCAGTAAATAAAAACGTGATCAATAAATTGCGTGTGAGACGGATCATTCTGTGAAAGTTTCAGTGACGGCTAGCTGATCTGAGCACAGCTGTTTGTTGGACCGATTCAGATCAATCGAGTGCTTAATATTGCGACATGCTCGTGTCCACAAGTCTGGCCCACGCATCAATGCCCCCTTCAAGATTGAGTACATGGTTAAAGCCTTGTCCTTGTAAAAACATACCGACTTGTTGGCTTCGCATACCGTGGTGGCAATACACAATGATTGGAAGATTAAATTCGAGTTTATCCAGCGAGGCTGGAATGGTTCCCATCGGGATATGAATGCAGTCCTCAATGTGACAAAGCTGGTATTCCCAATCTTCACGCACGTCGACGATCATGATTTCTGCATCAGGATCTTTAATTAAGCTGGCCAGTTCGGTGACAGTGATTGATTCCATAAATTACAACTTGAACGTGTTTGGTTGTTTGGCGCCGATCAGCGCGGGGATCGTCGTTTCGAAAAGGCTTTCGTTTTGCCATTCGCGCTCGCTCAATCGTGTGATCAGGCGTGCTTCCATAATCGCATCATTACCGACGATGATAAACAGTTGGCCGCCAATACTGAGTTGGTATTGAAACATGGGATCATAAACCGGCAGCGACGCTGTCACGATGATGCGATCAAAGCGATCGGAAAGTGATCGTTTAGATAATGAATCAGTGATAATGAGATCAACATTTGTGATCTCATTTTTTTTGAGTCGCTGAGCCACCTGTTGGCTCAGATCTGCGTGAATCTCTTCACTGCAAACTTGTGAGGTTAATGCCGCGAGCAGGGCGGTGACGTAACCACTGCCAGTGCCGATCTCAAGCACCTTGTGTTCTTTAGATAAATTCAAGGAGTGCAGCATTTTCGCTTCTTGAACGGGCGTCATCATCACTTCGTGGTGCGCGATTGGAAGATTGGTGTCCGCAAACGCGAGTGCGCGCTGATCGTCATTTACGAATGCTTCACGTGGTGTACTCTTTATTATGTCTAACAAGTGATTATCGGTGATATCACAGGGTCGAATCTGTTGCTCGATCATATTGAATCGAGCTTGTTCAATATTCATTTTGTTCTCCCGAACACAAGTTACGTTCAGTTGTCTCGAGTGATCCCCATTGCGATCAATCTAAATTGAACAACTAATTCATTAGTACAACGTGCTATTATAGCGTTACCGTTTAACATGCAGCTAGGGGTGTTCATCGTCTGTTGTTCTTCAACACAGACCTTGAGCTGAGAGAGTACCCTTTGAACCTGATCTGGCAAAGTAACCCCCGTTACCGTACCGGCGTAGGAAAGCTCTAGCGGCATCATCATTTGAAGCAAGAGGTCAAAGTATGAATGCACGACTCGATGGCGATTTAAGCGCCACAGCCCAGGTGGACCAAGCCGCCATCCAACCGTTACCCAATTCGAAAAAGATCTACGTCGAAGGCTCACGTCCTGATATTCGTGTGCCCATGCGCGAGATCTATCAATCTGCCACACGCAGTGACCGTGGGCTGGAAGAAAACCCAGCCATTACCGTCTATGACACCTCCGGGCCGTATACCGACCCCAGTGTTGAGATTGATATCCGCGCTGGTTTAGGCGGTTTACGTGCTGGCTGGATTGCCGAACGTGACGATACCGAGCAACTGGCCGGCTTAAGCTCGGAGTACGGGCAACGTCGTGCTGCCGATCCTGAGCTGAAGTCCTTGCACTTCACTCGCACCATGCAACCAAGAGTCGCGGTTGCCGGCAAAAATGTCACGCAGATGCACTACGCTCGCCAAGGCATTATCACCCCAGAGATGGAATACATCGCCATTCGAGAAAATCTGCGTTTAAGCGAAATGACCGATGACAGCTTATTACAACGTCATCCCGGCCGTGGTTTTGGTGCGACCATCCCTGAACGGATCACGCCGGAGTTTGTGCGTGATGAAGTGGCCAAAGGGCGTGCGATCATCCCCGCCAACATCAATCACCCGGAATCCGAACCGATGATCATCGGGCGTAACTTCCTCGTCAAGATCAACGCCAACATCGGTAACTCAGCCGTTACCTCCTCCATTGAAGAAGAAGTGGAGAAAATGACTTGGGCGATTCGTTGGGGGGCAGATACCGTGATGGACCTCTCCACCGGTAAAAACATCCACGAAACCCGCGAATGGATTATCCGTAACTCACCGGTGCCCATCGGCACCGTACCGATTTACCAGGCGTTAGAGAAAGTCGACGGCAAAGCCGAAGACCTCACCTGGGAAATTTTCCGCGATACCTTGATCGAACAAGCCGAACAAGGCGTGGATTACTTCACCATCCATGCGGGTGTGCGACTGCAATACATCCCGATGACCGCCAAGCGCGTGACCGGCATTGTCTCACGGGGCGGCTCGATCATGGCCAAATGGTGTTTAGCGCATCATCAAGAAAGCTTTCTGTACACCCACTTTGAAGACATCTGCGACATCATGAAAGCCTATGACGTCAGCTTCTCCTTAGGTGATGGCTTACGTCCCGGCTCGATTGCCGATGCCAACGACGAAGCCCAATACGCCGAACTGGAAACCCTCGGGGAGCTGACCCAGATTGCCTGGAAGCACGACGTGCAAGTCATGATCGAAGGCCCGGGTCATGTGCCGATGCACATGATCAAAGAAAACATGACCAAAGAGTTAGACGACTGCCACGAAGCACCGTTCTACACCTTAGGCCCACTGACGACTGATATTGCCCCCGGGTACGACCACATCACCTCCGCCATTGGCGCGGCGATGATTGGCTGGTTCGGCACCGCCATGCTGTGTTACGTGACGCCGAAAGAACACCTTGGCCTCCCGGATAAGGACGATGTCAAAGAAGGCATCATTACCTACAAAATTGCTGCCCATGCGGCGGACTTGGGTAAAGGCCATCCGACCGCGCAAATTCGGGACAACGCACTGAGTAAAGCGCGCTTTGAGTTCCGCTGGGAAGACCAGTTTAACTTAAGTCTCGACCCAGACCGTGCTTGTGAATTCCACGACCAAACCTTACCCAAAGAAGGGCATAAAACCGCGCATTTTTGTTCTATGTGTGGTCCCCACTTTTGCTCGATGAAGATCACCCAGGATGTGCGGGACTATGCCGCAGAGTTGGAAGAAGGGATGCAGGAAAAGTCCGAAGAGTTTAAACAGCTCGGTAGTGAGATTTATTTGCAGAAGTGAAGAAGTAAGCTCCAGAAAAATTAGGATGAAACATGGCTACACGTAAAAAAGCGGCAGAGTTTCGTGCTCTGTCAATTTGTGTATTAACAGTGAGTGATTCGCGAACTGAGACGGATGATAAGTCTGGCGCATTATTGGTTAAACGGCTTGAGAAAGCCGGGCACAAATGTCAGAACAAGCTGATCGTCCCAGATGATATTTATCAGATCCGCGCTGCTGTAGCCTGCTGGATTGCTGATCCGAATGTGAATGTAGTGATCACGACGGGCGGAACGGGCGTGACTGGGCGAGATGGGACGCCAGAAGCTGTGAGTGTGCTGTTTGATAAGCAACTTGACGGCTTTGGTGAAATGTTTCGTATGATCTCATTTGAAGATATTAAAACCTCGTCATTACAATCTCGCGCATTGGCTGGTGTTGCAAATGGCACATACGTTTTTACCTTGCCGGGTTCATCCAATGCGTGCGCGACGGCTTGGGATAAGATTATTGAAAAACAATTGGATCTGCGTACGAAGCCCTGCAATTTATCAGAACTAATCCCGCGGCTGCTGGAGAAATAAATAAAAAGGGCGATCTGAACCAGATCGCCCTTACATTTATCAATATCCTGCTTAGCTGTGAGAGGGAACTATCTCTTATTCTTCCTCTGGGCCAATTTCATAAATTTCAATATTGGCTTCTTCAATTTCACCGGTTTTTGCATCGACGTCGACTTTGATCTCATAACCCAAATCAGTTTGAATGTCGTACTCATAGGTTGCGTCACCATCTTGGCCAATTTCGTATTCCATGCTGACTACTTTGCCTGGATGAATTGCTAGAGCGAAAGCGCGTGCATCGGCTTCGCTGATTTTCGCGATGCTGTTGAACGTCGCATCATCAGCGGAGACTTCACGTTCGATTTCTGTAACTAGGCCTTCTTCAGCATTACATTCGACATTGTAAGTTCCGTTTTTGGCTTCAATATCGAATTCATAAACAGGATCATCGCCTTCGATTTTCAGTTCAACTTTGCGTGGATGGCCGGGAACAGTATCAAGCGCTGCATCGAGACACGTCTCAATACTAACGAGATCCAATTCGCTGAGATCATCAAGATCGCCTGTATCGCCAGCAGCAAAAGCAGAGGAATTAAAAAGTAAGCAGCTAAGGGCTAGAGTTGAAGAAAGGGTGCGCATAGTTTTATCTCCTTAGATAAATGTACTGAGCGCAAACCACTAACATTAAATAGGAAAGGTTATGATCTGAAATTATCCCAATTATGTCAAGGAAAAATTCCTATAAACTAGGTGTAATGCCCGTGCTTATTTAAGTAAATTGCTGGTTTAAGTGCTATTGGAAGCAAAGCAAAACAAATATGATTAAGGAATTATTCCTTTAATGCTGAAAGGGGGCTTTTAAGATCATAAGGTGGTGCTATGTTGCACAAGCAGTTTGTGATCGGCATTTGTAATGATTGAGCGCAAACCTTCTAGCAGGTGTCGGCTCAAACTGCGCTAACGATCAAGGTTTCTTAAATTAACGGGCTAATCGAGTAGTTCAAAATAGATGAAAAATGTATTTTGAAAAATATTTTGATTGTCATCACTGATCATAAAAAAACGATTGTTTTTATGTAGTGTTAAGCCTTCGTAATTATCAATTCGCCAGCCTTTAGAAGAATCAAAAACAGCGACCGTTTCAGTCGGGATTGTCGCCATGTTATCTAATGTGAGTTCCGCTTTGCGTATAAAAATTTGGATTGGTGACAAGATGCTTGAATAATTTCTTTCGAGTATCAAAACCTGATCTTGTTCTGTTATAGCAAGATCGGTAATAGAGCTGTGACGCGGATTCATTGCTTCAAACTTCCAAACGTTCCCATTGAGATCATGAATCGTACGCCATTTGTAGGGGGCGTTACTCAATGGCATTTGGGGGGCTGTAATGAATCCAAATTTTGGATGCCGTATGACGGATTCAAGTGCGGCATTTTTATAGCTAAAGGCTTCAACATTATTTAGATTGTTGGGCAAGGGGATGGTATTCAGAAATACCCCTTTACGTGTAAAGCGCGTAATCCGTGGTTCAATCTCGAAACTGATTATAAGTTCTGCATCGTTAGCGAGACCATTACGACCATTCTCAATAGCCATACCTTCTGAATCAGCACGTCGTCCTTTTAACGCATTTCGTTGTTCGTCCTTTAAAACATAGCTATCGACTAACTCAATACCAATCAGGTTATCATTTTCAAATTGTGGTTTTAAATAAAGTAAATAACCTTTATCTGAAAGCGCGTAGAGGATCTGATCATCATCATCCCAAGCGAGTGCGGAGAGTTCGTGTGCTGCAAGCCCTTGTACTGGAGAACCGGATAATTCCAACATGCCCAGTAATTTGATTCCCATGAAATCGTCACCAACTTGATGTTGGCGAGAAAGGTTGGTGGCATGACCAATTTCTGTGGCTTGCATCACTGGGCTGAAAATGCAGAAAGTGATTATCAACAAAAGAAACTTCATAGGGATAAATCCATGCTATTTAGCGCATCTTTAATAACTTGGGTATTTGCATCTGGTAAATGAGCATTTTCGCTAAGATGACGACGCCATTTTTTCGCACCAGGTTGCCCTTGAAATAAACCCAGTATATGTCGAGTAAAATTTTTCACGTGCTTTCCTTCCGCAATTTTACGATCAGCATACTCAATAAATGAGCGAATAATATCGAGGCGATCAGGAATGGATTCGGTTGAGGAATAAAAACGTTGATCAACTTCGGCAAGTAAATAGGGATTTTGATACGCTTCGCGTCCGATCATGACGCCGTCAGTTTTAGTTATATGTGTAGCAACTTCATCAAGTGTTGTAATGCCACCATTAATCAGGATTTCAAGTTGAGGATAATCTTGTTTAATTTGATAAACGCGATCATATTGTAATGGTGGTATATCCCGGTTTTGTTTTGGACTAAGGCCTTTTAACCAAGCTTTTCTAGCATGTAAAATGAACGTATGGCATCCAGTTTTTTTGACTGTTTCAATAAACTGGCAGAGCTCTTCATAGGAATCCATGTCATCAATACCGAGGCGTGTTTTAACCGTGACAGGTATTGGGGTCGCGTCTTGCATAGCAGCAACGCAGTTCGCGACGAGTTCTGGTTCTGCCATGAGGCAAGCTCCAAACCGACCAGATTGAACACGATCACTTGGGCAACCAACGTTTAAATTTATTTCGTCGTAAGCATAATCGGTTGCAATTTTTGCGCATTCTGCCAGTGCGATAGGATCACTGCCGCCGAGCTGTAAAGCGATAGGATGTTCAGCAGAGTCGAACCGTAAAAAACGATCACGATCACCATGAATAATCGCGCCGGTTGTGACCATTTCTGTGTACATTAAAGTATGCCGACTGATCAAACGCAGAAAATTTCGGCAGTATGAATTGGTGAGATCCATCATTGGAGCGACAGAAACGGTTCTTTTCATGATCATGTGTGATAATTATTTCGAAGAATGCTCGCGGTAAATTCTGCGCGCAAGTAAAACCCCCGTGGTAGGCTTTGAACGGTTTCTCCTGTTTTCCCAACAGCGTTTGTTAATGCATGACTGTTTGCTGCTTTAGGTCGAACTTGTAAAACCTGCCCCATGTGTGCGCTGACGCGTTCCTGATCACCGGTTGTTAGCATTTCCATTAGCTCTTCCCAGTCAGTGCGAAGAATATTAGTTTGGGTTTCTGTAGGTTTCCATAAAAGAGGGGAGCCTATTAGGCGGCTCTGTAGCGGAAGGTTTTTTTCATATTGGATAGGCATCCAGAGTACATGAGAAAGTTTCTTTTGCACGAGTGAAGTAGACCAAGCACTGACATTCTCGTCCATCAAATTTACGCTGCAAACATGGGTTGATTCGACTGGTTTTCCCTGCGCATTGATCGGAATGGTTTTTAATTCGATCTGCAGTGTTTGGAAGTCCGGTTCTGGCAGTGAGCCTGCGGTTGCCCCAAGTGCGGTTTCAAGAAGTTCACCGATCCAACCTTTGTGGCCATTCAGATTATGCGGTACTTTTAGATTTAATTTTTCAGCTAATTCACCCAGAGTAAGTCCTGATACAGACCAGGCTTGTTGCAGAAGAATCGCTTCTGTTTGTGGTATTACGACCTGCATTAGCTCAGAGTGATCGCATCCAGAATAGTGTGTTCAAGACATTCAATTTTAACCGGATCACGAACAGGTTTATTTTCTAAGTCGGTTAAGTAAAAAATATCTTCTACACGTTCACCGAATGTTGCAACGCGTGCGTTATGCAATCGAATGCCACAAAATGCCATGCCCATACCGATAACGGCCAGTAGGCCGGGTTGGTCAGTCGCAGTGACTTCCATAATAGTTCGTTCATTTGCTTCATCAATACTAAACGTTAGACTTGGTTTTTGATTGAAGCTGCGTAATTTTCTTGGTTGCATGCGATTGATCTGACTCAACATGGGTTGTGGTGCTGTCAAATAATGCATCAGTGTATTGGTGATATTCTTCATCCGTTCAGGATCAGAGACTGGTTCATTACTGTACGCTTCATGCACGATATACGTATCAAGATTGTAGCCATGCTGTGTCGTAATAATGCGCGCGTCTAATACGCTTAGCCCCATTTCATCCATTGCGTATGACATCGCCGCAAAGAGGCTGTCTTTATCCTGACAATAAATAAATATTTCCGTGCCGCCGCGTTTCGTTTCAGGCCTAATCTTGATTAAAGGAAGGTCGTTTCCACGCTCAATTAAACATTGTGTTTGCCAGACAATTTCATCTGTGGAGTGTCGTAGAAAATAATCGTTACCGAGGTCATCCCAGATTTCATTGGCGTGATCAACATCAATTTTATTTAGCATTAATGCATTGAGAACTTGATCTTTTGCTTCTTTAATTCGTTCATCATAAAGCAGAGGGTTTTCAATACCGCGACGAATGGCTTTTAATGTTTTTTTGTAAAGATCAATCAGCAACGAATCTTTCCAACTATTCCACATGGCGGGGTTTGTGCCACGCATGTCTGCAACGGTAAGCAAATACAGATAATCTAGGTGGACTTTATCTCCCATAAGCTGAGCAAATTGGTTGATGACTTCCTGATCAGACAGATCCATTCGTTGCGCTGTGTGAGACATGATCAAGTGATTTGATACTAACCATGCAACGAGGTTTGTATCGTATTTTCCAAGCCCATGATTGATACAAAATTCCTGAGCGTCTACTTCACCAATTTTTGAATGATCACCACCACGACCTTTACCAATGTCGTGAAAAAGGCCAGCTAAATACAGCAGTTCTGGTTTGGGAATACTAGCTGCAACGTCAGCGCACAAAGGTAGTTCATCACGCATTTCGGGTAGATCAAAGCGGCGCAAATTTCGTACGACCGTCAAGGTGTGTTCATCGACCGTGTAGACATGAAATAAATCAAATTGCATCAAGCCTGAGATCGCTTTGAATTCAGGTAGATAAGCAGCGAGTACACCATAACGATGCATACGCTGTAATTCATGACCTAGCTGTGGTTGACGAATAATTTCCATGAATAAACTACGGTTGCCAAGGTCATCACGAAATTCATCATCGATTAGATGCAAGTTATCTCTAATCGCTCTCAAAGTTTGCGCACGAACACCTTTTATTTCTGGGTTCTGTTGGATCAGCAAAAACAGTTCTAATAGTGCAAAAGGATAACGCTGGAAAATCTTCGAGTTCGTTACTCGGATCGCATTATTGGTGATCTTGAAACGTTTATTTAAAGGTCGCTCTTCAGTGTCCTCACTGTGCTCTAAGATAACTTCGCTAAAGGACGCAAGCAGGATTTCATTTAGGCGGTTGAGCTCTGTAATCGTACGATAATAGAGCTTCATAAAGTGTTCTACAGCAAGGTTTCTTTCATCATCATTGAAGCCAAATTCTGCCGCGACGACTTGTTGATATTCAAATAACAAGCGATCTTCACGACGCCCGGTGGTTAAATGCAGAACTTGGCGAACGCGCCATAGAAAGTTTTGCCCGGAGTCGAGGGTTTGGTATTCTTCGCGCGTAAGGAAGCCATGAAAAACCAGTTCCTCAAGGTGTTTTGCGCCAAAATACCGTTTAACAACCCAACCGATCATCTGAATATCACGCAAACCGCCGGGGCTTTCTTTAATATTCGGTTCTAGGTTGTGAGCCGTGTCTGCAAAACGTTTATGTCGTGCGATCTGCTCGTCGAGTTTTGCGCTATAAAAGTCGCCATTTGACCAAACGTGTTCAGGTGAAATTCTTTCTCGCATCGCTTCATAGAGTGATTCGCTACCTATTAGCAGACGCGACTCCATTAGGTTCGTCACAACGGTGATGTCTTTTGCAGATTCTTCTAGACACTGCGCAATGGTTCTAACGGTGATACCGACCTCCAAGCCAATATCCCAGAGAAAAGTGATGAAAGCAGAAAGGCTTTCATCTGTTTTGCTGTCCGGTGTTTTCCCGGTGAGAATCGTTAGATCTACATCTGATCCCGGATGCAATTCACCCCGACCGTAACCACCGACAGCTGCGAGGCAAAAATCCTCCTCGCTGAGTTTGAACTGGTACCAAGCCTGACGAAGAATTGAATCTATCAGATCGGAACGTTCGGAGACGAGCTGTTCAACAGGAATGCCCATTTCAAAACGTTGTTTAAGAATCGAAGTGCCTTCTTTCAACCGCGCTTTGAACGGTATGATCGGCGACGACGCGTTATTTAGCTCATCCAAAAAGTCAGCTTCGGATGTAAGCACGTGTTCGATATTCAAATGTGTTCATCTGATCGTAGAGTTAACACTTCATAACCCGTATCAGTGACCAATATTGTGTGTTCCCATTGTGCGGACATTTTGCGATCTTTCGTCACCACGGTCCAACCATCCGGTAAAGTTGAAACATGCCGTTTCCCAAGGTTAACCATTGGTTCGATCGTAAACGTCATGCCTTTTTCCAGCGTCATACCTGTTCCTGGCTTTCCGTAGTGAAGGACTTGTGGATCTTCATGAAAGTTTCGACCAATACCGTGCCCACAGTATTCGCGAACAACGGAGCAATTGTGACCTTCCGCATACGTCTGAATAGCATGACCAATGTCACCGAGTGTGACGCCAGGTTGGACCATTCTAATGCCGAGCAAAAGTGCATCGTGACTAATCTCACAAACCCGTTTGCGTTGAATCGATGGATTGCCAACGTAAAACATTTTACTTGTATCCCCATGATATCCTTCATAAATGACGGTGATATCAAGGTTAACAATGTCGCCATCTTTTAATTTGCGATCATTTGGAATGCCATGACAAACAACGTGGTTCACCGAGCTGCAGATTGATTTAGGAAAACCACGATAATTAAGTGGGGCTGGGATGACTTTTAGATCATCCACCATATAATCATGGCAGATCTGGTTAAGCTCTTCGGTGGTGATATTCGGTTTCACATATGGTGCGATCATATCCAGCACACTCGCAGCTAATTTACCTGCGGTACGCATCTTTTCAACTTCATCCGGCGTTTTAATCGTGACTGCCATAGCTCTCGTGGTTTTCGTTGTTGTGTAGGGGCATATATGGTATAAATGCGCGGCCCGATTAGCAAACGATCTTTTAGTTCAGTTGATCGGGTATTCAAATTAACTTCGAACATACATCTAACCGCTTACTTGGGTGCCTGATCTCGATATCAGGTTGGTAACGGGATGTATGTGAGTCCAACCCTGACAAAGGAGAATTTAAAATGGCTGACGTAAGTATGCGCCAAATGCTAGAAGCCGGTGTGCATTTTGGACACCAAACCCGCTACTGGCACCCGAAAATGGGCCCCTACATCTTTGGGGAACGAAACAAAATCCACATCATCAATCTTGAAGAATCGTTACCGATGTTCAACGATGCGATGAATTTCCTCGGCAAAATGGCAGCGAAAAAAGCCAGTATTTTGTTTGTAGGAACGAAACGTTCTGCACAGGAATCAGTTAAAAAAGAAGCTTTACGCTGTGAGATGCCTTACGTCAATCGACGTTGGTTGGGCGGTATGCTGACTAACTATAAAACGGTAAAGCAATCAATCAATCGTCTTAAAGCGATCGAAGAAATGCAAGCAAACGGTTCGCTTGATCGTCGTTCCAAGAAAGAAAAACTCATGATTACGCGTGAGTTGGAAAAATTGGAAAATAACATCGGTGGTATTAAAGATATGCGTGGCTTGCCAGATGTAATGTTCGTCATTGACGTAGGCCATGAGAAGATCGCTATTGCTGAAGCAAACAAATTAGGAATCCCTGTTGTTGCTGTTGTTGATACCAATAATTCACCTGAAGGCGTTGATTATGTCATTCCTGGTAATGATGATGCGATACGCTCAATCCAACTCTACTTAGAAGCCGCAGCAGATGCGATTGCAGAAGGTCGTTCTGTGACTGCAGCACCTGTTGATAAAGGTGAGGGTGAGTATGTTGAAGTTGTTGAAGCTGATGCAGCGGCTGACGAACAACAAGAAAGTAATCCATAAAGAATCTCGAGGTACGTAAACATGCAGATTACTGCAGCAATGGTAAAAGAACTGCGCGAGCGAACAGGCGCAGGCATGATGGAATGCAAAAAAGCATTGACAGAAAGTGATGGCGATATCGACGTTGCGATCGAAAATATGCGCAAAGCAGGAACAGCAAAAGCAGCTAAAAAAGCGGGGCGTATCGCTGCTGAAGGCGCGGTATTAACAGCAACATCTGACAACGATGAATTCGCCGCAATGGTCGAAATCAACTGCGAAACAGACTTTGTTACTAAATCAGAAGACTTCACTGCATTTGCTGACGCAGTAGTACAGTGTGTGCTCGAAGAAAAGCCAGCTGATCTGGACGCATTAAACGCACTGACTCTCGGAGACAGTGGTGACACTGTTCAAGTTACGCGTGATAATTTAGTGGCGAAAATTGGTGAGAACATCAATATACGTCGTTTTGAAATCACGGAAACGGAAGGTAGTATCGGCGCATATTTACACGGAACGCGTATTGGTGTTCTAGTCAACCTGAAAGGTGGTGATGCAACTCTGGCACGTGATATTGCTATGCACATTGCAGCGAGTCGTCCAGTTTGTGTGAGTGAAGACGAAGTTTCAGCTGATATTTTGGATAAAGAGAAAGAAATTTTCTCTGCCCAAGCCGCTGAAAGTGGTAAACCAGCTGAGATTATCGAAAAAATGGTATCTGGTCGAATCAAGAAATTCATTGGTGAGATCACATTAAACGGTCAACCTTTCATCAAAAATCCTGATCAAACGGTCGGACAATTATTGTCTGATGCAGGTGCGAGTGTAACGTCGTTTACTCGATTTGAAGTTGGTGAAGGGATTGAGAAAAAACAGGAAGATTTTGCTGCCGAAGTTGAGGCGCAAGCTGCAATGGCACGAAAATCCTGAACGATACATTTAATAAATAGAGGTACACGCATTGAGCCAGTCTTCGGCAGATCAACCGAACAAACGTATATTGGTTAAGTTAAGTGGTGAAGCACTGATGGGGGATGATCACTATGGGATTAACCCTGACGTAATTCAGTATGTTGCAGAAGAAATTAGATCGCTCATTGATGAAGGTATCCAGGTCGCCATCGTAGTTGGTGGCGGTAACATCTTCCGTGGTGCGGGCCTTGCCGATAAGGGCATGGACCGTATTACGGGTGATCACATGGGCATGTTAGCGACAGTTATTAACGCTTTAGCATTGCAAGATAAGCTCGAGCAAAATCAGCTTTACGCACGTGTAATGTCTGCCATACGAATTAATGAAATTTGTGAGGATTTCATTCGCCGACGTGCGATTAGACATCTGGAAAAGGGGCGAGTGGTGATTTTTGCTGCAGGCACAGGTAATCCTTTCTTTACAACAGATTCTGCTGCAAGTCTTCGTGCGATTGAGATCAGTGCGGATCTTATGATTAAGGCGACAAAAGTTGATGGTGTCTATTCATCTGATCCTGCGAAAGATGCAGATGCCACTCGTTATAATCAACTCAGCTATGATGCGGTTATCGAAGGTAAGCTCAACGTGATGGATGCAACGGCCGTTGTCTTATGTCGTGATAATAAAATGCCGTTGAGAGTATTAGATATGAATAGTAAAGGTGCGATGCTACGCGCTGCACAAGGGAAAAACGAGGGTACACTTATCTCATCCTGATCACAGGAGGCTAGGTAATAGAGGGAGTATTTATGATTGACGATATCATTAAAGATGCGGACTCACGCATGAGTAAAAGTACGGATGCCTTAAAACAGGCGTTAATAAAAATTCGCACTGGTCGTGCACACCCGTCCTTACTCGATCATATTACTGTGGAATATTACGGTTCAGAAGTACCTTTGAGCCAAGTCTCGAATATTAATATCACGGATTCTCGCACGCTAAGTTTGACACCGTGGGAAAAGAACATGGTTCAACCGATCGAGAAAGCGATTATGGCTTCTGATTTGGGCTTAAACCCTGCAACAACTGGTGATTTGATTCGCATTCCTTTACCACCTTTAACCGAGGAAAGACGACGTGATCTTATCAAAGTCGTCAAGAATGAAGGTGAGCAAGCTAAAATCGCATTACGAAATATTCGTCGTGACGCGATCTCAACATTTAAAGAACTCCTGAAAGAAAAAGAAATCACTGAAGATGACGAGCATAAAGCAGAAGATGATATTCAAAAAGTCATTGACGCTCATGTTAAGCAAATTGATGACGTGCTTGCTGGCAAAGAAAAAGAGCTTTTAGAGATTTAAAGCTCCTATATTTGGCTGACATTATTCTTTCCTTATGAGTCAATCAATTCCCAGACATGTCGCCATTATTATGGATGGCAACGGTCGCTGGGCACAAAAACGTAAATTACCCCGTGTTGCCGGGCACCGAAGTGGCGTCGGCACGGTACGTAGTGTGGTTCGTGCAAGCGCTCAAGCAGGTGTTGAAGTATTAACCCTGTTTGCCTTTAGCAGTGAAAATTGGCGTAGACCCAAGCGTGAAGTGAATCTTCTCATGGAATTATTCGTTCGAGCGCTTCAGCAAGAAGTGGAAGGGTTGAATAAAAACAACGTTCGACTACGTGTCATTGGAGAACGATCAGCGCTGCCCAGCAGACTCCAAAAGCTGATTCAGAGCACGGAAAAACTGACAGAAAACAATACAGGCTTAACACTCGTTATCGCATCAAACTATGGTGGACGATGGGATGTAACACAGGCAATGCAACAGCTTGCTGAAGAAGTGAAATCGGGCGATCTAAACCCTACGGATATTACATCAGAACATCTAGCGAAATATTTGAGCCTTTCTGATCTTCCAGAACCCGATTTATTTATTCGAACGGGCGGAGAGAAACGTATTAGCAACTTTCTACTCTGGCAGCTTGCATATACAGAATTGTATTTCACCGAAGTATTATGGCCGGACTTTTCAGAAGGAGATTTTGCGGCCGCGATCGACTCATTCACACATCGCCAACGTCGTTTTGGCCGTACGGGAGAACAAGTCGAGAATGCTTAAACAACGGGTACTAACAGCACTTATACTGATCCCGCTCGTCCTCGCTGCTTTTCACTATTTACCAACCGATATACTTGCGATCTTGATCGGGCTAATCATTTTACTCGGCGCATGGGAATGGGGTGAAATCTCAGGATTAACATCGCCACAACAGCTTGTTTTTTTCGTCTTATTCAATGCTTGCGCCATGTTATTGTGTTTTACCCAGTTAAATAGTGAGTTCTTTATACGCGGTATTTTATTGTTCGCTATTCTTGGTTGGGTTTTCGCGTTACTAACGGTTCTACATATTCAAAAAACGCAACTCACACTGAAACAAAACACAATTATATCTTTACTTATCGGTACGATGATCGTCATTCCTGCTTGGTTTAGCATATTACTGATTCACTCCGCAGATGGTGTGCGTGGAAGCTGGGTGATCTTTTTAATGGTGATGATCTGGGCGGCGGATAGTGGTGCGTATTTTGCTGGCCGTCAGTTTGGGAAACATAAACTGGCGGATAAAATTAGTCCCGGTAAAAGTTGGGAAGGGGTGATCGGTGCGCTAATTGCGTCCTTGATCGTTGCGTATATTGGGGGGCGATTTCAGGGATTAGATGGCACCTTGCTCTACTTGTTTTTACTCCTTTCGCTTGGTGTTGTCAGTATCTCGATCGTCGGTGATTTGATCGAAAGTTTGTTCAAGCGTATCGCTGGCGTCAAAGACAGTAGTAACTTATTACCTGGGCATGGCGGCATTATGGATCGTATAGATAGTTTGACTTCAGCAGCCCCTTTTTTCGCAGCGAGTTTGTTGATACTCGGTGTAGGCCAATCATGAAACAGATCACGATTCTTGGTTCAACTGGAACGATAGGCGTTAACACGCTTGATGTGATTCAGCGGCATTCGGAAAAGTTTCAAGTTTTTGCGTTGACAGCAAATCGAAATGTCAACGATATGCTCACGCAGTGTGTAAAATTCAAACCACGTTTTGCCGTGATGCGTGATCACGATGCAGCAGATAAATTACGTTTAGTACTACAAAAACACGATTCAAGCATTGAAGTACTCTCGGGAATTACTGGGTTGGAACAGGTTTCCTCTCATGCAGAAGTGGATTTTGTCATGGCCGGTATTGTCGGTGCAGCGGGTCTTTTACCGACACTGGCTGCTGCAAAATCAGGAAAGCGAGTGATGCTGGCAAACAAAGAAGCACTAGTCATGTCTGGCCAGTTGTTTATGGATGCCATCAAGGAAAATGATGCTGAATTACTTCCGATCGACAGCGAACATAATGCGATCTTTCAAAGTATGCCAGCGCAGTTCGAAAACGGGCTCTGCGACGTGGGCGTCCGTAAAATTCTCTTAACAGCATCGGGTGGTCCGTTCCGAAACCATTCTTTGGAACAACTGACTCATGTCACGCCCGATCAGGCTGTTGCTCATCCAAATTGGGAAATGGGCCGAAAAATCTCAGTTGATTCAGCAACGATGATGAATAAAGGTTTGGAAATTATTGAAGCTTGTTGGTTATTTAATACCGACACGCAACATATCCAAGTCGTTATTCATCCACAAAGTGTTATCCATTCGATGGTGCAATATAATGACGGCTCTGTGATTGCACAATTAGGAAATCCTGACATGCGCACCCCCATTGCTTATGCGATGGGATGGCCTGAACGAATTGATGCTGGCGTGGCGGATCTTGATCTATTTGAGATTGCAAAGCTCGATTTTACTGAACCAGATCTTGCTCGGTTCGCGTGCCTACGGCTTGCGATCGAGGCGATGAATGTTGGCGGCACAAGCACCGCGATATTAAATGCAGCGAATGAACAGGCGGTCGAGGCTTTTTTAAATAATAGGTTGCAATTTCTCGCGATCCCGAAGGTCATAGAAAGGTGTTTAACAACTGTCAATTCAACTCATGCTGACTCAATTGACGTTATACTGTCTGCTGATCAGGCGTCGCGAGAAGCGGCAAATGAATACATCAATGAACTGAGTAATTGAATGGACATCCTGCAAAATATTCTCGCATTCATCTTTGCCATCGGCATACTTGTGACGATTCATGAGTTTGGTCATTACTGGGTGGCGAAAAAGCTAGGCATCAAGATTCTGCGTTTTTCTGTTGGGTTTGGTAAACCGATTTGGATGAAACGTTTCGGTGCTGATCAAACTGAATTTACCGTGTCATCAATCCCTCTCGGTGGTTACGTTAAAATGCTTGATGAGCGGGAAGCGAAAGTCGCGCCTGCAGAGCAACACCGGGCATTCAACCGGCAACCCGTTCTGCATCGAATAGCTGTTGTTATCGCAGGCCCCTTATTTAACTTTCTATTCGCAATCGCAGCTTACTGGCTTATGTTTGTTCTCGGTGTATCAGGCCCGAAACCGCTTATTGAGAGTGTTATCCCAGAGTCGGTTGCGTATGAAGCAGGGATAGAACCAGGTGATCGCATTTCTGCGGTCGATGGCCAACTTACCCCGACGTGGGCTGCGTTTTTAGAAGTGTGTATCAATCACATTGTCGATGGCAAATCGTTGAAATTAGATATAGCGGATCAAAATGATAGGGTTAGGCAAGTCATCGTAGCAATGGATCATATTCATATTAACGACTTGTCTGAAGGGAATTTACTAACAGAGCTTGGTATTGAGCCAAAGCGTATTGCATTACCGGCAGTTATCGATCAGGTCTTGCCAGGTGGTGCTGCGGAAGCTGGTGGAATACGCACGGGTGATAAAATTTTGAGCGCTAATGACCAGCAAGTTACTTCATGGGGAGACTGGGTACAACTTGTTCGACAAAATCCAAGTCAGTCATTAAAAGTCTCTGTGCAAAGAGGGACTGAGACTGTGCAGCTTGTCGTGACGCCTGAACGAAAGGTCGTTGGTGATCAAGAGATTGGACAAATCGGCGCTGGTGTTCAGCAGATTACTATTCCCGAAGACATGATCGGTGTCGAACGTTACGGTTTTGCTAGCGGCTTTTTAAAAGGCGTAGAAAAAACATGGGATATGTCCGCGTTAACCCTTAAATTGATGGGAAAAATGATCACCGGTGAAGCATCGGTTAAAAATTTAAGCGGTCCGATCAGTATCGCGCAATACGCAGGTCAATCTGCGAGCGTTGGACTTACGGCATTTTTATCCTTTCTTGCGATTGTTTCTGTGAGCCTTGGTGTGTTGAACTTGCTGCCGATTCCTATTTTGGACGGTGGTCACCTTCTCTATTACCTCATCGAACTAATTAAAGGAAGTCCGCTTTCAGAAAATGCACAACTGGCTGGACAAAATATCGGCATGCTGTTGTTAGTCGCAATGATGAGCGTGGCATTTTATAATGATATTATGCGCCTGTTCAGCTAAGCTCACTCGCTAATTTTAAGAAACCAAAAACATGTTAAAAACAAAAATAAAGTCGATCACGTTTGCTATTTTAGCCTTGCTGTATGCTGCGCAAGCTTACGCCATCGAGCCATTTATCATTAACGATATTCGCTTGGTTGGCCTTGAAACGGTTTCTGCAGGCACGGTTTTCAACAACCTTCCAGTAAAAATCGGTGATCGCTTTGATGATGTCCGATCGAGCGAAACAGTACGCTCCTTGTTCAAGACAGGTTACTTCAGAGATATCAAGCTTGACCGTTCTGGTAATGTGTTGGTTATTGAACTTGAAGAGCGTGAAGCTATTTCAAAAATTAATATCAACGGTAACTCTGACATTAAAACGGATGACCTACGCAAAGGGATTGGTGGTGTCGGTTTTTCTGAGGGTGAAGTTTTTAACCGCTCTTTACTTGATCAAGTAGAGCAGGAGTTGCAGCGTCAGTACTTTGCATTAGGAAAATATGGTGCAGAGGTTTCAACGAATGTTCGAAAAGCCGATGACAAGCGTGTAGCAGTAGATATTGATATTGTTGAAGGAAAAACAGCTCGAATTAAAGAGATAAATATCGTCGGTAACAACGCGTTTTCCGATAAAAAAATACTCAAAAAATTATCATTGTCTACGCCGACATTGTTGTCGTTCATCACGAAGAAAGATCAATATTCCAAACAAAAGTTAAGTGCAGATCTTGAAACCATTAAGTCGCTATATTTAGATAGTGGTTTTATTAACTTTATCATCGATTCGACACAGGTTTCGATTACACCAGATAAAAGCGATGTTTACATTACGATCAATATTAATGAAGGTGATCGTTTTACGATTTCAGATGTGAAGGTGTCGGGTGAGTTGATTGTTTCATCAGAAACATTGATCGAAGGTGTCTTAACACGAGAAGGTGAAATTTTTTCGAGAAAAAATGTCACAGAAACCAGTTCTAATTTAACGGATCTACTTGGCTCAGAAGGGTATGCCTTCGCCAATGTAAACGCGATCCCAGAGATTGATGATGAAAAGAAGACCGTTTCACTGACGTATTTTATCGATCCCGGCAAACGTGTTTACGTACGCCGAATTAACTTTAACGGTAATACTAAGACGCGTGATGAGGTCTTACGGCGAGAAATGCGTCAGATAGAGGGTGGATGGGTTTCGACAACTCAAGTAGAGCGATCAAAAGTACGATTGCAACGACTTGGCTATTTTGAAGATGTCAATGTCGAGACTCCAGCTGTTCCTGGTACTGCGGATCAAGTTGATGTGAATTTCTCTGTGGTCGAAAGACCTTCGGGTAATCTTCTATTTGGACTGGGTTTTTCACAGTCACAAGGTTTGATATTCAATACCAGTGTGACGCAGGAAAACTTTCTTGGTTCCGGTAAACGACTTTCGTTTGATTTCAATAACAGTGAAGTCAATAAACGTTTCGGTCTGGGTTATACCAATCCATATTGGACGGTAGATGGTGTCAGCCGTGGTTTTGATGCATTTTATCGTGAAACGAATGCAGCAAATGCAAACATTACCCGTTTTGACTCTACGGTTTATGGCGCAGGTATGAATTTTGGTATCCCGATCACAGAATATCAGAACTTGTACTTTGGTCTCGATTACGAAAATACACAGATCTCTGTGAACAGTTTGTCTTCGCAAGAAGTGCTTAATTTTATTAACACTGAGGGTGATCGTTTTGATATCTTAAGACTGACAGGGAGCTTTGCCTACGATACACGCAATCGGGCTGTTCTACCTGATCGTGGTTCGTATAACCGCATTCGTGCGGAAGCCTCAATTCCCTTTGGTGATCTGCTCTATTATAAGTTGAGCCTCGATTCACGCTGGTTTTTCCCGCTGTCAGATGACTATACATTGCTCTTTCAAGGTGAAGTTGGCTACGGCGATGCATATGGTGACACCACATCACTGCCATTCTTCGAAAACTTCTATGCAGGTGGTCCGCGCTCAATTCGTGGTTTCCAAGAAAATACACTCGGTCCTGTCGATTCATCAGGTAGGGCCATTGGTGGTAATATGAAACTTATCGGTAATGCGGAACTCATATTGCCAGTGCCTTTTGCTGCGGATACAAAGTCCATGCGTCTGACAACCTTTGTCGATGTAGGTAATGTTTACGATTTCGATGATGATAATTTTGATGTTGGCGATTTTCGTTATTCCGTCGGTATCTCGGGTATCTGGGTTTCACCTTTTGGTGTACTCTCCGTGAGCTTGGCAAAACCATTTAATGATTCAGAAACTGATCGTGTGCAGACATTCCAGTTCACGTTCGGTACCTCTTTTTAATTACAAAAGCATAGCTACTATTCAGGAGTACCATGTTGAAAAAACAACCTTTTATGCAAAAGAGTATTTTTGCTTTAATCGCTGTATTACTGCCTTTTTCCGTAATGGCGGAAAATTACAAAATCGGCGTGGTCAATGCAGTCAAAATTCTTGAAGCTGCACCACAAGCGGACCAAGCAAAAAAGCGTCTTGAGAAAGAATTCGCTGGGCGCGATAAAAAACTTGTTTCTGGCCAGAAAGCCGTTAAACAAAAAGAAGAGAAGCTTGCTAAAGATGGTGCGATCATGAGTGAAAGTGAGCGTGTCAAACTTGAGCGTGAAACCATTTCGGCTCGACGTGAACTGAAACGCGAACAAGATGAGTTCCGTGATGATCTGAACTTCCGTCGTAACGAAGAGTTCAGCAAAATCCAAAAAGATATCGTTCAAGCAATACAAAAAATTGCGAAAGATCAAAAGTTTGATTTGATTCTCGGTGAAGGTGTGATTTTTGCCAGTCCTAAAGTGGATATCACCGATGACGTTATCAAGCAGCTTAAAAGCGGCAAATAACGCGGCTAGAGTACGGTAATCGTGCCTGCAACACTGAAAGCGCTTGCGGAACACGTTAACGCAGAAATTCAAGGTAATCCCGATCAGCTAATTCAACAAGTTGCTACGTTGGATAACGCACAAGAAGGCGAAATCGCTTTCTTGTTTGATCGGGGGTACCGAAAGTTTCTCAAGATAACTCGTGCATCTGCGGTTGTCATTCAAAATAGGGATAAAGACGATTGCACCGTACCAGCGCTGATAGTTCGTGATCCTTACCTTGCTTATGCACAAATTTCAACATTACTTAACCCGTTAAAAAAAGCACAAGGCAAAATACACCAAAGTGCTGTGGTTTCAATAGATGCAATAGTCCATGAAACTGCTGAGATCGGTCCAAATGTTGTTATTGAAGCAAAAGCGAATGTCGGTGCTCACACGTTTATAGGCCCGGGTTGCGTCATTGCTGAAGGTGTTAAGATTGATGAGCATACCCATCTAACGGCCAACGTGACTTTATGCCACGATATAACGATCGGGAAACGGGTACTGATTCATCCTGGCGCTGTGATTGGCTCGGACGGTTTCGGCCTCGCAAATGATCAAGGCACTTGGGTCAAGATACCGCAAATAGGAAGCGTTCAAATTGGTGATGACGTTGAGATTGGTGCGAATACGTCAATCGACCGTGGTGCTCTTAAAGACACTATTATCGAACGTGGCGTCAAGATCGATAACCAAATCCAAATCGCGCATAATGTTCGAGTCGGCGCTCACAGTGCATTAGCTGGGTGTGTTGGTATCGCAGGCAGTGCTACAATCGGCAAGCATTGCATGATCGGTGGGGGAGTGGGGATCTCCGGACACCTTGAAATTACAGATGGCGTAACATTAACCGGTATGAGCTTGGTAACTAAATCAATTCATGAGCCGGGTGTGTATTCTTCTGGTTGGCCAGTTAAAGAAGCACGAGCCTGGAGAAAAACCGTGGGGCAAGTCAATCGTCTCATACATCAGAAAAAAACAAACGACGACTAATGGTTGAAAATTTATGACTGTTGAAATGGATATTAACAAAATCCAGACATTACTCCCGCATCGCTATCCATTTTTATTAATCGATAAAGTTCTTGAATGTGTCCCCGGTGAATCATTGGTTGGCATTAAAAATGTGACCATCAACGAGCCATTTTTTCCTGGTCATTTTCCGAATCGACCGATAATGCCCGGTGTTTTAATTCTTGAGGCGATCGCGCAAGCGACCGGCGTGCTCGCATTTTATTCATTAAATAAGACACCCGAAGATAATACGCTCTACTATTTAGTTGGATTAGATAAAGCACGTTTTAAAAAACCCGTTGTGCCCGGTGATCAATTGCGATTAGAAGTGAAGTTAACACGTGAAATTAAAGGAATTTATCGTTTTGATGGAGTTGCTAAGGTAGACGGCAAAATAGTAGCCTCTGCAGAAATCATGACTGCCAAACAGGAATTTGAAGGTTGATAGACGCAGATGCCAGAATCTCGCAAGATGCCGAGATTGCCGATAATGTCACAATTGGTCCCGGTACTGTTATCGGAGCAGGTGTTTCTATCGGTGCTGGCACAACCATCGGCCCACATGTCGTTATTAATGGTCCAACATCGATCGGTGAAAATAATCATATTTATCAATTCGCGTCTGTCGGCGAAGATCCGCAAGATAAAAAGTTTCACGGTGAATCGGAGTCGCGACTTGAGATTGGTAACAACAACACAATTCGCGAGTTTTGTACGTTAAATCGCGGCACGGCGGATGGTGGCGGGCTGACCCGCTTGGGTGATGACAATTGGATCATGGCCTACGTGCATATTGCGCATGATTGCCTGATCGGGAACAACAACATTTTTGCGAATAATACGTCTCTTGCTGGCCATGTCGTCACGGGCGATCATGTCATGTTTGGTGGCTACACACTGGTTCATCAATTCTGTCGGATTGGATCGCATTGTATTACTCGTTTTTCTACAGGCACCTCTAAGGATGTTCCACCTTATATGGTTGCTGCTTGGGATCCTGCAAAACCGAAAGGAATCAATCGAGAAGGGTTGAAACGACGCGGTTTTACAAGTGAAACAATTGAAGCTTTGCGTCAAGCTTTCAAAGTGATTTATCGTCAAAATCATACTACCGTAGAAGCGTGCCATCGACTCGAAGAAATGGCAGCTGAACATCCTGAAATCACGCTTATGTTGGAATTTATCCGCGCGAGTGAACGCGGCATCATTCGTTGATGCATTCTTATGCGCATCGGCATTGTAGCTGGAGAAATTTCCGGAGATAAACTGGGAGCGGGTTTGATTAATGAAATCAAACGACGTCACCCTGAAGCGGAGTTTGTTGGTATCGGTGGACCCGATATGATTGCAGCCGGTTGTGATAGTCTCTACCCACTCGAAAAACTCTCCGTCATGGGACTCGTCGAAGTTCTCAAACAATTTCGGGAATTGCGTCAGATCCGAAACCACCTTGTCGAATATTTCACCGCACACCCACCAGATGTGTTTATCGGGATCGATTATAAAGAATTTAATCTCAGCACCGCTCGGCAACTTAAAGTCCAAGGCATAAAAACCGTGCAATATGTTAGTCCGCAAGTATGGGCGTGGCGACCTTGGCGTGTAAAAAAAATTGCTCAATCAGTAGATCTGATTTTATGTGTTTTACCTTTTGAAGAACGCTATTTTCAAGCACAGTCTGTTTTAGCGAAATTCGTAGGGCATCCGTTAGCGGATAGTATTCCTGATCAGGTGGATCAAACTAATGCACGTAAACTGCTTGGACTAACGAATGAAAAGCGTGTGATTGCCTTACTTCCGGGCAGTCGTTCAAAAGAATGGCAATTTCATATGCTGCGCTTTATTGAAACGGCGCAATGGTGTGCACAACAACGGCCCGATCTGGAATTTGTGATCGCACTGGTTAATGAGCGTGCGGCAGAAAATTTTCAACGAACAATGGATGATATGACGAAGAAACCACTGATCAATCCCGTCATTGGACAAGCGCAAACGGTGATCGCATCGGCAAATGTCGTCTTAACGGTTTCAGGTACGGCCACGCTTGAGATTATGCTTCTCAAACGTCCAATGGTGGTAGCCTATCGTATGGCCTGGTTAACTTACCAAATTGCAAAACGGTTGGTGAAACTCCCGTACATTTCACTTCCGAATATCTTGGCCGAGGAAATGACCGCTCCTGAGTTTATTCAAGATCAGGCAACCCCCGAGCAACTAGGTCAAGCACTCATCGACTGGTTAGAAAACGACGAAAGGCGCGACAAAACGATGCAGACATACCAAAGGATTCATACTCAAATGCGCCAAGAAGCCGATCAACTTGCAGCAGATGCGGTACTAAAACTATGCCACGATTAATCGCCGGAGTGGATGAGGTTGGACGTGGCCCACTGGTTGGTGCCGTTGTTACGGCGGCGGTGATTTTACCTGAGGGTTTTACGATTTCGGGTTTAACCGATTCTAAAAAACTAAGCGAAAAACGACGTGAAGTGCTATTTGAGATAATAAAGTCAGAAGCGATTTGTTGGGCCTTAGGACGAGCCGAGCCGGCAGAAATTGATCAGATCAATATTCTCCAAGCGAGCTTACTGGCCATGCAGCGCGCAGTGGAAGCGCTACCACAACGGCCCGATCATGTACTGGTAGATGGTAACCGTTGTCCTAATCTTGCGCATATTTGTACGTCTGAAGCGATCGTTAAAGGTGACCTGACCGAGCCGGCGATCAGCGCCGCGTCTATCCTTGCAAAAGTCACGCGTGATCGTGAGATGCTTGCATTGCATGAACGCTTCCCAGAATATGGCTTTAACAAGCACAAGGGCTATCCAACACGTGATCACTTAAATGGTTTAGCCCTACATGGCGTGCTCCCAGAGCATCGTAAATCTTTCGGCCCAGTGAAAAAGTTACTCAGCTAAAATGGTTCGATTTGTTCACCTGAACGTACATACAGAATACTCGGTCGTAGATGGCGTGATCCGTATCAAGCCGCTCATGGAAAAGCTGACCGAACACCGAGCACCTGCCGTTGCTATCACCGATCAAAGCAATCTTTACGCGGCTGTAAAGCATTTTCGTGCGAGCCAAAGTGCAGGCATCAAACCGATCATTGGTGCCGATCTACGTATCGAAACCCCTGATAGTAATGATGCTTTCGGTAACTTCACGGTTCTTTGCCAACACTATGCGGGGTATCAAAACCTTTCTGCATTGATCAGTCGCTGCTATTTAGAAGGGCAGGATACTGGTATTCCGGTTGCTAAATGGGAGTGGATCAAGGAGTTTGCGGATGGGCTGATCGTCCTCTCAGGTGCGCGTGAAGGGGAAATTGGGCAGTTGATCCTTGCGGGAAATCTGGAACAAGCCCAACAACGTTGTGCAGAATGGCAAGCCGTTTTTCCTGATCGCTTTTATTTAGAATTACAACGCATTGGTCATGTCGATGACGAACGCGTTGTTCAACATAGCCTGCAACTCGCTGCGGATCTGAATTTACCTGTTGTGGCGACAAATGCTTCGCGTTTTCTTATTACTGAAGATTTTGACGCCCACGAAGCGCGAGTTTGTATAAATGAAGGACGTACCCTCGACGACACCCGTCGACCAAAACGTTTCACACAAGAGCAATATCTAAAATCGCCGGAAGAGATGGCGGTGTTGTTTGAAGACATACCTGAAGCGGTCGAGAACACGTGGTACATCGCTCAACGTTGCAATCTAGAGTTTAACTTTAAAGATTACTTCTTACCCAACTTTCCCGTCCCGGAAGGGTTTACGATCGAAGAGTATTTACGTCACGTCACGCGAGAAGGGCTTGAACGTCGACTCGACATCTTGCTTGATCGTGAAGCCCCTGACTTTGCTGAACGTAGAATTCCTTACGACGAGCGGTTAGAAATCGAACTCGATGTGATCATTTCAATGGGATTTCCCGGATATTTTCTTATCGTTGCCGACTTTATCCAATGGGGCAAAGATAACGAAATTCCCGTCGGGCCTGGCCGTGGCTCTGGTGCCGGTTCATTAGTGGCATATGCATTGAAAATCACCGATCTGGATCCTCTAGCATACGACTTACTGTTCGAACGTTTCCTTAATCCTGAACGGGTGTCCATGCCTGACTTTGATATCGATTTCTGCATGGATCGTCGTGATGAAGTGATCGCTTATGTGGCGCGCAAATATGGGCGCGATCATGTTTCGCAGATCATCACTTACGGGACCATGGCGGCGAAAGCCGTGGTGCGGGATTGTGGGCGCGCAATGGGTTTGCCCTACGGATTTGTTGATCAAATTTCAAAACTCATCCCTTTTGATTTGAAAATGACCTTGCAACGCGCGCTCGATGAAGAAGAAGCGTTACGTGATCGCTATCAGCAAGAGGAGGAAGTTAAAGATCTGATTGATTTAGGTCTACGTTTAGAAGGCACCGTTCGTAACGTGGGTAAACATGCGGGAGGCGTTGTCATTGCTCCTTCGAAAATGAGCGACTTCGTGCCACTGTATTGCGAAGCCGATAGCGAAAGTATTGTCTGTCAGTACGATATGGTCGATGTCGAATCGATCGGACTGGTCAAATTCGACTTTCTTGGTTTACGCACACTGACGATTATTGATTGGGCTGTTCGTGATGCGAACATCCAGCGTCAAGTATCTGGTGAGGAACCGATCCAAATTGATTTATTACCCTTGGATGATGCTGAAACCTATCAGGTTTTTTCACAGGCGAATACGACAGCCGTTTTCCAGTTCGAATCACGAGGAATGCGCGATATGCTCAAACGTGCAAAACCCGATCGGTTGGAAGACATCATCGCATTAGTTGCACTCTATCGTCCGGGCCCGATGGATCTGATTCCAGATTTTATTGATCGCAAACACGGCAAGAGTTTCGAATACTTACATCCATTACTTGAACCTGTTTTGAAGCCGACATACGGCATTATGGTGTATCAGGAACAGGTTATGCAGGCGGCGCAGATTTGCGCAGGTTTTACCCTCGGCGGTGCGGATTTACTACGACGCGCAATGGGTAAAAAGAAAGTTGAGGAAATGGCAAAGCAGCGAAAGTTGTTTGTTGAAGGTGCGAGTAAAAAAGACATCGGTGAGGACAAAGCCAACGAAATTTTCGATTACATGGAAAAATTCGCAGGTTACGGTTTTAACAAATCTCATGCTGCCGCTTATGCCGTTGTCGCTTATCAAACTGCGTGGTTAAAAGCGCATCATCCTGCGGCGTTTATGGCGGCGGTTTTATCGTCGGACATGGATAACACGGATAAGGTTGTCGGTTTGATCGATGAATGCCGACACATGGGGGTGGATGTGGTTTCACCCGATGTGAATGTCTGCTCGTCAAAATTTACAGTACAGGATGAAAAAACCATTCGTTACGGGCTTGGTGCCATAAAAGGTGTTGGTGAAGGAGCGATTGACGGTTTAGTGGCTGATCGTGACGAGAATGGGGCATTTGTTGATTTGTTTGAGTTATGTCGACGGCTTGATACACGCAAAGTTAATCGGCGTGTGTTGGAAGCGTTGATCCGCGCAGGCGCGATGGATCAGCTTGGCCCCGGTCGCAGTTCATGTATTGCATCGTTAGATGTCGCATTAAAATTAGCGGATCAACATGCACGCAACGCCACCGCGGGTCAAAACGATATGTTCGGGCTATCTGCGGCACCGTCAGAATCTGAGTCTGCACAATTTGTGGTTGTGCGTGAATGGAGTGAAGAAGAGCGGCTGGCGGGAGAGAAGCTCACACTGGGGCTTTATCTATCAGGACACCCGATTGATCGCTATGACGAAGAGTTAAAATCGCTCGTCAGCGCTAGGTTGAATGCACTCAAAACAGGTAAACGGCGTGTTGCAGGCCAAGTGATTAGCATGCGTTATATCAATGCGCGTCGAGGTAAAATGGCCGTCGCGACATTGGATGATAAGACCGCCCGTGTCGAGGTCGTTGTTTATTCAGACGTGTTAGAGCAGTTCGGGGAATTTCTCGTCAAAGATCGCGTTGTGATTGTGGAAGGGGAATGCCGTGAAGATGACTATAACGACGGATTAGCGATGACCGCTGAGAAAGTTTTAGAGATTGAGCGATGCCGTTCAGAGCTTGCTCGGCAGTTGCGCATTGGGCTTGATGCACGTCAGTTGAATGGGGAAATGAAAAGTAAGATCAGTGAGTTACAAGAAACACTTTCTTCATTTACGAATGGCGAGTGTCGGGTATGCGTAGACTATTATTGTGCTGATGCTCACGCGCGCGTAGCGTTGGGCGAACAGTGGCGAGTGAATATTCCTGATCGCCTACTTGATCAACTTCGTGAACAATTTGGAAGTGAACACGTTTCCGTCGATTATTAATCATAAATAAAGCATAGGAAATTAACCTGTCAGGTTAATGACGTTGAATGTTCACTCACATCGTGTGATAGAATTTTGATTTTTGATTTGTAAGGACTGGTACACCTCATGGCCATGAATTTTCTTGATTTTGAACAGCCTATTGCTGATCTTGAAGCAAAGATTGAAGAATTACGTTTTCTCGGGGACGATTCTGAAATTGATATAAATGAGGAAATTTCACGTCTTAAAACACGATCAAACGAAATGACGGAAAGCATTTTTGCTAACCTGACTTCCGTGCAAATTTCTAAACTAGCACGACATCCCAAGCGGCCTTACACACAAGATTATATTGATCGCATTTTTACCGACTTTGTTGAGCTTCATGGTGATCGTCAGTTTGCCGATGATCCTGCGATTATTTGTGGGCTCGCGGAGTTACAAGGGCAGCCCGTTGTTGTTATAGGACATCAAAAAGGCCGAAATACGAAAGACAATATTCATCGTAATTTTGGTATGCCTCGGCCGGAAGGGTATCGAAAGGCAATGCGAGTTATGCAAATGGCTGAAAAATTTCAATTACCCATTTTTACCTTTATCGATACTCCAGGCGCTTATCCGGGTATTGGAGCAGAAGAGCGTGGTCAAAGTGAGGCAATTGCACGAAATTTAATGGTTATGTCTAACCTGAAAACACCGATTATCGCAACCGTGATCGGAGAAGGAGGGTCAGGTGGTGCATTGGCCATCGGTGTTGTCGATAAATTGTATATGCTCCAGTACAGCACGTATTCTGTTATTTCACCGGAAGGTTGTGCGAGTATTTTATGGAAGAGTGCAGATAAAGCAGATAAAGCTGCAGAAGCAATGGGTATCACCTCGCGACGTTTATTAGAGCTTGAGTTGATCGACGGTATTATTCCAGAACCACTCGGCGGTGCACATCGTCAATTTGATGAAATGGCGAGCCGAATTCAGAAGCAACTCGTAGAATCGCTTGCGGAGCTGAAGGAGATGGAACAATCAGAATTGTTAGCGAATCGTTATCAGCGTCTTACGAGTACTGGCCAGTATATTACGGTCTAACGTACTTGCACGAACCGTGATTGAAGTGTGAAGAGTCCCAATGCCCAACACTGACGACGACTTTACACTTCAATCGTTTACACATCATCTCAAAACATTCCCTGAATTATTTTCTGCGCAACGTTGGGTCGTAGGTTTTAGCGGCGGGTTAGATTCAACCGTTTTATTGCATTCATTGCATGTTGCTTTTCCTGATCAACCGATCAGCGCATTTCATATTAATCACGGATTACACGAACTCTCTGATGATTGGCAAATTCAATGTCGACAATTTTGTCAGTCAATAAATGTTGAGTTTATTCATGGGCATGCGGAAGGGAAACCCGCGCAAGGAGATAGCATCGAATCGTGGGCGCGGGAACAACGTTATGCACAGTTTTCCAACTATTTGAATAAAAACGATGTTCTAATTTTAGCGCATCACCAAAATGATCAAGTAGAGACAGTACTGTTACGTTTGTTAAGAGGGGCCGGTGTACACGGTCTTGCTGCGATGCGTGATGTTCGATCGTTAAATGATATTCCACTTATTCGCCCATTACTTACAACGAATCGTAAATCGTTAGAGCGTTATGCGCAGTCAGAAAAATTAAATTGGATTAAAGATCCAAGCAATGAAGATCAGCAGTTTGATCGTAATTTCTTGCGTCAAAAAATTCTGCCTGATCTGGAAAAACGCTGGATAGGTTTATCGAAAACGATCACGCGATCTGCGCGTCTACAGCAAGAAGCCGCTGAATTATTGGATGAGCTAGCGTTGCAGGATTTGCAAATAATTGATCAAAAAAATATTACGCAACAAAATGATTCGTTAGCTCTGAATTTATTATCAGCGTTAAGTGTGCCAAGACAACGTAATGTTATTCGTTTTTGGATACGACAAAATGGTTTTCAAGTGCCTTCAGAACGACGAATAGAAAGTATATTAGATGTAATGCAAAAAGCGGCCCCAGATAAAAATCCAATTGTGAAATGGACGGGTGTCATTGTCCGTCGATATCGTGATCGCATGTATGTTTCAACAGATAGTGACATTCCTGATTTTGATGATGTGATGCAACGGGAATTTAAAAACGAGATGCATTTTCAACAAGGGTCGCTTTTTACAGAAAAAGTAAGTGATGGAAGCGGGTTAGATATTTCCATACATCAATTACTAACGCTTAGATCGAGGCAGGGAGGGGAGCGTATACATCTACGTGGTCGTGAGCATAGCCAAAGTGTTAAATCGCTTTATCAAGCACATGCAGTGCCGCCTTGGCTGCGATCTAAAATACCCTTGATCTACCTAGGTGAAGAACTCATTGCGATACCCAATATTGGCGTATCTAAATTCCACTTAGCAGTTAAAGAAAAGTCGGGTGTTTTTTTTCGTTGGGTGAATCGTAAGGAAGGCAATTAGTCGAGTTGGGTTACAAACTTCAGTTTAATGTCACCCACATCAATATGATCGCCATCCATGACTAAGCCGGTTGATATTTTATTATTATTTAAATAAACACCGTTTAGTGAGTCCAGATCAACAATGGTATAACTGCCATCTCGGTTGCGTTTAAATTCTGCGTGTTCACGCGAAACGGATGAGTGTTCTAAAAAGATATCATTTTGCCTTGTCCGGCCAATTTTCCAAGGTGATGAATTGATCGCATATTTGATTGAATCATCACTGAGTAAAATTAAATAACCTATAGGGCCTTCATCTTCCTTTTCGTCACTCGCGGTTGTTTTTCCACGCTTGATAAACATGTAGAACAAACCGGCAGCGGCAAAAAAGAGAAAGGCCGCAGGAAGGATTAACCAGTATTGATCGAGGATGATACTTAATTGATTGACGCTACCAGGAGAGGGTTGCGTTGCTCCTACGGGTGTTTTTGATTGATCTTCCGTTTTTAACTTTTGACTACTAGCGAGATCGGCTTTTTTGAATTGCGCCTGCGCACTATTATCCAGCGTGCTGAGTTCTAACGGGAGTTTGACTGTAATCCGCTTACTGGTGGTTTCAAACACTAGCATCGCGATTTGTAACCCTTGTAGTTCTGTCGCAAGGGCGGGCGAGAGATCTATTGTCAGTACACCACCGTTATCAATGACAGCGTAAGGATCAAGCAAGATGGATTCAGGCAGTTCAAATCCGTCATGACTTGTTCTGAGATACAAGCCCGCTGTATCTTTGGCTAATTCTTTAAGGTGTTGTGATGCCGTGTCGGCATTTGCGGGATAAGCAATCGTATTGATTTTAATATTCGCAGCATTTGCGGCTTTGATCACATCACTATGATAAATAGCCTGATCTTGTGATTCACCGGTCGAAAATAAAAATAACGCTTTTCGATCAGCCTGTGTTGAAACAAGTAAATTCAACGCATCGAGCGTATTGCGGTAAAGCTCGGTGGGCTGATCCGTTTCCGAAATTCCGGCAATACTATGAATAATATCTTCAGGATCTGTGCCGATGCCGTGTATAACATCGAGTGTCGAATCATAGGTTGCCAGTCCTATCGATTGGTGTGGCAATGCTTGCTGCGCGAATGCTGTGACATGATCTTTCATGGCCGAGAGTACGTTTCCATTCTCGGACGCACTGGTATCCATCAGAAACAAGATACTCGTTGTGCTAGTTTCGAAAGGGTAAGTGTTAATGTCGCGAATGGGTAATTCAGTATCGCCGAGGCTAGCGCTAATCCGATTTGTCAGATCAGGTTCTACTAGTCTATAGGCGCAGCTAATGGCGGTGTTATCGGTGGTTTGAGAGCATGAGAATTCGATATCTTCGGTAACAACGTGCGCTTGATCAGAAGTCTGCGTTGGCGTGAGGCTCAATGCAGATTGGCCGCCTGAAAGGCTAAACACGATCGTGAAGAAAAGAATCGTTACTATTTTATGGATTAATAAAGTCGGTTTCATGCGAGTTGTCGTATAACACATGTGCGGCATTTTGCCTTAATGTGTAGGACGATCAAAGGGGAACATCGATTTCAGAGTGACAGGCAGTGATCTATCTGACAGTATTTTACGCGCATTGCCAAGTAATGACGTGGCAAATACGCGTAAATAAGCCGCGATCGCTACTTCTCCGGGAATAACGGATCAGGCATATCGAAGAATTCGATATTGATACTGGTTTGCCCACCTTGGCTGTTGTCCTTCACTTCGCCGACCGGATTATCACTCTCTTGAATTTCACCCAGCTGTGGGAGTTTCTTATTCAATTTGGCTTTAGCTTCAACCACACGTTTATGTAAGTCCTTATTGAAATCCAATTCGTAAGCTCGCGGTTTTTTGCTGTTATGGCCTGCTGTCATATCCGTTAACCATAAATAGATAGCACCTTCCGAGCCTGTGATCTTGTCTGGTTCTGTGACATGCGCTGCGACTAAGCGAAATCGTTGCGGGAGATCCTCGCCTTTTGTCGGCCAACCAAGTAGCGGTGGAAATGAAAAATAGCTGACCAGATAAAATACTGAGACTAGGACAATTCCAGCGGCTTTAACCGGCCATGACCATTTTGAATAAAGGTTCAGACTGAGTAGCAGCATGGCGATCAAGATATACGCGATGATGAGTCCTGCGATGCTTAAAATTACCATTCTGAATCTCCTGTCAAACTCATATTAATTATTAATGACCAAGGGTTTAAATATATGATTGATATCCGACAATGCGCCATCAGAATCGATCGTAAAGCGCACAACCGTTTTTTCTTGTCCTTGCGTTTCAAGAATACTCGTACCGTAGTAGACAACCTCTAGCGCTGGGTTCACTTTATCTACTCGTGCTTTCACTTCAACCGGCGCTTGTGTGCCAGATGCGTAATACTGCACGTTGATGACATATTCACCGGGGACAACGCCGCGAATCGTGACGACTTCTTGATTGAGTGGATTCTGTATTTCTTCACCATTTATGCTAATTGTGTCGTTAACCATGCCACGATCATCACGATCTAAGTGCACCAGACCAGCTTCGCGGTTTCGGAACCAAATAAGATTTCCTTTTGGATCTTCAACCCACGTATCAATGTCGTCGGGTGTGTCATCTGGCCACGTCACGCTGATTATATATTCAGCTTTCGGATCAATGATGCCTTTTTTTGCGATCGGATTCATAAACAAAATCGCAATAATAAATAGGAAAGTGAAACCGAGCAGGGCATTAAATAATAAATCCGTAAACGGATCAGACGCGTAACGCTGTTTGCCTTTTTGAGTCCATGATGCAGCCATAATAAATACGTTTATTTAGACTGATTTATCTAGGTTCGGTAAAACATGCACCTCAGTGAGATACACCCCTTCCTGTACGAGCTCATCAGCGGCTCTATCCAACATTAAATATTGCAATGCAAGGATCAGACTACCGACCAGGCCCGTCAGTGTTGTGTAAAGTGCGGTACCCATACCCGCGCTCATTTGTTGCATGACTTTCTGCATTGCATTGAGATCAAGTTGCTCGGTACCGGAGACGGAACTCAGCATAAAGATAAACCCAATGATCGTCCCGAGCAGTCCAAGCTTGATCATCGCATCAACAAAAAACCAGCCATAATCATGAGAAGATTTTATCCGGTCATTATAAATTTCAGCGAGTAAACTGGTGCGGTTATCTTCTGACTTTTCCCCGCGACTGGCTTTTATTGTATCGAGTAGGAAATCATTCATTAATCCTCTCGGTAAGGTGGTGCGCCCCCCTAAGGTAATCCGCTGGCCGTGAATACTCAGCGAATTATTCTGTGTTCCATTTATGATCAAGTGTGCTGTTCGATTCGCTGACGATTGCTCATTCGATAGCTGCCAAGCACGGATTCCGCAATGCAGCATACTTAGTAAATAGATTAAACAAATTGCGATGGAGATTTTGCTGCGATCACTGGCGACTAATTGCTGGATAAGATGCATGTCCCATGCGATGAAAATGAGGAACAGAACCAAGCCCGCTAGAATAAGCCAGTTGAGAAAGAGGTGGTGATCGTGTTTCTTCATTATTATGCTTCTCGTCGTTGAACACTTTCAGGATCGACAAGCATTATACATACTGTAGTAAAAGGCGACACATGAAATTTTCCCCACAAAAACCCGTTGAGCACCTGAGCTGAAGTTTTATTTCATGATCGGATCGGCATTATCTTCTAATGCGAAGGAGACAATTTCATGGAGAAGCAAATTCATTTTTTTTGCGAATTCATTCACGCGCGGATCAGCATGATCTATTGGGAGTTTGATCAAGCTGACGACCACCTGGTCATTTTCTTCATGGACCGTTAAGCGGCAGGGCATTTGCGCGACGTAACCAGGGTCAATATCCAGGACTTCTTTTGCAATATCAAGTGAGCAGAAATGAATCACTTCTATATCAGGGTAATCTTGATAACCGCGATCTCGTAAGCCTTTTCCAACGGTATTTCGGCCAGTAATACGAAAGTTTTGTTCTGTGATCGCAAACTCTAACTCTTGAACGACATCCTCGAAAGATTTATTTGTTGGAAAACGTTCGATCAAGGAGTGGTCAGTTCTTGCATCACACGCGAAAAGGCAGAATGAAATTAGACTAATGAAAACGATGTTTAATCTTTTTTTCATAAATATTCTGCTTTCATTGTCGCGTCAGTCAAAGATAAAAACTTGCGTGCCAAGTTTGACAAAACTACGCAGTTCGTCAATTTCAGCATTCGTCATGGCGATGCAACCTTGCGTCCAGTTTTCATCTTGATGCAGAAGCAATTTGTCTTCGTCTTCCAATGCAATCCCGTGGATACCGATCGCACCACCTAAACTGGTTTTTTGATCAGGCAACCTACCGCGTTTTATTTGGTCTACCAAATGATCGTACTCGACTGGGTCGAGCTGTTGACGCTGCATACCTTGATAAACATCAAGTGCATTGGGGTAATTGAGTTGCATAAAAAGATGAAAACGACTGTCTTCTTTAAAATGAGAAATGCGGTAGATACCGATCGGCGTGATGTTATCGCCGCGTTTGATCTTATTACCGCTACCACCGCTGCCGGATGCGATCATAAAACGACGCATGACTTTATGATTTTGCTTCACCACAAGTTGACGTTCGGATTTATGGATTTCAAGGATGATTTCATCAGCCGCGTGAGCTGCCTGAGGCATGATCAAAATAGCCATTAGGATGAAAACTGATTGAATGATTTGTTTTAAATTAAGCATGAGTAGTAAGGAAAAATTACCAAGCGTTTTTATTTTATACTGGTAAACTGTGCGACTGGACGCAAATAGTAATCGCTTGTTGGCCTAGGTGCCACAAGATCAAAAGGCTTATGGAAAATAAAATACAAAAATACACACTCCCTGCGATGGTTCTGCATTGGCTTGTTGCCGCACTGATTATCAGCTTGTTTATCATTGGCTGGTACATGGTCGAACTGCCTGAAAATGTGGTTCCTTCTGTTCGTAAACCTTGGTTTGAGTTGCATAAATCACTCGGCATTACCGTTTTTGCCTTGTTGATTTTACGTGTGATCTGGCGTTTTACGCACACACCGCCGCCGTTACCACCCAGTGTGCCGAGCTGGCAAGTACGCCTGGTTGAAGTGACGCATAAGATTTTTTATATCTCGATGTTTTTACAACCCATTTCAGGTTATCTATCTTCTTCGTTTAGTGGTTATAAAACCAAATGGTTTGGTTTCCCATTACCGCACTGGGGGTGGAAAGATGAAGCCAATAATGAATTCTTCAGCGGTGTGCATGATGTTAGTGCAATGATTTTGCTGGCGCTGATCATTCTTCACCTCGCTGGCGTTGTCTCGCATTTGCTCAAGCGTGATCCAAGCATATTGAAACGGATGCTGCCTTAAACAAACGGCTACAAACCCGCTTAAACGATGGATGGCAGTGGATATTTCTACTGCCATCCTTTCATGCTCAATAACCTATGCTACCTTTTTATTCAGTTGCTTCTGGCTGATACATCACTCGCCAGATCTTGCCTTGTACTGAATCTGAGATGTAAAGCGATCCATCTGGTCCAACTGCTAAGCCGACTGGGCGATGATCAGCATCTTCTGGCGCACTGATCGGCGCGTGTCCACTAAACCCATCCGCGAAGACCAAATAATTACCCGTCGGTAAGCCTTCTTTGAACGGCACAAATACCACTTGATAACCAACCTGCTCAAAAGGACCGCGATTATACGAGCCATGAAAAGCGATAAAGGCACCATCTTTGTATTGTTCATGGAATTGATCAGCGTGATAAAACACCATGTCGTTAGGTCCATAATGTGCAGGGAAGGCGAGTGCGGGTGCGCTGTAGCCTGCGCATCGACCAACGTGGTTTCCATCCCCCCCGTATTCTGGTGACAACATGATGCTGTCTTTGATCGGATCAAAATAGCAATATGGCCAACCAAATACGGAATTTTCTTTGATGACTAAGAGTTCTTCTGCCGGGAGTTCAGCACCTTGTTGCTCTTCATAAAGACTTGGCCATAGCTCAAACAAACCATCACGCCCATGTTGAACTGCGTAAAGCGTTTGATCGGTAAAATTCCAAGCTAAAGCGTAGGCATTACGCACGCCTGTTGCGTACTTTACGCCGTCATTTGGAAAAGACTGATCAACGAGTTTTTCGTTGAAACGCCAGATCGCCGCTTGTGTTTCAAGCTCTGGACAAGGATCAATCCCCGGCGATTCGGGAATCAATTCATCTTTCTGACACGCGTTGGATGCGGATCCGACATTAATGTACATCTGCCCCATACCATCTAAGGCAAAGGCTTTACCAGCATGTCGATCTTGCTCGGGAAAATTATCAACGATCACTTCCGGCGGGTCTGTCGGCGTCAAGCTATCGGGAGACAAGGTGTAGCGTAAAATTTGAGTATCTGATCCAAAGTAGACATAGCCTTCGTTCACGGCGATGCCTAAACCCGGTTGATCACCAAATTCCTGAATTACATCGGCTTTGCCGTCATCATCGTTATCACGAATTGCGACTAAGCCACCAAGGCCAAGTCGACGGTTTAAACGCGATCCGAAAATGTCCCCATTTCGCGCAACACTAATATGACGAAGCAGACTAATGTGATCAGCAACGACTAAAGCACAGAAGCCATCAGGTAAGATCAAACCGCCATTGTCCTCATCACATTGCACACCGCTTGCGACGGGTTCATCTGGCGTCGGTGAGCAAGCACTGAGTAAGAGTAATACTACTATCGTCAGCGATACGAGCAGCCAAGACGGATTAAGTTGGGATAGGTTTTTCCTAAGGACATTTTTCATGGGGCATATAGTATCATTCAGATGCTGATCGTCCGTTAATTATTCACCAAACAGGCGGCCTTGGACAACACATTGAGAATATAACCAGAATAACAAAGCTGATGAAGTCTCAAGCGTAAACGAACAAACAACTATGAGCCGACCATTACGACATCTTTTAATCCGCTATGAACTCGCTTTTTTGGTTCTGCTGCTTGTGACTGGCGCATTAGCGGGATTATGGGCGTATTACTGGCAAACCACATCTGCTGAACTGGTGCGATTAGGTCATCTGCGTGATGCGGGCCATCAAATTCGCACAGATATGTTTCGCCAGATAAAAGAAGTTACCTGGGCACGATTGAAAGATGACCCTGAAGCATTACAACTCTTCGTGGAGTTCTCACGGAAAATTGATAAAAACTTCAGCGAATTGGATAACTTTTCTACCCTTGCGGAAGAAAAACAAGCCGTGACAGCAGTGATTGATGCCTACCGCGTGATTGGTAAAGACATGAACAAAATTTTTACCGATCCCTATATGATGAATCGAATGATCCGTCTTCGTGTTCTCGACCCGGCCTACGAGCGCAATATGGTGAGCGTGTTTGAGCAGGCATATGATCGTTTTCAATCTGTTTTGGATAAACAGCAGAACGCGATCAATAGCAAAATGACGTATTGGACGAACCTCGCACCACTGCTTATACCTATCCCATTAATTCTTGCGGGAATTTTATTTTTGTTCTCACGAGCCAGTATTCAACGTCAAGTTGTTCAGCCTGTTGAAATCGTTAGACAAGGCGCAGCGGTAATCAGCAAAGGTGAGTTCAATCATCATGTGCCTGAAATGGGTGTGAAAGAAATGGTTGATCTTGCTGGTACCATAAATGAGATGGCGGCAGAATTAGCGCGCAGCCGCGACGCATTGATCGAATCCGAAAAACAAGCCGCACTGGGCCAATTGGTACCGGTGGTGGCGCACAATATTCGCAATCCACTCGCCAGTATCCGTGCGAGTGCACAATTACTCGAGCACGTTGACGATCTGGACGATAAACGTGAGATCAAAGACGCGATTCTTGAAACGGTTGATCGACTCACACGTTGGGTTAGCGCACTTGTATCGTATTTACATCCTTTAAAACCACATCCCAAGATCACGACATTGACGGAAATGTTACAAGCCATTGTTAATTTGTTGGAAACACGACTTGAGCAAAAAAATGTTCAGATCGTCCACAAGCAATGGGATGAAAAACTGGTCACAGCGGTTGATCCTGACCTGATGGAGCAAGCGTTATACGGTTTGTTATCAAATGCTGTTGATGCCTCACCAGACGATGCGGAAGTTGATTTGTCCGTATTCCGCAACGGCGCGGATATCGATATTACGATCAGTGATGATGGGGCTGGGATGCCATTTGATCCAAAACCAGCAGAACTCGCGCCAGGACACACGACGAAGCGTTTTGGTACGGGGTTAGGAATCCCTGTTGCGTTCAAAGTGTGCAACACACATGGTTGGAAGTTGTCATATGAAAAACGCGATCCAAACGGCACCCGTGTTCGGATCAAAATCCCACGAGGCGCAACACAATCACAAGAGAGTGGATTATTTTGCGAAGTTGATACCGCCCATACCGGAAACGAATTGAAATGAGCGAGACTAAAGAACAAGAACACCCCAAAACACGGATCTTGATCGTCGAGGACGAAGCCTTGTTTGCTAAGGCGGTTAAAAAGCGTCTTGAGGTGGCTGGTTATCATCCAGAGGTGGCGGGATCACTCTCGATCGCTCATGGTTCTATTGATAAATTCAACCCTGATCTGGTCGTGCTGGATATGCGATTGCCAGATGGATCAGGCTTGGATTTTCTCGCTGAAATTCGACAAGAGAAAAATATCGAAGTCCCCGTGCTCGTTCTCTCAGCTTACGGCGATCTTGAAGATGCGGTCGCTGCGATGAAGTTGCAAGCATCGGATTACCTGAAAAAACCGATCGATCTTGATGAGCTACTACTCAATATCGAGAAAGTGTTGAATCGTGAGCAAATCTCTCGGCAGCTTGAATATTCACGTAAACGAGAAAGTGTCGCCTCAGAAAAAGTCCAATTGCTCGGCGAGTGTGATCAGATCAAACAAATGCGCGCACAAGCGCAGCATATTGGTCAGTTGTGTAAAGACCCGGAGATTATTCCACCGAATATTTTAGTTTTGGGAGAAACAGGCACCGGTAAAGATATGGCAGCGCGATATTTACACAGTATTAGTGCACGTAAAAACAAACCATTCGTGCATGTTGATTGTGCCGCGTTACCGAAAGATTTAATTGAAGCAGAATTATTCGGCCATGAAAAAGGGGCTTTTACCAATGCGTTAGAAGCGCGAACCGGGTTAATAGAAGCGGCTGAAGATGGCGTTGTTTTTCTCGATGAAATCGGTGAATTACCGCTAGAGTTACAAGCAAAATTACTTGCTGTACTCGAACGGCGTACCCTACGCCGAGTGGGTAGCAGTCAAGAACGTCCGGTTCCTGCTTGGGTGATCTCGGCGACAAATCGTGACCCGGAAGCGATGGTTGAAGCAGGGGAGATGCGATCGGATTTATATTTTCGGCTAAATGTGTTGAGCATGGTCATGCCACCACTGCGTGATCGTGGGCAGGATATTCTCATTCTCGCAGAGCATTTTAGTCAACAAACCGCAGCGCGTTATGGTTTAAACGCTATTGCGATCACTGATAAGGCAAAGCAAGCACTGTTGGATTATCCGTGGCCGGGTAATGTACGAGAGATGAAGCATTTAATTGAGCGTGCGATCTTATTGTGTGTTGATGGGGAATTAACCGTTCAGGCATTGATGATAAATTCGTCCTCATCACCAAGCACCGCAGCGGGGGAAAGTGGTTTAAAAGGGCTTGATAGTATGACGCTCGATCAGGCTGAACAGTACATGCTTGAAAGTGCGCTTGAACGGACGAGTAATAATGTCTCTGAAGCGGCTCGACAACTTGGAATCACGCGTATGGCGATGCGTTACCGAATGCAAAAATACAATCTGTGACTTGTTTAAGGGCAAGCGTACTTGCAGAAATTACCTTTGGTTAACTTTTCGCTAAATTCGCAAAAACACCAGACATAAAAAAAGACGGCCATTGGCCGTCTCAGTTTTAATACCCCGAACATTCCATGTTACAGGTGTGAAGTTTAGAACTTCTTGTTTTTATTATGAGGCCACTTCCTGCGGCCTCTGACACCGTATCCGTACAGTGTGGTTCGATACTATATGGCAAACTTGCGTGCGTCAACACATTGACGCTATCTGCAACAATTCGACACTGTTGACGGAATAAAGAGTTATTTTTCAGCCTGACTTATTTTGATAAGGCTTCGGTTTGCAGAGACGGTTTTCTCACCAATACCTTTTACCAAAACCAGATCGTCCGCGCTTTTAAAAGCACCATTTGCTTTACGGTAATCGACAATGGCTTTCGCTTTTGCATCACCGATGCCTTTCAAGTTCGACGCTATGGTGGTGGCATCAGCTGTATTTATATTGACTTGCTCAGCCGCAAAACTGAGTGTTGATAAACAAAGTAGAAAAAGGGCTAGGAAATGCCGCATGATAAAACCTCCGTGTTGAGTTGATTAAATTAAATACCAACGTCCCCATTACTGAACTCCCTTCAGATTGGTTAGGTCAGACTACCTAGTTTTATTCGAATATCTACACAATTAGAGTGTTTTGCATCAAATTATTGCAATGCAGGAAATTAACCCGGGCGGTTGGGCATTTTTAACAAAAACAGCACCAACTGGCATAAGCATTGCTGTCTGTCATTCTTTAATGACGACAGATGTTCACAAAAACCAGGTGTAATTTTTATGAGATGCTCTCTCTCTTCGCGTAAAATTACCGCTCTACGGGACTAATCGAGTTAGAAAACGTGACGGTTATTACGAACAATGATTTTTTTAAAGATTATGTTAAGCAAATGAAAAAATACTTTACCCAAATCCATTTTCGTCCTGAAGTTTACTTCCGCCTGAGTATTTTATGGGTTGCGTTAATTAGCCTGTTGTCTAGTGTTCCAAACTTGCACGTAAAAAAAGTCGTCCCTCAAAGTGATAAATATGTGCACGTCGTCATCTTTAGTGTCTTAGCGTATCTATTATTCGGTGCTCTCCGGAATAAATTGTCCAGGTTACAACCAGTCATTCAAATTGCGTTTATCGTGGTGATTTGCGCTGCTGCGGGTTTTCTTGATGAGGCACATCAATTACTCGTGGCGGGACGAACTTTTAGCTTATGGGATTGGGCTGCTGATATCTTAGGCTGTACTTTAGGTGCTATGGCGTATTATTTATTTCATAAAAATTAAATAATCGCTGATAATTTTCAGGTTACAATCCTGAGACGAAATTATTACAGAGAGAAAGACAGTAATGAATGTAGTGATGATTGGTGCGGGGTATGTTGGTTTAGTTTCGGGTACATGCTTTGCTGAGTTTGGGGTGAATGTCACCTGTGTTGATGTTGATCAATCGAAGATTGATCGTTTACTTAAAGGTATTATCCCTATCTACGAACCAGGTCTTACAGACATGGTCAAAAAAAATGTTGATGAAGGACGTCTGCATTTTTCCACGGAATTAAAAGACAATGTTGCTTCTGCTGATCTAATCTTCATTGCTGTCGGCACACCGACACGCCGAGGGGATGGTCATGCCGATCTGAAATATGTCTACGCTGCAGCGGAAGAGATTGGGAAGCATCTTCAGGGTTATACGGTTATCGTCGATAAATCAACCGTACCTGTTGGGACCGCACGAAATGTTGCACGCTTGATCAAACAAGCGAATCCAGATGCTGACTTTGACGTTGCATCAAATCCGGAGTTTCTTCGTGAAGGCGCTGCTATCTCGGACTTTATGCGGCCTGATCGCGTGGTGATTGGGGTAGAGAGTGATCGCGCGGAAGCCTTATTACGTGAATTATATCGCCCAATCAATCTGATCGAAGCGCCGATTTTGAAAACGGATCTCGAGAGCGCCGAGCTAATCAAATATGCATCGAATGCTTTCCTTGCGACCAAGATCAGTTTTATTAATGAAATGTCCGCACTCTGTGAAGCGGTTGGTGCAGACGTTCATTCAGTTGCAAAAGGCATGGGGCTTGATGGCCGAATCGGTAAAAAATTCTTACACGCAGGCCCTGGCTACGGGGGGTCATGTTTCCCAAAGGATACGCAAGCGCTCGTGCGAATCGCACAGGAAAATGACGTCTCATGCCGTATTGTTGAGTCTGTGATCGAAGTGAATGCCGCGCAAAAAGCTAGAATGATCAAAAAGATTCGTACTGCGCTCGGCGGATCAGAAGCGGGTAAAACGATTGCTGTACTAGGCCTTACCTTCAAACCTGAAACTGATGATATGCGCGATGCACCAGCATTAGCGATCCTTCCAGGGCTAATTGACAAAGGGGCCACGATTCGAGCACACGATCCTAAAGGTGTTGACGAAGCGAAACATTTATTACCGTCATCGGTGATCTATTGCGATGACGTGATGGAGACGTTAATAGAAGCCGATGCTATTGTCCTCATGACAGAATGGAACACTTATCGTGGCTTGAACTTAGATAAATTAAAAGCAGCGATGAAAGGTAACACCTTTATTGATCTAAGAAATGTGTATGAAGCAAAACAAATGCAGGCAGCTGGGTTCGAGTATTACTGCGTCGGACGTTAAACAACCTTACTTTGTTTAAAGTAGATGTTTTCAGTTCCAGTATTGAGATCTGAAAACATCTACTAAATCCGCTAGAGAAGTACAAAAGCAAGGTTATAAATTCAATGTGATCATTAAGTCTTACACGGTAGTGTTTAGCGATCACAGATCAAGATTACTCATCGGAAGTGACATTCCGAACTCAAATATCTTAGACGAAGTGGTTTTTTCCTGAAAAGAAAACCTTATCTCTTTTACCTACGAATAAACCCCTCACTCGTCAAATTGCTGACAGAATAGCTAATCAAAAAACTTTACCTATCAGAGTGTGACAGAGTCCACAAACTATTCCTTTTGTTATCAATCCTTAACACCAAAAAGCTATACATCACCTAAATATCACCTTACTCTGACACGGATTCGATGATTGATTTGAATACATCAGTATGACTTGCAACATAGCAAGTATCTTTAGGCGAAATTAAGCGGAAGGAGGGGGCTTATCACGCCCTTCGATTTATTAAATGACAGACAAAAAAGTCGCCCTGATCACGGGTGTAACAGGACAAGATGGTGCCTATTTGGCCGAATTTTTACTTAAGAAAGGTTATCTCGTTCACGGCATAAAACGCCGTTCATCACTGTTTAATACGGATCGTATTGATCACCTCTACCAAGACCCGCATGTCGATAATAGAGACTTCATTCTGCATCATGGCGATTTAACGGACTCATCCAGCCTGATCAGAATCATTCAAGAAACACAGCCAGATGAAATCTACAATCTAGCCGCACAGTCACACGTTGCCGTTTCATTTGAAGAGCCGGAATACACGGCTAATTCTGATGCACTTGGCCCTCTGCGAATTCTGGAAGCCATACGTATTCTCGGCTTGGAGAAAAAAACCCGCTTTTACCAAGCTTCTACTTCTGAACTCTTTGGTGAAGTACAAGAAACACCGCAGAAAGAAACAACACCGTTCTATCCGCGATCACCTTATGGTGTTGCAAAACTTTATGCCTACTGGATCACAATAAATTATCGTGAGTCTTATGGTATCTATGCATGTAATGGAATTTTATTTAATCACGAGTCACCACTGCGAGGTGAAACATTCGTTACACGAAAAATTACCCGCGCACTTGCTCGAATTAAACTCGGCCTTCAAGATAAATTATTTCTCGGAAATCTCGATGCTAAACGCGATTGGGGGCATGCAAAAGATTACATAGAAATGCAATGGCTCATGCTCCAGCAGGAAGAGGCAGAAGACTTCGTTATCGCAACTGGGGAGCAATATTCCGTCAGAGAGTTTGTCAGCATTGCTGCAAAACACTGCGATATTGATATTGAATGGAAGGGTGAAGGTATCGAAGAAAAAGGAGTAAATAAATCAACAGGTGAAATTATTGTTGAAATAGATCCACGCTATTTCCGACCAGCAGAAGTAGAAACACTTTTAGGTGACGCGACAAAAGCAAAAGAGAAACTAGGCTGGGAACCAAGAATTAGTTTTGCTGAACTAGTCCAAGAGATGATTACAGAAGATCTTAAAATTGCGAGTCGTGACTCATTGAATGAAAAAGTGGGTTATAAAGTGTTTAGTCACCATGAGTAGTTATTTTGACTGAAAATAATTTTTCGTTATTCCATATGATCAGCCGAATTTTAAATTTAAATGAGAGGCCATTACTTAAACGCATTGTTCACGGTGGAATATGGTCTGTAATCGGCGAAGTTGGGACACGGTTATTTCCATTCATTACAGCAATAATCATTGCGAGGTTACTCGGGGTCGAAGGTTTTGGTAGCTTCGCAATGATACAAGCAACTGCTGGAGCATTTTCTGTAATTGGTGGCTTTGGTCTAGGAAGTACGGCAACAAAATATGTTGCTGAATATCGATTCAATAACCCAGAAAAAGCAAATGAAGTTATTACGCTAACACTTTTTTTTGCAGGGCTGACCGGGATGATCGCAACACTTGCACTTGCAATAACGTCACCACTTGTCGCTCTCAAAGTTCTTGCGAATCTGGAACTTTCGACACCACTGTTCTGGGCAGCACCAATGTTATTGTTTAATGCTATCTACGGCGCTATTGGAGGAATACTCCTAGGCTTTGAAAGAACCAGAGCCATAGCTAAGTTATCGGCGATTTCATCTGTGGTGATTTCAGTGTTTACTATTACCGGAATATACCATTTTGGTGTGCTCGGTGGTGCGATTGCTATTTCGTTAGGTGCATTACTACAAATGTTGTTTGGTCTTGTAATGCTCAAAGAGCAACTAGCAGAACAGGGGTTGAGTTTTTATACAAAAAATTATCAGAGTCAACGAAAACTACTGTGGGGGTTTAGTCTACCTTCAACGCTAGCGACCATGATGCATATTCCTGTTGTATGGCTGGCGCAGGCAATTGTTGTTAACCAGCCGTCGGGTTATGAGCAACTTGGTTTATACAATGCGGCACAAAAATGGCAGACATTGATCATTCTCCTACCAATGGCCTTTTCATCTATTTATCTTCCGGTTCTGTCGAGTATGAATGCAGAGGAAAATTATTCTCGCTATTTACGTACTACGCATAAATTAGCTTTTAGTAATTTCATTTTCTGCCTTCCTTTGATTCTGATACTTATTGTGTTTCCTGACCAAATAATGGGGATATTCGGTACAGAGTTTGTTTCAGGATCCCGATTGTTAATCGGAATGGCAATTCTTTCGTTAATCCTTGTAACGCTTCGTGTCTACTGGCAGGCCCTGATCGGACTGGGCAAAGCCTGGGTTTCTTTTTATCTGACTGTTATATGGGCAATTTCTGTATTAGGTATTACATGGCACTATCGAAGTAGTGGAGGAGAAGGGTTGTTACTTGGTTTTCTAATTGCGGGTTTAGTTCACCTGATCGCTCATATTGTATATTTATTAAACATAAATCCATCCATTTCTTTTACAGAGTAAACATAGAAAATCCATTATAAATTGAGATTTTATAAATAATAATGAATGTTAAACAACTTGCCGCAGAAATAATAAGACCACTAATGCCACTTCTTCCAAGAGGGCGACATGCACTACATGCACTGTTTGGATCGGGTGATAGAGATGATAAACCATGGATACACTGTAAAAGACCTTTCAGAGTGTTTTGGGATAGACAAATTAATGCTTGGGTAAGTTGTGACCTAAAAGAATGGGGGGGGAGATGGCATTATTATCAACAGGAATATTATGATAAATATTTACCATGGATATTGAAAAACTTTTTACATTCTGGTGATACTTTTATAGATATCGGTGCAAATAAAGGGATATTTACGATGCAGGCATCAAGTATCGTTGGTGATAGTGGAACTGTTATTGCATTTGAACCTAATCCTAGGACCGCAAATATTCTTCGTTCGCATTTAATCATGAATGGTATTGAAAAAAATGTAGATGTTATTGAAAAAGGATTGGGTTCAGTTGTAAGTGAGTTTGATCTTAATATTTTAGATCTTCACTCTGGGACTGCCACTATACGACAAATAAATGATAAGGATGTCAGCTCTACAATCAAAGTGCCAGTAGTAACAGCTGACTCTATTTTAATGGATAGAAAACTTACTGGTAAAATTTTTTTGAAGATTGATGTAGAAGGGCTAGAGCTGGAAGTACTTAAGGGTGCTGAAAATTTTATTCAAAAATTTAATCCTGAATGGGTTTATGTTGAGGTTAGTCCGCAGTGGTTAGAAGAAAGAAATCAATCTGCAATAGAGTTAATAGAGTTTATGAAGGGGTGTGGTTATCTAATTTCAAAATCTCCAATTAAAAAATATCACTTATATCTCTGGCCCAAAATAGAACTCGTAGATGTTACAGAACCACCCACAACTCAAACAGATTTATTATTCATAAAATAAAGTTATTTTTATCTATAAATAGACCTGGCCTGCTCACATGTTAAGTTATAAATAATGATAAAGTCATGAATACAAAGCCTAAACTTACTATCGCATGGGCAACAGTCCCACAATCTGGTGGAACTTACCACTTTTATCAATTGCTACGTAGAGCCCTTAGGCCATATGGCTGGACAGTGTTGGGGGTGTCAGTAGGCAATGAAACAGTTAATTGGAATGAATCTCTTGTCGACGACAATTGTGTAAAGGTAGGGAGTCCGCATGATTCTTTTGACGAGGCTGTAAAAGCATTTATCAATTGGTCTATTGAAAATAAAATAAATATTGTTATGCCCGTAGGCAGCTCGATAATGAGTTCGGCAATGCCTCACATGCCAGCGAATATTAAATTTTTAATGCAGGGTAACAATATAACGCGACATACTTACGCAACCACTTTAGTTCATCGGAATTGTGTCAGCCATTATATTGGAATATCAAAGCGACATTATGATGATCTTATAAACCGTTATAAAGTACCAGCGGATAAAATAACTCTAATTCCTCACGCACTTGATCTGAACGACTACTCTAATGTTCTGTCGAGGGGGGATGAACCTTTAAAAAACGATCATATTAAAATTGCTTATCTTGGTCGTTTAATTGATAAAGACAAAGGTATTTTTCTTATCCCTAAAATTTTGAGTAAACTTCAAGAAAGTAATATTTCATTCTCAATGGAGATAGCGGGTGATGGACCTGATAGTTTGTTACTCGAATCAAAACTTAAAGGGTTTATAAAGGATGGCTTTGTCACTATGCGGGGTAGTATCCACCCTAATGACGTACCGTCATTTCTTGTAGGTAAAGACATATTTCTCATGCCAAGTAATTTTGAAGGGTTCGGTTTTACTTTGATTGAAGCAATGGCAGCAGGATGTGTTCCAATTGTATCAAGTATAAGTGGTGTAACGGACTGGATTGTTACACACGAACAAACAGGCTTGCTTTGTAAGATCGGGGATGCAAATTCGTTTTTCTGTGAAATTAAAAATTTATATAACGATATTCAATTAAAAGAAAAGCTTTCTGCTTCAGCAAGGGTAGAAGTTTCTGAAAGATTTAACGTGGGTAAATTTTCTTTATCTTATGATGCTGTATTTAATAAAATTTTAAACGATAGAAATGAAGTTCAGCCTATAAACATAAGTTTGTTAAAACTCAGTAAGCCATATCGTAAGTCATGGCGCCACTTCATACCAAATAATATAAAAATAACACTTAGAAAATTTGAAGAAAAAGCGCGTTTGAAATTAAAGCTATTAAAAGGTTTCTGATATACCGTGTATATAGCAATATTTTTAGTTGGTATTCTTATTTGTATCTCCGGATACATGATCATATGGTCATTAAAAAGTCCAGATAGAATATATCAATTCCCATTGTTTGCTGGTGGTGCTTGGTTATTTTATATTGTTCCACAAGTGATTGGGATCATAAATAACCCGAAGACGATTCCATCAGGAATTGTCAATGACTATGGCATCGAATTAGCTATATTAATGGCATGTCTATGTGCTTTGGCTAGCTTCATTGGTTATCTTAAACGATCAAAACGAGCCCTTTTACGAAAAAAAGTCGATGTTCTTTCTATAAATAAAGTTTTTATTTCAGGATTGCTGCTAGGTGGCATAGCATATTTTGCCTACTATCAATTAATTACTCTTTCAGGTGGCTTCAATAGCTATATCAATGGTGGTAATTACAGTTTAGTTTGGAGGGGGCTTCCTGTTATGTATGCCTTCCTAATGGCATTAAATTGGCCTGCGTTAATGCTTTGCCTAATGGCAACATTAAAAAAACCATCAATTGTGAAATGGTTTTTTATAATCCTGCTTAGCATTCAACCTATTATTTCGATCACAATGCTTGGGCGTCGTTCGCACTTTGTGACCTATTTCTTAATCATTGGGATCTCGATATTTTTTATTAGAAGATGGTCTCCGCCAAAATATATTGTAGTAGCTGCAATGATCTCTGCATTAACTTTTGTTTTGGTCGCACCTAACTTTAGAGGTGAAAGTTCTCTACAAGGAAAAATTGAAAAAATAAAGGATACTTCTATATCACATGAATATAGCACGTTATTAGAGGGACAGGGTTTTCTTGAGTTTATGGTACCAATCGCTATCATTCCTACACTCAATAATGCATTAGAATTTGGTTATGGTCGCGGATTTTACAACACCATGGTACAAAACTGGGTACCATCTAGATTAGTTGGTCGAAATTTTAAAAAATCTCTTTATGCTCCTACTGTAAATATACAATATTTGATGCAAACACAATACGGCTGGTCTATACCCTATGGAAGTAACCCCACAGGAATTGGCGATGCTTTTGTAGAGTTTTGGTTTTTTGGTGTGATGCTATATTACCTTCTTGGAAGATTTTTCAGAGCAGTTTGGGATAGAGCTGTTCTCTGTGGAAGTTTTTTCTCGATGATTTTTTACGTCGCCTTAATACCATTGGGCATGGAGACTGTATTCGGATCGTTTACGCAATTTCCTAGTCGTATTCTCTATTTGCTAATTTTTCTATACCCATTACTAATTTTTTGTAAAAGAGGGCGTCGTGAAAAATCATTGTGGACAATTAATAATTCAATGGCAAGCATATCAAACAAGAAGTTATTATAAAAAATATAACTTTAAATTATGGGAATTGTGGGTGTAACTTGAAAATTCTATATCTCTCGTACCCGCTGGTTGATGAAAAGGCACCTCATCAATCTATGGCTGCTTTCGAATTGTCAAAGATGGGACATAGTATTTACTATCTTGGCTGGGGAGATACCAACAAGCCGAGTTGGCTAATTGATTTTAAAAATATTCATTATTTAGTTAAAGAAAAGATTGGCTTTATTTCTGCAGTTAAATTATTAAAAGATATTATTATTAAGATGGTTAATATAAGGCCAGATTTAATATATATACAGGGCGCTCAACAAACCCCTTTAATACTTTGGTTGTTAATATTCAAAAAAAAACCAGTCATATACCACACCCAGGATTTTTTAGGGCCTGGCCAACATTATTTTTACGAGTTATGTGAGAAGTTAATATCAAGACGTGCTAATTATGTAATTATTAATGAGCCAAATCGGGCGAGATTTTTTGCAAGTAACTATAAGATTAAAAATTTTCCAGAAATTATAAGAACAGCCTTACCGTCATGGTGGAAAGTGCCAGTAAGAAATGATGAGATCAGAAGCCAGTTGGTTAAAAAAACTATTGTGCAAGACAGTAAAGGAGCGAGGTTAATAGTTGCTGGAGGTGGTTATCATAATTCAAGAATGTCACCTGAATTACTTGAAGGGTTTAGTTTTCTTCCTAATAACTTTATTTTGATATTTACGGGTATGGAGTACAAAAGTAAACAGCAAATCGCTTGTGAGAAGCATATTAAAAAACTAGGGCTAGATAATAGAATTATATTTTTAGGTAAATTATCGTATTCTGAATTATTAAATGTTTATGCGGCATGTGATATTGGAATACTTTTATACCCCAATAACGGTGTTGGGCATTATTATCAAGCACCGGGAAGACTAACAGAGTACTTGCGATGTGGCCTATCAATAGTTTGTTCTAATTTTCCAAATTTGGAATTACTTAACTTGCAACATAAGCTTGGAGAGGTTGCAGATCCCTATTGTTCTTCATCCATAAAAGATGCGATATTCTCACTTGGTAATTTAAGCGATGAAGAATTGGAGTTGAATAGAGTTAGGTTATTAATTAAAGCCGAAAATGAATTCAATTATGAAATACAAGCTAAACCAGTACTTTCTAAATTAATTGAAGAAATTAGTGAAGGAAATAATCATGAGATTTTAAATTCTAATTAACTTTAGAAATATTTTTTATTTATTAAGCTTATGAAACCATAAATACTATTGTAAGTAATAACCCATGAAAAAAAAATATATTGCAGCACAGCTTGGTGCAAGAATGCACTATGCTATTCCTCGTATATTGCATTCTCACGAAATGTTGGAACATTTTTATACAGATATAAGTATTGATAAAAGTTGGCCGCGAGTTTTCAAAGGAATTTCTGATCGATTAATTTCTAATGAATTGAAGAGGTTAAAATCCAGAAAACTACCCACTTCTATTGTGAGTAAAACAACAACATTTCCTTTAATCGGTGCGATGTATGCTCTAAGGCGATTGAGTGATAAAGGAGATATTTATTCAAATCATATACGAGCTGGAGATGAGTTCAGTAAGAATGTTTTGCGAAGAGGATTTGGAAATGCAAATGCACTTTTTACTTATAATTCAGCTGGGCTGCTTTTATTACAAAATGCAAAAGATAGAGGCTTATTCTGTGTGATGGAGCAAACGATAGCACCTAAGAAAATAGAAATAGAACTTTTAACTATTTTAAAAGAAATGTTTCCACAGTGGGTTACGCACTCTAATTTAAAGAGTAATCAACAATTAATTATTGACCGCCAAGCAGAAGAATGGGAGCTTGCAGACAAAATAATTTGTGGTTCAAGTTTTGTGAAAAATGGGATCAAGTCAACTGGCGGCGATGTTGGAAAGTGTTTTATAGTTCCCTATGGCGTACCAGGATCGTTTAATAATAAAGAAAAAAAATACATTGGCGGGCGTAAGTTAAGAGTGCTCGTGGCAGGTGAAGTTGGTCTTCGTAAAGGTAGTCCTTTTGTTCTTAATGTTGCTAAACGACTTATGGATAAAATCGAAGTTCGCATGGCAGGTCCTATTGCAATACCAAATATATGTCGTTCCGAGTTAGCTAAATATGTTGATTTACTAGGTATGATTCCAAGAAATCAAATATTAGATCAATTTCATTGGGCAGATGTATTCTTTTTACCTTCAGTTTGTGAGGGGTCTGCAACTGTTACCTATGAGGCTATCTGCGCAGGACTGCCTGTTGTATGCACTGAAAATACAGGCAGTATTATACAAAATAATTTTGATGGATTTGTTGTAGCTAGTATGGATGAAGATGCAATGGTTAATTCATTAGAAAACTTAGCAGATGATGTAAATTTATATAAGAAGTTTGTAAGGAATGTTAAGGAGTCTGCTTCAAATGCAAATTTAGAAGCTTATTCTAACCGTTTCATTGAAGCTGTTTCTTAGTCAGATATGGACGCGAAAAATACTAAGGTCGCTATTATTTTTCATCGGTTTGGACCATATCACTATGCACGTTTAAAAGCTTTGTCGGAACACTGTAGTTTGATAGCTATAGAATGTTCTGAAGTTGATAACACATATTCTTGGAGGAAAGTTTCTGACAAAGGTGATTTTTATTGGAAAACTTTGCTTTCTACTGAAGTTGATATTGATGATTTAGGAATTAAACCTATTTTTTCACTTATAAATAAGTGCTTATCTGAATGTAAGCCCGATGTAATTGCCATTCCTGGTTGGTCTGCTAAATACTCTTTGGCTGCAATGATCTGGGGATTAAGGAATAATATACCGATAATTATAATGTCAGACTCAACGGAATATGATGCAAGAAGATCTAAAATTAAAGAGTCGGTTAAAAGAATACTTCTAAAAAATATTAGTTCGGCAATTGTTGCAGGGCAAGATCATAAAGCCTACTTACAGAAGCTTGGGGTTCCTAATGATATGATTTCTCTAGGCTATGATGTTGTCGATAATAACTACTTTAAGAAAGAGGTTCAGGCTGCCCGTGAAAGGAGTCTATCTCTGCGGAAAGAATATAGTCTTCCTGAAAAATACTTTTTATCTAGTAATCGATTAATACCAAAGAAAAACCTAGTAAGGTTAATTGATTCTTACGCTTTATACACGCTTCATTGTAAAGATAAATCATGGCCATTAATTATTCTCGGTGATGGTGAATTAAAATATGAATTGAAAGATAAATTAAAAGGAGCAGGGCTAGAGAGTAAGGTTAAATTTGTTGGTTTTAAACAATACAATGAGATTCCTATTTACTATGGACTTGCAACAGTGTTTGTACATGCAAGTATATCCGAACAATGGGGGTTGGTTGTGAATGAAGCAATGGCAAGTGGGTTACCAGTTTTAGTTTCTGATAGGTGTGGATGCGCACGTGATCTTGTTTATGATAATTTTAATGGTTTTAAGTTTAACCCATATGATACGGAAAAATTATCTTGTCTATTTATAAAAATGACTAGTATTTCTTCTACTAAACTTGTAGATATGGGCAAGCAGAGTGAGGATATAATTTCAAGATGGGGTTTGAATAAATTTACTAATGGAATGTTGAAATCTATTAATATTTCTTTAGAGAATCCTTTCCCAAGAAAAAGTCTTTTATCCTCAAAGTTTTTAAAATTATTTAGTACTATTTCATGAAAATAAGTGTGGTAACAAGCTCGATAAGTAGAAATGCCGGCGGAATATATGACGCAGTTAGGCTACCTTTAAAAATATTGATTAAAAACCCTGAAATTGATGTTAAAGTATTTTCTTTGAAAGACAAATATACTTTAGAGGATGAGGGAAATTGGTTTCCAATTAGCACGCAAACATACAAGTCAAGCGGACCAAAGGCGTTTGGCTATAGTCCACAACTTTCAAATGGACTGAAAAAATATAATTCAGATATGCACCATGATCATGGACTGTGGATGTATCCATCGTTTGCTAGCTATAGTAATTGTAAAAAAATGGGAAAACCTTATGTTATAAGCCCTCATGGAATGTTAGATGGTTGGGCTTTAAGGCAATCATCTTGGAAAAAAAAATTAATTCGATCTCTTTTTGAAGATATCCATCTTAATTCTGCAAGCTGTATAAATGCTTTAACTATAAAAGAAGCTACTGACGTTAAACAATTAGGAATAAAGAATCCTATTTGCGTAATACCAAATGGTATTGATTTACCTATCAATGATGAATGTCTAGAATCAAAATGTCCATTTGATCTTAATAGAAAAAATTTACTTTTCATTGGTCGTATACATCCCAAAAAAGGGTTATTTTCTCTGTTAAAAGCCTGGGGTAAATTAAAAGAAGATAAAAAAAGTGATTTTTGGCATCTTAATATTGCAGGGTGGGACCAAATGGGACATGAGTCAGAGCTCAAACAATTTGTATATGAAAATGGATTAAATGATACAGTTACTTTTTTAGGTCCTTTATATGGAGCCGAGAAAGAAACAGCATTAAAAACAGCTGACGCTTTTATATTGCCATCCTTAAGTGAAGGACTGCCCATGACAATATTAGAAGCATGGAGTTATAGTCTACCTGTGATAATGACGCCAGAGTGTAATTTATCTGATGCTTTTGAATGTAATGCTGCAATCAAAGTTAACACTAGGGTTGACTCTATTTTGACGGGTTTACATCATATGATTGAATTGAATGAAGAAGATTTGTTGCGAATAGGTAGTAATGGAAGAAACTTAGTAGAACAAAAATATTCTTGGAGTAATATCGTAAAGGAAATGATGAGTGTCTACAAATGGGTGTTAGGCGGTGGTTCAAGACCTGATAGCATAATTGATTAGAGAGTAATTAAATGCCTACTCTATCGGAAGAAAAACTTTCCAATAAAAATAAATTAGGAAGACTTTGTTGGAAAGTTGTTTGGTTATTCTTATATCGTCCTAGTCCAGTTCCTTTTTTTAAATGGCGGTGCTTATTATTACGATTATTTGGAGCGGAAATAGCAAATGAAAAAGTTCATCCTTATCCCTCTTCAAAAGTATGGGCACCATGGAACTTAATTATGGAAAGAGATACTTGTCTAAGTCATAACGTTGATTGTTACAACGTCAATTTGGTCCACCTTCAAGAAGGAGTAGTAATTAGTCAATACAGTTTCCTTTGTACAGCTAGCCACGATTACACTCAAAAGAGCATGCCGTTAATTACAGCTCCAATAATCATTCAGAAAAATGCTTGGGTAACATCAGATGTGTTTATTGGCCCAGGTGTTACAATTGGAGAAGGCGCTGTAGTAGCTGCACGATCAACTGTAATGAAAGATGTTCTACCTTGGAATGTAGTTTCTGGAAATCCGGCAGTAATACTTAAAATAAGAAAGAGAATTCCTTAGTGAAATGAACAATGATCTCCTGACTATAATCATTCTTACTTTTAACGAAGAAAAGCATATTAAGCGATGTATTCAAAGCGCTAATAACATTGCTAACCGAATTATTGTAATAGACAGTGGATCAACTGATGTGACGTGTACGCTTGCAAAGGAGCTAGGGGCAGAAGTCTACTACAATAAATGGGTAAATCACTCAGTACAACTCAATTGGGCCATAGATAATATTAAAATAGATACTAAATGGATTTTTCGATTAGATGCTGATGAAATTATTATGCCTGATCTTGAAAATGATCTCAAAAGTTTTCTTTATAAACAAGATGATACTATTGCCGGAATTACGTTAAATCGACGAATCTATTTTATGGGAAAATGGATTCGATATGGTGGTATCTATCCAGTAAAGCAATTACGAATTTGGAAAAGTGGCAGGGGAAGGTGTGAAGATCGTTGGATGGATGAACATATAGTTGTAGATGGACTTGTACGCCATTTAAATTGTGATTTTTCTGATATAAATTTAAATAATATTACATGGTGGACTAAAAAACATAATCAATATGCAACGTTGGAGTGTGTTGAAACTTTAGTGCCTACTTATAATAGTTCTAGTAAAGAAGAGAATGAAATATTAAGCCAGCAAGCAAAACTAAAGCGTTATATAAAAAATAATTTTTATCTGAACTTACCGTTAGGTATTAGGCCTGTCTTTTATTTTATATATAGATATTTTTTTCTTTTAGGTTTTATTGATGGTTTGCCAGGGCTATATTTTCATTTTTTACAAGGTTTATGGTATCGATTTCTTGTTGATGTAAAAATCCACGAGGCAATACGTTTAGCAAAAGTTAATAAATTAACAATTGAAGAATTTATTTTTAAAGAATACGGTTTGAAAGTTTACACCGAAGATGGAAAAAAATAGTTTGTATGAATCTAATAAAATAATCTTTATTAACAGGTTTTATTGGCCAGATCACAGTGCGACAAGCCAGTTGTTGAGTGAGCTTGCTCCTGCAATAGCCGAGGAAAATATACAAAGAGAAGTACATATAATAGCCAGTCGATTGTTATATTCTGATTCAAGTTTCAAATTAGAGGCCGAACAAGAAAAAAATAATGTGAGAATACATCGTATTTTCACTAGCCGTTTTGGACGATTCAATCTTCTTGGCCGAAGCATTGATTATTTGTCATTTTACTTATTTGTTTGTATTAAGTTATTTTTTATTGCAGATAAGAAAAGTATTGTTGTTGTGAAAACAGATCCACCAATGCTATCAGTTCCTTGTCGAATCATTACAAAATTACGAGGATCAAGGCAAATAAATTGGCTGCAAGATATATATCCTGAAATAGTTGAAGCTATGCACCCAGATAAGCTTCCAAAGTTTTTCCTTAAATTCCTTATCAAAATAAGAAATATATCTTTAAAAAGCGCTGCCATAAATGTTGTTATTTCAGAGGATATGAAGTCATTCCTTATTAATGAAGGAGTTTCAAGCAATAAGTTAATTGTTATTGAGAACTGGGTTGATACAGATCTAATAAAGCCAATAGCTAAAAAAGATAATGATTATGTTAAAAAATGGGGTTTGGAAAACAAAACAGTCATCATGTACTCTGGTAACATGGGAAGATCACATTATCTGAATGAGATCTTATATGTTGCCGAGAAGTTCAAACATAACAAAGATATTAAATTTTTATTTGTAGGAGATGGCGCTCAAAGAGTAACGCTAGAAAAAATGTCTGAAAATTTATCTCTTGATAATGTTTTTTTTGAAGGTTATCAGTCTAAAGAATGCTTAAGTCAAAGTTTATCTGTTGCTGATATTCATATTGTATCATTGAAAAAAGAATTATCTAATTTTATATACCCTAGTAAATTATACGGAATATTGGCTACTGGAAGACCTGTATTATTTTTAGGTAATGAAGATTCCGCTATCGCTAATCACATAAAAAATAATGATGTAGGCTATGTTGTTAACATCAATGAAATAGAAAAAATGTATTTAATAATTAATAATTATAATAAAAACAAGGATATTAATGTTGTTGGTGAAAAAGCAAGAACGTTAGCAGTTAATTATCACGATATTAAAATAGCCATAAGAAATTGGGACTGTTTGATTAAAAATTTAATCAATGGGATTTGAACTATTATGAAATTTACAGGGATTAAACAATATTTTCGAAGAGTCAGAAGCTTTATTGGAAGACCATTAATATTACACCAAGTAAAACCTGTGATCTTAGATGATCAAAATCTTTGTGATAACCCTATTTTTTTAATTGGGGTTCATCGATCCGGAACAAGTCTAACACGGAGAATTTTAGACTCACATCCGAATATTGCATGTCCACCTGAATCCTTTTTTATGGAAAATTATGCAGAAATGATTAATAGCAGCTATGTACAAAGTGGATACGAAGGTTTTGGTTATAACAGAAGCGAATTTATTCAAGATATAAGAGTAAATGCAAGCCGTTTGCACGAAGGCTACAGAATTGCGAGCAATAAGGGCAGGTGGGCTGATAAGACACCTCAATACATATCCATTCTGAATGAGTTAAAACTTCTCTATGGGGATAAAGGACAGTTTATAATGTTATATCGCCATCCTTTCGATGTGATTCATTCAATTGTTTCGCGCGGATGGAGGTTTGAAAATACAATTGATGATTTGTTTTATTCTACTGTTAAGTACGTTTCGGATTCACTGGATAAGCAGTTGTTGTTTGAGAGAAATAATAATGAATCCTGTTATAGGATATATTATGAAAAACTTGTGAGTGCTCCAGAGTTTGAATTAAAAAAAGTATTCAACTTTTTAAATGAACCTTGGTCTAAAGAAGTTTTATTATTTAACAAAAAAAGTCATAACTTTGGTACAGAAGATCCGATTGTTAGAGGGACTTCAAATATTGTGCCAAGCCACAGAAATTGGTTAAAACTAGAAGAAGATAAAATAAAATTCTTGAGTGAATCCCTAAAGCCACAACTTAAATTACTTGGTTATAACACTTCTAAAGATGGCGATCTATTTAACGATTAATTACTATAATATGAAATATATAGCTTCTCTAATAATATATTTAGGTTCTATTTTGAAATAAAAGGGTTTTTAATATCAAAATGATAAAAAACTTAAAAATTAGAGAAGTTTTTAAAAATACATCAAAAATTGATCTTTTAAGTGATTATGATGTCATTCCAAATGACATGCAAGAGCAATCGTTCAATGACATAAAGCTAAAAAAAATGAGATTGGATGTAGAAGCCTCTAAAGTAAAGGGCGTTACAATACAATTACCTTTTAATTCCACTTTACATTTCACAAAAAACCTATGGATACCCTACGGTAATTATTGTAGGAATATACAATTGATAGGGAAAAACTCAGTACTGCAGTGTAATAATATTGCTAATCCTTCAGGTAATGATGGGGGGATAGGAACACGACCATGGGGTTTAGCTGATCACTTTTGTCCTTATGAATATGAGCACCTTCCTAAAGGTACCCAGCCTAGCTATGGTTATAACTTCAAAACCACAATGGCAGGGAAAAATTTTGTTGAGCTTAAGTCAAAACTTGATATAAAAAATTTTTCAGAGGGTTGTAGAGTTTTACTCCATGGAAAAAATAAACAGAATTTAGGATATCCACCAAATCTTGAATATCATGAATATGGCAAAATCGATTATATAGATTATGACAAAGGAGTTATTTATTTAAATAACTTAATTAAATATTCTTACGATGAACAGTGGCACGATATTGGCCCATCTTACAACAAAACCGAAAAGTGGGGTAAGCCAAGAATTGTAAATCTAGATGATTTATCTAAATCGTTTGCATTAGACTATTTTCGGGTGGTCGATGTTTACCACAAATTGAGTGCTAATCCAAAATCTCCGGATCTAACAGCTCAATATATGTCTACACAAGGTTCAATTTATTGTGAATTTATTAAATGTTTCAGTGAAGGTCAAATTGGTGTAAGTCAAAATTGCCATGTTCAACTAATTGATTGTGAGCCTAAATTTTTCGGTGATATTGATAAATTACTAGGCAGTGTTTATATTGAGAATATTAAAACACGTTCTAGTATTGAGCCCGCAACTGGTGCTGATTATGTCTTTATTAATGGGGGGGAGTGCGGAAAAAAATTAAGACTATCTTCAAAGCATTTCGATGTTAATGATCTAGATATCTATAAAGCCAATAAATATGGAGGGATTGTAATAGAACCTTCATCAACCAATATATCAGGGAAAATCTCGAATGTTCGATTACATTATAATGAAAACGTAATTGGAATTATTAATATTCCTCTTGATAGAAAATTCACACCTGATTCATCAACCCAGAATCATATTTATAGCAATGCAACTAAGTCTAAAGCAGACAATCAAGTTTTAAGCTTGATTCCTGGCGACATTATTACGGATAGTGACCAAACTCATTGGGCGAGAATTAGAAGAGTTACTTTTAACAATCGTAAATCATATTTTGATATAGAGCACAATTCTAGTCATTCCTTTACGAACGATGTAATTCTACTACCTTCTGGAGCACTGGTGATCGATAATGTTAAAGTTATATCTCCAAAAAATATTAAGTATGAGAAGATGTTATGGAAAATACCTTTTTATCAACATCAACATCTTCAAAAGAAAGCGGTTTTTGAAGGGATATTAGATGGTGAAGATTCTTACAGGGCTTTTTTAAAATATGTTGGTATAATTGATAAATTAAAATTTACTTTGATAAAACCTGCAAAATCTTTGAATGGAAATCATCTTTATGAACTTAGTATTTCGGATAGAGGAAATTATCATAGGTCTAAAATAACAAACATAAAAAAAATATTCTCAAGTGAATCATATAAAGCAGGAAGTATAAAAGAACTGGATTTTCGATCTGGCACTATTCAATCTTCTGGTGTTTGGAAAGATTCAGATCTATCTATGAAAAATATTTCGGGAGTATCAAGAGTTTGTACTTTCATTCTTTTAGATGTAGTTAAACTCATAAATGATGGAGGTGGTGGTCTTGGTTATGATCACTGGTCAGATTGTCCGGAGTTTAGAGTTGAAGTGTGGGGTTCGCCTATAGCATAAATAAATATATGCTCTAACCTTACAAGGTTGTACTATTTTATAGATTGGTTTGTGAGGATATTTTTTGGAGAAATAACTTCTGAAATTAGAAACCAGTTTTTTGAAGTAATTAACTCCATGTCATTACTTCCTCTAGATAACAAGTAATATCCTTTTCCAATGCTTTGAGCAAGCTCTGAGTTAGGCCTTTGAGTTTTGAAGTATAATTCAGCTTTTAATAGTTTTTCTCTAATTAAATTTTCATTAAAATCTAAATTTTCTTCCGCTTTATTATCTAAACTGTACTTAGCTATGAAAACAGGAGACACAGAATTTTCAATACTTCTGATAATACCATCAGTATTAAAAAAACGGAACGCGGTGACAACAATAGATGATGTCAGTAAGAACATAATACTTATTCCTGTGCCATATATGAGTCTATTCTGTTTATGCGGAGATTTTTTAGTTCGATAGAATAGAGCAACGTACCAACCGGTTAGGATAAAGAAAATAAAGCCTGTATATGGCTTTATTGGGCTGTAATCTAGTGCAGAATGAAAAATAATGAAACAGATTGAAAAGAATATATAATGGCTTTCTTTAGCTTTGGCAGGTAGCTTTATTCTCTTGATACTAGGTAAAAATATAGAGAGACAGATTACTAGAGTCAGAAGGCCAAAAATTCCATTTTCTGCTAGCCACTCAAGATATACATTGTGACTGTAATAATTGATCAGCCATTCTTTCCTCTGATTTGTGTAGGTTGTATCTAACTCTCGTATTAACCCTACAGATTGAATATTTCCTGTCCCAATGCCAAACAGTGGTGATTCTTTAATAATATTTAATGTTGAATTCCATAGTGTTAGCCTTCCCGAGAGTAGCGTATCTCTATTATCGTCAAAGTATTCTGTTATTGAGATAGTGAATAGAATAGATATAAACAGGCAACTTAATAGTAAAAGATGCTTTTTGAGTTTAATTTTAATGGAAAGGATAAATATTATAGATGTGGCAAATAGAGCTATGGTTCCACCTCTGGAGTTTGCATAAATCCAGATTGTGTAAATTGTTGCAATGATAACTGATACTGACAATACCGCACTTAGATTCTTATTACGTGAATTATAAATAGGTAAGGCTATTATAAAGGGTAGCAATATACCTATAAGTGATGCGTAGTTGTTTTCATTAAAAACAGACCCTATTATTGTTGAGCTAACTTGTTTGATAGGGTATGTGATAGATGTGTCCCCCATTTTAAAATTCCAAATAAAACCAAAACCTGCAGATAAATCTGTATTTATACTAGTGCTTCCCCAGCCATCAATTAGTGTTGGTATTGAATGGAACCAAAGAACATTTGTATTGTTTTGGGGAGCTGTAAATGCAAGTGCTAATAAAATTACACCAAGAACCCCAAAGCTAGTTAAAAATAGTTGTTTTATTTCTTTATCTTGACACAAATAGAATGTGAGCAAGCATAACCATATGTACAGTGTTCCTTGACGTGCCGAATCTATCGCTCTATTAATATCAACTCCATTAGTATTATTTATTGTAGTGTTTTTATAGAATGGTATTAAAATTTCGAAAGCAGGAGTGTCAGTTAATAAATATATTTGGATAAAATAATAAAGAGGGGGTGCGAATGAAATAGCTAGGTGGATAAGTTTGTAGGGTAACCAAAATAAAGATATGAAAAAGATTATGGCAATAAATGATTGTACAAAGCTTATTGAGAATGGGTAGTGGATACCATAAAAAATTGATATATAGTAAATCAATATTACTATACTTGACGCAAGGTAGACCTTGCGGGAAAAACTTCTAAGTTCGTTAGTGTTCAATTCAATCGGGAGCATACTCCGGAATAAGTTCTAATATTTCCGACGAAAATTCTGAGAGCTTCTGATCAGCGATTGTTATTTTCTCATCTTCTTGAATAAAATTAATCAATCGTACCAAAGCCCCATCACTTCGTCCTCGAGATATATGATCGATCACGGTGTAAGGTTTTATCATTAGGTGATCATCAACAACTCTTCCGCGCATTTGAAACCAGTAGTATACGACCATGCGTGCATCTCCCATGGACATAACAACTCTGTTTACTTTTTCTAGTTTTCCATTTTTCGTTTTAATATCTATTTTTCCGCTACTTTCGGTTATCCATCCTCCACCTGGCAAACACACTTCAGGGTTATGGAAATACCAGTCTGTGTTGGTATCCTCCCAGTAAGGAATGTAAACATTAATCGTATCCCCAAGGTTATCTACAAAATCACCTTGGAAATAATCGTCTAGATTTAAAACAGGTAAATACTCATCTTTTAAAGGGGATATTGTTCCTGTCCAATTGTTTATTTTTAATGGAAATGAAGAAAAGGAGCTTCTTTTAAGATCAGCTTCAGGGATAAGGCTTGTGAGTTTCGATGCAATCAATCCAACGAACATAATTATTATAAGAGTTATTATCAACCCAAGTTTTGTATTTTTTGTATTGAGAGGTTCGGCGACATTGTCACTTAACTCTTGGCGCAAACTGATTGGGTTATTGAAAATTATTTTTTCAATAAACCAAACTTCAAATAACAAAATAGAAAAAGCAGAAAGAAATACCAGCCAACCTTGAAAATCATGACTAAACCCTTCTGCCAATGATGGATCAACATAATCGACTAAGATACCGTTAATCGCGATACGGATACTGTTAGTGATGACTGCAATGGGTATCGCAGAAACAACAAGCATCAATTTTCGCCATAGCGGGGCCTTATAAAATATGGAAATAATAATGGCTAAGACGATTAAGGGAAGTAGGTAGCGTAAACCACTACACGCTTCAACAACTTGTAATTTCACGCTCCCTAGATCGATAACATTACCTTCTTGATACACGCTAATTTTTAACCAGCGAAGTATTTCAACTGAGATGTCTGTCGAGACAAGCTGAAGTTTGTATGAGATCGCGTTATGCACAGCAACAGGCATTGGGACGATGAAGAATAGGAGAGCAAGGGGGATAATTATTTTTCTTGTAGACTTATTGCCCGCAATAAACCAAATAACCGCCCATGCAACAAGAATAATGCTATAGCCATAAACACTCTTGAAGTTCGCAAGGTATGAAAGGGCAAGGAGTAGTAACCCAAATGTCGCAAGAATAATAGGTTTAAAGTTGCTACCAGGTTCTAGTGTTAGTGAGTGTCGTTTTTCCCAAATTAGATAACCTGTAATAAAAGGGATAAGGATTGCATGACTATAATCTTCATTGCCTATTGAGCCAATAAAAAGTTGAAGGGCGTCAGGGTAAACTACAAAAAGAAGTAGAAATAAAAGAATAACAACGCTTAATGATACTGTGATTACCGGCTGTTGTTTAAGGCTATCTGTAAGACTTATCATGGTTATTTCTCTCTTATCGTTTCCGATAAGAAATGTTTATAGGTCGTTGTTAGGCCTTCATATAGATCGATAGATGCTGTATAGCCCAAGCTGTTTAATCGTGAAGTATCTAATAGTTTTTTCATCGTGCCATCTGGTTTAGAAGTATCAAATTTAACTTCTCCTCCGAACCCAATTATTTCCGCTATTATTTCTGCCAGTTTACCGATACTTATATCTTTTCCGGTACCTACATTGACAATCGGAGGAATGCCGTCATTACGTTCTGATGAGAGAAGTGAGTTGTATTTATCATCGTCTAAATTTAGCAGGTGAGTGCAAGCATTGGCCATATCGTCAACATGAAGAAATTCTCTTAATGGACGACCTGACCCCCATACAATGACTTCATTATCTTGACGGACTTTTGCTTCGTGAAATTTTCGGATCAATCCCGGAATCACATGCGAATTTTCAGGATGATAATTATCGCCTGGCCCATACAAGTTTGTCGGCATTACGGATAAATATTGAGTTCCGTATTGACGGTTAAATGCCCAGCATGTTTCCACACCGGATATTTTCGCTATGGCATAGGGGCGATTTGTTGGCTCCAATTCCCCTGTGAGAAAGTATTCCTCTTTAATAGGTTGTTCGCATTTTTTGGGGTAAATACAAGACGATCCTAAGAATAGTAGCCTTTTTACGCCTGACTTAAAGGCTGAATGGATTACGTTGTTTTGTATCATGCTGTTTTCAAGAATAAAATCAGCAGGGAAGGAGTTATTTGCTATTATCCCCCCAACCTTGGCAGCAGCAAGAATTACGTATTCAGGTTTTTGGTGACTGAAAAAACCACTTACAGCGATAGGATCAGTAAGATCAAGTTCATCTCTTGTTTTACAAAGTAAATTACCAAAACCTGAGGACTCTAGATTGCGCACCAATGCTGATCCAACCATCCCTCGATGTCCCGCGATATAAATGGGGCTTTCCTTATTCCAAACAGTACTCATAAGCATTTGATTCTAATGTTGTTATTTTGTCTTGCTATAATTTTATTTTTTCGATTATGCAGTCTATCAGTAGGTGAAAATAATTATTCGAAAGTTTTGTTAAATCGCGTCAATATTGAGATTAAATAAATTTTTACACAAGTGATTTCATGTACCATTTCGAACATAAATTTTTAAAGAAAAAGGATAGTCAAACTAGTGACGCAAATTTGTATTGTGATAATGGTCTTGTTATGCGCGTCAATAAATTCAAATGAGTGACTCTACCCCTCTGATTAGCCTTGTAATTGCAATGGCGCTTAGTGTTGTTGCTATTCCTATAGTTTGGCGGTTCGCCGATCGTTTGGGCATGATCGATGAGCCGAATCACCGTAAAGTGCATGTGCATGCCGTTCCGCGAGTTGGTGGGCTGGGAATCATTTTTGGTGCAATGCTGACCATGTTTTCCATGTTGGATTTTACACCAATAAATGTGGCCTTTTTCTTTGGTGTAGGCACCATTTTTCTATTCGGGTTTTGGGACGATGCTCGCCAAGTCGGCCCATATACAAAGTTTATCGGACAGATAATTGCAGTAACTTTAATTGTTTTTTATGGCGATCTTTGGATTCACCGCTTGCCATTGACGGGTATGGATGAGCTTTCTCCATGGGTCGGCATTCCTTTTACCTATTTTGCAATTATTGGTATGACCAACGCGATGAATACATCGGATGGATTAGATGGCCTTGCGGGTGGTGAGTCGTTATTAAGCTTGATCGTTATCTGTTTTCTCGCATTTATTGCGGAAGGCATTGAGGCGAGCATTATTGCAGCGAGTTGCATTGGTGGGATAATTGGCTTTTTACGCTACAACACTCACCCCGCAGAAATCTTTATGGGGGACACAGGTAGTCAGTTTTTAGGTTTTTCATTGGGTTTTCTCGCCGTTTTAGTGACTCAAGAAGTGCACCCCGCTTTAAGCCCAGCCTTGACCTTACTGTTTTTGGGCCTGCCTGTGATCGATTTGCTTGCGGTAATGACGATGCGTGTTGTGCGAGGTGGAAGCCCGTTTAAAGCAGATCGCACACACATACACCATCGGATTTTAGATCTTGGCTTTGATCACTATGAAACGGTGATCATTATTTATTCAATCCAATCCTTACTGGTGATTAGCGCGATATTTTTACGTTATCAAAGCGACGAATTGATTATCCTTCTTTACACTTCTATAGCTGCCATTATTTTTGGTTCATTATACTTGGCAGAGCGCAGCGGCTGGAGTGCCCAACGTGAGCCGGTAAAACCATTATCATTAACGGTACGATATTTTCGTTCCCACCAAATCGATTTTATTCAACTTGCTGTAAGTGTAGCAAAGTGTTTGATTCCTTTATATATTTTAGCTACCTGCTTATTCGTTGAGCAAGTTCCTAGAGACTTCTCCTTATTAGCCGCTGTTTTTATGTTGGTAATGTTGGTTGAGCTCATTAGCAGCAAGCAGGTGATCGGTGGTGCTGCTCGTGCAGGTATTTACATTATTGCAATATTTGCAGTTTACTTAAGTGTTCATTCGGTACGTTTAAGCAGTATGCCCATCATCGATCTTGCGCTTTTCACCCTGCTTGCTATCGCTATTGGTATTGTTGTTCGGTACGCAATCGATAAAAAATTCCAAACGTCACCAATGGACTATCTAATCGTCTTTGGTGTCTTAGCGGCAGCGGCCTTTGCTGGCCGTTACCTAGAGGTAAAAGATGTCGGTATTCTTATCGTAAAAAGTATGATCTTGCTTTACGGTTGCGAATTGCTCTACACGAGACAAACCCGACGATTTAATTCGTTGACGCTCACTGCGATTGCTTCAATGGGAATTTTGGCGTACCGGGGATTAGTCTGAATCTCAGACTGAATTGCTCTCATACATTTAAATAACAAATGTTTCCAGCCGCTATCTTGTTATGTTGATTCAGCACGTCTAGCATATTGTTCAAATTGCACTAACAGTGGATGCCAATTCAAATGATTGATTACAAAAAACAATTTTCTCTAAAACTTAGCTTGTTTCTTTTATTGCTCACACTATTTGCACTCGCAGGGTGTGGTGGGGCTGAAGAACGAAAAGCGGCATATCTTGAGCGCGGACACGCGTTGCTTGAAGAAGGCAACTATGAAAAGGCGCAGCTCGAATTCAAGAATGCTTTACAAATTGATCCTAAAGATGTCGATGCACATTATCAGCTAGGGTTGATATTGGAAAAACTGGGTGAATTACGCCCGGCAATGAGTCAGTTTTTGGCTGCAGTTAAGTTGGATGAAAATCATGTGGAGGCACGAATTCACGCAGGCCAACTTTATCTTGTAGGGGATGCGATTGATCTCGCTCAAGAACAAGCTGAAGCGGCATTGAAGCTTGATGATAATAACCCTTCAGCGCTCGCATTAATGGGGGGAATTAAAGCCAAAAGTGGTGATTTAACTGGCGCCTTTACAGATGGGTTAGCGGCGTTGAAATTAGAACCAACTCACGTAAACAGTATTGCTTTAGTCTCAAGCTTGCACTTGGCAAAAAATGATCCAGATAAAGCGTTAGCGCTGATCAATGCCGGCGTCGACGCTCATCCTGAAAATATGAATTTGCTCAATCTTAAAGCCAAGATCTTAGCAAATCAGAAGGATATGGAAGGCGCTGGGGAAATTCTTGAAAAGATAATCTCGTTGGAACCCAAATTGTTGGCCCACCGAATTCAGTTAGCTCGCTTTTATTTGGGGCAAAAAAAGCTGCCCGAGACAGAACAAACATTACGTGATGCGATGACATTGGAAGGTGATGACGGCAGTCAGGCTGGGTTAATGTTGATCGAATTCCTTGCGAAATTTCGATCACCCGATGAAGCAAAAGCGGAGTTGTTGAAGCAAGTTGAAGCGCATCCAGATGACGCCAGTTTAAAATTCGGTCTGGCTGCTTTATATCGTCCAACGGATATCAATAAAACCGTTGAAATTCTTGAAGAAGTTGCGGAAGAGATGAAGTACGAATCTTCTGAGCAATTGAAGGCGCAATCGCAATTGGCGCTTGTATATATGAGCGAGCAAAATTTTGATGAAGCACGTCGTTACGCTGAAGGGGTTTTGAGCGAAAACCCGAAGGATCCTGATGCGTTGACGGTTCGAGGAAGTCTGGCATTAATGGATAAGTCACCCACGGCGGCTATCGCAGATTTTCGAGCAGTTGTTGGGACATATCCGGATGCGGTCAAGCAGCTCCGGTTACTCGGGCGTGCGCATATTATGAATAAGGAACCTGAACTTGCTCGAGAAGCGTTGGAGCGAGCAGCAGAGGCAGCTCCGCGTGATCCCTTAGTCCGATCAGAGTTGGCTGAAGTACTGTTACGTTTAGACAAGCCTGATCTTGCCATCGAGCAAGTACAGCAAGTACTCGGCATCGCACCGGATAATGAAGCGGCATTGGAAACGTTATTCCGATTGCAGTCGGCGAAAAAAGACTGGAAGTCAGCTCTAGATACCGCTGAAAAGATCAAGAAAGCATTTCCTGATAGTGCGACCGGTTATGAATTTTCCGGCTTTGCAACACAAATGGACCAGGGTTTTGAATCCAGTGTAAATGAGTACACGGCAGCATTAGAGAAATCACCTGATTCAACGCAAGCACTAGCACAATTGGTACAAGGTTATCTAGCGCAAGACAAAGCTGATGAAGCACTGAAACGGGTTGATGAAGCAATAGCGCGGAACCCTGAAAATTACATCGCGTTAAATATGAAAGCAGAAATTGTCATGGCGCAAGGTGATCTAACTGGAGCCCGAAAAATTTTCCGAGATGTGATTAAGATCAAGCCAGATTTTCGAACACCTTATGTTCGTATATCGCGAAGTTACGTTCTCGAAAAACAACCTGAAAAAATGGTTGATGTTTATAAGGCTGGTTTACAAGCAATTCCTGATGATCCTGTTCTAGTGACAGGCCTTGCAAGCGCCTATGAGGCGATTGGTGATGTGGATAACGCCGTTTTACTTTATAAAAAAATTCTCTCTGAACGTGAAGGGGCGTTACTTGCGATCAATAACCTTGCGATGCTGTATGCAGATCATTTCGACGACCCCACCACTCTCGAAGAAGCTGAGCAAATGGTAGCGAAGCTAGCAGAGACGAAAAATCCTGCATTTATGGATACTGTTGGCTGGGTTAAGTACAAAGTTGGAAAATATGATGAAGCCGTGCGGTTTTTAAATGAAGCTGTGCTAAATGCACCGGATCAACCGATTCTTCAATACCATCTTGGAATGGCATATCTGAAAAGTGGGAATACTATTTTAGCAAAAGATCACTTACGCAAAGCACTTGATAGTCGAATAGGTTTTGGTGATAGAGATAACGCACAGGCAGCATTTGATAGTCTCTAATTATTTCATATAACCAATATTTCTATAATTTAAGCCCCAGTTACTGGGGCTTTTTTTATGCCATTGGGATTTATTTTTAGACGGTTTTTAAACCTAAGGTCTTCATGGGGATGCGAAGATATGCATGGAAATAATCTTATCCGAAGGGATTGAGTGTACAAGTAAGAAATACACACAATTTTGCTGGTATGATCACGTTCAACTTATTAAATAACGAAATGATATCTAAGGAGATAACATGGCCGGCTCGAGTTTACTCACCCTGATTGATGACATTGCAACACTACTAGATGATGTTGCATTGCTGACAAAAGTGGCAGCAAAGAAAACAGCGGGTGTATTGGGTGATGATTTGGCCTTGAACGCAGAGCAGGTTTCTGGTGTTAAACCTGATCGTGAATTACCGGTTGTTTGGGCTGTCGCGAAAGGTTCTGCTAAGAATAAACTGATACTGGTACCAGCCGCACTTGCGATCAGCGCGTTTATTCCTTGGCTGATCACACCACTGCTAATGGTTGGTGGTGCATTCTTATGTTATGAAGGTTTTGAAAAAGTCATGCATAAATTTGCGCATCATGAAGCCGAAGATGAGGCGCATCATAAAGAAATTGTGGCCGCGATTAGCGATCCGAATATCGATATGGTGGCCTTTGAAGAAGAAAAAATTAAAGGTGCTATTCGAACTGATTTTATTCTCTCCGCAGAGATTATTGTAATCGCTCTCGGCACAGTGAAAGAGGCGAGTTTTAATTTACAAGTTGCAACCGTTATTGCTATCGCGATCTTAATGACAATCGGCGTTTACGGATTGGTTGCGGGGATCGTTAAGTTGGATGATGGCGGACTGATCTTATCTCAGTCGAAAGCGCAAAATGCATGGGGTGGTTTTAAACGTGCTCTTGGGCGAGGTATTTTAGCTTTCGCACCTAAACTCATGAAGACATTGTCGGTTGTAGGAACAATCGCGATGTTCACGGTTGGTGGTGGTATTTTGGTGCATGGAATTCATGCGCTGGCTGATCTTGTTCATCATGCTGCTGAGATGGTGAAAACCGTGCCTGTTGCCGGTGGTTTTTTATCAGTGATAACGCCGAGTTTGCTGAATATTGTGGCTGGCTTAATCGCAGGTGCGATCGTCCTTTTTGTTGTTAACCTGTTGATGAAGTTAAAACCATCAAGTTAACAACGTTGAGGAAAAATTTTTTTTAATTAAAACTCTAAATCAGATCGCACGTTGATCGGTCACGGTCACATCGGCTGAAAATGCGCCGATCGTCGTTTTCATTTGCTCGGCCAAGTTTTTATAGAGCCCGCGATCGGGGGAGTTTGGTCGCCATGCAAGTGCATGCACGCGAAATTCATTAATACCTTGCACATCGGTCACTCTGATTACTGAATCATCGCGGATTTCAGAACGCACATACAGCGCGGGAAGAAAAGCCAAGCCCATTCCCATCACCACCATATGCCGCAAGGTATCAAGACTTGTCCCTTCATATTCGCGTCGGATTGAGGCTCCTAGACGATCGCATAATTGGGAAATTTGACGATTAAAGAGAAAGTTTTCACCGATTGTTAATACTTCTTCACCATTAAGATCGTCCGCCGTAATAACCTCTTTCGTTGCGAGCGGATGTTCTTGTGCAATGGCCAGTTTTAGTGGTTCGCGAAAGAGTGGGGCAACGACGAGCTCACGTGAAGTTAAGGGCAGGGTAGTGAGGATGAGATCATGACCACCTTCTTTCAGCTCATTTTCCAGATCGCGGGGTACACCCTCCCTGACATAGAGCTTCAAGTTTGCATTATCCGCATGAATTTTTGGCAGAATTATCGGCAGCAGGTAAGGACCAACTGTTGGAGTGACACCAATACGATAAGTGCTAGTCCCTTCTCCCGTGAGTGAACTTGCCTGATTACAAAAGCTTTGCACCTCTTCTAGAATACGTCGCGCCTGGATCAGAAGTTCGCGGCCATATGGGGTGATTTTAACGCCCGTTCGCGACCGTTCGAATAAAAATAGACCGAGTGATGTTTCCAGGTTAGCTATCTGTGCTGTGAGTGAAGGTTGCGTAACATCAATCCGATCTGCGGCACGTCTGAAACTACCGGCTTCCGCAACGACTAAGAAATATCGCAGTTGTTTAATGCTCAGAGCATCTATTGTGATCATGATTCGAACTCGTTCTTGATAAATATCGGTAGGTGATAGGATAATCCTATCACTTTTCATGTAAACCTTTGTATTTCCTTTCATGTCGTATCGTTAAGCTTAAATAAAAGCGGCTTTACTCGATCAAGATTTCTAAAAGGAGAGTGTTATGGAAAAAGTTGTTAACGGTATTTTGGACTTTCAAAAACATGCGTTTAAAGAGAACAAAGATTTATTCGCAGAGTTAGCCAATGGCCAAAATCCTGACGTCTTATTTATCACCTGTGCAGATTCGCGTATTGATCCAAATCTCGTCACACAAACACAACCGGGTGATTTATTTATATGCCGAAACGCCGGGAATATCGTGCCTCCACATGTTCGACAAGCAGGTGGTGTAACCGCTTCAATTGAATTTGCGGTGGCTGCATTAGGTGTAAAAGACATCGTGGTTTGTGGTCACACTGATTGCGGTGCGATGAAAGGAGCACTGACCCCTGAAGCGTTAAATTCGCTCCCTCACGTGAAAGATTGGATTGATCACTCACGAGCGGCAGTCGAGTGTGTTAAAGCCAAGCACGGGCAAGCAACAATGAATGAATTGCTGGAAGTGACTGAGCAGAATGTCCTGCTTCAATTACAACATTTACGTACTCACCCAAGTGTGGCCGCAAAAATAGTAAACAAAGAAGTGTCACTGCACGGTTGGGTTTATCATATAGAAAACGGTGATGTGACTTGCTACGACGAGTCCCAAGACGTTTTCATTTCAGTTCAAGAACGTTATGCAAGTCTTGTCTCATCAAATGGAAATACGGGTGATGCCGTCTCAGCGTGATCTTTTTAAATCGGCTTTTTAAAGAAATACGGTAAAAAACATGAAATGGAATAGTAATCTTCGTGGTGATTTATACGGCGGTTTAACCGCTGGTATTGTTGCGTTACCGTTGGCGTTAGCCTTTGGTGAAGCATCTGGTGCTGGCCCGATCGCGGGTATTTATGGTGCAATTTTTGTTGGTTTCTTTGCATCGTTATTCGGCGGAACGGGATCGCAAATCTCGGGGCCGACCGGTCCGATGGTCGTGGTTTTTGCTGGTGTTTTCGCTTCACTTTCGGGCGATCCGGCGCTTGTTTTCGGTACAGTAATTTTGGCGGGCCTGCTACAAATTATTTTTGGTGTTTGTAAACTTGGACAGTATATTCGGTTAGTGCCTTACCCGGTCGTTTCCGGATTTATGAGTGGCATTGGCTGTATAATAATTTTGCTTCAAGCTGCACGTTTGTTCGGGCATGAACCCGATGGCGGTGGCACTTTTCCTGCTCTCATGGAAATCCCCCATGCAGTTTCCAATCCCAATTTTAGTGCCGTATCGATCGGTTTACTGACACTGCTGATTGTGTTTTCTTGGCCGAAAACTTGGGGCAAGCTGATCCCAGGTCCCTTAGCTGCACTGTTAATCGGGACTTTGATCAGCCTAGCGCTTCCTGCCGCGCCCATTCTTGGGGATATTCCTACTGGATTGCCATCTTTTATCTTGCCAGATGTTAGCGCCAGCGCTGCATTACTGATGCTGAAAGCGGCTTTTATTCTGGCTTTGCTGGGATCGATTGATAGCTTATTGACATCACTCGTCGCTGATAATATGACTCGGACACGTCACAATTCGAATAAAGAATTAATCGGCCAAGGCATTGGTAATATGTGTGCTGGTTTTTTTGGAGGTGTTCCTGGAGCGGGTGCGACGATGCGTACCGTCGTCAACATCCGCACTGGTGGACGTACCCGATTATCCGGTTTAACACACAGTTTGTTACTGGTTGCTATTGTTGTAAGTCTTGCACCGCTTGCAGCGAAAATTCCACATGCTGTTCTTGCCGGTATTCTCGTGAAAGTTGGTTACGACATTATCGACTTCACCTATCTCAAGCGTGCTCATCAAGGGCCGCGTTGGGATCTGGCTCTCATGATACTTGTTCTTGGCTTAACGGTTTTCGTCGACTTGATCACTGCTGTCGCTGCGGGCGTAGTCCTAGCTTCACTGGCATTCGTTAAGCAAATTGCCGATATTCAATTGAAGTCATTTGCTGGTAAAGGTGATCAGTCTGATGATCTTAGTCAGCAAGAACGTGATCTGCTGGATCGAGCAGGAGATAAGGTCACGTTGTTTAATTTTGGGGGGCCGCTAAGCTTTGGTGCAGCGGCTGATCTTGGACATCATGTACGGGAACGGATCAAACAAAAGGTGTCAGGAGCAATTATTTTAGATTTTGCTCGAGTCCCGTTTATTGATGTATCTGCGGCCCGTGCAGTAGAAACTATAGCCAGTGATGCGAAACATGCCGGTCGGAAAGTCTTTATCAGCGGCATGAGTGAAGAAGTTAAACAAACCCTTAAGGGGTTGCATTCAGATAAAGATATTTTGCCCGATGCTTATTGCGAAAATAGGCTGGAAGCAATCACTAAGGCGGTTTCACACACAGAAAAAACCGTGAGCAAGGTAGAAAAGCCTATGGATAGTTCGCTATGAGTCTGTAAGTTAATTTAATTATGACGGGTGATTTTTTAACAAAAACCGGATCGTTTGATCCGGTTTTTACTTATACAACGATGCGAAAAAACACTTTTTGCAAAGAAGTAATGATTAAAACTTCTTTGGGTTACGCTGTTTGCATGGAGGCGATATCTATGACAAAACGATAATGCACATCCGATCTTTCCATACGATCATACGCCTCGTTAATTTCATCCATACGAATCATTTCACAATCCGGTAAGATATTTTTTTCAGCGCAAAAATCGAGCATTTCTTGTGTTTCTGCAATCCCACCAATTAGCGAGCCAGCGAGCCGTCTTCGACCAAATACAAGCGGGAATGTATTCGGTTCATCCAACGCTCCAATCTGCCCAACCAACACCATCGTGCCATCGACATCCAGTAGAGACAGGTAGGCTGTAACATCGTGTTTGACGGGAACCGTGTCGATGATCAGATCAAATTTAGACGCTGCACTGGCCATTGCGTCTTCGTCAGTTGTTACCAGATATGCGTGCGCGCCGAGTGTTTTTGCATCCTCAGATTTTGAATCAGTGCGCCCCATCACCGTGACTTCCGCCCCCATTCCTACAGCAAGCTTCACAGCCATGTGCCCGAGTCCTCCCAATCCAACAACACCAACTCGACTTCCTGGGCCAACGTTCCAAGTGCGAAGAGGCGAGTAGGTCGTAATGCCGGCGCAGAGCAGGGGGGCGACGCGAGATAAGTCCAAACTGTCGGAAACGGAAAGAACAAATTCTTCACGAACAACTAATTTATTTGAATAACCGCCTTGTGTGACGTCTTCAGAGACACGATCACTTCCGCCGTAGGTTGGCGTCATTCCTTCACGGCAATATTGTTCTTCACCGTCATCACATTGATCACACTCTTGGCAAGAATCCACCATACAGCCCACTGCAACTGTATCGCCGATCTTGTATTTGGTTACGTCAGATCCAACATTTGTGACACGACCAACGATCTCATGCCCTGGGACTAATGGGTAAACGCTCATGCCCCAATCATTGCGTGCCATGTGCAGATCAGAATGGCATACGCCACAATAAAGAACGTCCATCGCAATATCATTGTTACGTAAGCTGCGACGTTCAAAGATATATGGCTCGAGTGTTGAGCCGGCTTTGTGTGCTGCATAGCCATGTACTTTCATTGATGAGTCTCCTTAATTATTGAATGTGCTGAATGTGAATGATAAGTATCAATTAGGATACGATCTTGCGCAGAGTCGAGATAGCATGATTCTTGATATTTATTGCCTAATCCTATGAATTGTGGATTTGTCCACTTGCCGGGCCTTGAGAAATATTGCTATTTTGGAGAGGTTAAAAACCAAGAGATCAACTCATGCTCAGTGTTAAAACAGCAGGTGAAACCCATCAAGGTACGTTCAAACAACTACAGAAAAAGCTTGCGAAAAGTATCGAAAATCGAGTTGGAAAAGATAACCGGTTAGTCACAGAAATCCCTGCGATCACACTCCACCGTTGGGAGGCAACAACAGAACCAACAAGTTATATGCTCGCCCCTAGCATTTGCCTAATCGGCCAAGGATCAAAACGTGTCATGTTAGGTGAAGATGTGTATGTTTATGATGCAAGTCGGTTTATTGTGACGTCTATCGATCTACCTGTCGTTGCAGAAATACTTCAAGCAAGTCCTGATCATCCTTACCTTGGAATGACATACGCACTTGATCAATCAATCCTGTCTGATTTGATGGTGAACAGCCATGTTCCGATACCTGCGACCAATCCAGCGGGCAGGGGAATGGCGATCAGTAATTTGTCTATCGAACTTCTAAATGCTTTCCAACGATTGCTGGATCTGATCAATACACCAGAAGATATTCCGATCTTAGCTCCATTAATTGAGCGGGAGATCTGTTATCGGTTGTTAATCAGTGATCAAGGCGCGCGATTGCGTGAAATCGTTTCTGCGGGAAGTCGAGATTTTCAGATTGCTAAAGCCGTACACTGGTTAAAAAATCATTATGATCAAACTATTCGGATCGATGAACTTGCATCACTTAGCGGTATGAGTAGTTCAACATTTCACCAGCATTTTCGGGCTTTAACGGCAATGAGCCCATTACAATTTCAAAAACGGTTAAGGTTAAATGAAGCCAGAAGACTGATGCTAACAGAGCACAAGGATGCCGCAGCTGCCGCTTTTGAAGTCGGTTACGAAAGCCCATCACATTTTAATCGTGAATATAGCCGTCTATATGGAAACTCACCAAAGCGAGATATAACTGATCTAAAACAAATGACGGGTCTTAAACACTCTGTGAGATCTGTCGATTATTAAAAATAATTTTTGTTTTATTTTCAGATCATAATTCATTTGTAAGTACTGGCTCTGATTTTTAATCGCAATAAAAATGAATTGTTATTTGCAATTTTACAAAGATAACGGATAGAATAAATCCGTCCTTAGGGGAGTAGTCTTCTCCTGTGAGAGAACCTGTCAACACACTTGAGCCCTCAATGGCTTATGGTAGGTTCGTACCGTTTTACGGTATTGGCAAGACCTAAGGCAAGCGACAGTTCCACTGGTGGGAAGCTGTAACTTGCCTTTTGTTTATGTCATCCCACCGGAGTTTTAATATGGATATTTTCTTTATTTCAACCTTCACCGTCGCATTAGCCGAACTCGGTGACAAAACCCAGCTCCTTTCACTTTTTCTCACAACCAAGTTCCGTAATAAGTGGGCCATCATTCTTGGTATCCTTGTCGCAACGTTATTGAACCACGGTACGTCAGCTTGGTTAGGATCTTGGATCGCACAATTTTTAGAGAGCCAAGCTGGGCAATGGCTCATAGGCAGTAGCTTTGTTGCGTTGGGTTTGTGGTTATTGATTCCCGATAAAGACGATAGCGATGACTCGGCTATGCAAAAGTATGGTGCCTTTGTCGCATCGACAGTTTTATTCTTCCTTGCCGAAATCGGCGACAAAACGCAAGTTGCGACAGTTTTGCTTGGTGCTGAGTTTGATTCTATCTTGTGGGTCACACTGGGAACGACGTTAGGGATGCTGATCGCCAATGTTCCCGTCGTGTTTGCCGGAGATTACATCATGCAACGTATTCCGCTTAAATTAACGCGCATTCTAGCTGCGATAAGTTTTATTGCAGTTGGGGTAATCCGGCTATTTAGCTAAAGTGAGTAACGGGCTTAATTTAACATAATATACATTATACGCACTAAGAGCATTTAAGTCTGAACAGTACTTCGCGTGAAGCTGTTCAGGCTGTATGCCACATTCAATATATTAATGTGTTGTGTTTGTAGTGTGCGTGAATAAATCAAAAAAGTTTTGACTGGTAATGCTGATTACCTCATCGACTGGAAGATCGCGCAGTTCCGCGATGTACTCTGCAACGTGGCGTACATATGCAGGTTGATTCATTTTTCCGCGTTTCGGTACAGGCGCAAGATACGGTGAATCCGTTTCAATCAACATGCGTTCCATTGGAATTTTACTTGCGACATCTTGTACTTGTTGCGCATTTTTAAATGTCACAATACCTGAAAATGAAATATAGAAATCAAGATCCAACGCTTTCTTTGCTGTTTCGTAATCTTCAACAAAACAATGCATCACGCCACCACATTGATCTGCTTGATAACTTTTGAGCATTGCCATCGTGTCATCTGACGCGTCACGTGTGTGAATAATGAGCGGTTTATTGGTTTGTTTGCCTGCTTCGATATGTGTTACGAAGCGATCTTGCTGCCAGCGCATATCACCCGTGCTACGAAAGTAATCTAATCCTGTTTCACCGATCGCGATAATTTTATCGTCCGATTTAGCAATATTGACGATGTCTGATACGCTGGGTTCTGTTTTTAGTTCGGTATTCGGATGTATACCGATCGAGGTATAGATATTTGTATGTTTACTTGCTATCTCATTGATAATTGAGTAATTATCCAAATCAATAGACACGCAGAGCATGTGCCCTATTCCAGCATCCCATGCATTTTGAATGATGCTATCAAGGTCGTCAGTTTGTTCGGCAATTAAGGGGAGATGGCAGTGCGAATCAACGAGTAAAGGTGCACTCATGAAAAAGGTAACCTGAAATAAAATTAGGTTTTACATTGTATGAGTTTGACGATCAGAGGCAAGTGTTCCACCGAGTTCATTTTCGATTCGTTTGCGTGTGGCGCCTTTATCCAAGCTGCTGAACTGAATACCAATGCCGGGTGTTTTACCACCTTGTGCACCATTCGGAGTAATCCAAACCACTTTACCGGAGATCGGTAGTCGTTCCTTACTTTCCATGATCGACACCAGCATAAACACTTCATCGCCTAATTTATACGGCTTGGTCGTGGGGACAAATAACCCGCCATTATTTACATAAGGCATAAACGCGGCGTACAGCGAACTTTTATCTCGAATAGCGAGAGAAAGAATCCCTTGGCGTGCTTTTTTCTGTTCTGTAATTGTTTCCGTCATGTCGCTCTTGTCCAACTGATCGTAATTTCCTCAAATACGGTTTCGGCCTTAATGTTTGATTTACCCTGACAGAGCTTTAATGCATCTAAAGCGTCATCATAAAACTTAAAAAGTGTTTTAATATCAGTTGTTTCTGAAATATTCTTAAGAAACTCTATCTTGTCGGGGTTAGTCAACACATCTAAGTTATCGGCCAATTTTAGTTTTACCGTATCCTCAATTGTCTTTATTAGCCAAAAACAGACGTCTTTCGTTTGAAACTGTGTCCAGTTCTTTGCGATCAAGAGCGGATCAGCTTGTTTCAATTTCAATGAGAGTAAGTCCTCTGACAAACACTGCCTGAGTGAATCGAGACTCTCGACATCTTCATACTCTTCAAGATAAAGAGGGCCAAGATCGGTTTGTAACAGCGCGTGAAGTAATTGATCGGGCACATCATCCTGTAAATACTGTCGAATGTTATCCACGGTTGCGTCAATGCTGATTTGCTGGCAACGACTTCGGATTGTGATCGGTAATTGCGCAGGTTGGTGTGTGACGAGAATTAAATGCGTTTCACCAACTGGTTCTTCAAGCGTCTTGAGCAGACTATTCGCGGCGCTTTCATTCATCTTTTCAGCAGGGTCAATGACAACGATTTTACGTTGGCTGATACGCGCTTGTAATTGCGAGAATCGAATCAGATCGCGGATCTGATCAACTTTGATCACTTGGCTATCTGATTCCGGCGAGGTTAACGAAAACTCAGGGTGGTTCTCTGACTCAAATAATCGGCAGGGATGGCATTCACCGCAGGCTGCGCCCTCTTCTGTCGGCCGATCGCATAACAAACTGTGCGCAAGTCTCAATGCAAGTTGAGACAATCCCATGCCGGCACCACCAGTAATTAACAAAGCGTGTGGTAAACGATTTTTGCCACGTAGTGCGTTGATACGTTGCCATGCTATTGCGTGCCAGGGATATTCAGTAGCGAGTTCTTGACTTGTCGGCTGAGTGCTCATACTGATTAGACGTGACGTTCGAGTATTTGCTTGATCGCGCTTTGAACATCCTCGATGGCTTGCGTCGCGTCGATCACATGGACACGAGCAGGCTCGCGTGCGGCTATTTCAAGGTAGCTTTCCCGTATTCGTTCGAAGAAGTTTTGTTTTTCTGATTCAAAACGATCCTTTTCGCTTCTTTTCGCAGCACGTTCAAGTCCGATCTCAACAGGCGCGTCGAGTAAGAGGGTCAGATCGGGTTTTAAACCTTGTAATGCCCATTGCTCGAGGGGTGCGATCCGAGCGTAACTGAGGTTTCGTCCCACACCTTGATACGCATAACTGGCATCGGTAAATCGATCTGAAATGACCACTTTACCGGCTGATAAAGCGGGTTTGATCACTTTGTCGATATGTTCTGCACGCGCGGCGAACATCAGCAGTAATTCTGTATCGGCCGCCATACCGGTATACGTTTTATCTAACACGAGTTCACGTATGGCTTCACCGATCGGTGTACCACCGGGTTCACGTGTGAGTACAACATCGCGAGACTGTGCTTGGAAATGACGATGAACAAAATCGATCTGGGTGCTTTTACCAACCCCTTCAGTGCCTTCTAGCGTGATAAATAGACCACTCATCGTTTTAATTGGAATTTCCTAACGGCTTTATTGTGTTGTTTCAATGTTTCTGAAAATTGATGTGAACCATCACCGCGTGCAACGAAGAAAAGGGTTTTGCCTGCTTTCGGGTGCAATGCGGCTTTCAATGCGGCGCGACTAAACATGGCGATCGGTGTTGGGGGTAAACCTGTACGAGTGTAGGTGTTATAAGGTGTGTCGGACCTCAAGTGTTTGCGTGTCAGGTTGCCATCAAAGCCGTGACGCACACCGTAGATAACGGTTGGATCTGTTTGTAATTTCATACCTTTTTGTAAGCGACGGACGAAAACGCCGGAAATTTCAGATCTTTCAGCAGGCACGGCGGTTTCTTTTTCGATAATTGAAGCCATGATCATCGCTTCGTAAGGTGTTTTATAGGGCGTGTTTGGATCGCGTTTTTCCCAGAGTTCAGACACGGTGCTTTGCATGGCAGCATGAGCGCGTTTCAAAATATCTAAATCCGTCGTATCAGAGGTATAAAAATAACTATCCGCATAAAAACGCCCTTCGGGGTGTTCATCAGGAAAACCCAGTTTTGCCATGATTTCCTGTTCAGTGAGGTTCGTAAGCGTATGATTGAGTCGTGCTTCGTTAGCCAGGACTGATAGCCACTCTTGAAAGGTCAGACCCTCTACGAGCGTGATGCTATGTTGAATGACATCACCTGAGACCAGCAAGTTGAGAAAGCCGATCGGTGTCGTGCCTTTTGTAACGGTGTATTCCCCTACTTTTATTTTGTTATCTAACCCCCGACGACGTGACTCAAGTTGAAGGTAGCGTGGGTGCTCAAACCAACCTAATGTTTTGAGTCGTTTTGTAATGGTCGTTAAGCTCTCACCGCTTTTTACCTCGAATATCTGTGACGACTCATTCAATGACATGGGGGTGGTTAATGCCTGCTGCATTTGGACATACAGCCAGCCTAAAAAGAGTAGCGCAGCAAGGAGTAGTGAAAGGAACGTGGATAAAATCGTCCGCATGGTTTTTTCTTATGATTATTCTGATCAGGCGCCTAACTCTACCTGTATTTTTCGCGTGATCAAGCCCGGTGCGGAAAGAATGCGGTGCGGTTCCATGAGGACTTCGCGAACAGGCCAAATGTTGATTAAGCTATTACTGACAAAGATTTCGTCAGCACCAACCACATCACGTATTGTGAAGTTATCGATTATTGTAGGAATGCCGAGTGTATCCGCGAATTGCAAAATATGTTCACGCATAACACCCGCTACACCACTTGTTTGTAAAGACGGCGTGCAGAGTGTATTTGCTCTTATAAAAAACAAATTGCTCATTGTGCCTTCAATGACATAACCGTGTTGATCGAGCATGAGTCCTTCTGCAATATCCGCTTCTTGCCATTCTGATCTGGCCATGACTTGTTCGAGTCGGTTTAAATGTTTCATACCGGCTAAACTGCTGTTATTGCTTAAACGTGTTTCGCACAAGCGCATTTTAATCCCTTCTCTGGCGTTTAGTGCAGGGAAAACAGGCCAGTTAGATAACGAGATAATACGCGTTGGTGAAGTGTTTTCGGGCAACTTGTAACCACGTGAAGAGCTGCCGCGTGTGTAGATAATTTTCAAGACGTATCGATCATCACTTGCAGCATATTGTGTGATCAGTTGTTGTGCTTCTAGTTGCAGTTGCGCCGGATCGGCAAAAGGAATATTGAGACGCTGACAGGAGCTTTGCAACCGTGCAATGTGCGCATCCCAGAGCTGACATTTTTTGTCAATAACTGCGATCGTTTCGAAAAGTCCATCACCGTATTGGAGGCCACGATCTTGATAACTTAGATCAGTGGCCTCAATACCGTTGATCAGCACCTTGTTCGTCATGATAGCTGCATGTCAATTCAAAGCGTTACACGCGTTTAAAGACGAGCGTACCGTTCGTACCGCCAAAGCCAAACGAATTAGAAAGCGCGATATCAATTTTCATTTGTCGCGACTCGTTGGGAACATAATCCAGATCGCAATCCGGATCTGGTGTTGTGTAGTTTATGGTCGGAGGAGCAACTTGATCGTAAACTGATAAGGCAGCAAAAACACCTTCCATACCTCCAGCGGCACCAAGAGAATGCCCAACCATCGACTTCGTTGAGCTCATCGCAACTTTATATGCGTGATCACCACAAATGCGTTTGACAGCCATTGTTTCAGCAACATCTCCTGCTGGTGTAGAAGTACCGTGCGCGTTGATGTAATCGATTTGATCCGGTGTAACACCGGCATTTCTCAAGGCGACTTCCATACAGCGTGCGGCACCTTCGCCACCGACTGATGGTGCTGTCATGTGATACGCGTCACCACTCATACCGGAACCCGCGAGTTCGGCGTAGATTTTTGCGCCGCGTTTTTTTGCGTGCTCGTATTCTTCCAAGATCATGACACCTGCACCGTCGCTCAGGACAAAACCATCACGATCTTTATCCCACGGTCGACTAGCAGCAGCAGGATCATCATTGCGTGTGGATAGTGCACGTGCGGCAGCAAATCCACCAAGACCAGTTGGGGTGGTTGCCATTTCTGCGCCACCTGCGACCATCACATCTGCATCACCGTATTCAATCAAACGCGCCGCATCACCGATACAATGTGTACCTGTCGCACACGCTGTGACGATACAGTAGTTAGGACCTTTCAAACCAAAATGAATGGAAAGATTCCCAGATATCATGTTGATAATATTACTCGGAATATAAAAAGGTGAAATCTTACGAGGACCACTGTTGACGACAGTGTCCCGGCCTTTCTCGATGCCGGGTAAACCACCGATGCCAGAGCCGACAGACACACCGATGCGATAAGCATTTTCTTCGGTGACTTCAAGGCCTGAATCCGTAAAAGCTTGGATCCCAGCGGCCATGCCATAATGAATAAACGGATCCATTTTTCGGGCTTCCTTGGCCGAGATATATTCGGTGATGTCGAAGTCTTTAATCGAACCACCAAACTGCGTGGCGTAATTAGAAACATCAAATAAGGTGATCGGTGCGATGCCGCTTTGCCCGGCTAATATGGCCTTCCATGCGGTATCGACGGTATTACCGACTGGCGTTACCAAGCCAAGTCCAGTGATGACTACGCGTCTTTTGCTCATGATTAAATCTATTTTTGTTTACTTGATCTCAAGCTTTGACACTTCCTGTGTTGCTCGCGATATCGTTATTCGTCATCTCTTCCCTGACGACCGGAGGCTGAATTTTACCAGAAATAAAAAAGGCCATGTCATTTTTGATAATGACATGGCCTCGTTCTGTTCGGTTAACCTCGAAATTAACTTTGGTTCGCGTTAATGTAATCGATGGCCAGTTGTACAGTGGTGATTTTTTCAGCTTCTTCGTCAGGGATTTCAGTTTTGAATTCCTCTTCAAGTGCCATAACCAGCTCGACAGTATCGAGAGAGTCAGCGCCTAAATCATCAACAAAGGAGGCTTCGTTCGTTACCTCTTCTTCCTTTACGCCAAGCTGTTCTACTACGATTTTCTTGACTCTTTCTTCTATACTGCTCATCAGGGGTTATTCCTCCACATCTGTAACTTATCGCGATCTTCAAAGCGAGGTTTGTAGTTTAGTGAAATTGTATCAACTTGCAAGCAAACTTACGCTTGCGTTATTTAATCTTAAATAATTCAATCATTTAAGAGAAATTTTTAATTCAGATTCAAGGCATATACATGCCGCCGTTTACATTCAAAGTTTCCCCTGTTATGTAACCGGCTTGCTCAGAAGCAAGAAAACTCACCGCTGATGCAATATCTTCGACCTTGCCAATACGGCCAGTAGGAATTCGGGTCAGTAATGCTTTTTGCTGATCTTCTTCCAGCGCATCTGTCATATCTGTATCAATAAATCCCGGTGCGATGACATTCACTGTTACGCCGCGCGAACCAATTTCTTGTGCGAGTGCTTTGCTGAAACTTTGCACTCCACCTTTTGATGCGCAGTAATTCGTTTGGCCAGGGTTTCCTGTGAGACCGACAACAGAACCTATGTTGATGATACGGCCATAACGCGCTTTCATCATACCTCGCATGAATGCCTTGCTCATGCGATAGATCGAATTGAGATTGGTTTGAATAACATCATCCCACTCATCTGCTTTCATGCGCATTAGCAGGTTGTCGCGTGTGATACCGGCATTATTGATCAGGATAGTGGGTGTCTGTTTGGCTTCAGCTAATTGCGCTACAAATTGATCGACTGAGTCAGTGCTCGATACATCCAGCACGCTAGCTTCGCCCTTCAAGCCATGTTCTTTAATGGTGGCTTCGATTGATTCCACGCCTTTTTCTGATGTCGCTGTGCCAATTACATATGCGCCCTTTTGTCCGAGTTCAATTAGGATCGCACGTCCGATCCCACGCGTTGCCCCAGTGATTAGTGCAGTTTGTTCTTCAAATTTCATCCGCTTACTTTCTCCAACGACGCCAAGTCAAAAACAGGCGTACACACAATGTCTCGTGAGATACGTTTACACAAGCCTGTTAACACCTTACCCGGCCCACATTCGATGATCTGATCAGATCCTTTTTGTATCGCCTGCATAACGTCAACCCAGCGTACGGGTTGATAAAGTTGTTCGATCAAGGCTATTTTTATCGCCTCTGCACTATCCCGTGTTTGCGCATCTACATTATGTAGAACCGGTATGGCCGGTAATTTCAGCGTGATCGAATCTAGTTTTAACCGTAAGGCTTCAGCAGCAGGCTGCATTAAAGCACAATGTGAAGGTACGCTCACGGGAAGCAATACAGATCGTTTTGCACCTGCCTCTTTTAATGCCACCAACGCACTTTCGACTGCCTTTAGATGACCTGCGATCACGATTTGTCCGGGTGAATTATAATTCGCACACGCCACAACGTCGCCATCTTGGCTAAGTTGTTGGCATATTTGCGAAACTTGATCATCCTCAAGTCCAAGTATCGCAGCCATTGCACCAACACCTGTAGGTACGGCCTCTTGCATTAATCGGCCGCGTTCGGCGACAAGACCAATAGCATCGACAAATTCTAGTGCTCCACCACAAACTAGCGCGGTATATTCGCCAAGACTATGACCTGCCAGTACATTTGGCGTGTTAACTTGCTGAGCTTGTAACACGCGCCATACTGCAACGCCTGCTGAAAGAAGTGCTGGTTGTGTTATTTGTGTCTCGTTGAGTTTATCTGCTGGGCCATTTTCAACAATGGACCAAAGGTCATACCCCAAAACATCCGAGGCTTCTTGATAAGTTTCTTTTATAATCGCATGTTCGGTGGCTAATTCAGCCAACATTCCGATAGATTGCGATCCTTGCCCTGGAAAAATATAAGCTGTTGTCATGATTAAAACCTCACTAACGCAGAGCCCCAAGTAAACCCACCACCAAACGCTTCTAGCAGTAAAAGATCACCGGGTTTAATTTGTTCATTTCTAACGGCATGGTCTAATGCTAACGGCACCGAAGCGGCCGATGTATTGCCGTGCTCGTCGACCGTGACAACAACATTGTCCATGCTCATGTTTAATTTTCGTGCCGTTGCCTGAATGATGCGGATATTCGCTTGATGCGGAACAAGCCAGTCAATATCGGATTTATTCAGTTGGTTGTGCGCGAGCGTTTCATCGACAATTCGACCGAGCGTTCTAACGGCAACTTTGAAGACTTCATTACCTTGCATTTCCATATATTTCTCGCCCGTTGGAACATGCAGTAACGTATCAAATTCACCATCTGCGTGAATGTGCGAACTCAAAATCCCGGGTTCGTCGGAGGCTTCCAACACGACAGCACCTGCACCATCACCAAATAAAATGCAGGTACCTCGATCAGTCCAGTCAATAATGCGGGACATGGTTTCCGCGCCGATGACGAGCGCGCGTTTCGCACCATTTGTTCGGATAAACCGATCAGCAATATCGAGCGCATAGATGAAACCAGTACACACAGCTTGTACGTCAAATGCGGGAGATCCATGAATGCCGAGGCGTTTTTGCAGTAAACAGGCAGTACTTGGAAAAATGCGATCGGGCGTCGTCGTGGCAAGCACAATCAGATCAATATCTGATGGTTGTAATCCAGCCGCATCAAGTGCGTTACGAGCTGCTTGTTCAGCAAGGTCGCATGTAGTTTGGTCTTCTGTTACTACATGGCGTTTGTGGATCCCGGTTCGTTCAACGATCCAATCGTGCGTCGTATCAACCATTTCCGAGAGGTCATGATTGGTAAGAATTTTTTCAGGTAAATAACTACCTGTTCCTGTGATCTTAGCGTATTTCACGTATCTATTAAGTTCTTATTATTCTGCTTCTTCAAGATGAGCGTTGGCTTGATAAACCTCGAGCTCCTGACGAATTTTTTCAGGGACGTTTTTTGCCACCTCCACAATCGATTCTTCGATCGCGTGCGCAAAAGAAATTTTATCTGCACCGCCGTGACTCTTGATCACAATACCATTCAGACCAAGTAAACTCGCTCCATTGTAGCGGCGTGGATCAGTTCTGCGGCGAATGGCTTTCAACACAGGGCGGCTTAACAATGCGCTGATTTTAGTTAGCCAATTACGCGTGAATTCTTGGCGCGCGAATTCGGTGAGCATTTTCGCGACACCTTCACTTGCTTTCAGTGCGACATTACCGACAAAACCATCGCAAACAATAACATCTACTTCCCCTTTGTAGATGTCATTTCCTTCAACATAGCCGACATAATTCAAGCCACTTCCAGAAAGCAAACCGGCTGTTTGTTTAACTCGTTCGTTGCCTTTAATCTCTTCTTCACCGACGTTCAATAAGCCGACTGACGGGGTTGATTTGTTGTTCACAGCACCAACCAAAATGGATCCCATAACGGCAAACTGGAGCAACTGCTCCGCACTTGAGTCAACATTAGCACCTAAATCGAGGACATGTGCGCTACCATGAATCCCCGGCATACTATTACAAATAGCAGGTCGATCAATGCCTGGCAGCATGCGCAAAACGAAACGCGCCGTCGCCATTAATGCGCCGGTATTGCCCGCGCTCACGCAAGCTTCAGCATCGCCACTTTTCACGCGATCGAGTGCAACCCGCATGGAAGAGTCTTTCTTTTTCTTAAGCGCAAATGAGGGAGATTCATCCATACCAACCACTTCGCTAGCATGTATAACTTGAATGCGAGGGTGTGCGGACACACCTTCTGCGGCGAGTGCCTGATTAATCTCCGTCTCGTTTCCAACGAGTAAAATCTCGAGGTTCGGATGACGAGTTAATGTGTACAAACTCGCTGGGATGGTGACAGATGGACCAAAGTCACCACCCATAGCGTCAATCGATATTTTCACGTGATGGAATATTCAGTTGAGGGCCATGGGTGGGGGAAATACGGCCCTGATTATTCGGGGTTTTATTCTTCGGTCTTAATCACTTTGCGGCCTTTAAAATAGCCGTCAGGGGTGACGTGGTGACGTAGATGAACTTCACCTGTCGTTGCATCAGTTGATAATGTTTTTTCTTTCAATGCATCGTGTGAACGGCGCATACCCCGTTTTGAAGGGCTTTTCTTGTTCTGTTGAACAGCCATTTAAGACTCCTGTTTACCTTTTAATTCTTTAAGTACAGCAAACGGATTAGGTTTACTGCTTTCCTGCAATTCTTTAACTATCGCACTTGATGGGCAACTTCCCTCATCATGCATTGGTGCAAACGGTAAGGCTAGCATTAATTCATCTTCGACGAGGTCCGATAACGCAATCGGTTCATCCGGAACCATGACCCATTCATAGATATTCTCATCTGAATCAGCTTCTGTTTCTAGCGGTTCTTCTCGAACGAATTCAAGATTAAACGAACTACTCACACTGACTGGCATCGGTTGTAAACAGCGTTGACAGATCATATTAACAACGGCCTGCTGTTGACCAGACACCCGAAAGTGCTTACGTTCCTTGAAAAATCGCATCTCATAGGTAACATCGCCCTTAGAGCTAGGATGAATATTTTCAGCCAGCCGTGACATGTTTGCCAGATTGATCGATCCCGCTTCACTTTCACCGCGAGCGGCCAGTTTGAATGGGTCGATTTTATTAGATGCTTGCTTAGCCATAAGCGGCGCACATTATATGGGATCATTTCCTGAAATGGTAATAAAATAAATAGATTATGCGAAAAAGACTTATCCTCGGTTCATCCTCACCCTATCGCCACGAACTTCTGCAGCGTCTTGGCTTACCTTTCGAGGCATTTTCGCCGGAGATCGACGAAACACATCTCGACCATGAAACACCAGAAGAACTGGTTAAACGACTGGCTTTGGAGAAGGCGCAAGCCGTTGCTGAATTGCAAACAGGCGCATGGATTATTGGCTCTGATCAGGTTTGTGTCATTCAGGGAAAAATCTTAGGTAAACCAAGTAATAAAGATCGCGCGAATGAGCAGCTTCGTGCCGCGCGTGGAAAGAAAGTGAGCTTTTTGACCGGATTGTGCCTTTTGGATGCTGATACGGGTGAATATCAGCTCGATCTCGTTCCGTATACGGTTAGCTTTTTAGACTTATCGGATGCGCAGATCAAAAATTATGTTGATCGTGAGCAACCGCTGAATTGTGCAGGGAGTTTTAAATCAGAGGGGTTAGGTGTTGCCTTATTTGAAAAAATGCAGGGCGATGATCCTACCGCCCTGATCGGCTTACCCTTAATTCGTTTGATCGAAATGCTACGTCGTGTTGAGATTGACGTGCTCGGCTAACTCTTAGCTTCTAGCGTAATGTCGGCGTCGTTGCGCCGCCGATGAGTTGTGCGCCAACAGAAGCACCAAAACGTTTTGCTAATCGGTCAAAGAGTGGATCTTCAGATGTATAGTCGACAATGTCCTCAGCACCAATTACATCCCGTGCAACGTAACTACTACTACCTAAAGCGTCGACCAAACCCATTTCAATACTTTTTTCACCCGTCCAGATTAATCCGCTGAAAATACCTTCCGTGTTTTTAATTCGATCACCACGACCTTTTTTAACCGTATCAATGAATTGTTGATGAATTTCAGTCAGCATGGTTTCAACATGTGCGGTTTCTTCAGGGCGCATAGGTGAGAATGGATCAAGGAACCCTTTGTGATCGCCTGCTGTGAGCAAACGTCGTTCAACGCCGACTTTATCCATAACATCAACAAAGCCAAAGCCATTCATTAACACGCCAATAGAACCGACCATACTGGCCTTGTCCGCATAGATTTGATCTGCCGCCGCTGCCACATAATAGCCGCCAGATGCACAGATATCCGTGATCACCGCATACAACGGCGTTTCTGGATGTAATCCACGCAAGCGCTTTATTTCATCAAAAATATAGCCGGATTGTACTGGGCTACCACCAGGGCTATTAATGCGTAAGATCACCCCTTTCGTTCCATCATCCTCAAATGCAGAGCGAAGCGCAGTAATGATCCGATCAGCACTAGCTTCAGAATCCGGTGCGATCACACCGTTAAGTTCGATCAACGCAGTATGCTCACCTGATACATTTGCTTTATCAAACCAATCTTTCGATAAAGTCATCCATAACAATGCAAATAAATAGATGAAAAACAGCATTTTAAAGAACAAATTCCAACGCCGTGTTTTGCGTTGCTCGTCCAATGCGGAAGAGGCTAATTTGATAAGAACGTCACGTTCCCAAGGTGCTGCTTTTGGATTTTGTTGATCGTCTGGAGTCGTCATAAATTAATTTCGTTAAAAAATAGGGGTTAAAACAATGAAGGGAGATTATGTTGATCCGCCAGCCCTTGTAGCGCTTTGACTGTCGCAGCATCTAAAGGAACACCTTCTTTTAAACTCTGATCATAGACTTGCCAGCGAGTTTCGCCAGGAATCATAACGTCATTTTGTGATTTACCAGCGCTTTTTACTTCGTCCAACAACACTTCCATCCGCTGATAATACTGCTCAATATTCATAAATCGTTTAATGTCGAGCGCCATAAAGAAATGTCCATTTCCACCGGACTCTTTGAAATTTGTAAACATGGAGCTTACGCCACTGGAGTACATCGCTCCAGTAAGCACGCTACTGAGAACTTCGATCATCAATGACAGGCCGTAACCTTTCGCGCCACCAAAGGGTAATAGTGCACCTTCATCGACACGATTTGGATCCGTGATCGGATTACCCGCAGGATCAATTGCGATACCCTCAGGAAGTTCACGGCCCTGCTCTGCGTATTTCATTACTTGTGCGCCGGCGATCGCGGTGGTGGCCATATCCAGCATCATGTGATGACCGTTTTTGCGTGGTGCACCAAAGGCAAATGGGTTGGTACCAAAAACCGCACTAACACCACCATAAGGTGCTACTTTTGAAATAGAGTTACTAAATGCGAATCCGATCATGCCGGCTTCAGCTGCGAGGTTAACGTAATATGCACCAGTTCCGAAATGATTCGAGTTATGTACGCCGATTGCGCCGAGTCCATGAATTTCGGCTTTTTCGATCGCTTGCAGCATAGCGTCATGGCCGACGAAGTGCCCGACACCTTGATCGCCATTCATTAAATCTGCAGCAGATTCAGGATCATTATAAGTCGGCTCGCAAGGACATTTGATCAAGCCGAGATCAATTCTTTTCGCGTAAGCCGGTAATCGCCAGACACCATGCGTTGGACGGCCAATGAGATCACTCCAAATTAGCGCATCGGCAAAAACACGAGCTTGTTCGTGATCAGCATTTACTTTTTTTAGAACATCGTAGACAAAAGCTTTTAGAGCGTCTAATGGGACACGTTTTTCCACACTCACGGCAACTTAACCTTACGGCTTATGATTTTGTATATATCACTTGTAAAACGAACGATGAACGGCCACGGATCTAACAAACTGAAGTATGGGAAAGCTAACGGTGGACCATTCACACTCTTCATCCAGTCTTTAAAATTCAGTTCGCCGAGAGCTTTCAATTCTCTGAAAGCTAAGGTGTCTGTGATCGGCACCCAACGTCGCACACCTTTGCGATAAGAACGATCAGATGGCATTGGGTGTCCTGTGATATGACAATACATGAGATAAGCCATATCTAAGCCACTTTTGACCACGATTGACTGTGCAGCGGAAAAACGCGGATTACATTCGATAATTTTTAATTGTCCGTCGCGCAGATCGTGTTTGAACTCAATATGACCCATGCCACGAAAACCGATTCCTTTAAAAAATCGTTGCCCCATTTCAGCGGTATCAGGCAGCCAATCGGAAACGTGTAAACAACCCGTGCCGGAATTTTTAGGGTGGCGACGAATAATGCGATGCGTGTATTGGAAAAGTTCGTTACCTTCCGCATCCATATAAGTGAAATAAGAACTTTGCAGATCGTCCGGGCCTGGAATCATTTCAGTGACCATACACTCAAGACTCTTATCTAGCATGCCTTGAATCATTTCGACCAATTCTTCCGGGTTATTCGCAATCAGGTATTTCTTCCATTTGTAATGACGTTGGAAAAGATGCGAATGAATCGGCTTGATCATGATCGGAAATAACAGATCATCTTTAATTCGTTCAACGTCATCCATCGTGTCGATATTGTGGAACGCGGGTGTCGGACAACCGGCATTTTTTCCTAATTCCAACGTTTTTTGTTTATCCAACATCGCAAGGTGAATCTCAGGATTATGATCATCCAACAGATAACGCTCAGCTAGCGCTTCTTTATTATCCGCAACAAATTCGATCGCGATGTCGCTACCAACCATGATTACGCAATTTCGTAATTCAGGATGTTGATCAGTTAATAATAAATCTGACCAATAGCCTTTTGCAGAATTAAAATCCGGAACAGGATACGACCCTTTGCAATAACGCGATTTAGTCGCAAAGCAATTTTCCATACCGGAAACATAGACGGGTATTCCTTTCCTGCCAAAAGAGCGAGTCAGAGATAAGGCATTTTCCTGCCCACCGAGGATCAACACGGGATGCGTGATTGTCTGCGACATAATTTTTGGTTTCCTACTGCTGATGTTCGAAAATGTATTCGATGATAAGTGAGCCGACGTCGACTTCCTTGGTCTGATCAGAAACGAGTGCATGATGATGCAAGCCCGGTGTTGTGTTGATTTCGTTAACAACACATCCGCTTTCTGCAAGTGGCTTTGTACAGTCTGTCATCATGACATCCACCCCAGATAAAGTCACGTTAATGACTTTGCTGATCTCACGCCCATAATCAACAATTGATGGGTGAATAAGATCCCGTACGGAGTGATTCTCAAATTTGGAATATTGATTTGTCGCGGTTTTGATTTCTACACGCGATCCGCCACTGGGAATGTCATCAAGCGACGCCCCACGATCAGCGAGTGTATACAAGCAATCAAGATCCATTGTTAATGGCGACAAGGCGTAGGGTTGATCAGCGTCAAGGCGACGCTGGTTTTCTTCATCAATCAATGCGCGTAAGGTCTGGACCCCATCACACATGACACCAGGAGCATCACGTTTTATTGCATCAATAAATTGTCCATTTAAATACAACAAACGGTAATTTTCACCGGGTAATTCTTTTTCAATAATTAATTTCCCAGAAAATGCAGACGCTTTATTTGATGCGCTTTTTAATCTTTCAATTGAGTTTATTTTTGTCGTAATACCCCAGCCACCCGCTGCACCACTGGCCGGCTTTACAACAAAATTCCCACCTTGCTGACGCATAAAGTTCTGTGCTTTTTCGATTGATGGAAGATCGTATTCCAAATACTCAGGTACCGCGAAGCCGTCTTCTTTAAGCAGTTTATGAACTAATGGTTTATTACCCGCAATGTTTAAGGTGATGTGATCATCTAAACTCACTTCGCCACGACGCACAAAGGTCGTTTTTCCATTTTTTCGAAGTCGATAAAAGCTGTATCCAACCTCGTCTATCTCAGCCCCGATCGTTTGCGCGACGGTCTGCCAATATGATTGAAAAAAAACTTTTCGGGGCGCATCGAATTGATTCTTCAGTCGCCAGTCTTTAGAAAGTAAAACAGTATTTGCCTGTTCAAATCGGCGGCGACCTAAAAAATAGGCCTTACGAAGCTTATCCAGCATTCAAATGTCGTCCTTAGCTTTCAGTAATGACACATTCTGTGCCTTCGAGGTAAGTGTCTACCCACGTGTTTGAGAATTCGCCACGCTTTACACTTTCAACATAGCTTTCAAGCGCTTTTTGTTGAACGTAAAGTTTTGCCAATGTGTCTTCTGCAAATTCTTGTCTGACGACAACCAAGCCACTTTTATCACCAACAATAATATCTCCAGGATTGACAACAATGCCGCCACAGGCGATTGGGTAGTTAATCTCACCTGGACCACGATGTAATGGACCAATTGGTGTAACGCCTCGTGCAAAGACAGGCAAACCGACTTCTTGAACATCTGGCAAGTCACGAATTAATCCGTCGATCACGAAAGCTTGAATGCCGCGATGTTTTGCTTTGCTGCAGATCAGGTCGCCAACAATAGCATTTTGCGCAGAATTTCCTGCGTCGATCACAACCACATCACCCGGTTTAGCCACATCTAATACTTTGTGCACCATTAAGTTATCACCAGGGAAAACTTTGACTGTGCAAGCCGGACCACAAATGGTGGCATCCGTACTGAGATTACTTAAGCCAGGGTTCATTGCATACATACGATTAAGCATATCTGAAATGTCTGGTGTCTCGAATTTACTGTATTGCTCGACGATATCTTCTGACGGTCGATCAAAATCGAGGCGAATTCGAAAACCCGGGCCAGGGTTCATTGCGGCGGATTTAGGGGTGGTTTTGGCTGACATGTCAGGTGACCTCAGTTGTTTGGGTGTAATTTAGTTAGCGTTGATAAATTGTAATGGGTAAGAGCGATGTGTTTACGTGTTAATAACCACAAGTAAACACATCGTCTGAAGACGAGAAATCTTTAGTGTTGTTCGCCGTGATCTGAGTCACGAACCGCCGGACCACGACGTGGGCCAGTGTTGTAATGATCGGCAAATTTCTCTTCTAAGTCACGTGCAGTTTCAAGGTTAACCCATTGGCGTAACAAGAGGCGTTTCTTTTCAGGCTCATCATGATCAACAAACGAATCACGATTATGTAAAACCGTATTGTTGTTTAGAAAAGCGATATCTCCTGCCTCCAAATAAATATCGAAGCGGATGTCATCACGCATGGCGAGTTCCGCAACACTATTAATCGCGGCTTTTTCCAGATCGGTTAATGGCTCGACACCCGGTAATTGTTCGGCTGTCAAAATCGCTTTTTGGTTATAGCGGCAACTCAACATATTGTCGTAATAACTAAAGACAGGTACACGATGCGCCGTAATGTCTTTGTAAGGTCCGATCGGGCCATTGCCTCGAATGTTGTAGTGAAAACCAGTGTATAAAGGATCAAGATATTCTGGATGTAAATCGACAAGCTCATTATAGACAGCCATGGTGCATGAGAAATTGTTCATGCCACCTTCTTTTGCAGCCCTAACGCAGAGCAATGTTACCAAGTCGCCTGAATCGCAATGTGGAGTCAACTGCGCATTGGTCGTGTAACCACGGACTGAAATATCCGCCGCGTAATTACCGCCGCGATCCTTAACATGATCAATGACAGTCCCTTTCGTGTCTTGGTTAATCATTTCGCCAAAGTGTGTGGTTAAACCCGCGTAGAGTAATTCGATGTCTTCAAGGCTGATCCCTTCTACGGGGACACCGCGTAAAACTGAAAAACCGTAACCTTGATCCAGCTCATATTGCATTTTTTGCAATGTACCGCCCAATGTCGGCAGCGGGAAATCAGATTTCTTGATCGTATTGATCGTACAGTTTTTGGATTTGGCTATTTCGAGTGCATCCAAAATCTCTTTGTGATGCGCCGAGGTAATGGCGTGTAACCATGATGAGTCATCTTGCAAATCCTTCGCATACCAGATCGTGCCATCAGTTACTTTTCCATCTAACTTATCAATCACCATTGATGATTTCTCCTAAATCAAAAATTAATCTCAAAATGTCTGTACAAAAATGAGTTTTATTAATATGAATCCTTCAACTGGGAAATGTACCGCGCTAGTGTGGCGAGGTCGATAGCTGAAATGTTAGGAGGCGTTAAATGTGGCGCTGCGACATGCAAGAGTTGATCTAGATCACAAAATTTAACGTGAATTACTTCTTGAATGCTTTTATTCGGCCAAATGCGATCTTCCGCGCACTCTGATCGGTAGACAACAAGAGAGTCGCATAAATAACACCACCGACAGCAATTTTACACAGAATTGTAATAAACAGCTGATCGCAGTGAATGTAACTTAGAATGAAATACATTATTCCCGCAAGAGAACCAAACTTTAAGGCTGCCATGAAAGGGAAATTGATCGGTAAGACTTTTCGGCCATATATTGCTTCCAGTGTCGTCAGTAAAATGTAACTGATCATTGTCGCAATACCTGCCCCCATGATGCCGTAAGGCGGGATTAATAAATAATTTAGGATAATATTCACGATCGCAGCGGCCAATGTTAGCCAAATGAGAATAGATGATTTGTTTATGAATATACCTGCCCCGACCATGACGTGAACCCCATAGATCATGAGGCCGGCGATCACTGACGGAATTACAAGTGCCCCTTCAGCATAATCGCCAGTGGTTAACAAGGTAAGTAATTCAGGGGCAACAGCCGAGACACCTGCGATGACAGGGAAACAGATCATTAAGTAGAAATATAAGGATTTTTCTACAAAGGCCTTCGTCGCCTCTTTACCCTCTTCCGACCAAATTTTGAAATACATTGGCCTGATTGCTTGGAATAACGCGATCACAAGCATCATTCGAACATATTCACATAGATTGTATGCCGCAGAATATGCACCCAATGATTCAGAGCCGATCTGCCATTGAATTAAATAACGATCACCGAGACTGAGGATGATCGCAACCAACTCATTACCAAGCAGTGGTAAGCCATAAAACATCATTTCCTTGAGCATCGGTGGTGAAAAACGTGAGATCTGTAACGGCGTGTCTTTTAAAACAAACCAAGCTAGGAAGCCAATAATGGATAATTGCGCAACAATGCGTGCGACGAAAACGCCTTCGAGGCTTTGCGAGATTAAATACAGCGTAGATATCGTCGCGATCAGAATCAAATATCGTTCCGCAACACGATAAAGGCTAAGCCAGCCACTTAACTGCCGCGCTTGTAAAATCCCGGACAGCATGCTCACTACGACTTCTGCCAAGACCAATACCGCCGTCAGTAAAAACAGAGATTGAAGATGCGCATCTTGCCAGAGCTCGACTGGCGTGAGTGATGTAAAGGAAGCCCACAAGACCATTGCGAGCAAACCGAAAAATAACATGCCGTAGACGATCGTTGCGTAGTAAGACTTTATGTCCCAAGGTGGTTTACCTGACTCAGCATCCGCATAATATCGAACAACCGAAAATTGGATACCGGCCTTACCAAAAGCGGAGACAAAGTAAATCGTGGTGATCACCAAACTCATTAAACCGTAATCACTAACAGACAGCATGCGTGTAAGGATTGGAAACGAGATCAAACCGGCAAATGTTCCAGCCAGACCTGCTAATGAGTAGCGTGACGCATGTTTGACCAAATTACCGATCATGGTTTGGGAATTCCAAGCTGATCTAACGTTTTGAGTAAGGAAGCATCGAGAGGCGCACAGGCGGAAATACGCGCAGATGCACTTGGTGAAAAGCTAAATTGACGTGCATGCAGGAATAATCGCCTCATACCAATCTGGCGTAGTTGTCTATTAAAGGCATCATCGCCATATTTTTGGTCTCCCGCTATGGGCATATTGATCGCTGCCGCATGTACGCGGATTTGGTGTGTGCGGCCAGTATGGAGGATCACCTCGACCAAGGTACAGTCATCTGTGCTGAAAACTGGACGGAATTCACTTTTCGCTGACTTTCCTTCGGGATCGACAGCGACAAATCGTTCACCTCCCCGTACTTGGTTTTTTTTCAACGGAAAATCAATAATGCGCATCCCGCCTTCCCATTTGCCTTTAAGTAGCGCTAGGTAGCGTTTTTCTGTTGACGGTTCACGCAGTAACGAATGAACTTCACGCAGTGCACGGGGTTGCTTTACGAGCAGTAAACAACCCGACGTATCGCGATCAATTCGATGTGCAAGCTCAATAAAGTCATTTTTAAATGTTGGATGCGCCTTGAATACCTCAATCACTCCAAAAGGCAAACCTGATCCGGCATGAACAGGCATACCAGAAGGTTTATTGATGATGACGAACCGTTCATCTTCGTAAAGAATTGTTTCCAACAACATTTGCGAGATGTGATCGGGGATCGTCAGATCATCTTTATTCTCGATAAATACCGGCGGAATTCTCAGCGTATCACCCATTTGAATTCGGTAATCGGCCTTAACGCGTTTTTTATTCACTCGCACCTCACCTTTGCGAATCATCCTATAGACACGGCTCTTTGGGAGTGAAAGTAGACCGATCAGGAAATTGTCCACACGACGATCGTGCTGTTGATCATCAATAATCAAATGTTGAACACGTTGAAAATGGGTTGGGGAGGTTTCCATCTCCTTTTTACGTCCTACAGGTTGGGAGTGTGAAGTTGATTTGTTGCTGCGATGATCCAAGCTTGTTATTATCCCACGCTAATGTCCGACCGTCCATGATAATCACCCTCGGTTAAACTTGTGAGGAATAATAAAAAAGGTCGGGCAGAGATTGCTTTGAACGCCAGGAATTTTATCAGTCTAGCTGTCACATTACAGCGGGCTGCTTTGCGCTCCCTTGAGTCAGGTTGAACTTTCGCACACTCAGTCACCCCTGCTAGGTCGAGCGCGTTACTAGGAATATACAATGAAAAGAATGTTAATTAACGCGACTCAGCCGGAAGAGTTGCGAGTTGCTCTCGTGGATGGGCAAAAGCTGTACGATCTGGATATCGAATCCACAGGAAAAGAACAAAAGAAATCAAACATATACAAGGCTCGCATCATCCGTATCGAGCCCAGCCTTGAAGCTGCATTTGTCGATTACGGTTCAGAACGACATGGCTTCCTTCCCTTAAAAGAAATCTCTCGCTCTCTCTTCATCAACCAGCCTAGCGGCGGTCGAGCAAACATAAAAGAAGTGATCAAAGAAGGCCAAGAGATCATCGTTCAGGTTGAGAAGGAAGAGCGTGGCAATAAAGGCGCAGCGCTGACGACCTTCATCAGTCTGGCTGGACGTTATCTTGTCGCGATGCCAAACAACCCGCGTGCAGGTGGTGTTTCACGTCAAATTGAAGGTTCAGATCGCGAAGAAGCAAAACAAGCGATGAGCCAGTTAGAGATTCCGGATGGAATGGGACTGATTCTCCGTACGGCCGGCGTTGGGAAAGCGGCGGAAGAACTGCAATGGGATCTCGACTATCTCATGCAATTATGGGGCGCGATCGAAGAAGCAGCAGAGCAACGCCAAGCGCCTTTCCTGATCTATCAGGAACAGGATGTCATCATCCGTGCGATCCGCGACTACTTACGTAGCGATATTGCTGAGATCTTGATCGATGACAAAGCGCTCTACGACAAAGCCTGCGATTTTATGCAGCAGGTCATGCCGCATAATTTACGCAAGCTTAAACATTACAACGAAGCCATCCCTCTTTTTACGCGTTATCAAATTGAAAGTCAGATCGAGACAGCGTTTGGCCGAGAAGTGCGACTCCCATCCGGTGGTTCCATCGTCATCGAGCCAACCGAAGCCTTAACGTCGATCGATATCAACTCGGCGCGGGCGACCAAAGGCAGCGATATTGAGGAAACGGCTTTAAACACCAATCTTGAAGCCGCTGAAGAAGTAGCGCGTCAATTGCGTTTACGCGATCTCGGCGGACTGATTGTGATCGACTTCATCGACATGTTGGCGGCGAAAAACCAACGTGCGGTAGAAAATAAATTACGCGAAGCATTAAAGGTTGATCGCGCTCGCGTTCAAGTTGGACGAATCTCACGTTTCGGTTTACTCGAAATGTCACGTCAACGATTAAGTGCTTCGCTGATTGAAGGCACGCATGAAGTCTGCCCACGTTGTAGCGGCCTTGGAACGATCAGAGGCACCGCGTCACTGGCGTTATCTCTATTACGCATCATTCAAGAGGAAGCGATGAAAGATGGTGTCGGCCGGGTTGTTGTGCAACTTCCTGTAGACGCAGCGACTTTCTTATTGAATGAAAAACGAGAAGACATCAATAATATCGAATCTCGCATTGGCGTTGATGTCCTGATCATCCCAAATACCCAGCTTGAAACACCACACTACCAAGTGGAACGTGTACGTAAACAAGTTATGGAAGCAACCGATTGGAAGGATGACGTAAGTTACGATCTCGCCAGCACGCCTGAAGAAGAACAAAACACAACCAGTAATTATCCTGATCGCGTGATCAGTGAGGAAGCGGCGGTTAAACAATTTAGTCGAACGGTTCCGAAACCCATTGCAGCGACTTCTGCCGCAACACCTCCGGCGAAACCTGCCGCTGAAGGTGGCATCATCAAACGACTTTTTTCTGGTCTATTCGGATCAGATACCAACGCGAGTGTGACAGAAAAACCTGCAACACCGGTTAAAGAACCAACTAAACCAAAACGTACAAATACGCAGCAACGTAAAAAAACCGGAGCACGTAATAATAACAAGTCGAGTGAATCATCTTCTCGTTCGAGTGAACCGAAGAAAAATACGCGTTCACGAAATAACCGGTCTAAAAACAAGCCGGATAGCGCAACAAATGAGAAAGACGTGGCTGAGACGCCTAAAACAGCCTCAACTAAACCCGCAAATAAAACTGGGGAAGAAGAGAAAAAACAAGGTCCTAAACGTACGCGTAGTCGTCGTGGTAGCCGTGGCGGAAATCGTAAAAATCAACAAAACCAAGAACAACAAACAAAAACTGATTCTTTAACTGAAGCGAATGCCACGCCGGAAAACGACGTGCAAAAAGCGTCAAACAATTCAGAGAGTAAGAAAGCAAAAACGGTTACACAAGAGAAGGAAACGGATAATAAAAAAGAAGCTGTAGTAGAAAAAGCACCAATAGTTGCTGCGAAAGATGAGTCAAAAACAACGCATAAACCTGAAGCGTCTGAGAGCAAACCTACTGCAAATAAAGATAAAGAAGCGGCGAAAGAGACAGCAAAAGACGCATCTACTAATTCCTCGTCGCCAGCACCTGTAACTGCCGCCGTCGCCATGAAAACGCCAGATGTGCAAGAGGTGAAAGCCTCTGCAGTGAAGTCTAATCCAATTATTGAAGCAGTAAATCAAGCTGAGTCGAATGCAGCGCCAGTTGATAAGGCACCGAAGGAAGCTGTAAAACCGGCATCGAAACCGAAAGCGGTTACTCCTGCACCGAAAAAAGAGAAAGTCGAATCGAAAAACCCATACGCAGAAGGTATGGGCGATCTTCACGTAGAAGATAAAGAGTAAAAAAAAGCCTGATTAGACCGACCGTCTGATCAGGCTTTCCTATTTATTTTGCATTTAACAACGTTGATAGTTAACACCCTAGCGCCAACTTTATTTATCTAACTCTTTCTCAACTGCAGCCTAAACTCTTACGTAAACAAACCAGCAAACGTTAAATGGATTAATGCTCGCGGGTCGCGTGAAATTCTACATCTGGCCAGCGTTCACTGGCGAGATCAAGATTCACTCTGGTGGGTGCAAGATAGGTTAGATTTTCACCGCCATCGATCGCTAGATTATCGTGTGCTTTCTCACGGAATTTCTGTTTCATAATGGGATCAGCACATTCAACCCAACGCGCAGTAGAGATTGTGGCATTCTCAAACGCACATTCTACGTTGTATTCATTCTTCAAACGCCATGCGACAACGTCAAACTGCAATACACCAACAGCGCCGAGAATAAGATCATTATTATTTAGTGGGCGGAATAACTGTGTCGCGCCCTCTTCGCTCAATTGAATCAAACCTTTTAACAACGCTTTCATCTTCATCGGATCTTTTAAGATCACTCGACGGAATAATTCTGGCGCAAAATGTGGGACGCCAGTGAATTTAAGGGCTTCACCTTGTGTGAACGTATCACCGATCTGGATCGTTCCGTGATTGTGGATACCGATGATGTCCCCGGGAAAAGCTTGCTCAGCATGTTCTCGCTCACCGGCCATGAAAGTCAACACATTGGATAACTGTACATCCTTGCCGGTTCGAACCTGCTTGGTTTTCATACCTTTATTAAACTCACCCGAGCAGATACGTAAGAACGCTATGCGATCGCGATGCGCAGGATCCATATTCGCTTGAATTTTAAAAACAAAGCCGCTGAAATCTTGCTCCTCTGGCTGGACTTCTCGAGTTTCCGCTGGGCGTGGCGTAGGTGCTGGTGCGTGTTCCACAAAACAATCAAGTAACTCTTCCAAGCCAAAGTTGTTCAGTGCCGTACCAAAATAAACGGGGGTTTGTTGACCAGCAAGGAATTCGGATTTATCGAAACCAAAACCCGCGCCATCAAGCAGATCGACTTCATCCTTTAAATTATCGTGTAATGGGCCGAGCGCTTCACCGAGTTCAGGACTATTTAGACCATCGATGAATTTATCTTTAGTCTGATTATGTTCGTAAATGCGCGCTTGTTGTTTGTCTAAATGATAAATACCTTTGAATAATTTACCTGACCCGATCGGCCAAGTAATTGGTGTACATTGAATATTTAAAATGCGTTCGACTTCATCTAACAAATCAAGCGGATCACGACCGTCACGATCCAATTTGTTGATAAACGTAATGATCGGCGTGTCACGTAAACGACAGACTTCCATCAGTTTTATCGTGCGTTCTTCCACACCTTTTGCAGCGTCGATCACCATAAGGGCCGCATCAACAGCGGTTAAAACGCGATAAGTATCTTCTGAGAAGTCCGCATGCCCTGGCGTATCTAGTAAATTAATAATGCAATCTTTATAAGGAAACTGCATCACTGAAGACGTAACGGAAATACCCCGCTGCTTTTCGATTTCCATCCAATCCGATGTTGCATGCCGCGCACTCTTACGTGCTTTTACCGTACCTGCAACTTGAATTGCCCCCCCAAGATAAAGTAATTTTTCAGTAACGGTCGTTTTACCCGCGTCGGGATGCGAGATGATCGCAAACGTCCTTCTTGACTTTATGTTGTCTTCTAAAACAGACATTTAGAATTATTCCTTAAGATATTTTCTATACTCAATGATCAGATTTTATGACGAACCCGACCTTCAAGTACGACATTCGCAACCACATAATCACGCTCGTCGGATAAACTAAGATGGCTATATCGAATATTTTGTTGTTCCACCATCAATTTAGCCCGATCAGCCAAAGTAATAATCGGTTGGCCTCTATCGGTATGTGAGATGGTAATTTGCGGCATGGTCAGTCCGTCGGTAAAGGCGGTGCCTAATGCTTTCGAAAAAGCTTCTTTTGCCGCAAAACGTTTTGCGAGGAAATTCACTTTGTCATTTGCTTTAACAAACTCGGCAAACTCTAGTTCAGAAAGGACTTTTTCTGGAAATCGTTGCGTATTTTTGTCCAGTGCTGATGTAATTCGATCTAGCTGAACGATATCTACTCCAATGCCATAAATCATTTTCGCGCCTCCTGCATAAGCCGTGACATATCTGCGACGGCGGTTGATAGCCCACTAATCACCGCGCGAGCGATGATGGCATGACCAATATTTAATTCATGAATCATTTCAATCGCAGCGACCGGCTTCACATTGTGGTAATGCAAGCCATGCCCTGCGTTGACGATCAGTCCTTTTTCAGCCGCTTGATGAACGCCTGAGATGATTTTCTCCAGTTCTTGCTTCTCACTGTCAATATTCTCAGCATCAGCATAATGGCCTGTATGGATTTCCACTGCCGCTACTCCTATTTCAGCGGCTGCTTCAATCTGTTCTGTAACGGAATCAATAAATAAAGACACTCTTACACCCGCAGCGGCAAGCCGATCACAGGCAGATTTAACTCGACTAAATTGTCCCGCGACATCCAATCCACCCTCCGTTGTTAGTTCTTCGCGCTTTTCTGGTACAAGACAGCACCAAGCTGGTTGAATCTGTTCCGCAATACCAACCATTTCGTCAGTCACTGCCATTTCAAGATTCATCCGAGTTTGTAAGGTTTCTTTCAAGAGACGCACATCGCGATCTTGAATATGACGGCGATCTTCACGTAAATGAACGGTAATGCCATCCGCTCCGGCCTGCTCTGCAACCAACGCCGCTTGAACAGGATCAGGATACCGCGTACCACGTGCCTGTCGAAGCGTCGCGATATGGTCAATATTCACGCCAAGAAAAATGGGATTTCTCATGAGTTTGTTTAACTATCTATCTGATTAATCTGATGCTGGCCTTCTATTTTGAATTGGGCCAGTCATTCAAGTGGAGAACGTATTGTACTCAGGGTGGCGTGTTCTTTGCTACCCAACGATGCCCTTTATCTGATTTTTCTCGTTTCCAGAATGGTGCGTTGTATTTAAGATCTTCGATCATAAAACGGCTTGCCTCGAAAGCAGCTTTACGATGGGCAGACCACGCCGCGATCAACACAATAGATTGGTTTACTGTTATATCCCCAACGCGATGTACAATTAACGCATCGACTAAGTCCCAGCGGTTAATTGCTTCCTGAGCGATTTTTTCTAAATGCTTTTCGGTCATGCCTGGATAATGTTCGAGAAACATACTGCTGACAGATTGATCATCATTAAAATTACGCATGGTGCCGACGAACACGGCTGTTCCACCATATTGCCCTGCGGGTAGTTGAGCTTGGTGTTTAGCTAAAATTTGCCAAGGATCAAAGTCCTCTTGGAAAATTTGAATCAACATTCTAGCCGCCTGTTACAGGAGGAAAAAAAGCCACTTCGTCCCCATCTTCGACGAGCTGATCGGGCTTTGCGTATTCCATATTAATCGCCATCAGTAAATTGTCGGGGCGCGTTAGCCCGTCGCTGACTTGCTGCCAGATATGGTCTAAAGAGGTGCTTTGTACGAAGTCGAGTCGTACTTCTCGTTTGCCCAGTTGCTCACTGAGGCTGGCAAAAAACTTTACGGTGATCGTCATAGCAATCAATTATAATGGAATCAGGCATGCACAGACGATAAATTTTCTATGAGTAAACTAACCCACTTTAATGCTTCCGGTGAAGCGCACATGGTTGATGTCGGCGAAAAAGCTGTCACACACCGCATTGCCGTTGCGGAAGGCCGAATTGAAATGCAACCAGAAACCCTAAAGTTGATCACCTGCGGCGAACATAAAAAAGGCGATGTGCTCGGCATAGCACGGCTAGCAGGCATTATGGCTGCGAAGAAAACGGCGGATCTGATCCCACTCTGCCACCCTATTCCGATCACGAATATCTCGCTTGATCTGACTGTCGAAAAAAATGCGATCCATTGTGAAGCGACGGTAAAAACCGACGGTAAAACCGGCGTTGAAATGGAAGCATTAACGGCGATTCAGATTGCACTTCTCACTGTTTACGATATGTGCAAAGCGGTTGACCGTGGCATGACGATCAGCAATGTTCGTCTGTTAGAAAAAGCTGGCGGAAAATCGGGGCATTGGTTGCGCGAAGAATAAGCGAACATCCCACCTAATGCCACTTTGATGTCACCGCATGGAAACTGAACTTGGTGTTGTCATTAACGCAGAAACCACGCTGCTACTCCTTATTTATCTCCCGGTTCTGTCATGGGCGATCTATCGTGCGCCTTGGCAAAGCGCATCTTCGAAACCGATCCAACATATTTGGCCAATACTTTGTGCTTGTACGTTTCTCATCTGGCAAATGGATATCAGCCTCATGGACAATACGGTGCATATTCACCTGATCGGCGCGACCTTATTGACGGTTTTATTTGGTTGGCAATTTGCCGTGATCGGTTTGAGCAGTGTGTTACTCGCCACTTGTGTCTTGCAAAAACTATCCATACTCGTGTTTTCCATGGCGAGTTTCAGCTTGATCGTGGTTCCGATATTCGCCAGTTATTGGATAGTCCGATTGGTCTATCGTTATTTACCACGACACTTCTTTGTTTTTATTTTCTTGAGTGGTTTTGCAAACGCCGCGGTCGCAATATTTTGTAGTGGTATAACGAACAGTGTCTTACTTGACGTGCTGAGCAATTTGGATTCAATGCAAATCTGGCAGCATACCCTACCAGCGTCATTATTATTGGTTTTTCCAGAGGCATTTATTACCGGTGCGGTTTTGACTATTTTTGTTGTGTATCGACCAGAATGGGTACGATCATTCCATGATGAGCAGTATTTGAATAAATAATATGGTTGGGTCAATGAAACGAAAAACCGCCGATCACAGGTGATGTATGATCAGCGGTGTTAATGGGATTAATCGTATTTGATATATTTAAAGCGTGGATCGTCCGGCGTACCTTCCAGAGCGGAATCTTCCTCTAAGCCCGGCTGCCACATTACTACTTCATCAAATTTCTTCGCCAGTTGGAAGTCTTTATCTGTGATCCCTTTCGCTGCATGATTCATCAGCTTTACGATGACGAACGCATACGAAACCGTCATGTCCGGATGATGAAAACCCGCTTCAGCCAAGTGACCAACGGTATTGACGACCATTAAGGTAGATTTCCAACCAGAGGTTTTATACTTGCGTCTGATCCAACCGTTTTCAAATGTCCAATTAGGTAATTCGTCTGCTAAACGAGCCGTGATTTCCGCTTCAGAATACGCCTCGTCGTTACCTTTGTTACGCCACTGCGCCATAGTGTGCCTCCTCCTCGCTGATACGTTGACGGATCTGTCGCAACGCCTGCGTGTCAAGTTGTGATTGCCGCTGGTGCGCTGTACATAACGCGCCGCGGAAACCGAGATAATCTGGCTGAAAGCCGATCAGCGATGGGATGTCGCCTGCTCGTAGCGAACCAGCCAGTCCGGTGATTAATTTATTTGCTTTTGCGCGTTCGACAAATGCTTCAATCTGAGTTAGAGAAATTATGTCTAGTAGCGAGCCAGCAGATTTATCTGCAGTATCAATCATAACCCCAGCAAGACCTGCTTGCGCGATCTGATCAACAATTGACCAATCTGGTAGCCGATCAGCAAAGAGTACGATCACAACTCCAGTTAATGATTCTTCACTAATGCGTTGAAAACTAGCAAATAACCGTGAGTTATCTGGTTCGAAAATACCCACTTTTACCAGATCAACACCTAATTCCCCAGTCTCCAGCACACGTTGAGCAAGTAGGTCTGGATCACACGGTAAGTCGCCAATAGTCGCACTGACGACGCGATCGCCATTCACGTGATTCACGACTTCTTTAATCACAGCACTTGGAACGGCACCCAGTGCGCCATCGTTGGGCTCTTTTAGATCAATAATTTCCGCTTGCTCATTGAGAACTAACTTTGCTTCTTCAAGCGAGCGAACACTGGCCAGTAATCCTGTCACGAGTTTTGCTCCTTGCGATGATGATCAATACGTAGCATGAGCCAGTCCCAAGCTTTTTTCTCTTGCAGGCCGGCGGTTTTATCAATGGCAATTTTTAAATATTCGAGTTCATCATCAATCTTTTCACTGCTCAGCATATTCAGGCGGCTAACAAGAATGGCCGCTTCGAGTACCGCGGATTGTGCACGATTAAAACCTTTAAATGCTTTATGTGATTGTTGATTTTTAATAGAACAAAAAAAGCGCGGACGCACATCGTCAGGTTCAACATGATCAACTTTGAGTTCTAAGTGGGTAATCGTATCAACCAAACGTTCGCCATCAACCTGATCAACAGCAACTGTTTCCCAATCATAATGGCCTGTTAGACAGCCAGCAATCACACCAACGTTGTCGGTTAAATTAAGGACCGCTTGGCCAGTGCGTTCGAGATTGCTCAGCGTTGTTGAGGGGCGAAATGGTGAGAGGACGATAAATTCCCCGGATTCTTTATAACCCAATGGCGCGATCCGCACGCTGCCATCCTCACAGCGGGTCGTGATCACTGCTTCATAAATCATTCATCTTCTGCCTTTTTTTGTCGTTTTTGTTCGACTTCTTCTTTTCGTTTTTTCTTGCGTGCACGCAGCGTTGCGCCTTCTGCTTTATGTAACATATGGGGGTCAGCTTTTCCGTCTTCAAGTGAGCGGTAAGCCACGCCCCAGTCTAGTTCTTCATCCTGCACATAACGTTTGCCTAATTGCCAGGCAATTTGTGCGCGGGCAAGCTCGACGCCTATGTAATAGGCGTGTGGCGCGTCGTCTTGTAAGGTCTGTAAATGTTCAAAGAGTTCAAACGGATCAATCGCGCTGTGCATGCCATCACGGTTGTATATGTGGATGCCGTCCGCACTGACTTGAATGCGAAAGTTGGCGTCTTTGATCAAGCTTGCAGTTTCCGCGATTTCACTAACATTATAATTAAATGGCTTTCGTTCATGCAGGCCTGTTAAACCGCCGTGGTAGCCTTTCGGCAAGCTATTGTCTTCGCGGGCGCGGTACATAATACGCCGTCCAAGATCGAGTTCAGCAACACTCTTACGCGCATGTTCGCTGACTTCAGTCGTGAGTAAATTCGTAATGCGCATTTCAGACATCATGCCAAGCATCATGGTGTTCATACCGACAGTATCCGCTTCCGTTAGCTCAGAGAGATTACCGGTTCCCATCATGATTTCAATGTCCGGATACTTATCTCGAAGCGCTTGATAACGGCAGAGTGATCGGGTGAAACCAAAATGGATCGGATCAAGAATGCTGTCTGCGATAAAAGGTTTGCCTTTGAGCAATAAGCTATCAATGACGCGATATAAAGAATCGGGATCTTCTGGGCTTTCTGGAATTAAGATCGGAATCGAATCCACTTCATCCGCTAACCATAACGTGCTTTCTTTTAAACTGAGCAGATAATCTGCACCGGCCTGTCCTGCGCGCAGGAGCTGATCAGGATCAACCGAATCGACGCTGACCGTATAACCATCGGCTTTCAAGGCTTTGACGATTTCTTCCATCTGCGCAAACTCACGCCCGGGTAAACAGCCAACATCGATCACATCAGCACCATCGGCTTTATATCGTGCGGCTTGTGCGAGCACATTATCGATACTCACATCCGGTGCATCGACGATTTCGGCAAAAATACGCACATCGTATTGAGTAAGATCCGGCGGTTCCGCGCCCTTGCCGAAATACATTGGTAAATCTTTAATATCTTTTGGCCCACGCACAACCGGGATACCGAGCTTTTCGCTGGCCGCATCAACATCTCCCGCACACAAGCCTGGGACAATAATGCGATCAGCATCACGCGTATTTTCCAAGCGACGCAGAATCATATCCGTCGTCATTAACGCCGCGACGCTGATGCCGAGATTGTGCACTTCATAAGTAAAATCGTCTGAGGCGATCGACTTCATTACTCGCGTCAGATTATTTTTTGCGAGTTTCCCAGTGAGTAAGAGGAGATGTTCCGTCATTCAATCCTGTATCAGCTGCGTTGGATTGCGTAGGTCACGTCAGCAGCTTGACGGTTGGGTTTGACATCATGGACGCGGAACATTTGTACGCCTGCTAGCACGCCTAATGTTGTGGTTGCACAAGTTGCCCCAATCAGATCTTTTGGTTCCGCCCCACGACAAATTGCTCCCATAAAACGTTTACGACTGGTGCCGAGTAAAACTGGATAGCCACTTTGCACAAAGCGATCAAGATTCGCCATGAGTTTGAGATTATGTTCTTGCGTCTTGCCGAAGCCGATGCCCGGATCGATCACAAGATTCTCTTTCTTTACACCTGCTGCCATGGCTGCCTGACAGCGTTCTTCAAGGAACTGTTCGATATCGGCGACGACATCTTCATAAGTCGGATCAACTTGCATTGTGTCTGGCGTACCTTGCATATGCATAAGAATGAGCGGGAGATCATGCTCTGCGGCCAACGCAAACATTCCCTCATCATCTTGTCCTGCACGCACATCATTTAAGATATTGGCTCCAGCATCGATCGCAGCTTTAGCCACAGCGGATCGGGTTGTATCAATACTGATCAGAATATCGCTTGGGATGGTGCGGCGGATCGCTTCAATAACGCTGGCAGTGCGGCGTATTTGCTCTTCAGCGCTGACGCGTTCTGACCCAGGACGGGTTGATTCACCACCGACATCGATAATATCAGCGCCTTCTTCGATCATTTGCAATGCAAAACGTACCGCGCGACCGCGCTCTGTATGACTACCGCCATCGGAGAAACTGTCCGGTGTGACATTTAAAATGCCCATGATGAGCGGTTTATGTTGGGTAAGAAGTTTGCTTAGCATGCGGATTATCCGTTAGTCGAAGACGTTTGATGGGTTGAAGAATGTGGTATTACCGTCGATAAGGCATGTAATCATATCAATTCTTCTGATGCAGTTAAGCGTTACATCAGATAATCGATACAGTTTAATTCGACACAGATGGAATTGCCATGCGTACAGCACGAATCCTGATCAGCTTTTTGTTAAGTTTTCCATTCATAGCATTTGCCGTTGAGAGTGTCGTGGTGAATGGTTTGCTGAAAAACATGGCGATCGTTTCCATCGATGGTGAACGACATGTGTTAAAAACCGATTCTCCTTCCCCTGTTGATGGCGTACGTCTGATCCGATGCGACAGTGAAGAAGCTGAGATCGAAATTGATGGGGAAATTCAGATCTTAAAACTGGGGAAGCATATCTCCAGCAATTTCAAAAAACGCAACCGATCAGCAACGCATACGATCACCCCAGATCGAGAAGGCATGTATCGAACGTCTGGCCACATTAATGGGTTTAATGTGGAATTCTTGGTTGATACTGGCGCCACTTTGATCGCAATGAATGAGAAAACAGCTAAACGCCTTGGGCTCGATTATAAAGTGAGTGGTGTGATCGGTCAGACCAACACCGCCTCAGGTGTCGCAAAAGCGTGGTATGTTTTGCTTGATCGCGTAAAAGTTGGCCGGCTCGATCTGGAAAATGTGGAGGCCGCTGTTATTCAAGGCAGCCATCCAACAGAAGTGTTGCTCGGCAATAGTTTTCTCAATCAAATTGATATGAACCGCAATGGCAAATTAATGGAATTACGCATCCGCTAACGTACTTAATTGTCCACCATGAAAAACCAGGCGCGGTATTCCTTCTGCAATCTCGATCCGACTCAAACAAGCGTAAGGCACATCAATACGGAAGAAGTGTTCGATTGGAAAGTCTAAAATGCCTCTCAGTAAGGTTCGAATGACACCACCATGAATCACCAAGAGAAGATGACTGCTTTCTTGTTGCATCTGAGCTACCACGATTTTTTGCCATGCTTTTAGGACACGATCTTCGAATGTCATGTAAAACTCGCCACCGAGGGCCGGATTTTCCGCGGGGTTTTGCCAGAAGGCGCGAAGCTGATCAGCATGTTCGCTTTTATATAAGTCTTCAAAAAGTGCTCCTTCCCATTCGCCGAAGCTGATTTCTTTGAGATCCGGCTCTTTTCGCAAAGGAAGCTGAAGTTGAGTGGCAATTTCTTGAGCAAATAAATGACAACGTTGCAGCGGTGAGGAGATGATCTCCGTCCACGGACATTGTCGATTGTTCACGACATTTCGCAGTTGCGTCCAACCCAGTTCACTTAGTGCCGCATCAGTATGGCCCAATAATCGAGTACCACCAGCAACATCGCCGTGACGTAATAAATCAATCGTTATTGTCATAAAGTACGTTTTACTCCTCGTAACATGCGCTTGGTGCGACAATATGTCACACCTTTACCGCAGTTAATTTCTGATAATCTTCGCGCCTAGATTTTATAAGGTACGGATTTAATGAAGAAAACAATAATAAGCATCGCCGCCCTACTGGCAAGTACAAATATTTCTGCACATAACTATGACCTCGGGCGACCCGACTCACACGCACCGTACGGTGTGATGGGCGATCACCTGCATAAAACAGGTGAGTTCATGTTCTCATACCGCTTTATGCGCATGGAAATGGATGATAATGCCGTTGGTTCAGATACGATCTCGGATGCTGAAGTCTTTACAAGTCAAGGTTTCCCAGTCGCACCAACACGCATGACAATGGACATGCATATGTTTGGTGCAATGTATGCCCCGAGCGATAAGCTCACGCTAATGGCCATGCTGCCATTACTCGATATTTCAATGGATCACTTGGTCGTTCCGATGAACGTTCGTTTTACGACAGAAACTAGCGGTATTGGCGATATCAAACTCGGTGGTCTTTATTCACTGTATAAACAAGGTGCGCATTCAGTACATTTAAATGCCAGCATCAGTTTGCCGACAGGTTCAACAGACGAACGAGATGACACGCCAGCCATGGCCAATGCGATCTTGCCTTACCCAATGCAGCTTGGCTCTGGAACATATGATTTTCTGCCGGGTATTACCTACACAGGACAATCTTCGCGATGGTCTTGGGGGGCACAACTAATGGGTACGATCCGAACAGGTCGAAACGACGAAGGCTATACGCTGGGTGACAAGCTGGAAGCAACGAGCTGGATTGCGCATAAATGGAATGATTCATTCAGCACCTCGTTTCGTCTCGCTGTAACAAGCTGGGGCGATGTCGATGGTGCTGATGGCCGTTTAAATCCGAACATGGTACCAACGGCAAACCCAAGCTTGCGTGGCGGTGATCGGATTGACGCTCTCGTCGGTCTTAATTACAAACTCGGTGGATTTCGACTCGCCGCTGAAGTGGGTACACCGATTCATCAAGATCTGGATGGCCCGCAACTTCAAACGGATTGGATTTCGACCATCGGCGTGCAATACGCCTTTTAATATTTAAACGTTCATAACGTGATAAATAGTAAAAAAGGGGCTTCGGTCCCTTTTTTATTCGATGTCAATAGCAAAAACTGTATTTTTTTGCCCTGCAACATAGACTTTCATCTTTGCAAGACACACTTCAACAACTATAATTTCAGGATCTATGAATTGGGGAAAATTTACATTACGCAGTTTGCAGTAATGGCTATTCATTATGCTATTCAAGATAAATAAAGGGCTCGATTTGCCTATCTCTGGTCAGCCAGATCAAAAAATCGATAATGCTGCCGAGGTTGATTCGGTCGCTATCTTAGGCACGGACTATGTCGGAATGAAACCGACAATGCTTGTTGAAGAAGGAGATCGGGTCAAACTTGGTCAACTTCTTTTCACTGACAAGAAAAACCCTGGTGTCGGATTCACCTCCCCTGCCGCGGGTATCGTGAAATCGATCAACCGAGGTGCTAAACGCGTTCTTCAATCTGTTGTAATTACAGTAGACGGAGATGACGAGGAAACGTTCACTTCTTACGAAGCATCTGATTTGGCGTCGCTGGATCGTGAGAAAGTCGTAAAGAATTTGGTTGATTCAGGTTTGTGGACGGCGTTAAGAACCCGCCCTTATAGTAAGAATCCTGAAGTCACAGCGATTCCGCGATCAATATTCGTCACGGCGATAGATAGTAATCCGCTAGCTGCAAATCCAGAAGCTGTCATTGATGAAAAAGTCACTGAGTTTCAGAATGGTTTAAAAATCTTGACTCGTTTGACGGAAGGTAAGGTTTTCCTTTGTACAGCCCCAGACAGTAAAATCCCATCACCAAGCACGGCACAAATCGAAGCACATGAATTTGCAGGACCACACCCTTCGGGTTTGGTCGGGACGCACATCCATTTACTCGATCCCGTCAGTGCTGCTAAAAGTGTGTGGCATATTAATTACCAAGACGTGATCGCGATTGGGACTTTATTCACCACAGGTAAGCTAGACGTGACACGTGTCATAGCTCTTGCTGGACCAATGGTTCGACGTCCACGATTGTTACGAACTCGACTTGGTGCAAATACTGAAGATTTGTTAAAAAATGAAACTGAACATCAGCAATCGAGAGTCATCTCCGGTTCAGTATTTTCAGGTCACATGGCTTCTAACTGGGCTGCTTATCTTGGTCGGTATCACTTACAAGTTTCCGTGATAAGAGAGACCTTCGAACGCGAATTCATGGGCTGGATCAAACCAGGATCTGAAAAATACTCTAAACTCAACGTTTTCATTTCACGCTTATTAGGGAAAAAGAAATTCGATCTGACAACCTGTCAGAATGGAAGCCCCAGAGCGATGGTGCCTGTTGGCACTTATGAATCCGTCATGCCGTTGGATATTCTTCCAACGCAATTACTTAGAGCCATTCTCGTTAAAGATACAGACGCTGCTCAAGCATTGGGTTGCCTTGAGCTTGACGAAGAAGATTTAGCCTTGTGTTCATTTGTTTGCTCAGGCAAATATGAATATGGCCCGGCTTTGCGAACTAACTTAATTCAAATTGAAAAAGAAGGATAAACATGGCGCGATTGCGACGTTTCCTCGACAAAATAGAACCTAACTTTCATAAAGGCGGGCCTTACGAAAAGTACTTTGCAGTCTATGAAATGATTGACACTTTTCTGTACGCCCCATCCGATGTAACACGACAAGCCCCCCATGTTCGAGATGGTATTGATCTCAAACGTGTGATGAGTTTTGTGGTCGTGGCAACCTTACCCGTCATCCTGATGGCGCTATGGAACACCGGATATCAAGCCAATTCTGCTATGGCAGCTCTCGGAATGACCGAGGTAGATAGCTGGAGAGGCACCCTAATCTCGTTACTCGGCATTGGCCACAATCCAGACAGTGTGATCGCGAATGTGTTTCACGGTTTGTTGTATTTTCTCCCTATCTACATAACGACGTTAGTCGCAGGTGGTTTATGGGAGGTCTTGTTTGCCGGTGTTCGAAACCATGAGGTTAACGAAGGGTTTCTCGTTACCTCAATGTTGTACACGCTGATTTTGCCGCCATCTGTTCCATTATGGCAGGTCGCATTGGGTATTTCTTTTGGTGTTGTCTTGGGCAAAGAAGTGTTTGGTGGAACGGGTAAGAACTTTTTAAACCCAGCACTGACGGGCCGAGCATTTCTGTTTTTTGCCTATCCGGCACAGATGTCGGGTGACGCTGTATGGACTGCGATTGATGGTTTCAGTGCAGCGACCCCATTAGCACTTGCAGCAGCGGGCGGTATTGAAGCCATTACGCAAGCGGGCTTCACCTATTCGCAAACATTCTTTGGGAATATGCCAGGTTCGTTGGGTGAAACATCCACGTTTGCCTGTTTGTTAGGTGCCTTGTTCTTAATTTACACGCGTGTCGCCTCCTACCGCATCATTGCCGGTGTGTTTATAGGAATGGTGTTAACGAGCATGTTGTTTAATCTGATCGGAAGCGACACGAATCCACTATTTGAGTTGCCGTGGTATTGGCATCTGTCTTTGGGTGGCTTTGCTTTCGGCATGATCTTTATGGCGACGGATCCAGTTAGTGCATCAATGACGGATACAGGCCGCTGGCTTTACGGTGCTCTTATCGGCTTCATGGTGGTGCTGATACGTGTTGTTAATCCAGCCTTTCCTGAAGGCATGATGTTAGCGATCTTATTCGCGAATATCTTCGCACCGATGATCGACTACTTTGTCGTTCGCGCAAATGTTCAAAGAAGGATGAAACGTAATGGATGAACCTGTTGAAAACACAACGCAGAATAAAGGTATGTTTTCAAGCATCCTGAATCTGCCAAACGATAGTACAAAGAAAACGATCGCTGTCGCTATCGCACTTTGCCTCGTTTGTTCAGTTGTCGTCTCAGCGGCGGCAGTCTTTCTCAAACCCTTACAGATTGAGAATAAAAAAACGGACAAAAAGCGCAATATTCTTGAAGTAACCGGCGTTGGTTATGAAAGTGAAGGTATTGATCGTGCATTCGAAAAGTTTGAAATAAAACTCGTCAATCTTGAAACGGGTGAATATTCAGACCGCATGGACCCTCTTACGTTTGATCAACGAAAAGCCGCGGGTGACCCGCAACTCGGAATAAAACTTAACGGTGATGACGATATTGCGGGTATCGGTAAACGATCGAAATTTGCAACAGTTTATGTGCTTAAAGAAAATGACGAAATAAAACAGTACGTGCTTCCTGTGCATGGTTATGGACTTTGGTCAACGCTATATGGTTTTCTCGCGTTAGAAAGTGACGCGAATACTGTTCGCGGTCTGAAGTTTTACGAACATGCAGAAACACCAGGTTTAGGTGGTGAAGTTGACAATCCTAAATGGCGATCACTTTGGGAAGGCAAAAAAATCTCCGATCAATCCGGCGACGTTTTGATCAAAGTCGTACGTGGCCATGTTGTTCCGGGACTGTCTGGATCTGAATATCAGATAGACGGTATCTCGGGTGCGACCTTGACGAGCCAAGGTGTCACTAACCTGCTGCAGTATTGGCTGGGTGATGGTGGTTTTGGTCCTTACTTAAACAAAATACGAACTGAAGGATAAAGCATGTCTAGCGAAGCAAAGTCTAATGTACTCGATCCTTTGATCGATAATAACCCGATTACCCTTCAGGTTTTAGGTGTGTGTTCTGCATTGGCTGTTACATCAAATATGATGACAGCTCTTATCATGAGCATCGCATTAACCTCGGTAGTCGCCTGCTCTAATTTCTGTATCAGTGTGATACGTAACCATATTCCTTCCAGTATTCGGATCATCGTGCAAATGACAATCATTGCATCACTGGTTATTGTCGTTGATCAAATTCTCAAAGCTTATGCCTTTGAAGCAAGTAAACAGCTTTCAGTATTTGTTGGCTTGATCATCACTAACTGCATCGTATTAGGACGCGCAGAAGCTTATGCAATGAAAAACCCTCCGGGCCTGAGTTTCCTTGATGGACTAGGTAATGGTTTAGGTTATAGCTTGTTACTCATGGTTGTCGCATTTATTCGCGAACTTTTTGGGGCTGGCAAACTTTTTGGTCAAACCGTGTTTCCATTAGTGAATGACGGAGGCTGGTACTATTCCAATGGTTTGATGTTGTTACCACCAAGTGCTTTTTTCGTCATCGGTTTACTGATTTGGGCGGTTCGAGCATGGAAACCTGAACAAGTTGAATCTCCTGATTATCAGATCCACCAGGTTCACCGTACGGAGGTAATGTAATGGAACATTATCTAAGTCTTTTTGTACGCTCGATTTTTATTGAGAATCTCGCGTTATCGTTCTTCTTGGGGATGTGTACGTTCCTCGCCGTTTCGAAAAAGATCGAAACGGCGTTGGGATTGGGTATTGCAGTAATCCTAGTACAAACAATTACAGTTCCTGCGAACAACATCATCTATCAACATTTACTGAAAGAAGGCGCGCTAGGCTGGGCTGGTATGCCAGAAGTTGACTTGAGTTTTCTCGGTTTAATCAGCTATATCGGCGTGATCGCTGCAATGGTACAGATCCTAGAAATGGCGATGGATCGTTTTGCACCAGCGCTATATAACGCACTCGGTATCTTCCTCCCATTAATCACAGTGAATTGCGCGATCATGGGCGGTACCTTATTTATGGTTGAACGTAACTATAATCTTGCTGAAAGTACGGTATACGGACTCGGTAGCGGTTTTGGCTGGGCAATGGCGATTACGGCAATAGCTGGCATACGTGAAAAGCTAAAGTATTCTGACGTACCAGATGGTCTTCAGGGACTTGGCATCACCTTTATTACAGCGGGCCTGATGGCTCTCGGATTCATGGCATTCTCGGGGATACAACTGTAATGGAAATAGTACTTGGAGTCGTTTTATTCACCTTGATCATCATGGCGTTGGTGTTTTTAATCATTAGCGCAAAATCAAAACTTGTTCCCTCTGGCGACATAGAAATTCTGATTAATGACGAAAAAATCATTCAAACTGCGGCTGGCTCGAAGTTGCTAGGCGCATTGTCAGATGCTCAACTTTTTGTTTCCTCAGCCTGTGGCGGTGGCGGCACTTGTGGGCAATGTCGAGTAAAAATTTCTGAAGGTGGTGGTTCGATTTTGCCGACAGAGGAGTCCCATATTACAAAACGCGAAGCATCGTGTGGTGATCGTCTCGCCTGTCAGGTTGCCGTTAAACAAAACATGAAAATCGAAGTTCCTGAAGAGGTCTTCGGCGTGAAGAAATGGCAATGTAGTGTGCGTTCTAATGATAACGTCGCGACCTTCATTAAAGAACTCGTGCTTGAGTTACCTGAAGGTGAGAATGTTGACTTTCGTGCTGGTGGTTACATTCAGATTGAGTGTCCTCCTCATCACGTTAAATATAAAGATTTTATTGTCCAAGAAGAATATCGTGGCGACTGGGATCGATTTGATCTATGGCGCTATGAATCTATCGTCAACGAAGAGGTCGTTCGCGCCTACTCCATGGCTAACTACCCACTTGAGCAAGGGATTATCATGCTCAATGTCCGTATCGCCTCTCCTCCTCCTGGTGCTGATAACGGTATCCCACCCGGTCAGATGTCATCATATATTTATAACCTCAAAGAGGGAGATAAAGTGACTATCTCAGGACCATTCGGCGAATTTTTCGCGAAAGATACAAAAAATGAAATGGTCTTCATTGGTGGTGGTGCTGGGATGGCACCAATGCGATCGCATATCTTTGATCAACTTGACCGTATCAAATCTGATCGAAAGATCACATTCTGGTACGGTGCACGAAGTCTTCGTGAAATGTTTTACGAAGAAGATTTCAACAAGCTTGCTCAAGACAACGAAAACTTTGACTGGCACGTAGCTTTATCCGATCCAATGCCGGAAGATAATTGGGAAGGCTATACAGGATTTATTCACAACGTGCTTTTTGAGAATTACTTAAAAAATCACCCTGCACCTGAGGATTGTGAGTTCTACATGTGTGGACCACCGATGATGAATGCCGCCGTGATTAATATGCTAGAAGATCTCGGTGTTGAGCGTGATCATATCTTCCTTGATGACTTCGGGGGTTAGAATATGATGATGTTCTTAGCCAGCATACTTATTATCGGAATTGCACTAGCAGGAATGGCCGTCGGTGTCATGGCTGGACGGCCAGCAATCAAGGGAAGTTGTGGAGGCTTAAATCGAATTGGGATCGATCAAGCTTGTGGCTGCTCTAAAAAAGATAAAGAAATCTGTAAGCTTAAAAACAATCAACAAAAACAATAAGTAGCGACAGTAGTCGAAGGAGGTTGTCTTATGCTCGCGTCTTTGAAAGTAAAAGATTATATGGGGCGTACTACCACAACGTTTAATAAAGATATGGACGTTCTACGTGCGATACATATTTTGATAGAGCAAAAAATTTCAGGCGCGCCTGTCATTGATGACCACGGTAATTTAGTTGGCTTTTTATCAGAGAAAGATTGTATGAAAGTGGCCCTCAATGCTGGCTATCACGGTGAGTGCGGTGGCCGTGTCGCAGAGTATATGGTAAATGAAATACAAACCATCGAAGCTGATACTCCAATTATTGAAATCGCTGAATTTTTTCTTAAATCTAGTTTTCGTCGATACCCTGTTGTAAACGATAACCGGTTGGTAGGTGCGATAAGTCGCCGTGATGTTTTAAGAGCGTTAGAAGTCGTTTCGGCACCTGAAGCAAGCAGTAAACACTAACCCATAATAGGTAGTGTTGTTTTCTCGCTTTTTGTCATCTATTCTTATGCAAGGGAGAGTGTTTCCCTAACTTTAATACTAAAAACAAATAACAATGTTAAAGGGGAGTCAAATGATGTCAGATACAACAAAATCTCTAGTAACCATTGGTGCAATCGGTGCCATCACACTACTCACAGCTTGTACCTCAATGAGCGGTATGAGCTCAGCAGAAATGGCCGCAGCTTCTGGCCAAACTACGGGCGTAGATATGCAAGGTAATGTTGTTGAGCTAACTGATGGTTTTACCTATGGCGGCGATAATATGGCGACATATAATAATGGCCTTTTAGGTACAGGATCGAAAGATCCTGCCGTTTGTGGTGGCTTTTCAGCTGCGAAATGTAGTGTTAGTTATACTGAAAAATGAGTCATTAAAAATTAAAATTATTACTCTAATGATCAAACGCCTGCAGGTTCACCTTCAGGCGTTTTTTTATGCCTAACACATTATTTTATGTTCACGGTTAGATGAACGCTAACTCCAACCCGTTTCAAATATCTTCCTACCGGAAAAAAACACCAAATCACATATTTGATAAATATATCTTTAATTCTTTAGAAAACATATTAGGATTTAGTGAACTCGCTAAAATATATGAAACAATCCCACCTGATCTTCTTCCGAGTCCGTTCATAAAACAGTGTTTATCAGCACTTAATATTCATTACGAAAGTAAAATTGGCGAACGGTCACTAGCACATCTTAAACAGAACCATCGTCCATTAATGATTCTATCAAACCATCCATTTGGTGCATTAGAAGCATTAATTACAATGGACTTTTGTCTTGCGCAGCAGTCGGATTTTAAGGTAGTCGCAAATCAATTCTTATTAAGAATTTCACAGCTAAGTCCACTGCTGATCGGCGTGTCCCCATTTAGTGATAACAAATCAAAGCAGAATAATAGACGCTCTTTGCATGAGATGTTTCACTGGCTGAATAATAAGCAAAAGTTACTTTGTTATCCTGCAGGCAATGTTGCTCATTTACATTTATCCAAACCATTTATTCGCGATCCTGAATGGCGTGTATCGATCGCAAAACTGGCTCGAATAACTCAGGCTGATATTTTACCCCTATATATTGAGGGTAAAAATAGTCCTTTGTTTTATGCATTAGGCCCTACTCTTCACGCACTACGATATCCAAAAGAATTATTAAGACAGAAGAAGAAGAAAAATAAAATTATATTAAGATTTGGAGATGTTATTACTTTCGAAGAATATAAAAAATTAAGTTCGGATGAAAAACGGATGTGTTTTTTTCGTCAAGAAAATGAAAAGCTAAAAACTTATCGCTGATCTGCTTTATACGCATCCCATAGTTTCTCAATCCTTTTTTCAGAAACACTCATTGCCGTACCCAATTCTTGAGCAAAAAGTGACACTCTAAGTTCTTCTATCATCCAGCGGATTTCGATCCATTTTTGAGATCGATCATTGGTACTAGATAAACGTTCCCAATAAATGCTACAACTACGATCTAAGGACTTGTCCTTTGCAGGGTTATGATCAAGCTTATCCAACCTGCGATCAATTGCTTTAAAATAACGAGGAAAATGAATAAACCATTCTGGTGGTGTTTCGGTTACAAAGTTCTTTTTGATTAGTTTAGAACATTGCATTCTTATCGATTGCACCGCCTGCAGCCAAGATAATGGTGTTTTACTTTCAAGTCGCTTATTCACGGAAAAATATGCATCTGCAATCTCAGAAAGTTTTTCACAGAGTTTGTTAGCGACAAGCATTAATTCACGCTGCCCTTTTGCACATGCTGCATCAAACTGTGATTCATTACGAATATCATAACTTGCAGCCATAAAACTCTGATCAACAATAGCGTTAATTAAATCCGCCTTGAGTTCATCAGCATGGCAAATTGTTCGAAGTTTTAAGCTCGTTTTATCAAACCCTTTAAGATTTTTTGAAAGATACTTCACTTTATCTGAACATACCAACATGAATAAACGTCGTAAGCCTTCACGATGGATTAACTGGGCTTTTTCCTTAGTATCAACGACCAGAATCGCCACATGATCTGCTTTATCTAATAACGCAGGAAAACCACGTAAAGGCATATTATGTCGTGTCGTTTCTACCTGGCTCGGTAAATCGCCGAAATTCCAACTGGTTAGGTGATCGCATTCTATATCCCAGCTCGTATCTTCTGTAAAAATTTGTTCTGCATGCTCTTCCAATTTACCTTGGAGAACAAAAAGATTACGACCTTCTGATACCACCTTTCCATGTGCATCGATCACTTTAAAATTTAATTTCAAATGATCCGGTAAACGATCTTGATCCCATTGAGCTGGCTCAACCGTGATGCCGGTCATTTTATGTAAATGATCACGTAACTTTAATAACAGGTCTCCTTCGCCATACGTTATCGCTTGCAAACATGCTTCTGCAAAATTGGGTGCTGGAACAAAGTTTTTCCGTAATTGTTTCGGTAGGCTGCGAATTAATTCGGTCACTTTTTCTTTGATTAAACCAGGTACTAACCAATCAAACTGTTTTTCGTCTAATTGATTTAACATTGCAACAGGAACTGAAAGTGTGACCCCATCGTCTTTTGCACCTGGAGAAAAATGGTAATTTAAAGGTAAACCCAACCCGCCCACTTGCAAGCTACTTGGCATGGCTGATTCACTGGCCTGCTTAGACTCTTCACGAATTAGAAAGTCTTTATCAAAGAATAATAGCGATGGATCTTCTTGAGTAGCAGTTTGATACCATTTTTTTAACCCATGAGCATTATTGATATCCACCGGTAATGCTTGATCATAAAAATTGTATTGAGCAGTTTCATCAACCAAGATATCTAAACGCCGTGCACGATGCTCAAGTGCTTCAACTTCCTTAACCAACTTTTGGTTATGCTTTAGAAAAGGAAAACTATGTGAAAGATCAAATGGAATCAGGCCAGATTGAATAAAGAGTCGTCGCGACTCAATCGGATCAATTCGACCGAAATTCACTCTACGATCCGTCGATAATACGAGACCGTATAAACTGGTTTTTTCGAGTGCGACCACATGACCGGCCTTTTTAGACCAAAACGGATCTGAGTAGCTGCGTTTAACTAAATCCCCGGCAATTTTTTCGATCCATTCCGGTTCGATCTTCGCGACGGTTCTCGCATAGAGCTTTGATGTTTCAACAAGCTCTGCCGCAATAAACCATTTCGGTTTTTTTTGAAACTGTGCTGAGCCCGGGAAAATATTCATTTTGATATTGCGCGCACCAGTATATTCATGACGATCAGATTGAAAAGCGATATTGCCTAACAAACCACTGAGTAAGGCGCTATGAATAGATTGATATTTTGCTTCTTCCGAATTTTGTTTAAACTCCATCTCTTTACAAAGACTGGTCAATTGTCGGTGGATATCAAACCATTCACGCATACGAAGATAATTTAAGAAATTCGTTTTACACAGTTTGCGTAACTTATTCTGTGATAATTGACTCTCCTGATCTTTATAAAACCGCCATACATTGAGGAACCAATAAAAGTCTGAATCCTCGTGTGCAAACTTCGCATGCGCCTCATCGGACTGCTGCATTTTATCCATCGGTTTATCACGGACATCTTGCACACTTAATGCACTAGCGATAATGAGCATTTCTTTTAAACAATGAAACTCATGACCGGCGAGTATCATCCGTCCAATTCGCGGATCAACCGGTAAACGGGCGAGTTTTTTTCCGAGTGATGTTAATTGTCTTTGAGCAGTAACCGCACCTAACTCTTCGAGTAATTTAAAACCATCACTGATGTATTTTCCATCAGGCGGATCAATAAACGGAAATCGATCAACATCACCAAAACGAAGTGAAGATAATTGCAATATAACCGATGCTAAATTTGTGCGTTTAATTTCTGGATCTGTAAAAAGGCTTCGTCCTATAAAATCTTCTTCTGAATACAGTCGATAACAAATACCATCACTGACACGACCACAACGACCCTTGCGCTGATTTGCTGATGCTTGTGAGATGGGTTCAATCGGCAAACGTTGCACTTTACTGCGTGGGCTATATCGACTCATGCGTGCAAGACCTGGATCAATCACAAACCGAATTCCCGGTACTGTTAAAGATGTTTCTGCCACATTCGTCGCCAGTACAATATGGCGTTTATTATGAGGTTGAAAAACTTTATTCTGATCAGCCACGCCCAACTTTGCGTACAAAGGTAAGATTTCGGTATTTTTTAAATGTCGTCGCTTCAGGGCTTCGGTAGTTTCCCTGATCTCATGCTCGCCGGGCAAAAAGATCAGAATATCACCCAAATCTGTTTGGCTTATTTCATCAACTACATCGAGAATCCCGAGAACAAGATCACGTTCTTGTTCTTCATCATTAGGATCCACTAAAGGGCGATAATGGACAACTACCGGGTATGTTCGACCTGACACTTCGATGACTGGAGCGTTATTGAAATGTTTCGATAAACGTTCAGGATCAATCGTCGCTGACGTGATAATAATTTTTAAATCAGGACGTCTTGGAAGTAGGTTTTTTAAAAAACCGAGCAGAAAATCAATGTTTAAACTGCGTTCGTGAGCTTCATCTATGATCAGCGTATCGTAGGCATCGAGAAAACGATCACCCTGCGTTTCAGCCAACAAAATTCCGTCAGTCATTAACTTAATATATGTGTCTGCACTTACGTGATCAGTAAAACGAATTTTATAGCCGACAGTTTTCCCAGGTTGTGAATGCAATTCTTCTGCAACGCGCGCAGCAACCGTACGCGCGGCGATCCGTCGAGGTTGTGTGTGTCCAATCAGCCCCTTTACCCCTCTTCCCATTTCGAGGCAAATTTTCGGTAACTGCGTTGATTTACCTGATCCGGTTTCACCACAGACGATCACAACCTGATTTTTCTCGATCAAGGCTGCAATTTCATCACGACGTTGATTGATCGGTAACATCTCATCGTAGTCTGGCGTGGGGCGTTTTTGATCGCGTTCGGTAACAACGTTGATCGACTTTTCGATCTCTTGTTCAAGTTGTTTTAATGCAGCGTGATTTTTCTCTTTATCATTTTGATGACGAAGTTTGGAAAGACGACGACGGAAACGGTGTTGATCAATTCGTAAGCATTGATGAAGTCGTTTTTTCAGCTGTTCGGGAGACATGGAAGTGTAAGGTAGAAGTTACGTGAGAAAAAAACGCGATCATACCAGATGCGGAAATCTCACGTCGTTCATTTAATAATGAGCGCGGGGAGATCAATTCCAAGGAGAGGTAGTGCGATAAAGTATGTGCAAAATGTGATAATCAAGACGCCGACAATATTCAGTAAAACACCTGCACGACACATCTGCGGGACACTGATCTGCCCGGATGAAAAGACGATCGCATTCGGTGCAGTCGCGACCGGCATCATGAACGCACAGCTGGCCGCAATCGCTGCGGGGATAATCAGTGTGTATGGGTGGATACCCATAACGGGAGCAACAGCGGCGAGAATCGGGATCATCGTCGCGGTCGTGGCCAGATTACTAGACAATTCCGTCATAAAAATGATCACGGACGCTACCAGCAATATCATCAAAATTGCTGAGACGCCGTACACACCACTAAACTGATAGCCGATGAATGCGCCGACACCGTTGGCATCAATCGCGGCAGCCAAACTTAAACCACCACCAAAAAGCAGTAGAATTCCCCACGGTAATTCCTTACATGTTTCCCAATCCATCACGTATTCACGTCGTCCAAGATCAACCGGAATAATAAATAAAGCCATTGCCGCTAACAGCGCAATACCGGCATCACTTAAATGCGCGAAAGGAAGAAATTCACCAATGCTGATCTGCTGAATCAGCGGTCGGAAAATCCAGGAAAAGACGGCGAAAAGGAAGATGAGCAAGGTATATCGCTCACCCTTATTCATTTTGCCAAGTGCTTGATAAGAATCTGATGCAAGATCGCCAGCATCACCTAAATGTAATCCAGGAAAACGATACAACACGCGTGTGAGGAATAACCAGCATAGCGGAATGAAGAGAATCACGATCGGCAACCCGACGCCGAGCCAGCGTACGAAGCTGATCTCAAGATCGAGCTGTTCTTTAATAAACGAGGCAAAAAATAAGTTTGGTGGTGTACCGATCAATGTACCGATCCCGCCGATTGACGCACTATAGGCAATCGAAAGGAGTAAGCAAATGGCGAAGTTATTGCGTGATGCTGAAGAGGATTGATCATTACTTTTAATCAAGGCGAGCAGGCTTAAAGCAATCGGTGTCATCATGATCGTCGTCGCTGTATTAGAAACCCACATACTCAATAGCGCGGTCGCGATCATAAAACCAGCGATGATTCGCGAGGGTGATGTCCCGACGATCAAGAGCGTTTTCAGGGCAATTCGTTTATGCAAGCCCCAACGTTGCATGGACAGTGACAAAATAAAACCACCCATGAAAAGAAAGATCAGATAATGCGCGTAAGGTGCGGCAGCTTGTTTGATTGGGACTGCGCCGAATAAGGGAAAAACGACAATGGGTAATAATGCCGTCACGTAAACGGGAATAACTTCCGTAACCCACCAAAGCGCCATCCACAGAGCGACACCGGCAGTTGCCCTGCCCGCATGGGAAAATGCGACAAGCGTTTGATCATCTTGATGATAGCTCGCCGGTAAATAGAAATATAAAGCGAGTCCTGCCAGTGGACCCAAGAGGAGATTCAACACAGGGATGACGTTTTTTAACATTTGACCCAAACTTCGACATTGCTTGTCGTTATAATGATGTCGAATTAATTAAATGTGACACCTAGGATTCAATTTAGGCCAATATTTTGCTTATAAACGTAAAGGCCAGCCACATTATAAACACCGAACGTGATCACACCTAATTTATGAGTCTTAATTTAGAAGCGCACGGCGCACAAATAGACGGAGCGCGCGAATATCAGGAAGATGCTTTTCTGATCACACCAATTGTCAGTCCTGACGTTGGTAAATCTGCATTACTCGTTGTCTTAGCCGATGGTATGGGCGGCCATGCTGCAGGTAATGTTGCCAGTGAACTTGCGGTCGAATCCTTCACGAATTACATCAAAAAACGTTATTTCGACAGTGATGATCATCATGAGCTGCTGAGAGAAGCGCTGATCAAGGCCAATGAAGTACTGGCAGAAAATATACGTGAAACAGCTGCTCTAAAGGGCATGGGCTGCACATTTATCGGCGTTATTTTTACCGAAACAGGCATGCAATGGATCAGTGTCGGCGATTCACATTTATTCCTTGTCCGGGATGAAAAACTACTCAAGAAAAATGCAGATCATAGTTATGGTGGCTATCTCGATCGCATGGCAGCAGAAGGCAATGAGGTCAATGACGAGAATGGATATTCTCGACATATGTTATTGAGCGCGCTCACTGGTGAACCCATTCCAGCGGTGGATAGCCCAGAACAACCGATTCTATTACAAACTGGTGATCAGGTATTGTTGGCCTCAGATGGAATCGATACATTATCGCGTGAAGACTTACTCCAGTTGATGCGATCACAGGACATGCCGGAGCCCCTTTGCTCATCGATTTTAGCGAAAGTGTCAGCAGCGCAAATGCCCCGACAAGACAACACTACGGTGGTGATCATATCTTGTCCCCCGGAGGATCTTGCCGATACACTTGAAGACGACATCAGCTTGACTGAAACAGATTCAGGATCGATAACGCAGTATGACTCCAAATCACATCAAACGAAGCTGAAACGACAAACGGCTTCGATCAAGGCAAACAAATCTAAAAACAATGGTTTAAAAAATTACAGCGCGGTGCTGTACCTCTTACTAGCTTGCGCCGCGATCGCGGCAGTTTGGGCCTATATTCATCGTCAAGAATCCACGATCTCGTCACCCATTACTGCTAGTACGGAAATCCCCCCTATCGTTGAACCTCAAACACCTGTTACACCATCTGGCCCGACAACAACGACTGCAATTGATTCAGTAACGAAGCAAGTCCCGGACAAAGCCATTCCATTTAATTTATTTAATGATCGCATGTTTAATAGCAAACTCGCACCCGCAATGGTTTGGGTACCTGCTGGAAAGTTTGTTATGGGAGGGAGCGGTGTCAGTCCTGCTGATGATGAGCGGCCCAAGCATGAAGTACAGATTAACGAGTTCGCGATCAGCCAGAATGAAGTCACTCGTTCAGAATATGCACAATTCACAGGGAAATCTGTGCCTGCCAGTGAGGCGAAGTTGCCGATCAGTAATCTCTCTCATAAACAAGCACGTGCGTACACTGAATGGTTGTCGAAACAAACCGGTAATCGTTACCGATTAGCCAGTGAAGCCGAGTGGGAATATGCGGCTCGTGCCGGATCAACATCACCCTACTGGTGGGGTTACAAACTGCTTGAGAATAAGGCGACCTGCGTTGGTTGTGGTGTTCCGCTTGAACCGAGAGCACCTTCTGCAACGGGGCAACATGACGCAAATGAATTTGGTTTGATCGATATGCTCGGAAATGTCGCAGAATGGACCGCAGACTGTTATCACGCAAATTACAAAGGTGCGCCAGTCGACGGTTCTGCATGGTTAGAGAAGAGCTGTGACGATTTTGTCGTTCGCGGAGGATCGTATGCAAATGCGGTTAAATCATTGCAAAGCAGTTCGCGTGAGAAACTTGCTGGAGATTCCCGTCGGCCTCAAGTTGGTTTACGAATTGTCAGAGAAAAATAAGCACGAATGGCTTGGATCATTCGCGCTTACTCCATTCATTAAAACAACCTTTAATTAAGGCCGATCGCTGTGTCCCAAGGCTAAGTCTGGAGCAATAACATCACGAATCAATTGCTTTAATTCTTTGGATTCGGGAAAACGTCCCTTTTCTTCGCGCGAGAAAACAAGTTCACCATCTACAAATACATTAAAAACGCCACCTTCTCCAGGCACTAGCGCAAGTTCGCCGATCATATCACCGAAAGTCATGAGTAGTTCCTGTGCCATCCAGCCTGCGCGTAAAATAAAACGACACTGGCGGCAGTATTCGATCTTCACACGAGGGCTCAGTATTACAGCATCACTCAATGGGGTATTTTCTTGCATGATTACATCCTGTCATTCAATGTTAGGTATTATACTAGCGAAATGAACCCAATCGAATTGAGTTTATTCTCTTCACGTATTAATGCGATCTGCGATGAAATGGGCGCCGTACTTCGCCGGACCGCCTTTTCACCGAATATTAAAGATCGACTCGACTTTTCTTGTGCAATCTTCGATCCGAAAGGCCGTTTGTGCGCGCAAGCAGCGCACATTCCCGTTCATCTTGGCAGCATGACATTTGCAATGCGCGATATTATTAAAGCCATCACTTGGGAAGACGGTGATATGATTGTGATGAATGATCCGTTTCAAGGTGGTACGCACTTACCAGATGTAACGGTGATCGCTCCTGTTTTTATAGACCATTCATTGGTGAGTTTTGTTGCAAATAGAGCGCATCATGCTGACATCGGTTGTGAATCACCAGGTTCAATGCCATTAAGTCAACAATTGACTGATGAGGGCTTGATCATCCCTCCCATGCATCTGATGCGGCGAGGAGAGATTCTTGATGATGTTCTAAGGAAGTTATTAGCTCAGTTGATCGATCCTTCCATCGCTCGAGGCGATTTTTTAGCACAGATTAGTTCAAATCGTAGTGGTCAAACTCGATTAAAGAAAATGCTCGAAAACTCACAAGAAATGAACCTTTCAGCGGCATACCAAGCGTTAAATCTTTATGCAGATCGAGCCGCGAAAAAGCTAATAGAACAACTTCCTGAGGGGTCTTTCACGTTTACAGACTACTTAGAAGATGATGGCGCAGGTGCAGCCAATCTCCCCATTACTACAACAGTTCAGATCGGAAAAGGCACGATGAATTTTGACTTTTCAGGTAGTGCAGATCAGACCAAAGGAAATGTTAACTGCCCTCTTTCAGTCACTGCTGCTGCTGTTTATTATGTTTTTTATTGTCTACTACCTGATCATATCCCAGCCTGTGATGGCTGCTTCAGATCCGTTTCAATTTCAGCACCCAAAGGGAGTTTGTTGAATGCTGAATATCCCGCAGCCGTAGCAGCCGGCAATGTTGAAACCAGTACACGTATTGTTGATAGCCTGCTCGGTGCATTACATCAAGCCATTCCTGAAAGAATTCCCGCCGCGAGTCATGGCTCAATGAACAATATTGCTATGGGCAGCGATGCATGGGCTTATTATGAGACGATTGGTGGAGGGATGGGGGGGCATAACCAAGGAAATGGATTATCGGCAGTACAAACGCATATGACTAACTCATTGAATACTCCCATAGAAATTCTTGAAATGAATTACCCTCTCCGTATTGCTGAGTATACTATTCGTAAAAATAGTGGTGGAAAAGGAGAACATGCCGGCGGGGATGGTATTACTCGCACTTACGAATACTTGACGCAGACTTGCGTAACGTTGCTTACTGAGAGGCGTGTTATTCCAGCTTGGGGGATAAACTCAACGACTTCAGCACAACTAGGAGAAAATTTAATTAATGGTAAAAATCTTCTGGGAAAGTGTCAGGTTCAAGTTAAAAAAGGCGATGTTCTCTGCATTAATACGCCCGGAGGTGGCGGATGGTCTAGCAATAAGGTTTCACTAAAGGACAATACCAACTAAAATACTGGGTAATTATGAAAAGAGGTATCAAATGGATATTTTAGAAAGCATTAAAGAAACTGTTGAAAACAATCCGATCATTTTGTTCATGAAAGGTAGTCCTGCTGCACCACAGTGTGGCTTCTCAATGCGCACATCACAAGCGTTGAGTAGTTGTGGCGCTGAATTCGCGTATGTTGATGTGCTTGCCGAGCCGGAAGTGAGACAAAATCTACCAAAATATTCTGATTGGCCAACTTTTCCACAGTTATTCATTAATGGTGAATTAGTCGGTGGGTGCGATATCGTGTTGGATCTTTACGAGCAAGGTCAGTTACAAGAAATGGTAAAACAAGCTTCCGCACCGGCAGCCTAGCTTAATACAGTTTAAAATAAAAAGGTGCTCATTTGAGCACCTTTTTTAAACTTCATAAATTTCTTACAACGGGTTAGGCAACAGCCGCTGCCATTGCACCACGAACCGCATCAGCGAGTTGGTTAGCAAGTTTTACAACCTGCCCGCCATCACGCCCTTCAACCATGACTCGAATTAACGGCTCCGTACCTGATGGACGAAGTAAGACCCTGCCATTTACACTAAGCTCTTCTTCCACTTCGCTAACTGCGGCTTTGACCGATTCCAAGCTCATGACATCCATATGTTGATCCAGCGTCACGTTAACCAAACATTGAGGATATTTAACCATACCTGATTTCAATGTATTCAGTGATTGATCAGAACGAACCATCGCATCAAGAACTTGTAACGCAGAAACAATACCATCGCCAGTTGTGGTCATGTCCAAACAGATTAAGTGGCCCGAAGATTCACCACCGAGTGTCCAATCATTCTCCTGCAGCATTTCCATAATATGCCGATCGCCAACATTGGCCCGCTTAAAATCCAGCCCCAAAGTTTTAACGGCGTGCTCGAGGCCAAGATTACTCATTAGTGTACCAACGATCGCCCCATTCATACCGCGCGTACGTTGACGTTCACGAGCAATAACGAAAAGTAGTTCATCTCCATCGACCACTTCACCATGATGATCAACCATAATCAGACGGTCACCATCACCGTCTAGAGCAATTCCAATGTCTGCGCCTTGTGATAGAACGGCTGCTTGCAAATTATCTGTGCTTGTTGCACCACAATCTTGGTTGATATTCAGACCGTTTGGTGAAGCGCCAATCGTAACAACGTCAGCACCAAGCTCAGAAAAAACGTCAGGAGCAATGTTATAGGTAGCACCATTCGCACAATCAACGACAATTTTAATCCCATTTAGACTCGCACCTACACCAAAAGTACTCTTACAGAATTCAATATAACGACCTTCTGCATCCGATACGCGATGTGCTTTACCTAGCTCTATAGAAGGCGCTATCGTCATCGGCGTGTCGATCAAATCTTCAATACGTTTTTCAATATCATCATTAAGCTTTCTCCCCTCTCCAGAGAAAAACTTAATCCCGTTATCTTGATAAGGATTATGCGATGCGCTGATTACAATGCCAGCTTGTGCGCGGAATGTTCGTGTGAGATAGGCAACACCAGGAGTAGGCATTGGCCCAAGTAACATGATGTCGACACCTGCTGCTGAAAGACCTGCTTCCAAAGCAGACTCAAACATATACCCGGAAATACGTGTGTCTTTACCAATAAGAATTTTGCTGTTCTTTTGGTCGGCCAGAATTTTACCTGCAGCCCAACCTAACTTCATGACAAAATCCGGTGTGATTGGATACTTACCTACTTCACCTCTGACACCATCCGTACCAAAGTATTTTCGATCACCACCCATTTAGCTTTCTCCTGCTTGTATTTTGTCCTACAGCTATCGGCTGTTTCGAGAAAATATGAACCTCCAATTTGAAGGTTCATAGGATTATATTAACGGGGATTATGATGGTTTCGTTGATGAAATTCAGTCAATTCATTGATAATTAATGCAAACTTGCTGGCCCGCCAATTTTGCCATCTTTTTGTTCTTCTGAATCGTCTTTTTTATCCGTGTCTTCTGCTTTTAATCCACTTGCTGGTGTACCGCTATCATCATCTGACCAGCCTTTTGGTGGACGTGGCTCTTTACCATCCATGATATCGTTGATTTGATCACTATCAATCGTTTCATATTTCAGCAATGCTTCAGCCATGACATGCAACTTATCGATATTATCTCGCAAAATTTGTTCGGCTCTCTCGTAATTACGATCAATAAATCCACGAATCTCTTCATCAATAGCTCTGGCTGTACCATCTGACACTTGCTTGTGCTGTGTAACAGAACGGCCTAAGAAAACCTCGCCCTCTTCTTCAGTATACGTAAGCGGTCCAAGTCGATCTGACAAACCCCATTTAGTAACCATGTTACGGGCAATTTCTGTTGCCTTTTCAATATCGTTAGATGCACCAGTCGTAACATATTCTGGTCCAAATATGAGCTCTTCAGCGATACGTCCACCAAAAACACTTGAAATATTGGATTCAAGAAATTGCTTGCTGTAACTGTAACGATCTTCTTCGGGCAAATACATTGTTACACCTAAAGCACGACCTCGTGGAATAATAGTTACTTTATAAACAGGGTCGTGGGCCGGAACTAATCGGCCAACTATCGCATGTCCAGCTTCATGATAAGCCGTCAGCTTTTTCTCATCTTCTTTCATAACCATGGAGCGTCTCTCGGACCCCATCATGATTTTATCTTTTGCTTTTTCAAAATCAGCCATTGAAACCAACTTTTTATTTGCTCTAGCAGCAAAAAGTGCAGCTTCATTTACAAGGTTTGCGAGGTCCGCGCCAGAAAACCCGGGAGTCCCCCGCGCAATCAAGCTTGGTTTTACATCATCATCTACAGGCACCTTACGCATATGCACACGTAGAATTTGATCACGCCCACGTACATCCGGCAGTGGCACAACGACTTGTCGGTCAAAACGTCCCGGACGAAGTAAAGCAGCATCAAGCACATCAGGTCGGTTTGTTGCGGCAATTACGATCACACCTTCATTACCCTCAAAACCGTCCATTTCAACTAATAACTGATTTAAGGTTTGCTCACGTTCATCATGACCACCACCAAGACCAGCGCCACGCTGTCGACCTACAGCGTCTATTTCATCAATGAAGATGATGCAAGGTGCATGCTTTTTCGCTTGTTCGAACATATCACGCACGCGAGACGCACCAACACCGACAAACATTTCTACAAAGTCTGAGCCAGAAATTGTAAAAAATGGCACTTTTGCTTCACCTGCGATGGCTTTTGCAAGCAAGGTTTTACCTGTTCCCGGAGAACCTACCATGAGAACACCACGAGGGATCTTACCGCCAAGTTTTTGGAATTTCCCTGGATCTCGTAGGAATTCCACTAACTCTGCAACCTCTTCTTTGGCTTCTTCAACACCGGCAACGTCATTAAAGGTGACCCGTACCTGATCTTCACCAAGTAGACGCGCCCGGCTTTTGCCGAATGACATTGCACCACGTCCACCGCCACCACCTTGCATTTGACGCATGAAAAATATCCACACACCAATCAATAGCAGGATCGGGAACCAAGAAATTAGAATTTGTAAAAGAACACTGTCTTTTTCAGGTGGAGCAGATTTCACACTCACATTGTTAGCGAGTAATGTACCGATCATCGCTTCGTTATCTGTCTCTGGGTTATATGTTCTAAACATACTCCCATCAACACGTTCACCAATAATCGTCGATTCACGTTTGTTAATTAAAACGTCGCGAATCTGCCCATTTTTCACATCCGTAATAAATTCTGAATAGCTAAGATCACGGGAAGTAGACTGTTGTGGATCAAAGTTATTGAAGACCATCATAAGCACAAGCGCAATGACAACCCACAAAACCAGATTTCTAGCCATATCATTCATTCAATTGATACCTCGATAAACAGCAAGTCCGTGCCTGCTTGATACTGTAACTTTAGCCATCATAACCCATATGATCTACCAAGCACATACACTTCCCGCGAGCGATCTCGTGATGCGTTTGGCTTTCTTATGGTGACAGATTTAAATAACTGTTTCATTTCAGCAACCCAGGGATCAAAACCTTCCCCCTGAAACGCTTTTGCCAGAAAATTCCCGCCTGGCTTGAGTATTTGAGTCGCACAGTCCAACGCAAGTTCAACCAGATACATCGCTCGTGGCTGATCTACAGCTGCATGCCCACTTAAATTAGGCGCCATATCTGAAATAACAAGATCGATAGGCCTACCGTCCAATTGAGCTAGCAATTCATCTAGTACGCTTTGCTCAAGAAAGTCACCTTGTATGACACTGCAATTATAAATGGGGTCCATGGGTAGGATATCAAGAGCAAATACATGGCCATTTTCATCGACAATGTTCGCAGCAACTTGAGACCAGCCGCCAGGTGCTGCGCCTAGATCAACGACAGCCATGCCTGGTTTAATCAATTTATCGCGCTCGTTTAGCTCTATCAATTTATAAGCCGCACGCGATCGATAACCATCTGCACGCGATGATTTAACATACTGATCTGACTCATGTTCTTTTAGCCAACGATGACTGCTGACTGATCGCTTCTTACTCGTAACTAATCTCCAGGATTTCATACTCGATTTGACCGCCTGGTGCGTTCACTTCGATTACGTCTTCCAATTCCTTACCGATCATTGCGCGAGCGATTGGGGATTGCACGGAAATCCGTCCCTCTTTGATATCCGCTTCATCTTCACCAACAATTTGATAAACCGTTTCAACCTCTTCTTCGAGATGTAAAATTTTCACTTTTGCGCCAAAGATGATGCGTCCATTTGCATTCACTGTTTTAGGATCAATGATCTCAGCATTAGAAAGCTTACCTTCAATGTCAGCAATGCGCCCTTCAATAAAACTTTGTTGCTCACGCGCGGCATGGTACTCGGCATTTTCTTTCAAATCACCATGTTCTCGTGCCTCTGCAATTGCTTTGATCACGGTAGGACGTGAAGAAGTTTTGAGTTCATGCAGCTCTTTTCGTAAACACTCCGCTCCGCGAAGTGTCATTGGTGATTTATTCATACATGACCCTCCTCATGAAGAGTTTGTAGACGGTTAACACTTAATACATCTTTCGCTTTCATTGCTTCAACCATAGCGATCGCACCCGCCATCGTCGTTGTATAAGGGACTTTGTGATCAAGTGCAGATCCGCGAATGGTATAGGAGTCAGACAATGCTCGTTTATTTTCACTTGTTGTATTCACAATAAGATTAATCTCATCATTTTTGATCATATCGACAATGTGTGGCTGACCTTCTAATACCTTATTTACAGGCTTGCAGTTGATACCTGCTTCAGAAAGAGTTTTCTGCGTCCCCTTCGTTGCAACAAGGTCGAAGCCTAATTCAGATAAACTTTTTGCCATTTCAATAGCGCGCGCTTTATCTGATTCACGCACACTGATAAATGCATTCCCTTTTTCGGGCAAACTCATTCCAGCAGCTTGTTGGGATTTTGCAAAAGCTTCACCAAAGGTTTCACCTACCCCCATTACTTCACCTGTTGATTTCATTTCTGGGCCCAATAGTGGATCAACACCCGGAAATTTAACAAATGGAAAAACTGCTTCTTTAACAGAATAATATTTTGGAATCCTTTCTTCTAGAACACCCTGCTCTGCAAGTGATTTGCCTGCCATGCAAGCCGCAGCAATATTCGCGATCGGCATTCCCGTTGCTTTTGATACGAAAGGTGCTGTTCGCGAAGCACGAGGGTTCACTTCCAGTACGTAAATCTCATCCCCTTGAATTGCAAACTGCACATTCATTAGACCGATAACTTTTAATGCCATGGCCATCGCGCGAGTTTGTTCGCGAATTCTGTCTTGAATTTCAACGCTGAGTTGGTGTGGTGGTAATGAGCAAGCTGAATCACCGGAATGAATCCCCGCCTCTTCAATGTGCTCCATAATGCCGCCGATTAGTACGTCTTTCCCATCGCAAACCGCATCAACATCCACTTCGACAGCTTGGTTTAAAAATCGATCTAACAACACTGGCGCATCATTAGAGACGGCAACGGCTTTATTCATGTAACGTCGTAAATCATCCTCTCCATAAACAATCTCCATTGCGCGCCCACCTAAGACATAGGATGGCCGAACAACTAGTGGATAACCTACTTCCTCAGCCCTGACAACGGCATCTTCAAGATTTCCCGCTGTGCGGTTCTTAGGTTGTTTTAGACCTAGCTCGTTGAGCATATTCTGAAAACGTTCACGATCTTCAGCTAAATCAATGGAATCGGGTGATGTTCCGATAATGGGCGCGCCCGCTTGCTCAAGCTCATTCGCAAGTTTTAGCGGCGTTTGTCCGCCATATTGAACGATGATGCCTTTCGGTTTTTCAAGCTCGATCACTTCGAGCACATCTTCTAGTGTTAACGGCTCAAAATAAAGACGATCAGAGGTATCGTAATCTGTCGAAACCGTTTCAGGATTACAATTCACCATTATCGTTTCGTAACCAAGATTACGCATCGTGAAAGCGGCTTGTACGCAACAGTAATCGAATTCAATACCTTGGCCTATACGGTTTGGGCCGCCACCGAGAACCATGATCTTTTCACGGTCAGTCGGTTGTGATTCACATTCTTCTTCATAAGTAGAATACATATATGCCGTATCCGAAGAAAACTCAGCTGCACACGTATCGACGCGTTTATAGACTGGACGCACATGAAGTTTATGGCGCAATTCACGGACGGTACTTTCCTTTTCATCAATTAGTGTAGCAAGGCGAGAATCCGCGAAACCTTTGCGTTTAAGTGCACGTATTCGTTGCTCCGTTAAACCAGTCAGTCCTTCTTGAGCAACTTGTTTTTCTTCTTGAATAAGATCATTAAGCTGTACTAAGAACCAAGGATCAATTTTACTGTGACCAAAGACTTCCTCGATCGTCATACCTCGTCGCAGAGCATCACCAACATACCAAAGGCGCAATGGCCCTGGTGATCGCATTTCCTCAATTAAGGTCATTTCAGGATCGCTATCATCCTCACTTAAAACTGGAACCAAGCCATCCATATCGATTTCTAAACCACGAATCGCTTTTTGCAGTGACTCTTGCTGAGTGCGGCCAATCGCCATGACTTCACCCACAGATTTCATCTGCGTTGTCAGACGGCTATCTGCTTGAGGAAATTTTTCGAAAGTGAAGCGAGGGATCTTAGTAACAACGTAATCAATCGTCGGCTCAAACGAAGCAGGTGTTACACCACCGGTAATCTCGTTATCGAGCTCATCTAAGGTGTAACCAACAGCCAGTTTCGCCGCAACTTTCGCGATCGGGAAACCTGTGGCTTTAGATGCCAATGCAGACGATCGCGACACACGTGGATTCATTTCGATCACGATCAAATAACCATTTTCTGGATTCACAGAAAATTGAACGTTAGACCCTCCTGTTTCGACACCGATTTCACGCAGAACTGCCAATGATGCATTCCGCATGATCTGATATTCCTTATCCGTGAGTGTTTGTGCCGGTGCAACGGTGATCGAGTCACCCGTGTGCACACCCATCGGGTCAAGGTTTTCGATCGAGCATATGATGATGCAATTATCGTTACGATCCCGCACCACTTCCATTTCGTACTCTTTCCAACCTAAGACAGATTCTTCTAAAAGAATTTCTGTTGTTGGGGATGCATCAAGACCTCGTTGGCAGATCGCATCAAATTCCTCTTTATTAAATGCAATACCACCACCACTACCGCCCATGGTAAAGGAAGGACGAATGATGATCGGAAAACCGATACCTGCTTGTATGCGATAGGCTTCTTGCATATCGTGAGCGACATCAGAATGTGGCGTATTTAGACCAATACGCTTCATAGCTTCGCGGAATTTTTCACGATCTTCAGCCATGTCGATTGCATCGCGCGTTGCACCAATCATCTCAACGCCGTACTTTTTAAGCACCCCGTGATGATCGAGATCTAATGCGCAATTAAGTGCCGTTTGACCGCCCATCGTTGGCAAGATCGCATCAGGACGCTCTTTTTCGATGATATTCGCAACATTTTGCCACTGCACAGGCTCGATGTAGGTCGCATCAGCCATATCCGGATCCGTCATGATCGTCGCAGGATTTGAGTTAACTAAAATGACACGAAACCCTTCTTCTCTGAGTGCTTTACATGCTTGCGCACCTGAATAGTCGAATTCACACGCTTGACCGATGACGATCGGACCTGCTCCGATGATAAGAATACTTTTTAAATCTGAACGTTTAGGCATCTTCGGGGCTTAACTCCTGTGATCTTTCATAAGTTTAATGAAATGGTCGAATAGGCCTTGCACATCATGTGGGCCAGGGCTGGCTTCTGGATGGCCTTGGAAACTAAACGCAGGTTTTTCAGTGTGCGCGATTCCTTGTAATGAGCCATCGAATAATGAGCGATGTGTCGCCTTGACATTCGCCGGCAATGAATCCTCTGAAACCGCGAAGCCATGATTTTGACTAGTAATCATGACGACTTTCGATTCTAAATCTTGTACTGGGTGATTTGCACCATGATGCCCGAACTTCATTTTGATCGTCTTTGCGCCACACGCTAATGCAAGCAACTGGTGTCCAAGACAAATCCCAAAGGTAGGTACACCTTTGTCGAGAAAGGTTTTGATCGCATCAATAGCATAATCACATGGTTCAGGATCGCCCGGACCGTTCGAGAGAAATACACCGTCTGGATTCATCGCAAGAACCGCTTCAGCAGGTGTTTCAGCAGGAACAACGGTTAATTTACAACCGCGATCAATTAACAATCTCAGAATGTTGTTTTTGACGCCATAATCATAAGCGACAACATTCCATTGGCCTTGCTCAGAAGGAACCGGGTGTGAATCTGTTTCCAGCTCCCAGCTTCCCTCTTCCCATGTATATGACCCAGTCGTTGAAACGACCTTTGCCAGATCAGCCCCTTTAAGGCCTGCGAAACTAGCAATTAATTCACTTGCATTAGTCTCTTTTATGGCATCACCAGCGATGATGCAGCCTCGAAGGCTCCCTTTGTCTCGTAGAATACGTGTCAACTTGCGTGTATCGATGTCTGCGATTGCAACAACATCATTTTGTTGAAGGTAATCTTGAAGGGACATTTTTGCGCGCCAGTTATTGTGCAATAGAGGCAAATCACGAATAACAAGGCCATTGGCATAAACTTTATTCGACTCGACATCCAGCGGTGTGACGCCGACATTCCCAATGTGTGGATACGTTAGAGTAACAATTTGTTGGTAATAAGACGGATCAGTCAAAATTTCTTGGTAACCAGTCATTGATGTATTAAATACAACTTCACCTACGGTTGTGCCACTGGCCCCGATGGACAAACCCTGTAGCTCAGTCCCATCTTCGAGCACAAGAATAGCAGGAGGATAATTCAAATTTTACTCCGGAATTCAATAGTTTATGAATGGAAACCGGGATGATTTTTAACCACATCCCCGTTGTTGAATAGGTGTTAATTATAGATGATGCAACGTGAATTTGTCTAATAGGCATAGATAAACAAAATCAGGATGTCCACGGTAAGAGGCCCCACTAAATTCTTAAGCCCGATTCAGTCAAGTTTTATAAAGGTATGCCGACGTATATTGGAAGAAACTGGATATTTGAATGAAGAAACAAGTAGAAGAAAGGAAAAACAAACTCGTGGACTATGCGCAAGATCCCCAACAGGCTTCCGAGTTCCTCAGAATGGCTTTGCCATTTATGAACCGACATGGCATTCCTGTGGACCCAATGCATTATGCAGTTTGGTATGAGTATTTTAGTGGGTGTAACTTACCGCTAAAAGAAAGTGTAGATGAAATGATCTCTAATAAGCAGAGACTAGGAATAGATGTCAGTGCAGAACTGTATGAAAAGTTTATAGAAAATAACCGGATCTCTGTTGGTTTAAAAATGCAACAGAGTGTTCAAAATGTAATGCATTCCTTATCCGAACAGATCGAACAGTCAACGGAACATGCGAGTCATTACGATACGGTTCTCGATGAAGTCAGTGAAGAATTAGGCTCGACAACAGATGCAGATAGTTTAGGAAAATTCATTGGGAAACTGGTAGAAGAAACCAAAACCATGAAAGAGGTAAACGAACAATTATCAGCTAAATTAGCACAATCAAATAACGAACTTGACGGCTTGCGAAACGAATTAGATGAAGCACAACGCGCCGCACTGACCGATGCGTTAACACTAATCCCGAATCGCAAAGCACTAGAGCAAAAAATGGAACAGCTTGTCATCGATGAGATGGACTTTTGTATCATCATTGCCGATATCGATTTCTTCAAACTATTCAACGACAACTACGGCCATTTATTAGGGGATAAAGTATTACGTTTCGTTGCTCAACTTTTGCAACGTCAATTAAAAGTACAAGATCTCGTGGCTCGCTATGGTGGTGAGGAATTTGTTGTAGTGCTTCCAGAGACACCATTTAAAGGCGCTATGATCGTCGCCGAGAATTTAAGAAAGTACATTCAATCTCAAAAGCTTCGCCGATCGGATAATCAGGAGCGTATCGAAAGCATCACATTGTCTCTCGGTGTCGCCAAGTATCGTCCAGGAGAGACTACCTCCGATATCATCGCCCGTGCTGATGCGGCTCTTTATCTTTCGAAGGAAAAAGGTCGGAACCGTGTAACCTCTGAAGAAGACGTTCCGGAAACAGCAGAAGCCTGACTATCTAATTAATCTCCTCGTTTTAATAATTATTACCACTTTAAGAATAAAAAAGGGCCGCTTTAAGCGGCCCTTCAGTTTCTTACAGACTCAAGTAATACTTAGTGAGTCGGGCTAACACCTAACTCTTTGACTGACTCAATAGTCAGGAAACGAGTGGTTGTGAGGTTTTTAGCACGTTGGAACTTCTGCATTGCATTGATCGTTTGAGAACCGACAACACCATCAATTGGTCCATAGTAATGGCCATTTGTTTTGAGTGCAGTTTGGATTTCTTTGATCTTACTACGCGTCATGTTTGCTTGGCATAGAACTGGGCGCCATTCCATACTACCTTCACTGACTTTGTCAGTTTTAGTCACTTGACCGTAAGTAGCAGGAATTTCAATACGTTTCTCTTGTGGAGAGGCAACCATTTTGCGTACTTCAACTGTTTTATAAACCGCAGGGACTTCTACCGATTTAGTCGATGCTGGTGTTTTGACCACTTGGCGACTAACCGTTTTGTAGATAGCAGGTTTTTCTTTGTAACAAAGAACATTGCCTGTTGCATTTCCTGAAGCTGAACTGGATTTATCAGTTGCATACCAAGTTGTTGATGGATCAGAAGTTTTAACCGTTTTCGTGATCGTTTGGTAAGTTTCAGGAATATCAATCACACGTTCTTGCGCAGGCGTTTTGAGCTTACGTACGTTTTGTGTTTGATATTGAGCAGGCGTTGTGACTGATTTCGTTGTTGCTGGTGATTTCAGTACACGTTTTGTAATTGTTTTATATTTAGCTGGCACTTCAACTAAACACATGATTTCACCGGTAGATTGATCGATTCGATCCACTGAACCCGCGACACGGTTAGGAACTTCACCTGGAGCACAAGCGCCACCTGAACATTCTGATACTTTCCATGTTGTATAAGCTGGTTCGACAAGCACTTTTTCCGTAACCGTTTCATATTCAGCTGCAACAGTAACTAATTTTTCTGATGCTTCACTTACCAAGACACGTTCTTGAGTATCTTCATAGACCGCAGGAATAATCTCGATACGTTGTGAACTTTCTGTCTTCAGCATGCGCTCAGTAACAGTGTCATATTTAGCAGGGACAATATACTCAGCAAAACATTGACCCGCAGAAACTGCGTCAGGTACACCGAGCGTTTGCGCATACTTCACGTACGATGCATCAGGATGTAATGCATTTTTACTTTGTGCTGATGCAAGGCCAGATCGTCCATAATGCCAATGTGTTTCAGAATCCTTGACCAACACTTTTTCAGAAACCGTTTCATATGTCGCTGGAACCGTAACGAGCTTTTCAGACGCTTCTTTAACTAATACTCGCTCAGTTACCGTTTCGTATTTAGCGGGGATAACTTCTAAACGTTCACCAGCAGGTTTCGTTTCGACTGTTTCAGTCGTTGTTTCAAACTTAGGTGGTGCCCAGATACGCGCATAACATTGGCCAGGCGTCGCATTCGGTGGTAACAGATCCGCAGTCATACCTGCTGCAGCACCTGATACGACAGGAGCCGTACTTACTGTGGCATTGGTGATGCCTCCAGTTGCTATACCAATACTGGCTGCGATTGGTGCTTGAATGTTGAGAAGTTGTGCTGAAATGTCCTGAGCCTGTGATGTGTTAGCGAAAGTGCTAAGCCCCATCGCACATACAGAAAGCAGTCCAGTTGTTAAATTACGAGGTTTAATTGACATTATACCTCCCTCCTTTATTTAGTTAATGGTTCAAGATAGTGAGAGTGAACATTATCAGCCAGTTAAAACACCTAGCTTGAATGCGATTGTAGATAATTGTGAAAAATAATCAATTGTTTTTTTGGTTTAATTTGTTAGTTGTTGATATATATAACTTTTATATATTTAAATTAGTCATTAATTTTGCAAACCCTAATAATGAACTTTAAGTTTCAACAATAAATAACAAAAAGAAATATCCTTTATAATTTGTTATAAAACAATTACTTATATTAGTTTATTAATGCTAACTATTATTATTGAAAACCGAATTGTTAGATTATATTTTCACTATGTAACGTAAATATGACACAGCAGTTAAATCATAAATCACCATCGCTGAATGTAATATGAGCCCAAGTCTTACATGGCGAAGAGCTGTGAACTGAGTCGCAAAGATGAGCCCATTAAAGATGAATATGCTGAATAATCTACAAGATAAACAACTTCATGCCGTTCTTTCATTAGCGTGTTTAGAGGAAGATTGGCGCCCTAGCCTGCAACGAATTATTCAAGGCGATACATCACTTGATCGTCATTCGGCACAAGAATTAGCGGTTAAAGCCATTCAACGTATTTTGATCTTTTTAGGCTATTCCACCGCCACGACGGGCGCTTTTTTGATCGATGGTGATTTTGGACGTGGTACAAATAGAGGTCTCGCCCAATTTCAATACGAATACGACCTTACCGATCAAGTCGATAGCAAACTGCTCAGCTACCCTTGCAGTTATCAAACGGCAAGGAAGCGGATCATTAGCATTCCAGATGTCAGGTTAACTGTAGAGACGTTGGATATATTGTCAAAGGTTTGCCTGCAAAAAATACGACTTGGGCAGATCACACTTGGCAATTTTGACGACGCCCTATTTCACTTAAATGCATTGCACGAGGGCCATTTATTAACCTGCACGCAAATTGTCGAAAAGTATGGTGATGTTGCAATCTATGTCGCTAACGAAACAAACATCCTTCCAGAGTGGATTCTAGCGATCATTCGCCAAGAATCTGCCGGTGTGATCCGCCCTCGTTTCGAGCAACACAAATTGAGCCGTGCTTACCATAAATCACCAGACGCCGACTTTGCAGAATTACGGATCGCCTCAATGAGTATTGGACTTGGACAAATTATGGGTTTTAACTACAAAGCTGTCGGCGCTACCTCGGCGACAAGCATGTTAAATGCTCCGATAGACGATCAAATCCACTACATCGGCCAGTTTCTCCGGCCGATCCGTTACTCCTTGCAAGATCAAATGCCAGATCAAAAAACCTTCAACAAGATCGCCCGCTTTTATAATGGCCCTGCCTATGCCAGCCATTTTTATCATGAAAAAATCGAAAAGTGGTTCCTAGAGTTCAAGCGTTTGTTACGAACATAAATTAATTCCCTACAAAAAATAAGACTTTATACAAAACCTGACCCATTTCACCAAATAGTTTCCCTTAAAAAGTAAAGAATCCTACAAAATCGGCGATAGATTATTTTAAGTACGAACAATCTATCTAAAGCACCGCGCCTGGTGCAATCTCTCAAAAACAACGAGGTTTTTCTGAAGTATGGGACAATACAAAGATATGTCTGTGCCTGACGATCTGGTGGACGTCATTGCACATATGAAAGAAGTAGACAGTTACAGAGAAGAACTCACTATTCTCGGCCAAGCTTGGGATTTACTCACAATTCTCGGACGTATGAGCGGTGGTCGCACCGATATGACGTCAATTCGCGAAGATTTCAGACTGCTCACGGAAAAATTAATCGGCAGCCTTGGGCAAGAAACCCTATCTAAAACTATTTTAGATATCAGCTCAAAAGCTCAAGTGACGATCGATATTATCATTCGAAATCTCTTTGAAAGAACAGCTGATATTGGCTTTCTTGCCACGGATGATGATCTACGCAAGTACTTGCGCCAAACCCGCTCTTTTAAAAAATCAATGCGAGATCTGGATAACATAGATCAAGAAACCGCATCAAAAGATCACGCACAACAAACCGCCGCCCTGATCAGCCGATTTCGAGAATACGTTGCAAAGTATTCGGTTTATCACAATATAATTCTGCTCGATACCAACGGTGATGTGCTTGCACAACTGGATGAGAACAATCCCATCACTAAGTCGAATGACCCATTGATCAAACGTGCCCTAACCACACAAGACGATTATATCGAAACGTTTTCACGCACCGATTTACAACCTGATGCTGATCAAGCACTGATCTACTCCTATCGCGTTACTGAATCTAACGCGCCAGGTTCCGAGGCATTAGGTGTTTTGTGTTTATGTTTTCGTTTTGAAAATGAAATGCAGGGAATCTTTGAAAACTTAACAACAGCGGACGACTGGTCAGTTCTGACCTTGATGGATGATCAAGGTCAAATCATTGCCTCAAGCAGTCCCAACCAAGTTCCTGTTGGGGCAAAGTTAGAAAGTGCAACCAATGCGGAGTATAAAGTCGTCAAATTCGCTGGCCGCCGTTATATTGCAAAAACACTCGACACGAAAGGTTATCAAGGCTTCTATGGCCTCGGTTGGAAAGGCCACGTGATGATGCCGATCGATGTTGCTTTTGAAAACAACAGCCGCTTGGCCATTCAAAGCGTGGATGAACAAATTCTCGACTCTATTTTGAAAAACCCACGCCTATTTTCTGAGGAAATCCAAAATATTCCAATTGAAGCAGAAAAAATTCAAACCGAACTCGATCGCACGGTTTGGAATGGCAATATCTCTTCTGAAAATCGTAATGACGGAGACGCCACCAGTGCGTCAAAAGTACTTTTATGGGAGATTAGTCGCACGGGTATGAAAACAAAAAATGTTTTCGCACGCGCCATTCAAAACTTGCACGAAACGGTAGTGACAACCTATCTAAACGATGTGGAGTTTATGGCGTCATTAGCGATCGATATTATGGATCGTAATCTCTATGAGCGCGCAAACGATTGTCGTTGGTGGGCGTTAACATCAGAATTCAAACGCATCTTAAGCCTAAAGAATATTGACGAAAACGAAGCTGAAAAAGCCAGTCAAATTCTGGCATACATTAATAATCTTTATACGGTTTACACAAACCTCTTCTTATATAGTAAATCTGGCAAAATTATCGCCGTTTCAAATCCAGCCGAGAACCATTTAGTCGGACACAACCTCAACGAAGCTTGGGTGAGCAATACGTTGAAGCTCCATAATTCTCAGCATTATTGTGTTTCCAGTTTCGACCAAACCCCCCTTTACGATAATCGACATACCTATATTTACAGTGCGGCGATTAATCCGGAGAACTCCGACCAGCAGGCTGTTGGCGGCATTGGGATTGTGTTTGATAGTGAGCCAGAGTTTAAAGCGATGCTAATGGATTCTCTCCCGCGTAACAGTGACGGTGAATTAGTGGCGGGCTGTTTCGCGGTCTTTGTGGATAAGAAAGGACGCGTCATCGCGGCTACACGGGATGATCTCAAACCCGGAGAAGTTTTAGAAATTAATCTCTCAATGCTGAATATTACGGAGGGTGAAAGTGAATCTGCGATCATTGCCTTCAACGGCGCTTATTATGCTGTCGGCCTGAAGTCCAGCCGAGGTTATCGTGAATACAAGAGTCAAAAAGATACCTACAAAAACCCGGTTTTTAGCCTCGTCTTTATGGAGCTGGATAAAGTTGGTGCCCATGAAGATGTTAAATCCATTGACCGATTACTGACATCAAGCGCAAATACGCGCCCTGTCACACAAAACTACACCGAAATTGCGACTTTCTATATTGATGGCCAATGGTTTGGTGTTGATGCGAATGAGGTGATCGAGGCAATTGAATTTGACAATGTCCAACCGATTCCTGGAACAGAAAATATCGTGGTCGGCACACGTTTTTATAAAGGAAAACCGATTACGGTGATCAATCCGAGCGAACTACTCGGTGCAAATTTGAGCGTTGATTCAGAACACCTTGAAATCATCATCATGAAAACCACCCACGGGGAAATTGGCGTACTCGTCGAGCGTTTAGGTGAAATTCCTCGGATCGAAAATGAAAGACTTGAACGTAATAATAGCCTGCTTTCAGATGCTGGGCTGTTCATTAAGAGTATAGTCTCACCCGCGAGTAATGACGCCCACGATCCAATGTTAATCATCCTCAGTCCGAGCGATCTGATGACGCACTTAACGCATGACGTTACTCACCTTTCCTCAGAATTGACATAGCAGTTAAAGTCAGCCTTATGACAACTGAGTCGCGCATCATCATGCGCGGCTCATTTATCGTCAAAAACATGTCAATTTATTCATGTTTAACAATGAGTTAAAACTCTTATTCTTTCTAATTTCTAGTCTCAAACACAATAAATAAAGTATGATCTAGGCTCAGCAATTCTCTAACTCCCCAACAACCGAAATGATAGCCAGATTACCGAAATGACATCACGAGCAAACCCACTAAACGATCAAACCATTGATCTCGATCACCTTCCTAGTTTGGATCGATTACGTTCACTGGCCATGATTATGGTGATCGGTGTCCATGCGTTCGGTTACGCGCCGCAATATAACGGTTTAAGTTATGAAATTACTCGGTTTCTTATCAATACTGTTCCCGTCTCGGTATTTTTTCTTGTTGATGGCTTTCTTTTCTCTTACAAATATGAAAAAAGAGAAATGCTTAATGTATCAAATTACATTAAGAAGTCTGTATACCGCCTTGTTATACCTTGGTTTTTATTCTCTTTATTTTATGTGAGTATCCGTTATGCATTTGAAGTAGGGAATTTCTTCGACACCCATTTTCTTTATCAAAAAAGCGGGTCTGAAAAGCTCTTAGTCATGTATGCGTCTGCGATCGCACCACAGACATACTTTTTGCTCTCGTTGTTTATGATCAGAATTACCGCACCACTTACCGCCCTTTTATTACGTGCTGAAAGGCGTTGGCTGATCGTTTTGTACAGCGTCTACATGATCGGTTTCATGCAATATTTCCCACTTTTGAAAGAACTAATGCCGATTAAAATCGGTCAAGAGCCTTTTATCCACGCCATTTGGGGTTATCACTTTTATTTAACAGGCGTCATTTTGTATCGTTTTCGTTCGCATCTGACCTTGAGCTTGCTTTACTTCATGCTGTTTCTTTTTCCGGTTGTTGTTGTGGCCAGATACACTTACCACACACCACTCGCAATTCAGATCTTGCAATACCATTACTTGCTATCGCTTTTTATGTTGTTTTATCACTTTGCTAATCAATTCCGTGTATTGGATGTATTTAAAGGTTATACGATGGGGATCTACTTATTGCACATTCCCGTCGTGATGAAATGTACCGCCGTTTTTTCAAATGCGATCAGTCACTCTCCAACGCTCAGTTATTTCTTGATTTGGAGCTTGTCATTGTTAATCGCATGGGGCTTAACCTTTATCTTGAAGCAATCGCGATTAGGATCTTTCGCTCTCGGTGAACGATCGTATCGACCGAGGTTTAGCTTTAAGCGTGCAAATGCATAATGATCAGGTAGTTACTCCGGCTATTTAACCTGGTTTGAATGACTGACTTTGCAATTGATCAAACAATACATTAAGCCGCTATTAATCCTCCCTCCCGCACACTACCTGATAATTGATATAACTTCGTTGCAATTACTGGCCGAAAAAACGGTCATATTGGCTAACGAATCTTTAAGTTTTCAGGAGTGAATGACATGTCTAAACATAATTCATCACGGATTTTGCTTATTCGAACGGAAAATGAGTACGCATTGCTCGATAAATTACGGTGTGCCGGTCGCAACGTTGTCGATGTGTTAAATGAAAAAGACGCGATCAATGAAATCATTCAATCAAACCCAAGCTGGGTTATTGTATCAGCAGGTTCTGATCAGGATGCGATCGCCAGTATGATTAAAACCATCCGCCCTTGGTTTAGTGGGCGCGTGATGGGCTTGTATGAAAATGCACAATTTGCCGTAACGTACCGGCCACTCACACAACCGGCCGCAAGTAACTTGTCGCCTTATCGGCTTGAAACTGTAAAAGAAGTGCTCGAATAAGTACCGAATAAATCCGGCTAGAGCACTTTCTCGATTTGCATCACCGTATGATCGTCGAGAGTTTGCATAACAGTAAACCCGAGGCGTTTTACAAGCTGGATCATCGGACGATTTTCTGCCAGCACTTCACCTTCCATTAATTTCATTCCGCGGGTTTTCGCCACCGCGATCAAGCGACTAAGTAACTGAGTACCAATGCCTCGTTTCGTCCAGTCATCCGCTACCACGATCGCAAATTCACAACTGCGACGATCGGGGTTGATGATGTATCGCGCCACACCGATTTCTTTTTCTTCACCGTTGAGGTCATACACGGCGACGAACGCCATTTCGCGATCGTAGTCAATTTGCGTAAAGCGCACGAGCATTTCCGGGGTCAATTCCTGCACAGCACGCATAAATCGAAAATACTTGGATTCATCTGACAACGCGGCGACAAAATCTTTTTCTAACGCTGCATCTTCAGGACGAATCGGCCTGATCAGCACCTCCTTACCATCACCTAATTGATAAGATGTAACCAAATCGGCAGGATAAGGATGAATCGCCATGTGCGCATAACGCTCCACGCCACTAAACGCGTCATCTACCACAATGCGAACATCCAACACGATCGCTTCTTGATCATTCACCACGAATGGATTGATATCCAATTCGCGGATCTGTGGAAGCTCAACCACCAGCTCCGATAAGTGTCGTAAAATATCAATAATGGCGTTTTTATCAACGGCAGGTTGATTGCGGAACCGATCGAGTAGTTTTGAAATACGTGTACGGCTGATCAGATTGTTGATAATCAGGTTATTCAACGGTGGCAATGCCGTTGCGCGATCACGCACAAACTCTAGCATCGTTCCGCCCGCGCCGAAAACGATCACCGGACCAAAAACCTGATCGCGAATGATGCCTGCCATCAGCTCACGACCATACGGTCGCTGATACATAGACTCTACAGTAACGCCTTCAATATGCGCATCCGGTCGATGTTCTTTAACTCTTTCTATCAATTCGTTATAAGCGTTACGCACTGCTTGGGCCGAACTTACATTTAATTGAACGCCGTCCACATCTGTTTTGTGGGTGATATCTGGCGAATTAATTTTCATCGCAACCGGTAAACCGAGCGATTCTGCTGCAACGAGCGCCTCATTTGGTGATCGGCAGGCAATCACCGGCATCACGGGAATTCCAAACGCGCTTAGAACGGCATTACTTTCCGCACGGCTAAGCAAAGTCCGATCTTCGCTTAATGCCGTTTCAATTATTAGCCGCGCGCCATCGACATCTGCCGTGCTGCTTTCTCGCATTGGCCCAGGTACTTCAAGCAATAATTGTTGGTTATGGTGATATTCGACCAGATAATCAAACGACTCTACCGCGCTTTCAGGCGTCATAAACGTGGGTAATTTGTGCTCGCGGAAAAGTTGTCTGGACTCGTGGATTTGCTCCATCCCCATCCAACAGGTCAGGATGATTTTCTGAGCGGATTTTTGCAGCGCGATCAATCGTTCTGCCACCGCGAAGGGGTATGTCATGGCTTGTGGCGTTAAGATTACTAACACACCATCGACATTGCTATCATTCAAGCAGATCTGCACTGCCTGCTCGTAGCGTTCCGGTAAGGCATCACCGAGTAAATCAATCGGGTTACCTGGCCACCAATGCGCGGGCATGATGGCTTTTAAGGCAGACTTGGTTTCTTCAGATAATTCAACAATATCAATGCCGAGATCCAACCCGCGATCCGTCGCCATGATACCGGGGCCGCCGCCATTGGTGACAATTGCCAAACGATTTCCTTTGGCTCGATGCTGGTTTGCGAGTAACTGAGCGGCAGCGAAGAGTTGATTGATATTGTGCACACGCACAACACCGGCACGTTGCAGTGCTGCATCAAATACATTGTCCGATCCGACCAAAGAACCTGTATGCGACAAGGCCGCTTTAGCACTCAAACTATGTCGCCCGACTTTTAATGCAACCACCGGTTTTAAACGTGCTGCACTTCGTAAGCCGCTCATGAAAGCCCGTGCGTCACGGATACCTTCGACATAGACAATAATCCCGCGTGTTTCACTGTCTAACGCCAGATAATCCAACATACTGCCAAAATCGATATCCGCAGCATCACCGAGAGAGATCACCGCCGAGAAACCAATATTTCGGCTCGCTGCCCAATCAAGTATTGCTGTGCATAATGCGCCGGATTGCGAGATCAGAGCCAGATTCCCACGCGCCGCAGTATTATTACTAAACGTCGCGTTTAAACCGATTTTAGGCCGCACTAAGCCAAGGCAATTCGGCCCAAGAATACGAATATTATGCTCACGTGCTTTCGCTAACATCGCATGTTGATAACGATTCGGCACCCCACCTTCGGTAAAACCAGCAGTTATGATGATCGCTGCTCGTACTTGATGCTCACCACATTGCTGCAGAATTGCTTCGATGCTATCCAATGGTGTCGCGATCACGGCGAGATCAACCGGCGCGTCAATCTCTCTCAAGTTTGCGTAGCAAAGCGTATCCCCCAACAAAGTGTGTTTTGGATTGACGGGATAAATCTTTCCTTTAAAACCGGCGTCGAGCAAGTTACGATAAACGAGCGTAGCAACGGAGTCGGGTTTCTGACTAACGCCAAAAACAGCAACCGCTTGCGGTGAAAATAATTGTTCGAGATAGTGTGATCCCATCGGCATCCGACTCATCTGCTGTGCTAACCTCGTTTGTGAGAAATGACGTGATTAGCAACATATAACTAAAATAAAGGCGGGGACTTGACCCATGTCAGTGAATTTCATCTCACACCCAGATTGTGCATTGCACCAGATGGGAGATCAACATCCAGAATGTCCTGGTCGTTTATATGCGATCTCCGATCAGCTTATTTCTAGCGGTTTGGATATCAGTTTAATTCATCTTGATGCACCCAAAGCCAGTTTTGAAGATTTAAACCGCGTGCACACCGCAGAGTACATTAAAAGACTGCAAGCACTGAGCCCGAAAAATTCCGTCGTTGAAATTGATGCTGACACCAGTATGAATCAATATTCGCTAGAAGCGGCCTATTATGCCGCCGGCGCTGGGATTTTAGCTGTCGATCAGGTCATGCAAGGTAACATCACCAAGGCGTTTTGTAGTGTACGGCCAACTGGGCATCATGCTGAACGTGATCGCGCGATGGGCTTTTGTATGTTCAATAATATTGCCGTTGCCGCTGCGTATGCAATGGAGAAATATCAGCTTAAACACGTCGCGATAGTAGATTTTGATGTACATCACGGTAATGGTACCGAAGATATTTTTAAAACCGATCCACGCGTACTTATCTGCTCCACATTTCAACACCCGCTGTATCCACACTCTGGTATCGAAATTGATGCTCCGAATATCATCAATATGCCGTTGGCGCCCAATTCTGATGCACAAAAATTTCGCGATGCGATTACGAACCAATGCCTTCCTGCACTCGAAAAACACCAACCAGAAATCATCTTTATTTCTGCGGGGTTTGATGCACATTGTGAAGATCCGCTAGCGGACTTACGGCTCAAAGAAGATGATTATTATTGGGTGACTGACACATTAAAAACTGTCGCTGATCAATATGCTGGCGGGAAAATAGTCTCCATGCTCGAGGGCGGTTATAACTTATCCGCGCTGGGACGCTCCGTCGTCGCGCATATAAAAGCCATGATTTGATGCTATTTATTCTGGACTGATCAATAAACCTTCTTGAGCCCATTGCTGTATCCAAACGGCTAATTGTTGAGGGTCTGTCACAATACCTTTCGTTGAATTATCCTCTTCTATACGCGCAGCAAATTCACCAATCGAACACGCCTGTTCTAAAATTAATAACGCTACATATTCTGCTTCATCGCAAGCTCGATATTGAATCGCTTGATCATAACGCCAGATGAGCCAATAGTTTGTGTTATTTTTACGCGATTGTATTATCGACTGTGCTTCATCGCCCTGGCAAAAGGCAGAATAAAATTGAATAACATCGGTAGTTGTTTGTTTCAATGTCACAGATGTATGTCGGCAAACGGTTAAATCTGGCCATTGTTCAGGTGACAAGTTTTGTAAATATTTCAACGTGATCGGCGAACCATCCTGCGCATCAATCGCATGAATCAATGCCCACTCGAACCTAGCGAGATCAGCATAGCATTTCGCGTTATTCAGTTCACGCTTTCTCAAAATGTACTCAGAAAAATATTGACCTAAATAACGTATAGAGAAATGTGTTGATATATTTTTAGATAAATAATCACTTAGAATTTCCGTAGTTTCGCTTTCACCTAAATAAAAACAAGTAACCTTAAAATCAGCGCGTAACACATCCATTAAACGTATTAAATAAGCTGACGAATAAATATCGAAACGCGATCTTTTCTCGCTCGCTCCATTTGCTTTAATAACGGATAAAAACTCATCATACTCAGAAGATAAGATCGCATTTTGCATTGTCATTTGTAATTCGTGCAACTTCACTACGCAGCCTTATCAATTAGTATTTTTTGAGAGATTTGTTTAGCCCGCACAAGTTCTTTCATCAAGACTTCTAATTCTGGAATATCATCATCACGTTCGATCATCGTTGCGATAGGCCCCGTATGATTTATCGTAACTCGATACAGATCCCAAACATCATCACAAACGTTTTGATCATGCGTATCAATTAATAATGAACCGGAACAAACATGACCAGCAAGATGGATTTGCTGTATGCGCGCGGGAGGAATAGATTGAATATATTTTATAGCATCAAAATGATGATTGATGCTATTAACAAACACATTGTTAACATCAAGCAATATTAGACAGTCCGATTTTTTTGAGAGTTCAGATATGAATTCCGCTTCTGTCATAGCTGCTTCTGTAAACTCTAAATAAGTTGAAGGATTTTCTAAAAGAATTTGTTGACCAAGAAAGTCTTGAACTTTAATGACACGATCAACCACATGGTCTAACGCTTCCTCTGTATATGGCATGGGTAAAAGATCATGTAAGTTTTTACCATTAACACCTGTCCAACAAAGATGATCAGATATCCATTTTGAATTGGTTCTTTGAGAAAGAATTTTTAACTTTTTTAAATAATTGAAATCTAATGGATCTGTCGAACCGATAGACAGTGACACGCCATGCATCACAACTGGATAACGTTCACAGATTTGGTCTAGATAATACAAAGGCCGACCACCGGGTATTAAATAATTTTCAGACAGGATCTCAAACCAATCTACTTCTGGTGATTGATCAAGAATCGATTGATAGTGACAGCTACGTAGACCAAGCCCAAAACCCAGTGAAGCTGTTTTTTTATTATTCATAGTGATCTGACTTCCTGCGTGAAAATATGACGCAAATAAAATTTGCGCATCGTATAAATACTGAATACGACGCGCAAAAATAGTTAAAGTGTACCACCCGCCGCAGCGCAATCTGCTGCTGTCATTGAAACAAAGCCCTGCCCTTTGCAGGCATTTTTTCCTGCGCATGCGTTATTATTAGTGGCACAAGCACTATGTCCTTTACATTCATTTACCCCGTTGCAATGAACCATTGCCGTAGAAGTGTTTGCATTTGAACCTGCAGTAGTCGATGCACAACCTGACACGATCAATGTCGCCGCAGCAACTGCTAATAACGATCCTACGTTGTTTGACTGACTCATTTTCATTACTCCTTTAAAGTTTATAAAATTAATTAATGCGTTTGATGTGTACTATCGCAACGGGATTATTCCAGTCGTAAGTAGCATCAAGATCACCAACACCTTGAATGCCTGAGTGGGTATAGATAAAACCTTCGCCTGCAACGTCCGAGCTGATCCCCGCATTGCCACAAGGTGGCCCCGGGATATAGGCACAACTTTCATCATTATTTTCCGCACCTGCGTCATAGGCGATGGAGGTAAAAGTATGATCGCGGCCACGTAAGCGAAAATTATTAATCGCAATAAACGCATCATTGGTTGTGACAAGCATGGCTGCCAGGTTTAAATAACGCGCTCTTTTTGCCGAAACAACGACTGAAATTGTCTGGCCGGGTAACACTGGCGATGTCGCAATAGCCAAATCCTGAGCATCACCAACATCAATTAATAACGCTTCCATTCCTGTGTTGTCAGCATCTTGTGCGATCGCCGCCAACTCAGGGCTCGCCGTTTCACCATGAGTAAAAAGTGGAAAAGATCGACGGTGTGTTGAAACGATAAAAGGAGAAATTATTTGCGCTTGTGTGATATTCGTCACGCTAATCTCGTAACTCCCTCCTCGATGTTTACGATCTTCAGCAGCCACATCATGTATGGCGCTCAAACCAAGAACAATCGCTAAGGATGTTTGTACAATACGTTTACGTTTAAAAAACACATTCATTATTTACCTCCGGTTAAATTTTCAATGTGCGGAAGAATCAGACCGCATTGAAATCATAAACAAGAGGTATCACGTGTTCGTCACGTAAATATCACATTTCTATCACAGTGGATTTATTTTTAACTAGGAAGCAACAGGAAGAGAAAAACGAAAACATGTCCCTGAATTAATTTCACTTTGAACAGAGATATTACCGCGATGTAATTCAACGATACGTTTAACGATCGCAAGCCCTAATCCAGATTGTGATGGACTCGATCGACTTTTTTCCTGTTGATAAAATCGATCAAAAATATACGGAAGATCTACCTGCTGAATACCATGACCGGTATCACTAATGTCGATCTGAACACGTTCTCCCTTCGGCAACATGATAATGCTGATCAAACCATTTTTTGGCGTATGACGAAGTGCATTTTCGATCAGGTTTTCAAATGCTCGTTCGATCAGGCTAATATCAGCAAAAACAAACGGCAAGCGTTTGTCCACATCGATTTTTAGGGTGATATTTTTTTGTTGCGCTCGTAAATTAAATGTCAGGGCCAGATCTTGAATTAACTCAGAAAGATTGAATGCCTCAAACTCCGGATGGATTTCTTGTGCATCGTAACGAGCTAATTCGAATAATTGATTCACTAGGCTTGATAAATGTGTGCAATGTTTTAACGCGATAGAAAGGTACTCTTGCTGTTTATCTTCACTGATCTCATCTTGATTCAGCGCCACCGTTTCTAAATATCCACGTAACGTCGCTAATGGTGTACGTAAATCATGAGAAACATTCGCGATCAACTCTCTTCTTGACGTATCTTTTGATTGAATTTCATCTAATTGCGATTCTATCGTCACGGCCATTTCTTTGAACGATCGGGTTAAAAGATCAATCTCATCACCGTTTTTCCGATACGGAATCTCGGTGATAGCATCTGCTGAAAACCCACGTTGGTACGCCTTAATTGATTGGGATAGACGTGCTAATCGTTTCATCATCCAATGAAATAAACCAATGCCGGTGAAGAATGAAAACAAAAGTCCGAAAACCAGAACAAATAAAGCCAGTTTTAATATCTGGCTATTTTCAATGCGTTGTACTGCATTATCGACTTGTTCGCTATCAAGAATAATGTAGAGGTAACCGGTCAACTGATCAGCTTGTTTTATGGGTGCGACTGAAAAAACTTTTTTCCGAGATAAATGTCTTGGGTCATCGCCTTTAATCGGAATCTGAAACTGCTCTGTTAAGAACCGATTAATAGGGTCAAGGTTTACACACTGTTTTTTGACAGCACCTTCAGGAGCCGAATAGCTCAAAATATCCCCTGCCGCATTCAACAAGTAAAGTTCAATACTCGGGTTAAAAACCATTAATTGATGGAACAGGTCTTTTAGTTGCTTCTGATTAATTTGATCGTCGTTTAATAAAGCCGTTTCAGCTACGATATGTTCCGCGATCGCGTAATTTAACTTTTGATTCACTTCTTGCTGATAGCGACTTGATGTTGTAATCGTCAGCCAAACACTAAACGTTGCGATCACGATAAATAAGAGGAGAAACGCCAGTATAAATTTAGTTTTTAAAGACTTAATCAACATAACGATATCCGACTCCCCAGACCGTCTCTATATATTCTGGGCTCGTTGGGTTTGCTTCAATTTTGACACGTAAACGATTGATGTGAGAATTCACGGTGTGTTCATATCCTTCATACGCATACCCCCACACCTGATCAAGTAATTGTTTTCGAGAAAAAACTTGCCCTGGATGCATTGCGAAATACGCTAGCAAATCAAACTCTTTCGCAGTCAAATCAATACGTTTTTCACTGATCATCACTTGGCGTTTGGTAAGATCGATCAACATATTATGATGATCAATTACGTGACCACTTGATTGGTTTTCTAGCGAAGGTTGCTTATGTGCCTGTACTTGCATACGTCGAAACATCGCCTTGATTCGCGCCATCAGCTCAAGAATACTGAATGGTTTCAATACGTAATCATCCGCGCCAACTTCCAAACCTTGGATGCGATCCGCTTCCGCAGTGCGGGAAGTCAACATCAAAACAGCGGAAATTGCATTCGACTCCCGTAAACGTTGACAGAGAGTAATGCCGTCCATTCCCGGTAACATCAGATCGAGTATGACCAGCGAATACATAGTCGAAGTGACTTTTTTTAAACCGGTAACCCCATCAAAAGCAACATCAACCTCATACCCCTGCGTTTGTAAGTGTAGTCGCAGCAATTCCGCAAGATCACGATTATCCTCAACGATGAGGATGTTTTTAGCAGCAATTAAGAGATTGGGGTCAGTACTCATGTGAATAGCCTAAATGGTAATTTTCACGGAATGATCACAGTCGATGGCTGTTGATAGCTTTTAGGGTAAGAAAATACAGAACGGTTCCATTAATCAAAAATTAATACTAATAAGTTAATTTAACGATCAAAATAGAGAGCGATTGACTCACCTGACTGAACTGCTATGATGCGATAACTTTCAGCCGGAGATGTCCTATGAAATCCTACCAAATCACTGGCCCAAATGGGCTTGATTGTCTTGAACAAATTACAATTGAACAACCGACACCCGGAGCAGATGAAGTCCTGATCGATATGCAGGCCTGGTCACTCAATTTTCGCGATACGATCATGCCGTTGGGCGGTTATTTACGCAATGACAAGATCGCAACCAATCCTCCACTAGTGCCTTTATCCGATGGCGTCGGTATTATCGCTGCCGTAGGTGAGCGCGTTACCCGTTTCAAACAAGGTGACCGCGTGGCCAGCATCTTTTTTCAAGAATGGATCGATGGTGATCTGAAAGATGCGGATGTTGATTCTGCACTCGGTGGCGCAATCGATGGCGTGCTTTCTGAGCAAGTCGTGCTGAATCAGAATGGACTGGTCCACATTCCTAATGGCCTCTCTTTAGAAGAGGCATCGACACTTCCCTGTGCGGCAGTAACAGCATGGCAAGCACTCACGTTGGCTTCCACAAAACCAGGCCAAAGCATTCTTATGCAAGGTACCGGCGGTGTCTCTATTTTCGCCCTACAATTCGCAAAAGCATTTGGAATGCGAACCATCATCACATCGAGTAGCGATGAAAAACTCGAGCGTGCAAAAGAACTTGGTGCCGATGAGACGATCAACTATAAAACACACCCGGACTGGGAAGAAGAAGTGCTTCGACTAACCGCCGGTGAAGGTGTTGATCACGTGATTGAAGTTGGAGGGTTAGGTACGCTAGAGAAGTCCTTAGCTGCAGCACGCGTGAGTGGCCGTATTAGCTTGATCGGGATTCTGACGGGTTTTCCGGATCAAAACCCATCTCCACTATTGAGCTTATTCAAACGTCTGACGATTCAAGGGATCTACGTCGGTAGCCGAACGATGTTTGAAGAAATGAATCGTGCGATCGAAATCAATAATATCAAACCCGTGGTTGATAAAGTATTTGATTTTGATGATGCAAAATCAGCTTATGAATACATGCAAAGTGGTAAACACTTTGGGAAGGTTGTGATCAAACGATAATATTCTTATTTATCCAGTATGGATAATCCGAAAGTACAAGTAACAGGATAAACTTCGTTGTTTATCTTGTTACTTTATTTCCAGAATGAAATCATTGCCTGACAATATCCCCATGCATTGGCGCTAAGCGCGAGATTAATTTATTCTGTGTGGATACGGAATATTTCATTTCTTCCATTGCATCAAGTAGGTTCTCTACAACCGCATTAAATTGCATCTCACTAATATCATGACCCGCATGGACTCGTTTCATGTCATCACCGGAATACTGACACGGACCATTCGCGATCTGACAGATAAATTCACCCATTTTTTCTTGAAAACGTGCAATATCTGAATCTGCAAAACGTTGGAAAATACGATCATCATCAGACACGTTCCAGAGAAATTTTTCGATGATAGCATCAACACCTGCCTTTCCACCGAGCTCTGCATACAAGCTGTTATCATCACTCACTTGCGTGGTAGAACATGCTGTGCCGAGAATGAAAATAATTTGCAATAGACATAATTTAAAAAAAGAAAAGATTGTATTATTCATTCGGGTATCCGTTTAAATCGAATTTAAAAACTCACTTGTATTGATGTATAGAATGCATCTTGATTATCAAAACCAGCGATCGTACCAAGATCTGCATATGCCGCGACAACGGCTACATTTTTATTCGGAAACCATCCAACAAACACATCGTGCCAGTCACTTTCTTCAGCGAAACCGAGGTTGTCTGGTTTTTGTCTAAACTCATAACCGATCGCAAATCGTCTGTTTAATAGAACAGCTATACTGCCTTCCACTTGAAGTTCGTAATCATCATTCTTGTCACCACCGAAACCAAGTAAACCCATCTGGTTTGCTTTCGTTGATCTAAGGGTGAGATTGGTTAACAAGTTATAGTTAAAGAAACCACCAAGCCAGAGTTTTGTGGCGGACACGTAAAGATCCAAACCATTGTTATTTTTAGAACCAACTGTTTTCGGTAAAGCATATCGATTATTTTCTTTATACTGAATGCCGGCCGAAATTTGAGGTATTTTGCTGTAAACAAGATCACCCGCAACCCTTACTTTCGCACCTAAAATATATTGCTTTAAATGGCTACCACCAAGACTATCCAGTTTAAAACTTTGCTGCGCATAGGAAAGTTCAAGTCGATTATGAAAACCAGCGGCAACCCCAACTGTATTAAGCGTGAAGTCTTGTGTTGCAACACGCGTACCAAAGCCTGTAACGCCATTTTCATCCTCCGTACCGTAACCTGAAATCACGGCCCATGGGACAATTCCACCACCGGCTGATCCTTCAACTTGCGTTGCCCCCCCTGTCGCTAACAATCTACCGTCAGCATACACAGAAGACGTAAATAAAAATAAACTAAAAACGATCAATATTCGTTTTATTTTTCTATAAATCCACATAATTATGATCACAATTAATACGTTCCTAATGCTTCCGGCTCACTATTTTCAAGATCGGACTTTTGGCTATACTCTTGTACCCAATTGAAAAAATCATCTTCATTTAAAGGTCGGCTAATGTAGTAACCTTGTAAATCATCACAACCATACTTTTTAAGTAGTTCAAGCGTGTCATTGTTTTCAACACCTTCCGCAGTGACGCGAAGGCCCATGTTATGACCAAGATCAATCGTTGATTGAACAATAACAGCATCATCACTATCTTCTGTTAGATTAAGAACAAAAGACTTATCAATTTTAAGTTCTTGAACCGGTAATTGTTTTAACTTTGCTAAGGATGAAAAGCCGGTTCCATAATCATCAATAGATAAACTAATGCCTGTGCTCTTGAGTTGATTAAGTAAAGTCAGTGCAAGTTTTGTATCGCGTACAACGGCACTCTCGGTGATTTCCAGTACTAACTGTGAAGGCTTAACATTATTTACATTTAAATATTTAATTATTTGGGCAGGTAAATCTGGGTTTAACAGATCGACAGCAGAGAGGTTAATACTTGTTTTAAGTTTAAGCCCAAGGTCGTTCCATTTTTTACATTGTTCAATCGCTTTTTTCAAAACCCAAGATGTAATTAAAGGTACATTACCCGACTGTTCAGCAATGGGAATGAATTCATCAGGTGGCATAAATCCAAGCTCTGGATGAATCCAACGAATCAAGACTTCAACTCCAACGACGTTTCCTGATCGCGCATCCACTTTGGGTTGAAAATTTAAATGAAATTGCTCGTTCTGAACCGCTTTCTTTAGATCACGAACGATCGATAGTTGACGAATATGTCCTTCATCTCGACCACTTTCATAAATGCCGATTTCTGTAAAGTTCTCTTTCGCTTCACTCATGGCAATATCAGCACGCCTAATTAATTCAGCAGCGTCTTTCCCGTGGTCTGGATAACAGACGATTCCAGTGCAGAGCGATGCAATGATCGATGCTGAGTCAAATTCAATAGAATTCTTTTAACTTTACGATAAGATTCTCTGTAAAATTTATCGATTGAAGCTCATTTGCGCCATCTAAAAGGATAAGGAATTCGTCTCCACTAACTCTCGCAACAGTGTCCGTTGCCCGTACATGACTGATTATTCTTCTCGAGATTTCTTTTAATACAGAATCACCCATTTTATGCCCAAAAGCATTATTAATATCTTTAAAACGCCGCAGGCTGATTAAAATTAGTGAGAAATGTTTATTTGTTCTATCTGAACGTTGCTTAGCAGTGGTAATGCGATCATTCATTAGAACAGGGTTAACCAAGCCGGTTAACTCATCATAATGCGCATGACGCATTATTCTTTTTTCCCGTTCAGAAATTCCTGCTTGCATGTGATTGAATGTCGTTGCTAAGCGTCCTATTTCATCATTGCTTTGAACTTCAATTTTGGCTTCGTAATCACCATCAATAATTCGTTTCGCCGCCAGTGCAAGTTTTTTAACCGGTCGAGTAACACTACGACCAATATAAATAGAGAAAATCAACGCGACAATGGAGGCGATAAGACTTAAAGTGAGGATTTCTTTTTTGAGTGGCTTATAAGGTTCAAGTGCATTATTTAACGAGTGTTGTAATAAAACACTCGTTTTATTATCTGTATCGGAAAGACTCAAAAGCGACGTTAAATAATCGTTACCATCGAGTATGATTGTTTCATTTAATATACGCCCATCACTTGAAATCCTGATTTCTTCAATCATTTTATTTCGAATATCATTATCCAGTGTCGAGGCAACGATATTTAATGCACCATCTTTAATCACGGTAAAAGTCACGTCGTGACCAATCAATCGCTTAAATGATTCCGCCTCAGCATCATTAATTTTAAAACCGATAAATACCCAAGCAATGGGTGCTGGAGCTAAGACGGGTACGATCACACTTTGGTAAAGCTCATTGTTAATCATGACGGGTTCAAGCAAGAAACCCTCCTCTTCCGCAATCTTTAATTGCTCAGAAAGATCAACTAGTTTATGTTTATCATCCGAGCGAGACTCCGTACTTGCAATAAACTCACCTTCTAGGGTCAATACTTTCACAAGATCAGCCCCAATTCGATTACCGTGATTTAGTATGACAGATTCGATCGTTGCCTCATCTCCGGTCGCGATCGTTTCCTTAAAACCAAAATCGGATGTCAGAACTTCGACCGAACTTAACAGCTGTGTGTTTTTTGTTTCTACAATATTATTGTAGATTTTTGAAGCGGTAATCAGGTCATCTTCCAGTTTTTGTCGTACATTTCTGTCCGTGCTTGAATTAACGGAGATAAACGTTGCTAATTGCGATATCCATACGATCGCAATGATTAACGCGATAACTTTTGTGCTAAAACTACCCATTACTACCTTTGCGTAATTTTTCGAACTTTTCTTCTAATTTACTTTTCGGTGCTTTGTATTGATGCTTATCTTTAATCTGCAAAGTGACGACATGCGGACTATTAACTTCATTAATTTCAGCAATTTTTATTGAATAAGAGGTATCTATCTTTACTAGGTCAGGATGCCAAACTGCAAGTTCACCATTTGATACTTTTGTTACATCAAGCTGAGCATTTCCTTCGATATTGGTTTTTGTAAATACAGGCGTATCCAGAACGTAAATATAACCATTCATCGAATCATGAATGTTACAACCGAGGGCAACAATACCCGGTTTATCAAACTTGATCGGATCCGTTGGCTCTCCAGAATACAGTTTTATCTGAAATTTTTTCGCTGGAGAAAAGGAGTAAACATGATGCCGAATGTTGTCACTATTCGGAAAACTGACCAGTGTTCCTTCATAGACAGGCAAAACATATGGTACATATGCTCGGTTAACCTGATCCATCACCGCCGTCTTCGCAACATCACTGGCACTAACTTGGTCGCCTTTGAGCGACACTACGGCCTGACTGATGGGGTTACCCGCTTGATCAACCACGTTAATTTCTAATGCACTAAGCCCGTTTGAAAGGAAAATTAGAAAGCCTAAAGTGAAAATGTTGAGTCTCTTTTTCATATTCTATGATCTATTAAGTCGCTAAACTCTGTGAAATGTACTACTTCGCACAACTCTTAAGCGTTGCTTGCTATCAATTCAACTATCGGAAAATTCCATATATCCTTTAGTTTATTAAGAAATGCTGGACCAACTCATAAAACTCGGAAGTGAATGGTAAGAATTGTAGAGGGAAGATTTTATAGAAATGAACTAGACAATAGACAATATTAAAACCACAAATAAACCGTTCAAGCACTCTTAAAAGTACTCGGAAACGCAACTCGGAAACGCAACTCGGAGACGCAACGTGGAGGCCCAGCTAGTGTGCAAAAAGACGGTCGAATCACCATAAAAAATGGCGTTATCACCCCTTTAAACCGCCAAAAAACACCCGTTTTCCACCTGTGACAAATGGTGTGATGCGACAGATGGTGTGATCTATATGGGATATACCAAGATCAGGTCGAGATAATATGGGACAGTTATATAAAACAAAGGCTTATAAAAAATCAGATGGAATTTAAGTGGGAACTATTGCGACAGATGAATTTTCTTTTATGAACTTTGAGCGTCAAATGGTTTGATCGAAGTAGGAACTATTTATCGGCTCCATAAACGGCCTTTAAAGACTTAATAAGTATCAGTGCGCCCTCCGGTGTCATTTGCCCTGTAAATATAAGTGTTTTTAAAGTTTCCAGCAGAATCTGGCTTGGGATAATTTTTCAGATTTGAATATTTTTCTTAATGACACATCTACATCATTGTAGTGTGCTACGGAGGTATTTAGCTTAGGTTCTATACCACTGATCGTGTACTCTCCGGCGGCTTCTTCCTTGATACCGCTTAGTTTGCGGGCTTCTTCGCACTTTGAATCTGCTAATCGTAACCTGAGAAGATGATCGAAGTCTTGGTGCTCTTTTTCTGCGAGTATCGCTAAAAAGTCGATCTCCGGTAATCTGTCGTTTGCATCGTTCTCGTACAGTGCGAGCGTATTTTTGTGTACCCCTAAGTGAGTTGAAAAGACGTCACGCGAACACTTTCCTCTGATGCGTTTAATTTCTTCCCCGATCATGGCAGATTCCCTTCATATTGGTTCCCGCTTTCATATAAAAGTGGGAACAAATTCCTTGTTAGTTCCCACTTGAGTAAAGCTCCATCTAACGCATTGATCATTAAGCTAATTTCACTTGTTCCCGATCTTTCCAAAGCGTTAAAACTTACATAGAAGTGGGTACTGAGATAATCACCTGCAATTATTTTTCACATTTTTATAGTTTATTTCACAATGAACCGTTTAAACGCACTTAAAAAAAGCGCTCGGAAACAGCGGAAATCAGACAGGAACCGTCATTGAAATAAACGGCGGAATCATGCGTATCTCAACACAAGCAGGAACAACAGAAACAGCGGCGGTAGCCAGTATGCAAAAAGGCGACCGAATCACCATTAAAAATGGCGTTATCACCCCTTTAAACCGTCAAAAAACACCTGTTTTCCACTTGTGACAAATGGAATGATCGATCAAACCATTTGTCGGTGATCGATCAAACCATGTGACACGTTACAGCAGAAGATAGAAAATGCCGGGAAAGGCCTTAAATTATTGATTTTAAATGGTGCCCGGGGCCGGACTCGAACCGGCACGGTGTTGCCACCGAGGGATTTTAAGTCCCTTGCGTCTACCAATTTCGCCACCCGGGCTTGAGTAGGATTCCCAAGCTTGGCTTAACTTCACTGATGATTTGCGTCCGCATTATGGCGCTTTTCATCAGTAGGGCTGAGATAAATAAGCCTGCCCTGAAGATGAGAAAAGATGGAGGCTGAACCCGGAATCGAACCGGGGTACACGGCTTTGCAGGCCGCTACATCACCACTCTGCCATTCAGCCGATGGTCATCTTTTCTACTTTTATAAGGCAAAAACCCCGGATAGTACCGGGGTTTCTACGAAATCTTTGGAGCGGGAAACGAGATTCGAACTCGCGACCCCAACCTTGGCAAGGTTGTGCTCTACCACTGAGCTATTCCCGCAAACTGAGGGCGGTATTTTAACCAGAACTGTGGTGGTGTCAAGGTCATTTAAGCTTATATGAAGCGATTCTTTTGCAGTATTCGGTAAGTATTTATTCCCATTGGTTATTTGTCTGTAGCCGATCATATTTTATGGATTCTCACTATGCTCATCCCTCCCGATTCTTTTTGAAAATACACAAGGAAACCCCGCCCAAGATCAATACTGACGAAAAAACTAACCGCCCTGTGATCGGCTCTGAAACAAAAATAACACCACCTAGTGCGGCTAGTACAGGCACCAGTAGTTGAACAACTGCCGCTTGCGTAGCTGAGAGCCCTGACAACGCTGCATACCAGATCGTATACCCTAGGGCCGAAGCAATTCCACCAGAGAGTATAGCTAACCAAACACCGCGCTCAGACACGTTAAGATCCGTGAATGTCACGCTGAGCAGAATTATGAGAAACGGCAGTGATCGGAGAAAATTGTATGCCGTATCGTGCAGCGGGTTTTGTGATCCCCGCCCCGTTAATGTGTAAACTCCCCAAGCAATGCCCGCGATTGTCATTAGCAAGAAACCATTCACCGATGGCGCACTCACACCAGGTAAGATCAAATAAACAAACCCAGCGAAAGCAATACTGATCCCAAGCCATTCAATTGGTGTTAATCGATTCCCGCTTAGTAGAGACATAAGGATCATACTGATCTGTACGGCACCAAATAAGAGCAACGCGCCGGTTCCCGTTTCCAACGTGATATAAGCAAACGAAAAAGCGGCAGCATAGACAAAGAGCATAATACTAGAGAGCCAACTACCTTTAGAGGTTAGATGACGATGCTCTCTTTTGATAAAGAGAAGGATCATGAGCACAACAGCACCTGAGAATAGTCTGAGCGTGGTGAATGCGGAGGCATCAATCGCACCTTGATCGAGCGCTAAACGGCACAGAACTGAGTTTGCTGCGAAGGCGGTTAACGCCAATATCGTTAAGGAAAGTGTGCGCCACAAAGAGACTGGTGATCGACTACTCAAGAAAGATTCCTAGTCTGGGTTGCTAACAAATGATAGCGAATAAAAACAATCCGCTTTTACAACAAATCTCTTCATCGAGACGGCAGAAATCACTAAAAACCTTAATCCTTATTCTCTGTCAGCATTGGCCAAGCTGCAGAAATATAGAGGCACATCGACCAAACGGTGAGAATCGCCGCGATGTATAAAAGGACATAGCCGATCGTATAAATCGGTAAAAGACCAATATCTGCTTGATAAATCAAACAAGTGATCGCGACCATCTGCGCGGTGGTTTTGATCTTGCCAAGCATCGAGACGGCCACCTGACTGCGCGCGCCGATCTCAGCCATCCACTCACGCAAAGCAGAAATCGTTATTTCACGACTAATAATAATAGCCGTTGGAATGGCGAGCCATAATGTTGGGTGTTGCTGGAGAAGAATGATCAAGACAACGGCGACCATCAACTTATCCGCAACCGGATCAAGAAAAGCGCCTAACGCAGAAGCCTGATCAAGCTTTCGCGCAAGATAGCCATCTAACCAATCTGTCACAGCAGCGAGAACAAAAATCAATGCTGAGAAAAAACGCGCCCACTCAAAAGGTAAATAAAAAACCACCGCAAAAACCGGGATCAAAACGATGCGTAATAACGTCAGAATATTTGGGATGTTCATTCGTGTAATGCCTGGTAAATTTTCCTTGCCAGTTGTTGGCTGATGCCGGGAACACTTGCCAGGTCTTCTACCCCGGCTTTGCTCACGCCCTGTAAACCACCGAAATGTTTAATCAACGTCTGGCGACGTTTATTACCAACACCTTCAATTTGCTCAAGTGTTGATGTGCCTCGTTTCTTCTCCCGTTTGCGTCGATGTCCTGTGATCGCAAAGCGATGCGCTTCGTCGCGCACATTTTGGATCAGATGCAACGCGGGATTATCCGCAGACATATTCATGGTATCGTGTCCGTCTGAAAGCACAAGCGTTTCAAGCCCTGCTTTTCTCGATGGTCCTTTTGCAACTCCGACCACATTCACGCTCGTGATATCCAACTCATTCAACACCGAATGCGCTTGTGAAACTTGACCCTTTCCACCGTCAATCAATAATAAGTCCGGCATGACGGCATCTTCTTTTTGTAACCGAGAAAACCGTCTCAACAACGCCTGGTGCATCGCCGCGTAATCATCACCCGGTGTAATTCCATTAATATTGAACCGGCGATAATCACTTTTCATTGCGCCTTCAGGTCCAAAAACCACACAGGATGCAACCGTTAATTCACCACTTGTATGGCTAATATCAAAACACTCTATACGGTTAATCGGCTGCATCATACCGAGTGCTTCTTTTAATGCATCATTTCTTTTAAGCTGATTTTGTGTGCTAGACAAACGTTGCGCGAGTGACAACGAAACATTCTGTTTGGCCAAATCCATCCAGCGTTGTCGCTCCGTGCGCATTTCACTTTGTAAGGCTACTTTATGCTGACACTCTGACTCCAGCACCTGCGCGATTAACGCTTGCTCTTCTAAAGGATGACTAATCAGAATTCGTGGTGGAATTTCGCGATCAGTTCGATCCGCTAAATAATATTGTGTCAGGAACGACATGAGCAACTCTTCCTCATCCGCGTCTTGCGTATGCGCAGGGAAAAACGTTTTATTGCCTAAATTCTGTCCGCCGCGGATATAAAACAACGTAACGCAACCAATACCATTACTGATTTCACACGCAATCACATCGACATTCACATTACCCGCACTCATGTATTGCTTTTGCTGAATCATCTGCAACGAATTGATCTGATCGCGATACCGCGCCGCACTCTCGAATTCAAGTTTTTCAGATGCCGCCTCCATACGTTCTACCAACGCCTCGATCACTTGTTGATTCTGCCCTTGCAAAAACAGGCTCGCGTATTGCACATCTTCATGACACGCTTCGCTATCTACAAAACCCACACACGGCGCACGACAGCGATTGATTTGATGTTGTAAACACGGCCGTGTACGGTTTGAAAAATAACTGTCTTCACACGATCTGATCTGAAAAAGTTTTTGTAACAAATTTAAGGTTTGTCGCACCGAACTAGCACTTGGATACGGCCCGAAATAGCGCCCTTTTCCATTCCGTGCGCCGCGATGAAAACTCAAACGAGGAAATTCCTGATCGGTTGAAATATAAATCCACGGATAACTTTTATCGTCGCGCAGGACAATGTTGTAACGTGGTCGATGTTCTTTGATCAGATTATTCTCAAGCAGAAGCGCTTCTTTTTCCGTGTGCGTGATCGTGATTTCAATCGATGCAATCTGCGCGATCATGGAATGGATTTTTCGTGTGTGCTGACGCGATGCATGAAAATAACTCGTCACACGATTTTTTAAGTTACGCGCTTTACCGACATAGATGATCGTTCCTGCTGCATCGAACATGCGATACACGCCAGGTTGTGTTGGCAAGCTCTGGCAAAAAATTTTTGCGTCAAACTCACTCATGCGACGTTGATCAGTTCTCGTGCTTGTTTAAACACGGATTTGAACATATCCGGTGTGAGACGTTTAGTTTGTGTGTTGTAACGAGAACAATGGTAAGAATCGATCAAAGTGATCTCATCCAACGCGTGCACACTCGCATGGCCAAATTTATATTGACTCAATTTTAAACTAAGCGCTTTCAACACAGCCGTGTGCGCAATACTCCCCAAGGCCATTACCACCGCCCCTTTTTTTAAACGCGAAATTTCTTCACGTAGAAATCGATTACATAGCGTGATTTCTGCACCAACAGGTTTATTATCCGGCGGTAGGCATTTCACGGCGTTGGTGATGCGGCAATTGATCAACTTCAGATCATCATCCGCACTGATGGATTCAGGTTTTGATCCAAAACCGGTTTCGAATAATGTTTGATATAAAAGTATGCCTGCATGATCACCTGTAAACGGTCTCCCTGTTGCATTCGCACCGTGTTTACCAGGCGCTAATCCTACGATCAGTAACGCAGGATCTGCAGCACCAAATGGTGCCACAGGTAAACAATGATACGCAGGATGTTCCGCCTTAACGCTAAGCAGAAAATCGCGCAAGCGTGAGCAGTCTGTGCAATGTAAATCAAATATTTCTGACATAAAGTCTAATCTCTAACCTATTGTTATTATTAAGGCTAATTTGTTGACGTGAACAAATGTTGTACGAAGCAAAACGCACGTTATGCATCGAAACGGCAGCACATTAAGTGCTACACTTACGTAAGAATAAAGGGTAAACCATCCCGGTAAGATAATAATAAATCTTGAACCATTGTGCGTTTATCCCGATAAGCACGAAACAAATAATAAAAATGCAAAAGTAGCATGCGAGGGACTTTTAATGAAAATTTCCACGGCTTACCCGATTTTGCTCACATCAATGATGGCCAGCTTTTCCTCAAACGTCGACGCAGCAGGTTTTGCCATTGCAGAACAAAGTGTTAAAGGTCTTGGTACTGCTTTCTCCGGCGGTGCAGCTTCTGCCGATGATGCTGCGACAATTTGGTACAACCCAGCGGGCATGACAAAGTTTAGCGGCACGCAGATCAGTGCCGGGTTACATGCCATTTTCCCAAAAGCCGAGTATTCTGACACGGGCAGTATTCTAAACCCAGCCCTGTCAGGCGGCACGCCAACGTCATTTAACGGTCGCGACTTTCACGGCGATAAAAATGCCCTTGTTCCCAACTTCTACATTACGCATGCTTTAAATGAGAAAACTGTTATTGGCTTAGGTATGAATGCACCTTTTGGCCTCGTCACAGATCATGACTCAGACTAGATTGGACGCTACCACGCACTTCGATCCGATGTCGCGACAGTCAATTTAAATCCATCGATCGCTTTTAAATTAAACGATCAAGTTTCTTTTGGCGTGGGCATCAGCGCGCAATATATCGATGTGAAGCTAAGTAAAAGTATAGATATGAGTGCTGGATGCTTATCAGCACTTGGGGCCGCACCTTGCGCTGGTATTGGCTTAGCAACGCCGGGCAATGTAGGCACGGACAGTTCTGTTCGACTCGAAGGTCATGATTGGAGCTTCGGTTACAACCTAGGTGTTCTCTTCGAACCTCAACCAAACACACGCTTCGGTTTACATTACCGATCACACATCAAACATGCACTTTCAGGCAGCGCGGAGTTTTGGCATCCAAACCCTGCGGCAGCTGGTTTGGCCGCGATGTCAGGTTTAACCAATCAAACAATCAATGCATCGGTCGATTTACCGGAAAATATTTCTGTTAGTGGATTTCATCAACTAAATAAAAAATGGTCAATTCAGGGCGATATTACCTGGACACGTTGGTCACGCTTTGATGAATTGCGAATCGATTTTGCCACCGGTAGAGAAGATATTACACCGGAACAATGGGATGATTCTTGGCGTTATGCGATCGGTGCAAATTATTATCATGATGACAAACTGACCTTGCGTGGTGGTATTTCATTCGAGGAAACCCCGATCACGGATGCCTCTCTACGCACACCTAGAATTGCGGATGCTGATCGTATTTGGTTAGCTATCGGCGCAAGTTACGAGATGACAGAAACCCTCTCGGTTGATCTCAGTTTCACGCACCTGATCATTGACGATCCGAGTATCGATTACGTGAAAAATTTCCCGAATAATCCGCACGCAGGCGACAGCTCCCTATTGAAAGGTGATTACGATGCGTCGGTGAATATTCTAAGTGCCCAGTTCAATATGGTTTTCTGATCTCACTAAGTCATGGCAAACCTGGCACCATCAAGATGTTTCTCCCGGTTTTACTTAACGGTTAGACCGTTGGTTCATCGAGTTCCTCTTCATCAAAATCAAGATCAATCTCTTCACCGGAGTCTTCAATCGCCAGATCAATATCGTCAAGCCCATCAAGTAAATCATCAAGACTGTCTTCATCAATTTCAGTCGTCGTTTCAGTTGCTTCAACAACTTCATCAGCCGCCTTTTCTTCCGGCTCGGTAGATTCAACTACACGCTCAGCAACGGCCTCTTCAACTATCGGAGTCGGAGTCGCATCCGCTTCCTGCATAATGCTGTCGATATCCAGATCAATATCAACATCACTCTCAGCGTTCTCCGCATCAAGCTCCTCTTCGTCAAGAATTGCCTCAACTGCGTCACTATCGGTGATTGGTTTGCCTTTTAGTAAGGCCTCCATTTCATCCAGAACATCATCATTTTCATCCTTAGCTTCCGCTTTAACTTCGTCTGGTGCGTCAACGATGAGATCGTCAGTATTTTCTGTGACTTCTTCAGTTGTTTGTTGAATAGCATCTTCCACCAGCTCTTCGCTGACAGCGCCCTCTGAGACACTCTCATCTTCCATGTTTTCTTCTTGGACACCTTCAACTCCAGCAAGGATGTCATCAACATCAATCTCAGAAACAACCGCCGTTTCTTCCTCAGTTTGTTCTGCTTCCGGTTGTGGATCAGGCGCTGTTAACTCCGCCTCAGCGTTTATCTCAGCGAGTAGATCATCAATATCATCCACAGTTGCATCTTCTGCGCTCGCGGCCTCCTCAGGTTCAGCGGGCAGCTCAACTTCTTCTGCCACGTCTTCGGTTACCTCATCAGGCGTCTCCTCCACAAGATCCTCAACGGCGTCTTCGTTAACCGCTTCTTCGCTGGCTTCATCAGGTAGTTCAACATCATCCAAAGCCAAATCGAGATCCTCTACCGCTTCTGTTTCAGTGTCACTCGATTCATCGTCTTCTGTGACAAAATCTTCCGCCATATCGACAGATTCAGACGCGTCTTTCTCAGGTTTACTTTCTTTCTCGAAACTCGCTTTGTACTCATCCATCAAGCCTTCCATCACATCTTTAGACTCATCTAACTCTTTGGACAAGGCTTCGTTTTTCTGTTCTAGCGCTTCCAGTGCTTCACTGTTCGCTAAAGGCTCCGCAGATTTCGCTAGATCAGTATAGGGTTGAACCATTTCCTGCAACGAATCACCAAGGTTTTTGAACTGCTCAGCATCTCTATTCACATAAACTGAAATTAACGTTTTATAAAATGCACGTTCGCGCGCGATGAACTCATCCACAACTTTGATCAATTCAGAATCATCCATCTCATAACATTCACTAAATGCCTCTTTCAGCGCAGCATGGCGCTCGCCCTCAGTTTTGATCACCGATTTCGCAAGATCGTCTCCAGCGGATTGATCTGCACGCTTTGCACGAAACGATTTCCAAAAAACCATGATGCATATTAGTGTCAACATCAGTGCCGCTTCGCCAGCGAAGATTAATGTTAACGTGTCCATTGTTTGTTGATTCATAACTCTTCACCTGGCTCAGCCATTTGACGACGCCGCTTACGTAAGAATATCCAGACAAAATAGGCAATGCCGCCCAGCACAAGGTTGATTCCTAAGAGGATCAAACCGATCATTATCCAGTTAACTTCTTTTATTTCTGACGTATCATTTTCCGCATTCTCAGATTCTGTAGGCTCCGTTTCTTCTTGCGGATCCCCTTCATCCGGTTCTGACGCAAGATCCTGTTCAGGAATGCGTTTTCCAAGACGGTATGTCTCGGTTTTCAAATCAATTTCACGACCATGTTTCCCGTCGGCCTGAACGCGTAACACCACCTCGTATTCTCCGGGCATCGGATCATTAATGGAAACTAACCATTCATCACCCATGAGCGTACTTTTCGCAACTTGTTCTAATTCAGTACCATCGGGTTGTAAGATTTTTGCGACGATTTTCATCGTATCTGCGTGGATAAGATCTTCGTGTGGTTGTATTTTCAACAAATGCGCATGCTGGCTGTTGTGCTTTACATCTGCTTTCACGGAAACGTCTATTGGGCTTTCAAATATTTCAAACGTCTGGATCTGTTCACGTTGAAATGTTTTGCCATCGACAATCACGCGCAAGCTGACACGACCAGCATGAAAACTTTCACTCAATTGTTTCGAGAAAACCTGATCATGATCGCGATCGGTCAGTGACCAAATCTCTACTAACGTTTCCCCCACTTCTTGCAGCAGGTCGATACTGATCACATCGTAAAAATCATTATCCGCGATCGGCTCACCTTCACTGGTTAACCATGCTTCGAAATCAATCTTATCGCCGAGAAAAATCCCATTCGGTATTTCAGACGTATTTAGTTTCAGATCCGTCACGACCATCACGCGATTGTCCGGATCGATGTCTGCATCAACCGACCATTCACCGGTCTGCGGAGAAGTCACCGTAATCAGATCGTAACTCTCTTCCTGATACCAAGCTGTTTCCGCAGGTGCGGTCACTTTCTCAAACGTCGTTCCATCGGGTTGCATCACGGTAATGGCTTTATCGGATGATGTTTTGAAAACCAATAAGGTGAATTCGCTGATCGAATTGTCGATCGTAAATTGATTATCGAGCAACGGGACGGTGTCGCGTGGAGCGGATTTCTCGAACATACGCAGGAAAACACGTTGTAATTGATCCGCATTACTCACCTGCTCATACCACCCATTTGAACCGAGCGAGAGGGCATCCAGTAATTCTTGATCGGCGTTTTCTGATAGCGCGATCGTATGAACAGTGACGTTCTTGGCTTTTAGCTCATCCAGTAATTCCGTCAATATACGCGCGCGCGAATCATCACTGACACCCTCACCGCCCGCAAGATCAACCATGCCGTCAGTCAGTAAAATGATATTCCGATTCGTCTCATCATCCGTTTCAGACCAGTCTTTGATCACTTCTCTTAGACCCGCTTCGATGTCGGTATGGAGGTCATTGGATGTGATTTTATTCGCGGCGTTTAAAGCGGATGATTTCCATTGCTCATCTACCGATTGATACTTGAGCAAGGGTTTTACCTTTGTGCCGAATGTCCAAACACCGGTTTTCGTGTCTGCGGGCAATAACCCCACCAGAAGTTTAAGGCCTGGCGCACGTAGGTTGTTCGGATCATTCTCTTTCATACTGCCGGATACATCGATCAAAACACGCAGATCCGTCACTGCGCCATTAGCCTCCGTATTCGCCCACACGAACGGGGCAAACAGGCCAATCAGCAGCAGTTTTAACAGCGTGGTTAAACAGTGTTTTCGATTCATGGTTCCCTTCGATGTGTGATTTGCACTCATCGTTATCATCAAAGGTGGCGGCCAAGTAAATGAGATCTTTAGAAAAACACCGCAGCTGACTCCGTCAAACCGATGTGTCAAATAGCGCTAAGATATAAAGGTGGGTTACCCCCGACGCCAGCGAAAATAGCGTTTTAAAAGTGACAAAACCCACTCGGGCTTGTGCGCTTTTTTCCATTCGCCAGCTGCATATTTATTTGCTTCGCTTAAGGTCGGGTAGATATGGATCGTACCGAGGATTTTGTTGAGACCAAGTCCCTGCTTCATCGCCAACACAAATTCAGCGATCAGATCACCAGCGTGTTCGCCGACGATGGTGACACCGAGGATACGATCCTTACCCGGTACGCTCAGCACTTTGACGAAGCCTGAACGCACATCATCAGTGATCGCGCGATCTAGATCGTTAAGCGAGTATTGTGTGACTTCATAACGAATGCCTTTGTCCTTCGCATCTTGCTCGTTAAGGCCGACACGCGCCACCTCGGGGTCCGTATATGTCGCCCACGGAATCACGGAATAATCCACTTTAAACTTTTTAAATGCGCCGAAGAGAGCGTTTACGCTGGCGTACCAAGCCATATGTGCGGCGGTGTGGGTAAATTGGTATGGGCCGGCGACATCTCCAACAGCAAAAATATTATCGTAATTCGTCTGTAGAAATTCATTCACGTCAATTGTGCCGCGATCAGACAGGTTAATATCCAGATCATTCAGACCGTAACCGGAAACGCGCGCTTTACGACCAACGGCAACGAGAATCTGGTCAAACGGAATCCGCACCGATTCACCATCTTGATCGCAAATTAGGAATTTTTGCTCACGCTCAACAACGATAGCTTTTGCACTATGCTCGGTGCGGACATCCACTCCCTCTTGCTTAAAATGTGCTTCGATAAACTCTGATACGTCGCGATCTTCACGACGCATGAGCCGCTCACCCATCTCAACTTGCGTCACATGGCTTCCGAGCCGTGCAAATGCTTGAGTCAGCTCACAACCAATAGGGCCTCCGCCTAACACCACTAATTTTTCAGGTAATGCTGTGAGCGACCATAGCGACTCTGAGGTGAGGAATTCAATCTGATCCAGCCCCTCGATCGGTGGAACAAAGGGTTCAGCACCTGCAGCAATGACGATATTCCGCGTGCTCAGCGTCGTCGTAAGATCACCCGATGTGATCTGTACATGGTAGGGCGAGAGCAATTTCGCCTCACCAAGATGACAATCAACACCTAACTCGGTGTAACGTTCGACAGAATCGTTTGGCTCAATGGTTTTGATCGCGGCGTGTACACGTGCCATCACCGCAGCAAAGTTGATTTTCGGCTCTATAGATTCAAAACCATAGGTGTCAGCATGGCGAGCTTGGTGAGCAAATTTTGCTGATCGAATTAGCGCTTTAGACGGTACACAGCCGGTATTCAAGCAATCACCACCCATTTTGTGTTTTTCGATCAAGCTGACTTTCGCATTAACGGTACTGCCGATCAGCGAACTCACTAAACCACCAGCACCTGCACCGATAACGACGATGTCGCGATCAAACTTTGTTGGTTTATCCATCATGACACCGCCTGTTTTGCTTTAATAAAGCGAACGATACGTTTTGCGATCAGTGGAAAAAGACCGAGCAAAACGAATGAAGCGATCAAACCAGGTGAAACAATATCGCTCAGGGATTCAACTGACGCCAACTGTGTGCCAGCATTCACGTACACCAAAGTTCCCGGTAACATGCCCAATTGACTCACCCAGTAGAACAATAGTGGCTTGATTGCGGTCAATCCCATGACGAGATTAATCACGAAAAAAGGGAACACGGGCACAAGTCGTAGGGTGAATAAATACAGTCCGCCCTCTTCTTCAATGCCCCGGTTTATTTTGTCCAGCGTCGCTTTGAAACGCTTCTCGACCTGCTCATGAAATAAGGTTCGGGAAATGAGAAACGCCAAGGTAGCGCCTATTGTTGAAGCGAAAGAGACAATGATCGTACCATTCAACAAGCCAAATATTGCTCCACCAGCCAACGTCATGATCGCCGCACCGGGTAAAGAAAATGCCGCCATTAACACATAGGCAATAAAATAAATCAGAATGGTCGTGAAGGTGTTTTGTTCATAATACGTAAGTAAAGTCGCTTTCTGTTCCTTGAGTGTTTCAAGATTCAGAAAACGGCCTAGATCAAACAAAAAGAACGCGGCGATGATCACGACGGCAACAAGAATCAAGATAATTTTTTTGTTCATTATGAAAATTTTAATTCCCGTTTAATCTTGTTTAGGTAAAGTAACCCGATTAATGCATTGGAGAACATTTTAGTATGGCTAACCAGACCCCCACTCAAGCAGTCCATTACCAGAAGGTATGGGATAGAAGCACGCGTTTGTTCCATTGGATCAATGCTTTAAGTGTCATTTTACTCATTATTATTGGCACAATGATCCTGAATGCTAAAACCTTAGGCATCGAGGGAGAGGCAAAAGTTCTATTGAAGTTTATCCACACGATCGTGGGATACACATTTGCCGTGAATCTACTCTGGCGTTTGATCTGGGGTTTTTTCGGAAATCGCTTCGCACGTTGGGGGCAGATTTTGCCTTTTTACCGTGGTTTCGGACGCGATCTTAAATCTTATAAAGCCTCGTTGAAGAACAAAAAACCCGAAACTTATGTCGGGCATAACCCACTCGCTCGACTGATCATCAGTTTGTTTTACCTGCTACTGACCGTGCAGGCGATCAGTGGGCTTGTGTTAGCGGGAACCGATTTATACATGCCACCATTTGGCCAGCAAATGGCTGAATGGGTAACGAATGGCGATCCGGAACGTCTGGCCCTCTTAGAACCCGGAGATAAAACCCATGTTGTAGCGGAGTCTTACAAAGAAATGCGCGATTTTCGCAGCCCGTTCATCACCGCACATTATTATATTTTTTACGTCCTACTGGGATTGGTCATACTCCACCTCGTCGGTGTGATCGTCGCAGAGTTTAAAGAGCGCAGTGGGCTGATCTCAGCGATGATTCACGGTGAGAAAGTCATCTCAGACACACCGAAAGATGCTCATCTGATCGATAAAGATAAGTAACGTTAGGAGATAGAAAGCAACTATTTGCTGAAAAATCAGAATGATGAAGCTCTGGCCTTCTCTGGGGCTTCATCATATTCAGTATTATTCACATAGCCGTAGGATCCTTGGTAAGAAATCACTTTACCCGGGATACCGACAACCACGCCATTATTCGGAATGTCTTTCGTTACAACGCAGTTCGCGCCGATCGCCACATTATTCCCGATCTTCACTCCACCAATGATCTTCGCACCAGGACCGATGTAGACATTATCTCCGATCACGGGGCAACCGGCATTCTTACCACGATTTTTTTGACCAATCGTGACGCCATGAGAAATATTGCAATTACGTCCGATAACAGCATCGGTATGAACAACAACACAGCCGTAATGGCATATGTAAAAACCGGGGCCGACTGATGTCTTCGGCGAAATATCAATGCCTAACTTATAGTGATAATGGGAAAGTAAAAATCGAACGAAGGGGTAAATCGTGAACTTCAGCAGTGGAACTGAGCGCGTAAATACAGATGTTCTTAGTAAGAAAACATACTTATAAGCGCAACTACTAAACAACTTTCTAATCAAACCTTTCACCGATATATTCTTAGGTGAAATTCGGAACAAATCAGATTTGACTAAACTCTTATACTCATCAAATGTCATTTCAATACCTTAAGCTTCAATAACCACGATTACGCTATTGTTTCGATCCTTCGTATACAGAATATATGTATTAAAGGTGTCCCTATCAAGAGAGATAAAACTGTAACGATTTAATCGGCCAAACATCTAAAAACTTTGGTTTTATTTAACAGGAATAGTTCTTGATTAGCATTAAAAAACAGCGCTTGAATTGTGAGAAGTTGTCAACATACACTAATGCTATGGAAGCTATTACAATTCTGAAGTGCATGGCCGATGAAACGCGAATGCGTTGCTTGAATCTGCTCAGCCAACAAAATGAGTTATGCGTCTGTGAGTTTTCTGAAGTATTGGAGCTATCGCAGCCAAAAATCTCTCGCCACCTCGCGCAGTTAAGAAAATCGGCATTAGTGACTGATCGTCGTGAAGGACAGTGGGTTTATTATCGGATTAATCCTGATTTACAAAATTGGACACGATCATTGATCAAGGAGTCTGTTACAGCGTTACAAGATGAGCCTACCTGTCAGCAGGACTCACAACGTTTATCACAACTTTGCTCAGTGGATACCAATAAGATGTGTTGTTAGCGTACTAATCCTAAAAAGTTATGAGATTAAAAGTACCGTGATAGTGAGAATTGAATAACATCATCATTACGTAATAGGTATTGTACATCGTCGGTTGGAATAGATGAGAAAAAACGGCTTTCAAGTTCTAACTTCCAACTGTCGCCCAACCTTCGGCTCGCTTCGACATTAAAAAACTTGGCATCGCTATCTAAATCAAACGTGACCCCAGCTAAAATTTCTGTGCTTTGTACATCGTTCAATGCAATACGAACACCTGTCACCAAATCATCTTCAAATGGCGTACTTGCTTCATTATCACGATCATCATAAATGTACTCACCGATCACACCGACATCGATACTCGAATCAAAAACACCGATGAAAGAATATTCAAATCCACCGACCAATGCGAAGAATCGATCATCACCAGAGGGTGTGGGTTGTCCTTGTCGATAAATTACTTCTAACTTCCATAACCAATCCCCCTTGGTTGCCTGTAAATCAATGCCTGTCTGTTGAATAATGTCGTAATAAGGAATTAAAACGGGTTCAATTCCAGACGTTCCGAGTAAAAATCGTGGTTCCCGACTTGTGCCATAAAAGTGTGATAAACCAATATCAAAATCCCCAAAATAATGAGAATAACGAATGGCAAAATCAATATGATTCTTTTCTGCTGCGGATTCGTATATTGCCTGATCAACATCGACCCGTGGATGTGATCGTAATCGTCCTTCAGCACCAGCAAAAGTACGTTCGCGAAAATACGGTAATACGAAAAAATCCACAGTTCCCCAATCTTGCACAAGTGCTAGATTAAGCATCGGTTGGCCAAGCTTATCTTCTGTATCGAGATTTTCGATCAGATCCGTTTGATTAATAATATCTACTAAATGGGCTGACTCCGCGACACCCCAAAACACTTTACGGATACCGAGTCGCAGTTCCCAAGCTTCAGCGACGTTTGTCCAACTTAATTCACGAATATCAAAATGTGTTCGTTCATGATCTTGATCATCGATACGCGCGAATAATGTTGTTTCAAATAATTGACGTCCATCATCCCATTCATGATAAAACTCAGGTTCGAACATCATTGAAGCATTGAATTTATGATCTTGTTCTGATGCTGACGCTTCATGTGGAAACGCTCTTATCTCTGCACCAACATACCCATTAAACTCCGCTGCTTCTGCGATCGATATCGCACAAAAGCAAATACTGAAAAAACTAAGGTAATGTTTAAAACGAAAAGTCATCTCACACGTTTCAGTGCATTTTTATCAAAGTCACGATCTGTGAGACCTGATTGAAATTGATAATTCTCCCACAATAACGTCGTACTTTTTTTACTTTGATGATTCATCATTTCTTGTCGATTTGTTCGCCAATATTTTTCAAGATATTTTTCATACCCATGAAAAGTTAACGTCTTTAGCAACGCGTTTTTTCGATCGTAATATTCAACTTTTAACGGTTGATACATTTCCTTATCAAGCCATACAATTCGCTGTGTATAACCTGAATGTTCATATTGTGGTGTTTGCTCAATTACGAATGAATCCCGTCCTTCTATCTCTTCATCGCGTAGCCACTTATGCGTATATTTAGGCACCTCTTGAGAAGACATATCTTCATAGGCAAATTCGCTTCCCATAAATGGGCCTGATTTATTTGATGACGAAATGCGCTTAACACGTTTTAACGCCGGTAAGAATAACCATTGATCATCCTGTGCAAGCGGATGTGTAAAACTCAAAAATGCTGTTCCTTTTACATCATTCGGCGTATCAAAAATGCTTAAACTTTTATCACCATCACCGTCCACTTCTAAAGTTTTAATTCGAATATTTCGTGTACTCTCTTGACCTTGTGAGTTTCGTAAAGTCATTGTGAGATTCGCCGTACTATCTACCCAGCCCGTATCTCGTAGGTCGGCTTCTTTTGCGATCGCCAGCCCTTTTTCTTCAGGCGTTTCTGCATTACCGATTAACGGGAGTAGTGCTAATAAAAATAATAAGGTTTTACGCATTTTGTTTACCCTCAAATTTCATTAATAACGGCGGTAATAAGAAAAAGTCAGCCAGTATTGCAAAAGCAATCACAATTGCTGTAAGTAAACCCATACCCGAATTTAACTCAAAATGTGACATCGCAAGTACAAGAAACCCGGCAATCAATACAAGCGAAGTTACAATCAAAGCACGCCCCACTGTCGAAAACGCATACACAACGGCAGCATTAGGACTTAAGCCTTTTTCCTTTCTCGCCCGCCAATATTTACTTAAAAAATGCACAGTATCATCAACAACAATACCGAGAGTCATACCTGTCACGACAGATAAGGCAAGACCAACCTCACCGACCAATAATCCCCATAACCCAAAACCCAATGCCGCTGGAACCAAGTTCGGAATGAGGCTAATGAAGCCCAGTTTAAATGATCTAAAAGCAATGACTAATACCATTGAAATCATAATTAATGCGAGCGTTGTCCCTATCAACATACTTTTTATATTTCGCTTACCAATATTCGCAAACATAATACCCGTGCCAGATCCGGGGTTATCAGTTAAAACAATATGGGTGGTGTTTTCTTTTAACCATGAATAAGCTCGTTGATTAAGCGCTAATAAATCATTACTCGACATAGTTTCGAATGAAGGGATTAATCGTATCGAAGATTTATCCACATCAATTTGATTGTTCAGATCTAATCCATAGGGTAATGACATTTCATATAACAATAAGTATTGTGCGGACAGATCACGCTGCTCTGGCAATTTATAAAAGTCATCATTATCGCCATGCATATTTTTATTCAAACGCGACATAATATCGGTCAACGTGTTTACGTGAATCACTTCTGGTTGTGCACGAAACCAATCAGAAAATGCGGCCACATCTTTAAGAAATTTCGGATCATTAATACCGCCAGACTCACCCGCACTTAATGAATATTCAATATTATAAATTCCCGTTAAATTCTCAACGGTGAAATCGGTATCTGCTCTGAAAGCAACAGACTCATCAAAATAATTGACAAAAATATCATTCAATTCATTACGAGGTATAAATGCGATCAACAATAACGTCAAACCCGACATACCGAACAATAATAATTTACGTTGATCAACAACCCACTGGCCAAATTTTGCCATGATAGGATCCGTTGAATCCTGACGTGATTTTGTTTTAAAAGGAACAAAAGACAATACAGCGGGTAAAAATGTCATCGAGAGAATAAACGCCGTTGCAACGCCCATGGCAACAAATGTTCCTAAGTGTCGAAAAGGCGGTGCATCAGAGAAATTCATGCTAAGGAAGCCAAGACACGTTGTCAGACTGGCAAGAAAGACCGGTTGTAAATTTACACGAATCGCTTCTTTAATAGCCTCGTATTTTTCACTCCCCTGATTCAAACTATGTTGAAACGACACGATCAAATGAACAGAGTTTGCGATCGCCATAGTTAAAATCATGGTCGGTGCGCTAGCGGATGGCGGCGAAATGGGAAAGCCGATAAATCCCCCTAAGCCCATCGCAGATAGAATAGAAAACATGATCACAACGACAGTGAGCAATGTTCCACTTAGACTTCTCGTCAGTACCAACAACATACCGATCATGATCAGAAAGCTCATTGGAATTAAAAATGACATGTCATTCTGTGTTTCTTCACCGAATGCATTATTCATCATGATCATCCCGGTCATGCGGACATCAATATTCGGATGTGCTGCGATCAATCCTGCCGCCATATCGCGCGCAAAATTGACCACTTCAGGGGTTTCTTTTGCCTCGTCGATTCCAGGTAATAAGATGGTGACATTGACTGCGGTTGTATGTGCTTTTTCTGAGATCAGACGATTAAACAAAAGTGGTTCGTTCATCGCGATGGCTTTCACATTCGCGATTTCTGCTTCTGTCAGAACCGCCGCATTTTCATAAAGGTCGCGGACGATGAGATCATCTTCTTCGGCTTCAGTGTGTTGAAAATTGGAGAGCGAATCGACTCGAGTTGAATAAGGAATCTGCCAAGCTTGTTCGGTTAATGACTCAACCGCAGACAAAACATCTTTACTAAATGCATTACCATCTTTGGGAACAAGAACGAACATGAGATTATCGTTTCGCGCGTACTTTTTCTCTAACGCTTCAAACGCTAATAACTCGGGATTATCCGCACTAAAAAAGACGCGATAATTATTGGTAAAACTCAAGAATCGCCCACCGCTGGCAGCAAGGCCAACGAGGCAAATCGTGACAAAAATAATGATCCACCGATATGCGATGACCCATTGGCCTAACTGGCGCTCTAGTTTCCCCACGATTCTTCCCCTTAAGAATAATTGAATGCGTTATTTCAAAGTCACTGTTATCACGTTTATCGTTTGATGGCCGCCAATGCTAAATCAACAACGCCGTTTGCTAGCGCATGAAACTCTTCGAGTGAATAAAGTCCCATGAAAATAGGCACATCGAATAGCACGATCGATGTTTGAATATTTCTCGCCGTCGCACTTACATCATCAATGTCAAAAACGTTCTGCTCGACACCTTCATGCAAGATTTCAGTAATCAGGCTAATTTGTTGCTCGATTTTCTCGATCACCAATTCACGATTTTCACCGAGAATTCGCTGCACTAAGCCGTCAAGTTTTGCATCCTGCCCAGCATTTTCGAAAGTCGTATCAAAACTAGCAATCACGTATTGCCGAAGCTTCACGGCAGGATCAAGCGTCGATAATTTCACTATCTCACGCAGCACTTCAATCCGATCCTGCATGCAACGTTGCGCGCAAGCGTAGCCAATTTCATGTTTGTTTTTAAAATAGCGGTATAGGTTTGCAGCAGACATTCCCACGTCGCTGGCTATTTCTGCCATGGTGGTTTTTTCGTATCCGACATCGCGATAACGTGCTTCTGCCGCATCGAGTATTTGCACACGATTATCGGTATGCACTTCTTGAGAAATGATCGGTGGAGGTGACATAAAAAAAGTATATCAGTTAATAATGAATATTCAATGAAATATTCATTATTAACTTAACAGTTCTTTAAAGTCAGATAGGTATAATTAATTATGACGGTATTTCAGGATCTTACGCGCTGTATTGCTTTTTTTACTTTAGTGATAAATTCCCGCGAACTACCATGCAAAATCATACTCTAATGCTGAAAAACAATAATCGGAGAACAAATGAATAACCCAAATAAACTCGCTGAAACACACTTCGAACGTATTTTGAATGAAGAAACATTATTAAAAAATGGAGGAACATCTAAACGACAAACCCAAATCATGAGCTGGTTGATGGTTTCCTTTCTCTACCTGAGTCAAACGCCAGCAAGCGCTGATATTATTGCGGAAAAACAAACCGACACGCTTGAAACGGCCACGATGAGTATTGAAGAGGAAAACGTTAGCATTTAACCTGCATTCCAGCTGGGGGCCAAGATACCCGTCCTCAATACAGTGCCTAGCGAGCTTACGATTTTGCTCTTATAAAACAAACTTAACTTCGGTATACAGTTAAGTTTTCTGGGGTGCTTTTTTTGTTGGAAAGCTATTATAGATAAATGAATTAAGAGACTTTTAGCGTGTTGTTGTAATCGTTAGATCCATTGCATCAGTTACCCGCACAATAAATTTGTGCAAGTTAGAACGGCATACCTGGTGGCATTTTTCCGCCGCCACCCATGCCGCGCATCATATTCGCAATCCCACCCTTCTTGCTCATTCGCTTCATCATTTTCTGCATCTGTAAGAATTGCTTGAGTAATTTATTCACATCCTGAACCTGCGTACCAGATCCACTCGCAATACGCTTTTTACGTGACGCTTTAATCACGGCCGGAAATTCGCGCTCTTGTTGGGTCATTGAATTAATGATCGCGACGACCTTATTCATTTCCTTATCATTCACCTGATCCATCGCTTGCTTCGGTAAATTTGCTACTCCGGGTAACTTTGACATTAATCCAGCCACGCCACCCATATTTTGCATTTGTAAAAGCTGCTCTCGGAAATCATTTAGATCAAACGTTTTCCCTTTCTTAATCTTACCCGCCAGTTTCGCGGCCTTTTCTTTATCAACTTTTTGCTCGACTTCTTCGATCAGGCTGAGAACATCACCCATACCCAAAATTCGCGACGCAATCCGATCAGGATAAAACGGTTCAATTGCCGTGGACTTTTCACCAACACCAATAAACTTGATTGGCTTGCCAGTAACTTGTCGAACAGATAACGCAGCACCACCCCGCGCATCGCCGTCGGTTTTGGTTAAGATCACACCCGTCAGCGGCAATGCTTCATCAAACGCTTTTGCCGTATTCACTGCATCTTGCCCCGTCATTGAATCGATCACGAACAAGGTTTCGATCGGGTTAATCGCGGCGTGCAATTGCTTGATCTCTTCCATCATTGCGTCATCGATATGCAATCGACCGGCGGTATCCACAAGCAACACGTCATTCACTTGCTTACGTGCAGTGATTAAGGCATTTTTAGCGATCTCTACGGGATTGGTTTTGATGTCGCTGGGGATAAAATCGACGCCCACTTCTTTTGCGAGAACTTCTAATTGATCGATCGCCGCAGGACGATAAACGTCACAGCTGACGACGGCTACACTTTTGTTTTCTTTCTCGCGCAAACGACGCGCAAGCTTACCGACACTGGTGGTTTTACCAGAACCCTGCAAACCGGCCATAAGAATGACCGCAGGCGGCTCAACTTTCAGATTCAGTTCTTCGTTAACCTCACCCATGAGTGAGACTAATTCGTTATTAACAACCTTGATCAGTGCCTGACCGGGGGTGAGTGACCCAATAACCTCCTCACCGAGCGCACGCACGCGAACATGATCAATAAACTCACGTACGACGGGCAAAGCCACATCTGCTTCGAGTAATGCCATACGCACTTCACGCAAGGATTCGTCAATATTGTCTTCCGTCAATCGGCCCTGACCACGCAGGTTTTTGACAACATCATTAAAGCGACTAGAAAGATTATCGAACATAAGCGTTCCGGAATTAAATGGGTCGAAAGGCTAAGTTTAGCATTTTTAGAGTAGTAAGAACCGCTCTTTTCAGGAGAAAGATGGAGAATCTCATACTAATCGCGCTCCACACGTTTCGTCAGTTTTGCTGCTCGTGAAATAAGCTGCTGCTTGATCCGAACCAAGCCAGAATGTCTCAAAACATCCTTCCGCTGCGACTTGCGGCAGGACAGAGTCGATCAGCCCCTGCGCGAGAGCGTGTTGAAAAGAAAGAGAATCTGAAGATGGCGTAATCGATTTAACCAAAACTAAGGTCTGTGCGGATAGCTTCTTAGCAAACCAGCCAGCGATTCCATCTGATGTGGTTTCCCACGATGCCGGTAAATTGATGATGCTGATCAGATCAGCGTCAGGTAAACACACTGGAATCATCCCTTTTTCAAACATCACCTCAATTTCTTCCAATGTATGAACACCGATAAAACGATGCGCAACAATGGATTGATCGGCTATGTTCAACAGCACTCGCCCGTATTGCCCCATGGCAAGAGTCGCACGGACATGCGCGGTTTCATCATCAAAACCTTCTTTTTCTTGTTGCAGACGAACCTGATCTGCAAATGATCCGCCCCCGGGAATCACAAGTACTTTTCGATCAGCTAAGGTATTGATCACCCGCAACCAGTCAAGAAGGTGGGCTGATTGCGCTAAACTTCCTCCGATTTTGATGACATGACAGGCTGTCACCGTGATCGCTCAACCTTCCTTGTTGTTGAGTTGCTGGGCATTTTCAAGCACCGTGAGCATGGCCGACGCCTTATCATAAGTTTCCTGATACTCAGATTCCATTTCCGAATCCATCACGATCCCACCACCAGCGGCAACATGAATCTGGCCTTGATCCCAAAGCATCGTTCTGATCGCAATGTTCGTATCGGTTTTGCCGTCGAAGCTGATATACCCGACAGATCCACAATATAAACTTCGGCGATGCGGCTCTAACTCTTCAATAATTTCCATGGATCGCAACTTCGGTGCACCGGTGATCGAGCCGCCTGGAAACGCACCACGTAATAAATCCAGCACATGTTTATCATCTGCTAGTTTGCCTGTGACAGTGCTCACAAGATGATGAACCGTTTTATAGCTTTCAATATCAAATAACTTAGGAACGGAAACACTCCCGATCGCACAATTTTTACCGATATCATTACGTAACAGGTCCACGATCATGACATTCTCAGCCTGATCTTTTGTGCTTTGTCGCAACTCTTCTGCAAGCGCTTGATCCAATACGGGATCGGCATCACGTGGACGTGTCCCTTTAATCGGTTTAGTTTCAACATCTCCACCTTGTTTGATCAGAAGAAACCGTTCTGGTGACGAGCTCAAAATCGCACCGTCCCCACAGGCCATATAAGCCGCAAACGGCGCAGGGTTTTGTTGCCGTAAACGACAATAGGCATCCCAAGAATCTCCTTCGACTTGCGCGCTAAAGCGTTGCGCGAGGTTGACCTGATAACAATCACCCTCGTTTATGTAGTGTTTAATGCGGGCAAATGCCTTCGCGTAAGCTGGCTTATCCAGATTTGACAGAATTTGTGAGGTGACCTTAAAGGGAGCAGATACATGTTTCTCGCGGGGCTGACTGACACTTGCTACAAGCGATGCCCAGTTTTCTAACGTCGCCGGATCACGCCCCTGCCCGATCAGCCAGCTCTTTTGCTCAAGATGATCAACCACGACCGCCCAATCATAAATGCCCATTAACATTTGCGGCAGTTTGACATCATCTTCCGCAATGCTTGGCATTTCTTCGACCCAACGTCCTAAATCGTAGCTAAAATAACCCAATGCGCCACCAACAAACGGTAAATCATCGGTTGCAGGAGTAGGATCGACAGTTTCGCCAAGATAACGTTTTAGTACATCAAATGGATCGTCGCCTGTTTGCCAGTGTTTATCGCCTTGCTGACAATCCGTTAGTCTTCCCTGTGTCGACAACGTCATCATCGGTTCCGCTGCCAAAATGTCGTATCGACCGGACTGCGTGTTCGGATAGCCACTATCGAGGAACACAAACCCACTTCGCTCGGCAAGGTGGCCGTAAGCTAAACTACTGTCTGGAAAGTAAGGAATGACGGTTTTTTTCATCGTTTATTCTGTTCGTAATAAGCTCGCGCACGCCGTTGCCGGTGCACAAATCGCGGCTAATCGTCTTAATGCAGGTGACGTCGCGTGGATTAATTCGGTCAGATCATAATAAGTAAGATTCTCGGCTTGTGCGAGTTTTCTGATCAAAAAATGTCCCGTGCCCGCTGCAATAACCACGTTATGTTTTTCACGTTGACGTTGGTGATAACTCGCATCTGAAACGCGTTTAAAGCCTGCGCGTAAAATTTCCAATTGATGCGCCGCGATCGCGCTTGCCACTTCACGCCACTCTTCCATTGATGCATCAGTTTGATCACAACCGACCAAGCGTGCGATACGGCGCGAACAAGCCAGTGCATCCCACCCCAGCCCATCAGCAGACTCCTCCTCTCTTAGCAGCGCGTCGTCAATCAGATCACCTGTCAAGCGATAGACATCGGCCATCGTCGCAAAATGCTCGCGGGCGATCTGGACGGCCTCACCACGAAATGGAATGCGTTGAATAAGCATCGCGATCGGCGTTCGAATGACGCCCATGTAGATCAATTCCTCACTGCGCATGCGTGTGTAATCGGTCTCACCGGCCACCGCAGGAATTTGATTGAAGATCGGAATGAGATCTGTGGTGGTGGAACCCACGTCGATAAAAATACCATCAGAAAACGATCTCCCAACAAACGCCCCTGTGGCATGCCAGTTCATTGAAGCAATAGCAGCTTCGTTTCCAAACACGTCATCGGACTTCAACCAACCTCGTTTTCCAGCATAAATTTGGGTTTGCTCAGCAGGATAAACTGAGCAGAAAAGATCGATAAGCTCTCGCACTCCTTCATCACGGTCTGCAAAACAATCAGCTAATTCACCCGTCATCGTAACGCCGTGCAGCGCACCTTCTTGATAGCCTGATGGAAGCGATCGCAATCCTGCGATCAAGCAATCTATACCGCGCCACAACGGTGTGTAAATCTGTTCAACATAGATTACCTTCCCCTGCACGTCAGTCACACAAACTTTAAGATGCGCACCGCCAATGTCCCAACCGATATAAAACTTCGTCGACATTATTGTGTTAAATCTACCTCTGTAATTATTCTGTTTTTATTCTTCAATGCTGTGTGTTTATGTTGAAACCAGTCAAGCATAATGACTGCGGGGTTTTCACCTAATGACGCTCGCAGCCCGACATAACTCGTGGTTATCCGGGGATTAATTTCCAGGACGATGGGTTTCCCATTTTGTATGATCAGATCAATCCCCACGTAGCCACAAAGTTGTGGAAGAACGCTGACGATCTGGTTAGCCAATTCTGTCAGCACCGCACGAAATTGCAGCAACCCATTAATTTGCGATCCCGCATACGAAACATTTCCGTTCGTTATGTTCATACGCTGCTGATTAAAGCCCAAAACGAGACATTCCCCATTATCGCAAAGTAACGATAGGCTGGCCGCATTTCCAACAAGATACGGTTGGAGTAACAAGCTGTTTTTTTGTTCAAACGTGCGCGCATCGGGCAGCTGTTTGAAATAGAAAACCCCCTCCGATCCTTCTCCGTGATCAGGTTTTACAATCCAGCCATCTTGCTGAAAACGCCCTTCTGTATTTTGTAACGCGTCATTGAGTTTATAGCTAGGCACAACCGGAATGCCGTGCTGATGTAAATACGCTGTACACATTGTTTTACTTGCGCATAGCGCAATGATATTACTCGGACTAATCAACGCGCTAGAAGGGCGTTGGTGGAGAATTGTTGATATGATCTCAAGTTGATCATCTGACTCGGGTGCGACCGGCAACACCAGATCAAACTGTCTAGATAAATCAGCAAGCAGCCTTACGTATTCTTGCTCGACAAGATGGTACTCGACACCCGTTGGCAATATCAGGTTTGCAAAACGTGGTTCCAGGGTGACGTGAACATCAACGCCCTCATAATCACTAAGATCACGCACAATCGCAGTCAGCATCATACGCCCTTCTGCCGCAAGCGACGCGGGCAAAGGTAAACCTAACAGGCCACCTCCCGTGATAAACTCCGTCACCAGTATTTTCATGGATTAATTATGCAACTGATTCCTGTGATCGATCTCATCGGTGGCCAAGTTGTTCGCGCAGAACGCGGCAATCGTTCAGCTTACAAACCAATAGTCAGTCCATTATGTACTGGCGCTGATCCGCTAATGATTGCGAGTGCAATGATAGCAAAAGCCAAAGCAGATATTTTATATATTGCTGATCTGGATTCGATCATGATGGCTGCAAAGAAAAATAATAGAGAAAGCATAATAAAAATTGCAGATGCTTTTCCTCAATTAGAAATCTGGTTGGATGCCGGGTTTTACGATCAAGCACAATTAGCTGATTGGCGGACCGTATCAAATTTACGCCCCGTGATCGGAACCGAAATGCATACATCGATAATCACGCTTGAGTCTCTGCTGATTCCAAACGCTATTCTTTCACTTGATTACAAAAACGATCAGCTTCTTGGGCCGAAAGAAATATTGAACGATCTGACTCATTGGCCACGAGACATTATTCTCATGACTCTCGATGTCGTCGGTAATAATCAAGGGCCGGATTTTAAAAAACTCAAGGCTATACATAAAACCTACCCTAACGGAAATATCTTTGCAGCCGGTGGTGTGAGATCTCACGGTGATTTATCACAATTACAACAAATTGGGATTAAAGGCGCGTTAGTGTCCAGCGCACTGCATTTTGGTGATCTCTCCTGACTTGGTGATTAAAGCGGTTTTTATAAACGAAATGGTTTGAAAAAACATTTAAATAGGCATAAAAAAACGGCTCCCTCGGGAGCCGTTTTTAGTAACGCAAATTACGCGTTTAATTTGACAAGGTGTCAGATTAAACGTGAGCAGCAAATGGATGCTCAGAATTTTTGTTAGCAACTACGTCACGAGCTTTTGGCTCACGAGCAACAGCGCGTTTGATTGACTGTTTAGTCGCTTCGTAGTTGTAGTCTTGGATCTTAGCATCGTCTTCTGCTTCCCAGTGGATGAAAACACCAACTGAAATGAAGATATCGTCTGCTTCGTCTGCTGGGATAGTGCCGTCTTCAACACAATCAGTTACAGCCATCGCAACACCACGTTGTGCAGGGCCAAACATTTGAACAGCTTGTTTTGCACCTTTGATGGTAACTTTGTTGAACATGATAGTGCTTGGTTTAGCAGCCAGGTTTGGTGCTACTACAGCCAGCAGAGTGCTGAAACCATCTTTGTTGTTACATAAAGCATTACAGAATGCTGTTTCTGCTGCTGAGCCACGTGGACCCATGATCAGATCGATGTGAGCAACTTCGTTGCCATCGCCCACTAAAGATTCACCAACCAGTACTCGATCTATGACTGCCATAGTTTTCTCTCCTGTTTTAATATTTGAAGTTGTAGAAGTTGTAGATGATTCTTCGACGAGTCCTCTGAATATTGACATCGCTTGTCACCTTTATATTTGTTGACAGGTTATCCCGTCGTTTAAAAAAATTTGCCAGTTAGGCTGGTCCGGTCAACTGAGAAGCGCTTCCATTGACAAAGCAGCCATGCTGGCTACTGTCATATCCGCGCTGGTACCCGGATTGACGCCCTCCCGTTTGAGCTGTGCATCATATCGCCGCAGGACATCCAATGCAACAACAGGATTGTCGCATTCTTTTAGGGCCGATTCCACAGGTTGAGTACGCTCCTGAATCAGCTTAGCTGTTGATAAATCGAATTTGCGAATTATGTGACTGTCTGGGTATTTCACCATGAATTCTAAGTAGCAGGACACGCTCGCCCACGCAAGCCTTTCCGGTGCGTTTCGCCAACGTAATAATTGGATTTGCAAACGCGGTAGTCCAATCTCAAAAATGTCTTTAAAACCATTCGTATACTGCCAGGCTATGCGATCACGATCAGCCGCAACCTGCATCGCTTCAAATAACGTAATCGACGCGGGGTCACGCACATCATGTTCTTTCGTAGCCCCCAGTCCTCCGGGGTTTGCCAAGGCGATCGCCTCAAACGCCATGATAGCATCCTCGTGTGTCAGTGACTTTAATATGTCTTCGAGCACATCGCGGAAAGAATCTGTTTCTTTACACTGAAAAGCTGCCTGCGCGAGCGGCGCGCAGAGTAAAATGATGCCTAAATTCGTATTACAGCCGACTTGACTCATGGTTAACTGAACGCTCTTTAGGATACGCTCCCCTACTGTGAGATCAGGCATTCCCATTACGGGACCGATAAGCTCGGCACTACGAATAAAATCATTCGCTTGCATCCCATGACCGGCGGAATGAATGCTTACGTTTCCCGGTTTAAAGGCCTGAATTTCCGTGATGCAGCTTTGATGAACGGCTTGGGTGATTTGTTCTGATCGTGTCGTCATTTAAGAATGGATAATTGCTGAGTTGCTGCGATTTTCGCAATGAAATGATCGGCGATGCGATCAGCCAAGTTAAATGGAATCACTTTCTGCAACCCCCACCAAGCTGGAACGCTATTCACTTCTGTGACTAAAAACTGGCCATGCTGATCTTGCATAATATCAACGCCAGCATAGTCAATATTCAAACTAGCGGTCGCCACCTCAGCCAACTGCGCGAGTGGTTCATTAAAATCAATCGCCTGACATTTCGCCCCTTGGGCTCGATTCGTGATCCAGTGCTCACTGGTTCTCAACATCATCGCTTCGGCTCGACCATTGATCACAAACACACGCCAGTCACGACTGACACTATCCAGTTCATTTGAATGACCTGGAACTGGGCCAATGAAATCTTGCAGGTAATACACTCCACCAAAGAGTGTCTGATCATCCTCACCAACCAGATCAAGATCAGTTAGTTGTTGGACTTTACGCACGCCAATGCCTTGTGATCCGAATAAAGGTTTCATGACTAACGTACGAGACTCTCTCATTGCCCTCATCGTGATCGCGCGCGCGTGTTCAAGCGATTCGCAAACCCACGTATCCGGTGTCGGTAACCCCGCTTGTTTAAGTAAGAAGCTGGTCATTGCTTTATCAACCGTGCGTTCAATAGCGCGTCCTGTATTGTAAACCGTGACCCCACGATCGCTCAGTATGTGTAAAACATTCAAACGTAAGATCACTTGTGCAAGACTGCCACCGGGAACACCTCGAACAAACACTCCGGCAAGCTGCTCCCCATTCACTCCAGGTAACACAACGTCCGACGCAGATCCTGCCAGTGCTAAGTGACATTCCATCAATGAAACATACGATGCGCTAAAACCGCGAGTCGCGAAGGCACGTGTTAACTCGCGACCATGCCAACCAGGGTCGTCTGTAATAATGACAATATGATTCTGTTGAGTCATGCACGCCTTCCATCACGACGCAACAAAGCATTGCATCGTGATGGAAAATCCAAATGATTAGCTGAAAGATTGATCAAGCAATGCTTCGTCAAGCTTACCCGCTTGGAAGCTCTTACCCGTTTTCACCGAGGTCACATTGACGCGTGCAGGGCTGAACAGCAGTGGATCAATTTTATAAAAATCATAGCCTGTCTCTTTGAAGATCTCAGCGAAAGGCTTGCCGTAATCTTTAGACGCACTACTCGGTAATTGTTGCGCTAGTTGCTCTGCTTCATCGTTTTCGGCGTCGACAAATAAATGAACTTCGCCACCGAATAAGATCGCATCATTTGTGCGGCCCATCGCTTTCACGAAATCTTTATGCGGTGGGCAAACAGGAGCACTGGCGAAACCATCAATAATTTTATCTAATGGAAAATGCAGTTCATGTGATTTGTGTAAAGACGTTTCTAATGATCGTGCAACTACTTGTACGCCACCGGCTAACGAGCTTGTCGGTGTCAGAATGATCGTTAGATTCGCAGCTTTCACCTTGCAGCGTTCCGCAATGTGATCGGTTAATTCAACCGGCGGTGTTTGATCTGTTTCAATCACCATAATCGCCGTTTCACTTTGATCACGATAGCCTAACTCTTCAAACAAAGGCTCGTTACTACCCAACGCGCGTGCAGGACCAGAACCCAATGCCATGAATTTTTCTTTGCCTTCACCATGCGACAAACTCCAACCAGCATACTGACTCGCAAGACAAGCCAACACTGGGTTTGATGTATAAACATCAATGTTCGTGCGCCAGTTTTTAAAATTACTGTTTGCTGAAAAGCTCACTTTACCTAAACCACCCAAGCAAATTTCGCCCACCAGACGCCCTGCTTCTAATCCACCTGGGACGTTTACGCCAGCGTCGATCACAGTCGTACCGTTGTCCAACGTTTGCACACCAAGACGCAATGCTTCTGCATTTGCGATCATGTATTTTGCGATAGGTTCTGCCAGTTGATTCACACTGGGTTTAAATGTTTGTGCCATTATTTTTCTCGTCTATTTATAAATTATATAAATGCCTAGCGTCCATTTCAGAGTCGACGTTAAGCAAATTGATTTTATTATTGGACGGTTCCAGCATTCGCTGGAATCAGTCTCCAGTAAAGTTCGCGCCGACGATTATGCACAATTTTCGTTGCGCTGTCGGCTGTTTTTCCCTCGGCATAAACGCTACAGATCGGCGAGCCTTGTGCAATCTCACTTCCAATAGCCGGAATATCACTCACCCATGCGGGCCATTCAATCTGAGGGATCATGCACCTCGTTTCAGCGTACAGGATCAGCTTTGCACGAGCCTTATCCGCTTGTGGTACAAACTCACTACACACAGGCAACTCGCCATGACATGCGTCTAAATGTGCCTTGAATAAACTACACTCGCTATGATCATACAATTCAACACTGGCTGTCGGCCGCGCATTTATTTCCAAAATGACAATTTTGTCACGACATAAAATATAGTCCAGACCGCATACACCTTTTAATGAGAACTGAACGACAAGTTGATCAAGAATCTCTTTCAATTGGCCTCGAGAGTGATCTTTCTGCAAATTCTGAGTCACCGCGCCAGCAAACTTGAAACTGTTCGCTTCAACCCATGTTCGGTTTATTCCTACTAAATACGCTTCCTGACCATTCGCCAGAAAAACACACGATCTGTTCTCACCAAAAACACGGGCTTGATAATATTGATTAATACTACCATCCGGCCAAACCAGGTTTGGATCGTAAACCGCAACATGCTGCCCACCACTTTGTCCCGCACATTTTCTTAACCACTGCCCCTGCGTTAGGTCTATCTCATCAGGGTCAAAAATAGTGACAGGGAAAGTAAGATCTCGCTGCTGTAATTCACTAAAAAAAAACTTTGGGTTATTGATCATTTTAAGGGTTTCAACGGTATTCCCAAAAACCGGTAATTGCTGACCAATGATGTTGATGAGATCAGGCTGCTGTTCAAACCCACTCCCGATCACAATCCCTTTTATAGAATAACGGTTCTGTAATGTTTGGATAGCAACTGGGAGACTCTCGTCGTTAAAAACGGGTACCTTAATAATGGCTTCTGCTAGAAGTTGCGTGTCTTGATCAGCGAATTGATCAATTACAAGACACTCATAACCCGCCAGTTTAGTCGCAGCGGCAAGGCTTCGCCCAGACTGACTGATTATGAGGTAATACGAAATTGACAACGGTCCTGATCAGAGAATTTAACCGAGGCGTTTTTTCACGATTTCGCGTGCGACTTTGAACGCCTCCTCGTGATCCACATAGATTGGTTTTTCTGACTCGATCATCAATTTAAACAATCGATAATGCACTTTATATTTAATATCACCGATCGCGAGCGCACCGATACCGACCGATGTCGAATTAGGGATTTCTTTACCCATATCGTTCACTTCAACGCCCTCAATACCGAGAGGAGGAACGGCATTGACATCTGCAGCAACAAGCAGATCAGACGCAAGTGCAAGCTGATCCGTTCGCATAATACGAATGCCCGCTTTTGCCGCGCCGATCACGACGTGCGCATCGTTCATAAATTCAGCCACCTCCTCATCACTACGACTACCAGCACCTCGCATTTTCACTCCAAAACGCATGTTGTACTCTTCAGCGACTTCTTGTCCAACCGTTGGCCCCTGATGACTAACTAACGAGACATTCGCACCGGCTTTTGATGCTAAAACGCCAGCACAGACACCAACTGGGCCTAAACCAATAATACTGACATTTTTTCCTTCTAAGCCCGCGTCAGATTGCTTCATTACCCAATGCTCAACACACGCAACCAGTGCGGCGGCGGTCGTTATCGCACCACTTGGATCAGCAAAAACAGAAACTTCAAATGGGGGCACCATTGCTGCTTTTGCGCGCTTCAACATATCAAGCGCTAAAGAGAAATCACGTCCACCAATAAAAATACCTGTGCGTTTTACGCCGGTCGGCCCACGTGAAAATATCGTGTCTTGCGTCAGCCCATGAATATCTTCGAGCGAGACGTCTGAATAAGGGATAACACCGCAAAAATCCGCTTCGTAGGCCATATTTACATCAAATGGACTAACATTTTTTGTCGGGTTAAACATGTGTAGTAGATAGGGATCATTTTTCATTGAAACTATTTCCTTCTTTCATTCTGCCTTGATTTATCATGATCCAATCAGGATCGTTTTGGCGGCTTGCCTGCGGTGGCTACGTAGATTCGATAGCGCCTTACATCACCACACCAGCTTGCGGGTCACCAGTAATATCTGTTCTTATTATTCTGTTGTAATCGCGTGTGTTTCTTTCACGTTGATTAGTTTGATTGAATATCAATCGTTGCGCCAGTATTGGCGGCCTGACAAACCATAAAACTTAAGTCATTTTCATTTTTGCAAAGTCGGCTCGCTTCGTCGACCAGTCGCTGGGCTTGTTCCTCCGATTCCACCAAGGCAAAACCCGTTGGCCCCCAAGAACTTTGGCCGATGCCATAAACTCCTTGATCATCTAACCAATGCAACGCATCAGCCACATGATTACTACTGTAACGGCCACCTTGATAATTCGCGAAATAATCACCGACGACTTGTTGAATGTACGTAATTCCTTTGCCGAAATCCTGAATATTCGACTCGACCATCGCCGGTAAAACACGCATTAACACCATGCGACAAAGGCTGCCGGAAATACGTGAATCCATTGGTGGGAGTTTTTTGAAAGCGGCTTTCTCATGCTTACCATTCAAGCCGTTACGTGTGTTATCGAAGATCAGCACAAGACGCCAAGCTTCGGGAAAGTCCATACGGCAGATAACCGGCGGAATATCCGTTTTGCCACCACGACCACCATCGACAATAAACCCGCCTTTCTGAAACGCACCAACACCAATGCCTGACCGCGCACCGCGATCCGTTAAACGCGCGATTGTTGTAATATCCAGATCCAGCTCGAATAATTCTGAGATCGCCGAACACACCGCCAAACCAAGTTGTGTACCCGAACCTAATCCCGCATGTTCAGGAATCGCTTTTTTGATCGTGATCGTCACCGCTTTTCCGGGAAGGTATTCATCGATCAATAACTTGGCGTATTTGAGTGCTCGTTTCGACGACGGCCCATTCGCACTCAATTTGTCAGATTCAGACACGGACAATTGCGTTTCGATCCCGGCAAGAGTCAAGCCCAACCCACCAAAATTTCGACCGAGTTCGCCATTCATATCCAGAAATCCGAGATGCAATCTTGCTGGCGCTGTCACCGTCACGCTTTTATTTTTACCCTTCAATCGTTCACCTATTCCTATATGTTTATTACTTAAATGCCGTGTTGTGTATTTCCGTCGAACAAACTAGCCTGCGCTAACGCATCGAGCTGGAAAGAAGCAACGGAATGCATCACGATGCATTCTTACCCATCAGTTTACTCTCTTCTTCATTAAGCGGATCTTCAGACGTTAAATTTATGCCCCATTAAAACGTAGTAATCTAACCTACGCGGATTTCAAATGGGTTAAACGTTAAAGCAGAATTGAACTCGCCGTATCACAGAATAAAGTGAACATTGAGTGATGACATCACCATCTTTGTCGCGAAATCCTCAACAAGAACCTCACTTGTATGGTTTAAATGAAACTCGTATGCAAATTGTTTCATGAATTATTCTGCCGCTTACGTTAATACGAATTATTTTTAGTTTTTATTAGATCGATGTTTCTGTCGCAAAACCGCTCTGTGCAAGCTGGAGCAGTCAGTGAAACTGTGCTAGTTTAAATGCGTTAGCAGACGCTTGGGGACGCGATCTAGCCTTGTAGTCAATTGACGTGATCTCGCAACCAAGAGCGAATCATAATGATGACAAGATATGATGGCAATCAAAAGGGTTAGCGTTTTATCGTCTCTCCATATGCGTCTTGACTGATTCAGGCTCTGTTCTGGGTCAAATCCGGGTCTAAATTCCTGCTCATTCAGGTTAACATTCCCTATTTACCACAATAATTATATGACACGATCGAACATGACTTCACCTGCTGAAACGAATACCTTCGACGCTGTTGCCTGCCCATTTTGTGGCATCCATTGTGATGACACATCCGGTGAGGTGACTGGCACTTCTATCAAACTAACCAATACCAACTGCGCTCGTGCTAGAGCCGGTTTTGAACGATCACTTCCAGAGCACTTCTCACCGCAGATTAAGGGTGAAGATGTTTCTCTTGAAGACGCCGTCGCGCATGCAAGCAAAATCATCAAGTCCTCCAAATCGCCGCTGTACGCTGGCTTAGGCACGGATGTCTCCGGCATGCGAAATATTCTGGAACTTGCAGACAAAACCTGCGGTACAGTCGATCACATGGGCAGCGACAGCCTGATGCGCAATATTATGGCATTGAGTGATCGCGGCTGGATCATGACTTCACTGACAGAACTACGCAATCGCGCTGATCTGATCATTTTCGCCGGTACGGATGCCACGGAACATTCGCGTTTTTATGAGCGTGTGATCTGGCCAGAAGAAGCGCTCTTCGTTGAAAAAGACGAACGTGAACTGGTCTACCTTGGCAAAGGCTTAAAATCGAAATTAGGCACGAGCCCATCCGGTAAAGCACCTCAATCAATCCCTTGCGAGATTGAACAACTGCCCGCGTTAATGAACGCCCTCTCCAGTCTTTATGACGGGGTTGATCTGCAAAGTAAAAAACTCGCTGGCGTTTCAAAAACACAATTGGTGAAACTGGTTGAAAAAATCAAAGCAGCGAAATACAGCGTGATCATTTGGTCACCATCGAAATTTGATTTTAACAATGCAGAGCTTGCGATCAGTGCGACTTCTGATCTGATCAGGAAAGTCACAAAAACGCAGCGCATGGCTGGACTCTCATTAGGTGGAAGCGAAGGTCTTGCTTCGGTCTATGCCGTGAGCACTTGGCAAGCAGGATATCCATTGCGAATCAGTTTTGCGGAAGGTTATCCAGACTACAATCCTCGTCGTCACAGTACGTCCGAAATGCTCGAATCAGAAACGGCTGACGCGTTGATCTGGGTGTCTTCAATCGGTGCGAATCACCTTCCGCCCGAAACAGACTTACCAACGATTGTCCTCGGTGAACCGGGTATGGCGTTAGAAACAACGCCTGATGTTTTTATACCCGTTGGAACACCGGGCATTGATCATACAGGCATTATGGTGCGCGTCGACAGCGTTGTCTCGCTCCCCATGAAGAAGCTACGTGACGCTGGTTTACCTAGCACGCGCGATGTAATCGGACAAATTCTACAAGCACTCTAATAACGATAAAAATCAGACTAAACAGGAAAGACTATGCTGGTAAAACTATCAGGTGGCAAAATTTACGATCCGATTAATGGGATCGACGGCCAAGTGATGGATCTCTACATACGTGATGGCCGTATTGTAGAAAAACCATCGAATGACACTCGAATTGATGAGACTTATGACGTTCGCGGACGCGTGGTCATGGCAGGTGGTATCGATCCACATACCCACATCGGCGGCGGCAAGGTCAACATCGCACGCATGATGTTGCCGGAAGATCACGAACAAGATCTCGTCAAACATACCGACATCACCCGCGCTGGTTGCGGCCACGCCGCACCGTCTACGCTAACCGCCGGTTATCGTTACGTTGAAATGGGTTACACCGCGGGCTTTGAGCCTGCCATGTTGCAAACCAATGCGCGCCAAGCACACATGGAAATGGCCGACACACCGATCATTGATAAAGGTGCTTACGTCATGCTCGGTAATGACGATATCTTCATGCGCATGATGCAGAACGGTGTCGATCAAAGCATGATGACGGACTATGTCGCATGGACACTGACAAACTTCCAAGCGCTCGGTCTAAAAGTCGTTAATCCCGGCGGCATCAGCGCATTTAAATTCAACCAGCGTCAGCTTGATCTGGATGAACACCACACGTATTACAACGTCACACCTCGTGAAATTCTTAAAACCCTCGCCACTTCATTACATGAATTGGGTGTACCGCATCCACTTCACGTTCACGGTTGTAATCTCGGCGTACCGGGCAATGTGGAAACCACGCTTGATACCATTCGCGGTATTGAAGGGTTGCCGATGCATTTAACACATATCCAATTCCACAGTTTCGCCACTGAAGGTGATCGAAAGTTCTCCTCTGGCGCTGCGCGTATTGCGGAAATGGTTAACAAGAACAAGAACATCTCAATCGATGTAGGTCAGATTATGTTCAACCAAACGGTCACAGCTTCCGGCGATACCATGCGCCAATATGCGGGGAGTCCGCACGGTAGCCCAAACAAATGGGTCATCATGGATATAGAATGTGATAACGGTTGTGGCGTGGTGCCGTTCAAATATACCGACAAGAGTTTCGTTAATGCGTTGCAATGGGCGATCGGACTAGAAACCTTCCTCATGGTTGACGATCCTTGGCGTGTATTCCTGACAACGGATCACCCGAATGGTGCACCATTTACGTCTTACCCACATCTGATCAGACTGCTCATGGACAAATCTTTCCGAAATGACATGCTCGCGACGATCAACAAAGACGCTGCAGACATGACCGTCCTCGGATCGCTCGATCGCGAATATTCACTGTATGAAATTGCGATCATGACGCGGGCGGCCCCAGCCAAAAGCTTGGGACTGTCTGATCGCGGTCAACTTGGTGTCGGTGCAGCGGCTGATATTGCGGTTTATAAAGAACTCGACGATAAAGAGAAAATGTTCGAAAAACCGGAATACGTCTTTAAAGACGGCGAACTTGTCGCGAAAAATGGCAAAATTGTCAAAGTGGTTATCGGCACGACCCATACCGTAAAACCAGGTTACGACAACAATATCGAAAAACATTTACGCCAATACTTTGAAAAATACCAAACGGTCAATATCGACAACCTCGTCCTGAGTAATGACGAAATTTATGATAATGGGCGCGGAAGCGTTACAGTTCACGACTGTAATCGCGATCACGACTTGGCCACTCCAGGAGGCGCGCAATGAAAATAAACGGCGTCGCGATTGATAATACCTTCGCTGAAGCTTTCCCAATGAAAGCCACGCGGATCATTATCACCGCACTGAACTTGGAATGGGCTTATCACTCCGCAAATGCGATGACGGGATTTGCGACCTCTGTCATCGCGTGTGGTTGTGAGTCTGCAATTGAACGTGAATTAAAACCATCAGAAACACCTGACGGTCGCCCCGGTTACTCAATCTTGCTTTTCACTATGAGTGAAAAAGAGATGATCAAGCAAATTCAAAACCGTGTCGGCCAATGTGTTCTGACATCTCCGACCAGTGCGTGCTTTAGCGGTTTAAGCGAAGGTAACAAAGTCGCGCTGGGTAAAAACCTGCGTTATTTCGGTGACGGTTATCAAATCTCGAAAAAAATCGATGGCATAAGATATTGGCGTGTACCGGTGATGGACGGCGAATTTCTCGTTGAGGAATCCACACACATTGCGAAAGCCATCGGCGGTGGTAACTTCCTCGTCCTTGCAGAAAACCAAGAAATTGCCTTAAAAGCATGTGAAAAAGCTATCAAAGCCATGAAGAAGATTCCGGATGTGATCATGCCGTTTCCGGGCGGCGTTGTCCGTTCTGGTTCGAAAGTTGGTTCAAAATACTCGACCTTACCCGCCTCAACCAATGACGCATTCTGCCCAACCTTAAAAGGTCAGGTGAAATCAGAATTAGACGAGACGATCGGATCGGTTATGGAAATCGTAATCGACGGCCTGAGTGTGGAAGCGATCAACGAAGCCACCCGCGTGGGTGTGTTGGCCGCCTGCTCTATCGGCGCGAAAAAAGGCATTAAACGAATTAGCGCCGGTAATTACGGTGGTAATTTGGGTCCTTATCATTTTCACCTTAGAAAAATTTTGAAGTGAGGCACGTCGTGAGCAATCAACCATTAACGCTAACACTAAAAGAAAAACTCACCCTGCGTCTCGACATGAGCGCGATCACACCGAACGTGTTGGAAGGTCTGACACCGGCCAAGATCGCAAAAGTAAAACTCAGCGTCGGTAAGAAAAATATCGCGTTAGAAAAACTCTTTGAGATCACCGGTGAAGACACAAATAAAATCATTATTAAAAAAGGCCACGTTAAATTCGATAGCCTCGGTCGAGGAATGACAACAGGTCTTTTAGAAGTCCGTGGTGACGCAGGCGATCGGCTTGGCCAGGAAATGACGGGGGGCGAAATAATCGTCAAAGGCGATGCCGGTGATTGGGTCGGAACAGGTATGAAAAAAGGCCGAATCGAAATCCGAGGGAATGCGGGTCGGTTTCTCGGCGGCGCACTGCCCGGACAAAGTCTGGGCATGAAAAACGGGACAATTCACGTTTTCGGCAACGTTGCTGATCGCATGGGCGATCGCATGCGTCGCGGCATGATCGTCGTCGAAGGTGATGCGGGCGATTACGCGGGATCACGTATGACAGCAGGTACCATTGTCATCTGTGGCGAAGCCGGTAACAACATCGGTCACAGCATGAAACGCGGTACGATCCTACTCAATCACCAACCAAACGGCATTCCAGATACGTTCAATAGTAATGGCGTGTTTGAACTCGCTTTTTTAAATTTGTTATTTAAATCCATGGCGGCCAGCAGCCGTCGTCTTAAAGACTTTAAGGATCAACCTTGCTGGGTCGAACGTTACGCAGGCGATCTCGCCAACGACGGCTTAGGCGAAGTATTGATTCTCCAATAACAGGAAACCACTATGTCGATCTTCTTTGGGATCTTTTCTGGAAAACGACCAGACAACCTCGGCGTTAAAGAAGGTCGACTTTCACCCTGCCCAGACAAACCCAACTGCGTCTGCAGCCAACAAACGGAACTCCGTTTAAAATCTGAAACTACCGCCCCCCTTCCCTTTATCAACTCCTGCGAAAACACCCTGAGTATTATCAAAGCTTACGCACGTGAACAAATTGATTGGAATATCATTACAGAAACAGAAAACTATTTACATATCGAATGTAAAAGTGCTTTTTTTGGATTTATTGACGATCTAGAAATTTACTGTGATGAGACAGAGAAAATGACACAAGTAAGATCAGCATCACGATTAGGATATTCTGATCTAGGCGTTAATAAAATACGTATTGAAAAACTCCGTGATTATTTTACTAAATAAATAATAAAGCTAAATCCATTGTTGGTTACTAAAGGCTACAAGATTTTCAGAAAAGACTTAGATAACCCTTAATAAACTAGAAAGTAGCCTCTTTTACAACGCGCATACTCACTAAATAAAATTAAAGCTGTAACATGCGGGTATTATTTTCCAACCAACTCAAAATCAATCTTCTTCTCGTCCAAATCAACCCGTACCACTTGCACACGCACACGATTCGCAAGTCTATAAACACGGCCTGATTTTTCACCTTTAAGGCAATGGCCGACTGGATCGAAATGATAGTAGTCATGTTTTAGGTTCGTGACATGGACTAAACCTTCTACATAAATATCATCGAGTTCGATAAACAAACCAAACGACGTGACAGCGGAGATCACACCGTCGAATTCTTCGCCGACCTTGTCCATCATGTATTCACATTTTAGCCAACTCACAGCATCACGCGTGGCTTCATCTGCACGGCGTTCATTCATTGAGCAACTTTGTCCAAGCTCGCGCATGTCTGATTGGCTGTAGTTAAACCCGTTGCTGGTTCCAAAACGCACGAGATGTCTGATCGCGCGATGGACGAGTAGATCTGGATAACGTCTAATCGGTGAAGTGAAATGTGTATACGCATCAAACGCCAACCCAAAATGACCGACATTTTCAGGGTGGTAAACTGCCAGTCGCATACTGCGTAATAAAACAGTTTGAATTAAATGCTTGTCCTCGCGATCTTGAATTGAACTTAAGCATTGGGCAAAATCTTTAGCTTTAACTTCGTCGCCACCACGTAACGTGACACCGAGTTCATTAAGAAACGTTCGCGTATCATTAAGCTTCTCGGTGTCAGGTGTTTCATGAATTCGGTATAACGCAGGAATTTCATTTTCTAACAAAAAATTCGCTGCAGCGACATTCGCCGCCACCATAAATTCTTCGATCAGTTTGTGCGCATCATTACGCGTGCGCGGAACGATATTTTCAATTTTTCGATTTTCACCGAAAAGGATCTGCGTTTCGTTAGTTTCAAAGTCGATCGCACCACGAACACCGCGTTGTTTCTTAAAGAGTCCGTAAAGCGTGTACAAATCATCAAGGTGAGAAACGATATCCTTATGTTTTCCACGTAATTCGTTATCATTATCGATCACAATCGACGCCATGTCGGTGTATGTTAGACGCGCGGCTGATCGCATGACACCTTCAAAGAAGCGGTGTTTTTTTACTTTACCTTGTCCGTCCAACGACAGCTCGCAAACCATGCAAAGTCGATCGACCTCTGGATTTAAAGAACACAAACCGTTGGATAAAATTTCCGGCAGCATTGGAATTACACGATCTGGAAAATAAACCGACGTGCCACGATTAACCGCTTCATGATCGAGCGGCGAATCAACCTGCACATAATGTGAAACATCCGCGATCGCGACGAGTAATCGCCAACCTTTGCCTTGCCGCTCGCAATAGACCGCATCGTCAAAATCACGCGCGTCTTCACCATCAATCGTGACTAATGCCATGTTGCGTAAATCTTCGCGTGGGAACTGTGTACCGAGCTTATCTTCTTCGTTAACTTGATCGCTAAGATCAGCAATTTGTCGATCCACTTCATGCGGCCAAACGGTCGGTAAATCGTGCGCTCTGATCGCCACTTCGATTTCCATTCCCGGCGCCATATGATCACCCATAACTTCAGTGATCTTGCCGATGGGTTGTCGATGTTTATCCGGTTGTTTAAGTAACACTGCAACGACGATTTGACCGCTTTTTGCGTCACTACTATCGTCTTTTGGAATAAGAATATCTTGGTGAATACGTTTGTTGTCTGGTACGACAAAACCCACGTTATCTTCTTTAAAATAACGACCAACAACTTGCTCATTCGCACGTTCAAGCACTTCGATCACCGCACCTTCAGGACGGCCGCGACGGTCAAACCCAGTTACGCTAACAACCGCACGATCGCCGTGCAGCAACATGCGCATTTGTTTATTTGAGAGAAAAACGTCATCACCGCCTTTGTCAGGAATCAAGAAACCAAAACCGTCAGGATGGCCCATAACGCGACCGGGGATCAGATCGACTTCATCCAACGGCGCATAGCCGCCACGTCGATTAAAAATGACTTGCCCTTGACGCTCCATTGCTCGCAAGCGACGCTTCAGCGCGACTAACTGTTCTTCTTCCTTGATGCTCATTGCCGCAGCGATGTGCTCAAATTTGCACGGCCCATCGCTCTCTTTTAGATGCTCGAGGAGTAATTCTCGACTAGGAATGGGGTTCTCGTATTTCTGCGCTTCGCGCGCATAGTGTGGATCTTGTTTTTTTCCGTATTTTTTGTTCTTTTTCATTGACACTCTTTTTATGGTCAGGTAGATTGCGCGTCCTTGATTGACGTATTGCGATCAGCAGGGGCATCTTAGCCCGCTTAACTTGCAATAGAAAGGAGTCATTTCTTTCCTGATCAGGGCCCAGGTGGCGGAATTGGTAGACGCGCTAGCTTCAGGTGCTAGTGGCCTTCGGGCCGTGGAGGTTCAAGTCCTCTCCTGGGCACCATTTTGAATTCCAGAGACTTCCAACAAAATCTCTAAGTCATTGAAAAAGCCCGCGAAAGCGGGCTTTTTCGTTCCAGCATGCGCTACCGGGTTCCACTGAAAGCCATGTGCAAATGAGTACATTTTTGAGTACACTAAAAGTTCGAGAGAAAAAGTGTACTCACCATGCCCCTTACCGCACGAGAAGTCCAGGCTGCCAAGCCTAAAGACAAGCCTTATGGCCTCGCCGATGGCGGAGGCCTCTCCCTGTGGGTGACCCCCGTGGGGCAGAGGTACTGGCACTTCCGCTATCGCATCGACGGCAAACAACCTCGTATTTCCTTGGGTGTCTACCCCACTATTTCACTCCAACTTGCTCGCGAGAAGGCGGCTGAAATGCGTGCACTTGTGGCACGCGGTATCGACCCGAGCCAGAAACGCAAAGTTGATAAACAAGCATCTACCGAATCAAAGACCAATCTGTTCAGGGTAGCCGCAGAGGACTGGTACCAAAGCAAGGTCAAAGCTGGTCGCTCGGCGTCAACCTTGGATAAAATGCGGACCTACCTCGACAAGGACATTCTCCCCGTACTGGGGGACAAACACCTTCCCAGCGTATCGAGGGCAGACTGTGCTTCCGTACAAACCCGCATCGAGAAACGTGGCGCACTGAACGTCTCCAAGAAAGTCCGCGGCTGGCTGCGCGAAATCTTCAGCCGGGCGATCGCCAAAGGGCTATGCGACAACAACCCGGCATCGGAGCTGCGCTATATCGCCAAGGAAGCCCCGAGAGCCGAGCACTACCCACATTTACTCGAACCTGAGTTACCGGATTTTCTCCGCAAGCTGGACAACTCGACCAGTCGCCTCATCAACCGCACCGCAGCCTGGATGGCAATCCTCACCGCCTCCCGCCCTGGTATGGTTCGCTTCGCCCAATGGCACGAAGTCGACCTGGATGATGCGATCTGGCGTATCGACGCGGAGAAGATGAAGATGCGCCGTATGCACGTAACGCCGCTTCCGACCCAACTCGTTGCAATGCTCAAAGAGCTCCGGGAAATTACCGGAAGGCAACAGTATCTTTTCCCCGGCATCGGCACCAAAAACGCCATGATCAGCGAAAACACGGTCAACAAGGTATTTCGCCTCATAGGCTACAAGGGTCGCATGGTGAGCCACGGCACTCGACACACCGCCAGCACGCTGCTCCGGGAACATGGCTGGCCCAAGCAGTTCGTGGATGCGCAACTGTCCCACAAGGAAACCGGAATTGCCGGCGACTACAACCACGCCATCTATCTTCCCCAGCGCCGACTGATGATGCAGTGGTATGCAGACTATCTGGATGCGTTAAGGGTGGGTTTGACTTCGAAACAGTCGCAAGCATTTGCAAGACGAGTGAATACTAATGCACGTCTTGAAACAGCGTCAGCCGAGAGTTGACCGGAATAGTCAGTGAGCACGGCCCAGCTCCACAAGCTTAACATCGCTGTCGTCGAGTGAGTTTGTAAATATCCACCCGCCAATCAGCATCATCGATTTCTTCAAACTTTTCGATTTCCTCCGCAATCAGCGTCAGAAAATCATTCAGATACAACTTCCTGTCCGGTTCAATTTCGTATTCATCCACCAGACCAGAATCGGCTTCCACACGGACACGTCCCAGCCAACGCAAACGGGCATTTTCGTATTCCTTGGGTAGAGGCTGCTTGGCACGACAACCACTTCCGTAGGATCGGACCAGTTTCCGTTTTACCGCCATGTTTAGGCCAATACTTCTTGGTTTCGCATTGGATTGATCAACGCAATGACACTGTTTCTATTTTGATCTGCTGTGAGACCTGTTGCGCAACTATTCGAACTGCAAATATGAACAAAGTATGACAAGACTCTCACTGCAACCCTATTTACCTGTGACCTAATCAGCAACAGCTGAAGCCCGCAAAGACACAGAAATCCACACTGACCCAATCGGTCTTGGCTTTCCCGAATTCAGTCACAACACTTCTATGCCCGATGTATCCACCGCCAGTAGAAAATCAATTGCAATCCAGCGGGGATAAAAGATTCAGGTTTTCGGCGTTTGCGCCTCTAAGGAGTGTACGTGTTAAGCAATCTATAGCCCAAACGCCGCAAAACCATCACAACCGGTTCGCGGCCGACTCCATCGTGTATACACCTCGAAAACCGTCATAGGTAACACCCCTCCAGGGTGAATAACAATCGATGAGGGTATCGGTATGCCCGGCAGCGCGCCTGAAAAAATCTTCTATCGCCCCATTGAGGCGGCCATCCGTTGGAGCGATCTGTTCGACCACGAGCATCATATCATTCAGGTGCTCGGGGCTCATCAAGTCCCCGCTCCAACCGATTTCCCGCAATGGCCCAGGCTCCATTTGAACACCGCACGAATACTGGATGCCCTGACCAACAGAGATCTTCCCTATGGAAAGAATGGTGTCACCTGTGAAGACCCGCTGCTCCTGGATGATCCTGACCTGACGGTCCGCCATGTGGATCTGAAAGCCTGGATGGCCTCTACCTACCCGGAAGAAAAACCCGGATTCCTGTTCGGAGCAATCGAACAACACCTATTCACTGGTCTCAGTACTGAAGCTATTCAAATCTTACTGGCCGACCGGGAAGCCCTGAAAATACAGCTTGCAGACCAAGAACACATCTGCCAGGCACTCCAGATCAAATACGACGCACTCAGAGAGGATTATGAGCATCAACAGCTGAGCATACGCCGGGGAAAGTCACCCGGCGCTCGTAGCGAATCAACCTACCTCAACATTGTCGCCGGGCTGTTGAGTCTGTTACTGGGACACTCACCGTCGGGCCAGCCTTATTCGTCCTTCAAATCCCAAGACGCTGTTATCAGCGCCATGATTGCCCATTCCCCCAACACCATGGGTATCACTGAGCGTACCCTCCAGGCCAAGTTCGCCGAAGCCAAACGCCACTTGGCATCGAACTGAGGCATCAAGTCTATAACAGCGGTCCGGGATGCCGCATTTGCGGTGTCGTTTTCCGGCGAGCTGTATTTAATACCGACCATGTCCCAACAAACGCCAAGGAGCGTCCAGGAGTGGTCCCTATGTCTCAGCAACCTTTAGCAGCGATGAATCCCAGTGAACGCCGCATCCTCCGCCGCGCCGAGGTGGAAGCCAAGACGGGCTTCAAACGCGCCCACATCTACAATCTGATGAAAGCGGGCAAGTTTCCCAAAGCCATTCGCCTGGGTGTCCGTGCCGTGGGCTGGGATTCGGTCGAAATCGACCAGTGGATCGCCGAACGCCGCAAAGACCGCACCCTCTGACACCGGGATTTGGAGGGTCAGCACTATGCAAGTGATCTCCGTGATATCAACCAAAGGCGGTGTGGGGAAAACCACCATCGCGGCCAACCTTGGCGGCTTCGCCGCCGACGCCGGGCTGCGGGTGCTACTGGTAGACCTCGACGTTCAACCAACCCTGTCCAGCTACTTTTCTCTGAATCAACAGGCCGTCGGCGGGATCTACGAACTGCTGGCATTCAATGAACAAGTGCCAGAACAGGTTATCTCCCGCACGGCGGTTCACGGACTTGACCTCATCCTATCCAATGACGACAAGGGGCAGTTGAACACGCTATTGCTGCATGCGCCGGATGGCCGCCTTCGCTTACGCCATCTCCTGCCGTCCTTCGCTCCCCACTACGATCTGATGCTGATCGATACCCAGGGCGCGCGCAGTGTGATGCTGGAGATGGCAGTGCTCGCCTCGGACTTGGCGTTGTCCCCGGTTACCCCAGAAATCTTGGCGGCGCGGGAGTTGCGGCGGGGAACCCTGCAGTTACTCGATGACATCACGCCCTATCGCCATCTTGGTATTGCGCCACCGCCGCTGCATTTGCTGATCAACCGTGTGCACTCTGTTTCCTCTAATGCGCGCGCTATTCAGCAGGCGTTGCATCAGCTGTTCCGCAGACAAGTGGGAGTTTCACTACTGGCGACCAGTATCCCGGCTATCGAAGCCTATCCCCGGGCGGCCACCCTGAGCCAACCGGTCCACCGGGTTGAGCATCGCCGCCCCCATGGGCGCGTGGCACCAGCGGCCCTGGAAACGATCAAGACATTGGCGCGGGAACTGCTGCCGCAATGGGAAGACCGCTTTGATGGCGTAACGCCCGCAACCTGTCGGAGGGCGGCCCATGTCGAATATCGTTGAACCGGCGAACCGGACATGCCCGAAACGGCGCAGGCTGATGACCTTCGCACAAGCACACGGGTGGCATGTCGCCTACCGCGCTGCCAATCAGTTCGTACTCACCAAGCCGGACATGCCGGCCATCGGCACCGCAGCGTTGCTCCTGCCCACTCGGCGTCCCGCGACCAGGAATCCCCGCCATGGCTGAGCAGGATCCCAACGCCATCGCCGGCAAGTTACTGGCCGAGGGGTTTGCCCGCTCCGGCCCGAAGGCCGAGCAGTTGAGCGACCCCATCGAGGACACCCCCATGGTGGTCACATTGGACCAGTTGCGTCCCTACGACCTGAACCCGCGCGTGACCCGCAATCCCCGCTATGATGACCTCAAAGCCTCAATTCGCGAGCGGGGGCTCGACGCTCCTCCGGCTATCACCCGGCGGCCGGGTGAGTCCACCTATACCATCCGCAATGGCGGCAACACCCGTTTGGCCATACTCAATGAACTTTGGCGTGACACCAAAGAAGAGCGCTATTTTCGTATCACCTGCCTGTTTCGCCCATGGTCGGCGCGCGGTGAGATCATCGCGCTGACCGGCCACCTGACCGAGAATGAACTGCACGGCGGGCTTTCATTTATCGAACGCGCGCTGGGCATCGAAAAGGCGCGGGAACTGTATGAAGCCGAAGGCGGGCAGTCACTGTCACAATCCGAACTCTCCCGTCGCCTCACCGCGGATGGCTACCCCGTTTCTCAGTCCCATATCAGCCGGATGCAGGACACCATCCGCTATCTGCTGCCCGCGATTCCCACCCTCCTGTACGCTGGCCTTGGGCGTCCACAGACCGAGCGGCTCACCACCTTGCGCAAAGCCGGGGAGCGAGTTTGGAGCACCTACACCGCCAAGGACACTGGCGTGGACTTCACCACACTGTTCCAGGAAGTCCTCACCCTCTTCGATCATGCCGGCGATGAATTTCCTCTGCAACGCATCCAGGATGAATTGATCGGGCAAATGGGGCACGTCCTCAATGTGGACTACGATACTCTGGCGTTGGCGATTGACAGTTCCGCACATCGGCAACGGACGCTCGAAGCGCCGCCACCCGATACGTCCGGATTACCTCATAATTCGGATCAACCCGTAGTTCCAAAAACGCCGGTATCGCCGGATATCAATCACCTATCTCAGCCGGTGGCCAACCCGCACATTGACGAAGATGATCCCCGTTCGACCAAGCCATTCGGGCAATCGAAGGCGGCGGATACTCCGGCTGCCAGCGCGAACCCCGCTGAATACACACCCGACGAAGCACGGGCTGCCGACAACGAAATTCCCGAGGAGTCCCTACCCTCGACAACAGACCGCTTACAATCGATTCAACGCCTGGTGGCCGAACAAACCGGTGAGAGGCTGCCCGAACCAATCAACGCTGGGGCAGACACGCATTCTCCCCTGACGGAAACAGGGGATACTGAATCCTCACTGGGTTCAACGGACCAGCTTCGCATCACCATCGGCGAGCTGGCCGCCACCATCGCCAGCGAGATTGGCGAAAGCGGTCGGGTAAGTCCCGTCAGTACGGGCATCGGTTTCACCTGCCGGCACGACGGTACGGCTCCGGATGATGTACTGCCGGATACCCCCTCACATCCGCTGTTTTCCTTGTTGTCAGCGATGGAAACCTGCATCTGTGCAGACAGGCCGGCGGTGCAGTCTGCGTCTATCGCCGGTATCGTGCGATCACTGCTTGGGGACTGGTTCCATACCGACCAGGAATCTATCCACCATCTCAGCGATACCGGCCTGGACCGTTTATTCCAGCTGTTCCGTCTGGCGCGACAGCTGCGGGAATGGCAGTGGAGCGACGCACCCGAGCCCGCCGGCAAACCCGGTCGTCGGTGAGGATTAAACTGTGTCAGGTCCCCACCCGCTCAACCAGGCCGTTATCGCACAAGCGCTGCATGATTTGCGCAACGGTCAGCTGCGACGCTGCAAGGCCATGGGGTTTGGGGAAGAGGAACTCGATGCCCTCAAACACCCCGCACTGGTGAGTGTCCTGATCAATGCCTCGGTCTCCTGGTGCAAGGTACAGGTCAATCGCGAGGTACTGAAGCATCTGCTCCGCCAGGTCGAGGATGTCGAGCAGGAAATCCTGACAATAGACCGAATGCTCCGGCTGGGGGCCAGTACCGACATGATCAGTAGGTTTTACGGACTGACTCATCAGGAAGTGGCGCTCCGCCGCGATGTGCTGGGCCTGCCAAAACGCAAGGGGCGACACCCGGTATTGAGCGAAGTGCAGGAAATGGCGCTGTGGCAACGATGGCAACCCGCCATCAAAGCGAGAGAGATCGATTTCGATGACGACGCGGCCATGCTGGATCTCGCCATGGAGTTGGCCGAGGCGTTGAGCCTGCCCATGTCGGTGATCTGGGCCACTATCCGGAGCTGGATTGACCAGGGACTGGCGTAGTCATGGCTGCCGATGACCCGAAGGGTTCCCCGGATGCCCTGAGCGCAATATTGGAAACCGCCTCCCGACAGAGCGGCAAGACCGCAGCACAGGACGCGATTCTGTTCAGCGGCAACCGCCACGAGAGCGTCCCCCGCACGCTCTTCTTCGACCGACGCCTCACACCCCTGGAACGCAATGCCTGGCAGGTACTCCGTCTCCTGCTGAACCCCGACGAGATCACGGTCTTTCCCACCTACGAACGGTTGCGCCCCTTTCTCGCCGCCATGCCCTGTACCGGCAAAGCCTCTCACGAAACCGTCGCCCGGGCACTGACACTATTGCGGCTCACCCGCTGGCTGAGCCTGGTCAGGCGTCGGCGCAACGCCCGAACCGGCCGTATCGAAGGGAACCTGTACGTGCTTCATGACACATCACTCACCCCATTTGAAGCCATACACCTGGATGCTGACTACCTCCACCTGATCAGCCAGTCAATCACCCATGCCAGCAAGGCGATACAACGCGTTGCGTCGGAAACCCTGCGGGAACTGGTTGACGATCCGCAGGTGAGCCAACGTGCACTGCCGACCCGCCTGCAGGCCATCACCGAGAAGTTGCTTACCTCCTCATCGGAAAAAGCGGCGGGTTATCCACAGCCCGGCACTGGCCACCAATCCGAAGAAGGGAATAGGACCCCGCTTCGGAATGACGAAGAACAGCCTTCGGATTCCGAAGCGGGTCGGCAAGCCAGTGGTAACAACGGTCTTCGGAATCCGAAGGCAGACCGTACAGTAAGTAGTAGTAATCAAAGTATTCATAAAGTACTTACTGGACGCGAGCTCGCCAAAAATCTGCATTTGCCGGACTATTTTTTCAAGCTGCGGGAAGAACAACAGAAAGGCGCACTGGCCGCGTTGCGCCAGGTGGATGAAAAGCTGCAACAGGCTGTGCTGGATGAATGGACCGTGCGCTGCCTGTCCGGCGATGTACGCAATCCCGCCGGCTACCTGTTCGGCATTATCCAGAAAGCCATCCGCGGTGAATTCAATACCTGGGTCGGGGATCTGCTGGCCGACGCGCGTCCATCATCCGGGCACATCCCCGATGACGAGCGAACGGTGCATGAACATATGGCGCAGCTGCGGTCGCTATTCAAACCCTGAACGGTGTTTGCAGCGGAACCCATTTCCGGCGCTATGCGAGTCGCATAGCTCATCCTGCCAACGATCCGCCCCTTAAGGTTATGCCACTCGCATAGCGCCATCTGTTGCAGCACCCTCACCCTGACAATCCGGCTCCCACCGGCTTCGACTTGTTGACTGACAGCCTTCCGCTGGCGCAGGACACTCATCCCCAAACTGACGACGAGGGTGATCCTATGGCCAATGACATGAAGATGAACCTCGGCTCCCTGCGCAGCACCATGACGCTGACGCTGCACACCCATCACGCCTCGCGAATCTGGCATGGCCGGGCCCCCGCGGAAGGCCGCCCAGGCATCATCGGTCTTAACGGTTTTCTGGCCATCATGAATAAAATGAAACGCGGGTCAGAGCAGGATGACCCCTACTCCGACTGGTGGATGCTCCGCGTCGAGGAGAAGTTGGCCGACACCAAGGACCGGTTACAGGCGCTACGGGAGCAGGTTGATCAGGCACTCGCCGATGTCCCCTCCGCCCTCAGCCTGGGGGACAACCTCAATGTCCAGCCGGTGACGCTGCCGCTGTTTGTGAACGCCCAACTGGGATTTATGGCCGTGTACCTGCTCGCGGATTTTGACGCACTGGCACGGCATCTCATTCTCGCCCATCACACTGCCCTGATTGATCGCAGCACCCTGGAACGGTGGCTGAACGACGGCGCCCACGCCCTGCGCAGCCTATTCTCACTGGCCCAGCAGTACAAATATTCCGGGACAAAACGGGACGACTATGCCGCCAGAAATGCCGCCGCCCGTGCAGCACTTGAAAAGTACGGCCCGCTGCCGCAAGACGTGCTCGAAGGCACCCGCCGGTCCCGCTTCGCACCACCACTGGCACGCGACTCATCTACAGCCGATAGCGATGACGTCGACAGTACCGAATCGACCCTGGCAGCGGACAAACCCACGCCGGTGGATACGACGGCTCCTCAATCCGCCGAGAGCGATTCGTTATGAGTGACCCTCACCCACAAGGCAATCGCTATTTCGTGCCTCTGGTACAGACTGACTTCCAACGCCTGGAACACGCCGCCTACCTAAAAGGCCTTTTAAAACCTTTTAAAGGTAAGGGGGAACTGGAGGACTGGGCCGACCAATGCCGAGCGCTCCGGGATGACCTGATCGAACTCGCTGAGCGGCGGGTGCTCGGGCAGGTGCGTGGGTACCCCTTCACCCTGCTGGGGGTACATCTGGCCCAGCAAGCCACCAGCGCGGGCACCACTTTTCTGCGCTGGCGCAATCTCGATCGCTCCAGTATGGGAGTCCCGCTCTGGGAACAGGCAATGCTCAGTTCAGCAACTCCCGACACACTCGTCGACGACCTTTACGCTCAGGAGCTACAGCGCATCGCCCTGAATATGCAGATCAGCCTGACTCACAGCATCGCCCGCCAGGCTTTTGAATGCGCCGAGAAGATGGCCCGGGCCGAGATGATTTACCTGCAACGTGCCGATCGGCAACGTTTAACCACCGAGGAGGAATCCCCATGAGCACACATTTTTTTGGCGAAGGCAACATCGGCTCGAAGCCCGAGTACCGCGAATTTGCCAATGGCAACGACGAACCCCGGCGACTGCTGCGGCTGAATGTCTACTTCGACAATCCGGTACCGGTGCAGGAAGGGTACGAAGATCGCGGGGGCTTCTGGGCTCCGGTGGAGCTGTGGCATCGCGACGCCGAACGCTGGCACCTGCTGTATCAAAAAGGGATGCGGGTTCTGGTGGACGGGCGCACAGTGCGTGACGAGTGGGAGGACGCAGAGGAAAACGAACGCGTCACCTTCAAGATCGAGGCACGACGTGTGGGTATCTTGCCGTACCGGCTTGACGATGTGGTACTCAGCGCCAAATCCACCAGCGAAGAGTCACCTGCGGACGACAGGTGAATTGATCGGAACGCTGGCCGGCCATGAGCGGCTGTAGCAACCTTTGGCCGCTCATCCTGCGCCAGCCACTACCTGCCCGCCAATACCCTGCACCGGGATGCAGATCCGACGCTGGCAACCCGGTAAAGCGGAACGTGATGGAGCCTCCTGTTCTTCCACTGTGTTCCATTCGCGCCACAGTGCGAAGCTTTGGTAGCGCTATCTCTCGCCACACTAATGCAAATGTTCGGATGAAAGCCGGAACACCCGGTGCCGGTTTCATCGCGGTGGCCGGCGCTGCCGGAGGCGACAATAACCGGGTGTTCTGTCACCACCTTGCCGGAGTCATCACATGCGCCTGTTCCTGTGCGAAAAACCCTCCCAGGGAAAAGACATCGCACGGGTATTGGGTGCAACACGGCAAGGAACCGGCTGCTACAGCGGTACCGGCATTACCGTAACCTGGTGCATCGGTCACCTGATCGAAGCGGCAGCCCCGGAAGTTTATGGTGACGAGTACAAACGCTGGTCCCTCGATCAGCTCCCAATTATTCCCAAGGTCTGGCGCAGCGACATCAAAGCATCGACCGCAGCCCAGTACAAGATTGTCAAACAATTGCTCAAGCAAGCCACTGAGCTGGTTATCGCCACCGACGCAGACCGTGAAGGTGAAATGATTGCCAGGGAGGTGATCGAACTGTGCGGCTACAACGGTCCCATTCAGCGATTGTGGCTTTCCGCACTCAACGACGCCTCTATTCGCAAAGCGCTGGGCGCTCTGAAACCCGGGAGCGAGACCCTGCCGCTGTATTACTCTGCGTTGGCGCGGTCGCGGGCGGACTGGTTGATCGGTATGAACCTGAGCCGGTTGTTTACCCTGCTCGGTCGCCGCAGTGGTTTCGAGGGCGTGTTATCCGTTGGACGTGTGCAAACCCCTACCTTGCGTCTGGTGGTAGACCGCGACAGGGAAATCTTTGCGTTCACCCCAACCCCCTACTGGTCAATTGCGGTCAGGCTCATCTCGTCCGAAAGTCACTTTCTTGCGGAGTGGATACCACCAACGGACACCGCCGACGAGGCGGGACGCTGCGTACAGGAGCAGGTGGCGCAGCACGCCGTTCAATCCATCCGGACCGCCCGAACGGCGCGAGTCTTGTCAGCCGATACAGAGCGTGTCCGGGAGGCGCCGCCACTGCCTTTTGATCTGGGAACCCTGCAGGAGGTCTGCTCACGACAGCTGGGGCTGGATGTCGCGGAAACCCTTCGGATTGCCCAGTCCCTGTATGAAACCCACAAGGCGACGACGTATCCCCGTTCAGACACCGGGTACTTGCCGGAAAACATGCGGCGTGAGGCTCCCGTAGTGATCAAAGCCTTGCTTGCGGCGGACCCCGCGTTGGCCTCTCTTATTGAGACACTGGATCTCAATCTACAGTCCCGCGCGTGGAACGATGCCAAGGTCACGGCGCACCACGGCATTATCCCGACACAGGCGCCCTGCCAGCTGTCCGCCCTATCGGATAAAGAGCAGGCGGTCTACGCCATCATCCGTGCCCACTATCTGTGTCAGTTTCTCCCCCACCATACGTTTGATCGAACGACGGTGCTGCTGGAAGCCGGGGAACAGCCGTTGAAGGCCACCGGCAAGCGGGTCATCGATCCCGGTTGGCACCGGGCACTGAGAAGTGATGCACAGGACAATCAGGAGGAACCGGGAGCGCAGCCTAGCCAGCAACTGCCCTCCCTCGCCACCGGCACAGACTGCAGCATTACCGGCACCGAACTAAAGGCACTGCACACCAAGCCGCCCAAACCCTATACACAGGGCGAATTGATCAAGGCCATGAAAACCGTCGCCCGCCTGGTAAATGACCCGCGCCTGAAGCAGATTCTCAAGGAGACAACCGGTATCGGCACCGAAGCGACACGCGCCGGCATCATCAGTGGTTTGCTTGATCGCGGTTATCTGCAAAAACGTGGTCGAGCCCTTCGTGCCACGGAGGCAGCCTATACCTTGATCGACGTGGTCCCGGAGGCCATCGCCGATCCGGGCACGACGGCGATCTGGGAACAAACCCTGGATTTGATCGAAGCGGGAGACATGACCCTCCGCGCCTTCCTCGACAAGCAAAGCGCCTGGGTGACACAACTGGTCCAGCAGTACGGCACCCTCTCCCTGGACATCAAACTGCCACCCTCACCCACCTGCCCGGATTGCAGCTCACCCATGCAACGGAAAGGCGGTCACAAAGGCGCGTTTTGGTCCTGCGTACGCTATCCGGACTGTAAAGGGACGCGCCCCATCGCGAAGCCTCTGCGTGGGAAAACACCCAGGCAGCGGCGACGGTCCACACCTCACAGCTAAGCCGTCATACGACCCCCGGCAATTGAGGCGCACTGGCCCGAAATCGGGCAGCCCAGGCACGCGACCCCTTCTGTCACGGCGTGCGCACCCTGTCGGTTTTCACTCACCACGGGTGAGAAGGTTTCTCCTCCGACAACTATTGAGAGTAGTTGCCAGTCATCAGCCTGCTTCCGTTGCTCCCGAAGGGTCTCCTGGGCGCTTGCCGCGCGAGCGCCCAGGAGACCCTTCGGGGTTGACGGTACTCATTCCCGGTGCCCGCCGGTGAAACACTGGGCTCCCTTTGTGCGCGGATGTGTGCCACAACATTCCGGCTCCAACCACGACACGGGTCGGGTGAATCGCCAAGAGAAACGGCTTTGATGACGGCCAGATTATCATGTGATTCACGGGTGGTGATTTCTCGTTGCCGAAGGTAATCGCCTTCGGCTGCCTTCTCTTTCTTCGCTTTGTCTCAGCGCCTCTGCCCCCACAGCGTGCCAATCCGGTCGCCGCGGAAACCCCATAGACCCTCGCTCACACACCACCCTCTCGACACGATACCCCCACATATTGCTGACCCGGTCAGCACTGTGCCCCGGCAGCAGCGGTCTTCAATGCTGCATCGCGGATATTCCGCGCCGACCGCGCCAGCCCGTTCCGCATCGTATCGCGGGCGTCCGCCTTCACCGGTGGCGATGCCTTGTTGTTCCAAGAGCCCTTTTCACTCTGTAGCAAACCGCAGGAGATCAAACCATGTCTACCCGTAATCATCCTCCACCCGGCACAACGTGTCAGGAAACACCGATAACCACCGGTCGATTGGCCAAGACGTTCGCCGACCGGAGTCTGCCTCTGCAAGTTCTGCGCAGTGGCCGCGGCTACTACCTCGGCACCTCAGATCAGGACGGCCCGGTTTCCCGGGAATCTGTCGAATATTTTTCCCAACTCCCCGACGCACAACACGCACTGGATACCGGCAACTGGACCCAGCGCGAAGCGCCATAACACGTTTCATAACTTCAGGAGATTTTTTATGACCTTATCCACCCACCAGGAAGCGTTTGCCTGGATTGCCCGGGAGCAGGATCATTTTGAGCAGGCCCCCAACGCATTTCTAAACGCATGGCGACAAGGTGTTGCCCTCGCCGGCATTGAGCTTTTTGGCGATGGCACGCAAGACACCTGGGAACAGGCGACCGACAAATGGGACTTGCGCCCCAACCTGTTGCTGATCAACGACACCGTCGATGTCATGAGTTCCGGCCAGAAAAGGTTCCTTGCCGCATTGGTGAGTTTTTATAACTCCCAGGAAGGCGGCGCACTGTTTCGCCGTGTTGGCATTGAAGGCCTGGCCGATCTCAGCGGCCTGGACCTGACACGTCGCGAAGTGATCGCAGCGCTGATTCTGAACTACTGCGGCTGGTAGTCGCGACCACATTGATCCACTTGAAATCATTCACCCACCGGGGCTCACTTCCCGGTAGGGGTGGGCTCTGCCCTACCTCTACAGGAGATCCACCATGAGCGCTATCATCAACCCCTTTATCCGTGGCTTTAACCATCTCACCACGCAACGGCAGTTAGTCATTACCTACGAGGATGATTGTCCGCCGGCCTTTCGTCCCCTGCATGAATCTCAAGCCCATTTACGGGACGACGAGATTCGGCAGCATCCCTGCATCTTTTGCGACAGCTTTGCACTGATCACCGAGGGACAAACCGTTCCGGATGTCATTGAGGCCCAATGCACTGGCATTGGAATCGTACGCACAGTGGTCTATGCCGTGATGGCCAACGATACTGGGCATCCCATGCATGTTGGCGACACCTATTCAGCGGAGTCCGCCGCGACGCTCATTCACCGTCTGCATTTTATGACGGGGCACTACAGCCGGTGTTGGGAGATCAGTTCGGCCCACATCAGTCGGCAGGCATTGGCTGGATTGGGTGCAATGGCTGATATCGCAACGCCGAGTGGCTTGCTGTTTGAAGCGTTCAGGCTGCCGTACAGCCACGCTGTCGGAGTCAAGCTTATCGCCACACCCTGGACCAGTGAGAACCTTCGGCACATCACCGACCAAAACGCGACACAACTGCGCCAGGAGCATATGGCGGCAGGACTGCCCGGATCGCTGGTGAATGTGTTGCACCTGGCCGCGCTTGCCGATACGCGGATTCTGATATTTGATCCCGATGCGCCAGCGCTGGAAGGTTTACCACTTCACGACCATGGGTAGTATACAAGAGCCCCACCACGGGGCTCATTTTTTAGCTCAGCTTATGTTTACCCATTAATGTTGAAGGTGTTCATCAAAGCTGTGATACCGCTTTTGCCCCGCGCTTTTTCGGATACGTCCCACCTTCGAATTATCAATCTTTCCCTGCAGGAATTGAACGAGCTCATCGAAGCGCGCCGAGGGGATCAATTGCCACTTGCAACCAAACTGGCGTTTCACCGCATTATAGATCGCCATGTACTTGTATTTGTCCTGCTTGGATGTGTCCTGCTTTTGGTAATCTTTATATTTCCCAATCAAATACTCGATGTAGGCGCACTGATTCAAGTCACTGGACACACTTCCCTCCGGGGGCGCTATGGTGACTTTCTGCTTGGTTGATTTCAGATTTAAGGTACCGGCCTGAATGGCTCCGGGGCTATTGATGGCGACCTGTCCCGAGTTGTTTTCCACCCTTATATTTTGGTAATTATTGATGAGCACTTCGGCCACGGAAGTGGTACGAGGTGTTATTTCGACCAGGCCTTTTTGCCCCCAACGACTCTTGTAACTGATCAACAACTCAACGGGATGGTTCTCCACCTCCGAGTCAATAATTCTGTGGTGACGACCACAAAAAAGCAGCAGGTTCTCAAACCCATGCCGTTCGTCGTCGGATTGGCTGGGATCATACCTCGGCCCCCCTTTGCTTGCTGCCCTGATATGGGCAATTTCACCCGTCACCGTGCCAGAGGATTCTACCAGTGGCACCTGGCACGCTGGGTATGCGCACTGATTGTCGGACATTGCGAACAGTCGCTTTATCGTCGGTAGCTTTGGCGATCCCACTCTCCCTCCCTATCACTCAACGTTACTGATGATCCGTCGTGGATTATATGACAGCGAGACATCCATCCCCACCGATACCCTCTGTTTCCAGCCCTCCAAATCCAAGCACCGACGATCAATGGGGCTCAACACGTAACCCATTGCAGATGGCAACGTTGCCCGACAAGCGACATCGTTGTGCCATGTTCCGCTGCTTCGCCAGCGACATGCCCAGGTAGCCTCGACCTTCAAGGCTACGATGCGATCCGTCGCATTGGTTGTTTTTGTACCTGATGCCATCGCGCGTCTTTTACCTCAACCCTCAAGGGACATCCCTCCCTTGCAGGGCGGAAGTCCCTTGGCTTTCCCACAAGGAGTCTTTCATGGACATTCAAGTCATCCGTGCACAGCTGCCGACGCTGGTCAGCGGCCATATGCCGCGCAACGCCCGCAAATTCAAGTTCAACATCTTCGACGGACAACCCAAGGTTTCGACGCTGGGCTTCCACATCGATCCCCAACCGTTCGAAGGCAAGGTGATCGCGAAGACCGATGAGGCCATCGTCGTCAAGACCGGTCGCGCCGAGTTCGCGGTGCTCGATCGCACACTGATCACCGACGTGCCCGACGAGGGCGTCGAAGTGCAGGTTACACCTTATGCTCGACGCCGCTTCGACGGGCTGCGCGCGGACACCCCGGAACAGCGAACCGAGTACGCCGATGGGGTTCCGTACACGGTGAACACCCTGGTGCTCGGCTCGGCACCGGCCAGATTGCCGATTCCGCTACCGCGTTGCCAGGAATTGCAGGATCTCGTCGATCAACTGGAGCAGTTGCCCGCGCCCGATGGCTTTCGGCGCATTACCCACCTGCTGGTGGACGCGGGGGCACGGGACTTCACCTGTGTCAATCCGCTACCCGGCGACATTATCAGGACGCCACCGGCGATCGGTTTCACCGTTGCCACGGCAAAGTTCCAGGGCCAGGTCACCGTACTCTACGAGCGCGGCCTTGATCTCTACGCGGTGGAACTGCGCCGTGAGGGGGATCTGGTCGAGCGGGTCGATACCCTGTGCTTCGATTCGCTCGGCGACACACTGGAACGCCTGATCGACGATGGCAGTTGGCGGCGCATCCAGGTGGTGACTCTGTCTGGACGCACACCGACCCGCCACTGATCCGGCCACCGGCCGTTTTCCTCTCAACCCACGGTGCCGCTGCTCGGCGCCGTGCCCTGGCATCCGCATTGATGCCTCCTTTCTCTTTCATTCTTTGGAGATTACAACCATGTTGCGATTCAAAGGCGCTGAACTGCGCCCCGTACTGACCGAAGCGATAACCAACCAATGCCGCATCATCCTAGCAAAGGATCAGGGCGTCTATTTCCTGCCCGAACAAGGCGAGCGAACGCCGGAAGGACGCTACCAGCGGCTGGCCTACGCCGTCGGCTGCAACCCCGACATCGATCCGTTCGATGACTGGTGGACGCTGGCTTACACCGAGTTGGGCGGTGACGATTTCGGCGAATTTTTCGATCCCCTGGAGGCCGTGTTCGCACACATTCTGAACAGCGAGGACGATCTCGAACTCTCCGCCACCCCGACGCACCTGTCGTTTCAAGCCGTGCCGCCCAAACCGGGCAACGGCTGAAAAGCGGCCTGTCCTCAAGCCCCCCATCGGGGGCTTTTTCTTTTTTCCACACCCAGCCACGGAGACCACTTACCTTCCCAAACACTGCCAACAATAATGGGGCTCGGGCAATGTCCCTTAGATACGCGCGCGCCACACACACTGACGTAACACTATGAGCATGTTCCGCTGCTCCGCCAGCGACATGCCCAGGTAGCCACGATCCTTAAGGCTACGGCGCGGTTCCGACCGCGTTGATCGTCCCAGTTCGCCCAGGCATCCCGCGCGCGAACGCTCATCGTTTCGATGATGGATGCACCCTTCTCTTCCCGGATCTGTCGATCCGTCATCCCGTGCGGGGGTATTCCTCCCGCCAGGGCAGGTTTATCTCCGTTATTTTCTATTCTTATTGTGGAGATTAACCATGCCTACATCGTCTGAAAAAACTTTCTTCAACCTGCATATCACCGGCTTGGGGTATCTGAATCGTATTCGCGAGGTCACCCCCCGCAAAGGCGAGTCTTTCCTGGCCTGCGATATCGCAGCACTCAATGGTCCCAGCGATGCGCCTGAGTATCGCCGTTTCGATGTCCGGGTTTCCGGCACTGAAGCGCAACACCTGATTCGCCGTTGTTCCGAAGCCGTTGAAGCGGACAAAAAGGTGCTGATCGGCTTTCGCCTTGGCGACCTGTGGACCGACACCTTTACCTACACCAAAGGCGAGCGGGCCGGGCAACCGGGCATCAGCCTGAAAGCACGTCTGCTCTTCGTCCAGTGGATCAAGGTTGATGGAGAAATGGTCTACAAGGCCGAACCAAAATCAACCGAGAGTTCTGGCGAGGCGGCATCACCCGATGCTTCGGATGCTTCCGCTGAACCAGCGCCTGACATCCCTGACGACGCTGAAACAACCGTATCAGCCTAGTCATCCTCCCAAGGCCCCCACCGGGGCCTTGTTGTCATTTTCTTCCGATCCTTCAGGCGCTTCGCCGTGCCTTTCCGATCACGTCCCATTCAAGGAGACCTTCCATGATTAATCTTTCCGGCCAATTGGCCATACGCACCATCCACGGTCGCAACGGTGATTTCAATGTCGGCCGATTAACCACTTCCATCGGTGAGTTCGTTATCAAGAACGCCGAGCTGGACCAGTACAACGAAGGCAAATACGACGGTGATTTCATCATCACCGAGATTCGACCTTCCACGTACAACACCAGCGGACGCATGGTCATTGAGATTCGCGCCCATTTGGGCGGCATGACCTTATCCAGTATTGATCCTCTCAGCAGTGACGAAGCCAACCGGCTAAGCCCGCAGGAAGTCGATCCTATTGATGAGGAAGCTCAGGCACCGGTACCCATCGCCGCGGCTCCGATCGAGGCAACGGAACAAGTGTCCGGTGATCCGCTGGTCGATACCACGCCATTCGGCGCCTCTGCTTCGACCATGACAGACACACCGATACCGGAGGACACGGATGCCACGCTGTTCGGCACCCTCTGGCCTTTGGGCGAGAGCATCAAACTCGACGCCACTGTCGATCGCCGGGTGTTGCGTCAGCAGCGCGACCGTCTCGGTGTTCTGGGTTACGAGTTCGCACCTCTGACCCAGGACTGGCACCGGGTTTCCGCCTGATCCTCATCGCATCCCGCGATTTTCATCCACCCCAAAGGGGCACCTGTCGCCCCTGAGGCATGGGCGCCCCTCTTTTCTCAAGAGGACATCACTATGCCCACACCTTTATCCCCACAACCGCTGTACCGCCTTGATGAATGCCCGGACCTGATGGCCGATGGCTGCATCACTGACGAGAGCGGCAATCTGGTCTTTCTGTCCGTCTGGGCGCGGGATACCGCTGTCCAGGAATTTTTGGCTCGGCTGACCCTCGGTCGCGCCGAAGACGGACTGGATCAATTCCATCTTATCCCCGAACAGGGATCGTCCATCCCGGTGTTTATCGGCAATGCTGATCTGCTGGAAAAGCGCATCACGCGCGCCTTCAGGCGCACGCTGTTTGGATCCATGGTCCATCTGTGGCTGTTCGACAGGCACTGCATTACCCCGGACAAGGCGAACACCCTTGCACTGGCGGTATTGCCCAAGGGCAACTGCCAATACGAGCGCCTCTGGGTGCTGGTACGAGAGACCTGCCCATTGCCGCTGCTGGATCACTGGCGCGAGCCGGTACTGGCCTTGCTGCAATCACGAAACATGCTGATCCAACTTCCCGTCGCTCTCGGGCCTCTGGAAGGTCATCGCTTGGTTCTGGATGTACCGGCCCTGACTGACGCATTGGGCGACATGATTCGCAACGGTGTCTTGACGGTCTCACCGACCGACTCGGTCCCGAACAAATCCGTTCAACGGGTCGCCTGACGCTTTACCACCGAGCCCGTTCTTCCGGGCTCTTTTCTTACCACTGCTACCAGGAGAGAGTTATGGCTCTTATGTTTCCGCGGCTGGCCCGCAACTTTATCAAAAACGGTTACTTCCCCACGGATGAATCGACGCTGGAGCGGACACTGTCCGCACTGGCCCCATCGTCGGGCACCATGTGCATTCTCGACCCTTGTGCTGGCGAAGGCGTAGCGATTGCCGAAGCCGCTCATGCCCTTGGGCGGGAGCAGGTCACGGTCTACGCCGTCGAGTACGACACCGAGCGTGCCACCCATGCGCGCAATCTCGTTGACCACTGTCTGCAGGGTGACCTGATGGACACACTGATCTCCCGCCAGTCCTTCGGACTGCTGTGGCTCAATCCGCCCTACGGCGATCTGAACCGCGGTGCCGATGGCAATATCGGTTATCTAGGTAAAGGCCGTCCACGGCTGGAGAAGCTGTTTTACCAGCGCACCCTGCCACTGTTGCAGTACGACGGCGTGCTGGTGCTGATCATCCCGATCTACGTCCTCGACGCCGAATTCGTAGGCTGGCTGACACGTCACTTTGCCGACCTGCGACTCTACCGTGCGGTGGACACCCAGTTCAAACAGGTGGTGATCTTCGGTCGACGGGTACGTCAGCGGGAGCTGGCTGGAAGCGACACCAAGGCTGTTCGACAGCAATTGCTCCAGGCCGGTCAGGGCAACATCGATGTAGACGTGTTGCCGGATGACGGATCTTGCCCGACCTACACAGTGCCCACGTCCCAAGCGAACCCGGAGCATTTTTATCGCATCACGCTCGAACCGGAGCAATTCGCTGCCGAAGTACACCGCCTGCAGGGCATGTGGCCGGCCCTCGAAACGTACTTGGGCGCCGCACAGCGAATACCGCGGCCTCCGGCACGTGCCCTTTCCCACTGGCATCTCGCTTTGGCCCTGGCGGCTGGCGCGATCTCAGGGGTTGTCACTGCCAAAACCGGCAAGGTCTTGGTCGTCAAGGGCGATACCCACAAGGAGAAATCCTTGACCACGGAGTACCGGGAGCGGGATGACGGCTCGGTTGCCGAGACCCGCATCCTGACCGATCGCTTCGTACCGATCATCCGCGCGTGGGATATGACACCCGACTCCCCCACCAGGGGGCAGGTGTTGACCATTCGCTGATCATCTCCGGCGGCACGCCGCCGTCGTTAATTCTTTGTTTCATCCACCCACCGGGGTCCAGTCGCCCCGTGGGGTGCCGTGGCCCCGTTTCATATAGAGAGGTAATCACCATGGCACTCGTAACACTGTCTCAACCGCGCTTCCAAGCCGGCAAAGTACTCATGACCCAAGGCGTGAACGATCTTATTCAACGGGGAGTTATCAATCCCGTGCCTTATCTCCAGCGCCATCTCAATGGCGACTGGGGCGATTTGTGCGGCGACGACAAGCAGCTCAATGATGAAGCACTGACATCGGGGGGACGATTGATGTCGTCCTACGACGTCGGGCCGGATCTCAAGCTTTGGATCATCACTGAATGGGATCGCAGCGTCACGACGTTGCTGCTGCCCAGCGAGTACTGATTCCTTTTTTACCGCGACGCCAGCCGTCGTTTCATTTCCCACCCCTGGGGCATGCCTTTGCCCTGCTGGGGGAGATGCATGCCCCGTTTTTTTATGGAGCATCATCATGTCCCTCAATACTTTTACTGGTAACACTGCTGATAACACCTGTTCTGAATCCGTCGGCCAATGCGACTTGCTCGAACAAGATTCTTCCTCCCTCGACATCAGTCTGCCGGACTTTGTGTCCGAATTCGGTGACGAACTACTGGATTCACTCAACCGCGCCAATCCCCCGGTGTATACCGGGCAGGCACGGGCATACCATGAAACCATTCTTGGCGGCCTGAAGCGGCAACTGTTTCCCGCCCAGGCCGACGTGGTTCATGCCGTCACCGAGTTGCTGATCAATCGTGGTGAACGGGCCGCCATCGTCAATGGCGAAATGGGCTGTGGCAAGACGACCGTTGGCATTGCCACGGCCGCCGTCCTCAATGCCGAAGGCTACCGCCGCACCCTGGTGCTCTCACCTCCCCACCTGGTCTACAAGTGGCGACGGGAAATCCAGGAGACGGTCGCCGACGCCAAGGTCTGGGTTCTCAACGGCCCGGACACTCTGGTCAAACTTCTCAAGCTGCGCGAGCGGTTGGGCGTGCCCTCCCAGGGACTGGAATTCTTTGTCCTGGGCCGTGTGCGCATGCGCATGGGTTTTCACTGGAAGCCGGTGTTTGTACGACGGCGTACCCGCCATGGCGACGTGGGGACCTGTCCAAATTGTGGTCAGGTCATCACCGATCTGGACGGCGAGCCCATCAATCCAGTTGAGCTGGAGGCGGAGGACTCCCGTCGTAGCTGTGGCCACTGTGCCTCGGCGCTGTGGACCCTGATGCGGCCCCGGCGCCTGTCGGTCAATGACCAGTCTCAGGCTGTGCTGAAGGCATTGAAACGTATTCCCACCATCGGCGAGGTTACTGCCCAGAAGCTGATGAAAACCTTTGGGGAATCGTTCCTAGCCTCCATGCTGGGCGACAATCTGTACGAGTTCATCAACCTGATGGACAGTGACGGTGAACTGGTATTCTCCGATCGCCAGGCCCAGCGCATGGAACGCGCCATGGCCAACATGGAGTTCGGCTTTGGTGAAGGGGGCTATCAACCCTCGGAATTCGTCAAACGCTACCTGCCGCAGGGCACGTTCGACCTGCTCATCGCCGACGAGGCGCACGAGTACAAGAACGCTGGCTCCGCACAGGGGCAGGCCATGGGCGTACTGGCGGCCAAGGCGCGCAAGACGCTATTGCTCACCGGCACCCTGATGGGCGGCTACGGAGACGATATCTTTTATCTGCTGTTCCGCGCCTTGCCCGGACGAATGATCGAAGACGGCTACCGGCCCGGTAAACAAGGTAGTCTGACGCCCGCGGCGATGGCGTTTATGCGCGATCACGGTGTGCTTAAGGATATTTATTCCGAGAGCAACGGCTCAGCCCACAAGACCGCCAAGGGCAGCAAAATCACGGTGCGAACCGTGAAAGCCCCCGGATTTGGTCCCAAGGGTGTGTTGCGCTGTGTACTGCCGTTCACGGTATTCCTCAAGTTGAAGGACATTGGTGGCAATGTGCTGCCGCCCTATGACGAGGAATTTCGCGAGGTAGCTATGGATAGTGAGCAAGCGCAGGCCTACTCCCGCCTGGCGGGGCAATTGACCGCTGAGTTGAAGCAGGCCCTGGCGCGCCGCGACACGACGCTGCTGGGCGTGGTACTCAATGTTCTCCTGGCTTGGCCAGACACCTGCTTTCGGGCAGAGACGGTCAAACATCCTCGCACCCGTGACTTGCTGGCGTTTACGCCGTCATTGTTCACTGATCTGGACGTCATGCCCAAGGAACAGGAGCTGAGTGACATCTGCCGGGAGGAGAAAGCTGCCGATCGCAAGGTGCTGGTCTACAGCGTCTATACCGGGACACGGGACACCACGTCTCGGCTGAAGGTGCTGCTGGAGCAGGAAGGCTTCAAGGTGGCGGTACTGCGCGCCAGCGTGGATGCCTCCCGCCGGGAAGACTGGATCGTCGACAAGCTCGACCGCGGTATCGATGTGCTCATCACCAACCCGGAACTGGTCAAGACCGGGCTGGATCTGCTGGAGTTTCCGACGATTGTGTTCATGCAATCCGGGTACAACGTCTACAGTCTGCAGCAGGCCTCCCGGCGTTCCTGGCGCATCGGCCAGAAGCAACCGGTCAAAGTGATCTACCTCGGCTACGCGGCCACCTCGCAGATGACCTGCCTGGGGCTGATGGCGAAAAAAATCGCCGTTTCCCAAAGCACCTCTGGCGATGTGCCGGAATCCGGGCTTGATGCCCTTAATCAGGACGGTGATTCGGTGGAAGTGGCTTTGGCTAGGCAGTTGGTAAACTGAGTATTGTTTGATCTGATCTTGGCGGCCCCTTCGGGGGCCGTATTTATTACAACGCAAGGTGATTTGAGGCGGGAATCAGTCTAGCCAAGAACTACCGGGATTAACGCGCTGCATGTGTTCAAAGGCATCCTCGAAAGGCTCTTCATCAATCGATGCCCCTCGATTCAAAGCGTCCCCAAAATGTAGCAACGAGAGCGTAAAATAGTATTGATCCGAAAAGAGGACGTGTTCATGACAGGACTCTTTAAGCCACTGTGGTGTGTCGTGATACTCGCTAGCCATGGAATTGCCGATATCCCGACGCCGGGCAGCCAGCGACCCTTCAGGTACAGGGATCGGTGGTCTACTCCTAGTCTTGTAATAAAGCCCTGACTTGAGAGCCGCCTTACTGGAACGAGTCCATAGAATAAAACCATCCCTGGACACAACCAGCACCGACCGCCTGGTTGTGAACTGGAGCCAGCGCAAGATCGCAGCAATCAAGGACACGTCATAGCGCGTTGCGCAAGCACCCAACACATCAAAATCCGCTCTCTCTGAGACTTGGATCTGAGTGCGAAAATCATCAAGAGGCATCAGCAGGGTCGCAGCAAAGTCGTTGGCCTGGTACTCAAGCTGGCCGTATTCAGAATCCCACCCAGCCATATCCTCGGTACTACACTGAAACCCCTCGGGATAGTGCAAACGATGAAGCAAGTAATGCCCGAACTCATGGCCAAGCGTGAAATTTATCCGTCCCGGGGACTGCGTGTTGTTGTAGATGATTCCCCATCCCCTCTTTCCAGGCGGTGCTGGCGTCAAGGCCCCTTCGAAACCAGGGAGATCCGCCCCCTTAATCATAGTCAGTGGGTCATCAGGGAATTTTTGGGCAGAGATTTCCCGCGCAACCTCGCTCACGTTAACCGGAAACCGGTCATTGCCAAACACAGTTCTCAGTACGATTGAAATCTCATTGGCAACACGCTTTGGACGGGGAGTATTCGTCATTCATCTTTCCAAAGATCGACCATCTGCCGGATTTTTTCTTTAACCTCTGGCGACATTTGGCGGTACTCCCGATAAAACATCCGGTCGGTGGAATCTTCCTCATTAACCTCACCGCCAACGAAGTAATCAATGGTGACGCCCAATGCCGCTGCCAGACTGGAAAGCTTCTCTGCTGAAGGGCGGGGCGGGTTGCGGTTCTCCAGCTCCCAGACATAGCTCTTGCTACAGTTTGCTTTGTTCGCGAGCTGCTCCAATGTAAGCCCCTTCCGCTTGCGGAGCTCAAAGATCTTTTCGCCGACTGTAGATGCCATGGTTAACCACTTTCCAAATCAAAGTTCACAACTCCGAACAATAATACCTTGACATCCGAATTTCAAGCGGCATAATAATTCCAGAGTACTGAACATTAATTATTGGAGTATCGCACACCTTCAGCTCATATAGGGCTTGAAGAGCAAAAAATACACCATATTTAGTAATATCTAAATGTGTGGAACGGCCCGTAACAACTAAGGTGAGAATACTCGCAGTGGCAGATCAACAAAAGCTTAAGCCCGCAAATGGGCGCTACAACACTAACGATGAAACGAAGAAGGTCGTTTGGATCCAAGCTGCCGGTCACTGCGAACTCTGTGGTAGTGATCTGATGTACGACTACCGCACAGGCCAGCCCATGAAATGGGGGGAGGTTGCCCATATCCTGCCGGCCAGCCCCAAAGGCCCCCGGGCACAGGCGGAGCATGATGACGCAAAAGCGCAGGCGCTCACAAACGACTCCGCCAACCTCATGCTCCTATGTCCCAGCTGTCACGACAAAATTGATCGTGATGCAGACGGGTACCCGGAGAGCGACTTGAGCGGCCTACACCAAGCGTACTTGGAACGCATTCGGCTCGCGGCTACGGCGCCAGATGGCGGCCGGGCGATTCCTGTAATTGTGCAGAGCCAGCACTTTGAGACGATCAATGAAATTCCCGTTCGCGATTTGTTGGTTGCAATGTCTTCTGAAGGGCTAACAGCTTTCGATCACGGCATCAAAATCACTTTTCCCTCACCCGGACCTCGCGGTAGGGATGAAGCCTACTGGCAGAATATCAAGGACAATATCCACCATAACCTGGAGCAGCAATTAAGACGCCGTGGAGGCACCTATGGCGATGCGCCTGCGCTAGCTGTGGTGGGCCTAGCCGACATTCCGGCACTAATGTTACTGGGACAGGCCATAGGAGACCGCTCCAAACGTCTGCTCTTTTCCTTTAACCGCGAGCATCACCTGCGCTGGCCCGATCTGTCCGCTGAGCCACCAAAGTTTCTGTTCACTCCTCCGCCAGATGGCGATGGCCCACTAGCACTAGTGCTATCCATCTCCGCGCTGGTCCCGCATCGCGATGTGGAAGAGGCTTTACCCGGTACACGTATCGCTGAACTGAGCATTCCTGAACCCAGCTATATGATGGTCCAGAACCGTCGTGTTATTCACGCATTCCGCGACGCTCTCCAAATCCGCTTGAGCCAACTCGAAGCCATGACTGCGAGCACGATCCATGTGTTCGCAGCAATCCCAGCCGCACTAGCAGTTGAGTTTGGCGCCTTGCTCACCACCCAACACCAGCATCCGTACCTAATCTTTGACCGGGATAAGGACAACCAAAACCAGTTCAAGCCAACACTACATTTGGGCCCCCAGGCCCAGGAGGCCTCATAATGTCTATGATCATTGAGCAAACCAAGCGTGACAGCTGGGAACATTTCCTGCTTCGTGCAGCAAGAGAGATCTCGTTGTCGGAACCCTTGTACGACAAAATCAATGATCGTTACTCCCAACTAGAGAAAATCCTCTCCACCTCCGATAACCCACTGCTGGCTGGCGCACATATTTTTGTCCAGGGATCCATGAGGTTGAAGACCACTATCAAGCCCGTCTCCGGTGCACCAGCGGAAATGGATACAATCGACGCAGATGCCATTGTCTGGCTACCTCATGCGCAAGGGGCTGAAGCCCATGAAGTTCTTGAAGCAGTTGAGCAACGCTTCACTGAAGGCAGCCGCGTTCAGGAAGAGATTAAACCTTTACGTCGCGGGATACGGATTGTTTACGCCGACGAGAACCCTGGTTTTCATATTGATGTCACTCCTGCCCGTGCGATTAATGGCAACGCGAAAGAAAAGGGTGAGGGAAAACTGGAGGTGCCGGATCGAGAGATGGGTTGGAAGGCAAGCAGTCCAATCCCCTACTCTAACTGGTTAGAAATTGCCTCTACCCAACAAATTACCTTGGAAAGCCTGGCGATAGCAAAAAGTCAACACACTTTTGATGAAGCAACGCAGGATCCCTTGCCTGACTATCAGGACTACCTCGATCAGGATCCGCTTCGCGCAGCGATAAAGTTACTGAAGCGGCATCGGGATGAATGGGCCATCCGAACTAAGAATGAGGATTATCGCCCCATTTCCGCCGTTATCACGACTTTGGCCACCCATGCCTATCTTGATGTGGTTGAAGAGTCAAGGTTAACGCCACTACAACCATTGGATGCAATTCTGGAAATCGTTCGCCGGATGCCACAACATATCCGTTTTGAGGGTAATAGAAGTTTCATCTATAACCCCAAAGACAACGGCGAGAACTTCGCCGAGAAGTGGAATAAGCCGCTTAAGGGGCAACGATATAGCCAGGCTTTCCAAGAATGGCACTTGAGTGCTAGAGAGTCGGTATCTCTGGGGCTGGAGAATTTCGAATCTGCAGAGTCCTTTGCCAAGGCAGTGAAAGAGAACTTCGGTATGGGCGGAACATTTATTTCTGATGTCAATAACGAAATTCCAGCAAACTGGTCTATGCCGGGCCGACCTGCAGGGACCACCCGAAACTCACTGGCAATGGGGTCACTCTTTGGAGGGTTAGTTGCCGGGGCGACCTCTCAGGAAGACATTAAACCCGTTGAACGCCTTGGCTGAGCACCTCGAGCACCCCGTTAAAAGGGGTATCACAGCACTCCGTGACTTTCTTGACGAAGACAATGCAAGCGCATTGCTTCGGTCCGCCCCTCTGAAATCTGGCGAGGCAGCCAGCTTCTACTATCCGCTGCCAACTGATTACACTGGAGAACAGCGACAACTGCGTATCAGCTTTCCATCTAACTTTCCTCAGGGGGAGCTTAAACTCGTTGTCGAGCCATCTCCTTGGCTAATTTGGCCCCATGCCATGGAATCAGGACTCTGCCTACATGGTTTTCGGGAGCGCCCCATCACGGGCACACCCGAGCTTATAGTAGAAGACAGTATGTCTCGCCTGAGAAAAATTATAGCCTTGTCCGTGGAGGGTTCATGCAAAGCTCGGCGTGACATCGAGTTTCAGAATGAAGTCACCTCTTACTGGTTCAGGCAGCACGGCCCATCTGTACAGAACCTGCTCCTGCTGGACCGACCCCACAGTGCGTCAAAACTATTCGCCCTCAGTGCTCCGAACCAAATGTTACCTTCAGGCCAAGAGACGGTTTGGATGGCAACCAATACGTCCGTACTCAAGAAACACTTCAAACGTATGATGGGACGATCAGTAACAATTCGAGCGGCGGAAACCCCCAGCTTCTATGCCAAGTTGCAGAGCTACCCGGACATCCGCACTCCTGCGCCAGAGGATTTGCTACCATGGTTCACACCGCACTTGAAGAAAGGCGACTCTGGCCAACTATTCTCATGGTTTCGTGAGACAAGTTCATTAACCTCCCGATGGATTGCCTTGGAGCTTCCAGGGGATACACGCGCTCCGATCTACTGTCTCAACATTCGCTCTTCTAACTCGCAAACCAACCGGGGCGCAACCTTCAACTTGCGCACTGCGCGCCGACGGCCTGCCAAGGCTGCTAATAAAGCCCCCACGCTCATCCGCTCGGCTAATCTGGATGTGCTTGATCGGAACGAAATTTTATCCCGCGACCTCAGCGGCATTGCCGCTAGTCTTGAAGGTTCTCGCGTCGTTTGCATCGGCGTCGGATCGCTTGGTAGTTCAGTGGCCATGCAGCTAGCTCGTTCCGGCGTCGGCCACCTGACTCTTATCGATTACGAGACATTGGTTTCAGCCAACCTTGGCAGACACGTTCTAGGAATAGATGACTTGGGAAAGGCAAAGGCCGTAGCACTCCGGGACAAACTTTTAAAAGATTTACCAACCATCGAAGTCACCGCCTATGCCACCTTCGCCGAGGTTGTATTGCAACAGATGCCCGAAGTATTCGAGAAAGCAGATCTGGTTGTAATCACCACCGCTGAATGGGAATCAGAATCCTCTTTTTGGAAAGCTAAATCAGACAACGCTTCCTGGGGATTGATTCAGGCTTGGAGCGAGCCGTACACCCAGATTGGGCATGCCCTCTTGGCTCCGGCTGGAGCATTTGATGCTAGACACCTGTTCAGCGAAAGTGGTGACTTCAAGCACAAGTTCACTGAGTGGCCGGAAGGGGGTGTGGTCTCACTCCCCGCTTGTGGTGAAAGCTTTATTCCTGGTGGCTCCCTGGGAATGACAAATATCGCTTCCATGGTATCGCAGACTGTTTTGCGTACCTTGAGCGGAAAAAGCGAGGGAACGACCTGGATCAGCAGTATTAACAGGCCCCATGACATTGCAAGCCTTGGAGGAAACTACCTTGGGCCTGAACTGCCAGAAGGAATGCAACAGGCTTTGCTGGAGCGCGGATGGCCGAAGAGAGCGGACGGAACCGAATGACGGATATCGCTTGGCGGTGGCGTTGGCCTGGGGTGGACCATGAACTCCTGGTATCCCAGTCAGTCGCCGATGTATTAAGTAACCATCGGCAAAAAGGAGGTGCAACGGAATGTGGGGGACAATTGTTCGTAGATCCCAACGGTCGGTCAGGATTACTGCTTACTTTGGCTACTCCTCCTCACAACGCCGACCGTGCAGGTAGAACCTGGCTGGAACTGGACGCGGAGCGTTGCCGACAAGAGGTATCGAACGCCAATATCCTTGGGCTACGCCTCGTAGGATATTGGCATACACATCCCCAAACTGTTCCCGCTATTTCACCTATCGACGCAGGAAGTTTCTTCAGGTTTACCTCACACCATACTCAGGAATTGCCTCATCCGATAGCCATCATTGTTGGTAAATCCAAAAAGCCCGATGGAATCAAGGCATGGTCCTTCAGGAGTGGCCACTATGTCGAGGCAATGCGAACCAAATGAGCACCTACTCACAGTGGCTGCCCGCTGCTCAACGTTTGGCTCTATCCGTTAGCATCAAAGCGAAAAGCTCTGCCTGGAAACGAGCATCCTCCAATGCGTTATGTGTCGGCGCACTGTATGGTTTGAGTTTATCAGCCATTTGGGAGGATTTCGTTCCCTTCCAACTGCAACCTGTAGATCCCATGAAGTAGGCTTTCATATCAATCGCAGTGAAGCCAAAGGGATTGGCTCCCAAATATTTGTGGAAGTAGTAATTAATGAAAGACCAATCGAACGGGGCATTGAGTCCGACAAAAACAGGTTTCTGACCAGGCCGGAGCGAGGACTTTAACCATTGTTCAAACAGAATCATCGCCTCGCTTGGAGCCATACCCTCAAGGTCCAACCTACTCATGTCCAAACCCGTCACGGCAACCGCTTCAGGATCGTGAGTCTCGCTGTCGGGCTTCAGCTCAAGGTAGATAGACCTTGCAGGCTCATCTACCAAGCAAGCGCCAATCGAAAGTAGGCTATATACTCCAGGTGCCGGACCGGAGGTTTCGACATCAACGGAAATGTAAAGCTCATCTTCAATCATGCCAAACCCATACAATCAATTCCCATTGTGGGTTACGCGAAACATTGCATCATGCTGTTATCTGTTACCCCGTTGGATCCGTCTGTACATTTCCCCAAGTATTGTACCATGATTGAACATATCATCAGTTTCTCGCTCAGTTCCCGCTCCCCCTGTTTTAGATCACCTCACTCCCACCGCTCAGTTGCGTACCATATTGCGGCATACGCTCATACCGCACGCAACCATGGATGAATAGCCCGGTCGCAAAACGATATACCTTGCTCATAACAGACGGCAATAGCCCCGACCCTGCGGCAATATCCACCCGCCCCACTACACCCTTCGGCTCCCGAACAATACCAATTTCACCAAACCAGATGATGAACTGAAATTTTGCGCGCCGCCCAAAAGCCCCTAGCCCAAATCGACAGGGGTGTTGAAGGATGACCCAGCTTCATTTCCCCCGCATCCGAAGCAACCCAAACCATTAACCCCTGAATCTTGCCGAAGTTCATATATCTTAAGACTACACGGATTCTCCGCAACCCAGAAAAGCCACGGAACCAGACCAAACCGGACCCAATCATATCAAATCATTGCACCAACAACATTGTTCGTGTCATCATGGCAGCTTGCCCAGATTTTGACTTCACACAGGTAAATCATGTCTGAACGTTGGCTATCGGTCGAAGAAATCGCCGAGTATCTAGGAGTTAGCAAGGACAGTGTCTATGCGTGGATTCGAGGGCGGAATATGCCGGCCCATCGTATTGGGCGACTTTGGAAATTCAAGGCACAGGAAGTGGACGAATGGGTGAAGTCGCAAGGCGCAGCCGAGAGTGGCGATGAAAGCCGCGAATAATGGATATTTCAATACGCGAGGGATTACGTCTGGGACAGCCAGATTTTATTCCTTCAGCACTCTAATTGGGAGCGCCGAGTAATGCATCAGAATTCAGTTGGATGGAAAAACCCGAATGCCCGTTCCAATAATTGATCTCTTCGCCGGCCCGGGAGGTTTGGGAGAGGGGTTTGCCTCTCTTCAAGATCACAAGCGTCAACCGTATTTTGAGATTGGACTATCCATAGAAAAGGACGCTGTCGCACATCGAACGCTCACCCTTCGGGCAGTTTTCAGGCGCCTGCGAGGCACAAAGGATGTAAAACATTACTACAGCTACATTCGAGGTGAAATAGACGAAACTACCTTTCGGAAAATCCCGGCAGTTGCCAGCGCCTTTGCTCATGCCGAAATTGAAGCTCGCTGTCTCGAATTGGGGAAATCCGACGAAAAAAGCATAGACAAGGAAATACTGGCTGCGCTCAAGGGGCAGGAAACCTGGGTGCTAATCGGCGGGCCGCCCTGCCAAGCCTACTCTCTCGCTGGACGATCCAGAAGAGCCAATGACAAAAAGTTCCACGAGGACGAGAAACACCTCCTCTACCGGGAATATCTGAGAATCATTCGAGTCCACAAACCCGCTATTTTCGTGATGGAAAATGTCAAGGGTCTGCTTTCCTCTCAACATTCAGGAAATCCGATGTTCGAAAAGATTATCGCAGACCTGTCCAAGCCGTCGGATGGACTGGAGTACGAAATCCGCTCCTTCGTGAAGAAGGGGGACAGCAATTCCTTGCAGCCCACAGATTATATCATTCACTCAGAACGCTACGGGATTCCCCAAAGCAGACATCGGGTAATTTTGCTGGGGGTTAGAAAGGACGCAGGCCTATCCCAGCACCAGTTGTTGGCGCCTGCACCCAAACCCATCACGGCCAAACAGACTATTGATGATCTTCCTAGACTCCGAAGTAGGCTATCCCGTGGCGACACATTGGATGGATGGCGTGACGCGGTCCAAGCAGGCGCTTCCTTTCTAAAGGGTTGGGATTCGGAAGACGCATCAACCATGAAAGAATTGATGCGCACCTTCGCGGCTGAAGCAACAGGCGCAAATACGGGGGGACGATTCATCCCGAAGACATACAAAAGGCCGAAAAAACCAACTGAGCTGCAGCGATGGCTCCAAGACAGGAGCCTGGGCGGCGTATGCCAGCACGAGGCCCGCTCCCATATGGCATCGGACCTGGCTCGCTACCTTTTTTCGGCCTGCTTCGCCCACAGGTGGAAATACTCCCCACGACTGGATGTGTTCCCCCCAGCGTTGCTCCCGGATCACATCAATGTAAAAGCAAACTCAGGAACAGGAACTATCCCATTCAAGGATCGATTCAGAGTTCAGTGCAGGAACGAGCCTGCCACCACTATAGTGGCGCACATTGCCAAGGATGGGCATTACTACATTCACTACGATCCGTCCCAGTGTCGGAGCCTAACAGTCAGAGAGGCAGCGAGACTCCAAACATTCCCGGACAACTATTTCTTTGCCGGAAACCGAACCGAGCAGTATACGCAGGTGGGAAATGCAGTCCCCCCCCTACTTGCCCGCAAACTGGCGCAGGTAGTGAGAGGAATTCTCAACCACAGAAAAAAGAAAGAGCTAAAAGAGAATTCCTCCACTGCACAAAAACGGCAGAAAAGGGAGATGTGGCGGCCATCGTCGAGTGAGGAGAGGATTTCCGCGCTTGTTGAAACAGGCTAAACAATCAATCGACTATAAGTCTGGCTTTCGTACCATGCAGCCATTTGTCAACAATTTGGGCAGTCCCTTCGACGGAGTTCTTCAAGGAGCATTCCCAGACAACAGCAACACGCCATCCAAGATCGGAAAGCATCTCCACATGCCGCGCGTCCCGAGCGATATTCCCCTGGAACTTCTCGCGCCAGAATTCGCTGTTGGACTTCGGCATCGTGGTATACCGGCATCCGTCATGCCTGTGCCAAAAGCAGCCATGCACAAATACCACTGCCCTGTATTTGGGGAGCACTATGTCAGGAACACCCGGCAGAGACTTGACATGAAGCCGATACCGAAGGCCCCTCGCAAAAAGGCTGGAGCGAAGCGCCTTCTCGGGCCAGGTATTCTTCGCCCGGATGCCCGACATCATACGGCTGCGTTGGGGTGTGGTGGGAACGCGCATAATCGTGAACCATGCCAGTCAATAAAGGAGGCTGGCAAGTGACTGGACAGACACAGGACAAGGAAATGCTTGTTTCAGGACTCTCGAACCCAATCGCCGAAAAAATACCAGGGAGAAGCTGATGGCGCGAGATTTTACACATCCTCCAAGTGCTGCGTGCCTAGCAGCTTCAATGCGTGACCTCGGATATTCACTTGAAACGGCGGTTGCGGATCTCATCGATAACAGTATATCCGCCGATGCGAAATCCATCGACATTATTTGCGACATTACCGCGGTTCAGCCATTTGTGGCCATCCTCGATGATGGCACCGGTATGACGGAACAAGAGTTATTGAGTGCGATGCGCCACGGGACAGTCAATCCAAAGCAAACACGGACTCCCCATGACCTGGGACGATTCGGTCTTGGTCTCAAGACCGCTTCATTCTCTCAGTGCCGGTCGCTTACAGTAGTCAGCAAAAAAGATAGGCGTCTCTGCGGAGCCGAATGGAATCTGGATCGTATTGACGCTGCTGATGACTGGATCCTTCGCATCCTGGACGAAAATGACATACATGCATTACCGTACATCGGTCAACTTCCGGAAGAATGCGGCACAGCCGTCATCTGGCAGGATCTTGATCGCCTTTTCGAGGGCGAATCCGGAAACCGACGCAGTGAGATTGTCAACGAAAAACTCGATACTTTGGAGAAGCATCTATCTCTCGTATTTCACCGATTTCTTGCCGGCGAAATACGCGGGAGGAGCCGAATAGGGATTACGGTAAACGGCCACGAGGTCAAGCCATTCGATCCATTCTGCCGAAAGAGCACCTACACGCGGCGGCTTCCAGAGGACGTGGTACGAATCAGTGGGCACGAGGTTCGTATTCAACCCTACATTCTTCCCCATTATTCAAACCTAAGTGCGGAGGACTACGACATCTATCAGAGCCGAAGTGACTTTATTTCCAACCAAGGTGCTTACATATACCGAAACGGCAGGCTAATGGCCTGGGGCGACTGGTTCCGTCTGATTCCCAAGGGAGAGGCCACAAAGCTCGCACGCGTTCAGATCGACTTTCCCAACAGTCTTGACGAAGCCTGGACTATAGATATCAAAAAATCCCGATCCCGGCCTCCGGCACAGGTTCGAGAACGTCTTCGGCAGATAATTGCTCAGGTTTCCGGTGCAAGCACCAGAGTTCATCGAGGTCGTGGTCAAAAACTGTTTCAGGACATCAAGGCCCCACTGTGGGAGCGCTATGCCGACCAGGGTGGGGTCAGATACACTCTCAACAGCTCGCACCCGTTGGTACAAAGCCTTCACGATCGTCTCGATGATGATGGAGTCAAGCATCTCAACATCCTTCTTGAAGCTGTTTCAGCTGCATTACCAATCGAAATGGTTTACTCGGATTATTCCGTGCACCCGCGCGATATAGCACAAAAGCCAGCCGTTCAGGACGTGCAAAAACGTTTGCATGAGCTGAGATTGGTATTGTGGGGGAATTCTCCGGGCAATCCGGAAACCTTCAGAGATATAGCAAGATCGACAGGCCTCTTTGACGGGCAAGAGGACATCGTTGAGAATTACATACAAGGAGAATTTGCATGAATCGCACTCGCAATGATAAGGAAAAGGGGGTCATTGCTGCCCTGATTACTGCATTTGAAGAATACGATACCCCCCCCTCCCGGGCCGACATCGAAGCCAAGGCCAGGGCGCTTGCTCCCATCCTCGGCTTCGATGGCGACCTCCACGACATAGTTGTGACGGCAGAGACGATCATTCCTTCCCGCATGAGCGCAGGTGTTTCTCTGGTCGATGTCGAAGCTGCACATGATGAAGAGTGGGTTCATAAGCGCGAGATCGGCAGCATCTATGCCGATGCCTATGCCGATTACCTGCGCAGCCAGAACTGGCATCCAACCGTTATCAATACACTTCTCAATGATGATGGCTCCAAAATCCTCGGCCTCCTCCAGGATCCGACAAGCGAAGGCGCATGGAACAGACGCGGCCTCGTCATCGGCCATGTACAGTCAGGGAAAACAGCCAACTATATGGGCGTAATTGCCAAGGCCGCCGATGCTGGATACAAATTCATCATCGTTATTGCGGGCATTCACAACAACTTGCGAAAACAGACTCAGGAACGCATTGATGAGGGTTTCATCGGTCGTTCCAGCGACCCATCCAACAGGATGAATATCGGCGTCGGCCTCAACGAAGGCTATCCCCATCCGGCAACACTTACCAACATAAATGATGACTTCAACGAAAATACCGCTGCGAGAATGGGCTGGCAACTCAATGATTTCAGCAAGCCCATAATACTGATTATCAAGAAAAACGTTCACACATTGGATGCACTTCACAAGTGGTTGAAGGCAATGAATGCGAGAGGTGATGGACGAATATCCGATGTGCCGATGCTGATGATCGATGACGAAGCCGACAACGCGTCAATCAACACCAACAAGGAGGACATACAACCAACACGCACCAACGCGGCGATACGTACGATCCTGGGGCTTTTCACGAAATCCTGCTATGTCGGTTATACAGCCACTCCATTTGCAAATATCTTCATCAATCCGGACGCCTACGATCCGGACGCGCGGGAAGAGCTTTTCCCAAAGGACTTCATTTACTCGCTGGATGCACCAACCACCTATTTTGGCCCGGACAAGGTTTTTCTCGACGAAGCGACAAGCAGGGTTATCGTCGAACGCATTGACGACTGCGAAGACTACCTACCATCTTCGCACAAGAATGGATTTCCGGTTACCGAACTGCCCCCAAGTCTATATAGAGCTCTGGATCAGTTCATTGTCGCACGTGCCATCCGGAACCTGCGAAAACAGGAGACAAAACATTGCTCAATGCTTATCAATGTATCGCGCTTCGTTTCGGTTCAGAAAGAGGTCAAGGGCTTCATAGGTCTGCGCGTCGACAGAATACGCGAGGCGGTGAAAGCAAATTACATGATGCCCGAAGATGCCTCGGCAAAGAACGTCTACATGGCCGGACTTCGCGCGGCGTTTGAGAGAAACTTTTCCGAATGCGGCTTCACCTGGGATGAAGTGAAGAAGGCTCTCTGGAGCACTTTCGAACATCTCCGAACATATGTCGTGAACAGCAAAAGCGATGAAGTACTTGATTACGGAAGGTATCAGCGTGATGGCATCGGCGTCACCGCCATCACCATCGGCGGGCTCAGCCTTTCCCGGGGTTTGACTCTCGAAGGGCTGACCATTAGCTATATGTACCGCAATACCCGAATGTACGATACCTTGATGCAGATGGGACGTTGGTTTGGCTATCGGCCGGGCTTTGAAGACATTTGCCGAGTTCATTTGCCACAGGGATCAATCAATTGGTATTCCCATATCGCTCGCGCTTCAGAGGAACTGCGCCAGCAGATCAGACGTATGCGCAAGATCGGACTGAGTCCGAAAGATTTCGGTCTTTACGTCCAGTCCCATCCCGACAGCCTTCTTATCACGGCAGCAAACAAGATGCGAAGCGGGGAAAGGATCGCCCTCAATCAGAATTTCACCGGCAAACTCGTTGAAAGTACACTTCTTCCGATTGACCCCAAAGCAAATCTGGAGAATGAAGCTCTGATTCAGGAATATTGGCAAGCTCAGTTTAGCGGAAAGATCGAAAACACCGACAAGGGGTGGTTTATTCCCGACGTAGACGTCGAAGTTATCGAGGAATTTCTCACACGTTTCAAGTCGCACAGCGACGCCATTCTGCCGAAATCCTGGGCCATCGACTACCTCCAGGCTATCGCAGAGAAGTACCCCAAGGGAGACGTGCTTCTGGTTTCGAAAGGCACCGGCGATCCAATCAAGTTTAGACTAGGTGCACAGGATCGGACAGCCAAGGACGCCACCTCCGAGGGCTGGCGCCTGTCTGGATATCGATTGGCAAGTCGCGGCGATGAAAAGCTTGGGCTGACTGAAGAGCAGGTGCAGGAAGCCCAAACACTTGCAGCCGATGACAGGAAAAGTAAAAGTGGGAAGCCCTCCGACTTTCACTACCGAGTCGTGAGGGACAAGCCCCTTCTCATGCTTCATGTTCTCGAGCCAACCGATAATGTGTCACTCGAAGGGTTACGCGTTCCCGCATGGGGTTTGAGCTATCCTGACGGTCTTTACCGGACAGAGATCGAGGTTGTCGCGAACCGTGTATGGATTGAGCAGATGTACGGATCGCTGGATGATGACCCAGATGCCGATGAGGACTATGACGATGAGTAAGGATACGCCGTGGGACGAAATTCCCGTCTCCACTACCGATTTCAGTGTGCTGCGCGTCGCAGGCACTACCGGCGTTCCGATCTACTGGGGCCGGGATGCCGTTGCGCAATGCCTACTGGTTGTGGAGCTGGAAGGCGATTTTACTGCACACTTTCGCCGTGACACGGTTTCACTTCACGGCATCAGTGTTGACCTTCGCAATGGTGATACCGTGGGACAGCAGAGGCTTGTTCTGACCTTGGCTCGTCACATCGACAGTGACCTCTTCCTTGGCCTGTGTGAAACGCTGATATCGAGTCTTTCGTCTGTCACTGACTCTGCTGTTGCACTATCCGTCACACTCCAGCATTTGAAACGATGGAAAGCCTTTCTGGCTGGGAAAAAGGCTAGACTGCTGACCAACGAAGAGATACGTGGTCTGTTTGCCGAACTGCACCTTCTTCGTCAACTATATCTCCGCCGTCTCACGCATGAAGAAGCCGTCGCCGCATGGTGCGGAGTCGAAGACTCGCATCAGGATTTTATCTTCGGCAATATCGCCATAGAAGTAAAATCTCTCTCCGGCAGGGAAAGAAATAGCGTTCGCATATCATCGGAGGATCAACTGGAAGCACTGGTGGACCACCTTTTTCTGATGACCGTACGCCTGATTGATGTGCCGGATCCTGAAAAAGGATATTCACTCAATGATATGGTTACGCTGATTGAGCAGGAACTCGAATCTGCAGAAGCCATTGAGCAATTTTCCGAAAAAATTGCCGGTTGTGGATATGCCCCATTGACAGATTACGAAAGACCACGCTTCACAGTTGGCAGCACCAATAGCTACGCGGTTTCGGAATCGTTTCCCAAACTTGTCCGGTCACAGATACCGCAGGGCCTGTTCCATATAGCGTACGACATACGATTGGAAGAAATTTCCCAATATTCCTGTGAGGATGACGAAATATTCGGGAGGCACTGATTGGAAACCACAACTGAAGATTTCTTTCACGACTTTCGTCAAGAACTCCTGGTCGGTGCAGAAGCAAATGGCAGCTTTCAACTTTCCGAGTTCATGGAGACCTTTGCAAATGAACTTGTCGAAACGGGGGTCACAGAAGGCTTTGAGCTTTGTCATTTTCGGGCACGTCGCGGCATGCGTGTGGATGGCTATTGGTTTGATGACGAGGGAGTATTGGATCTGTTTGTGGCTGACTTCGAATCACGAGACGAGCTTGCATCCCTGACAAGAACCGACGTCGATGCTGCTTTCAAGCGTGTATCGAACTTTTTCGAAGCCAGCATAAACAAGGGTTTGGCAGCCGAACTGGAACTCACTTCGCCGGAATATGGGCTTGCCAGACAAATTGCCGATCGCAAGGGGGATATCCGTCGACTAAGGCTGACGCTGCTGTCGGAGCGGTCTTTGAGCGAGAGAATCAAGGAGATTACCGATTCCGTAGTCGCAGAAATTTCCGTCAGCTATCAGGTTTGGGATATCTCGCGGCTTCACCGTCAGAGAAGTTCTCGCAGCCACAAGGAGCCTCTCGATCTCGATTTTGAGGAAATGTTCGGATCGGGTATTTCCTGCCTTCCTGCGCACTTGGGAGAAAATACCTATCAATCCTACCTGATCGTCATGCCGGCAGAGATTCTCGCCTCCCTTTACGAACGATTCGGCGCACGACTTCTCGAACAGAACGTGAGGACCTTTCTTCAGGCACGGGGCAATGTAAACAAGGGTATCAGAACAACGATACTGAACGAACCTGGAATGTTCTTTGCGTACAACAACGGCATCACGGCAACGGCACAGAATGTTGAGACCAGAAAAACGGACACAGGGCTGTCGATTGCAAAAGTTCTCGATCTCCAGATAGTGAACGGGGGCCAGACAACCGCCTCCCTATTTCATACGCGTCGGCGCGACAAGGCGGATCTTTCCAAAATATTTGTCCAGATGAAACTGTCCGTCATCGACAGTCAGGACAGCGAAACCGTGGTTCCGAAAATTTCCGAGTACGCGAACACCCAAAACCGGGTCAATGCAGCGGACTTCTTTTCCAATCACCCCTTCCACATCCGAATGGAAGGATTCTCCAGACGCATCTGGGCGCCTGCTCAAAGAGGCGCGCAACGTGAGACCAAGTGGTTCTACGAACGAGCACGCGGCCAGTACGCAGATGCCCAGTCAAAACTCACGCCCAGTGAGCAGCGGCGTTTCAAGGCAGAACATCCCAAGCCACAGATGTTCACGAAAACCGACCTGGCCAAGTTCGAAAACGTCTGGGACGATCATCCGCGATATGTGAACCTTGGTGCCCAGAAGAACTTCGCTCAATATGCTCGTCGCATCGGCAGTGAATGGGACAAGTCGTCAGATAGCTTCAACGAGTCCTATTTCAAGCGTGCAATTGCGCGTGGATTGATATTCCGAGCAACCGAACGGCTGGTATCGGCACAGCCCTGGTACAACGGAGGATACCGCGCCAATATTGTCGCCTACACCCTGGCAGTCCTGAGCGAAATCACAAAACGCAAAAAAGGACATTTTGACTTTCTAAGCATTTGGAACGAACAATACATCAATACTGCTCTCGAGAACACGCTGGCAATCATTGCGCAGGCAGTAAATGAAGATATTACTCAGCCCCCGGATGGTATCTCGAACATATCCGAATGGTGCAAGAAGGAAGCGTGCTGGACCCGGATTCAAGCCCGGATGAATAAAATCGAAGCTGACTTTCCACCCGAATTTTACTCTCTGCTCATGTCTTCCGATGAGCAGGCAGCAGAAGTTCGAACCGCAAGACAGACCCAAAGGATAGATAACGGTATTGAAGCTCAACGGCAGGTGTTGAGCATTCCTGGAAAAAAGTGGGGACACCTTTATCAGGCGCTTCGGGAAAAAGAGCTTCTTACGCCGAAAGAGGCTGGAATTCTCAGAATCGCCATGCAGATTCCCGCAAAAATCCCCTCCGAGAAGCAATGTGCCGTGCTGATTGATATCCTCGAAAAAGGACGAACTGAAGGTATTACCATCGAATGACAACATCAATAAAGCTTGGCCTCAAATAGACAGAAACCAAATGACTTCATATGACGTCCTTGCACTGTTCTTGATCATGGTCGGTTTGGCCGCGATTCCCAGTTCAAGTGTGGCGCTTGTCGTACTACGATCGGCAACACGGGGAATCAGTAACGACGTTGTTGCATCGGAAGACTGACGCTCACAGGTGGTAAGAAAAACAAGACTCTATGGCAAATCCGGTACCGAGCCATTCCCGTTTGTCCAGGGATTTTCAACTCATACCCTGCGAGAGTAACGACATGCACCTGAGAGGATTTCGTGTATGTCAGCCCTTCCCCTCCGATTCAATACAACATTTCTTTTCCTGCTCGCGGGTATATTGCCGACCCTATTCGCCACTGGATGCACTACCCCATCAATAGCACCGGCAGCCACCGAAACACCCGTAGCCAAAACACTACCGTCCATTCCCAACGACTGGATTCCCGTAGCCCGATACGGGCGGTATACGCTGATGTCATTAACCCCTCGCGCCGCCCAGCACAATCTGCTGCTGCAACCCGTTCAAGTTGTCATTCCGGCCAATAAGGCTGCAACGGTCGGCGAGGCACTGAATGAAGTGCTGCGACATTCCGGTTACTCCCTCTGCGACAGTAGCGCTGAGGTATCTGTGCTCTATGATCTTCCGCTGCCCGCTCCCCATCGGCATTTGGGCCCGCTCCTCTTATACGATGCACTACGCACCCTTGCCGGGGCGGCATGGGTTCTGGCGGTTGATAACACTACACGGCAGGTCTGCTTCACACGGAGAGGAGCACCAAAACCATGACCGGGTTGCTCTCCTCCAGGTTTGCACTGCAGGCCAGTCCATCTCCTCGGTTTTGGCTTGCTGCCCTGTTGATTGTGCCGCTCCTTACCTTGGCGCAGGGTACGCGGACGACGGACTCCGAGGTCTCCCACACTCGGCAGCAAAGTTTGGAGAACTCCTCCCCCGCTCAGGACTGGGGCCTGACCTCTGCGGAATGGGCCCGTTACCAGCGATTGATGGAGGGGCCATTGGGCGTCTATTCGGCGAATCTGGATCCTCTCACGGCATTGGGTATTGAAGCCCGGACTGAGACAGAACTGCGTCGCTATGCCGAATTGCAGGTTCTGGCAGAGGCGCGACGAGTTGAGAAGCTATTGGTGTACCAGCGCGCCTATGACGCGGCCTGGCAACGGCTCTTCCCTGGCCTTCAGCCAGTTATGAGTCCCGCCGCCATCACAACCACTCCGATCACCAACTCACCCCAACGTCTGGCCGTTTTCGTCAGAGACGATTGCCCGCCCTGTGAAAAGCGAGTCCAACAGTTACAGGATGGCGGTACGGGCTTTGACCTCTACATGGTCGGCAGCGGGCAGGATGACTCGCAGCTCCGGCAGTGGGCGACACAGGCAGGCGTTGATCCGAACAAGGTACGCTCAGGTGCTATCACCCTCAACCACGATGGCGGACGTTGGCAAAGCCTGGACCTGGCTGGCGACCTGCCCGCAGTCATCCAAAAGGTGAATAGCCAATGGCAGCGTCAGTGAACCCCGGCATCTTCCTGTGCCTGCTGTGGATCATATTCCAGCCCGGGGGCGCCCGCGCTGAACCCGCAATCCCCCCGGCCTATCAGGAAGCGGGGCTGCAGGCTGGTGTCCCGCCGGTCGTACTGTTCGCCATCGCCCTGCAGGAAAGCGGTATCAACTTCCGGGGGCGGCATGTTCCCTGGCCATGGTCGTTGAATATTGCCGGCCGTGCCCATCGCTTTTCATCACGCCGGGAGAGTTGCCGGAAACTACAGGACGCACTTCGCACCGTACCCGCGACCCGTGTCGACGCCGGCCTGGGACAGATCAATTTCGGCTATCACCGGCATCGTGTGAAGCATCCCTGCCATCTGCTCGATCCCTATAGGAACCTCCGTATTGCGGCAACAATACTGCGGGAGCAGCACACGCCGGGGCAGCCCTGGATACAGGCCGTGGGCCGCTATCACCGACCGGCCGGTGGAGCGCCGGCGGCGCGCTATCGGCACCGGGTGTCACAGCATCTGTCACAGCATCTGTCACAACTGAATAAGGGGCAGCATTACGTCACGGTGAGCAGGGGGGCTTCCCCATGAAGAGGTTGCATCCTCCCCTGCTGTTGATGGTCCTACTCTCAAGCGCCCTGTGTCTCGCCGATCAGCCGTTGATCGTGGTTGAAGACCGTGGCGGCACTTCGGCTCTGCCCTACTATCAGGCTCTAAACCTTGGCCACAATATCTCCCGTAGTAAGCAGCAAACACCCCTCGCTAGGCAAAAATATAAATCCGGCCCGTACAGCGAAGCGGACATGCTCCCGGTACGGACGCCGTCATTGACGCCGGACAAGGTCACGCCTCGGGCGATTCGGTCACCGGGCATGACACCGTTCTTCCTGGTCGGCATCGACCCACACTCCCGCGCCTGGTTGCGCCAGCAGGCGGACGTATTGCGTAACCTTGGCGCCATGGGGTTGGTGGTGAATGTGGATACGCTGGACGCGCTGGAACAGCTGCGTGATTCCGTGCCGGGCCTTACCCTGTCGCCCGTCTCCGCCGACGACCTGGCCGGACGGCTGGGTTTGAAACACTACCCCGTGCTGATCACGGCCACGGAAATCCGGCAATAATGTCCCAGGCGCAGGCCATGGAGGTGCTGTTACGCCCTGCCGTGGAGCTTTATACGGTGGCGGCCTGTGTCGGCGCGGCTTTTCTCTGTATCGCCGCCCCCTGGTCTCTGGCACTCAGTCCGTTACTGGGCATTGGCAGCGCATTGGCGTTTCTGACCTTTGGCGCGGTACGACTGCGGCAGGCTTGGGCCATATTGCGCTACCGCCGTAACCTGCGCCGATTGCCCCGCTATGTCATGAGCAGCCGACGCGTGCCCACCAGCCGACAACGGTTGTTTATCGGCCGGGGATTCCGCTGGGACCAGCGCCATACCCATCGGCTGTACCAAACCTACCGCCCGGAATTTCGCCGCTATGTCGAACCCACCCTGGCTTACCGTCTCGCTCGGCACTGGGAGACCCGACTCCAGTTGTCGAGACTGCCGCTGGCGCCACTCGCCCGCCTCACCACCTGGGACCACCCCCTCAACCCGGTGCGCCCGCTGCCACCGGTGGGGGGCATGCCGCGCCTACACGGTATCGAACCCCGTGAATACGATGTCACCCTGCCACTCGACGAACGCGTCGGCCATACTCTGGTGCTGGGAACCACCCGGGTGGGCAAGACCCGTCTCGCGGAACTGCTAATCACCCAGGATATCCGTCGCGGCGAGGTCTGCATTGTGTTCGACCCGAAGGGCGATGCCGACCTGTTGAAACGGATGTATGTGGAAGCGAGGCGGTCGGGGCGTGACGGTGAATTCTACGTGTTTCATCTGGGATGGCCCGATATCTCCGCCCGCTACAATGCGGTCGGGCGGTTCGGGCGGATTTCCGAAGTGGCCACCCGTATCGCCGGCCAGTTATCGGGGGAAGGGGACAGCGCAGCCTTCCGGGAATTTGCCTGGCGGTTCGTCAATATCATTGCCCGTGCCCTGGTGGAGCTCGGCCAGCGGCCCGATTACCTGTTGATCCAGCGACATGTGATCAATATCGACGCCCTGTTTATCGAGTACGCGGCGCACTTCTTCGCGCGGCATGACCCTAAAGCCTGGGAGAGTATTGTTCAGCTGGAATCCAGGCTCAATGACAAAACCATACCCCGCAATATGGTGGGTCGCGAAAAGCGCGTGGTCGCCATCGAGCAATACCTGTCCCAGGCGCGGGTATACGATTCCGTGCTGGACGGCCTGCGCAGCGCCGTGCGCTACGACCGCACCTACTTCGATAAAATCGTCGCGTCACTCCTGCCGTTACTGGAAAAGCTCACCACTGGCAAAATTGCCCAATTGTTGGCGCCCAACTACTCCGACCTCAACGATCCCCGCCCCATCTTCGACTGGCTGCAGATCATCCGCAAACGGGCGGTGGTGTATGTTGGACTGGATGCCCTGTCCGATCCGGAAGTGGCCGCAGCGGTGGGTAACAGCATGTTCTCCGACCTGACTTCGGTGGCGGGCCATCTGTATAAGCACGGCGTGGACGATGGTCTGCCGTCTACCCATTCCCACGACAAACCGGCCATCAATGTCCATGCCGACGAGTTCAACGAGCTGATGGGGGATGAGTTTATCCCGATGATCAACAAAGGGGGTGGCGCGGGCATTCAGGTCACCGCCTATACACAGACGCTCAGCGATATCGAGGCTCGGATTGGCAGCCGCGCCAAAGCCGGCCAGGTCATCGGCAACTTCAACAACCTGTTTATGCTACGGGTGCGGGAGACCGCCACCGCGGAATTGTTGACCAAGCAGTTGCCCAAGGTGGAGGTCTACTCCACCGCAGTCGTCAGCGGTGCGACGGACAGCTCCGACATTCACGGGCCCACGGATTTCACTTCCAATACCCAGGACAGGCTCACACCCACCGAAGTCCCTTTGATCGAACCGGCCCATATCCTCGGTCTGCCCAAGGGGCAAGCCTTCGGCCTTATCGAAGGCGGGAACCTGTGGAAAATCCGCATGCCACTGCCCGCACCGGATCGCGACGAAGCGATGCCCGAGAGTCTCCAGGCTCTCGCCGGTTATATGCGGCAGCAGTATGCAGATTCCGGTAACGCATGGTGGAGCAGCACCCAAGCTATAGGCGAACCGATTCTGTCTCCGGATCTCTTTGAAACAACAGATCCATCTTCGGGTAGTGGTTAGAGAGGTGCACGATGGCAGATCCGGCCAACGTGGCCGCGCGGCAACAAACCCGGCAACAGGGCCTGCTCCTCAGGCTAATCACATTGCCGTTCCGGTTTCTGGGGGTTCTGTGTGGCTCCCTACTCCTGTTCATTCTGATTGAGTGTGCAGGTATGTACCTGTTCTGGGAGAACCAGAGTTGGCACCACACCCGGGATATGCTGCATCGCGAACTCGACAATCTCGACCGCCGGTTTACCCGCAGCATCGTGGTTCAGGAGCCGGGGCGGACAATCACCCGGTGGGTGAATACTGCCCAGGATTTCCTCTTCGTGAGAACCGGCCTGTTGCAAACGGCAAAGCAGTCCGCGCAGTCGTCCCACGACACCAAAAACCACTCGGCACGGGATTTTCGCTATTATCTGACGCAACCATATATCCACATGCAGCGCTGCCTGATCGCAGCCGCGTACGCCACACTCGTGTTTGGGGTCCGGTTATGTGTGCTGAGCCTGATGATTCCGCTACTGCTTATGGCGATGTTTGTCGGCCTGGTGGACGGCCTGGTCCGCCGCGACCTCCGACGCTTCGAATCCGGGCGCGAATCCGGGTTCGTTTATCATAGGGCAAAGGCGACCCTAATACCGTTGCTCGTATTACCCTGGGTGATTTATCTAACACTACCCGTCAGCGTGAACCCGCTGTTTGTGCTTCCGCCCAGCGCAGTGCTTCTCGGGGTGGCCGTTGATGTTGTGGCGGGGAGTTTCAAGAAGTACCTGTAACTCATCAGCCTAAGCCGTAGCCTTTGGCCACACGGCATTGCCTCGGCCGATTCTCACTGCATCGACCACCGTGCAACCAGCCTCTAACTTACCCATCCAGAGGCTGGGAGTGACATCTTGTATAGGCTTCTTAAAGCGAGCGATTCTTAGATAGTCCGGCGTGACCAGCCAAGTTGCCAGATCGTCCTCGTCGATCTCTATCCGATAGATGCCAGGCGGTGGTGCGGCCACTTCGTTGGGCAACTCAAGCGCCCGCTTCCATTCATTAATCGCCCAGGCCTGAACACTCTCGGTCAACATGCTCACCCGAAAACGTTGCCACAACGCCGCCGTCTCGACGGTTGGCCAGTCACCCTGGGCGGTCAATATCTCCATATCGTCGCTGGCCAGCCACTGTCTCATTTCCGCAGGTGTCAAAAAAATAGGTTGCGTCTCCTCAATGGCAGCCATGGCGGCAATTCGAGACGGGAGACCGGCTCGAATGAGCATAGACATCATGAGTTGCGGAACCCCCGTCTCCAAAGCGGCCGCTCCGCCACCTGCAACGACCTCCGGCTCCCAACCTTGGCTGAGCCTACGCGTACGAATAGCTTCCAACGCCCATACCAGACGGTACATGAAAGCATCCTCGACAATACGCATGTTTGCCGTACTTATCTCGTCCACATCGGTACCCGAGACCCATTTCACCAACAGGTCTCGCCAGTTCGCAGGAAGTGCGTTCTTCTTGTCCGGGACGAATGGTCGTATGACCAGCAACCGCTGGGCGAGCTCCGCCAATGCTTCGGATAACGGAGCCACATCGCCTGCAAGTGCCGCCAAGTCGGCACAATCAATCAATTCTTCGAGTTCCTCTGCCATGGCGTCTATTTGCAAGCCCGCCTCAAGGCCGACTCCCATCGCGAAGTGCCCTTTCCGCGCTCTCACGTTAGTGTGCTGCCAGATCAGTTTCGCACGTGCCTGGATGATTGCTTTGTGTTCCACCTCAGTGCCTTCTTCCTCCCTTTGGATTTGGCGCGCCCACAGTGATCCCATCAGCGCTTCGTCAAGCAAGCGGGGCAAGTCATCGCTGTCAGCATCAAGAGCTTCCACCAGGCCGAACACGGTCGCGTCAAGTCTTTCCACCAGTTGAGACAGTGGTTCTTCCTCAATCTTGTCCTCCTCATCGTCTTCGTCAGTGCCTTCGGCAGCCAATGCAGCCACCTCTTCTGCCTGGGATTTCCATCCATCGCGTGAATTGGCCAGGTATTCAAGGGCATCGGCGCGCGCCCATACACCTTCACGTGCAAGACGTTGCATGATCTCGTCAACAATCTGGATCAGCCCACTTTTTAACGATCGTGCTTTGATTGATTCGACAAGCCGCCGCCAGTTGCGAAGTCGTTGCGGGTGCTTGTCGAACATCAGATGGACGATCAAACCCTCTGTATCCACGAATGCCCGGCCTGCGCGCCCGGCGACATTGGCGAATTCTTCGCCTGAAACTAACATACCGGCGCGAACCAGATATGGCACCAGTAGTACCGCAGCATTTAGATTAAGTCCCTGGGATAGGGTTGGTGACGCGACAATGACTTTCAGCGTCCCTTCGGCGAGAAGGCTTTCAAGCTCGCGCAGAAACGGGCTGGGTAAACGGCCATGATGAATCGCGACACCAACCCGTAGAGACGCCACCGCCGGATGATCCGAGCCAAGCCATTCGCGACCGACTTCAAGTGCTCGCTCTATAGCACCTTGATCGTCAAGCAGCGTCGGCAAATAACCTTTTTCCACAAACCGGACGATTTTCTTGCCGTATCCTTCAACCCAATTTGCCTGGGTTGAGAAGATAAGAGTGCGCTTGCCTTGACCTGCAAACTCCCAAGCAGCCTGAATTGCAAAGTCCCCGACATCTCTCGGAAATGGGTTTCGATCCCGACCTCGCGGCTCCATTGCGGAGACAAACCCCGTCAGAAACGGACCATCATTGTTGAGGTCGTAGTTCAGTCGGGCCGAACCTCGTGTCCATGCCAATGTCCCGAACCGCTGACGTGTGGGTCGCCAATCCGAACGAACCGCTTCTCCAGGCTCGTCGCCCCGAATCCAAGCGGTGAGATCATCCAGTTCTTCACCACCGGGCAGAATTGCGGAAAGACAGACAATCCTTCTTTCCGCGGCGTCACCACGTCGTAGCAGTCGTTGTACCAAGGTCTCGTAGCGGATCTCCCTCTCGGTCGGGCCGATCATGTGTCCTTCGTCCAGCACGATCAGCCCCACATCGTTGATCAGATCGACATCGTTGCGAAGAGCGAAATCAAGTTTCTCGGGTGTGGCAATCACGATGTGGTGGCTGCGTAGCGCGTCTTCATCCCCAGACGAAATGCCACTCGCGCCGTAAAGCGACGAAACCGTGAAGCCTAGCGGCGCGAAAGTCTTTCGAAACGAGCGCTCGGTTTGCGCTGAGAGTGCCCGCAATGGTGTGACGATGAGAACACGCTTTTCTGTTGCTAACGTCATGAGTGCGGCGATCTCCGCAACACGGGTCTTTCCAGCACTCGTAGGCAGAGAAACAACGAGGTCGTCAGCAAGATCGGTGGCGCGAGCTGCTGCCTCAAGTTGCGACGGCCATAATTCCACTTCGGACGTTTTTCTTGCGTACAAGGAAGTAATGAACATTCTCCGCAGTCGCGGGTAGTTTTCATCACCGCCCCCAGGCCCGTCGCGCGGCATTCGCTCATGTAGAGAATGCCCCCATAGATCATCTATCAGCGATTGGCTGATTCGACAAACCCACCATAATGGAACGTTGTTAGCATTACCTGCTAGCCTGACTGCCGTCGCAAGCAACGCTTTGGCTTGCTCTTGGAGAACACTCTCACCGGTTTGCAGCGCGAAGTCGAAATACGCCAATGCACGGAAAATAGTGGTATTCAGCACCGTCGCAATAGCCTCGTCAGGCTCAATTTCATCTGCCACCAACGCCTGTGATAGTTCCTCATCACTGTGTTTGTTATCCCTGAGCCAGTTGCGGACATACTCACGCAGTCGGTCCATATCTCGAAGGATCAGCAGCGCGATAGCGATTTCAGCAGGGCTACTGTTTAAATCTCTGTCATGCTCGTTGAATAGAGAGAAGGCGACCGCCGAGAAGCTCGCCAAGTGGTAAGAAGCCGCAGCCAGCGCCCGATAGAACCCGCGCTCTACTGCATCCGACGGCCCATTTCGGACCAATGATTCGAAGGCGTTCGCTGCTCGCTCAAAGCCTTTTGTAGTCAGCGGAGTGGGGCCTACCTCATCACGCAGGTTGAGCGCAGCTCGCAGAAGAGCGAATCCATGTTCCGCCAAATCGACATCTATGGTGTCACCAAATGGCGGGGCATCGTCCGGAAGTTTGCCGTCAACACGCATGAGAGCCCACGCCGCCCCCCGGTCCAAGAGCCGTCCCCAAACTGCATCTTCAGTTGCTGAGGTCAAAAAGTCCCGAAGTTCATCAATCGCTTCCAAGATCTTTCACCTCGTCGTAGATCGTTTTTATAAACTCCCCGTGATCTTCTACGTGAAGGTTGGCGACATAGTGGTTCCGATTGGTACTCGCAGCTTCCAGGTCCTTCATCATGGCACTCGGCACACCATTCCCGGACAGAGTAAAGAACATATGGTCGATCCGATTCGGTCTTAGCGTCGCTCTCCCAACCTCATCACGAATGGTTCTACCCAATTTCCGCTCTTCATCGTCATCGCTATCAAGTAGCCTGTCGGCCACAAACAGCAGGGAGTCTGGCGTGCAACGGCCATGGTTTCGATTGAGCGCCTCACGAGCTTCAGTGATAGTTGTTTTCCCAAGCTTTTTTCGACTCTTAGATTCCCCCTTCAGCAGCCATAGTCGTTCTTCGTCGTCGTAGGCAATACCGATGAAATCGTCGCCGCGTAGTGCCATATCCCTACCATCTTTATAGCGAAGCCTGCGAATAGGCACGTTGAACCCAGTTGTCTCATCGACAAGTTCAGTGGCCAGAATCTCGCCTATGTCACCAGATCGAGATTTCGGGTTCTGTGGCAATACAGCCCCAAGAATGTTGGCAGCATCCGAGTAACCAAGCCTGGCAATATCTTCGGCAATGCGCTCTAACCGCTGATAATGAGAGCGAATAATTTGAACAAGTTCTCCGTGTATTTCATCGCGCCCACCGTCCCTCTCCGTAAGCTTCCACAGGCGCTTACGCTTGTCCTTTTCTTTCTTTAATGTGCACCAAGCGTCAAACAGCGCCATGCTTCCTCCAAACTCGGTTCGTTGCAGATCAATACCAATTCCTTTTTAACGCCTCTCTCACCATCCAGCTATGGGCTACTGTTTCAACAACGCAACCGCTATATCCATCTGTTCATGCTCAAAGGCCGACGCAAAATCTTCCAAATCCTCCCGCCGCATGCCCACTTCCGGGCCGACAGCAATGTCCCGCCAGTTCGCTACCACCGCCCGTACTTCCGCCAAAACGGCCAGAGCCTTGTCTTTATCCAGTGAAAAATAGGCACTCCGAGCCAACAGCATCTCCAGGTCGGTGATGGGCCCGTCTTGTTCCGACAGCCAGGTCTTGGATTCTCGCTCCTTGTCCGGGAAGGGGTTGATGTCGAAGGCCGGCGACAAGCGCCAGAGTCCGCGTTCTACGTGCAGGAAGCCATGATTCTGCAGGTGGTCGTCCACGTTGGTGATCAACAGGTTGAATACCAGGCGGCGCCAGAGCTGCTGCAAGTCTTGCGTAGGTGCGTGGCCATAACTGCGGATGGCGTCGGCGATTTCGGTGTAGCTGCGCTCCTCCTCGCGTGAGGCCTGCAACAGAGAGGCCGCCGACTGGTAGGGAATCCGACCATCAGTGCCGCTACGGTCAAAACGGCGGATCATCGCCACCGGTATGCCCTCCAATTGAACGATACGCGCGATGGCGGCCTCAATGCCGGCGCACCGCGCCAGCTGCAGGGCCAACACTTCCCCTCGGGTGACGCTTCGGGTGTCACCCACACTTGGAAACTTGCCGATAGCGAGCCAGCCGTCTTCGTCAATCACCGTGCATTTGGGGCGCAGACCGCCCAACGACGTTCCTTTGCCCTGCAGGTAACGCAGATCCTCCAGGGTTTCCTGGCCGCGCTCCAGTGCCTGGCTGGCATGAAAAATTTTCCCGAGTTCGATCAATGGTGGTGTGCTGCGTCGCCCCTCCTCCACTGACCGGTGGTAGCGCCCGTCCCCGTCACGCAGGCGCAAGGCGCCTACCCGGCTGAAGTCATCGACCGCCAGTAGGTAATCCATTTCAGTGAGCGCGGGAAGACGCGGGTTCTCCTTCCGACGCTTGGCATGATCGCGGGCGATGACCCGTCGCCCCCAGACATCCGGTGCCGTATCCGCAATGGCACCATGGAAGACCGAATCGTGAGGAGAGGCCGCTTTGTGTGGCTGATATCCCGTCCCCAGGCGCAAGTCGGCGGAAACGTTGAACCGTTCCGGGTTGGACAACCACGATTCATCATAGGCGATGGCGCTGTTCTCACGTCGCCCCTGCTTTACGTACACGAGCTGGCCCACCGGTGTTCCGGCCTTGCCGATGCATAACTGAACCTGCTTGCGTATCGATGTGGTGGCAGTTCTCATGCGATGCGCCCTTTGTTTTTAGGATTTTTCATGACGCATTCATTCTCATAGTGCTTTGGGCGTGCCGCGCTTACTGCGCACGCGCTTGGGCAGGTTCTCATCCATCAGGGTCAGGCCAATCTCGTCGCTCGCGGTGTCCAGCAGCTGTTCCAGAGCCTGTATTTCTCCAAATACATGCAGGGCGCGGGCAAAGAAGTGGATCGGTATGCGGGCATCACCCTTCTCCATACGCTGAACCGTGGAGATCGATGCACCCATACGCTCGGCCAGCGAGGCCTGGGTGATATGGCGCCGCCTGCGTGCCAGGGATATATCGCTACCCAGCTTGCGGATAGCTCGCTCGACAGGCAGGGGAATCGGAGATTCCATTTAAAACTCCCAACAGATAGCAAATCTGTTTTTACACTTCTGATAGGAACGATTATATAGAACTTTAGGTCAAAATCAACTATCGGTCCAACCAGAACCATTATTCAAAATAAAACATCCAATGAGATGCATTATGTTCCATCGTCACTTACTGCCTGCTGTCATCTTGTTTACCCAGGCTAGCCCTAATGTTGAGAATGCCTCAGCCTCAATACAAAATCGCCACCTTCCCCGGTGTGCTCTCCCAGTGGCAACTACCAAAGCAGCTCTCCTGCGGATTAAATGTTTTCGCTTCCGAAGAAATCACCCTGAGCTCTCAACCTTCGCTGGCATTGTGCTCGGCTTACTGTGAAAGAGATAACCCATCAAGAATATCTTCATGGCCATGTCGAATACCGGGCGGCCTGTTCGACTATCAGGTGTTACAGCACTCGGTGACAATCAACACTCCGTAAAGGTAGTCTTCCGGCGTGTTCGTGAATATCGTTTTACAGCCAACTCAGAACCACTATGATGATTTGACAAGGAGAAAACCATGCAAAAAATCATTCCCCATCTATGGTTTGACAAGGAAGCCAAAGAAGCCGCTGAATTCTATACAGAGATATTTGAAGATTCAGAAGTTACCGATGTAACAACCCTGCACGATACCCCCTCTGGCGACTGTGAGGTTGTGTCATTCAATCTGCTGGGCTGTCCTTTCATGGCAATCAGCGCAGGTCCGTTGTTTACGCCTAACCCGTCGATTTCATTTTTTATCAACTTTGATCCGTCCCGCGATCCGGACGCGGCAAAAAAGATTGATAACGTCTGGGAGAAACTTGCCATAAACGGCACAACACTTATGCCGCTTGATCAATATCCGTTTAGTGAGCGCTATGGCTGGATTCAGGACCGGTACGGAATATCGTGGCAGTTAATTCTGACCGACCCTGATGGAAACTCCAGACCGCCCATTGTGCCGTGCCTCATGTTCGTCGGCGAGAACTGCGGCAAGGCCGAAGACGCCATCAAGCATTACACGTCCGTTTTCAAGGATTCGAAACAGGGTTTAATGGCCCGCTACCCCGCAGGCATGGAACCCGACAGGGAAGGAACAGTGATGTTTGCCGACTTTATGATTGGCGGCACCTGGATGGCAGCCATGGACTCCGCACATGAACACGGGTTTTCCTTCAATGAGGCAATATCCCTCATGATCAATTGTGATACGCAGGAAGAGATTGATTATTTCTGGGAAAAGCTCTCCGCCATGCCCGAAGCCGAACAATGCGGATGGGTAAAAGACCAATACGGTTTATCATGGCAAATCTCTCCCACCATTATGGGCGACCTTTTGGGTGGCAGTGACCGGGAGAAAATAGCGCGGGTCACGCAAGTGATGCTGCAAATGAAAAAACTGGATATCGAAAAACTCATAAGCGCATAGGTTCACCCCATGAGAATGTACAGTCTTATCGCTATTATAGTGCTGTGTATCACCTTTCCGGTACAGGCAGAAAACACAACCGATCTTCCTTCAGGCACTTACACGCTGGATAAGAGTCATGCGAGCCTGGTGTTCAGTGTCAGTCATCTCGGCTTCACCGACTACACCATGACTTTCGATTCATTTGACGCCACACTTGAGCTTGATTCGGCACAATTGGAGAAGTCATCCCTAAGAGCGACGATCAACCCTCTTTCCCTTGACCTTCCGAGCCCACCGGAAGGATTTACCGATACTATCGTGAATGATGAGCATTGGCTGAATGCCAAGGTGTTTCCCGAGATCACTTTCACATCCCGCCGGGTAGAGTTAACCAACGAGAAAACCGTCAACGTCCACGGTGATCTGGAGATATTAGGCATCAGGAAACCTGTCGTTCTTGAAGCGGTTTTCAACGGAGGCTACAAAGGGCATCCCATGGACCCGAACGCCCGTATCGGATTTTCGGCAAGCGGCACGTTCAAACGATCCGATTTCGGGATGACATACGGTCTCCCGGAACCTGGCACGACGATGGGCGTCGGCGATGACATCAACGTGATGATCGAAGCGGAGTTCACCGGTCCGCCGCTACAGGAAGCTGAGTAGTCACGTCCAGACTACGGATCATGCTCCACCGATCGACTTCTCCGTTCGGATGTCTTTACGAACAAAGAGTACCAAGCGATAGTCCACTAATTCATAGCCTTGTTCCTTGGCGATGCGTTCCTGTTGTTCAATGATTTTTTGATCCCTGAATTCGATGATCTCGCCACTGTCCATACAGACCATATGGTCGTGACGGTCATCGCCCGTCAACTCGTACCGCGCCTGACCCGTATCGAAGTTGTGTCGAACGACCAGTCCGGCCATTTCCAATTGCGCGAGTACACGATAAATCGTCCCCACTGACATGCTGTTACCGGTCGACATCAGGCATTTGTAAATTTCTTCGGCCCGGAGGTGACGGCTCTCGGTTTGCGCGGAAGCCAAAATGTCCAATACTTTGATGCGGGACATGGTGACCGTCAGTCCGACTTTTCTCAGCTCTCGTTTTGGTGAAACCATCCTGGAATAAACCCTACCCATACCCAGGGACCGGCAAGCGCCGGACCTGAATAAACATTGTTTCCATTACAGGTAACGAACGAGGCCGATAAAAATTCAAGAAAACTGCAGGATCTCGCTGACTCTCATATCGCCAATACGGTTAACAACCAATCCTCTTTGTTTACGGCGCGCCCCTGGGGAATAACGCAGCATCCCACCCGTACCGACTGATAGCGGACAAGTGTGATGACCTCGTGTTCCAAGACAGTATTCTCGACTTATTGCGTTGTGCTGGCGATTGGCATTGCCTCAAGCCATGCCGTGGCCAATGAACAAACGCCAGCCAGCACTGATGAACGCGCCCGCCTGGCGGCCATACTACGCCAGCTAAATACTGTTGAACGTCTGGTAGCCCGGCGTAGCGAGTCCGTGCGACCTGATGCGGCGCGCTACTACTTTGATTACCCCCGACTACTTGAGGATATCGACAGCATTCGTCGGGGTATTGACGCGTATCTGGTACCAGAACGGGCACAACCCCGGGAACCAGCACGTTTGATCGGCGATTACCAACGCGAATCGGTGCCGATGCCATGAGCCTGTCCGCCGACCAAGTCGCGGCCTTTCAGGCCAATGCCGGTTACTCACCCGACACCATGGCCACCGTGCTTATCAGCGCGGTCTTTGCCGTTTTGCTGCTGTGGGGAGCCTGGGCACTGCGCACCGCGTATGTGGGCTGGGCCGAACACAGCATCAACCAACGTCAGTTCCTCGCCGTGGCGATACGGTTTGTCGCCATGTATGTGGTGCTGACGTTCCTTTTACTTTCCTGACCGTTTGAAAGGTGTTGCCATGACACAACGAGCTTTCTCTTTCCTTTCCCTCTCGGTCGGCAGTCTGCTGGCCGCCATGCTACCGCTGCCGGTATTCGCGCAGTTGCCTACCATGGAAGATCCGTCCCGTGGTGCCGGCAGTGGCATCATGGAAACCCTTCAGAATTACGGCTACGACATCGTGATGCTGATCGCCCTGCTGGTGGTGGCCTCCATGTTTGTCGGGGTTTGCTACCACGCCTACACCCGCTATGCGGAAATTCATACCGGCCGTGCCACTTGGGGACAGTTCGGATTGACCGTGGCGGTGGGAGCGATTCTGCTGGTTGTGGGTATCTGGCTGCTCACCGAAGCCACCGGCATTCTGTAGAGCAGAACGATGTCCCCCGACCTGGCCAACAAGGAGGATGGCACCATCCTTTTTCTGCCTCATCGCCTGAATCGCCAGCCGGTGGTGGTTCGCGGCCTGACCGCCGATGAGCTTTGGCTTTGCGCGGGTGGCTCGGCAGCCATCGGCCTGACATTGGGCCTGCCGCTGGCCTGGCTGCTCGGCAGTATCGCCGTGGTTCCCAGTTTGATAGTCGGTACCAGCGCCATTGGAATCTTTTCCTGTGGCGGTGTGTTGCGACGACTGAAACGGGGCCGGCCCGAAACCTGGCTGTACCGTCAACTGCAGTGGCATCTGGCCCTGCGCTACCCACTGCTGGGCGATCACTTGGGAGCCAGAGACCTGATAACCCGCACCGGTTACTGGGCCACACGCCGCACCCCGAGACGGAGTACGCCATGAGCCGGTTCAAAAACGAAGTGACCCACCTCCGCGCCCATGTCAACACCTTGCGCCTTGGGCTCGCCGCCCTGTTCGTCCTCGCCGTGGGCCTGGGTGTTGGCTGGTGGAGCGCGCCGCGCGACCTGACTATCCATATTCCCCCGGACCTGCGTTCGGGCAGCGTGCGCAAATGGTGGGAGGTGCCGCCCGCCTCGGTGTATGCCTTCACTTTTTATGTCTTTCAGCAGCTCAATCGTTGGCCCAGCAACGGCGAGAAGGATTACCTCCGAAATATACACACCTTGTCCGCCTACCTAACCCCCAACTGTCGAGTGTTCTTGCAACAGGACTACGAGGAACGCCGTCAGGCTGGCGAACTTCGGCAACGGGTACGCGGCCTCTACGAAATCCCCGGTCGTGGCTATGGCGACAACCCCGGCGCCCGCGTCGAAGCCATCTCGAACCGGGATTGGATCGTCACGCTGGATATCGCCATCGATGAGTACTACGGCTCGGAACAGGTCAAGCGCGCCCTGGTGCGCTTCCCCCTGAAAGTGCTGCGCAGCGATGTCGATCCGGAGCAAAACCCCTTTGGCCTGGTACTGGACTGCTATAGCGAAACACCCCAGCGGATTATGCCGTCGGACACCGGTTCCCAAGCCAATCCAGATACGCACTCTCTGCCGGGGGGCACACCATGAGCCGCTCGAATCGCCTGGTGTCAGGCTGCTTCTGGCTGATCCTGTCACTCGCTGGCAACAGCCACGCCGTAGAAATCCTGCATTGGCAGCGCCTGCCCCTTACTGTTCCTCTGCACGTTGATGAAGAGCGGGTGATTTTCGTCAACCGCGATGTGCGGGTGGGAGTACCCGCCTCACTGGCGTCACGCCTGCGGGTACAAAGTGCGGGCGGCGCGATCTACCTGCGAGCGAATGAAACCCTGGAAGCCACCCGGCTGCAATTACAGGATACCAACACGGGCGACCTGATTCTGCTGGATGTGGCGGCCACCCCGGCCGATGACAACGAGGCCCCACTCGAGCCCGTTCGCATCGTGACCGACTCTGCCGAAGGCAGCGATTCCGCCTCCCCTGCCGATGCGGGTGATATCCAGAACAAACGCCGCAATACTCCGATCCCCGTGGCCTTGACCCGTTATGCCGCACAAAGTCTGTATGCCCCGCTGCGCACGGTGGAACCCGTGCCAGGACTATCCCGGGTCACTCTCAGCAGCTCGCTGAAACTGGACAACCTGGCACCCGTCCTGCCCCTGCGCGCCAGAGCCCTGGCAGCCTGGCGATTGGATGACTACTGGCTCACCACGGTCCTGCTGACCAATACCACCGATCACTGGCTGGCGTTAGATCCCCGTATATTGCAGGGTGATTTCGTGGCGGCGACGTTTCAGCATACGACGCTGGGTCCCCGCGGCGAGCCCACCGATACCACCGTCCTGTACCTGGTGACCCGGGGACACGGCCTGGCGGACGCCCTGTTGCCGATGATCAGCCCGGTGGATGCGGCCACCAACCTGCCCGGAGGACAGGGAGCCGACAATGCGGAGTAATGGCCTGCTCAAATGGTTGATGATCCCGCTGGTGTGCCTGCTGGTCTTTGTCGGCCTGCGGCTGTCGTCCGACCAACAGCCGTCGCCAGCAACCGCGGATCGGCCCGGTAACCAGCTGACCCCCGAGGAAATGCAGGCCCTTGGCATCGAGGGGGACACCCCGCGGGACACCGTCGCCACACTGGTGGCTCAGGTCAAACAGCTGCGCGGTGAGCTGCAAACCGCGCTGAATGACAACGAGCGCCAGGCCGAGGAAAACCGCCGCCTGCGCCAACGGGAAAGCACCATTGATCAACGGGTTCAGAGGGCGCTGGCGGAGGAGCGAAGCCGCTTTCAGCAAACCCGCAATGAAGTTGCCTCCGACACTCGGCAAACCCGAAGCCTGCTCAACGACCTTGAGCGTCGGCTCGACGATTTGGGCGGTGCGGAGCTGCCGGTCGGGTTGGGGCTGGAGGGTGGCGATATACCGGCAGTGGGCGGTATTCGCTGGATTGAACCGGACGATAAACCACCCTCGGAGAGCGCGGAAGAAACCACCGGAGGCAACCGCCTGGGCATCACCAGCCCCTTCGCCTCGGCACCATCGGCTTCAAGGACAGCGTCTGGGCCAACCGATACGGAATCAAAAACGCCGGTTATCAATGTTGCCGAACCTGTCTATACCGTACCCGCCAACGCCACCTTGATGGGATCGATTTCGATGACCGCGTTGATCGGTCGCATTCCCATCGACGGTACGGTCAACGACCCCTACCCTTTCAAAGTCCTGATCGGCCCGGACAACCTGACCGCCAACGGTATTGATCTGCCGGAGGTGACCGGCGCAGTGGTCAGTGGTACTGCCTCGGGGGACTGGACTCTCTCCTGCGTGCGCGGCCAGATTCAGTCCATTACCTTTGTCTTCCAGGACGGCTCCATCCGTACCGTCCCGGAGATCACGACGGATGAGAACCGCACGGCAGGCAATCGCAATACCCTGGGCTGGATCAGCGATCCCTACGGGATTCCTTGCGTCAGTGGTGACCGGCGCAGTAATGCCCAGCAATACCTGAGCTCCCGCGCGTTGATCACCGCTGCGGGCGCTGGGGCCGCCTCGTTTATCGACTCGGACAGCGGCAATGTCGCCTACGTCAGCAACAGCAACGGGACGCTGGGCACGGTCGGCATCTCGGGGGATGAAGCCATGGGCCGTATTCTTGCCGGCGGGGTGCAGGATATGTCCGCCTGGGTCAACAAGCTGTATGGCGAAGCTTTTGCCGCGGTCTATGTCCCGCCCGGTGCCGATGTCGCTGTGCATATTGAAAAACCCCTTGAGATCGACTTCGACCCCAACGGTCGCCGTGTCAACCATCGCCTGGGAGGTGCCGACCATGTGTCACCGCTGGACTAACACTGCCATCTGCCTGGTCGCCACCGCGCTCCTGGCCGGCTGTGCCACCCACAAGGAAGCGCTGCTGCCGCACAACGGCGAATCCATGTTGGACATCTGGCAGCGGGGAACCGGTGGCAGCCCTGGCCAAAGCCAATTAACGCAGCAACTGCTGGAAGCCCGGCTGGTGTTGCGCCGGCCGTTGAGGGGCACAGAACTGGAAAATCCATCGGTGCATGCGCTCTATACCCGCACCGCGGAGAACGAGATCAAAAGCCAGTTTCACCGCCTCCCCAATCCCGACCTGGTGATGTATGTCTTTCCCCACCTGGCCGGTTCGGAGCCGGTACCTGTGCCCGGCTACAGCACGGTCTTCCCGTTTTACCGGCAGGTGCAGTACGCCCTACCGGGAGAACGGGTAGAGGATTACTGATGGACTGGCGGTTACCCTGGCAACAGAGGGCGGCACCCGCCGAAGCTGGCCATTCCGGGAGCGATGCCTGGCAGCGTCATGTGGGCCGCCTGGCCGCTGCGGGAATACCCGAACCCGGTACCGGCGAGGCGGCAACAGATCGCACAGCCACCCGAGCCGACGAAGCCACCCTGTACCACGTCAACCCCTCCTTTGCCGATCTCCTGCCCTGGGCGGAATACCTGCCCGATGCCCGCTGTATGCTGCTGGAGGACGGACGGTCCGTGGCGGCATTCTACGAACTCACCCCCATCGGTACCGAAGGACGGGATAACGCCTGGTTGTGGCAGGCCCGTGACGCCTTGGAAAATGCCCTGCAAGACAGTTTCGACGAACTCGACGACAACCCCTGGGTGGTGCAACTGTACGCCCAGGACGAAACCCACTGGGATCGCTACCTGACGTCACTGCGGCGTTATTTCCACCCCCGCGCGCAGGGCACCGCGTTCAGCGATTTCTATCTCCGTTTTTTCACCCACCACTTGGAAGCCATCGCCAAGCCCGGCGGACTGTTTACCGATGAGACCGTGACCCGGTTGCCCTGGCGCGGCCAGACCCGTCGGGTTCGGCTGGTGGTCTACCGGCGCGCCGGCGCCGCCCGGCGGACACTGTCACCGGAACAGGCCCTGACGATCACCTGCAACCGGCTGGAGGGAGGCCTGCACAATGCCGGGGTTCGTGCGCACCGCCAGTCCGCCGCCGACATCCACGATTGGCTACTGCGCTGGTTCAACCCGCAACCGGATTTTTTGGGGGACTCCCTCGCCGACCGCGAGCGTTTTTACCAGCTCGCGGGCTATCCCGAAGAGGGAGAGAGCGATGAGATCGAATTGGCCAGTGGTCGGGATTTCGCACAACGACTGTTCTTCGAACAACCCCGATCGGATATCGACAACGGTTTGTGGTGGTTCAACAGGATGCCCCACCGGGTCGTTACCCTGGATCGCTTGCGTATGCCCCCCGCAACGGGTCATCTAACCGGGGAGACCCGCAAAGGCGGCGATGCGATCAATGCGCTGTTCGACCAGATGCCGGAGGACACCATCCTCTGCCTGACCCTGGTGGCCACACCGCAAGACAGCCTGGAATCCCGCCTCAATCATCTGGGCCGCAAGGCCGTGGGCGATACCCTGTCTTCGGAGCATACCCGGCAGGATGTGCAGCAGGCGCGGACCATTATTGGCCGGGCCCACAAACTCTACCAGGGGGCGATGGCTTTCTATCTCCGCGGACGGGACCAAGCCGAACTCGAGGCCCGTGGAGTGCAGCTCAACAACGTCATGCTCAATGCGGGACTGCAGCCGGTGCGGGAGGAGGACGAGGTCGCCCCCCTCAACAGTTATCTGCGCTGGCTGCCCGCGGTGTTCAACCCCGCCCAGGACAAACGCCAGTGGTATACCCAACTGATGTTTGCCCAGCACGCCGCCAATCTGGTGCCGCTCTGGGGCCGCGGCCAGGGTACCGGCCACCCCGGCATCACTTTCTTCAATCGCGGCGGCGAAACCGTCACCTTCGACCCACTGAACCGGCTGGATCGACAGATGAACGCCCACCTGTTTCTTTTCGGCCCCACCGGTTCGGGTAAAAGTGCGACGCTGAACAATATCCTGAACCAGGTGACCGCCATTTACCGGCCACGGCTGTTTATCGTCGAGGCCGGCAATTCCTTCGGACTGTTTGGCGACTTCGCCCAACGCCTGGGACTTTCCGTCCACCGGGTCAAACTCGCGCCCGGCGCCGGCGTGAGTCTGGCGCCCTTTGTAGATGCCAAGCGCCTGGTCGACACGCCCAGCCAGGTCTGGACCCTGGACGCGGATGCCATTGACGACAACCGGAACACCGATAACGACCAGGGTGATGAACAGCGGGATGTACTGGGCGAATTGGAAATCACCGCCCGGCTGATGATTACCGGGGGCGAGGACAAGGAGGAGGCGCGAATGACCCGCGCCGACCGCAGCCTGATCCGCCAGTGCATTCTGGATGCCGCCCACCGTTGCGCCACTGATGGGCGACCCGTGCTGACGGAGGATGTACGCGATGCCCTGCGGGAACGCAGCCGGGGCACCGCATTACCCGAAATCCGGCAGGCTCGCTTACTGGAAATGGCCGACGCGCTGGAACTGTTTTGCCAGGGCATCGATGGCCAGATGTTCAACCGCCCCGGCACCCCCTGGCCCGAGGCGGACATCACCATTGTGGATCTGGCCACCTTCGCCCGCGAAGGCTACAACGCCCAGCTCTCCATCGCCTATATCTCACTAATCAATACCGTCAACAACATCGCCGAGCGGGATCAGTTTCTGGGGCGTCCCATCATCAACGTGACCGACGAAGGCCATATCATTACCAAGAACCCGCTCCTCGCACCCTATGTGGTAAAGATCACCAAGATGTGGCGGAAGCTGGGCGCCTGGTTCTGGCTGGCGACCCAAAATCTGGACGACCTGCCGAAAGAAGCCGAAACCATGCTCAACATGATCGAGTGGTGGATCTGCCTGTCGATGCCCCCGGACGAGGTCGAGAAAATCGCCCGCTTCCGCGAACTCACCCCCTCCCAGAAAGCGCTGATGCTGTCCGCCCGCAAGGAAGCTGGCAAGTTTTCGGAAGGCGTGATCCTGTCCAAATCCATGGAGCTCCTGTTTCGGGCGGTGCCACCCAGCCTGTACCTGGCCATGGCGATGACCGAACCGGAGGAGAAGGCCGAACGCTACCAACTGATGCAGGCACACGGCATCAGTGAACTGGACGCCGCCCTGCGGGTGGCGAAAAAAATTGACGAGGCTCGGGGCATCGCCCCATTGCCCCTGGATGACCTGACACCGAATGCCGGCTGACTCTGGTCAGCGACATGCCAAACAGCCGCGATCTGCAAGGCTGTGATGCGGACACACCGCATTGATCAACCCCGCTCGCACCGCATCCGATCCAGCGAGCGACTACTGCTCAAGCGGTAGTGGATGCCATTGATCCCATGTCCCGGAGGGCCCAGCCCTTTGGGAGGGAACCCTCCATCACTTTTCCGGAGGTTCCCATGACCACATCCTTAGCAATCACTGATCCCATTGACGCAACACCCCATTGTTTATCCGACACCCGTCGGCGGGAAGAGCGCATCATTGAGCAAGCCATTGCCCTACTGGAACAACGCCTGTTCCAACGGGAGACCGCACTGCAGAATCCCAACGCGGTGCGGGAGTACCTGCGCCTTAAACTGGCCGGCAAGCCCCACGAGGTCTTTGCCGCCATCTTCCTCGACACGCAACATCGGGTGATCGCCTTTGAATGCCTGTTCACCGGCACCCTCGACGGGGCTTCCGTGTATCCTCGCGAGGTACTCAAGCGCACACTTCTGTTGAACGCCGGTGCGTTGATCCTGGCCCACAATCATCCGTCGGGAGTCTGCGAGCCCAGCAGTGCCGACAGAGCCATCACCACACGACTGAAGGAAGCCCTGGCTTACATTGATGTGCGGGTGCTGGATCATTTTATCATTGGTGACGGTGTGCCCTTCTCGTTTGCCGAGTCGGGTTTGCTTTGACATCGACTATTCAATACTCGTTGATTAATCCAACGTCTACCATTCTCGGAACCGGGGCAACCTGTTATTCAAGTTGCCCAGGTATAGAATGTCCGGTTGCGTATGGACTACGAAATCACCAGACGCCAAGGTTGCCCATCAATTACAGTAACAGCCTTATCGATTATTTGAGAATACGCGGTTTTTCTCATTACTTCCTGAATGATTCATCTACCTGAGCCGAAAACCACCGGATCAGAAAAACGACCCGCATTAAGGAACGCTTAACTTCGCTCGCAACTTCCAATCAGCGAAAAGATACCCAATCTCCAAAGCTCATTACATCCTGATACTACGCAGACCATCTCAAGCGCTTTCATTGCGCACCAATGATACTATCGTGCCCTCGAAAAACAGCAGGAACAGCTTTAAATGCGCGAACAACTGGAGCAATATCAGGTCTGGCTTTATCTGGTAGCCATCCTGGCCGGCATGGCCATCGGCTGGGGCTCACCAGAACAGACCCGAGATTTGGAGCTATTTCTCTGGCCGGCCCTGGGTGTTCTTCTGTTTACGACTTTCACCCAGGTACCACTGATACATCTCAGGTCGGCATTTCGTGATCGCCGCTTTCTGGCCGCTTTGCTGACGGGCAATTTTATTCTGATACCGGGGGTCGTTGGTCTTCTGTTGTGGCTGTTACCGGATGATCCCGCCGTTCGTCTCGGCGTGCTGCTGGTACTGCTGGTGCCCTGTACGGACTGGTTTATCAGTTTTACCCATCTTGGCGGCGGGGACGGGGGCCGGGCCATCACGGCCGCACCTATTCTTTTGCTGGTCCAGCTCATTTTGCTGCCCGTTTATATCTGGCTCTTCATGGGCAAAATCGCCATTGAACTGGCCGTTGGCAGCCACTTGCTGCCGGCATTCTTTGGATTGATTGTCACACCGCTGATCCTGGCCTGGATTACCGAACGGTTGACGGAAAAGTACCCGCGAGCGCAAACACTGTTGGACCGGCTTAGGTGGCTGCCCGTGCCATTGCTGGCGCTGGTGGTGTTTCTGATTGCCGGCTCCCAGGTCAGCCTGGTGATCGGCAATGGCGCCCTGCTGTGGTCGGCCCTCGTGGTCTTTGTACTTTATCTGGTTGCCGCCGCTATCATCGGCAAGGGGCTCAGTGAGCTATTCGGGTTCACGTCCACTATCGGTCGCACCCTCACCTTCAGCTTTGGTACTCGCAACTCCTTCGTCATGCTGCCGCTGGCGCTGTCACTGCCGGAGCCCTGGCGGGCCGCCATCGTTGTCATCGTCTTCCAATCCCTGGTCGAGTTGTTCGGCATGGTGGCGTATCTTCGCTGGCTACCGCGCCTGATCAGAAATTCCGACTGAGCCGGGAACGCAGCCTTACCCGGCACAACAGGACAATTGAGTCACATCTCGGGTAAAGGTCTGGGCGCAGAGTTTGAGCCCTTCCACCATGGTCAGGTAAGGAAACAGCTCTTCAGCCAATTCCTGCACGGTCATATTGACCCGCATCGCCATGACCGCCGTCTGGATCAGCTCTCCAGCTTCGGCGGCAACCGCCTGCACTCCCAACAGCCGCCCCGAGTCGCGTTCGGCCACCATCTTGATAAAGCCGGCGGTGTCGAAATTCACCAAGGCGCGCGGCACGCTGCTCAAACTGAGCACGCGAGTATCGACCCGTAAGCCATGCGTGGTCGCCCGCTCTTCAGTCAGACCAACAGTCGCCACCTGCGGATCGGTAAAAATCACCGCAGGCATGGCACTGAGATCGAGCATGGCCTCGCCACCGGTCATATTGACCCCGGCCCGGCTACCTCCGGCGGCGGCCACATAGACAAACTGCGGTTGGTCGGTGCAATCGCCTGCCGCATAGATCCCCGGCACGTTGGTTTGCATGCGCTCATCCACCTGAATCGCGCCACGCACTGTCTTTACGCCGATTTGTTCCAGGTTCAGCTGTTCGGTATTGGGTGTGCGCCCAGTGGCGATCAACAGCTGATCTGCGCGCAATTCCCCGGCATTGGTGTCCAGTATGAACTCGCCATCGGCGTATTTGACGCGGCTGGCCTGGGTCTGCTGCAATACCCGAATGCCTTCACTCTCAAACGCCTTCCGGATGACATCGCCAACAGCCGGATCGTCACGGGATAGCAACCGGCTCCGAGCCAGAATAGTTACGTCGCTGCCCAGCCGTGCAAAAGCGTGGGCGAGCTCCAATGCCACCGCTGATCCCCCGATCACCAACAGGCGGTTCGGGATGACGGGAAGCGACAAGGCGGAGGTGGAAGTCAGATACGGCGTATCGGCCAACCCCGGAATGGGTGGGATCGTCGGCCGCGCACCCGTGCCGATAAATGCCCGATCAAACTTGATTCGCCGTACTCCGCCCTCCGGTGTGGTAACGGCGAGCGCATTGGTCGCCACGAAATGCGCTGCTCCCTGAATCAGGGTAATGGCCGGGTTGTCACGCAGGATACGGGCGTACTTGGCCTCGCGCAGCGCTTCCACCAATCCCTGCTGTTGTTCCAGCAATCTGGCACGACCCACAGTCGGCGCCCGAGCGTCAATTCCCTCGTCAAAGGAGCTTTCGCGTCGCAAGTGCGCAATCTGAGCCGCTCGGATCATGGTCTTGGATGGCACGCAACCGGTATTCACACAAGTGCCACCTAGCGTGTCCCGCTCGATCACCGTTACCCGGGCGCCGTGCTCCGCCGCCTTCAGCGCGGCGGCCATGGCGGCACCACCGGTACCGATAACAGCGACATGCAACGACCTCGACTCATTCATGAGGGCACGCTATCCGACAGCTATCCCACAATCCTATTACTCCTGTTCCATTGAGCCCTGCTTGAGGGAGGACGGATAACCTGCGTTGGCCGTGGCCTCCGTCAACCTAGTGACAGTGGTTTGCGTGTCCTCAAAGGTGACCCTGGCTTCGCGCTGCAGGAAGCTGACATCGACCTCTCTGACACCCTCGACCCGCTTGAGCGCAGTCTTTACGGTGATCGGACAGGCGGCGCAGGTCATACCGGGCACATCCAGCGTGACGGTCTGCTCCGCGCCCCAGAGGGGTAGACTGAACAGGGCAAACAGTGAACTTACAAGCAAGAACTTTTTCATTACTGGTCTCTCAATAAAACAGGGGTAGAACATAGGGAAAGACCGCGGCGATGGCGATCATCAACGATACGAACCAGAAGGCGGCTTTGTAAGCGCCATGCACCCTGGGTGCAGCGCATACATCGCCGGGCTCACAAGCCCTGGCCGGCCGGTATAGCTGTCGCCAGGCCAACACCATGGCCACCAGGGCAGCGCCCAGGAACCAGGGACGATAGGGTTCCAGAGTAGTCAAATTGCCGATCCAGGCACCGGAAAATCCTAGCGTCACCAACACCAGCGGCCCCAAGCAACAGGCAGAGGCCAGCAAGGCTGCAACACCCCCGGCAAGCAACGAACCGCGTCCTGATTTGGATGCAGGCATGGACAAATCTCCTGTTGTTCCATTCACCACTGTGGCAAGCTTACCTCCGTAGTCGACTACGGAGTCAAGCAACGTGTCCGGTTCTCAAAACACATCCATGACCATTGGGAGCCTGGCCAAGGCCGCAGCGATCAACGTCGAAACTATTCGCTACTACCAGCGGCTGGGGCTGATGACAGTGCCTGAGAAACCCTTAGGCGGGATTCGCCGCTACGACGAGGACGCGCTGGCACGACTTCGATTCATCCGCAGGGCGCGATGGCTGGGATTCAGCCTAGAAGAGATCGGAGAACTGCTGAAACTCGAAGACGGCACCCATTGCGACGAGGCCAAAGCACTGGGCGAGCGCAAGCTGGGCAATGTGCGAGACAAGATCCAAAGTCTTCAGCAAATTGAAGGTGTGCTCGACCAACTCGTCGAGGAATGCTGCACCCAGAAGGACAATGTCAGCTGCCCGCTGATCGCTTCGCTCCACGAGGGGTTTGAGACAGTTACTCAATGATGGAGATGCCGGCCAATCGATTACCAAAACTACTGGAATGGGATGTGCCAAGTCCAAAGACAGTAAAAAATGCGCTAGCCACCCAGTAAACGGCGCAAGTATATTTGGCCTGGGCGATTCATCTCATCAGACTCTATGCCCGTAGCAGTTCACTCAAATTCCGGGAGGAACGCTGATCCTATGGCGGTCCATCCAGAACCTGACAACCACAAGGCTCCCCAGCATTGTGACCACCAGCCCGACCAGGGTCATTAATAATTGATACACGATGCCGCCGACCTTGGCGGCGTGAACCGGGTAGACGAGATTATTCACACGGACTCCTAAAGGCATTGTAAGCGCGTCCTTCGACTCAATGAGATCGCCGGTCTGCGGATCAAACCAGAGCAATGTTCTTCCATTAGGCAACCATTCCTCAGGCTGCTTCATTCTCAGCCCTACCAGATCACCGGTAGTCTGCGGTATCGAAATCAATCGCAGGCTCGCACTGGGAAATGCTTGTTGTGCCCGTGAGATAATGTTTGCCCAGTCAATATCTTCGAAATCGTCCCCAGCAACAACTGGAGGCGCCACCGCAGCCTGCATCTCGTCAACAGAAGAAAACGGCGATAGCAGCCAAAGCGCCACCGGGCGCCAGGCCATCATCAGGCCCGTGAGCATTGCCACTATCAATAACGGCGAAAACAGCGCGTCAAGGTTCCGGTGGTGTCTGGCCAGATCCCGCCGGGAAAACGACGTTGGCCATAGCCTCCACGAAAATTGCCGCCGGGTACGCCACCAAAGGAAAAGCCCACTGAAAGTAAAAAAAAGCCCCAGTAACGCCAGCAACCCACCGACGGTTGCGCCGTTGGGGCCCAGCAGGAGATCGTGGTGTAAATCAAACAGCCACAATTCCAGTCGCTCCAGTCGGGATGCCCAGTGGGTTATGACATTGCCCAGGTTATCACTGTAAAAGCCGGTCTGCCATCCAGTTGAAACCAGATTGACAGCAAGCTCAGGACTGGAAAACACAACATACCTGGCTTCGCCGTTGCTCTCCTGCAGTGCCCGTTCAACGATACGGGTGAGGCTCTCCACTCCCCTCGCAGGAATCCCGGCTTCATCTGTCAGGGTCCAGCGCAACCACTGGTTTTTCCATACCAGTAGTGCGCCGGAAAGCCCGAAGAGGGAGAGAGCCAGCCCGAATACTGCTCCAACCCATCGATGCAGGGTCAGCAACGCTTTCACTTAGAATGTTTTCTGCCAACCCAGACTGACGGCCCGTCCACGGCCAGCGAAATAGGTGCTGTCGTTTACATACGTCAACGTCTGGGAATAGTAGGTGATGTACTCTTCGTCGAGGAGGTTCTCGATACCGAGGGTGAAATCCCCAAGTTGTTCGTTGCGGTAGGAAATCACTGCATCCAGGAGGCCATAGCCATCAAAGTCGTGTTGGGGCAGGCCGCCATCAAAATCCCTGTCCAGCAATCTGGCATATTGCAAACGTCCATGCCAACCTGTTGCCAAGGGGGCTTCCACATACAGGTTGATGCGATCCGGTGCAATATTGCGGCCATCCAGGTCCTTATCAACGGAGCCGTCGCCATCGCTGTCGAAACGGCCTTCCAACTCGCTGTAGGCAATCCCAGTGCTGACGCCTGATTCAAAGTGGTAAGTGGCTGATATTTCGAACCCCTCAATTTCGGTTGTTTGCCGGGTCAACTGGCCGACACCACCTACCACCAGAATACGTGAACCCAGGTCAGAGTCCGACCAGAAATAGCTGGCCGCCACGTCCAGACCGCCCCGGCGGTAATTGATGCCGGTTTCCAGGTTGTCGGCCACCACGGGCTGCAGGTCGACGAGTTCATCGATGGTTTGCCCCGGTGTATTCACGCCGCGCAGGATCAACCCTGCGTCGGGCATGGTAAAGCCCTCCGCATAGGAGGCGAAAAGTGTCAGGTCTTCCGTGACATCGAACACAACACCGGCGTTGCCCAACAGTTCTTCAAAACTTGGCTTTCCGCCCGCAACAAACGTGTTGTTGGCGCCGGCAACGGTGGTGAAACTGGGCACCTCCAACTCAACGTTTTCAAACCGTGCGCCGGCGGAAACACGCAAACGGTCATCCATCAGGCGCTGCTCCAACTGCACAAAGGGCGCCCAGCCCTTGTAAATCATCTCCGGCACCCATAAACGGTCCGTCTGAGCCAGCTCCTGGTAGGTCTTGTCGCGCAGATAATCGACACCCGCCGCCAGTTGCAGTCCGTCCCAGAAGGTGTTGTCGCGAACAAAGGTCAGCTTGGTACCGTACTTCTCCGAACTGAGAGCGGACTGGTCAAACAAAGTCCCCGCCGGTGCAATCGCCGGGTCCTGGAACGCGGGGAACGTGCCACCGCCGTACAGGGCGTAGAAATCATAGTAGAAACCCTGAAGGGTCAACTCGCCGCCCAGCAGGTTACTGTGACTGTAAGCCACGGACAGGTTCAAGGCCTCGTTGTAGGTGGGATCACCCTCGCCCTTTCCACTTTCGGAGGTGGCTGGAATACCGGCCAGGGCGTCCCCCGCGACCACGCGGTAGTCGCCATCACCGTCGAGGTCATAATAAGTGCCTGTCACCTCAATACGCTGGTATTCGTCCAGATCCAGCCCGGCCTTGGTGAAAACATTCCAGGTTCGACTGTCCATGGTGTCGCCCTGAATAGGGTCGACGGCAATGGGGTCACCGTTGCCGTCGAAGTACAGGTCCTGGACATCGTGAGCCACGCCAAAAACCACATCTGTATTGTCGAATTTTTTGCCCAACAACCCCGATAACTTGTAATGAAAGCCATCGCCTTCGAAGTTATCACTGGTCAGTCGCGTTGATACCTTTTGAAGCAAATCACCACTTTCCGGTGCATCAACGGTCACGTAATTGATGACACCCCCGGTGGCGCCCACTCCCTGAATGGCATTGGCGCCGTAAATGACTTCAACGCGGTCGATAAAGGCGGGATCAATCGTAAAACCGCTACGTTCACCGTTGCGCAGCGGCGTTGACTGGGGAATGCCGTCTGCCATGTATAGAGGTGTTCTGCCCCGCAATGTCACGCCGTTACTGGTCATTTTCTGGTGTGCGGGCGTCAGGCTCGGGACAGCAAAGCTAAGCCCATCCAGCAGACTGGTACTGGTGGCTAGCTGTGCTTCCAGAGCTTCCCGGCCAATCACTTTTACTGTGTTGGGTATGGCCGTAATGGGCTTATTGGTTCTGCTGGCAGAGACGACGACTTCTTCAAGTTTCTTTTCTTCCGCAAGGATGCTGGTTGAGGCTAGGGTGTTACATGCCGCCAAAAGGCAGACAGCAGGTTTTCTCCAATTCATGATCGTTCCCGTTTTCCAAAATTAGAATGTTTACGCTCGACAGTCCGGCGCGACTACCGAGGCAAGGCGGGCCATTCTAAATGATATTAATTCCTATTTACTATATAAATAGGAATCATTACTATTTGAGTCCAAGCTGACCTCACGGGAGAAGTGACCATGGGAGTACTATTTTAGGTAGTAGCGGATCCTCATTACGAAAAGATCCATGTATGCCTATCTGTTCACGATGCGATCATCGAAGACTTTGCAGCGTCTAAAAAACCATGTTGATTCCCGCTGGCTACCCATTGACTTGATTCAACTCCACGGTCACATGAGCAAGCTCTTTGTGTACGCCTAAATACTGTTTGATATCGTCAGGCACTACAGTCTCATCGACCACGAGTGACAAGATGCACGCGTAGCTTCCCTTCCCCACTCGCCAGACATGCAAATCAGATATTGCCGCTTCTACCGGCGCCGACTTGATGGCATCGTGTATCTCCGCCACTACAGGTGCATCCATTTCTGCGTCCAAAAGTACGCGCCCGGTATCCCGCAAGAGCCCGTAGGCCCAGGCGGACACCATGCCTGCACCCACAATACCCATTACCGGGTCCAGCCAACTGGCCCCCCACAACTTGCCCCCAAACAAGGCGACAATGGCCAATAGCGAGGTTGCCGCATCGGTCATGACATGTAGATAGGCAGAACGCAGATTGAGGTCGTGATGATGGTGATGGCTATCGTGGCTATCCGTGCCATGATGATGAGCATGACCATCTTTCAATAACCAGGCACAAGCGAGATTGACCAACAAACCTAGTATGGCAATCATGATGGCCTGATCATAGTAAATGGGGCTCGGTGCTAACAAGCGTTCAACAGACTGAAACAACATCAACCCGGCGACTCCGACCAGCATTATTGCACTGGTATAGCCCCCCAGTATTTCAATTTTCCAGGTGCCGAAGGCGAAGCGTTTGCTATGGGCCAAACGCCGTGCTGCGCCGTAGGCCAAGACTGACAAACCCAGAGCCAGAGTATGGGAGCTCATATGCCAACCATCGGCCAACAGTGCCATGGAGTTGTAAATCCATCCGCCAGCGATCTCTACCACCATGGTAATTGCGGTGAGCCAAACCGCCCACCGGGTGTTTCGTTCCGCTAACGGATTGCCGTCATCAAAAATATGGGAATGCTGCCAAGGAATGGTGTTGCCGGATTTTTCCACAGGACTGGTACCTTAATGCATCGCGACATATACTATACCCCAGTATATATTTTCACACTAGAGAACAGTGCTTATGGCACACACCAACAGGGATCAAAAAAAGCTCTTAACCCGGGTTCGACGCATTAAGGGGCAGGCAGAAGCCATTGAAAAAGCCCTGGATCAGGGCAAGGATTGCACCGCCATACTGCAACAGATAGCGGCCATACGCGGTGCTATCAATGGCCTGATGTCCGAAGTGCTCGAAGGTCATCTGCGTGAACACCTTGGTGCCGAGGACATTTCTCAGGCACAGCGTCACCAGGAACTCGATGATGTCATCGGTATACTGCGATCGTATTTAAAATAGGTCATTCAACGATTAATTACGAAATGCCGGTGAAGACATTGCGAACGCACCTGAAACGATGGGCCAATCTTATCAAGCAGGACATCTATACGGTGTGGCTGGTTGCGCGGGACTCTCGCACCCCTCTGCACACCAAAATACTAGCCTTGGTCGTCGGTGCCTATGCTTTTTCCCCTATCGACCTCATTCCAGACTTCATCCCGGTCATTGGTTACCTGGATGACTTATTGATCGTTCCGGCGGGCATCTGGCTGGTAGTAAAAATGACTCCAAAGATTGTCATTCATGAGAATCGCAAACGCGCTAAACTTCACCACCCAACGCCGATCAGCCGGGTCGCCGCAAGCGTCATTATCAGTCTGTGGCTATCCGCTATAGCTGTGTCAATCTATCTATGGGGATATTGATGACGCAATTTAATTATCGCCTCCACTTGATCTGCGCAGGGCAGCCCACTACGGACTCACGTAACGCCATGGGAGTCCAGTCCTTTCCATGTGGTTGCCTTTCTGCTAGGCTCACGGTCAAATTCCGGGACCACTTGCATGGTTAAACGCTGTTTCATAATGGTAATAACGCTGTTGATTGCTTTGCAATCAGTGGTGTCTATTGCCTATGAGGCACAGCCGCACAACCCCGCAATGCCACATTATGATGCGCATTCACACGAATCAGCGGATTTTTCCAGCGAAAATCAGGCAACCAAGTCGTCTCCCGACAACCCCAGTCATTCAGCCGACCATTGCCATCATAGCCATAGCTGCTTTCACATGGTATTGATGGGAACCCTCACCAATATTTTCACCCTGACCGCGGGAATAGTACGGTCCGACTACCAAGCCAACTTCACCACCGGGGTTCAATCCTCCCTGTTCCGCCCTCCCATTTCCTGACCCTGCGAATACCTTCCCCACCCGGGGAACAACTGTCATTTAGACTTTCGTAGGAGCAGCCTCATGCTTTTCAGAATGCCCATGAAAACTGGGCGGCGCGCAATGCCGTGCCACTCTATTATCCATGCCTTTTCCCTTCTAGCGCTGGCATTCGGTGCTGCCCTGGCACACGCCGGGGAGAAACCGCTCACTCTGTCCGAGGCCCTCTCGCGGACCATGGCGCAAAACCCCGGCCTCCAGGTCTTCGATTTTCGCCTTCAGGGCCTTGATGGCCGCCGCATTACGGCAGATCAAAATCCTACCCTGGAGGCCGGCCTGGAAGTGGAAAACTTTCTGGGCAGCGGTGAGCGGCAGGGGTTCGACGGCGCGGAGTACACGCTGTCCCTGTCGTCGACCCTGGAACTCGGCGGCAAGCGTCAGGCCCGCGTCAGTGTGGTCAACTCACGGTACGGGCGGGTCGAGGCCGAACGCAGGGCGGAGACTCTTGATGTGCTGGGACAAGTCACCCAGCGCTTTGTCGCCACCCTGGCTCTGCAGGAAAAACTCCAACTGGCTGCCAAGGCCGAGGCGCTGGCCGAGACCACCCACGAGATCGTCGCCCGACGTGCCGACCGGGGTGCCGCGCCTCAAGCCGAAGTCCTGCGCGCCAGGGCCGCGCTCACCCAGAGTCGTATCGAGCAGTCCCATCTGCGAGCCGCCTACGAGAGCCGGAAAATGGCTCTGGCTTCCCTGTGGGGCGATACCAGCCCGGACTTTCAGGTTCTGGAAGGCGATCTGTTCCAGTTCGGTTCCTCCGACACCTTCGATGCCCTGTACCGGCGGGTCAGCGACAGCCCGGCCATTCAAATCTACGCGAGCGAACAGCGTATCCGTGAAGCGGAGATTCAGCTGGCGCGCAGCCAGTCCGAGAGCGACATCCGTTGGCAGGTGGGCGTCCGGCGTTTCGAGGAGACGGATGACACCGCCTTGACCGCAGGTTTCTCCGTACCGCTCTTTTCCGGACGGCGCAATCGCGGCGAGGTGCAGGCCGCCCTGGCGGCGCGGGATGAGGTCCGATTCCGCCGGGAGGATACCCTGCTGCGCCTCTATTCGCGCCTGTCCGACGCCTACCACTTGCGGCAACAAAGCATCGAGACTGTTGAGCAAATTCGCAGCCAAATGCTTCCCGACCTGACCGAGGCACTCACTCAGACCCGCGAAGCCTATGAAAACGGCCGCTATAGCTATGTGGAGTGGACAGCCGCACAGCGGGAGCTGCTCTCAACACGGGAGGCACTGGTGGACGCAGCCACCACGGCGCTGCTCAACCAGGCGTTGATCGAACAACTTACGGCGCAGCCACTCGCGACTGTTCCGGGCGCCCCGACGCGCTAACCCACAAATTCAGGATTCACACCATGCAACTGATGAAACAACTCTGTCTGATTCTGGCGGCCACCTGCCTTGCCATCAGCCCCTTACAAGCTGCCGAGGAACAACACGACGCATCGCAGGCCGAGGCCAGGGGGCCTCACGGCGGCATACTGCTGCAACAGAACGACGCCACTGTCGAACTGCAGATCTTTGAACAGGGCGTTCCCCCGGAATACCGAGCCTGGGTCACCAAGGATGGCCGCGCCGTGACCGACGGCATCGATCTCGACGTTAACCTCACCCGCCTGGGCGGGCAAGTGGACAGCTTCGACTTCGCCTACCAGGGGGACTACTGGCTGGGGGACGGCGTGGTGACGGAACCCCACTCCTTCGACGTGGGAGTCACCCTCGCCATGGACGGCAAGAACTACCGCTGGAACTGGCAATCCCACGAGGGCCGGATTCGTATCGCGTCGGATATCGCCCAGAAGGCGGGCATCATGACGGCCGCAGCCGGGCCGGGTGCCATCGAGCGCAGCCTCACCACCTACGGCAGCCTGACCACGGCACCGCAGCAGATTGCCCGGATCCGCGCCCGTTTCCCGGGCGTGGTCAGCCAGGTGAAGGTAAATCTGGGTGATCGGGTCAAACGTGGTGACGTGCTCGCTCAAGTCGAGTCCAACGAAAGCCTGCAAACTTACGCGCTGCGTGCGCCCATCGACGGCGTGGTGATCGAGCGCCACATCAGCAGCGGGGAAATGGCTAGGGAAGAGCCCCTGTTCGCCATTGCCGATTTGACCACTCTGTGGGCCGAACTCAAGGTCTTCCCCGGCCAGCGAGCCGAGGTTGCCGTCGGTCAGAAAGTCCGGCTGGGAACCGACGGTGTTGACCAGGAAGGCACCATCCGCCACCTGTTGCCGGCGCCCGGCAACGCGCCCTACACCCTGGCCCGGGTCGAGGTCGACAACGCCGAAGGCCTGTTGACCCCGGGTTTGATGGTGGCCGGGGATATCGTGGTGGAAAGGGTGGAGGCTTCCCTGGCGGTGGACAACCGCGCCTTGCAGTCCTTCCGTGACTGGACCGTGGTGTTTATCCAGGTGGACGACACCTACGAAATTCGCCCGCTGGAACTGGGCCGCAGCGACGGCACCCTGACCGAGGTGCTGGGCGGGCTACAGGCGGGTGACCGCTATGTGGTGGAAAACAGTTATCTGATCAAGGCCGATATCGAAAAATCCGGCGCATCCCACGACCACTAACCCAGGAGGCTATTATGATCAATGCCATCTTACGCCTCTCGGTAGAGCGGCGGTTTTTAATGTTATCCCTCATTCTGGTACTGGTCGGTGTGGGCGTATGGAGCTTTCAGCGCCTGCCCATCGACGCGGTGCCGGACATCACCAACGTCCAGGTGCAGATCAATACAGAAGCACCGGGCTACTCCCCGCTGGAGGCGGAGCAGCGCATCACCTTCCCGGTGGAAACGGCCTTGTACGGCCTGCCCAACCTGTCCTATACCCGGTCCCTGTCCCGCTACGGCCTGTCCCAGGTCACGGTGGTGTTCGAGGAAGGCACGGACATCTATTTCGCCCGCAACCTGATCAATGAGCGCTTGGGCGCCATCAAGAGCGCGCTGCCACCCGGGCTGGAGCCGGAGATGGGTCCCATCGCCACCGGTCTTGGCGAGATCTTCATGTACACCGTAGAAGCCCTGCCCGGTGCCACTCAAGCGGATGGCAGTCCGCTGGACGCTACGGCACTGCGTGAGATCCAGGACTGGATCATCAAACCCCAGTTGGCCCAGGTGCCCGGCGTGATCGAGGTCAACACCATTGGCGGCTACGACAAGCAGTACCACGTCACGCCGTCGCCCCAACGGTTGCTGGAGTTCGGCATCACGGTGGATGAACTGGTCAGCACCCTGCGGGCCAATAACACCAATCGCGGCGCCGGCTATATCGAACGCAACGGCCAACAGCTGTTGGTGCGCTCGCCCGGGCAGCTGACCACCATTGGCGATATTGAACAGGTGGTGATTGCCAACCGGGATGGTGTGCCAGTCCGGGTAGCCGATGTAGCTGAAGTGGCCATTGGCAAGGAGCTGCGCACCGGCGCCGCCACCCGCGACGGCAAGGAAACGGTGATGGGCACCGCCATGATGCTGGTGGGGGAAAATTCCCGGGCGGTAGCACAGGCGGTGGCCGAAAAGCTGGAGGCCATTCAGCCCTCCCTGCCCGACGGCGTCAAGGTGGAGGCGGTATACGACCGCACAGCCCTGGTGGACAAGGCGATTGCCACGGTGGAGAAGAACCTGCTTGAAGGGGCACTGCTGGTGATCGTGGTGCTATTTCTGTTGCTGGGCAACCTGCGCGCCGCCTTGATCACGGCAGCTGTCATTCCGCTTTCGATGCTCGCCACCATCACCGGTATGGTGCGGTCTGGCGTATCCGCCAATTTGATGAGTCTGGGGGCGCTGGATTTCGGCCTGATCGTCGACGGCGCGGTCATCATCGTCGAGAACTGTATCCGGCGCCTGTCCCAGGCCCAGCACCAGGGTCAGTTGGCCCTCAAGGAACGTCTGCAATTGGTGTTCGAGGCCACCAACGAAGTGATTCGTCCCAGCCTGTTTGGTGTCGCCATCATTACTGTGGTGTACCTGCCGATCTTTGCCCTCACCGGGGTCGAGGGCAAGATGTTCCACCCCATGGCGGCCACTGTCGTAATGGCACTGCTGGCGGCCATGGTGCTGTCACTGACCGTGGTGCCCGCCGCTGTTGCGGTCTTTATGGGGGGCAAGATCAGCGAAAAGGAAAGCCCGGTAATCAGCGGTGCTAAATCGCTCTACAGGCCTGCGCTGCGGGTGGCTATGAGGTTCCGCTGGCTGGTGTTGGGCGGCGCGACCACGCTGGTAGCGGTCTGTCTCTGGCTGGCGACCACCCTGGGGTCGGAATTTATTCCACAACTGGATGAAGGGGATATTGCACTCCATGCCCTGCGCATCCCGGGCACCGGGTTGGAGCAGTCCATCGAGATGCAATCGCAGCTGGAAGAACGGCTGAAGGCCTTTGGGGAGGTGGACAAGGTGTTCGCCAAGATCGGCACGCCGGAAGTGGCCACCGACCCCATGCCCCCCAGCGTAGCGGACAACTTTGTTATCTTGAAGCCCCGCAGCCAATGGCCGAACCCAGACAAAACCAAGGATGAACTGGTGGCGGAAATGGCAGCAGCGGTGGAAATGCTTCCCGGCAACAAGTATGAGTTCACCCAGCCCATAGAAATGCGCTTCAACGAACTGATCTCCGGCGTGCGCGCCGACATCGGCATCAAGGTGTTCGGCGATGACCTGGATCAGTTGCTGGCATCGGCCAACGACGTCCTTGAGGTTGTGGAATCCATGGAGGGCGCCGCCGATGCCCGGGTCGAACAGGTGACCGGCCTGCCCATGCTGTCGGTACACCCCAAGCGCATGGCGCTATCCCGCTACGGGCTGACCGTGGATGATCTCCAGGATCTGGTGGCAGCCGGTGTCGGGGGCGAAAACGCCGGCCTGATTTACGAAGGCGACCGCCGCTTCCAGTTGGTGGTGCGTCTTCCCGAAGACATCCGCCGGGATGTGGACAGCCTCGCGGACCTACCTGTCCCCCTGCCGGACGGTGGCTATGTGCCCCTGTCGGAAGTGGCCGAGCTGGAGCTGGCTCCGGCGCCCAACCAGATCAGCCGGGAAAACGGCAAGCGTCGGGTGGTGGTCACCGCCAACGTGCGGGACCGCGACCTGGGCGGATTTGTCGAGGAAGCACAGGCGCGCATTGCGGACGACGTGGACCTACCCGCCGGATACTGGCTGGATTACGGCGGGACCTTCGAGCAACTGCAGTCCGCCAGTCAGCGGCTTGCCATCGTGGTGCCCGTGACCCTCGCCATCATCCTCGCACTCTTGGTGATGGCCTTCGGCTCCCTCAAAGATGCCTTGATCATCTTCACCGGCGTGCCACTGGCCCTCACCGGCGGGGTTCTGTCCCTGTGGCTGCGAGACATGCCCCTGTCGATCTCGGCGGGTGTTGGCTTTATCGCCCTCTCCGGGGTGGCGGTGTTAAACGGCTTGGTGATGATCGCCTTTATCCGCGATCTGTGGCACGAGCAGGGTGACCTGATGAAGGCCATTGTCGAAGGCGCCCTGATCCGCTTACGGCCGGTATTGATGACCGCCCTGGTAGCAAGCCTCGGCTTTGTACCCATGGCACTCAATACCGGCACCGGTGCCGAAGTACAGCGTCCTCTGGCGACCGTGGTGATCGGCGGGATTATCTCGTCCACCCTGTTGACGTTGTTTGTACTCCCTGTGCTCTATGCGCTGTTGCATGGCAGAAGTGCCAGTAACTCCACGCCCACAGGCGACATTAATCACGACACTGATAGTTAACCAACACTCCATCGTGGGGGGGGAATCTCCCCATGATTTTTTCAATGTTCTTTTATTGCGGTTTATATCCTGGAAAGACTATGAACGATCCACCCAAGCAACGAATAGATGACTTGAAAGAAGCCTCACCCTTTCGAACACATCGCATCCACGCCATCAACAGTGACTGGTATTTTTTAACCCGTGAAGGTCAAAATATCGGGCCATTCCCGAACAAAAAAGCGGCCGAAGACAGCCTTGCGGAACTCCTGAAAACTGTCAAAAAGGATGAGTAGCCAATGGCCCAAAATCCACAAAGTCGCCAAGGTACAGGCGACCAGGCACAGAGTAAGCTGAATACAGCAGATGCCTCTTTATAAATAGCCACCAACTAGGTTAACCCAATGAGTCACGACCATGTGCATATACCCCCCGAGACCAAGGATAAACGCGTTGCCATCGCCATCTGGGCGAACGGGATCCTGACCCTGGCTCAGATTGGGGGAGGTATCTTTGCCGGCAGTCTCGCCCTTATCGCGGACGCCTTGCATAACTTCTCTGACATGGCCTCACTCGTCATCGCGTTCGCGGCGCAAAAAATTGCGCGCCGCCAGGCTGACGCAAGGATGACCTTTGGCTACGGACGCATTGAAATCGTTGCAGCTCTCATCAACTACACTACCTTGATCATTATCGGGATCTACCTGGTTTACGAAGGTGGCATGCGGATAATCGATCCTCCAGAGGTAAAGGGCTGGTGGGTCGTCTGGCTTGGTGGTATCGCTCTGGCTGTGGACGCCTTGACAGCGTTGCTCACCTATTCGATGCAGAAAGACAGCGTCAATATCCGTGCACTGTTTCTTCACAATCTGTCGGATGCACTCGCGTCGGTCGCCGTGGTCATTGGCGGGACTCTTATTTTGCTCTACGACATGCGCTGGGTTGATCCTGCCATCACCATCGGTATCGCGGGCTATATTCTCTACCTGGGCCTGACAGAAATCGGCGGCACCATCAGAACACTCATGCTGGGTAGCCCGGTGGACATCGATACCGATGCCGTCATTGTTGCCCTCTCCAACATCGAAGGCGTTATCGACCTTCACCATGTGCATTTTTGGCAGATGGGCGAACACGATGCCTCGCTGGAGGCCCATGTGATTATCGAGGAAAGTGCATGGGATCAGCTTGAGAATATCAAATACAGGATAAAACAGGCTCTGGCGCAGGAATTCAACATACGTCATTCAACACTGGAATTCGAGCACCCGGACCACATGCACAAGGATGCCCACACCTATGGGCACGGTTGACAGAAAATTCTCCATAAGCATCGGCGAGAGCGGCGACTATTTTAATAGGCCGCCCAGGCGCGGAATTTTGCCGGCATGAATCCGAGCAGCGAGAAAGGACCAGAGACTAATAGCGCAGTTGCAGAATTCGCCGGGCGCCATTCAGCACAATCAGCCCGATGATCAGACCAATAACCAGGTCGGGATAACGGGAACCCGTCCAGGCGACCAATACACCGGCGACGATAACGCCCACATTGGCGATGACATCGTTAGCGGAAAAGATCCAACTTGCTTTCATGTGTGCGCCGCCGTGCCGGTTTCTTGCGATAAGCACCAGACACCAGACGTTGGCCGCCAGGGCCACAAGACCAAAACCCATCATTAACGCGGATACGGGTTCGCTGCCGAAAACAAATCGCCGCCCGACTTCAGCCAGGACTCCCAGCGCCAGAATCAACTGCAGCCAGCCTGACAAATGCGCCGCGCGCAGCTTCATCCGCACACTGTGTCCAACGGCATATAGTGCCACGCCGTAGACGGCGGCATCAGCAAACATGTCCAAAGAATCCGCGATCAAGCCAGTGGATTGCCCCAGCCAGCCTACTGTCAGTTCAACCACGAACATAACGCCGTTGATGGCCAGCAACCACTTCAGTATACCGGCTTCGACCTGGGCGGTTGCCTCTTCCTTCTCCCTGGCCAGGACTAGATCCTCTTCCCCCACCGGGGTGGTTTTTTCGAGCGTGGCACCCAGCCCCAGGGAGCGCATCCTTTTCTCGATGGCAGCCCCATTGTCGCCATGGAATACCCGCACCTTCCGATTCGGTGTATCGAACTCCAGTAAAACCCGGGGCTCAATACTGTCCAAGGCCATGCGGATCATCCCCTCTTCCGACGGGCAGTCCATTTTTGGTACCCGGTAGTCACTGACATAGCCATGTTGAAAAGCCGTATCAGTATTCGCTATCCCAGAAGTGGGGGCACTGGCAATCTTGTTGCTCTGGCAGTTGTCATTACACGGGTCAGACATCGAAAAAAGCCCTTGTGGATGTACAGAGGGCCACTATAAACTCTATAACAACTATAGAGTCAATCGGAATATTGAGAGATGATGAAAATCGGCGAACTGTCGAAAGTGACTGGCTGCTCCGTGCAAACCATCCGGCATTATGAAAAGGAACAATTGATTGCCTCCGCAGAACGCAGTGAAGGCAATTTTCGCCTGTACGATGAAGCTGCCGTTGAACAATTATTGTTTATCAAGCACTGCCGCAGCCTGGATCTCAGTTTGCCGGAAATCCGGCAGCTGTTGGCTTTAAACCGTTCGCCAGGTGCGCAATGTGATGATGTGAATCGGATGATGGATAGGCATATCGAGCAGGTGGAGGCCCGTATCCAGGAACTCACCAGGCTGAACGAGCAACTGAGAATGTTGCGCCGCAGCTGTTCAAACCGTCGGACAGTGGAGCAGTGCGGCATATTGCGGAATTTGTCGGCTACTCCGGTTTCGAGCGGGTGACACCCGGTTCCAAAAACTCTCCTGAACGTTCTGCAACAGGGGCATTTTTCCGCTGCCTTCTAGCCAGCCCCAGAAAGACCAGGAAAACCACCAGTACCGACAATTGCGCCAGGATCCCCTGCCAGGTGGATTTGACGCCGACCCAATCGAATTCAAAACTGACAGGCAATGGGGTAATACCGATAAGATCCGCTTCCTGAAGTGCCGACATCGCCTTACCCATGAGGATAAACGCCAGGGCCAGCAACAGGTAGGTGGTGACGGAAAAGAATCTGGCAATGGGTAATTTCACCGAGTAACGCACCAACACCCAGGCCAATACGGCCAAGAAAGCAGTACCGGCTACAAAGCCGCTGAATACGGATGAATATTGAGCGGCTGCAGCCTGGGTCAGCAGCGCCTGATAAAACAAGACCGTTTCAAAGACTTCACGATAAACCGCAATAAATGCCAGCAGCGCAAGACCCCACAGGGTACCCGCAGTCAGGTGGGAGTTGATGTGCTGCTGGATATAGGCCTGCCACTGGGCAGCATGGGTTTTACTGTGCATCCAGATGCCGACATAGAGCAACACGACCGCCGCCAAAAGGGCCGCAACCCCTTCCATGACTTCGCGGCTGGCGCCGCTGATACTCACCAGGGACTGCGCGGCAGCCCAGGTCGCAACACCGGCCACCAATGCCGTTACCCAACCCAAATGCACATACCGAAGTCCGTCACGCCGACCGGTTCGCACCAGCACAGTCACCAGGGCAATCACCACGAGCAGGGCTTCGAGCCCCTCCCGCAACAGAATAACCAAGCTGGCACTGAACAGGGTCGCATTGGACAAGGTAGATTCCGAAAGCAATCGATCCGCATCATCCAACCTTGCCAGCGTCCGGCTCACAGCGCTTTCCACCTCACCCGGGGACTGTGCCTGCTTCAATAATTGCCTTATCGCCATCATATCGGCTTCGAGCGTCTGGCGAAGTGCTTTATTCTGCGCATCCAGGCTGTTTTCGACCAATTCAAAGCCATCCAGATAAGCACTGACCGCCAGTGCTTGTGCTGTCTGATAATCGCCGCGCTGGTGCGCCTCTTGTGCTAGCAGCAGTTGGTCGCGGGTGATTTTCAGAGGATTGGTCGTTTCCTGGAATAACAGTTCTGGCTTTGCGCGCAACCGTTCGATCGCCTGCTGCGTCATCTCCGGATGTTCAGCAGCGAGTTGCACCGGCGTGTGGTTAACCATCTGTGACAAGGTGACGCTGGGTGCCTCGCCTGTAACTTCAGAGCCGGATTGAAATGCCAATCCGCCGACATGGAACGCCAGCGACCAGCGTTCCTCTTCCGTCAGTTGGGTAAATGCCGGCATTGCGGTATCGTCTATGCCATTGGATATGGCGTCGTACAGGCCCAGAAGTGACCGGTTCAAGGCTCGCTCTTTGCTGGTGAAATCGGTTGGAGCTGGCTCCAGCTGTTCGGCCATCACACCATCGCCCCCACCGGCTGCGCCATGGCAAGAAGCGCACTGGCTCTCATACAACCCTTTGACGGTCGCTTTCGACAACAGATGATCCGGCAGGGACGACTGCGGCATCAGTGCCAACAACGTACCCCGCAGGCTGCCGCTCATTTGCCGAATTGTTTCAATAGCCTGTTTGTTCTGGATGGCTTCCTGTAAAGCCTTGGCCTGATCTGTCAGGTCGCCAGCGTCGGCTGATTTATCCTGAATCTCAGAAATATTCGTCACGATGAGCTGGGAGAACTCCAGCATTTCCTGATATTCACCGTCATTGACCACCTGCCCATCCCTGACGGCTTCCATGTAATCCACAGCAATGTATTCGGCCAGCTGAGCCAATTGACGCATCTGAGCGAAGCCGTCATCACTCATTTCCGCCTGACTGGTCGCTGGAAGCAAACACGATAAGCCCAGCAGTAGTACTGAGACATTCAGAACAAATAGCTTCGGGCTTATAAAACGGTATATCCAGTGTGCCTGCATTAACGGGATCTCAATTTGATTTGTTGCTAATGATAATTGATCTCAATACTAATCCCTATGGTAGCTATAGAGTCAAGCGTGTGGCTAGTTTGTCGGTTTTCCGTGGCGACACGCCCCCTGCCGGCACAAGGGCTGCCCTTCTCCTCCATTGAGCTACCAGGTTGATATCAACCTTTCAACGAATACCCGCGCCACAGGTAGTACACGACCAGCAGGGTCAACAACACAGCACTCAACATGCCGCCCACCATCGGTGCGGTGATACAACTCATCACTTCCGAGCCGGTACCGCTACTGAACATCATGTGCAGCAGGCTGGTGGGGTGGCTGTTGACAGTTTGTGATGATACGTATCAAGAAATTAGTTTGAACACTTGACCTGGAGCTGACTCCAAGTATTAAGCTTTTAAAGTTCACAACAATTGTTCAAGATGATATGCGACGATCATGAAAAACATTGCTCAGTACGCCTTTCTCCCGGTTCTCACAATCCTGTTTCTGGGAGCCGAAACTGCCGCAGCCCACGACCCGGTGTTCGGCTTGGGGCCGCATACCCTTTATAAGGGCGGTGTGGAAATTCATGCTGGGGGACATCGGGAAAAATCCGGTGACGAATCCGAGACAGAAGCAGAGTTGCAATTCAAATATGGCCTCACGGGAGATTGGGTGGCCGGTATTGGCATTCCCTATGTACGTAGTGGCGATGTTGACGATCGCTGGGGCTCCACTAATTTATCCACCAAGTACCGATTCTGGCGGCACGACATCTTTGGGGTTCAGGAGTCCATGGCTGTGCTTGGCAAGGTAATGCTGGATGATGGCGAAGGTCTCCATGGCGTCGAACCAGACGGCAATGATTATTTGGTTGGACTCACCTACGGCTACGAAGGCCGTAAATGGTACCGCTGGGCCTCGGTACGTCACCGTTTCAATGCGGACACGACAACCGGTGCAGAGCGACCCAACGTTTGGCTGGTGGATCTGGTGGGTGGTATTCGTTTTGCACCCACTGAATATCATGAGCCCGATTGGGTATGGATGCTGGAACTCAATGGTGAATTGATCGAACGTGTTTCACAAGGCACGGGCAGTGCCGAAAAACAACTGGGTGGTAATCAATGGTTTCTGTCACCGGGTTTGATGTGGACCTACCGTAACTTTGCCATCAAGGCCGGTGTGCAATTCCCGTTGTTTGATGATCTTTCACAAGATCAGGAAAAGGGCGATTACCGCGCCCTGGTTGAACTGGAATGGCACTTATAGTTATAGGAGTAAATAACATGCGACGACTGTTATCGATATTGATGCTGTTAGCCCTGGCATTCCCTGCCTGGTCGGCAGAGTTGCGCTATATGCTACGAGTGGACGGCCTGGCCTGCCCTTATTGCGCCTACGGCATCGAGAAGAAGATCAAGGCGCTGGATGGTGTCGATAAGACCAGCGTCGAGATCAAGCTGAACGATGGTCTGGTCATCTTCCAAGCGGATACCCCGGAGCCGATGACAGAAGCGTCCCTCAAAACCCTGATCAACGATGCCGGCTTTACCTTGCGCCAGTTCCAGGTACAACCGGTAAAGCCGAAAAATGAATGAACCTTCCCGGTGGACTTATCTCTATGGACAAGGAGCAGATGAAAACCGATACCTCGTTGTTCAGCGGCCTGGGGCTTGCCCTGATCGGCACTACCTGCTGTGCCTTGCCCATTGCACTGGTGACCCTGGGGATGGGCAGTGCAGTCGTCTCTATGGTATCTGCCATGCCCTGGTTGACCACACTCTCGCAGTATAAGGCCATAGTTTTTTCTCTGACCACGGCGGTATTGATATTTAGCTACTGGCGATTGCATCGAATCAAGGCATGCTCCCTGGCAGACAAGTACCGCTTGCGATGGCAAAAGGCAGTGTTATGGAGCAGCTCGGCGATTCTGCTGTTGTCCCTTTTTGCTGCCTACGTCTTGCTGCCGATCACACTGTGGCTGGAGAGACTGTAATTGAGCAAAAAAACTGAAAGCGAACCCCTATTGGTGGAGGTGCTAACAGCTTCAGGATGCGGCCGTTGTCAAAAGGCTAAAGACCTGGCCAGAATGGTGATTGCCGAGTTTTCTGAGGCCAATATCCAGTACCACGAAGTTAATGTGGTGGAGAACATTGATTACGCAGTGGAATTGGGTGTTGTGAGTACCCCTGCCATCGCCATCAATGGTGAACTGGTTTTTCCAGCGCTACCCTCAGCGGCCAAGTTGCGGCATGCCATTCATCAGCGCATGGAACAACGTTAATGGAGACTGCAACATGGATGCAGATGGGCGGTGTTGCGGGGCTGGGCGCGTCCTTGTTGGCCGGCCTCTTGTTCAGTTTTACACCCGTGGCTTTCGCCTCCATTCCCGTCGTCCTGGCCTACGTCACGCGCGCACGGGCTTTTCGTGAAGCGCTGAGCTACGGTCTTGCCTTTGCCGCCGGGTTGATCCTGACCCATGTAGTGCTGGGAGTTGGCGCTGCCCTAGGTGGTGCCTGGGCGCAAAATCTATTGAGCCGTCAGTGGGGTGTTGTGCTGGGGCCATTACTGATACTGCTCGGCCTGCTCTGGACGGGTTGGGTAAATATTCCATTGCCCTGGCTACCATTGCGTGGAAAACGCGCCGCCACGCTCTGGGGTGCCTTCTTGCTGGGGATGCCTTTCACAGTGGGCATTTGCCCGGTGTGTTCACCGGGGCTGTGGGTCGGCCTGGGTGTCAGTGCCTCTATCGGTTCGGTGGTCTATGGTGGCTTGCTGATGCTGGCCTTTGCACTTGGGCGAGTGATCCCCCTTGCGGTGGGTGCCGTGAGCATCGGTTGGTTGGAAAACATGCAGACCCTTGGTCAATGGCGTCGGGGTTTCGAAATAGTCGGCGGTATCACCCTGATGTTGGTCGGCATATACCTTCTCAATGAATACTACTTCTGGTTTTAAATCATGATGCGAATAGGCGAAGTTGTGACAACGTTGGCCATCAGTGCCGATACCCTGCGTTACTACGAAAAAATCAGGCTGATGCCCAAGGTGCAGCGTAACAATGGTGGCGTGCGTTTTTACAGCGACAAAGACTTATCGCGCCTGCGTTTTATCAAACGGGCGCAAAAGATGGGGTTTAGTCTGGAGGAGATAACCCAGTTGCTTAAGTTCAGGGAAAATCCGCAAAAAGCGAAGCCTAAAGTCCGGGAGCTGGCACATCATAAACTGGAGGAGGTAGAACAGCATTTGACCGAATTAACCACTTTGAGGAACGAACTGCGCCTTCTAACCAATCTCTGCGGTACCCGCGAAGAGGGCTGTCCGATCCTTGAGTCTTTCGACAAGGAAACTGATGGGCAATGAATAAGCGGCTCGAATGTTTTGCGCGAGACATCAAGCAACAGGTTAAAGCCCTGTACTTGGCAGGCCGTGATCCAAGAACGCCCTTTGCAGCGAAATGCCTCGTCGTGATTGTTGCTGCCTACGCGCTAAGCTAAGCCCCATCGACCTGATCCCAGATTTCATCCCCTTGCGCCAGTTTACCGACGGTCAGTTGACTCATCTCTTTCTCCGGTAGCGCTCACCTCTGCATCAGCTATGCGGGGTAAGCTGATCGTGAAACGTGTGACGCTGTGCTCGGATGCCACATCGATATTCCCCTCATGGGCTTCGATAATGGACTTGACGATGGCCAACCCCAAGCCGGCACCTTCGCTTTGACGTTGTCGGGAAGGATCAATGCGGTAAAACCGGTCGAAAATCCTGGGCAAATGCTCGGCTGGAATTTCCGGCCCCGGATTCTGTACGCTGAGTAACGCCCTACCCTCGCTCGATGAATCCAGCAGGATCAGTACACTTGCCTCCGCGGGCGCATGACGTAGGGCATTGGACAGCAGATTGGATAATGCACGACGCAGCATGGCGCGATCACCCAGTATAATTGGCGCCTTTCCCTCCAATACCAATTCGATGTGTTTTTCCTCTGCCAGGGCCTCGAAAAAATCGAACAGCTCGCGCACTTCACGAGCTAGATCGAGCGGTTCCCAGACAGGCTTGAGCAGGCCGTGTTCGCTTTGGGCCAGCCAGAGCATGTCATTAACCATCTTGGTCAGGCGTTCCTGTTCTTCCAGGTTTGAATATAACAGTTCGCGATATTCTTCCAGGCTTCTGGACTTCCCCAAACCCACCTGGGTCTGTGTGATCAGGTTGGTCAGAGGCGTGCGCAATTCGTGGGCGATATCGGCGGAGAAATGGGAAAGTCGAACAAAGCTGTCCTCCAATCGACCAATCATATGGTTGAACGAATCAACCAGAGTTTTCAGCTCCGCCGGCACGGTATTGGGCTCGAGACGCACATGCAGTCGATCAGCCTGAACATCCATCATGGATTCACTCAGAGCACGTATTGGCGCATGCCCCTGATGCACGCCATACCAGGCCGCCAGAAGGGTGACGGCTCCCGCCAGGACCATGATCACCCACAAACTGCGACGAAAATTTTTCAGAAAGTGGATGTGGAAATCCATATCGATGACAGCAATGATGCGATAGTCCTGACCACCGATACGAGCTTGGGTGGCAGTGCCACGGTAGGTTTTGCCATCAGATCGCCAGGTGTAAAGATTGTCTACCTGGATGCGGGCCACAGGGGCATAGGTGTTCGCCTGTGGCAAAGATCCGGTGTCCACGGAACTATAGACCAAACGTCCCGCATCATCCCAGACTTGAAAGTAGACACCATGGTGACCAGAAACAGCTCGCGCAAGGGCGCCCTCCGGTGCCGAGTCCTGATCTTTCGCCGATTGTAGAGCGTCTTCAACAGCACGAGTAATCACCACCAACTCGTCGGCATCCTGTTCAGCAAAATGGCGCTCTACTTCATTCAGCACAAGATAACCGATCATCAGTAAACTGAAACCGATAGCCATCGCGACAAACAGCATCACCCGGCTGTTGAGTGACAGTGGTCGTCTCCGGGTGAGACTAACCTTCGTCATGGTCGTCCTCGACCTCCAACTTGTAACCCAAACCGCGCACAGTGTGAATCAGCTTGGGCTCATAATCGTCGTCGATTTTTGCCCTTAGGCGCCGTATGGCCACGTCAATGACATTGGTGTCGGAATCGAAGTTCATGTCCCACACCTGGGAGGCGATCAAGGAGCGCGGTAATACTTCGCCCTGTCGCCGGACCAACAGCTCCAGCAAACAAAACTCCTTGTGGCTGAGATTGATCTTGCGGCCGGCGCGCGTGGCCCGGTGACGCGGCAAATCCAGGGTGAGGTCGGCAACCTTGATCTGATCGGTCATCACCGGCACCGTACTGCGGCGTAACAGAGTGCGCACCCGGGCCAGCAGCTCGGCAAAGGCAAAGGGCTTGACCAGGTAATCGTCAGCGCCCAGCTCCAGGCCCTTTACGCGGTCATCCACGCTATCACGGGCGGTCAGGAACAGCACTGGTGTTTGACGGCCGGCCTCGCGCAATGACTGCACAATGCGCCAACCGTCCACATCCGGTAGCATCACGTCCAGCACCAGTAAGTCAAAGGTTTCGGTCATCGCCAAATGATGGCCGTCGAGGCCATTGCGCGCCAGCGTGACCATAAACCCTGCTTCGGTCAGCCCCTGCTGTAAATAGTCTCCGGTCTTGATTTCGTCTTCGACCACTAATAGCCGCATCGCTTCACCACTCCTACTATCAATATATGCCGGGCCTCCTTCAAGACTATCTGCCTTTTCCCAACAGAAACATGACCCAAAGATTACATATATGTAATCTTTGGGTCATGTTTAAGACAGGAGCCTACTACTATCATCATCAGGACGACACCTCAAGTGCTGTTCATTCAGTCATATCAGTCATATTCAGTCATATAAGGAGGGAACACCGATGTCAGGCACCAAGACAGCTGAACTGTACCGGATGGTGATGGAGGATCATCTCTGTCCCTATGGCTTAAAATCGAAACATTTATTGGAGACCCAAGGGTTTCAGGTGGAAGATCATCACCTTAAAAATCACGAGGAAACCGAAGCTTTTAAGCACAAGCATAATGTTGAAACCACTCCTCAGACCTTTCTGGAAGGTAACCGAATCGGTGGGTACGACGACCTACTTGTGTATTTTGGGAAAGAACCAAAAGGCAAAAATGAACAAACTTACTGGCCCGTTATCGCTCTGTTTTCAATGACCTTTCTGATGGCCACGGGTTCGGCTTCGGTTGCTGAAGGGCAATGGCTGTCTTTACGCACTTTCGAGTGGTTCATCGCTTTTTCAATGTGTGGTCTTGCCTATTTAAAAATACGGGATGTCGAAAGCTTTTCGACCATGTTTCTTAACTATGATCTTCTTGCCCAAAAATGGGTGCCTTACGGGTACGTGTATCCCTATGGTGAAGGCCTGGCTGGCTTGCTAATGATAGCCGGGGTATTGCCTTTCGTTTCGATACCAGTTGCCTTTTTCATAGGGATTGTCGGTGCCGTCTCAGTGTTTAAAGCCGTGTACATTGACAAAAGAAAGCTCAAGTGCGCCTGTGTAGGTGGCGAGAGTAACGTCCCCTTGGGGTTTATATCGCTCACTGAAAACCTCATGATGCTTGGCATGGCAATATGGATGCTACTCAAGGCAAGTGTCCTGGGATAGCCGAAGCTTTTTTTATGCCCTGTTCCCCAGAGCCATTCATCAAACCTAAATCGGCAACTCGAATCATCACACTTAGCGACAATTTTGCAGGATTACATGATTGTCATCCAGGAGTCATGCGGGTGACAGGCTCGGCTCGCTAGTATGCGGAGTCAGAACGTGGAACAACCATCACTTATTCGAAAAGAGATTGACTCATGACCCATGGTTTCCCCCGACCCAAGCAGCCCTGGCAGCTTAGTCGCCGCCGCTTCGTGCAGGGCCTGGCAGCCGGTGGCGTGCTGGCCGCCACACCGTCCTGGTTGCAGGCCGCCGCAAAAGGCGCGACCGCGCTGGGCTCGGCACCGGTACTCAGCGGCCGTGAAATCGACCTGGTAATCGCCGCAACACCTGTCAATTTTACCGGTGTCACACGTATGGCTACCACCATCAACGGCTCCATTCCGGCACCGACGCTACGGCTGCGCGAGGGCGATGACGTCACCATCCGCGTCACCAACCGATTACCTGTTTCTACCTCTATTCACTGGCACGGCATCTTGCTGCCCTATCAAATGGATGGTGTGCCGGGGATCAGCTACCCAGGCATCGCACCGGGAGAAACCTTTGTTTACCGCTTTACCCTCCGCCAGAGCGGCACCTATTGGTACCACAGTCACTCCGGCTTTCAGGAGATGACCGGGATGTACGGCGCCCTGATCATTGAGCCGCGGGCAGGCGAAAGACACCGTGCCGACCAGGATTATGTGGTGCAGCTGTCCGACTGGACCGACGAAGATCCAATGCATACCTTCAGCAAGCTGAAAGTACAAAGCGATGTCTACAACTTCAATCAGCCCACCTTTTTCGATTTCACAGCCGATGTTTCAAAGATGGGCTTACAGGCAGCCCTGGAAAAGCGCCAGATGTGGAACCAGATGCGGATGAACCCGACCGATCTGGCGGACCTGTCGGCGGCCACCCTCACCTTCCTAATGAATGGCACCACCCCGGCGGGCAATTGGAGCGGGTTGTTCCAGCGCGGTGATCGCGTACGGCTGCGGTTTATCAATGCCGCCAGCAATAGCTTTTATGATGTTCGCATTCCCGGTTTGAAGTTAACGGTGATCCAGGCAGATGGCCAGGATGTCGAGCCGGTCACTGTGGATGAATTCCGCTTTGGCCCCGGCGAAACCTACGATGTCATGGTCGAGCCCCAGGACGACGCTTATACGATCTTCGCCCAGAGCATGGAACGCAGCGGTTACGCTCGCGGCACCCTGAGTGTGCGGCAAGGTTTAACAGCGCCTGTGCCAGAACCCGATTCGCCCGAGTGGTTAACCATGAAGGATATGATGGGAGCAATGGGTGGTGGCGCCATGGGCCACGACATGATGAAAATGGACTCCATGGGCCAAACCAAGATGGATCATTCCCAAATGTCCGGCGGTATGGCCATGGACCACAGTATGCACGGCATGCAGCAGGGTTCTGACAACCCGCTTGCCAAACCTTCATCTACCATACGCCACGCCCGAACCGAATACGGGGCTTCGGTTGACCAACGGGTGGATACGCCAAGTACCAATCTCGACGACCCCGGTATTGGCTTGCGCAACTTAAGCCAGCGTGGGCTGCGCCCACAGGGCCACCGCGTGCTGACGCTGGCCGACCTGCAATCCATCGATGGTGTGCTGGATGACCGCCGCCCGCCCGCGAGGGAGCTGGAACTACACCTTACCGGCAATATGGAACGCTATAGCTGGTCTTTCGACGGACTCGAATTCGGTAAAAGCACACCGGTCTCCCTGCGCCACAATGAGCGCGTTAGAATCATTCTACAAAACGACACCATGATGACCCACCCCATGCACTTACACGGTATGTGGAGCGAACTGGAAACTGCCCAGGGCGAATTGCGGGTTCGCCGCCATACCATTCCAGTGCAACCGGCTCAACGCATCAGCTACCTGACTACACCTCACGATTTGGGTCGTTGGGCCTGGCATTGCCATTTGCTGTTTCATATGGATGCGGGCATGTTCCGCGAGGTGGTGGTGTCATGAGGCTGATTGCGATAAAACCCCTGACTATTCTGGCTTTTACTGTCGGTGCTTTTCCGGTGAATACCGTACTGGCGCAAATGGATCACAGCGAAATGCAAATGCAGGGCGGCAGCGCTCCTGCCGATGCCCGCGATCCCCATGCTTATTCCGACGGTTACACCTTGACCGAAGGGCCCTATGCACAGCCGGGGCCACGGCAACTGAAACTGGCGGACGAACACGCTTTCTGGTCCATTCTGGGTGATCGCCTGGAGTATCAGGAAGATAGCGATAGCACGGTTTACGATGTCCAGGCCTGGTATGGCACCACCTACGACCGCTTTGTCATCAAAGCGGAGGGTGATATCGCAGACGGCACGCTGGAAGAGAGCTCAACCGACCTGTTGTGGGGACATGCATTTAACGCCTTTTTCGACACCCAGCTCGGTGTTCGACTCGACCAGTTTAACGAAGGCAAGGACCGTCAGTGGTTGGCATTCGGTGTACAAGGCCTGGCGCCCTACTGGTTCGAGGTGGATGTGACTGCCTATGTGGGCGACGACGGTCGAACCGCGCTCTCCGCCGAAGCCGAGTACGAGTTGCTGCTGACACAGCGACTCATCTTGCAGCCCCGTGCGGAACTGAATCTATATGGTAAGGATGATGCTGATAATGGTTTGGGGTCAGGCCTCTCGGATCTCGCGGTCGGCTTGCGCCTGCGCTACGAATTCAGCCGCCAATTTGCGCCCTACATCGGTGTGGAATGGACAGACACCTATGGCGACACAGCCGATTACCGCCGCGCGGTAGGCCAAGATACGTCAGGCACCCAATTCGTCGCGGGACTGCGATTCTGGTTTTAACAAGCACCAAGTTGATATAGAAACTTTTCAAACACCTATGAGGAACACCTTTATGAATATGAAAACACTAGCCACTGTCATCGTGTTCTCCACACTGGGCATCGCTTTCTCTGCACAGGCCCATGAACCTAAAGAACATATGAAAGACGCTGAAAAACCGGATTGCACCGCCATGAAAAATATGGATCACAGCAAGATGGACATGAATGATCCGGTGATGCAGGCCATGATGAAACAATGCATGAATGACACGCATAATAACGACTCTGAAAAGGATCAAGCGCAGGCTGATCATCAGGACAACGAAAAAAGCTCAGGCGAGCAACATTCAGAACACCAACACTGATCAACCCAAGGAGTTTTCATGTCGGCGCTCACCACCTTTATCAAGAGTCTGGTCATTACCGCTGTCATCGCGCTGGTGGGTGGTGGGCTGTTTCTCTATTCAGGTCTCTACCCCATGGGAGCCGATGTACCACACAATCGGCTGACCTACTGGCTGCTGGAAACCTTGCGTGAACGTTCAGTTGCACGTGCTGCCAGTGACATTAAGGTTCCTGGCGACCTAAACGCACCGGAGCGGTTACTGGCGGGTGGCGCCGACTACAATGATATGTGTGCGGGGTGCCATTTGAAGCCGGGCAAAACCGAAAGTGATTTCACCCTGGGACTGTATCCCGCTCCCCCTAATCTAACTCTAGCCGGCGATGAACATGGGCACGAACATACCGGCGACACCGAAAATGACGACGAGGCCATTAAGCGACAATTCTGGATTATTAAACACGGCATCAAGGCTTCGGGCATGCCCGCCTGGGGACCGGGGCATGACGATGAACGTATCTGGAACATGGTGGCGTTCCTGAAGCGATTGCCGGAATTGTCTCCCGACCAATACCAGATACTCACCGCACGTGGGCAAGACTCGGAAGGGCATGGTCACTGATATGGCACCTCATAATCCATCGGCTTACTGCAAGCGGTTGTAAATAGCCGCCAGCAACCACCCGGCGATACCCGCTGACACTGACCAAGCCACCAGTCCCACAACAACGCCAGTGAATGTCAAATGCCAACCCATCTCATTCAGTTGCATATGCACCATTTCCCCAGACATGGATAACATCATGGCGGGCATTAACATCACCAACAGGCTGCAAGCCAGCCACAGTATCGCCGCGGTAATCGCGCTGGCTATCCCGAATTTGAACGCATTAAGTGTCATGACTATTCCTCCGTTTATGGTGGTGTATCTGTAATAAATTAGTGTCTCTACATATCCCCGAACCGGTTGGCAGACTGCACCATACGCATCATTTCGTGTTCCTCCAGCGACCGGAGTGATTCCATCAACTCCTTGGCAGAGGGGATATCCGCCCTTGAGGCGAGATAGCGATACAGCTCAATCACCTGCTGATGCTGATCGACAATCACCTCCATGATTTGCGCGGCATCAAGCTCGGCAAAAGGCGCGTCGCAATGTGCATGTCGGACGATAGGATGCTTTGCCACATATTCCATACACCAGGTGTTCAGCGCATGTTCATCGCCCGAGGTTTCGAAGCCATTGACAACTTTTGTGAGACTTTTTTCGTGATCGGACAGGTAAGCAAGAATCATCCGGGCCCGTTCATCCGTATTCTTGTCTGCGCAATGGGATAAGCACTGACTGAGATGTTGGTGAAATTCCCGGGTCCAGTGCAGCACATCTTTTAAGGTTTCAATTTGCATAATTTTTTCTCAGTTGTGGATTGACTCATCGATTAGAGTCTCAAAAAGTCACGATAGCTGCGCATACACACCACCAGTTCCTGGTGGGTGTCGATGCCCATATAGATCGCTTTAAGTGTGCTAACTTGATCCATTACCATTCTCCAAACAACAAAAGTTAACCACTAGAGTCCCGTTCTGTGCCTGGCAGGCTTCCTCCACATGATTTTTAATGATGATGTTCATGCGCCTGACTTTGGGACACAGCTTGCTTTCGTTTTTCAGATCCAAGGAATAGTTGCTCTCCGATCGCGATTAGCATCATTGTGACAACGGCCACACCCAACACAAATGGATCTGAATTCAACTTCACCCAAACGAACCCGCTTAGTGCAAGCGAATCTAATATAATCGCGGTAACGGGGACCCAGCTTTTGGCTTTAACATCGTCCAACAAGTAGCGCAGAACACCCCAGTGAATGGCGATATCCATCACCAGATAGAATATGATGCCAAGTGCTGCTATACGGGAAAGATCAAAGAACGCGGTGAGCACAAGTCCAAGAACCACGGTGTACACCAATGTATGTTTCTGAATGCTACCCGGCATACCGAAATGGCTATGGGGCACCAACTTCATTTCCGTTAGCATCGCCAGCATTCTGGAGACCGCAAAAGTACTGGCAAGAATCCCTCCCGCCGTCGCCAGCATGGCAATCGCAACGGTGAACCACACGCCGTACTCACCGAGTGCAGGTCGAGCGGCCGCAGCCAGGGAATAATCTCGAGTTTGAATAATCTCCCTGAGTGAGAGGTTACTGGCCACCGCAAAACCAACCAATGTATAGATAACGACACAGGCAGCAATCGAAATAACAATGGCGCGACCAACATTGCGGTGTGGATCGATCACCTCGGAACCACTATTGGTAATAGTGGTAAAGCCTTTGAATGCCAGAATCCCCAGCGCTGTGGCGCCGAGGAAATTACTGGCTGAACCGGTCTCGCTTACATGGTCAAAGTCCACTGCCAGGCTATCAGCTAACCAGATGCCGACGAGACCAAAGATTAGAATTCCACCAATTTTCAGTAGGCCGATAAACCCTGCAACCCCTTGAATCAACCGATTACCCAACAGGTTCACAATGAACGCCGCCAGAATTAGGGAGACGCCGAGTATAGGAGTCATTTGCCCTGAAGGGTCACCGCCAAATAATTGCATGGTGTAAGAACCGAACGTACGCGCTAGAAAACTCTGCGCGATGACCATCGAAAAATACATAAGTAGTGCATTAAACGCAGTGGGCAACCGGTCGCCATAGGCCTTATGCAGATACATGCCGATCCCCCCTGCTGATGGGTAGGCATTGGATATTTTGATGTATGAGTAAGCACTGAAACCAACGATGATCGCGGCCGCGAGGAATGCCAATGGGAATAATGCACCAGTCATCTCTGCCATTTGCCCGGTTAGCGCAAATATTCCTGCGCCGATCATCACCCCAGTCCCGAGCATCACCGTACCTGACAGAGAGAGGCTACCCTCGTCATAATGTGTCGAACGATCGTCTTTTTCCTCCATTCATGCCCCCTTAATATAATGGTCAGCCCTCTTCCTGGGCATTCGTTGCAAGGTATACAGGATGCTTAAAACTGCATTTCTCAACAGACTGCTAGTCATATCGACAGGTTCCAACGTCAATTGGCCCCTCACCAGATTAATTTCCGAGACACCTAATCGATGTTCTTTGTTGCTCATTTTCTCTTTCATCTAATGAGGCGGCATCTTGTTGCAGCAGTGCGCCTCATGTTTAGCGTTATCCCTGATATTCTCATCGGTCTGCCGTTGCCAACTCAGCCTGGTTCGGGGCCACCAGCTGTCTTTTATTGCCGCACCATGCTTTTCGACAATGGCGATCATTTCATCGATATTGTGATGAGAAGCGTCGTAGGCGATTTTTAAGGTTTTTCTACGTGCATCGAACTGAACGCTGTCAACACAGGGAAGCCCATCAATTTCCTCAACAATCGCTTTGGTATTGTTTTCATTGATCCCGCACACGCTCAAGGTATGCTTGGTTAAAAAACCTGGATTGATACCCGATCGATGCTCATTCATAGTGTTTTTCCTCCAATCGACAGGTTGAGTAAGCAACCCATCTATTTTTTGTGTTTGTGGACAGGTGTTTTTTGGGATTCAGACTCATGATCCATCATTTGCCCCATCATCATCTGCATCATGCCCATTCGTTCTTCCATCATGTCCATGCGCTTTATCATATCCATGTCGTCCATTTTTGATGACTCATCTTTGTTCATGTCCATTCCCATGCCATCACCCATTAATCGCATGCCCTCCTGCATCACTCGCATATGTTCCTGCATCAGTTGCTGGCGTTTTTCCGGATCGGTTTCGGCTTTGATTTTTCCCATCATGTCGTGCATCTTTTGCATGTGCTCATGCATAGCCATCATTTGCTCATGGCCCATCACCATTCCGCCCATCGGCTGATCTTTACTGTCGCCATGTTCGTGCCCTTTTTTCCGCAAAGACGGGCGAAGAAATCGCGGCGGCTATTACCAAATTGGAGATTAGTTTTTTCATCGGAGTACCCTCATCAGTTGGAAACAGTTTTATCGACGTTAAATTTCGGAATCCATGCCGGCGTGACTTCCATATAGCGGCGATAGTCATCACCGAATTCCTTCAATGCCATGCGCTCCTCACGCTTAGCGAGTCGCACGTAAACCACTACCAGAACCGGAAACATAATCACGGTAAGGATCGTCGGCCACTGCAACAGAAATCCAAACATGATCAGGATAAATGCGATGTACTGCGGGTGGCGGCAACGGGCATACCAGCCGGTAGTCGCTAGCGAACGGGTCTGCTGCGCCTTGTGCAGAACACTCCACGCCGAGGCCAGCAAAAAGAAACCCAAAATGATCAGGACATTACTGGCGATATGCAGCGGATCAAAATGAGGGTTGCCTTCAAAACCGAAAAGGGTATGCAGAAGATGGCCGTTTTCGTGGGACAGAAAATCAATACCAGGATATTTTTCCGCCAACCAGCCGGAGAGAAAATAAATGGTTAATGGAAAGCCATACATCTCGGTAAATAGGGCAATAATAAACGCCGAGAAAGCGCCAAAGCTTCGCCAGTCAGTTTTGGTTTGCGGCTTGGTAAAGCTGAAGGCAAAGAAAATAAATATCGCCGAATTAAGTATCACCAGCGTCCAGAGGCCGTAAGCGGATTCACCGTGCATGCTTCTTCTCCTGTAATATTGTTGGATTAATGGTGATGACGGTGTTCGTTTTCCCGACGGCCTTCCTCCAGCCCCCGCTGATAGGCATCCTGATCGGACTCGCCCTCATGCTGATCATGGCTACCATGACCACCGTGTCCGCCGTGCATAAACAGATGCATAAAGGGGCAGGCAAGGAAAATCAGGAACGGCAGAAACTGCCAGACGTGTTGCCGGTGCTCGACGAGCAGAAAATAGGTGACCGCGCCGATAAGTCCCAGTGCCGCCAGTCCTTTGGGTGTTAACCAGAATGATGTTTTTTGAGTCGCCATGTCACACCTCACCTGTGTAATTGAAAATCGTTGTCTATTGCGCCGCGTTTATCGTGTATCCATAGCAGATCGTTAACCGGCACAATGCAGACCAGCCCTTCGCTATCGGCATTGGCATGCGCCGCATCCACAATCAACCGTGCGATTTCCTTGGCCTGCTCCGCCTTGGCGTAAACTTCCATTTGAATATGCTTGATCAAATGGTTTTCGTTAAAACTGTCAAAGTAATGACCACGCCCACGAACTGGATGCAAGGTAAACCCCTTCACCCCATGTCGAATCAAAGTTTCTTCCACGTTTTTCAGGCGAAACTCGTCAAAAATGGCCATGACTTTGTTGATGTTCATTGGGCCTCCTGCTTATTTCACCGTGATTTGTCCACGGTACATCTGCATCTGACAATGAAACGCATACTCGCCGGATGACATTGCTGGCAGCTGAATGGTCTTCAGTTTATTCAACGGCAAAGTGTCGCTGATTTGCAGTTCGGGGATCAATAAAGTCTCAGAACAGGGTGATTGATCTTTGCGCATAAATTTAATTTCAAATGGTGCTCCAGCTGGCACCTTAATGCGCGAAGGCGAATAGGTACCGTTTTCCACAGTTATCACCAGATCGTTTTCACCCAGCTCGGCTTCTTTCGGCTTGTAGAGCCAGAACCACCACACAATCAGTGCAATCAGCGCTAAACCCGCAATATTAATAATCATCATCGCAACGCCCTCATCCCGACATTCTCATTAGTGCTCCTGCGCTTTAAAGAAGCGCAGCCTATTAGCATTGGTTACAACTGTCAGCGATGAAAACGCCATCGCCGCACCGGCAATCACCGGACTTAACAGCAAACCGAAAAATGGATACAACACGCCAGCCGCAAACGGTACACCGGCCACGTTGTAAATAAAGGCGCCAAATAAATTTTGTTTGATATTGCGCAACGTAGCCTTGCTGACGGCAATGGCATCCGCCAGGCCATGTAACGAACCCCGCATCAGTGTTATGTCGGCACTCTCAATGGCCACATCCGTACCGGTGCCGATAGCAAAACCGACATTGGCGATAGCCAGGGCCGGCGCATCGTTAATGCCGTCCCCGGTCATGCCCACCACTTCGCCTTCCATCTGCAGTTCCTGCACCTTTTTGGATTTTTCTTCCGGCAGCACTTCGGCGAAAAATTCCTTGATACCGGCTTTTTTCGCTACCGCTTTGGCCGTGGCACGGTTATCGCCGGTGAGCATCACCACCCGGATGCCGTTATGCTGCAGGCGCTTGATGGCAGCGATGGAGTCTTCCTTAATCGGATCGGCTACTGCGATAATCGCTGCGAGCTTATTATCAACGGCGAAATACATCGGCGTTTTAGCCTCGGCGGCCAGCGCCTGGGCCATTTCAACAAAATCACCGAGCTCAATGGTGCGCTCGCGCATGAGTTTTTCATTGCCAAACAACAGCGTTTTACCGTCTACTTCCGCCTGCACGCCGTGGCCAGCAATGGCGTTAAAGTTGGAGACTTTGCCGGTTTCGATCCCCCTTTCCTGAGCACTTTCAACAATAGCCATGGCCAACGGATGCTCAGAGCCGGATTCAAGCGTTGCTGCCAATCGCAACACCGCCTGCTCATCATACTCACCCGCCACCAGTACATCGGTGACCTTCGGTGCACCCAAGGTAATGGTGCCGGTTTTATCCAGAATCATCGCCGTTATCTTCGACGCGGTTTGCAGGGCTTCACCGTTGCGAATCAGCACGCCCGCCTCTGCGGCCTTACCCACACCCACCATCACCGACATCGGCGTGGCCAGCCCCAGCGCACAGGGACAGGCGATAATCAATACAGTCGTGGCCGATACTATGGCAAATGCCACCGCCGGTTCCGGTCCAAAATTAAGCCAGGTCAAGGCACTCACCACAGCAATAATCATCACCACCGGTACAAAATACGCCGAGATGACATCAGCCAAACGACCAATCGGCGGCTTGGAGTTTTGTGCGCGCTTGACCATATTGATGATTTGCGCCAGCGCCGTGTCTTTACCAACGCGGGTAGCTTTAAACAGAATTGAGCCGGATTTATTGATGGTGCCCGCCGCTACGGTATTCCCAGTGGCTTTTTCAACCGGCATCGGCTCGCCGGTGAGCATGGATTCGTCAATCGCCGTATGCCCTTCAACCACTTCACCATCGACGGGAATTTTTTCACCTGGGCGCACGCGGACCACATCGTTCAGTAGAACCTGTTCGATAGCGATATCCAGTTCTTTGTCATCGCGAATAACCCGCGCCGTTTTCGCCTGCAATCCAATCAGGCGCTTAATAGCCTCAGAGGTACGACCGCGGGCTTTCAATTCCAGGGCAAGACCGAGATCGATTAAACCAATAATCATCGCGGTCGCCTCGAAATAAACATGGCGCGCCATTTCCGGCACCAAGTGAGGAACAAACACCACCACCATCGAATACACCCACGCCGTACCTGTGCCTAAAGCAATCAAGGTATCCATATTGGCCGAGTGATTTTTAAAGGATTGCCAGGCACCGACATAAAAGTGTTTGCCGGAGAACACCATCACCCCAAGCGTCAGTAATCCAACAGCCAACCAGGCAATGCGCTCACCAGTGCTTGTTACCGTCATTTCGCCGACTACGATGCTGTAAATCATCAGCGGCACGCCCAGGCTGAGGGCGATGGTCATTTCCCGCATCAGTCGTTTGTAGTAAGCCCAATCAGCTTTTTCTTTTTCCGCCAATGCATCGTCTTCATTGTCAGCAAGGCTGATTTTGGCGTTATAACCAGCGCCCTCAACGGCTTTTATCAATTGCTCGGCAGGCGCCGAACCCAACACGCTGACGGTTCGCTGAGCGAAATTCATTTCCGCGTTTTCCACACCCGGTATCGCTTTTAGGGCGGATTCGATTTTTCCCACACAGCTGGCACAACCAGCGCCTTCGATCATCAATTCCTGGCTTACTGCGCTGCCGCCATGAACATGATGGTGGTGATGCTGGCCAGTTTCCGTACCTTCATGACAGGATGGATTGCCAGATTCCGTGTTTGTTGAACTCATATCCATACTCCTGGTTTACTTGACAGCAACTAGCGAATGAGCGTTGCGGGAAAACCCACACGATCCAACGCATCGGTAAGGTTTTTTGGTTCAACCACACCAATGACTGAAGCGATGCCCGTTACCAGGTCCATCGACACTTCGCTAACCCCTGCAACGGATTTCAACGTCTGCTCGATACTTTTCACGCAACCACCGCAGCTGGCACCCTGAACCTGTAAACGATGAAGAGGAAGAGACGTATCGCTAACGCTGCGGATATCACGGGCTTCAGCAGAAACGGATGATTTGCCGGCGCAGCAACAACCACCTCGGTGTAGATTCGCACTTGGCGTTTTGTGTGTATTCATAACCTTTCCTCCGCAGTGAATTCTTCGATCAGATGGCAAAGCATATGGCCCGTTGGCGCCTTATCCGGCTTTTGACTCCACTCCAACACAGCCTGTTGCATGCGATCCCGCAATTTCAACGTTTCCCTAAGCTGTCGCTCGGTTTCATGCAGGCGCTGATCAATCAGGCGGCGCACCGTCGGGCAAGGCGATTTCTTCTTATCCGCGTGGTTCAAAATTTCCTGAATATCCTCAACGGAAAAGCCCAGTTGCCGTGCACTCAGCACGAATCGCAAGCGGTTGTAATCCTTTTCGCTGTATTCCCGATATCCATTGGCTTTGTTCTTACCCGGTTTCAGAATCTTGATCCGGGTATAAAACCGCACGGTATCGGCCGTAACCCCTAAACGCCTGGCCATTTCGATAACTTTCACACAGCCCTCCTCGCAGCTCAGTCTGACTATCGCAGGATTCAGATTAACCCCGAAGATCTGTTCCTTGCCTTGATATGAGTCAATCATCAGTTCTAAACCCGAGAGAAAATCCAAAGAATTTGTCCGGCTTTTTGTCACCTTACACCTGTGTCCAAGACACAGGTCAAGCAATTTTCATTAACAGGTATCAGGCCTCTCGTACTCACTATTACACGCACCTCGATCTGTAGCCTGTACGCCGTCAACCGTTAATATTGGCCAGATATCCTGTCGCGGCGTTTCTGCATTGAATCGACCCGTACACAACTCCCAAGCTGCACCTGGACTTATCCATTGTCATAGTAGAGCGGCGTTTCTGACCTTAAGATGACCCGTGTATTACATTGCTGTAATGGATGTGTAATCCTGTTTACCCTGGCTAGTCGGAACATGCGTTGCTCCCAGCACAAAGCGGGAGAACCGCCAGCAGGGATTTCAAAGGTTCAGGAACCAGGATCCGCAAAGGCGGAACCATTCACGAAACAGGTATCGCAGTTGTTATACCAGCGGGATTACCGGCCTGATCAGGCCGTTTTGGGAGGATGAAAAATACGTGAGGGGAGCCGCGCCAACAGTGGTTCCGGCGGGGTATTGAACACATCGCAGGCGGCATGATTCATAGTATTTTTATAAAATGAACCGACAGCCCCAACTGTTCCCGAGGCTGAACAGGTTGGCGCACAATGACTGGCCGATAGACAGCCTGAGTCACAATGACCGGTTAAGCACTTACCGCAGGGTTTGGACAAATCACTACTGTCGGCAATTTGGTGACAGGGCATTGTCGAAGCAGTGAGGCTATGCCCTGCCGCCTGTTTACCATACTCATTCGGGTTGAGAGGATTGGAAGTGGCCGCTGGGACTGGGAGCGTATGGTCCAGATCCGATACTGAGGCGATCGCGCCAATATTGGGCGCACTTGCTGATACTGGAGAGTGAACCTGTATATCTCCGGGTAATGCAGCCATCAGTGGTTGCGCAAGCAACCCCCAAATGACCAGCACAATACCCAGATAATGAACCATATCGGCCCCCCTTTATTGACCGTTTTAATCTAGCAGATCTGATATTGCCAGTTCTTGATCTGAATCAAATGTTTGACACCGATGTGTTTCTCATCGGTTCCACAACCAGAACCAACGGAGAGGCCAAGAATATAGGGTTAGAATTCAGAACGGCGCACCCGAACTTTATAATCGGGTACGCCAGGTTCATTGATTAAGTTCCGTCATTACCCTTGCTCTGCTTCCAAAGCAGATAAACCGCCGGCAATACCAACAAGGTCAACACCACGGCACTCAGCATTCCACCCACCATAGGCGCCGCAATCCGACTCATGACTTCCGAACCGGTACCCGTGCCGTACATAATAGGTAACAGCCCCACGATAATCGCCGCTGCAGTCATCATCACGGGTCTTACCCTTAGGCCGGCACCGTGCAACACCGCGTGGCGCAATGTTTCCTTTCGCGGTTCAACACCTTTCTGCTCACATTCTTCCAGCATATGGCGATAGGCCTGATTGAGGTACACCAGCATGATGACCCCGATTTCTACTGCTACACCTGCCAGCGCAATAAACCCTACGCCAACAGCGACAGAGAAGTTGTAGCCGAGCAAGTACATCAGCCAGATCGAGCCCACCATGGCTAGCGGCAGAGTCCCCATGATGATCGCGACCTCGGCAACGCTGCGAAAATTGAAATAGAGCAGCACGATGATAATGGCCAACGTCAGTGGCACCACATAGGTGAGTTTTTCTTTGGCTCTTAGCATGTATTCGTACTGTCCCGACCAGTTGAGGGAGTAGCCTGCGGGTAGCTCGACCTGATCGGCCACCACAGCCATGGCATTTTTTACGTAACTGCCAATATCCACGCCATCGATGTCAACAAAGGTCCAGCCATTAAGGCGGGCATTCTCGCTCTTGATGGCAGGTGGGCCGTCTTCCACATAAACACGAGCGACATCCCCCAATGCAATGCGCTGGCCACTGGTTGTTACAATAGGCAGCAAGGCCAGTTGTTCCGGCGAGTTACGATAGTCCTGCGGATAACGCAGATTGACGGGATAACGCTCCAACCCTTCGATTGTCTGCGCGACGTTCATGCCGCCGATAGCAGTGGCCACCACCTGCTGCACGTCAGCGATATTGAGACCATAACGCGCTGCCTTTTCCCGCTGAATATCCACCTTGATATAACGGCCACCCGCTACTCGCTCGGAATACACTGAGGCGGTGCCAGGTACATCTTTGAGCACCTGTTCCAGACGCTTGCCGATTTTTTCGATTTCCCTCAGATCAGGGCCAGCCACCTTGATGCCTACCGGGGTTTTAATACCCGTGGCCAGCATGTCGATACGGGTTTTGATGGGCATCACCCAGGCATTGGTCAGTCCAGGAAACTTCACCAAGGCATCCAGTTCCTTTTTTAACGATTCCGTGATCATGCCATCGCGCCACTCCTCTCTCGGTTTCAACTGGACAAAGGTTTCAATCATGGTCAGGGGCGCCGGGTCAGTGGCTGTTTCTGCCCGACCGATTTTGCCGAATACGCTTTTCACTTCGGGCACCGTGGCAATCAACTTGTCAGTTTGTTGCAGGATCTCCCGTGCTTTACCTATGGACAGCCCCGGATAGGTGGTGGGCATATACATCAAATCGCCCTCATCCAGGGGGGGGATAAATTCGCTACCTATCTGGCTGACTGGCCAAAACCCGATAACCGTAATCACCAGGGCTAACACGAGCGTGGATTTAGGGTAATTGAGCACGGTTTTAAGCGCAGGCATATACACGCCAATCAACGCGCGATTGAGTGGGTTTTTGTGCTCGGGCAATACTTTTCCGCGAATAAAATAGCCCATCAGCACGGGCACCAGCGTTACCGCCAATGCAGCGCTTGCGGCCATCGCATAGGTTTTGGTAAAGGCCAGCGGCGAGAACATACGGCCTTCCTGCGCCTCCAAGGTAAACACCGGCACGAAACTCACGGTGATAATCAGCAGGCTGAAAAATAGCGCCGGCCCCACCTCGGCAGCAGATTCCGCGACTACCTGCCAGCGATTTTCGTTGGTCAGTGGTGTTCGCTCCATATGCTTGTGCATGTTCTCTATCATGACGATGGCGCCGTCGATCATGGCGCCGATGGCAATGGCAATCCCGCCCAACGACATGATATTGGCGTTGAGTCCTTGCGCATGCATGACGATAAATGCGACAAGAATACCCACTGGCAAACTGACAATGGCCACCAGACTGGAGCGGATATGAAACAGGAAGACGACACACACCAGGGCCACGACGATGAACTCTTCCAGCAATTTGTGCCACAGGTTTTCCACCGCACGCTCAATCAGGCCGGAACGATCATAGACCGTCACGATTTCCACACCCTCAGGCAACCCGGCCTTGAGTGTCTCCAGCTTGGCTTTGACGCCATCAATGGTTTTTTGCGCATTCTCGCCAAAACGCATGACCACGATGCCGCCCACCGTTTCACCTTCGCCATTGAGTTCGGCAATGCCCCGGCGCATCTGCGGCCCGACGTCGATGTCCGCCACATCCTTTAACAGCAAGGGGGTACCGTTTACGTTCAGGCCCAAAGGGATATTGGCCAGATCATCACGCCCCTGGATGTAGCCAGACGCGCGCACCATGTATTCCGCTTCGGCCATTTCCACCACCGACGCCCCGACCTCCTGGTTACCCCGCTGGATCGCCATTTGGATATGGGACAGCGGGATGTTGAAGGCCCGTAACTTATCCGGGTGAACCCTGACCTGATATTGCTTCACCATGCCACCCAGGGCGGAAACTTCCGACACGCCGGGAACCGTTTGCAGCTCGTATTTCAAGAACCAGTCCTGCAGGCTGCGCAGCTGGCTGAGATCGTGCTGACCGGTGCGGTCCACCAGCGCGTAGAGGTAGACCCAACCCACACCGGTGGCATCCGGCCCCAATTGCGGCCTGGCATTGGGCGGCAAAGTCGGTGCCACCTGCGACAGGTACTCCAGCACTCGCGATCGCGCCCAGTAAGCATCGGTATCCTCATCAAAAATGACATAGACATAGGAGTCGCCGAAAAAGGAGTAACCCCGAACCGTAACGGCGCCAGGCACGGACAGCATGGCTGTAGTCAGTGGATAGGTGACCTGATCTTCCACCACCTGCGGCGCCTGCCCCGGATAACTGGTTTTGATAATCACCTGCACGTCCGACAAATCGGGAATGGCATCCACTGGCGTGTTTTTCAGGGACCAACCGCCGATCCCCACCAGAATCAGGGTGGCCAGCAGCACAAAAAAGCGGTTTTGGACAGACCAGCGGATAATACCTTCAATCATGGCTTGTCCTCCCCGTTGCGCTGGCCTTGATCCATATCGATCGCATCATGGCTCATACCCTGATGCTGGCTGTTGTCCATGGATTGCCCGTCCCCCTCCCTGGGCGCATCTTCGGACACCTGTTCCAGTCGATGGATCTGGCTGATCACGTAGTGGTTGTCCCCGTTCCGCTGAATCTCCACATGCAGCTTCATGTCGGGTTTCAGCCCATCCAGATCCACTGCGGGGTCCACAGTAAAATCCATCGTCATGGCCGGCCATTGCCAGGCATCGATGGGGTCGTGAGCCAGCTTGAGCATTCGGTGTTCGACCATGACGCCTTCAATACGGGCGTCGACCGATACCGATGCCGGTGTTTCAGGCTGGGTATCGTCATCCGGGCTGTGGTTCATGCGACGAAAATCCGAGGTCTTGCTGGATTCGGAATCAATCAAAAATTGAGCGGAAGTCACAAGCCGGTCGCCCTCGTTGAGCCCCGACAGAATCTCCACCTGGTTCTCGCCAATCCGCCCCACCTCGACGGCGATGGATTTAAAGCGCCCGTCACCTTTAGCCAACACGACCCGCGATTGACTACCCGTGCGAATCAGTGCTTCACGGGGAATGAGCAACGCCTCCCGAGCGGGTTGTGTCGCTATCGTCATTTGCGCAAACATACCCGGCCGCAAGTAACCGTCCGGGTTGTCGAATCGTACCCGCACCCGAGCTGTTCGAGTCTGGGTATTCAGTGACGGGTAGATATAGTCAACCGTGCCAGACCACGTGCGTCCTGGCAGATAATCGAGGTACATGCGCACTGCATCGCCCTCTCGCACACTCATAACCTGACGCTCGAACACTTCTCCTATGACCCAGATATGTTCCAGCTGCCCGATGGCCATCATTTCCATACCGGGTTTCACAAACATGCCTTCACGGACCATAAGATTGTCCAATACGCCGGATTGCGGGGCCTTGATGGTGATGGCCTGACTGACCTTTGCGGATTTTTTCAGTCGGTGGATCTCCGATTCCGGCACCTGTAAAGCCGACAGCCGTTCCATGGCAGCAGTGATTAGTGTTGGGTTATTTCGCTTTAATGCCAGCAACAGTTCTTCCTGAGCATTGACCAGGGTAGGCGAATATAAGGCATAGAGCGGTTCGCCTTGAGTGACCGGATCTCCGGCGGCTTTGACATGGAGTTTTTCAATCCAGCCTTCTACCCGTGGATGAATGTGAACAAGACGGTCTTCATCATATTGCACATAGCCCACGGTATTGACAGAGACGTCCAGCTGCCCCCGAGTGGCAGGCGCTGTACGTACGCCGAGGTTATTGACCACATCGGGAGAGATGGTGACTGTGCCAATCTCCTGATCGCCGCCCGCGTTTTCATACACTGGTATCAGATCCATCCCCATAGGGGATTTACCCGGATTATCGCGCTTATAATTGGGATTCATCGGCGCGACCCAGTAGAGTGGTTTTTTCTCGGTTGCAACGTCATCATCGCCCGTGGTCCCTTTCATACGCCATAGGGCCGAATAGTGAGCAAGGGTCGCTGTCGCAATCAACAAGGCAACTGTAATGAAAAAAGATTTATTCAATTGAATCTTCATGGGGTTAATCCTTCAGCGTGTTCTCTGCTGGTGGCGGGAAACGGTTCTGAACCATTTTTGGACAAGAGGTAATTCAACTCGGCAATCATCTTCAGCCGATCAATCCTGATCGTTAAAAAGTCGATCTTGGCATTTAACTCAGCAATGCGGGCGCGCACCGCTTCGGCAAAGTCGCCGTCGTCGTTGTTGTAGGCGGCCAGGGCAGCTTCGGCCTGCTCTGACATTTGCGGCAATAACTGCTCGGCGTAGAGCGCGCGACGATCATTCAGGCGCTGTAGCTGGACCAAGGCCGTATCCAGTTCCGCCATCAGCTTTCGCGCCATCAGTAACTTGTCAGTTTTCAAGGCCTCGGCCCGAGAAGTGGCCGCACTGACGTCTTTATCCTGTCGCTTGCCGGTGAAAAGCGGCAGGTCAAAGGTCACACCGACAGAGAACAAATCAGCGCGGTCGCGACCCATGGGATCATCGTCCCTATAGCCGTATTGGGCGGAAAGACCCCACTCAGGTTTATATTTCTGGCGCGCTAATTCGACCCCGGTCTCCATGGCATCAATACGCTGATCAAGTGCCAGCAAGAGTGGGTGCCGATTGACCTGTTCATAGAGCAAACGATCACTATCCGGCTGACTTCCCACCGACGTCGGCTCATCACCGTACTGACTGGGCACAAGCTGCGCTAACGGCAGACGGGCGCGACCGCCGACCCACTCGGATAAACGCTGCTGTGCTGACTCCGACTGTTGCCGCAGCACCGTCAAACGATCGTCCAACCGGGTAAGCTCCAATTGGGCCCGGATAATATCCTGCTGGCGGGCACGTCCCAGTGCCGACGAATAGCTCGCTTTGGTTGCATCCACCAAATGTTCAAACAGCGAGCGATCCCGCTCAATCAATCGAATGCTCTCCTGGGCCCTGAATGCTTCCAGCCACAGCTGCGAGACAGTAGCCGCTACCTTGGCCTGGCGATTCTGCCTGAGCAATGGCTCCTGTTCCGCCAACTCCTGTTTCTGACGGCTGGACAACTCCAGGCTATCGCCGCGAGGAAACATCTGACTAACACCTACAGTGAGCTGCGTCATAGGCTCCTGGTTGATATCGAAGCTATCGGTAGGAAAGTTAGCCGCCATCAGGCTGACCTTGGGGTCTGGCAGCGTCGATGCTGAAATTGATTCGCTGGTCAAAGCGTCTTCGCGATGCCGGCTACCGTTCAGCCAGGGATCCGTGGCAATGGCATGGGCGATGGCCTCATCCAGACTCAACGTATTAGCCGGGCTCTGCGCAAATACAGGAAGCCCCACCAGCAAAAACAATAAAAATACCCATTGAATGTTCATCGTTATATGTCCTATTGCTGATCGCGACTATTCACAGATGCAAACACGTCAGCCGAACCGTCTTTTTTAAGCAGCCATACCTTGTAAGGCGTAAACCTGTCACCCATCTCCATACCCGGGCTGCCTGCCGGCATGCCGGGCACACTAAGGCCGATGGCGTCATCAGGAGGGTTTTCCAGAAACTGCTGAACAAAGCGCGCAGGGATATGGCCTTCGAACACATAACCGTTACTCGTCACTGCTGTATGGCAGGACTGGAACTCAGGTGCTATGCCATAGTCATTTTTAATGCGATTCAAGTCCGACGGGTGGTGGGTTTTTGTGTCAAAACCAACATCTTCCATATGGTGAACCCATTGCTGGCAGCATTGACAGGTGCGGCTTTTATAAACATCCAACGTGGCAATCGTTGCGCTTTTAGTTGCGTGATTTTCGCTTTCGGAACAAGCGGTAAGAAATAACAGGAATACGATCAGCGCCGGAAAGCGCAGATAGGTATGTAACGGCTTCATGATGACTCCCAATCAAGAGTTGCAGTGAACGCGCTCGTAGCGATGGCGCGTTTTAAACATACGTTATGGGAGTTTTTATCTCCCGCTTATCGAGTCGTCAGACGCCTGAATTTCAGGCGTACCAACCCTACTTCAGCGGGAAATGGGGGGGCGAAACAGCGAGGAAGCTGCCTGGGAGAGGAAGGAAACCGAATACGCTGTATTGAGGGTTTGAGAAAACTGAACGGAAAACGGCGACAGTGTACTCACCACCGCAACGCTTGCAGAGATGCAATCCAACTGAGAGCAGTGATCCTGGCTGCAACAATCAGCGGCATCAGCCGTAAGGGCATTATTGATCTGGATATTGTTTGCCTTGGTATGGCTTCCATGATCCATTGCCCCCGTCATTACTGGAACATCAGGTTCGTGACTCATCTTGTGGCAGGGCAATTTCGCAACAGCGAACGACTGGCTGGTAAAAGCCAGTAACGCGAAGATCGCCATGTAAAATCTGAATCTGCTAAGCCACATAATCTGCAAATGGTTATATTAACATTAGGAAAGATACCTTATTCTCTCGAAAGTTCAAACATAACGCCCTTGATGATTGACATAGATCAATCAACGGATACTTCCATTAAGCGCCAGAACTGCAAATATTGACTTGAGGCCCACCCCGTCAGGATTGACCTGCGCTTCGAAGCACTTCATATGCAGTGTGCAGAAAAACCACAGCCACAACACTGGCGACTATTAATAAGTCCGGCCAATAAGAATTGAGCCAAATAACCAGAACCCCTGAAATAATCACGACGTACAACCGACCGAAAGAGGCTTCAACTGTCCAGCCCGCACAATACCTTCAGGCCTTCACAATGAGATAACCGCCCGCCCCCACCAGCAGGCCACCGGCGGCGACTCTGGCCTCCTGCCGAAATACAACGTCTTTCGATAGACAGGCAATCCGATTGGCCGCCAGTGCATAGGCAACCTTGACACCGCCGACGGCAATGACCGTCACCAGCATAATAAGTACGACATCGGACATTGTCAGGGACGCGATATCGACAAAGGCGGGAAACAAGCTTGCATAGAACAGGATAGCCTTGATATCGCCCAGGGTCAGCGCCAGTCCGGATAGAAAACTGGTCGCCATACCGCCTGTGACCTGACCCGCATTCACAACCCTGGTGTCCGCCGCGTGCCGGATCAACTGCCAACCAACCCAGACCAGATAACCGGCAGCCAGGTAGCGGATCATGGCGAAGAAGGCACCCATACCCGTGGTGCATTTAGGAAGGAGGTAAGTTACTCACCCTCATAAAGAGGTTATCATTAGTTTACGAGAAAAATGGTAACGAGATGAGTAACTTACAGAGCGTTTATAGCAAAATTCTGTCTCTTTTGCACGAAATTGAGCCAGCCGATAATTTTTTGAATCAAATCAGAACACCTAAGCTAAGCGATAAGGAGCTACTCGCGCTCGGTCTTGCAGCTGAAACTCTGGGCATTGATTCAGAACACTTTTTGTTCAAGCAGCTGCCTGCGTGCATCAATGGGAAAATTGAACGCTCCGTTTATAACAGAAGAGCGCGAAGGTTGAGTTTTAAATTAGAAGAGATCAGAAGCGCTATTGTCACGCGATTAGATGTTGATAACGATATAAATATTGTCGATAGCATGCCATTGGAAGTGTGTAAAATGAGTCGATCTAATCGCAGTAAAATTTGCCAAGAATTTGAATCTAGCTCGCCAGATTTTGGTTTTTGTGCAGCACAAAATATGCGCTACTTTGGCTATAAGTTGCACGCGGTTTGCTCACCGAGTGGTGTGTTAAAAATGTACGATATATCAAAGGCTTCGGTTCATGACATCCATTACCTAAACGATATTGAAGGCCAGTTAAACAATTGTGTTTTGATTGGCGATAAAGGTTATTTGAGCAGAGTTTGGCAAGCAGATTTATTTTCATCAAGTTGTATCAATTTGCAAACACCGATGCGAAAGAATCAAAAAGAGTTTAGAGACTTTCCGTTTAAATATCGTAAAGCCAGAAAGCGAATCGAGACATTGTTTTCACAACTTTGTGACCAGTTCATGATACGGCGGAATTATGCGAAATCGTTCAAAGGTATTTCGCGCCGAATTGTGACAAAGATAGCGTCCCTCACATTAATTCAATGGTTCAACCAGCGCGAAGGAAATAAATTAAACAACCTGAAAGTGGTCATTTCCTAAATGCACCACGGGTGCACCCATGATTTCAGACAGCGCCACCAGCCCCATCATGGCCATGGTAATAAAGATCAGGTCCCCCGCCACAACCCCCACTGCGGTAGCGATACCGTTACGCACATTCACCGTCGCCGAACGCACAACCACCAGCGCCACACTGGCACTGGGTATCGCGGCCAATGCGCTCATGACAAGGAAAAGCCCGAGCAGATCGTATGCAGTCATCCCTTTTTCCCATTAATTGACAGCATGTCCCCTTCTACCCATGTTATTGGATCCTTGCGCAGATCGTATCGAATGGATCGACTCCCGGGTATCAATGACGCTGCTCGTAAAGATCAATGAACCGACTCATATCCTGCAACAGGTCAGAGATCGACAGGATGGTATCTTCACTATAGGCCGGGGTGTATTCTTCGAGAATTGATGACTGGTTGTCGTACAAGGCAGTGATTTCCGCCAAGGCCTCATCGTCAAAATCATCCGGGAAATGTTCGTAGAGATAAATGACATCATGCAAGTCTCGGGCGGCGGTTCGTCCGGTGAGTGCGCTGAGTTTTTGTTGGATCAGTTTCCCAATCCTGTAGGTGAGGATACCGTTTATCTCGACAAGGTCGTTGTCATTGGGCGTACCGCGCAATGAGGTTTCCAACTTTAGATTCATGCCATCCCCATATGTTATGCGGTAGCGGCGAACCGTTTTTGTGTCCTTGGTGATATCAATCGTTGGGTTTCTCAAGTGGGCTTTGCCCTTGCCGAGCTGCGTAAAAACCTCCTTGATCGAACTGTCCAGATTCAGGGCTTTGGCACAATCGAAATCCAGATCCTCGCTAAAGCGATCGAGGTCATAACACAGCTTCAGGGCTGTCCCACCTTTCAGGATCATCGGCAGCCCTTTCTTGTGAAAACCATGGCACAGCGCCGACATGACCTCTATGTGTTCGCGTTGCTGTTCGTCACTCAAGCTCATTGTCATGCATCCAGGTATCGAGTAACTGCTTCTGTGTTTCGTCCGCCAACGGTCTCAGTTCATCAATCGCTTGCTTCATCTCGCTGGGAGTTATATCGAACATAAACTGATCCAGCATAAAGAAACCAGGGTATTGTGATTTGCGGATGATGCTGGCGAACAAAATATCTTTCATCGCGCGCAGGGGTGTGGCACACAGGATGGTGCCTACATCGACGTTGAATTTCCGCAAGAAAGTACTGCAGTCAAACAGCTCTGTATCCTGAAGGTTGGGTGCGCTGTCGTAATTCTTCCCGGCAACTTGAAATTTATTTCTGTGAAGCATGCCCATCTGATGCCAATCCGCCTGTTTTCCCTTGTGGGGAATGTTCAGAGCACTTAGCCCGGTAATATACGGTTTCTCCACTCCCTGCATGAAAGCCTTTACTTTGTCCTGGAACCATACGGGCCACAAGGCAATGGCTTTGTCGAGTTGCCCGCGGGAAAAACGACTGAGTAGTCGACGTATACGCTGCTCCTGCAGTACGGTTAAACGCCCTTCTTCCTTGTAGAGAAACTCCAGCGCCCGCAAAACCGTCAACAAGCCGCCATTGACCGAAACGAGCTTTTTACCCTCCACCTTGCGAAAATAAAGTGTGAGATTATCGAGTTGGATGGGGCCGATGCGCTTATTGGTTTCGTAACTAATGTTATCGGGCAAGTTGTCGGTTAAACCGAGCTTGTAGGCAGCCAACTCACCAGACGGGGCCACCTTGGCTTGGTATTGCTGTTTGATTGAACGAACAATGCGCTCTTCTTCGGGTGGAAGCTTGCCGAAGAAGGTGCTGGTATAGGGGCGGTAATAAATACCATTGCGAAGCTTCTGGAGCCCCGCTGTTTTGTACAGACGAGAGGCGGCCTTATCGACCTGCTGACTGTCAGGCGACAATTTGTGGAGTGCTCGGCTGGTGATAACGCCACCCTCCGGCACACTCTGCAACTGCAGTTTTACTTGCCCTGCCAAGCTCATCGGTGCCAACTACCTCAATAGTGATAATACATCATGCGATTTTATCACAAAATCAAGGTCTCGGTACAGTTTGACGACGGTAGCCAGCGATACATGCCCCGCCCGACACGCCACACATCCCAAGGACAACGGTAACAGCACACCGGGAAGCCAAATCACGAGGCGAGACCTGCTGGAAAGCGCAGTCACCCTCATAACGGAAGTTTACCTTGGCCGCATTAAGTCCAATTTAATTGGACAAATACCATAGAAATCAAACCTACATGGGTCCATTGCCCTATACGAGCAATCAATCCGGCATCCGGCAATTCCCTTTCTTTGTCGCCCCTCCATGCTCAACCGGGGCCTACTATTCGCCTGCCCCCTTGTTTAGGTGAGTATTTATGCGAACAGGATCGCTGTGGCTTTACGCCGTCACCATCGGATTATGTCTGTGGGCCTCGCTCGCCCGTACCGAAGTCTGGGTAGTCACCGACCAGCACCATCCTGTTGCCGGCACGCCGGATCGGCTGATTGAACTGGATGCCCCGGCGCGTATTGAGGCGGCCTTTTCCGCCGGCTTACCCACCAACCCGGAGAATGCAGCAGCGGCAGTCCGGCAACGCATGGCAGCGGGAAAGAAAGCGCTGCACCTGCGTTTGAGCCGAGCGTACCAGGACGTTATCGATGCCTGGCAGCTGGGGGTTGATCGCATTCCGGCTGTGGTCGTCGACCAGCGCTACGTCGTCTACGGCGAGCACAATCTCCGCCGCGCACTGTCCCGAATCGAGGCATACCGGAGACAGCAACCATGAGACGCCCTCTCCGTCATCGACTTCGCCGCAAAGCTGCCATCATCCTGCTATGCCACGCCCTGCCCTCCTCGGCACTCACCACCGCCGACATTGTCTCGTCCACGGTGTCACCGGACTGCCTCGAATACCGCGTTGTCGGTATCTGCTATTGGTTGTTTTGCACGCCCTACAGTTGCTCCGTCGAAACCTCCATTAAGGTCAGTCACTATGTACCCGACGCGGTGGTCTCCAGTTATTCCAATACCGGCGAAAACCCCTGGGCGGAGGTCGCCGCCATGAGCCCGTCCAACGAAACGGCACAGGCCGGCGGTGACGGCACGACCAACGAATCCCATGAGAACAACCTGGCCAAGTTCAAGAATGCGGATGTCATCGGCCATCCCGGCGGCTATATCTTCAGCCAGTTCGCCGGCCAGTGGGGCTATAGCTGCGAAGGGGCGGGCACGGCCTTTATGCCCTACCTGCTCAGCACCCTGGACACCCTCGCCTGGCGCTACAACCTTCCCGAAGCGTTCTACCCGGAAGCCCTGATACTGGGCAGGCGTGAAATCGGCGCGCGCAGCACCCTCAACCTCTGGGGCAATGTCTACCCCCGCGGCGGTTTCCTGCATCACGTGGACGATCACAAGGCAGGGGCGGTGGTGGCCCAGCGGGCGGGCGACATCGTAACCCGCCGCGGCCAGGTCCACGTCTACCAGCCCCTGCTGGCCAGACAATCCGCGGGGTATTGGCCTGCCGGTGCCCTGATGGAAAGCGATGCCGCCACCGGCAAATGGCAGGAACTGACCCCCACCCTGTCCAGAAGCTGTGCCGTCTTTCCCAACAGCGGGAACCATACTCAGGCCACCCGAGGAGACTATGCCTGGGCACTGTGGCGCCCCTACCAGTGCTGCGAACGGCAAGGCCAGGTGTTTCTCGGCAGCATCGATGTGCAGTGAGGCGACAGATATGCACCTGAGCCATAGCCACCTCATCACTCGCACTCGCATTATCCAATGCCTCGCCCTGGCATTATTGCTCAGCAGCTGTCATATCACGTCGGCGCAAACCACGATTGACGGCGATGGGGTCAGCGTCACCGGCAGTGTGATTGGCGACGATGTGCTCTACACCATTGGCGGCGGCCGGGCGGTTTCCATGGGCAGCGCCGGCAATATGCAAAGCCTCGGTGTCGGCGTGGGCTGGAACAGCAATCTGATCTGTGGGGACATGAGCATCACCACCACCCTTCACAACCAACTTAACGGCATCACCAACGGCTTTCAGAGCATCATGAGCAATGTGATTCAGAATGCGACAGCCGCGGTGGCCTCACTACCCGCCCTGATCATTCAGCGCGCCGACCCGGGTCTCTACAACCTATTGACCAACGGTATCTTGCAGGCGCGGCTGGATTTTGACCGCTCAAAAATGACCTGCCGGGCTATTGCCAACCGCATGGCTGACACAGCGGGCGGCCAACTGGGATGGGATCAACTGGCCGAAGGTATGGCCCTGAAAGAGGCCGTCGCCGACAACGATGCGGTCGCCGCCATTGAAGAAGCGGAAGCCAACCGCGGCAACGGCGGCGTCCCTTGGGTGGGCGGCGACAATGCGGGGGGCAATAGCCAGGCACCGATCCGCATGATCGGCGATGTCACCCGCGCCGGTTACAACCTGTTGAACAGCCGGGCGGTTGACGACACCTCCAACATTGATCCCACGACCTGCGCCGACCAGTTGGGCTGCAGGGCCTGGCCGTCTCCCGAGGCAGCCGCCGACTGGGCCGTCCGCGTACTGGGTGAACGGGAGCAGCGCACCTGCGACAGCTGCACCAAGACGCGCACCACCCCCGGTGTCGGCCTGACGCCACTGATCCAGGAGGAATACGACGAGAAACTGCTCTCTCTGCAGGATCTGGTGACGGGGCGCTCATCCACCACCATCGACAACCTGGAAGCCGCCGGCAGCCGCTCCCTGCCCATTACCCGGGCGGTGATCGAGGCGCTGCGGGATGAGCCCGATCAGGACATCCTGGGACGCCGCCTGGCATCGGATATCGCGCTGTCCAGCATCCTGGAAAAAGCCCTGCTGTTGCAACGCACCCTACTGGCGGGGATGAAAGAACCCAATGTTGCCTCAAACGAACTGGCCATCGCGGCGGTGGACAAGGAGCTTACGACTCTGGAGCAGGCCATCAACAATCTCAAAACCGAACTGGAGCTGCGCCGCACCCTGGCGGGTAATTCCCCATTGGCCATCATCCAGCGCAACCGCGTGCGCGGTGCCAACTCCAGTGGCATTTATGACGGTGAGACCATCCGCGACCGGCTGCGCGAGGCGGAGAAACCGGACAACTCACCATGACCTCGCCGCCACATTCATCGCCAATCCGCCGTTACTGCCGCCGACTGGCCTGGGCAGGTTTCTGGATGGTGCTACTGGTCACGACAGCCTTCCTGGCCTCCTGGGCGGGCATTCAGGCCGTCGGCAGCCAAACGGCCTGGCATCTTTGGCTCAAATCCCACGCTGGAGGCGTTCTAGTATGGCGACTCGGCCTCTATGGCGCCATCGGTTACGGCTGGTGGCGACTACGCCCCCGCTTACTGCGGCGGGAACCCTCGGCCCGCGCCCGCTTGTTGAGAGTGGAAATCGCCACGGGCACCGCCCTGCTCCTAATGGAAGCCAACACTTGGCTATACAGGTCGTAAAAGGGGAGCCTGCCCGGTGACGCTCTATACTTCGGACTACTTGGAATACTATCTGACGCTGGTGGGCTGGATCGTCAGTAACGGCATCTGGCACGTGCTGGTAGCCAGTGGCGTATTCGCCCTGCCGTTTCTTGCCATCATCATTCAGGAGTGGCTGCGCGCCCGCGCCGAGGGTGCCGACGAAGGCAACAAAGGTGTACTGTCCTCGCTGCGTATCGAAAACCGGGTATGGGTCGCCATTGTGGTGATTCTGTTTGCGGGTATTCCGTTTATCCAACTGGACCTGAGTACACTGGCATTCGACCGCTCCCGCTCTATCCAGTGCCAGATCGATGTGCCCCTGCCCAGCGAGACGGACTGGGCCACCAGCTTTACCACCCTCAACGACCAGAGCGCCCAAGTACCGGTCTGGTGGTTCTTCATGCACAGTCTCTCGAAGGCCATCACCGGCGCGGCGGTGGCGACCATCCCCTGCGGGACCGACCTGCGCCAGATCCGCATGGACATCGACAGCACCCGCATCGACGACCCGGTGCTGGCCCAGGAGGTGGCCGACTTCACCCACGATTGCTATGGCCCTTCACGGGCAAAGCTGTTCATGAACCGGCCAACTCTCGGTAAGGATGAGATGAACGATATCAACTGGATCGGTTCCAGCTATTTCCTCGAGACGCCTGGCTTCTACGACACCTACCACTCCACCCTCCCCCGACCGGACTGGCCCTATGACACAGTCCGGGACGCCGGATTTCCGGAAGTGGTCAGCGGTGGCGGCTACCCCACCTGCCGACAGTGGTGGTCCGACAGCCCCCAGGGGCTGCGAACGCAGTTGCTGGAGCAGGTGGATCCCGATCTACTGGATCGCATCGGTGAATGGGCGGGGTTCCTGACCCAGGGCCAGATCAATGACTCGGTGATACGCGCCATCGCCTCCCCGCGTCAACAAAAGATGAACCAGGGCGCCGTCTACACCGACTACGGCGGCCAGATCGAGATGACGCTCCCCAACATCGTGGCCCGCGGTGCCGCCGACGTGGGGCTGACTGTCGGCTCGCTGGGCTTTTTCCCCGCCATGGATATCGTGCGCCAGGCCTTGCCCATGGTGCTGTCGTTCCTGAAAATGGCCATGGCCATCTGCATTCCGCTGATACTGGTGGTGGGCACCTACGACCTGAAATCCGTGGTCATCGTCAGCTGTGTGCAGTTCGCACTGTTCTTCGTGGATTTCTGGTTCCAGCTCGCACGCTGGCTCGACTCGACCATACTCGATGCCCTCTACGGCTGGGGGCTGGGCGCAGACCGACCCCACACCAACTTCAACCTGCTGATGGGATTGAACAATGCGTTCGGGGATATGTTGTTGAACTTTGTGATGGCGACGCTGTTCTTCATTCTCCCAGCATTCTGGCTCAGTGCCTTAACCTGGGTTGGGATTCGTGCTGGATGGATCGCTCAGAATCTCGTGAACGGAACAAAAGACGCTCAATCCGCAGGGGCAAGAGGTAGTGACGCTCTACTGAAAAGTGCTAAGTAAGTTGCATTCGAACATCAATATTCATCGTCGGGATCGTGAGGGTCTATTCGAGAGCCGTCCGGGTGATAAAGCCCAAACCCTAATAAGCCATCGCACCATTCCGGCTCATTTTCATTGCTGATTTCTGTATTTCTCATAACCCAAGCAGTGACAATGAAAAACACCAGCACCAAAGCCAGCCAGAAAGCGACGTACAGCAGAATACCCAACACGATAAGCTTGAAAGCCCAGAGCATCGCCTTGGCGAGACCAGTTGGCCAACCGTGTTTCACAAACCACTCAATGGCTCGCCGATCCTGACGCACAACTCCACGCCACGCACGGCCAACCTTACAGCCAGCCCGATGAGCCCACCTTTCGGTATGTGCATTAGTTGCCATCGTTCTGCCTCGCTTTTCAGTTCTGCGTCAACTCATAACCACGCCATCATTCCATCAACTCGCTGAGTGAAACGCTCTTCGTCTATGACCCGCCGCATACTGTTTCAGTTCATGCCACAGGATTTTGACGCAAGTCACGGCAGGGCATCCTCAATACTGCCAAGGATCTACCACTTGGATACCGCAATCGGCGAAATCCTTGACGTTTCGTGTCGCCAGACCGGCGCCACGGGATTTGGCCACCGCGGCAATCATGGCGTCAAACTGGCTGATCGGCTTACCCGCCGTTTTACGGAAGGCGGCAATTTCCGCATAGGCTGCCGCAGCATCACTGTCAAACCCCAGCACCTGCCCGGCCATGTCGGAGACAAAAATAGCCTGAACAGCATCCAACAACGCAGCTTTACGCTGGCCATTCGGTAGCACGCGAACACCATATAGCACCTCCGCCTGGGTGATTGTGGTGGTAAACAACGCCGCGCGAGGTTGCGCCTCCAACCACGCCAGGGCGCGCGCGTCCGGACTTGGACGCAATGTTTCGGACAACACGTTTGTGTCCAGGATAATCACGCATCCAACTCCGGTGGCGTGCGGATCGCCTCCCGGGCGGGCAGCTCCAGCTCAATGCCTTCCGTAGGTGCAATGCGCTCCCGGATCGCCTTCACCAGGGAAGCGCCCCGTACCGGTTCAGACGACAATGCCGCCCGAAGAATGTCCCGAGCCTCATCTTCCATCGACCGTCCGTGTGAAGCGGCTTGCACACGCAATCGAGTCTTGAGCTCGTCTTCAATATTACGAATAGTCATTGTAGCCATGGCTCTCCTCCATTAGTCAATGACTGCATATTAGTCATTGACTAACAGAAATTCAATACCCTCCCAAAGACATCCTCAGCACATGCGTACCGTCGCAACCCCAAACGGCATTAAGGGCTGAAAAGGCTGGCACAACGGAAGGGTGATCAAGGGGAAAGGCCCTACCTGTAAAAGGCGAAAAGGCTCTCCCGCCAATCATCCTCGCCCAACAGAGAAATATTCTCCTGGCGTTTAAGAATGCCCAAAATCGCTATGCCACAACGATGCGAAACCCTGTCGCTTTTGGGATGGACCGAAAACGGAGGTAATCCGCACCAACGCCATTTCCCATTCTCCATAGCCGCCACGCGCCCGATGCCGTATACCCGGATGTCACCTTTATCCGGCCCCGTATCTGATAGCGCCATGTTTACACTGCTTCGATCCAAAATTGGCAAAAGGCCACCACCCTCATCCACTCCGGGCACAGAGGAAGTCACAGGCCTGTTCCCTCCGCGGAGCGCCGCCTCCCTGCTGGGAGAGCCCCATCGCCAGAAACTGCTGGAACGCATCTGGCAGCTCACCGCCGTCTCCAGACAGCAATACGCCACGCTCTACCGGGCCCCGCTGGAGCGATACGCCCAATGGGTACAGGCTTTTCCAGCCTCGGAAAGCCACCACCACGCCTACCCTGGCGGGATGCTGGATCACGGACTGGAGATAGTCATCTACGCCTTAAAGCTGAGGCAATCCCACCTCCTGCCGCCGGGCGCGCCGCCGGAAACCCAGGCCGCCCAGGCCGATGCCTGGACAGCCGGTCTCGCCTACGCGGCGCTGCTGCACGATATCGGCAAGGTCGCTGTGGATCTACATGTCGAGTACCGGGACGGCACAGTGTGGCATCCCTGGCACGGCCCCTTGTCCGCCCCATACCGCTTCCGTTACCAACCGAACCGCGAATACCGCCTGCACAGCGCCGCCTCCGGACTGCTGTACACCCAACTGCTCAGCCGCGATATTCTCGACTGGCTGTGTGCCTACCCGGAACTGTGGTCCGCACTGCTCTATATGCTGGCGGGCAAATACGAACACGCCGGGATACTGGGTGAACTGGTCACCAAAGCCGATCAGGCATCGGTTGCCCAGGCCCTCGGCGGCAACCCCGCCAAAGCACTGGCTGCGCCCAAACAGGCGTTGCAACGCAAACTTTTGGAGGGGCTGCGCTATCTGGTCAGGGAGGCCTTCAAACTAAACCAGCCCCAGGCCTCGGATGGGTGGCTGACCCAGGAGGCCTTGTGGCTGGTGAGCAAAACCGTCTCCGACAAGCTGCGGGCACACCTGTTGTCTCAGGGACTGGAAGGGATCCCGGAAAAAAATACAGTGCTGTTCGACGTGCTGCAGGATCATGGCATTATCCAACCCAATGGCGAGGGCAAAGCCATTTGGCGGGCCACCGTCACCGGCGACAATGGCTGGGTCAACACCTTCACCTTCCTCAAATTGTCACCCTCACTCATCTGGGAAGCGGGCGACAGACCGGCACCGTTTAGCGGCACCGTACAGATTGAACAGGACGCTCAGAACGACACGCATGCCGAAGTGTCACCAGAGACAACGCCACGACAAGCGCCCGCCCAGCCCAAGAAAAGTGATGCCCCTGCCGAAAGGGCTCAGACCGACGATATCGACGCATTAATGGATCTGCTATCCAGCCCCAAGCGGGGTGAGCCAACAGGTGGCGCCGGAAAAGGGACCGCAGCCGAAGCTGAAAACACCGGTTCAGGAGTAACAACACCTTCCTCCCAAAAACCAACAGTAACCGACTCACCTATCACCCACCCTCCGCCACAGGAACCGTCAGGCGAGCATTTCACAGAGTGGCTGAGAACCAGCATGCTGAGCCGAAAACTGATCATCAATGACGCCAAGGCCCTGGTACATACCGTTGAGGATACCTTTTGCCTGATCAGCCCGGGAATATTCCAACGCTACGCGCAGGAGCATCCTGAAATCTCTCCCCTCGCCAAACAGGATCAAATCAAGGACTGGCAATGGATTCAAAAACGCTTCGAACGCCTGCAACTGCACCGCAAACAGCCGAATGGCCTGAACATCTGGACGTTCAACGTCACTGGCCCGAGGAAATCGCGGAAAGTACACGGGTATCTAATGGCGGATCCTGCCGTCTTAATGAATGAGACTCCACCAAATAACCCGTACCTTTCCCTGATCGAACTTCAGGGAAATGACAAAGCAGACCAGAACGGGACGCATGCCTAGGACGACCCCACCGGCACTGCTGGACGAAGATTTACCGTCGGTTGCTCCACTGCGGTTTCGGTCTGCTCAATGCTGGATAGTTGTCCATCTTCCAGCTTCAACAACCGGTCACCAAGATGGAAGTAGCGGTCGTCGTGGGAGATCACCAGCACCGCCTTGCCCTGCGCTTTCAGCTCGGGTAACAACTCCCGGTAAAACACCTCTTTGAAGACAGGATCCTGATCTGCCGCCCATTCGTCGAACACCAGAAACGGGCGGTCCTTCAGGCAAGCCCCCGCGAAGCTCGAAGGGCAGCGTGAAGGTCATCAGATAGTACGGCACGACAACGGTGATGGCGTTGAAGGCCGACCACTGCCCGGTCTCGGGGAGGCACCAGAGCGCGTCCGATATCGCTCAAAGAGAGAGTGGAGAGTTCCATGTCACTCTCCCCACAGGATGCGCATCCGCGACACCAACCGTTGATTCGCCTTTCGGTATCGTGCTGTGTGACCTCAAGCAGCTGCGTATAGACGGAGGCAGTCTTGCAGCATTCATGCCCCATCTCCTTCTGAATGGCCCGCAGGTTGATCCCGGGTTCCACCAGGTGGGCGCCGTTTGATCAGGCGCTCAATTTCCTGGAGAGTGAGGATGTCGGGCAACATTTTTTCTTCGGCTGCTTGACGATATCTACCCAGGTCCAGTCTTTCTTGAGCATATGCTGGTAGAAGAACTGCAGGCCCTTACGATCCACCTCGACGGTGAACCAAGGGTGGGTATCGACCAAGGGTGAGAAATGCGTTTCGAGCTGATCCTAGGGCAGAGTATCCGGAAAGGTGTACCAAAATTCGGTCCCCCGCCGTACGGCCCGCCGGTGCGTAGGAATCAATTGTCCGATCAGCTTTGCCTCGCCGTCGCAACGCGCTAAAATGTTTGCGGTACAGTGATTGGAGTGTCTTTTGCTGTACCGCATTCATGGTAATTCCTCCTGCTATCGCGCCGGGGAGTAGCACGTGGAGGAATTATTCGCTCATTGGAGGGACTCGATGAAGGTCTCTTACTGCGCAGCGGCTTCGTTCAACAACGTGAGGAAATGTACCGGCTTGCCGCAAGGAGCAAAAACAATACAACCAAACAGGCATATCAGGGTGAAAACATGGAACTTCGCCACCTGCGCTATTTTCTTGCATTGGCGGAAGAGCTTCACTTCGCCCGGGCTGCAGGGCGTTTGCATATTGAACAATCTCCCCTCTCCCGCACCATCAAGGAGCTTGAGGATGAGCTCAATGTCTTGTTGTTCCAGCGGAGTCGCCGTGGAACTCAATTGACATGGGCTGGCCAAGTCTTCCTAGAAGATGTTCAACGGATCTTTACCGTCTTGGAACAGGCCCGCAATAACGTCAAAGCAGCCGCCACCGGCTATCGTGGCGCTCTGCGAATTGTGCTTTCCGATGGCATCGTCCAGCCCCGCTTGGCGTCGCTGCTCGCCCTTTGCAGGGAAGAGGAACCCGATGTGGAAATCCGCTTGTTCGAGCGATCTCTGACCCAACAAATCAAGGGACTGCAAAGCGATATTTTTGACGTCGGTTTTGCCCACACAGACAACGTCGAAAAATGTATTTTGGTTGATGCTGTTTGGACCGATACTCTCGTCGCTGTTATTCCCTCCCGACACCCATTGTTGTCTTTCACCCATGTGCCGCTGGACGCCCTGCTGCGCTATCCGTTGGTGCTCTGTCATCCTGACATCTGCGAGGGGTGTAGTCGGCAAATCGATCAGATACTCAGGAGTGTGAAGACAGAACCCATCGTCGCCGAGCATGCCACGTCGCTCGACTTGATGCTGACTCTGGTCGCCGCTGGTTATGGACTCGGCTTTGCCACGGAGTCCCAGCTCAAGGTGTACCGACATCCGGATGTGGTCCCCCGACCACTCGATATGGAGATGGCCACACTGACCACTTATCTACTGCGCCCAAATACCGAACCGTCTGAACAACTTGAACGGTTTCTACAACGGGTCAGTCGCAGTGATCGATCTCCCGGGGAACTCACTATGGAAGAAGACTAACGCTATGGACTGGATTTGACCCTGTTGTCCAGTTGCGCTTCCGTAGCCTCTATAAGCACTCCTGCACGACAGCCCAATGCATTTGCGATTTTTAAAATCAAAGCGAGTGTCGGCATATGTTCGCCGCGCTCGATCTTACCCAGATGAGAACGCTCAATGCCTGCAAGATGAGCGAGCTTTTCCTGAGCTATGCCCAAATCGACCCTGGCTTCCCGCACAGCCGCACCAAACGCCAGAGCAGGCTCGGCATCATAAGTCGTGGATCCTACGGGGCGCCCCAGCTGTATTGAACGCTTCTGCATCTGCAAAAGCATCCATTATGGACTTTGCTTAAACCACGTTAAATTTAACTCATTACTGATAAGATAGGCGGAAAATTGTGCAATCGCCATTTCAGCAAATATGGATACTGTCACCTCAGACAAACTGCGCGTCCTGCTATCCCATGGGCTGTCGCATCCTCAACTGGCGACTTTGCTCGCCCGGCAGAGGGCCGAAGAACCACGCGTCAAAGTTCAGCTCAGTGAGTCGGATCCGTCACTAACATCTCGGCAGTTCAGCAATGGGCAATATGATATCGGGATATCCCGATCAGCCATTATTGATGAACAATGGGATGCCGTGCCGCTTTGGCGAGAGCCCTGGGTGGTCGCCACATCAATCCACTCTCCATTGAGGCAAAGCCTTTCAGTTACCATGGATCAGTTGATAGATTGCCCCTTCATCCATTGGGATCCGGTGCTTTGTTATGAAAACTACCGGGAGTTGAATGCTATCCTCGAGTCATTGGGTAACCCTCAGCCCGCGGGCACCCGAGTTGTCCGAACCTTTGATATGATGATGACCTTGGTTGCTTCGGGGCAGGGTGTCACGATCACACCAGCGTCCAAAGTAAAACGATATCTCCCGTGGGGAGTGATTGGTCGCTTCCTGGCCGATGTTCCACTCACGACCACGGTGTGCCTCATTCAACGATCTCGAATAGACACTACGAGCGCCTGGTGGCGATTCAGCCAGAGGGCGTTGTCCATCGATTGGGAGACTAACTGCAAGCTCGCATCAATATAGCCCGGACTATTATGTCCAAGCGCTCACATATCAGTGCGCTTGCACTACCTTTTGGCTATGGTATCTGCCCAGCCACTTAAGAAAAACCGAAGCCATGTGATTTTGAGTACACTAACGAGTACATATTTAAAATAATAAAATTTTTTATTATTTTAAATCAAGTAGTTATTTATATATTTCAAGTCCTCTTCTGGGCACCATTCGATTATAAACGCAATCCCACATAAACGCACTTTAATCGCTTATATCATAGCTTTACGGGCTTCCTTGCGCCTTGCATTTGTGCGATTAATGCACTTAAAAGCCGGAAACTATCCCCCTTTAATCCCCCGAGGAATCCCCCGCAATGGCTTGGTTTGAATCTGTTAAAAATGGCACTCGCGCACACGTAGATAAGCTCGGTGTTCGCAAAAGTAAAACATTCAAATTAAGAGGCGATGCTAAGTTATGGGCCGCGAAAACGGAAATTGACATCGCTGAAGGTGTGGCTGGAGGGATACCAAAAAAGCCTTTTTCTGAGCTGTTAGACCGATATGAGGCGGAAGTGAGTCGGAAGAAAAAAGGTTGGAGATGGGAGCGGCATAGGATAAATTTAATTAAACGCGACCCGGTTGCGTCGGTAATCGCCGAACACGACGTTGGTTACCCAAATATAACCAGCCCTGTCTTGCTGTGTATCATCATCTAAGCGGTGAATAAGCAGTTGTGTATTACGAATATCAGCGGACTTTAACACGAGGAGGTACAGTGCGTTAAATATTCCTGCGGAATTTTGTGGAAGATCAGGCACAGGATCAGAAACTGTCCGATGTTTAAAGCGAAGATTAGATGCTTCAAACGAAAGCTCGCGTTCGATCTTCCCTGTTCGCATATTGCGATATTGCCAATAAAATGGATTAAGCCGCCCACTATCGCCACTAAAACCATAACGTATATTCCATGCGATCTTCTCACCAGCACGTTCACCACGGCCTAATAATGGGTTGGGAAATGGTCGACCAGAAACGTAATTCAACAACTCGCCGGGCTGATCACCTAACGTGACTTTATCTGCGTATTCGTTTGTTTTTTTGACGTATTCTGGATGCGGAGGGAAGGGTTCTGTGGAAGCCACCTCGATCGTAAAATGCCCCTTCCTGATCAGATCAATTAACGTCTCATCGAGGTAATCGCTATATTTAATCGAATTCTCAGCATTGATAACGATATCGGGTGCGGGACGATCCGTTGCAATACTAACAGCTGGGCTTATTAATAAGAGACAAACTTGCAATAGAAATACACATTTCGGCAAAGTTTTTCTACTATAAATTACAGCGTGGTTTGTGATAAACAACGATCTCCCCTGTACTTTTTTATTACTGATAGAAAGCGGTGTGATGGTAAATCGCGCTTCATAGTACAGGTGAGAATGGAGTGTCTCAACGAATCATCGTGCATTAAACTATGTATTTAATAATTGTCGACTAATCGTTTAGTTAAGCTGAATATTATCAGAAGCTGGTAAGCTATATATATAAATAATCGATATAAATGGACGATAAATAATTTACAGGTATAGAAATTAAGTAAGGCGGCATCACGTTTTTTCTAAATTAACAAGTTCATAAATAATCTTCCCACCTTTAAACATTTCTATGTTAAGTGGTTCATGTCGGATTAATTTAACCAGACCGATTCCTCGACAATACCACTCATCTTGCGTGATCGGAACATCTTCATAACCGGTTAGTGGATCAGCAAAGAAACTAAACTCTGCAATGCCTTGAATATGCAAGCATTGCTTAAATGTACCTGCAGGTAATGTTATTTCAAGATCGCGTGCAATGATGGAGAATTCCATTTCTATTGCCTGCTTTTGTGGGTTTGAAACAGAATAAGCTGGGTTGCTGTGTAAAGCGAAAATATGTGTAATATTTTTCCATCGTTTCGTGTTATGAATAGTAGATTGATCCGGAATTATTAATTTCTTATTCGTATATTCTGAAATCGTTTGTTCAGATGCTCGACGTTGCCCAACGACAAAACGCCCTTTTTTATTTTTTTCAATGTAGTAATCCGTTCCGTAACTGGTTCGCCGAAGATAAAGCGATCGATTGATTCCTAAATGTCGTTTAGAAAGTCCCATATTGTGAATACTAAAAACATATTTTCTTGACTGATCAGTTAGCTCCTCGGTTACATTGTATTTCCAATGAAGCCCTTCCTGTAATGGAAAATAATCATTACTTTCTGTTCTTTCCGAACAACCAGACAACATCATGATAGAGAATAGAAATAAAGAAATAGGACAATGAATACGCATTATTTTTCCGGTAATGTTGGATCGGGCAACGCTGTAAACTCAACTTGCTGACTGGCACTGGCGTATTGTGTATTATCATTTTGTGTTCCCTCTTCTTCATCTTCGGCTTGAACTTGCCCTACTTGAAGGCTGCCATTTTTTATTTCTTCTAGAGCATCTTGAATTTTCCCGTGTAATTCATCGCTATATGGCATTTTGTAAGATCGCGGTTTCGTAGCCATTTTAAAATTATGAAATTTAGTAACCCAAATATAGATACTCCCTTTCGAGTCAGTCAACTCATCTGGCTCATGAACGATGGCATGATGCAAAACAAATTTCGTCGGTAGTTGCGCCAAGCTTGGCCAGCCCTGGCTGTCTTTCCAGCCGTTGTAACTTACATAATAAAAAACAAGCATTAGCATTAACAAACCCGACTTAACACCCCAATGTAAATACGAGTAGATAACGGCGATCAAACAAAGGATCGCAACAACAATATATGCAATGGATAAACTAAGCAGTGCTTCATTCATTTTTGATCCGCCTTGACAATTTTTTTCTGCAATTGATTAATATTTTGAACTTGACCTTGCTGTGTTATCGTGAACCTGAGTGCGGTCATCTCATCGCCTTCATGGTTTAAATCGTGTGTCGCATAGTGCAAAACATTTAATTTTGGATTGACCTCTGCGAGATAGACCGTCACGGGTACCGGGTTCTCATCTTCCGTTTTGTAATAATGCAAATTCACGATAAATTCACCCGCTGGTCGACCACGTATGGTTAACACTTCTTGATTAAGTGGGTTCACGATCTCTCGCCCTTCTATCATTTGCGTATCATTCGACATCCCCCGATCATCACGATCAAGATGCATCAGTCCATCTTCTGATCGCATATACCAGACCTGCCTTTGATCGGGGCCTTGTGCCCACACATCGATGTCATTTGGGTTACCATCTGGCCATGTGACGGTAATAAGAAACTCCGCTTTCGGATCAATAATTCCCGTCTTTGCAGGTGGGTTAAGCAATAATAGTGCGATGAGAAAAAGAAATGTAAAAGTAAGCAGTGCATTAAATAAAAGATCGGTAAATGGATCGATATCATCACGATACTGTTGTTTGAATATCGCCATTGAGCAATAAGCCTTTTAATTATAATCTTGTTGTTTTAGCCAATTCAGTATGTTGCGATAACTGAACCGTTTCGTTAATTAATTGATCGGCAGAGCGGTCCAGTAATAAATATTGCAGGCCCATAAACAGACTACTTACAAGACCGACCATTGTTGTATTCATAGCGACTCCCATCCCTTGGGTCATTTTTTGCATTAATGACTTTATCCCAGATAAATCAAGTTCAGTCAGATCAGAGATTGAGCTCAACATGATCACGAAACCAATGACAGTTCCAAGCAGCCCTAGCTTGACAACGAGGCTAGTTAAAAACCAACCGACCTGATGCGCACCACGTAAATTCTCAGCTAATGTTTCAGCAGCAAGTGCTTTATTATTGCTTTCGGTTTGGTCAACCAAGTAAAAATTATGAATGTATGACTCCCCATAGTGATCATGAGCGAAACCCAGATCAGTAATTTTTTTCTCGTTTTTAATAAATATAAAATGGCAGTACTGTTGAGAAAGCCGTAACGATAAATAAAGACCATGACACATTGTCAGCATTAATACGCTAAGGATAACAATACTAATTCGCGTAACGTCTTGGTGAATAATTACCTGTAGAATACGTATATCTAATGAAACATAAAGAAAAACGATCTGAAAACTAAATAACAACAACCATAGATGTAACGGCCGATACAAAGTAGATTGATTCACGTAACGCCCCTTTATATTTATTTTGAAGACCTGCGCTCTTACTGTTCTTGCAATAGTTGTAAATGATCGAACGTTCTCGCATCTTGCTCAATCACGCATGTATTTTCATTGCTATTGTCGCGGCAATAAACACGAACCCCTTCAGGATAGAACGAGACGTTTTGACATGTTGCTTTGTAGATCGACTCGTCCTCACCACTCGCAATAGGAGTGATCGATTCAACATCACAATCTGATTGATAAAGAAGAATTCGCCTAATTTGATACTCTTTCACTTCTGCGTGTAAAGGTATACTCAAACCACACAGGAAAAGGATCAAAACCACTCGGTTTTTTGATCGACTTATTCCCATGTGGTCTGAATTCATGATCCTGAATTACTCTGGTTGTGCATCAATATACGAACGGATCGCCCACATCGCCTCTTGACTCATCAAGCCTTCAAACTTAGGCATTCTTGTAAATCCGTTCTGGCTATAACCATTTCGTACGCGGTTGATGTACCACGCATCACTGTCAGGATCCTCAGGTAAAAAACGAAGATCAGGTGCGATACCACCGGAACGCACATCCAAACCATGACACCGTGCACAGTTGGACGTATAACCAGACTCGCCGATCTGTATTGCCGTTTCATTCTCGCCACGGTACGGATTAACCGTCAGCCATTCTTCACCAATCGGTTCAAGCCCATCTGTGTTCACAGGTTGAGGTGCACCATCACCATGAGACAGTGCGTACGAAGACATCAAAAGACTCAACATGATGACTGATATTGATGATTTAATTTTCATGTTCATTTCCTTCTATTCAGCAGTTTCTGAAAGAGAATCAACAGGCTCTAGCCAGATTTCCCAACGATCACTGCCTTGAATTTTTAATGTGTAATTTCCAGGTGTCTCGATTAGATAGCTATCTTCACCCGTTCCACCAAGGTGTAAGTTTTGTATGACATTGCCTTCAACATCACGCAAGTAAAGAACAAAAATCACACCGTAGCTGCGATAACGAAGTCGGTACGGTTTATCCAAAGTAAACACATCCGTAACTCGGTTTAATCGACCATTAAATTTTGGAGGTGAAAAGCGTTGCGCTAATTTATCGAAACACGTTAGCCTGTCATTTTTATTTTCAATTTTTTTACATTGTTGTAATGCCTTAACGACATCAATTCCATTACCTTCATTTTTTAAACTTGCGTTAGATAAACTCGACATGCTGATTAAGACTGCGAGCAAGAATTTATTCCCAACCATCAGGGCAACCTTTACAGCCCTCCATAAAAGCACCTTGAAAAATTGCGAAAGTCTGCTTTGCCCCTTGCATGTCAGCATGCGATAGATTTGAATCGTATAGCTTCGTTTCTTGCATGTTTGCATTGCGCAGTATTGCACTGCTTAAAATTATTTTATCTGCCCTTAGCATTTCTAAATTTGCCGCAGTCAGATCAACTTTTTCCAAATTTGCACCAACAGCGCGTGCAAACTCTAAATTAGCGCCGCGCAGACTTGCGCCAACCAAAACAGCCCTGTTTAAATTTGCAATACGAAGATCAGCAGATTCTAAATCGGCATCAGAGAGAGTTGCGTTGATGAGTTTTACCCCGCGCATATCTGCACGAACTAAATTTGCACCGTGAAGATCAGCACCAGAGAGATCGGCACCTTTCATATCCGCAAAGCGTAAATCAACTCCCGGACAGATTGTCTTTGGCTTAATCTCACAACCGTTGATCACCCAGGGAATTGGGCGTGAACTATCATTTTCAATTTTGTCGTATGCCTGGCTTGTAAAAGCATAAACAATTAAAAACAAAACACCGGTAAAAAATAATGATCTGAAGAACGTAGTAATAGTGAATATATTCATAATAACCACCGCTAAGTTGTCTAAAAAAGCAGCAGGATCAAAACTTCAGATCCTGCTGCAATAGGTATCTAGATGAAGATGTAACTAGATATTCTTACTTCGCGGCAACCGCTTTAGCATCTGGAATTTCAAATACCCAATAAGAACCACCTTGAGAAACAGGTTTGGTTAAATCAGCGACATCACCCCCCCAAAGTGGGACAGCACCGCCATAACCAGATCCTATTCCTAAGTATTGCTTACCATCCATTTCCCACGTCACAGGCACAGAAACAATCCCGGAACCCGTTTGGAAGCTCCACAACTCTTTACCATTTTTCGCATCGAATGCTTTAACGAAACCATCACTGGTACCTGTAATAACCAAATTCCCTTTTGTGGTTAATGTACCCGCCCATAATGGTAGTTTTTCATGATGCTCCCAAACGGTCTCACCCGTTACAGGGTTCATTGCCCGTAATGAGCCTATGTGATCATCAAATTGCTTATGGATGCGGAAACCTTGACCAAGATACGCAGCACCTTTTTTATAAGTTAAGTGCTCTGTCCAATAATCTTCTGACCAATGATTTGAGGGGATGTAAAACAAGCCTGTATCCGGATGATAAGACATAGGGTTCCAGTTTTTACCACCAAGAAAGTTTGGTGTAACTGAGATTTTTTTGCCTTGTTTTTGACCTGGTTCTGGCTCTGGTGGGTATTGATCAAAATTAACGATCGGGCGACCTGTTTTAAGATCAAATCCTTTTGCCCATGTAATACCGGGTACAAAAGGATACGCCGCTAATAGAGAGGTCGGCTTGTTAGCTTCTTCACTGCCCCGCTCGGTTAACTTAGTACGATCGGTAACAAAGAAAAAACCATTACGATCAGCATGTGCACCAGCTTTAACCATCTTTCCTGTTTTGGGATCTTTATATTCAAATAAAACAATTTCGTTATTACCGGAAAAATCCCACGCATCATTCGGTGTATGTTGAAAGAAACCAACTAACTCACCGTTAGATGGATCAACATACGCCTGACCAGAGGTATATAAGCTATCCCAATTTCGTGGATCTTTATCAGGCCCCGTTCGTTTCCATGTGTTCCAAGGAGCGGGGTTACCCGTGCCGATCACAATCGTATTCGTTTCAATATCAAACGAAGCCGTTTGCCATGGTGCACCACCACCGTGACTCCACGCTTCGACTTTACCTGTCCCGTTATAATCACCATCAGGCCATGTTTGTGCTTTTTCATCACCCGTAAAAGAAGAATCTTTACCGGCAAGTCGACCCTTATGGCCTTCAACAAATGGGCGCATCCACAGCTCTTCACCGGTGTCAGGATCGCGTGCAAACAATCGTCCAATGACACCAAACTCATCACCTGAAGATCCATGGATCAACATGACTTTACCCGTCTTCTGATCTTTAATAACGAAAGGGGCGCCCGTCATTGTGTAACCCGCAGTGTGGTCACCGAATTTTTCTTTCCAGACAACCTCACCTGTCGCTTTATTTAATGCAACGACAGAACCATCTAATAAACCCATGAACACTTTATCGCCATAAATTGCAGCACCGCGATTAACGACGTCACAGCAAGGGCGAATATCTTCAGGAAGACGTGCAGTATATTGCCAGAGACGTTTACCGGTTTTTGCATCTAATGCAAACATTCGGGAATACGATGCGGTGACATAAATAACGCCATCATGCACAAGTGATTGAGCTTCCTGTCCACGTTGTTTTTCATCACCAAATGAGAACGACCATTTCGGACGTAATTGTGAAACGTTTTCATCATTGATTTGGTTAAGCGAACTATGCCGTTGCGCTTTTAAACCAAGACCATACATTAAGACATCATTCGTTGTTTCGTGATCGTTTTTTAAATCATCCCAGGTGACCTTGGACTCAGCATAAACATTCGTTGAAATCGCAGCGCTCATAAAAACTGCCGCTGCACTTGTACCTGTTATGTATGCCTTCAGCATACTTTTCGGTAATGCTTTGCTTCGCATATAGAACCTCCAAATAAGAATATTATTTTAGTGTTTGCTCGAGCGAAGGTGAGCTTATATGCGTGTCTTTACAGCTGTCTATACAGTAAAAAACATTAGGAAGGTTGCTGACCAAAGTCATTACTTTAGTCATATTTTTAACGGAAAACTTCCTGAGAGTGCTACAAAACTGTTTCGATATGCAACACTTTTTAGGCCGATTTTGTAAATGATTTAAATGACGATATCGTCACCAAGAATTGGATGTATTGGCTATACATAAAAAATAAACTAAAAAAAATCATTGATAATTTAGTTTATTTTTAAATAATAAGGTGTTGGCTTTTTGATAGGTAAAATTAAGAGGTGAATAAAAATATGATTAATAATCTCTTTGTAAAAAAAATCTAATTCTCAATTATTAAAGGAAATTAGTATCGCGGAATGATCCCACAGCACGATCACAAAAGATTTCTCATCGAATGGACTTTATTCGGTTTTAACTCAAACAAGATTTATAAAGCCGCACTGTCACTTAATGCATCGACACTAACATTCACTTTCATAACGGCCCCTGGCGGGCCTTTATATGATCCAGAAATCGGTGGGACGGATTCTGGTAATCGGGCTACCGCAACAGGAATATGTTCTGCACCAACCATGCCCCCGGTTGTCGGATCGAACCCTTTCCAGCCTGCACCAGGTAAAAATACTTCAGCCCACGCATGAGTGGAACCGGGACCGAGAGTATTCGAATAAATATAACCACTGACAAAGCGTGCAGCAAAACCTAACCGTTGTGCGACGGCCATAAATAGGGTGGCTGAATCTCGACACGATCCGGTTGCGTATTCTAACGATTCTTCGGGTGTCTGCACGCCAGCTTCCTCGCGAATGCAATAATCTAACTGTTGATTGACGCGCTGGTTAATTCGTAACAATAAAGAAAACGATTGGGTTATCTCGTTTGGATTCCAGATGCTTGCAACAAAATCATTGAATAATGGTGCGGTATCCGCATTACGATCTTGCATATAGGGTTGTAGTAAGATTTTCTCATCTTCAGTGTAATAAAATGGATAATTCACAGCGTGATCAGCGACGAGGAAATCATGCGGCGCTTGGTTAAATTGCTGCGTGATAATTTCACTTTCAATCCACAAACTTTGCGTAGCGAGCGCAAAGCTGGCTGTCGCCACAGAGTTGCCCTCCACATCCTGCTGCCAGCGCAAGGTGGCTGTTGGTTCAATACGCAATCTTGATTTCTCTATACGTAACTCATGGCTTTCCAAAGGGCGCAAACGCAATGTATGCGGTTGTAGTTGCACCAAAGTTGGAAATTCATACATTGTATGATGAGTTATTTTGTAACGTTTCACGATTGAATTAACACTCCCGCATCATCGATTTGATACATCTAGAAAGGTACTGTTGGAATTTAAACAATGGCGTGTCGACCGACACTGATGAGGTGAGTGGCAACATTGCCACACAATAAAAAGCCCCTCGCCTGTGTTGTCTAAAGTAGCACAAGCTTTGCCCTACTCCTATGACAACGCAAGCTTTCAATCGTTCTATTTATCGATTGAACTGGGGCTGATCATGAACTTTATTTAGCGATATTCAGGCTCGTACATCATTGCGCGAATATACGTCTCGAGATCATTCGGTAATCGCGCTTGCGCCAATCCATCACGTTGAGCAGTTTGTGCTACGGCGACGGCAATCGCCAACGACACATCCCGGATCCGGGTCAAGGGTGGATATAGCGTTCCGTTGGCAAGATCTTCTTCACTGACCTTTTCGGCCAATGCATTGGCTGCGGCAAGAAACATGTCGTCATTAATAATCGACGCTTGCGCCGCTAATGCACCTAAACCAATTCCAGGAAAAACATACGCATTATTACCCTGCCCCGGCACATATTCCTGACCGTTCAAAGTGACCGGATCAAACGGACTGCCACTGGCGAAAATCGCCCGGCCTTCACTCCAACGATAGGCTTCCGAAGCCGTGCATTCTGCCCGTGACGTTGGGTTAGAAAGCGCGAAGATAACAGGATGAACCTGATGCTGGCTCATGCGTCGGATGATCGCTTCCGTAAACACACTTGGCGTGCCCGTTGCCCCAATTAAAACTTGCGGTTGAATGGCATCAATTGCCTCTTCAAACCCAAGTGGTTCGTGATCATGCGCGAACGGGATGATGTGATCAGCCAACGAATCACGGCTCGCGACAACCAAACCTTGTCGATCAGAAAACCACAGCTTTTTTCGCGCCTGTTCTTCCGTGCTGCCGGCCGACACCATCGCTGCCTTGATCAGCTCGCCAATACCGGTCGCAGCCGATCCCGCACCTAAGAAGAGAATATTCAGATCAGTAAAATTACGACCGGTTAGACGACAAGAAGCTAAAATACCGGCCAACGCAACAGCCGCTGTACCTTGAATATCGTCATTAAAACACAAGACTTTGTCGCGATAACGATTTAACAATCGATACGCATTTGGCGTCACGAAATCTTCGAACTGGATCAGCGCACGCGGATATTTTTCTTGCACGGCTGTAACGAACTCATCAATCAATTCATCGTATTCATCCCCGGTTAGACGGGGCGATTTAAGCCCGAGATACAACGGATCGTCGAGCAGAGTTTGATTATTCGTCCCCACATCGAGCATGATCGGTAAACATTGTGATGGCGGCACACCGGCACAGGCTGTGTACAACGCCAGCTTTCCGATAGGAATACCCATTCCATTCGCACCCAGATCACCCAAGCCAAGTATACGTTCGCCATCGGTGATGACGATCATCCGCACATCGTCTTCGGGCCAATTGTCCAGCACTTGAGAGATCCGACCACGATGATTCGGTGAAATATAAAACCCGCGTGGGCCGCGATAGATTTGTGCAAATTCGCTGCAGGCCTGTCCGACCGTCGGGGTATACACGATCGGCATTAATTCTTCGATATTGTCGATCAGCAAACGGTAATAAAGACTATCGTTACGACCGGCTAGCGATTGTAAAAAGACATATCGCTCAATATCATTTTCTTTACGACGCAGATTCGCCATAGCACGTTCAATCTGCACATCCATTGAACATACTGCCGGCGGCAGTAAACCTTCTAAACCGTAATGTTGTCTTTCTTCATCAGTAAAGGCGCTGCCTTTATTGAAATGTGCGTTATTGATCAGCTTCGTACCACGGTACGGATACTCTTTCATGCGTAACTAGCTCCAAGCTATTTTAGGTGGCTGGTTATCCTTAACATTCTGTGACGAAGGCCAGCACTGGTGATGCCATCTTATTACTTTAAATCTGAGATTTAATTCTATTTTATAACTTTTCTAAAATGCTGTTCTTTAAGTGTAGTTCTATTCACAACGTTTGCTGAGCCCGCTAGTGCGGACAAAACAAACAAAGCGTAACAAACCCACTATTATGCCTGATCTACACGGACAATATCATTTCGAATACGTCAAATAGTGGCGCGATTCATCAAGAAATTAAAGACTGGTTAATATCGACCGATAATTAAGATTAATAATTTAAAAAACATAACGGCAGAACAAAGCAAAGTGGATTTGTGCAATCTCAGATCGTCAAGTCCAGAGAGAAAAGTCAGTGATCCGAGTTCACTCACTGACACGGGAATAAAGACTTAGCTCTTAACAACTCAAGATAACTTAAAGCTAATGTTGATTAGCAGTGTTGTTCCCTGCTAAGGCAAATTAGTGAGGCCGCCAAATAGATCGTTATGAACATTTTTAAAAAAATAAAACACACCAATGCCGGTGTTAGCACCCTTTCGACTCACGCCAGTCAGCTACGTGCGGATCTTGCAAAAGTCTCACTTCACCCAAGCTTTATCGCTGCGTTTGTTTCACCACATGTGGATATTGACAAAGTTGCATCGGAAAATCGCTACACGCTTTCCAGAAACGCCGATGATGTTGTGTACGACCGCTGGCGAATTATCCTCTAACAATCCGAAAGATAATCTTTATCATGCGACGACTGATCAGTGGCAAACGATCGTCGTGCAATGTTTTGATCAAAGCCTGATCGAGAGTGCCAGCGTTGTTTCTGTTCCCTTAGAAAGTGATGATCTTCGACAAAACATCGAGCACAAGCCACTAAAACAACGTCTAAATAATCTCACTCAACGCATTCAAGCGATCCAGCCCGGTATGTCGATCGATCACAAAGATACGATCGCATACATCCTGATGGACGGGTTATCAAATTCAGAATCTTTCTTTATGGAAGCGCTATATGAATCGGGTGCATTACCTTGTTTGTTCGTTGGTGGTTCCGCCGGTGGCACGTTGGATTTCCGTTGCACCTATTTGCATGACGGCAAAAGAAAACTCGAAAACCACGCCGTGATCGCCTTTTTAAAAATAGCTAAAGGGACACGATTCGGCATCTTTAAAAGCCAGAACTTCATCCCAACAGAGACGCATTTTCAAGTCTCCAGTGCGTCGGTTGAAAAACGTCAAGTTAAACAAGTGATCGACCGAACCGGTAACGTCACGTCCTTCATTTCAGCCTTGTGCGATGCTTTTAGCTGTGCACCTGAAGCGCTTGATCAGCAATTATCTGATTATTCATTTGCGATTAAAGTGAATGATGAGCTGTATGTTCGATCCGTTGCCTCAATTAATATTGAGGCAGATCATATTGATTTTTATTGTGATGTTGGCCCGGGTGAAGAATTGGTATTAGTAAAGAGAACCGGCCTCGCAGAAACAACCCGCACGGACTATCGTCGTTTTATGCAAGGAAAACCCCATGAGCCCGTTGCCGGTATCATGAATGATTGCATCTTACGACGCTTATACAACGAATCAGAACTATCTCAAATGAAAAGTATTTTCGGCAACACACCTGTTGCCGGTTTTTCAACATTCGGCGAAATTCTTGGGCTCAACCTAAACCAAACTCTCAGCGCGATTTTTTTCTTCAAAGTTGCAGAAGACGAAGAATTTGTAGATGAATACGTGGATAATTTTGTCTCACATTACGGCGAGTTCAAAGCGTTTTTCTTGCGCAGACAAACGGCGAAGCTAGCCGGTTTATCGCGCGTCATCGTCAAACAAATTGGCGACTATCGATCCGGCGTGTACGACAACCAACTCGACGTCACCTATATGGAACCCTCGATGGCATATCTGGTGGAAGATCTTAATCGCCTCGGTGATGTCTTGCGTGAATCACAACAACTGCGTGACTCTACCTCGCATCACTTACAATCGGCCTCAGACGATCTGTATTCGTCGATGGCACAGCTAACCGATCAAATTTCAGCGCAAGGTGACGTGATCAAAAATGCGGATAAAACCGTTGGTTTTCTATCTGATCGCGCAAAAGACACTGCAATCGAAGCCCACACACTTGCACAGACCGGCAATCAAATTCAGGGTGTCGTTGAAGTCATTCAGCAAATTGCCGATCAGACCAATTTACTCGCATTAAATGCTGCAATCGAAGCTGCTCGCGCAGGTGAGGCGGGCCGTGGCTTTTCTGTAGTGGCGGATGAAGTGAGAACACTCGCGGAAAAATCACGACAAAGTGCGGGCACGATAGGATCAGATATTTCATCGCTTGCCACAAAGATCATTGAGTTCGCAAAACAGATCGAGGAGCAATCTTCAGAAGTAGCAAATCTCAGTGAGATCCTCGACAGCATCGCCTCATACATGACTGACACCGCAAACACAGCAGAGAATACAACGCAAATTGCCGACACGTTAAACAGCTTGATGGAACAACGGAAACAAACGGGTTGATCTTAACCCAGTAGAGAAAGAACCATTCAAGCAATGCGGCTAGCGTACTTGCTTGAATGGTATGATTAAGACGGTTCTTTTTGCTTAGAACCAGGTTTAATCGGATCTGAAAAATAAAAAATCAAAAACCCGATAACAGACAAGACGATCGCAATTTCGTAACGGTTATACGCCACAGAAACCCCGATCGCCCCGGTGTTCCACAAACCTGCAGCAGTTGCTGTACCACCAACGTTACCCTCATGTTTGACGATCGCTCCACCGCCGATGAAGCCCATTCCGGTGATGATCGCGTACATTATCCGCGCTTCAGAATCACCACCATCGTAGACATCAATCCCCACGAGCATAAAGGCGCAACATGCGATCGCAACCAGGGGGAAAGTACGTAAACCAGCCACATCAGAACGATATTCGCGATGTAAGGCAATCGGTAGTGCAAGAATAAATGCGATACCAATATGATAAAAGTGATACCAAATTAGTGCGAAATTGAGGTCCATACTAATGGCGTTATTTCTCGCTCGCCGCTTCTTCCATACCGCGCATAAATTCGCCCATTGCTCTGCCTGCTTCTTCCGGGGTCATGTCTTCCATACCTTCCATCATTTGTCCCATCTTGGAATCGAAATCACCCATTTGCGAGTTGACGTGGCGCGCACCATATTCTCCGCTGAGATTCATCAGGATACTAATCGCCGCCAGCACAGCGAAGACGATCGTGGCTTTTTGTCGATCAATCTTGTGGACTTCGATACTTGCTGTAAACATTAAATACGTTCCCCATAACACACCGAGGATCGTGCCGATATAAGGTAAAATACTTGCCACGGCCATCACTGGCATGATTGCTGAGGCAAACGCAACGCAACGATAGGCAGTCTCATAATTTTCCGCTGACCCCATCAAACGCCAGATCACATAAAGTATCGCGGCTGAAACAAAACTCCAGATCAGCATAAAAATCGGAAATCCGATCAACGCAGCAATACCCATTCCCGCCAGTCGTCCGCCACCGAATAAGCCGAAAACAGTAAAAATCAGCCCGGCAACAAATCCCATCACCACCAGAAAAATAATTGGATCCGTCAAGCCGCCCGTTCGCGGCATGGTTCGGTAAAACTCAACCGGTTGCTGAATGACACGTAAGGCGGTGTCTTTCACATTGTTTAAATCAAATGGTAATTTTTCACTCATGGCGTATCCCCCGATAGTCCAGAATTTGATGAATCGCGTGCGGCAACACGAGATCGCGTAGAAGTCAGATATTTGTCACTCTTAAAGGTGGATGATCCAACATCAACCAGAACAGATCAACTCACGTGACTGCCCCATTCCCAAACCATTAAGACGATACCGATAAAAAACAACGAAACAGCTTCGAGAATAAAGCCGTTCATTAAGGCAATGCCACCGACGCCTGCCAACGCAAGACCAAGAACGTACAGGGTTGGACCTGGAATCAAGTCAGCTTGTTTCCGTCGATAGCCTGAGACAATTAAGCTGATCCCGATGATCACCACACTGATCGCAGCCAGACACCAAAGCCCTTGATACACCAACGTCATCGTTGAATAAGGACTCTGGCCACTAAGATATTCGATCACGATATATTGTGTGATCTTCCATAAAACATGTGATGCGAATAGACCAACGATCAAGATAAACACACCAAACAGTGCGACAATTAAACTTCTGCCCTTAGAACTTTGTTCGAAGTAAGTCTGCATATCATTCCCCATTTTTGTCCACCCGACACAAGACAGGCTTAGGACACGGATACACTTTTTTATTATGCTTACCGCTCTGAATAATAAACCCGATCCCTCATGACTGACAATTCTATCCAATGCCCTGAGTGCGGCGCTGAAATCGAAATCTCCGATGTACTCTCGCGCAAGATCGAACACGATCTCAAACAATCACTAAAAGCTGAACATGAACAAAAGCTTAAACATGCGCTAGAGCGACAAAAATCCCACGCTCAAAATGAGTTTGATCAGTCCTTGCAGCAACTCAAGAGTGAACTGGAAGGTCAAGCAAAACAACTCGAAGCCGCAAAAGCCAAAGAGCAAAATCTACAGCAGCAAGCGACCGATCTTGCCCGTCAACAAGCCGAGTTAGACACCACTGTCACAGCTCGATTAAAAGAAAAAGAAACACAGCTCAAAACACAATTAAGTGAAAAATTACGCGAAGAAAACTCATTATTAATAAATGACTTAAAAGAACAACTGCAAGAGAAATCAACCGCAATAGATGAATCCCGCACACGTGAAATGGATTTGATCAAACAAGCACGCCAGCTCGAAGAAGAAAAGAAAAACATGCGTTTGGAAGTGGAGCGTCGTGTTGATGCGAGTCGTAAGGAACTCGAATCACGCATGGCTAAAGAGTTCGACGAAGCATCGCGTTTGAAGTTGCTGGAAAAAGAAAAACAGATCGACGGTTTGCGTAAGTCGCTCGACGAAGCTCGACGAAAAAGTGAACAAGGATCAATGGAAACGCAAGGCGAAGTCTTAGAGCTTGATCTGGAAAACCGTCTACGCACCGCATTTCCTCATGATCAATTCACTCCCGTGGCAAAAGGGGCAAAAGGCGCGGACGTAATCCAACAAGTGTTTGACGCGACCATGAATGAGTGTGGAAAAATCATCTGGGAAGTCAAAAACACTAAAGCCTTCTCGCCACTGTGGATTCAGAAACTCAAGGATGATCAACGATCGGCTGGCGCGAGTTTAGCCGTTCTGGTCAGTGTGGTATTGCCAGACTCGATCAAACAGTTTGGTCAACACGAAGGGATCTGGTTATCCGATATTCACTCCTATTTACCGCTGGTGACTGCGTTGCGCGATCAGTTAATTCAAGTCAACTTTGCTCGTCAAGCCTCTGAAGGTAAAGGGGAAAAAATGGAGTTAATGTTCAGCTATTTATCTGGCGATGAATTCCGCCAACGGATTGAAGCGATCGTTGAAGCCTTTAACGATATGCAGGACCAACTCAATAAGGAACGCCGTGCAATGGAAAAACTTTGGCGCGAGCGGGAAAAACAAATCCAACGTATCACCAATAATACGGTTGGGATGTATGGCGAAGTACGTGGAATAATTGGCTCATCCGTCGCCAGCATTCCGTCATTGGAACTGGATCCGGACTTTGATGAGGACGATGATCAAAAACGACTCCTATAAGCTGTTACCGAATCCAATCTCAGCTGTGACAATTTTCCGTCCTAATACAGCAAGATAAGAACCATCTCGCACCCCTTGTTAATTTATTGACGTTTTACCCTCAAGTTTTCCCCCTCTAGGTCGTTAACTATTTCAGCAGTGATTGCAAATGGATATGCAGCTGCATGCTTGCGGTCATGGAGTGACTGCAAATACGGCCAAGGATGGCCACCCCATTTTCACATTCCCCCACGCCCGGTTCGTTTCTGGACGAAAAATGCTGATTAACATGATGTAAACGGTTACATCAGCAACACCTTCGAGCGAGTTCAAAACAACACACCGCCTTAAAAAGAGTTTATCGGATGATCTTCAACATCGCTGAGTTTTAGGGGTAAATAGCCATCAGGGATTATTTACAATTAACTTGGCACGAGTAATGCTTTCTCTTTAGTGCACAACAATCACCCCCTGGTTGTTGTACTCCTCCCTTTGGGTTTATTTTTTACGCCTCTCTTTTGAGAGGCGTTTTTTTATTTGTAAGATCGTTCATGCAGCTTCGCTTCATCCCACAAAGCATCCATCTCTTCTAACGTTGCTTGATCCGGATCAGAACCTTTTTCAGCTAAAGCGGATTCGATGTAGCGAAAACGCCGTTCGAATTTATTATTTGATCGACGTAAAGCCTGTTCTGGATCAACATCCAAATGCCGTGCGAGATTCACGCAGACGCAGAGTAGATCACCCAATTCATCTTCGATCTTTTCTTTGCCCATCTGCTGGTCGATCGCTTCGTGAATTTCACCGACCTCTTCTTTCAACTTTTCCCAGACAGGTTCGATCGTTTGCCAGTCGAACCCAACGCGAGCTGCACGGCCCTGAATTTTCGCGGCACGTGTGAGCGCGGGTAAGTTGATCGGAATATTTTCCATTAGGCTCGTCAGCGCGTTACCTTTCGCTTCTCGTTCAGCCTGCTTTTTCGCTTCCCATTGCGCGTTCAAATCGACCTCATCAACCTTCTCACCGGCGAAAACATGCGGATGTCGATCCACTAATTTCCGACAGATTGCCGCGACAACATCATCAAACGTAAAGTGATTTTGCTCAGCTCCCAATTGAGCATAAAAAACAATCTGAAAAAGCAGATCGCCTAGTTCTTCAGGTAGTTCATCTAACTGATTGTTTTCAATCGCATCGACAACTTCATAAACTTCTTCAACAGTGTGCGGAATGATCGTCCGGTAAGTTTGTCTGAGATCCCACGGGCAGCCCGTTTCCGGATCGCGCAACTGCTGCATGATCTGCAGTAATTCCTCGATTTGACTCATAGTGCAACCTGTTGTTTAAATGAGCGAAGATCATATCACCTGAAGGGCAGTCGAATGGCAATCCCCTTGATATTACGATTAGATATTTCCGGTCTCCCAATGACTTGGATCCCGTGGGAAGATGCTGTCAGTCTTTACACGCGGGATATGGTTGCATGGACAGCCGGTGAGAGTATGTTCTCGATACACGGCGGTACGAACCGTCTCACAGGACAACGTTCGCATATCGACGTGAATTCCATTATCGCCGTGAGACGACAATCAAAAACACGCTTCCGCCCACGCACTATTCCCCCTTTAAATAACCGCGAATTATTTTATCGAGACGGAAATTTATGCCTTTATTGCGGTCGTATACTCGCAGATAGTCAGCTTACTCGCGATCATGTAAAACCTGTCTCTCGTGGCGGTGAGAATGTCTGGTCAAATGTTGTGGCCGCCTGCAAAAGTTGCAACACCCGTAAAGGTTGTCGTCTACCTGAAGAGGCAAATATGCCCTTACTGGCCATCCCATATGAACCCAATTGGTCAGAATACCTTGCGCTATCAAACCGTCGAATTCTGGTAGACCAAATGGACTTCCTAAAGGGTCGGTTCTCACAAAGTGATCGGCTGCTTAGCTTGCTCTAATCTTGTATCCAAGACGCGATCAATCAAACATAACCCCTAGCCACACCCACCGCCCGTCTGCGGATTGCGTACGATCAAGAATATGCTTAAATAGCGACTGACTTTTTGAATGAATGTTTCACTCACCCCCTCAGGAAAGCATCCAATGGATTTATTCACCTCGAGCCAACGCATGGCTGATGTTCAAGCCCCGATCATCCCCGTGATCGGCGATCTCATTCACACCAATCCCGGCACGATCAGCCTCGCCCAAGGTGTGGTTTCCTATCCTCCGCCTGCGGCTGCGCTTGAGTCGCTGAGTACATTTGCTTCTGATGTGAGCAATCATCTCTACGGATCTTCCATCGGACAAGCTGATCTACTCAGCTTGATCAAAGAAAAGTTAGAACTGGAAAATCATATAAAATCTGATCTCACTGATCGCGTTATCGTCACTGCCGGCGCTAACATGGCCTTTCTCACGGCACTATTTGCGATCATTGATTCAGACGATGAAGTCATTCTTCCGACACCGTATTATTTTAATCATGAGATGGCGATCAAAATGTTGGATGCTTCGCCCGTTCTTGTGCCGACAGATGCACATTTTCAGCTTGATATTGATCAGATAAAAGCTGCGATAACTGATCGCACGCGGGCAATTGTCACCATTTCCCCGAATAATCCTTCGGGAGTGATGTATCCCCGCGAGGTACTTGAGCAGATCAATCGATTATGCCGCGATCGTGGGCTGTATCATATTTGCGATGAGGCGTATGAATATTTTACCTATGGAGAAAATACACACTTTTCTCCTTTAAGCTCACCGGATTCTGTTGATCACACCATCGGTATCTATTCACTTTCTAAGGCTTATGGGTTTGCCAGTTGGCGAGTGGGTTACATGGTGATTCCGCCGCAATTATTGTTACCCATCATGAAAGTGCAAGACACAAACCTCATTTGCAATAGCCTGATCGCGCAACACGCTGCTCAGGCTGCATTGACCACCGGACGAACCTACTGCGACGCTCAGGTAAAACAATTAGATCACACACGTGAATTAATTCTGACAACACTCGAACCGTATCGCGAACAAGTATCGTTTCCTGATCCACAAGGGGCTTTTTATTTAATGATGAAAGTACAAACCGATCTGCCTGATATGCTGATCGTCGAAAGATTAATTAAAGAACATCGCGTTGGGGTATTACCCGGTTCAGCATTTGGCTTAGAAAATGGCTGCTATTTGCGTGTGTCATTCGGCGCGTTGCAGGTCGATACGGCACTATCTGGTATTCAGCGATTAATGAATGGATTACAAGCTATCTGCTACAATTAAGAACGCTGAATCGAACTTTTATAATCGTAACAGTCAACTAATAGAATAATAACAACGTACCCACAACGAATTACAGGATTTAACCATGCGTAAGCTTTCTAAAATACTCGTCGCCAGCCTGTCGGCGGCTTGCCTCAACTCCCTTAGTTTTAACGTCACCGCTGCTGATGCCGAAGGCAATTATGCCGTTTGGGGTGAAGGTGGCCTTTCTTGCTTTCAATATTCAAAATTACGTGCTGAAGGGAATGACGACAAAGTAAAAGCATTTTTGCGTGGTTATCTGACCGCTTACAACACGGTAAGTGGTGACACATATAGCATTACCGGTCCAGTGAAAATGCCACAAGCTTTGGAAATTATTGATGAACATTGTGACGAAAAAGCCATCGACAGTTTTGATCGTGCTATACAAATGATGATCACCAATGTCGAAGACAACCGTTACCGCACACCCAATCAAAAAGGTGTCGTTGGTGGTTGGGGCAAACAGTAATGTCTATGGATTAACCTGAACATGATCACATCAGACTCGATCAGGGCCAGTTTTGACATGATGGAGGCCATAGCCTTTGAAGATGAAAATCACATTGACGATTTACATCTCACACCAGCCGCAGTCTTAATTGGATTGATCGATTCTGATGATTCAACCGGGTTTAGTATTTTACTCACAACGCGGACACAACACTTACATCATCACCCCGGTCAGATCAGTTTGCCCGGTGGTCGGCTCGATGCGACAGATAGCTCGCTTATGCACACCGCATTGCGCGAAACACATGAGGAAATTGGAGTCAGCAATCAGTACATTGACATGCTTGGTGGACTACAAACTTACAAAAGTGTGACGGGTTTCATCATCACACCTTTCGTCGCTTACATTCGTCCGGGGTATGATTTGAAACCAGACCCTTTCGAAGTCGATGATGTATTCAGCGTTCCATTAAGTACCGTCCTGAACCCGCTAAACCACCGAAAGATCCTACGCGATAATGCTATGAGTACAGAAAATGAACAACATGATTTCTATTTTGAAATAAACTATGGTACAAAGCGGATCTGGGGGGTAACCGCCGGTATATTAGTAAGTTTTTACAAGAGGTTAAGGGAGAAACATCCTCTATATTGTGAATTGGTGCCTCAATTTAAATCGCAATGATTGCACAACCTTATAAAATAGGTGATCATTTAAAGTGAGCACTTCGAAATCGGCCATACTGGCTAACTTTTTCTACTTAGGAGAAAACACATGATCAAAGCAACTCGTATCTCAGCTCTTATTTTGGCTGCTGGCCTCACTGCTGGTTGTAGTTCAATCACGGTTGAGCAACTGGATGCAGTCGCTGCAACAGCTAACAACGCTCTGTCAGAAGCACGCGCAGCACAAGACGCGGCTAGCAATGCTCTGAGCGTCGCAAACGAAGCAAATGCAACTGCACAAAGCGCACAAGAAGCGGCTGATGCTGCACAAGCTTGCTGCAATGCTAATACAGAACGTTTGGACCGTATGTTCAAACGCGCTATGCAGAAGTAATTTCTTAGTCAGCATGCACTAGATCAAAAAAGCCGTTCCTCGGGAACGGCTTTTTTTTATTCTCATAATTTCCCTATAAACGCACTTGGAGAAAAAGAGTTTTATTAAAATTCACTCAATCCAATCTCGCCGTAAATTATCATCTCAGTTCAGTTAAATTTTTAACTTAATTTCTAAAATAAAAAAAACGTCCCATTTCGATTATTTTTAATTCAATCTGATTTAAAATAATTCAGAATACGCGCCGGGTTCATGTCCAACTTTTTCGTTCTCTAGGTCAGGATCAATCAGCACTTCACTGACTGACGCTTTCGCTTCTTTCGAAAGATCTTCCATCTGGTAAGAGTCTGGTGCAGCCGCTTCTTGAATCAGCGGCAACGTATCTTGTGCTCCAGCGCGAAGGCTGATCAAGACAGGAATACCACGAGCATCCGCCATCACTTCACGCACGCGATTCCAATCAACTTTAACGTTCGCACGTTCTTTATTTTCTTTATGGGAATTTGTCGCCTTGCTGATCGTATCAACCAAACGTTGGTAATTAGATTGCTTTTTATCTGCCTCTTCTTCTAATGGCGTATGCACTTCTAAATAGAGATCGCCATTTCGCCAACCGGCTTTGTAGGGTTGATTCACGATTGTCACCTTCGTATTTACCGGCGTCATTGCGAATAATTGCTCAATATCTTTGGGGTAAAGTCGAATACATCCGTGCGTCACACGCATACCTAAACCATAGGGTTTATTAGTGCCATGAATTAAGTAGCCCGATATACCCAAACCCATTTTGTAAGCACCGAGCGGGTTGTCAGGGCCAGCAGGCACCACATCCGGAAGAATGTCGCCTTCAAGTGCATGTTCACGCTTGATCGACTCTGGAGGCGTCCAGGTTGGATTTTTCACTTTAGAAACAATCCGTGTTGATCCATGTGGCGTTGCCCAATCTTGTCGACCGATACTGATCGGGTAAGTCACCACATTCTGCTTTTGCCCACGCGCAACTTTCGGGTAATAGTACAAACGCATTTCCGGTACATTAATAATAATTCCGTCGCGCGCTGTTTGTGGCAACACGTAATGAGTCGGTACGATAATTTCTGTCCCCTCACCGGGCAGCCAGGTATCAACCGTTGGATTTGCACTACGCATTTCCAAAAATCCCTGATCATATGCCCAGGCCAAATCAGAAATCGTGTCCTCATGTCGTGAGGTAGTTAAGCTCAATGAACCGAGCACAGAATCACCGTTTGCCGCTAATTCAAAACTTTGAGCCAGCAATTGAAAAGGCGCTAACAAACCCATTACTAACAAATAATTTCGCATAAAGTTATTTTAACATCGCAATAAACAGACAGAGCCAACCGATCATAAACGACACCCCGCCCAATGGCGTGATCATCCCAAACTTTCGGATATCCAATAATACAAGTAAATAAAGACTGCCACTAAAGAGAAAAATTCCAATCAATAAACTAAAACCACTCCACTTTAACCAGCTTGATTCTGTCATAAACTGACTAATTAAGCCGATCAGGATCAAGCCAAGCGCATGGAACATGTGATACTGCACTCCCGTATTCCAAACAGCTAACATTTGTTCAGAAACGCGACTCCGGATCGCATGTGCACCAAACGCACCAAAGCCGACGCCGAGGAAGCTCATGATCGCACCCGTCATAATAAAAAACTTCGCCACGTCTTCTCCTTAAATGATCTGTCGAACTTTAGCGCAATTTATCACAAATCCACTGTTTCTCGGCTGATTAATGACACCGAAACTTGTACACCTTTCTCCGTATTATCAATAGACAGTGTACCACCGTGAAACTCCGAAATTTGCTGCGCAATGTACAAACCAATGCCCAAATGGGGAACTTGATGCAGGCTTAACCGTGCTTTTTTATCGGCTGTGACTTCGCCCGTTTTTGGTAAATTGAAAGCTGGTCCAGAATTGTCGATCGTAATCAGAAATCGTGAGTTGATTTCATCGTCTTCCACGCGTAACACGATCTTGATCGGTGTCTCTTTTTGGGCATATTCCACCGCATTGGAAACTAATTTATCCAGCATTTGCACTAAAAGATCGGGCACTCCGATGAAGGAATACCGTTCTGAACCCTTAATGGTGCCATGTCTTTCAGCATTAAATTCAAACGGCACGCTAGGATAAGCATTACGATAGCCTTTAACACATTGATCGAGCAATTGGTCGAGTTCAATCACGGAATAATCAGCGCTGCGTAGCGCTTGATCAAGATGTGCCGCCTCACTTAAACGAACGGTTAAACGTTGTAAACGCGCGATACCTTCTCGTGCGCGCGTGAGATAAACCAACCGCTCATCCCCTTCTGCATTAGCAAGATTTTCCAGTGATGACTGCACAACAGCCATCGGCGTTTGTAGCTCGTGCGAAAGTTTTCCAGCCAAGCTTTCCAAATAATCATGGTGCTCAGACAAACGTTTTAACATTAATGAATATTGTTGCGAAAGATCGCCGAGCTCATCTGCCCACGGCTTACCCACTTCGGTTTCCACCACACGTCCGTTGATATCGATCGCGGCATTAGCATCACGGCTCAACCGTCGAATTCGACGAGACAAACTGGCCGAAAATATTAACAACAGCAACGTCACAAAAACAAAAACCAACAAGGTGCGTGTGAATAAATTCGCTAGGGCCTGACGTTGTACCATTTGCAAATTACCCGTGGTTTCTTCAACGATTACAGCACCGATTATATTCTCACCGAATCGTATCGGTTGTGCTGCGGAGACAATCGCAGCCTCTTCATCCGATGATGAGCGCCAGCGTAATGCAGCTTTTCCTGATAATGCTTGCAACACTTCCTGCCCCTGCAAACGGGATGCGCCTTGTAATTCATCACGAAAACGATCATTCACCGACGGGAGGATTAAACGATAAAAACGATTCACGAATTGACGGCGATCAGGATTTCGCAAAGAGCCACGCGTCGCCAACACATTACCCACTTGATCCAACACCCAAATACGACGACCCGGTGACAAGCTCAGTGCGTGTAAATGCGCATTGAGCTGATCAGAACTGCTGACTAAATGGTTCAATAATTGAGGCTGCTCAGGATCAAAACTCTCGATCACGTCAATCTTAGTCGCCTTATTCGGTTGAAGTCGCACGTCGACATCGTGAATAATGAAACCTAAATCCTCAGCAAGCACATTCTCTGGCATGCGCAGCTCCACGCTATAACCCTGGTCGTGCTCTTGCCAAAAACCATGTGCATTCGTCACTTTTCGGACAAATGGTCGTGGCTCCCAGATCGTCTCATCCCAGACCAAGCCTTGTTCGTAAATCCCGATTTGCCCCGGTGCCGCTGGCGCAAGCCACCAGTGCTGACGATCACCCTGTTCGTCGTGATAGATCAGTTCGATCTGATCACCTTGCACCTCAAAAGGTTGATCGGGTGACTGATAGATAAGATTCTCGTCATTCACATAGAACAACAAATAACGCTCCTGATCGCGTTGCGCGATCAGGACTTTTACGGTGAGTTTTCCGTCTGCTGAAGAAAACACTTCGGCCCATTGCAACAGGCTATCCCAATCTTCGGTGTAACCATCTACTTGCACAACTTGACGCATTGGGTGAATAAACAAAGATCGCAAACTATTCGGTGACGCTTCGGGGAAAGAATCGGCCTTGCTAACGAGAAATCCGGCGGCCATGCTCGCATCGCCCGCGAGAGAAACTTCTAGCCCTTCGCGCAAAAACGACTCCATTTCACGCACATAATCATAGGCGACATAAGGCAAACTCAGGACAGCAATCGCGATCAGTACTAGTTGCCGTCGAATAGAAAAACGGTGTCGACTCATTGAGAACTGTGCGCCGGGCTATTCCAACGGTAACCCATGCCGTAAACCGTTTCGATACAATCAAAATTCGGATCGAGTTGTTTGAATTTTTTACGGATTCGTTTGATGTGTGACGTGATCGTGCTGTCATCAACAAACACATTCGCGTCCTGCATGAGCTGATCGCGATGTTTTACGTGACCCGGATAACGCACCAAAGAGTGCACCACCCAAAACTCCGTCAAGGTCAGCGGGACTTTTTGATCAAGCCAAGTTGCGATCAATCGTTCAGAATCGATCACGAGCTGATCACACGTTAACAAGGCCGGTGTTTCGGTTTGTAATAACGCGTCAATACGCCGAAATAAGGCGTTTATACGCGCCAAAATTTGCGGCATGGTGATACTTTTGGTCAGGTAATCATCCGCACCGAGTCGTAGCCCGGAGATAGCGTCGTAATCAGATTCTTTCGCAGTGAGAAAGATGATCGGTAAACTGTTCGATTTACCGCGTAACATCTGACACAAGGTAAACCCCGCTTCGGCTTCGTCGCCCAAGCTAATATCCAAAATCACCAGATCCGGCAACTTTACTGCAAACGCTTGTTCCGCGCTGGCTCTGCTAGCATAGGTCGAAATGTCATACCCCTGCTTTCGCAGATGCGCTGCATAGTTCTCACGCAAGGCTTCCTCATCTTCAACAATCGCAATCCGTCGAGACATGCTCACAACTCCATTTTAAATTCGCGCTATTCTCGCAATTTCCACCCATTCACTTTCGGCTTATTGTAGTAATTCAAACAGCGGTTAGCGAGAGTCATAAATGCACTGTAACGCATCCACCAACAAAACCGAATGCCACCGACATAAAGACGTTGAGATGCCTTCTTTTCGCCACAATTCAGCCCGACTTCGTCACAGAAGCACCCTCTGAACGACCGTTTTACTTGTTCAACTAAGCATCCACAAAGTATTACGGCCAACTTATGTCAAACACAACGCCTTCTCTCGACTCCCTCCAACCCCTTGCCGCCAGTTCTTCTGGCGGCCTTCTTAAGCCGGATGATAAGCACAGTCACTCGCTTTCGCGCTGGTTACTGCGGGGCATTGCGCTATGTATTTTGCGCAGCGTTCTTCACGGTTTTGCTATCTCGATTAGCCTTTGCACGCTCATCTTTTTAATCTCATAATCACCTCGTACCCAGCAACCTAACCCCATGAATGTCGATTAAACTTTTTTGCTTTTCTGTCGCTATAGCAATAAATCAAAATACACTTTAGAGGCTTGCCGATGAATCCAGCGACAAACAGTTCAAATGCACCCGACACGAATCAGGGTTCTATTACGGTAATGACCTTATATATTGAAGACTCGATGTATGCCATTCCCATTGATAACGTTGTGAGCCTGAGTAAAGAGACCGATCACATCCAACCATTACCCATCAAAGCACCTGGTCTACTTGGTGTGAGCCATTTTCTCGGTTCCGTTGTGCCGGTGTTGGATGTTGCGAGTCGCATTGGCGTTAAATCAGGAACGGCATCCAAGCAAGAAATGATCGAAACACTGACGGCGCGTGAACAAGAACACGTTGAATGGCTCGATGCGCTGGAACGATCAATAAAAACAGGTGAGCGTTTTAGTAAAGCACGCGATCCGCATGAATGTGCTTTCGGCCAATGGTACGATAATTTCGATTCACGAAATGAAGCGCTTCGCGAAATTTTCTCTCAATTTGACGCGCCGCATCGACAAATTCATAGCCTCGCCGATAAATTACTGAGTATGCGCGATGCCGGTAATGAAGAAGCAGCGATCAAAGAATTAAATTTCCAACGATCAACCACACTTCGGCGTTTACGATCGCTCTTTAGCCATGCTCGATTACAACTACAAGAACTAATGCGTCCAATTCTGTTATACGTGACACAAGACGGAAATAAACCCGCCTTCGCACTGTTGATAGACGAGGTGCATGATGCGCTGACGTATGATCTTGCGAGTTGTCATAGTCCGGAAAAAGCCGGTTTTAATTTGTTACTCGGTCAAGATAAATTCATTAAAGGTGTTTTTTCTGATGCCCAACATCCTAAGTGTATTCTTTTAGATGTTGATAACATTCTCAAGCCTGAACACCTGCACGCCCTTTCAGAAGCCGCCGCATAAATCAATCACCATATCCTGATCCGAACGTGGATCAGGATATGCTAAAATGGCCGTCTTATGAGCCAAGACAATCCCCTTTCCGCCTACCAAATTATAGGTGGCGATGACGGCGTTCGAGAACTCGTTGATCGCTTTTACGATTATATGGATACACTGCCGGAAACGGTGGGTATTCGCGCTCTTCACCCTAACGATTTACGCAGTGCACGTGAAAAACTCTATATGTTTTTTAGTGGCTGGATGGGCGGCCCTGATCGTTACATTGCGGCATTTGGCCACCCACGTTTACGTGCTCGACATTTACCATTCAAAATCGGCAAAAGTGAGCGTGATCAATGGATGTTATGCATGGAAAAAGCGCTCGCTGACATGATCGAAGTCGATGCCGCTTTCAAAGCGCAATTACTTTCATCGTTTAATCAAACAGCCACGTTTATGATCAACCAGGAAGAATGAAAACCAAGTTTATTTTTTACCACGGTAAGACATCGGAAATTCGCCCCAAAAGCGGGTGGAAAATGCACCTAACTCTCTCGGTAAGCAACAACCTTTACTCAGACTAAACCGCTTAATGTCCTTTATGTGCACCCTCGTTTTTCAGCGCTTTCGCTTGTTCTACCCAATGCTCGCGTCTGATCGTGCCTTGACTGTTTAACTCAACATCAAACCGTTCGACATCTTTCTCATTCCACTTTGCGATATCACTAAAACGCGTCACACCGAGACGACGTAGTACGCTCACATGCTCCTCAGCCAAGCCGCGAATTTTTTGTAAATCATCCTCTTTCTTACGCAAGAACTGATCGACAATAGACGGTTTCTTTTGATTTTCTAACGAGGCCTTTAGCTGTGATATTTCGTTGTCTTTTTTCGCGATCTCATCGAATAATTCTTGCACACGATTTTGTAGACGGCCAATACGGCTAATCGCTAACTCTGGATCCGTATTACCGCTCAATGCGGCTAATTGCAATGACTCGCCCGTTTGTGATTCAAGCTCTGCAATGCGCCGGTCGCGCTCAAGAACACCCATGCGCGCTTGTTCAAACGCATTCTTTAAGACACGGCTTTGTTCTGTAATCTCATCTAGATCGCCTTCAAACCGACTTAGTTGAGATCGGATTTCGGTTAATTCTGTTTTCAATTTCGCGTTATCTTTCATTTGTGCATCGAGTGCATTGCGGGTCGTTTTCAGGGAATTATTAGCAATGTCACTTTCACGAGTCAGTGTTTGGATCTGCTGCTTACGCTCGTTGTAGCGCATATTCGCATTTTGTAATTCCTGTTGAATTCGTGACAAATCGGCCTCTTCCAAGTGGTTTTGAGCCTTTTCAGCCTCTAACTGTTCGCTTAACCGTATGCGTTGATCTCGCGTTGCATCCAACTCTTTTTGGATCGTATGCATGTGTCCCATTAGCGCTACTTCTGCATCTTCCAGTTTATGCTTCCAAGCTGATCGCGTGAATAACCATCCGCACAACCACGCTAATGCTGCAGTCGCCAACAGATAGAGTACGATTTCCCCTATCAGATAATTCATTTCACTTTCTCCCCACCCTCAATTGCTTGTCCAACGTAAATTGCATTGGTAAGTTTGCAACGGCTTCATCAAAAGCCCGCTGAGCCTGCTCACCAGAGACAATACCTGACACACGAATCTGATTACCGATGTAAGCCAATTGCCCTTCTTCTACCCATTGTAGAAATGGGATCATCAAAGGCAAATCCTGCAAGTACCATACCGGTTTTTCACTTAGTCTATCAACAGTTACGCTATATACATGATCTGTCGGTTCAAGCAACGAGGTAAACGTCTTCGCCAGATCATTTTTAATTTTTCCCGTCGGCACAGTGCCATTAATTGCGACACCTAATCTATCCTTACTGACAAACAGATCAGATGAATACACTTCCGCTCGAGCACTACTTTGAATGATTGTTTTTTCGGGTGAGGATGGGGATGGCGTATCAGCGATTACATTGCTTTCAACACTCAAGCGCTCTTGATGAAACGCGATCGTTCGTTGATAGATCACGCGCGCACCGTTGTTTTTTGCAATCAAGGCGGCTTCTTTGACGGAATCGGCAGGTCCCGTCAATAACATATCCAAGCCGCTCGTTTCGACACGAACAACGGATAGTTGTTCGTCAGCGAGTGCTCGAACAACCTTACCTTGAAGTCTGTCTTCCAGCTGTTGCGGCGCGTACTTGAGCGTTAGCCCCATCGCCAGCAACAGCAGAAGCAGACAAAACCACTTCACCAACTTACCTACCCCACCCATTTTAATCCTTCGACGCCAGAATTTTTACACAGCGACCATTATGACGATAGTCAGGCAGAACCACGTAACAATTGTTCAAAGTTGCACGGGGCGTTCTCTGTGTTATTCATCCTTAAATACCCAAATACATGGTGATGACTTTTTTCAATGCGAAACCAAAAATACCGAGACCTAACCCGATAAAAAGCACCATTGTCCCAAATTTTCCTGCGCAAGATTCTTTCGCCAATCTGTAGATGATAAACAGCATGAACAAACAAGTGGCGGTCAGACCCAAAGTCAGGGAAATCGATTCAAATTTTTCAATAAAAGCGGCGTCCATTTGAGAACCTGATCACATTGACAAGCCTATTAGACTACCATAGAGTTGCGCCTGCTCGCGGTGCTTCGTTTAAAAATGAAGCGTTATGGGAAGTCGGTCTAAATCCGACGCTGCCCCCGCAACGGTAGATGAGCATAGCCTGATTACAAAGCCACTGTGAAAACATGGGAAGGCGATCAGGCTGGAGAGTTCGCGATTTGTTAGCACACTCCACTCATAAGCCCGGAGACCGACCGAGAGCACAATAACCAGTCGCGGAGGGCGATGGATGGTCATGCTCAGAATCAACCGCCTGTCATGCCGCGATCACGTCTATCGTGTTCCACCATCAAACTCTCTGCTATCACCATTTCTTTGCTGTTCGGGTTGGAACGGTAACGGGGAGAATAAAATTGAATAATATTACAGCAGGTTCATTTGCCCTGCTCACGACAGTTGGCCTGATCGCATCCGCGCAGGCAGAAAACATCCAGAACCTTGACGATGTATTAGTCACCGCATCTCGCGCACCGATTGCAAAAGATCAAACCGGCTCATCGTATACCGTCATCACCGCAGAACAGATCGAGCAATCTCAACAAGTACAAGTGCATGAATTATTGCGAACTGTGCCCGGCATCGCAGTAAGTCGATCTGGTGGTATTGGATCGCAAACACAAATTCGTATGCGAGGCGCGGAGGCTGATCAGACATTAATTTTGATCGACGGCATCGAAGCAAACGATCCTGGTCAAGGCTCTAGTTTTGATTTTGCGCATTTACTGACTGCCGATATTGAACGTATCGAAATCCTGCGTGGCCCACAAAGTGCGCTGTGGGGAAGTGATGCGATGGGTGGCGTGATCAATATCATTACTAAATCCGCGACCCGGAACCAGTTAAATGCCACGCTCGAAGCGGGAAGTTATTCTACAGTCCAGAACACCATCAGTGGCAGTGTTGCTGGCGATCGCTACGGTATTGCCGTTAATGGTAATTTTCTACGCAGTGCTGGTATCAATGTCTCAGAGCAAGGCGATGAAGAGGATGGCTACCGGAATTCGACTTTGAATTTAAAAGCAAATTTCAACCCATTCGACAATCTTGATCTACTTTTTACCGCTCGCAAAAGCGCATCAGAAAAAGACTTCGATCCAACCTCGTTCATCACCTCCAAACCCGTGGATGGCGATCGCATCTCAGACGTTGATCAGTTTTATAGCCAATTTAATGCCGTATTGGATACCTTAGATGGCCACTGGCAACACGTGTTCAACATCGCGTGGACCAAAACTGACAACGATAATTTTGCCGACGGTGTTGAAAACAGTTCAACCAATGGTGAAAAACGTAAAGTGAGTTATCAAAGCAATTTTTTCTTTGATACACCTTCATTTGCTGAGGCTGAACATACGTTAAGTCTCGCGCTGGAATACGAGCGTGAAGAATTTAAACAAACCGGCACCGCCAGCACATTCGGTAACCCAAACCAAGAACAGGATTTGAGTAACCGAGGCGTCATTGGTGAATACCGCATCAGCCTACTCAAACAAATCCACGCATCTGCATCCATCAGACATGATAATAACGACGCATTTGATGATGCGACCACGTGGCGGACGAATATCGCGTGGGCAATTCCAAACACCGGTTCTACAGTACGTGCAGCTTATGGTACTGCTGTGAAAAATCCGTCATTCACGGAGCGGTTTGGTTTTACACCGGATACTTTCTTCGGTAACACGAACCTCGAACCGGAAGAATCCAAAGGCTGGGAAATTGGTCTCGATCAATCTTTCTTGCAAGATCGCCTCACCGCCAGCGTGACATATTTTAAAGAGCGGTTAGAAAACGAAATTAACGGCTTCGTGTTTGATCCGACTCTCGGCACTTTTGGTGGTTTCACCGCACAAAACGTGCAAGGTGACAGCAAACGTCATGGTGTTGAACTGGCGCTAAACGCGATCATTTCTGACGCGCTCAGCATGAACGGCATGCTCACGTATGTTGACTCAACTCAGCCCGATGCTAATGGTGAGCAAATCCGCGAGTTACGACGCCCTGAATACACTGCCGCGTTTGGGACGAATTATCGTTTTTTTCATAACAAAGCGAGCGTCAACCTCGATATCAGCTATACCGACACGCAAAATGACAGTGACTTCAGCACATTTCCTGCAACACTCGTTACACTTGACGACTATGTGTTAGTGAATATTGCGACAGAATACGCGGTTCACCCTCGTGTGACCTTATTCGGCCGTATCGATAATCTCCTCGATGACGACTATCGCGATGTTTATGGTTACAACACAACGGGAATCGCCGGTTATGCGGGTTTTCGTGTTAGCTTGTATTAAATAGAAATAACCTGGCTGGGCGGGATTTTTTTGGGAGCATGATCCCGTCCAGTCTTAATTAATGGTAATAAATCAACGTATGATTAAAAAACGTGTGCTCCTTTCTTGGAGCAGCGGCAAAGACGCCGCATGGACGCTTTGGCAATTACAGCAAGATCCTGAGGTCGATATTATTGGCCTGCTTACCACCATGAACGGCGAATTCGATCGCGTCGCTATGCACTCCACCCGTCGCACCTTGCTGGCCGCACAAGCAGAAGCGGCAGGCCTACCCTTATTTACCGCCAACCTGCCTTGGCCGTGCAGCGACAGTAAATACCGATCAGTCATGCACCGAACCGTCAAAAAACTCGTCCGTCAGCAGAAAATTACGCATATCGCCTTTGGGGACTTATTTCTTGAAGACGTACGCGAATATCGAGAAACGCTCTTCGCCTCAACACCCGTTGAACTGCTGTTTCCACTCTGGGGCAAAGACACTAAAACCCTTGCAGCTGAAATGATCGAAAATGGACTACAAGCACAATTAACGTGCCTTAACCCCAACCAATTAGACAAACGCTTTGCCGGTCGGCAATTTGATCATAATTTTCTCAACGAACTCCCGGAATCCGTCGATGCCTGTGGTGAGCGTGGCGAGTTTCATACGTTTGCTTACGCAGGCCCGATGTTTTCTGCGCCACTGGCAGTTCAAAGCGGCGAAACGGTAGATCGCGATGGATTTGTGTTCTCTGATCTGAAATTATTCGGATCATGAAAATTGTTTCTCTCTTACCGAGCGCTACTGAAATTCTCTGTCAGATCGGTCTGCAAGATCAGCTTGTCGGTGTCACACACGAATGTGATTATCCACCAGCGGTATTAGATCTGCCGAAAGTCACAATAACGCTAATCCCTAAAGACGCCACCAGCAAAGAAATTGATCAACAAGTAAATGACCATTTATCCGAAAATGCAGCATTGTATTCGCTGAATATGGACGTGCTCGAAACGCTGCAACCGGATCTTATTGTCACGCAAGCCTTATGCGACGTTTGTGCTGTGGCCGAATCCGAAGTGAATGCTGCCGCCTGTACCCTGCCCGGCCAACCGCGTGTGATCAACCTTGAGCCGATGTCATTGCAAGATGTTTACGACACGATCACGCTCGTCGGTAAAGAAACGGATCACATCGATGAGGCAAAAAATGCACTAGAAAAATTGCAAGCCCGTGAACAAATCGTTCGTGCCAGAACACAGAAGATCAGCAAAGCCAAATGCCCCACCGTCGGCTTTTTAGAATGGATTGATCCGCCCTTCAACGCAGGCCACTGGACGCCCGAATTGATCGATTATGCTGGTGGCATCGACGTGCTCGGTAATCTCAACCAACCATCGGAAACCACCAGTTGGGATCGCGTACGACAAGCTGATCCGGATGTGATCTTTGTTGCCGTCTGCGGGTTTAGTTTGGAACGTACACTGATCGATATGGACATTATGGCGAGCTTTCCCGGCTACACCGAATTAAACGCTGTCAAAACCAATCGTGTCTATGTCACTGACGGCAATGCCTACTTTTCCCGATCTGGTCCACGTTTAATCGACTCACTGGAAATCATGGCGCATGCACTTCACCCAGATATTCATCCCGCCCCACTGATAGCGGATCCCGCGATTATCTATCAAACCCCCTAGATCGCACGCTCGATATGCTCGACAGTACTGATTATATGCTCAAGAGAAAAAACCATGACCGATAAACACCACGAAGCACACATGCAAGAAACCAAAGCCACCATGGATGATCGGATAAAAAGTGCAAAAGATAAAAAGGGTCTGATCTTAATCTTAACCGGCGACGGCAAAGGCAAAAGCAGTTCTGGCTTCGGCATGGTCGCGCGATCACTCGGCCACAAAATGCATTGCGGTGTCGTGCAATTTATTAAAGGCGCGTTCAGCACCGGCGAAGAAAAATTCTACAAACGCTTCCCCGATGAAGTGGAATATCACGTCATGGGCGAAGGCTACACCTGGGAAACCCAAAACCGCGATCAAGATGTTGCAGCAGCCGAACGCGGCTGGGCTGTCGCACAAAAAATGCTGCAAGATCCGAACTTTGATCTCGTCTTACTCGATGAATTAAATATTGTGTTGGATTTTAATTATCTCGATATTGATAAAGTGATTGCTGATCTACAAGCCACCCCCCCCATGCAACACGTCGTCATCACTGGCCGAGGCGCACCACAAAAACTGATCGAGATCGCGGATACGGTAAGTGAAATTCAAGTGATCAAACATGCGTTCGATCAGGGGATTACGGCGCAGAAAGGAGTGGAGCTTTAATCATTTTCACATCCGTCCTTCAGCTGCTTGCTCAATCTGTTTAAATCTAGTTGGATCTGATCACGCAAACCTTGCCATTGAGTGCCAGGTTTTGCAAACTGTTCGATAAGAGTAAAAGCACGACGAGACAACCTGTATGCTTTCTCATACTGCTCTAGCGCTTCAAGTCGATCAGATTTATTCGATAGGCTCCTCGCCAAGTACGGGGTGTAAGCGGCAGCGTTCGTCTGTACCAGGGGTTCGTAAAGTTCGACCGACCGTTCACTCGCCGTCAGCGCGTCGTCATCACGTCCCACCGCCGAAAGTTGAATAGAAAGATTATTCAGGCTCAACGCCAAGTCCGGGGTGTAAGCGGCAGCGTTCGTCTGTACCAGGGGTTCGTAAAGTTCGACCGACCGTTCACTCGCCGTCAGCGCGTCGTCATCACGTCCCACCGCCGAAAGTTGATTAGAAAGAGTATTCAGGCTCCTCGCCAAGTCCGGGGTGTAAGCGGCAGCGTTCGTCTGTACCAAGGGTTCGTAAAGTTCGACCGACCGTTCACTCGCCGTCAGCGCGTCGTCATCACGTCCCACCGCCGAAAGTTGATTAGAAAGAGTATTCAGGCTCCTCGCCAAGTCCGGGGTGTAAGCGGCAGCGTTCGTCTGTACCAAGGGTTCGTAAAGTTCGACCGACCGTTCACTCGCCGTCAGCGCGTCGTCATCACGTCCCACCGCCGAAAGTTGATTAGAAAGAGTATTCAGGCTCCTCGCCAAGTCCGGGGTGTAAGCGGCAGCGTTCGTCTGTACCAAGGGTTCGTAAAGTTCGACCGACCGTTCACTCGCCGTCAGCGCGTCGTCATCACGTCCCACCGCCGAAAGTCGAATAGAAAGGTTATTCAGGCTCCTCGCCAAGTCCGGGGTGTAAGCGGCAGCGTTCGTCTGTACCAAGGGTTCGTAAAGTTCGACCGACCGTTCACTCGCCGTCAGCGCGTCGTCATCACGTCCCACCGCCGAAAGTCGAATAGAAAGAGAATTCAGGCTCCTCGCCAAGTCCGGGGTGTAAGCGGCAGCGTTCGTCTGTACCAAGGGTTCGTAAAGTTCGACCGACCGTTCAATCGCCGCCAGCGCGTCGTCATCACGTCCCACCGCCGAAAGTTGAATAGAAAGATTATTCAATATCCTGGCTTGTTCTGCTTCCTCACCTCCTTCTGTCAGAAGGGTTTTACTTACTGCAATGCTTAAATTCAACAAGTTTGTTTCGATATCATTTCGACATAATCCAAGATCCAGCTTTCGACAGCGTTCTGGTTCTTGCACGCAGAAAGCTTCAAGACTGCCAAGTGGTAATGGAGAGGCCAGTATTTGTCCTGCATCATAAGCGAGGCGGCCTAACATCGAAGTCGCATGATCAATTTGCGCTGCACTAACCAACGCACTGTAAAGTAATTTGCCCGCAGCTTCGTTTTGAGAAAGGACGTTAGCAAGCAATGACGCAGCGAGTAGGTCAGGCTCCATCGGCTTGACCTTGCCTGGCTTGATCGTACCGTGATCAGACGTTTCCGCAGCTTGCCAGTAGCTCAGTTTTTCCGGTGATTCAAGATCAAAATACGATAAGCCCGTTTCATCCGCAAATGCAGCCATTTGCACTTTGCTAAATCCCTGTGTTATGGCGGAGAGGGCAATCAACACCTCGAGTGATTGCTCTGTATAATGGAATGCGCTTGCTTCTTTTCTAATTCGAATAAGTTCGCGTTTGACTAATTCATTGATGACCTCAGCACCCGTTAAATGCCGGTTGCTTTCATCCTCAATCAGATTGAATGCATAGGCTAGAATAAATAAAGGGGTTTGGTTATGTTCGCTTTGCTGCAACCACTGGAAAAAATCTTCCCGATCCAAGCCTGGCATTTTTGCCACTTCAGATCTTTTTTGTAGCATCCCCTTACAAGCAGAATCGAAAAACTCCCAATTTTTTCTCTTTTCATCTAAGGCAGAGAGCGGGAGTTGTAACGAAAATTCAGAAGCGGTTTGATCAAAAAGAGTTTGGATGTTTGTCGTTTTTCGGGAAAGAAACACTATCCTAAGAGGCGATTCAGGTTCTTCGCTGTCATAAATCGCACGAAGTAAGGTTTGGATCTGGCTATGCCGCTCTTCAGGATAATCAATGATGAAAAGTAAGCCTTTATCACCTGTGGCATAGGCTGCATCGTTCTCATCATAATCTAATTGCCCTGCTGCCCAACCACGCGCTCTCGCTTCCTCCGCAAATTCAAACGCCAGGCGTGTTTTACCCACTCCACCTTCACCGGTAATGATGCCATAAGCGATACGTAAATCGGAGTCTAGCCAATCATGGAGTGTTTTTAATTCATCTTCTCGACCGAATAACGGGGTTAAACGACTCTGCCAGCGAAGTAGCGAAGTCACTGAGTTTGTCACACTGTTGGGTTTAAATGGGATCTGGAGAGTTTTAGGCTTGTCTACGGAGCCAAATGAAACTGTGCCGTAATCCCCACTGATAAAAATACCAGAGGAATTTTTTACATTAATCGCTCTTTTAGAATCGAGCATGTTATGCCGTGTCCGATAAATAGGTCAGGAGCGCAATAATGACCGCAGCCACCCCGCAGAGCCAAGTAAGAAAAGCACCTAACGATTTCCACCAAGGCTGATCGTTTGTTTGTTCTGATGTGTGATCTGTCATGTGTATTTCAGAAACTGAAACATGGTCACCAGACACAAAAGTGCCTTTAGCGTTTTTTACGTTGATGCTCCGAGAAGCGCTTCGGGTGATGTGAAAAAGGAAAAAAAGAAATAGCAAAAATGCGAGTAGGTAGAAAAGGTCGTGCTGGTCGAGATTATCAATCAAGCTTTGCATATTGCCCTCCTTATGAGAGCAATATACTAAGAAGATTAGTTACCATACAAGCTAATCGTTGACAAAAAATGTTAGGAATAAAGTTATTTGACGAGTGAATCTATTGACTTACTTTACTGTCAAAAATCTTACAAGCCTTCCCCTTCCCCACGCAAGTAAATAAAGTAATACACTAACGCCACCAAAACCGCACCACCAACAATATTCCCAAGCGTAACGGGGATGATATTACCGATAAATCCATTGAAGTCGAGCAACGCTATTTGTTCTGGAGTGAAGTTGCCTGCAGCGACAATATCTGGATTCCAGGACGCGACGATGCCGAGTGGAATCATGAACATGTTGGCGATGCAGTGTTCAAAGCCCATCGCAACGAATGAGGAGATGGGTAACAGGATCGCGAGAATTTTATCGGTAACGGATCGTGCGGCATAGCACATCCAGCTGGCTAGGCAGACGAGTGCGTTACAGAATAAGCCAAGGAAAAACGCTTGGGTGAATTCATGATCCACTTTGTGGATAGCGACCTTGATCGCGGTGACGCCGACTTGGTGATGATTTCCATCGAGATAACCCGAGAGATAAAGTAAAAATAACGTCCCGAAGGCACCGATCATATTGCCGAGATAGACCAAGCCCCAATTGCGTAAAATTTGAGGTGTTGAGACCATGCCGCCAGCCCACGCCATAACGATCAGGTTATTTCCGGTAAACAGTTCTGCTCCAGCGATCACAACAAGCACAAACCCTAGTGAGAAAGCGATCCCCCCAAGCATTCGTGACGCCCCCCACGCTTCGGCGGGATCGGTCATGACGACGGTATAGTACATCGCGCCAAAAGAGATGAATGCTCCAGCAATGAGCGCCAATACGATCAGTTGGCTAAAGGACATTGTCGCTTTAGTGACGCCGATCGATCGCATTTTATCTGCAACTTCAGGTGGTGAAAATGGATCAGTGAATCCAGATTTTGACATGCTGCCTCCAGTGGAATGGTTTATTTTTTGTTGTTTGTTTGTGTATATTTCTTTATACCAAAAAAAACGGGGCTCAATGAGCCCCGTTCTTATTCTTTCTCAGTAAGTTGAGCAGTTCTTAATCGAACTGTTCTTCTTCTGTAGAACCTGTCAGTGCCGTTACTGATGAAGCTCCACCTTGGATAACAGTCGTTACGTCATCGAAGTAGCCTGCGCCAACTTCTTGTTGATGCGATACGAATGTGTATCCGCGCTCACGAGCTGCAAATTCTGGCTCTTGAACCATTTCAGTGTAGTGTTTCATGCCTTCGCCACGCGCATAGTTATATGCGAAGTCGAAAGTGCGGTACCAGTTAGTGTGGATACCCGCCAGTGTGATGAACTGGAATTTGTAGCCGAGCTCGGACAAGTCATCTTGGAAGCTGGCGATTTGTTTGTCGTCCAGGTTTTTCTTCCAGTTGAACGATGGTGAGCAGTTGTAAGCCAACAGCTGTCCTGGGCATTCTGCTTGAACCGCTTGTGCGAATTCACGTGCAAAACCGATATCAGGAGTACCTGTTTCACACCATACCAAGTCAGCATATGGCGCGTAAGCAATACCACGGCTGATCGCTTGTTCCAGACCGTTTTTCACACGGTAGAAACCTTCTTGAGTACGCTCACCAGTTAAGAATGGCTTGTCGTTTTCATCGAAGTCACTTGTCACTAAGTTTGCAGCTTCTGCGTCAGTACGTGCTAAGACGATTGTTGGTACGCCCATAACGTCAGATGCTAAACGTGCTGCCAACAGTTTTTGAACCGCTTCTTGTGTAGGAACAAGAACTTTACCGCCCATGTGACCACATTTTTTAACAGCCGCTAACTGATCTTCAAAGTGAGCGCCTGCTGCACCGTTAGCGATCATGTTTTTCATGAGTTCGTATGCGTTAAGAACGCCACCGAAACCGGCTTCTGCATCTGCAACGATTGGTAAGAAGAAGTCGATTGCGTCTTTTTCTTCAACTTTGCCGTCTGCAAGGTTTTTCCATTGGATCTCATCAGCACGTCGGAACGTGTTGTTGATACGACGAACCATTGTAGGAACTGAGTCGTATGCGTACAGAGATTGATCCGGATACATTGTTTCAGAGCTATTGCCGTCAGCAGCAACCTGCCAACCTGACAGATAAACAGCTTCAAGACCAGCTTTAGCTTGCTGCATTGCTTGACCAGCAGTGATCGCACCGAAAGCGTTTACATAACCTTTGTTTGCGCTACCGTTGACTTTGTCCCACAGTACTTCCGCACCACGTTTTGCCAGTGTGTACTCTGGTTGAACACTACCGCGCAGACGTACGACGTCTTCAGCACTGTATCCACGTTTAACATTTGCCCAACGTGGGTTTTCTGCCCAGTCCTTTTCTAACTGTTTGATTTGCTCTTCTCTAGAAGCCATATTGATTCTTTCCTCTATCCGGATGACAATAAAATTTAAACTTTTACCCGCCTGCGTTATCTACTCAATTGGGCGGTTGGTACTTCAGATAATATAACTCCTTGTTTTATCTGAAACCATCCCCGATTTAGAGTAATTCAGGGTTTAAGACCATGGGTCTAGCAATAATAGCAGATGCCTGAATAATCGGGCGCTAAACTCTACGCCGCACTGCATCATTTGTCAAATAAAGGTATAATTTCTTCCCACTATTCATATCTTTACACCACAGCCGATACATAATTTTAAGAATGTCTAATCAACCAGAATTTGAAGATGGTGCTGGGCTTGAGGTACAGGAAGCAAAACCTGAACTTGAAGAACCAGCTCAATATAAAGTCGTTTTGCTGAATGACGATTTCACGCCAATGGACTTTGTTGTAAATGTCCTTGAAGTTTTTTTTCAAAAGAATCGACAGGAAGCAACGCGAATAATGTTAGAAATACACACTCAAGGAAAAGGAATTTGCGGCACTTTTAGCTACGAAGTGGCTGAGACAAAAGTAGCGCAAGTTAATGACTATGCAAGAGAAAATCAACACCCTTTACTATGTACTCTCGAAAAAGCTTGAAACCTATCACAGTGTCAGAGAAGATACAGTGTAAAGGAAACCAACGAATTAGCCGTTACTTACAACGAAGGGAATCAATTGGCTGTTCAACAAATGGAGTGGTCTTGTGCTGAACAAAGAACTGGAACAATCATTAAACCTCGCGTTCAAGGAAGCGCGCGAGAAACGTCATGAGTTTATGACGGTAGAGCATTTATTGCTCGCCTTACTCGACAACCCATCTTCTTCACGCGTACTACGTGCTTGTGGTGTCAAAATTGACGAGCTACGAGAAGAGCTGGAAAAATTGGTCAACGAAAACGCCGTTTTATTACCAGAAGGTGATGAACGCGACACCCAGCCAACACTGGGCTTTCAGCGAGTTTTACAACGCGCTGTTTTTCATGTCCAATCTTCAGGTAAGAAAGAAGTGTCAGGTGCGAATGTCCTGATCGCAATCTTTGGTGAACGCGAATCCCGCGCCGTTTACCTCTTAAATAAACAAAACATCACACGCCTCGACGTGGTGAATTACATCTCACATGGCATCACAAAAACGCCAAGAGATGAATCATCCACAGATGAAACGATGGATTCAGCATCACCGTCTATGGATCAGGCTAGCCCTGCCCCAGAGCAGTCAGACAATCCATTGGATAATTACACCACGAACCTGAATGAACAAGCGCTAATCGGCAAAATCGATCCTTTAATAGGCCGAAGCCATGAGGTGGAGCGAACGATTCAAATTCTGTGTCGGCGTCGCAAAAACAACCCACTACTCGTTGGAGAAGCTGGTGTGGGTAAAACCGCTATAGCAGAAGGTTTAGCGAAACATATTGTTGAAGGCAACGTACCTGAAGTACTTATGGACAGCACGATCTATTCATTGGATCTAGGTGCTCTGCTTGCTGGTACAAAATATCGCGGCGATTTCGAGAAACGTTTAAAAAGTGTTCTCGCGCATCTTAAGAAAACACCGGGTTCTGTTCTCTTCATTGATGAAATTCATACCATTATTGGAGCCGGCGCTGCATCTGGTGGTGTTATGGATGCCTCAAACCTGATCAAACCAATGCTTGCCTCTGGCGAAATGAAATGTATCGGTTCGACGACGTATCAAGAGTATCGTGGAATTTTTGAAAAAGACCGTGCCCTTGCACGACGTTTTCAAAAAATCGATGTGACTGAACCTAGCGTGGATGAAACCTATGAAATCCTCAAAGGGTTAAAGTCACGATTTGAAGATCATCATGAGATTTCATATACCGATCAAGCGTTAAAAGCCGCGGCAGAACTGACTGAACGTTATATTAATGATCGTCATCTTCCGGACAAAGCGATTGACATCATCGACGAGGCAGGTGCAAGCCAACGACTGTTACCGGATGATCAACGCAAAGCGATCATAGATGTAAAAGATATTGAAGACATGATCGCTAAAATCGCGCGAATTCCAACTAAAACCGTTTCATCGTCAGATAAAGACGTCCTCAAAAACCTTGAGCGCGATCTGAAAATGGTTGTGTTCGGTCAAGATGAAGCCATTCAAACATTATCTGCTGCAATTAAAATGTCACGCTCTGGCCTTGGTCGAGATGACAAACCAATTGGTTCTTTCCTGTTCGCCGGTCCAACGGGTGTGGGTAAAACAGAAGTTAGCAAACAGCTTGCTCAAATTATGGGGATTGAATTAGTTCGGTTTGACATGTCTGAGTACATGGAGAGGCATACCGTCTCTCGCCTGATCGGCGCACCACCAGGATATGTTGGTTTTGATCAAGGTGGCTTATTGACTGAAGCGATTAATAAGCAGCCGCATGCAATTTTACTGCTAGACGAAATTGAAAAAGCACATCCCGATGTGTTCAATTTGCTCTTGCAAGTCATGGATCACGGCAAGCTAACAGATACTAATGGTCGGGAAACTGATTTCCGTAATGTGATCATCATCATGACGACCAATGCAGGCGCGGATCGTTTAAATCGCACATCCATTGGTTTCACAACACAAGTTGAATCGTCGGATGCAATGGAAGATATTAAACGTATCTTCACACCAGAATTCCGTAATCGTTTGGATTCTATCGTCCACTTCGGTGGTTTGGCGCTTGAAACCATCATTCACGTTGTGGACAAGTTCATCGTCGATCTGGAATTCCAGCTTGATAAGAAGAAGGTCACGTTAGTTGTCGATGATAGCGCTCGTCAATGGCTTGCCATTCACGGCCATGATCCACTCATGGGTGCGCGGCCGATGAATCGCTTGATTCAGGACAAAATCCGTCGCCCGCTCGCTGAAGAGTTATTGTTCGGCAAGTTGGAGAATGGAGGCTTGGTTCGAATAACAACCAAAGATGAAGAACTGGATATTGAGATCAGCGTGCTAGATCGGGAAGAAACAGAAGAAGCTTCCTGATAAAAAATAGACTTGAGTCGTTAAATTAAAACGCCCGCTCTTTTTTGAAGACCGGGCGTTTTTTTATACTTATCGTTTAAAGTGTTTTGAAAAAAACTTTTGAATTTCGCTGGAAGTTATACAAGGTCTGCCGCTCTGAGGGTAAATCTTCGATCAGCCCTTCCACAAAGCCTTGTTCAATAAACCAATGCGCAGTCTGTGTCGTCAAAACAAATAGTTTCGATAACCCAAAACGTTTGGCTTCTTTTTCAATGGCATTGAATAACAATTCACCTCGTCCATGATTCCGGTAATCATGCCGTATGGCGAGGCAAGACAACTCAGCCACTTGTTCATTTTCATGTAGATAAAGTGCAATACAACCAATGATTGCATTATCACGCACCATCACGGTGAAATGATGAACTTCCATCTCGAGTTTTTCCCGTGAGCGTTTAACTAAAATCCCCTTCTGTTCCATTGGAATGATCAGTTCTAAAATACCACCGATATCTTCAATTGTTGCTTTTCTAATCTCATCAAAAGGAGCTGCGCTGAGCATCGTACCAACACCATCTCGTGAAAAAAGCTCTAGTAAAACACCACCATTCACCAAACGATTAATCATGTGCACGCGTTGCACACCGTTTTGACTTGCGGCCAATGCACACAGTAACTCTGTTTGTGCGCCAGGCTCTTCAACCAACCGCTGTTCAACCACATCCGGCGTCATTTCGCGCAATAGTTGGCCATTTTGATCTAATCCTAGCTCACCCTCGGTTAGCATCACGAGCTTATGTGCACCGAGCGCAACCGATACCGATGCCGCCACATCAAAAGCGCTGAGATTAAACACCTCTCCTGTTGGTGAATACCCGATCGGAGAAACCAAGACAATTTCACCGCTGTCGAGACGCTGATTGATTGATTGGGTGGAAATGCGTCTAACCTCTCCGGTATGACAAAAATCAATTCCGTCTCGAATACCTAAAGGACGCGCCGTGACGAAATTTCCTGACGCGACACGAATTTGCGCTCCGCCCATTGGCGAATTAACAAGTCCTGTCGAAAACAGCGCCTCAATTTCAACGCGGCATGCGCCTACGGCCCTTTTAACGCTCGCGAGCGATTCTGCATCAGTGATTCGAAGACCCAACGCATATCGTGGTGTTAGCCCATCACGTTCCATTTCTTGCTCAATTTGCGGACGAATACCATGAACCACTACTAATCGAATGCCGAGGCTAGATAGCAAAGCGAGATCGTGAATAAGCGCAGAAAAGTTGCTTGAAGTAAGTGCTTCGCCACCGAAATAAACGACGAACGTACTTCCCCTATGTTGATGAATATAGGGTGAGGCGGCACGAAACCAGTCTACAAATTGGCTGTCATCGTTCATTGTCATTAATACAAAATTCGTGAATTAAATTTTCCAAAATTCGGATCGTCGGTGTTAAGCGATCAAGCGCAACATATTCATCGGGCTGATGCGCCTGAGCAATATCACCAGCGCCTAGAATAATCGTATCAATCCCTAACGCATCTAAAAACGGCCCTTCTGTGGCAAACGCAACGGAACCCGCCTTGCGTTGGCTGAATTGTTCAGATGCCGTCACAATTCGTGAACTGGCTGGCGTGGCCATCGGTGGAATTGCTTCTGTCAACGTGCACAACTTGTATGTTAACCCAGAATCTAAGAGAGCGTTAGCAACCTGTTGATTTATATCGGCTCGTACCTGATCAACATTCATCCCAGGTAAAAGACGTAGATCAATTTGCAACTCACATTCACCGCAGATCCGGTTCGGATTATCGCCGCCGTGAATGTGGCCTAGATTCATAGTTGGTGTCGCTACTTCAAACAATGCATGCTGGTATTGTTGCTGGATCTGATCGCGCCAGTTTAATAACGATCCGATCACACGGTGCATACCCTCCATCGCATTATTGCCATAGGCAGGATTACTCGAATGCCCAGACTGACCAAAGACCGTGATTGACTCCATCATCACGCCTTTGTGCATTCGGATCGGTGTGAGTCCTGTAGGTTCGCCGATCACGGCATATTTCGCACGAATGTTCCCCTGTTCAACCAACAACCGCGCACCAGACATCGTACTTTCTTCGTCTGCAGTTGCTAGGATGATCAGCGGTTTGGTTAATTCCTTTCCGGCAAAGGCTTGCAGTGCGGCTATCACCAGCGGGAAAAAACCTTTCATGTCAGACGTACCCAAACCGTACAATCGATCATCACGCTGGGATAACGTAAATGGATCACTATTCCACCGAGCATCGTCATACGGCACAGTATCGGTATGACCGGCCAAAATTAGACCATCGTCGCCCTCACCTAGTCGCGCGATCAAGTTGTACTTGTCTGGTGACGATGTTACTAATTGTTTTTCGATCGCAAAACCCAGCTCGCTAAACCAACTTGCAAGAAGATCGATCACCGTTTCGTTACCCATGTCGAATGCAGGGTTCACACTGCTTACCGAAGGGGCTTCGATCAAACGAGCATACATCTCTGTTAGATCAGGTAATTGAAAGCTTGCGTTAATCAAGGTCATCGTCGCTATTTATGTCTCTTAAATTTTGTCAGGTTGTTCTTTTCTTATTCTAGGCAACAGCTTGAACTATCTTCTCAATTATTGCGCCTTTTCCGCTTCTAAAGCGGGAGAAGGAACAGGTGCTTTTATCGAAGATAAATTTGCCGCCATGTCGGTCACCATCGCTGTTAATGCAGCACTCATCGCTGCTGTTAAAGATGTATAACCAGTCCCTGAGATCGCTTCTTTGTGTTTTTTATATCCTTCAGACACCACAATATTAGTTCGCTCGTTGATCAACACCCAACGCATTTCCGCATCCAACGTATCTCCGAGTATTCCGTCAAATTGCAGTACCGTTATCACCATTCGATAGTCCATCGCACCGAATGCATTCCAAGGATAAGGGTATAAAGACAACTGCGGATGCGCTTTCGACAAGCCTTGAGTAATCTCGCGGATCATCGCGTCATTTAAGGGCTCAGCCCATTGATCAAACTCGGCAAGCTGTAACTGATTTTGCGAATCACGAGTGACAATCTGTAAACGATCAAGATATTTCGGTAATGATAACGGTCCAATTCCGACACGAACGCGTGCCTGTGAGGCACCAGTTGTCGCAGCCGAGACTTCACTTGGCGTCACATGTAATGTGTAAAATCGCGCTGGTTGTGTGGTGGCGCAGGCTGTTAGAAGCAGCATGAAAATACTGGTAAAACAGAAAACTTTCGCTCGATCACGTTGTGAATGTTTCGTCATAATTTATTAATCCGTTTTACCTCTAATAAGAGAGTCTGGGTTGCGCTGTAAATAGTTCGCCAGCTCACGCATTGATCGCGCCGCGTCAGAGAGCTCGATCAGGGCTTTTTGTAATTCGTATTGAAGGGTGGAACCCGGCTCAAATGTGCTGAATGCATTACTCGCACTTTTCATCGTGCCATCAGCAGAGGTCATCGTGTCGTTAAACTGCGTAAAGGCTGAATCAACTGTAGACAACGCCTTGTTGGCCGATCGCAATGTTGTCGAGAGTCGCTGATCAACTGACGATAAGGTTTGCGATGCCGTATCCAACGTTGTCGTCGCCGCATCAGTCGCGTCCTTCACCCCTTTTAAGGCACTGACCAACTCACCAGAAATCTGATCAAGCGGCATGTTTGAGAGTTTATCCATAAGTGCCTTGGCGGTATCAGCAAACTGATCCAGTGTTGGCGGAATGGTGGGTAATTCCATTTTACCTGCTGCATCTTCACGCATCACAAGCGACTCAGTCGGATAAAAGTCTAGCGCCACGAAAAGTTGTCCTGTGATCAAACTGCCGGTTTGCAATTGTGCTCGCAAGCCGTCACGAATGAGATGATCAATAAATTGTCGATCCGTCGCTTCGTCGCTTGTGCTCGACTGTCCGAGCCTTTCTGGTTCAAGTACAACACTCACAGGAATACGCACATCATTCGTTTTTTCATCTATTTCCAGATCAATTCGCGCGACCTTCCCTACAGGGATCCCTCGCAGCTCAACTGGCGCCCCCACTTTTAAACCGCGAATCGAGCCTTCAAAATGTAAAGTGTAAGCCAGAGTACGGGTGTAACTCAGTTGCGTTGTATGCGTCAGTGAATCGTATAAACGAAATACTGATCCTGGCTGACTCATTTCACTGCGTTCAAGATTATCTGGCACTTTGAAAGAAATGCCACCACTCAATAATGAAACAAACGGTCCTGTACGCAGATTAAAGCCTTGCGCACCGGCTTCCAGACTTATCCCGCTATCAATCCAAAACTGTGTACCATTTCGAACAAACTGATGATACGGCGCACGAATAAAGATCGGCAACGTCACATTTCGTCCGTCTTCCGATAATGATCGTTCCAACACTTTACCGACTTGTTCACCGTGAAAGTGAATCGGTGCGCCCGCACCGATATAACGCACATCGTCACTTTTCAACACATAACGACGGCCCTCCACCTCACTCGTTAAGGCAGGTGGTGTTTCCAAACCGACAAATTCATCGCGCTCCTCACCTTGCCCTGGCTCAACTTCGATATACGGACCTGTCAGCAACGTTGATAAACCACTCACGCCGCCCAATCCCACTTGAGGACGCACAACCCAAAAACGCGTGCTTTCTTTAAAAAAATCCTCAGTGCCTTTGTTCATTTGCGCGACAATACGAATGGTTTTTAGATCGCTATTAATCACGATATTTTTCACACGGCCTATTTCAACATCACGAAATTTGAAGCGCGTTTTTTCAACATTCAAGCCTTCTGCAGTATTAAAATTTATCGTAATTTCAGGCCCTTTATCGATAATTGATTTGTAGATCATCCATGTGCTTACCACCAATGCAATAATCGGCAATAACCAGACGATTGAAGGCCCTCGACGTTTTTTAATCGCCGCGTTTGCTGCAGGTTGAACGGGGTTATTTTCGGTCACTCAACTTCTCCTGTACATCCCAGATCCGACGTGGATCAAACGCATTTGCCGCTAACATGGTAAACACGACAACTAACGCAAATGATGTCGCCGCTGGCCCCGCGATCACACGGGCAAGCTCGCCTAAATCCACTAGGGCGACAAGGATTGCGATCATAAAAATATCTAGCATTGACCAGCGACCAACAAAAGCAATCACACGATAAACTTTCGTCCAATAACGCGCATCGGCGGGGAGCTGAAAATACACGATACTCATTAAGGCAATCAGCCCAACCAACTTCAATAATGGTACGAGTATACTCGCGACCAAGACGAGTATTGCGATCGGGATCATCCCTTCGTGCATCAACGCAATGATGCCACCGGCGATCGTGTGCGTCTCTTCCTGTGCTAAGTTACTCACCGACATGATTGGAAATAAATTTGCCGGAATATAAAAAATAATACTGGTTAATACCAACATCGCCGTCGTTCGCAAACCGCCGGATTTACGCTGGTGTAACTCACTGTGACAACGTGGGCAACGTGAATCTTCCGTATTATGTGCAGACAACAAACCGCAATCATGGCAACGTAATAAATTCTGAGAATGCGCGGTTTCAAACGTCATGCTGTTTGTCCTGATCGAATCATCCCAATCTGCTCCCAAAATGTTTCTTCATCCATCGTCGAACTCAACAAGGTCGTGATCAGCATTAGCACTGCAAACGAGTACAGTCCCCAGTCGAAAAAAACCTGTGCATCACCGGAGAGTTTTACAATCGCGACAATGATACCGAGCGTATAAACCTCGAGCATCGCCCACTCATCCATGTGATGGATCCAACGCATCATATCCATCACATACGACGGTGCATTATTGAAATAAAGGTTCGCGCTCACCGCGAGCGTCATGAACAATTTCAAGAATGGAAAGATCACACTGGACAACAACACAAGAACCGCCACCAACCACAAACCACTATCAAACAACGCAGTGAAACTTCGCCACAACGGCACCTCGACAAAATCACCTAAAAGCTGAATACCTAACATAGGTAAAAACATCGCAGGAAAGTAAAATAATAACCCGGCAATAGATAACGCAAAGGTACGTTCGACAGTGTGCTTTCGTGGCGAGTACAACACACAACCACAGCGAGGGCAGCACGCTTTTTCACCTAGCTGAGTTTGTGGATGTTGAATGAGGAGATCGCACTCACGACACGCGATCATCAGGTGATTAAGCATGTCCTAACGCAATCGCGAAAACGAAGCAGTTGAGATAATCATTATGTTATTTTAACACGTCAACGTAATCACGCGTTTTCATCGAATAAAGGCAACCGTCACCGAATTGAATTACGTCTTATCGCTTTGTGTAAACTCTCCGATCGCACGGTTCTTTTTGACATTTTCCCAGCTAAATAATTTCCCATTCATGGAAATATAAACACCGGAGGACAACGCTTGCGCTGCAGAGATCGCACAACCTAAGTTAAACAACGCATCCGATTGCTTAAATGCGTAAGGCACCATCGCACCGAGTAAAACAATCGTCTTCTCAGCCAGTTTAGAATCCCCACCGAGTACGCGCGCCGTGTCCGTCATCGTATCCGTCCCATGCGTGATCACGATTTGATCTGACGAACATGCAAGACAATGTTTTAGGATTAATGCCCGATCATCATCGTTCATTTCAAGACTATCTTTTAAGAGTAATGTTTCTACTGAAATCTCCACCTTACAACGGCCCTGCGTCAACATTTGTGGCACAGCCGTTTCATCGAAGATCAACTCTCCATTCAGCTCGTTATACTTCTTATCAATCGTCCCACCAGTAACGAATAACTGCATCGTTCACAACCTCAAATTAAAAACAAAAGTCTTGCGCAAGAATAGAGAAAAAACCGATGAGAAACTAGCACCAGACTATTTTTTACCGAGATGTACAAAAATCATCAGAAACCAGTTTGGCTCAGGCAAATTTCCCTTGTTTGGTGTTAGTTAATTGACTAACCTCGAGAGCGTAATAATTAGCTGCCATTATAATGGCACAATAGAACGTCTACAGGGATGGTGACGGGGAAATTAAAGTCACACTGTAGGCATATAATTTAGGGAGAAATTTATGTTCAGCTTCACAAAAAATAGCAAAACACTCACTCTTGCTCTCAGTATTTTTATAACTAGTACACTCAACTCTAATTCTCTTCTCGCTATCGAACTGTCACTAGAAAACGTTGACGGTGATTTTGGTGTGGAGTTGCTTGGTTCCAATACAACGACCAATTTTGGTTTAGTCAGAGACTACCAAATCGCAACGACTACGTACGGAGTTAATGACGTAGTCACTTTAAGAAGTTCAGGTTCCGGTAGCTACATCGATTTCTATTTTCCTTTTAGTAAAAAATTCGACAGCCCGACAGCGTCACTATACGAATGGGGTATCTCAGGAAGGTATTACTACTCCCCCAATAGAACAATCGATTTGTTTTCCGTCGGAGATGTAAATAGTGATGGCAGAGATGACATGATTCTTCTTTACGACAATCAAAAAAAGTTATTTTATGGATCAACATTTCAAAATATGTCAACGAATCTTGCTAGTACCACCTCATGGGAAAATAGAGGCATAACTTTTTCCCAGCTCCTTTTTGAAAATATAAGAAATGCGATTCCTTTAGGAGATATCAATGGCGATGGTGATAAGGATTTCCTGATGGAGACTCGCACCAATGCGAATAATGATACAGGGACTATCACTGAGCATACGCTTCATGTTGTTTTTGGCGGTGAATACAAACCCGTTGATATTTCATCAGATGAGCTAGATGGGTACAGTGGCTTCACCATTACCCTACCAGCAAACAATAAGGTGAAAACATATGCTGGAAATGGCGATATCAATGGAGATGGACTCGCTGATATAGTGATCAGTAGCACGTACCCTTCTCAAAACACCAGCTTGGGAATATATGTGATTTACGGTCGCCCCCAATTTCCACTAAATATCGATTTGGATACATTCAGTCCCTCTGATGATGAAGGTTATATTTTAGACCTCGTAGGTACTGGATTTAGCACTCCGGGGGATTTGGCGCTTTTAGACTTTAATGGTGATGGTTACTCGGACATCGTTAGTAGGATGGGAATAATATATGGTTCAGCCGAACCATTCTCGACAGGCACCCGTTTTACAAGTCTCGAAACACCAGATGTTACTCAGTTTAATTTTAATCATGCCTATATGCGAAATGGCGGTGATTTTGATGGGGATGGTCGAGATGAAATTTTAGTTTCTCAAACTCGTTTAAAAGATCCTGTACCCAATTCTCTTTATACCCACGATCACTTAACCACTATCATCTTTGGACGCTCAGACTTTCCAAGTGAAATTGACCCCGACACACTCGGTTCAGCTGAAAAAATCACCATTGTCGGCAGTGGTAATTTTGATGCTGAAAATCCCAATTTTGCGCGTGCAGGCGACTTAAATGGAGATGGACTTGCTGATCTTAAGATCGGAAATAATAATGACAATGGAGGGAATGGTTCATTACATATCGTATTTGGTGACCCAAATCGATGGTCAGACTCTTACGTTGATACATTCAACAGTATCACGACCTACCGCAGTGGTTTCCAAGGCTCCATTCAATCTGCCGGTTGGAATTATTACTGGAACCCCATAGCCGCAATCGGGGATTCTTCTCATTATCAACAACTAAAATGGACTAGTTGGAATTACGATAACGATGGCATCAGTGGTCGTAGTGATGATCAACTTAATTACGGTAATTTAAATGAAAATGGTGGTCACCCAGGTAAAGGCGCCGAGCAAGGAGGCGTATCCTACGACCGATATGTAATCGCGGCATATCAAGCAAGCCAAGATGGTGTGTACGCCATTCAGGATAGCTTTATCGATCACACGACTTCAAGCTGCGCGCAATGGAGTAATGGCGATGATATTCGAGTTTATGTTAACGACTCTCTCCAATTATCTGTTCCACTCCCCAAACAGGGCTCAGCCAGTTTTGATACTGCTTTAGGTTCACTGAACGCAGGAGATCAAATTTATGTTGCGATTGGACCAAACGGGCGTGATGGTTGTGATGGTTTCAGTATGGATTACGCTATCGCGATTGAGGGTACCCTATTGAATACTGCACCCGTCTTGAATCATATTGCTGATCAAGTCACTAATCAGGGTATCTCTGTATCGATGTCAGTGAACGCATCAGATACTGACTCATTAACTTATTCAGCCATTGGTTTACCCACCGGCTTAAACCTCAGCTCAAGCGGTATTATCAACGGTACACCAAACACGGCAGGTAGTTACAGTGTCTTGGTGACAGCAACCGATCCAAGCGGTGCTTATGATCACCAATCTTTCAACTGGACGATTGGCAATACGAGCACTGTGCTTGCTGGCTATCAAGCTGATTTTGCCAGCACGGCTAATTGGTCTTACCTGTGGAATGCCGATAGCAGCATTGGTAATGAAAGTGGTTATGTGGGGCTTGCTTGGAGTGGCTCAGATTTCCGCAGTGGTGAGTCAAGTTATCCCGCCTCCAGTGAATTACGTTACGGCTTCCTCGGACCACGCCGCAGTCATCCTGGTGCAGGGATAAATATTGCAACCGAAAACAGGTACGTGATCGCCGCATACACCTTCGATCAACCGGGTAGTTATCGATTAGAAAATGCCTATATCGAGCACCTTGTTTCAAGCTGCTCTGCATACAGTAATGGCGGTGAAGTTCATGTCTATATCAACGATAGCTTGGTTGATTCCTTCACATATGCACCTGAATCATACAATACGTTTAACATGCCGTTAGGTACTGCCAGTGTCGGCGATAAACTTTATGTTGCCGTCGGACCAAATGGCGCTGATGGCTGTGATTCTTTCGGCATGGATTACTCCATCGTGCTGGAATAACCTAACCTGTAACGATATTTCCGAAAATATTAATAGCTGATCAGATACCTCTGATCAGCTATTTTTTTAATATCTCGATCTCAAAACACCTCTATTTCACTTCAACGCGATGTAATAAAGACTTATGCAATGATGCGGTGCAGCATCGCACCAGCCATGTGCAATATTTCAGGTTAGGGTCTGATCTTAATACTATAACCCATTGTTTAAATTGAGAATTTAATGTTGGCATGGTATCTGCAAACTCTATTGTAATTGGTCTCCACCAACCGCTCCCGCAAAGGGACACCCTTGTGGGCTCAGAGAAAGAATTGCGAACCGTTCTGCGACTCTGAGCCCACTCTTTTATTTTCATTCTTCCGGTTGAGTTCAAACTTCATTCATTAAAAAACTTTGAATAATTCAATTTTTAATTAAAAACTTATTTTTTCTAATATATTTTTAAAACGTTTAAATAAAATTGAGTGATTTTTTAAATCATTTATTCTCAAACCCCATGTTCTCAAAGTGAAGCGTAAAATCTAACTCACATGTAATGATGCGGTGCAGCATCGCACCAGCCATGTGCAATATTTCAGGTTAGGGTCTGACCTTGAAACTATAACCCATTGTTTAAATTAAGAATTTAATGTTGGCATGGTATCTGCAATCTCTATTGTAATTGGTCTCCACCAACCGCTCCCGCAAAGGGACACCCTTGTGGGCTCAGAGAAAGAATTGCGAACCGTTCTGCGACTCTGAGCCCACTCTTTTAATTTTCTCCCTTACTTTTTATGAAAATAACTTTTCAATAAACGAAAAAAAACGTGTTAACCTCGTAGCAAGATTACACGTTTTTTAGTAAAAAAGTTGAATCGTTAAAACTAATCAGGAACTGTCATTTTACCTTCGCTAACTAACACAGCAGGGCCACCAACTCGCACAACTAACTTATCCGGTTTGTTATCCATTTCAATATTCAAAATACTATGTCGAGTATTTTCCATACCACGATCAATGGTGAACGTATGCGTGCCGTGTTTGATATGTTTGTGTTGACTTAAGTAAGCTGTAAATGCTGGCATGGCAGAACCGATCGGTAAATCTTCTGAATGACTAATTTCAGGTCCGACCAAGCGGCCATGAAAATCCGGTGTTCCACCACCGCGCGTTGGGGTAACGAGAAGAATTTCACGTGCCAATGTGGCTGGCGCGCTGGATAAGCTCCACGCGATAAAATCAAATTTCGCTTTTCGCACTGCAGGATAGGTTTTGATCGGAACGATCAAATAGTTTTTCCCACAAGAAACTAACAACGGTTTTAATTTAGGTGAACCTAATTCTGATGCCGAAAGCTTCAAAATATCCGCCAGCTCTTCCTCGGGTGGTACAAAATGATCAATTTCTGATTTCACCGGCATAGAAAACATCACCATGCTCGGTTTCTTATCTTCAGTAGAGGAAATAAACGTATCGACCACGCCAATATTTTGTTCAAACTTAACTGGTGTACCGTTTTCTGTAAGTTTTAAATCACCAATTGTGCTGAGTATCCACCCTGTTGCTATGATCGGATGTCCACCAAAATCCACTTCTCCCAATGGTGAGAAAATTCGCAACCGTCGATAGGCTTCTTCACGATTTTCACCGAAAACAAAAACAGTTTCCGATAAATTCATTTCCTTTGCGATCCGTTGCATCAAGTCTTTTGTCATGCCATCAGCATTTGGAAAAACTGCTATTTGCGCACCTTGAAAAATGCGTGTCGTAAAGACATCGGCAATATAGTAATCGTACTGCATACCCGCTCCCCTGTTATTTAGCTAAGCTGATGGCATCGTCTTGCTGAAGCGACATTTCACTTAGTAATGTTTGTAATTCTGGTTTACATGAACCGCAGTTCGTTCCCGCTTTGAGACACTTCCCAATTTGATCAACGCTCACCAGGTTTTGTTCGATAATTGCATTATTTATTGTGTTTTGCCCGACATTAAAACACGAACACACAACAGGCCCTGTGTCTGCCGATGGATCGGCTGGTCGACCGGACAAAAGATTAAAACGCGCTTCTGTTTCAAATTCAGCTTCGTGAAACTGCGTTAATAACCAGTCACGTGCTGGCAGTAGATCGTAATCGTTAGCAACAAATATGCAGGCTTCAATACGACCATCCTTAAAAAAAACGGCGCGATAAGCACCCGACTTTTCATCCTGATATTCCATCACATCAAGATCATCGTCCAAGATCGATAACTGTTCTTTTACATTATCTTTCCACAATGTCGATTCTGTAGAATTGGCCATTTCATATCGCCAGAACTCATCTTCGATCGCCAATGCCCAATAATCAGCTGCTGGTGAAATTATCTTACGCCGACTCAAAATAAAACCATGTTGTACTGATAAAAAAGGTTGAATATTTACCGGGCTATATTTAAATTCAGGTTGCCCTGAAAACGGATCATTCGACGAAAACACTAACGTATCAACTCGCGCTGAGGAAGCAAATTGTGCGTTCCAATGGATCGGTACAAATACCTCACCTGGCCGTTGATCATCACTGATTTTCAAGCGAACGGTGATCCCCCCCTTCTCACTCTGCACTGATACAAGCTGCTGTTCTTTCAACGAAAGTGACGCCGCTGTATTAGGATGAATCGTCGCGTAAGGTTCAATAATATGCCGTGACAACGTTGGTGCTTTACCCGTTCTCGTCATCGTATGCCAATGATCGCGTACACGCCCAGTATTCAACACAAACGGATAGTCTTTCGTGATCGCATTTTTAGGAGAGAAATAGCTTAGCGGTAAGAATTGCGCTTTTTTGGTTGCCGTAAAAAACTGGCCATCACCAAACAGTCTTGTTGTCGATTGTGACTTTTCTTTTATTGGCCATTGTTTTGGGATAAATGCATCATACTCACCGTCATCCAAATCCTTTAAACCGCTAATATCAAAATCACGCTCACCGGTATTTTCAAAACCAGACAACGCTGCGTGTTCGCGAAACACGTCCGCAGCCGACGAAAAGTTAAATCCATCTGTAAATCCCATACGCTGCGCAACTTGACTGATAATCCACCAATCATGACGAGCATCACCGGATGTAGGCATGAACGATCGCATTCGCGAAATACGTCTTTCTGAGTTTGTGACAGTGCCAGACTTTTCAGCCCAGCCTGTGGCGGGTAATAAAATATCAGCACAATCCGTTGTGTCAGTATTTTGCACGCAATCCGACGCGATCACGAGATCGCATTTTTTTAATGCCGCTTTTACACGATCAGCATCCGGCATACTTACCACAGGATTTGTCGCCATGATCCAAACTGCTTTGACTTTCCCTTCTTCCACTGCCTGAAATAAATCAACGGCTTTTAAACCCGGTTTTTTTGCGATCACCGGCGACGACCAAAAGCGTTGTACTAAATCAGTCTCTTTCGGATTAAAGTCCATGTGTGCTGCTAACATGTTAGCCAAACCACCTACTTCTCGTCCGCCCATCGCATTTGGTTGGCCCGTAATCGAAAACGCACCACTACCTTCTTTTCCAATGCGTCCCATTGCCAGATGACAATTAATGATCGCATTAACTTTATCCGTACCACTCGAAGATTGATTAACGCCTTGAGAAAATAAACTGATCGTTTTTTCTGTCTCTGCAAATGCTGCATAAAAAGCGCGAACATCATCGGCAGACACATCACAAATTTCAGCGACTTTTTCTACAGTTGGAGATGTCTTTTCAGCACTCACAATTGCGGCATCAAAACCTTCTGTAAACGCATTGATATAGTCAGCTTTATGCAAACTGTTAGATGTGAGATAAGTCAGAAGTCCATTAAAGAGCACGACATCGGTTCCCGGCTTAATGGGTAAGTGAAGCCATGCCCCATCACAACTAGCGGTTTTACGTGGGTCAACAACGATCATACGTAAATTGTCACGCCCTTCCGCCGCCGCTTTCATGCGTTGGTATAAAACCGGGTGACACCAAGCGGCATTTGAACCGATCAACACCATGAGATCCGCTTTCTCTAGATCTTCATAGCAATTCGCGACCGTATCCTTACCGAATGCACGCTTATGACCCGCCACGGCAGATGACATACACAAACGTGAGTTCGTGTCGATATTCGCCGATCCAATATAGCCTTTCATTAGCTTATTCGCGACGTAGTAATCTTCCGTCAGTAACTGACCAGAAACATAAAATGCCACAGCCTCGGGGCCATGTTTTGCAATTACATCTTTGAGCCCATCAGCAACGGCAGACAACGCCGTGTCCCAATCCGTTAACGTTCCATTGATGTGCGGATGTAAAAGACGCCCTTCCATGTCAACGGTTTCAGCTAACGCTGAACCCTTTGAACAAAGCCTTCCAAGATTTGCAGGGTGACTGGAATCACCTTTGACCTGATACCCCCCAGACTCATTCTGGGAAATAATCACGCCACAACCTACCCCGCAATATGGGCATGTGGTTTGAACAGCACTATTCATTTTGTTCTTAAGCTTTTTCTAAAATTTCGACAATGCCATCGTTAACCCTTACAGTAAACGTCTTTAGTTTCACGTTTTCATCTTGTAAGCATTGCCCCGATTCCAGACAAAAATGTTGTTTATAAAGTGGTGAGGAAACGACGGCTTTGCCTTTTACATCACCAACGATGCCTCGTGATAAAACATTAGCGTTTCCGAAAGGATCAAAATTACTGATCGCATAAATATCACTTTCATCGTCACCAACTTTAAATACAGCAACCTGCTCATCTGCAACCAACGCGCAGACGCCATCATTTATCGTGAGCTCTTCCAATGGACAGAGCGTAACCCAAGTTTCATTTGTCATTTTATTCGCAGCCACATTCATGTTGTATTATCCAACTTTCTTAAAGTGAATTTTTTCTTCTTTTGTTGCAGGACGGATCTGATCACGTTCCTGAACAAAGACAACGTTATTATCATCAGCATCGCTGTTAACAAAATGACGGAAACGTTTTACTTTTTCTTCATCTTCGATCGTCGTTTTCCACTCACATTGATATGTATCAACAACCAACTCCATCTCATCTTCAAGCTGTTTCGCTAAGCCAAGTTTGTCGTCGATAATCACGGATTGAAGGTGTTCAAGCCCCCCCTCCATGTTTTCCATCCACGTGGATGTTCGTTGTAACCGATCAGCCGTTCGAACATAAAACATGAGCAAGCGATCGATATATTTAATCAATGTTTCTTTATCCAGATCCGGTGCAAAAAGATCAGCATGACGAGGTTTAATTCCACCGTTACCACAGACATACAGATTCCAACCATTTTCCGTTGCGATCACGCCAATATCTTTACCCTGTGCTTCTGCACATTCGCGCGTACAACCTGACACTGCAAATTTAATTTTATGTGGTGAACGTAGTCCTTTGTAACGATTTTCCAGCTCGATAGCGAGGCCAACACTGTCATCAACACCGTAACGGCACCACGTGCTACCTACACAAGATTTCACTGTGCGTAACGATTTTGCATACGCGTGACCTGATTCAAAACCCGCATCCACTAACTCTTTCCAAATATCCGGTAATTGATTTAAACGTGCACCGAAAAAATCAATACGTTGACCGCCAGTAATTTTAGTATATAAGCCATACTTCGTACCGACATTACCGAGAACAGTTAGTTTTTCTGGCGTGATTTCACCACCTGCGATTCGCGGAACGACAGAATACGTTCCGTCTTTTTGCATATTCGCTAAATAACGATCATTCGTGTCTTGCAACCCACGGTGATCTTTTTCAAGAACATAATCATTCCAGCAAGAGGCAAGGATCGACGCAACCGCAGGTTTACAAATCTCGCAACCTTTACCTTGTCCATGTTTATCTAATAATTCTTTAAATGATTTAATTTCTTCGACGCGAACAAGATGATAAAGATCTTGTCGAGTGTAAGGAAAATGTTCACAAATATCAGTGTTAACTTCCATCCCAAGTTTGGCCATTTCACTGTTCATAACTTGTGTCATTAATGGCACACAACCACCACAACCTGTGCCCGCATTTGTACAACTTTTCAGCTCGCCGATCGTCACAGCACCTTCTTGAACTGCAGCACATAAATCGCCTTTCGACACATTATTACATGAACAAATTTGTGCAGAATCTGGAAAAGAATCTACACCAATGCCCGCCATACCGCTGCCGTCACGATCTGGCAATATCATTGAATCTGGAAATTCTGGTAATTCAATGGCATTCAACATCATCTGCAATAAGTTACCGTAAGCATCGGCTTCGCCAAGTAAAATACCACCAAGTAAATGTTTTTTATCGGCGCTAATAACGATTTTTTTGTATATGCCGTTCGGCTGATCGATATACGTGTAGTTTAACGCGCCTGGTGTACGACCGTGTGCATCACCAAAGCTTGCAACATCGACGCCCATGAGTTTCAACTTCGTACTCATGTCCGCGCCAGTAAATGATTCTTTCCCATCAACCAGATGATCAGCTGCAACTGCCGCCATCGTATAGCCCGGTGCAACCAAACCAAAAATTTGATTATTCCAAAGCGCACATTCACCAATGGCATAAATATCCGGATCACTTGTTTGACAATGATTATTGATCACGATGCCACCACGTGGGCCGATTTCCAGATCACAATCACGTGCAATTTCATCACGAGGTCGAATGCCTGCAGAGAAGACGATCAGATCGGTTTCTAACGATTCGCCATCTTCAAACTCCATACGGTTAATCGTGCTATGACCATCGGTGATATTAATCGTATTTTTAGAAGTATGAACTTTAACGCCCATCTCCTCGATTTTATTCTTAAGTACATTTCCACCGGCATCATCAATTTGCACAGCCATTAAACGAGGTGCAAATTCAACAACATGTGTTTCTAAGCCTAAATCTTTGATCGCTTTCGCGGCTTCTAATCCAAGCAAACCACCACCAACAACCGTACCGACTTTAGAGTTAGCACCAGCTTGAGTGATCGCCTCTAGGTCCTCAATTGTCCGATAAACTAAGCACGCTTCGCGCTCATGGCCAGGAACCGGCGGTACAAAAGGAAATGAACCTGTGGCGAGAATTAATTTGTCATACTCAACTGTTCGGCCTTGAGAAGATGTGACGGTTTTTGCATCCCGATCAATTTTATCTGCCTTGTCGTTAAGATGAACAACCACACCGTTCTCATCATAAAAGCCCTCTTCAACCAAGGACAGATCTTCTGCTGTACTCCCCGAAAAAAACGCGGATAAATGAACCCTGTCATATGCATAACGAGGCTCCTCACAGAAAGTAATAATTTCAAAATCATCACGGTTTTCTGCTTTCACCAGCTCCTCGATAAAGCGGTGTCCGACCATACCGTTCCCAATAATGACGATGCGTTGTTTGCTCATGCCCATACCTCTAACTTAAATTCGTTGCCTAATAAAATGAGTGCCAGGTTTCTCACTAGGCTGCGGTTTGTTTTTCTTCTGTCGGCATTTCAATATTCACGGGACCAAACATCAGGTCTCTCCGTATTGTTGAAATATCTGTCGACGCTATGATCAAATCCATATATTCAGCATTCAAACTGGTGTTTCCAAAAAGTACCGCACCAATCAGCACGTTATTTTGGATCACAAGTTTTCTGTAAATTCGATTTGCCGGATCAATCATCGTAATCGATTCAGATTGATCATTACCTTGAAAGTCACCGACGGAAAAAACATCAATCCCAGTAACTTTTAATTTTGTAGATGTGATCGTACCCACATACGCCTCACTTAAATCTTCACATAATAATGCAGCACAAGCTTTTGCCATTTCATACAACGGTGCAACAAGGCCATAACACACTTTTCGATGCTGTACACATTCGCCAATAGCGTAAATATCTTTTTCTGACGTCTGCATGTGATCATCAACCACAATGCCCGCTTCACAATTAATTCCGGATGTTTTTGCTAATGAAATATTCGGACGAATCCCTGCTGTCATAACCACTAAATCTGCAGAAATTTCAGAACCATCAGAAAATTGCACAGCACCGACATTCTTTGCATTACTGCCATGTGAAATAAACGCGCTAGTATTCGCACCCATTTTAAATTTAATGCCACGCGCAGATAAGCTGTCGATCAACATTTGTCCCGCAACGGAATCAAGTTGGCGATCCATTAAGCACGTGCTGCGATGAACAACCGTGACATCCATACCTTGAATTTTTAATCCATTCGCTGCTTCAAGGCCTAATAAACCTCCACCGATCACAACGGCTCTTCGATGTTTACGAGCAGCGGCCAACATGAAATCAACGTCTTTAATATCTCTAAAACTCACAACGCCTTCGAGATCATTTCCCTTGACTGGAATAATAAAAGGATTTGAACCTGTCGCGATGACTAATTTGTCGTAATCGATTTTTTCGTCATGATTGACTTCAATCTGTTTTGATTCGCTATTGATGGCAGTCACCCAACTATTTGTTCTAAGTTGAATATTATTTTCTTCATACCAATCAATAGAATTGATCATTATTTCATCAAGTTTTTTTTCACCCGATAAAACTGGCGAGAGCATGATCCGATTATAATTACCGTGTGGTTCTGCACCGAAAACTATAATTTTGTAACGTGCCGAATCACGTTCCAATAATTCACTCAGGAAACGACCTCCGGCCATTCCGTTACCTATCACAATGAGCGTTTCTTTAGTCTGTTTCATGATCATTACATTACTAATTGCATGCTGTATGCCAATTACCTATCTTTCTGTTTTATATGAGGTTTTAACTGGTTAAAACCTAACGAGCAATACCCTTCGCCCAAACTAAGTGCGATTAACACTTTAATTGCACACATGCGGTGCGCAATACTTTATTTAGCCCACAATAAATACAATAAAATTATTGATAATATCGTTGTCATAAAGCTCAACCCCTTCCAGAACAACAAGGGATCACGTTCTATCAAGGGAGATTTTTCTGCTTGTAAATACTTTTTATTCGGGTGTCTTAAGTCAAAAACAAACTCTGAAACATCCTCGTAGCGTAAATACGGATCGGGATGTACTGACTTGCGTAATGCGCCATCCATCCACAGTGGTATTTTCGGACGATTTTCTAAACTGCTTGTATACGTTAATTTATTTTGTTTGGCTTTATTCGTTGCATGCTCTAACGATTCACCGTATGGATGTTCTCCACCGCATAACATTTCGTAAACTATGACCCCCAGCGAGAATAAGTCCGCGCGGGTACTGATCCGTCCGCCAGACAAATATTCCGGTGCTGTATATTGTTTTGTGCCGAGTAAAGTATCACGCTCAATCGGTGTGGTAATTTCCATAACACCAGCAACACGCGTGGATCCAAAATCGATAATTTTTACCGTTCCAGTCTCAGACTCAATCATAATGTTGTCTGGTTTAAGATCCTGGTGCAGCATTTCTAATCGATGGAATGCACGTAATCCTTTTGAAATTTGTTCAACAATACTTCGTACTGTTTCTAATGGTGGTTCAGGATTATCGATCATCCATTGCGCGAGCGTTTGTCCTTGAATGTATTCCGTCGCGTAATAGAGAAAATTTCTTTCACGATCATGTGGCCACGCTTTTAAAACGTGCACACTATTTAAGCGTCTTGCGATCCATTCTTCCATCAAAAACCGTTCAAGATAGGCTGGATCATCTTGGTAATTGATTGAAGGTGTTTTAAGAATAACTTGATTGTCTGATTTCGTATCCGCAGCAAGATAAACTTGCGTACGTTTACTGGCATGTAATTCACGAATAATTTTGTAACCATCAATGGTCATTCCCGGGGACAAATCGGGTGGAAAAGGAAGCTGCGTTAAACTATTAAAAACATCATCCATATCCTGCGTTGGTAATGAATCAATTGAAATGATTTGCACAGATAAATTATCGGTACTCCCATTCTCATAGGCGCGATCAACCAATGACTTTGCTGCTTCATCAAGATCATCAATTTGTAATGCCTTGAGCAGATCAGGATTTTCAAGATCTTCATACACACCATCGGTTAATAATAAATACCTATCACCGACTTCTATCGGAAATGATAAATAATCAATGTCTAACCGACTGTCCACACCCATTGCTCGACTGAGATAATTTTTATCTTTAGAAACCCAAACACGATGATCAGTCGTTAGTTGATCTAATTCGCCTTCACGTAATTGATAAATACGAGAATCACCAACATGAAATAAATGCGCCGTTGTAGATTTAAAAACAAGCGCACTAAGTGTACAAACCATACCGCGGTTTTGATCACGAAACTCTTTACTTTGTTGTGTTTGAGAATAAAGCCACGAGTTCGTTGCGGTTAAGACTTGTTGCACTGATTTTTTTACTGTCCATGCATCCGACGTGCAGTAATAATCCTCTAAAAAACCCGTTACCGTTGCTTCACTTGCAATATGTCCAACATCACTACTACTAATGCCATCTGCCAGTGCAACCGCAATTCCCTTGTTAGTTAATTGCGGTTCTTTAGGAATATACACACCATGAAAATCCTGATTGATTTCCTTTCGGCCTTTATCAGAATATTGACCTACTGATATTGAAAGTGTTGTGTTTTGCTGTGACATAATAGTTTCTTATTGAATTTAAGTGATTCATTAACAACGTGCTAAATCAACTTAGCACGTTGTCTATATTTATAATCAGCTTACATCGATCATCTGGACGGTGCCATCCGGCATTGTTTCAGCAATGGCTCCTTTTGGTTCATTCATAAACAAAATGCTGATTAAACCAAGAACGGCTGCACCCGCAATCACCAAAAAGAACGTTTGTGCTGACACCATGGAATAGATTGTTAAGAACGTAACCGCACCAACATTACCGTAAGCACCGGCCATCCCAGCAATCTGTCCGGTCAAACGTCGCTTAATTAGTGGAATAATGGCAAACACGGCACCTTCCGCAGATTGCACAAAAAATGAACATGCCATCATTGCGAGCACTGCAACTAATACCGGCCAGTCTGACGTTATTTGTGACATGCTGAAATAGCCGATCGCCAATCCCGCTAATAAAATAATTAAGGTTTTTTTACGACCAAATTTATCACTTATCAAACCACCACCAGGACGCGCAACAAGGTTCATAAACGCATAACCCGAAGCTAACATTCCCGCATATACTTGTGATAATTCGAACGTATCCATAAAAAATAAAGGCAACATGGAAATCACGGCAAGCTCTGAACCAAATGCGAGAAAATATGCTAGATCAAGAATTGCCACTTGTTTAAATGAATACCGATCAATCTCTGGTATTTCTTTCGTGAAGACGTCCTTGTTTACCTTAATTACGTGATACGTTTGATAGAAATAGACTAGAACTAAACCTGCATAAATCATCAACATACCGCTGTCGTTAAGCATTTGCAGCTTGTTTAATTTCCAAGTTAATAGCGCTAATGCAAGATACATAGGAATATTCATGATCAGATAAAAAATCAGATCACCTTTACTGCTGACTTCTAATGCACCTGTTTTTTTCGGTTTAAAATAGGTTGATCCTTTTGGCGTATCCGTCACTGAGAAGTAATAAATAAAGGAGTAGATAAAAGCGATTAATCCCGTTAACGCGATCGCATAACGCCAGCCATCATCTCCACCGAATGCAAGTGCAATTGTTGGTAATGCCATCGCAGCAGCAGCTGATCCAAAATTTCCCCAACCACCATAAATACCTTCTGCAAGTCCCATTTGTTTTGCTGGAAACCATTCACCGATCATGCGGATACCGATTACAAATCCTGCACCAACAAAACCCAATAAAAATCGACCAATAGCAAGCGACTCAAAGGTATTTGCCGTGGCGAAATAAAAACAAATAAGGGATGAAATAAATAGTAAACCTGAATAGGTTTTTCTAGGGCCGATATTATCAACCAACATTCCGATCAAAATACGCGCAGGGATTGTCAGTGCAACGTTTAAAATGAGGAGCGTTTTAACCTGTTCAGCAGTCAAACCAAGGGAGTCTTTGATCGATGCCATTAGTGGTGCGTGGTTAAACCAGACAACAAAGGTAATAAAAAAAGCGATCCACGTAAGGTGGAGTGTTTTAACCTTTCCAGAAAAGGAAAAGAGGTTTAGAGATTGATTGTCCGCACTCATTGAGCGTGCTCCATGTTAATAAAAATTCTTGACAACACGGCACACCCTTCACAGTAAAGTGAGGAAACGAATTACTCTAAATTGTTTCAAAGTGGCGCAGCATCGTTGCCGGCATAGGCGGTATTTAGCAAGTTTCTTGCCAAATACAAATTCTAGGTATATATCATTGTTTTATATAGCTTTAAACTATAATCACTCATATAAAATAAGACCCGTTACAGGTTTGTCGCACTCTTTATGTGCATAAAATATTATTTATGCACCAATCTGATCAGCTATAAAAAAGGCTCCATTTAGGAGCCTTTGAACTAAAAATGATAACGGTAAAAACGGAAACGTTTACAACTTAATGCTCGTCGCATTCTGCTAAGAACGTCAGCAACTCTTCACGGTATTTATAATAATCAGGATGTGCAACTAAGGCCTTGCGAGTTCGAGGTCGTGGTAGATTCACTTCCATAACCTTACCGACTTTTGCATGTGGTCCATTGGTCATCATGACGACACGATCAGCGAGCAAAATCGCTTCATCCACATCATGTGTGATCATGATGGCGGTCACTTTTGTTCTCGCCCAAACCTCCATTAAGACTTCTTGTAACTCCCAACGCGTAAGAGAGTCCAACATACCGAAAGGCTCATCCAATAATAACAACTTTGGTGATAGAGCAAATGCACGTGCAATACCGACACGTTGTTTCATTCCATTTGAAAGCTCAGCGGCTTTCTTATCCAACGCATCACCCAAGCCGACTTTAGCTAAATAATACTCAACAATATCTTTTCGCTCGGCTGCAGTCGCATGTGGATAAACGCGATCAACCCCAAGCTCGACATTCTCACTCGCTGTCATCCAAGGAAATAAACTCGGTGCCTGAAAAACCACCGCACGATCAGGCCCAGCGTTCGTTACCTCTTTGTGATCTAACACTATTCCACCATCACTGATCTCGTTTAATCCAGCCGTCATCGATAGCACTGTCGATTTACCGCAACCAGAATGGCCAATAACGGAAATAAACTCTCCCTTTGTGATGTTTAAATTAAAATCTTCAACCACCGTTAACGGGCCTTTCGGTGTTGGGTATATTTTTGTGAGATTAAAATATTCCAAATATTTTGGATCACCGATTTTATCTTGGAACGCCTTCAACACTTCCGGCTGTGAAAGATCCGGCTCAGGTTCACCAAAATCACTTGCTGTATTGGGTTTCACATTCGGCAGGTGCACAATATTTGAATCTTCTGCTGCAGATTCCTGCAGACCAACGTTCATCAGATATTGTGTGATCTCACTACGTAATTGCTTGAATCGTTCATTATGATTCATCGCTGTGCGATCACGTGGTCTTTCCAAATCAACAATAAACTCGGGGCCAAATGTTGCATCAGGCCCTGGGTTTAACGGAATAATGCGATCCGCCATGATCAAACCTTCATCAACATCGTTGGTGATCAGAACAACCGTTTTCTTTTCCTGCTCCCAAATACGTACAATCTCATCTTGCAGATTTGCTCGAGTCAATGCATCTAAAGCACTCAACGGCTCATCTAGCAACAATACGTGCGGGCTTGCAGCTAAAGCACGAGCAACATTCACTCGTTGTCGCATACCACCAGATAATTCTGAAGGACGGCGATTAAGGGCATGTGATAAGCCGACCATGTCAATATACTTTTCGGTACGCGCTTTACGCTCTTCAGCTGAAAGCTGACTGAATGCAGAATCCACCGCTAAGGCGACATTGCCGTAAACCGTCAACCAAGGCATCAAGGAATAACTTTGAAAAACCACACCACGATCAGAACTTGGCCCTGTGACTTTTTCACCTTCTAAAATAACCTCACCATTATCGGGTTTTATTAAACCCGCAATAGTTGAAATTAATGTTGTTTTCCCTGTACCAGAAAAGCCAACAATGGCGACAAACTCACCTTCCGCTATCTCAAGATTGATATCCTTAAGGACAGACGTCTTATTATGTCCCTGACCATATGATTTACTAATATTTTTTAAACTTAAAAAAGACATTTTCCTACTCCTTACATTGCTTCGCCATAGGAAAAGAATTTTTGTAATGACAGCATGATCCGATCAAGCAAAAAACCGATGATGCCGATAGTGAAAACTGCAACCATTATTTTACCGAGAGATTGTGAGCTGCCGTTTTGAAATTCATCCCAAACAAACTTACCCAAACCTGGGTTCTGGGCAAGCATTTCAGCTGCAATCAATACCATCCAACCAACACCTAACGAAAGTCGCAAGCCGGTAAAGATAAGGGGTAATGAGCTTGGTAATACAATTTTTGTGATCGTTTTCCACCAGCCAAGTTGTAGTACCTTTGAGACGTTCATCAAATCTTTATCTATCGATGCAACACCAACGGCTGTATTAATCAACGTTGGCCACAACGAACATAATGTCACGGTGATAGCGGAAACCAAGAATGACTTAGAAAACATTGCATCATCACTGGAGGTGTAAACAGCACTGATGATTAATGTCACTATCGGCAACCACGCCAATGGAGAGACCGGTTTGAAAATTTGAATGATCGGGTTAAGTGCCGCATTAAATAATGGACTTAAGCCACAAAATATCCCTAATGGAACAGCAATAATCGTCGCAATAAAAAATCCAACAAAAACCGTTTTCAAACTGGTCATGATTTGTTGTGGGTACGTCGGCTTACCAGTGTAAGGTCGGATTTTAACCTCGGCATCAGGATTTTTAGCGAGTTTTGCTGCATTCCTTACTTCTTGCCTTTCAAAAAAAGCGTCTTTTTTCACTTGTTCTTTTTGATGATCTTCCATCAACAGTTTGGTTTCAGTCCAAACTGATGAAGGGCCAGGTATTGCACCTAAACTGGTTTGCACTTTTCCTGCGCCCCAATCCCACAATAAAAGAAATACCATAAAAGCCAAAACGGGAACACCAATCTGTTTGACGATTTCTTTGAGTTGAATAACCGGATCTTCACCGGAAAGAAGTTTTACAAAAGGAATAAACCAAGTAAAACCAATTAATTCTAAAAAATTAATCAATTTAATTGAAAACCCGACACCCGACTTCTTCGGTTTCGTATCTGCATCCTTGGTTTGATCATTCGCTGTGTCTGAGACACTTTCATCCATTGTTTTCATTTGATCCATCGCTGTTTCGTTTTTTAATACTGTATTCGCAGTCATGATTACCCCAGGTTCTCATATTGATGGTGCCAGCATCATTACTGGCACCGTTTGACTGAATTAAATTAGTAGCTTAGTTAATTACTCAACTTTTTCTGATCCTTTCAGACCGATTGAGAATTGATCTAAGTAAGCATTAGGTTGTGACCCATCGAACGTGATGTTGTCGATGAACTCAGTTTGCGGAGCTTTGTAGCCTGTTGAATCCCAAGGTACTTCGCTTTCTGCAATTTTCCCTTCTTCTAATAATTCTTTCGCCGCAGCAAGATATACGTCAGGTCGATACACCTTTTTAGCTGTTTCGTGATACCACTCATCAGACTTCTCTTCAGTAATTTGTCCCCAACGACGCATTTGCGTGAGATACCAGATAGCGTCAGAGTAAAACGGATAAGTTGCGAAATAACGATAGAAAACATTGAAGTCAGGCAATGAACGTTTATCGCCTTTTTCATATTCAAATGTGCCTGTCATACTGTTTGCGATCACTTCGTAATCAGCACCAACATATTCTGATTGAGATAAGATTTTGACTGCTTCCGGACGATTAGCATCGTTGTTATCATCCAACCATTTCGCTGCTCGAATTAATGCTTTAACCACAGCTTTATGTGTATTTGGATTCGCATTTGCCCACTCTTCACTGACACCAAAAACTTTTTCCGGGTTGTTTTTCCAGATTTCATAATCTGTAATAACTGGCACACCAATGCCTTTGAATACCGCTTGTTGATTCCACGGCTCACCAACGCAATAACCATAAATCGTACCGGCTTCTAACGTTGCAGGCATTTGCGGTGGAGGCGTTACTGATAACAGCGCATCAGCACTGATTTGACCGGTAATATCATTCGCTGAGTAATACCCAGGGTGAATTCCACCCGCTGCTAACCAATAACGTAATTCATAATTGTGTGTCGATACTGGAAAAACCATCCCCATGTTAAAAGGCTTACCTTCCGACTTATATTTATCCACAACCGGCTTTAAAGCTGAAGCTGAAATAGGATGGACAGGTTTACCGTCTTCGCCTGAAGGAATATTCTCTTTCATCTGTTCCCAGATATCATTAGAAACAGTAATACCATTCCCGTTAAGATCCATACTGAATGCAGTGATGATATTCGCTTGTGTACCAAAACCAATTGTCGCCCCTAATGGTTGGCCCGCAAGCATATGGGCACCGTCAAGCTCGCCGTCAATCACGCGATCAAGCAATACTTTCCAGTTCGCTTGTGGCTCTAATGTGACATACAAACCTTCATCTTCGAAATAACCTTTTTCGTAAGCAATGGCCAATGGCGCCATATCCGTCAGCTTAATAAACCCGAATTTAAGATCTTCTTTTTCTAAATCTTCAACGGCATAACTTGCTGTTAAACTGCCTGCTAATGTCAGACTAATCCCTGCAAATAAATTGCGTACGATTGATTTTTTACTGAATACTGAGCACTTCACTTTTATACCCCTTTAAGTTTTTCTAATGCTTATTCAACTAAATAAGCGTTTAAATAGTTAATTAATCATTTCGGATGCTGAAATAACACTTTGTGCTAATTCAGATAATTTTATATTGCGATCCATCGCCATTTTCCTCATGGCCTTATACGCTTCATCCTCATCAATTTCAGAACGTTGCATGACAATTCCTTTTGCTTTTTCGATGAGCTTCCTTTCATCCAAAGCTGAAGTTGTCCTTGAGAGTTCTTCACGTAACGAGTTTTCATTGGTAAAGCGAATTTCTGCTGTTCTTAAGATACCGTCCAATCTTTCAGGTATTTGATCTGTCGTAATGTATGAACTGACCCCGGCAAGTAATGCCATTTGGATATCATCATCAGAATCGCGATTAGAGAAAATAACAACAGGCACAGGTTGTTGCCGTTGCAATTGCTGGACACAAGCTAAAAGTCCATCCATTTTTTCATTACTAATCACAAGTAAGTAATCTGCATTTCCCATAATAATGTTTCGGGTTACGTCACTAATGCGATCACAAAGATGTGTAATGCGATACCCGGATTTAAGCAACGCTCGCTCAATCCCCACCTCGTTAATTTTTTCTGTTGTGTACAACAGAATTCTTTTGCTCATGCTAGACATAATCTTTTACTTTTATGGTTGTTATTTTTTTATTCTATTTATTTGATTAAAAAACGATCATGAGGAGATTCCCTTCTCCCCAAAATCGGTAAGAGGACTTTAGAACTTCACCATGAAAAATGCCCAGAACTTAGTTAGGTCATTACTTAAACCTGACGTGTTCATTACATTTTTATCGCCTTCGTAATCTGCGTATTTCAGGCCAACGGTGTAATGCTTGTTAAAGGTTTTCATCACTTCAAGATCAATCTCTTTACCGTAATCATAACCGTCTTTATCAGAACTAAGATCATGATAAGAAGCAACGAATTTTGCACCAAAAGCTTTTAAGACAGCAGTGAAATAAAGGTCTTCAACGCCATCGCCTGGAGTGACTAAGAACTTATCAGCCCAGCCTTGGAAGGCGTGATTAGTTCCCAAGATCGTCACGAATCGATCAGCACCGCCATTACCTTCTTGAAGCTCATAACTGACCTTCATCATCAATGATTCAAACGGTCCAGACAGTTTGAATTTAGCGCCTATTTCCCCTAGGAAATAATCTGCATCAATAGAATTTGGGTTATCACCTGCATCTGACTGAGTTGCAAACTCTGCTGTGTAGATACCTTTAATTTGCTCATTGACTGGAAATGCACCGTTCAAACGAATACCGTAGGTATCAGTTGAAAATGCAGCCGCGTTTTCGAAATCTAATAAATATGCATAGGCTTCAATATTTGCATATTTAAAACCAGTGTATTTACCGTTGAAATAATGTGAATCACTCGTGAAATCATCTAATGGTGATGGTGCATCCTCACCAAAAATACGATTAATATTCCAAGCATAACCGTAGCTCAGTGTGGTATCTGGCAGTGACGTATTCACTACGGTGAATGCATCTTGTGTTTGCCAGTTTTGACGCCATAACACAGTACCCATATAACGATGGAATGGCGCATCTCGGTAAGTAATGATTTGACGACCAACTTTAAACATCGTGTCAGGTAGGCCGTTATAAAAAAGATAACTTTGATTTATTTCAGTTTGTTCCGGATCAACCACCGTCGCATATTGTGGTTTAGGATCTGCTGGTTGGTTATATTCTTGACCAAAAAGTGCTTGTACATGCTCAACTTGTCCGTATAAACCAAAACCATGAAATGTTCCTGTTTTATACCCTAATGTAATACGTGCAGTGTATGCATTTGCATCTTCTTGCGCACCTTCATCATCAACATTTTCATAACGCAATCGCGCACTAAAATCTGTTTTCCCCGACGTTAAAGCGGTCCATAACGGATCATCCGCTTGCGCTGTATGACTCGTTGTTAACGCACTTGCCAATATTCCCCACAATACTGGATTTGTCCCCAATTTCTTACTCATTTCACTAATCTCCTGCTAGTGCCCATTTAAAAAAACAAAAGCCAAAAACAAAAAAAGGCCATGTCAGATCACTCCGACACGGCCTCTTTGCTCGTTCTTAGTATTTAATATTTTTGTAAGACTGCGCCGTTGCAGTCGTTTCATGGATCTAGCATAGCAAAAGAGATGCCAAGAGTTTTTATTCTTTTATTTTCAATAACTTAGCATTTTCTCAATACTTTTTAAACAGAAGGTTTCGCACTAAGTTGATGCGGAAATTATCATGCTGCAATAAAACGCGCACCAGATTGGGCAGAGAAAGCCAATGCTTCAACTCGAATTTAAGAAAACAAAACTAGCGTTGCTGCCCGAACTCCAAGATCACTTCACTCGCCGGATTTTTAATAATATATTGTGTTCGTTTTTCAGTTCTATCTTGTTCAGTCTTATGTAAAGGCGCATCGTTTTGCACGACGGATACCAGCTTTTCGGTTTCTTCACCAGCTCCCGGCTCATTAACTACTTTTTTTTGTACCGTAATATTTTCATACGACGTCGCGTATTCATGTGGCGCTTGATTATCCATGTTTAACAAAGCTGTGTTATAAACACTTTTTTCACAGGCTTCGACTAAAATTTTAGCTAAATGCGACGTATTAAGTGCTGTCGTTTCATTTAAATTTTCAGGAACTGGTGCATTCCATTTATTGCGTTGAAGCAAGGTTTTTGAATCAGCCGACCGAACCAAACACTGAATAGGTAACACTTGCTCTTCGTGATTATGTGCTTGTCGCGGATCTGACTGTTCAAAGCTGATTGAAAACCCTTGCGTTAATTTCCCCACTTCAATCGCTGCAACAATAACTTCCAAAGTGTGTGAGGTATAAGCCTCTTCAGTACATGTTTTCATCTCACAGAACCTCACTTGGTTTTCGGGCAAACCACGCTTTTTCCATTCTGCTTGAATATTTTTAGTTAAGACATCTCGATTTTCATCATCAAGCTTAGTCGCTATATTTAACGCCTTAATAGTAATCAAGGTTGTCAGGTTGTTCTCAGTTTTATCCGTCGCATATCCAAAAGTGGGCCACGAGAAACTCAGCGTCATTAGTAATAACGAGATCACTCTGGCTTTTATTCTTGTGTTTTCATTACGATTAGGTTGCATGATCGAGCATCCCCTCTTTAATAAGAAAATCCGCAATAATTTCTAAGCCCTTCTCTTCTTTTAAGTTGGTAAAGACAAACGGTTTCTCCCCGCGCATTTTTTTTGCATCGCGATCCATGACTTCTAAGGAAGCACCGACAATAGGCGCAAGATCGATCTTATTAATTACAAGCAAATCCGATCGTGTAATACCCGGCCCCCCTTTTCGTGGGATTTTATCCCCGGCGGATACATCGATAACGTAAATTGTAATATCAGCTAACTCAGGGGAAAAGGTTGCACTCAAATTATCGCCTCCACTTTCAACGATAACCATTTGTAGATCAGCAAAGCGAGACTGTAACTGATCAATAGCGGCGAGATTCATTGACGCATCTTCTCGGATCGCCGTATGTGGACACCCTCCTGTTTCTACTCCCATGATCCGATCAGGTGTCAATGCACCTGATCTAACCAAGAACTGCGCGTCTTCTTGTGTGTAAATATCGTTCGTCACAACCGCGATATTGTAGCGATCGCGTAAATAATGGCACAAGGCATCGACTAATCGCGTCTTGCCCGATCCGACTGGGCCACCAATTCCAACACGAAAGACATCCGCATTTTCTGACATAGTTATTTCTCCTTATCGATCTTGTTCTTACTTATTTGCTTGCTTTCCGCTCGTGACACTACGATCGGAACAAACGCGTGTATTGTGTTTCATGCCAACCACTTGCCATCGCAAGCCCAGGCAAGGAATATCCCAAGTCAGCATCATTTAATAAATAGGCTTGTTGAATAACGTGATCCATTTGCCCTGCTAAGCGCCGCAGTAACTGTTGTCCGTGTGTTTGTCCTAAGGGAATCAGCTTGATGGCGGCCGCGATCTGATTTTCATGCCAGGCCCATAAATATCCGGCGCAGAGTTCATGTTGTGTAATTCGCCATGGAACAGCAGCAAGAACGAGTGCAGCGGCATAAGAAATATCAACGTGATTGAGCTCATTCTTTAAACGTTCAATTACGATTTTTGTTGCTTCAAATGTGTTACTTTCTGGTTCAATATTTTTAATTAAACGTAGTAACGCCGCGCCCATTTGCCGATCTTCATCCAGCAGTTCACGACTTTCCCGCATAGATAATAATTGCGCGTTCCAATTTGCAAATAATGCCAGATCGTTCATCTGCAACGCATCAAACAAACGGATTAAGATAGGAAGGTCAACCGCACAGAACGCATGCTCCGCAATCCCATTTATCCACTCATATGCACTATCAACATCGTGCACCCATGCAGCTTCGATCGCAGACTCTAGCCCTTGTGAATAGGAATAAGCCCCAATGGGTAACGTCGGGCTGATCAATTGCCATAAACCAAACTGAGCAAGTTGTGAGGATGTGTTTCTCTCACCCGATCGTTGTGTTGTCTCGATGCGTTTCGTTGAATCAGTGGGCATGTGAATGACCAGAGTTTTGACCAACATCATCATCGGATCCATGACGATGTTGGTGAGCGTGCTTACCATGATAGGCGCCCGCTTCAGGCTCAAAAGCTTGCTCTGATTGCGTAATCGCGAGTCCTTGTAAACCTAAGATCATGTCATCTAACACATGATCATGCAGATAAGCGATCCAATTCTCACCGACTTGTACCGACACATGACGGTTACCAAGATGATACGCCGCCTTCGCCAGCGCTTGTTGATTTTCAGCAGTGACAATACTGACCCGTTCTGGTGCGGCGATCACTTCGATGATGTCACCGTCGACGCTGATCAAATGTTCTCCTCCACGCAATAAACTGCCGCGCGGTAGCATGAGCGCGGCTTCTCGGCCCGATCCTAAAAGCAACCGTTGACGGCTGATCTGGCGCTTGGCAAAGGGCAAACTACACGTATCTGAAATACTCTCTGTAGGGTTAAACGGATCATTAATAATGACGTCCTGTTCGTAGCGTTTTTTAATGGTGATCATCGTGGTCAGTCATCCTGCATCACTAAAATAAGAAGTAACGTTGCGCTAATGGTAATTCCGTTGCTGGTTCGCACATTAAGAGTTGGCCATCGGCATGGACTTGGTACGTTTCCGGATCAACCTCGATCGTCGGCTGATAATCGTTCAGATACATATCTTTTTTCTGAACATTCCGACAGTTTTTCACTGCTGCCAGTCTTTTTTGTAAGCCAAGTTTTTGCGCAATGCCCTGACTGATCGCCACTTGCGAAACGAAGGTCAAACACGTTTCATGTCGTGCGCCACCAAAGGCACCAAACATCGGACGATAATGCACAGGCTGTGGGGTTGGAATAGACGCATTGGGATCACCCATCGCGGCGGCGGCGATCATGCCGCCTTTTACTATAATCGAGGGTTTTGCCCCAAACATAGCAGGATTCCAGATCACCAGATCAGCTAACTTACCCACTTCGACTGATCCGACTTCGTGACTGATACCATGCGTGATCGCAGGGTTAATTGTGTATTTTGCAATGTAACGTTTCGCGCGCAAGTTATCGTGTCGATCACTATCTTCTGGTAATGCACCACGTTGTACTTTCATCTTATGTGCGGTTTGCCAAGTTCGCGTGATCACCTCCCCTACTCGTCCCATGGCTTGCGAGTCTGACGAAATCATCGAGAACGCGCCAAGATCATGCAGAATATCCTCCGCTGCGATCGTTTCGCGACGAATTCGCGATTCCGCAAATGCAACGTCTTCCGCAATCGACGGATCAAGATGGTGACAGACCATCAGCATATCCAAATGTTCGTCGACCGTATTGATCGTATAAGGCCGCGTAGGGTTGGTTGATGACGGTAACACATTCGCTTCACCGCAAGCTTTGATAATATCCGGTGCATGGCCACCGCCCGCACCTTCCGTGTGATACGTATGAATCGTCCGACCTTTAAAGGCTGCAAGCGTATCTTCTACAAAACCAGACTCGTTTAATGTGTCAGTATGAATCGCAACTTGAATATCGGTCTCTTCTGCAACACTCAAACACGTATCGATCGCGGCTGGCGTTGTCCCCCAATCTTCGTGGAGTTTTAAACCCATCGCACCCGCAGCAACTTGTTCCGTTAAGGCTTCTGGTAACGACGCATTACCTTTTCCCATAAAACCTAAATTCATCGGGAACGCATCTGCCGACTGCAGCATTTTTCCAATATTCCAAGGGCCTGAAGTACAGGTTGTTGCATTCGTGCCCGTTGCGGGGCCAGTGCCACCACCAAGCATAGTCGTGATACCAGACATGAGTGCTTCTTCAATTTGCTGCGGACAAATGTAATGAATATGCGCATCAATTCCACCGGCTGTAATGATTGACCCTTCACCGGCAATCACTTCCGTTCCTGGCCCAACAATAACATCAACATTTGCTTGCGTATCAGGGTTACCACCTTTTCCGATGCCACTAATGCGTCCGTCTTTAATACCAATATCAGCTTTATAAATACCAGTATGATCAAGAATTAGCGCATTCGTGATAATCACGTCGACAACATGTTCTGCTGTCAGCTGAGATTGGCCCATGCCATCGCGGATCACTTTGCCGCCACCGAATTTCACCTCATCACCATAAACGGTGAAATCCTTTTCAACTTCAATAATTATCTCGGTGTCACCTAAACGAACACGATCGCCCACTGTCGGACCGAACATTTCTGCGTAGGCACGTTTATCCATCTGACTCATCACAGATCCCCCATGATTTTTCCGTTAAACCCAAATACACGTCGGCTGCCCACATACGGAACTAAGCTAATCGTACGGGAATGACCGGGTTCAAAACGGACAGCCGTTCCAGATGGAATATCCAAACGCATTCCACGCGCTTGTTCTCGATCAAACGAAAGCGCTGCATTGGTTTCATAAAAATGGTAATGCGATCCTATTTGGATTGGCCTATCACCCGTATTCGTAATGCTAAGGGTCACTTTTTGCAGGCCTTGATTTATTTCTATCGTGCCTTCATCGACGATCAGTTCACCTGGAATCATTTTATATACCTCTTAACTAATCGGGTTATGCACGGTGACTAATTTCGTGCCATCGGGAAAAGTCGCTTCAACTTGCACTTCGTGCACCATGTCAGCGATCCCTTCCATCACATCATCACTGGATAATAATGTCGTGCCGTAACTCATTAAATCACTTACAGTACGTCCCTCACGTGCGCCTTCCATAATTGCAGAGGAAAGATACGCCACCGCCTCGGGATAATTTAATTTTATCCCACGTGCTAGACGACGTTCTGCGACAATGGCGGCCATTGAAATCAGCAATTTATCTTTTTCTCGTGGACTGAGTTCCATATATCTACTCCGAAATATTGATGCTGAATAAGCTCATATTTTATTAAATTAAAAAAATCGTTATGTCGACCAAATCCTTGGTTCGCACTTTTTTTTCCCCACAACAACAGGACGAATCTGCGCCCATGCTGATCGCAATAACAATAATCCTTCTTCTATTTCATCGCCTAAATAACGCACAACCAGCAGACCATCAATACATGTGGCAGACCATACACCTTGTGAATAAACTGATAAGTGATCACGTAGCTGTTCGAGATCGATTTGATCAGCTGGAGTCGCATACAATGCACCGAAGACCGTCCTGCCTGATAAGCCCCAAGGTGATGTTAGACAAGCGCTTCCCGGACTTAAACGTAAACGATCAGAAAAGCAGCGTTGATTCTCTTTATTAAGAATAAGTTGATTATCAAAGTACGCATTGTCGTAATGATCACCAGATGCCGGTCGGCCTAAACCGTAGAGCTCCATACCAATAAAACGCGATCGCTTATTTAAATTTATTTGTGTTTTTGTTTTAACATTACTGTGCCCGAACAACAGTGTCTCCTGCACCATCCATTCAAGCGTTGCATCTTCTGCGACATGAAGTTCTTGAATTTGCTGTGCCGGTAATCCACTACTTCGATAAAACTTCCCTGCGCCCGGCGTCGTGATCAACGCATGTGCATTTGCATCGACTGAAATAGTAATCGCGATCTGATCACCACCCGCTACGCCACCCGGCGGATGTAATAAATAAACATGACTCACATCACCTTCAGGATAAAACGGTTTTAACACACGTAACGGGCCAAAAGACTTGCGTGCGCTTAGCACCGTTTTATTTTTCCGCTGTGAAAACCCTAGACTGATCGACGCTAACCATTGCAAAGCTGCAGCGGAATCCCCCTCAGTCATTTCCTGAATTGTCTCTTTCGCCGCTGACACGTCACATCACTCCATTGGCTGAATTAGATACCTTTACATCAAAGGTCGTTATCGTTATTACGCATACGTTAAATATGGGTATATAAGAGTGTGCCACAAATCACAGCTAAACAGCCAAGTGCTAATTGTCCGGCTTGGAAAAACTGCGCGTTATGTTTTTTCAGCATCATCATAACGCCAGCGAAAAATCCACCGCAAAGTAACATCGCGATCAACACGCCCAATGAGAATAAAAAAAGATAACCCAATGCGTGTGTGACTGAGTTGATCGTCAGAAAAGGCAGTAATGCTAATACTGGAGCTGATCCAGCCAATCCATGAAATGCACCCACAACCATGCTTTTAGACTCATGCCTGTGCTCACTCTCTGTTATACTAGTGGGCATTGTTTTAGCGTGCATTGCATGTACGTGTGATCGTTTTGTTAGCACCGAGTAGATCACAAACACACCCATTATCACCAAAAAAACTGCGACAGATCGTTCCGCAATTAACTGCCACTGTGCAGCCACTTCCCATCGAAATACTAGCAAACCCAACCCCAGGATAAATAACATAATCCCGTGACCAATTGCCCATGATAAAGCAACGTAAAGTGCGTTTAACCGACTATGCTTATGCGCTGATAATGTAGACACAGTAAGAAGATGATCCGCATCACAAGCGTGCAGCAAACCCATCAAAAAACCGAACATTAATGTCGTATTACTTGAAACCTCAAATGTTTCCAACATATATTCCTTAATCGTCAGACTGTGAGATGTTGCTTGATTAACCGATCGTTTAAATCACCAATTGCACCGGCAGACACGACTCGACCTTTTTCCATTATGGAAAATGTTTTAACAAACTTCCGAACGAATGGAAGCTTTTGCTCAACCAACAACACAGTCATTCCAAACTCTTCATTCAAGCGTGTTATCACTTCACCAATTAACTGAACAATATTTGGTTGAATCCCTTCACAAGGTTCATCCAGAATTAATATTTTAGGATCAATCACGAGTGCACGACCGATCGCGAGTTGCTGCTGTTGTCCACCAGAAAGATCTCCCCCGCGACGATGCAACATATCTTTCAAAACCGGAAATATTTCGAAAACCCGATCAGGGATCTTTTTTTCACCATCTGAACGCGCTGGCAAACCAATACGTAGATTATCTTCAACTGTCATTAGTGGAAAAATCATTCTTCCTTGAGGTACATAACCGACCCCCAGAGGAGCACGCTTTTCAGCCGATAATTTAAGCATGTCATTTCCATCAAACATCAAGCCACCAGATTTGACTTGGATTAAACCCATAATGCAATTTAATAATGTGGTTTTACCGACGCCATTACGCCCCATTAACGCCATGCAATCGCCTTCGTTCAACGTAAGATCAACATCCCATAATGTATGGCTTTGCCCATAAAACTGATTTAATTGATTAATTTCGAGCATTATTCCCCCAAATATACTTCTATGACTTTAGGATCATTTTGTACCTGATCCATATTGCCTTCAGCCAACACACTGCCTTCATGCAGAACGGTCACTTTGCGTGCGATTGATCGGACAAATTCCATGTCATGTTCAACGACCACAACAGAATGATCACCTGCTAAGGATGTTAATAGTTCAGCTGTTCGCTCTGTTTCCTGTTGCGTCATGCCAGCAACCGGTTCATCAACTAATAACAGTTTCGGTTCCTGGCTGAGTAGCATACCGATTTCAAGCCATTGCTTTTGACCATGCGAAAGTGCACCCGCTTGTTTTTCACGTAGATCTTGTAAACCAACAATTTCTAAAACTTCATCGATCCGATCACGTCTAGATGCACCAACATCAAGATAAAGGCTATGCCAAACGTTTTTTGACATTTTCAAAGCAAGCTCAAGATTTTCAAAGACCGTGTGCTGTTGAAAAACAGTCGGTTTTTGAAACTTTCGGCCGATGCCTGCCTGAACTATTTCGGTTTCCGACAACTGCAATAAATTATGCCGTTGTCCGAAATACGCCTTGCCGCTATCGGGTCGGGTTTTACCCGTGATCACATCCATCATGGTAGTTTTACCGGCACCATTTGGACCAATAATGCAACGTAATTCCCCCACTTCAATATAAAGCGTGAGATTATTCAGCGCTTTGAAACCATCAAATGCAACGGAAATATCCTCCAAGTACAGGGCCGTACCGTTTCGTGTATCGACAAGATCGGCCGGATCATCTTTTATTAAATGATCGAATACCTTTTCTCTATTTGTAAATTCACTGAGTTTCATTTGTCATCTCCTTTTCCACGTTTGAATAAACCGACAATTCCACGTGGCATAAATAAGGTAACAAGAACAAATAAAGCACCTAAAGCAAATAACCAAATTTCTGGAAACGCTGCCGTTAAATTCGTCTTCGCATAGTTCACAGCAAATGCACCACCGGCTGCACCGTAGAGTGTTCCACGCCCGCCTACGGCGACCCAGACCACATATTCAATCGAACTTAACGGTTGGAATTCACCGGGGTTAATTATCCCAACTTGTGGTACATATAAGGCACCGGCGATACCAGATAAAATCGCTGAAAATGTGAATATCCAGAGTTTAAAGTTTTCCACTCGGTATCCAATAAAACGCGTTCGTTCCTCAGCGTCTCGTACTGCCGTGACCACTCGCCCCATTTTAGAATTAACAATGTAACGACAAGCGATGTAGCCAAGCATGAGCGCCAGACCTGAACAAATAAATAATACCGCTCGCGTTCCATCTGATTGCAGATCAAATCCGAGAATATCTTTAAAATCCGTCAACCCATTATTACCACCAAACCCCATTTCATTTCTGAAAAAAGCCAGCATTAATGCATAGGTTAATGCTTGCGAAATAATGGAGAAATAAACACCCGTTACGCGTGAGCGGAAAGCCAGCCAGCCAAACACAAACGCTAAAATACCGGGCGCCAGCACCATCATCATTAGCGCGACCCAAAACATATCAAACCCAGACCAAAACCACGGTAACTTTTCCCAATCGAGAAAGACCATGAAGTCGGGTAATGTTGGGTGGCCATAGACACCGCGTTCACCGATTTGTCGCATGAGATACATACCCATCGCATAGCCACCGAGCGCAAAAAAAGCACCGTGACCAAGACTGAGTATGCCGCAATAACCCCAAACCAGATCCAATGCGATCGCCAGTAAGGCGTAACACAAGTATTTACCAAGTAACGTCATTGTGTAGGTGGAAACATGCCATGGGGAGTCCACTGGCGCATATAAATTTAACGCTGGAATTAACAGGCACATCAAAAAGACGATACCTAATAATATCAATCCGCCGCGATCACTTAATATTTGTCTTAAGAACATGGCTTATCCCTCAGCGGCTCTGCCCTTTTGTGGAAATAATCCACGCGGACGTTTTTGTATAAATAAAATAATGAAGACCAAAATAAGTATTTTCGCCATCACTGCACCGGCATAAGGTTCTAGGAATTTATTGACCACGCCTAATGACATACCACTCACCAACGTACCCCAAATATTTCCGACCCCTCCAAAAACAACCACCATGAAAGAGTCAACGATGTATGCTTGACCTAAATTTGGTCCCACATTGGTTAATTGCGAAAGTGCCACACCGGCCACGCCCGCAATACCTGACCCTAACCCGAAGGTCATCGCATCCACCCACTCGCTTTTGATTCCCATACATTTCGCCATCGCTCGATTTTGAGATACAGCACGTACCTCAAGACCTAAACGGGTATAACGCATAATCGCAACGAGTAATAAAAACACTATAAAACTAAACAGAAGGATGTATAAGCGGTTATAGGTCAGCGATAAAACACTGTTGATCTCCCAAGAACCGCTCATCCATTCCGGTGTACTGACTGATCGATTTAATGGGGAGAAAATCGTTCGTACTGCTTGTTGCAAGATCAGGCTCACGCCGAAGGTCGCTAACAATGTTTCTAACGGTCTTCCATACAGATGTCTAATTATGCCCCGTTCAATAATAATGCCGACGATGGCAGCAACGAGGAATGCAGCGGGCACTGCGAGAAATAAAGAATATTCCAACGAATTAGGAATATACGTTTGAATAACGTAAGTGGTATAAGCACCGAGCATCATTAACTCGCCATGCGCCATATTGATCACACCCATCACACCAAACGTGATCGCAAGTCCGATCGCAGACAACACAAGAATCGAGCCGAGACTTAAACCGAAAAAAACCGTTTCTAAACGGCCGTAAAAAGTCACTTTATCCTGAATCGAATCCAACGCCTCGTTCGCAGCATTTTTTACTTCGATCGAGGATTCCGAGTCTTGTGAAATTCGTGATAACGCCGTTCTAACCGATTGATTCAAACTACCTCGCAACGTTTCGATCGCCGTAAGTTTTTCCACATCATCGGCAGTTGATAACTTATGTAATGCTAGCGCGGTATTAATTTCTTCAATCACTTTATTTGATTTTTCATTAACCAGAATTTCTTGCAATATCACTGCGTCATCATCACGCATTGATCCGGTAAGTTGTTTTACTGCATTTGCGCGAACATCCGGATCTGGGTGAGTAAACTGAATTCTGGAAATAACACCACGCAATTTAGTACGTAATGCATTATTGATTCTGATTTTTTTGATTGATCGCTTTTTTACAACGCCGAGTGTTTTTCCATCAACGGCATTAACGATCTCATAACCATCAGCATGTTTTGCTCCGATCACAATCTCCTGCGTTTTCTTATCCGCATAGAGATCACCACCTAGCATGGCTTCAAGAATAGGCTGTACACGCTCATGTCCACTGGCGGCTATTTTTTCAATAGCATCTGATTTATTTTTAAATGACTTTGAGTTTAATTCTTTGATGACTCCTTCAAACGAACTGCCGTTTGTCTGTTCGTCAGCAGCGATTGCACTCACACTGCTGATCAGGAAAATGAAAACAGTGAATAGCGTTAAACTATTTTTCACTGCATCCCCCAGTTTCTTTGTTTTTAATATCATATTTACACTCACTAGACAGTGATTTATGTTTTAAACGGTTAACCCTAAACGCAATGATGACACGTGGATCCGCTCTTCCTTTTCCATATTGCAAAACCTGACCTAACTTACTTTACGTAAACTAGGCCGCCATTTATCATGACGACCTGTTTACCGATTACGAAAAGATCAACATCAATTATTTAGCATCCTGAGAAATAATTTTTCTGGTAAGAGAATTGATTATTCGTAGTTTTGACCTGAACATTTACTCGTAGTGACGTTATAGTTGCCACACGATAAAGGCGCTTGCCAGTCAGCAGTGATATCTTTTGATCCTGGTAAAAAGTCAGACCACGCATCGCCTGCAACCGTACCAGTGGTTTCCCAAACGACTTCAAACTGACCGTCTTCTTGAATTTCACCAATTAATACTGGTTTCGTTATGTGATGGTTCGGCATCATGGTTGATAGACCGCCCGTCAGGTTTGGAACAGCAACACCGATCAACGCCGCTTGAACCGCGTCTGGATCCGTTGTACCTGCCTTTTCAACAGCTTCCACCCACATATTAAAACCAATGTAGTGTGCTTCCATAGGGTCATTACTTACACGATCTTCATTATCAACATGTTCTTGCCATGCACTGATAAATTCATCATTCGCTTCAGAATCCACACTCATAAAGTAATTCCACGCAGCGAGGTGGCCAACAAGCGGTTTTGTGTCTATACCGGACAGCTCTTCTTCGCCAACAGAAAATGCAATGACAGGAATGTCTTCCGCAGAGATCCCTTGATTACCGAGCTCTTTATAAAAAGGTACGTTTGCGTCGCCGTTGATGGTAGAAACCACCGCTGTTTTCTTGCCTTCCGCACCGAATTTTTTAATATCCGCCACAATTGACTGCCAATCTGAATGGCTGAACGGTGTGTAGTTGATCATAATGTCTGCATCAGCTACCCCCTTCGCTTTTAAATACGCTTCAAGAATTTTATTCGTCGTACGTGGGTAAACATAATCAGTACCGGCCAATACCCAACGCTCCACACCGAGATCATTCATTAAATAATCAACTGCTGGAACGGCTTGCTGGTTTGGTGCAGCGCCAGTGTAGAAAACGTTTTTAGATGATTCTTCACCTTCGTATTGCACGGGATAAAAGAGAATACTATTTAGCTCTTCAAAGACAGGTAAGACAGACTTGCGTGAGACGGATGTCCAACAACCAAATGTTGCGGAGACTTTGTCTTTCTCGATCAACTCACGTGCTTTCTCAGCAAACAATGGCCAGTTTGATGCCGGATCAACCACCACGGCTTCGAGCTTTTTCCCCAATAATCCGCCTTTTTCATTTTGCTCGTCGATCAACATCAACATCGTGTCTTTCAATGTTGTCTCACTGATCGCCATCGTGCCAGAGAGCGAATGCAGAACACCAACTTTAATTGTGTCCTCTGCTAAAGCTGGCAGACCGGCTGTCATTAGTGACAGACCTAACGCCATTTGTTTTGTGTATCTAATAGATGGAAACGTCATAATGCACTCCTAGAAATTCGATTAAGTGTTAGCAACTAAAGTTGGAATTGAACGCCGACCAGAAATGCATCGACATCGGCGCCGGGAGCACCCGTCAGATTCGCATCGCCCGTACGCCAGTTGAAGTTCAAGCGCGCGTTATGCCCTGAGATCACATAATTCATGCCGATTTCAAGCAGATCACTGTCTGCACCTGCGTCCGGTGAGTTTTCGTTCCAGCGAACATAGGGTTGAAATTTGCCAATGCCGATCTCTTGTGGGAATAAATACGCGGCCGTCACGAAGTAAGAATCGCCATCAAATAGGCAGAAGCAATTGGTGCTCGCCAATGCAGCGGCGCTATTGTCAGCATCGAAGACTTTATATTCACCTTCCAGCGTGATCACGCCACCACCGTCAAGGGGTTTTTCGAATAACGCATCGACAATATAGGCAGAAAAATCACCGGCTGATGTGGCAATGCCCGTGCCGTCAGATTGGTATTGCATGGACAAGCCAACAGTAAAAATATCACCGCCTTTTCCGTAATAGGTACTGCTCGTGTAATACGCAGGATTGCTTTCCATGGTTAAAAAGTTATAGGCAAAACGTGCTGCGTAGAGAAAGTTATCATCCACATTCGCGCCGCCTTCTAAGCCATCAAAAATACCCACGGCATATTGAAATTTTCCAAGCGTACCCCAAACCGTAACGCCTTCATCACGACCGTATAATCCAGCTTGACCAAGCTGATCTGATGGTAATAACGGCACGGTGTACTGATTCCATGTGAGTCCATAATAAGGACCGTTCATTTCAATACGATCCGCAGGCGTTAACATTCTGCCTGCCCAAACATTGAATTCCGGCATGAATTCAAACTTTGCGATTGCATCAAGAATTTCAATATCCGGATCATTCGTGCAATCACCCGGAGATGTACCTAAACACTCCGTGTTGAATTCCATTTTTAAATATTTATGGATCTGACCGTTGATATAAATCCGCATGCTTTCAACTGCAAAATCAGAAGAATAATCATCACCTGATGCGCCGGCAGAATCTTCCACAGCCGAAAACGAGGTTCGCAAACCTGCACCTATGCTGATCCATTTTGTGTCGTCAACAACGATTTTTGCGCCAGCCTGAGCCGCGGATGAAAACATCACGCTGCTTCCGAGCAAGCCAATCGATAAAAGTAGTGGGTTTAATTTCATAATTTCCTCTCTCCCTTAGTGAAAAGGGTGTTGCTTTCCCCAGTTAATAGTTTTTGCCTGATTCAGACTCAACGGGACTGACAATCCATCACGCTAATGGTCTGATTCAGATGCTAGGAATACTGCACTGCACAAGAGGAAGTTAATATGCGACGAATCAACTAGTGGCCTACGTCATATTACGCATGCACATATCGGGATAATCGCCGTATACTGCGCTTGTTGATTTCACGGGCGATAACAAGCCTATCTGTGCGCCGTGATCAGCTAAGGGGGGATACGCACACACTTGCACGCTAATTTGTTGAAAACGTAATGGAAAACAGTCAAAAGGTCGCACTGACACGAAGGACATACAACAAATGGGTCGCGAATGAAACGCTAGAGGATTTCGCCCTGCGCTTCACCGCGAAACGTGCACGTCGCTGGTCCGTCTCTCGCATTGCCAGCACCGCCCTCGGCACCATTTCATTTCTCGTACTCGAAGCCGTCGGCGGCACCATCACGCTGAGTTATGGTTTCACGAATTCGTTGTACGCAATTCTCGTTGTTTGTTCGTTACTTTTTCTCACAGGTATTCCGATCACTTATTACGCGGCGAAATATGGCGTTGATGTGGATCTACTCACACGCGGTGCAGGATTTGGCTATATCGGCTCAACTATTTCATCGCTGATCTACGCCTCTTTCACGTTTATCTTTTTTGCCTTGGAAGCCGCGATCATGTCGATGGCGATCAATATTTTATTCGGTATTTCCTTACCCATTGCGTACGTCATTAGTTCGATCATTGTCATTCCGCTCGTCACCCACGGCATCGCCATGATCAGCCGTTTTCAAGTCTGGACCCAACCGCTTTGGATCGTCCTGCAGATCTTACCGATCATGTTTATTGTTCAGCATGAAAGCGCCGCTATTCAAAGCTGGATGGCATATGACGGCATCAATGCAAAAGGTGAAGATACAAGTGCAGGTGGCTTTGATATTTTATTGTTTGGTGGGGCAGCAGCGGTGCTTTTCTCCCTGATCGCACAAATCGGTGAGCAGGTCGATTTTCTTCGTTTTATGCCTGAGAAAACGCATGAAAATCGCGTACGTTGGTGGACAGCCTTGATCCTTTCTGGGCCGGGCTGGGTTGTCTTTGGAATGTTTAAAATCTTACTGGGATCTTTTCTAGCCTACCTCGCGCTAAGTCATGGCATCGATGCCGTATCTGCGATCGATCCCAGTCATATGTATCAGATCGCATTCAATTACGTCTTCGAAAACAAAGAAATTTCCTTGGTTGTCGCAGCAATCTTTGTCATCGTTTGTCAGTTAAAAATTAATGTCGCAAATGCTTATGCTGGCTCTCTAGCTTGGTCAAACTTTTTTTCCCGGTTAACCCATCACCATCCGGGGCGTGTCGTTTGGGTGGTTTTCAATGTTTCGATCGCATTACTGTTGATGGAACTAGGTGTTTATCAAGCGCTTGAACAAATCTTACAAACCTATTCTGCATTGGTTCTGGCTTGGATAGGCTCAATGGTGGCCGATCTCATCATTAATAAACCCCTGGGTCTTAGTCCGCCGAAAATCGAGTTTAAACGATCAAAACTCTACGATATCAACCCCGTTGGCGTCTGCTCTATGGCGATCGCATCATTGTTAGGTATCATTGCGCATTTAGGCATATTCGGTGATCTTGCCATGGCAATGTCACCTTTCATCGCGTTATTTTTACCATTTCTAACCGTTCCGCTGATCGCACTTATCACTCGCAGTCGTTATTACCTCGTGAATGAAGCACCGGATCTACCAGTAGGTGTTCAAACAATTAAATGTTCCATTTGTGAACACACATTTGATCATGAAGACATGGCCACCTGCCCCGCTTATGGTGGTTTTATTTGTTCGCTTTGTTGCTCGTTGGATTCACGCTGTGGTGATCAATGCCGTCCTGGTGCACGTTTTTCAGATCAAATGATGAAGGTTTTACGCACTCTATTACCAAATGCATTTTTAAATAAATTCAGTCCAACTTTAGGCCATTTCTTTTTAGTTTTCCTTTGTGTCAGCGCCGTAGTATCCGGTTTGCTTGCATTGGTTTATTTTCAAATCCCATTCAGTGATGCCGCCGATCAGCGTTTTGTTTCAAGTATTTTGATCAAAGCATTTTTATTATTACTGATTGTGTTAGGTGTACTCACTTGGTTATACGTATTAAGTCAACAAAGTCGTGACACCGCCCTAAAAGAATCGCAGCAACAAACACAATTATTAGTTGATGAGATCGACGCGCACGAAAAAACCTACCTCGCCCTGCAGCAAGCAAAAGAAACAGCAGAAGCTGCGAACCAAGCAAAAAGTCGTTATCTCACGGGTATCAGTCACGAATTACGCACGCCGTTAAATGTCGTGCTTGGTTATGCACAAATTTTAGAAGGCAGTGACGAAATTTCGGATAAGCACAAACAATCGATCGGACTTATGCGACGGAACAGTGAACATTTAACCGACCTGATCGAAGGTTTACTCGAGATTTCAAAAATAGAAGCCGGTCGTTTGGAGTTACAAAAAGACAAAGTCCGCTTGACAACATTACTTGATCAAATTGTCACTATGTTCCGTTTACAAGCACGCCATAAAAGTCTTGAGTTTCGTTATGAGTTTCCGAAGTATTTACCAGAATATGTTTATGTCGATATCAAGCGCTTAAGACAAATTTTATTTAATTTATTATCCAACGCGATCAAGTTTACTGAAAAAGGTACGATCACATTTCGCGTCATTTATCGAAACCAAGTGGCTTATTTTTCTGTTTCAGATACGGGTATTGGTATCGAGCCGATCGATCAAGCGCGCATATTCGAACCCTTTGAGCGTGTCCGTACGCGCGCAACACAATCGATATCAGGAACCGGTATCGGTTTATCAATTACACGTTTATTAGCGGATCTTATGGGGGGTGAAATTTCTGTTAAAAGTCAACCCGATCAAGGCAGCACATTCACATTAAGTTTATTGTTATCCAAAGTTGAGTCTGCGCATGCGCCGATCAACATTCCTGATAAAAAGATTACCGGTTATAGCGGCGAGAAAAAAACCATTATGGTGGTCGATGATGATTTGCATCATCGTCGCCTCATGAGTGATTTTATAAGTAATTTAGGGTTTAACTTTTTTGATGCAGATCATGCGGAAAGCTGCCTACGCCTACTTGAAAATATTCATGTCGATCTCTTTGTTTTAGATGTCGCCATGCCAGAAATTGATGGCTGGCAACTTGCAGAAAAATTACGCGACAGGGGAAATACGCAACCGATTATTATGCTGTCTGCCAGTCAACGTGAAAAAAACCATGTTCAACTTTCAGAAAAACTGGGGATAGAAAATATCACCAAACCGGTACAGCTCGCATATTTACAAGAAAAACTCGGCACATTGCTTAGTTTGGAATGGCAATACACCATGCAAGAGAAGCCGTTCAATGATCAAATAGAAATTAATGAAGTGGTGACCGATCTTCCTCACGAAAAATACCGCGAATTAATTCGTGTTGCTGAAATTGGTTATTTAAGTGGATTGAACGATCAGCTCGCCAGTCTCACCCAACAAGGTTACATCTCTAATGATCTTTTTGAACGTTTGAATAAATCTTTATCTATTTGCGATTTCGGCGAGTTTATCACCACTCTTAAACAGGAATTTGAAAAATGAATAAAATTCCTGAACCCAATACTGTTGTTCTCGTCGTCGATGATTCACCAGAATCATTAGGGATGTTGAATATTGCCTTAGGTCAAGCGGGCTTTACCGTGCTGGTGGCATTAAATGGGCCACAGTCCCTTTCCATTATTGATAAAGTTGAACCGGATGTAATCCTGCTCGATGCGGTTATGCCGGAAATGGATGGCTTCACCACTTGTAAAAAAATCAAAGAAAAGCTACCGAATACGCCGGTGATCTTCATGACAGGGTTGTCTGATCTTGAACATATCGTAGCCGGCTTTGATTCTGGTGGAGTCGACTATGTAACCAAACCCATCACGCCGGATGAAGTGATCGCGCGAATTAAAGTCCATGTGGTCAACGCACGAATGACCAACAGTGCTCGTGCGGCATTAGATACGACTGGCCAACATATTTTTTCCATAGATGATCGTGGGCACATTCTTTGGGCAACACGACAAGCGCAGAACTTGTTTGCATCCGATCCACCTGTTACCGATATGTTACCGGCGTTTACCCAAGCATTGGCCGAATGGGTGGCTCAAGATCAACATACAGATCTTGTCTTCGATCAATTTAAAGACAAAGTACGTGTCGTTTATATTGGTCAACAAAATAGTCACGAGCACTTGGTTAAGATCATGGTGCAAGCGGTCGAACCGAGTGCGGACTTGTTACTGGAAAAACTCCCACTGACTAAACGAGAAGCGGAAGTATTGCTGTGGGTCTCTTTAGGAAAAACCAATTGGGAAATAGGTCAAATTCTTAAGATCAGTCCACGCACTGTCAATAAACACCTTGAGCAAGTTTATAAAAAAATGCAGGTGGATAATCGAACCGCCGCCGCAGCCTTAGCGATTAAAATTCTTAACAATAGCTAATTTAAGGACACTTTAAAGTTTTAAATCAAACCGTCGATACCATTGCACGCAGACAATACAAACTTATCCAGTAGTTTCGTAGATAAGTCGTGCGAGGTGGCGATGAAAGCATTTAAAGAACTCTCGATTATCAAACAAACCGTGGCGCTTATGCTCTGCCTAACGATCGTAGGCAGTATCTTTATTACAACGTTAATCACGCTCTACACAGATCACGTTTTGTTGAAAAATGCAGAAAAAGGCTTACAAGAACAAGTCTCCGCCATTACACGCATGTTAAATTCTTATGATAAAAGCATGCGATCACAGACGGATCACTTAAAACAAATTTTTTCTGGACTATTCCCCGGCCAATTTTATTTGGAAACGGATCAGACCATTAAGATCAACGGTCGGACAACGCCCACACTTCGTTACGAAGAAGAAACTGTCAATATGAACTTCGATATTGTCGATATGTTCACTGATCTGACCAATGCTGATGCGACAATTTTCGCGAAAATTGGTGATGATTTCGTCCGTGTCACCACCACGATTTTAGATCTGACAGGTGAACGCGCTGTCGGCACCACACTCGACAAAATGCATCCCGGCTATCAAAAGCTTATCGCAGGTGAAGATTATGTCGGTTATGCCCGCCTCTTTCATCGTGATTACATGACGCAGTACAAACCCATACATGCGAAAAACGGGGACGTGATCGGCATCCTTTTTTTTGGTCGTGATGTTTCTGAGCAAATGACCATCCTTAAGCAAGAAATGCTCAATGTACGTTTTGGTGAAACGGGTTACATTTATGTCTTAAACGGCACGAATACGGACGATCGAGGCAAGCTTTTAGTCCACCCTTATCTGCAGGGTGAAAAACTCACCGATATGTCTGATCAAGATGGCGAATTCTTATTTTCCAAATTATTAGAAAACAAGCATGGAACCTTAGCGTATCACTGGCGCACCAACGAGATTGATGCACAAACAAAAGAAAAACACGTCGCTTATGAACGTTTTGATCCGTGGGATTGGATCATCGTCGGCGGTGCGAACACAGAAGAAATAACTGAGATTACCGATCAGCTTCAACTTATCTTCATCATTATGAGCGCCATCAGCTGCACACTTTTCGCCCTGATTATCAACTACATCATCAAGTTGCAATTCGCCCCAGTTGAGGCGATCAATCACGCATTAGAAGTCGCGAGTACTGGGAACCTTGTCCATCAAATTGAATTAAAAGGTACGGTCTTAACCGAAGACTCACGCTCATCCAAAAATGAGATCGTCAGTATCGCTGCCAACTTCAATTTTATGTTGAAAAGTTTTAAAGAACTCGTGATCAACTTATCCCAATCCACGCATAACCTGATTAGCGCAGCCAACAAGTTACACCTCGTCTCACAACACAATACAGACGGCACACAAAAGCAGCAGGCTGATACAGATCAACTCGCTGAGTCGATCACATCGGTTGCAAGTATGTCAGAAGGCGTTACTCAAAATGCTGTTTCTACTTCCGAACGGAGCCAAGAGGCGGATCAACTCGCCAGCGATGGGTTAACCGTCATGGATGAAACCTTGAAAGCCATTAATGATCTTGCCAGTGAAATTTCACAAACCACTGACGTTGTACTGAAAGTGCAAGATCAGAGCGGCGTGATCAGTAAAGCGGTCAATACGATTCAGGATATTGCCGAACAAACGAATTTACTCGCACTGAATGCCGCGATCGAAGCGGCTCGTGCAGGTGAGCAAGGCCGTGGATTTGCCGTGGTGGCAGATGAAGTTCGTGCATTGGCGACACGCTCTCAAGAATCCGCAAAGCATATCCAAAAAATCATCGAAGAATTACATTCCGGTGCGCAGAATGCCGCAGTGACAATGGAGCATGGCAAACTTAAAAGTGAGCAAAGCGTTGATGTCGCCATGCAAGCAAAAAACGTCTTAAATTCGATCACACAAACGGTTTCCCAAATCGCTAGCATGAACGGCCAGATTGTCCTCGCCACCGAGCAACAAACCAGTGTCACCAATGAAATTCGCGATAACATCAGCCGCATTCGCGAAGTTGCGGTTGAAGCGATCGAAAATAGCGGTCAAATCGATGCGTCTGCTCGAGAATTAAATCAACTCTCCAACCAGCTATTAGGCGATATATCGCGCTTTACTGTACGTAACGAAGCCGAAGAAGATGATGTTTTATTTTAGTGACTGCTGAGTGACGGCTTCATAAATACCGCTATTTTCGCAACGCGAAGTGCGAGCAACTGACCCCACATCGTAAACATTTGCATGCTCAGTCGTGAAGAACGATCTGTGGCACGAATTTCGTATGACCAAATCCATCTTGTGCTCACGCTCACCATGAAGGAGTTTGTATGACAGCGATTATGGAAATGCCGGACATTAACGATACGGAATTCAAAAAAGATCTATTAATGGCGCACCTAAACGATACGGTAAGCCAACTTTTCCCCGACTTTTCCTCGCAGATGACGGCTGATTATTTTAACGCCGTCGACGTCAGCGATCAGGTTGCGCACTTATGTGCACTCACCACCACTGAGATCGCAGGTATTAACCAAGAGTTGCTTCTTACCAGTAATGAAGGTCAAACCCATACATTTATAAATCGAAATAGTTACAGTGGCTTACTAAGCAAACTGATCAAACAATTACCGACAGAAAAACCATTACAATCAGCAAAAATCTTTACCTCATTGAATGGCGATATCGTCATCGACATCTTTGATTTTGCACCACAACGCCGTTTCGACACGACCAATCTCGATCATCGTGAACGCCTCGATCAACTAATCGATTCGATCACAGAATATGAACCCGAACTTGCCATCGAGGATCTGATCACGCTGTTACACACTTGTAGTGAAGATTATGTGCTAACCACCAGTGATCGCCGTTTATGTCGTCACTTCCGCATGGTACAAAGCCTTTGGGGCAATGATGATGTGAAAATTGACGTCTTATCTCACCGTGATGATCCTTATACCGATATCACGATCGGCTTCGGTAATGGCGATCCGCGGCAAGTTTTTGAACGCGTTTGTCAGTATCTTGGACGACATCAAATCGATATTCACCGTGCGCACTTCGAAACATTTGAGCATACAGATAACAGCCGCGTTTCATTGATCGGCTTACTCGTCTCAAATGCGGATGGCGAAAGCATTAAAACCGATACTCCAGCATGGCAAGAACATCGACACAACCTCGTCCACGTCCCTTTAATGAGCGATGAGACGATGGCTTTGTATGACGATCAGAAGCAAATGAGTCTCTTACAAGCTGAGCTCCTCTGCGCAATGGGTGCGCTCATTCACCAGCGCCTGTGCAAAGTCGATTCGTATCGCTACACCTTAGAACGGATCACCGATGTTTTGCATAAACATCCCGAGTTTTCCTGCACCATTTTTGACTACCTGATCAATAAATTTGCACCAGAAAGCGGCAAAAGCACCGAAACGAAAACGCATCTCCTATCTGATCATGATATTCACAGCATGACTGAAACCGATGCAGCAATATTACGCACGCTAGAACTGGCCGCCTTTAGTATTCTAAAAACGAACCTACACTTTCCAACGCGTTACGCACTCGCCTTTCGACTAGAACCTGACTTTTTTTGCATTGCTGATCGCACCACCATACCGCACGGCGCTTTTTTCTTTTACGGCAAAAACTTCTCTGCCAGTCACGTACGTTTTCGCGATATTGCCCGTGGCGGCATGCGTATCGTTCGGCCGCGCAATATGGATGATTATATTTTTGAAACAAGTCGCTTGTTCGACGAAAACTACGCTCTCGCCTACGCGCAACAGTTAAAAAACAAAGACATTCCCGAAGGTGGATCAAAAGGGGTTTTACTGGTTAAACCCGGTCGTGATTTTGAACAATGTGGTCGTGCGTATGCCGACAGCTTGCTCGATCTGATCACGCCGGACACAGAAACGGCGGCACTACGTATCGACTACCTTGAACACGATGAGCTTATCTACCTTGGCCCGGATGAGAATGTCTCACCGAATTTGATTAACTGGATTATTCATCGCGCGGAATCACGTGGCTATCCGATGCCGAATACCTTTATGAGCTCAAAAGCTGCCAGCGGCATAAATCATAAAGAATATGGTGTGACGAGCGAGGGTGTAACGGTCTTTCTCGATACCGCTTTAAAAGAATGTGGTATTGATCCGAAAAATATGCCTTTTACAGTAAAAATCACTGGCGGCCCCGACGGCGATGTAGCCGGTAATGAAATCCTCATTTTGCATCGCGAATACGGTGAAAATGCAAAAATTATCGGTATCGCTGACGGCTTCGGAACAGCCGAAGATCCAGAGGGTCTTGATCATGCGGAGCTGATCAGACTGGTTAAAGCCAGTTTACCGATCACGGATTTCTCAGCCGATAAACTGGGGCCACAAGGCACGCTGACGAATATAGAAACAACAGAAGGCGTACAAGCACGAAATTCTCTGCATTTCCGTCTAAAAGCAGATGCTTTTGTCCCAGCAGGTGGTCGACCGCAAGCGATCAACATGCTCAATTGGCATCATTATTTAGATGAAACGAATCAGCCATCGAGCCGCATTATTGTTGAAGGTGCAAACCTCTTCATCACCGCCGAAGCACGAGAAAAACTCTCCGCGGCGGGTGTGTTGATTATTAAAGATAGTTCTGCGAATAAATGTGGCGTGATCTGCTCAAGCATGGAAATTCTTGCCGGGATGCTGGTCTCAGAAGCAGAATTTATATCCATTAAACCGGATTATGTTGAGGACGTATTAAAACGACTGCGTGACCTCGCCGCATTAGAAGCCAAAGCCCTCTTGCGCGCGCACCAACATCACCCTTATGAATCGTTGCCTGAGTTAAGTAAACAAATGAGTTTGCAAATTAATCGTTTACACGATGCAGTCGCGGCCTTTCTAATGCAATCACCCGATTGCCAACCAGACATGTTGAATGCACTTGTCGAAAACTATATTCCTCAATCCTTAATGCAATTAATTGGGCGTGATGCGATCGCTCGAATCCCCGCCGCGTATTTTCGTCAGATCATTGCGTCTGTGTTAGCGAGCCGTATGATCTATCACGAAGGCATCGATTATTGTCGTCATATGAGCGAAGAAAAAATGGCGGAACTGGCCCTAGCTTATCTACAAGAAGAACGAAATATTGCAGATATGATTCACGCACTGGATACCAGCCAAGTAGAACATAAAGAACAGATCATCAACTTGCTCCGATCAGCCGGCGCTGGGGCGGCATTAAGAGCGTAACTATTATCACCACCGTCTTTGCATTTGCGAAGGCGGTGATCGTCCCTCCTCCAGCACAGTTCTAATGCCCTCTCTTGGATTTGATCATAAAACGTTCACAGATTTGTCATAATAAAACGACATCCCAACATAAAAAGCGGTAACTAAAACTATAAACTAGTTAAATAACTACATATAAACTATTGTATTTTAAAGGAGTTTATTTTTAGTAAAAACCTGGCCCCGTGCTTGCTATCAATGCCCTAACGTCAGAACCAAAGTTATAAATACAAAGTAGTGTCATACAACCACCTTTGATTCTGAATAATATCAACGAATTAGCGTAGCTTTTTAAAGTCACAAAGGATTCTGTCGACACAAGAGCTACTTTACGTTAATTCCGGCAAGGACAAAGAGAATGGAATATCTCGCTGGACCAAGGAACACATACATGCCAAATCACCTCTTCTCAGGCAGCGCGCTCAAGCGTTTTGCTCTTTACTGTTTTTTCAGTTTAATCACTATCACAGCCCATGCTGAAGACTACACGCTCGTATACAGCGAGACGTGGGATCGAGCAGGCGCCATCCCTCTAGAAGGAGCCACCGTCAGCGGTGATTTATATGGCCGACTCATTCCTGAAACGGGTGGCATCACACGCGTTTATTATTATCTTGATGGCGCTAGTCGCCAATTTAAGAATGAACTATCACCGCCTTATGATCTCAATGGTGGTCCATCAAGCAGCGCGGTCCCTTATGACACTACGGACTTAACTGATGGCTCACATACAATCCGTGCAGAAATCCTTTTAGATACTGACGAAATTATCAACATCAATACCAGTTTTATTGTTGCGAATAATGTGGCTCTCGAGAATGTCGCACCAGTATTAAGCACCATTGGTAATCAGAGCGTCGATGCCGATTCAATTCTCAACCTATCCATTACAGCAAGTGACTTAAACGACGATCCGCTTAGTATCACCGTTGATGACCTACCCACCTTCGCAAGTTTTTCGGATAACGGCAATGGCACAGCAACGCTGGGCTTTACCCCGTTAGAAGGTGATATCAACACGTACGCGATCACTGTCAACGTCACCGACGGTGAATTTACTGATAATGAAACATTCCAACTCACCGTTGGTGAAGCGGGAAGCCAACCCTATCGCTTGGTTTACTCAGAAACGAATGATCGCGCCGGTCAAATCCCACTTAATGGTGCCGTTGTAGGTGGTGATTTATTCGGTCGACTAATTCCAGAGTCAGGCGGCATTACAAGCATTCTTTACTATCTTGATGGCTCAAATAACCATTTCAAAACGGAAACCCAAGCACCTTACGATATCAATGGTGGTTCCAGCACTGCGAATGCATTTGACACGACAGCATTAAGCGATGGTGTCCATACTATCCGTGCGAAAGTGACGTTCAGTGGTAGCGACATCATCAACTTCAACACAAGTTTCACTGTCGATAACGGTACCGTGACTGAGAATCAAGCACCGGTACTCAACGCGATAGGTTCACAATCTCTTGAAGTAAATAACAGCTTGTCGATTAGCATCAGCGCAAGTGACAGTGATGTTGATCCGATAAGTTTCAGCACGATTAACTTACCGGCATTTGCCAGCTTTACTGACAATGGCAACGGCACAGCAACACTCAATATCAACCCCGCAACTGGCGACGCAGGATCGTACAGCATGACAGTGAATGTCACTGACGGCCTGTTGAGCGACAGTGAAGTGATCCAAATTCACGTGACCGATCCGGTGGTTGTGGAAAACATCCCGCCGGTACTCTCCTCGATCGGGTCACAAACCGCGTTTGTTGATGAATCGTTTACGATAAACCTCAGCGCGTCAGATGCGAATTCTGACCCGCTGACGATCTCACTCACCAATGGCCCCTCGTTTGTTAGTCTCACAGACAATGGTGACGGCACTGCGAGTCTTAGTGGTCTCGCAAGCTCCACCAGTATTGGTCAACACAGCTTGACAGTGCTTGTCTCCGACGGTGCGCTGTCTGATAGCGAAACGTTCCAACTTCAAATCATAGAACCTGTTATTGAAAACGAAGCACCGGTTCTTTCGCCTATCGGTACACAGACAGTTGAAGTCGGTGAAAGCTTTAACCTGTCGATCTCCGCTAACGATGTAAACGGTAATGCTGGCCTAATAATTAGCTCAACAGATGCACCTAGCTTCGTCACATTGACAGACTTAGGTGATGGATCCGCTAGCTTGGTTGCGACCCCAGGCAATGCTGACATCGGTCAACACAGTATGACGATCACCGTTTCTGACGGTGAATTGTCTGATACTGAAACCGTGACGTTCAACATCAATGCAGCCAGCACACATCCATACAGCTTGGTCTACAGCATGACCTCCGACCGAGCAGGTCAAATCCAACTAGAGGGGGCAACGATTTCAGGTGATTTGTTTGCACGATTACTGCCCGAATCTGGCGGCGTTTCAAACGTTCAATATTTCTTGGACGGTAGCAGTTCTGCTTTCAAGTTTGAATCCAGCGCACCTTATGATGTTAACGGTGGCAGCTCAACGGCTCGTGCTTACGATACAACAGCACTGACTGATGGCTTGCATACGATCAGAACGCTCATGTACTTAAACACAGGCGAAAGCATTACCTTCGATACTCAATTCATCATCGCAAACAATGCTCCGCAAGAAAATGTTGCACCCGTTCTTAACCCGATCAGCAACGTTAGCTTGCTGGCCGAAACCAGCCAAACGATCACGATCAATGCCTCTGATGTGAATGGCGATGTATTAACTATGACGGCGACAGGCTTGCCTGCATTTGCCAGCCTGACAGATAACGGCAACAACACAGGCTCTCTGCTGATCCAACCAACAGCGGTCGATGTTGGTAGTTATCCTGTGAGTATTAGCGTTGCCGATGCAGAATTCTCTGATACAGAAAACTTTACGATCGTGGTAACAGAGGAAATCGAACAACCGTATTACCTCGTTTACAGCGCATCATGGGATCGCAATGGCCAAAACTTACTCGATGGCACTGTCGTCAGTGGTAATTTGTATGGTCGAATGCTGCCTGAATCAGGTGGTATCACACGCGTCTATTATTACTTGGATGGATCAAACTCGCGTTTTAAATCTGAAGCCTCAGCACCCTATGATCTCAATGGTGGACCATCGAGTAGTGCTGTGCCTTACGACACAACGCAGTTGAGTGATGGACCACATGTGATTAGAGCCGAAGTGTTTTTAAATTCTGGTGAGCTGATCAACTTTGATACCACCATCATTGTTGCGAATAATGGTCCGGTGAATACTGCACCGGTATTGAGCGCAATTGGCAATCAAACCGTTTTAGCTGGTACTTCATCGAGCATCACTGTTTCAGCAACGGATGCGCAAGGTGATAACCTAAACTTCACGCCTTCTGGTTTCCCTGCTTTCGCACAGTTAACTAACAACAGCAACAACACAGCGACCATCAATTTCACACCGTCTGTTGCAAATGTTGGATCAACCAACGTCAGCGTGTCGGTTTCTGATGGCTTACTGCAGGATGCTGAAACATTCCAAATTACCGTCACAGCGCCAGCATCGGGTGGTGGGAATGTCATTCTCAATGAATTCGTTGCGGGTAACGACAGTGACTATCTAGATGGAGAAGATTGGATTGAGTTACATAACAATGGTGACCAAGCCGTCGATTTGACGGGCTGGTGTCTCACTGACGATGTCACCGTTCCAAACATGTGGTGTTTCACTAGCGGTAATATTGCTGCGGGTGGTTATCTCATCATCACGGCGGATGATCCAGATGTGCCTGCGGATCTGCACGCAAACTTTAAATTGGGTAAGGGTGGAGAGTACTTAGGCTTGTTCAAACCGGATGGCAGCGTTGCGACTGAATTCGCACCTGAATTTCCGCAGCAATACGATAATGTTGCCTACGGTTTGAACACTGAGGGTGAAGCACGTTATTTCCCAACGCCAACACCTGGCGCGGCAAATAGCGAAGGCGTCACTGACTTCTTCAGTTTTGATCCTGATCAAACCACGTTTAACAGCGCTACAGGCAACTTGAGCGCACAAGCAACCCTTTCAACTTTAGGGACGGTCTCTGAAGCCTATACACTAAGTACTGATGATGGCGGCATGGGCTGGTTATCCGCGAGCACGATGGCTGATGAAGATGGTGTAACACCGGATCTCATCGAAATACTGGCTGATCCCTCAGGTCTTGCTGAAGGCACCTATGCGGGTACTGTCTCTGCGAGTGCGACAGGCATCGGTGAAGGTTCTATGGCAATTACGTTAATCGTTACAGAAAGCAGCACCCCAACCGGCTCACTCATCCTTAACGAATTTGTTGCTAGCAACAAATCGGATTATGTTGATGGCGAAGACTGGTTGGAAATCTATAACGACGGTGCAACAGCCGTTGATCTGACTGGCTGGTGCTTGACTGACGACGAAACGAACCTCAGCCAATGGTGCTTCGCTAACGGATCGATTGCTGCGGGTGAATACTTGGTTGTGATCGCAGATTCACCGGATGTTCCAACCGATCTGCACGCGAACTTTAAACTGGGCAAAGGTGGCGAATATCTTGCGCTGATTAAACCAGATGGTTCAATTGCAACGGCGTATGCACCTGAATTTCCACAACAATACGATGATATTTCCTACGGTCTGGATAGTTCGGGTGCTGAAAGCTACTTCACAACCCCGACTCCCGGTGCAGCGAATGGTGAAGGCGTCACGGATTTCTTAAGCTTCGCACCAGACTCGTTAACACTGATTGTAAGTTCTGGCAGCGCAACGTCGGAATCTGTACTTTCAACTGTCGCGACAGCAATCACAGGCTATGCCCTGTCAGTTGATGATGCTGGCCTTGGCTGGCTTTCTGCAACAGCAGGTTCAGGTGAAGATGATCAAACACCGGATGCGATCAGCATTACGGCTGACTCGAATGGTCTTGCTGCTGGTACATACACCGGGACGATCACGGCATCTGCTTCGGGCTTTGGAGCGGGCCAATTGACCGTCACGCTCTCTGTCACTGAGGGAGGTGGTTCAACTGGTACGCTGACCCTGACTGAGTTTATGGCTTCAAATGGTTCCACTTATCTTGACGGCGAAGACTGGTTTGAAATTCACAACCCAGGTTCGAGCGCTGTTGACCTCGCGGGGTGGTGTGCGACTGACGATGTAACCGATTTAGGAAAATGGTGCTTCACCAGTGGCCAGGTTGCAGCGGGTGAATACTTGGTTGTGATCGCAGACAACCCTGACGTACCGGATAACCAACACGCAGGTTTCAAACTCAGTGCGGGTGGTGAGTATTTTGGTTTGATTAGCCCAACAGGTGTCATCACCACGGAATATGCACCCGAGTATCCTGAACAGAGTTCTGATATTTCTTATGGTCTGAATCCAGATAACGAGTTGCGTTACTTCACCGTACCAACACCTGGTGCGGCGAATAACGATGGTGTCAGCACACTTAATAGCCTGATCACCTTAAGCCATACACGTGGTTTTTATACTGCACCTTTTGATTTGACATTAAGTGTTGATGCGAATGCTGATAGCGTACGTTACACGCTGGATGGCTCTGAACCTACGTCATCAAATGGCTCGGTTTATAGCTCCCCTATTTCAATTAACAGTACAACCATTGTGCGTTTCGCGGTCATCGTTGCAGGTGAAGTCGCTGAAAAAGTAACAACAAACAGTTACTTCTTCTTAGATGACATTTTGCAACAAGCTGATATGGATCAATCCGTCATTTCGGCATACAGCGATGAAATCATTGAAGCCATGCAAGCTGTACCAACCATGTCCGTTGCGGCTAACCCAGATGAAATATCCGGAAGTAGCGGCTTTTATGGTGGTGACAATGTCGAAAAAGCGGTTTCTGTTGAAGTGCTCTATGCAGACGATCCTGCAGCAAGCCATCAAGCAAACTCGGGTATCGAATCACATTCACATTTGCGAGCGAAACGGTCATTAAGACTCAACTTCCGCGCGGAATATGGTGACTCGAAATTCAATACTGACTTGATGGAAAAAGCTCCGCTTAACGGCGACACCGCAAGCAATAAACTGGATAAAATCATCCTCCGTGGCGGTAACAACCGTTGCTGGTGTCGTGATTTCAACCCCGATAAAACAACATACACGATTGATCAGTTCTATCGCGATACACAAATTGCAGCAACCGGTAGTGGTATGCGTGGTACCTACGTTCACCTCTACATCAATGGTGAGTATCACGGCCTGTATAATGCCGTTGAGCGAGCAGACAAGCATTTCCTCGCGGACTATTTTGATGGTGATGATGCTGACTGGTTCTCAACCAACCACGGGATTGTCCATGATGGGTCTGATCCTTTAAACGGTGATCGCACTCGCTATGACTACTTAACCACTACGCTTATCAACAAAGACATGAGTCAAGCGGCCAACTATGCAGAGCTGCAAGAGTATCTTGAGATAGATCATTTCATCGATTACTTGTTGGTAAGTTGGTGGACGGGTGTTGGCGATTGGCCAGATAACAACTGGTACGCCGGAAGCCGCAACCCATCATCACCAGAAGGATCAACTGGTTTACTGTTCTTCGCATGGGATGGAGAATGGTCATGGGATGCGCCAGCGGATTTCTCCAACGATGGAAAACGGGCAAAAATTCACCCTGCCTTCCGCGGTAATAAAGACATTTCAGACTATGGCGCTTCTGCACCGGACAATCCATTTATCATTGCTCAAATCTGGCACGCTGCTCGTCAAAATGCGGATTTCTTAGCGCGAGTGCAAGCACGTGCCGATGCACTGTTAGGCACCGGTGGTGCACTATCCGACGGAGTAGCACGTGATCGCTGGTTAATGCTGGCTGATTACGTTAATCAGGCCGTCATTGGTGAATCAGCGCGTTGGGGGGGTGAGGTCAGCAGCCCAGCGAGAACGCGTGACATCGATTGGCAAAATGAAGTCAATGTGATTTACGACCTGCTCGATGGGAACGCAGAAGAACTACGCACCCAACTTCGAGAAGAAGGCTACCTACCTTAAAAAGTAGGCTCTATAAAAACGGCCATTCAAGTTTGTCTTGAATGGCCGTTTTTGTTTGAGGGTTCGGTGTCTTTCTGGTTTAAATCGAATTGAATTTTTGAACCCAAAATTATAAACCTTTGGGATTTTTCGTTAGATCAGCTTAAGTTTCCTCAGCCTATAAACAAATACATTCACCTCAATCCAGTTTTTTTAATTGGCAACGAAAACCCTTAGTTAATTTTTGAGGATAGACATTTACTAAAGAGACTGAATCACAGTTTTGGAAACGCTTAAATGTGTCGATAGCTTTTACAAACGTATTTATGATCTGCTCTTCATCAAATTTACGCTGCTCTATAAATAATGACTTAATCTCTAAATGCCTGCTTTTGCGATGTGCTTTACAATCCATGCGCCCAATAAACTGGTCTCGGTACAAAAGCGGAAGACTGAAATACCCATATCGGCGCTTCGCCTCAGGTACATAACATTCCAACTGATAGTCAAATTGAAAAAGCGCTTTTAACCGATCACGCAAAATCACACTATTATCAAAGGGAGAGAGAATACAGAGCCGATTATTAAGTCGGGGTAAGGAACGTTCAAGCGCTCCCGCTTCAATAAGAAATCTCTCACCACTGATCAATTGCACCTCCTCCAATAAACCTGCAGAAATTCTCTCTTCAACCAATACCTTTACAGCCTGGCGCAAACCGGTGTTTCGCCGCTGATGTGTCAGGCCTTTCATCGATACCACACCATGACAGCGTAAATTCTTTGCAAGTAAATGATCAGCAAACTCTGCCATAGATGGAACCGATGTCCTCACGCCCGTTGGTAAAACCCGCTCAGTCAGATCGTACGTTTTCTGAAACCCTTCCCGATCACTGATCATCAAATCGCCTTGCATATACAACTGCTCAAGCGCCTTCTTCGCCGGTTTCCAATCCCACCAACCAGCTCGCTTTTTCGTATTCGACTCCAGATCACGTGATCGTAGTGGACCATCTGAACGTACACGGGCTAACAGCTCCTCCATGAGTTTCCTATCCGGATTCTTATACCAATGTGTTTGGCCAGATTTAATCGCATGTTTGTAAGGTAATGAGAATCGAAAATCATCCATTGGCAAAAACGCCGCCGCATGCGCCCAATATTCAAAAACCTCCCCCTTTACTAACAATTGATTAGTCATTTCAGCTGAAAAACCCGGCACTCTTGAAAAAAGTACATGATGGTGCGCGCGCTCCACCACCGAGATAGTATCGATCTGCACATAGCCCAAATGCTTGATCGCTTCATACGCACCCGATAAACCACGACCAAAAAATGAAGTTGAAAATAAGCCTTGGGACGCTAAGGCAAGACGGCGAAGCTGCGTCAATTCTCGAGGACTTTTGATGTCAATCATGTTTCACTTATCTGTGCGGCGAGTATTGCTGAGTGAATATAAGGGCGTCCGAAGTATAAATAGAGAATTTACAATAGCGAAATTTTTCAAGTACTCAACTCCAGATTTCCAACAACTCAAACAGCGACATAGTTTTGAATGGTTATGCGGCACCGCCTGATCGCCTAGAAAACCAAGCGTGGACAAAGCCTGCCTGATAAAACTGAACAGGTAAGTCAAAACCACCGCGTTGGATTATTGACTCAATGTCACTCGGAGGCAGTATTGCAAGATCATTTGCCCATGCGGAGTGGGTTTTTTCTATGGCATCGACGGGCACGTTTGCAGCATGCAACATACTGACCCATACCTTAAGTAAGGCTTCGTATTCAGGTGAACCTACCGCTGCCGATAAGTCAGCACTGACGAAGATTCCGTTAGGCTTCATTCTCTCTGAAATGGCATAAAAAAAGTTGGACCGCGCCTCATTATCGAGAATGAATTGAGAAACCATAAAACAAGTAGCTGCATCGAAAACCGCAATACCTGGCAATGACTCCACGTAGCCTTCATGAAAGGTACAACGAGAAATAAAACCTTCCTGCTCTGCTCTTTGGTGACATACTTCAAGCATTGCACTTGAAGGTTCAACAGCAGTAAAACTCCAACTTGGAAACCTACTCGCCAAATAGGAAAGCTCCGCACCAGTACCCAACCCAACACAAAGTATGTGAGCGACTTGTGGCAGCTCTGAAAAAACCCATTCGAGCTGAAAATAAAGACCATTGTGAACTGGCGCAAGTTTGTTTTGCTGCACGTCATAGCCAGAAGCCTGTTTATCAAAAACAGCTTTGAGTTCTTCTTGGTTCATCTAATAGCGACTCCTAAACTGCACAAATAACAACGTTATAAAGTATAAAGATGCGAGTAAGTGAGTGAATCAATTTACCGTAAAAACGTGGATTCATCTTTAAATAATATGTGTGCGAATGAGATCCCGTTCAACTTCTGACGGTAATCGCTGCACAGTCTCAGGGTAATTGAAAACCTTCTTCTGTCCATTCGACACGAATTAAGCCGGCTTAATTCGATCTTAATCCCCTCATCGATAAAGTAGCCTCACGAATCGTCACGATCACCGTGATTTTTGCTGTTGAGAAAAACTTTTGAAGATTTTTTTGCTAATTCCAATGATGACACGTAGGCGCTAATGTGATGAAAATCAGCATTAATCGTCCACTCAGCCGAAGCGTTTCTTTGTGCCTGCTGATCTTGATCGCTGGTTGTACACATAGACCTGCGGATCAACCCGATTTTACCGATCAGGCACAGCGTCAAACACAGCAAGTCACGAATTGGACAAAAATAAATCAAACTGGTGAAGAAACAGCCTCTCTCACCGCACTCATTGATGCCGATGAATTAACTCGTCTGATCACGCGCGCGCTTGATCAGAATCCTTCATTACAACAACGCTGGTGGAATTTGAAAATCAGCGAGGCGCAAGCGCGTATCAGCAAATCTGATCGCTTACCCAGCGTTGATGGCAGCATCGACATCGAAAAAAGTGAAGGTGCTGACACGGGTTTTGCAACGGGACTCTCGATCAGTTGGGAAGCGGACATCTGGCGCAAACTGGATGATCGCTATCTAGCTTCGATCAAAGACGTCGGCGAACAAAAAATGCTTTACCGTGCAGCGCGTGATCTGCTCGCAGCGAATATCATGAAAAGTTGGTTGGGAATAATTCAGCAGCAGATCGCCATTCAGATCGAAACCGAACGCTTAAACAGTCTTCAAACAAATGAAAACTTTATTCTACAACGTTACCGCATTGGTCTTGGGACGCTCGAAGATCTTGATAGTGCGCGCAGTAATGTGGCGAGTTCACGCGCTACACTTGTTGCCTATAACGAAACTCTTGACCAACTAACGCGATCATTAAAACAGTTGTCTGGCGACATCCCTCAACTGAACGATCTGACCCCATTTAAACAGATAGAAAACTACCCTGCCGTGATCACATCATTGGCTAATCTCCCTGAGCAAACATTGCAACGCCGCCCTGATCTGATCGCGGCCTATCTCGCAATCGAAGCCAATGATTATCGAAACCAAGCTGCCTATAAAGACATGTTGCCGTCGTTGAATCTTTCTGCCGCACTGTCTGATCTGGCCAGCAATCCAACCGATGCATTGATGACAAACCCAGTTTGGACATTACTCGCACAACTCACCGCACCACTCTATCGCGGTGGCGAACTGGATGCGGCGGCAGATATTTCACGCTATCAAACTGCGCAAAGTTATCAGGTTTACCGGGAAACATTGTTAACCGCGGTACAAGAAGTCGAAGACACACTGGGCCAAGAGCGATCGTTAACCCGTCAACTTGAACACATCGACGTTGCACTAAACAGCGCACAAAACAATCTAGTGCAATATGAAAAACGTTATCGTGCAGGTTTGGTCGACATACTCGACCTGCTTTTAATTCAGCAGCAAACCTACGATTTGCAAGCGCAAAAAAATCAATTACTCGCTGCCCGTCTGACCAACCGTGTCGACCTGGGGCTAGCATTAGGATTAGGAGTTTCCGAATAATGCGTCAACTTTCTCGCATACTTGTCTTTGTTGTTGCAGCCTGTTTGTTCGCGACCATAGTTGCCATCACGTTAAAAAAAATGGATGCGTTTGCTAACCGTCCGTTACCGACACCACCGACCAATGTTCAAACACCTGAAGTTACTGTAACTCGCGTTTTACCACAAACTTATACCGCAAACGTGATCGGCTATGGCAGTGCAAAAGCCCATTTTTCGATCACTCTAACCGCACAAGTTGCCGGGCGCGTTATCGCCTTAGCCGACGAATTTGAAAACGGTCACCGCGTTGCTGAAGGAACCGTTCTCGCACACATCGACGACACCGAATATCGCGCAGCCGTCGCTAGTGCAGAAAGCGACCTCGCTGAAGCACGCGTCGCCCTACTTGAAGAAGAGCGCGAATCGTTACAAGCGCAAGCAGAATGGTCCGCTTCTGGATTATCTGGAAAACCTGACTCTGATCTCGTCTTACGCAAACCCCAGCTCGCGAGCAAACGCGCTGCGTTAAAAAATGCACAAGCCATATTAGATAATGCACGTCAGAATCTTGAATACACCAAAATCATCGCACCGTTTGACGCGGTGATCACAACGCGTGAAATAGCACCTGGAAGCTACCTAAATAGTGGCGCGAATATCGCTGAATTAAGCAGTACTGATCGAATAGAAATTACACTGGCATTATCTGATCAAGAATGGCAAAACCTCACCGGTGAAAACAGTCAACAGACCAATCTCATCGGAAAAACCGTCAACTTAACAAGTGTTGAAGGCACGCATGGCTGGCAGGGTCAGATTTTACGAACACTGCAACATGTTGATACAGAAACCCGCCAACGTGGCTTAATTATCAGTGTTGAAGATCCACTTTCCGAGACAATCCCCCTCTTTCCAGGCACATTTTTACAAGCTGAAATAACGGGCCAGGAACGTTCACAACTTTGGAAATTACCCAGCTCAGCCCTGAGCCAACGGGGAGAGATCTGGTATGTGAAGGAAGATAAGACATTAATGAACCTTGAAGTCGATCCAGTATTTACGGACAAAACATTTATTTATATTCACGCACCGGATGCTTTCGCCGACACAGAGCACCAAATCGTCAACCACCCATTGAATAGTTATTTACAAGGGATGGTTGTCACCGCAACCGAGGTAAAACCGGATGTCTAATTCCGATCTTAACCATCGTGGCATCATCCCTTGGTTTGCAACCAATCCTGTCGCTGCAAATTTATTATTAATGCTGGTGATCGCGCTGGGTGTTTTACAAATTAAAAACACACAAAAAGAAGCTTTTCCCAGTATGGAACCGGACAGCTTAACGATTTCCGTTGAATACATTAGTGGTTCAGCGCAGCAATCAGAAGAAGGGATTGCGACTAAAATTGAAGATCAACTCGAAGGGTTGATGGGTATTAAAACCATCACCAGCACATCAACGGGTACGGGTGTCACCGTCACGATTGAAAAACAAAGTGAATATGATCTGGATGTGTTGTTTCGAGATGTTAAAACCCGCGTTGATGGGATCTCCACTTTCCCAACCGAAGCGCGGAACCCTGTCATTGAAAAAGCCGAACGTGAAGAACACTCGTTATGGATTCAATTACATGGTGATACTGATCGCTATACGTTACAGCGTTTAGCCGATAATTTAAAAACTGATCTTCTCGCACATTCTGATATAAGCAGCGTGACGGTTTCGGGTTGGCTGGATCCGATGATGGTCATTGAAATCAACGAGACGCAACTGCAAGCGTATGGTCTGACCCTATCGGATGTTGAAGATATTGTGAATCAATATTCAAGCAATACAAAAACGGCCGTGTTGCGCAATGAACAAACTTACTTACAGCTCAAAGCCTCAGAACAAGCGTATTTAAAAGAAGACTTTGCTGCAATCCCACTCTTAGCGACCAACAGTGGCGAAAGTATTTTACTCGGCGATATTGCTGATATTCGTGATACTTATGATGACTCGACATCATCACTTTCGCTATTCCAAGGAGAAGCCAGCGTTGGCCTGCAAGTCATCACCAAAGGCAAAGATGACATTAGTCGTTCTGTCGCCAGTGCGCGTGAAGTGATTCAAGACTGGGAAAATAACGGCCGACTTCCTGCAAATGTTGAAATGAGTACCTGGTACGACCGCAGTGTCTCGATTACGCAGCGGCTTCAACTTCTGGTCAAAAATGCTGGCACCGGAATTTTATTGGTCTTTTTATTATTAGCGATTTTTCTCAATTTACGTGTCGCATTTTGGGTTGCAGCGGGGTTACCGTTTATTTTTTTCGGCACCATCTATTTTATGGGCGAAAATTTCGTCGGTCTCAGTTTAAATGAGTTCACCACCTTCGGCTTCATAATGGCGCTGGGTATTGTTGTTGATGATGCTGTTGTTGTTGGTGAAAGTGTTTATGCAGTGCGACGTGAAAAAGGTGACACGCTTGAAAGTACGATCGAAGGTACGATGCGTGTTGCGCTGCCCACCTTATTTGGTGTCTTCACAACCATCGCTGCATTTTTAGCGTTATCACAAATTAGTGGCCGTTTAGGCCATCTTTATAGTCAGTTTGCAGCCATCGTTGCCATCTGTTTAACGCTATCCATTATTGAATCGAAATTAATATTACCCGCACATTTAGCGCATTTAAAAACACAGATAACGCCAGGTAAAAACCCACTTTCACGTTTATGGTCTGCTATTCAAACAGGGGCGGATAATGGTCTTAAATGGCTCACCGAAAGTATTTATTTACCGGTAATGCATCAAGCACTCAAACACCGTTACGCCGTTATCATGCTTTTCTTAAGTATTTTTATTTTAGTTATGAGTATGCCGTTTACAGGTGTCGTGAGAATGAGTTTTTTCCCATCTATTCCGGGCGAAACCGTTCGCGCTGAACTGACCATGCAGAATGATGCAAGCGTCGGGCAAACTCATCGAAACTTACTCTTAATGGAAAACAAAGCGATCGAGCTTGATCGCACTTTGCGTGATAACAACAAAACTGATCAGGACGCTGGCGAATCAAATATCAAGAACTTACAGATCTTATCCGAAGCGGATCAAAGCGGACGTGTGACTGTCGAATTAGTTGATGACGTGCCTTACGATATAACAACATTTACACGTGAATGGCGAAAAAGTATTGGCTTACTTGAAGGGGCACGAACGATACGTATTCAAGAACGTCGTGGATCCGTTGATGCGCTTCGCATAGAGTTACGTGCTTCGGATGACGATGTTTTAAGTGCCGCCGGTGAAACCTTACGCAAGCAACTTAAACAAGTCCCCGCCGTCAGTGGTATTGAAGATAATCTCTCACCAGGGCAACCGCAATTACACCTCAAATTAAATGCCCAAGGTGAAGCGCTTGGCTTGACGACCGACCAACTCGCGACACAAGTCCTGCAAGCATTTAATGGGCAAATCGTACAGCGCTATCAACGCAACCGCGATGAAATTGAAGTAAAAGTACGCTATCCAGAAGAAGATCGACAAAACCCGTTTGACGTGATCAAAGCCAAAGTCCGCACGCCAGACGGGAATGTCGTGTCCCTCACCAGCGTTGCCACTGTCACCTCAGGTTATACACGTGAAACGATTACGCGAATTGATAACCAACGCGCTGTCTATCTCGCGGCGGATATGGATAAAGATCTGCTCTCACCGATGGAATTAGTCGCACAACTAAAACGCGATGTCATCCCCTCACTGCAAAAGCAATACCCTGGCTTGGGCGTACATTTCGCTGGCGAAGCACAAGAGCAAGCTGAAACGGCATCTTCCATGGAAGAAAAATTCGCCCTCGCCATGCTGGTTATTTACATGTTGCTGGCGATTCCACTGAAATCATACACACAACCGATCATCATAATGATGGCGATCCCATTTGGTGTAGTTGGTGCCGTACTTGGCCATTGGATGAACGATCTGTCCCTCGGTATTTTATCCTTCAACGGCATCATTGCCCTAAGCGGTGTGGTCGTCAATGACAGTTTATTATTGGTATCGCGTTTTAATGAACTTCAGAAAAAAATGGATAACATCGAAGACGCCATTCGACAAGCAGGACGCGATCGTCTTCGTGCCGTGTTACTCACCTCTTTTACCACCTTCGCAGGTTTAATGCCGCTGCTGGGTGAGACAGAACGACAAGCACAATTTTTAATCCCAGCCGCCGTTTCATTATCCTACGGGATTATGTTTGCGACCGTGATCACATTGATACTTATCCCCACCCTATTGTTAATACAGCAAGATATCCGAAAAGGACTAAACTCTGCAGGACGATGGTTGCTGACAAACCAAGGAGATTCAAAACCATGTTAAATGTAATGTTGATCGAAGACGACATTGATTTGGCGCAAACCATTGTTCAATACCTCGAGCTAGAAGATATTAATTGCGATCATGCTGCTAATGGCATGTCAGGGCTCGAATTGATCCAGCACGAAAATTACGATGTGATCATTCTCGATATTAACTTGCCACGCATGGATGGCTACACGGTGTGTCAGACCTTGCGTGAACAAGGTAATGATACCTCGGTGATCATGTTGACTGCGCGTGATCAACTTGATGATAAGCTCGAAGGTTTTGAAGCTGGAACGGATGATTTCTTAGTCAAACCATTCGAAATGAAAGAACTGATCGTTCGTTTACATGCGCTCTCTCGACGTCGCAGTGGTCAAGCTAAACGGTTAAAATTCGCCGATCTGGAAATGAATGTACGAAAACGCATCGTTACTCGCGCTGGAAAAGAGTTACATTTATCACCGACATGCTGGAAGTTACTAGAAGTCTTAATTCGAACAGCCCCAGCGGTCATCTCAAGACAGGACTTAATGGAATCGGTTTGGGGTGAGGATTTACCAGACAGTAATAGTCTGCACGTACATTTATTTAATTTGCGCAAAGCCGTCGATAGCCCATATTCGACAACACTAATCCATACAATCCCAGGCCATGGTTTTGTATTAAAAGAGCAAAAGAATGAAGCCAAAGATTAGCCTTAAATGGCTGCTAGCCATACTGATCCCAAGTTTACTGATCGCGATAGTGTTCGGTTACTCCATGATCAGTGCAAATTATTTTGTACGCGGAATGGACAATATCATCTCCGCAAATATGGCACGTGCGGCTGAGACATATATCCAAACCGTATCAAATGATCAACGAACGAAAGTTAACGAATTCAGTGGTTATACGATGTCGCCGAGTTGGGACGATTTGCCAAAATCAATGACTGAGAATTTTAATCACGCTCCCAAAGTTTCTGGTGACTTTCTAAAATATGATCCTTCTGGTCTGCTCGATCGACCCGATAAATTGGTATTCATTTTGTTATACGGCGAGCACAAAGGTCAGCCAGTGGAACCAATATATATCGCCCGTGTATTAACCGCGAAAGAAGCGCTACCTATGGTCGGACGAAATATAAACCATAATATGTATCGTTTAATCATCTATAGCAGTATCGTGGTATTAGCAGTCTGTGGATTACTTTGGATTGTGTATCGCCGTATTTCACAACCGGTTAAAGGCTTGTATCAATGGACGCGCAGTTTGGACAAAGATAATTTACAAACCGACGTGCCAGATTTTTCATATCCAGAATTAAATGGTTTAGCACAGCTCATTCAACAGAGTTTCTATTCAGTAAATGAAAGCTTAGAACGTGAGCAACGCTTTTTACGTCACGCCAGTCACGAACTGCGCACACCGATCAGCGTTATTCGCAGTAATATTGAACTCGCTAGAAAGATCAATAGCAAAGAGAATAACTTCAACGCTGCTTGTCCTGAGGCACAAATTGTTGATCGTATTGATCGTGCAAGTTTAACCATGAAGCATTTAACTGAAACCTTGCTCTGGTTAAATCGCGATAAAGAAGATGAAGTGTTAGCAAAAGTCACGATACCGCTTGATCAAACGGTCGAAAACTTAGTTGAAGAAATGCGTTACTTATTAAACGATAAATCAATTGAATTAACCGTCGATACATCACCCTATCAAATCGAGAACGCAGAACAACCTACTCGGATCGTGATCGGAAACTTAATCAGAAACGCCTTTCAACACACTTGGGAAGGCCGTATTTTTATTCGTCAAGAAAATAATCAGATCAGTATAGAAAACACCTTGAGTAAAACAGAAGAAACGCAAAAGGATCTTGGCTTTGGCTTAGGACTAAAACTGATCGATCAACTAACTCAGAAACTTGGTTGGGCATATAAAAAATCAACAAATGATGAAACCTACTCTGTCACCGTCACGATTGGATCCGCATAACGCTCGCTCTAAACATTCTGCTAGTTAACGTTCTAACTCAGGTACGTATTGTGTAATGTTTTAAACCAAGTAAAAAGTTTGGGGTGATCGCTTGTCACCCCAACAGCGTATTTTTCAGCAAGCACAAAGCGAGGTAACAATGCCGTATCTGCCCAAGAAAAGCCTGCTTTAAAAAAACTCTCACTCGACTCAATCTTGTTTTCTAAATAATCGAGCGTGTTGTTCCATTCAACTTCGCCATCTGAAATACGATCACGATCCCATTCGTTTTCCGCTTTCGATCGTTTTTCGAAAATCACCTCACGCAAACCACGACCCGCAATCTGATTACTGTAAATGGCTAATTGACGTATTTGATGTCGCTCGGCCAACGTACCAGGTAATAGGCTTTGACCTGCTGTCACAGCATGATCTTGTAAATAGAGCATGATCGAGACCGAATCCCAAATCGTTTCACCCGTTTCGTCGTTTAATAAAATGGGTAAGGTTGTTTGTGGAGCCAACTTACGCAATGCGGCATGATCAACGTCTTTTTTCTCAAGTAAATCGTATTGAATATTAAGATAAGACAAGGCAATTTTAACTTGCCAGCAAAATGGACAGTCGTATTTTGAGTAAAGTGTAAATGTCACAATAATGATCAACTCTGATTTTGTTTAAAAAATACACACTAAATTCTACGCGCACGCAGCTCATCAAGGTGTTCGTGTACAAAATCGATCCGATCATTTCCCCAAAAGATCGCTTCACCAATAACAAACGTCGGCACGCCAAAAACGCCTAAACTGTCCGCTTCCGCCTTATTCGCTGCTAGTGTATTTTTATACGCCTCTGACTGTAATGCATTCAGCATGTCATTTTTACCCAGGCCAACCTTTTCACCGACATCTAAAATAACCTGCTCTTCACCAATATCTAAACCGTAAGACCACTCTGCCCGCATCATCTCAACAATGTAATCTCGTAATACATCCTGCTCCTGCGCAAGTAAGGAGACGAGCCCAGCATGGGTTGGATCCGTTGTAAGCGGTGGAGGATTAAGCGGTACACCCATTCGGCGCGCCCAACGCGCAACGTCTTGACGGGTTAAGGGAATTTTTATCTTGGCACGTTCTGGTGCTGAGCGCCCATCCCAGCCACCAAATGGACGCCAGATCAGGTTCGTGTGATAGTCATCGAAGATACTCCAAAGCCGTTTCGATGCCAGATAACAATACGGACTCCGAAAGTTGAAAAAAAGTTTAACATCTACCGACTCGTTCAAAATTTATTTCTCCCAAAATAGGTGTATTATCAAATGATTAATTCAATACTAATGCAATATCATATGCTTGATAACAATCATCAATAGCAAAACACTTATGAATAATATTCACAGGATGTGTTATGGATAAAATGACGGAGATGAGCGTCTTTGTCGAAGTCGCCCGCAGTGATAGTTTTTCCTCTGCAGCACGTCGTTTACGGTTGTCGCCCTCCTCTGTCAGTAAAATCATCACACGCCTCGAAAGCCGACTCGGTGTCCGTTTATTCAACCGCACCACACGCACATTACACTTAACTGAAAGTGGTGAATTATTTTTTAGTCAATGCCTGGATATTCTTGATAAAGTTGATCAAGCTGAAGATTTAATCGCGAAAGAAACTCACGCCCCGAAAGGAATATTAACCATAAATTGCTCGCCTGGTTTTGCGAAATATCAACTTGCAAGTAAGATTCCGGCCTTTCTTGATCAACATCCCGAACTGGAACTCAACGTCCAATTAAACGGCGAACAGATTGATCTGATCAAAGCCGATGTGGACCTCGCGATCAGACTCGGCCCTCTACAAGACTCTAACCTAATCGCTCGAAAACTTGGGGAATGTCGTCGCGTCGTCTGTGCTAGCCCTGCTTATTTAAAAAAATATGGCGAGCCAGAATTACCCGCTGATCTGAAAAAACATAACTGCTTATCGATCTCAACGAATGTGTCTTTTAATCACTGGAACTTCACTGTCGGACGACGCAAACGAACCATTTCTGTTAACGGAAACGTCGTGACGGATAATGTCGACTTACTACGCGATTTGGCCTTAAAGGGCTTGGGTATTGTGCGATTATCTGAATTCATGATCGGGAAAGATTTACAAAAAGGAAAACTCATACCGATCTTGTCAAAATACAATAACGAAATGCAGTACGTACATCTTGTTTATCCTCACCGCCAACAACTACCAATAAAAACTAAAATTTTCATCGAGTACTTAGTCGAGACCTTCCAAAATAATAACTGGTAAAAGATCAAACCTCATGCTTACCCGCTGTCCAACCTTTATCCGCTAACAGTTCCGTCGCGATCGACAACGGCTCCTCTTCTAACGGCGTTGCCATCGAATCATTCCATCGATTAAAAAAACCGAACATACCGACCACACCAAGGATCTCGACAATCTGATCATCCGCCCAATAACTAGCGAGTTTTTCATATAACTCATCCGTCACCGCATTCGGTGAGGACGCTGCCGCTAAGGCAAAATCCAATGCAACACGCTCTTTATCTGAAAACAATGGATTACTTGAATATTCATAGATAGCAGACATTTTCTCATCACTAATTCCTAATCGCGTGGCGCTCACTGACGTATGCGCTTTGCAATACAAACAACCCGACGCATGACTAGCGATATGTGCAACAAGACGCTTAAAACCTAAATCGACATGACTGTCCGGTGCAAAAACCGCCTTATTCATTTGAATCACCGCTAACGCGATCGCAGGGACGCGTTGCATCGTAAGCAAACTGTTAGGAACAAAACCCAATGTATTAACAAAATGATCAAACGCCACTTTAAGATCATCATTCTGACAATCATCGATAGTTAATGGTGACATACGACTCATACTCAACTCCTCCTGTTTTTTTACATCATATAAACAGCGGCATTAATTACATAGAGGAATAAAATAAAAACACTTGTGAAATTAATTCATAAAATAAAGCATGCAAACACTTAAACAGTGGCGGATAGATCAACCAATAATGTTATCTAATTATTGTTCAGAAAGTCAGAATTAGCACTGCCTTGGGTTAATAAGTATGAAAGAAGTAAAGTAAAAATAAAAGGACGGGAAGTCTGGCAATATCATTTCGCCGAGGAAGTGTACCCTGACGAGTTAATAAAGCTTTCTGAAGGTAAGTCATATCAAGAAGGTGCATTAAAGAAAGTTACGGTAAATAGCTACGAACGTAACCCAAGGGCGAGACAGGAATGTATTCAAATTTATAAAGCTATATGTTCTTGCTGTGGTTTTGACTTTCATTCCGTATACGGAGATATTGGATTTGGGTTTATACATGTACACCATATAAAGCCAGTTTCCGAAATAGATGGAGAATATGAGGTAAGTCCAAGGGAAGACTTAAGGCCAGTTTGTCCTAATTGCCATGCAATGCTTCATCGGAAAACACCTCCTTACAGCATTAATGAAGTTAAAGAATTCATTGAAAAAAATCGTACCTAGCAATTGCATTCAGCCGCCCCATTATTGCGACATTTCGTTTGTGGCTATTGCCACAAACCTTACGTCGCAATAATGGTCGGCTGATGCTGGGCATTATGTTCCTCTCTAGATACTGAACAATGGGCGAAAGAGACAGGCAAGCATGGTGAATTCCAAGGAGTGAATTAAGGAGTCAACCAACTAAATCCACTCCAGCAAATGTTTTTACCGTAACCACCTGCATTTCAATTAAACCTTACCCGACTAACATAGTTCGAGTTCATTTATTTATTCTCGTTCAGATATCGTTTTAAACGTGAGGTTTTCTGGGCCGGTATAATTCGCGCTTGGTCGTATAATTTTGCCATCTTCACGTTGTTCGATAACATGCGCTGCCCAGCCGGAGGTTCTGGAGATTACAAATAATGGGGTGAACATCGCTGTCGGTACATTCATTAATGAATAGGATACGGCGGAGAACCAGTCGAGGTTGGGGAACATTTTTTTCTCTTCCCACATGACGCTTTCGATGCGTTCTGCGATGTTGTACATCTTCAAATTATTTGCTGCTTCGCCTAATTCTTTTGCGACCGATTTGATCACGCGGTTACGTGGATCACCAGTCGTGTAGACAGGATGGCCAAAACCGATCACGATTTCTTTGCGTGCCATGCGTTCACGAATATCCGCTTCTGCTTCATCGGCTTTTGAATATCGTTGTTGAATATCAAACGCGACTTCGTTTGCGCCACCATGCTTCGGGCCACGCAGTGCACCGATCGCGCCTGTGATGCAAGAAAACATATCAGAACCTGTTCCGGCGATCACACGTCCGGTAAATGTGGAGGCATTAAACTCATGTTCTGCATAGAGAATCAATGAAGTATGCATCGCACGAACCCAAAGATCCGATGGCTTCTCACCATGCAATAAATGCAAGAAATGTCCCCCGATAGAATCGTCATCGGTTTCTACTTCGATGCGTTTTCCATTCACAGAAAAGTGATACCAATACAATAACATTGATCCGAAACAGGCCATTAAGCGATCCGCAATGTCACGCGCACCAGCCATGTTGTGATCTTCTTTTTCAGGTAATAACGCACCCAGTAGTGAGCAACCAGTGCGTAGAACATCCATCGGATGTGCTGATGGTGGAATTTGTTCAAGACCATTTTTTACGGCAACCGGTAAACCGCGCATGCTGCGTAATTTTGTTTTGTACGCATCAAGTTCTGCTTGGACGGGTAATTGCCCATGCACTAATAAATAGGCAATTTCTTCAAACTCACATGTCTCAGAAATATCAAGAATGTCATAACCACGATAATGCAGATCATTACCTGTTAGACCAACAGTACACAGCGCTGTATTTCCCGCAGCAGTGCCACTTAATGCGACGGATTTTTTTGCTTTTGGTTTGTTTTCTTGTGTCATTTTCTTTCCCACATTATGCATTTTTTTGATCGAATAATTGATCGAGTTTTTCTTCGTAATCGTGATATCCGAGGTAATCATAGAGATCATCACGTGTCTGCATTAAATGTAATGCATCGGCTTGTGATCCGGTTTGACGCAGTGTTGAATACACTTTTAATGCTGCGGCATTCATGGCGCGAAAGGCTGATAGTGGATACAGCGCCATACTCACTTTCGCCGACGCCAGCTCTTCAGTGGTGAATAATGGCGTCGATCCGAACTCCGTAATATTTGCTAAAACCGGCACGTTGACAGCTTCAACAAATTGTTCGTACATGGCAAGCTCCGTCATGGCTTCTGGAAAAATCATATCCGCACCTGCTTCGACGCAGGCACAGGCACGATCAATCGCGGCATCCAAGCCATCTACTGCGAGTGCGTCGGTGCGCGCCATGATCACGAAATTAGGGTCAGTTTTTGCATCTACAGCAGCTTTAATCCGATCAACCATTTCATCTTGCGAGACGATTGCCTTATTCGGCCGATGTCCACAACGTTTTTGCTGTACTTGATCTTCGATATGAACCGCCGCCGCACCCGCTTTGATCATCGAACGAACCGTGCGTGCAATATTAAAAGCCCCACCCCAACCTGTATCGATATCGACCAGGACGGGCAGATCCGTCACGTCGGTTATTCGCCGAACGTCGATCAATACATCTTCCATCGAGGTGATACCCAAGTCTGGTACGCCACACGATCCTGCAGCAACGCCACCACCGGAAATATACAACGCTTTAAAACCTGACGCTTCGGCGAGGCGTGCGTGATAAGCATTGATCGCACCGACAACTTGTAAGGGACTCTCTTCGTTAACGGCCTGTCTAAAGCGTGATCCTGCTGATGAAATTAGCGGTGTTTTTGGCATATTATTCTTCCGTATTGTTCAGGCTTTGTTCGACATTTTCGCGCGATAAACGGATATGTCGGGCCATATGAAATTGCGCCATCTCAGCATCGCGCTGACTGATCGCATCGACAATATATTCATGCTCGGTAAATGCTCGTGGGACGCGTTTACTGACCATGCCGAACTGGTAGCGATATAAACGGATCAGATGATAAAAATCATGACAAAACATCTCGATCAAGCGTGAGTTTTTACTACCTTTGACAATACGAAAATGAAAATCCATATCGCCTTCTTTTTGAAAATAATTCTGATCGTTAACAACTTGAGTTTTATGTTGTTGTAGAAGTAATTGTAGATCTGCGATTTCTTCGTCGGTCATGTTTTTCGCGGCAAGTCCGGCTGCCAACCCTTCCAGCGATTCGCGAATTTGATAAATCTCAATTAAATGTTGGCGAGATAATTTGACAACACGTGCGCCAACATTCGGTTTTCTTTCGATTAAATGACACGCTTCAAGGCGGCTCAATGCTTCACGTAATGGCCCGCGACTCACACCATACTGACGTGAAATAACCGGTTCACTGATCTTACTACCCGCTGAGATCTCACCTTCAACAATGGCTTTTTGCAGTTTATGAAAAACGGTTTCAGCAATGGTTTCGTTTGCTGGCGCTGATGTAGTAAGAACGTCAATCGGTAAATCAGGGATCGTTAGCTTATTCGAAGATTTAGTCACACCAAAACCTTTTTTGTCGACAATATATCAATAAATTAGAGTATATATCGATTAAATTTATATTTAAATCAATTATTGTCAACAATATATGAAAGCCATGTTTAAAGAATATTCGCCGGATTTATATATACGACGAAAAATGGACAACGATATGAAACGAAAAACGAAGTTAGTACAGATTTATCGAGGTCAAACACGACCGAGAAGACAATAGAACATTGCCCTCTCGGTGTGTCCAAAAATTGAGGTTGGATATTCTTTTATTCGAGGTTTGCGTGGCGTTCGCGCATTTCCTCTTCAGGAATATCCTTCTCGTGGATTAAGTGAGAAACGACCGCTTCAAGAAAAATCAGCGTCGATAACTCAAACATGGTACCCATTGGCATGCCTTTGGTCGGGTTGTATTGTGACTCTTCTCCAATCTGCAAAACTTCATCTGCCAGATCAGCGATTGATGAGCTGTCGCGAGAACTAATGAGTAAAATCCTCGCGCCAACGGATTTCGCTTTTCGAGTAAAACCGATCAACTGCTCAGTTTCACCCGATCCGGAAATCACCACAAATACATCGCCGTTGCCAATACTCGGCGTCACAACTTCACCGATCACACTGACCTCATAACCACCGTGCATCAGCCGCATGGCGAGGAAGTTACCGACAAGTTTTGAACGCCCAGCACCGCACACGAAAATCCGCCTTGCCTGATCTAAACAGGTGATCAGTTTTGCTTCATATTCGTCCGGAGTGACAGCTAACACATTTTCAATTTTTTCCAGAATTTGCTGTCGATGCATAGCACGTTACCCTTTCGCAAGATTGACAAGTTCGCGTAATTCTCGTGCAGAATCTGCTGGTGAATCCGCTCCATAAATTGCCGCGCCGACAACCACAATATCTGCGCCTGCTCTCACCGTGCCTTGAATCGTGTCACGGTTAATCCCACCAGCAACTGACACTTTTACGGGTAAATTCAGATCCGCAATGGTTTTTAAATCCTGGAAAGGTGTTTGTCCAGATGCCTGCGCATCCAGACCCGTGTGTACACCAATGATATGTGCACCGTTTGTCACCGCGTCTTTTGCGACGGCAACTTTATCTTTAACACCGATCAGATCAACCTGTGCTTCGCCCGCATTTGCATTTGCCGCTTTGATCACGCCTTTAATCGTTGCCATATCCGCAGCACCCAGTACCGTCGTGATTCTGCCGCCTGCTTTAAAAAACGGTGCGGCTTCATATTCACCGGCGTCCATGGTTTTCAGATCAACTAAAATCTTTTTATCTGGATGCGCTGCTTTTAATGCGTGCACAATTTTTTCACCATTAAATTTAATGCATGGTGTACCGATCTCAATAATATCAATATACGGTGCTGCCTGAGCAGCAAGTGCCAGCGTAGTGTCAAAGTCTAATGAATCCAATGCTAATTGAATTTCAGCCATTTTTTATTACTCCATTTAAGTTTAAAAATTTTCCCCATTATAGGGAAAGTGTTACAGATTCAGTCAATAGAAGTATGACAATCTGTTGTCTTTTGCCTTATTTCAGACAAAAAGATGCCTTTACCGTCAGGTGTAAAACCTGACGGTATCTGTTTTCTGTTTATTATTTTGGTGAAAAAGTGGGCTAAGCCCAGAGTGCGTTTACACGCTCGGAGAGTTGCTCTTCCAATGTTTTTTGTGCATCAATAAAGCTGTTAATGCCTTCGGAAAGTTTTTCTGTTGCCATGCGATTTTCGGAGTGCATACGATCAAATGTTGATTTATCCACTGTGATTTCTTCGATCGTCATTGCTTGAGATTTATCGATAGACAGTTTTCGTTCAAGCGGCTGAACGGTATTTTTTAATTCGTCTAACAAAGCTGGTGAGATGGTTAACAGATCAACACCTGCGAGTTCAAGGATCTCACCACTATTACGGAAACTTGCGCCCATCACTTCGGTCTTGAAACCGAACTTTTTGAAGTAATGATAAATTTCAGTCACCGATAACACACCGGGATCTTCCGCTGCCGGATACGCATCACGGCCACTTTCTTTTTTGTACCAATCAAGAATTCGTCCAACAAAGGGGGAGATTAGAGTAATGCCGTGTTGTGCACACGCAATGGCTTGGTGTGATCCGAATATCAAGGTCAGGTTGCAATGAATGCCCTCTTTCTCAAGCACTGTGGCGGCTTGAATACCTTCCCACGTTGCGGCGATCTTAATCAGAATCCGATCGCGTGAAATCCCTGCGGCATCGTATTGCGCGATCACCTTACGTGCTTTTTCAATTGTCGCGCCAGTATCATAAGAAAGTCGTGCGTCAACTTCCGTTGAGATCCGGCCCGGAATAATCGCTAATATTTTCAATCCAAACGCGATCGCAAGTTGATCAGCCGCTTGTGAAATAATGGCTTCTTCACTAGCGTCAGCACCCAGCTCGCCTCTAACTTTAGCGAGCGTCTCGTCCACAATCGTTTGATATTCCGGCATTTTAGCCGCTGCTGTGATCAAGCTTGGATTTGTTGTTGCGTCACGCGGCGTAAATTGTTCGATCGACAAAATATCGCCCGTATCTGCAACAACGGTGGTCATGGTTTTTAATTGTTCAAGTAAGTTCGTCATGGTCATCAATTCTTCAATTCATAGAGTTAATTGCACTGCAATTCGCAAAAACGAATGACAATGCCCGAATCATTTCTTTCAGGCAAGTAACTTGCCATATGTAAAGGTAATAATTCGAAACAAGCGTATAAGGAAATAAATCGCCTTTAACGCAATTCTATTTGGAAATTAGGATGGCCAGCGTCGCCAGCAATAGGCGAGAGGAAGAGTGACACGGGAACGTGTCGAGCTAGAAACTGAAAATTTATGTGAGGTCAGTGGACTCTCTGTAAGAGGCCCAAAGCATTCAACTCGATCAGACATCATCAAACCCTGATATGGTGTAAATGGTGCAACGCACTATATCGGAGATATTTTCAAAAAGGAATACCCTTTTTGAAAATAATTTTATTCTCCGCTGTAACTAATCAGAATGCGCTTTTCACAACGCCACCATCAACACGCACTGCTGCACCATTGGTTGCTGATGCTAGCGGGCTACTTAGGTAGGTGATCATATTCGCGACTTCATCGACACTTGCGAAACGTTGAATTAATGACGTTGGCCGCGCGGATTTAAAAAATTCCGTTTCCATTTCTTCAAATGTAACGCCTTGTTGTTCACAGAGCTTGCCGACGAAATCATCAACGCCTTCTGATCGCGTTGGTCCTGGCAAGACTGAATTGACCGTAATGTTCGTGCCTTTTGTGGTTTCGGCCAATCCACGTGCGATCGCAATTTGTGCTGATTTTGTCATACCGTAATGAATCATTTCTTCAGGGATTTGCATGCCCGATTCACTGGAAATAAAGATCACCCTGCCCCAATTATTCTTCCGCATGTTACGAATATAATAGCGCGATAAACGCACGCCGCTCATGATGTTGGTATTAAAAAATTCCAACCATTCCTGATCAGCAATTTCATCAAACTCAACGGGGTTGAAAATGCCTAAATTATTAATCAGGATATCGACTTCCGGCACCGCTTGAAACAAGCATTCACAGCCCGCTGCGGTGGAAAGATCGGCCGCCATACCAACAATATTCGCATCCGGCACTTGCGCTTTTATTTCCTCAACGGCCGCATTCACGGAGGCATCGCTTCGGCCATTCAGAATCACTTTTGCGCCTTCTTGTGCTAAACGACTTACCGTTGCGAAACCAATCCCTTTTGTTGAACCACTAACCAACGCTGTTTTATCCGCCAGTTGTAAATCCATTATCCTCTCCTCATAAAATTGTTAAGTGCAGAATACGACCTACGTCATCTGTCTGAGTTCTTTTATTAAAAAATCAATTTCACTTGATGTATTAAAATGTGCAAATGAAATCCGTAACACGCCAGACGTGGGGTCAAGTTTTAACGCCTGTAAACATCGCCATGCGTAAAAGCAACCGCCTTGCACTGCGATATTTTTCGCCGCTAATTTTTGTGCAAGCTCTAAGGGCGTTTGATCATTCAGTATTCGGAAACTGTACGTCGGTGATCGCTGCGCGGTGTTGGAATCTGACTTTCCAATTAATTGAAGCTGATCAAGCGCAGGTATTTGTTGCAAGAACTGTTCGGCCAACTGAGTTTCGTAAGCGGTGATTAAGGCGAAAACCTGCGTAACAACATCATGAAAATGTGTTATCTCATTATCAAAATGATGTTTATGTAAAGCATTAAAATAATTCACCAGACCGATCAAACTTGCGACAGACTCATGATTCACTAAGCCAGGGTTTAAGGCGATCCGTAAGTAATTCGGTGCGCCCGGTGTCGTTTTGCTGGCATATAACTCCGGCATAAAGTCGAGAGATTGGTTTTGTAATTTATCGTGATGTGTTTGCTTCACATACAATAACCCTAAATGCGGGCCGAAAACTTTATATAAACTCAGTGTGTAAAAATCGACACCAAGTGCTTGCATATCCAACGCATGGTGTGGCGCGTAAGAAACACCATCGACCAGCAACATGGCATCACATTCATGCACGAGTCCAGCGATTCGTTTTACGTCGTTGACTGATCCGACAATATTAGAACTGTGAGGTATGCAGACCAGTTTTGTATCCGTCGACAGTAACGCGATTAAATCATCAACTTCCAGCTCGCCAGTTATCGGATTCAGCTGCCATTCATTGATCACCGCACCACAGCGCTCTAAACGACGCCAAGGAGAAATGTTGGATTCGTGATCTTGGTTGGTAACAATCACTTCATCGCCCGGTTTGAAATGCGGTCGCAACGCTTTCGCCAGCATCACCAGATTCATCGTCGTGCTATGCCCGATAACAATCTCAGACGCGTCGGCATTGATCATCTCAGCCATCGCGACCGTGGCGGTCTCAATCATGTTCGTGGCTTCTTCCGACATCGCATACGGACCATACGGCTGGACTTTGGTGTTGATCAGAAAATCTTCCATCTGATCAATCACCTGCTTAGGTACGTAAGTCCCACCGGCATTTTCAAAAAATGCGATATCTTTATAACGACCTTCAGTCAGCGCTGGATATTGTTGCCGAACAAAATCACTATCCAACGTCTCACGTACCGCTACTTCCGTCACTATTTGGCCTCAACACCTGCCATGTACAACCACGTGTCGATCACCGTATCGGGATTCAACGACATGCTTTCAATGCCTTCATCGAGTAACCATTTGGCTAAGTCAGGGTGATCAGATGGGCCTTGTCCGCAAATACCCACGTATTTACCGGCTTTCTTGCATGCAGCGATTGCGCGAGAGAGCATGAACTTGACCGCTTCATCACGCTCATCAAACAGTTCGGAGACCAGTCCTGAGTCGCGATCAAGCGCGAGGGTCAGTTGTGTCATGTCGTTGGAACCGATGGAGAAGCCATCAAAGTATTCAAGGAATTTATCCGCAAGAATGGCATTACTCGGCACTTCGCACATCATGATGAGCTTGAGGCCGTTCTTGCCACGTTCTAGTCCGTATTTGGCGAGTAGTTCAACCACCGCTTTGGCTTGGCCGACGGTGCGCACAAACGGCACCATGACCCAGACGTTTTGCAGATTCATGTTGTCGCGCACGTAGCGCAGCGCACGGCATTCCAGCTCAAAGCACGGTTCAAAATCAGCGGATAAATAGCGTGAGGTACCGCGATAGCCGATCATGGGGTTTTCTTCTTCCGGCTCAAAGTCGGGACCGCCAATGAGGTTCGCGTATTCGTTGGATTTAAAATCCGAAAGCCGCACGATGACCGGATTCGGCGCAAATGCCGCACCAAGCGTCGAGATACCTTCGATGAGCTTTTGTACGTAAAATTCTACTGGATCGGCATACGCAGCGATGCGCGGTGCGATGTTGGCTTTCAGTTCATCACTGATGTTGTCGTATTCGAGTAAGGCCCGCGGGTGAATGCCGATCTTGTTGTTGATAATAAATTCGAGTCGAGCCAAACCAACACCGGCATTTGGGATCTGTGCAAAAGACATGGCTTTGCCGGGGTTGCCGACGTTCATCATGATCTTCAGCGGTGCTGGTGGCATGTTGTCAAGTTCGACGCGGTTCACGACAAAGTCAACGTCACCATCAAATATTTGTCCGACTTCGCCTTCTGAACAAGCAACGGTGACGGCTTGATCTTGTTGTATGACTTGCGTCGCATCACCACAGCCCACAACGGCCGGAACGCCGAGTTCACGTGCAATGATCGCCGCATGGCAGGTTCGTCCACCCCGATCTGTGACGATCGCGGAGGCGCGTTTCATGACGGGCTCCCAGTCCGGATCGGTCATTTGTGTGACCAACACGTCGCCGTCTTGCAGGTCGTCCATGTCTTCCAATCGGTGAATCACTTTGGCGTTACCTGCGCCGATCTTTTGGCCTATCGCCGCGCCAGTGATAATAACGTCCGCTTGACCTTTTAATTCAAAACGTTCGATCACATTAACATTGCCGCGACTTTGCACCGTTTCAGGACGCGCCTGCACGATGTAGACCTTTTTGTCTTCGCCGTCCAACGCCCATTCAATGTCCATAGGACGACCATAGTGTTTTTCAATAATCATGGCTTGGCGAGCCAGATCTTCAAGGTAGTCATCTGTTAAACAAAACTGTGCAGCATCAGCTGGATCAACGTCGATGGTTTTCACCAACTCGCCAGCGTCATCATCGTTGTAGATCATTTTGATCAGTTTGCTGCCGAGGCTGCGGCTTAAAACGGCGGGATGATCCGAAACAAGATTTGGTTTATAGACGTAGTATTCATCGGGATTGACCGCGCCTTGAACGACGGTTTCACCGAGGCCGTAACTGCCGGTGATAAATACGGCTTGGTCGTAACCGGATTCGGTATCGAGGGTGAACATGACGCCGCTGACGCCAATGTCACTGCGCACCATGCGTTGCAGGCCCGCAGAGAGCGCGACCTCTTCGTGTTTAAAGTCGTGATGCACACGATAAGCAATGGCGCGATCGTTGTATAATGAGGCGTAGACTTCTTTCACGCGCAGCAGCACATCGTCGATGCCACGTACGTTGAGGAAAGTTTCTTGTTGACCGGCGAAGCTGGCATCGGGTAAATCTTCAGCGGTAGCAGAGGAGCGCACGGCGATGGAGGCGCCATTAGCCGTGCCTTCGGATAGGCTGGCGTAAGCGGTTTTAATCGCGTCATCTAAATCGGGTTGAAACGGTGCCTCAATAATCCACTGACGAATATCGGCACCTGCGGCGTTGAGATCGCTCACCTTGTTGGTATCCAATCCGACCAAGCGTGTTTGAATGCGTTCGCGCAACTTGTTGTGATCGAGAAAATCCCAGAATGCTTGTGCGGTGGTTGCATAACCATCCGGTACGCTCACGCCGGCATTGGCCAAATGGCTGATCATTTCACCGAGGGAGGCGTTCTTCCCACCGACGATGCCGACATCGTCCATACCCAGTTCGCGAAACGGTTTGACGTACGCATTTGAGACGAGGTTTTTCATAAGGTTTACCTATCATTTAGACGGTCCATTCCTTGGGCCGCATTATTTTCGTTTTAGTAGATTTTTTTCTTTTGCAATTTTGACCGCGATCTCTTCAATCGAGATACTGGTTGAGTCGAATACCGTTAAACCTGATCTGGCCATCATCTTATCGGCCTGTTTCAATTCTTTTTTACATTGATCTAACGACGCATAGGGTGAATTTGGTCGGCGCTGTTGTCGGATCGCACTAAGCTGATCAGCGCGGATCGTCAGCCCAACGGTTTTATCCAAATGTTTTTGTAAGAAATCGGGAAGCTCAGTGTGATGCAGATCATCATCCGTGAGCGGATAATTCGCCGCTTTAATGGAGAAGTTCATCGCGAGATATAAACACGTCGGTGTTTTTGCACAACGCGACACACCAACCAGAATAATGTCCGCTTCCTCAAACTGAGTCGTCAACATGCCATCATCATTACGCAGAGTAAAATCAATCGCGTCGATGTGTTCGCTGTATTCGCGATCATCAAATTCTTCGTGAGGTTGGCCGGTGCTGTGCGACGATTCAATATTCAGATGTTTTTCTAATGGATCAATAAATTCATTAAATAAACTCACCAGGCAGGCGTCTGTATTAGCAATTATTTTTTCGACAGATTCATCCACAATCGTACTGATCACGATCGGGGCTGTTCCGTTGCGAGTGGTGATGGACTGAATGTCGTTTACGATCTGTTCAGCATCAGCTTGATTCGTGACAAAGGAGTAGGTTTTGTGTTCAAAATCGACCGATCCAAACTGCGATAATAAACTCAACCCGATAGATTCTGCTGTTTTGCCGGTGCGATCTGAAACAAAAAAGACACTGTTTTTCGCGATTTTTTCAGTCATGCGATTTTCCAACGTGATAAGTCTTGCTCAGGTCATCGTCACTCAGCGAGAAAATCTGAAACCAATTGGTTAAATCGATCTGCATGTTCTATCTGCGTCCAGTGACCACATTGCCCAAACAAGTGGAGTTGTGATCGTTCGATCAATGAGAACAAGCGTAACGCATTTTCATGTGGAATAACGTGATCTTCTCGACCATGTAGAATTAATGTGTCTTGCTGAAGTGCCTGAATGTCCGCTTCCGAACTGGCCATGGCCTTGATCGCATTCTGCCGTGGTGCAGGAAACATTTTCTCGAACGATTCCTGAAACCCAGGACGAATGCTGGCCTGATACCGAAGTTCGGCTAATTCATCGGTAACCAAGTTCCGATCATACGCAAAAATATCAAGTAATTTCCGCATATTCGCGAGTGAAGGTTGATATCCCCAAGTTTTATCTAGGCCATCTGTCAATTGGAACTCTAAACCAACACTGCCCATCAGCACCAGTTTTTTTACCCGATCAGGATGTTGGATAGCCAGGGCCAAAGCCAACGCACCACCAAACGAATTGCCGATGATCGGTGCCGATTCAATACTCAACGCATCCATCACGCCGATGAGCTGATCAACCCAGTTTTGCATGGTGTAGTTATAATCATCAGGTCGTTCAGTAAAACCAAAGCCCACCATATCCGGTGCGATCACGCGATATTTTTTCGCTAAAACTGGCAAGCTCAAGCGCCAGTTTGCCCATGCACTCACACCGGGGCCAGAGCCATGAATCATTATGACCGGTTCACCTTTCCCGAGATCATGATAATTCGTTTGAATACCATTAGCCTGAATTGACAAACTGATTTCTGGGTTCATACCGATCGCCTCATATGACACTTTATGTTAATGATCGAAAATATATAATTCATATACGTGAATTTTATCTATTCTTTTTTTAATTCTTAATTCTTAATTCTTAATTCTTTTAAATAATTTTTCTTAAAAATTTAAACAACACTATTATTAAATTTTAGTTGAACTGATCAAGTCGACAGATAAAAAAATGCGGGTTAAAGATATAAAATCAATAACCCGCCAATACTGGGACGTCAAATGGCTAGAGAGTTAAAGGAAGTCACAATCATCCTGATTGTCGTGCTGTCATCCTTGCGAAGATTAAATGAACTCTAGAATCACTTAATCCACATTCGTTACATTACATCCTTCACTTTTCTCAACTCTGCCCAGTCTACTGTTAACGACTTACTTCACTTCAAATCAAACAAACGTCATCGAAATCGTACCTAAATCCTGATAGCGAACAGTGACAGCATCCCCTTTCTCTACCGTGACGGCAGCGGTCATACCACCGGTCATAATAAATGTACCTGCCGGAATATGTTCACCACGTTCCGCTAACATATTTGCCAACATCGCAACGCTCGCTGCAGGGTGCCCAAGCACTGCTGCACCGGCACCGACTTCAACCACTTGGCCATTTTTTTCCATGACAACGCCCAAGGTTTTTAGATCCAAGTCTTTCACATCACGAACATTACCACCCGTGACAAAACGTGAGGACGACGCGTTGTCCGCAATCACACTTTTTAAATCAAATTTAAAATCACGATAGCGTGAATCGATCACCTCAACGGCTGGTACAACACTGTCAATCGCGGCAAGTACATCACCAACATGACAACCTGGACCGTAAAGTGGTTTGCTCGTAATCACGGCAACTTCCGCTTCCACTTTCGGGTGAATTAATTCATCTGTTTTCACTTCGCAACCATCAGATAAGGCAAAATAATCGGCGAGAAATGCATAGATTGGTGTTTCAACGCCCATCTGTTTCATTTTTGCAAATGATGTCAGCCCCATTTTCAAACCAACAATCCGGTTACCTCGGGCAATTTTGCGCTCCCGAATTGCCCATTGAATGTCATAGGCATCTTTCCAATCCATAGCAGGATAATCGTCGGTAATTTTGACGACGTCATGTGCTTGCAATTCTGCATTTTCAAGCCGTTCTGCAAGTTCGTTGATTGTATTCGTATCTAATGACATCAGGCAGATTCTCGCATTTTTGTTCCACGCTCACGCAGAATATCCAGGGCCACATCTTCGATCATATCTTCCTGACCGCCGACGGTTTTTCGTTTACCAAGCTCGACTAAAATATCTCTCGCCGATACACCGTGTTTCGCTTCGGCGCGTTTTGCATGCAAGAGAAATGAGGAATACACACCGGCATAGCCCAACATGAGTGAATCGCGATCAACCCGGGTCGGTGTCTCCATCATTGGTACGGCAATGTCTTCCGCTGCATCCACTAATTTGTCCAGCTCAACACCACAATCTATCCCCATGCGATCACACACGGCGGCGAATACTTCGAGCGGTGTATTACCTGCCCCCGCACCCAATCCCGCGACTGATCCATCAATACGGCGTGCACCAGCTTCGACCGCTGCGATCGAATTCGCAACGCCCATCGCCAAGTTATGGTGACCATGAAATGCGATCTCAACATCCTCTGGCAAACCGTCTCGTAATGTACCTATACGCTCACGCACACCTTCCGGTAATAAATAACCCGCCGAGTCTGTGGCATATATACAATTTGCACCGTAGGAGACCATCAGCTTTGCTTGCTCGAGTAATTTTTTACCGTCCACCATATGCGCCATCATAAGAAAACCAACTGTATCTAAGCCGAGTTTTCGCGCATGACTAATATGCTGCTCACTCACATCCGCTTCCGTACAATGTGTCGCAACGCGAATGGTATGAATGCCACAATCGTGTGCCATTTCTAAATGCTTAACGGTACCGATGCCGGGAATTAATAATGCCGAAATTTTCGCGTGTTTCATTTCTGGAACCACCGCACGCAAATATTCCTCGTCGGTATTTTTCGGAAAACCATAATTCACCGACGCACCGCCTAAGCCATCACCATGGGTGACTTCGATCAGATCCATTTTTGCGTCGTCCATCGCTTTCGCTAAGGTCACCATCTGATCAACACTGAACTGATGTGCAACGGTATGCATGCCATCGCGTAACGCGTTGTCATGCAACTTAATTTTGATACCTCGTAAATCTTTTGTTGTACTCATGCTTAAGCCCTCAATGATTCGCCGCTTTTTCCGCTTGATCTGCAAGCATCTGCTCTGCGAACATTTCCGCCGTCCGCGCACCGGCTGCCGTCATAATGTCGAGATTGCCAGCATGTTTGGATAAGTAATCACCACGGCCTTCAACCTCAAGAAAAATACTGACGCGATTACCATCAAAAACGGGACCATTTTTAATGCGATATCCCGGTACATACTTTTGAACTTCTTTTTCCATTTCCAACACGGATTTAGTGATCGCGGCCTCGTTTGGTTTATCTTTCGTCAAACAATGTACTGTGTCTCGCATCATGATCGGTGGTTCAGCAGGATTTAAAATGATGATCGCTTTACCCTCATCCGCCACACCAATTTTTGCAACCGCATTTGATGTGGTTTGAGTAAACTCATCAATATTTTTTCGCGTTCCAGGACCCGCTGATGCGGATGCTGCTGTGGCAATAATTTCAGCGTATTTTAAATCTTGAATTCGACTAACTGCGCGAACCATAGGAATTGTTGCTTGCCCGCCGCAAGTGACCATATTGACATTCATTTCCCCTTTACCAATATGTTCAGCCATATTCACTGGTGGTACGCAAAAGGGACCAATCGCTGCTGGGGTCAGGTCTATCATTACCACGCCATGCTCTTGTACTTTGCGACTATTTTCCGCATGGACATAAGCAGATGTCGCATCAAATGCAATGCGTACATTGTCTCCTGCCATATTTGCGATCAAACCATCTACACCTTCGTGAGTACATTTCATGCCTTCTTTCGCAGCACGCGCCAAGCCGTCAGATTTTGGATCTATTCCAACCATCCAAACCGGCTCGAGCACCTCGCTACGTTTTAGCTTGTACATAAGATCGGTGCCGATATTGCCCGATCCAATAATTGCACATGCGATTTTCATTTTTCTATCCTCTTACCAACCTGGTCATTAATTTAGTCGTTTGGTTGGTCATTTTTTTAATTTGATCATTATTTTTATTTATTCAAAACACAGCGAAGCGTTTCCCATCCCACCAACATGCACGGTCATATGATCACCCGGTTTAATCGGAATGAGTGGGACAAGTGATCCAGATAAAATCACGTCACCAGCTTGCAGTGGAATCTCAAACTTGCCGAGTGTATTGGCTAACCATGCAACGCAAGTTAACGGTGAACCTAACGCCGCTGCTCCAGCACCGGTTGCAACGATCTCCCCATTTTTTTCTAACACCATACCGACCGTGGTTAAATCTAATTTCCGTGGGCTGATCGCTTGATGTCCGAGTGCAAAGTATCCGCACGAAGCATTGTCCGCGATGGTGTCTTGAATTTTGATTTTCCAGTCTCGGACACGTGAATCGACAATTTCAAAACATGGCACAACAAAGTCCGTTGCGCGCAAGACGTCCGCAGCCGTCACACCGGGACCGGTTAAATCTTTTTTTAATACAAATGCGATTTCACCTTCCGCACGTGGTTGAATCATCTTTTCACTGATCGGAATCGTTTGACCCGTTTCATAAACCATCTGATCGGTTAAATAACCAAAGTCCGGTTGATGCACACCCAGCATGTTTTGGACGGCTTTACTGGTCACACCGATTTTTTTACCGATGACTTTTTCGCCGGACTCTAATCGGTTATCAAGCAAGCGGGTGGAAATCGCATAAGCATCTTCAATGCTCATTTCAGGTTCACGATCAGTAATCGGTTCGATCACCTCACATGAACGTAATGCGGCAAAAAGATCATCACCGTATTGTTTAATTTTTTTCTTTTCCATGCTCATAGTTTCACGCAAATATTTTTAAGCTCGGTATAAAACTCGAGTGAATGAACACCGCCTTCACGACCAATACCGGAACGTTTCATGCCACCAAATGGAGTACGTAAATCACGTAAGAACCAACTATTTACCCACACAATGCCGGCTTCAATTTTACTCGCGACACGATGCGCTCTTGATGAGTTTTCTGTCCAGATCGCAGCACATAATCCGTACTCTGTATCATTCGCCAGTGCGATCACTTCCTCTTCAGAATCAAATGGGCGGATATGGCAGCAAGGGCCAAAGATTTCTTCTTGAACCACCGCAGCATCGTCCGGTAAATCTGTCCAGATTGTTGGTTCGATCCACGCGCCATTTTGCATTTCACCTGGCATGTCGGGTATACCACCACCGATTACGACGGTTGCGCCCTCTTCCACAGCTTTTTTGTAATACGAAACGACTTTATCGCGATGCCCTTTACTAATCAGTGGGCCAAGGTTTGTTTCCGCATCTTTCGGATCACCGAGTTTAAGTTTTGTTACCTCGTCTTTTAATCGACGAACAAATTCTTCATAAATTGGACGTTCAACGTAAACTCGCTCTGTGCCAAGGCAGACTTGTCCGCAGTTAACAAATGTTGATCGCATCGTGCCTTCAATCGCTTTATCCATGTCGCAATCAGCGAAAATAATGCCTGGGTTTTTCCCCCCCATTTCCATGGAGACAGGTCGTGACCCTGTCGCTGCCGCACGCATGATAATTTCTCCGGTGACTGTTTCACCGGTAAACGTGATCGCATCGACATCTCGATGTTCTGTCAGGAATGCACCAGCAGAATCACCACCAAAACCATTCACGACGTTATAGACACCTTTCGGTACGCCTGCCTCATTCATAACTTCACCTAACAAGGTCGTTGTGAGTGGTGTTTCTTCCGAGGGTTTGACAATGACGGTATTACCACACGCGAGTGCTGGCCCGACTTTCCACGTCATCAACAACAGTGGCAAGTTCCACGGTGAGATCACGGCTATAACACCTTGAGGGACGCGGGTCGCATAATTGATCGCGCCGGTGCCATCTGGTGTCGCCATTTCAAACGCTTCTGTGGGTACATTTTTTATCGTGTCAGCAAACACTTTAAAATTTGCTGCGCCCCGTGGGATATCGATGTGACGGGCGAGTGAATAAGGTTTACCAGTATCAAGGCACTCGGCTTCGAGAAAATCGTCAAAACGCGCATCAATTCCGTCCGCAATTTTGTACAAAATCGCTACGCGATCTTGCAAAGTCATTTCTCCCCAAGGGCCATTTAAGGCTGCTTTTGCTGCTGCGACGGCAGCATCGACCTCGGCGCGCCCACCTTCATGCACGCGCGCAATGACACTACCGTCTACAGGTGAAATATCATCAAACATTTTTCCATTTGACGAACCGACGAATTCCCCACCAATAAAATGTTTTATTTCTTTCATAGGATGTTTATTCTCTATTTATTGTTTTTTATGTAATTGCGTCTAAACCGGCTTGAGCGCATAACTCGTCTTGCTCTTCCGATGCACCTGAAACACCTATGGCGCCAACACAATCATCTCCTAACCTGATCGGAACACCTCCACCGAAGGCGACAAACCGATCACGCTGCACAATGCCTTCACGTAGTAACGATCCTTGTGGTAACACCTCACGCCACTGACTTGTTGGAATGCTAAAACTGGCCGAGGTATAGGCTTTATCGATCGCGATATTGATGGACATGTACGGTGCATTTTCACTGCGTAAAAACGCCACCAACTGCCCACTGCTATCCACAACAGCAACGGCTATGTGCACCCCTAATTCAGAGGCCTTCGCGATTGCTGCCTTGACAGAAACCTGTGCTGACTGCCAATGAATCAATTGTTTTTTATGTGTAATAACCATTTATTTAAAAAGAAATATCAGTTGTTCCGCATTTTCTATAAAATGTGTTTTACCTACTATTAACTACACAACTAAATAATATCGATATTTTATATTTTGTCGATATTTTATGCAAGGTATGAATTACTGTATTTCTGTCTATAATTCACACCTAATTACAAAAATAAAAAGGCTTAAATAACGTCAATGACCGAACCTAAATCTAAAACGCTCTTTGAATCTGTTTTTAACCGAATTCGTGCCGATATTATTGATGGCAAACTTGATCCGGATTCCAAACTTCGCATTGAAGAATTACGCGAAAAATATGAAACAAGTGCCAGTCCTTTGCGTGAAGCATTAAACCGATTGGCTGGCCAAGGTTTTGTGATCGTGACCGGTCAACGCGGCTTTCGTGTCTCGCCTGTTTCCATGGCCGACATAGAGGACATCACGCGCATGCGTATCATGCTGGAATGTGAAGCCTTAAAAGAAAGCATCGAAAAAGGCGATGATGAATGGGAAGCCAATATTATTGCCTCTTATCATCGGCTCACCAAAGCACATGAAATTAGAGAAGCGAATTTTCAAGAATGGGAGATCCGTAATAACGATTTCCACGAAACATTGATCGCCGCCTGCTCTTCTACTTGGCTACTCAATTTCAGACATGTTCTCTACGAACAACATAAACGCTACCGACTCATTTCTATTTTGGAACATGATTACAGTCGAGATATTCGTGCAGAACATGAAGCCATTAAAGAAGCGACTATCGAACGCGATGTTGATCGTGCACTTGAAGAAACACGTAAACACATTCAACGCACGCTAGATTCAACAAAACTCAAAATCTCACAGCATGATGAAGAGTTAAAGAACCGAGCCTGATCGTGATCACGTTTCGTGATCACGACCGACTCGTTGATACCTTTCCCAAATCAATAAATTAGTTACTATTCGTTCCAGACTTCGCTTCGAGAATAAAGCTCGGACGAAAAGTTCGGATCCATGCTGGAATAATAAACATCGCAGCGATCGCATTAAGAATTAACATCACGATCAACAATAATGCCGCATCTGCTTGAAAGCGCATTGTCGAAATAAAGACCCACATCACCACGCCACAAATCAATGTCATGGCAGTAAAGCCGATGGCGATTCCCGTAGTATTCATCGCTTCTTTAATTGCTTCATTCAAATCACCGATGCGAATAAATTCCATCCGAATGCGATCCATAATGTAGATTGAATAATCGATACCAACACCGATACCAACAGCAATGATCGGCACAGTGTTTACATTGATACCAATTCCAGAAATACCCATATAGCCATACGTTAATGTGGTCGCAAATGACATGGCGAGTAACATCAACCAACCCGCATGGAAGGACCAATAAAATAAAGTAACGAAAACCAGAATTAATAAGAAAACGAGAGGAATAACAATAATATTCGTTTCATACGCGGCTTCATTAATCGCCGCCGTTACCCCGATCACACCTCCCGCCAGTTTAAGCGTGAAACCCTCAACCTGAGCGGCAGCAGAATGGGACCATTCTTTAACCATGTGAATCGCTCGACGAATCGTTTCACCTTTATGATCTTTATAATAAAAAACCATATTGGCATTTTGTTCATCCGTATCAATAAACTCGAGCAACGCACCCGGTACTGGACTGGACATCATATAGGTGAACATTAAACCGCCCGTTTCGAGATTATCCACGGGGTAACTTAACCACCTTGGATCGTTATTGTGGATTGTTGTACGTACTTGTTTTACCAAGTTTGGTAAACCTTTCGCCCCCCCTAGTTCCGGATCCATCAACATATAATTTTGAAAATCCGTCAGTGCACGGATCACATCTGGGTTTTTAAGACCGGCTTTTTCCTCAGTATGCGCAATAATGTAGAGTTCTTCTGAGCCCGGAAATAATTCATTCGTTGCTTTGGAAGAAATGTTGTAATCGTGATCTGGATAGAGCAACGGTGAACCCGGTTCTGACTCACCAATCTGTACCCAAGAACTAAAATACACACCAACGCACATCATCACCAACACACCGAATAACGTCGATTTTGCACGATTCCTTGTCGCCGTTAATCCGGAAAGATCCGGCAATAGTTTCTGTAAAAAGTTTTGCTTTTGTTCGAAGTTTTTTGGTACAGGTAATAACTCAAGAAGGACGGGAACAAGAATTAATACCGTAAAGATCACACTACCTGCCCACAATGATGCGTAAATGGCCAGTTTGTCATTGATCGGCACAGAGCCGAGTGAAATCAACAATAAACCAATCGCATCGGAAATAACCCCAAGAGAACCAGGGCGAAACAAATCTTCAAATGTTTTACGAGCAGCTTTTTGTTTATCTTTAACTCGTGCAAGTTCATGGTAAAAACGTTCAACGAGTTGAATACCATGCGACATTGCTCGTGCAGAAATTAAAAATGGTACAACCATCATTAATGGATCGAGGTTGTAACCGAGTAAGGAAAGAATCCCCAAACCCCATAAAGTCGTTAATAAAATACCAATACTCGGGAGTAACACACCATAGAGTTTTCGAAAATATAATGTCAGCAAAGCCAACATGATCAAAACGGTGTATAAAAAGATTTGTAGTATTTCGTTAACGTAGCTAGAAACCCAACCGACTAGTACGGGCTGACCGGTAGCGTAGATTTCTATGCCTTCAGCCGCCTCAGAATCACGAATATCTTTTAATTCATTGAAAACTTGTTTGTAGTTTAATTCGCCCTCATTCAAAGTTCCGCGAATAAGTGCTGCACTAAGGTCCGGCGAAACTAATAAACCATAAACGCGCGGATTTGCGATCACATCATTTTGAATACCAGTGAGTTCTTCCTCTGAATAGCTGTCTTGTAATGGATCGTAATACGGCGTGGATTCAACCGTGCCCATTTCATTCAACCAGATTTTCCGTGTTGTTCTATGCGTTAAACTGGTCACCAAATTATGGTTTATGCCTGTTAATTCATCCACTTTTTGCGTTATGCGATGAATACGGGCCAGTGTCTCTTCATTAAAAATAGTGCCTTCATTCACTTTGAGTGAGACGATAACATTATTTGCACCACCGAATGTGTCACGAATAATGTTATGTGTTTTGATGTATGAATGTTCTTGTGGGAGCAGATCTGCATAGTCTGACACCATTCGAACGCCCGGCACTTGTATCGCAAAAATTGCTGTGATCAATAAAATAATTGACGCGGTAATTTTCGGGTGAGCGAACACGATTTTATCGATTTGTTTTAGTTTTTTTATTAGGTTAATCATTTTTATATAAACCGTGTTTAATTTGATTCATTCAAATTGATCAAGCTCAACATACCCGCTCCTCCAACCAAGAATTTTTCTTGATTGACAGCCTCGGTCAGCTTGAAGAAAAAACGTGACTGAACGGGTAATTCCATTGGCGTCCATTCATCTGCATTGCCAATTTTTTTCTGTATAACTGTTCCATAGTCACCAACAGCGATGATGTAATCTCCCATCATCGTCATACCGAATAATGGTGCAGTAGTATTCGTTGTTTCTTTATTCCAGCTTTGTCCGCCATCGTGTGTTTCATAGATAATGCCGCTTAATCCCGCAATCCAACCGACTGAACTATCTCGAAACGTACTGGTTAGGGGGGAGAAATCATTTGGTACAGGATCAGCAAAATTCCACGTTTGGCCACGATCATTTGTGATCAGCACCGTACCGAATTCACCGGTAATAAATCCATTATCCTGATCAACAAATTCCACGGTGCTCAAAATGACATCTTCACCCAATGAACTGTCTTTCCAACTTTTTCCAACATCATCACTTGATAAGATGGTGCTGAAACTACCGACTACCCATAGTGTGTTGTGTTGATCACAATCAATTGCTTGCGGAACTTCTGGTGTCCCTAAAGGATGATTTACCCATTCAGATAAATTCTCTTTCGCTGTCCAAACGTCACCTTCCATAGATAAAGCTGCAAACGTGCCATTTGGACAAAGCGTAATTTCGATTAAAGAAGGTTTGGCTGATATTTGATGACGCTGCCATTTATCAGTACCTTTTGCAGCATGTAAAATAATGCCTTCTGATCCAACAGCAACCGTTGTCGTATCAGAATCGATCGCGGACATGAAAATATCCGTTCGACGAACTGATTGTTTTTCAGTGACGTCAAGCCCATCCAATGTGAGTGGCGCTTCGCATCCCATCAGTATTAACGGTGCGAATAAAATAAATAAATTACGCATGTTTATTAACCGTTCATCAACACCCTGTCGAAAAGCAACAGTTTAAAAAATACCTGTCGAGCAGTTATTGAATTATTTTAATTATGAAATAAAAAAGTGCCCTCATTATTGAGGGCACTTGCTCGCAAACTAACGACCACTACTGCGCATGTTTTGCACAGAAAATTTACTTTGTGGATTCAACTTAGGATCAACCTGTCCTTTAAATTGTCCCGTTGTGCAGTGACCTGCTTGTACGTCAACCATACTGAAGCTGTCATCAACAGAAACACCGGTGCCTTTATTAACTGGCAAGTGATGATCTGGATGTGCTTGGCCGATATACCATGATTTCCAGTATTTTCCTGCGCGGTCATAAATGATCGTACGTGGGAAAGTGAACGTCTGTGCATCGACATAATGAACACGTTTGCCAATGGGGTGGTTACCATCAACCGGGACAGATTCAAGAACATACGCTTTACGTAATTGCCATGTCACATTTGCGAAACAGCCACCTTGTCCACCAAAATCAACAAACTTGTATTCTGGATCGTTAAACTCATCTGTCAGAGGCATGTCGTTGTGATTATAAAAAGGCAGCAACACTGTTTTTGTCCCTTTATATGTCCACTTCATATCTGAAATCCGACCGTTATAACCTTCAAAATCTTCGATCATTAAATCAGCACCAAGAAATGAATCCGTCGTTTGACCAGAAGCAAGACGACGAACACGACGCTGGAAACCAAGATACAACCAGGCATCATCACGTTTTAAATCGTCTTCATAACGATGAATTAAAAGCTGGGTGTTTTTTACGTCGAACGGTTCTTCAACCATCGCGTAAATTGATCGGAAAATTTCAGATGGGTTTGGAGAAACTTCAGGTAATGGTTCGTAGTTAACGCGATGCTTCCAATTAAGAAAGTGGAAGTTGATTTTAATTTCACGCTCTACTTTACCGCTTTGCAGATCACGATAGCGCCAATAGAAAGGATAGATTGCAGCAGTATCCCCCCAGTTATAACCATATTTAAAATTCCATGCGAGTTTTTCACCTGCACGAGGATCACTCATATCCGGCTCTTCCGGAAAAGGACGCCCGGCTAGGAAACCAGAAATTTCACCTGGCTGGCTACCCAATGTGGTTTTATTTAAGTTTTCTTTTGTAGCATTTATGTAACCATCATGAAGGATGTAGTCCGTGGTTTCACCAACTTTAATTTCTAACCAACCATCCTTTACGTGCTTATACATTTCAGGATCGAGTACATCTTTTGCAGCATCAACATTACCGGCATTGATGACCATTCCTGGTGTAACGCCATCTACTGTAGGAAATCCATTTTTATAAGGATAAAACGAATTTTCTATATCTTCTGGCGATGCAGCCTGTACTGTAGCGATCGGCAAAAAAGCTGCCAGCATGATCGCGATTCTCTTTAATTTCATGGGTCTCTCCTCTTGCTTATTTATTGCTGTTTTCTAATTTCAGCAATTTTCAGAATCCTGTCAGGACATCTTTTATTATGATCTGCAAGAGCTAACTAAATAGGGTCAGCTCTTGCAGGGGGTTACTTTAAAAACGATAACGAACTAACAGTTGAACTTGATCTTCATTTTGCGCCATACCAATTGGGCCAGAGCGGAATCGGCCTAATGGTTCAAAACCACTTAAACCAAGACTTTGGCTTGGTGCGCCTGTTCCAGTAAATGGAGGAAAAGGATCAGCACTTCTTGCATCATCAAATGGTCGCGCACCTGTACCGAACTTAAAGTTCGCACCTAACGTGACACGCCAGTTGTCATTCACAAGCCAATCGATAGACGGTGCAACTGCTGCGGCTTGTGCACGAACATCGTACGCGGTGATGATTTGCGGGCTAAGTCGATCGTTCATGTACCAACCTTTTACCAATAACGTCGTGATAAAGTTATCTTTCCAGTCGGGATACCAATCTTACCTAACGGTCCGTCTTCCAGATCGTGCTCAAGAATATGTTGACCAAATACTTGTGCAGAAAATAAGAAAGCACGCGTTTTGTTTAAGAAAGGAATGAAAGTTGGTCGATCTGCGCCGACAACCCAACGGATAACATCAGACTCTGAATACATTTCCGGTTTTGAGGTATTCGCAAACTCTTCACCAGTTGTCCATGCAGCTTCAACCCGAAAAGCTGTTTTCAAGCTATCCACATAAAAGTCCGCTGAACCACCGAGTAAACCGACACGTGGAAAATGAATGTCGAATGCGATCAGATAATCACGATTTAATTCAACACCGCCGGTACCGACTCCCGGAACGGTTACACCGGGTGCAATAAAAGGATTCACTGCAGCCACATTACCCGCTCTCAGCGATGGAAGTTGTGAGCGGTAGTACAATCCGTTAAGTGAGAAACCCACGCCTTTATAAACACCCTCTAAGCGCATACCGACTTCGGTTTCATCCAATTCCCAATCAGGCATCACTGCTTCACGAATACCGATACTGTGAGCTGGGAAATCCGTTTGTGCACCGCCACCGGCAAAGTTAGAAACAGAACAGCCATTTTCCCAACAATTATTCAGCGCGCGGAATAAGGAACCTGCATCGAGAATGGAGTTTGGTGTACCACCCTGGCCAAGGTTACTAGGACGAAATTTTTCGAACTTCCACAAGAACTGTAAGTTCAGATCATCAAATGTTTCTGTCGCACCCCAACGGTATTCCGCGGTTGCGATCCCCATTGGAATACGAATATCTTCCAATTCGTCATAGATATTATTTCGTGAATAATCCACTGGGTTGATAACATCTAAAACACGGAATAAATCCGTACGGCCCCACACGACCTGTTGGCGACCAAAGGTTAAATCTAATTGACGGCCGTTGGCTAATGGGATGGTGCCCGAGACATACGCTTCACGAATGACATCCGCTCGGCTATTAAACTCCGGGTTTTGTAGATCGCTTTCTTCATAATCCAAATAGCCATCAATACAACCACGCGGATCAATATTGCACGGCCTCACTGGAACGCCGATTAACACACCACCGTCATCTCCGTGTAATTGTGAGCCCAATTGAACCAAGCCTTCATTTGGATTCTAAGTGACATCAAAACCGAAGCCACCGCCTCCCGGTAAGCCTGGATTACCGGCAGTCACCAATGAGTTACCCCAAGGTGTGGTAATACCCGCAGGCACAGCCGATGGACCTAATACTCCGGCTGGAACACCGGCAGACGTATATTCAACAGAGCCACCCGCATTTCTACCGTATTCATCATCGTTCAGATCATAAACCGCATCGTAGCTCGCACGAAGTGTGCCGTTGAATTGAAAGTTTTTGAAAATACCCACATCACCTAATGTTTTTGAAATTTCCAGGTTTAGGGTGTTGCGCATTTTAGATAACCCTTCTCCGTGTAAACGGACATGGGTGTCAGTCTCGAAATAACCGTGGATCTCCGCTTCTTCCGCATTCACTCCAGCACTTGCCGCTGTGAGTATTCCTGCAACCAGAAGCGATGTGGGCGTCATATTACTGGAAATATGAGCGTTCCCCTCCTGCATTCGCTTACGAACAGACATGCTTAGCCTCCTCTTTTTTATTGTTTAAACAACTCGTTTTACAGAGTTGTCCTGCACCGCTTATTTATGTATTTTTAGAAATACTTATTTATATCTATTTTTATTTTTAAATCTTACGCAGACTAATTATATCGATATTTTTATTAATGTCGATATTTTTTTATTTTTGCGTTGAACTTAATTATTTTTGATTTATTTCAATAGGTTGGATATAGGATCAGAGAATGGCTTTATATAAAACCATTCTCTGATCAACCAAGATCAAGCGCGATGTTCTTGTTCTATCATCTGTTTCAAGCGTCGACGAACCCGTACATTGCCGACATCGCTGGATAACAAAACAGGATTCAGTGAAAAGAGATCGGTGATCTCAATCTCTTCTTGTTGCAGATCAATCACGGGTTTATCTTCATCAGCAAACGCGGCTTGCAAGCCTTCCTTATGCATAGCGTTATATTCCGCATCATGCTGCCTGTAGTTACGTGCTGATCCAAAAAAGTAGTGCGTTGTTTTCGCCGTTTCTGGTGTCATTAAATGGAAGTCATACAGTACAACCCCGTCGTTTTCATAATCCTGACTGCCTTGCACCGCTCCGACCTGTAAATGCATATTCGACGGTGCGCGCCATTTAACAGTCAGGTATTGATCAGCCGTACCTTCAGGTTCTTTTAAATGATTCCCCAACAGTGGCATTGCCGGATCCGCTTCCCACAACCAATTGATGTAGATGTCATCCCCATCATCTTTCACATCAGGAATGATCGGGCTCAGCTTACCTTTGGTGTTGATCAGTGGACCGTGTAAGTGATCAATATGCGAAAGATCCATAATGTTATCGGTGATCAACTCGTAGTTCGCGTTGTTGTGCAGCACGAAATAAAACACTGCATCCTTCGGACTATTAGTCAAAATACTGCAATCCAGAATTTTATCTTCATCGGCCAGATCAGCATCGCCCATCCAGATCCACAAAAAACCATCACGCTCAACTAATGGGAAGGATTGCACCACAGCTGCTTTAGGGATTTTGCCGTCACCATGCGGACTGTGTACGCACTTGCCAGTGCAATCAAACGTTAGGCCGTGATACTTACACGTAATGTCATCGCCATGACGTTGCCCAGCGGATAAAGGTAAAAACCGGTGTGGACAACGATCACGTAAGGCAACCACCTCACCATTTTCTTTACGATAAATCAGAACGGATTGATCGAGAATTTTTCGTCTAAATAAATCCATTCCATTAATTTCTGTCACCAGTGCAGCCACATACCAGGCATTACTCAAAAAAATATTTTTATCTTCACTCATGCTGGTTCTCCTCACACGATTTATTTCAAGCCTCGACCTCTTTTGGGTCGATGAATAGGGAAAATAGTTTTAGAAAAATCCATCCGTCGCGTTAACAAAGCTCGACAAACACCGACGGGTAATTTTCCTGTATGAGGACTATACGAGGGCGCACTATGACGTTCACCAACCTTTAGGATGGTCGTCTTAATTGGTTGAAATACTGTGATATTTTAGAAATTCATCGTAAAGCATGAATGAAACGGATGGCGATCAGGCAGCGTTCAAAACAAACACCGATCAGGCTGCTGTATAAATGGGTGGGATTATTGCAAAAACCCAAGTTCACGCGCTTTAGAAACGGCACTGCCGCGACGGTGGACATCGAGCTTGGTAAAAATTTGTTGCCAGTACCACTTAACCGTATTTGGTGAAAGTGACAATCGCGTTGCTATTTCAGAATTAGAACGATCATCCGCCGCCATCTCTAAAATTTCCACTTCGCGCTCTTTTAATAAAGCTTCCTGCAAACTAAAATCCATTGTTTGCGATCGTGGAAAATGTTGCATTGGATCATTAGAAAAAGCAGTCAGCAACCGGGTGATCAGATCTGCAGAATCTGAAGCGTTTTCTGATTGCAGCTCACGCAAAAGCTTTTGTATCGGCTGTCCTTCATCAAGAAAAAAACGAACTGAATGTTCTGCACCTTTTAAATGCAAACACGTTTGCAGCACACCACGTGCTGCGGAGTGATCACCATTTTCCGCTGTGATCGCCGTCAAACAGAGTCCTGTTTGTAAAGCCGGTTCCCAACAACCGCGATCAGATAAAAACTGCCACCATTGTTTAAGCAAACGAATAGCCACCGCCGATTGTCCGCGCAACGTCGCTAATCTCGACCACGCAATCGCCATAACGCAGGTCGCTGTCGAGGCATTTTCATCGGGTTTGAGATTGATTGGCGGCCCCATTAAGCCACTCTGTCGGCCACATTCTGCAGCTTGTTGCGCATCACCCAATAAGCAATGAAGTCGGACCCGTTCCGCGATCAGATGTGTTTCTAAACGCGAAAAAGCAAAACGTGCTGCCTGTTTTATTCCTTCGTTTAAACATTCGAATGCAACATCCAAATTGCCATCAAAGACATGCACACGCGTCTTCGTTAAATAGCCTGCAATCAACTGATCAGACAGCCCAAGTTTTTCACAGTGGCCTAAATGCTCGTTCACCAAATCACGCGCAAACTCAATTCGATTTTGCGTGTAGTACAGATCTGCTAACAGCAAACCCGGTGTAGAAGAAATGGAGGAAAGTCGTCCATGCAATTCCGTGGCATCATTCAGCGCATTTTTAAATAATGCTTGCGCTTCGGTGTATTCCGCTTGCATTCGCAAAGTAATACCGACCAAGGCATCATGATAAACACTACCGTAAAGCACATTATGCTCAACACAAATTTCATGCATGGCTGCGGCCAAGCCCAGTGTCTCCCCCACTTCGAAATGATCGCGTCGTGCACTTTGTAATAAAATTTGTACAGAAGTCAGCATGTGCATCGCTGGATCAGATGGGTAATTCGCAGACAGCCACGCTTCACACGCGATTTTAGTTTTCGCGAGATCGTCAGAAATCGCCGCTAACATCATTTCTCGGTGTTTCAATTTGCCTTCAAGATAGTGTAACTGCTTTGGTGCAAGACCTGACTCGACTAATAATATTTTTTTATCGGAAATAGTCGCGTGGAGCTCTCGATGTCTCGCCAGTTCTTCACTGATCAGATCGAGCATGGCGGCTCCCTTTTCGAAATCCCAGCGCATGATATGTTGCCACGCGAGATCTAACATTAAACGCGGCTGACGTTTCAAAACATCGTATGGAATACGGGCTGCTTGCTCTTCTAATGTGGTCACATGTCCGGTGGAAAACAACGTTTCACTGACATGATCTAAAAGCGCAGCAGCACGGGCTTTATCTTCAGCACAACAAGCATGATGGATCGCATCCAAATAAAAATGATGTTGTTCAAACCACAACGATGCGCGACTGTGAAAGACGCGGTATTTATCCGGATCGGCCTCACGCAAGCGCCTATCGAGAAACTCCGCAAACAGATGATGGTAGCGATACCAATCATCCGTCTCGTCTAAAGAAAAAATAAAAATATGGGATGCAATCACCTGTTCAAGCAATGCATGACAATCTTTCATTTCCGTGACCGCCGCGCACAAACCGCGGTTTAACCGTGTCAGTATGGACGTTTGCAGTAAAAACTCGCGCACAGGTTCATCCAGCGTACGCAACACTTCTTCGGTTAAAAAATTTGCAATGTCACGATATTCACCGGAAAGATCGTGAATCCAATGTTGTGGGTTTTGTACTTTCTGCAAAGACAACGAGGCGAGTTGTAAACCTGCGACCCAACCTTCTGTACGATCAGCAAGTAACGCCAGATCAGGGTTTCGTAAAGGAATTTTAGTGGTCTTAGCAAAAAACTCGCGCGACTCGGCTAATGTAAAACGCAGATCATCGACATCCAGCTCATGCAAGCGTCCAAGGGCTCGCAATCGGCCTAACGACACGCCCAACGGCGCATGGCGCATGGCGACAATCCATTTCACACTGGCTGGACTACGCATGAACAATTCACTAACAGTGTCGAGTAGATCAGAATTCGTAATCAGATGAAAGTCATCAATAAAAATCCTCACCGGCTGATCTAGCTGGGCAATCTCATTAATAAATAAGGTCATCAACGTATCCGATGACGGATTCGCACCACGCTCGATCAGGCCCAGAATATCGCGCCCGAAACCGGCAGAAGATTTGCGCACGGCTTCCACTAACGCATGCGCAAAGCGCACCATGTCGTTATCGGTTTTATCTAACGTAAACCAAGCGCAGATGCTTTGTTCTGATTGCGCTTGCGTAAATATTTGTGCGAGTAAGCTGGTTTTGCCATAACCGGCCGGCGCGGTAACCGTGAGAACAGAACAGCTTTCTGTCGCGCTAAACACACTTGCTAGACGTGGCCGTGCGATCAGCAGCCCGCGCTGCGACGGTGGCTTGAGTTTGGTCTCTAGTACAACAGATAAATAAGGCATCAGGTGCGTCGTGAAGTGTTTGTTTATTATTTTCTCAGACACAAAGAACGCTCCCGCTGTTATCGACTCATTTCATTGATTGCAATGCCACTACGACACGGAGTTGCACTTATTCACCTTCGACCAGAAAATTACAGATCTAACACCAACACTGGCGACTTCGAACGTGAGCAACACGGCGTGAACTGGTCATTTAACGCTTTCTCTGCATCCGTTAAATACATATCACGGTGATCCGGCGTACCTTCCAAAACGCGCGTGAGACACGTACCGCAAATTCCTTGCTCACAAGAAAGCGGAATATCAACACCCTGTGCTTCCAGCGCTTCAATAATTGTTTTATCCGGCGGGATTATGTAAGTCGCTCCGGTACTGGCGACTTTGATGGTAAATGCTTGATCACCCTCTTCACTGAGATCAATCGCACCGAACGATTCCGTATGGATCACATCATCTGTCCAACCAAACTGATCGCGCGCGGTTGAGGTGACAAAATTCATAAAACCATCGGGCCCACAAACGTACAGATGTGTATCTGCTTCCGTCGATGCAAAAAGTGTCCCCAACGCCAACTTTTGATCAGCCGCACCATCATCAAAATGAAAATGAATAAACGGCTTCAAACTACCGTCGATAAGTTCATTGTGAAAAGCCGCATGCAAACGACTACGACAACAGTAATGCAATTCGAACGATTGAGAGTGATCAAATAAATGTTGTGCCATCGCCAGCATCGGCGTGATCCCAATCCCTCCGGCGATAAGGATAGAATGTGCCGCTTCGCGTAATGGAAAATTATTCCGTGGTGCACTTATGGTGATCTGATCACCCTCATTGATTTTCGCGTGAACGGCTTTGGATCCTCCGCGCCCCGCATCTTCTAACTTGATCGCGAGGCGGTAATGATTCCGTTCTGAAGGTGAAGAACAAATAGAATATTGACGAACAAACCCATCAATATGCAAATCAATATGTGAACCGGCTTCGAAGCTGGGTAAAACCTGACCCTCACCAGGCGAAAGTTCAAGACAAAGAATATCTTCCGCAGCGAGAAACTTGCGAGAAACAGTAACGGTTAAGGTGTGATCATTCATGATTTATTCGCTTTTATAGTATTTTTTAGAAAATTGACTGGTCTAACCTGATAGATTAAATCATCAAGGTTTTTCCGTTTCAATTACTTTGGGTGGAACAATAATCAGCGAGTAAAAGAATGACACCATCCTTTCGGATGGTGTCTTTATCTTTCATAAATCAAGTTGTAACAGAAAGGAAACGTTCATTGAGTTTCTGATCATGATAGAAAATCGCGCCACCGAGCTCTTCAGCCGTCCAAGTGATCGGTTCATGATCGGGATACCAACTATAGTCACCACAAAATACTTCGTTACGGTTACCGGAAGGATCAAAAAAGTATATGGTTCTACCGCGCGTAATACCATGACGGGTTGGGCCAATATCAATGGGTATACGATAGCGCCCCATTAAATCCGCCGCGTGAAGCACTTCTTCCCAACTGTTCAGTAAAAAAGACACATGGTGCAAACGACCTTTTTCTTCATTTCTTACGAACGCAATATCATGCGCCTTCATACCGCAACTCATGAATGAACTGATCTTAAAATCACCATCCATAACGCGTTCGGTTTCTTGAAAACCCAAGACCTCTGTGAAAAGTTTCACCACGCCATCCAGATCATCTCCGTATAGCAAACAATGATCAAACCGTTGTGCTTTCATGCCTTTTAAATTGTCTGGAAATGGGTGCGGGTTTAAGCGTCCCATTTCTGTACCTTTTATGTCTTTTTCAGCAAATAATTCAAATGCATGACCGGTTGGGGCAATAAAGCGAACGCGCTCGCCACAATGCTTTAATTCACCGGCAGGAATCTGTTCCACATCAAGACCAAAGTCGATCAGATCTTGGGTTAATTTGCGCAATGTCTCCGCACTATCAACCTTGAATGCCATGAAATCCATGCCTGGAGAATCTGCTTCACGTAGCACGATTGAGAAATAATCTTGCTCATCCCAACCTTTGAGATAAACACGACCTTGATCATCGCGATCAACCTCCTCCAGTCCGAGTCGTTCGCAGTAATGCACCAAACCTTCTTCAAGATCCAATAAGCGCACGCTGACATGACCCGGGCGTAACACACCTTGTAATGGCATAAAGTACCTCCTCCATGCTTCGATTTATCGAATTATTATGGTTACCGATCCGAAAGCGACGATTGCCGACCTCACTCGGAATTTTTATATTTTTCTAATTTAAGCGAATGATTTTTCAATATTTTTAAGAAATACCAGTCACATTAAACGGTCATTGTTATTTTTCTGATTATATCGATATTTTTATAAATGTCGATATTTTATATTTTCATCTACCTTAATTTGTACCATTAGATTTTCTTGTTTAAACACTTTTTCAACTTGCCGTTCACTTCCAGCGTGAGATCACTCTCAGGATGACAACGACAAGCCAGTACGTAACCTTCAGCTTGCTCAGCCTCAGTAATGTGCTCACGACTCATTTTTCGAGCGTGATAATTCCCATTGAGAACGCGCACTTTGCACACACCACAGCCGCCTCCACGACAGCCGGACATGATGCCTTTCTTACCGACCCGCTCCATGCTGGAAAGCAGGTTTTGATCATCCGAGCAGGCATACTCAACCTGAATATCCTGTAAATAGATCGCATACTTTTTCATGGCGATTAAATACTTTTAAATAAAGGACTTTTCGATTGCTCATTTTTATTTTCATTGGTGAAAAAGTTTTCAACATAAATATCTTTTTCAAATAAACGGCCCTTCATCAACGTATTAATGCACGCATCTACCATCGGCGGCGGACCGCAGATATACGCTTTATGACCATCAAACCTTCCACCAAAATGCTCCATCGCCGCTTCATGTACATATCCTCTTAGACCTTGCCAATCAGAGTCGTGTGGTTCATCAGACACTGCGGGTACAAAGGTAAAGTTCGAATATTGCTTCGTCAGCGAAACGAACAAATCGTGATAGTAGAGTTCATCTTGATTACGCGCACCGTATATAAGGGTGGTAGGACGTTTGTCATTTTTTTCTAGTAGATCGAGCACCATCGATTTAGGGCTGGATAAACCTGATCCACCGGCAAGAAAGATGAATGGTTGCGGTGCAGACTTGCGAATGAAGAAACGACCATACGGTCCGGAAAAGCGCAGCTCATCACCGACCTTTAATTCATTGTGCACATACGTTGTTCCCTTGCCGTTTTCGACAAGGCACACATTCAATTCAATTAAATTGGATTCGGACGGGGGATTCGCGATCGAAAATGCACGAGGATGATCATCAATTCCGGGAATATGTAAATTAATATATTGCCCCGCTTGAAAGTCCATACCGCCATTTTCAATCGCCAAAAAGATCGCCTTAATACGTGGTGTAAAGGATTCAATTTTAGAAACCACACCAACAAAATCGCGGACCGCATGCGACTCAGCATCCGGTTCCTCATCGATATCTGCTTCGATAACGAGATCCGATTCCGGAGTCGCGCAACAGGCCAGGCATTTTCCTTCATCACGCTCCATATCCATTAAAGCAAACGGTGATGGACTACCGTGATCAATCTCACCTTCGACCACATCGACTTTACACGTCGCACATAAACCATGTCCGCAGGCATGGGGTAGATAGATACCGGCGCGTAGAGCGGCATCCAGTAACGTTTGACCCTCTTCAACTTCAATCTGATCGCCGGTTGGCTCTATCGTAACAAAATAGCTCATTTTGCTTTCTCCCGACGCAGCTAACTGCCGCTTCCTGCAATGCCATTTAGCCCAGGAGTTTTAAAACGGATAACCGCTTTATGTACGAATCCGTTACCCTCCAAATTCGCCTCCATATTAGGTGTAAACACGTCATCATCACGCAACCAAATCACCTCATCCCACTTAATATTTTTAAAGTCCGGATGTTGATCAAACGCAGCTGGAATAAACGTCGTGATTATGTCTTTAAACAACATTCCCTTCGGAGCAGGAAATGCCATCGGCGCATTAATCATCGTGTGATGATCCCATCCAATATAAATTATTTGATTACCGTGAAATTTATCCACACTATCGTTATGGGAAAATGCATATTCCCCAATTGCAGTCACTGGCATGATCGTCTCCTATTATCCATTCGCCTGTTTAGTGGCGCTTCTTCAGACTGGTCATCATCCATGCCCTTCATGTTTTTCCAGCGTTTCTCGTCTGGTGATCCGTGATAATCCATGTTGTCTTCACCGACGTTGTATTGAAACCACTTAATCACTTCATCAAGACTTTGACCGCCACAATTTCCTTGGAAAATTTGATGCACCGGCATCCAGGCTTGAATATATTTTTCAGGTTCAAAATCAAAAATTGCTTTGCAAGGATCAGAGCAGAAGTTATAACGTTCACCTTTATAATCTGATCGACGATAGGCAATTTGTGTAAAGTCATCCGTCTCGGTGTAAGCCATCGGGATCTGACAGGTCTGACACAGCATCGGTAACGTTTTGCTATAATATCGCTCGCCACGCTGTTCCATCTCACGCCATTGTTCATAACGTGGACGATAATATTTATCGAACGTGTCTGGATATTTTTCTGATAACCAATCCATTTTCTTTTCATCCGGCACAGTTGTATGGAATGCCGCTGCCGCAGTATGGTTATAAAAAATACTCCAGACTTGATGACTTAAATGATCTTTTTCTTTATTACAGGTTTCGACAAAGTCAGGCATTTTTATGCCGTAACGTGCTAGGTCATTAAATAACGCCCCACCGTTTTCTTCGAAGTACACTTCCCATGCTTCTTTCCATGACATAGGGCTGTCCGGCAACATGTAATCCATCATCATGCCAACCAGACCTAAAACCTTATAACCACGCCATAACCATTTATCTAACCAACGCTGAACGATCGGCACATTATCTTCATGTTGTTCGAGTAAAAATTTAATGATCTGCAAACCCAGGGTCATGTGTCGTGCTTCATCGGATTGTGCAGAAAAACCAAACGTTACTGTCGCCATATCACCGTTGTAGGCAGCACCAGACATGAACGGCACAAACAATAAATTTGTTAGTACGTATTCAAATGAAAAACCGATCGCAACCATAAACTCGAATGGACCCGCAGTTCGTGCATCTTCAAAAAAGGATTTAGGAACGGATAAATACCAAACACGATCACGCCAATGCGTAAAATCATGGAAACCATTAAAGTGTTTATTGTAATGACTGATCGTATGAATCTGAGTCTGCGCATGACGTAATTCATCTAACGACTGCATCTGACAGGCAACGCGTGCGCCCTCACCTCTGAAATGACGACCCGTAAATGCAAAGCCACGGTGCGCTTGATATTCTTGTGGAGAAATACCTTGAATAAATAATTTTAAAGCATTTAAGTAATTTGCATCCGTTATATTGGTATGACCATTATTCTGCGCAAAGGCATCCATAATAGCGTAAAGTTTTTTCTCTTTTTCGCCTTGGTATTTCCAATACTCATTCATGGTCATTCGAAATGGATCTTCCCAACCACTCCAATCCTTGATCTTAATGCCTTCGTATTGATCGTAAGGAAAAACTTTATCCATTGGCTGATACGTTGTGTCCCAACCGAGTCGGGTCATCTGTTCGTATTGTTCGCGCATGTTTAATCGTTTGGCCATGCTTTACTCCTCTTTAATACGTTTATTATTTCTAACGTGTTACTTATTTAAATTATTTTTAATTATTCCAACTGATTTTGAAGGCATCTTCATCACTATCCAGATTGCCTCCAAATGAAACCAGTAAAAGTTGTAGCTCTTGTGGTTCCCAATCACGACCGATCAATTCAGACACAGTGTCACGTTTTACCGTGAGACTGCCTTCAGCTGTCATGCGGATCATTGCAGGTTGATAATCTACCGTAACGCCCGGATTATCGGCTTCGATCGCTTCAACGATCGGACGACTTTCATCAACGGCCTGGATAGCTAGAAATACTTTATCGCTCATGATCTATCTCACAGTTCAATTTTGATTTTTGCGGCACGTTGACGCAGCGTGTCGATCACGTCTTGCAACTGCGAAGCACCATCTTCTAAGGCGGCTTCCGCAAGTGGCGTTAACGCAGGAATTAATTCATCGAGCCATTTATTGATCCATCTGCTGACTAACACCGCATTCTCTGCCGACTCTGCTGCCGCTACTTTTAGCTGTGCATCCACCCAGCGCGTACTTTCCGCATACCAGCTCGACATAAACTCGGTAAGCATGCCTTGTGCGGTGCCGCCTTGTTCATTAATTGATTGCTCAAACCGATCAAAAAAGAACGGATGAATTAGTCCATCCATAACAAAATTTTGTGCAATAAATAATTCAAACCAATCATCTAAAACGAGCGAATCTTCGACAGCTTTACGTAAACCTTGCCAGAGCAGATCGTCTAACCAAGCTTGCTTCGCGTTATCGAGTACGCTGGTTTCGTTGTCACCTAATAACAAACCAATTTTCGTTATGTATTGCGCAATTCCAAGATTATCGCCAGCATGAAACATCGCCGGTGCGGTGATCGCAGAACCATATCCCATCGCACAAATTTGCGTATTATTCATATTGGCCGCCCACGTGTAATGGCGAAGTGGCACAATAAAATCGAAAACCTTTTGCTTAACGTCATCCGGCATAAAATTCAGTAAACCGCGCTTTTCAACAAATTTAAAATTCTGATCAGCGGTTTCTTGCAGCTTTGCCCGGCTCATCACATACGTGCCGTAATAATATTGGCGAGGATCTAGAAAACGGTACCAGTCGGCCATCTTCAGCGCTGTGCGACGTTCGTCATATAACTCAAACTCAGGCTGCCAGGTGGGTCGGTAATGAAAATTCACCGTGCTCTGAAGGTCATAAGTCGCCTCTTGATAACGACTCGCTGGTTTATCCCCAAGACGTCTTTCTAGATGGGAGAATGTATTGCGGATGGTTTCGACATTTTTACTTTTAATATCAATGTGCATTAGTGAATCCTTACCTTTGGGTGCTGACTAAATTATTGTTTTAGGATCTTGCGTGGCTGATTCTCCAAACCAGTTTTTCGACTTCTGATTCGGACTCCTCTTCAGGCTCAAGAAAGATCACATTATTTTTTTTACAAAACGTATCGAACATGTCGAGCGGCAAAACCAATTCAACAAAAAATTCTTGATGGTTAATCGCGAAATCAAATTCAACATATTTATTATTTTTTACTGCTGTCACTCGCACGTATTTTTTTTGTTCTTGTTTCATTACAATTTTGTATTTATTAAATAACGTATTGACTGTATTGCACACGTCATGCCACAAACTTAAAGTGTTGTTTTAAATAATAATTATTATTTATTATGGAAATGTTGCGCTGCGAGAATACGCATTTGATCATGCACTTTTTATCATTTGATCATGATGCAGTGCAGCGAAATTAATACGAGGAATATAATCAACCGAACGTGAGCGTTCTAGAAACGTGATCCAATCGAAAAGATCCGTTCATGCACTATTGATAAGTGATGGTGTTACGATCGTCTGACCCGTTAACGTACGGATCAGACGTTGTTGAATGGGATTAAATTAACTCAGTCTTTATCCGATTTTTGAATACGGTAACGGTATTTTGCCGGTGTGATATTTAATAAACGTGAGGCCGCCGTGACATTGCCACCCGCTTGATCAAGCGCACTTTGCAATAATTTTTGTTCTAATTCTTCCAGCCCAAGACCTGAATCACGCATTTGATCAAGCACACTTTGTATTGAATGCTGATGTGGTGACGCAGTCTTTTTTTCGACCAGTTCTGGATTGAATTGTCGAATATTTGCAGATGGCTGATCAGATACATTCGTCGATGTGTTTTCAAGGTTAATATAAGCCTGCGCGATCTTCTTACCGCTATCGGTCATGATCACACCGCGTTCAATAATATTCTCCAACTCTCGAATATTACCCGGCCAATCATAAGCGAGTAACTGGGCTAAAATTGTGTCTTCTAAACCTGCGACATGCTTACCGTATTCTGAATTAAACATACCAATAAACTTTTCCACCAAGCCCAAAATATCTTCTTTGCGATCACGCAATGGTGGGATGTAGATCGGGAAAACATTGATCCGGTAATAAAGATCCGCACGAAACTTCCCTTCTGCCACGCGTTCTTCAAGCGGTTGATTGGTTGCTGCGATCAGGCGAACTTTCACTTTGCGCGTTCGTGTATCTCCCACTCGTTCAAACTCGCCGGTTTGTAAAACACGTAGTAATTTTGCCTGAACACCTAAACTCATTTCGCCGATCTCATCGAGAAATAACGTACCGCCATGAGCGCGTTCAAAACGACCTGGACGCGACTTTTCTGCGCCGGTATATGCGCCCTTCTCGACACCGAATAATTCAGCCTCCACCAAATCGAACGGTAAGGCGGCGCAGTTCACCTGTACAAAAGGCTTGTCATGCGCTTGATCAAAATTATGCGCGAGTCGTGCAAAGGTATCTTTACCGACACCGGTTTCACCTAACATCAGCACCGTGACATTTGTTTGTGAGGCTTTACTTAACATATTCAACGTCTCACGCATGGCGGGCGAATCACCGATGATATCTTCCGGCAGAATATCTTTTTTGATCGCGTTGCGTAAATTTCGCACTTCGTCTTTCAACGTGAAAATGGTTTCCGCAACCGATCCTTTAGAGAGGTAAGCAATCATATCGTCGGCATCATCCCAATCTTCCGCGAGTTTACCCACGATACGACAATGCGAATGCCCACAACCGGCACACTCCACTTCTTTATAAATGATCGCGCGGCCCATTAATTCGTAAGAATAACCGCAAGCATAGCCTACCTGATTCCAACACACTGCCTCGGTATGAATCCCGTAGCGCTTTAAATGTTGTTCTGCTTCGAATGAATTGATCCAGTTAAATTCACCATAATGACGGCCTGTTTCAATATCCAAATCAAGTGAAATTGGCTCAACACAAACGATACCTTCCAATGTGTGTAATTGTGGCCCGACGGCAAATAATTCGTAATCTGTTGCTTCTGGCCTGAGTTTGCGCGCGAGTCGTGCATCTTCCTTACCAGACTGATAGCCCATCCGCATCAACACGCCTTTTGCGCGATCCCAGCCGAGTGATTCGATCAGCTCGTTACGCAATGCACCGAGTGACGATGCATGGAATAACAGCATGCGCTCGCCTTCTAACGACACAAGTCCAGACTGTTGATTAAACTGGAATGCTTGACGCAAATCTTCTTTATTTGGAAACGGCGCAGTCTCGCACGCCGTCTGGCCTAATTTACGATTGGTCTCGTTCATAATGCTTATCCGCTTATTTTAAATAAGTCTTCTGATGGAACGTGGGAATTACGTTTGCACGCGACAATACTCACTCACGACCGATAACACTATGCACCCAAACACCAGCATGAGTACAGTAAACCGCGTGTTATAACGGAAGGCATCGGCTGGACGGATCGCGTAACGCGACTGCATGGTCAGATTGACACCCGACAACGGTGAAATCGGTAACGCGATACCCCAACTTAATAAAAACAACACACCTAACAAATTCGGATCCGGCGCTAGCGGCTTCAATAATTCACCAGCGATGCTGATCGTGATCAAAGCATGAATGCCGATACACGCCAGCAACACCATTATGAGCAAACTGACACTCGCCGCTAAACCACCGAAATGGGTGATCGGAATTATCAGATCCAACGAGTGATAAAACTGACTAAACCCCACCACTAACAACCCCGCGGAAGTAAACAATAATATCTCCGTCGCCGATCGCGGAATACCATTCTGAATATGATCAGACAAGCGTTGTAAACACACGATAGGGCCATGCAGCCAAATCAACATCACGATCACCGACAGCAGCACGACACCGGCCACCAGTACAAGAATCGAAACCGCGGGGAAAATTTGATGCGCCACGATCACCAGCACGCATAACATCAGCGGCAAAAATAAGGTGCCCAGCGACATAGGATACGACTCAAAGGTGTCGCCATGCTGAGTAGAATAACGATGACACTGCCAACCGGTGATCAGCATCGAAGCGATCGCACTGACAAATCCAGCTAGCAATAAGGTCTTAAAATCCGCACCGAAGGAATACGCAATGGCCGCACCCATTGCCGCAAAAAACGGCGACCACAACGCATCCGCACCGAATGTCCGCGACAGCAACATGTACTGCGCAGGGCGCAATGGGTGGTTGCGCGTCATACGATCAGCGAAAATCGTGATCGCAGAGAGATTGATCACTGCCGAGAGAAAATGCAGCCCGATCAATGTCTGCCACATGGACTTCTGCCCCGTTGGTAGCGCTGCACTCTCTGCATGTGGATGAATGATCAAACGCAAAAAACCAACGCTGATAATCAAACTGATCAGGCCCATATTCGTCGTCAGCGCTTGGGGTAACGCACTGATCACATTCGAGCCGCTAAGTGACAATAAGGTGATCGCCACGACGCACAAAATCAGCACCTGAAATCGTTGCGTCACAGCCAAACGAAAGGTCAACACCAATGCCGGAATGGCGACCAGAACCGCCATGAGTGCGCGCGGGGCGAATGCGGAAATATCCCAACCATAGCCGATCACGATCGTCGCGACACACACAATGAAAAGCATGATTCCGGAAAGTTTTTCAACGACAACGGGCATTATGATTTAACTCATTCTTCATTGTGCAGACAGTTCTTGACTGAAATTAACGATCAGAAAACGCATTACATTAACGACATTGATAATAAATGTCGATATTTTACTGAAACTTGTGGTCAACCACGCTAATTAGATCGTGTTTGTTGGGAGAAAACCCGAATAGACAAATAAAAACGTAGCGGCACTCCCCTTAACTTGAAGGTGATCGCAGTGAGGATTAGGCTAAAGACTTTACATAGTAGTGAGCGGGAGTTTGATATGTCGTATGTTGATGGGTTTGTATTGGCAGTTCCAACTGCACGTAAAGCGGAATATATTCAACACGCAAAAGAAGCCGCCGTCGTTTTTAAAGAGTATGGCGCGACAACCGTCGTTGAATGTTGGGGCGATGATGTACCTGATGGCGAAGTCACGTCTTTTCCACTCGCTGTAAAGTGCGCAGCAGATGAGACGGTTTGTTTTTCTTGGATCACCTGGCCGTCACGTGAAATACGCAATGTCGGAATGGAAAAAGTCATGCAAGACGAACGCATGCAATGTGAGTCGAACCCAATGCCGTTTGATGGAAAACGGATGATCTTCGGCGGCTTTGAAATGATCCTCGAAGCGTAATCTCTGTGTAGTAAAATCCCACTTTACCTGTTAGATAGAACGAAAGAGTTAATTATGAGCATAACCAGCATCAATGAGTTTCAAGCGGCTGAAGGTAAAACCGAAGAGCTATATCGATTTCTTACCTCACTCATGTCGTATATTTCCACCTCTGAAGGTTGTCATTCGTGCGAGGTGCTACGCAATATTGAAATAGACAACGCTTTCGTCGTCATTGAAAAATGGGATTCGATAGATTTACATAAAAAATCGTTAGAAAATTACCCAAAAAGCAAAATGCAATCCGCTATGTTACTTTTCGGTGCACCACCCAAAGGCGGTTATTTTTCGAAATGAATTATTCTCGTGAAACCAGATTGGTTACCCTCTTAATTTCAGATTATCCAATATGACAATATGCTTTTCTTATGCTGATCAAAAAACCTATTCCTATCCTCCGTAGTTTTAGTCAAGACAAAGCGGTACATTTTTATATTGATTTTCTTGGCTTCAAAATTGACTGGCAACACCGCTTTGAAGAGAACACGCCGTTATACATGCAGCTCTCTTTTGGTGATTGCGTGTTACACCTTTCCGAACACCATGGCGACAGCTGTCCTGGCGCTGCACTACGCATTGGTGTAGATGATCTTGAGGAATATCGAAAAATATTATTAGCTAAGCATTATGCAAATGCTCGTCCTGGCATACAAGAAATGCCGTGGGGAACGCGCGATATGAGCATTACTGATCCATTTGGAAATAAGTTAATTTTTACTGATCAAATCAACCCGTAAGTAACTAATTGTTTTATCGAAAAATAATTGAATACAAAGCAGTTTAACATTAAAACTCTTTGCATAAATCATTTCACTTTTAAATCATTACATTACGTATTTTACTTAAATTCTCTAACGTTTGATCAATCTGTTTCATCTCATAGCCATCAAGGGTCAACCAACATAATTGGCTGACCGCTTGATTTTGCCTAAATACTGGATAATGCTTTTTATTAAAATAAAGCGTCTAATTACGAATTAATTATTCAATTCGCGCGCCTTTTTGATCAGGGTGGATAGCCGGCCCTTTACGTGGCCCCGTGTTGTAATGATCAGCAAACTCATTTTTTAATTTACGTGCTCCGTCAAGATTAACCCACTGCCTAAGCAGTAAACGTTTATTTTCTTGCGCTTCATAATCGACAAACGATCCACGATTATGCAGCACTGTGTGATTATTCAAGAATGCAATATCTCCTGATTGAAGTTGCACATCAAAACGGATGTCATCGCGCATAGCGAGTTCCGCTATATAGTTAATGGCCGCTTTTTCAAGATCACTGAGCGGTTCTACACCGGGTAATTCTTCTGCTGTCAGAATGGCTTTTTGGTTATACCGACAGCTCAACATATTATCGTGATAACTAAAAACGGGAACGCGGTGCGCTGTGATGTTTTGGAACTCACCGACAGGGCCATTACCTCGCAAGTTATAATGAAAACCTCGGTAAAGCGGTTCAATATATTCTGGGTGCGTCTCTACCAACTCATTATAAACAGCCATCGTGCACGAAATATTATTCAGACCGCCTTCTTTCGCGGGATTGACACAAAGCAAAACCACCAAATCATCTGAGTCACAATGTGGTGTTAACTGAGCATTAGTCGTATAACCGCGGACTGAAATATCGCTGTAATCTGCACCGCGGTCACAAACATGATCGATTAACGTGCCTTGTGTATCCTGATTCACCATATGGCCAAAATGAGCCGTAATACCTGCATACAATAACTCACTATCCTCAATCGACAGACCTTCAATCGGAACACCTCGGATCACCGAAAAACCAAACCCCTTGTCTAAGTCATATTGCATAACCGACAAAAGCTCGCCGAAATGCGGTAATGGGAATGTTTCCTTGTCCACTGTCTCAACTGTCGCACCACACAACTTAGCAACTTCTAATGCATTTAGGATTTCCGTTTGCTGATCTGTATTGATCGGGTGCAACCAGGAAACATTATCTTGCATATCTTTCGTGTACCAAATCGTTCCATCAGTCACTTTACCTTCTAGCACTTCCAACTCCTTCACGCCTGCTGTGGACATAACAGCTCTCCTTTTTAATGAGTAAATAAAATACGCCTATGCGCTATTGAAAGCACAATACAGAGACGTAAATAGGGAGGAATTGATCAGGATCAAATTCGATCTTCATGTCATACTTTTTGACAAAAGAGTGATCTGAACGGGTTAATCTGAATTGCTAAATAGAAACAGACTCGTCAGGAATTCGCTATTAATGATTGAGATTAGAATATGAGTAAACCCACCAAATGGAATTTAAGGATCATTCTCCATTCTTAACGCATTCGGTGCTCAAGTTGGGTTGGACGGCTAATAATAAAAGGTTTCAAGTTGGTTGCCCCCTTGATTTTCACCTATTACGTAGTTTCCGTTTATATCAGATGAATAAACATGAACGGGTGCTAATAATATAAATAGAAATGTTTTTTTATAGAAACTCCGAATTTTCATTAAACACTAACGCCCGCATAAACTGCGGAGTAAACTTGGCGACTTTTTTGCGGCCCTTTGCAAAAAAGACGACAGGTTTACGGAGTCAGATTTAATGCGCTTGTTAGCTGCTTTTAGATTACACATTTTCCAATGACGCCTGCTTTAGGCGCGGAATATGTTTGTAAACTTCGGCTACTTCGTAGCTTTTATTAACATATATGCCTGTGTCTTCATTCCTGACTTGTTTAATTAACAATTTAACTTCAAGGCTGTCACCTGGAGCAATGGTAATGTCGTGATTAAAAAATTCATTATAAAAACTCTGTGAAGTAATGGGGGCGGATATTTTTATACCGCGCCACATAAACTCCCATTTTCTCTTTCCACGCTCAAGAATAGCTTTAAGTATTTGAAGCTCAACAGTTTCGGGGATAACCCTTACTCCTTCGACCAACTCTACCTCACCAGAGGCTAAAATGATTGATTCTCTAGGTAGCATTACTTCTGGTTTACCAGACTCCATTGTTTCGGAAAATCCGAAACCTTTAATATCAGAATCTTTTTCTATAGCTTGAAATGTTCTCTCGATTGATTGAACAAACTTAGGGTTCTTTTCTGCCTCTCTAGTTGCATCGTATACCTTACGTGGAACAATTATTCTTTCGTCGCCTTTATTAATAATTACTTCGTCTGTATTGATTTCGACCTTTATAGAATCATCTATAGAAAACACACGCTCATATATGTAGTTGCTGAGCAATCCAATAACTACACCGGCAACTAGCTGAGAAGAAAATATGTTCTTTGAAGTCGTGTAGACGGCTGAAATTTTTGCCTTGAAGCTTCCCTCGCCTAGAGCCTCAACAATTATTTCAATGTTGTGCCCAGCATTTATCGATGAGTTTGCCGCTTTTGCTGCGTCAGCTATTGATACTAATGTTGAAGCTAACGTGTATGCATTAATCGTCGTGTTGCTTGTATCAAAGTACAATACAATTGAGTCTTCAAACTTTGATATATCTACAATTTTCATGTTTGCATCCATTCTTGTCAGCTAACAATTGTTTAGAGGACACTTTGTCCGATAAGAATATATAACTTACCAAACAGAACCATAGTAATTTGCATAAGTTTCAGTACCCACAAGCCCCATACATACGTTAACTATTGATAATTCCTTAAATATATCAAAAGTGTCCACTTTGCTGTTTTCTTTATCCAATAAAGATAAGGGAGCAGCGATCACCGGCGGTTTGCATTTAACCCGGATTGGGAAGATAGTAAAAGTAAGAGCAAGAGAGTCTAAAAACTAGACCTGACCCTATGATGTGATGCATGTATGGCTTAATCCATCGCCTTCTCGCAGAAGGGCTAACGCAAGCCGCTGTTCATCACTCAAGTTTGCGGGCAAATACGTGACACGAAAATGCCTTGCAGTATATTTCATGACTTTAGTATCTTCACTTCTTACTGATCGACCACCACATGAACAATAAGTTATTCTTAATGATCCGCTTGAAACCCAATTTAGCACACTAAGAAATCGTGTTATTTTTGACCTTGCTTCATCATTACTTAGCCCATTACAAAGATTAATAGCTACAGCAGGCATAAAATCATGCTCGTCATTATATGTGAGCAAAAATATATCAACGCCTTCATATTTGATGATGATATCTTCTTCAGGCCATCCAATTGACTGTTCAATGTTTGCAATTACCCAAGGACCTAGCTTGCCCAAGCCTTCTTGAACAGTTTCACCTTTAATATGTACAACATAGTTTTCAGACATGCTTTCTTAACGCATAACGCCTTGCTCTGCTGCATTTTTGGAGTGGAGAATTTTGTGCTATTGAGCACAAAAGGCGCAACGGAAAAAATGTTAGCAGGAGAAACTTGTTATGCATCACTAATAACCGGAAGCCAGCCTAGTTTGGATTCAAGCGAGCTTCTAAAGCCAGTACGGACTTGTATCGGTGTTTTACGAACATATTCTTCAGCGACGTTACGAGCAGCCTTAGTTAGGGTTTGAAAATGCTCGATAATTTCGTCTAACTCAGGAATTTTATCTCTTGATGATTTGAATCCATATTTTAGATTTGTCCATACCACTCCGTCCAAGCCTTTCTCTGATGCCCATTTTGATATTTCTTGGGTGCAGACTCCATGCGAATTACCTGTGCTTGATTCCCAATAGCCAATCGAATATTTGATATTAGCTTCCGATATACCTTCGCGTCTTGCTAATTGACTTTTGGCATTATCAAGAGTTTCAGAACCTAAGTACGCCCACAATGCAGGAGACTGTTTTACTCCTTCGACTAAAACTAAAGTTATTCGGCCATCGGAGGACTCACGAGCAAATTCAATTGGCAATAGTGGACCATCGGCTTCCCAGTCAGATGCAAGCGACATTTGATCGGGATTCCAAATTAACGACCCCCAACCCAAGACGGCTATTCGCATGAATTTTCCTTATTTTGCCTAACAGTAGTTTATCGGACACCTTGTCCAATCTTAGATTATAGGATACCAAACCGAAACTCGGGAAATTTGCCTAATATTCATATACATAAGTGAATTTTTGATCCATGAAGCAATATATCCAACGTGTCCACTTGACGTGCATGGATGCACGAATACTGCAATTGCAGGATGCAAAGGAGCAGTGAATAGATTTCAATATACCTTGCGATGATGGCCGTATATTGAATATTTACAACTCTAAGGCCGTTATTTAACTATTAATTAATGCTTTGTAGAAAACGCCTGATTTCATAATTTTGGACACTCTTTCGATTCAAGGAGTGTGTCATGTCTCTTCAACTACCTCGATTACTTGATCTAATCCGCCATAAAGTGGTTTTTTTGCAGTGCTGACTAGTTATCAAGGGGCAGCCAAGTTGATTTTTAATATGCGATCGGAAATTGTTTATTTTTACGTGGCTTGAAGTTCGCTGACGCCTTTCAATAAGTCATCATTTATTTCCCATTTAATTTTTTGAACATATTCACCTACGTTTATTTAAAAAAAATCCGGCAATGAGGCCGGATTTTAATATCGTTAAACGGGATTAATTCTTGTGATTATTTCTATGCGACATCTTTTGCAAACCAACCTAAGGAGGCGGCTTTTTCTTTTGCGACCGTTGGGATGTCAGTTGCGATCAGTTGTTTGTGCATGACTTGTACACCGAGCATGTGGTTGATTAATGCATCAAGATTATTCTGTGTTCCTGCGGTGAGGTTTTTATCATCGTGCAGATCGAATAATGCTTTCACGCCTGATGTTGATAAGACGCCGGCGTCCTCAATGGCCTGATCAGTCAAGAATTGATCCGCTAAGCCGCGCATGGCCGCCCATTTTTTTGGATCGGTGTGTGCTGGTGGTGCCATGAATGCGAATTTTTCACGTTTGTAGAGTACTTCTGGTAGCAGGCCTTGCATCGCTTCCCGCAAAATGTATTTTTCCGTTTTACCTTTTATGCGTAATGACGGCGGGATCTGCGCGGCCATTTCAGCCAAGTGGTGATCAAGAAATGGGGGACGTGCTTCCATTGAGTTTGCCATGTCGACGCGATCACCACCCCATGTCAGGATTTGCCCTTCTAGCATGGTTTTGATCCAGACATATTGCGCTTTATCTAACGGGTGTCGTCCTTCCAGCATGCTTTTATCCAATTCGTTTGCAATCGCCGCACCTGGATCATAATCCGTTAATGAGGCTGCAAGATCACCAGACAATATACCCGGAACCCGTTGACCGGCAGTTAACCATGGTTGCAAGCTACTCGGTGTAAAACCAATTTTCGCTTCGAGCGCGGCATTGTGCAGTTCGTTTTCGGCCAACATTGCGCCTTTAAACAGTTTATTCTGTTCGCCTAACAGGGCTTCCCATTCTTGTCGCTCTTGTGGGCTTAAGTGATCCAGCCCATGCAGGAACATATCGCGTCTGAATGCCGGATAGCCACCGAACAATTCATCTGATCCTTCGCCGGTTAAAACCACTTTGTAACCCACGTCACGCACATGACGGCTCATGAGCAGTTTTGCCACGCCTAGCGTGTTGTATATCGTGCGTTCGGTATGCCAGATTGTTTCGACAAAGTTATCGTATAAGTGCGATGCGTCAAGCATCATCACATCCTGATCAGCGCCGACACTTTCAGACATTTCACGGGCGATATGTGATTCATCATATTCCTTATTATCAAAACCAATGGTGAAGGCTTTGACTGGGTTTTGTCTGGCAGCAGCGGCCAGTCCCAGAATAGAACAAGAATCGATTCCGCCTGACAGATAGCAACCAACCGGGACATCCGCCTCAAGACGGAGTTGCACGGCTTCCAGTAATTTTGCACGTGTCGCTTCGATCCATTCTTCGTCCGTGAGCTTATTATCACCCACGCGACGCTCGTCGATCAGTGGGAAGTCCATGTCCCAGTATTTACGTAATTCAATTTTCAACCGTCCATCAACTCGTTTCACATCCAACAAGTGTCCCGGCGGAACTTGGTGAATTCCTGCGAATGCCGTTGTACCCGGTGGCACTGTTTGCATGAGCTGGTGGAATACGCCTTTTGGATCAAATTTGCGGGTCACGTCTGGGTGTGCAAATAACACTTTTAATTCTGATCCGAACACGATATTGCCGTTCACTTCTGTCCAATAAAGCGGCTTAATTCCGAAGCGGTCACGGACTAACATGAGCCGTTCTTCTGGCTGGCTGTAGAGTGCAAAGGCAAACTCGCCACGTAAATGCGGCAGCATGCCATCCAGACCCAAGCGTGGGTAAAAATGCATGATCATTTCTGAATCACTTTTCGTATCGAAGCGTGCACCTCGCGCGGTTAGATCAGCCCGTATACGTTGATAGTCATACAGCTCACCGTTTTTCGTCAGCATGAGTTTGCCGTCAGCACTCTCAAATGGTTGACGACCACGCTCTTCGTCCAGATCCACTATTGATAGGCGCGCGTGACTGAAGCCAATCCCCGGCATACGGCGCAAACCAAAACCATCTGGTCCGCGATGATATTGAATGGCCGCCATGCCGACCAGCGTATCTGCATCGACCGGGTGATCACGATCGGCATACATAAATCCTGCTATTCCACACATAGAAAATCCCGTTAACTGTAACTTTTTAAAATGGCTGACAATAAAGCCATGCGAATGTAAACAGCACCTCGCGCCTGAGCGAAATACCAATTAAATGGTGTGTCATCGAGGCTGCGATCAAGCTCTTTCCCGCGCGCTAATGGATGCATCACGATTGCGCTGGGTTTTAGCGGTGATTTCGCATTCAGCACATAGGCTTGTCCGTGCGCTTCGACATTTTTTTCCACCCACGCGATCGCGTTGATATAAACGACATCCAGATCAGGAAGAATATTATCTAAGGTTTGCGACACAGCGAACGTCAAACCCGCTTCTTCCAATTCTTTGCGTTGCCCCTCTGAAAAAGGATCATCTTGATCACTGATGATCGTGACTTTACTAATGCCATTTGAGAACAAACTGAGAAAAGTCAGCAAACTGCGAATCGTCCGCATACGAGATGGAACACCAATGATACCCACCTGAATTTTGTCCTCATCGCTCAAATCGTCTTTTTCGAGTAATTGCGGGTAGGCTTTGAGCATCGTGTAAACATCTGCCATTGCTTGCGTGGGATGTTCATCTGTACCGTTACCGCCGTTCACGATCGGAATGCGTAAACGCTCCAACATTTCATACACAATTTTTTCATTGTTATCACGTAACACGATCAGATCGCCATAATGCGTCAGCATCTCAGCCACGTCATAAACCGATTCACCTTTCGCAATACCTGTCGTGGAAGGATCCGTGATCGACATGACGTCACCACCAAGTCGGTGCCATGCACTTTCAAACGAAAGGCGGGTTCGCGTGCTGGGCTCGTAAAAAGCGGAGATCAGTAACTTTCCCGTTAACGGCCTTGTACTGCGGTGTGGCTCTGTTTCAAACTTGGCCGCTAAACGGCAAAGCTGAATAATTTGCTCACGATTAAATTGTTTCGCTGAAATAATCGCTCGATGGGCGAGATCTAATAGAGGTACCAGATCTTCTTCAACCAGTGCCATCAGGTTTCGAGGACATTCAAAGCCTTGTGTATCTAGCGCTTGGTCACTCAGTTGTCGGTTAAGGTGATGCTCCAGTTCGGTTACCACAATCTCCCCTCCTGGCATTCAGATAGCCAGATAATTAACATGACAATCGGCGCAATCGCGACCGCCACAGTGGCGATAAAAATTAAAATACTAAAAAGTGCTGATGAAATAATCATGCTGCCCTCGCGATCGAGTCTGGCTTTGTCTGAGGATTGAGTTTTTTCCAATCAAAAAATCTTGGCGCGATCCAACTCGTCAATAACAAAATAAACATGGAAACGGCGGCTGAGATCAGCGCGGCGACGTAAAAACCAATTTGAAAATAGCTGATAAGACCCGCGCTTGTTCCAAGCAACATCGCAAGTGACGCACCAGCAGGATTAACGCGACGCCAATACAACCCCGCTGCGATCGGCCAGATTGTGCTCGCGACAAACGCACCCGTGAAATACAGTAATTCTGCTAAGGTCGTGAGGCGTGGTAAACAGAGTAACCATGTGAAGACACCAAGCCCGAGAATGATCCACGGTGCAACACGTCGTAAAGTTTGGTCTGATGCTTCGGGATTGATGTGGCCTTTGTAGACGTCGATCAGGATCAGATCAGACATTGCTGCAAGCAGTGAGTCGAGGCTGGACGCGAGCGCGGAAAAGATGACGATAAATACCAGTATTGCCCCCGTCGCGCCAAGAATTTCTGCAGCAACAAGTGGTCCGACCATATCCGCCGATGGCACGTTAATGCCGAGTGCGGGCACAGCCAGCGCGATAAAACCCGCTACGATCGGCACAGGTGCCCAAAATAATCCCGCGAGCAAATACGCTTTGAAACCGACGCCTTCACGAAAGGCAAATGCACGACTCCACCAGACGTTGGAGTGGAAGATCTCACCAATTCCGAACAGCAAATTATTAAATAAAAACATAATCGCGGCGGGGAAAAGAAGGTTTAATAATTGCGGACGCTCTTCGGCCACGGATTCATAGATCGTGTCCATTCCCACTTGAGTAATAACCATAACGGCCAAGATCACCAAACCGATCAGGATGATCATCGTTTGAATAAAATCCGTCCCAATAACGGCGCGCAAACCACCCATTAAGGTATATAGAACACAGATGATCAGAATCACGCTCATACCAAGGTGATAATCAATGCCCGTCAGCGCGTTGATCAACACACCGCCCGCCATACCCAAACTCACGAGCCAGCCTAACCCGTAAAAAAGTGAGATCAGCAAGAATATTCGCCATGCCGTTTTGCCATAGCGCAGACGGATAAAATCACCGCTGGTAAAACCTTGCGGCATCAACTTTCGGATCCGTTTTGCCAACGGTGCGAATAAAATCAGGCCAACTGAACCAAGCGAATAACCGATCATTCCCCAGATGCCCATTTGCAGCGCGAGCTGTGGCGCAGCCATTGTTGTGTTACTCGTCACCCACGTCGCCATGGCCGTGGCGGTACCTAGCGCCAGCCCAACTTTGCGGCCAGCCAGCATAAACCCTTCTACGCCGTCATTTCGACGGCCGAACCAATACCCCAGCGCGACCCAAAGCACACTAAAAACGGCCAGAATGATCCAACCAGTTTGCGGCGATAGGATCCCGCCTTCATTCATGACAATACGCCTTCGATCTCACCGATCGCTTCTTCTGTTGTCATTACGCGAGCATAGCGATCTTTCATTGTTGTGATCGTCGCGTTCTCCAGTTCTGGAGTAACAGTCGCGATGGCGTCTGAAATTAACGTAACGTAAAAACCCAAATCGCATGCATCTCGAACAGCCGTACTGACGCACTCATTCGAATAAACACCAGCAATAAAAAGACCCGTGATGCCGAGATTACGCATGACGTATTCAATATTGGTGGAACTGAAAACACCGGAAGCCGTTTTGTTCACAATGATCTCATCATCCAACGGCGCGATCTGTGGCAAAAATTCCGCTTCTTTAGAACCGGGGGCGGCATGCAACCCTAAGCGCTTGTGACCAGAACCGCGATCACGACCATCGAGCGTTAAGGATTGAATACGTGTGTGCATCACTTCTAAATTATTCGCGCGAAAAGCGTCCTGCAATTTACGCATATTGGGTATGACCAGGTTGTCTAAACGATCAAAGTAATATGCTTGTGACTCTGGCGTCAGACCGGAGGTATTCTTTTCGGCAAAAACGCCATAACCCATCGCCGCATCGAGAAACTGCATGTCAATACAGAGCAACGCGGTTTTGTAATGCTCTAGTGATTTAGTTTGTCCCGGCGCTTCCGCAATCCGTTCACGATATGTCTCTAAGAGAGGATCGATATGTAACGCTTGTTCTTCTTTATTAGTATTTTGATCGCTCATCAAGTGTTATTCCGAAGCGAGTTTATAAAGTGAATTCAGCAAAACATTCGCGCCAGCCTCAATATCGGGCCAAGCGGTCCATTCTGCTGCTGAGTGGCTACGCCCTGCTTTACTCGGGACGAAAATCATTCCAGCGCGAGTCAGGTTTGCGATTTTCTGTGTATCGTGCGCCGCTCCGCTGGGCATATTATGCGTTTTATAGCCGAGTGTTTGTGCTGTGTTTTGAATGACTTTTTGAACGTGTTGATCGCACGCGACAGGCGCAATATTGCTGACTACATCGTATTCAAATTGCAGATCTAACCGACCGCAAACTTCCATCAAGGTTTCTTTGAAACTGCTCGCGAGCGCGAGAAGAATGTCTGCCTGTGTATCTCGAAACTCCAGTGAAAAATGCGCTTGCCCTGGTACGACATTTGCCGCGCCTGGTATTAATTCTGCTCGCCCAACCGTCGCGACACTGCGCTCACCACCAACGTCATCAAGACACGATTGAATTTTGCTAGCAAAAGCGACCATGCCCTGAAATGCATCTGCACGCATGGTCATCGGGGTTGTACCGGCATGGTTTGAAATACCGCTAAGACGAATATTCCAGCGCTGTAAGCCGCAAATCCCTTCAACCACACCTATCGGAATCTGCTTCTGATCAAGCACTGGGCCTTGCTCTATGTGTAATTCAATGTGTGCGTGGAGACTTTCTTTACTCCGTGCAGCGGTAAGAATATCTGCCGCATCCAGCCCCACGTTTTTCATCGCTTCAGTCAACGTAACGCCATTGAGATCACGCGCCGAATGAATGGCCTCCGGTGTTAACTCCCCAGCAATCGCTTGCGAGCCAAACATGCCACCAAAACGACCTTCTTCATCACTAAAAGCGACCAGTTCAAGTGGTCTGACGAGATCCGCTTTGTACTCTTTAAGCACGCGTAATGCCTCCAGCCCACATAAAACGCCAAGCGCACCATCCAAATGACCGCCATTCGGGACGCTATCAATATGCGATCCGGTCATGACACTGGGTTGATCGAGCTCCCAAGCTAGTCGCCCATGTAGATTAGCCGCACCATCCTGGTAAAAATCCAATTCCGCATCCGCAATCCGAGATTTCAACCACTCACGTGCTTGCATATCGTTCTCACTGAAACTGGGGCGGTAAATGCCATGATCATCTGCGCGGCCTATCTGCGCGAGCGTTTCTATATCCGCTTTCAAACGATCAAAATTAATCTTCAACTGCTTCTTACTCACGGCATCTCCCGATGTTTTCGATTTCCAAAAAATATCAACAGCACAATCGAGACAAAGACAAACGCGCCAAGACTGAAAACCAACCAAGCTCGCGACATAGAATGATGTTTTACACGAACAACGATCGCGTCACTCCACTCGCCGGTCGTTCCTTCTACAGAATGTGTTCTGATGCGGAAATAATAATTACCGTTCGCTAGACCGGTAAGAACACTGGAAGTATCGCGACCTTGGTAGAGTAACTTGGGGGAGGTAAAAGCGGAGTTTGTGCTTTGCTGGATCTCAGCATCAGCTTGATCAGTTGAATCCCAGCTAAGATTGAACACACCATCTGTGCTCAATTGTGGAGTGACACGTAATTCACCTTCGTCTGCATTTACGGTGCAGGTGAGAACCATCAGCAAAATAAAGAAGAGGCTAACGTAAAAAGCACTTGGCGGCGTAATTAGCTTATATCGCAATGGTCCGTTTTGTCATGAAGCAGATGATTTCTAATTGTTGGACCCGGGTGACCTTTGCCATCTCCGAACCCAATCTGCTGAATGTCACTTAATATTTGAATGTGATTAAAAGCATAACGTGTTTTAGCGTTAGTTTCATCCGCTATTCCGCATAACCAGAAAAATGACGGGCTGGAAAGCAAACGCGATCAACTAGCAAAAGAGATTGAAATCATACAAAAGGAATACGCAAGCACCGCCGCACTCAAGAACATCAACCCGGAAATCGTCAAGCAACTACTTAGCGACAAAATCGACAATCTTGCAAACAGCGAAGACAAAGAGCGGTTAAAAGACGAGATACATCAGCTAATCGAAAAAGTGGAATTATGCCCGGAAACATATTCGACCCGCATCTATTATCGAATATCAATAGATGCGGATCGGGTTTGTATGGCGTCCCCACGGGGATTCGAACCCCGGTTGCCGCCGTGAAAGGGCGGTGTCCTAGGCCTCTAGACGATGGGGACATCGTTTAGGTCATAGTCACTATGACTAATCAGGGGTGTCTGGTGGAGCCAGGCGGGATCGAACCGCCGACCTCTACAATGCCATTGTAGCGCTCTCCCAGCTGAGCTATGGCCCCTGATTAAGAGGCGCGTAATTTACTCTACAGGGCTGATCGCGTCAAGGCTTTTTCTGTGTTGTTTTTACAATCAATTCCACATGCCTGAAACATCAATATCTTAGCCGTTGATCACAATGCAAAATTCAGCGGCGCCTATTTGCTGTAATTAGATTTCAGGCAGAAATTATCCCTGCCCTTCAATCTTCGCCCACGTGTCACGTAAGGTCACTGTGCGGTTAAACACGGGTTTATCCGTTGTATGATCAACCCGGTCAGCACAAAAATAACCTTCGCGCTCGAACTGATACGTCGCGCCGGCTTCTGCATTCGCCAAGCTCGGCTCCACCCACGCATTATCCAGCACCTGCAACGAGTCTGGATTAATATGCACTTTAAAATCATCCACACTTTTGTCACTGTCAGGGTGCGGGTGATTAAATAAGCGATCATACACACGCACCTCTGCTTGCACGCCCTTCTCTGCTGAGACCCAGTGAATCACACCTTTAACCTTGCGACCTTCAGGATTTGCGCCCAGCGTCGCCTCGTCATATGTACAATGAAGTTCCGCGATCATACCTTGCGCATCCTTGATCACCTCATCACAACGAATCACGTAGGCATTTCGCAGCCTAACCTCTTTTCCGAGCACCAATCGTTTAAATTTATTATTCGCTTCCTCACGGAAATCCTCCCGATCGATATAAACTTCACGCGTGAATGGTAACGTGCGCGTGCCCATCGCCTCCTGCTGAGGATGATTCGGCGCGGAAAGTTCTTCAACCTGGCCTTCCGGGTAATTTGTGATCACGACTTTCAACGGATTCAACACAGCCATTGCACGTGGCGCATTCTCATTCAGATCATCACGTATACAACTTTCAAGGATCTCGAATTCGACCGAGTTATCCGACTTTGTCACCCCAATGCGATCACAAAATTCACGTAACGAACCGGGTGTGTAACCGCGTCGTCGCATGCCTGCGATCGTACTCATGCGTGGATCATCCCAACCGTTGACCCGTTTCTCTTCAACTAATTGCGTCAATTTACGTTTACTGGTGATCGTATATTGCAGATTCAAACGGGAAAATTCGATCTGTTGTGGATGACATGGCACATGGCCTTCGAGTCGATCAAGAAACCAGTCATACAATGGGCGGTGATCTTCAAACTCCAACGTACAAATTGAATGGGTAATATTTTCCAACGCGTCCGATAGACAATGCGTGTAATCGTACATCGGATAAATGCACCACTCGTTGCCCGTTTGATGATGGATCACACCGTGTCGGATGCGATAAATCACCGGATCACGTAAATTGATATTGCCCGACGACATATCGATTTTTGCTCGTAACGACTTTTCGCCGTCAGCAAATTCACCTGCTCGCATGCGCGCGAAAAGATCGAGATTCTCGTCAATACTGCGATCACGAAATGGGCTGTTTTTACCTGGCTCAGTCAATGTGCCGCGGTAGTCACGCATTTGTTCGCCATTCAGATCGCAAACGAATGCATCGCCCTGCTTTATCAGCTGCACAGCAAAACCGTATAAATCCTCGAAATAATCCGACGCAAAAAATTGTCGATCATCCCAACTAAATCCAAGCCATTCCACGTCATGCTTGATCGCTTCGACAAACTCGACATCTTCCTTGCTTGGGTTCGTGTCATCAAACCGCAGATTACATTTGCCTTCATAATCACGCGCTAGCCCAAAATTTAAGCAAATTGATTTCGCATGACCAACATGTAAATAGCCGTTAGGTTCTGGTGGAAAACGTGTATGTACGCGGCCGTCGTTTTTTCCTGCAGCGCGATCAGCATCAATTATGTTACGAATAAAATTTGCTGCTTTGACTTTTTCGTCTGTCATGTTGCCTTGTTCCTTACCCATTCTCACTACGTTTATTGATGTATTCGAGCGCGTGATCAATCCGCTGTAATGTTGCGTTACGGCCAACCAATTCCAGCGTGATATCAATCCCTGGTGAAGACGCTTGTCCAACCAGCGCCACGCGTAGCGGTTGTCCGACTTTACCCATGCCGACCTCTAATTCTTCCGCCACTTGCGTAACACAATCATGCAATGCTTCACGTGACCAACTTTCCAACGTGGTGAATTTTTCTTTGAGTTTTTCCAATGGTTCTTTCGTCACCGGACGTAGCGTTTTTTTCGCGGCTTTTTCATCAAAACCTTCGGCAATCCAATCACCTTCAATGATGCGCTTGCCTTCTTCCAGCATGTCTTTAAACGTCGCCGATCGGCCTTGTTGTGATTCCATGAAGATTGCACGAACATCTGTTTGATCAAAATTATCTTGCCCGAAACCAGATTGCATCGCGGACTTATACTGATCAAACGCACTGACTAAATCGTCAACCGGTGCATTATTAATATATTCCTGATTAATCCAATTCAGCTTATTCGTGTCGAAACTCGCCGCAGACTTATTCACATCCGCAACATCAAATAACGCGATCATGTCTTCCATAGAAAACAATTCTTGATCACCATGCGACCACCCCAAACGTACCAGATAATTCAGCAACGCTTGCGGTAAATAGCCGTTATCACGATATTGCATCACCGACACCGCGCCATGGCGTTTTGACAAGCGCGATCCGTCATCTCCGAGAATCATCGGTAAATGGGCAAATTTTGGTGGTTCCAGCCCTAAGGCTTTCATCATATTGATCTGACGCGGCGTGTTGTTGAGATGATCATCCCCACGAATCACATGGCTGATCTGCATATCCACATCATCGATCACCACGGTGAGATTATACGTCGGCGACCCATCGGTGCGACGAATGATCAAATCATCCAATTCGGTATTTTGAAATTCAACGGGCCCACGCACGAGATCATCCACGATCACGCTGCCTTCATCCGGATTCAGGAAACGCACGACATGTGGCTCGCTAGGATCAATCTCTTTGCCGAAACAAGCTCGGTCATAACGTGGCTTGATCTTGTTCGCCATTTGCTCATCGCGCAGCGCTTCGAGTCGTTCTTTCGTGCAATTGCAGCGATAGGCATGACCGGTGTCTAACAGTTTATCGATTGCTGCATTGTATTGATCAAATCGATCTGTCTGATAAATTGGCCCTTCATCCCAGTCGAGTCCGAGCCATGTCATTCCATCCAAAATGGCTTGTTTGGATGCTTCAGTGGAACGTTCCAAATCGGTATCTTCAATGCGTAAGACGAACGTGCCGCCGTGTTTTCGCGCATATAACCAAGAGAATAATGCTGTGCGCGCGCCACCCACATGCAGATAACCTGTCGGGCTGGGCGCAAATCGAGTTCTTACCGTCATTGAATGGATAAATCCTTCGCTCAAAAATGACGCTATTGTACATGTTGACGCAGTAAAATGAGATCCACTTTTTAAGCCCCTGCCATCACCAAATAGTCAGGCGTTTGATCATAAATAGGGCGTAAATAACCACCAAAGTGCATCCCAGATCCGTTTTGGCCACGATCGCGCATTCAGGTCACTCAAATGCAGTTCTTTACTGTGCAGAATTTTTTCGCTGATCAGCGCATCTAACTGCTTACCCAGCGTGCGGTCATAACACTCCAGGTTCATCTCAAAATTCAGTCGTAAACTGCGTGTATCCAAGTTGGCTGATCCAAACTGGCAGTAGTAGCGATCAATTAATAGTAATTTTGCGTGATCAAATGGCGGCGTCTGATAATAGACCTTCACGTCATGATGGAGAAATTGCCAGAGCGCATTATTCATCGCCCATTGCACATAAGGTAAATTGTTCTTGCCGGGTAAGATAATGCGAACATCTACGCCACGAATGGCGGCTGATTGCAGTGCGATCACCAATTCTTGCGGCGGCAGAAAATACGGTGTCACAATCGTGATCGACTCACGCGCATGATGCACCGCACTCACAAGAATTTTGGTTAGAACGTCGATCACCACGCCCGGCCCATCACTGATCGCGCGTGACACGATCCGGCCCTGTGAATCCACTTCAGCCGCCGTGTGCTTCAACGATTCACCACTGGCATAGTGCCAATCGTCTTGAAAAACGCTGAGCAACTGTGCGATCACCGGTCCGTCAATCTGGAATAACAAATCCTGCGTCGCACGTTTGCTTTTGCTCATTTCAACCAGATGCGCCTGACGAATATTCATACCGCCGGTAAAGGCGATCTGCCCATCCGCGATCAGGAGTTTTCGGTGATTCCGCAAATTAATCGTCAGTTTCGGTATCACCGAGCTCAACGGTAAAAATCGTGCTACATGAACATTCTTTTTACGTAAGCGATGTGCGGTTCTTGCGCCGCTATACCACGCGCCGACGCCATCCAATAAGACAAACACCTCAACTCCACGTGCCTGCGCGTCTGCGAGGGCTTGAATAAATTCACCACCGATTTTTTTATGTTCAAAAATATAGGTTGCAAGATAAATCCAATGTTTTGCCGAGCGGATCGCAGACAGCATCGCCGGATACGCTTGCTCGCCATTACGTAGAATGTTGATCTGATTGCCATCCAACAATGGCAAACCTGTCAACGCGCCGGCCAGACTGACTTGTTGCACATAACCCTCTTCCACCAGCGGGGGACAAGCGTGGGTTTGTGTCAGTGACGCCATGGTTTTTTTATCCGCAGCCAAGCGTAGCGTTTTCCAATTGCTGCGATTAATGCCGAACATGGCGTACGCCAAGCAACCCAATAGCGGTATTGAAAAACAGACAACGAACCAGAGTAAGGCTGCACGTGGATCACGCTTGTGCGTTAGTGCGTGCACGGCACCGATTAGCGCGATCACAAAAAATATCGCAGCTAATACGATATTTAACGTACCCCAACTAAGTAACATACTTTTCCCCTTTTCCTGTCGGCTATCTTATCAGTCTAAAAAAGAAACGGGTTAACAACACAAGACATTTCCCTCGTTCTAAGCCAAAATTTGCGCACGAATCGCACTGAAGGACACCGTCATGACTACCACACCGAAAAACCCAGTATTCGGCCTCGCACTCGGCAGCGGCGCCTCACGGGGGTGGGCGCATATCGGCATTATTGAGGCACTGGAAGAAATTGGAATTCAACCATCGATCATCTGTGGTTGCTCGATCGGATCAGTCGTTGGTGCCGCGTATGCAGCAGGTAATATTCATAAACTTGATGAACAGATCAGCAAGCTCGACAAACGAAAATTGCGATCTTTTTTTGAATTAAACTTTTCTTTAAATGGCTTTGTGAATCAAGATCGCATGCACGCTTTTTTACATGAATTTGTCTGCGATGAATCCTTACAAATGAAAGATCTCGATAAGGTTTTTGCCACTGTCGCCACCGAGCTACGCAACGGCCGGGAGATCTGGTTTACAGAGGGTAAGGTACTTGACTCAGTGTGGGCTTCGATGGCCTTGCCCGGTTTATTTAAACCCTATTATTCGGATAAAAAATGGTTGGTTGATGGTGCGCTTGTAAACCCTGTCCCCGTGTCACTATGTCGTGCGTTAGGTGCCGATGTCGTGATCGCGGTAAACCTGAATTCGGATATTGTAGGTAAGCACTTTAGTAAACCCGAAAAAGTCCGCGGCGCGGATAAAAAGTCTGAGCAAGAAAAACGTGACGAAGAAAAAATGAATCAAGAAAAAACTACCATTTTAGATAATCTTGGTGAAAGCTTGAGTGGTATGGCGGATAATTTTAGAAACGTCTCTATTCCATTTTTTAATAATGATTCTGAAGAAGCGAAACCACCCAATCTAATCGACGCCATCGCCGGATCGATCAATATTTTTGAAGATCGTATTACTCGCAGCCGCATGGCCGGTGATCCACCAGACATTCTGATCAACCCACGTCTTGCGCACATTGCCCCGATTGAATTTTATCGGGCGAAAGAAGCGATTGAAGAAGGTCGAGCGGCGGTTGATCGACTTTCATCTGAGATTAAATTTGTGTTGGGTCGACATTAAATCATCAAACATTAGGCATAAAAAAACCCGAACAACGCAAATGTTCACTTGCCGTTGATCGGGTTCTTTTAGGCTAAAACGAAACCCACTGAGATCCGTTGTTCACCGAATAAAAAGTCACGTTTATTTTTCTAAAACATACTCACCTGGAGCTGGTGCTAATACAGGGTAATGTTCACCACCGAGATCTTTCGGTGCGACTTTCGCTCCGCATTGTGGAGCTAACCAAGCAATCCAATCCACCCACCAAGTGCCTGGCGCTTGCTCAGTACCTTTGCACCATTTTTCAGCAGTTAAAGATTTGTCTACATCTGCGACCCAGTAAGCGCGCTTCGGTGGCTCAACCGGTGGACTAACCACACCCAGAATGTGACCAGAGGTCGCTAAAGCAAAACGTACTGGGCTTGATACCGCCGAGGTTGATTTAAACGCTTCCTTCCACGGCACAATGTGATCTTGCTCAGTACCGACGGCATAAAGTGGTTGTGTGACGACAGACATATCGAGACCACGACCCGCAATTTTCAGCGCACCCGGTTTACACAATTTATTATCTAGATATAAATCACGCAGATATTGTTTATGCATCGCTTCAGGTAAGCGCGTGGTGTCCATATTCCAATAAAGAACGTCGAACGCTTGCGGCGCATCACCACATAAATAATTGTTCACAAAATAGTTCCAGATCAAACTTTCTGAACGCAACATACGGAAAGACATACCCAGATCGTTACCATCCAAATAGCCTTTATCGACCATTTTTTTCTCAACATGTTGCACTGCATTTTCATCAATGAACACATCTATTTCACCTGGATCTTCGAAGTCGATCAGTGTGGTAAAAAGTGTCCAATGCGCGACCGGCATAGTGTCTAGTTGTCCATCTGCCACTGCTTGATTTAACCAAGCCATCAGTGCACTAACGAGCGTACCACCAATGCAATACCCTGTGAGATGAACTTGCGGAACATGACAAATTTCGCGCGCAACATTCACCGCTTCAAGTGCGCCTTTGATCAGATAATCATCCATTTTCGTGTTGCGCATTTCGCTGGTTGGGTTTTTCCAACTGGTAATGAAAACGGTGTAGCCTTGATCAACCAAGTATTTGATCATGCTTTTCTTGGAAGTCAGATCGAGAATGTAATATTTATTGATCCACGGTGAGACGATCACGATCGGTACTTCATGAACCTTCTTCGTGGTTGGCGTGAATTGGATTAATTCGAATAACTCGTTACGGAAAACAACGCCGCCCGGTGTTGTCGCTAAGTCCTTCCCGACTTCAAATGCATCTTCCTCAACGAGGCTGATCACACCACGTTTTGAATCTGCTAAAAATTGATTCCAGCCTTCAATAACGGAAGTACCTTGCGTTTCAAACAAGCGCTTTTGCGCGTCTGAATTGGTCATCAGAAAGTTACTAGGTGAGACCGCATTTAAAATTTGACGTGACCAAAACGTCGCACGTTTGCGTGTTTTTTCTGATAGATCAGGTGTTTCAGCAATGGTCTCAGCTAACCAGCTAGAGGTCATTTCGTGCATTTCTTTCAACGTATCCAACGCCGGGTTATTACCCGGATCAAAGAATGGCAAACTACTGTCAGAGTCACTATTCCAAATCATATCGTTGTAAAACTGACCAGTCATCCAATATTGCCAGCTATCGGATGACCATGCTTTCGCTAAGAGCTTCCAATACTGATCTGCGAAAACATTCGGATGTGCGAGCCAAGACTTTTGAACCTCAGTAAATGAAGCAAGAATACCGAGAGGATCTGGATTTGTCGGAATGGTTGGAACTGATGTCTGCATAGTAAATCCTTATATTTATTCGTAGCGCTTGCATTTATACACTTAGCAAGTCGACCGCCAGCGTGAAAAGAAACCTACTCAGCACACCATGTATTAGCAATGGTGAGATGAATTTGCAAATGATTATATATTGCACTGCAATATATTGCACTGCAATAAGACTGTTTACTAGTAATTAATGATATCCGTTAAATAAGGCAATTCTTACAAGCATAGTCTTTATTTAAGAAACGAATAGTGTCAAGGAATCAACTAGATAGCTCATTAAAACGGTAGAATGCCAGTTGAAGCGCAAGAACTGGTCGATGAATCTTGTAGAGAGGGAATTTGATAATTTCGAAGTGGATGATTGATGCGTTCACCATACCTCTTTACCTTACATGTCAGATCATCACTTAAATTGAACAATATCAATCACTTGAATCTGTTTCCTTATAAAATATTGCTGTGTTATATTATGGTCTTAATTTAGTCACTCACATTGTCGTGTCAAGGTTTTGTGCTAGATCCGAAACAATTTAACAATAAGAAAAAACATCTTCTTCACGGTTTCACTTTATTAGAGCTGCTTATTGTCGTGGTGATTCTCGCGGCACTGGCGGGTGTTGTTATCCCACAATTAAGTGGTTCGCAGGATGATGCTAAATTAGCCGTGCCCGACACCAATCTTGCCTCGCTACGCAAAGCGATCGACTTATACACCATTCAACATGGCCACTTCCCGGGCGCTGTAAAATCAGGAGGCACTTGCGCTGTAGGAACCAATACAGACACCGCCACACCCGGTGCAGCGGCGTTTGTCGCACACCTGACCCAATATACAACCGTCGAAGGTGTTGCTTGTTCACAGAAAGATGGTGACTCAGGTGGTTTGATTCGCTACGGCCCTTACTTTGGTAATATCACTTTGCCATCCAATCCCATGACTGGACTGTACACCGTCACTGCAATACAGACAGGAGCCTTGCAAATGACCGGTAGTGGTTCAGACAATGACGGCGGCTGGTTATATGATTTTATTACAGGGCAGATTATTGCCGATCAACCCTCTTATGATGATCGATAATTGCTACAGCGAACGACCGTTCAACGAATTACACTTTCCAGACGCGAAATTTTCGCCCTTTGATCTTCCCTTCCGTCAGAATCTTCAAAGCCTGTTTAAGCGCAACATGTTCAACCGCGATATACGCTAGCGTATCTAAAATAGTAATCTTACCAATATGTTTACCATCCAAATCGGTATTTTTCGTTAGCGCGCCAAGAATGTCTCCCGCTCGAACTTTATTTTTACGTCCGCCATTAATACACAGGGTCACCATCGGCGGGTAAAGTTTGAAATTAGCCTGGCGCTGCAAATTCGATACTTTCGCAATCGTCACGGGATTGTTTTGATATTCCTCGATTGCATGAACACGAAATTTCTCGGATGCTGGAAATAAACTGATCGCCAGCCCCGCATTATCTGCACGACCGGTACGCCCAATACGGTGAATATGAATTTCCGGATCGGGCGATAATTCATAATTAATCACCGCGTGCAGATCTTTAATATCCAACCCACGCGCAGCCACATCCGTTGCGATCAAAACCGAACTACTTTTATTTGAAAACTGCACAAAAACTTGATCACGCTCACGCTGTTCTAGATCACCGTGCAAGGCCAAAGCATGAATATTTTCTTTATGTAAAATCGTAGCCAAATCCTGACATTGCTGCTTGGTATTACAAAACACTAAAGACGATTCAGGTTTGTAATGTTGAAATAGTTTGACGAGCGTACTGATCTTTTCTTCTTTACCGACCTCGTAAAAAACCTGTTCAATTTTCTGATTGTCGTGCACACTTTCCACATGAATATCGACGGGATCATGTTGCACAGTTTTACTGATCTTGGCGATTTCTTCTGAATACGTCGCTGAGAAAAGTAAGGTTTGCCGTTGCGTCGGAACAAAACGAATGATCTTCATCATGTCATCATGAAAACCCATGTCTAACATGCGATCGGCTTCGTCCAGCACCAACACATTAACCTGTTCAAGCTTTAATGTTTCGATTTCCAAATGCTTTAACACACGTCCCGGCGTACCAACGACAATATGCGGGCTGCGTTCTAACGAAACCTTTTGTGCGTGCATGGGTTTGCCACCACATAAAGTGAGGATTTTTGTATTCGCGATCGGACGTGCAAGGAGACGCAGTTCATGACTGACTTGATCTGCCAGTTCGCGTGTTGGGCAAAGCACCAGTGCTTGTGTCTGATACAGCTGGCTATCCAACTTATGCAGCAAACCGATCCCGAATGCGGCGGTCTTACCGCTACCGGTTTTCGCCTGCGCCTTTACGTCTTTATTCTGTAAAATTGCTGGTAGGCTTTGCGCCTGAATCGGCGTCATCTGCTGATAATCCATCGATGCTAGATTGGCAAGAAATTCTGCCGACAAAGGTAAAGTGGCAAATTCTGTATTGGATGTATTGGATAAGGGCTCAGTCATAGTCATCGGTGTCGTTGAGGGCCGCGTATCATAACAGCACAGACCAAAACTTGCCGAGTTTGATCGACGGTTGGTGATAAACCGTAACAGACACCAACATTCACGAAACCAATTGGAGAATTCTCATCACAAGAACGACTCGAATAAACGTTAGTCAATTACGAGCGGTCTTCCATCCCATGTGCCTAGCGCACGATCAATTGTCAATCGCGTGAATGAACTACGATCAAAAATAGGTTCGTTTAAATGCCGATCTAATCGCGATTTATGTGCACTCGGGTTATATGCAAATTTCAACATAGCACGTTGATCACGCCATGCTGAGATCGTGATCCCATCATCAACAAATTGATCGTCCAATGAAAATAATGCACGAAACATTACACCATCAACACCATTCATTTCTTCTCGGACTTGTGCAGTATTTTTTACAAACTCAGCAATTCGTTCAGGTGCGGTATTGGCAAGATCATGAAATGCAGCGGATGTCATTACCACAATTGGGGCAGAATGCTCTTGTTCTGGAGAAGCTTGAAATATTTCACCGGGTTCTTCTTTATTTAACCAGTTTATTTCACCTCGATGTAAGTAAGGTGATAATTTTAAATGCATCGTTTCTACTGGTGCTTCTTTCAATTGAATAAATTTCTCAGGTGTGTCTAACACTGAATCCGCTGACATTTCATTTTTGAAAAGCCCCACCATACAACAAACATTTCCTTCTTGTGTCATGCTGCCATTCGTATGCACATCATCAACGCGGGTAGACCAATATAGTGCATCTGGTTTTGCTTGCGCATCAGTAAATACATTATGAGATTGCGGTGTTTCAAATCGAAAAAGTGACAGTGTCATACACGTAGCCAAAGCGTTCATACTGATCCTCAATTTTTTATAATCAGAAGCACCGCTTTTTTCCTACGAAGCTCCTCCCTGGCAAATATCCTAACGTAGCTCTCATGATGGGAAAAGACTATTTTCATAAAAATTATTGATTTAGATATAGAAGGGGTCAGTTTTCACATTCGAAAGTAAAAGTGTTTCATAACGCAACACTTTTAATTAATAAATTCAATAGTTTTTAGATAATTAATATCTATATTTAATTGGATCTAATCAATTAAAAAACCACACAAATATCGAACAACAAGAAAATATAATAATCACTAACCTGTTTTTATTTTCAGAGCAGATTTATAGTTTTTATGACAGCAGTACTCTCACCTTGAAGAGTAGGAGGTGGAGCTTGGTGAAGAGGTAATAATTTGTATTGGGCTTATAGCGCTTGAAAATAATAAAACCTTATCTTGTAAGGTCAGCACATATCATTTTAAACGGCTGAACTCATTAACAGGATATAAGCTTAGGTAAAACATTCAGCTCTTTTCATAACTTTCTATCGGCTCGCCTTGAGTGATCAAAACATTCCGTAGTTTTTGAATGATCGGAAAAATTTCTTGATTCCAATCCCCCCCTTGATTATCGAATGCAGCCTGTTCCAACTCGACAATTTCCCGATCTTCTTTAAAAATGCCATTCGTAAACCAAGTAATGATCGGCCACATAGCATGAATTAAACCGGGCGTGGCTGGTTTGCGGATCATGATCATACCAAACGTGTGGTTAATGCGTTGTTCTGCATCGACAGGAATATACACATTCCATAAATCCAAAGCAGGCTCGTCTGATCCGGCAGTATAAAATTGTAATGTTTGATAAGGGTATCCGGTACGAATTGTCATTAAGTCTTTTTCATCGCCGGGATTTTTTTTTGACATCCGACCAATAATAAATTTCTCACCAAAAGATTGCTTGCCCGCCGCACGTTCAAATGTGTAATCGCATTCTACCCAATCTTCACCATCTCGCATTTCGAGAAAAACGGTGCGGATCATGCCCATTAATTTTCGATGTAAAAATTGATGATTCATGTCCATTAAATTTTCATGCATAAATGAATAATGGCATTTGACTTGGCTGTCTAGATAACGCGTTTTATAATTTTCATCCGCAAACGTGGGAATATCCGGAAATACCACCTCTTCCAGTTTTGTCCGATCCCCAGGATAAATCCAGATCATCCCATAGGCTTCACGTGTCGGGTAACTCCTGACCCCATTGGGTAACTGCTTGTCTTTATCAAGATACGGCACGTTGACGCATTTTCCGGTTTTGTCATACGTCCAACAGTGATAACCGCATTGCACATATTTGGTATTGACCACCCCTCGACTCAATGGAACTTGGCGATGCGCACAGCGATCTTCCAACGCAAACACCTCATCGTCATTGCCTCTCACCAGCACGACAGGCTCCCCCGCAAAAGATCGCGCTAACGTCTTTTTCTGTTTAAGTTGCTTACTCAACGCAATCGGATACCAGAAGTCTTGGTGAAGACCAATCTTTCGTATATCCGGTGAGTTTGGTTGGTGGTTATGCGTTAATGGTTGACTAGCGGTATCCATAAATATTCCTTTTAAAAAGTCGCGAGTATTTTACCCAAAGTCGTGTTGCAGGTTCTGCTTATCGTCGTCGGAATGACCTTACGATAAAACATCTGTTCCGACAAAATCCAGTTTAGAGAGTGCTACTTTCTCACTTGCTGTTCTCCCCATTAATGACACCGAGGATCAGGAATTTATCCCCAAAATATACAATACAGTAAAGCATCGTCAGGTTACGGTTTATGATCTAACGCATAATCGTGTAAATTTACCTTTTAGACATCGACAAACTCAACATGAGCATGTGCTTCTATGGTCCGTTCAACGATTGATTTATCCCCAGTTAATTATTTCAATTTACATACTTAACGGTGTCTAAAATGACAAGTGATCAGATTACCGCATCCACTCTCGTCGTCGGTGCTAGTGGCGCAACTGGCAAACGGCTTGTCGAACAGTTGCTCGACAGAGAAATAAACGTCAAAGCCATCATCAGACCAAGCAGCAACCTACCCGATCACCTCAAAAACCACCCAAAGCTGACCATAATCCACGCAAATATTCTTGAGCTGACCGATGCCGAGTTGACCCAACACCTCATCGGCTGCAATGCGATCGCCTCATGTCTTGGTCACAATTTGAGCTTTAAAGGGCTCTTTGGACAACCACGCCGGCTTGTCACCGATAGCGTACGGCAATTGTGTCACGCCGTGAAAACACTTGCGCCTGACCAACCCGTCAAATTTATTCTGATGAACACCACGGGTAATCACCACCACGACATAGACGACCCAATCTCGTTTAAGCAAAAATGCGTGATCACACTTATCAGATTACTCCTCCCACCGCATCCTGATAACGAACAAGCCGCTGCTGTACTTCAAGTCGAAATTGGGCAACAACACGATCACATCGAATGGGTGGTCGTCCGGCCAGACAGCTTAACGGATGACATTCAGGCAACCAACTACACACTCCACACTTCCCCGATCAGAAGCGCGATCTTTGACCCAGGAAAAACCAGCCGAATTAATGTCGGGCATTTTATGGCGGAGTTAGTTGTAAACGATCAACTTTGGGAAGAATGGGTCGGGCAAATGCCGGTGATTTATAACCAATGACTCCTAGACAATTCATGACATGATCACAAACTGCGTCATCTAACATTCACTCACCTTCGTTCAGTCAAACAATTTCGCTAGTTGCACCGTCACTCAAATCAACTAAGAAATATCTCCCCCCACCATCCCCTGTGCTAGAATCCCCCGTTTTTAAAGCTTCACAACGTCGCGTTGCGGCGTGTCGTAATTTTCAGGAGAATCATGCTGTTACTTTCCAAAAAGCAGGACTGGCTAGGGAATGTCCGTGGGGATATTTTGGCTGGTCTGGTCGTGGCGCTTGCGCTTATTCCCGAGGCGATTGCCTTTTCTATTATCGCGGGTGTTGATCCGAAAGTTGGTCTGTACGCATCATTTTGTATCGCTGTGATCACCGCAATCGTCGGTGGACGACCCGGTATGATCAGCGCCGCCACGGGCGCAATGGCCTTACTCATGGTCACGCTGGTGAAAGAACACGGACTCGAATATCTCCTCGTCGCAACCTTATTAACCGGCGCGATTCAAATCGTCATGGGTTATTTGAAACTCGGTAGTTTGATGAGCTTTGTCTCCAGCTCCGTGGTAACCGGTTTTGTAAACGCCCTTGCGATTCTGATTTTTATGGCGCAATTACCAGAGCTCACCAACGTGACTTGGCATGTTTATGCGATGACAGCCGCCGGTCTCGGTGTGATCTACCTCTTTCCTTATCTCCCCGTGATCGGTAAATCCATTCCCTCGCCACTGGTGTGTATTGTTTTGCTCACCACCGTCGCGGTTTTTCTCGGCATGGATATTCGCACCGTCGGCGACATGGGCGAACTACCGGACACGCTGCCGATGTTCCTTTGGCCAGATGTACCGTTGAATCTGGAAACACTGAAAATCGTCTTACCGTACGCCTTACCGCTCGCCGTAGTGGGTTTGTTGGAATCCTTAATGACCGCCACGATCGTTGATGATCTAACCGACACCACCAGTGATAAAAATCGCGAGTGTAAAGGTCAGGGTATTGCCAATATTGGTGCGGGTTTATTCGGTGGTATGGCTGGTTGCGCGATGATCGGACAATCCGTGATTAACGTAAAATCCGGTGGACGTGGACGATTATCAACTATGATCGCAGGCGTTATGTTGATCATTCTGGTGGTGTTCCTCGATGATCTGATCAAACAAATTCCCATGGCTGCGTTAGTCGCGGTGATGATTATGGTCTCCATCGGTACGTTCAGTTGGAGTTCGGTGATCAATCTCAACAAAAACCCGTTATCTTCAAATATTGTCATGATCGCAACCGTGATCGTAGTTGTCTGGACGCATAACCTGGCGCTTGGCGTGTTTGTTGGCGTGTTACTCGCCGCGTTATTTTTCGCGAATAAAATCAGTCATTTTATGTATGTGGAATCCGAATTTAATGACGAAACGGACACCCGTCATTATCGTGTCGTCGGGCAGGTTTTCTTCAACTCGGCCGGTAAATTTACCGACTCGTTCGATTTCAAAGAGGCTGTAGAAAAAATCGTTATCGACGTCACGCGCGCGCATTTCTGGGACATTACGTCCGTCAGCGCGCTAGATAAAGTCGTGATCAAATTTCGTCGTGAAGGTGCCGATGTTGAGCTGATCGGCTTAAATGAAGCCAGCGCAACGATTGTGGATCGTTTCGGCGTGCATGATAAACCAGAAGAAATTGATAAAGTTTTGGGAGGCCACTGATGTCTAACAACGAACTGAACCACATTTTCGTCACCGCCTGTGTTGACGGTGCCGCACTCAGCGACAGTGTTTGCGACTATGCTGCATGGGTTGCACAACGCGTTAATGCGCCGCTGAAGTTGTTACACACCATTGATCATCATCAAGAGCATGCAACGAAAACCGATCTAACCGGCAATTTGGTGATGGATAATCGCGATCAACTCTTGGCCGAATACACCACAGAAGAGCAGGCACGTCACAAGGCGCGCCTTCAGGAAGGCAAAGCCCTGTTGAATGCCGCTCGAGATCGTCTCGAACCGCATAATGCACCGCTGATCGAAATTTGCCTGCAACATGGCGCGTTGATCGACTCGTTAGTTGAACTAGAAGAGCGCATCCGGATTTTAGTCATCGGTGCTCGCGGTCGTGTACACGAGGCGCAGCGTGATCAGATCGGCTCCAAGCTCGAATCCATGATCCGCTCTTTGCATCGCCCTATCTTGGTAGCTTACGATCAGTTCATTGCACCGCAGAAAATCATGATCGCTTACAACGGTAAAGCCACCTCAGAAAAAGCCATTGAGCTAGTTGCGAACAGCCCCCTTTGTCAGGGGTTGGATTGTCATTTAGTTTCTGTCAGTAAAAAAGGCATAAACGACTCGTTGCTTGAGGCACCAACGGCTCGTTTGCAAAATGTGGGTCTGAATGTCACAACACGCATCTTAGAAGGCAAACCACTGGAAGCGTTGTTAAACTACCAAACTGCTGAAAAGATCGATCTGACCATGATGGGCGCATATTCACACACGCGCTTGCATGATCTGATCGTCGGTAGCTTTACGACAAAAATGTTATTGAATACGCATACGCCATTATTGTTGCTGCGTTAAGTTTTCATCCCTTCTGAAAAAGCAGGCCCCGGACAGGTTGACACTGAAACAGATGAACTGATCGGGTTCTCTCCTATTTAGGCTAAAGAACCCGATCACAACCTCGATTTAGTTCTGTGAGGGATATAACCAGCCTTTCAACAAGGCGGTCACGCGCGGCATGATCACATACGTGAGTAATAACACCTGCACCACACTCACCAACGCAATGCGTAACACCATCGGTAACGGTGCGAGTTGATCGGCAAACAGTACATTCACCAACAGTACGAGAATAAACACCACAACCGACAGTACGAAGGCCATTTTATGTTTGTTCGGTGGCGCTTGTACGGGCACATCCGGTAATGAAAACCAAGTCTCAAGACCTGTCGCCTTGGTAATTCGTGCTTCCCCAACCGTGATCGGCTCCAGTTCTTTCAAACATGATGCACGCTGTTCAGACAATTCCCACGCACGTTGATTCGCGTAATTATCAAAGCGCACGAGCAGTACATATTCGCCACCCGTGCGTGAGGATGGCTTGAGCACATCAACACCACGATGGCCTGCAAAGGTTGACCCAACGACAATAATTTTGCGCACCCATTCTTCATACAGTGCTTCTTTTCCGGGTTTTATTCGTCGCGCAATACTGACCGTTACGGGCCCGACATCGTGCTCGTGTGTGTTTTCTTTTTCACTATTCATGGTCAAAGTGGTACGTTCTAAACTCCATCAACATTATTTATTGTCATTCAACATCCGCCCGATCTCATCTTCCCCTAACGGTTTCGGGTTTTTTACCCGTAGACTCTCCGCCCATTCAGCGGCAAAATCTCGTTGCAGGGTAAAGTTGAGAGAAGCGGTAATAAACATGGCGATCAGCGCTCCGAGGCTGGCTAATCCCATATCCTTATGCGCATCCCAAACATCCCCTTGCGTGCCGAGATAGGCCATACCGAGATCACCTCCAAACAATATCGCCACTGCCCACTCGACCAGCTCGTAAAGCATGGACGTCGACATGGTCAGATCTAACGGTAAAAAATAGGCCCAAAACCCTTTGACATTAACGATACGGATAAAGACCTCGCGAATAGGGTACGCAAGTAATAAACCGTAACAAAAATGCACTAAACGGTCGAAATGATTTCGCTCCCATCCCATCAACGCATTAAATGATTGGCCAGTGAGATCGTGAAACCAACGATCATAAGGCACCTCCGCATACGTGTAATGCGCGCCGATTTGATGCAGACAAAGGAAAATAAAGATTAACGTATACGAGACACGTGAAAGCGGAAATTTTTTAAAGGTTGTTGCGAGCAAGATCGCCGCGGCCACGACGAGTACATTTTCTAACATCCAATCATGCGGATGGAGAGGATTGATCGCCCAAATCACCCACCAGATCGCGAATAGAATAGATAGCGCAATGAAATACTGTTTATGCGTTATTTTTATCATTTTAAATTCACACTTTTCCAGTAATACTTATCATTATGCACGATAACAGCTACCTATTTCAGATACTAATTCTCCTTGCCGCAGCGGTGGTGGCTGTCCCGGTCTTTCGTCGAATTGGCCTCGGTACCGTCTTAGGCTATCTGTTTGCAGGTATTACAATTGGGCCGTGGGGACTCGGGTTGATCAAAGCGACAGAAGATATTCGTCACATCGCTGAATTCGGTGTGATCTTCCTACTCTTTCTGATCGGTATTGAACTCAAACCTTCACGTTTGTGGCGTCTGCGCAAATTTGTTTTTGGACTTGGATCGGCGCAAGTCATCATCACCGGCTTGGTGCTAACGGGTACTGCTTGGTTATTTGGTTTTTCTCTCAAAGCCGCCGTGATCACCGGCTTTGCCTTAGCCCTTTCTTCTACCGCTTTCGCGATCCAAATCCTCACCGAAAACCGCGCGTTAAATACGCAACACGGGCGTACGACATTTTCAATATTACTCCTGCAAGATCTGGCCGTAATCCCACTGCTAACGCTTGTCTCGCTACTCGCAGAAGATGTCAGTCTTGCCGCTGGCTTGGAGTTCGCCTTATTAGACGCAGTGATCGCGATCAGCCTTGTGTTCCTCACAGGACGATACCTGTTAAACCCTTTTCTTAGAATTGTCGCCAGTAGCCGAACATCAGAAGTATTTGTCGCCGCCGCCGTTTTAGCCATTCTTGGAACCGCAGTACTCATGGAAAAAGCCGGTTTATCGATGGCGCTAGGGGCATTCCTTGCAGGGTTGATGTTGTCCGAATCGCACTTTCGGCATCAGATCACGGCAGATATTATGCCTTTCCGTGCGATCTTACTCGGCTTATTTTTCATGTCTGTCGGTATGAGTATCGATTTTGGTCTACTCGCTGAAAACGCGTTTTTAATCTTTGGCTTACTGTTCGGTTTGCTGATCATTAAAATTCTCGTTCTACTGATGTTGACGCAACTATTCGGTGCAAAACTCAGCGACGGAATGCACACTGCCGTGCTGCTATCTCAAAGTGGCGAGTTCGCTTTTATCTTGTTTGGACTGGCGACGCTACAAGGCGTGATGCAACCTGAACAAGCGCAATTGCTAACTGTCGTGGTTGCCCTCTCGATGGCCAGCACGCCGCTGCTGGTGAAATTGCAGGAGAAAATTGACCGTCAATATATTAGCCGATCAAATGCGCATCCGATCAGTGAAATCAATGCGCTAGAAAGCCCACCGCAAATCATCATTGCTGGATTTGGTCGTGTTGGCCGCCGCGTAGCGAAACTACTCGACCGCAGCCAAACCCCTTACGTCGCCCTCGATAGTAAAGCCGAACGTATTGCACGACTTCACGCCGCGGGTGTACCCGTGTTTTTTGGGGATGCCAGCCGTTCAGACGTATTGCATGCCGCCGGTGCAGCAGAAGCGAAAGCCATTGTCATCACGTTGGACGATTTTGATGCAACCGAACGCTTAGTGGGGATCGCGCATGAACATTACCCAAACCTGAAGATCTTCGCCCGTGCACATAATCAAGAGCACTGTCGCAAATTGCATAACGCAGGCGCAACACTCGCCATCTCGGAAACCATGGAAACGAGCGTGCAACTCGGCAGTGCTGCCATGGATATCAATGGTTTTGAGCAAAGTGAAATCCTGCAAATCGTCAGCCAGTTTCGCGATGAATACTATGCCGAAATCAACCCAGAATGGGATAAACCGGAAGCGAAACCGGCGGATAAAAAGTAGATCAATATTTTAAACTTCCGCCCTTATTACGATCACATTCGCAGTTCAAACAGGCTTTCTTCCTAATCGTACTTCCGTCTATTGACATTCACGCCATTCGCGAATGATAATGATTCTCGTTTATATCTATCAATCAACCTAATGGTTTTGGAGGTGAAAATCGATGGACGGCATGAATGAGTGGAAAACGATTATTAGTGAGGCCAATCAGGCGTTTCAACACGAAGATTTCACCACGGCAATAGACTTGAATAAACGCGCGCTTCGCCACGCCGCGAACATCTTTGAGGATTACATTGAGCTTGAGCCGGATAACGCGATCATGGCGATTTTGGTGAGTTATTTGAACCAGGCTGAAGCATATGAAATTACACAGGAGTATCCCAAAGCGTGTTGCCTCTACGAACGCGCATATACGTTTGTTTCGTGCTTAATGCGCGATGATAAAACCGATCATGAAGTACGAAATGCCGCAATAAAAGCCAGTAGTTGTGTGCTGACAGAATGGATGCAATTTTTAAGTCGACACAAACACGATTTAAATCATGAAACGTTGAGTCGTTATCAAAAGATCGTCTCGCTTGGTCTGCAAGCCGCGAGCGCCCCCACTTATCATTAATACTTCTACAATCGAAAATTTTTGAGATCGAACCGTGATCACATATTTGGGTAATTCGGCCCACCCGTCCCTTCTGGTGTGACCCAAGTAATATTTTGCTGCGGATCTTTAATATCGCAGGTTTTACAATGCACGCAGTTCTGCGCGTTAATTTGTAAAACCGGATCAGCATCATTTTCGCTAATAATTTCGTAAACACCTGCCGGACAATAACGTTGCTCAGGTGCATCATATTCTTTTAAATTAACGTTGATCGGTATCGCATGATCCGCTAATTTCAAATGACACGGCTGATCTTCTTCATGATTCGTATTGGATAAATATACCGAGGATAATCGATCAAAACTGAGCAGCCCATCGGGTTTTAAATAAGGTAATTTTTTTGATTCCTCCGCGGCTTTTAAACGCGCGTGATCGGTGTGTTTATCATGCAAAGTAAACGGCAATTTCCCTTTAAAAATTCGCTGATCAAGAAAGTTAAATACACCACCGAAAATACTGCCCCAACGATGCAACGCGGGTCCAAAGTTTCGCGTTTCCTGTAATTCCTGCCCGGCCCAACTATCACGAAAAAGCAGATTAAATTCCGTTAAGTCTTTTAGATTTTCTTTTTTATTGAGCGCCGTAAAGACACACTCGGCGGCAATCAAGCCAGACTTCATCGCAGTGTGCGTGCCTTTAATTTTCCCCACGTTTAACGTGCCTGCATCACAGCCCAATAAAAGGCCTCCAGGAAAAGACATTTTCGGTAATGAATTCAATCCGCCTTTTGCGATGGCGCGGGCGCCGTACGCAACCCGTTGTGCATTTGTTAAATGTTTGGAAATGACCGGGTGATGTTTTAAACGTTGAAATTCATCATAAGGCGAAACATATGGGTTTTCATAATTAAGATCCGTGATCAACCCCACCACCACCTGATTATCTTCCATATGGTATAAGAAAAAACCGCCTGAACTGCGACTCTCATTGAGAGGCCAGCCTGCACCATGTAAAACCAGACCCGCATGATGTTGATCAGGTTCCACTGTCCACAACTCTTTGATGCCGAGTGCGAAATGTTGTGGATCACTTTCAGCATCTAACGCGAATTTTTCGATCACATCTTTACCGAGATGACCGCGACAACCTTCCGTTAATAACGTGTACTTAGCATGCAATGCCATACCCGGTTCAAAACTATTTTTTTCCTGACCGTCAGCACCAATCCCCATATTCCCCGTCAACACACCCTGCACAGATTGATCATCATCATAGATCAACTCTGCCCCCGGAAAACCTGAAATAATCTCTACCCCAAGCGCTTCCGCTTGCTCTGCTAACCAGCGACACAAGTTACCTAAACTAATCGCATAATTGCCATCATTATGTAAACTCGGTGGAACCAAAAACGATGGGATTTCGATCGCCGATTTCGGCGAAGATAAATAAAACATTTGATCGTTTTTTACTGGTGTCGTTAAGGGGGCTCCACGTTCTTTCCAGTCCGGGAAAAGTTCGTCTAACGCACGTGTTTCGATCACCGCACCGGATAAAATATGTGCACCAATTTCCGATCCTTTCTCCAATAAAACGATATTTAATTCTGTTTCATTTTCAGCGGCTTGTTGCGCCAGTCGACACGCGGCAGAAAGTCCTGCCGGACCACCACCAATGATCAAAACATCGCACTCCATCACGTCATGCTCAGTCATGTTTTTGCACCTTGTCGTTCCAACACGTACATTAAGATCATACTGGCGACAGCGGCAGGTTTTGCATTGTCTTTTATATTCACAGTGACGTCATACGTGACACGAACAAACCCTTCTCGGCTGTCATCCACAGCCCCAACGACAATCTCAACACGCACATCCTGTCCACTTAAAACAGGTTGTAAAAAGCGGACTTTTTCAAAACCATAATTGATCACCGTTGTCGCACCTTCGGGTTTTAATCCATGCTCTAATAAGGCGGCCGGAATGATCGACAGTGTTAACATGCCATGCGCAATGGTTTGACCAAAAGGACTCGTCGCGGCGCGTTCTGGATCGACATGAATAAATTGATGATCGTCCGTCACTTGAGCAAATTGATTAATGCGATCTTGATTTAAATGAATCCAATCAGACTGCCCAACTAACTTACCAATATTTTCATGCAAACTGTCTAAGGCATGAACAATTGTAGATTTATTGTTCATGGTTTTTCTCCGCCAGCTTTTGCGTTAATTCCGGTAAGACTTCAAAAAGATCAGCAACCAAACCATAGTCCGCTATCTGAAAGATCGGTGCTTCTTCATCCGTGTTGATGGCGACAATAATTTTTGATTCTTTCATACCGGCAAGATGTTGGATCGCACCGGACAAACCAACCGCAATATATAAAGACGGTGCAACTACTTTTCCGGTCTGACCGACTTGATAATCGTTCGGTACAAACCCCGCATCAACCGCCGCGCGTGATGCGCCGACGGCAGCACCAAGCTGATCGGCAAGTGCTTCAACCAACTGAAAGTTCTCTGCACTTCCTAGCGCGCGACCACCTGAGACAACAATATCCGCACTGGCTAACTCAGGCCGATCAGACTGACTTAATTCAGAACTGACAAAGTGTGAAACATCAGAAAAAGCAACGGCACTTCGTTGATCAATTGATGCGTAATTCCCACTCTCCCCTTGCGCATCAACCGCATTGAAGGCTGTCGCACGCACGCTTAATACTTTGAATTCATCGGTACTTTGTACCGTCGCGAATGCATTGCCTGCGTATATGGGCCTGACAAACGTGTCGGCACTGACGATCTCGATCACATCTGACACCATCGCGACATCTTTTTTTGCAGCGACACGCGGCAAAATATTTTTACCAAATGTCGTCGCGGGTGCGAGTAAATACTCAAACCCATCCACCAGAGTTTCAACTAACGCGGAGATCGGTTCAGCCAACGGGTGCAAATAAATCGGATCATCCACACAGAAAACCTGCGCAACACCGTCTAATTGTGCGGTCTCGTTCGCCACCTCCGCACAACCTGACCCCGCAATTAAAACAGTGATCTGATCACTGCATTGTTTCGCGGCATTAAGTGTCGTTAATGTCGCATGATTTAGTTTTTGATTATCATGTTCAGCGAGTACAAGTGCGCTCATCGTTAGGCTCCTAAATCACTTTCGCGTCGTTTTTGAGTTTGTCGATCAGCACATCAACACTGTCGACTTTGATACCGGCTTGCCGAACGGCTGGGGCTTTTACATTCAGCGTGATCAGTCGTGGTGTGACATCCACAGCCAACGCATCCGGCGTGATCACATCCAATGGTTTTTTCTTGGCTTTCATAATGTTGGGAAGTTTGACGAATCGCGGCTCGTTGAGACGTAAATCCGTTGTGATCACAGCGGGCAAATGCAAAGTGATCGTTTCTAAACCACCATCGATTTCACGAGTGACATTGACTTGCTCAGTATTAATCTCAATCTTTGAAGCAAAGGTCCCCTGTGGTAAGTCAAGTAAGGCAGCGAGCATTTGTCCGACTTGGTTAGCGTCATCATCGATCGCTTGTTTCCCAAGCAAGAACAAATCAGGCTTTTCCTGATCAGCAATTTTCTGCAAACATTTCGCAACGGCGAGTGGTTGTAATTCCACATCCGTCTCAACCAAAATTCCGCGATCAGCGCCCATTGCCAGTGCTTGCCGTATCGTTTCCTGCGACTTGTTCGTGCCCATGGAGACCACGACAATCTCGTCTGCTTTTCCCGCTTCAACTAGACGAACAGCTTCTTCCACGGCAATTTCATCAAACGGGTTCATGGCCATTTTTACGTTCGCGATGTCCATACCGGTTCCGTCTGTTTTCACATGGACGCGCACGTTGTAATCCACCACACGTTTTACGGCGACGAGAATTTTCATATTGGTTTTACCTCTGATTTGAGTGCGTCTATGAGCTGCATCGTGATCACCATTCGTTATCCTCAAACGCCATCAAGCTGTCCGCACCAGCGCAAATTTGGACGAGTAAGGCGTGACTTTGGGGGAGAAGTCGTTGGTAAAAGAACCGTGCGGTTTTGAGTTTGCTTTGATAAAAAGGCGCATCATGCTGATTGGCCAGAGCCGCACTGCCCATCCGTGAAAACAGATACGCCAGTGAAACTAATCCAAGTAAACGAAGGTACTCAACGGCTGATCCGGCCGGTTGGTTTGGATCATTTTGAGCTGCCTCCTGACACCATTGCGTTGCTTGTTTAAGCTGTGCGATCGCGGCTGTTAATTCCTCATTGAACGTTGCTTGGTCAGACTTCGCCCAGGTTTCCATTTCATCGATAAACGCAGCGATCGCACGCCCATCATGTAAATTTAATTTGCGCCCGACTAGGTCCATCGCTTGCACGCCGTTCGTACCTTCATAGAGTTGCGTAATACGCACATCACGAGCGAGTTGCTCCATACCCCATTCGCGGATGTAGCCGTGACCACCGAAACATTGCATGCCGAGATTCGCGACGTCGTGGCCAATATCGGTACAAAACGCTTTCACCACTGGTGTGAGTAACGCAACGCGATCGTCCGCCGTTTGCTGCGTATCGTGATCAGGATGATGCGTCGCTATGTCTAACTGCATGCCGACATATGCCGCCAGCGCACGACAACCTTCGGTATACGCACGCATCGTCATTAACATGCGCCGCACATCTGGATGCACGATAATCGGATCTGCCGCCTGATCAGTATTGCTTGCCCCTGATGGCGCGCGTCCCTGAGTACGATCCTTTGCGTACGCCACGGCATTTTGATAAGCCGCGTCGCACACACCAATTCCTTGAATCCCCACTGCAAGTCGTTCCGTGTTCATCATCTTGAACATCGCCTGCATGCCTTTGTGCAATTCACCAACCAGAAAACCCGTCGCGCCATCAAAATTCATCACGCAGGTTGCTGAAGCTTTAATACCCATTTTGTGCTCTAACGCACCACAGCTGACCGTATTGCGCGTCTCATCGGAGAGAAATTTCGGCACAATAAATAAACTGATCCCGCGCGTGCCTGCCGGTGCATCTGTGGTGCGTGCGAGCACGAGATGAATAATGTTATCGGTAAGATCGTGCTCGCCAGCGGTAATAAAAATCTTCGCCCCCGTGATCGAATAACTACCGTCCTCTTGGAGTTCTGCGCGTGTTCGCAGCAAGCCAAGATCCGTTCCGCTATGCGCTTCGGTTAGACACATACTGGCCGACCAACTACCGTCCGCCATCTTTGGAAAATACAGGGATTTTTGTTCGTCACTGGCAAAATCGTGAAGCGCCGTATAAGCACCGTTCGTCAGCCCCGGATACAAACTAAACGACAAGTTTGTTGCGTTGATCATTTCATCAACGAGCATGTGCAGGGTTTTTGGTAAACCCAGCCCGCCGTACTCGGCATCCATTGCTAGCGCGCCCCAACCGGCCTCGCTGAATTGACGATATGCATCACGAAAACCCGCCGGCGTGCTGACACGATCTCCTTCCAACACACAACCTTGCTCATCACCAGAACGGTTGATCGGTAACAACACGTTTTCACAAAACTTACCGGCCTCATCCAGAATCGCCGCTACCGTATCGCCGTCCAGATCTTCAAAGCCGGGCAATTCTGCTAGGCGCTCACCTTCCAGCACTTCGTTGTAAAGAAAAAGCATGTCACGCACTGGCGCGGTATAAACGGGCATTGCTCGCTCCTCTGGTATTACGTCTTTGGTATTTGCGATATAGTATTTACGTATTTTATTTTTACGTCAACTATATATCGTATATTAATTTTACGTAACATTAAAAAGAACCGATGAAAAGCCAAAATTTAGGATTTATCTTTGCAACGATCAGCAGTACCCTTGGCGGTATGACAGACAGAAATAAGTTCTACAGCGTCTCCGAATTGGCCCGTGAGTTCGGCATAACTCCACGTACCATTCGTTTTTATGAAGATAAGAATCTGCTCGCCCCAGAACGGGTCGGCGGTAATCGCATCTATGACTATCGCGATAAAGCGCGACTCGCACTAATCCTGCGACTCAAAGATGTCGGTTTTTCCTTAGCCGTGATTGAAAATTACCTAGGGTTGTACGACGTTGACGAAACCCGCGTCACGCAGCTCAAAGTGGGGTATCGCGAAATCACCAAACGGATACACGATCTCGAAACGGAAAACGCAAAAATTCAAGAAAATTTACGCAAGATGAAGGAATTAAAAGAAGAAGCGATCACGTTATTAAAACAACGTGGCGTGGAGCCGGAGCGGGATTTGTAAAACTTAGCGACAGGTAATCCATGTCAACGCCTTGCCCAAAATTTCAAACTAAAAATACCAGCCGAAAGAAAATCAAGGGGTCGGCCAACTTGATTCCTGTGTGCCACCTACTTGTTGTATAGCCATATATTTAAACCGGGGTTCATTGAGTAAAAGTTATTCCCCACTTGGAACAGCTCTATTTTTATCAACTAAATATAACTGCTCATCAAAACCCTCTAGCAAAATCTTCTAGACTGGGAAATGCAACCAATCGGCAGCCAACATTAATCTTCCCAAATTGCTTTCAAACTCCTTCACGGCTATGACTCTCCCCAAGAATACACAAAACCAGCTCCAATTTTTGAGTCAATAAGGTCGGTATCATTTGTGAATCAGGATCATTAAAGGCAGGTTTAATTAATATGGACGAATCGATCAAACGAAACTCACTCTATCAAGTTTCTATAAACCAAAAAAAGGGCATCTTACTTAAAAGATGCCCTTTTCCGAACAGGTTATCAATTTAAAAACTTATCGTCCGTAAACATCAATACCTGGAAGTGGACGGTGATATTTAACTACTTCGCCATAGGCTTTGGATGCAGCTAAGATACCCGCGTTAACGTCAACCGGTACACCTGCTTCTTCACACGACATCAAGAATGCGATCGACGCAGACAAAGCGTGTTGTGGTTGTATGCCGCCAGTTGCACATAGACGCCAACCCAGATCAGGCGCGCCTGGAATAGCGGCTGCTTCTACGGCGTGCTTTGAGAACATGATATTCAACACTTCCATGATCTTTTCTGCACCAAAACCTTCCGGCGCTTTAACCGCTGTCACAGCATTTGATCGTGTATGTTCTTCTTTTGCGACCAGCTCAAAGCCAGCACCTTGTACTGCGGCACGATATACATCTGAACACTCTTTGTGACGATCACAAACGCGATCAATCCCTTCAATGGCTAACGCATCTAACGCCACTGCGAATTGCGCATAATTTCCCGGTGTTTCAAGGTGTAGGCCGAGGCTATCCATGGCATTAATCATCTTGCTCAGGTGTAGGTAATGTTGGCCTTTTTTAATGCCTGCGTCTGCTAACACTTTGTCAGCCTCAAGCACTTGTTCCACCGCTCTAGCACTCAGCGAAAGCATGCCGATACCGGGCGTACCCATCATGCCTTTTTGACTGCAACCGATCAGCATGTCGATTCCCATTTCAGTCATGTTGCATGGCATGCTACCGATGGAAGAAATACCGTCAATTACCAGTAGAGCTGGGTGATTAAGCTCATCCAGTAAACCACGTAACTTCGTTGGATCAGTCGTTACCCCTGCGCCCGTTTCGTTGTGCGGTGCCATTACCAACTTAATAGTATGTTCAGTGTCTTTTTCTAACACTTCTCTGCATTTGTCATAAGGCAGATCTTCACCAATTTCACCTTTCAGACGAATCACGTTTCTGCCTAGGTTTTCAACGCAGTTACCCATTGCATTACTGAAAGCGCCAATTTCTAGAGTGACAACAGCGGGCTTGTCGGAACCGGCTTCTTCTGGCGTGCGCAATGATCCTGCTGCAGCCTCGGTAGCTGACGTCCCGGAACCGGTGAAAAACAATGCTCTGCCACCTTCAGGCATACCGACCATTTTTCCATATTGTTGGCGCACGGTTGTAAAAAACTTCGCGACCGTTGGACCACGCATACCGCGTGTTTGATTCGATGTAAATTGCGTCACTAATTCAGATCCAAAAGCAGGGCCTGGTGTGACGTTTATGATCTTATTATGTGGGGACCAAACAGGCGCTTTATCATTAAGGAATTCGTTTTCGAGTTCTCCAACCTGATTTGTTTCGATCAGACGTCGAAGTCCGGAGAGTGGGGAGATCATTTCATTTGCCATTTTCAGTAACCTATCAATATCTATACATTTATATTTTTTATGAATTAACAAAAAAGCGCGAAACAAAGAAACCGACCAGAAAGCGAACCGAACTGTTTCAGTAATCTGTTGAATAAACAGGAGTAACTAGCAGAACCCCGGCATCTCAGGATTTGATCACGACTTTTTTCTCAACACGCAATAATATCACACTAATCTTGAATCAAGGTGGGCAGCCAACTTGATCTTTGATGGGGTAATCATTTTGCGGGGATCTTGCTGGCTCAGCTTCAATTGATCTTGTTTATAAAGCGTATTCTTGGTGCGTATTTAAAGCATTACCTGCTTTTTTTGTACCCACCAAAGTGGAACATAATACAAGGCAAGATCAGTAGATTTAAAATCGTTGATGAGGCTAAACCGCCAATAATAATCGCGGCCATTGGCCCCATGATTTCTCGTCCGGGATTGTCACTATTAACGGCGATGGGGAGCATCGCGAGGGCGGTGACTAAGGCCGTCATCAGGATTGAGGGAAGACGTTCTCGTGCGCCTTGGATCAATGTGTCGATATTCCAATCCTGCCCTTCTTCTTCCACCAGATGTCGATAATGCGAGATCAGCATGATCGAATTTCGCACGGTGATGCCGAACAAGGTGACGAAGCCAACCATTGATCCAACCGACAATGTTGCGCCAGTGAGCAGTACTGCAATCACACCGCCGATGAGTGAAAAAGGAATGTTCAACAGCATGATCATCACATCTCGGAATCGCCCAACGGCCATGTAAATCAGCACGAGTACACCAATCCCCGCGACGAGTGAATGCAGGATCAAATCCTCTCTGGCTTTGGCTTGCTCGATCGCCGCGCCGGTAAACTCAGGATACGCACCGGTTTCGAATTCGATGTCATTCAGTACACGAGTTTTCAGCTCATCCAAAAAATCACTCAGATCGCGATCAGCGACATTACACGTCACCGTCTGAATGCGTTGCGCGCCTTGATGCAGAATATTGTAACGGCCTTCGACTTGGGTAATATTCGCGACATCCGACAAGGTGATCATTCTGCCCTCTTGTGTTTTGAGCGGCAACTTGCCCAAATCTTCTGGTTTGCGGCGATCATCGCCACTGAGGATGACGCTGAGATCAAACACTCGATTACCTTCGTTACTGCGACCAACCACTTTGCCTTCATATGCGGTTTGGATCGCATCCATCACTTGCACTGGCCGCATGCCTAAACTGGCCAATCGATCATATTTCAAACGAACTTGTAACACCGGCGTACCCGCAGCGGAGCGCATTTGCACATCCGTCGCACCCTGCATGGATCGCATAATCTCAACCACCGCTTGCGCTTTGCGATCAAGAAAACCCAATTCATTCCCATACAAATTCACCACTACTGGCGAGGTATAACCGGAAATGGTTTCGTCGACACGTTCGATCAGGAAGGTGTTTGCTTCAAATAAAATGCCCGGAAATTCACTCAGTTCCTCTCGCAAGTCTTCCAGCACGCGTTGTTGTTCCGCACCGGAGAGTGGCTCAAGGTCAACCTCAAATTCGCTGTAATGGCTGCCGTAGGTATCGGCTGATCGCTCGGCACGTCCGGCCCATTGCGAGACCGATTTCACACCGGGAATATCCAAAAATGCTGTGGTTAATGATTGGCCTAGTTCAATCGACTGTTCCAGCGACGTGCCCGGCATCGCCGTGGTGTGCACGATATAATGCCCTTCGCGCAGATCAGGCAGAAAGCGCGTGCCCAGTTGTGGCAAGATCGCGAGTCCGGCCACACAGAACATTAAAGTAATGCCGATCACCATCATTGGTGCACGCGTGGTGAATTTTAAAAAGCGGGCGTAGATCGGGTGAATAAACCGGATAAGCGGCGGATCACGTTCGGGCAAATGACTTTTGCCCAACAGCAAATAACACAAGGCCGGTGTTAACGTTAGTGCAACGAAAAGCGAAGTAAGGATCGCTAAAATATACGACACGCCCAGTGGTGAAAAAAGTCGCCCGGCCACACCACCTAATGTCAGCAGCGGCACAAACACCAGCGCGACGATGAAACTTGCGTAGACAACCGATCCACGAACTTCCATCGAGGCAGAATAAACCACTTCTGACACGGGCTTGGGACTTGCAAGAAGGCGATTTTCGCGCAGGCGTCGAAAGATATTTTCCGTATCAATAATCGCATCGTCCACCACTTCACCAAGCGCAATGGCGAGTCCACCCAAGACCATAATATTCAAATTCACGCCACATTCGAGCAGAATAATCGCCGCACTCACCAACGATAATGGAATTGCCGTTGCTGAGATTAATGCCGTGCGTAAATTGAATAAAAACAACATGAGGATCAGCAAGACAAACGCGCCGCCGACGTATAAATGTTCAGTAATATTCGTCAGGGATCGATCGATATAACTCGCTGGACGGAATAGATTTGGATAGAGCGTGATGTCTTGCGTTTTCAGCACTTGTTCCAGATCGCTCAAGACGGCTTCGACATCGTTTGAGACGTTTAACGTATTCGCACCAAACTGACCGATGACCATCATGACGATGCCCGGTTTACCCATGATCTGCGCTGCACCGATGCGCGGTTCGGCGGCGAGCGCTACATTTGCAACATCACCGATGGTTAAGTTTTTCCCGCCCTGTCGTTTCAGTACCACTTTCGCAATATCGGATGGCTGCAAAGCATTACCGCTTGTTTTGATGGTAAAGCGCTGGTTATCGTTTTCAATAAATCCTGCGCCTTTGACCGCCGTCGCTTGTTGAGCGGCGCTGATCACATCTTCGATTCCGATGCCATGCTGGACCAACGCGTCTGGTCGCATTTGTATTTGCAGTTGCTTAATTTCGCCGCCGAAGACATTCACATCTGCGACGCCTTTAGTACTTAACACCTGCGGCACAATGGTCCAATCCACGATGCTACGTAATTCCATCATGCTGAGTGAATCGGACTGCACACCAATGGTTAGAATTGTCGCGGATGATGAGGCAAGCGGCACCGGCACAGGTGTGCCGATCCCTTCAGGCAAGCTACCAGAGAGGCTGGCTAAACGTTCGCTGACGAGCTGTCGATTGCGATAAATCTCGGTGTTTTCTTCGAACGTTGCGGTAACGATCGACAATCCCTGAATCGATTCAGAGCGTAAATATTTCAGCCCGATCAGGCCGCTGATCGCGCTCTCTACCGGTTGCGTAACGAGAATCTCAACTTGCTCTGTGGAGTAGCCCGGTGATTCTGTTTGAATGATGACTTGCTTCGGTGAAAATTCTGGAAAGATATCCAAACCGGCATTGGATAGGCGATAAACACCGTAAATCATAAACAGGACGGCTAGCGTTGCGACGATACCCGCATAACGAACTGAGAAACGAACGATAGAAGAAAGCATGTGATCAGTCGTCGTCCTCGTCCGGGATCTGCCAGCGTAGCTCTTCGGACAATAATAACTGACCGCCACGCGTTACCACTTGCTCATCAGACGCAAACGTGTCCTGTATAAACCAACCATAATCCGTCTCACGATAAGTCGAAACAGGCCGACGGGAATACAGTTCATCCGCAACTCGGACGTACACCCACGGTTGACCACCGTACCAAATCACGGATGACAGTGGCACATCGTAACCTTGCTCAATCTCGTCGGAGGTGACGATCCATGCGGTCAGTTGCATACCAATGCGCAGCTGATCGGCATCGGTACGGAAGTAGTATGTAATCCCCTGTGTAAGTGGATCGGTATGGGACGCTGATGAGATGAGATAGGCCTTACGTGAGGTGGTGCGATCAGGCACGGCATTGATATAAATAAAGCTGGTTTCGTCGGGTAGATCAAATCCATACGGTAAGGTGATGATCAAGAGCACGTCTTTCTGATCCATTAAACGATCAAAAAAATCCGTCGTTTTGTTCTGTTCCTCATCGCCCAATGCCCATCGCGTTAGCACTGCGCCCCATTGCTGTGTGGTGCGCAAACGTAAACTCTGCAATCGCTGCTCTGCTGTCAATTCGCGTGCGCGATCTTCAGTCATGCGAAAACGCGCTTCTTCAACTTGTGAGAGAGAAACATTCGCCCGATCTTTATGTAATACACGCAACCGTTCATACATACGTTGCGATGCTTGCAGGCTTTCGCTCGCCAGTTTTTTCTCAGCGGCGATTTGTTGGTGTGCCGACTGACTCTCTAACAGCGCCTGAAAATTAATAATTTCACCCGTTCCGAGCTGTTCTTGAAGATGTGAAACACTCTGTAGCCTTTTCGTCTGAATTCCGCTTTTTTGAATCGCTTCAGCGGACAATCTCACTGCTGGCAAACCTTCATGATTCTCGACCCGTGAAGGAATATCGTCATCATCATCGTCTCCACCCGATGCGATGTCGTCGTCTTCAACTTGTCCATCATGATCCTCGTCATCAGCGGGATCGGTTTGATCATCATTCGCTTTCTCAACACCTATGGCGTGCATTGCCTTGTGAAATGGGCCGTTATCGCCCAAGCCGGCGCTCACCACGAAATAGACAAGCACCAGTGCGATCAGAATAAGGAGAATTTTTATCGGTAAGGAGAATGCGTTCATGGTGGGCTCAGGATCGGAGTCATTAATGCGTCTTCAATTGCCGCAAAGGCCCGCCAAGCGTTCATTTCGATCGCGTGGCGTGAAACCAATGCGGAAAAATGCTGTTGTTTATCACGCAATAGCGAAAGTTTGCTGGTGTAGCCGAGATCATATTGTCGCTGGATTTTTGCGCGATGCGCATCGAGCTCTGCAAGTAATTGATCGGCTTCATGAAGCGTTTCGATCGCCGTTTGATATTGTATTAACGCCTCGTTAACTTCGTTGATCACACGTGCCTGTAAGGCATGAAAACGATGCGCTTGGGTTGTACGTGCCGCTTCTGCTTCGGCAATCGGGCCGCGTTGTGGATGATTAAACGGCAAGTTGAAGGCGCTGCCGATTAACCAGATTTGATCATCCTGATCAAAAATAAACCCCGGTGATAAACGAATATCAGGATATTGTTCTGCGATCGCATTGTGCAAGTCTGCTTCTATTACCGCGTAATCGGCCAATGCTTTCAATATGTCTGGTCGCCGCGTTAACGCACGCGTTTGCAGGTATTCAAGTTGCAGATCAGTCGAATTGAGATCAGGCAAAGTTTGCAACTCTTGATAGCTCAATGTCGCCGCATCGATGTCTTGTGCCGGCACACCCAATGTCAGTGCAAGTCGTGTGATCGCTTGTCGATATTGGCCTTTTTCTTCGCTACGTGAAAGACGCATTTGTTGCAAATCAAGACGCGAACGGCTGATCTCAAAATCAGCCCCGAGACCTAATTCTGCACTGCGCTCGAGGCTTTGTATTGTTTCTGAAATATTTTCCAACGCCTGCTCACGTAATGTCAGTTTGCGCGCGGCATCGTAACTTTCTAAATAATTATCAAACACACCATCGTAAACTTGCCACTCGATCATTTTCGATTCAATTTTCGCCGCATCGATATTTGCTCTAGCCTGTTTAAAGCGCGCCTCTCGTTTTATTTTTGGCTCATACACCCAAGTAAAAATACTGCCTATTGTGAACGGTGAAACACCGTCAGGTTGATCTTGGTGATGTTCTAAAGACAACTCAAGTTCAGGACTCGGTTTAACACCTGCACTGATCAACCTAGCTTCCGCTTGTTTGACCTGTGATTGTGCAACCATTAATTGTGGTGAATAAAACAAACCTACAAGGGTCAACCCTTTCAAATCCCATTGTGCCGATGGTGAATAGTTTTTTTCAACAAAATACGCATCCAACACGGGGTTATTCAGATCACGTTGCAGGTACGTTTGAATGAATTGATCCGTATCTAGCGGTGCCGCTTCATAATCTTGGTATTGGGCACAACTCGTTAACAATAACGTTGTAGCAAAAAGCCAAAATGAATGCGTCACAGCAATTGTTTTACTCATAACCTTCCTGCCAAAGCTCTTGGTTTTCTTCGACAATCTCACCGCTTGTGGCATCCACTTCCACTTTCATTTCGATGCCTTTGTAGGTATGAATATCAAATTCGTAAGATGCGGCCCCATCCGACTCGATCTCATATTCAATTTCTAAAATATCACCCGGCCAAGCATCCAACGCGACCGCCCTTGCTTGTGCTTCTGTGACGTTTTTTTTCGCTTTAAATAAAGGGTGCTGCACACTGGATACTTCTTCTTCTATTTCAACGATCTCGGCGCTATCAGCTCGGCATTCAATATCCCAATCGTGCCCGTCGTCTGATCGCAGATCTAATTCATAAACAAAAATACCACGCTCGTTTTTGAATTCGGCTTTGAGCACTTCACCGGTTTTCACTTGCTTAGCTGCCGCTTCACACGCACGGTAAGCCGGTGAACCGAATGCGTATATAGCTAATGCTTCTTCATACGTTGGCTCTTTAGCAAAAACTGGTGATGTCACGCAAACAGCACTCGTCATAAAGCACGCTAAATAGGCAATATTCCGCATGTTATTCGCCTTTTTTATTTGTCTCATCGAACGACTTTTGTTGATCAGGCGTCGCTTCTTTCTGGTATTTTTCTTTCCATTCGGCATACGGCATGCCGTAGACAATTTCACGCGCCTGCTCGTAATCCATTGAAATATCTCGTTCTTCTGCAGCAGCCTTGTACCATTTGGACAGGCAGTTGCGGCAAAAGCCAGCAAGGTTCATTAAATCGATATTCTGCACGTCCGTATTCTCACGTAAATGAGCAACGAGGCGACGGAATGCGGCGGCTTCAAGTTCAACTGTTGACTGATCTTTCATTCTGATTTTCTTTCCCTTATCCTTGACGTGGTTATTCGCGCCTATTATAACGCGCCTTTTTGTCCGGGGAGACTACACTATGTCCGAATCCACATCACGTCATCATATCGTTATTGTTGGTGGTGGCGCAGGCGGAATTGAACTTGCAACAAAACTCGGTAAAAAACTGGGTAAAAAGAAAAAAGCTGACATCACACTGATCGATGCGACGCTCACACACATTTGGAAACCTTTGCTGCATGAGATTGCCTCTGGCACGCTGGATTCCCAAACGGATGATGTGCAATATCTGGCACAAGCCAACTGGAATAATTTCCGATTCCGCCTGGGTCGTATGGACGGCATGGACCGGCATAAAAAAGAGATTTATCTCGCACCAACAGTTGACGAGCACGGTATGGAGTTCGTCACGCGTCGGACGTTTAAATACGACACTTTAATTATCGCAGTCGGTAGTACAACGAATAATTTCGGTATCAAGGGCGTCGCAGAGCACTGCTACTCACTGGATACTCGTAAACAAGCTGAACGTTTCCACACCCTGCTTTTAAAGAAAATTTATTCTGCACAAACGGATGATAAGCCACGTGCGGAAAGCACGTTGCATATCGCCATCGCCGGAGCGGGCGCGACGGGGGTTGAATTAGCTGCCGAATTGCATGAATCAACACGTGAATTAGTTGCGTTCGGTTTGGATAATATTGATCCGGATCGCGACCTAAAAATTACGTTGATCGAAGCGGCCGATAAAATTCTACCCGCCCTTCCAGAAAGACTCTCAAATGCGACGGTGGCCGCACTGAAAAAGATTAACGTTGACGTGCGTACAGGCGAGCGAATCACGGAAGCGACGGCGGATGGTTTTCGCACCGAAGACGGTGACTTTATTACCTCTGACATTAAAGTCTGGGCTGCGGGTATCAAAGCACCTGATTTCTTGAAAGAAATCGACGGCATTGAAACAAATCGCATTAATCAGCTCGTTGTAAAGTCGACCTTACAAACCACCAACGACGACAATATTTTCGCCTTTGGTGATTGCGCGCAATGCCCTGTTGAGCCGGGTTCCGAGCAAATGGTACCACCACGTGCGCAATCGGCTCATCAGCAAGCATCTATGCTGGTTAAATCCATGAAGCGCCGTTTGTCTGGTCAGGAGCTACCTGAGTATAAATATGTCGATTACGGCTCACTGGTGAATCTGAGTTCATACACCACCGTTGGGAATCTCATGGGTAATTTGCTTGGCCGCTGGACGGGTAGTGTGATGCTCGAAGGTTTGCTGGCGCGACTCATCTATAAGTCCCTGTACAAAATGCACCAAATCGCACTACATGGCTTCATGGGCACGTTTTTGAATGCAGTCGCCATGCGTCTGATCAGAAAACCACGCCGTCGCTTGAAATTCCACTAGTCCGGTATTGCATTACTGATATGGCTAAACATAAAGCGTTGATTAAGCGCGCAATGGTATTATTGGATCGGCTGGACGAGTTTCTTCCAGCCAAACCACCCGCTCTCGACTGGTCAGCTTACACCGCATATCGCTGGCGACGAACTGGCAACCAAGCTTTCTTGGAAGGCATTAAGCGCATTTCCCCAATCAAACTGGCGGATCTCTTAAATATTGACCGACAAAAACACCAGCTTGATCAAAATACACGACAGTTTGTGAATGGCTTACCCGCTAATAACGCACTGCTCTGGGGGCCCCGTGGGACGGGAAAATCATCATTAATCAAGGCTGTTTTAAACGAATATGCTGATCAGGGTTTGCGTCTGATCGAAATCGAAAAACGTCATTTAGATGACTTGCCTGATCTGGCTGAACAACTGTATGAACGTCCGGAAAAATTTATTCTTTTCTGTGACGATCTTTCTTTCGAAGAACACGACACCACTTACAAAGCTCTGAAAGTGATTCTCGACGGCTCCATCAATGCGACGCCAGATAATGTACTGATCTACGCCAGTTCAAATCGACGCCACCTCGTACCGGAATACACAACCGATAATGAAAATGCACGCTTGGTAGACACGGAAATCCACTTCGGCGAAGCGGTCGAAGAAAAAATTTCGTTATCCGAACGTTTCGGGCTCTGGCTGGCGTTTCACCCATTTAATCAAGACGCATATTTGGCGATTGTTGATCACTGGTTAAGCGAACTCAATACTGAGGTAGTAGACAGAAAAAGCATGCAAGCCGACGCGCTACGCTGGGCCTTGTCGCATGGTTCACGAAGTGGCCGATCAGCTTGGCAATTTGCTCGAGATTACGCCGGTAAAGTGGGTTTAAAATCAACAAAATGACCAATGAAATCAAAAAGGTAGGCGCTCAAGCTCGAACAGTTTTTACTCAACAAGAGGTCGACGAGGCACTTGATTTTATGGCATCTGAGCTGAACCTCTTACTCGCCGATAAAAACCCGATCGTGTTATGCGTCGTGATCGGCGGCATTGTTCCAACCGGCTTACTGCTGCCGAGACTCAACTTCCCGCTGGAACTCGACTATATTCACGCCACACGTTACACCGGCAAAACGCGCGGCGGTCACCTACATTGGTTAAAACAACCCGAGCAAGATCTCACTGATCGCACTATTTTAATTATCGACGACATTCTGGATGAAGGCATAACGTTGGAAGCGATCATCGACTACTGCTATGCCGAAGGCGCCAGCGAAGTACGTAGCGCGGTGCTTGTTGAGAAAGATTTACCGTCGCGATCAGGCCTTGCAAAAGCCGATGTCACGGGACTCGTTGCTGAGAATTCGTACTTGATCGGCTACGGCATGGATTACCACGGCCACTTGCGCAACCTCAATCGCATCGCCGCAGTGGAATTACCTTCATCTGATCAGGAGTGATAGTATCCACACCTTGTTTAGCCGCTAATCACAAAACACAACATGACTGATCTCGCTATTATCGGAGGCACGGGCCTCAACAAGCTTGAAGGATTCACCATCACCCGCCGCCGCGTTATGCGCACACCTTACGGCGAACCATCCGGCCCGCTCACTTATGGCACCTTCAACGATCGAGAAATTGTCTTTATTCCACGTCATGGTCCTGGTCACCGCATTCCACCTCACAAGATCAACTACTGCGCAAACCTTTGGGCGCTGAAAGACATTGGTGTCGAAAATATTATCGCGATTGCCGCTGTCGGTGGCATTCATCCTGATCTCGTCCCTGGGAATATTGCCATTCCCGATCAAATCATCGATTACACGTGGGGACGTGAAAATACCTTTTATGAAGGTGGCAATGGCAAGGTCGTTCACATCGACTTCACACAACCATACGATCAAAACTTACGCGAACAACTTATTGTTGCGGCAAATAAAGTTCAGCAAAATATTTTCGATCACGGCACCTATGCAGCAACCCAAGGCCCGCGTTTAGAAACCGCTGCCGAAATTAACCGACTTGAAAAAGATGGCTGCGATCTCGTCGGCATGACCGGCATGCCCGAAGCCGCCCTCGCCCGCGAACTCGAAATGGCCTACGCCGCTATCACCGTCGTTGCCAACCACGCCGCTGGACGCGGAGATGGAACCGCGATCTCGATGAAACTAATCGAAGCACATTTACAAAAAGGAATGGAAAATGTGAAGAAAATATTGGTTGGTTTTTTGTCTAAATAAACCAGATAAGTTCGAATGTATTTATTAAAAAAAACGATTCAATCTTTAATACTTTTTTGTTTAATTACTCCAAATTCAAAAGCAGATTGTGTCATTTTACTGCATGGTTTAGCTCGAACGTCTCACTCAATGGAGACAATGCAAAATGCGTTACAACAAGAAAATTATCACGTCGTAAATATAAATTACCCTTCACGAAAAAAATCCATCGAAGTGCTCTCACCAGCCGCTATAAATACGGGCTTAGTTCAATGCCATTTAAAACACAACGAGAAAGTCCATTTCGTTACCCATTCGATGGGAGGCATACTTATTCGTTATTACCTAGAGCATAATAAAATAGAAAGACTCGGACGGATTGTCATGCTTGCACCACCCAATGGTGGAAGTGAAGTTGTTGATAAGCTGAAAAAACTTCCAGGTTTTTCATTTATAAATGGTCAGGCTGGATCACAATTAGGAACGGATGTTAATTCACTCCCTAATAAACTCAGCAGTCCAAATTGTGAAGTTGGAATTATTGCGGGAACAAAAACGATTAACCCTATTCTCTCTTTACTTCTGCCTAATCCAGATGATGGAAAAGTTTCAGTTGAAAATACTAAGCTTGAAGGCATAAGTGACTTTATCACCGTACCGGTATCACATCCTTTTATTATGAAGAATGACACCGTTATAAAACAAACGATCCATTTCTTAGGTGATGGTATTTTTCTTCATAAAAATGTTACTCCGTCGTAGAAAGCACTTAAATATATCCAATCGCCACCCCTTCATTCTGCATAAGCGAGAAATACTGGAGAATAAATTCAACCTAGAAGGCCATTTATTGCTGATTTGTTTTCACAGTGCAACGGAAGTAACAAACATAACAAAAAACTTTCATTGAAACTTAGATAATTAAAATTATTCTCGAACCAACCTCAATGCTTGATCTAAACTGGTTGCGGCATCCACTTGTAAGCCAGTAATTTTCTGTTTCGGTGCATTACCTTTTGGAATGATCGCACGCTTGAACCCGTGCTTTTGCGCTTCTTTTAAACGCTCCTGCCCGTTCTGCACGGGGCGTAACTCACCCGTTAACCCAACCTCTCCAAACACGATCAGATCATTCGGGAGTGCATCATTTCGCAAGCTAGAGAGAATCGCCATCATCACGGCCAGATCGCCACCAGTTTCAGTAATACGTACACCTCCAACGATATTGATGAAGACATCTTGATCAAACGTGGCGATACTTGCATGGCGATGCATAACGGCGAGTAGCATACCTAGACGATTTTGGTCCATGCCGACCGCAACACGACGCGGGTTGGATAAACGCGACTCATCTACCAGCGCTTGCACTTCGACCATGAGTGGCCGCGTGCCTTCGCGTGTAACCATAACGACGCTACCGGGTGATGTCACTTCATTGCGTGAAAGAAAAATAGCGGAGGGGTTATTCACGCCTTTCAAGCCCGTGTCTGTCATGGCAAACACACCTAACTCATTCACCGCGCCGAAGCGGTTTTTGATCGCTCTGATCAAGCGATAGCGGCTGCCGCTGTCACCTTCAAAATACAAGACGGTGTCGACCATATGCTCAAGCACGCGAGGGCCGGCCAGCGCGCCGTCTTTGGTGACATGACCGACGAGTAAAATGGTTGTACCTGTCTGTTTTGCGTAGCGAACGATCTTGGCTGTGCTTTCACGCACTTGCGCAACATTTCCCGGTGCAGAATTTAGCTGGTCGGTATGAATGGTTTGGATCGAATCGATCACCATCACATCTGGTTTTTCACCTTGTGAGATGTCGAGAATACGCTCGACATTGGTCTCGGTAAGTAAACGCAGATCATCTAATTTCAGGCTTAATCTTTTACCCCGTAATGCCACTTGTCGAGGCGATTCTTCACCGCTTACGTATAAGGTTTTTTGTCCATCTTTGGCTAGAGAGGCCATCAGTTGTAGTAATAACGTGGATTTGCCTATGCCCGGATCGCCGCCGATCAACACCACTGATCCTGCGACTAAACCACCACCAATAGCCCGATCAAGTTCCTCAATATGCGTGGTTTGACGAATTTCATCAGTGAGATCCGCTTCGTTAAGATTGCAGATCGCGGCGGCTGCGCCACTATAATTACCGATCCGGTCAGATCCTTTAGCAGCGGTTTGGATAATGGTTTCAGAAAGCGTATTCCACTCGCCGCAGTCTGTGCATTGCCCAGCCCATTTTGGACTTAATGCGCCGCATGCCTGACATTCATACTGCTTTTTTGCTTTGCCTTTTGCACTCATTGTGAGTCAGACCCGCAGTTTTCTTCACCATTAATTTCGACAAAACGCGCACGCATTCGCATACCGCAAAGCAATTCGTAAGGGATAGTCTCAGCGCAGCGAGCGATTTCTTCGACGGGTAATCCCTTGCCCCAAAGAACGACTTTATCGCCGATCTGAACGTTCTCACATTCACGTAAATCCACTGTGAGCATGTCCATTGAAGGTCGCCCGATTAGGCGTGCGGTTTTACCGTTGATCAGCATCGGCGTGCCCGACTTCGCATGACGAGGATAGCCGTCACCATAGCCCATCGCCACCACACCGATATTCATATCTTCTGGGCAGGCCCAAGTGCCACCGTAACCGACTTTCTCGCCTTTCTTTGCTGACTTCACGGAGATTACTGCAGATTCAAGTGACATGACCGGGGTTAAACCAAGTTCTTGTGTAGTGCGATCAGCAAAGGGGGAAACGCCATACAGCATTAAGCCAGGACGCACCCAATCACCGAGTGTTTGCGGCCATTCCATGATCGCACCAGAATTAGCTAAGCAACGCTCACCCACGAGCTGGTCAATCTCACCCGCGAATTGTACGAGCTGGGCTTCGACAGAGTCACGATCATGCTCTTGCGCAGAGGCGAAGTGCGTAACAATTCTAATGTCGGTTGCAACCGCTTTGGCATTTTGCAGACGTTCGTAGACACGTTTAACGTGACCCGGATCGAAACCTAGCCGGTGCATACCGGTATCAATTTTGATCCAAACGTGAATCGGCTTCTCAACGTCCAATCGCTCAAGCATTTCCAATTGCGGAATTTGATGGATGACAGTTTGGATGTCGAGATCAGCCAGTTGCGTTAATTCTTCTTCGTCAAAAAACCCTTCTAATAATGTGATCGGTTGGGAAATACCAGATTTGCGTAGACGTTCGGCTTCTTCAAAACAGGCGACACCGAAGGCATCTGCTTCGGGTAAATGATGCGCGACACGTTCCAAACCATGACCGTAGGCATCGGCTTTAATGATCGCCATAATTTTCTGATCCGGCGCATAACGTCGAACAGTTTTAAGATTGGATTGCAGCGCAGCGAGGTTGATTACGACTTGGGCTGGCCGCGTCATCCAAAATCCCCGTTGTTGTAGTGATCACGCACGTAATTATCAAACTTCGTGTACTGACCTTGGAAAGTCAGGCGCACACTGCCTATTGGACCGTTACGCTGTTTACCAATAATGATCTCTGCAGTGCCTTTGTCGGGGCTGTCTTCGTTATAAACCTCATCGCGGTAGATGAAGACGATGACGTCGGCATCCTGCTCGATCGCGCCTGATTCACGTAAATCCGACATGACCGGCCTTTTGTTTGGACGTTGCTCTAGACTACGATTAAGCTGCGACAGCGCAATAACAGGTACATTAAGTTCTTTCGCTAAGGCTTTGAGTGATCGAGAAATTTCTGATATTTCATTTGTTCTGTTTTCTTTCGCACCAGGGATCTGCATCAGTTGCAAATAATCGATAACGATCATGCCAAGCTCATCGGTTCGGCAAATCCGTCGACACCTTGCGCGAATCTCATTCGGCGATAAGGCTGGCGTATCGTCAATGTACAGCTTTGCATCCTGCATGATTTGTACCGCCGAAGTAAGGCGTGGCCAATCATCATCCGACAGTTTGCCAGTACGCAATTTATGCTGATCGATGTGACCAAGTGACGACAGCATCCGCATCGCAAGTTGTTCGCCTGGCATCTCCATACTGAAGATCGCAACGGATTGTTTTTCTCTGATTGCAGCAGATTCAGCTAAATTCATGGCAAAAGTGGTTTTACCCATCGAAGGACGACCGGCGACGATAACAAGATCAGATGGCTGCATGCCGGATGTCATTTCATCAAAATCGACAAAACCAGTAGAAACACCTGTGATCGCGGTATCAGATCGGAATAATTCATCGATCCGTTCGAGGGTTATACCGAGTAATTCTTTGATCGGCCTAAAGCCACGTCCGCGATTTTGTTGTTCTGCGATCGCAAAAACCTGCTGCTCTGCCACGTCAAGTAATTCTTTGCTATTTCGCCCTTCCGTCTTATATGCGCTGGAGGCGATCGACGTACCAGTCTGGATTAATTGTCGTAAGACAGATCGTTCGCGCACGATACCTGCATAGGCAACTGCATTCGCTGCGGTTGGTGTTTCTTCTGCAAGGTTTGCGAGATAAGCCAGACCACCTGCTTGATCTAGTTGGTGGTTGTTATCCAACCATTCAGCAACGGTCACAACATCAGCCGGTGTGCTCGACTGTGTGAGTTCGTGTATCGCGTGGAAAATTAATTGATGTTCTGATCGATAAAAATCTTTTCCTGAAACTACATCTGCGACATCGTTCCAAGCGTTATTATCGAGCATCAAACCGCCGAGCAAAGACTGCTCGGCGTCGATTGAGTGAGGTGGGACCTTAAGTGATTGTGTTGACTCGCCGGGTCCCGATTCCATTGGATAGGGTTCGTTCATCCGGCGATTATACTACCGATTGTTGTCTAGGTAAGACTCCGATCAGCCTTCTTCAGCAACTACGATCACTTTTAATGTTGTATCCACATCCGCATGTAAATGGATATCGATATCAAACTCACCAATTTCATGGATTGGACCCGTTGGTAAACGTACTTCACGTTTTTCCAATTCCGCTCCAGCATCTGTCGCCGCGTTAGCGATATCTGCTGTGGTTACTGAACCAAACAGTTTACCTTCTGCGCCCGCATTACGGGTGATCGTCACCGACATACCACTCAAAGCTTCTGCACGTTTCGTCGCAGAACTTAATGCTTCGGCTTCGGCTTTTTCAAATTCAGCGCGTTGTTTTTCGAATTCAGCCAGATTGTCCGCAGTCGCAGGGATTGCTTTGCGACTTGGGATCAGAAAATTCCGACCATAGCCAGATTTTACTGTGACTTTCTCGCCCAGCTCACCCAGTTTTTCTACTTTCTCAAGTAATATCACTTCCATTACAGATTCACCTCTATGTTTCTCGATGTCGGCCTTGTATCTGCACCGAAGACCATATCGAATTTTAATTTTCTGGTTTAAATATTATTAATAAATATTTTGGCCAAAAGCCACGTTAATCTTTATCCAACACTTTTCGTCCAGTCAGACTCGCCACCATGCCTAGCATCGCTAACGCCATTGCCGCATAAATTGATGCGATAAACAGCAGCAGGTATAAACCAAATAACCAAGCCGATGAAACCGACTTCGCGTACATCGTCTGGTGTATAAATGCTAAGCCACCAAACATAAACGCCATCACACAGATCATACTGAGATCTAGCACGATGCCTGCGTCCGTCACGGCCACCTGTCCAATTGCTAAGTAGGCGGTCATTATCAGTGCGGCGATACTCAATCCTTTGGGGAAGCTTATCTGCCGAAACTCGCTAGCAAAACCACCCGGGTTCACAGTTAAGGATTGCCACCAACGACCGAGCATGACACTCAGAATCATTGTTAGTGCAAAACCTGAAGCAACAATACCATTCATCGCGGCTGCGAGTGTTTCTCTAAAAGCCGGGTTTGCCAACGCTTCTGAGGCATTTGATCGTTGCATAATTCGCTCGATCAAGTTGCTCCAAAACGCATCAACATCACCAATGTAAGCTCTTAAACAAATTGCCAGAACCACAGCTAATAAGCTGGCTAGCAAAATCAACACGGTTTGTGATCGCGTTCGTCTCAGAACTTCGGCGACCAAGATGGTGGGTAGCCAAAGGACTAAGACCATTGCGAATGTCACGACAGGCGTACCCATCGTGACAAATGCGACGATACCGGAAAAGAGGGTTGCCCCTGCTAACACCTGTATCGCTGACTGTACGCCCTTGCTCAATACGATCAAGGCAAGTGCGGCACAACTTAAATACGACAGTAGCGGAAAGATCCAAGCAAGTGAGCCGAAAAGACCGACTATACCTGCCGCATGCATTTGACTCCGCAGAATAAATGCAGACAGCGCTTTAAACATTCCGCTTGCCTGTATTGCTTATTCGTGTGAATCGCAATATGGGATCAACGCCAGATAACGTGCGCGCTTGATCGCCGTCGACAACTGTCTTTGATAACGTGCTTTCGTACCTGAAACACGACTTGGCATAATTTTGCCAGACTCAGTTACGTAGCCTTTCAGTGTGTTCAAATCTTTATAATCAATTTCTGTGAAGCCTTCTGCAGTAAATTTGCAAAACCGCTTACGACGAAAATATCTTGCCATGTGAATTCTCCTCTAACCGGCCTTAGCCCAGGCTTTCCATTGCATCGAAAGCATTTTTATCTTCGATGTATTTATAGAATTGCTCACGCAAATGCGGCGCATATTCGCTGTCTGCTTTAAATGTATCTAACAGCTCAACAAACTTAGCACGGTTACCCGCTGTTTGACGTTTATTATATTTCTTCAGAACGTAATTCAGTTCATGATCTTCTGTTGAGATCACTTCTGCATCACTTGGCTCTTTCGCTGGTGCGTCTGCAGTCGCTTCAGTGCTGGCTGTCGCTGCACTAGTGTCAGCCAATGTTGCAGGCGTGGTGTCTGCTGCTGGTTTTGCATCTGGTTTAGACGAATCTTTGTCTTTACTGCTATCGTCATCATCTTTGCTTTTCGCTAAGAATGATGGCTCAGTAACAGCTTCATTTCGTTTGATCACAAGATTACGCAGGACAGCATCATTGAAGCGGAAAGAAGAGTTTAATTCTTCCAGCGCTGGTGATGTGCACTCAATATTCATAAGAACATAATGCGCTTTGTGTACTTTGTTGATCGGATAAGCCAGTAAACGACGGCCCCAATCTTCTAAGCGGTGAATTGTGCCACCATCAGTTTCGATGATAGAACGGTAACGATCGAGCATGGCAGGCACCTGCTCGCTTTGATCTGGATGAACCAGAAAAACGACTTCGTAGTGTCTCACTAGAGTCCCTCTCGGTTATAGCCTCCCACGTATTAATGGTGAGGCAAGGGTTGAAAAACCGCGTATTCTATTGGAGGACGGGGTGGGATGCAACTTTCCTTTTCCCCTCACACACTTAACCACGCGGATGGTGTTTTGCGTGAAGCAATTGCAAGCGTGCTTGCGCGACGTGCGTATAAATTTGCGTGGTCGAAATATCCTGATGACCAAGCAGCATTTGCACAACACGTAAGTCTGCGCCATGATTTAATAAATGCGTTGCGAAAGCATGCCTAAGTGTATGCGGAGAAATAGATTTATCGATACCTGAACGCAAAGCCAACTGCTTTATTCGGTGCCAGAATGCATGTCGGCCGAGTGCCTGACCTTTGCGAGCTGGGAACATCGCGTCGGATTCCACGCCATTCAACAAGCTAGGCCGTGCTTGTTTTAGATAGATTACCAACCAATGAATAGCTTCTTCACCAATCGGCACAATGCGTTCTTTATCTCCCTTACCGGTGATACGCACCACGCCTTGCGTTAAATTGATTGACTGCATTGTCATCGAGACTAATTCCGAGACACGTAAGCCAGTTGCGTAGAGCAATTCCAACATGGCTTTATCGCGTAAACCGAGTTCTGTTTTGAGATCGGCTGCATTCAACAATGCCTCGACTTCATCCTCACTGAGCGTTTTAGGCAGACTACGTCCGATCCGTGGCGTTTTAATTCGCGCGACAGGATCAGAAGAAATTATTTCTTCTCGCAGTAAATAATGGTGAAAGCGTCGTAAGCTACTGAGGCGTCGTGCCCGTGATCGCGGTGACGCTTGCTTAAAGCTATCGAGAAAATGCGTGATGTCTTCCCAACCAGCTGTGATTACACGTTTGTTATTTTTCTCAAGCCAATCGAGATAAGCGCTCAGATCAGCTCGATACGACGCCAATGTATTATCGCTAAGGCCAAATTCCGTCCAGGCTACATCAAGGAATTGATCGAGGAATGGCTGATCACTCACGTAAGTTGGTTTCTAATCACCGAAGTGTAGATCAGGATTAAGCTTAGGAGGCATTTGTAAATAAAACCCCTCATCTTGCAACGCCTTGATCACCTCATCAACATTCGCACGCGCCAATTTTCGCTGGGTTGATAACAACAGCTCCATGACAAACATCGGCTCCCCAAAACCCTTTTTCAACGCATCTGGAAGCGTGTCAAAACTGTCTTCTTCAGCAAGATAAACGTACATTTCATCCTTACGCGTGCTTTTGTATATCCAGCACGGGAGTTGATCAGTGTCAGTTAGCGTGGTTGATTCCGCCGTGTTGTCCGGGGTTTGTGTGCTCATAAGCGTTTCTGATCTGGAATATTATAGAAGTAATACTGATCTTATCATTTTTCCTGACATAGCTTACAAGTCCAGCATAATTAGTTGCGCTTATCGAGAACGGGCTTCAAACTGAAGCTTCTTGAGAGAGGGACAGCATTTCTTCATGAATTTTCTATTTCGAATCGCAGGTTTTTTTCCCTACCTTTGTGTTTTATTTCTGAATGCTTTTGTTGACCTAGGGCATAAAATCATCATTCAGAATACGGTCTTTAAAACCTACGATGGTCAAGAACAAATCATTCTGACCTCGATCGTCAACGCTCTAATTCTCCTGCCCTTCATTCTCATGTTTACCCCCGCCGGTTTTTTATCGGATAAGTATCCAAAAAACAAAGTCATGCGCATCAGTGCGATTGTGGCAGTAGTCCTAACCTTATTGATCACGCTTTTTTATCATCTCGGTTGGTTTTGGGCAGCGTTTGGTATGACGTTTTTACTTGCATCGCAAAGTGCCATCTATTCGCCAGCGAAATTCGGTTATATAAAAGAGTTGGTAGGTACAAAAGCACTCGCCGCCGCGAATGGCTTAGTGCAAGCCATCACTATGATCGCGATTCTCACCGGCACCTTTGTCTTTTCCATCTTGTTCGAGAAGCGCTTAGACGGCATTATTTTTCTGGACGAATCGATGCTGATCAAAGTCATTGCGCCGATAGGTTGGGGCTTAGTCGCCATGTCGGTCATCGAGCTGATATTCGCTTACCGACTTCCTAACAAGCAAATTGCCGCCAATACACACAAGTTTGACTGGCAACGTTACCGCACTGGCAGCTATTTAAAAGACAACTTGCGTGTGGTTTATCGTCACCCAGTGATCTGGCTAGCAATTATTGGTTTGTCGATCTTTTGGGCAATTTCTCAGGTCGTCCTCGCAACCTTCCCAGCCTTTGCAAAAGAAACGCTCAATACAGTCGACACCGTGCTCATTCAAGGCATGATGGCCTGCGCCGGAATCGGTGTCATGCTCGGCTCGATCATGTCCGGCAAGCTTTCAAAAAAGCACATAGAAACGGGTTTACTGCCCATCGGCGCATTCGGTGTCGCCGTGACGCTAATGATTATGCCGTTGCTGAATACACCGCTTTTTCATGCGCTCAATTTTTTGGCGTTAGGCTTCATGGGTGGATTATTCGTTGTACCCTTAAATGCGCTGATCCAGTTCCATGCAAAAGAACAGGAGCTGGGCGTGGTGCTCGCTGCGAATAACCTCATTCAAACCAGTGTGATGTTGACCTTCCTGATCACAACGATCTTACTCGCACATTTCGGTTTAAGCGCGGTTGGTGTGATCTCCTTACTGATGATCGTTGCACTCGCCGGTGCGATTTATACCTTGAGTCATTTGCCGCAATCCTTCGCGCGCTTGATGTTAGGTCGGCTGCTCAAAAGTAAATATCGGCTGCATGTGATTGGTTTCGATCACATCCCGGAAAACGGCGGCGTATTAATGCTGGGTAATCACATCAGTTTTATTGACTGGGCGATTCTACAAGTGGCTTGCCCGCGTCATATCCATTTTGTCATGGCGAAAAATTATTACGACCGCTGGTATCTCCGCTGGTTTTTTGATTTATTCGGCGCAATCCCGATCCGCACTGCGGCAAGTAAAGAAGCTTTGCGCGCAGTCACTGAACGGCTCAATGCTGGCCAAGTCGTGTGTCTGTTTCCGGAAGGCGCAATCAGTCGCAATGGCCAACTGGCCGAATTCAAACCGGGCTACGAACGCGCTGCGGCTGGGGCAAATGCGCTGATTTTACCGTTCCATCTTCGCGGTTTATGGGGCAGTCGGTTTTCGCGATCAAGTGAATTATTAAAGCGTCGACGACAAACCGGAGTAAAACGCGATCTGGTAGTGAGTTTTGCCGAACCCATGCCGATCAACACTAAAGCGGCCAGCGTAAAAAATGCCGTGCAACACCTCTCCATGCAATCTTGGCAATCAGCCGCCGCCGGTATGAAAACCATCCCTGAAATGTGGTTAACGCGACCACACGCAATGGATCGGCAATTAGCGATTAAAGACACACGTGATCGAAAGCTAAAACATCAACACTTACTTAAGCTCGTTATTTTATTTGCTCAAGCCCATAAGCAGATTAAACAAGGTGATCGCATTGGTGTTTTATCGGACCGCAGTCCGAGCATTTCAGCACTGATCACAAACCTAGCGATCTGGTTACGTGGCGGCATTGTTGTCAATCTTGATCCAACGTTATCGCAAGAACAATTGAATCATTGTCTCGATCAAGCAGAAATAAAAACGATCTTTCTCGAAACAAAAACAGACATTTCACCACCCAGTAATATTCAATCGATCGACATTGAATCTGCATTAAATTCTATTCAAAAGAATAAAGCTTTTTTCTTACGCTGGCAGATTTCCCTATTGCCTCGCGACTGGTTAATTCGTTTATATAACAGCAGTAAATCTGCAGATAATGTTGCGTCGATTATTTTCAAAAAAGATAACCTGCTCGCAGTACCGTTAACGCATCGAAACTTAATGATTAATGTTAAACAACTCGCGCATGTGCTTAACACCATCGAGCACGATCGCATTCTTTGTAATCAACCATTACACAGCGCATTTGGTTTGACCGTTACTTTTTTACTGCCTTTGATCGAAGGTGTACCTATCGTTTGTCATGCAAAAGCGGACACCGTCATCAACACCGCGCGTGCGATCGCTCACGAGAAAATCACCTTAATGTGTACAGACAGCAACATGCTTGAATCACTCACTGAGTCTGAAAAAGTTCATTCACTCATGCTTCGCCCACTCCGCATGGTCATCACCAGTCACGCATTTCTTGATCAGATCGATCAAGATAAAAAAGCGATCACTCTCCATGAAAAATTCAAATTAAAATTTAATCAAGATGTGTACGTCGGCTTCGGCGTTACGGAAGCCTCTCCTGCCGTTAGCGTTAACGTCATGGACAAACTCGACCCTGACGACTTCCGCGTGCAGATCGGTCACAAACCAGACAGCGTTGGACTCGCCCTGCCCGGCACACTAATCAAGATAGATGCAGGTTCGAATGAGATTCGAATCAGTGGCCCGCAACTCACTCAAGGCTACTTGAACCAGCCTGATCTTAATGCGGAAAAATTTATTGATGAAGACAATACGCGTTGGTTTAGAACTGAAATGAGTGGATCACTTGATGAGGATGGGTTTTTGTATCTTATTAATAATTATTAACAAATTTCAAAGAAAAAAGAATTTAGCTGTCAATACTCTGAAGGACACGAATCAATTGTCACGAAAGATCCTCTATAAATATCGCTCACTCTCTCTCAATAATAATTGGGTAGAAAGAATATTTAGTCATAATGAGTTGTATTTTTCTACACCAATAGGATTTAACGATCCTTTCGATTGCATGGTAGAACTCTCAAAAGAAGGAAGTTTTGAAGATATTGATAAATATACTAACAAACTAATAAAAAATTACAGACTAAGCAATTATTCAGGAACACATCCACATCTCGATCTTAAAAAAATTGATATCAGGGAAATTCAATCTCAGATTATGAAAAGTATAGGTGTATATTCTCTATCTACTGCTCGGGATAACATATTAATGTGGTCTCATTACGCAGACTGTCACAGAGGAATTTGTATTGGTTTTTTTGCAGGTCCTGAAGATTATTTTTTCCGTAGATCACAGGAAATTAAGTATCGTGATGAATACCCAAAAACCAGTCTTTTTGATGATGATATGAAGAGAATGGAATCATCAATTCTGACAAAGTCTATTCACTGGGAATACGAGCGAGAATTTCGAGTTATTGATTACCAAACAGGTCCCGGAATAAAGGTGTTTGACCCTCATCTACTTGCAGAGGTCATTTTAGGCTGTCAAATTTCTGATCCTGATAAACTGTTAATTACTCAATGGTTAGAGAACCATCCAGCAAAACCAACTTTGTATCAAGCGACTCAGGCTTCTAGAAGTTTTTCTCTAGAAATACAGAAGTGCAAATGTTGATTTTGTAGGGCGGACTGCAAGCGAGTACGCCCTACTTTAAAAAACAAAAGTAATTAACTCGCAAACAACCAAGGTGCTTCCGTCTTGCGTTTTGCTTCATACGTTCGAATATCGTCCGCATTTTGTAGGGTTAAACCAATATCATCCAAACCATTTAATAAGCGATGTTTGAGTGCTTGATCGACGTCAAAATTAATTACTTCACCGGAGGGTTTAGTGATCGTTTGATCAGCAAGGTTTATGTTTAATTTGTACCCTTCTTCGCTTTCAACTTCTTGGAAAAGTTGTTCTACGACGGCTTCGTCTAACGTGATCAAAAGAATGCCGTTTTTAAATGAGTTACCGTAAAAAATATCGGCAAAACTTGGTGCGATCACGCAAGAAATTCCGTAATCATAAAGTGCCCAAGGTGCGTGTTCTCGAGATGAACCACAGCCGAAATTGTCGCGGGCGAGTAAGACTTCTGCACCGGTATAGCGTGGTTGGTTCAGTACAAAGTCTGGATTGATCGGACGCTGACTGCTGTCTTGTCCAGGCTCACCTTGATCAAGATAGCGCCATTCATCAAATAAGTTGGGGCCAAACCCGCTACGTTTGATCGATTTCAAAAACTGTTTTGGGATGATCGCATCAGTATCGACGTTGGGTCGGTCAAGCGGGACAACTAAGCCATTCAATGTCGTAAAAGCATCCATTAGTTCATCTCTCCCATCGTTCTGATATCAACAAAATGACCATTAATCGCGGCCGCTGCCGCCATCGCAGGACTCACGAGATGGGTGCGGCCACCCGGTCCTTGGCGTCCTTCAAAATTACGATTTGAGGTTGACGCGCAACGCTCGCCCGCTTTCAGCCGATCAGGATTCATCCCCAAACACATTGAGCAACCCGGTTCGCGCCATTCGAATCCGGCGGCGATAAAAATTTTATCCAACCCTTCTTGCTCGGCTTGCGCTTTGACTAAACCCGATCCGGGTACAACAATCGCTTCCGTGACGTTGGCGGCGACTTTTCCTTTCTTAGCCATTTCCGCAGCAGCACGTATATCTTCGATGCGTGAGTTGGTACATGAGCCAATGAAAACGCGATCAATATTGATCTGCTCGATCGGTGTTCCAGCTTGCAAATCCATATACTTTAGCGCGTTTAACATCCCTTCTTTTTTCACCAAATCTTGTTCCTGATCCGGATTCGGTACGCGATCTGCAATGGAAACGACCATTTCAGGTGATGTCCCCCAGCTGACTTGTGGTGCAATGTCCGCTCCGTTGAGCTCAACGACTTTATCGAATGCCGCACCGTCATCAGTGTGCAGTGTTTTCCACCAGTCAACGGCCTTGTCCCAATCTTCCCCTTTTGGAGAAAATGGCCGGCCTTTTACGTAGCTAATGGTTTTATCATCAACAGCAACAAAGCCTGCGCGAGCACCCGCTTCGATCGCCATATTACATAAGGTCATACGACCTTCCATCGACAAGTCCTCGATCGCTTCACCCGCAAATTCGATCGCATGACCTGTTCCGCCGGCTGTGCCGATTTTGCCAATAATCGCAAGTACAATATCTTTTGCAGTAATACCAGTGGCAGTTTTACCGTTGACCTTGACCAGCATGTTTTTTGATTTACGCAAGATCAACGTTTGTGTAGCCAGTACATGTTCAACTTCTGAGGTGCCGATACCGAAAGCCAACGCGCCCAATCCGCCATGTGTAGACGTATGCGAATCGCCACAGACAATCGTCATACCCGGCAATGACGCGCCCTGCTCAGGACCAACCACATGGACAATGCCCTGTCTGTGATCATGGATGTCGTATTGCGTGATGTCCCATTCTTGACAATTTGCATCGAGTGTTTCGAGCTGCAGTCGTGAAATAGGGTCTTTAATGTCTTCGCTACGATCAGTTGTCGGCACGTTGTGATCAGACACCGCCAGGTTTGCGTCGATACGCCACGGTTTGCGATCAGCCAATTTTAAGCCTTCAAATGCTTGTGGCGAGGTAACTTCGTGTATGAGGTGGCGATCAATGTAGATCAAAGAGGTGCCGTCGTCGTTTTCACGCACAACATGCGCATCCCATAATTTGTCGTATAACGTTTTCACTGACATGTTTTCTATCTCTAAACGTAAATTTGTCTGAATCTTAGTCGAACGATTATAACATTTCGTTGCCATTTCCGAACATTCACGCGGTATCGCTGATTTTCACTAAGGTTCTACCTTGTGTCTGGCCCGCAAGCATAGCGTTAAAAACGCGATCCAGATCATTTAATGAGACCTCTTCGTTGAAAATTTTATCCATACGATTTGGTTTTAAATCGGTCGCGATCCGCTGCCAGATTTGCGATCGTAAACCAGCAGGACAACCCGATGATGTGACACCGAGCAAGCTTACACCACGCAGAATAAAGGGCATAACGGTTGTATTTAGATGCGCACCACCGGCCAAGCCAACAGAGGTGATAACACCCCACGGCTGAATAGTACGCGTCAACCACGCGAGAATATCGCCACCAATATTGTCGATTGCACCGGCCCATAAAGCGGGCTCTAGAGGCTTGTTGCTGAATTCGAGTGAGTTACGATCAAGAATTTCATTCGCACCAAGTTGTTTGAGTGAATCCGCTTCGCGCATTTTCCCAGTTAACGCAGTCACGTCGTACCCTTTTGCTGACAACATATCGAGTGCCATATTGCCCACACCACCGCTCGCGCCACTCACAAGAATTTTGCCCCGTTCAGGCGCTAGACCGTTTTGCTCCATACGATGTATACACAACGCAGCGGTAAACCCTGCCGTTCCAATAATCATTGCTTCACGGGTGGAAATGCCTGCTGGTAGCGGTACGATCCAGTCTGCCGGAACGCGCACAAATTGCGCATACCCGCCATCGTGCCCCGTACCGAGTTCATAGCCGGTGACTAAGACCACTTGCCCGGGTTTATAACGTGCGTCTTCACTCGTTTCGACAACGCCCGCAACATCAATACCGCCGACCATGGGAAATTTAGTGATGATACGACCTCTACCCGTTGCGGCCAGTGCGTCTTTATAATTGATACTAGAATATTCAGCTCTGATCACTACCTCACCAGGTGAAAGATCATTGAGAGTCAGCTCGCTTATATGCCCTTGAATTGTGTCTTGTTTTTTTGAAATTCGATATGCCTGAAACTTTTCCATGATTCTACTAGTCCGAGTTGTAAATTCGCCGCGGTGGGGTAAACTCCCGCGTTCATTTGCCATTCACGATCAAAGCATCATACTTGGCAAAGAAAATCCTGCAATCGACAGGATGATAACCATAAAATAAGAGGTCGAGATTTACATGTTAAAAAGAATTTTTGCAGCAGGTATTTTAGCTCTGCTACTAAATACACCAGCATATGCTGATTTTAATGACGGTGTTTTCGCTTATGCGAAAGGCGATTATGAGATGGCATTCAACACGATGATGCCGCTCTCGCAGAATACGAACCATCCTTATGCACAATACTACTTGGGTGTAATGTTCTCAAAAGGCCAGGGTGTTGAGCAAAACGATGAAACGGCTGCCGACTGGTTCCTGAAAGCCTCTAAACAAGGCGTTAAAGAAGCTCAGTATCGACTGGCCAATATGTACTCAAAAGGGAAAGGTGTACCACAAGATTACGAAGCAGCTTATGCTTGGTACAAGGTTGCTAGCCATTTGGAACACAAGAAATCGATGGCTGCGATAGAACAGGCGAAGACGAAATTAACCAACGAAGAACTCGCCGCAGCACAACAACTGGCTGACGATTACATTATGAAATACGGCACAGCACCAGATTTAGATAAGAAAAAACAGTAACCGATAGACATTACGTATCTGATCAATTTACTACGGTTAACTCAGTAAAATTGAGTCATTATTTCGATCATTCGATTGATCTAATGTTATTTTTGGAAGACACATTCGGTCGCGGGTGTTAGAGGCAACGATTATACACGTTCGTTGAGTAAGGCCCCGCGATCAGGATTTTGTAATTCACCACTCATTTGCTTGATCAGCGTTTCTAACGCCAGCCGGTTCACCTTTCGGCTTGATCCGTTTGTTGCTACAGCAGACTCCTCGGGTGAGGCGCTTATACTCGTTGGCTGCTCGTTTTTTACAACTCGCCGTCCTGAATAATGCAAAGACTCGTAGGCTTGAAGGACTGGATCTTGTTCTAAGGATTGCAGCGTAACGCGGATACCCGGCGTATTTTCCCACCGGTTTCGCTTGGCTTGTCTACCAGTGTGACTTTCCTCTTCTACACCACGCGATGTGACACGATCATTTGGTTGCAGACGATTAGCGAGATCATTTTTCGTATGATCGCGCGCCGTTGTTGCAAGCGAAGCCGTAGAAATGGTGAGTTCAGTCGTCATAATTACATCGCAGCATAGATCAGTCACCCCATTTTGTGCGAATTTACGTCAGCGAGTTGACGATTGTTCACTCAAGGTAAATTTATCGATCTGTTATTACACGATTAAATTACACTTCTTCATTCTAATCTGCAGCTGTCGCAGGTACACTAATCGCGCTTTCAGGGAGAGGGAACAGTTTAGTCGTTTGTAAAAACTGACCCTTTGCATCTGGCAAAATCGTAACTCACTGTACTCACTTAAGAAAATTTTAACGATGAATCAAACCCTTCTGTTCGCAGATGTTTGCAACAGCACCCAGCTTTATGAGCAATTGGGTGATCTTGACGCGAAAGAACGAATTTCTGCGCGTTTGGATGAGATCATTGAAATCGCCGAAACTCATCAAGGGACAATCGTAAAAACCATTGGTGATGAAGTTATGCTGCGCTTTGACACTCCTTCGCATGCTGTTCTCGCTGCGCAGGATATGCAAAAGCCACATGTGCCTGATCAGCTTGAGATCAAAGTTGCGTTGCATCATGGCCCAACTATTTTAGAAGATGACGACGTTTTCGGCGATGCCGTCAATATCGCTTCACGTCTTGTTTCCCTATCAAAACCCGGCCAAATCTTAACTTCTGGCGTCACTGTTGAAGCACTCGATTCAGCTCTCATAGAATCGTGTCGTTTGATTGATCGCACGGAAGTTAAAGGAAAAACCGACGTCATTGATATTTATGAAGTCATCAGTCTTGAAGATGACATTACGCAGATGAACGTTGATTTGACCACAAAACCAACGTTGGTTCTGCTCATGCGCTACGATCAAAAAGAACTTCGTTTTGGCGGGAAAGACGGTACGTTTACCATTGGTCGGCATAAGCATTGCGATCTTGTTATCAACGAAGAACTCGCCTCCCGGCAACATGTCACATTGGAATCGAAACGCGGCAAGTTTTACTTAGTTGATCGCAGCACTAATGGGACGTGGCTGCGCAATGAAACTGGCCGTGTGATGTTTCTTCGTCGCGAAGAAATACTGCTACCCCCGACAGGTGATATCAGTTTTGGAAAACACATTGATGATGAACCTGATATGGTTCTCCGTTTTAGAATAGCACGAGGATAAACAGTGAGCCTGACTTTTAGATCGGCCTCCGCCACACACGTCGGCCACGTTCGGGAACATAATGAAGATGCCTATCTCGATCAGGTCGATGCGGGCTTGTGGGTTGTCGCAGATGGTATGGGTGGACATGATGCGGGCGAAGTTGCCAGCCGTATGATCGTCGAAACCCTCGGCGTGATTAAACAAGTCACGGTGGATCAGATCAGCATTTTCGATGTGGAACAAGCGCTGCAATCCGTCAATCGTCAACTGGTGGAGTTGGGCAAAGTAAATAACCGCATAAACGGCAGCACAGCGGTAGTTATGCTAGCAAACATGAACCAGTGCGACTTTATCTGGGCCGGAGACAGTCGCCTGTACCGTTTGCGAGGTACTGATTTTCAACAATTGACGCGTGATCATTCGCAAGCGGAAATTTATGTCGAGCTCGGTATGCTCACACGCGAAGAAGCGAACCAGCATGCCTCTTCTAATTTATTAACACGTGCTGTCGGCACAGATTCTGATCTGAAGTTAGATAAAGGCCAGTGCGAGATCAAAAGTGGTGATCGATTTTTACTCAGTTCAGATGGGCTGGATAAACACGTGAGCTTTGCCCAAATTCAAAGACTTATGGCCTCAGAGGATTTTGACAGCATTGTCGACCAGCTCATCCAACACGCGCTGGATAACGGCGGATCAGATAACATCACCGTTACCGTTGTCGAGATGCAAGCTGAATAAATCGAATAATAAGCCTGTCCTTGTGAATATGAATACTGATCAACACGAAATTAATAAATTCTCCTCTCTCGCCAATAGCTGGTGGGATGCTGAAGGCGAGTTACGAACGCTGCATCACATCAATCCGATCCGGGTTGATTTCATTAAGACTCACATTGGTGGTTCATTACATGGAATGCGCATTCTGGATGTGGGTTGCGGTGGTGGGATTTTATCTGAAGCATTAGCCAAAGAAGGAGCTAGTGTCACTGGCATCGACGCATCAGCCGATTCACTCGAAGTGGCAAAACTCCACATGTTGCAATCGGGTATTCAGGTGGACTATGTCGAGTCCACTGCTGAAGCCTTTGCTCAGCAACATGCGGGGGAATTCGACGTGATCACCTGTCTAGAAATGCTCGAGCATGTGCCCGATTCCGCTAGTGTTATCAGAGCCTGTGCACACTTGGTCAAACCGGGAGGGGAATTATTTTTTTCTACCCTAAGTCGAACGCCGAAGGCCTATCTATTTGCCGTGCTTGGCGCGGAATATATTCTGTCGTTGATTCCCAAAGGCACTCACGATTATGCAAAATTTATCAAGCCACATGAACTGTCGTACGACTTACGACAAGCTGGTTTGCAATGTGAAACCATGCAAGGATTACATTACAACCCATTTACGCATGCGACGGCTTTAAATTCTGATTTGAGCGTGAATTATCTCGTTTACGCTACACGCAATGCAGATTAGCACAGTTTTATTCGATCTCGATGGGACGTTTGCCGATACCGCACCGGATCTCGCTTATGCTTTAAATTGTCTCCGCGCAGAGAGAGGATTAGCCGATTTGCCCTTTATAGAGGTTCGTGAGCATACCTCAAATGGTGCAAATGCATTGCTAAAACTCGGCTTTGATCTCACTCCTGATGATGCGGAATTTGCTGAATACCGATCGCAATTTCTCTCCTATTACCAGTCACACATCGCGCGTGAAACGCGTTTGTTTGATGGTATGGATGAGCTTATCGATCAGCTCGATGTGCAAAAAAAACATTGGGGTATTGTGACCAACAAACCGGCTTATCTCACCGATCCGCTCATGCTAGCGCTCGCAATAAATTCACGAACACCTTGTATTGTCTCAGGTGATACAACTCCACACGCAAAACCGCACCCTGCATCCTTGCTATATGCGACTGAAATTTTATCCGTTAACCCGGAAAACTGCCTTTATGTTGGCGATGCAGAACGCGATATCGAAGCTGGCAAACGCGCTGGCATGCACACACTGGTCGCACGATTTGGCTATTTATCCAGCACAGACAAACCGGAAACCTGGCAAGCTGATGGGATGATCGATCACCCTTTAGAAATTCTCGACTGGCTTAATTAGATCGCATGCAATAAACGCACGCGGCAACGGCGAAACGCGTCTTGATCCACATTATCCGCTAACAACATCACGCTGCGTTTACGTCGATCGGGCAATTTGAACACCAGCACGGTTAACCACGGTTGTACGAGGCATTCATCAAGTAATTCAGCATCGAGCGGGACCTCAGGAACAAGGTAAACAATCCAACGCTGATCAGGCCGTAGCTCAACACGCAATATGTCTGGATGAGTGCGTAAAGCATGTTTTCGCAAAACGTGATAAAACCAGATTAATGTGATCAAGATTAAGCCCATCTTGAAGAATATCCCCAGCGAAAAAATCAGTACGCTCAATATCAACGATAAAGTAAAAATACTTAACACCACGAGTAAATAGTTGGATCGCTGTGGATTCAGGATGATTGGGGCTGAAAAGGGATTCATATTAAAAAAGCTGTGAAATTCTCTTGTCTTCGACTTGAAATAAACGCCTGAACTACAGATACTAGCGTACTTGTCTGCTATATAGTCAATACAAATGGATAACGAAAAAAAACACAAACCATTAGAAGGTGACTCGCAAACACAAACAGAATCGACGTCCGCCAATGATGGCGATAAAACGACCAGTAACGTACCCGCTGAAATCGGCGGTCGGACCTCCGGCTTGGAGCCAACGCGTTATGGAGACTGGGAGTTTAAAGGACGCTGTATCGATTTCTGACTGGGGATGATTTCTTAAAATATACTATCTAAGGTACTTGCTTATGACGACACAAAATCGGCCGTTGTCGCCACATCTAGATGTCTACAAGCTACCCCTTACGGCACTGATCTCGATCAGCCACCGTATTACTGGAGTGGGGTTGAGTGTAGGAACACTATTGCTGGCGTGCTGGTTGACTGCCGCTGCATCAGGACCAGAAGCTTATGCTGTAGTAAATGGCTTTATGGGGTCTTGGTTCGGTAAACTGCTCATGTTTTTATGGAGTTTCGCGCTTTATTTTCACATGTGTAATGGGATCCGCCATCTCTTCTGGGATGTGGGTCATGGCTTTGAACGAGAACAAGTCGAAAAGTCGGCGAAAGCTGTGCTAATCGCCGCGGTCGTTTTAACGGTTCTAACTTGGATCGTCGCTTTCGCTGGAGGTGCTGCATGAGTTTACAAACACCTTTAGGTAAAGCCATCGGACTCGGTTCCGCAAAAGAAGGCATGCACCATTGGAAGGCTCAACGTCTCACAGCAATCGCGCTGATTCCGTTGACCTTCTGGATCATTTGCAATATCGCTTCGTTGGGTGGCGCAAGCCACGCTGATCTGCTGAACTGGGTACAAAACCCATGGACAGCAACCCTGCTGGTCATTTTTCTGTTCAGCATGTTTTATCACATGGCGCTTGGTCTCCAAGTGGTTATCGAAGATTACGTGCACAAGCCATGTATTAAAATCACACTACTGATCATCACACAATTCGGTTCGATTCTGTTTGGCCTCGCCAGCATCGTTGCCGTGCTAATGATCGCAGCGGGAGTATAAGGATCCATGACCAGCGAATACAAAATAATTGAACATAAATACGATGTGATCGTCGTCGGTGCCGGTGGTGCTGGACTGCGCGCCACATTCGGTATGGCCCAAAAAGGCTTAAAAACAGCTTGCCTAACCAAAGTCTTCCCGACTCGCTCACACACTGTTGCTGCACAAGGTGGTATGAGTGCGGCATTAGGTAACATGGGGCAAGACGATTGGCGCTGGCACATGTATGACACCGTTAAAGGGTCAGACTGGCTTGGTGACCAAGACGCAATCGAATACATGTGCCGTGAAGCGGTACCTTCAGTGATCGAACTAGAACACTACGGTGTGCCGTTCTCGCGTACAGAAGAAGGTAAAATCTACCAGCGTCCTTTCGGTGGTATGACCACTAATTATGGTGAGGGTACGGCGCAACGTACTTGTGCTGCAGCGGATCGAACGGGGCATGCAATCCTACACACTCTTTATCAACAATCACTTAAATACGATGCGGAATTCTTTATTGAATACTTCGCGCTTGATTTAGTGATGGACGGTGATGAATGTAAAGGTGTACTGGCGTGGTGCCTGGAAGATGGTTCTTTACATCTATTCCGAGCACACGAAACTGTTCTTGCCACTGGCGGTTATGGTCGTTCGTACTTCTCTTGCACATCAGCTCACACCTGTACCGGTGACGGTAACGCGATGGTGTTGCGTGCAGGGTTACCATTGCAGGATATGGAATTCACGCAATTCCACCCAACGGGCATTTACGGATCGGGCTGTCTGATCACGGAAGGTGTGCGTGGTGAAGGCGGGTATTTAACCAACTCTGAAGGTGAGCGTTTCATGGAACGCTATGCACCGAATGCAAAAGATCTGGCTTCACGCGATGTTGTTAGCCGCTCAATGACAGTTGAAATCAACGAAGGCCGCGGTGTCGGTAAAGATAAAGATCATATCCATTTGCACCTTGAGCATCTTGGCCCTGAAGTGATCAACGAGCGTCTGCCTGGAATCGCCGAATCAGCGAAAATCTTTGCTGGCGTTGACGTGACGAAAGAACCAATTCCAGTTATTCCAACTGTTCACTACAACATGGGTGGTATTCCGACCAATTATCACGGCGAAGTGGTAATGGCGAAAGGCGATAATCCTGATTATGTTGTGAATGGATTAATGGCGATTGGTGAGGCGGCTTGTGTATCTGTTCACGGCGCTAACCGACTTGGTTCTAATTCACTACTTGATCTAATCGTCTTTGGACGTGCTGCAGCGATTCGTGCTGCAGAGAAAGTATCTTCAGGTCAGTCTCATACACCTCTGCCAGAAGGTACGGTTGATGAGCTGGTAAACCGCTTCGATAAAGCACGTAACGCCAATGGCTCAACACCGACTGCGCGCATCCGTGAAAACATGCAACGGACGATGCAATCGCACGCCGCGGTTTTCCGTACTGGTGATGTTATGCAGGAAGGCATTGATAAACTCAAAGAAATTTGCCAATCATTTGATGATGTACAGGTTTCTGATCGTTCGCTAGTTTGGAATACAGATCTGGTCGAAACGCTAGAGCTACAAAATCTTCTGCAATGTGCCGCTGTGAGTATTACCGCAGCCAACAATCGTGAAGAAAGTCGTGGTGCGCATGCACGTGAAGACTATCCTGATCGTAATGATGAAACGTGGATGAAACATACACTGACAAACCTCGATAGTGAGTGGAACGTTACGTTTGATTTCCGTCCGGTACATACATACACCCTGACGGAAGAAGTCGAATACATCAAACCTAAAGCGCGTGTTTACTAGGCTCTGCCCAGTGAACACACAATTGGTTTGAAACTGAATATAGGATATTAGCGATGGTTGAATTTACACTACCAGCAAACTCCAAGATCGGCACCGGTAAAAATGTCACCGCGGCCGGTCAAGCGACCAACAAAAAGGTCTTCAAAATCTATCGATGGGATCCAGATAGTGGTGAAAACCCACGAATGGATACCTTTGAGATTAATCTGGACAACTGCGGGCCGATGGTCCTCGATGCCCTGCTTTACATCAAGAACGATCTTGATCCGAGCCTGACACTACGTCGATCATGCCGTGAAGGAATTTGCGGATCTTGCGCAATGAATATTGATGGTCGCAACACGTTAGCCTGCACCAAAGCGATCGAAGACGTGGAGGATGACGTAAAAGTCTATCCACTTCCGCACATGGCTGTGATCAAAGACTTAGTCCCTGATCTCACTCACTTCTACGCGCAGTACGCCTCGATCAAACCGTGGATGATCACAGAAAGCGCTACGCCTCCAGCACATCGCGAGCGCTTACAATCGAAAGAAGATCGTGCGAAATTAGACGGCCTTTACGAGTGTATTCTATGCGCCTGTTGCTCCACCAGTTGCCCAAGCTATTGGTGGAACAGCGATCGTTATCTCGGCCCGGCAGCGTTGTTACAAGCGTACCGGTGGATCGCAGATAGCCGTGATGAAGCCACCGGTGAACGACTGGAAGAGCTCGAAGATCCATTCAAACTTTACCGATGCCATACGATCATGAACTGTGCGGATACTTGCCCTAAAGGCTTGAACCCTGCTCAGGCGATCGCAGAAATCAAGAAGTTACAGCTCTCTAAAGGCATCTGATCAAGCATGAGTGATCGTAATCGAGTTCGATGGTTATGCCGGCGTGGAATGAAAGAATTGGACCTCGTCATGAACTTATATCTTGATACGGATTACGACAGTCTGCCTGAAGAAGAAAAAAGTACGTTTCGGGATTTTCTTACCATAGAAGATCCCGAAATTTACTCTTGGATTATGGGGCGTACCACGCCGCATGAATCTTATGTCCCGATTATCACCCGTCTCCAAACACTAGTAGATCGACCCATTGGTTCCTGAGGATATCAACATGAGCATAGCGGTGGACGACAAACAGCCCATCGTGAGGCTTGCAAACTACACGTTGATTAAGATCGGCGGCGAAGAAGCACAAACGTTTTTATCCAACCAGTTCACCAACAATCTCAATTCTCTCAAAGCCGGATACAGCAGTTTAAGTACCTGGTGCTCACCAAAAGGACGCGTACTGTATAGCTTCCGCATGTGGCAAGACGACGGTGTTTTTTACATTCTTCTCGCCGGTGATAGTGACGCCTTTTTTAAACGTTTACGCATGTTTGTACTGCGCGCAAAGGTGACTGTCGACGTTGTACCTGATACACAATTTTTCGGCTTAGTATGTAATAATTGTAAAGATCGCTTTGCCGAATTACCCACCACAGACAATGCATTCATCCACACCGCTGGCCATACGATCATTAAGGTTCCGGGCAGTGTAAAACGCTTTTTGATCGTCACTGACACAACGGTCGACTTTGATTTTACCGATGACGCTTCCGCAAAAGAACTCTGGACTCGGCATGACATCATGGCAGGTATTCCTGAAATTTCTTCGGAAACGACAGAACAGTTTTTGCCTCAAATGCTGGATATGGAACACCTTGGCGGTTTGAGCTTTCAAAAAGGCTGTTATCCCGGGCAAGAGATCGTCGCACGCGTAAAATATCGCGGTGAATTAAAAAAATCGCTGTATAAAGCAGTCATCCAAACTAATCAGCCGGTTTTACCGGGGATGGATCTACAGGTCTCTATTGATAAGCAAATTAGCACAGCAGGTACGGTCGTTAATGCTGCCGAATTTGGCCATCACCGGTACCTCGTGCTAGCCGTCATGAACATTGCCTCTGTCCAAAATAAACATATCCGACTAAAGTCTGACCCCGCCTCTACTTTTTGTTTGTTTGATAAGTGATTCGTAATACTGTCTGATTTAGAATATCGCTCAAATTAGGCTTGTTACTTTACGGGCATCTAATTTATAATGATTCTCATTAACGTTAATTCAGAGGGAACTGTTCTCCACGCTTTTCTGACTAACATGTCTCAATCTCGAATGATCTAAAAATTCATAAATATCATAGAACAATAATGAAAAAACTCACTCTTCTCCTATTACCACTCCTTTGTCAGAGTGCAATTGCTGCTGAACCGTTGAAAGACGCGCTAGAAATTCGCGTAGATGCGCAACAAGAAGCCACATCGACACAACAAGAAATTGATCAACTTGTCGATCAATCCCGCGATATGGTGCAAGAGTACGAACAGGCGACCACACAACTAGCAGATTTGCGGATATATAATGATCAGCTAGCGAAGTTAGTTGATAAGCAACAATCCGAATTGGATTCGTTTGATAAAGAATTACAAAATGCACTCGACACGAATCGTAGTATCGTGCCGATGATGTTAAAAATGCTCACCGTGTTACAACGTTTTATCGAACTGGATACCCCCTTCCTAGCACAAGAACGTCAACTTCGCCTGAGCGCATTAAAAGACATGATGGATAAGCCGGAAACCACATTAACCGAGAAATTTCGTCGCATTCTCGAGGCTTATCAAATTGAAGCTGATTACGGCCGTACCATTGAAGCGTACGACGGAGATGTCACGCTAGGCGATGAAACCCTGTCCGTCGAGTTCTTACGCTTAGGCCGTGTCGCCTTGTACTTCACAACATTAGATGGGAGTCGGGCAGGATACTGGGATCGCACGAGCAAAAGTTGGGAAGATTTATCGAGCCGTTATGACGACGCGATCGATCTTGGATTGCGCATTGCACGAAAACAAGCCCCTCCAGAATTACTGCAACTACCGCTTGCCCATAGCCCTATTCGTACAGGAGGTGCGCAATGAAACATCTTATCGCTCTCTTCCTGATCACGATTAGCCTGCATGTCAGTGCAGAAACAGAATCAATCGAACAGCTATTACAAGAAGTTCGTGAAGGCCGTGCGGCTGAAAAAATTGAAAATGAAAAACGACTTGATCGCTTTCGTACAGAAAAAAATAATCAAGCAAATGAATTAGCTAAAGCACAAGCCATATTAAGTGAAGAGGAAACACGCAGCGAAACCTTACGGCAAACTTACGAACAGAACCAACAACTGATCGAAGAGCAACAAGAAAAGCTCTTCGAAACCGCTGGCGCGATGGGCGAACTGCAAGGTGTGATTCGACAAGTTGCTCGCGATATCAAATCCGTGATCGATAGCTCTCTCGTCACCTCACAATTCCCACAACGAGCAGATGCACTTTCTCCACTGCTTAATGACGCAAACATGCCTTCTCCGGAAGAGTTAGAAAACCTCTGGCAAACGGTACTCGAAGAGATGGTCCAATCCGGCAAAGTCGCAGACTACTCAGCGAAAGTCATCACGAAAAACGGTGAAGAAGTTGAAAAGAAAATCACCCGTATTGGTAATTTCAACGCCACCACTGACGGTATTTTCTTGCGCTACTTACCTGACAGTGCACGACTAGCAGAACCACAGCGCCAACCAGCTTTACGCTACCAGCGCATCGCTAGCGATTTTGAGCAAGCTCCAAGCGGTGAGCAAGAAACCAGCGTGGTTGATCCAACACGTGGTGCTATGCTCTCTTTAATGGTGCAAAAACCGACCCTAGTTGAACGCATTAAACAAGGCGGCGTGATCGGTTACATCATTCTTACGCTTGGTGTCATCGCATTATTGATCGCCCTCTTTCGGTTTTTCTACTTGTGGCGTGTCGATAGCAAAGTGAAAAAACAGCTGAAAGATAAAACTATTCGCAGCGATAACCCGCTTGGCCGAATCATGTCGACATACACAGAAAACCCGGGGTTTGATGCAGAAACTCTTGGACTAAAACTCGATGAAGCGATCCTACGTGAACTACCGCAAGTGAAACGTGGTCTGCGAACACTTGCGATACTGGCCGCGATCGCACCACTGCTTGGCTTACTCGGCACCGTCACCGGGATTATCGAGACATTTCAATCCATTACGTTATTCGGCACCGGTGATCCACGCTTAATGTCTGGTGGTATTTCGCAAGCATTAGTAACGACAGTTCAAGGTTTGGTCGTCGCGATCCCAATTTTATTACTGCATAGCATTTTGTCTGGCAAGAGTAACGCTCTCGTGCAAATTCTTGATGAGCGAAGTGCTGCAATGGTCGCCTCACTGGCGGAGAAACAGCGTGGCGCTGCTTGAAAACTTACAGCGCTTATTTGAGCACGGCGGATTAGTTCTCTTTGCAATCTTGCTGATCTCCACAGTGATGTGGACGTTTATTATCGAGCGCTACATTTACATCTATCTCGTGCATCCCAAACGTATGCAAGCGATCAGCAACGACTGGCAAACGCGAACTGATCACACATCTTGGATCGCACGTAGCTTACGCGACGGGTTGATCGGCGATATTTCCATTAACCTGAAACGACACCTCGGGTTGATCCACGTATTGGTCACCGTTCTACCATTGCTTGGTTTACTCGGTACGGTCACGGGAATGATTTCCACATTTGAAGTCATGATGATCTTCGGAACCGGTAACGCGCGCGGCATGTCGTCCGGCATTTCTGAAGCACTGATCACGACGACAGCCGGCTTGGTCACCTCACTTTCAGGTTTATATTTCAGTTCTCAGTTAAGTTATCGTGCGCAGATCGAAACGCAAAAAACGACTGATATGCTAAGTTAATTTAGAGAATTTTTACATGCGACGTTCACACATCGAAGACAATAGCACTGGCACCGAAGTCAATTTGACGCCGTTGATCGACATGGTGTTTATTCTACTGATCTTTTTTATTGTCACGTCCTCCTTCGTTAAGGAGTCTGGGATTGAAGTCAATCGGCCAACAGCACAATCGGCTGTCACACAAGAACGCGGCAATATTATTATCGCCGCTTCAAGTAATGGTGAAGTATGGCTTGATAAACGTAAAGTCGATGTCAACACCGTGCGTGTCCATGTGGAACGATTACGTGCCGAAAATCCGGAAGGTTCCGTGGTGATCGTTGCCGACGAAAAATCTCAAACAGGTCTACTCGTCGAGATTATGGATCAAGTAAGATTGGCCGGCGTATCGAATGTCTCGATAGCCGCCTCAACAACAGCAGGCTTCGAGTGAAATTTACGCTTAGCATCATCGGCGCACTGCTAATCAACGCGCTATTATTTCTGGCGATTCAGAAACTTGTTCAACCTGAACATTCTATACTCAGTTTACCGAATAACGTCACGATGATGGATTTCGTGCGTTTGAAAAAAGACAATACTGAAGCGCAACCAAAGCTGAAAGAGCAACTTCCGGACAAACCTAAACCACCAAAAAAGCCACCACTGCCACAAAAAGTGACGGAACCAAAACCGGAAAAACCCGAGCCGCCTAAAGTGAAGCCACCAACTCCGGAAATAAAGCTTCCTCCACAGATCACGGATGGGCCGCGATTAGGAGAGTATCTGAAAAAACCGAAGCCTAAGAATAAAATTAAACAAAAGCCAGCGCCTATTCCAGAGCCTGTGGTTGAGGAAGAGCCACAACCGGTTGTGCAAGAACCTGCGGAAACATCTGACGCGACAAGCGACATAATCGATCCTAGCCCGGTCACACCGCAAGAACCTGAAATCGAGACGGATGTTGTGCCGACCTATCGTTCAAAACCTAAATATCCACCGCGAGCAATGCGCGCAGGAATTGAAGGTGTCGTCACATTAGAATTCACGATCACAGAAGATGGTACGGTCATCGATCCTGTCGTTGTTGCGGCAAACCCGCCCAAATTATTTGATAAAGCAGTATTACGTGCCATTAAGAAATGGAAGTTCAAACCAAAAATTGTCAATGGTAAGCCGGTGAGCCGTCGTGCACGCCAAGATATTAATTTTAATTTACGCTAATGAATCTGATGCGAATTTTAATAAAACAACTTTCTCTGATCATGCTGTTGATAACGCTGTCACCAATCACACTCGCAGCGGAAGACAATGCGTATTTATTAACAGAAAAAACGTGGAAAGCCTTAACTGATATTAATGCGCTGATTGATGAAGGTAACGCGGCCGATGCAGTCCCTAAACTTCAATCGCTCCTGCCGGATGTGCAATCGAACGCTTATGATCTTGCAGTGACCCAACAAACATTGGGCTACGCACACAACCGACTGCAAAACTATAACGAAGCGATCACCGCCTTCAGCGCTGCGTTGAACACCAACGCTTTACCGTTTGATGTGAGTCATCAAGTGCGATTCAGCCTTGCACAACTACTAATCTACACCGAACAGTACGTGCCGGGTTTGAAGCAGCTAGAGCGTTGGTTAAAAAATGAATCGAGCCCCGGGTTGGACGCATCACTGCTGGCCGGCTCGGCTTACTACGAAACTGGTCAGTTTGATCGCGCGATCACCCATGCAAAAAAAGTCATTCAACTTAAAACAGCTTATGATGAATCTTGGTATCAATTACTCCTCAGTGCGTATTTCAAAACCAGCCAGTATCAGAATGCCGCGAATTTGCTCGAAAAAATGATCCGTATTCAACCGGAGAATAAAACATACTGGCAACAATTAACCGGCGCTTGGCAAAATGCGGGTAATGATCAAAAAACACTCGCGACTCTCACATTAATGCATAAACGCGATCTGTTGAATGCTGAAGAAATCAAACAATTAATCAATATGTATTTGTATTTAGATATGCCGTATAAAGCGGGTGAATTGCTTGATCAGGAAATCAAACGCGGACGATTGCAAGCGGATAATAAAACATTGGAATGGATGGGCGATATTTGGCTACAAGCGAATGAACGAGAACGCGCTAGTAAAACACTCTCCAGTATCGCAGCGAGTGAGGGAAATGCGGATCTTTACGCGCGCGTCGGACAAATCTATTTCGATATTCAAGATTACCCAAACACGATCGAACATTTGCAGAAAGCCGTCCAGATCGGTGGTCTCGAACAATCCTCAAAAAGTTATCTCCTCCTTGGCATCGCGGCGTTTAATACTGCTAATTACAAATTAGCCGAATCCGCATTAACACAAGCCAGTGTCGCTAGCTCAACACGTGATCAAGCAGACTGGTGGTTACAACGTTTATCGGATCATCTCGACGACCAGACAGCAGAAAAGTCGAACATTACTCATTGATTCAATTATAGTTCTGGTAATCCGAGTCGTCTCACGTATAATCCCCCGCTCTTATCATTCCGCGATAATCAGCTAGTCTTAGACTATCGCCACTACGAGATTACTGTATGTCCTACGATTCCCCTGTGATGTTTAATCAGCTTGGTCTTTCCGCTCCTGTAATAAAAGCCCTCGAATCTTTGGGTTATGAAACGCCAACACCGATTCAAGAGCAAAGTATTCCACCATTATTGGAAGGGCACGATCTGCTTGGGCAAGCACAAACGGGAACGGGTAAAACCGCCGCATTCGCATTACCTCTGTTATCTCGTATCGATATCGCCGTTAAGCCGCCGCAAATTTTGGTCTTAGCGCCAACACGCGAATTAGCGATCCAAGTGGCTGAAGCATTTCAACAATATGCACGCTTCATAAAAGGCTTTCACGTGCTACCGATTTACGGTGGTTCAGGCTACGACAGCCAACTTCGTCAGTTAAAACGCGGTGCGCACGTTATCGTCGGTACACCAGGGCGTATTATGGATCACATGCGTCGAGGCACGTTAAAACTGGATAAATTATCGCAAGTCGTTCTTGATGAAGCCGACGAAATGTTGCGCATGGGTTTTATTGATGATGTGGAATGGATCCTCGAACATGCACCAGATAATGTTCAAACGGCACTTTTCTCAGCAACGATGCCATCGGTGATCAAAAAAGTCGCGAATCAATATTTGAATAAGCCGATCGAGATTAAGATCGCTTCAAAAACCACAACCGCCACAACAATCCAACAACGTTATTGGCAAGTCTCTCACCATCACAAACTAGATACGCTAACTCGCGTCCTAGAAGCTGAAGAATACGATGCCGTGATCGTCTTTGTTAGAACCAAAACAGCCACGGTCGATCTCGCAGAACGATTGAATGCACGGGGATACTCGGCTGCCGCACTGAACGGTGATATTGCGCAAAAACAACGTGAGATCACGGTCAATAAATACAAAAAAGGCACATTGGATATCCTGATTGCAACCGACGTTGCGGCACGAGGTTTGGATGTAACCCGTATTAGTCATGTCATCAATTATGATATTCCTTACGATGCTGAAACATACACACATCGTATCGGCCGAACTGGGCGAGCAGGTCGTACGGGACAGGCTATCTTATTCATCACGCCAAAAGAAACACGGCTGTTGAGTCAAATCCAACGCACCACCGGACAAAAAGTCGAAAAGTATGAAATGCCTACAGTGCAATTCATCAATGAGATGCGTATCAATCGATTTAAAGATCAAATTCGCGAAACACTCACGAGTAAAGATTTGGATTTTTATGCTGATCTCGTGCGTTCGTATCAACAACAAGAGGATTGTGACCCAGTCATGATTGCTGCTGCTGTCGCAAGCATGCTGCAAGGTGATGAGCCATTTTTATTGACAGAAAATCAACGTCGGACGAAATCAAATGATCGCCAAGAAAGAGGTGATCGTCAAAGTCGAAGTGAACGTGGAGATAGATCACCACGTTCTTCTGGTCCTGCCAGATTAAAAGATTTCCCAGATGTCGAAATGCTGCGTTTCCGTATTGACGTTGGTTACCAACACGATGTAAAACCCGGAAATATTGTCGGCGCAATCGCCAATGAGGCGGAAATTGAAAGTCAGTACATCGGTCAAATTGAAATTTTTGATGACTACAGCTTGGTGGATCTTCCTGCCGGTATGCCTAAAGAAGTGCAACAAGTTTTGCGTAATGCACGCGTTTGTGGTCGAAAATTGAACCTTGCTGAATTTGATGGATCGAACCAATCTACAAGCCGCCCTTCCCGCCCACAAAAACCACGTGGGGATAAACCAAAACGAAACAAGAGTGGAAAACGCAAACCACGATCGTAAGCAATCGCGGTCTTTAACATTACGGCTTTATGGCTCAAAGAAATGGTAAAAGTTAACCCGTCTCTTTGAGCCCTATAAAAAAAGTTTTAAACGTCGCTAGGCGCTTCTAGTTTAATATTCCAGGCTAATAATATACTCACCTGGTGCCTCACGGCTTGAACCCAATACAACTCGTGGCTGTCCTCCAGCGAGTGGCTTCTCAATCACACCGACGGCCTTAATCTTCTCGCCTTTGATTGCTTGCCCAGCATAGGTTGGCGTAAAACTAACCAATTCAGAGTAATCAGGATGTTCGATAAGATAACGCGCTGGTGAGTCAAATGCATATTGATCATCGATTATCGTTGCTTCAATGCTGACGGGGTTAGTTTTTTTATAAGCTTGTTGTTCGCCTGTATCGTCTTCGTCTACAAAACTTAAATCAACCTTGGTATCTTCGAATATGGCTTTATTAAACTTTCGACTTTCATGCCAGATATAAGCTTCTAAACTTATACTACAACCACGACGATTGTAGGCAATTTTCCAGTCTTCATTCTTTAGGCCAGTTAAAAATTTAGATTTAATTAATTGTCTGAATAAGCGACGACAGGAATGAAATGTGTCCCGATCATAGATAACCAAATCAATATCTGATGCGGCATTTTGAGCGCCAATTAAACCTGATCCCGTAATCCCTATTTTGCTGGTATTGATTTTTTTTTCGGTCAATAAATCAATCAAACGACTGACTTTCTGTGTGAAATCATCATAAGGATATTTATGAATTTCTTGTAATCGTTCCTGAGGATGATAGTGCATTGCAATTGAGGTGGCAGGTATTGCATGGAGCTTTGCATCAAAGGTATTAGAAAAAAAGAGAAAATCTGGATGCAAATCAGAAAGGAGTTCATCTGCTTCTTGAGTCGTAAGTTTTACCCACTGACCGGCATTATTTTTTTTATACCTTAAAGTGCAGAATATACGCTCAGCTTCGACATAAGAACTTACAACTGCAAACACCAGATCATCTGGTGTTTGCAGGAAATCTTTTGGAAGGAAATTCAGGAGAATGTTACTGTTGAATTGCGCTGTTATTCCGTTGAATATCCGCGTTGCTTTTAAGCACAGTAATAAAGTCCTGCCATGCATTGCTTGTGCGAGATTCTTCTAACTGATCCAACGTTTTAGAAACATTGGTCTTCACTTCATCACTAAACTCTTCAACATCATTGACTGCCGTTACACCGACCACAGAAAAATCATACCGCCCCACACTCATTCCACTATAAAGTGGATTATCTGCTTCTGGACGACCAAGTTTAAAGACATTACGTAGAATCGCACGTTTAACTGAAGGATCGTCACGAGTAACACCTTCCACTTTATGCCATTCAATTCCAAACTCTTTAGCTACAGTATCGGCATCTGTTCCCGCTTTAAGTTTTGTGAGAATAGCTTGCCCCTTATCAGCCGCTTTTTGTTTCGTCTCAAGATTGAGCAAATTAGTCTTGATAGTTCCACTCACTTCCTCAAGTGGCTTTAAAGCCGGTAATTTATGTTCAATGAGTCTCACAACGACTAAATGCGTATCAGCCAGCTCTACAGGCTCACTGTTTGTTCCAGCCAATACTTCTTCACTAAACGCTGCTGTGATTACTTTAGGATCGGCTAGTACGTCTTTCGCTGTTGTGCGACTGAAAAAGTCTGACTCATGTACGGTCATGCCTAACGCATCCGCCGCTACATCTAATGTGTCAGGATGTTCATACACTAAATTGTGTAATTCATCGGCTTTCTCAAAGAAAAGCTTTTCAGCATTTTCTTTACGATATGCAGCTTCGACCTGTTCTTTTGATTCTTCAAAAGTGGACGTATTTTCAGGTTGAATCTCGGCTAGCTTAATGATGTGGAAGCCGCTTTTGCTTCGTACAGGTTCATGCACTGTCCCCACTTCCATGCTAAATAAAGCTTCATCAAACTCAACATCCATCACACCTTTGGAAATACCGCCAGATTTAGATACCTCATCTTTCTCACCGAGGAGTTCAGCGTGTTCCTGTGGTATCAAATCAACATCAATACCCGTTTGCATTAGTTCATATAACTTTTGCGCAGAGGCTTTAGCTTCTGCGAGCTCTTCGTCTTTGGCATCTGGTGGAACAACGACGAGAACATGATGTGCCACACGTCTTTCTTCAGTCGTGTAATTATCAATATTGTTGTTGTAGTACGTTTCGAGATCATCATCTGTGAATTCGATCTGCTTACCGATATTCTCAAGTGATAGATCAAGATATGCCAGCTTGACCTGTTCTTCCGTCATATAAGCCGCATTGTTATCGTCATACTGCTTTTTAATTTGCTCGTCGCTGATAGTGACGTCTGATTCAAAATCTTCCGCCAAAATAGTGGTGTACAGAATATCGCGTTGCTGGCTGACCAGTTTTGCAATGCTTTCCTGATCCACTTTCGTTACAAAAGCAGAGTCTGCAATACCTTGTCTCAACTGATCTTGAACCATGTCAGCTCGAAGCTGTTGTTCAAACACGGTGGGGGAATTACCAGACTGGAGTAAACGTCGATCATAGATGGCTTTAGAGAACTTTCCATCTTCGTCTTTGAAAGCATCTAGCGAGTGAATCATGCCAGCAACTTGTGTGTCAGTTACTCGCAAACCCGCTTCTTGTGACGTTTGATCAAGCAGGCTTTGTTCGATGAGCGCATTGATAACGTCTTCTTTGATTGACTCACTGCCCATCATTTCTAAATCAATATCATCGCCCAACATCGATTGCAGACGTTGACGATAATTTTGCAATGCATTTTGGTATTGGCTCAAAGGTATTGCTTCGCCATTCACCTCGGCGACGGAAACATCGCCTGCGTTATCGAAATATGAGTTGATTCCCCATAAAGCGAATGGAATTGAAATAAGACCAACTATTACCCAAGCAATCCAACCTTGAGCGCGTTCACGGATGCTCTGTAGCATGTGTCACCTATCAAAACGTTCGGATATAAAAAAAGGGCGTACCTGAAACAGGAACGCCCTTAACATTATGGCGGAGCGGACGGGACTCGAACCCGCGACCCCCGGCGTGACAGGCCGGTATTCTAACCAACTGAACTACCGCTCCATTTTATGTTTGGTGGGTGCTGAGGGGATCGAACCCCCGACCCTCGCCTTGTAAGGGCGATGCTCTCCCAGCTGAGCTAAGCACCCGAAGGCGCGCTAGTTTAATGCATCTTTTAACGCTTTGCCAGGTTTAAATGCAGGAACTTTCGATGCTGCGATTTTAATTGTTTCACCTGTGCGTGGATTACGGCCAGAGCGTGCTGCACGGTCACGAACGACAAATGTACCGAAGCCCAAAAGAGCTACTGTGTCGCCATCTTTGAGAGAACCGGTGATTGCTTCAACCATAGCATCAACTGCGCGAGCTGCTGATGCTTTTGTCAGATCCGCTGATTCCGCAACGGCATCGACTAATTCAGATTTATTCATATTGTATCCCCTTGAGTGTTGCACCTAGTGTTCTAATTATTCACTACGTAAGACGCTTCGTCATGTGGCCTTCAAGCGAGCGCAATTTATACCAAGCAGCCCTTTATCCGTCAAGCTTCTGCACGTTTTTTTACGTAATAAAAATCATTGCATTTTCATGCGCTATATGAACCAAACTCATCGCTGATCGATTAATTCCAAGCCGATCAATTAATAAGCTGATTTTTTGAAAAATTGCGTCAAGACTATACGCCCAACTCTCTAATGAGGTCGGATCTCTTTTTTATCCTGCTCTGTTTCTTTTGTCGCATCCTGCCCCAGTGATTTTTGTGGAACACCATCATCCAAATCGGGTGTTGGCATATGTTGAAGCGCAACTTTGAGCACATCATCTATCCACTGAACCGGAATTATCTCAAGTTCTTCTTTAATATTTTCGGGTATTTCGGCTAAATCACGCTCGTTGTCATGCGGAATAAGCACTGTTTGAATACCTCCGCGGAGTGCAGCGAGTAACTTCTCTTTAAGCCCACCGATGGGAAGCACCTCACCACGCAGTGTGATCTCCCCTGTCATGGCAACGGAAGCTTTCACAGGAACCCCTGTCAGAGTTGAGACTAACGCGGTGCACATCCCAACCCCAGCACTAGGCCCATCTTTTGGCGTAGCGCCTTCCGGAACATGGAAGTGAATGTCATTTTTACTATAAAAGTCAGATTCAATTCCTAATAACTCACTACGTCCTCTAACAACCGTGACAGCCGCTTTAATCGACTCTTGCATGACATCACCAAGCTGGCCTGTAAACGTCTCTTTACCTTTACCAGCAACAACAGCTGCTTCGATCGTAAGGAGATCACCACCAACTTCTGTCCACGCAAGACCCGTCACTTGCCCCACTTGATCCTCTTTCTCAGCTATACCGTAACGGAAACGTTTAACACCAAGAAACTCCTCAATGTTATCGCCAGTGACCTTTATCGATTCCACGTCATTTTTACTGAGAACTTGCTTTACGACCTTTCGGCAAATTTTTGCGATCTCACGATCAATTGATCGAACGCCTGCTTCTCTCGTGTAGTAACGAACGATGGCGCGCAGGGCATCTTCATGTATCTCAAGCTCGCCTTCGTTTAATCCGTTATTTTTCATTTGCCGAGCAAGCAGGTAATTTTTCGCGATATTGATTTTTTCATCTTCCGTGTAGCCGGAAATTCGTATGATCTCCATTCGGTCCATTAGTGGCGATGAAATGTTAAGGCTATTTGCCGTGGTAACAAACATCACATCGGAAAGATCGTAATCAACCTCAAGATAGTGATCGTTGAAGGTATTATTTTGTTCAGGATCTAACACTTCAAGCAATGCTGATGCAGGATCACCTCTGAAATCAGCAGCCATTTTGTCGATTTCATCTAGCAAGATCAGAGGGTTGCGCGTGCCTACTTTAGACATGTTTTGAATAATTTTGCCCGGCATTGAACCAACATATGTTCGACGATGGCCGCGTATTTCAGCCTCATCACGTACGCCACCGAGTGACATACGAACGAATTTTCTATTTGTTGCTTTTGCTATAGAACGTCCCAATGAAGTTTTACCAACACCTGGAGGACCAACTAAACACAGTATCGGACCTTTGAGTTTTTTCACGCGTTGTTGAACGGCTAAATATTCTAGGATCCGCTCTTTTACTTTTTCTAATCCAAAGTGATCATCGTTCAGGATCTGTTCGGCTTTCTCAATATCTCGACTGATTTTGTTGCGTTTTTTCCATGGAATACCCACGAGCCAATCAAGATAATTTCTAACTACGGTCGCTTCCGCAGACATGGGCGACATCATTTTTAATTTTTTCAGTTCAGAATCTGCTTTCTCACGAGCTTCTTCACTCATGCCAGCTTCATCGATCTGTTTTTCCAACTCAGCAAAGTCACTGGCGCCTTCATCAAGGTCACCTAGCTCTTTCTGAATCGCTTTCATTTGTTCGTTTAAGTAATATTCGCGCTGACTTTTTTCCATTTGTCGTTTAACGCGACCACGTAATCGTTTCTCGACTTCAAGCAGATCAATCTCAGCTTCCATCAAACCGATCAGGTGCTCCATTCGTTGAGCAACATCTAAAATTTCGAGAACAGCTTGTTTGTCATCCAGCTTGATCGACATATGCGCCGCAATAGTATCTGCAAGCCGGTTTGGATCTTCAACACTGCTGATCGATGAAATGATTTCAGGTGGGATTTTTTTGTTGAGTTTGACGTAATGATCAAATTGCGTCGTCAGTGATCGCTTTACAGCCTCGAGTTCACGCTCATCGACGGTTTCGTTTTCAACCATCTCGACGGTCGCGGCAAGATACTCTTCTTCATCTTGCGTACTGAGTAGTTGCGCACGTTGATCGCCTTCAACCAATACTTTGATCGTGCCATCGGGAAGTTTAAGAAGCTGAAGAATATTCGCCATCGTTCCGAGTTTGAAAACATCATCAAAACCAGGATCATCCTCAGCCGCATTCATTTGTGCGACTAGGAAGATTTGTTTGTTGGTTTCCATGGCAAGCTCAAGAGCTTTTACGGAACGATCACGCCCCACAAAAAGTGGGATAACCATGTGAGGATAAACCACTACATCGCGTAGTGGTAATAAAGGTACTGTCAGTTTTTTAGTTTCAGTCACGCGCTCTATCATTACCTACTCGGAAGCTGCTTTAGGCAACTCGGAGTCTTCATAGATCAAAATCGGTTTACTCTCGCCAGTGATGACGGTGTCATCAATTACAACTTTGCTGACGTTTTCCATTGAAGGAATGTCGTACATCGTTTCGAGTAAATTCTGTTCGAGGATAGAACGCAGTCCACGTGCTCCGGTCTTGCGTTCTAGCGCTTTCCTTGCGACTTCTAACAATGCTTCCCGTCGGAATTCTAGTTCCACTCCTTCCATTTCAAACAATTTCAAATACTGTTTTGAAAGCGAGTTTCTTGGTTCGACCAAAATTTGAACTAATTGTTCTTCATCCAGTTCTTCCAACGTAGCAATGACGGGTAGGCGTCCGATAAATTCAGGAATTAAACCGTACTTCACGAGATCTTCTGGTTCGACATCCAATAACAATTCGCCGACATTGCGTGATTCATCTTTGCTTTTTACTTCCGCAGAAAAACCAATTCCGCCTTTTTCGGAACGATCACGAATAATTTTATCAAGTCCAGCAAAAGCACCGCCGCAAACAAATAAAATATTTGCAGTATTCACTTGCAGGAATTCTTGCTGCGGGTGTTTACGGCCACCTTGAGGCGGAACAGATGCGACTGTACCCTCGATCAGCTTAAGCAAGGCTTGCTGTACGCCTTCACCTGAAACATCACGAGTAATTGACGGGTTATCTGACTTGCGTGAGATCTTATCGATCTCATCTATATAGACAATGCCTCTTTGCGCTTTGTCGACATCGTAGTCACACTTTTGTAGCAGTTTTTGAATAATATTTTCAACGTCTTCACCGACATAACCAGCTTCTGTCAAGGTGGTAGCATCAGCTATGGTAAACGGAACATTTAACATGCGCGCCAATGTTTCTGCCAGCAATGTTTTACCGCTACCCGTTGGGCCGATCAGTAATACGTTACTTTTAGAGAGCTCAACATCGCCGTCACGTTTTTCAGTATCTAGACGCTTATAGTGGTTATAAACCGCAACTGACAGAATTTTCTTAGCCTGTTGCTGACCGATCACGTACTCATCGAGTAATGCTTTAATCTCATGTGGTGTTGGGAGCTTCCCACCGGCACCTGTTGAGGATTTTTCCTGTATTTCTTCGCGGATAATATCGTTACACAGGTCGACGCATTCATCACAGATAAATACTGATGGGCCTGCGATCAGTTTGCGAACTTCATGTTGGCTTTTTCCGCAAAAAGAACAATACAGTAGTCGATCTCCATCGCTGCCAGTATTTTGTTTATCGTCGCTCATGGGCCACCTCTATCTTATTTAGCTTTCATCGCAGTATATAACTTAACGATTTAATCTTCTGTATTACCGGTACTGCGATTGTCCAGAACAGCATCAATCAAGCCGTAGTCTTTAGACTCATACGCACTCATAAAGTTATCGCGTTCGGTATCTTTTTCGATTGTCTCTATAGGCTGACCGCAATGCGCAGCCATCAGGCCGTTTAATCGCTCTCGCATTTTCAAGATTTCACGAGCGTGAATATCAATATCTGTCGCTTGGCCTTGAAAGCCACCAAGTGGTTGATGAATCATCACGCGAGAATTTGGCAGAGCATATCGCTTGCCTTGTGCGCCACCAGACAAGAGAAATGCACCCATACTTGCTGCTTGGCCTATGCACATTGTGCTGACATCACATTTGATGAAGTTCATCGTGTCATAAATTGCCATACCCGCAGTTACAACACCACCGGGTGAATTGATGTAAAAGTGTATGTCTTTATCTGGATTTTCAGATTCGAGAAATAACATTTGCGCAACAATAATGTTTGCAACTTGATCTTCAACAGGTCCAACCAAGAAGATCACTCGCTCTTTAAGCAAACGAGAGTAAATATCGTATGAGCGCTCACCGCGTGCGGTTTGCTCTACTACCATTGGAACCAGATTTAATGCTTTCGTGCTATTTACGCTGCTGCTTGTGTCAATCAATGACATGGATGAAAGTCCTCATGCGTTTATTCTTCAGATTGTGGGTTCATCAAAGCATCAAATGATAATGATTCAGGTGTGACGGTTGCTTTATCTAGCACCCAATCCACCACTTGCTGCTCAAGCACCATGGATTGCACTTCTGCAAGACGAGATTCGTCACCATAGTAGTACTGAACAACGGAAGCCGTATCCTGATAATTCGCCGCAATGTTTTCTACCATAGCGCGAACATCCGCTGGATCAGCCTTCATTTCATTTTGCTTAATGATTTCTGAGATAAGCAATCCTAGTGCCACTCTTCGTTTAGCTTCGTCTTCGAAGACAGAATGATTCATTCCATCTAACTGATCAGCCGGCATTCCTTGGCCAACCATACGCTGTTTAGCAGACTCCATGAGTTGCTTAGCTTCGGCTTGTACCATCGTATTCGGTAGCTCGATCGGATTCGCGTCAAACAAGGCATTCAACACATTTGTTTTCGCTTTTGCTTTAACCCGCTGCTCTGATTCACGCTGCATATTCTCGCGAATGCTGGTCTTGAACTCGTCAACGCCACCTTCTTCAATCCCGAATCGTTTGAAAAATTCTTCATTCAATTCAGGTAGTTCTGGCTCAGCAACTTCTTTTACTTGGATATCAAACCGTACCGGCTTACCAGCAAGTTCTTCATTGTGATATGGATCAGGAAAGGCCAAATCAAGACTGACTGAATCACCGGCTTTGTGATCCACCAGTCCTTCTTCAAACCCTGTAATTAAGCGATTTGAGCCAAGCTTGATCGTAAAATTCTCTGCTTTGCCACCCTCGAATGCTTCACCGTCAACAAAACCGTCGAAATCTAATGTGAGCTGATCGCCCATTTGCGCGGTTCGATCAACTGCTTTGAATTCAGATTGCTGTTCGCGCAACGTTTCAACCATCTTGTCGACATCAGCGTCATCAAGTTGGCAGCTCGGTGCTGAAATATTTAGAGCAGCGACGTCATTGATCGTGACTTCTGGATAGACTTCGAATATTGCCGTAAACGACAAACCCGACTCTTGATCATTATCTTGCTCAATTTTAGGTTCGCCCGCAGGTTGAAGCTCTTCAGCACGCAATGCTTCAAAATAGCTCTCACGCATAACCTCGCCCATGACTTCGAGTCGTACTTGTTGACCGTAGCGCTGCTGAACGATTTTGACAGGGACCTTACCTTGACGGAAACCATCAATCCTTGCGTTCTTGGTAAGTGATTGCAGACGAGTCTTAACTTCGCCTTCGATACGTTCTTCGGGAATGTCTACCCGCATTGTGCGCTCTAATGCGCCAGTGGATTCAACGGAAACCTGCATGTACTACTGCCTCAGAGAATTTGGAACAACTTGCGTTGCAATTGAGAATATATGTATGTCTTGCCTTTTCTTTATCAAGGCTTGGGGGGAAATTAACTGGTGCGAAAGGAGAGACTCGAACTCTCACACTATAAAGTACCAGTACCTAAAACTGGCGCGTCTACCAATTCCGCCACTCTCGCAATGTTAATTATTTTACCACCATCCCTTTTCAAAGCGCATTATAAGCTGCAGAGAGGTTTTTTGAAAACCGCCAATTACTTCTTTTTGCAACATACTTAACTTTTGTTGTCGGTTCGTTTACATTTGCACCCTTTATTTTACACACCAGTATAAAGGACAAATTGAAAGCATATGGCATTCATAGTTCAAAAGTATGGCGGTACCTCTGTCGGCACCATCGAACGTATCAAAGCAGTCGCCGAACGTGTCATTCGTGATCGGCAGGCAGGTAATGACGTCGTTGTTGTCGTCTCAGCAATGAGTGGTGAGACAAACCGCTTGATCGGGTTAGCTGAAGAGATTTCACCCTCTCCCCGTGGCCGCGAGATGGATGTGCTCGTCTCAACTGGCGAACAAGTAACGATCGCATTATTAAGTATGGCGCTTGAAAAACAAGGCCAGCCAGCACGATCATATACCGGCGGCCAAGTTCGAATTTTAACCGACAGCGCGCACAATAAAGCTCGGATCCTCAACATTGATGAAGGAAATATCCGTTCAGATCTCGATGCTGGACGTGTCGTCGTTGTTGCTGGCTTTCAAGGGACAGATGAAAACGGCAACATCACAACACTTGGTCGTGGTGGTTCTGATACTACAGCCGTTGCACTTGCAGCAGCCCTAAAAGCAGATGAATGTCAGATTTATACTGATGTTGATGGCGTATATACAACGGACCCACGTATCGTGCCTGAAGCAAGACGTCTAAAAACTGTCACTTACGAAGAAATGCTCGAAATGGCGAGCCTCGGTGCAAAAGTCTTGCAGATCCGATCAGTAGAGTTCGCACAAAAATATCGTGTCCCCTTACGTGTACTTTCCTCCTTTGCAGATGGAGAAGGCACGTTGATTACCACTGAGGAAAACACCATGGAACAAGTTCAAATTTCTGGCGTCACGACCAACAAAGATGAAGCAAAAGTCACCCTACTCGGTGTTCCAGACAAACCTGGAGTTGCTGTCGGCATCTTAGGTCCTGTTGCCGATGCAAATATAGAAGTGGATATGATCATCCAAAATGTGGGGGCGGATGGTCTCACCGACTTCACCTTCACCGTCAATCGTGCTGACTATGATCAAACATTGACCATTCTCGAAACCGTCAAGACTGATCTTGGCGCCCGTAATGTCGAGGGTGATAAAAAAATCGTCAAAGTTTCTGTTGTTGGCATAGGCATGCGATCACACGCGGGCATTGCCAGCAAAATGTTTCGTGCGCTCTCAAACGAGGGGATTAATATTCAAATGATCTCGACATCCGAGATTAAAATCTCTGTAGTCGTCGATGAAAAGTACCTCGAACTGGCTGTAAGAACCTTACATAGCGCATTTGAACTGGATGTTGCTTGAAATTAAGAAAGTTCGAAGATAAAGTGGCTAAATGATTACAGGCTAAAGAATTTCGTAAAAAGCCATACCGAAATTCTGACAGCCAGTATATAATATTCATGATTGCTTCCAGATTATTAATGGATAACTAGAAGAACACCAGATAATGGAGCTCTAAGCTAATGCTTATACTGACAAGGCGAGTGGGCGAGGCGCTGATGATTGGTGACGAAGTCACTATCACCGTACTCGGAGTAAAGGGGAATCAGGTGCGACTGGGCGTAAATGCGCCTCGTGAGATTGCTGTACACAGAGAAGAAATTTACCAACGAATTCAAGATGAAAAAGATGACGGCACAGAAGATGCCGGAAATGTACAAGCATCAGAGTAATAAATTTATCTGTATCTGAACAATCAAACCACACTTTTTTGATATTCTACTCACAATAAGTTTTACAATTCCGGAGAGGTGGCCGAGCGGCTGAAGGCGCTCCCCTGCTAAGGGAGTATACGGTTTATCCCGTATCGAGGGTTCGAATCCCTCTCTCTCCGCCATTTGTAACTCAAAAACTGCAAACACATTATTTTTATCCTTACCTTCACTTCATGGCGCCTGGCTGACACGAATACAAGTTAAGATAAAACTATTTCTTCGCTCTAGCGACACTCAGATCGCGATCCCAAAACACATAATCAATTCGAACAAATATCGTAGCCTTATCTCAATCCGTCATTTAAATCCCTGCTCGATTTGACGTTTTACTAATCAAATTACTCACGTAAATTTCCGGTGCAATACCTGACACTCATGATAAAAAATTAGCACAGGCAATTTTCCCGACCTTTCCTGTGTAACAATTTTTATATTCCCCAATGCGGTAGCCCTGACTACACTTTAATCGTTGACCAACTACAACGGGGGAAGTAGTGGGTAAGAGGCTCATCATCTGTTGCGATGGGACAGGCAATGAAATTAAAGAAAACGAAAGCAACGTCTTAAAGTTCTATCGCCTCATCAAAAAAGAAAATACCGAAACCGAACAGATCGCGTTTTACGACACGGGCGTCGGCACGATCAGCGAAAGCGATGCCTGGTCGCGGTTTAAATCCAAAGCCTCTGGCATTTTTGGCCTGATCACCGGTTACGGTTTAGATTCCAACGTCCTCGACGCCTATCAATTTCTCTCTGATCACTACGAAGAAGACGACGAGATCTACCTGCTCGGTTTCAGCCGAGGAGCCTACACCGTGCGTGTGCTGGCAGCGTTTATTCATATGGTGGGTATACTCAAACCCGAAAACCGCAACCTCATGCGCTACGCCTTCACCACCTACAAACAAGCCAGTGAAAACGACGATTACGGTGCCGCATGGAAAATCAACGAAGTGCTCGACTCCCACCGCCCCACGATTCGCTTTATGGGCTGCTGGGATACCGTCGGCTCCGTGATCATTCCACGACCTGATCGTTTATACCTCCCATCGTTAGAAGAACTTGCCTTCACCAAAGTGAACCCCAGCGTACAAACCTTCCGCCACGCACTCGCCATCGATGAAAAACGCCGCATGTTCCGCGTCTACCCGTGGGAAAACGATCAGCCCTATAAATCGAATCCTTTTGTAAAAGACGACAACGCAGAACAACAAGACTGCAAACAACACTGGTTTATCGGCGTGCACTCCGATATCGGCGGCGGCTACCCGGAAGCCGAAAGTGGCCTCGCAAAAATTCCCCTCGCCTGGATGGTCAATGAAGCCAAACAAAACGGACTCGAGTTTCGAACAGAAATGGTCAAACGACTCGTTGAAGGCAGAAACCCGAAAAATGCCACACGGATCTACAGCGCACCTGATCCGAATGCAAAACTCCACAACTCCATGACATGGGGCTGGAAAGTCTTGGAGTATTTACCCAAACGGGATAAGCATAAAGAATGGAAAGAGAGGAAATCGTATTTTGGGTTTTATTTGCCTTGTTGTGAGCCTAGGCCTATTGGAGAAGATACGGTTATTCATGAGACTGTTAGTTCAAGAGAGTTATATAAACCTGAAAATTTATAGAAAAATAAGGTCGTTGAAATTTTAAAGATTAATATTCTGAGGTAAATATAGAATGGATATTTTCACACGTTTCAATAGAAAGGATATTCAAGATCGTCAAATTGATACCTTAATAGGATTAAGCAAAGGAATTACAGCAGATGGAAAAGTAGTTCAAGCTGAAGCTGAGTTTCTACAAACATGGCTCATTCAAAACAGCCATTCACAAAATCCGATTATATTAAACTTATTGACCAAGGTTTCTGATATGTTACAGGATGGGATTTTAGATAAAGATGAATCCACAGAGCTTCTAAACATCCTACACTTGATAACAGGTGAAAAGTCTAAGCTAGGTGAACTTAGTAAGTCATCAACTCTTCCAATTAGCTCTCCCATTCCTGATATAAAATTCATAGGAAAAAACTTTTTATTCACTGGAACATGTGCCTTCGGAACGAGGAAACAATGTCAAGATGCAATTGAAGAACTTGGAGGGAGCCACTTGAATAAGGTAACAAAAAAACTTGATTATCTTATTTTAGGAACATACGTGACAGACAGCTGGGCTCATGAGACTTTCGGCCGAAAAATCGAAAAAGCAATGGAGTATCGTGACTTAGGTATTCCAATAGCAATAATCACAGAAGAACACTGGATTACCGAGGCTGGACTATAACAAAGTATTAAGGGATATGAGCTCTTTAGTTAATATAATCCTGAGAACTTGATGATCTAATAGTAGATATATAATTAGAATGTTCACTCTCGACTAAAAGTAGGCGTCAAGGTCAATTCCATCATTTCAAATTTGATAGATAGATAAAGGTAACTGTAGCAATAAATTACAGAAGCTAATCAAATAGCTTTGATTGAATCAAGTTAACTAGCTTTTCTTTTTTATCTCACTTGCATGAGGGAGTAGACTTTAATGCCGTATCAAGATGCCACTGGGTACCTTATGGAACTACGTACTACAGTTAATCAAGGCTGGTTCAATGTTCTATGCGACCTAGCTCTGAATGCCACAGGTGAGCCAGTCACACCAGAACAACTTAATAGCATATGGAGTGTACTTCATAACCCAGCCAGCTATACCCCTTTAGTAAACCCAGATTTCCAAATGAATGGGGCTGCCCAGCCAAATAGAGCACAACCGGTATTTTTGGAAAAAATTGACAGTTTCAATGGGTTTAAAAAACTCTCAGATGGGTTGCAGGTTCAACTTGAAAAGCAAATCACGCTTATTTTCGGTGCGAACGGCTCTGGTAAATCCAGTATTTGCCAAGCCCTTAAGGTTCTTGCCAGTCCAGAACAACCAAACAACCCCTTACATAATGCAAGATCAGCCACCCCGCCCAGACCTTCATTTAATTTCAGGTTTCGTGGAGATACACAAGATCGCGCTTGGTCAGAGCAAGACGGTTTTGGGGGGGCAGGAGAATATATAAAGTATTTTGATTCGACAGCCGCCCTCCGGTACATAAACGATAATATTGAAACTGAAGCCTCAGTTGAAATATCTGTATTTCGGCTAGAAATATTTAATTATGCGCGCACTTTTCTCGATAGTTTTCAAAGCTTTTCCCGTCAGATTATTAATGAACAGACTTCCAGACTTAACCAACGCATAGAGTCTTTAAAACAAAGGATTATTCAAACTGTCGATGTCGAACAAGAACCTTTTGCAAGCTGGTCACCGAGACAAACAAGACAAATGGCTGACTGGATAAACCAGCTTGAGCAATTTGACACTGCAAAGGAAAAAGAACTTGCCGATACTGAAAAAAACCTTGCACAACAAATCGCTGCTTCTAGCGAAGAAGGTTTAATAACTTTAAACGCTCAACTTACTCTCATCAATCAGCTTGAGCAAAAATTAATACAACTCAACCAATACTGCTCATCTACCCCACTTGCAGAATTACAGCAAGCCGAAGTTGATATACTCCAAAAAAGAGCTGCACAAGCAGAGCTTTCAAAAGGTATTTTCCCTGAGGGGGCCGCAAATGCTGAACAAAGACGCGCCTTGATTAACTCTGCTTCTCACCTGACTAATTACGAGATGGCAAAAGCAAATGAAGCAGAATGTCCTCTGTGTTTTCAGAAGCTGGATGATAATGCTGAAACTGTATTTCGCTCGTATCATGCTTTTTTAACATCTGCACTTCAAAGCGAAATTAATTCTCTTTCTTCTAAGGTTAATAATGCAAAACCACAATTAAACAACATACGTACATTTGAGCTTGGGAATTATCAACCCTGTGAAAACTTTTTCCCTCCTAATTTTTTCAACGCTCTGTCAACACTAACAAATACAATTATACAATCTATGCCTATTGAGAGTTCACCTATATCCACTGGCAATTCAGGCGGATTTTCAAAATCAGGAGAGTTGCCAATATTTATTCAGTCTGTATCAGCTGTGCGGCAACAACTTGAGGAAACGATTAACAAAGGAACGGAAGATAAACAAGCTCTGGATAAGAAAATTAAACAGTTACAAGGTCAGATAGGAAACCTAAAGGCTCTCCAAAAAGTCCATATAAACCGTCAGGAAATTCAAGAAATCTGTAAAGATATACAAAGCTTTATCCCGACAGAAAATAATTACAATGTAATTAACTTTATCGATATATCGCGCAGGATGAGCATTGAGGGAAAAAAAGCTCATAACGAACTTGTTCTGAGCACTTATGAGCAGCAACTCAACTCTGAATATGTCACATTAAGCGGCATGACACTTGAGGAAATGGGCGTGAAGCTAGCAAGCCAGGGGAGGCAGCAGGACGTTATCGTTACACCAGAAATTGGTGGTAACCACATTCAGCGTATATTGAGTGAAGGTGAGCAAAAAGTACATTCCCTTGCGACTTTTATGTGCGAAGCCGTAACCAGACCTCAGCAAGTTTTGGTTTTTGATGACCCTGTTACGAGCTTTGACTACAACTATGTTTCAAATTTCTGCGAAAGGCTACGCGACCTTGTCAGGAACCAGCCAGAAACCCAAATCATTATGCTCACTCATAATTGGGACTTCTTCGTGAACCTACAAACAGTTCTCAACAAATCAGGTTTTAACAATCAGCTATCAGTTCAGGTACTTGAAAACTGTTCAACTGTTATTGAATACAATGAGAAATGGGATGAGCTTTGCCAGCAAATTCAAACGGTTATGAGCTTGACAGGGGAACCTAGCCAAACAGAAAAAGAAAGGTTGTCAGGTCTTATGCGCCGATTGATAGAGCGTTTAACAAACAGCTTTGTTTTTAATGAACAACGTCATCAATACAAAGTAAAAAGTTTGCCTGTTTCTGATTTCCAGAGTTTTACAAAAATCGTTCCTTTGCAAACTGACGAAGCAAATCAACTTTCCGATTTGTACAGCAGGCTAAGCCCAACAGAGCATGATGATATTCGCACCTTTTACACAACCAAAACCAAAGAACAATACAATACTTGGTATCAGGAAATTATCGCAATAAAAGATGCTGTTAAGGCACGAAGACCATAATAGGTGATGAACTAGATGACTTGACCAAATAGCCACTTTTGGCTGGGAACTGACTAACGTCTATAGCCATTCATCTTTAAAAATTAAGACTTAATACTATTGAATGCCACAAAACAAAACCTCTACACCCACCTCTAAGCTGAACTATACTCACTAAACCAACTCCTAATAAATACACCGCTCATCTTTTGCCTTACCACACCGGAGTAGTGGTTATGAGAACTATAAACCTGATCACTCTGTTTTTGATCTTACTCTCTCCTGAGTTCTTACACGCTCGTGTTCCTCAAATCGCTGATCCCAAACTCACTGATATTGCGATGGTCAAGGCTGATCATGGTGCTGTGATTATCTATAACCCGTTTATTTGCCAGCATATTGGGATTGCATGCCATTTTTTTATCACGCATGAACATGGTCATCTTGAATTTGGTCATCAGACTATGGAAGGCAATTATCCACCTGATCGGGAGTTGCAAGCAGATTGTTGGGCTGCGGCAAATGCTAACCCTTATGCAACCTTCGCTGCTTATCAGCTCTTTATGAGTGGCAGAAGCAGCTCAAACTGGGAGGTTTATGGCAGCCCGGTTGATCGGGCTGAACATGTGCGTGAGTGTGCGATTAAGGTGGGTAATTGGGTTGGGATTGATGTGGAAGAGAGCTAACGAACCCAGCCTAGATCAAGGGATCAGCCAACTTGATTATTTTTTCTCTGCCCAAAAATTCAAAGACCAGTCTCAATCTCTTTTATTACTGAAGCAAGATTAACTTTTAACGATTAAAAAGGTTTACCTAGATCGATTTCAATTCACCCTCTTTACTATCAGGCTGTATATCACTCAGTTCTGAAATAAACTCATCGGCGAAACCGGTGCCGACTTCGGTATAGAAGTTAAAGACTTTATCGATGCCTAGCTCGATTAATTGTTGACGTTCATCTTCATAACGTACGATAGCGGCGATCTGCCCTTGGTAATTTGCGTTTCTTAATTGCATGGCAATATTACTGATATCTTCAATTGATGAGATGGTGATTAAAATTAATTTAATCGCTGAGACATCCAGGCTTTCCCACAAGTCATGATCTTCCCCGTCGCCATAAAAAACGTGTTGACCCTGATCGAGTAACGCTTTGATTTTCTCCTGATCAGCATCCATGCCCCAGACACGATCACCAATCAGGTTATACAGCACTTGAAAAGCACCTTGCCCCACTCGCCCCATTCCGATAACCATGACTTCGGTTTTTTCTGGTTGCACGAGTATGTCTTCTTTCAATAATTTTTTTCGTTGGAAACGTTTAATCTTATCTTGAAATTTTGAATATATTGAATGGGCGGAGTGATACAAAATACTGGTAATGATAAAAGAAATTGAAACGGCAAGTGCCAGGATAACGAGCCATTCCTTACTGATCCAGCCAGCATCGGTACTGATGGCAAGCACGATTAAGCCAAATTCACTAAAGTTACTTAGCGCAAGTGCAGAGAGGTATGCACTTCGGGCTCTCACGCGTAAGCCGACAAAGATAAAAAAGAATAAGAAGAATTTTAAAACCAGCAGCAGACTTAAACCTAATGCCATTAACAGCATTGGGACATCAGGCAGCGCGGTAAAGCCGATGGAGAGAAAGAAGCCTATTAGAAAAATGTCTTTAAAGGCGAGGAGTGATTTGGAAAGCTCACCCGCTTTTGGATGTTGGCTGATCAACATGCCGAAAATTAACGCACCAAGATCACCTTTTACGCCCACCAGCGTAAATAACTCATAAGCACCGAGCGCGAAAAAAAAGCCCGTTAGCGGTAATAATTCACCATGGCCCGCTTTGTTGAGAACTAAATTGATGAGTGGGCGGGCAAACGGAAGCCCGAATAACAGTAACGCCCAAATAGTCGGTGTTTTGCCCGTTGCTAACACCAGAAATACCACGGCGATAATATCCTGCATTACCAGGACGGCAATGGAGAGTCTTCCGTGGCGTGTTTTCATTTCGCCATTTTCTTCGAGCATTTTTACAATGCACACCGTGCTACTAAAGCTTAACGCAAAGCCCAGTAATGCAGCGGATTGTAGGTTTAGATCAAGAAAATAAGGAACTGAAATTGTCACTAGCAGCATGGCGAATGAGGTAAAGACTACTGTCCAGATCAACATGTTCGATCCGGTGCCGCCCCAAACCTCTCGCTTTAGTAAATCTTTCACATTGAGCTTAAGCCCAATGGTGAATAGCATCAGCGTGATACCGAGATCGGCAAGCGTATTGAGGTTTTGATCAGGCTCGATACCAATAAAATTGAGTAGAAATCCGGCAAACAAGAAACCTATCAATGGGGGTAAAGCCACTAGCTTTACGCAAAAGCCGCAAAGAAAGGCGAAGAGTATCCAAATAAAGTCCATAACGACTATCTAAATGTTAGTGTGAAAAATATACATAAACTCAAGGAGCGTCACAGTCGTCATTTCCTTTTTTTATGTTTTTTTGGAGCACGATTGAAATAGCCACAATTCAACGTGCTCACCCTGAGCAATCTAAAAGTTAACCTTGTATCGTTCAAATTACGTTAACTTTTTATTCGTTAATGAGTTTACGGTGTCAGGATCCTTTAATCAAAACTTCGAATTAACTATTACAAATAATCACCTGAAGACTAGATCCCAATACCTGACCTGAAAACTCTATAACTCTCGTAATAGTAACATCGGCGGAACCTTCAACACTGTGCGGCTCGCGAATAAGCCTATCGCTAAAATAATGCTCACTCCGATCACGGGCCCCAGTAGCCATAACAGCGGATGCCAGCTTGCCGGTGAGTTAAAGACAAAAACTTGCAAACCGACCAAGCAGGCTTCTGCCCCCGCTGCGGCGATCAGGCCGGAGAAAAATCCTAGCGCGGCAAATTCAACAAACAGGGCTTGTCGCACCAGTGCTTTACGTGCGCCGAGTACGCGCAATAGTGCGCCCTCTTCCAGACGTTCTTCTAAAGTCGCTCGTACACTGGCAAGCAAGACTAGTGCACTGGCGCTTAGGATGCACAATAAAACTAATTGTATGGCTTGCGATAGTTGCCCGATCACGCTTTGGATTTGTTTTAAAATATCACCGACGTTAAGAAGAGAAACTGTCGGAAAGTTCGCCATAGCTTGGTAAAACGGTTGTGCATTTTGATCACTCACAAAGGCACTGCTGACAAAATTTGCGGGGTTATTTTCCAACGCTTTTTTCGGCAGGATTAAATAGAAGTTGGGTTGCATGGAACCCCAGTCAACGGATCGGATCGAGGTGATTGGTAAGGTGATGAGATTACCACCAATATTAATACTTAATTGATCGCCCATTTTCAGATCCGCTTCTTGCGCGGCGCGCTCTTCGATAGAAAGCCCTGCTGCGGTAAAGTCACCGGTGATTAAGGCGCTGCCTTTTCCTATTTCATCGGCCCAGGTGAGGTTCAGTTCACGTGAGAATATTTCTGGCTCACTCCCTTCAATAGGAAAACGATCTTTTACTGGCTCAGCATTAACAGACGTCACACGGCCTCGCACCATGGGGTACCATTCTGAACGGGGTAGTTTTAGTTGATCAGTTTGTGCGTTTATCTGATCAATCTGATTCGCTTGCACATTAAATAAATAATGGTTCGGCGTGTCTTCGGGTAATTGATCTTGCCAGTCTGCGATCAGGCTGGATTTGACACCAAATAAAATCAAACCCAGCATAATGATCAAAGTGAATATTAGTAACTGAAAAAGGTTAGGAATTAAACGACGATAAAGCGACGCAAAGCCAATTTGCCATCCGCTGGTTGCACCGGAGCTTAATGATCGGCCCAGTTTAAATACACCGTAACCGAGTAAACTCACGACCAATGCAATCGCGAAAATGGCGATAGTCATAATGCTCGGTAACAAAAAACCTTGCGTGTATAAACACATCAACGCAAACATGCCGATAAACCCGATGCTATAAATCAGTAAGGTATTTTGTTCCAGCTTGATGCCCGGCTGTAATACCGACATGGGTGAGATTGTGATCAACCGTTGCAGCAGCGGCACACAAAACGCCAACATGGAAATAAAGCCCGTCGCCACGCCTAACCATAACCGGCGGATTGAAGGCGCAGGTAAAGTTGTGGACATTAATTCAGATAATAGCGTCGAGATGATCGCTTGAATCCCCCACCCTAATACCAAACCCATCATCACACCGAGCAGAAATATTACGGTGAATTGGATGATAAATATTTTTACGATCTGACTTGGCGTTCCACCGACGGTTTTAAGTACCGCGATCTGCATTAAGTGGCGTTTTACAAAACGTGATGAGGCGAGTGCCATAGCAATGCCGGAGAGGATAACCGCCAGCGTACCGGCTAGTAATAAAAAAGATTGCGCCTTCGTGATCGTGTCACCAATACGTTCACCTTTTCGGATGGGCGTTTGCCAGCGCTGGCCTTCCTTTAATTGCGGTGTGATCCAGCTTTCATACGCTTGCAAACCGGCGCGATCACCGGCTAACAATAAACTGTAACGAACGCGACTGCCGGGAATGATCACTTGCGTGGCGTCCAGATCCGCAATATTCATGACCGCACGTGGCGAGATCGCAAAGGCTGAACCACTTGACCCCGGATCGCGTACCAGAAATCGGCTGATGGTGAATGTCGCTTCGCCCACTTCAACCTGATCACCGAGGGTAACGTTTAATAAACTCGCTAACCGGGAGGAGAGCCAGATCTTACCTTTTTGTGGTGGTGAATTTTCCGGCTTACCTGATCCAAATAAATTCTCTTCAACTAAGTACTCCCCTTTTAATGGATATCGCTCACTTACCGCACTGATCTGACTGAGTTGTAAGGCATCATTGGCGAATACCATGGTGCTGAAGGTAGCGCGTTCCGCATATTGTAGTGAGATCGTTTGCGTTTTTGTGATCCAGTCTTGGGGGATTTTTTCGTTGGAGCTGATCATGCGATCCGCCGCCATTAAGCTCGCGGATTCCTGTTCGAAAGAAAGCTGTAAGCGATCTATAAATAAACTGATGGCGGTTACCGTACTGACAGAAATGATCAGCGCGATGATTAAAGTAAGGATATCCCCACTGCGGATATCTCTCAGTAATAAACGTAAGGCAAAATGCATGATGCCTAACCCTCTTCCATTTCCACAAGCTGACCTGCCGCCATCTGTATTTGACGATCACACTTTTTCGCCAGTGCACTATCATGCGTGACCATAACCAGGGTCGTGCCTTGCGTGGCATTCAGTGCGAATAACTGATCAATAATAAGTTTGCCATTACCTTCATCAAGATTGCCTGTTGGTTCATCTGCAAACAGAATTTTAGGATCAGATGCAAAGGCGCGTGCGATGGCAACTCGTTGTTGCTCGCCACCCGATAGTTGGTAGGGATAATGCGTAAATCGATGCGACAAACCGACTTGCTCCAATAAGCCTTCGGCTTTTTCTCTGGCGTGTTTATCGCCTTTTAATTCAGCCGGTAACATGACGTTTTCGATGGCTTGCAGACCGGGCAGAAGATGAAAAGATTGGAAAATAAAGCCCACATATTCACCGCGCAGAAGAGCGCGCTCTTCCTCATCCATGCCAGAATACGCTTGTTCGTAAACAATAATCTCGCCCGATGTACACACATCCAGACCCGCCAGCAAACCTAACAAAGTCGATTTACCCGATCCTGAAGCACCAACAATAGCGACGGACTCGCCTTCCTTGATTTCCAAGTTAATCCCTTTCAAGATAGTTAAGTCGCCAGTATTGGCCGAAACCGTGTGGGTTAACTCGTTGACTTTAATCGCCGTGTTGGCTGACATATTTTATTACTCTCTTTAAGGTTGTTATGTTCTTAATCAAAAAAATCTGGCTGGCCGTGCTCGCGAGCCTGTTTATTAACAGCACCGCTTTAGCATCCACCTTGCTCGTCATGGGTGACAGCCTCAGCGCGGCTTACAATCTACGACCCGAATCAGGCTGGGTTAGTTTACTCGAAGATCATTTTTCCGAGTCTGATCGGGATATCACGATCATTAACGCCAGCGTCAGCGGCGAAACCACGCAAGGTGGATTGTCACGATTTGAGCAAATTATCACCGAACATAATCCACGCTGGGTCATTCTCGAACTCGGCGCAAACGATGCTTTGCGGGGCTACCCACTTGATCAAACTCGAGACAACCTTGAAAGCATGATCACGCAAGCGCAAGCGGCTAATGCAAACGTGCTGTTGATCGGCAATCGCATTCCGCAGAACTACGGTAAAAGATATACGGAGATGTTTTTCAACCTCTACAGCGAGATCGCGGAAAAACACCAAATTGCCACCATGCCCTTTATGTTAAAGGATGTCGCACTTAATAAAGACTTAATGCAAGAAGATGGCATCCACCCGAATAAAGAGGGACAAGTAATTATTTTTGAAAATATACTGCCTTATATTACTTCCTTGACCGAAAATGCTAACGCGCACTAACAGAACCTTTTATGATTCTTTGTTAATTTATATTTTGATGAAAATGGTTGACTGGAGAGTGCCTTAGAGCCTAAAGGTCTGATGAAATGTAAGAGCATTTCGCTTATTCGGATTGCTTAGGATCGTGACGATCACGTCGTTATTGCGTGCTGGGAAATCGATCAAGACTGACGGTTAATTTTCAAAGCGTAATTTCAATCATTTCCATCGGAAAGTTCGATGGTTATACACTAGAAACTTTGCGCTAAATAAAACCTTGAAGTAAATACCAAAAAAATCAGTAGGTTAATGGCGCGCCCGGAAGGATTCGAACCTCCGACCACCTGGTTCGTAGAATCACCATTAAATCTAACCTATTGATTTTAAAGATCTAAAAAACGACGTTCGTTGCCCTAAATGTCGGAAAATACATAACAATGCACGACTGATGTCGGAAATTTGTCGGAAAAACGTCAGTAGTGTGTCTGACATTCTTATTCAGCAACAAATACTTTTTTAACTATACCTAAATAATCAAAGGCCCTCTCAGTACTACGGTCAATTTTCTGAGGGTACTGTGTATAGTCGAGTTGGTCATTTTGGAGAGATCCTCCATTACTGGAGGTGGTAATAACGTCGTTTCAGTTCAATAAATACCTGCTAGAATTGTAAGTAAATAACAATGCTACAATTGAGCCAAATGCCAAAGCCAGAACAGGCCATAAATAAAAGAATTCGGAAAAACTGATTAAGAAAGAATAAAAGCCAAAATTGATCAGTGCGCCAATAATCTGAATGAGGTAATACATATAAATGAGGTGGTTATCTGGATAGGAAGTCTGTTGTTTAAACGTCCAGTTAGTATTTAGAAACCATGTCACTAGTACAGCCAGTGTGAAAGAGAACACTCGCCCTGCATAGAAATTTAGCCCCAAGAAAGTATGTGTCATCATTAAAACACTGGCATCCACTAAAAATCCAATACTGCCTACCACGCTAAATTTCAGTAACGAAGTATCAAACACTTGGAGTAGTCGTTGCATCAGATATTTACTTACTCAGATCGTTTGTCAGTTTTTTTGTAGAATTTCTGCTCTCCATATCACGCATAAAAAAAGTTGTGCGTAGATAATGAAGTCGTTTGGCTTCTCTTCTTCCTCGGGTAACTGTGTCGAGTATCAATCCACAGGTTAAGCTCAAGAAACCTAATAATGCCAAGCTGGCAGAGAGGATGGCTGTTGGAAAACGCGGAACCAGACCTGTTTCAAGGTATTCTAGAAATATGGGATACGCCAATATCACTGACAGTAGACACAAAAGCACAAAAATCAGTGAGAAAAATGGCAGTGGCTTTTCTTCCTTGATCAGATAAAAAATTGTTCTGAGTATGCGAAATCCATCTTTGAATGTGCTGAGTTTGCTTTCTGAACCTTGTATTCTCGCACTATAGCGTGTTGTTAGTTCAGCGACTTTCATTTTCATATCAAGTGCATGTATGGTCATTTCTGTTTCAATTTCGAATCCACTGGAAAGTGTGGGAAATGATTTAACAAAGCGATGTGAGAATACGCGAAAGCCACTCAGCATGTCTTTAAACTGATTGCCAAAGACTTTAGCGACAATGCCACTGATCATACGATTGCCAAACTCATGCCCCGTACGGTATGCATCTTCATGCTGGGAGTTACGTGCACCATTTACCATATCCAGTTGTTGTTCGATTAGTTTTTCGATCATTGGCAAACTTGACTGTGCATCGTAGGTACCATCCCCATCAACCAATACATAAATATCTGCATTCACATCGGCAAACATACGTCTGATCACATTGCCTTTCCCTTGATAAGGCTCATCGTGCACATAGGCACCAGCTTTTCTTGCTAACTCTACCGTATTGTCAGTCGAGTTATTATCAAACACATGCATTTCAGCGTGTGGAATAGCTGATCTAAAATCTGTAATAACATTCCCTATACTGGCTTCTTCGTTATAACAGGGAATCAGGACGGCAATGGTATAGTTTGTAAGATTCATAGCTGGAATTATTTTAGGAGATAAAGGCTTGCACACTCAGTCTTATCCTTAAGTATAAAAAACTTCTCTGCGCTCTCGAATTTCTTTAAGTTTGAGTAAGGTAGGCAATTATTTACTACAACACCATCCAGTTTTCTTTCTTTGAGATATGCTGACATAGCCTCTGGATTATTTTTAATTTTGAGAAATTCTCGATAACGATAAGGACCAAACCAATCACCGTAGAGTGTTACAGGTGAATAAAATATTTCTCCTTCATAGCCTAATTGATACAAGCGCGTTTTCTCTGGCAAATTAGCAACACTTAAGATCTCATATAAACCTGAGTCTCGCTTGTATACTTCATCTATGTTTTTTACACTCCAACTTATTCTTTTGCTATATTCACTTAAGAATGATCCAGTATTTATTAATGCGGCAATGATAAGTATGGTTTTAAATGCCTTCTTATTAAGAAATGAATGTTGGACTTTACCTAAACCAATAGTTTTGTGTTGTGAGAAATATACGGTGTATATCTTCTGTAATGAATAAGCCGTAAGAATCGCAAAAAATGGATATGAATAGCTAATATATCGTTCATAACCTGATGTGATCAGCCATAGTAAAGTCGAAGTCAGACTAATAAAAATCAAACCATTTAGGCTTATAGAATGTCGTTTAATAAACAGCAAACTATAAAGGCCTATAAAATAATACTTATCAGGCAGACCAAAGCGAATATCGATATCATTTAATTGGTGTTGCATATCCAGCTTATCCCAATTCCAGTATCCGAAAACCTCCCCGCCAAGAGGATGTATAGGATTACCTGAGATCAAATAGTTATAAAGATACCAATGACTTCCACTAGCAAGAAAAACACCCAAGCATATGAACAAAACTGATATTCTACGTTCTCGATAGAGAACTAGCAGTAAGAATATAGGTAAATACATCAACCCCTGATATTTAATCCCAACGGCTATACCCAAAAGAAACATGCCGAGAAACAACAGCGTTATTTCTCGCGTTTGCCACCAAATGCAAACAGCAACAAAACTAAAAAAGATATACGTCGTTAGACCAAGGTCAATAAAAGCTGTACCGAAAAGCGAATTAATAGATTCAAGATAGAGCATCATTGCAATCAATGCAGCAAACTTAGAATCCAATACATCTTTAGCAAACACAAATATCCCGATGGCAGTCAACCAAGCCATTAACGCGTGAATAAGGTGAGTAAAAACTGGCTGATCAAACACCAAAGTTGCGGCATAGAGTAAGTCTAGATTGTATGCAAACAAGGAATACCGGATGTTTTCATTTACCGTTAACACGCCTTGATCTGCCCAAACTTGAGCATGTGGCAGGTGGTACATTAACTCATCCCATGAATATGGCAGTTGGAGTGGCTTGGTGATTAAAGGTAATGCGAGAACAAACAATAATGCTGACCAGTAGGGATATCGTCTTATTAAACTAAAAACCCTTGAAATATCTGATCTGTAACTATTCTTTAATTGCAAAACTGTCGTCAGACAAAAAATACCCGTCAGAATAATTAATGAGATAGTCTTAAGCTGCCCTGTCACACCCAAGAGAAAAACTAGCAGTATTAAAACACCAATACCAGAAGTCAGCGTAAACAGAACTCTTATTTCACGGTGCCTAACAAGGTAATCACTATTTACCATTTTGATCGGTAAATAGCCTGCCCCATAGGCAACTAAAAGGAACAATGTAAGAATAGTGTACTGCTGGATGGCAACTACGAGGATTTCCATAAATTTTTATATGTTCTGTTTTAAATATTAATCTGAGGCTATGAGAATAAAATTAATTCTTGTAGTGGTCTAGAATTTCCGTACCATACGATTGACCGTTTATGCTACTTCAGCCAAGACTGGCGCTATATATTTGTTGTCGCTATGTCCACGTTCATAGTTGTAATAGTAAATATAATCAGCACTATCTTGTTGTGCTTGCTCAAACGGGTTGTACCCATATTCTGGCATCCACTCTGATTTGTAACTTCTAAAAAACCGCTCCACGGGAGCATTGTACCCCGAGGGCAGTTACTCCCAACAATTTCCGCGGCGACTCATGCTCTGTTCTATACGGTACAATACCAATTGTTCTCTAAACGTATGGCTAGTGTATTGACAACCTTGATCTGAGTGAAACATGATGCCTTTCGGCAAGCCTTGCCGAGTTTAACAGGCTTCTAGCCTTGCTACGTCCGACAGTTTCACTCTGTTGTTTTAGAGCAGAAGAAATGCGTCTTGCTCCACTCACTCCCCGACTGGCTTGGTAAATCGCGATCACTTTGGCTTTCAAACGTTCCTGTTCTGTGTCAATACGATGTGCTCTTTGACAACGATAGCTATAAATACTGCGGGCGACATTGAGAGCCGATAACCATTCACATAATTTGTAATGCCCTCTTAGTTTATTGATCAAAGGGACGAGTTGGTCGAGTCCGAAACTAAGAGTGCGGTAGCCTCTTCTAAGATCTCTTTCTCCCGTTCGATACGTTTAATCTTAGCCTCCAAGGCTTGATTTTTTTGTTGTTCGGAAGTGAGGGCTTTTCCTTCAATAGGCGATAAACCAGAGTGCTCGGCTCTGAGTTGTTTGGCCCAACGGCCTAATGCAGATGTGCTCACGGCAACAACACGACTGGCCTCTGCAATACTGTAGCCTTGATCTAATCCCAGACCGGCGGCTTCAATTTTGAATACGGTTGTGAAAGTTCTTTTTGTCATTATCCGTACCTGTAAATGTATTAAATGAAGGTTTGACACCTATCTTTTGGTACTAATTTTCTAGGCCACTACAAATTTTCGTACAACACAATAAGCGAATGTTGCCACATAAAACCAGCCTCAAAAAGAGACATATAAGCCTCTTTTTGTGATAAAGCCGATCAAAAAATTTTACAGCAACTCTTATATTGCTAAAACTCAAAAAAGAAACTAATATGTTTCTTTATGACAGATGGCAACATATAAGTTTCATTATGAATTCACTACTCGAACAGATCAAAAAACGCCGTATCGCATTGAAGCTCAAGCAGCACGATATGATGCTGCGCGTTGGTATAGCGCGCCAGCAATATCAGCGCATGGAATCCAAGGGCAACCCACGGCTTGATACTCTTGAGCTAGTCGCTAAGGGGCTTAAAAGTGAATTGCTGCTAATACCACAAGAAAAATTGAATGCTGTGCAGGCGGTACTGGCCGACGATAACCTGCCATCAACTGGCGCACCAACTAAGCCAAGCCAGGCGGGAAAAGACCAAAGTAACCCATTGGCAGATGATCCATGGCAGGGTTTGCTGGGAGAGAATGAATGAGCACAGACAGCAATGATGAAGTAAACGTATTACAGCTCTCCATCCATGGTGTATTAGTCGGTTATCTCGCTGGGTTTAAGAATGGCCGCAATGTCTTGAGCATTGCAGACTCATTTAAAAACGATCCTGATCGCCCGACATTCAGCCTAATTACTCATCCCGCGTTTCCGAATGCGGTCAAGCTCATGGCTGCGCCATGGGCACGGAATCAACGGCTGAATCCTGTACTTTCAAACTTACTGCCAGAGGGATCACTATGTGAGCTGATCGCACAAGGCCTGAAGGTGCACGTTGATAATGAATTTCATATTCTCTCGTATCTTGGAGAAGATTTGCCGGGGGCAATCGAAGCTACGCCAATGGAGCCTGAGGATGTTCCTGATTCCATATTAAACACGTATGGAAAAGCCAAGGCAGTTAAGTTCGATAAAGTCACCCAAGAAAACAAGTTTTCCTTGGCTGGCGTGCAAATGAAGTTTTCCATGAAGGAAAAGGATGGGCGATATAATTTGTCCAAAGGTGATGTCCTAGGTGACTGGATCATCAAAACACCATCAACCAAGCATAAGTTCGTACCACTGAACGAATATACCGCCATGTCGCTGGCGGGGCTCGTTGGCGTTGATATTCCTGAGGTCAAACTTGTTGAGCTGGATAAGCTCGACAATCTGCCACAAATTAACTTACCCGATGAAAAGCAAGCCTTTGCCATCAAACGATTTGATCGTGACGACGACCAGCGTATTCACATGGAAGACTTCGCGCAAATTCTGGTGAAGTACCCGCACGAAAAATACACTTCAGCTAATTATGAGAATATCGGTAAAGTCATTTATGACTTTTCTGGCGACGGGTTGGCCGACACTCAACAGTTCGCAAGGCGCTTACTGGTGAATATTCTCTTGGCGAATGGGGATGCCCATCTCAAGAACTGGAGCTTTCTATATCCCGATAAGATCACGCCACGGCTCTCTCCTGCCTACGATATCGTTACAACCAATGTCTATATTGAGAATGAAGCCCAATATGCGCTCAACCTTGGTAAAACCAAAGAATGGTATACCGTCACTATGGTGCATTTTCAGTCATGGGCAGATAAGTCGGGCATTCCGTGGAGAGCGATAAAGCCACACTTAAACGATACAATGAGCAAGGCGAGAGAGTTATGGCCTGAGGCTCTGAAAGCGTTACCTATGGACGAAGCACACAAAGAAGGCCTTAGAACGCATTGGGCTAAGCTTCAGGACGATTTTAAGATCGAGGCCACAAAGTAAGTTAACGAATAATTAAGATGCATGCCGTATGATATTAATAGACACGTGGCTTAATTCTGAGAAAGAGATTACCTGTTACCAACAGGCGCGTAGCTAATTTTCAAACATGGGTGCAAGGAAGCGTGGCAACATATAGCTGTTACCGATTTCTTTAATAAGGAAGGTCCCATGGACGAGATATTAAATGGCAAAAGCATTAAAGCTGACTTTGAAGCACAGGTGACAGCAGCGCTGATGATTCAAAGCAATGTCCTCATTACCATCAAATTGCAGCAAGGTTATTTGGTATATCACGGCAAGAGATCAGTCGCCGAATTTCTAAAGGGACATTTCCAAAACCAAGAAAGCTGTCCAGCAGGAAAAATTCAGTACGCAAAGCGTTCTATCTGTAGGACCTTCATGAGTGGATTAAAAACCCTCACATTTATCGGCAAGAATCCTAGTCATTAGTTAAAGTAACCCTGAAACCCTTGCCCGCAGTTCATCTAATGATGGGGGAAGTCCAGCACATCGAAAAACAGATCCTCGGTCATAAAATTCACGAAAGAACTGATAGAGGCCACAAATAGAGTGTGTAATGGTTAGTTCGGCAAAACTCCGGCACTGCTAATGCTAAGCAAAAACTGAAAGGAAAAACTTAGGTAAGCTATTGATATTAGGAGATAAATGGCGCGCCCGGAAGGATTCGAACCTCCGACCACCTGGTTCGTAGAATCACCATTAAATCTAACCTATTGATTTTAAAGATCTAAAAAACGACGTTCGTTGCCCTAAATGTCGGAAAATACATAACAATTCACGACTGATGTCGAAAAGCGTATCTGGCAATCTCTTTTAAGGGATTGCCTGCACCCCTATTGTGAATTATCAGAATCAAGAAGTTTAATAAATTATGAATTTGTATAGTTAAACTATACAAATATAAAAATAATTAAACCTTGGCTTAAGTTTAACTATCTGCTATTTTGTATACTATGACTATACGTAATAGTGGAAAATTAAACTTGCTTTATGACTTATTACCCGAAGGGTTATTAGTTAATGCGGCGTGGCTGGAGCGTCACGGATATTCCCGCGCCTTGCGCAAGCAGTATGTTTCTAATGGTTGGCTAACTCAGCCAATGCGAGGCGTTTTTTACCGTTCGCGTGGCAAGTTAAGCTGGGAGCAGGTGATCATTTCTATACAGGCAATATTAGAGATACCTGTCTCTATTGGCGGGCGAACAGCGCTTGAAATACAGGGGTATGGGCATTACGTTTATCAAAAGCAACGATCAGTGCAGCTATATACCGACACAAAGCTCCCATCCTGGCTGTTTAAGTTGCCAAACATGCCAGAATTTCAAGTTCATAATCGTTCTCGTTTTTTACCTGAAACTAACGCCAGTGATACGACTATCTCGTTGAATATTGAATATATGAAGCGAAAAAACCGATCACTTCCTGGTGCATTGTTGATTGAACCTTGGGGACAATGGCATTGGCCGATGATAGTCTCATCTCCTGAACGGGCTATTTTGGAAGTCATGGATGACATACCAAACGAAGTATCTTTTGATATGGCGGATAAATTAATGAGTGGATTGCATAACTTACGCCCACGCACAATGCAATCTTTGCTTGAAACAACCACTAGCATCAAGGTAAAACGATTATTCTTCTATTTGGCCGAGCGTCATCATTTTCAATGGTTGCGTGAAATTGATCAAAGCAAAATAGATTTCGGAAAAGGTAAACGCGTCATCGAGAAGGATGGCAAACTCGACACGAAATATTTGATAACTGTACCGCGAGTGATGGATGACCTATAACCCCATTTTCAGAGAACAAGTCGCACTGTTAGTTTCACTTATACCGACTGTTGCCAAAGAAAATTGTTTCGCGTTAAAGGGTGGGACGGCAATTAATCTGTTTATTCGTGACTTACCACGCCTATCGGTCGATATTGATCTAACCTATCTCCCTATCTCGGATAGAACGCAATCATTACGTGATATAGATGATGCTCTCAAACGGATCGCGGAACGCATCAGAAAAATCTATCCAAAACATACAGTCTATGAGTCCGCACCATCAACGCAGAAAACGATTAATAAGCTCGTTATTCGCTCGCCTCATCGCCTACAGATAAAAATTGAAGTTACGCCGGTCTTACGTGGATGTGTCTATGAACCCGTGATACTGCCTGTATCACAACGGAAAGAGGATGAGTTTGGCTTTGCAAAGATGAAAGTTTTGTCATTTGCTGATCTGTATGCTGGAAAAATTATGGCTGCACTAGACAGGCAGCACCCTCGTGATTTATTCAATATTCATTATTTACTTGAAAATGAGGGAATTACAGATGAGCTACGGACAGCACTGTTGATTTATCTGATCAGTCATGATCACTCACCGTATTCGTTATTATCACCACAGTTGAAAGACATTTCAGCCATCTATGAGACTGATTTTGTTGGTATGGTCGATGAGGATTTCTCTTATGAAGCACTCACCTCAGCAAGATTGAGACTCATTGATGAGGTAGTTACGGGTATGCCCGATATTCATAAGGAATTGTTGATTTCATTCTACAAGGGAAATCCAAAATGGGATTTAATCAAGATTCCCGGTGTTGAAGCTTTGCCTGCTGTGAGATGGCGTGAAATTAATCTTGATAAAGCAGGCCAGGAAACAAGGCTGGAAATAATTAAAAAACTTGAAGGTATTTTGAACTGAGTCGAATTTAGGTCGAACTGGATTAGTAAGATGACTGATCTCAAAGTATATGTCGCAAATTATCTTGGTCAGGCATGCACTGTCACAAGAAGTGAAAATGGCTTTATAAGAGATATTCTTACGTTTAACTGTGATGGATATGAAATTCAGGCACAGCAAGAAAAAGAAATAGTTTTAAACACGAGAAGGAACTACAAAGGAAAATTTGTCCCATCAACGACTATGACGATAGTTGATGTGAGCGAACAAGAAGTAGAAAAGGTATTAAATGTCATCGATAGGATTTGCTGGTTATTATCTTTCGCAAGCATGTCGTCAGGCATGGTCATGAATACCCATCAGGAAGTGGTCACGAAAGTTTCTATTCTGTAATTGCAAAAGCGAGTTTTTTCAGGCCGACAATTGATATAGATGATGGATGTAAAGTCGTTACTTTCATTAATGAGGTATATCCGAATTTCAAGAAATATGAGAACTCAAGATCGCTCAACATAGCAATTGACTATTTGTTGTTGGCGGAAAACAGCTCGTTACCTATAGAAGCTGAATTGACTTTACTATTTACCTTGCTTGAGCATTTGAAATCCACCTACGCGCAATCGAAATCTATAACTTATCGAAAAGGTTACTTCATAAAGGAAAAAGAAGGAAAAAACATCCGCTACAGGTTTAAAGAGTTGCTTGATGAAATGTTTGCAGACGTTGGTCAATCTCCCATTACAAAACCAATCATTAAACTTAGAAACGAAATTATTCACTCTGGTGTCTCTGAGATTCCCAGCGAGGAAAAGAAATCATTACATAGTGATATTATCGATATTGCTCGTGAATATCTTTTGCGGTTAATTGGATATAGCGGTGAATATTTACTTTATTCAAAAGAAGGCAACCGATCTAAAGAGATAAACTAATAGTCGATTTAACTAGCCATTAACACTTTTATGCCAAAATATTTATGGAAAGTGGGGAAAAGATTATAGATGTCGGGAGAGTGGCAGGAACATCAAAATCAGGCTGATGAAACCAGATTAGCAAAACGTCAGCAAGATCGAGATGATCTGAATAATGAAATGGCTGGCCGTGATACTGGCCGGATGCGCCGTTTTATCTCTGTTGATGAAACGGGCAAATTGCCCGCCAGGAAGCAGGAAAAAGACCGGTTCCTTGAATTCGCTGACCGGTTGCTCACTCTTGAGCAGCAGCGCCGCTATGAAAAACTCCAACGTGATTTTGAACGCTATGACCGCGCTACCCAGCAAGCCCTTGCCGAAGTTGATAGAGACATCGCACAGGCGCAGCTCAATTTAGAACAAATCCAGAATAACGCCACCCGCCTTGATGATGGCCGCCGCGTCTATCGTGATGAGAATGACGGCCAGTTCTATGATGAAAATGATCAGCCTTTGAACAATGATGAACAAATCGAAGCTTCGCGCAATCACCGTGTTAGCGACTCAACACGTAGTAAGTTCAAAAACCAACAAAAACAGTTGGATGACCTTCAAAAAGAAAAGGCGGATATTATTGATTTCGATAAGAAACAAAAGGCGCTTGAAGAGCGTTTAGAGAAACACCCGGAACAGGCTGACGAAATTGAAGATGAATTCAAGAATATGGTCGTGCCGGAACGTGTCCACAGAAAAGCGCTATCATCAGAGCCTAAAATGACGTCTGCTGCAAAAGAGGTTTCAAGCCAAGAAGGTATTCAATCCGAGTTCTCCCTGACGCCCGCTTTCTACGCTGCGGGCTTGGTTGGACAGACTCCACAAGAGCCTGCCCAACGAGTTGAACCTGTGGTATCGAACCCGTCAGCCCATGCACCTGGCTGATGGGTTCGTCTTTTCCACTGCGTATAAATATGCTATTTCAAAACTATGAAGCACTGAGCGAGCTTCAACTGAACGAAAGAATATTTTCGATTGCTGTCGTAATTGCTAGTTCAGTTTGCATGACCCGAACAGGCATTTCTTGCCAATATTAAAATGATGCCTTCAACAGACTTATCTTGATATTTTTCAGCATAGTGCCAGATTTCACCCGTTGTCTCATCTCTATCAAACCAGTCATACATACATTGTCCAAACTCTGGATTGTCTGCTTCAAGTTGTACATACGCTAGCATTTCTAGCGCACCGATCAGATAGCCATTCTTTTCATCGGTGCTAAGATCAAAAAAATCCTTCGCAAGCAGTGCATGAGAAGCATTCGAGATCAGCATCAATGTTGCCAGCGTGCATGAAGCCATGATCTGTTTGAGGATACGCATAACATTCTCCCTGAAATTCATGAAGTCGCCAGTGTGTTATCACGGGATTTTTTATGCTAACTTCTCTTTATTTCTTGGCTTCTTATTACTAAACGTTATAATGCACATGGGCTGACAGGGATAATTGTCAAACAGTTGGTAAAAAAACCTTTTAGAATCAATTCTCAAGCAAGTGGCGCTAACTTTTAAAGAAAAGTTGGCCTGTTTGCAGAAAGCGCAAGGGACACATGCGTAAGCAAGGGGAGCGGAATCCCAACCATCCACGTAAAGGGGCATCGATTAAGGTCGAGCCGATACGTGACCTTGCCGCCATTGCGACCATCAAGAACAACCTCTCTCAAACCTCGTGATTTATGTTTATTCACACTGGGGATCAATACCGCGTTTCGTGCCAATGAATTGCTGTCCATCACTGCCGAACAAGTGATGGAGCTACGATGTGGGGATTTACTTACGATCAAACAAAGCAAGAATAAGAAATACCGCTCTACGCCATTGAATGCTGTAGCGGTAAACAGTATTCAACACTGGTTGGAGAACTATCCACCAAAGAGGGATAAAACCGGCCCGCTGTTTACCTCACCCAAAGGCGAAACGCTGCGTGTCAGTACGGTATCCAGAATGGTCAAGGATTGGTGCCGTGAAGCTAGTCTGAAAGGTAATTATAGGTCACATACTTTGCGCAAAACGTGGGGCTATCATCAACGCAAATTAATGGATGTGCCAGTCCCGATTTTGATGGAAGCATTTGGGTACACCAGTCAAAAACAGACGTTGGATTATCTGTGTATCCAATCAGAGGAAATCTCTGAAATTTATTTGAATATGGAACTGTGAATTTACAAGAAAAGGACATCGCATGATTGAATCTGAAAATGTGAATGATGGAATCTCACTCTCAAGACTGAATCACTATCGCACTTATCTGAAAATTTATGGTTATCTGATTATGGAACTGGCGGATTCTGATGAGGAAATTTTCAAACTCATTATGGTGAATTTGATGACTCGCTGATGCAGGGTTTGCAAGAGCGGATTGAAGGTTCACCTGTCTATGAGCATAGCAATCTACCCTCTTAATAATTTATATGTCCATATTTGACAAATATGGACATATCGTGCTAATTTAAAATAAGAATAGGAGGTTTTCCATGAATATCAGCTTTACCGAAAAACAGGAAAAATATATTGCCTCTCAAGTAAAACAAGGCGATTTTCAGAATGCCAGTGAGGTGGTGCGTGATGCGTTGCGTCTGCATGAACTTTACCGCCAACGCATTGTGGAAGAACTCCGCGCAGAAATCGCCAGAGGCTGGGACAGTCCAGCCAGTGATCGCAGTATTAAAGACATCATTAAAGCCAAGCAAGCAGAAAGCGCAGGCTAATGCCAGAGACACCCCTCTGCCTTATCCTCTCACAAGAAGCGGATGAGGATTTAGTTTCCATCTACGATTACACGTGCGAACAATTCGGACAAGATCAGGCAGTGAATTATTTAACTGACCTGGATAGGCTGCTTGATGATTTATGCATCAACCCAGAAATGGGGCGGGAACGGATGGATATTCGGGAGGGATTACGTAGTATGGTTTATGAGAGCCACGTCATCTTTTATCGGATTATGGCTGATCATATTCGCATTGTTCGTGTGCTGCATGGGAGTCGGGATATTCCCAAATTTCTGGATCACTAAATACGCTTAAGTTACTTAATCGTTTGTGACCGGTTAACCTGATTAAAGCAGACATTTCCAACAAATAAACTAAATTGAAAATCTTTCGGCAAGACTGCTTGGGAAATAAGAAACCAGTGGATAACATCCGGCTATCCACTGGTAAGTAAAATTACTTAGCAATATCAAAGTCCATTGAAAAGCCATCATTGCCATCACTACCGCCAGGACCCACAGCAACAGAGATGTCTTGACCGGCACTTAACGTACCAAGATCGACATCAAATGAAGTCAAGGTTTGTTTTGTAACGCTTGTTGAATATACCAACTGGCTATCAACATAAACCCTGATTTCACCACCATCAGAACCCGAACTTCCAAACGTGATCTCGCTGTTGATGAGATGGTAGTCACCAGCAGAATCGGTGGTGTATGTAGCAATGACATATTGATCATTGGTAATACTTCCAGAACCATTAGGATAGGTTTGACCAGAAGCACCAGGTGCATGGCCACCAGTGCCACTCAACATACCATAGCGAAATGCGGATTGACTTGGATAGCCATCCGTTGTGTTTCTAAAATAGGCCCAATTGCCACTATAGTGTAAAGGTGCCCAATTCGCTACATTGTCAATATTCCCATCATTACTCCATTGATAAGTCCATTGCGTTGCAGGTGTGGGCGTTTGATAGTCAGACTGGAATGATGCAACCGTTGTGAGTGACGTTTCTTGAATTGAAAAATCGAAACTAAACCCATCGTTGCCATCATTTCCTTTAGGGCCGAAGGCGACATAAACCGTATCACCCGCATTGAGCATACCCAGAGACATATCAAAATCGAAATTATTCACATCAACCCGCTGAATACTCTGCTTCAGCGTATTGTTCACATAAATGCGAATATCTTGACCCTGGTTTGAGTTATTAATTTCCCAACTAGCCAATCCCGCATCAAATGCGCTATCAACAATTTCATAGAATCCGGCTTGAGTAATATCATAGGCTGCTATGACAAAGCGATCTGCAGATTGTCCTTGTTGTGTACCTCTGCCTGGATGACCACCCGTCGCTTTTAAATAAGCATACGTTATGGCATCAACAGGACCACTCCCATCCGCTTTATACTTCGTATAGCGATAGGAGTGCCATTCCAGCGGGCTGTAATGACTACTATCACCAATCGCACCATTTTCATTCCAGAGGTAACGCCATTGACCATTCGGATTACTGGATGAGAAATCATCGTGGAAATTAGCGATGCCACTTGAGGATGCTTCAGAGATATTCCAATTAAAGGATACAGAACGCGTATTATTACCGTCACTGACAGTGACTGTTGGATAAACTGTACCAAGGGTTGTCGGGGTACCTGTCACCTCTCCTGTTGAAGCATTTATGCTCATACCAGCAGGTAAATTGGTTGCAGTATAAGTTAAGGCATCACTTTCAGGGTCACTTGCAGTTATCTGCACTGAATCACTCACACCGACATAACTTACTTGTGTTCCTGGGTTAGAAATTTCGGGCGAATAGTTCTTGTAATCAATTGAATAATCCAGCTTGAAACTATCACAGCTATCGGTTCCATTTGGACCAACAGCAACGTAAATAGTGTCGCCAGAAGTTAATTGTCCCAACTCTGAATCAATCACGTAAGTTGATTCATTCGCCACTAAGGCGGATTCTTTTAGTGAGTCATTAACATACACTCTGACATCGCCACCGTTACTGTAGGGTGAGCAACTTCCTTTTGGAAAATCAACAAAACCGTCTTTTAAAAAGTAAGTACCGGTTTGGGACACGGTATAGGCACCCATGACGTAACTATCAACACCTGAAACATTGGTACCAGAGCCTGGGTGTCCGCCATTTTTTGAAAGCTTGCCATAATCGGATGATTCACTCGTATAGTAATCATAATTATTGGAAACCAGGTTTTCATAGCTTGATGATGATCCTATGGCTCCAGACCCATTCGTCTTGTACGCCCACCCAGAAACGACTTGTGAAGAAAGTGCTGAGAAATCTTCGCGATAATTTGCAACGGTTTCTGAACCGACAATTTTTTTATAAAAGCCGGTCCCGATAGAGCCAATAAACACTTGCTCAGTATCACTTGAACTAATTGAGATTGGGAATGCGCTCGGCCATGCGAGACCATCAGAAATATTCTGCCAGGTCAGACCTCGGTCTTTGGTCTGATAAACACCCAAACTATTATTGTAATAACCAGGACCGGTATATGACGCGGAAGATGTCACGTAGATCACATCGGAGCTATCAGGATCGACTTCCAAGTTTCTGACGTACGATGCTGATTGATTGCTTTGTGGATCACCAAATATTTGTGTACATGTTGTTGTCAATACTGAACACTCATATACACCACCCTCATTGCCTGAGTTGTTGGCTGCTGATTGAAATACAGAGACAAAAACCACACCAGGCATTTGTGGATCAATTTTGATACCAGAAACACCACGCCATGATGAACTATGAAAATAAGATTGACTTGAAAAGCTGGAAATACCGGTAAAGGCTGTCCAATTCTGACCTTCATCTTGAGAATAGAATAAACCTGATTCTCCTCCTGCATAGACGTTACCACTATCATCTGCTGCGGTTACACGACATCCACTACTACATAAGGAGTTTTGCAGTTCTGACCACGTAGCACCATTAGTATCTTTCGGGTTTGTACTTTGATAAACCTGTCCAGCGATGGTGACGTAAAGCACTTTACTTTGCGTACTTGGGCTGGTCGCAATCGACAGGCCATATACATCAGGCGTTGTGGGGATAGTCGTACTGCTTGGCACCCATGATTGTCCATAGTTATTACTATAAAGCAGCGTTTGATTACCCCTTTGACCAGGAGATGCGGACATCCAGACATTAGACGCGTCATCTGGATCAGAAAGGATTGTATAAACATTTCCTCCAAATGCGACACCCTCACTTAGATTTGCAAAGTAATCCAGATTGCCTGATGCAGACGCCACTCCTTCAATGGCAGGAGTGCCAGACCAATCTTGTCCGTTGTAATGGAAGTAATTACATAATCGCCAATATTTACCCTGGTCAGTACTGACAATACATCCTACATCTTGCATACCTGCATATATGACATTCGGATTCGAATCATTAACATCAATCAGTGTTGCAGTGATATTGTCAACACCGCGTGAGTGCCAGTGGTCTCCATTATCAGGATCTTCTGCAGTAAATGCTGGTGAGAAATCGAGATTTGAAGATGTAGAAAAAGCTTGCCCCTTATAAACCTCTTGTGCAGATACCCAAAATATTTGGTTTTGGTTTGTAAATGTCGGGTCATATCCTAAGGTCTTTGCAATCTCTCCACCCAAAGTAGGATTGAAGTTCGCATGGAATCTACTCCAACCACCTTCCCATGAACTTGCATCTGCACCAGTCCAATCTCTTGCAGTAGCTACGCTCGTAGGCGTCGTCCAACTGGTACCTGTGTTTTCTACATACCATGCCGTTGAGCTAGATCCGTTATGCCATGAAGTAACGACATCGATCATTCTCAGACCAAATGATGTGTTATCGACAGGCCATAACGCTATCTTGCCGTTGTTTGTACTATGGATTTGTTCCCATGCAGGAGTTGATGCTGTAATGTCTGAAGTGAAGTAAACTTTACTACCTCCATTATCATAAACTGAAACGAATAGTGGACTTGTTGCACTTGTTGTTGTGTTTGGATGGAATACAAGATCAACGACTTCAACAGACGATTGATTGAAGAACTGAGTAGCTACATTTGACCATGTGTTTCCACCATCCGTACTAAGCAGAAGAGCTTCTGTCGATCCAGATACAAAACGATCATTTTGTGATAGAGCAACTATAATATCAGGGTTAGTGGGATGTACTATTAGCTTAAGAATCGCTGGATTGTTAATCAACGATAGGGTGTTAATTCGATAAAAGGATTGGCCGGCATTATCACTTCGATATATTTCTGAATCTTTAAGGTTATACCTTGAACGAATAGATGCATATACTCTTGAACTATCTGATGGAGCAAAGGTTATTGATTTTATTACTGCAGTACTTGATGGTGATGTACTACCGGTATAAGTGACCTCGGTGAATGTTTTCCCATTATCTGTGCTACGCACAATCTCTGACTCACCTGACAGTAAAATGATATCATCAGTGGCTGGACTGAATGCCGCAGACTGTACATGCGTCATCGTCATTTGGCTGTTGAGGGCACCGATTGGCTCCCAGCTTCCACCATAATCACGGCTTATATAAGAACCACTGAGATCGGAATTTGCAATGATAGTCCCTGATTTGCCGACACTCACAGAGTTGAAAGCACCGCCACCCCCTAAATTAATACGAGTCCAATGGCTACTTGCAGGAAAACTAAATATGAATGATAAAAGTGTAAATGCAATTAAGAAAAAACTTTTCTTTAGGCGTGACAAGTCGTATTTAATCACGTACCCCTCCTTACGTAATGTAAATTAATTAATGAATAGAATTTAAACTTGCACGCTGGATTATGCTTTATTTATTTTTCATATTGATACATAAAAATAAAAAATAATGTCACAAATAAAATTTAGCGTGGTGATTCCGACATATAAAAGAGAATCACTACTAAAAAAGGCAATTGCGAGTGTGTTAAGTCAAAATTATGGCGCTCCTTTTGAAATCCTAGTTGTTGATGATGAGCCATGTCTTACACTTCACAGCCCTTCACTAAAAATCATTAGTCAATTCAATGACGACAGGATTAGTTACTTTCAAAACGAAAAAAATTTAGGCTGTTTTGAAAATATGAATAAGTGTATTCAACTTGCCCAGTATGAATACATTATTATGCTGCATAACGACGATGTTCTGTATGACAATTATTTGTCAACCATGCAAAATGTATTACGAAATAATAAAAATATTGACATGTTATTTTCGGATGAACAGGTAAAAATAAAGGGGATTAAGATTGGTAAGACCGGCTACAACAAAATCAACTCATACCTTCGAAGATTCATTAATATAGATAATTGCCCAATAAAAATTATTCAATCTGATTTTTTCATTCACAATATTGTTGGCGGTCCAACTGGTGTGATTTTCAAGAAGAGCAAGGCGGCTTCGATCGGGTATTTAGATAATTCACATTATCCAATTTCTGATTACTATTTCTGGAGCAAGTACACATCTTCATATAATGTTTACATGATTTCAAACGAACTATCTGAATATCGTCAAGAAGAAAACATAACATTGACTGATGGAATTTACCCAAGAATTTTCGAGAAAAGCTACGAGTTACAAAAATCTTTCTTAAAGGAAGGAACTGTTAAAGGTATTCTTGCAAAGATTTATTCATATGAATCCATAAGACTTCGCATACTATCAATAAATGCGAAATCTGATCTTTCTTTGAATATAGATGAATGCTATATAAGTGCGACAGGTGATATATATAAGTCAAGCATCATTAATAAAATAGCTGCGCAAATATATTTATATAAGAAGGGAATAGATTGGATTTTAAGAGTGTTTTTTGCGAAATATTTATGCAAGTTAAAAGAAAATACATAAAATAAAATTAATTTTGCCTACTGTTAGAATTAGTGTGTTTACTTTTTTATCTAGAACCGTTACTTATTCATAAAGTTTTTTAATTATATCACAAATATACTTGACATCTTTGAACTCCATTTCTGAGTACAAAGGCAAACATAAAATAGAGTGCGCTGTAGCATTGGCATTCGGCAAATTACTAATTGATGCAGAATCTAGACCACGATACGTTGGAAAATTACTGATCAATGGATAAAAATATCTTCTGACATAGATTCCATGTTGCTTTAGTTTGTTGTAGAGCATATCCCTTGAAATTACCGCACTATCTTCAATCCTAATCGGGTAGTAACCATAATTATAATCAATACTAGTGCTTTTATATTCATTTATATCCAATCCTTTCATACCTTGTAATAATTGATTGTACAGGTCTGTCAGTTTCTTTCGTTTCTTAATACTGTCATCTACATATTTTAAGTTGACCAGACCATACGCAGCTTGAATTTCATTCATTTTGGCATTAATGCCAGGACCGACCACTGTAATTTCATCTCGAAAACCAAAATCCTTTAGATCATCAATATGTCGTTTCATTTCAGCACTTTTGCAAATAATAGCACCACCTTCAATAGTGTTGAAAACCTTAGTCGCATGAAAACTTAAAATAGATAGATCGCCAAAATTTAATATTGATTTATTATTAATTTTGACACCAAATGCATGTGCAGCATCGTAAATAACCTTCAGGTTATAAGTATCTGCTATATTTTTAATAGCCTCTACATCACATGGTCTGCCATAAACGTGCACAGGAAGAATTGCACTTGTTTTAGGGGTAATGGCAGCTTCAATTTTATTTGGGTCAATATTAAAAGAATCAGGTTCAATATCGACAAAAACAGGTTGAGTGTTATTCCACCAGATTGAATGAGTTGAGGCGACAAAGCTATACGGTGTGGTTATAACTTCACCTGATATACGTAACGCTTGCAATGCGAGTATTATTGCAAGGGTTCCATTAGCTGTCAGAGAGATATACTCAACACCCAGATAATCACATAGCTCATTCTCTAACTGCCTATGATAATTACCGTCATTTGTTATCCATCGATTTTCCCATATCGTTTCCAGATAAGGAATAAATTCATCTAGTGGTGGAAGTAGTGGTGAGGTAACTGTTATTTTTTTTTGAGACATTTAAAGTAACTTCCTTATCAGAGTCCCTGACTGGATATTATTATCCAAAATCAGGCTTCAAGTAGATAACGTCCAGAGGCTGTCAATACATAATTTACCTGATTAGTATTCTACTTTCTCCCTAATTTCAATTTCAATTTCAATTTCAATTTCAATTTCAATTTCAATTTCAATTTTTTACGTTGCAAAAGCTTATATATTTTTACAACATTGTAGTTATCGCTCATGTCCATTATCCTTATCATGGGTATTTTCCTGCCATAACGTCGGATTGTGTTTTCCTTCTTGGGCTTCTTGCCTTAACCGGATGATTTTTCTTTCTCGTCCTCTTCTGGCTGTGCCGCTGCATTAAAGTCTGCTTCCAGATCCACTTTCTTCTGTGCGGTCTTGCCCGAAGCTGCATTGGCAAACTCTGTTTCGAGTTTTGCTTCCAGCTTTTCCTTATCCGCCTGTGACAGTGCTTTGGTTTTGCTGTTTGTTTTTTCTGCATCAAGCGGAATAGCCGGAATCGTGTTATCCCGCCCTCGCGCTGCAATTCGGCTCTCCACGATCAGCGCGTTCTCGACTGCCCGCTCTTCGCGTTTCTCGATAGATGTTAGCGCACGCACTTTGCGAGCAAGTTCTTTTTTCTGCATCGCCTGTTTGTGCAGTAAAGCAGTTTGTTCGTCTTTCTGTACAGTTTTAAGCGATCGCATCATAATCTTGTAGGCAGCGAGCGTTTTTTTATCCTGCCATTTGTAAAGCTGTTTACGAATGGCATTCACCCCGCTGATGCGGCCTAAAAATTCGGCGAGACCCATTGGCCGGTTTTTTACCGGCTGTTGCTTTCTCTTTTTGTGCGCGAGGTCGGTGCGAGGATGGTGAAGCTAGCTGTCCATCATACTGTGTTCCATGAAAGCGACCTTTCCTTTTAATGATGATGAACCCCGCGCCGGACGTTTGCAGCTTCAGCCGCGTTTAATCCGGCTGCGCGATGCGCCTGCCTATCTCGGCATGGACAGAAACAAGTTCAATTCCGAGGTGCGCCCCTTCATCACCTAAATCCCGCTTGGCACACAGGCGATTGCCTTTGACCGACTTGAACTCGATGCCTGGATAGATGACTATATTCAGTGCAACGGACGTCGTTCGAAGGCTCCCAAACCGGAGAATGATGTATGCAAAAAAACAAACGTAACAAGATGCCCGGACTCCGCCTTAAAGGCGAGGTCTGGCACATCGAAAAACGCTGTCACTATGCCGAAGGAGGCTGGCTCCGTGAAAGCACGGGAACAGCTAGCCGCGCTGAGGCAGAAAAAATCCTGATCTGCCGTTTGGCAGAGCTGGAAGACGCGGCACACAGAGAAACCCTGTCGGTTTTTTTGTTTGAGGAAGCGGCACTGAAATATCTGGAAGAGATTGCACACCAACGCTCTGCGGACACGCGGGCAATGCATCTCGATCAGTTATTTCCGTTTATTGGCAACCTGCCGTTAGAACAAATCCATGACGGGACAATACGTTCCTTTGTGGAACACGAGCTGGCACGAGGCTTATCACCCAAGACCATTAATAATGCGATTGGGGTGGTTTCGGCGGTATTGAACCGTGCGGCGCGTGTCTGGCGAAATGCAGATGGACTGCCCTGGTTACGATTAGCGCCACCGAAGTTAACGCGCTTATCGACCAAGGGCAAACAGGCCAAGCCGTATCCGCTCAGTTGGGCTGAACAGGATGCCTTGATTGCTGAACTGCCACGGCACTTGGCGGATGCCGCACTCTATGCGGTCAATACCGGCTGCCGGGAACAGGAAGTGTGCCAGTTACGTTGGGAATGGGAAGTACCGATACCGGACTTGAATACCAGTGTTTTCATTTTGCCGGAATCGATCACCAAGACCAGTACCGAGCGGGTTGTGGTGTTGAATGATATTGCAAAGCGTGTGATTGATGCGCAGCGCAATCGTCATGAAGAAAGGGTCTTTACCTATAAAAGAAAGCCCTTTCTAAAACTGCACAACTCGGCCTGGAAACGGGCATGGCGAGCGGCGGGATTGCCACAGGAAGAAGGCATATTAAAAGGCGTGCACAATTTGCGGCATACCTTTGGCCGACGCTTGCGAGGAGCGGGTGTGGCACTTGAAACCCGCAAGACCCTACTCGGTCATGCCAATGGTGATATTACGACCCATTACCCAGCGGCAGAGATCAATGAACTGCTGGATGCAGTGCAGAAGATAACCGACAGAGGAATAGCAGAAGCGCCGACATTGACGATTATCAAACGAAAATCGGAACTTGTCGGAAAAGTGTCGGAAATGAAGTTAGGTTGATTTAAGGAATGAGGTGTAAGCCATTGATTTTAATGGCGCGCCCGGAAGGATTCGAACCTCCGACCACCTGGTTCGTAGCCAGGTACTCTATCCAGCTGAGCTACGGGCGCTCTGAAGGGATGTGTATTTTAGACTGTGACGGGCTGGAGTCAAGTCTGAATGTGAGAAAAACGTCGTTCTGATCATAATTTATTGGTGTATCTGCCCATAGTTCTGATCAATGACGTTCTGCTGCATATGCGCTATTCACATGGCTCAAGCTCGTTTGTCTTACCAGCCATGATTAGATCAACATTTAATTTCTCGTGCACGTCACTCTGGGTTGATTTTGAAACATCCCAGAGTGACTTTCATATTGATACGCACGTGAAGGTAAATTCGTTCCTCAATGTATCGCTTAATTCTGCAATTTGTAGGCGACGACTTTATTCTGCATCATCATCGGGATGTAGATCAGCTTCTCTTTTGCATTCCAAGCCATATCTGCCGAACCTTGTTCTAGATCGAGCAGTTGGATTTTTCCACCGTTTCGGGTGACTTGTAGCAAGCCACCTGCCATCCAATCTGTAATGAGCACAGTGTCGTCATTGATTGGCATAAGCCCGTCTATATTGCCGACTGAATCGGTTCCGGCATAATCGCTGATTGATTGATCGTTAAGATTGATCAATTTAATTCGCCCAGGAATTTCAGTTTCAAAACCATTCGTCATTTTCCCCCACGATCCAAGATAAAGTGTGTCTCCAACGGCGAATAATCCATTAGGATTTTCTAGTTCATCTCCTTCAATCCATAATTCAATTGTTTCTCCCGTTAGACGATATATACGATTTTCTGTTAGATCGCTCACATAAACACGCCCTTCAGAATCAGCCGTGACGTCATTTAAGAATATTGCGCCGTCTGCAGGAAATTCTGCGGAATGTTGGCCTGTCGCAAGGTCAACCCGAACAAGTTTATCCACATCAGCGATATAAAGCTGATCACCAACGATGGCCATGCCTTTTGGGGCATTAAAACCTTCTGACCAATGTAACGTGTCAACTTGACCGTCCATATTCAACCGGGTAATAAAACCAAGTCCATTCTTTTCGTTAGGCTCACCATTTATATTCGCGACATAAAGGAACTGATTCGCCTCATCAAAAAGCACAGACTCAGGCATATTAAGCACCGCTTGGCTTTCCCAGACCTTAACAGGATCTTGACTTGCTGATGTGCAACCCGCGATCAGTAATAAGCTTAATAAGATTAATTTTTTCATAAAATATTCCTTTTATTATTGTATTTAACGTTTAACGGCGATCGTCATCTTCTTCATCAGCCATTTTGGCATCCGATGTTTTTATCCGATCAGCTTCGTACCGTAGATACTTGATCATTGCCCAGATCTCTTCATCTGAGAACACGCCACCAAAAGCGCCCATCTGCGTTCCTGCTCGGCCATCATGGATAATGTCGAACATAAACTGATCGGAATTTGCACCGCCAGGTGCCCATGCCCCTCTGACTAACGTTGGACACTTTCCGCCAATACCTCTTGAGTTATGACATTGCTGACAGGTGCGGCCAAATAACTCCTGCCCATTTTCAATACTTAACTCTTTTTCATCTTCTGTTGCGAAGCACAAGGTTGAAATGAAGAGTAAACCCACCAACCCAAATGATTTAATTAATTTCATTTATATACCCTTTGATCACTTGCTCAATAAAAAATAATTAGAATTGAACAAGACCATTATTTTCAGCAATACCTACGAGAACACCTTCTTGCGTTAATGTCTGTATCGCAGCATTGATTTTTTCATTTAGCACGTTCGTTTGTGATTTTATTGCGATAGAAATCTTCCAACTCATTGGATCAGGCTTGTCTAGGTTACTGATCAGTTCGTTGTTAATATTTAATCCGTCAGCTTCATTAACCAACGCTGGTGACCAGATCAACGCCACGTCGATCGCATCTTCATCCAATGCTTTCAACAGTGTTTTATTTGAAGCGTATGGTTTTCGATTGAGCTTGTTATGTAGAAGTAAAAGATCGGCTGGCGTCGCACTACTTGCACCAAAACGTAACGAGTTAACTCGCATTGCAGAAATTGACTCTGACCGTGATATTTTCGATACGGCAACATAACCAACAACAAGATAAGGATCCGTCGTCGCGATTGCATTTTCCTTTAATTCAGAAAGCATATCTGCTTCGATAGGTACGCCCATAAATGCATCACACGCACCACTTTTAAACGATTGCTTGATCGCACGTGTTAATCCACCTCGCAACGGTACATCAACCCAATTCATGCTTAATTTTAATTGCATTTTCTTGGCAATTTCTTGTGCAACCAATTCATCAATATTTTGTTTATTATCTGACCGTGACGAGAATGGAATATTATCCGAGTCCAAGCACATCGTGATCGTATCTGTATTTTCTTCAGCGTTAGCGTTTAATGAAAATATGCTCATAAAACACAGCATAAAAAGCCATTTAGATTTCCGCATAATTAATTCCTTTAAAGGGTGCGGCGATACACGATAATAATGCGCTTGCATCGCCGCTTTCCTTATCAATAATTAGTCAGAAAGGCCAAAGACCATCATACCGCCACCACGGTTTTGGTGTTTGAACAAATCCCCATAGAGCAACGGCCATAAGCTACCGCCACCAGGGCCGTATACAATTGCGACAACCTGTTTGCCATCAACATTAAACGTCGTTGGGTTACCGTGAATACCGGTACCAACATTAAATCGCCATAACGTTTCACCGGTATCATCGGACAACGCCATAAACTGTCCTTCTGCATCGCCAGTGAATACAACACCACCTTCTGTTGCAAGCAAACCACTGGTTGCCGGTGTACTTTGAGGTCGCGTCCACGCCAATTCACCCGTCGTTGCATCAAATGCTTTTACACCACCGGTATAGGCATTTGCACGTAAGACTTTTGAATTAAGGTACCACTCGCCTTTTTTCCACTTTTGCTCTTTTGCTTGAATATCCATTGAACTATCAATGAAAGGAACATAAAGGAGTTTTGTTTTTGGACTGTAAGCAGCAGGGTGCCACTCTTTACCACCATCAAGAATAGGCGCGATATCCATCGTTACTTTATCGTAACCCGGTACTTTGTCAGGGTTGACGATAGGACGGCAGTTTTCACTAAACCCTTTCACCCAGTTAACACGCGCAATTGGAATAACCCAATTACATGTTCCTTTAACCCGATCAATTGAATAAAGATGGCCATTCCTATCAGCGTGAAGCCAGACCTTACGATCCATCTGATCAGTGATAACGATGGATTCATTGTTACCGTCATAATCCCAAGCATCGTTCGGCGTGTATTGGAAATGAAATTTAATTTTTCCAGTTTCCGGATCTAATGCCAGTGTGGAATTACTGTAAAGATTGTCACCTTTTCTTGCACTAACATCGAAATCAGGCGTTGGATTACCAATACCCCAAAGCAACGTGTCTGTTTCTTTATCGTATGTGCCCGTTAACCAAGCCGTTGCACCACCAGTTTGCCAAGAATCATTTGCCCAGGTTTTCGCAGCAGGATCATCAGCACTGGTAGGACGACCAAATGTTTGCCAGATTACATCACCTGTTTCAGGATCGAGCGCTGTTATTTTGCCAGCATTTGCACCAACATCACTTCCTGAGTTACCAACGATCACTTTGCCTTTTACGACTAAAGGTGCGCTGGTATAAATTTCACCTGTTGTGTAATCACCAAGTTTTACATCCCATATTTTTTTACCGCTCCAGCTATCCAGTGCGACCACATGAGAATCCAACGTTGCCATATAGACTTTGTCTTGATAAATAGCGACACCACGATTTACGGCCTCGCAACATAATCTCGGGCCAATATCGCCTGGTAATGGATGCTCATATTTCCAGAACATATATCCGGTTTTTCCATCAACGGCGAAAACCTTATTTTGACTGGCCGTTACATAAATAACACCATTGATTGAAAGCGCCTGACTGTCTTGTGCATCTGTCACCCCGAATGACATATTCCACAAAGGCACCAAGTTTTTTACATTTTCCTGATTAACTTGTCGTAATTGGCTAAAGCGAGTTCCTTGATAATCTTTACCATAATTCAGCCAGTTATTAGCATCCTTATCAGCATTCATCAACATGTCATCGCTGACGTAGTTAGGCCGCCATTTAAAACCGGCTTCTAACACATTAACCCCTAACGGGGGTTCTTCTACCGGTGCTTCTTCTTCAGCAGAAACTGAATGTGCCAGTGCGCAGCTTAATAAACCGACCGTTAAATATTTTGAAATATTTGTAAGGTGGGAAGTTGGATTTCGTAAACCTTTCATTAGTGGATCTCCTCCGCGTTAAAGAGTGATAAGCATATTTATTAAAATGACGTTTTCAGCCTATCTCTGTACAAACAAACCATAACTTTCATTACGATCACTACATTTATGGCAATTCACATGCCATCAATAAACACTTGTTTTTTATTAACTTTATTAAGCATTTATTTTTATTACACGTGACACTTGTTACGAATAACCACCACATGTCACAACATTAATAATATCCAGAGCCGTTTCTGGGTTTCATGCTCAATGACAGAAACGGCTTGAATATTGAAAATGACGTAAAGCCGATGCGCTTAGATATCATCCAAAATTTCTTGAACCTTTTGGTTATATCGTGTTTCATCGATCAGCCCTTTTTCATAAATATTTTTAAGTCGGCTTAAGCGTGATTCAACAGAATTGCTCACAGCACTACTCGTTGAAGGATCGGGCGTTGACGCGGCTTGTTTTTCATCTAATCGACGCTCCAATGTCTCCACTTTCTGCTCTAACGTTTGGTAACTTTTATCATCTGCTTGCACACTTGCAGCACCCGGTGTTGATTCTGGCTTTTTAGGTTCTGCATAAGCTGCTAACGCTTGATCAACATTAATTTGCAACCAATCATTTCGTATTCCTTTATCCGATTCATATAAAGACTGGTTTGTATCCGTTAAATAGCTAAACGAAGGTTTAAGGCTTTTATTTCGGTTACCTACGTTTAAACGAAAACTGTCGAGCTTGGCGCGATCCACCTTTTCAGACACATCTGAATAACCACCACGCATTCGGTATTTTTGCGCAAGATCCACTCGAAACTCACCAATAATTAAATTGAGTACGCCATCCTTATAAAAAACTCGACCAGTCGTCGTTGATGACGATTTTCCGATCGTCTTTGGGTGGCTGTCAGTCACTGAAAAAATAACATCCTGATTCGCTTTCGCCGTTGCAAATGCACGCCCAAGATGACGGCTTAATTTTAACAATTCATTTCGTGTGAACATCTCACTGGAATATTCATCTTCTGATTCAAAAATACTTAAATCAAAGAAGCCCGCCTCCTCTTCTTGTATACGAATATTTTTAAGTAATGAATAGATTTTATTCGCGTCGAGATCCTGCGGATGATCATTAGTCGCATTTTTTACATCTTCAACAGCAATATAATCCGCGGCTTCGCTCCAGATAATCATCTCTTTGGCAAATGCGTTTTGTGTACTGATGAGCAATAAAAATAAACTTATGATGAATATGAATTGTTGACTGTAATTATGTCTATCCAGAAATATTTCTTTTGCTATTTTCATGTCGTAATACCTTTTTTTGTAATTATAAAAAAACACCCGCACATAATGGCGGGTGAAGGACAGTCTACACAGTAATATGAAGAAGCTTTTTTGGTTTAAATATCATCGACAGAACTGCATTAAAAACATCATGCAGTAACCTGTTTTGTGATGACATCATTCACCTGGGATGACGCTTCAAGATGCGACATATGACCACTTGAATCAATGATCAACGTGTCCACCGTATCAGCCCATTTCTCGGCATGACTCACCGGAATTATTTTGTCATGTGCACCCCAGATAACACTTATTTTATCTGCGTGTGCTTTGAGGATGTCATCATATAATTGGTATTGCTTTCCATCTTTTAGAAAAGATCCACTAATTACATTTAACGCATTTTCAACTCCATCTAATCGCTTGTATTGCAAAATGCCATTGATCAGCTGACGGTTAACTAATTCAGCATCCGCAAACAATAATTGCAATACCGGCTTGATTGATTTACGTGTATTACACTCAATAAACCCTGAAATGTAATCCATGTTGATCTCAGTACCTAAACCCGCAGGGCTCACAAGTGTTGCACTACTCACACGATCCGCATTGGTTGAGAGCATTTGCAAAATAACCGCGCCCGCCATTGAATGACCGACAAGGTGCGCTTGTTTAATATCAAGGTTATCCAACATGCCGATCATTTGATCTGCAATGGTCGCTAACGATCCATCACCAACTTGTTTTGATGACTGACCATGTCCAGGCAGATCAACTGCGATCACACGTGCACCTGCTTTCGCAACAAGATCGTCTTGATTAAATAACCAGTTCCCTAAATCGCCACCAAAGCCGTGTAATAAAAGAATCGTTTGATCCCCTTCTCCTTTGCTCACATAGCGTAGGTTTGTACCGTTTACTTCCGTGTATTCATTTAAGTTTTCTGCTTCTTCATCGTCATCTTCTGGCGGTACAAAATCAGCCAGAAATTTTTCAATGAATTGATCAACATCTGCATCAGAAACACTCTCATCCGCGACAACGGCGAGTAATGCACCAACGGGATAAACGGTATCTTCTTCGGCGACTTTTTTTCTAAGTACACCGGACATAGATGCTTCTACAGCACTTGCTATTTTTTCTGTTTCTACTTCGGCTAATTCATCACCTTTATTGAAGTCATTACCTTCTTCTATTAACCACGTGACAAATTTTCCTTCTTTCATCGACAAGCCCCACTTCGGCATCGTCAATGCAATGATGTTTTCCTGTGACATAAAATATCCTCTTCTGTAATAAAACTATTATTTAAGCAATCGAACGAATCGCTGCTTCAATTTCTTCAACGGAAGGGATGTAGGCGTTCTCTAATGCCTTCGCAAACGGTACAGGTGTGTGTGGCGCTGTGATTGTTTTTACTGGTGCTTTGAGTGATGAAAATGCTTTCGTCACTGCTAGCTCAGCTACATCACTGGCCATACTGCAACGAGGTGTGGATTCATCGATCACCACCAAACGACCGGTGTTTTCGATACTTTCTAAAATACTCTCTTCATCGAACGGTGACGTTGTTCGTGGATCAATCACCTCACAATTAATACCTTCTTTCGCCAACTTGTCCGCCACTTCTGTTGCCAGTACGACCATGCGGCCAAACGCGACGATCGTGACGTCATCACCTTCACGTACAAAATTCGCTTCACCGAATGGAATGGCATATGGCTCTTCTGGTACATCACCTTCCATTGTGTACATGGCTTTATGTTCGAGAAAGATCACTGGATCGTTATCACGAATCGATTGGATCAACAGTCCCTTTGCATCGTAAGGCGATGCAGGTAGAACCACTTTTAAACCCGGAATATGTGTAAAAACGTTGTATAAACATTGTGAATGTTGCGCAGCGGCACTAAAACCCGCACCGTACATTGCTCGGATTACCACCGGTGTTTCTGCTTTACCGCCAAACATGTAGCGAAATTTTGCAGCTTGATTAAAAATCTGATCAAGACAGACACCGAGAAAATCAACGAACATAAGTTCTGCGATTGGACGCATTCCACAGGCTGCTGCGCCAACGGCTGCACCAACATAGGCTGATTCTGTAATCGGCGTATCCATTACACGTTTACCGTGTTTTCCGTATAAACCTTTGGTCACACCGAGCACGCCGCCCCATGCATCTTCCTCACCGTCGCCACCCATGCCACCGACGATATCTTCACCCATCAGGATCACGTTCTCATCACGTGCCATCTCCTGATCCATTGCTTCATTAATTGCTTGTTGATATGTAATTATTCTTGCCATTGTTAGATACCTTGCTGAATTAGTAGGAGATGTAGACGTCTTTATGCAATTCTTCCACAGCCGGTTCAGGTGCTGCTTCTGCTTGCTTGACGGACTCATCGATCAGGTCTGCAACTTCTTGATCAATCTGATCAAGTTCAGCATGCGTTAACTGATCAGCTTTCGTGACGCGCTCACGGAAAATCTTCAAGCAATCTTTTTCTTCACGAAGTTTTTTCACTTCTTCATCTGCTCGATACGTTTGTGCATCACCTTCAAAATGGCCGTAATAACGATTTAGTTTTACTTCCAACAAAGAGGGACCACCACCTGTTCGCGCGCGATTGATCACTTCTGCCGCCGCTTCATGTACAGCAAAAAAATCGTGCCCATCTGCCGTAACACCTGGCATACCAAAACCCGTAGCGCGATCAACAAAACTGTCACATGACACAGACCATTTCGATGACGTCGCTTCCGCATAACCGTTATTTTCTACAACAAAAATAACCGGGAGATTCCAAACCGTTGCAAGGTTCATACTTTCCAATGTCGTGCCCTGGTTAGAGCCACCGTCACCAAAAAATGCAATCCCAACACCGTCTGTTCCACGCAATTTATGCACAAGACCAGCACCACAAATTAACGGTGGTCCACCACCAACAATACCGTTCGCACCCAACATACCCTTCTCGAGATCCGCAATATGCATTGAGCCGCCTTTACCTTTACAGGTGCCAGTCGACTTACCATATATCTCCGCCATCATGCCGATGACATCCACGCCCTTGGCAATACAATGTCCATGACCGCGATGCGTACTAGAGATACGATCTTGATCGGTTAAATGCATACAAATACCCGTAGCAGAAGCTTCTTCACCCGCGTACAAATGTACAAACCCAGGGATCCCCCCTTTAGCAAACTCATCATGAACTCGTTCTTCAAAATCACGAATGGTTCGCATCATTCGGTACGCATCTAATAACTTTTCTTTACTTAGCGTCGTCATTCAGTACTCCTCGTTTTCCACTTTTGTTTATAGTTTTATAACTTCTTACTGCCTAAACCTTCTTGCTTTTGATGACCAGACATAGCTTGAGTCTGGTTACGTCATAAAAAGGCCATTCCGAGCCGCATACTCGATCGCGTTATTCACCGCGATCGTGTCTGGGCCTTGATCCGAAATTTCTATTTCGATTTTTTCATCTTCTGTAAATTCGATTTCACGCTCACCATCTACCGCGACCACACCTGATTTCGTTTTAATTTCGTAGCGTTTACCTAATTCGATTTTCTTATGATCAAGAATCGCAACCGGTTCAAATAACCCCGGAGCAATAGGAATTGAAACGTGTTTAGACGCGGGATTTTCTGCATCCAAATCGATATACAAACCGGCTGATTCATCGCGTGAAACGGGTTGAATAAATCCACCAACCGCTGACATACCGATCGCATTTGGTTCGCAAAATGAAAGAAAGATTTCCCGCACTTCATCCATTCTCCACAGGGCTTTCGCACCAACCCAACGCTCACGCGTGATCGCAACATCAACCAATGCCATGTCACGGTATTCACCATTGACATAGATCAAGACTTTTTTATTTGTGTGTTTTATTTCAGCGTCAGGCACGAGTTGATTGATATATAAGCTGATCGCAAGTCCCACTAATGTCGCTTCGTAAAAACGAGGGAAGGCGTTATTGGTGCCTGTGGAAATTCCTGCGATCGGGATCGATCCGATTTGTTTTGCCACCGCTCGATGGGTGCCATCTCCACCTAAAACCACTACGGTGTCTGCCTTGATTTCTTTTAAATGTATTGCCGCCAGTTCTGTATCGACAATGCTTTCTGTAACCAGCATTTCAATAAATTCGACTTCAGGTAAAGTGCTTGCTTTACTGCTCTTCAGAGAATGGAGGTAACGTTCAAGATGGGCACGCAAACCAGAACGATCGGGCATCATGACGACTTTATCTACGCCGAAATACCCTAAGGCAACAATTATCCGAATAACGATATTGGCCCGTTCTGATGTTTGTAATGTATTTGCACATGAGACGACACGGCGAATATCTCTCGATGATAGTGGATTCGCGATAATGCCAACGGTGCGTTTGGTAGTTTTCATTATAATTTATTGTTATTGGTCTCTTGCATATCGATATAGCAATGCAAATGCCAATAAAATACTCATTAGAAAACAGTATTAAATTATTTATTCACCGATCAACAAATTATCCCTATCCAACTGTTTTTAAAAGATATTAATCCTCACAATCAAGACCGCCACGGTTTTGCAATTTGATCATTACTATTTATTTTCAGCTTTGTGATCAGAGACAGCGTGACAGATGTTCCATATAGGAAATGTTAAAGAAACAGATGCGAGGTGGCGTAAAAGGTTTAGAGAGTCATTATTTTCAACGATCGTGCAAACAAAAAAAAAGCCAGTGAAGACACTGGCTTTTTATAGAATATTTCTTAACGAAAGTAAGTCGTTATTTGCGCATCATTCATTGCGTATGAATTGCAACTAAACCAGCATAACGCTGAATTAAACTATCGTGGACTAAGTCAAAAAGGCTTATTCTGACAGTGTTTGCAGATATGCAACGAGCTGCCAACGTTTTTCTTCAGAAAGATTTTTCCACGGCGGCATGTTAAGTGAACCACGTTTCTTACCTTCTGTAATTGTTTTAAACATGTAATCCGCTTCCAGGTTTCTTCCTGCAAGTTTTTTTGCTTTACCGCCTGAGCCCGCAGCACCATGGCAATAAACGCATAATGAGTTAAAGGTTTTTTCACCTTTTGTTACTGAGTCTGGAGCAGATAATACAACTGTTTTAATAGTTTGCTCTTCTGTCACTTTTTCCGCTTCTATAGCGGCTTTCTCTTCATCACAGGCAATCAAGACATTTGTCATAAACAAGCCCAAAAGAACACTGATAGAAACTACAATATTTTTCATAACTTTCTTTCTCATTTTTAAATAGAGAAGGAGGCGAGGCCTCCTTCTCATGACGTCATGTTACGACGTTATTACTTTATCTTGAATGCGATCAGTGTTGATGCACCGGGTAATTGGTTAATACCAGGATATGCCGTTGCTGCAAAACCTGGCGCTAAAGAACCCCAACCACTTGGTACGAGAATGTACTGCTCGCCATCAATTGCATAGCTAACAATACCAGCACGAATGCCACTGCCTGTATTAAATTTCCAAAGGACGTTTCCGTCTTCTGCATCATAGGCAAACACATTACCTCTCGCATCACCATTGAATACTAAGCCGCCAGCAGTTGATAACACACTACCATAACCCGGCATGTCATAATCAACGCTCCATTTCAGCTCACCAGTCAGTGGGTTATGTGCATCTAATCTTGCCGAGGCCTTGTCTCCCGGAGGCGCAACAGCTTTGATAGCTGACACACCTAAAGTCAACGCAGCAACACTACCCAATGAATCAGGATCTGTTGGTCCCGGCGTCACAGTGTTACATGCTTCTTGCGCATTGTTATACCACAAACCAGTTTGCGGATTGTATGCACCATGGTTCCAACTTCTTGCGCCTAACAGGTATGGACAAATCGTGATTTCTTCACCTTCTTTTGGTGTAACACGACCGATCAATTCACCTGTTTTAGGATCAATGGTTTCGACATAATTAACGTGTTTCGCGAATTTCCAGACATTTTCAATTTTGCCTGTGGCTTTTTCATAAACGAAAACAAAACCACCCTTATTCAAATGTGCGATCAACTGTTTTCCATCATGCTCAAAAAACATGCCTTCATAAGCTGAATCATAATCGTAGGTGTCATGAGGAATTTCTTGATGGCTCCATTTAACTTCACCAGTTTTACCAGTAAGCGCTAAGTAACTCGCCGCCCATTTATTATCGCCTTCACGTCCAACAGGATAAAAGTCAGGTGATGCATTACTGGTACCAATATAAATGGTATCTGTCGCTTCATCATACTGGCCCGGTAACCAAGCAGTACCACCGCCTATTTGACCACTATCACCAGGCCAACTTTTCGGATCATCAAACTTTAACGTTTCGAATGTCCACGCTTTTTCACCGGTAATCGCATTAACTGCATAGATTTTACCGCGTACAGCTTGATCACCACCCGTGGTGCCACCGTATAAAATATCACCGGCTAATTGTGGTGGTGAAGAAAATAAACAACCGAAACAATCTCTTGGTTGCGTTACTTGTGAAGACCACTTCTGCTCACCTGTTTTCATATCGATCGCAACGAAGCGACCATCCAGTGTTCCGAGGTAGACATTACCATGCCCCACCGTCACACCGCGCGAGGCATTGGTGTAAAAGACTTCATCAACCACAGAATCCAATTCTGGTTTGTAGTGCCAGATTGTTTCACCTGTTTTACCATCTACAGCAAAAACATTATTGTTAGGTCCAACGTAATAAATTACGCCATCAATTACGATCGGCGTTGCTTGCAAGCCATTTGCAATCTCACCAGACTGGTGCATAAACGCGACTTCAAGCCCAGCGACAGTGTCTTTATTCACTTGTGTTAACGGACTATGACGCCAGCCATTATCCAGCCGATGATAACGCGGCCAATCACTCGCATTATCTTCAGCGACAACTTGCCCAGCGCCAATACTCATTCCTAGTACTAAACACGAAAATAGTGTTTTTCTGAACGTACCACCTGATAGTTTTTCAGTGCACTTCATTAAACTGACCCCCTAAGGATGCATTTTTATAAATTCTGTTCTCCACACAACCCAACGTTAGAGATGTCACATAACATTTCTCTCGCAGATGTGTCGAAATAGAAGATAGCAAAGCTTATGCCATAGATTATCTATTTGTTTTTATTGATGTAATTTAAATATCCCCCAAAAGGATGGTACATATGTTACGCGAGATATTTATCATTTGTGCCAAGAATTATTTAAATCACGTCGTGCTTGATTTATCTATAAAACATGTATAGCGTGGTCAAATAAAAAGACACATCCTGGTTCAAAACCACACTGAATGTGCGGCAAAATAATAATATAACAGCACCCATATAAGACTCATGTTGTGCTGTAAAAAGGTCATGGAGTCAATCGATTATGTTCGCTCAATCACAGAAGCATATTGAGCATATACTGGAATCCGTATATTGCCCTGAAAAAACAACTTCCACAGATATCAATGTTGATCCCGCCATCATGCGATCGTGGCAACGTTGTGTCACAAACTATCACCTCGAACCTAGTTCCACTCGCAGTGCACGTATTCTTACTCAAGAAGAATTAAAAGATTTCAAACTTCCTGTTGAAGAGTTTTTATATGTTGCGAAATCTGGTTTATATCAACTTTATAATCAAGTAAAAGCGCTGGACTATGTTGTCCTGCTCACCGATCGCAATGGCGTCACCGTTGACTATATTGGTAATGAGCATTTTGAAAAAGAATTTAAAGCAGCAGGCTTATATCTCGGTGCAGACTGGAATGAGCAACATGCTGGCACATGCGCAGTAGGAATTTGTGCAACAGAAATGGATTCAATTACAGTTCATTTAAATGAACATTTTGATGTCAAAAATACATCTCTCACTTGTTCGGCTGTACCCATTTTTGATCCAAAGGGGTCACCTCTTGCAGTGCTAGATGTTTCTGCTCTGCAATCTCCGAGCAGTCGTGATAGCCAATACCTACTTTTACAGCTAGTAAGATTACATGCACAATCTATTGAATGTGCTAACTTTTTACATCACTTTCAAAATAAGCACTCGATCATTCGATTTAGCCATTTAGAAAATTATGTCAATGTTAATGCGTCACATATGATCGCAGTCGATGACAGCGGCATGATCGTGGGAGCTAACAGCTCCGCAAGAAAATTCTTAACACAATGTGGATCATGGAAGGACCCAAATTGGAGTGATGCGATCGGGCAAAACATTAACCACTATTTTGATATTAAATTTAGTGATTTAACGAGTAAAAATAATTCAAATAAAAATAATGTTTGTGCTGCTAAATTAATCCGCAATACAGACATGCTTTATTTATCATTAAGTACACCTATTCATCAGCGATCCGTCGTTGTGCCACGTGAAAAAGCAGCGCAAGCAGCATCACCCAAACTTACACTAGACAGCTTGTCCTGTGCAGATAGTGTGATGACTCGATCAGTCAGTATTGCTCGCCAGTTGTTAAACCATAAAATTAACTTCCTGATTCAAGGCGAAACCGGCAGCGGTAAAGAAGTATTTGCACGTGCAATTCATTTGAGTAGTCGTCGAGCGGACAAACCGTTTATCGCCGTTAATTGTGCCGCCATTCCAGAATCATTAATTGAGAGTGAACTCTTCGGTTATAAGCCCGGTACTTTTACCGGCGCAAGACAAAAAGGCATGAAGGGTCTGATCTTGCAATCCAGTGGCGGCACACTATTTTTAGATGAAATTGGAGATATGCCGCTTCATTTACAAACTCGGTTATTACGTGTTTTATCTGAACAAGAAGTCATGCCGCTTGGTTCGGACGAACCGATCCCGGTTGATTTAAACGTCATCTCGGCCTCACACAAACATATAGAAAAACTGATCGCTGAAGATGGCTTCAGAGAAGATCTGTATTTTCGACTCGCCGGTGCGACGGTGACGCTTCCTGCCATTAGAAAACGCCAAGATAAAGATTTTATTATCCAAAGCGTTTTAGAAATAGAGGCACCGGGGGCAGACATTAAAATTTCAGACGAAACGGTAGAATTATTAACCAGTTACCATTGGCCAGGTAATTTTCGTGAGCTGCGCAACGTCCTCCGTGTTGCATTAGCATTCAGTGAAAATAATGAAATCAAACCTGAGCATTTACCAGATGAGTTCCATATAAAACTACGTTCAAGTTATTTAGCTCCTCAAGCTGATTCTGCAAAATTCAAAGAGTATGAAGAGAAGCAGGTTCCGTTGAATGCAGACGCGCAAGCGTTGTTAGAATCTTTGAAAAAACATAAGTGGAACATTACAGATACCTCGGATGATTTAGATATTTCTCGCAATACGATTTATCGCAAGATGAAGAAATATAAAATCATTCCACCAAACGAAATGTAGTCGCACGTGAACAACAGGTGTTTCAGATTTTGAAACACCTGTTGCAGCTTTCTGAATTGTTCAACTCCCCTTTTCTCTCCCCTGGCATTCTTTTAAATCTATATTTTTATTTAAACACCTTGCTAAGCCTCTGTAAGCTTTATCTTTTTCACCTCCACAGACTCTCTCCTCATTTAAATTTATTCAATTTCACTTAAATGGCACTCAACTTGCCCCTTCACTATTAATTATAAAAAACATGCAGCTAGGGGTGTTCATCGTCTGTTGTTCTTCAACACAGACCTTGAGCTGAGAGAGTACCCTTTGAACCTGATCTGGCAAAGTAACCCCCGTTACCGTACCGGCGTAGGAAAGCTCTAGCGGCATCATCATTTGAAGCAAGAGGTCAAAGTATGAATGCACGACTCGATGGCGATTTAAGCGCCACAGCCCAGGTGGACCAAGCCGCCATCCAACCGTTACCCAATTCGAAAAAGATCTACGTCGAAGGCTCACGTCCTGATATTCGTGTGCCCATGCGCGAGATCTATCAATCTGCCACACGCAGTGACCGTGGGCTGGAAGAAAACCCAGCCATTACCGTCTATGACACCTCCGGGCCGTATACCGACCCCAGTGTTGAGATTGATATCCGCGCTGGTTTAGGCGGTTTACGTGCTGGCTGGATTGCCGAACGTGACGATACCGAGCAACTGGCCGGCTTAAGCTCGGAGTACGGGCAACGTCGTGCTGCCGATCCTGAGCTGAAGTCCTTGCACTTCACTCGCACCATGCAACCGAGAGTCGCGGTTGCCGGCAAAAATGTCACGCAGATGCACTACGCTCGCCAAGGCATTATCACCCCAGAGATGGAATACATCGCCATTCGAGAAAATCTGCGTTTAAGCGAAATGACCGATGACAGCTTATTACAACGTCATCCCGGCCGTGGTTTTGGTGCGACCATCCCTGAACGGATCACGCCGGAGTTTGTGCGTGATGAAGTGGCCAAAGGGCGTGCGATCATCCCCGCCAACATCAATCACCCGGAATCCGAACCGATGATCATCGGGCGTAACTTCCTCGTCAAGATCAACGCCAACATCGGTAACTCAGCCGTTACCTCCTCCATTGAAGAAGAAGTGGAGAAAATGACTTGGGCGATTCGTTGGGGGGCAGATACCGTGATGGACCTCTCCACCGGTAAAAACATCCACGAAACCCGCGAATGGATTATCCGTAACTCACCGGTGCCCATCGGCACCGTACCGATTTACCAGGCGTTAGAGAAAGTCGACGGCAAAGCCGAAGACCTCACCTGGGAAATTTTCCGCGATACCTTGATCGAACAAGCCGAACAAGGCGTGGATTACTTCACCATCCATGCGGGTGTGCGACTGCAATACATCCCGATGACCGCCAAGCGTGTTACCGGCATTGTCTCACGGGGCGGCTCGATCATGGCCAAATGGTGTTTAGCGCATCATCAAGAAAGCTTTCTGTACACCCACTTTGAAGACATCTGCGACATCATGAAAGCCTATGACGTCAGCTTCTCCTTAGGTGATGGCTTACGTCCCGGCTCGATTGCCGATGCCAACGACGAAGCCCAATACGCCGAACTGGAAACCCTCGGGGAGCTGACCCAGATTGCCTGGAAGCACGACGTGCAAGTCATGATCGAAGGCCCGGGTCATGTGCCGATGCACATGATCAAAGAAAACATGACCAAAGAGTTAGACGACTGCCACGAAGCACCGTTCTACACCTTAGGCCCACTGACGACTGATATTGCCCCCGGGTACGACCACATCACCTCCGCCATTGGCGCGGCGATGATTGGCTGGTTCGGCACCGCCATGCTGTGTTACGTGACGCCGAAAGAACACCTTGGCCTCCCGGATAAGGACGATGTCAAAGAAGGCATCATTACCTACAAAATTGCTGCCCATGCGGCGGATTTGGGTAAAGGCCATCCGACCGCGCAAATTCGGGACAACGCACTGAGTAAAGCGCGCTTTGAGTTCCGCTGGGAAGACCAGTTTAACTTAAGTCTCGACCCAGACCGTGCTTGTGAATTCCACGACCAAACCTTACCCAAAGAAGGGCATAAAACCGCGCATTTTTGTTCTATGTGTGGTCCCCACTTTTGCTCGATGAAGATCACCCAGGATGTGCGGGACTATGCCGCAGAGTTGGAAGAAGGGATGCAGGAAAAGTCCGAAGAGTTTAAACAGCTCGGTAGTGAGATTTATTTGCAGAAGTGAAGCGCATAACAGTATAGAAATAGGGAATTTAAAGATGATTCGAATTTATGGTATTGGCGCAAGTAATTACTCGAGCTGTGTCAAAACGGTATTGCTTGAAAAAAATATAGCATTTGAAGACATCATACAATTTCCTAGTCAGGATGCCGATGTAATTGCCCATAGTCCTATGGGCAAGGTTCCTTATATCGAGATTAACGGGCGCTACTTAAGCGAAACCAATGTGATCTATGACTATTTAGAAGAAACACATTCTGAGCATCCGTTATATCCAGAAAATTCGCTTAAAAAAGCACAAGTAAAAGAGATTATTCGAATTGTCGAACTTTATCTGGATGCCCCAGCAAGAAGGCATATTGGCACGGCAGTATTTGGAGAACAACTCAATCAGAATGCCTTTGATGAAGTTCGACCTGCAATAGAGAAAGGTCTTAATGCTTTTTTACTAAGAGCAAAATTAGCGCCTTATGTTGCTGGAAATGAATTTACATATGCCGACATTTCAAGCTTCTTTATGTTGGGCTTTACGAATTTTCATACAAAAGAAATATACGATTGGGATCTTACAACATCATACCCGCAGATTGGTGAGTATCTAAACTTTATTGGCCAACGGCCAACAATCTCATCGATACAAAAAAGTTTAGAGAACTCATTGATGGAGATCATTAATAGTACAAAAGAAAGCAAGACAAATAACAAATAACTTTACTCAAAAGTCTCGTAAGGTTGAGACACTAATAACAATAAATTGCTAGTGACTGACACGCTTTTATTCAAGCATTGCGCAGTTAAAGGCAAAACACTCGCACGTACTGAACGGGATTACTTATATGAACCAATATGGCCTTAAGAAACGCGGCCTCGATAAAATTAAAATAAAAATCGAGAACACTGCAACTGTAACCACATTAAAAAAACCGGATTGGCTAAAGGTAAAATGTCTTGATTCAGAAGAAGTCCAAGCATTAAAAGATCGCCTACGACATAGCCGCTTACATACCGTATGTGAAGAAGCCGCTTGCCCAAACATCGGTGAATGCTTTAGCAATGGTACCGCGACATTCATGATTCTCGGCAGTATTTGTACACGTCGCTGTTCCTTTTGTGATGTCGCACACGGCCGCCCTTTAACACCTGACCCTGAAGAACCAGAACGTTTGGCTGAAACCGTTCATTCAATGAAATTACGTTACGTTGTGATTACATCCGTTGATCGCGATGATTTAGAAGATGGTGGTAGCGGTCATTTTGCAAAATGTATTCGTGCCATTAGACAGTCTGATCCTCAGACAAAGATTGAAGTTCTCGTGCCTGATTTTAAAAAGATGCTGGATCGCGCTCTGGATGTGTTATCGCAAGAATTACCCGATGTATTAAATCATAATATCGAAACTGTCCCGCGTTTGTATAAGATTGCAAGACCTGGCTCAAGTTACGAACACTCTTTGAGTCTAATTAAACGCTTTAAACAACGTCACCCAAACATTCCAACAAAGTCCGGCATCATGCTGGGCTTGGGTGAAACAAATGAAGAAGTGATCCAAACAATTCAAGACTTATACGATCATGATTGCGATCTCTTAACGATTGGACAATATTTACAACCAAGCCCACATCACATGCCCGTTAATCGTTACGTCTCGCCGGAAGAATTTGAAAAATTAAAACAAACCGCTTTAAACATTGGCTTTAAAGATGTCACCGCTGGACCACTGGTTCGCTCATCTTATCATGCAGATCAGCAAGTTAAATCAATGCTGTCTGCGTAACAAATAATGGACGTTTTAGTCAACGGTGAAATGCTCAATCTTCCTGAGCAATTAACGATTCAAGGCTTACTCGCATTTCTTGAATTAACCAATAACAAAGTGGCCGTCGCGGTGAATCAACACATTATTCCTGCCAGTGAATATCATACGATAATCATAAAAAACAAGGATGTTGTGGAAGTTGTACGTGCGGTCGGTGGTGGATGAAAATAGGGAGAATACAATGCAAAGTATCAACGCACCATTAACGCTAAATGGCAGAACATATCACTCACGCTTATTAGTGGGTACCGGAAAATATCGTGATCTTAATGAAACGCGACATGCGATCGAAGCCAGCGGTGCTGAGATTGTTACTGTCGCAATTCGTCGCACAAATATTGGACAGAATCCAGATGAGCCCAGTTTATTGGACGTAATTTCGCCCGATCAATATACGATCCTGCCGAACACAGCTGGCTGTTATACCGCCGAAGATGCGGTCCATACCTTACGGTTAGCGCGTGAATTATTAAACGGCGCAAATATCGTCAAGTTAGAAGTCCTTGCTGATCCCGTCACGCTCTATCCGAATATTCAAGAGACGTTGAAAGCTGCGGAAATTCTCGTGGCAGATGGCTTCCAAGTCATGGCATACACCTCGGATGATCCGTGCATTGCCCTGCAGTTAGAAATGATCGGTTGCATCGCGGTAATGCCATTAGCATCACTGATCGGTTCTGGCATGGGCATTATTAATCCGTGGAATCTGCAAATTATTATCGACAACGCCAACGTCCCCGTGATTGTTGATGCGGGTGTCGGCACAGCCAGTGATGCCGCGATCGCGATGGAATTAGGTTGCTCCGGTGTGCTGATGAATACAGCCATTGCAGAAGCAGGTAATCCGGTGCTCATGGCCAGTGCGATGAAGTCAGCTGTCTATGCCGGACACCTCGCCCACTTAGCTGGAAGAATGCCGAAACGACCATATCAAGCATCGGCCAGTTCACCTGAACTGGGAAAGATTGCTGCTTATTAATTCAAAAACGTTAGGAAACTATTATGTCTGATTATTCTGTTGCTGTGATCGGTGCTGGCCCAGGAGGTTACGTCGCAGCGATCCGTTGTGCACAACTTGGCCTTCCAACAGTTTGTATTGAAAAATGGCGTGATGAAAATGATCAATTATCACTTGGTGGCACATGTTTGAACGTTGGCTGTATTCCATCAAAAGCGCTGCTTGATTCGACGCATTTATATGAGGCGTTATGCAAAGAAGCACAAGATCATGGTATCAAAGTCAGTGGTAGCGTTGTTGATCTAAACGTTATGCATTCTCGAAAAGATCAGATTATTAAAAATTTTTCTGGAGGTATAGGCAGCCTTTTTGAAAAAAATGGCGTAGATAGCCTTTTTGGATCAGCGTCATTTGTTGATGAACATACGTTAGAAATAGAGACACTCGATCAAGGTAAAAAAACCATCACAGCAGATCACATCATTATCGCGACGGGCTCTGTACCTGTTACATTGGAGCAATTTCCAAATGGCGAATCTGTTGCTGATAATGCCGGTGCATTGAATTTTGATGAAGTCCCTGTTGATCTCGGCATCATTGGTGCAGGTGTCATCGGACTGGAACTTGGTAGCGTTTGGCGTCGGCTTGGTTCGAATGTGACTATCTTGGAAATGAGTCCACAATTTTTACCTGCCGTTGATCGCGAAATTTCGCGTGAAGCATTAAAACTATATTCAAAACAAGGGCTCGTTATTAAACTCGGTGCACAGATCACAGAAACGGACGTTGATGATGATTATGTTTCAGTGAGTTACACCGATGCAAAAGGTGAGCATGAAGTTGAGTTTGATAAATTGATCGTTGCTGTAGGTCGAAAGCCAAATACCAACAAACTTAATCTTGAAAAAATCAACGTCAAAGTTGATGAGCGTGGGTTTATTGCAACGAATAATTTATGCCAAACAAACATTAAACATATTTATGCGATCGGCGATGTCACAGCCGGCCCGATGTTAGCACATCGAGCATCTAAAGATGGGATGCACGCAGCCGAAAATATCAATGGTGATCAGCATGGAAGTGATTACGCAAACATTCCGTGGATTATTTATACATGGCCAGAGATTGCCTGGTGTGGTCAGACAGAAGAAGAATTAAAAGCAGCTGGTATTGACTATCAAAAGGGTAAATTCCCGTTCATGGCCAATGGTCGTGCGCATGCGATGAATTCAGCAGAAGGTAAGATAAAAATTCTCACGGATTCAAAAGGTCTCGTGTTAGGTGTTCATATCATTGGTCCAAATGCATCTGAATTAATTGCAGCAGGCGTATCGGCGATGGAGAAAGGCCAAACCTATCATGACATTATTAATGAGATACATGCCCACCCGACGCTTTCAGAAGCAATTCATGAAGCCGCATTAGATATTGAAAAAAGAACGATTCATATCTAATTCACCTTGCATATAATCCAAGCCGGAATTCATTTACGATGAGCTCCGGCTTTTTTTTGCGATACAATAAATCATGAACAATAAGAAATGGCTTTTTTGTTTTGATGCTGTCGGCACGTTGATTGAGACAACGATCCCTGTCGCCGTAACGTATTCAAATATTTCTAAACAGCATGGCTCGACTAAAACTACCGCTGAAATTAGTGATTGCTTCAAAAACTTTTATTCGCTTTATTTTTCACGTGATTCTGTTGACGCAACAGCATCCAGTGAAGAGTTAGAAAAACAAAAATGGCGATCGTTAGTTGAGATGGTTTTTAACGATATAGACGATACGGATAATTTATTTAATGAACTCTGGGAGTTCTATTCGCAAGCCGAGAACTGGAGAGTTATTCCGACAACGTATACCTATTTACGAAGGCTCAAAAAGGCCAATCATAAAGTTGCGATCGCCAGTAATTTTGACCAACGTTTGATTGCGATTAGTCGTCAACTGATTCCCGAAATAATTAACGATAATATTTTTACTTCTTCTCAGCTTGGCGTGGCAAAACCAGATATTCTTTTTTATAAACGAATTGAAGCCTATTATCCAAAGGAACAGTACGAACATATGATGATTGGGGACGATCCCGTTAATGATTATGATGCCGCTTTAGCAGCAGGGTGGCAGGTGTGCACGTTAGATTCGCTTGAGAACTTGTATCACTATTTGTAAAAATATCTTATATCGTGACAAATAAAAAAACCCCTTCTCCTATGAAGAAGGGGTAACACCCAGATAATACATAAAACAAATAATTATCTCTGATGGAGGCTAACGTAATTAGAAGCTAACTGATGCTTCAACAATAAATCCGTCCCATTCGCAATCATTTACGCCAAACTGGCAACGACCACCACCAGATACAGAGCCTTCTTCTTGACGTACATATTCAGCTTTAATCAGTGTCGCGTCATTCAACCAATATCCGGCAGCAACTTGAATACGATTTGCTTCGTCATCACCGTTTGGAAGTCCTGCTGTGTCATTCATTGAAACGGTATAACGTGTGGCCAAATACATTTTGTCATTGAGATCAATACGGGCTAAGAGTCCCCAGAAGCTTTGCTCAGCGTCAGATTTTACAAATGCAGATCCGCTTGTTGTATACGATCCGTTTGCCCAACTGTAGTCATCTTTCGCTTGACCATAGAAACCATGAACGAGTAATGGAATACCAATATCTTTACCAGAATACATCACATCAATTTGCCAGATGTCGGCGCTAATGCCCGGAACGATACCCGGTTGCGTAACACGATTTGCGAGTGTTTTACTACCGAAGTCATAATTGTCACCATCACCAAGTGCGATCAATGAATTAAATGCACCACCGTCTGATAAGGCACACGCACCCATTGCATTACATTGCGCATCGCCGGTTGTTTTAAAATAACCTGCACCAATACCAAAACCACTGTTCGTTACCAATGATGATCGCAATCCGTAGTCGTAACCACTGTCGTTACTTGCATCACCAAAGAAAGAAGGTTTGGTCAGTGTGGCATTCCAATCCCACGTACCGATTGAAGTTTTATGATTACCTAATAACCAAACACCTTCAGCTGCTGTGATCATGTCGTTGATGCCGTTACCAATCATAGGGTTGCCCTGAACAGCACCACCGTCTGAATAACGGATAAAGTTCATGGTTGTTTCAACCACATTACCCACTCGAAAGATAACCGAATCGCTTAATTTGAAATCGATCCATGCTAAATCTTGTGTGATTTGATAATTACCATCACCTTGATCATTTGGCTCTTCAGCGAGTTCCAAAAAGAAACTAACATTTTCTGTAATTTGACCAGAAAACCACATACCAAAACGTAAACGTGCGAAACCAGAATCTGCATCTGCATCGTTTGCAAACTGTGGTGAACCATCAACTTCAAATGCTGTTTGCCAATGTTGTGCGAAATAACCACCCGCTTTAACTTTTCCACCAAACAGATCTGTTTCGGCGGATGCGTTTGCTGATAATGCAAGGCTGACTGCTGCTGTGATCGCAGGAATTAGTTTAATACTATTTTTTTTCATAAGGCCCCCTTTGAATCAGGTTTTTATGAGCTTGTTTACTCATCCCCAAGTCAAAATATTTATTTTCATTTTGCTGATGCTGAATTCAATAGAACGACATCAGCCACGCTGTAAACACAACACAGAATTTTCTGTGTGAAAGGCATTTTGCAATTGCTTTGCCAAGTCATTTTTTTACTGTGACGGATTTACAACATGGATTTTTATGGTGCGATCGCACAACCCATATCCATTTGAAATATATAAATAAAAATACGTTTTAGTTCCGTTGGGTAAAATACAAAAAAGATAATCAGCCTGATGTGATTCTTACCACTGGCTTTTAAAATGGGATACAGGTGTCCCACGTTTGGAACACCTGTAATTAGATCGGGGAGTGATGGATCTGTTAATTCATGTAAAGCAATTTTTTTATGCTACAAGTAAATTCATTGTGGTGAGAAGAATGGACGTATTCAATAATGTTTTTTTAAAGCCACATCCGTAAACCCAGCATGAAAATGACCTTATCAGTTTCCGCTTGTTGAGCTTGATAAATGTTACGCGTACTACCTAATTTACTTTGCCACTCAATACCAAGGTAAGGCGCAAACTCCCGAAGAAATTCATAACGAAGACGTAAACCAATTGCGACATCTGTAAAGCCAGATCCTAGATTGTCTTCGGAAATTTCTTGCGCGGACAAACCCATTTCAACACGTGGTTGGAGGATTAATCTTTGTGTGATCAATACTTCATATTCTGCTTCAAGGTTTGCTGTTAGATCGCCATCTTCACTAAAGTACAAAGCAGTATCCGTTTCAAAACGATAAGGTGCTAAGCCTTGAATACCTAACACCGCATGTGTTTTCCCTTCAGGCTTGAATGAATAACGTACTCCAATTTGTGTATCAAAATAACTGCTAATCGCTCTTGACCATAACAGTTGAATATCAGCCTCTTCCACCGCGTCTTCAGTAAATGCATATTCACCTTCTGACTTAAACCAGAATTTATTTAAATCCCCCCCGTACCAAGCTTGTAAATCAAAAAGTAACGCATCAGTGTCATCACTCGTCTGATATTCAAAACGATCAAACATGACGAGATACTCTGGCCGACTTCCATGATGTGCTAAGACATGATGACGTGCTGACGCCATGTCTTCTGCACTGTAAAAGGCATCCGCTTGCGACCAAGGTGCCGGACCTTGCGCCGCATGTGCCCCAGCAGATTCTGCGCTAACTGACACAACAGATAACATGAAGATAACGAATGCTAAGAACCGGTATGTTGATCGCGATTGCTTCAATTTCATGATCGCACCTCCTGTTTTGTCTCATACCTGCTCGGTTTATTTTTACGATCTTGATGCTGATTAATCTTGGCATGATTTTGCTGATCAGAATGACGTGGCAGCACGGACACCACCTGCATCATGCCGGCCATCATGTGATACAGCAGGTGGCAGTGAAACGCCCAATCCCCCACATGATCCGCACTCACATCAAAAGAAAGTTTTTCTGCTGGTTTGACTAAAACTGTGTGTTTTCGTGGTTTGTGATTTTCACTGCCATTGACCAGATCAAAAAACATTCCGTGAAGATGGATTGGGTGCGACATCATGGTGTTATTGATCAACGTCACACGCAGTCGCTCGCCTTCATGAAAAATAATCGGTGATGTGATCTCCGAAAATTTCACACCATCAAACGACCACATGTAGCGTTCCATATTGCCGGTTAAGTGAATTTCTAATTCCCGTTCAGGTTTGCGTTGATCTGGGTTTTCTTTAAGGCTACGTAATTGTGAATATCGCAATGTACGGTGCGGCATGTTTTCTAAGCCAATGCCGGGTTCATCTATGCGACTCAACGGTGATGCCGCCATGTTTGCCACGCCGGTTTTTTTCAACAACGATTTTTCGTCCACCGTGCGAACAATCGGGATCGCGTCTGCGCCCATCTTTGAGTTAGGTTTCATTGTATGGTCGCCGTGCATACTGTGATCCATCAGTTTAGTGCTGGGAATTTTATGCTCCATCCCGTGATCCATCATCTGCATATTGTGATCACTAGGCATCATTTTGCTGTGATCCATGCCCATGTCTTTCATACCGAGTGTTGGCGTTTTGCGCAATTTAGGCACATCCGCACGCAGTCCTGGCTCAGGCCCGAATGTCGCAACCACTTGTCCAGAACGATCAATGCTCTCCGCCACGAAGGCATAAGCACGCGATACTTGTGGTTGGATAATTACGTCATAAGTCTCAGCAACACCGATCTGAAATTCATCGATCTCTAGCGGCTGAACATTTAACCCGTCTGCCTGCACAACCGTCATCGGTAAACCCGGCAGGCGAATATTAAAGATCGTCATCGCCGACGCATTAATTACGCGCAAACGTACACGCTCACCCGGATTAAAAATCCCGTTCCAGTTTTCCAACGTGCTGTGACCGTTGATCAGATAGGTATAAGTCGCGCCGGTAACATCGGAAATATCTCGTGGAGACATGCGCATCTGCCCCCACATTTCACGATCGGTCAGTGTTGTGGCCCACCCTTGTCGTTGAGCATCCTGAAACAGATCCGACGTTGTACGTTGATGAAAATTGTAGTTCTCACTCATTTTCTTTAGCTTAGAAAAAATTCGTGACGGGGATTCAAAACTCCAATCCGATAAAACCAGCACATAGTCGCGATCGTACTCAACCGGATCGGTATCAGCAGGGTCAATGATTATCGGTCCGTACAACCCAATCGGCTCCTGAAAACCGGAATGCGAGTGATACCAATACGTGCCATTTTGGGGCAGGCTAAACTCATATTGGAATGTGGTTTTTGGTTTAATACCAGGAAAAGACACGCCCGGCACGCCATCCATATAAAAAGGTACCAGCAGACCATGCCAGTGTATTGAGGTGTCTTCGTCTAAATGGTTGGTGACATTGATCGTCAGCTTTTCATTTTCACGGAACCGCAATAAGGGCGCCGGAAATGACTTATTCACACCCACGGCTTTACCGATACGGCCATCTATTTGCACAGGGAATTGATCAATATGCAGATCAAACTCAGTCCCACTTAATTCGTTTAAACCTTTATTATTCACTGGCCCCGTTGCGAGTCCAGCGTTGCCCTGCTCTGCACTCCTCGCCCAGCTTGGCAAGAAACTCGTTGGCAAAATACCCACGCCAGAAGCCAGTGCCGCTTGTCCTGTTCGTTTTAAAAATTGTCGTCGATTGCGCATCATTCGCTTTCTCCTGAATATTAGTGGCAGTGGATTCGCAACTGCCGCGAGCAAAGTGCGATCAGATCGAAATCCTGATCACATTACGATTTAAGAGAAGAGAAGCGCTAAATGAGTAGCTTGGTCTTACGCTGAATGAGGGTTTCTAAAAAAAAGAGGGGCGGAGAGTTTAAACGTTGAGTGGTAATTATTTGTGGCAGATCACCATCTACACGTGAGACCAAAAACGGCAATAGGATTGGCTGATCAGCGAGCGGATCGAAGACAAGTTTCGTCAGTAGGACCGTATTCGCACTCAGAGCCTGATCACATTCGTCAATACAGGCTTCGTCAGTGCCCTGAGTGGTTGTGATCGCGAAATCAGAATTCGTCGCATGATCGTGACAAATCTCATCCACAACAGAATCGACCGGGTAAGTCAGGCTGACCGACGCCGCGTGATCATTATGCCCCCAGTGTGCAAGACAGACACACAGCGCATGCTGGCTAAAAAGCAGCAAGACAAGAAAAGTGGCGACGTTTTTATACATAGAGAGATGCTGGTGTTATATAACGGTGATAATTATGACATAAACTCATAGCTTGGGTTCCTGTTTGCGCTTTACGATCAATGTATTTATGTGAGCGAGCAGACGGGATCAAGAATCAGTTTTTATCATGTGATTTTTTCAAGCATGCTATGATATCGGCAATTTTATTAGGACTATGCACTATGCTTATGACTCGATCTTTGCGCGCAACGACGCAACACGGCTTCTCTCTCATCGAACTCTTAGTCGTCTTAGTTATTCTCGGCTTACTCGCGGGTGTTGTTGCACCGAATGTCATGAATAAATTGGGCGGTGCACGTTCTAAAACGGCTAAACTCCAGGTCGAAGATTTAAGCGCTTCACTAGACATGTACGCACTGGACGTCGGCCGCTACCCGAGCACAGATGAAGGCTTGTCCGCTCTCATCAACAGCCCGGATTCAGCCAGTAGTTGGGCAGGCCCTTACTTAAAAAAATCCTCCGTTCCCGATGATCCTTGGGGCAATCCATATCAGTACAAAGCACCGGGTGAACATGGCGCGTTCGATCTCTACTCTCTAGGCGCAGATAATGCTGAAGGTGGCGACGGCGAGAATGCTGATCAAACCAGCTGGGATTAACCTTTAAATTAGCATGCGGTCCTCTCAAGCTGGCTTCACTCTGATTGAGATCATCGTTGTGATGGTGGTGGTAGGACTCATGGTTGCGGTCATTCCACCCAGACTTAATGGCACGTTGGAAAAAATGAAAGGTAAAGCCGCTATGCGCGAGACGATATCAGCGTTACGGCAAACCCGAAACCTGGCTATCTCAAGCGGCAAAACCGCACGACTTGTCATAAATATTGCTAACAACACGCTTAAGATTGACGATCAGGCAGCGCAAACGTTATCGAAAACCATTCGACTGGGCTTGTTAACCGCGCGATCAGAACAACTTTCTGAGCAGGCTGGCGCAGTACGTTTCTATCCTGATGGCTCGTCAACTGGCGGCCGCATTAAGTTTGCAGCCGGGAAACAGAACTATTTTGTCGATATTAATTGGCTCACAGGGAAAGTGGCGCTCATCGATCAGATCGATCCGGATAACTGGAACACGACTGATCAAAACCCAACAATAACCAACTTGGCCCGATACGAATGAGTTATACAAGAAGCACCTCACTTTTGTCCCGACTTTCTTTTTGCAGCCTGATCTTGAGCTGCCTCACCCTAACCGCTTGTGAAACACTGGTAAATCATGAACCGGTAGCCCCTGAGTTGGATGCGCTCTTAACGCAACGCGACAATAAACTCGTCGTCCCAGACACCACCAAAGAAGCCGTCTCCGAAGTGACGCAAAGCGTTGACGATACTGACAATAATACCGATCGTGAGGCGCCGGAGTTATATCCTGGAACCGGCGTTTTCGTAGGTTCATCCGGTGTACAAACCATTCCTACACGCACAAGCTCAACCACGGTGGGAGATGTCACACTCAACTTCCAAGGCACCGATATTCATGAAGTCGTAAAAGTAATTTTGGGTGATTTGCTGAAAAAGAATTATATGATTGACCCCGCCGTATCCGGCACGGTGAATATTCAAACCAGTGAACCATTACAACGCGATACGATTTTGCCCGTGTTGGAAAATATGCTGTCACTGAACGGCGCAACAATGATCGAAGAAGCTGATCTGATCCGCGTTCTCCCTTCCGCTAATGCTGCCCTGCACGCGCTACCACCACGAAAAGCTCGGATGCTGCAAGGAACAAATGGCGCTTTTAACACTGAGATTGTCCCACTTCATTATATTTCTGCTGATGAAGTACAAAAAATTCTACAACCTTTTATTAAAGACAATGTGGCCTACTTTGATTCACAACGAAATATCGTCATGTTGTCAGGTCGTCAGGATGACCTGAATCGACTCGTCCAAACTATCCGAATTTTCGATGTGGATTGGTTGCGCGGAATGTCATTAGCACTCGTCCCTCTGGATGCCTCGGAAGCCAAAGATGTCGTTTCCGAACTGGATGAAATTTTTGGTCAGAACTCCGATAGCCCACTGGCTGGCTTAGTGCGCTTTGTCCCACTCGAACGACTAAACTCGGTCATCATTGTCAGCAAACAACCACGCTATCTGAGCGAAATGACGAACTGGATCCGCAGGCTCGATCGTTCTGAAGGAATTTCCGGTCAGCGCCTATATGTATATCAAGTGCAAAATACGCGCGCATCCGAACTGTCTGAAGTGTTAAACAACGTTTTCGGCGATAGCGATAATGCCAGCTCGACGAGCACCGCAGCTCAACTCGCCCCCGGCCTAGAACCCGTCACGCTCGACAACACCATCGATAATGAAACCCGGAATGGATCGGATCAAGAAACGCAAACCACGCAGAGGAGAAACGAACCTCGTGTTTCCGTTGTCGGAGGGGAAGGTGTTTCACTACCAACCAATGGCACGGTAAAAATCATTGCTGATGAAACCAACAACTCGCTGGTCATTCTTGCTTCACCGTCGGATTATTTGATGGTAGAGAACGCCCTCGACCAACTCGATATCACACCGTTACAGGTTTTGATCGAAGCCAGTATTGTTGAAGTCACTTTAACGGATGATCTTAGTTATGGCCTTGAGTGGTTTTTCAAGAACGGTGTTGATGGCGATAAAACCGGTCAGGGTTCTCTTGATCTTGGTGATGCTGGAATTACCGCATTAACGCCGGGCTTTTCTTATGCCGTTGTTGATGCGGCAGACACAGTCCGTGCCGTACTTAACACCCTCGCAAGTGAGTCCCGCGTAAATGTTCTCTCCTCGCCTTCCATTATGGTGTTGGATAATCACACAGCGTCGATCAATGTTGGTGATCAAGTTCCAATCCCAACTCGCAGCTCTGTCAGTAATCTTGATGCAAACGCCCCAACCGTCAACGAAATCGAGTACCGAGACACGGGTGTTTTATTGACCGTCACACCACGCGTAAATGAAAGTGGTCTGATCATTCTAGAAGTAAAACAGGAAGTTTCGAATGTCTCAGACACACAGAGTAGCGGGGTTGATGCACCCACGATTAATCAGCGCAGTATCGAAAGCACCATTGCCGTCGATAGCGGTAATACGATTGTGCTGGGCGGCCTAATTCGTGATAACCGATCAGATGGTAAAAGCGGTATTCCAGGTCTCTACAAAACGCCGCTGATCGGCCCACTATTCGGTCAAACCAGTAAAGGTTTGATGCGGACTGAATTGATCGTCTTGTTAACACCACGTGCGATTACGAACAGTGAAGATGCCTGGAAAATCACGAATGAATTTCGTGAAAAGTTGAACGATCTTGGCCGAACATTGCGTAAGGATGAATACATCGCTCCAACTGATGAGGCGTTTGAAACCGGTGGGAATATTGAGTAATCAAACCGTTAAGCTTCATTAATCACTTCAGGTTGGTTCAATGAATTACTGTATAAATAACTGTTAATAAAAAACTTTTATTTCGTAGCTAGAAATAACGTGAGCACGATCAGAAAGTATCTTTTCGCTTTCTGATCGTCGCAAACACATCCACCGCTGCCGCACTTTCCAGATCAAGAGATCGTCTTACCAAGGGCACATTCGCCCGCAAAAATGGGTTGGTTTTTTTCTCCAACTGCATCGTTGTTGGGATCGTCGGCTGATCGTCTGCCCGTAACGCGTGAACTTGTTCTAACCGTTTTCGTAAATCCGAATTCTCAGGCTCAATACTTAACGCAAATTGCCCATTCGCGGTCGTGTATTCATGTGCGCAATAGATTAACGTTTCATCGGGCCAGCGCATCAACTTCTGCAATGAATGCCACATTTGTTCCGCCGTTCCTTCAAATAAACGACCACAGCCCATCGAAAACAAGGTGTCACCTACAAATGCACTTTCTAACGCAGGAATGTAATACACAACATGACCTAAAGTATGTCCGGGCGTTTCCGTGACCTCAATGGAAAAATTACCTAGATCTAACACATCCCCTTCTTTAACCGTCTGATCAATACCCGGGATCCGTTCTTGCTCGCCGACCGGACCAATAATCTGGCATCCCGTTGCCGCTTTGAGCGCAAGATTTCCCCCGACATGATCCCAATGATGATGTGTATTGAGAATATGAGTAAGTTTCCAGCCTTGCTCACTTAACGCGTCAAGGATGACCTCTGCAACCGGCGTATCGATACTCAGCGTGATGTGTGATTCCGGATCGTGGATCAGGTAAGCATAATTATCGTCTAAACATGGAATTTGAATTACTTGCATAATCTTATTAATACTCTGTCGAGATACAATTGGCATATCCAATCATTCAGTCTGGTTTTTAGACTAACTATTATATATTCTCAGAATCATAACTTTGTGCAATGAGATAATAATAACGTGGACATTCACGCAGGTACCATCCTGTTAATTGATGATGACCAGGATACCCGCGAGCTAATAAAACACGCACTGAAGCAAGATAATTATCAGTTCGTTGAAGCCGACTCGGGATCCGCTGCGCTCGAAAAACTAACCGAGTGCAAACCAGACTTAGTCATCTTAGACGTGGTAATGCCCGGTTTGGACGGCTTTGCTGTTTGCCGCAACATTCGCCAGCGCGTGGAAAATCAGCATTTACCAATTATCATCATGACCTCGCTTGAAGACATGAATTCAATTGGCCGAGCGTATGAGGCTGGTGCTACAGATTTCATCATCAAACCGTTAAACAACACGCTACTCGCTCACCGCCTACAATTCTTACTCAAAACAGCCGTGACGGCGCGCGCACTACGTGAAAGTGAGCAACGCCTAGAAACAGCACAACGCATTGCAAAACTCGGTCATTTCGAATGGTACTTTGATGAAGATCGGATTAACTGGTCCAGTGAAGTTTGTCACATTCTCGGTTTACCACTTAATAACACCACCATGGTCAAACCGACGTTAATCTCTCGCGTGGATCCGCGAGATAGTGATCGTGTTAAGGCGGTCATTAAACAGTCTATTAAAACAAACGAACCTTTTGCGATCGAACATCGAATTGTTCGCCCGGATAAGTCTGTTCGCACTGTTTTTCAGGAAGCTGAAATTTTCCTCGACGAATCAGGCAAGCCGGAAAAAATGGTTGGTACCTTACAAGACATAACCTCACGTCGGGATGCAGAAGATAAGATTAAAACGCTTGCTTACTACAACAATATAACCGGCTTACCGAATCGCTCTTTATTAAAACGACTGCTAAATAAACGCCTTAGCAATATTCGACCGAAACATTCTCTTGCGGTTATGACCGTCTCGCTGGATCGTTACAAATTGATCACAGACTCGTATGGTCATGGTTTTGGTGAGAGCTTGATCCGCAAAGTAGCGATCAAACTCATTCGCGCAGTAAAAACATCACAACAAACGTCGCAGCATGATTATCAAGATCTTTTTCTCCAACAGCCCAGCGAGAAACCGGTCACGGTCGCGCATTGTGGCGCGGATGAATTCGTCATCGTATTGCCAGAAATCGATGAAGTCGATGATGCCGCCGTAATCGCTCGACGGGTCAATAAAGCAATCGCGCAGCCGTATACTGTGTCTGGACAAGAAATCCGTATCACCGCGAGTATTGGTATTACGATTTACCCACTGGATTCAGACAATACTGATACCCTGCTTAAACACAGCGCCACGGCGCTTTACCACGCAAAACGTCAAGGTGGTAACGGCTACAAGTTTTATACCGAGAAGATGAATGCAAAAGCATTTCAACGCCTTGCTTTAGAAACGAATCTACGTCGCGCGATCGAAGAACAACAATTCGAGATCCATTACCAACCTAAACTCGCGCTCGCATCGGGTGATTTATCAGGCATCGAAGCCTTGCTGCGTTGGCGTCATCCTGAACTAGGGTTGATCACACCCGGCGAATTTATCAATGTCACAGAAGAAACCGGTTTGATCACCATATTAGGTGATTGGGTTTTTAAAACAGTCTGCCAACAGATTAAAAAATGGAAAGAAGAAGGGTATCTTCCGATAAGCGTTGCTGTGAATTTATCTGCTGTACAGCTGCAGCAAAAAGACTGTCATTTACGGCTGGCAAAAATTCTCAATAAAACCGGCATTAATCCCGAGTTACTTGAGCTAGAAATCACCGAAAGCATGTTGATGAACAATATGAAGCAAACCATCAAAATGCTGAAAAAATTACGTACGCTGGGTATGCAGATCGCTTTAGATGATTTCGGAACGGGATACTCATCTCTAACTTATCTTAAGCACTTCCCTGTGAATACCTTAAAGATTGATCGCAGTTTCATTCAGCATGTTACGGTCGATCCGGACGATGCCTCGATTGTCACCGGCGTGATCGCACTCGCACACAGCATGGGACTTAAAGTCGTTGCAGAAGGGATCGAAGAAGCAGATCAGTTACGTTTCCTTGAGCAATCTGGCTGTGATTATGGGCAAGGGTTTTACTTTCATTCACCTACTGACGCCCAAACATTCACACCACTTTTTATGCGTCGACCTGATCAAAGCTACTACGATGCGGTATGATCCCGCCATAAAACACAATTCGTATTAGATCGACATCAACGTTATGACACAAGACACTGAAAACGAAACGCTTTTAGAATTCCCCTGCGAATTTTCAGTCAAAGCGATGGGCTTAGCCACTGACGAATTTGAAACACTTGTGGTCGATATCGTCAGCCATCATGTCCCTGATCTTCACCACTCAGCCAGTAAATCCCGCCCGAGCAGTAATGGAAAGTATCTTTCTGTCACCGTCACCTTTACAGCGGAAAACAAAGCCCAACTCGATGCGATGTATATCGAACTCAGCGCACACGATAGCGTCATAATGGCCCTGTGAAACGACTTATTCGCCAGCTCCCGCAGCTGGAATACACGCCAACATGGCGAGCAATGCAGAATTACTCCTTCGAGCGTACTACCGAATCGCTCGATGAAATCTGGCTGCTTGAGCATCCGCCTGTTTTCACACAAGGCATGGCCGGCAAGCCGGAACACCTGCTTAACCCCGAACCCATTCCAGTTGTGAATATTGATCGCGGCGGCCAAGTGACCTACCACGGTCCCGGACAGATTGTTTGCTATGTTTTGCTCGATCTCAAACGCAATAACCTGACCGTAAAACCGCTCGTGACCCTGCTCGAACAATGTGTGATTGACCTACTCGCTCGTCACAATGTACAGGCACAACGTAAAGAAAAAGCCCCCGGCATTTATATCAACGGTGCAAAAATCGCGTCGCTCGGATTGCGAATTAAGCGTGGCTTCAGTTATCACGGCCTAGCCTTAAATGTGGATATGGATCTCGCACCTTTTGCCCAAATTAACCCATGTGGTTTTGCCGATTTACCGATCACACAATGTCGCGATCACGGCATTCAAAAAAATATTTCGTATTTACGCGAAGAACTAGCGTTGATCATGGCTGCGCATTTACACTATGCCGCTGATACGCTGATTTGGACGTCAGAACTCCCAGGACTCATCTATGAAAACTGATCCACACAGAGCACAACGCGGTGCCGATAAAGTGTCGCGCATCCCCGTTAAAGTCATTCCGATTGAAGGTGATCTTCCCAGAAAACCAAACTGGATCAGAGCGAAAGCGCCAATCGATCCAAACGTATTACGACTCAAACGGCTGATCAAAGAAAAAAACCTCCACACCGTTTGCGAAGAGGCCGCTTGCCCAAACCTCGGCGAATGTTTTGCCCATGGCACAGCAACCTTCATGATCATGGGTGATCTGTGTACTCGCCGCTGTCCATTCTGCGATGTCGCCCATGGCCGCCCCAAACCACTGGATGAAAATGAACCGGAAAATCTGGCCGATGCGATCGAAATCATGGATTTACGCTATATCGTCATCACTTCGGTTGATCGCGATGATCTACGTGATGGTGGTGCGGGCCATTTTGTGGCCTGTATTCAGGCTGTACGAAATCGCATGCCTGAGATTAAGATTGAAGTCTTAGTGCCTGATTTTAGGGGCAGAATGGAGCGTGCTTTAAGTATTTTCGAGCAAGGCCCACCAGATGTGTTTAATCATAATTTGGAAACGGTGCCGCGTTTGTATAAACAAGTTCGCCCCGGTGCGGATTATCAATGGTCACTCGATCTGATCAAGAACTTCAAAGCATCACATCCAGATGTTCCAACAAAATCCGGACTGATGCTCGGCCTAGGTGAAACGCTCGATGAAGTGCGAGAAGTCATGCAAGATTTGCGTAGCCACCATTGTGAAATGCTAACACTTGGTCAGTATCTGCAACCGAGTCGTCATCACTTAGCCGTTGAACGCTTTGTGACACCAGAGGAATTCCAACAGCTTGCCAAAGACGGGGAAGCGATGGGTTTTAAAAACGTCGCTAGCGCACCAATGGTGCGATCATCCTACCACGCGGATTTACAAGCAATAACCAAAACAGACTAACGGAAATATGGAAGTTTCGATTCTTTATGCGGTCAAGATGTTTATCTTGCCGCCAGGAATTTTTATTGTCGGTGTCATCCTCGGATTAACCTGCTTAAAGCGGATCCGTTGGCTAGGTAAAAGCTTGATCGCCATCTCAATCTTATCCCTATATTTTTTAAGTACACCTTACGTCAGTATTGAGTTGGCGCGTCAGGCAGAAACCGTCTCTCCCCTGCCACCTAAAATCATCGACCGACAATCCCGACAAGCGATCATCGTGCTTGGTGGCGGTCGTCGTGTCAGTATGCCGGAATATGGTCACTCAGTACCTTACGCATCGGTGCTGGAGCGCCTCCGATACGCGGATTACCTCCAACAGCAAACAAAATTGCCGATTCTTATCGCAGGCGGTCGGGTGTTTGGAACGACGGAATCTGAAGCCACCGTAATGAATCGCGTATTACAAGAAAGCTTTAAAACACAGGCGCGTTGGTTGGAGGAAAATTCCCGCAATACTGCACAAAATGCAGCGAATAGTTTTGCCATGTTGCAGCAGGATGGGATTAATCGCATTTACCTAGTGACACACGCGCTGCACAGTCAGCGGGCTACTCGTACGTTTGAAGCAGCTGGGTTTGACGTAGTTCCGGCACCAACAATCTTTGCTTCCGCCGGAACCAATTTTCCACCACTGATCCAGTGGTTGCCCAGCTCGCGTGCGCTCGATCTGAGTCGTGATGCGTTATACGAACTGATCGGGCAAATCTGGTATGCATTGCGTTATCAAATCAATGCGAAGAAAACGACATAAGCTACTGTTTTTAATTATTTATTAGTGAAATTATAGATCAACATTCCGGCGTATATGGCGATCACCATCAGAATGACATCCTTCACCGCCACAAAAGTTGAAGTATTCAAACCCGTTTGATCTGCTGTCAGTAATGCCTTCAAACTCAATCCAAGTGCGGCGATCGCGGGCCCGGGGCAAAAACCGGTCATGCCCCAACCAATCCCAAACAAGGCTGCGCCAAGTAATAATGATCGGTCTAAATTACGCCGAGTCGGTACGTGAAATTCATACGCGGCCACAGGTGCAGAACGTCGCAAGATGAGATTAAAACCGATCACGGTAACCAGTAGCGCCCCCGTCATTACCAATGCTAATGACGGATCCCAATTTCCTGCAATATCAAGAAAACCTTGCACTTTATTTGGGTCAACCATTTGCGAAACAGCTAGCCCAATCCCAAATACCAAACCACTCAGTCCGGCATAAAATACGCGCTTCATGCGATCACCTCAAACACATGGCGAAGTAAGTAAACCGTGAGCATCGCGCTGGCCATGAAGACCAATGTCGCGACCAGTGATCGCTTGGAAAATAACGCTAATCCACAGACACCATGCCCGCTGGTACAGCCATTCCCAAGTCGCGTACCGTAACCGACAAACAAGCCTCCAATAATGAGTAACCATGTTGGATAGCCTTCGCGCAATGACAACTGATCAGGGGCAAGTAGCGCAACCAACAAGGCGCCGAGAACAAGGCCGATGAGAAACAATACTCGCCAATGCCGTTCAGTCCCCTGTTGCGCGATCACGCCAGACATAATGCCGCTGATACCGGCGATTCGCCCCAGGAAAAGCAATAATAGTACGGCGGAAAAACCGATCAGCGCACCACCGAGTAGAGAGGAAATAGGGGTAAAGTTTTCCATACGTTCAACCTATATGAAGTTAGCATCACGTATATTAGCAAAACTTAATGTTTTAGGAACATCGAAATTCGATCTTGAGCGTTATGTTGCCCATTTGAATCATTTACCAGATGCACTTTGCGATAAAAACGATTTTGACATTACCCGTTTGGTTAGATAATGATCAACTCCGCGCGTAACGCACCGGCTTGTTTCAGGGCTTCCAGAATGGCCACCAGATCGCCTGGTGCTGCGCCGACACTGTTGACGGCATTGACGATATCTTTCAACGAAATACCCGGATCAAACAAGAACATACGGCCATCTTCTTGTGTAACTTTTATATTTTGATTTGGGACGACAACCGTATCACCACCGGATAAGGCGCCGGGTTGGCTAACAATCGGATCATTGCTGATCGTGACGGACAAACTGCCATGCGTCACGGCGGCCGCTGAAACCACTACGTTACGCCCGATCACAACCGTTCCCGTCCGGGAGTTGACGATAATTTTAGCTGCTGCTTCGCCCGGTTCGAATGTCATGTTTTCGATCATCGAGACAAAACTCACGCGCTGATTCGCATCTTTCGGTGCGATCACGCTGATCGAAGTTCCGTCAATTGCTGCTGCGCTACCGTTACCGAGATTGCCGTTGATCATCTCCGCCAGTCGCGTTGCGGTTGTAAAATCAGGCTGATGCAGATTAAACACAATGTGGTTTCCGAGTGCGAACGGTGATGTCACGGCACGTTCAACAGTCGCGCCATCAGGGATGCGCCCAACACTGGGAACGTTGACTGAAATACTTGAGCCATCACTGGACTCAGCACCAAAACCACCGACCGTCAGGTTACCTTGTGCGATCGCATAAACTTTTCCATCCGCACCTTTGAGTGGCGCCATTAACAGACTACCACCACGTAAACTTTTTGCGTTACCGAGTGAGGATGCGGTGATATCGATCTTCTGTCCGGGTTTAGCAAACGGCGGTAAGGTCGCGTGGATCATAACGGCGGCCACATTTTTTAGCTGCGGATCGACATCGGCAGGAATCGTCACACCGAGTTGATTGAGCATGCTTTTCACGCTTTGCACGGTAAATGGCGTTTGGTTCGTTTTATCACCCGTGCCGTCCAAGCCCACAACAATACCGTAACCGATCAATTGGTTATCGCGAACACCGGCGATTGAGGTTAAGTCCTTGACCCGCTCGGCAAAGGCCATCTGCCCCGTGAAGGTCAGCAAAAGGCTTAGCGTAAAATGGATCAATGTTCGAAATTGCATGGAAAACCCTCAGTAAATCTTGTCGTTATATTCGATATTGAATTCAAATTAAAATGGTGAGAAGACGCCGATAAAGAAGCGTGCTAGCCAACCCATTGAGTTTGAATCTGCGATCACTCCATCACCGTTATACATAATGGTGGCATCAGCTAACTTCGTTGACATGACTGTATTGTTCGGGCCGATGTCGTACGGACGCACGATGCCCGCAATCTTGATGTATTCATTTCCCTGATTAAAATTGAAACGTTTCTCACCACGTACAACCAAGTTTCCGTTCGGTAAAACATCAGCTACCGTGACAGTTATATCACCCGTCAAGCTATTACTTTGCGTGCTGTTGCCTGTGCCGCTGAAAGTGCTGGACGATTCAAGATTCGCGTCTAACGTGTTACCCAAATTACTCGCCAGTGGGACCACACCCAAGGCGTTAAATTGTGGTGATGATCCGTATAAGGTCGGGTTCTCAACAGTGGTACTTTGTGTTCGATTAGCCGCTGTATTGGCCGTTTTAGACGCGTTAGTTTTTTCCGACAAACGCACGGTGATCGTGTCACCAATACGTCGCGCCTTCATATCTTCGTACAAGATCAATTCAGTGCCTGCCTGATAAATTCCACCTGTCGCCGGTGTTTCATCAGCTTGATAACTCGCAATCGGCATGCTTGGCGCAAATGCCGGATCATGCTTTGGTGCGGTTGTACAACCGGATAATAACGACAGGCATATAAACAGCCCGATCGCGTTAAATAAAATTGATAAAGTACTTTTTGTCATTGCGCTAACTAGTTAAATTTTAATTATAAATTCTGGCTGACGTATTGCAGCATTTGATCGGTTGTTGAGATCGCTTTTGAGTTCATTTCATAAGCACGTTGGGTTTCGATCATATTCACCAACTCTTCCACCACATTCACGTTTGAGCTTTCTAAAGATCCTTGCGCGAGCAGCCCCATGCCTTCAAGTCCAGGTTGTGCTGATACAGGCTCACCACTGGCAAGTGTTTGTTTGAAATAATTCTGTCCCATCGGTTGCAAACCAGCAGGGTTGATAAAATCCGTTAAGTTAACGGTGCCAACATTAGTTGGAGCATCATCCCCCTGAATTAAAACGCTAACGACGCCATCTGATCCGACGGTGATCGATTGCGCACCTTCCGGAATCGTAATGCCGTCATTCAAAAGCGGGTCACCCGAAGAGGTAACGAGAATGCCTTCTTGGTTCATTTCAAATGAACCGTCGCGTGTATAACCCGTACTGCCATCAGGCAGTTCGATTGAGAAGAAACCGCGTCCTTGAATAGCCAGATCCAGAGAATTACCCGTTTGCACCATATTACCTTGTGCAAACATTTTTTCTGTCGAGACCGTTCTGACACCTGTGCCGAGCATAAGGCCTGAAGGCAATTCGGAATTTTGTGATGCTGATGCACCTGGTTGACGTACCGTTTGATACATTAGGTCTTCAAACGACGCGCGGCTGCGTTTGTAACCGGTTGTATTGACGTTCGCGAGGTTATTTGAGATCACACCCATACGGGTTTGTTGTGCATCCAATCCTGTTTTCGCGATCCAAAGTGCAGGTACCATTTTCCTTCTCCTAAAATGCCGTTAACGGCTATTCCGTTCTTAGTAAATTCTATTCAGTTTTCGTGCCACTACGGCTTAATTCATACGTAATAATTGTGCGGCGGCAGAATCATTTTCTTCGACGGTTTTCATCGCTTTGATCTGTAATTCAAACTGGCGTTGTAAGTTAATCATGCTGACCATTTCACCGACCGCATTCACATTACTGCCTTCGAGCGAACCGGGAATGACTTGCACGATCGCATCGGGTTCAGCAGGTTCTCCGGATTTGAGTCGAAACAATCCGTCTTCACTTTTTTCCAGATCAGACAGTTGCGGATTAACTAACTTCAACCGATCCACCTGCGCTAACGTGCTCGCATCCTGGCCAATAGGACGAACTGAAATTGTGCCATCGACACCGATTTCAATTTTTTCTGACGGTGGCAGCGCGATCGGGCCGCCATCACCCAACACCAATTGACCAGCACCATTTTCCAGCATGCCATTTTCATTGATTTTTAGATCACCACGGCGGGTATACGCTTCCGTTCCATCCGCTGCCATGACGGCAATAAAACCATCACCGTTGATGGCAAAATCCAGTTCGTTACCCGTGAATTGGACTGAACCAGAATCGAAATTAATCCCAGGACGTTCTGTCATGGCATAAACACGCGATGCTTGACCATCACCAAACACGGGCATGCTGCGTGCAGCGGCAAGATCCGCTTTAAAACCTGTTGTGTTCACATTGGCCAGATTATGTGTCGCCAGTGCTTGTGCGTGTAAGGTTTGCTTCGCGCCCGACATGGCGAGGTAAATCATGCGATCCATTTCAGTGTCCTATCGTTTATCGATTCAATTAACGGATGTTGATGACCGTCTGTGTGATTGCATCAGCCGTTGTAATCACCTGAGCATTTGCCTGAAAATTACGTTGTGCGACGATCATATCGACTAATTGTTCGGTCAAATCCACATTCGAATCTTCTAATGAACCCGCTTGCACCAAGCCCAGATCCGAAGAACCCGGCTCACCAATTAATGCCGCACCGGATGCGTTTGTTTCGGCCCAAGCGTTATTCCCCAACTTTTGCAGACCTTGTGCATTCTGGAAGTTCGCCATCGCGACTTGACCTTGCGCTTGTGATACACCATTCGTGAAGCGAGAATAGATCACACCTTCACTATCAATATCGAGTCCGCTTAAACGACCGGTCGTATAACCGTCTTGTGAAAGCTCTGATACTGCGAATGCACTACCGTACTGCGTCGATTCCCCAACATTAAGGGTAAAGTTCAACGGGTCTGCACCAGCAATGGTTTGGGTGAATGAAAACTCTCCTGAAGCGGGTGTCGTCAGTGCGCCAGCAGTATCGAATTCTAAAGTTTGTGGCGTGCCAGTTGCCGAATTATCAACATAAAGCTGCATTGACCATTCATTGGCTGTCGCCTCTTTCGCAAAATACATTGTTGCGAGATGGGCATTACCTAATGAATCATAAATCGTTGTCGAGGTTGAGTTGTTGTAACTATCAACATCAGCCGCATCAATCGGGGAATTTAATGGCTGCACCGAGTTTGCATCCAGATTCAGATCAACATCCATATCCGTTGTCGCTCTTGGTGCAGTCAAGGTTGTCGTTAATTGAATCGCACCTGTTGCACCACTTATATTACCGGCTGAATCTGGTTGATAACCAATTAACCGTTGGCTTTGTGCGTTAACGATAAAGCCGTCATTATCTAAACCGAACGCACCAGCACGTGAATAAACTTGAGTCCCGCCATCTTCTAAGGTGAAAAAACCTTCACCATCAATCGCCAGATCGAGCACGTTATCTGTTACAGACAAGTTACCTTGACCAAATTGTTGGGCAACCCGTGCGACGTTGACACCATTGCCCGGCGCATTTGCTGAAATGCCAGACTGATTCACCGCGTAAATGTCAGCGAATTCGGCACGTGATTGTTTAAAACCGCTTGTGTTGGCATTGGCGACATTGTTGCCGATAGTTTCCAAATGAACTTGCGAAGCGCGCATTCCACTAATTGCGTTACGAAAAGGCATATCCTGTTCCTCCTACTAATCTCAATAACTTACTGAATTTGTTTCACGTCGCTGATGCTAACTGAGCCAAGCCCAGCTAGATTCAGAATCGGACCGTTTGTGCCAGACAGGGTCACACTGTTCACTTGCGCTTTTACTGCTGTATCCATCGCGACTGTTTCACCATCGACTAATGCTTCCGCGGTCAGTGTGTAAGCGCCATCCGGCAAAGCACTGCCGCTGTCATCTAAGCCATCCCATTTAAAGCTCACATCACCCTCGCCTTGCGCACCTAAACTCATCTCCTTCACCACCTGACCGGCTGAATCTTTAATACTTAAATTCAGTTGGCTGGTTGATCCTGTCAGGCTGATCGCACCTTCAACACCCTCACCCCCACTCAACACCGCACTGTTAGAGGGAACAAACACACTGCGTCCAACCATCGTTGAAGCTTGTAAGGCCTGATTCGACTGCAATGAACTTGCGAGGCTCTGTACGGATGTCTGTAATTCCGTGATGCCATTAACCGTGCCGAATTGAGCGAGTTGACTTAAAAAATCTGCATTTTCCATCGGCTTAGTCGGGTCTTGGTTGTTTAATTGCGCAACCATCAACTCCATGAATTCTTGCTGACCTAGAGATTGATTCGAGCTCGCCTCTTCCTTCTTCAGCGCTAGACTTTCAAGTGTCGAATTAACTCCAGTAATTGAATTTGTCATCGTGATTTACCTCTTAAACCTGGCCGATGCTGAGTGTTTGGCTAAGCATTTGTTTTGAAGCATTAACAACTTCGACATTGGTTTGATAGTTACGTGATGCCGCGATCATATTCGCCATCTCCTCAACAATATTGACGTTAGGTCGGTAGATATAACCTTCTTCGTCTGCGAGCGGATTTCCCGGCTGGTATTCTTGCGATGCAGGCACTTGGCTTTCCACAATTCCTTCCACGCGTACACCACCGACTGTACCGGTTTCACCGAAATTGAAATCATCCATGATCGTCGCGAACACTGGATGCCGGGCTTTGTAGGTTTGATCAATACTGCTGCTGATCGCATCAGCATTTGCCATGTTACTGGCCGTCGTGTTTAAACGAACGGACTGCGCGCTAAGCGCTGAACCGGAAATATTGAATACATTAAATAGAGACATGATTATTGCGCTCCGCCTTTAATCGCCAAGAGTAAACCAGAGACTTTCCCGTTGAGAAAACGCACACTGGCTTGGTATTGCATCGCGTTTCGATTGAACTCTGATCGCTCAACTTGCAGATCGACCGTATTACCATCGATCGAAAGTTGCTCAGGTGTGCGATACATTAAATCGTGTCCCATGAATTCAGCATCACCAGCTTGCATATGTCCTGTATTCGTTGCTTTCATTGCTGGCATGTCATCTGCAGCAGCTTGCAAAATGGATTTAAAATCCACATCTTGCGCAAGATAGTTTGGTGTTTCAGCGTTTGCGATATTCGTCGCAAGTACTTCTGATCGCTGCGCCCGCAATGTCATTGCTTGTGCGTGGATACCAAATGCCTTATCAAAATTCATGTTTCACTCCAAAGGTTCTTTGGCTGGTACATAGCACGCGCTATGCCAACTTCACATATTCAAGTGAAATCAATTAGATAGGATGGTTTTAAAGCTATTTCCGGCAAGCTTGACGGCAAGAAAGAGGAATTGGGCGGCAAGGTGGCAAGTCGATCGAAGCTCTTGCCACTCTTTCGGTTTTTAACGAAAGGAACAGAAAATTATTTATACGATGAGGGGATTCAACACCCACCTTACCCGGCAAAAATTGCCAGGTAAACTGGATGGGTAAGGTTATTTGAAAGACGCTCTGATCATGAAATTCATGATCGTTGGCCAATTATTTACCGATATGTTTTGCCGCTTTGGGCATGCTGTCCACCAGCGCCATACCGATTGCAGAGAGGACGAAAGTGAGATGGATGATCACATACCACATCAGCTTATCGTTGCTGATCTGTTGCGCATCCATGAACGCTTTAAGCAAGTGAATGGAGGAAATCGCAACGATCGATGCAGCTACTTTTTGTTTGAGTGATCCAGAGTCCAGCTTACCCAACCACTCGAGCTTTTCTTTACCTTCTTCGATATCAATGCGTGAGATAAAGTTCTCATAACCACTAAACATCACCATCACCAACAGGCCGCCAACCAATGCTAAGTCGATCAGAGAGAGGACCACAAGTACGACTTCAGACTCTTTATATTCAATAATATGCGGGATGATATGCAGAATCTCCTGAAAGAATTTAACACCCAACACCAGCAAAGCTAAACTCAAACCAATGTAGATTGGCGCTAAAACCCAACGGGATGCGTATAGGAGATTTTCAAAAATCTTTTCCATGTTCTATTCATACACTCGGCTAAAAGAATGTATTTTAGCTGAGTGTTGATTACGGATCAGCTTTTCAGTGCGATCTGATCAAGAAAGATGCTCACCATCCAAATACACCCAGCCTTTGGATGTTTTCGTAAAACGGCTGCGTTCATGCAATTGCACAGGCGTTTGACCGGTCTTGGCAGCATTGAGATCAACATAGGTTGCGATAAATTCCACACTCCCCTGCTTATCGTCTGCGCCACCTTGCGCAGAAATGATTTGTAATCCTAACCACTGTACCGGTGTCGAGTTATGTAATTCGGCTTTACTCAAACGTGTGCTGGGGTGCCAACTCCGATGTATGTATTTAACGAGATTCAACGTGTATCCACTGTAACGCGATCGCATTAGCTGTTCTGCCGTTTCTGGTTGAGCTTGGAACTGATGATACGGCTCACAACAGTGTGAATAAGGTCGCTGACTGCCGCAGGGACAATCGTTTTGAGTGGGGTTTGACATGGTGAGCAGTTTACGCGAAATGCGTATTTCAACCTATATTCTTGCGCTGTTGCGGTAGATTGTATTGCGCAGACCTAACTGGCTTTTAACTGGTAAACAACACCTTGCGGGCAACGGATCATATCGAACTGATCAGAATAATTTGCGATTGGTTCTGAACCACCGAGGAATAAATACCCGCCAGGGCGTAATGCTCTTGTCATGCGGTTGAGGATGTCAGTTTTTAATTCATTTGAGAAATAAATGAGGACGTTACGCAGGAAAATCACATCAAATGTCCCGAGTAAAGAATAGCTCTGAAGGAGATTCATTTCCTGGCAACGAACATGATCACGGATCGAGGTGTTCACGACTGACGCATCACCCACACGTTGGAAATACCGTTGTTGATGGTATGTACTTAAACCACGTGCAATTTCATGATGCGCATAGCGGCCTGCTTTTGCCTGCATGATCGCACGTCGGCAAATATCCGTGCCGACGATCTCATAGGCCGTTGAGAAAATGCCTGGGTTTTTCGCAAGATATTCTTTTAAGGTAATGCTGATCGAATAGGCTTCTTGACCGGTTGAGCTCGCGGCAGACCAGATCCGTAAAGGTTTAGTATGATCACGGTTTTGTGCTAACTGCGGCAGAATAATTTGCGTCAAGATCTCGAACGGGTGTGAATCACGAAACCATAACGTTTCGTTAGTTGTCATCGCATCGATAACACGCCCTTTTAGATCATGCGGAAATCCCTGTTCAAGTTGTTTAAGCAGAGTGGTGAATGAGTCAATTTTGAAATGATCGAGAACAGGCCTTAAGCGGCTAGTGATAAGGTATTCCTTATTTTCACCTAAAACGATACCCGAATACTTTTCCAGATACGCACAAAAACGACGATATTCATCGGCGTTGATCGCAGAGACGTGAACAGGTTCAACTTGCGATGCAGCAAGCACGCCTTGTTCCCCCATTCCGTCACGTTTATAAGCCATATCGTAAATCGCGATTAGGCGACTTCTTCACTCTGCATTCGTGATTCAAGATCTTTTATACGCGCTACGATCGTGGCTGCTAACTCATCCGGGTTAAACTTCGCGACTAATTTATTTGCACCCACTTGTTCTGCCATCGCGTTATTAAAGTTACCGCTCACAGAGGTATGCAAACAAACATAAAGATCTTTGAGTTGTGGATGCCCTTTAATCGCTTTGGTAAAGGAATACCCATCCATTGCGGGCATTTCCACATCGCTTAATACGATAGAAAGTTCATCGCTCGGCGTGGCACCTCGTTCCAACATTTTTTGCAGGTAAACCAAACCCTCTTCACCGTTTTCTGCGATGTCATAAGTGATGCCTAGCTGATCCATCACACTGGTAATTTGTTTTCGCGCGACCATCGAATCATCAACAACCAATGCATGATGCTTAATGTGGCCTTCAGAATTATATTCCGTGGTAATTTGCGTAGAGACATCCAGATCAATATTCATAATGTCTGACATGACTTGCTCAACGTCGATCACTTCAACCAACTCTTTATCAACTTCCGTTACAGCAGTTAGATAATTATGGCGCCCCATGCCTTTTGGTGGCGGCTTGATCTCATTCCAATTGATGTTAATGATGCGATCCACCCCGCTAACAAGGAAGCCCTGCACCGCGCGATTATATTCTGTCACGATCACCCAATTATCCGTCGGCACAGGCACACTCGGTAAACCGACTGCGGCCGCTAAATCCATCACGGTAATGGTGAGTCCACGAATATTCGCAACACCGCGCACAACATGATGCGAATGCGGAACATTCGTTAACGGTGGGCATTGGATCACTTCACGAACTTTAAACACGTTAATACCGAAACGTTGGCGCGTGCCCAAACGAAACATTAATAACTCTAAGCGGTTCTGACCGACAAGCTGTGTGCGCTCATCTACAGTATCCAGAATACTGGCCATGTGTATCTCCATCGTGTTCTTATGACGTTCCCTTGGGTATCGACCTGATGAGCAATGACTTTAACGAGTCAAACTAAATAATCACTGTCGAGTTCAAGAGTTCACTCGGCATAGTAATTGCTTTATTCATTTACATATCAATATTCGATAACGAAGTGGAATCACAATAACAATGCAACGTACTTTACGATTGATCAGTCTAGCTTTAATGCTGAATGTGTTTATGCAGCACACTCTCATGGCTGCACCTATACAATCGTTAGCCGAAATTAAAAAAATCGCACAACGTTATGCAGAAAATGAATTCATGGGTGTTGAAGGCAATATTAGCGTCAAAGCCGTTAAGCTTGACCCACGCCTGCGTCTGGCCAAGTGTGATCAGCCATTAGAAACTGTCGATGCCTTTAATACTAAACGCGGCGGACAGATCACCGTTAATGTGCAATGTAACGGCAGTAAACGTTGGACACTTTATGTACCGGTTCAGGTGCAGGTCTTACAAACAGTTGCGATCATGAATCATGCATTACCAAGAAAATCGATCATTACACGAGATGACGTACGCCTTGAAGAACGCGACATAAACCGCGTTAACCAAGGGTTCTTTACGAACCTGGAGGATGTGATCGGCAAAACGTTGTTACGTTCTGTCGGAAATGGACTGACAGTAAGTCCAATGCATATTGATGATCCGGATTTAGTAAAGCGCGGCCAAAAGGTCACGCTGATTGCAAAAAGTGACGGTTTCGCCGTGAGTGTGCGTGGACAAGCAATGTCTGATGGCGCAGTCGGTGATCGAATAAAAGTTAAAAACCTGAGTTCTGAGCGTATCATTGAGGGAATCATCACGCAGGATGGGCAAGTTGCGACACACATGTGAAAATAGTCTAAAGCTTTTAGCTTTCTTGCCGCTAGCAGTGAAAAACCCGTAGGAGATCTAACAATGGTTAACGAAATAAATAGCTCAACACCCAGTATCGTACCAAGTCCTGATACGCGAACTCAGCAACTGGATGCAAATAAAAAAGTCGAAAACAACAATGCCGTTAGTGGTATTAACGCGCCATCGTCATCAAGCGTAAACCTGACGCAAGCGGGCACGAGTCTGCAAGCGTTGGAGAAAACGATTCAAGCGGCGCCAGAAGTCGACCAACAAAAAATCGATGCGATCAAGAAGTCCATTAATGACGGAAGTTATCAAGTGGATGCTGAGAACACGGCAAGTAAGTTGGTTAACTTTGATACGGCTTTACCCAAATCAAGTTAATCTGACAGGAAGCTTTTTATGAACATATCATCCCAGGCCCAAGCCGCGATCAATCAGCTGCTGGATCAATTGCATGAATTACTCACTGCTTTTGATAAAACGCTGAACGATGAGAATCAGGCGATCAAAGCACATAATGCTGATGCAATTACGTCGGCAACTAACGCCAAGATCGCATTATTGCAATCCATCGAAATGTCCAGCCGTCAACTCGATACGGTCATGGCACAATTGGGTTATGCGGATGCGAGCAAACAAATTGGAATGGATAAAGCTTCCCTCGCCTTCGAGCTCGGCGAAGTATGGACACGTTTCACTGAAAAGCTAGCTGATTGCCATCATAAAAACACTGTCAATGGTAGAGCGATTGAACTCAACCGCGCCAGTACAGATCGCATGATCAACTTAATCCGCGGGAACGACAAACCGGTTTATGGCCGAGCAGGCAGGATGCAAAACCAGTGTGATATTACGACACTGGCTGAAGCGTAATGCGTTTCAAACAACTGCTGAATCAACTGAGTACCATCAAGGACCGATACCTCAACCAGCCAGCCCCAATTGAGATAGAAGAGGAACTTCCATCTCCACCTTCGCCGGCAACAGCCAAGCTCATGCAGCGAATTAAAAACTCTCGTGCATTGTTGAGCGTGACGATTGCGGGGTCAGAAGATCGCTATTTAAGCGCCATCCTTGATGTGAACGAAGAAGAAGGTTACATCGTACTGGATGAATTAAATTCCCCCGCGGCAAACCGTTCCCTCGCACGCGTCAAACGAATGCAAATTAACACGCGACTCGAAAACCGCGACATTAGCTTTGCCTGTGAAGTAACCGGCATTGGAGAAGATCGCGGTATTCCGTATTACAAGATCCCCTTTCCTGTTGATCTGAGTCATCAACTACGCCGTCGATTCTTACGAATTAATACGCCACGCGGCAAATACTTGCCCGTACATCTTGAAACTGAAAATGACGATCTGGCCACAGGCCAGTTGATTGATCTTTCTACTGGTGGTTTTGGTGCGCTGATGAATCGTGAAGGCTCCGATAAAATCCAACGTGGGGATTTTATTCCGAACTGCAAACTTTATCTCGGTGATAATAATCCCGTGGAGACCACTGTTGAAATTCGATATTGTGAAGATAAACAATACAGTAAAACACCGCGGCTTGGTGGCATGTTTGTCGACTTAACACAAAACGATGAGCGTCGTTTGCAACGCTACATTACGCACCTTGATCGCGTAAAAGCTCGACACCAAGTCCAACAGTAGGTTTGGTTCAGGCTGATTAATCCGAACAACATCCGATGTTTGATTATCCTAATCAAACATCGGAATGCTAACCTTTTTCTATACCACACCACCATTCACTTTCAATGTTTGCCCAGTAATAAATTCTGCCTCGTCTGACGCCAAGTAAAGCACCGCATTTGCCACATCTTGAGGCTTGCCGAAACGTCGTAATGGCGTTTTGTTGATCACACTTTCATAGTATTCCGATGTCATTACATCTTGCGCAAAACTGGTTTCGATCCAACCAGGTGCAACATCATTAACTCGTACATTCGGTGCAACAGAACGGGCTAAACATTTCGAGAACCCAGTAATTCCTCCTTTGATCGCCGCAAACATTTCTGGATTTCGCCCTTCCATGCCATATAACGCAAGATCCCATGAAGTATTGATAATCGAACCTGATCCAGCCGCTTGCATCACTTCAGCCACGCGCCATGAGCACATCATCGTGCCTTTCATATCCACATCAAACAGACGTTCCAGCTTGGCTAGATCGTCCATTTCTGAAGCCATTCCCGTCAGAATATCCGCCCCAGCAATATTCGCCCAGATATCGATCTTCCCAAGAAAAGCCAATGACTCTTTAACCAAACGAGCAACGTCTGCGGCAGAAGAAACGTCCGCCTGAATGGGAGTTGCGACGCCACCCTCAGCTTCGATCTCTGCGACTGTTTTTTCAGCTGCTGCTTTTGATCGACTGTAATTAACAACCACCTTTGCACCGTGACGCGCCAGTGTTTTCACCACGTCTTGGCCGATTCCAGTACTGCTCCCTGTTACAACGGCAGTCTTACCTTCTAATCTTGCTTGCATGAATGACGATAACTCTATTCTGTTATTGAGCTGTGCATTCTACATTGCCTAGGCTATCTAGATCACTCGCAACACCTCTAACCGGTGCTTCACCAACAACTTTGCCATCCGTTACAAGCAAGACTATTTGACGAAGCTGACCATTTGGACGAAACGTCATTTTGGTCCCTTTCGCGCCATCAATGCGTAATTCATCACGTAAGAACAACTGTGTTTTTGCCGAATCAGTACCATTCGTTCGGGCTACCGCATCCGAAATAATTTTGACTGCCATCCAGCCAGCAAACGCCGAATCATCCATCGGCAAAGAGAATGCATTGAAATAACGATTATTCACTTGTCCTGCCGCATATTTTTTGAATTTATCGTTCCACGCACGCGCTTCTACCTTCGCGTCAGGGTTTTTCTCAAGATATTGCGCGATCGCATCTTTTCCCATCTTCTCACTGGGTATCACATGAAAAAGCTGATTAAAACAATGATCACGTACCGAATCACTCGACTCTGTAATATTAAAGATCGGAGTTTCTGGATACGTTTCTGCGAGCTTTAGCAGACTTTCTGCATCCACCGCTGCTAAGATCGCATTTGCTTCTTTAACCGCTTTAAACTGATCGGCAGCATAAGCTTCTAAGGTGTAAGACTGCCCAAGAAACTGCCCTTGTAAATTCGCCTCATCCAAGCCCTGCTTCGCCCCTTTATAGGCCGAAGATTCTTGATCTCCCACAAAAGCCACAACAACCTCAACCGCACTAGCTGCCTGCATGCCCGCCAGGGAAAAAATCAATGTAAACGATGACAATACCTTAGATATAAACCGTTGCTTGATCACAAAAAGCCTCCTTTATTCGTTATTTTGTAAACGCATGGTAGCCAGCGAAAACACTCCTGACAACGATAAGCGCTCTTAATAGGACAAGTCAGGAAAAGCTCCGGTTCAATTTCATTCTACTTGCGGTATAGAAGTTAGCGATCGTGACAACCAAAAGCGCTTCCGGTAGAATCACACGCCTGCAAAATCCCACGCGCCCTTAGCTCAGCTGGATAGAGTACCTGGCTTCGAACCAGGTGGTCGGAGGTTCGAATCCTTCAGGGCGCGCCACCTTTTCTTCGAAAACAACACCTTACAAAAACACCCCGAAACTACACGTTGCCTAATTGTGCCAATGGGTTCGACTCCGATAAGCTTGTTTGCATACTCGGCCAGTTGTTCTGACAAGAGGTGTGCATAGCGCTGTACCATTTCCTGACCTGACCTGCCGCCGAGCTCTTGCAACACATTCATGGGGGTTCCCATCTGAATATGCCAACTAGCCCCTGTTTGACGTAAATCATGCCAGCGGAAGTCTTCTATTCCTGCACGTTCTAATGCATGCCGCCGAGCCTTCGTGTTAACAGGTCTCTATGTTTAAAGAATGTTATTTGCCCTGGATAAGAAAGATACAGTGTATCTATGCCTTAGAGTAATAGCTTAATCGGTGAATTAATGTCTGTAATGCTAGTAGCGGGTACTGTGTTACAGGGTGGCGTACCCAAAACCCCATCCCCCCCGACCCATCCTCCGAAGGAGGAAGGGACGAGACACTCTCGGTGGTGACGGATTTTGGAAGGTTGTTTTTCTTGTTACACATTGGACTGTACCTTTAATTTAGGGAAGCACCGTTATGGGGCTTCGTTATTAGAGGTACCCAATGATAAGCACAAAAAGATTTAGTTCGAGGACATCAAATCAGACTTTCATGTCCTTGACTTTTTATTTTCTTAAGTCTCTGGAGGAGTTTATAAAAGGTATCTTCATCAGAATCATCAAGCTCAAGGCGAGTAATTAACAGATCATAAAACTGAGCTTGTTAACAGCGATGGCTTCGCTGACAAGTGTTACCATATAACGAAGATGGTCTTTTGATGGATCGGGGCGCTTTGGATAGGTTCTTTGCAGTGCTCGTGAATATTTCTCAAGAAGTCTTTATCATTAATAAATTCAGCTTGTTTCACACGTTGAGCAATTAGTAACAAAGCAGTAATACTTGAGTCAATATAGATAGCCTTGAATAATGCCTTATCGTCACCTTGAACGCCTTTCAGAACCAGATCATTCATTGTCTCAAAAAATACTTCTAAGGCTTCAATCGATTTAACCGTAGCGTTCCAGACAACATAAAAGTAGGCGAACTCTTCCATCAAAATTTAGTTCAGAAAAGATGGAATGATCTAGATTTATTTCACCAGCAGATTGCTCAATACCTTCATTTATAGATCGAGACAGGTTGAGAATTAATTGCGCAGGATCTTCAGTTTCAAGTGTTTTTAAAGCGGCTCCCCATGCTCCCATCATTTCGGAAAAAAGCCTGACAACTTCAAAGTGTGGAGGTAAATAAAACTTACCTCCTGACGGCATACAGATACCATTTATGAAGCTAGCTCAGAGGCGACTCTTTCTTGAACGACATCTAGCTCGTGAAGGTAGGAGTAAAACTCTTTTGCTTCTGTAAAGTTTCCAAATTCCTTTTTGGTATTGCTCATATTTTTTCCCTTATTTTTTTAGTCTAGTCTGATTCCTTTTCTATGATGTTTGGTAACGCCCACATAAAAGGCGGAGCGTCAGCGACGTCCAGCGAAACGAAGTGGAGGGATTTTTGATGTGCTTGTTAGGCATAGCCATTTAATTTGCACCACTCTGAATATGGAAGCTTGCTTTTGCTTCGATAATGTTCACTGCGTAAATCTTGCTGTTTTTCAAAGCCAATTCTGGTGTATTGGTTATGAAGAAAAAGAGTTTCTTGTTGTTCTTTAGTTTGAAGATACACAACTGAACGAAAGCTATCGAACTTCCAATTTCCTTTTCGAAATGAAGGGCTTTTCTTGTCTCCCTTTCTTCTTGGCATGTGTCCTATTTGCAGGAATGACACATTGGCAAGCACGCCCGCTAGAACTGCAATAATTTCGTCAATCTCATCGGATGATTTGAGCAAAGACGAACCACGATGAATACAATCTTCTATCTGTTGCATCCATTCTTCGTCATATATTTCAACAGTGTCCTTTATTGAGAATTCAATAGATTCAAGTAGTTTTTGAGCGTATTTTCTCCATGTTGGTATATGATTCGATTCCTTAAGTGCATACCAAGCATTTGTGCCAAATACGTCCTCCATCACAGACTTTAATACCATATATTTAGAATAGTGATTTACCATCTGTAATGCCTAACGATCTAGTTAAGGGGCGCGACGTTAGGAGCGTCCCAGTGAGCGAAGCGAGCGAGCTTGAAATTTTTGTTAGCGGCTTTCATCAGCAATAATTTCTACGTGCTTCATTATTTTACTGACTAATTCGAAAAGATCTTTTGCCACGATTTGATGCTTTTCGGATAGGTTAAATATATCCTCTACATCATTATTACGACTCGAGCCTGGATCTGGATACCTGCCTGCCCAGTAGACAAAGTGAGTTAATGCTTTTAAACCGGCCTTATCTTTAGATGATAAGGATGGAATGAAATTAGCAAGTTGCTCAAGTCGGTGATGCTTATGTTGCTTTTCAACTTTGTTGTATTCTTCTATTCCATTTTTCAAGATTATCATTGCTTTTAGACAAACCTCAAGACTATACCCAAACAGCATGAGTACAATTGCATAATATTGGCTATGCGTACATGACTGAATTGGTTCTGGCATGGCTGATAAGTCTGGCTCATGGTTAAGAAGGTTTATAGCTGCTTGATTTAATGCGTGTGCTTGAGAAAGCCATAAAACAGGGGATTTTAAGTCATCACTTGTTGGTGGTTTAGTGATATCAACTTCAAAGCCTGCAATTGTTTGAGCCATTCCCCACTTATGCCAAGCTAAAGCACTGTAGCCAAAGGGATCACAAGCAAAACCTTCAGGATTTGGTTTTGTCAGTTTGTTAATTTGCTCTAATTCCATGACTTTTCTCGTTAACGCCAACATAAAAGGCGCACGGTAGCGCGTCCAGCCGTAGGCGATTTTTGATGTTCTTGTTAGCAGTTGTTGATGATTTCACTAAAAACTTTCTCATTGAGAATAAGTGGAGCCATAAAATCACGAACATATTTCTCTTTTTGAGCTTGGTCTGCCTCACTCCACCACTCAGATTCTTGAATATGCTTGCGTAGAAGTTCAGTTTCAACTCTTGTGCTGTCAGCAACCTGCCACTCTAACCAGCTCTTTGCTTGAGGCTCTTTGCTAGATGCCACCAGCAGATCAAAGACTTAGAATGCAAGGCTACCCGTGTATGGAGAATCCTGAGCCTCTCGTAAACATGAATTCGCATCAAATTTCACAGCCATCAAAGATTTATGTAAGGCTAGTAATTCCCAATAACTTTCAATTTCAATGTTCATATCTGATTTGACTGCTAACGCCGCAATTAGCGGGCTTGGCAAGCGTTTAATGGCCTGCTTTTTAAGGCCATTGCTTGCCTGGGTCCGCTAGATTGCTTTGTTAGCAGTTGAATTTTTAACATTACATGTTTTTTCTATATTGGCGATGACTGCGTCGAGGTATTTTGGACCACCATTTTCTATATCAGGTGGTACTTTTGTACCCAAACTCATGAAGTACGCTTTTACATTACCCTGATGAAGCTCCACAAAACCTGTATTTAATTCTGTACTAAAAGCCCATATAGTAGGTTTAGGTAGTTCCTTGCCAGTAATAGAATAAGATTGCGATACCTCTTTTTCTGTTACTTCCAACACGCCTTCCGTATTAGAAATGGCGCCCTCTATACATAATTTATCTGAATAGAAAAACGGAGATTGTCTTTTTACCTGCCAATATGGATCACAGCCAACTAATAAAACCATACTCAAAATTATATAAACGTGCTTCATATCGTGTACTGCTAACGCCCCGCATCACCGGCAGCAAAAAGCAGAGCGAGGAACGAGCGGCGCTTTTTGCTGTCCGAGTGCATGCGATTGTTAGCTGCTATTTATACATGTTGGAAATTACAAAGCTATTCGCCATAAGATCAAATAGCTTTTCGTATTTTTTTAACCCGCCTCGCTCTGCTGGCTCACCATTTATCGATGTCATGACTTGGCCTTGGATTTGAATCATTTTGTTTTTATAGAAGATGGTGTACATAATTGTTTCCATTCCTACTGTGTTCCTCACCCTCACCATGTCCATTTTGAAATGTACCCAAAAACCAGGCAGGTTTTCTAATGTTAATTTCCCGCTATTAAGATAGACTCCCCCGTCGGGTATGAAATCTTGGATATCTTTTGGATTTAAGATTTCCGATATATATTTTTCTGATATTTTCTCTCCGGGCTGTAATGGCATTTCTTTGATTAGGATGAGCAGCAACTCAAGCCCTCTGCCGTTCTCGCTAACAAATTTTTGTACAATATTTGGCCGATTACCTTCTTTCGCAACCCAAGTTTTAGGGGATTCGATAGAAAATGCTACGCCCTTTGCTTTTCCAACACCATTTGTTGAGTACTTAAATTTGTAACCGTCAATGAATTCTCGCTCTGGATTCTTTTCATAACCGGATTTGAAAAGCAGCAACGTCTCAATAACTGGAGAATCTATATTGCCTTTTGCTCTTTCTCGGACTAGCTCCACAAACTGACGAGCTTGTGTTTCTGATATTTGTTCAATGTTGATAGAACTCGCTATTTGGGCGGTGAGTTTCTTTTTGATTTTATTCCATTCGCTTTTGGCATATTTCGCCATTAACGTATCCATGCCTTCAATGGATGATTTGAAGGTTGCCGAAAATTCCTTCTCTGCTAATAGGGCCAATCCTGATATTGATGGATATTTCTTGGAAATTTCGCTCAAGGAATAGTTTTGCCCAAGGTAGAAGCCATAAGCTTGGCCAATATCTTTAGCCAACGCATTGGAGAGCTTGATTTCAGCATATGCATTGAAGGGCGAAACAATTAAAACAAATAGCAATAAAATTAGACGAACTGGGTTATTCATGGTTGTTTCCGTATATTTATTGCTCTGGTTTCACTTTTTCCTTTTTATTCAGAAAAGAAAAAAACAAATACGCAAAAACAAAAGCGCCGCCCATATCAAGCGGATTGCTTGGCGTGATTGTTGTACCAATATCTTCTGAAATTACTTGGTATCTGAGGAACTTGACAGCAGACAAGGCAACGACATTGACGAAAAACAACAATATCGTTATCCCCCAAGCAACGCCACGTGAGGCAGGCGCATTCTTAAACGCTGTTTTATTCAGAATCGTTGCCAGCCCCCAAATTATTAGGCCATAAACTATCCAATCTACGATCTTCTTCGTTTCTCCTTGTGCAGCTAACGCCCGCATTTGCGGCTGGTTTGGAGCGCAGCGGAAAACCAGTCCGACAACATGCACTTGTTATGTTTTGGGTAGTTTAAGACCATGCTCAGCCTCTAGATACTTAAGAACTTTATGTAGTGCTCTATATATATTTAATTCATTAGCACCAAATGGGTAGTATCCACTGATTAACTGTTCGGCAGGAATGTCTCGGGGCACGGTTCTCCGTTTGTATTCATTTTCACCATCGTAAAATTTGACAGGGTAACGAAATGAGCGACCTTCACTTTCTAATTCGCCCCAACTCCCGTAATTTTGAATATTCCCGTTGTAACACTCGCTACCTATGATGTTCTCGATATCAATCAAAATATTCTTCAGCGGATCGATTTCGGCTCGAGTCCGTTGGATCGCCTCATAACTTGAGGCCTTGTTCTGTATATATTCAAGCTGCCCCCTAAAATAATTGTCATTCTCTGATTGAGCCTCAAGCACCCATTGGTTATATAAATCGTTTCCCTGATTGCCGCTTGAAAGCTCTTTCAATTCTACGATTGCTTCTAGTTCGTGTTGAATTGAAGAAAAACGTTCTTCCCAGCTTTCGAAACTTTCCTTGGCCTCTTGGATTAAAGTTTCTTTTTCTTCATCAGAAATGCATGAATAATCTAGAGCCACGAAATTTCTATATGCATCAAGCTCTTCCTTGACTGTGTAAGTTTGCATTTCCTTGTCTTCAGGCCACGCTTCTTTTGCAGCACTTCTAATTTCTTCAATTACTGAGTCAGGAACTGGCATTTAACCTCCTTGAAAACATAACAATTGTTTAGAGGACACTTTGTCCGATAAGAATATATAGCTTACTAAACAAAACTATAGGTAATTTGCCTTAGTTTCAGTTACATACGTTAACTATTGATAATTCCTAAAATATATCAAAGGTGTCCACTTCGCTGTTTTCTATAGCCAATAATAGGGTGTCCTCTAAATGATACGTTTATTAAAGCATGACAATTAAGCTCTAAATATCAATACGATGCATGATTGTCGTAAAATCGTCATAGTAGACATGTTTTAACATTGGTTATCTCAAGGAGGAGATAAAAATGAATCAAACCCCACCTAAACTGCTCGATCAGGTCAGACAAAAAGTTCGCTTTCTTCACTATTCACGTAAAACAGAAGTCGCTTATGTGCATTGGATTAAGCGCTTTATCTTTTTTAATATTAAGCGCCACCCTAAAGATATGGGCGAGGTTGAAATCTCCAGCTTTTTAAGCTAACTGGCGAACCGTGAAAATGTTGCTGCTTCTACACAAAATCAGGCATTGTCTGCCATTGTTTTTCTTTACAAGCAGGTATTACGTATGGACGTTGATACGCTTCCTGAATTCCAATACGCCAAAAGACCCAAACGTTTACCCGTTGTGCTGACTCAACTAGAGACTAAACGTGTTTTTCAACATCTTAATGAACCATATTCAATAATGGTTGGTTTGATGTATGGAGCAGGTTTAAGACTTAACGAGTGTTTAAGCTTGCGGGTTCTCGATATTGATTTTGAACGTTTAGAAATTACGGTGCGTCATGGCAAAGGAAATAAAGACAGACGTACACTTTTGCCAGAGTTTATTTTGCCTGGTCTGAAAGAAGCTGTCGCAAAAACTGAGCTATATTTTAAATGTGACCAAAATATGGGAATAGATCATGTTCATTTACCGAATGCATTAAGTAAAAAATATCCGAATGCAGGGAAGCAGTTAAAGTGGCAGTATGTTTTTCGCTGCCGCGAAGACATCGAAAGACCCTGTTACAGGAAGAACAGGACTCCACCATATTCACACTAAGTCAGTATCAAGAGTAATCAGTTCTGCCGTCAGAAAAGCCGGTATTATGAAACAAGTGACAGCGCATGTTTTTCGCCATTCCTTTGCGACACACTTATTAGAGTACGGCTATGACATACGCACAGTTCAAGAATTGATGGGGCATGCAAATGTCAACAAATCATGATTGTCTCTCCCGGCGTCCTGCCTCCCGTGACACTTGTACATCCTGAACGTCGTATACGCATGTGCTGAATAAGGGCGGACTCGGCGTGAAGAGTCCGATAGATTGCTTATGACCTCAAATCAACAATGTCGGTTGGTTGAAAATCTCATTGTGTCAATTTTGTGCCAAAACAAAATACCACTGAAATGTAAGTGATTGGTTTATATAGATCCGTATAACTACAAACATACACCGTAAGTGATTTATTTCGTTAATAATCAAGACGATAAAAATGCAGCTTCGAACCAGCTGGTCGGGAGCTCGACTCTCTCAGGGCGCGCCAATAATTTCCAAGCAATTTCAACAACCACTTAAACAAGGTTTTATTTATCTAATAGTTTCTCAGTGAAACTCACACCTGTACATCGTGTGCTATTCAAGAAACCGTCGCTGTATAACGCTGTTTTCAGAACATTCAATACAAAAATCTAAAAAACTGATCTATCCAAAGTACACTCTTCATGATCCCAGGCAAATATACCTAGCCTCTCAAAACCAATTTGTTAAAAATATGACTACGTGTCTTGTACTCAAATACTTAAATACTTAAATACTTAAATACTTAAATACTTAAATACTTAAATACTTAAATACTTAAATACTTAAATACTTAAACTTTTATCAGAAACAATAGATAAAGCATACCCCATTAAACTTAATATTCACCCTTATCATTAAATAATGATAAGGGTTTTGAAGAGCACAAATAGATTTAAGTTTGTCTTTTTCAGTCTTTTTTTGTGATACCCGTTCGAACTTTTCGTACACCCAACCAGACAAAAAGCACGACCGGAATGATTGAGATAGCCGTTAATGTTTTTGGTTCTATAGACCAAGGCAAATTACTACTGAGTTTGAATATTTTTTCAAGCAGTCCAATACTGTAATAACTGATCGCTACAACAGATAAACCTTCAACCGTTTCTTGTAAACGAAGCTGTTGGTGACCACGTTGATCCATTGATGCTAATAAGGCTTTATTCTGTTCTGCCATTGAGACGTTAACGCGAACTTGGAGCAGCCTACTAGCGGACGACACGCGGTTAGAAAGTTGATACAGCTCTTCTTGCACTGATTCGCAGGTTCTTATCGCGGGGTTAAAACGTCTATTTAAGAATGTCGACATGGTAGACATCTCTTCGAATGGTTCTTCTTGTAAATTAGCGAGACGTTCGTGGACCAATTCATTGTAGGCTCGTGTCGCTCTGAATCGATAACTTGCTTCGACTTGTAACGCTTCAATTTTCGTTGAAAGGTTTGTGATCTCTAATAACAGTTCTTGCTCTGCATAATGCGCAGCATCCGGTAGACGTCTTAGTATATCGGCGAGAGTTTCATCCATGAAAACGAGCTCTTGAATTAACTCTTTCGCTTTAGGGAATCCAAGTAAGGCCAAAATTCGATAAGATTCAAATTCGATCAATTGTTGTAATAGAAAACCTGTTCTCACATTTGAAAGATCAGCAACAAAAACCACATACTTTGCACTGTCATTATGTAATCTAAAACTTGTCCAGACTGTTGCTTTACTATCCAACAAATAACTTCCAATGACTCGTTGTTCATCAAAATAGTTTTGAATACGTTCTTTATCAATTTCTTGATATTGCTCTGGAATCAATTTAACTGAATTACAGATCAATAAATTTCCAGACAATTGACTCAACCATTCTTGCGAGTATGGTGTGGAATCGTCCAGTAGTAACGCTTCATCAATGCTATGTTGAATAAATAAGAAAGAACAAAACTCTCTATGTAATTCGAGCCTTACCTCACAATCATTTAGTTGCAGTACTAATTTATTAGCACCATTAATGTCTTCGGGTGGTATTTGATCATTTAAAGCATAGAAACTGCTGATGATTTCTTGAATTTCGTCAGCGTTTGTTTTTAGTAGAACCTGCCACACGGCACTTGGTAATGTAATCGCGGGAAGAGGACGAGCATGCAGCTCCGCATATAAATCTTTAGCTATAGGGTCAAGCATCTCTTTAACACCTAGTCGAATGAACTAGTAGAAGTGTAACAAGCTTTTTAGTATGACGGGAGATAGTTTGTACAAAACGATTGTCTTGACGAACGTTATCGATTCTAAATAAATGAATCTATGCGTAGGCTATGATCTAAAACAAGATCATCAGAATGGGCCTTAGATAACTCATTGAGAATTAATGTTAAAGTTCACATACCTTCATTCCGACGAAAACCCTACGCCGAAATGAAGGTTTACTATCGCTAAGACTACCTAGATATATAAACTAATGATCATAGAGTTCCATTTGGCCTCACGCGTGGAAAGTTCATCCCATTTCGATTTTTCTTGCTTGAGAAAGTCAATCGAGTCTTGGCTACCTATATCAGCAATCGCTTTAAGGGCCATACCGCGATCTTGCCAACTTGAGCCGTCTGCATAAATCTTTTTAAGATCACTCATTGAGTCATTATCTTTAAGTATCCCTAAGCTTGAAATGGCCGCAAGCCTGATATATTCATCAGTACTGGTTGATAGTTTTCGAAGTAACTTCAATGCACTTTTATTGTTAGAAAAACCTAATTCGTAAACATCTAAATAGCTAAGTTTGTTTTCCCCTGACTCACTGTTGATCTTTTCACCAAGCTTATTCACTTCTTGATCCGTTAAGGAATAGTTAAATAATTCCATATTTATCTTTGCGACAATTTCTTTAATTAAGACTTGCAACGGCTCGTTGAAACAAGGCTCATTAATCTCATTCATAGTCCACACAGGCACTTTCGCTCTTTTTACAAAAGCTGCGACATTAATTTCTTTACCATTAAAGGTCAGTTTTGCTTTAGCAGTAGAGAGCGTCACCATCGGTGAGAAACCACTCACCCGGTTGTTAAATATCTCAAACTTCTCGAGAATTAATTTATTAACTGAACTCTCATCTAAAACCAACGGAACTCCTCTCGCTTTTAATTCACTTTCAATTGACTCCTTAACATAACTCATCGTGTCAATTGATTGCCCGTTGTGGCTTATGTTAATTATTACCTTACCCTGCGAAATATTATGTTTATCACCAAGCCCATCGACGATTGCGACACTACTGTTTTCCACATTGTTATTTGAAGTATACGGAGTCTTTGAATAATCTGGATTGGTGACAGGCACAGTAAGTGAACAAGCCTGACATAAAAGAAAAATAATGGATGCTAGCGAAGCCTTACTGAAAGTTGCGATATTCATACTACTACCTTTATAAAATTTTAAAGAATGAATCATCTTGATTCACATTAATTAACACTGAATGCATGACCAGTGTAGACAGTTAGAATATCAACTGAAGCTCAGGAAATTTGCCCGGCGATTTGTTATTAAGGTTAAATTTCGAAAAATCGTTTTCTAACCTTCAGGTAGGTCATAAACACAATTTAAATATAGGACTAAGGGGCTATTTCATCTCAGGGTAGTTTACCGTGAGGACAAAAGAGGTAATCGATTATAGACAAGGCACAACCAAGCTTTGGTGCACCTGTTGACGACTCCGAGATTCTTTACAATGTTAAGCAACACTGATGGCATTGCTAGATCATAGAGATGCCATAAAGTACTTTATTTTTCAGAGAAACACTTTTGCAATAACGCGTTGAGATTATCACTCCCTAACGCCTGTGTATTTTCGATGTTATTTTCGGGGATGAGATCAACATTGGGATAATTCGAGATCGCTAAGGCCAAGCTTTCTTCTCGAATCAAATGAAGTATGGGATAAGGTGATTTGTTTGTGTAGTTTTCAGCATCGTCTGGTGCTGTACCGGCAAATTGATAGTCTGGGTGAAAACTTGCAATTTGTATTACACCTTCCAAATCTTGCTGAATGAGTGTTTCATTCGCCACATCAAGAAATTGATTGTATTCGTCGAAATCCTGAAGCACATTAGGATGAATCAATAATGTTGTTTCAATCGTATTATCTGACAACAATAAAGTTAGTTCAGATTTTAAACAATGAATAAGTGATTCAACATTATCCGATTCCGAAACAGTGTAACGAACGCGATTATTTACTATTTCACGCTTCGCAAAAGGACAAAAGTTCAAGCCGATGACGACGGTTTCAACCCAGTTCTCGACCGATTTCTTATAATAATTCATTTTAATACCATGTAGTCCATGCTAATTTATTCTTCGATCACCAACGTCATCCCGATCGATATCTCACCATTACTACATACATCAGCACGTAGCCCACCATTGTCTAACCAAGCTTTTACGACTTCAACACTAGTCATGTTTTCATCCATGAGTGTGTCACCTAAATCTTTACAGGGTTGGCATTTTTCAACGCCTTTAAATCGAACACCACCAATTAAAAAATATTTTCCCACCAATTGATTTAAATCGACACCTTCCGTTACCACATTGCGTCGTGTTGCAGCATTCGTGATTGATCGCGCATTGTCTCGATTAAATGCGATTATCGATTCATGAGTAATAAACGTGATGTTTTGTCCCGGCCACTTATGTTTATTAAAGTTTCTATCACCAACAATTCCAGCGCCAGAGACGACTTTGATCGTATCAACTTCTCTTAGTATCCCGCCTGTTCGTTCTGATAGATAAAGTGACTTAATCATTTGCTCTTTTTATTTAGGATTAATACTGTACATTCTATCTATTTTTGTCATAAAAAAAGCCGATTTGTTAATTTAACAAACCGGCTTCCGATCTTATACGATCATCTCAGTGCTGTACCTCAAATGATCAGCACATGTTTTTTATAACTCTTCTTCAACGTCTGTTGGGCCTTTACCTTCTGTCGTACTCATAGAAGTGTCTGTTTGTGATTCCTGATAACTATCTTTGGCTTCTTTCTCACAAAGCTCTTTAGGATGCTCGATCGTCAGTTCATCACAGCGCGCCATTGCATCTTCATACTCTTGCATTGCGCCGCCTTTTGACTCCATGGTTTGTTCACCTTCAGGCATCGGCGTAACTTCTTCCGCATCGATTTGCTCTGCTGAGCTAAGACTTGGTGCGAGTAAACCTAAAGATAGGATTGAAGTTGCTACTAATTTTTGTAAGTTCATATTGATCTCCTTCAGTTATTTAGAATGAATCAATTGCACCTTTAATATCTTGAAAAGATACAATGACGCTACGATAACCAAGGGGAGTTTTAATTGATGTCAGAAACCCCCAACACGAAGTCGTACACCTTCCGCCATTCAACCGTAGGACATGACGCACACGTTATTATTAACAATCAGAATCTTTATTTAATTTGAAACACAAATTATTTCATTCATCGGAATATCATGAGGTTGCGGATAAATCGTTTTAAGACTCGCAAGATCGAGTCCTACACCAATGGCATAAAATGGGGCGCTGAAGCTTGCCAACGTGCGATCGTAAAACCCGCCACCGTAACCAAGACGATAACCTTGCTCATCAAAACCCACGAGCGGCACCAACAACATTGACGGCTCTACAAGCTGTCGTTGCTCTGGGACTGGTATATTCCAAACACCGGGCACCAGTTTCATCTCTGGTGTCCATAAACGAAACTCCAGCGGATGTGCTGACTGCACCACGGCAGGTAATGCGATCGTCCAACCATTTTCACGCGCCTGCTGCATCACGCCACGTAAATCAAACTCGCCTTTAATTGGCCAATAACCGCCTAAGATTCCCGGTGTAAAACACGCTAATCGCGCTAAAACCTTTTTCTCGATCGACGCCAGACAACTTTTACGTTTGTCCTTTCCTATCTTAATTCGACTCCTGATCAAGCTTTCTCGTTTCTCTTTGCGCCAGTCATTAATCTCTGGCCAATCTTTCAGCCCAAGATTCTCCTCTTTCTGAACGCCCTGATCAGGCTTAATGTCTTTTTTCATAACACCCACTCTTCCTGTTGAGGCTGTGATCGCAAAACACGTCTCAACAAAATCATCGATTTACGAGCAATACAATAACGGCCGCGTTAGTCAGAATCAAAACGATACGAAGATTCCGCGATCAAGCCGTACTAAGAGACGGACGATTGACAGCGCTAAAGGGCTCCCTCTAAGACTTCTGAAACCGGAAAAACAAGCAAAATCAATCACAAACTCTCGCTTAAAAAGACAGGCTACCTCAACAAAACTGACATATTAAAGACTTAGAGTGATAATCCTCTGTAAGCACGATAGGTGTTTGTGGATGCCCAGTCTCCTCATTAGACAATTTGAAAGGTGATTTCTTGAAGTCAAACAAAGCAAAACACGCTATACTTAGGGACTTTTTCTAATCAGATACAGACGATTACGACTATGCGAATCATTGGTGAAGCACTGACCTTCGACGACGTTTTGCTGGTTCCCGCGCACTCAGCTATATTGCCGAAAGAAGCCAGCCTTAAAACGCTAATCACACGTGATATTTCCATGAATATCCCCATCATTTCTGCTGCGATGGATACCGTCACAGAATCCAAGCTGGCTATTGCAATGGCTCAGCAAGGCGGCATGGGTATTATTCACAAAAACCTGAGTATCACGAAACAATCGGCAGAAGTCCGCAAAGTTAAAAAATACGAAAGCGGTATCGTACAAGACCCGATCACCGTGTCACCGGAGACGAAGCTCAGCCAAGTGCATGAGTTAATCAATAAATATCATATTTCTGGTCTTCCCGTTGTCGATGGCGAAAAACTCGTCGGCATTATTACCAATCGCGATCTGCGTTTTGAAAATGATCTCGATAAACCTGTCGCCAGCATCATGACGCCGCAAGACAAGCTGATCACCGTAAAAGAAGGCGCCAGCCATGAAGAGGCGATCGAAAAACTGCACAAGCACCGCATTGAAAAAGTCCTTGTCGTAAACGATGACTTCCAATTACGCGGGCTGGTCACCGTTAAAGATATTCGTAAATCCAAAAAATACCCCAATGCTTGTAAAGATTCGCGTGAACGCTTACGTGTTGGCGCAGCCGTGGGAACGGGCAAAGGCACCCATGAACGCATTGAAGCGTTGATCAGCGCCGGTGTTGACGTGATTGTAGTGGATACGGCGCATGGCCATTCGCAAGGTGTGCTGGACATGGTCAAGTGGACGAAAACTCATCATGGGAATGACGTGCAGATCATCGGTGGGAATATCGCCACTGGTACAGCCGCACTTGCATTGGTTGAAGCCGGTGCCGATGGTGTAAAAGTTGGGATTGGTCCGGGTTCAATTTGTACCACTCGTATTGTTACCGGGATTGGCGTTCCGCAAATCACCGCGATCGATAATGTCGTCAATGCGCTTAAAGGCACCGGCGTTCCGTTGATCGCTGATGGAGGTATTCGTTACTCGGGTGATATTTCCAAGGCCATTGTCGCTGGCGCGCATGTGGTGATGATCGGCGGGATGTTCGCGGGTACAGAAGAGGCCCCCGGTGAAGTTGAGCTATATCAAGGCCGATCGTATAAATCGTATCGCGGTATGGGCTCAGTCGGTGCGATGTCACAAAAACACGGCTCGTCTGATCGCTATTTCCAAGAAAGCGATGAAATCGAGAAACTCGTGCCTGAAGGCATCGAAGGTCGCGTACCTTATAAAGGCCCAGTCTCGGCAATCGTGCATCAAATGCTCGGCGGCGTTCGCGCCTCAATGGGGTATACGGGTTGTGCGACGATGGACGAAATGCGCACTAAACCAGAATTCGTCAAAGTTTCGCCAGCCGGCATGCGTGAAAGTCATGTACACGATGTGACGATCACGAAAGAACCACCGAACTATCAACAAAGTTAATCGTTCGATCAGTAACCAAACCACAAGGCAGTAAAGATTAATGAAAGACATTCATGCGGATCGCATCCTTATTCTGGATTTTGGATCACAATACACACAATTGATCGCACGTCGCGTGCGCGAAGCCGGAGTTTACTGTGAAATCCACCCATTTGATATTTCTGATGACGCAATCCGTGAGTTGTCACCCAAAGGAATTATCCTTTCCGGTGGCCCTGAATCTGTCTTAGAAAGCGACTACAGCGCGCCGCAAACCGTGTTTGAATGCGGCGTCCCGATCCTTGGTATTTGCTACGGTATGCAAACTATGGCGAATCAGCTTGGCGGCGAAGTCGAATCTTCCGATCATCGCGAATTTGGTTACGCACAAGTTCGCGCGCGTGGCCATTCGCTGTTGCTCAAAGAAATTGAGGACCACACCACCACTGAAGGTTGGGGGTTATTAGACGTTTGGATGAGTCATGGCGATCGCGTCAAAACCTTACCACCGGGATTCAAAGTTATCGCTTCAACCGACAGCGCTCCGATCGCCGGTATGGCCGATGAAGATCGTCATTATTACGGCTTACAATTTCACCCAGAAGTCACGCACACGCGACAAGGCATGCGCATCCTGAACCGTTTCCTACAGGACATTTGTGCCTGCGATGCCAGCTGGACTACAGAAAATATTATCGAAGACAGCATTGCACGCGTGCGAGAACACGTCGGCGCGGAAAAAGTCTTGCTGGGATTATCCGGCGGTGTCGATTCTTCCGTTGTGGCCGCTTTACTGCATCGCGCCATTGGCGATCAACTCACGTGTGTGTTTGTCGACAACGGCCTGCTACGTTTAGACGAAGGTGATCAAGTCATGACCACCTTCGCTGAGCACATGGGCGTAAACGTGATCCGCGTGAATGCGCAAGATCGCTTTATGAATGCGCTTGCAGGCGAAGACGACCCTGAGAAAAAACGCGTCATCATCGGCAACACGTTCATTCATGTCTTTGATGAGGAAGCAACAAAACTGCAAGACGTAAATTGGCTCGCACAGGGCACAATTTACCCTGACGTAATCGAATCAGCGGGTTCTAAAACCGGTAAAGCGCATGTGATCAAATCACATCATAATGTCGGTGGTTTACCGGATGATATGAATCTGCAATTAGTCGAACCGCTGCGTGAATTATTCAAAGATGAGGTTCGTCGTCTAGGTGTCGAACTTGGTTTACCCTCAGAAATGATCTATCGCCACCCTTTTCCAGGTCCCGGCCTTGGCGTGCGGATTCTTGGTGAAGTGAAAAAAGAATACGCGGAGATTTTGCGACGTGCTGATGCAATCTTCATGGAAGAACTACATAAAGCCGACTACTACGATAAAGTCAGCCAAGCCTTCGCCGTATTCCTGCCAGTAAAATCGGTTGGCGTAACTGGCGATGCACGAAACTACAATTACGTAATCGCACTTCGTGCCGTCGAAACCATCGACTTCATGACCGCACATTGGGCACACCTACCCTATGATCTGCTCGACACGCTTTCACGACGTATCATTAATGAAATCGCCGATGTTTCCCGCGTGGTTTATGATATTTCCGGCAAGCCTCCTGCGACGATCGAGTGGGAATAACCAGCCTGTTCATCAATTACGCATAACCGCGACGTGAACACCGCAGCTCAGCCCGATCAGGACGAAATCTGGATGCATGAAGCCCTACAGCTTGCAGCACAAGCTGAGGCTGAGGGGGAAGTCCCCGTTGGCGCGCTGATCGTCAAAGAAAATGCGATTATTGGAAAGGGTTGGAATCGTCCGATTGCAAATCATGACCCTACCGCACACGCGGAAATTATGGCCTTGCGTGCTGCAGCACAACATTTAAAAAATTACCGACTTCCTGACACAACGCTTTACGTCACACTCGAGCCTTGCGCAATGTGTGCAGGTGCAATAATTCATGCACGAATTAAGCGCGTTGTTTTTGCAACGCACGATCCTCGCGGCGGTGCAGCAGGAAGTGTCTTCGATATTCTTGTAAACCATCAATTAAACCACCGCGTTAATACTACGTCCGGTATTTTACAAGCAGAGGCGACTAATCAATTAAAAACGTTCTTTAAAGCGCGACGTTAGTGGCAAATAATAACAAGATTTGAGAATTTAAATTTTCTTAGCACTTTTTCACTTCCGCCCTGAGAAAAGTTAGGCTAGGATGAAGCCATGAATAAAATAAAAAGAAAAATTGATGGTTTATTCCTGTATGAATCAGCACATTGCCCTTACTGCATGATTGTGCGTCGCGCCATTAATCACCTAGGTTTAAGTATTCCTTCAAGAGACACAAACAAAACAGAAAACTGGCAAGAATTACAAAAACTGGGTGGCAAATCTCAAGTACCTTGTTTACGTATAGAGAAAGACGGTGAAACACATTGGCTATACGAATCCAGCGACATTATTCACTATATTGATAAACATTATGGCGAAGCAACATGGGCTGAACCTGTCAGTGAAGAGAAAATGCCGATTCGTTCTTCGGCTAAGTCGTCAAAGTAAAAACTGAATACGTCACACCTAATGTATGCTCTGCCCCCGGCCCGAGCGTAATCACATCGTTCGCCGCATTCGCCGTTTCCACACAAACCATGTGCGTATAACCGGCAGATCCCATATCACCCATTCGTTCTGATTTCGCAACCCACGGGTTCCAAACCACTGTCGAATGACTGCCTGATTTTTCAATTTTAATTTCACGTTGCCAGCTCTGGTCAACGATCACACAAGTATCTTCCTCATCCAGATAGATACGATCAATTTCGGCATCAATGGTGATCGGCGTTGTTTCAGTTTTTCGCTTATTCCCATCAAGTGTATCGATAAAGGGACGGTTTTCTAACCCTTGAATGCTAATCTGATCAACAGAGGAAATTTCAAAATACGTGTGTAACGCGCTCCCGATCGTAATAGCTTGTTCACTTTTATTTCGAGTCGTCAACGACATACTCAAACGATCGCTGATCACAAAGCATAATGACAACGGTGTATTAAATGGCCAATAATCAGCTCCCCCATCAAATTCAAACGTGATCGTCGCATCCTCTTCTTCATTAAGATCAACAGATTGCAACGTCCAATTTTGTGATCGTGCGAAACCATGAGCAGGTAAATCCGATTGATCGGGATGCGCACCAAACCACGGCCAGCAAATGGGAATACCACCTCGGATAGATTTTCCAGTTTTGAATTCCGCATCTTCAGAAAGCCAGATCACGGGCTTATGGCCTGCTGGAATCCATTTGGTTAAATGTGCGCCTTGCAAGCTGATCACGGCCTTTCCTTTCGTTGTTTTAACAACAAGTAAGATCAATTCGCCACGCTCTTCGAACCAAACCTTGTTTGGAATAGAAAAAAGGCTCGTTAATACAGTCAGATCAGACATCATAAATCTCCATTTGCATTAGTGAGTACCGGAGCAGGCGCAAACTATTCCGCGATAAACGAAACAGAATTGTAACATTCGCAGACACCACATTATTTCGAAACAGGCATTGACTTCGCGACATGTTAAAATCATCACACAATACATTTGCTTAATAAAACGTGCGCATATTTAATTATTACTGGCTTTTTGAAATGGACTATTCATGGCATTTATCCTGATCGGCATTCTCGTTATCGCCATGGTTTTTGGACCAAGTTGGTGGGCAAAACTCACGTTTAAGCGTTATTCCAAACCAGAAGAACGCATCCCGGGGACGGGTGGAGAATTAGCGCAACATCTCCTCAATCGTTTTGAAATGCATGACGTAACTGTTGAAAAAACCGATAAACCGGGTACAGATCATTACGATCCTGAATCGCGCACCGTGCGCTTAAGCCCGGAATATTTTGACCAAAAGTCACTCACTGCCGTTGCGATCGCAGCGCATGAAGTCGGTCATGCGATCCAGCATTTTAGAAATGAAAAAAAACTTAACTGGCGAACAAAGCTAGTGAAATTTGCGCAAGGTGCGCAACAGATCGGTGCCGGTGCCATGATGCTAATTCCTGTACTGATGGCAATCACAAAAGCACCGCAATCCGGTGCGTTGTTTTTCCTTTTTGGCATAATCAGTATGGGCAGTGCAACCCTCGTCCACCTCATCACTTTACCGGTGGAGTTTGATGCCAGTTTTGGGAAAGCCTTACCGATATTGAAAAGCGGTGAGTATATTGAAAAAGAAGATGAACCTGCGGTGGAAAAAATTCTACGTGCTGCTGCACTCACCTATGTCGCAGCATCACTTGCCAGTTTATTAAATATATGGCGTTGGCTCGCTTTGCTCAGAAGGCGCTAACGTGTGATCAATACTTAATGTTTGTCTTCCTGACTTAACTCATCCCAAGCGGGAAAATCCGCTGCATAACGGGCGATCCATTCTTGCGCCGCTTCTGCTACTGATAATTCACGTTGCTCGTCGGCTAACACTTGCTGACGGTATTGATGAATGTGGCAAACTTGTTCCACCATGCGCACAGCGTAGGCTTGTTTATTATCATTAAAACTAATCCCCGTTTCGAAACCTTTTTCATGAGTTCGACACCACATGACTTCACCAACGGTTTGAAAAGACGGTTCGCAAACACCAATACTGATCTGTATGCGCTGCCCTGGGGTTAAGCGTTTACCCGTAGAAAAACAAAGTCCACCGACACTGACGTTTTTCATATCCGTCACACCAAGATCACTTGGCGGATCAAGCAGCTGATACTCTAATGGAATCTCTATCGGGTGACGGATAAATTGACGCATTACACAGGCCCACATTAGCTAAGTACGCAGAGTAAAAGGCAATTAGTAAGCCAACTTTAGATAAGTTTCGTTAAGACGAGGACTGCAGACAGAAACGTATTTAATATGGATTTAAAACATAATTTTGATCAGATTTTCTTTACACGAGTATCGTTATAAAACGAATCGTGATTTCTAGGACAGTCGTGCACGGTATTAACAAAAGCGGCGATGTCGAGCAGCATACGCATACACCACTCCAATCACACCGAAAATAATTAATCCAACAAAAACCGATAACATACCAAGGTTCGGGTCGTTTACTGTCAACTCGGTAATGAGATCCGTCACATCACGTGCGAGTCCAGCAATAAATGCAGTGAGATACGCACTTGAACTTTTTAAATAAACAGCAAGCCCCGTGGCAAGTGCTAAACCAAGTTGACGCCCTCCCCAAGAAACATTCATGACAGGGTTAATGTCTTGACCATGACCGAAAATTGCGATCACACCAACACACGTTCCCAATACGAATACCAGTAATGCAAAAACTGACACCCATAATGGAATCCCAGCAGTTTTTAAAGCTCCTCGTTCTTCGATCGAATTTGATAAGCAATGAATATTCGCTTTGTAAGCATGTTCTAAAATGTCATCCCAGCCGTCGCTATAACCTTCGCGAAGTCGTTCCGCACGATCACCAAATGCTTGCCAGTTTGATTGCGTTAACGTAACACGCGTGGTGTCTTTATCGAGCTTGGTAAACTGCACTTCGACCTGACTTCTTGAGATCACTTCTTCGCCGGGTGTCGGGATATGAAAATCCATACTAAAAGAATCTGCCGGCTGATAAGACTTGATCGTACCCCAAATGCGCTCGGTACCATCCGGTGCTATCTCCGTAATTTTGCCACCTGGCCCTGCTTGCACATTGAGCGTCATTGCATCGAGCTCTTCCATCGCCGAAATGCTGAATTTTTCCAATGGCCACCACGCGCCCATTTCACTCACGAAAATATCAAATGCGATCTGTTGGTTACACGGGACTTCAATGGTTTTAATCAGCGGATCTAACATTGTGTTTCCTCTTTTTGATACGCATCACGATCGAGTATAAATACCCTACAGTTTACTCTTTACAACAACAAATTCTCTTAACGTTTGCTCTATCCTATCGTGCTTTGCATGAACAAACGACGAGCAGTTAAGCAATATCGTGAATAAAACCCGTTTTGAACGCGTGCGGTAATTGCCTGTCTCCTTAGGCACTCATATGTTTTAATTCTTCAACATAATGACAAGCATGTTGAGGCAGATAATGTCTTTTCATCCAATATTAATAAAAAAGAAAACTCTTACATTTATGCATCGACTTTATTCTCTAACTTTTCGTTTTAGCCCTTTTCTGCTTACCCTTCTCTGCTTGTCTGCCTGCTCTCCGGCGAGCGTAGTTAATTTTCTCACGCCACGCGGCGATTTTGACGTCGTTAAAAATATTCACTATGGATCAGCAGATCGCCAAGTGTTTGATGTTTATACACCGTCCAACGTGACACCTAATCAAGCCGTTATCGTATTTGTTCATGGTGGTTCTTGGGCAAGCGGGAGTAAAAATGATTATTTATTCGTCGGCCAAGCATTCAGTGAAATGGGTTATGTCACGGTAGTACCCAATTATCGTTTATATCCTGATGTTGAGTTCCCTGAATTTGTTGAAGATATTGCGCAAGCGATCGCAAAATTACCCGAGCTGCTCCCAGCGAATAAATGTGTTGATCCGAAAAACGTGATTTTAGTTGGACATTCAGCCGGTGCGCATACGGCAGCGATGCTAGCAACGGCACCTGAGTATTTAAAAAACGCAGGATTTGATCGCGATCTTACGGCATTTATTGGTATGGCTGGACCGTATGATTTGCCTTTAAAACATGAGCTAGTGTTCGAAAAATTCACTTCTGTGACTAATGACATCGATGCAAACCCACTGCACCTCGCCACTGCTGCAGCCCCGCCCACTCTGTTATTTCATGGCGAACAAGACACCACTGCTTACCCTTTTCATACGCTGTATTTAGCTAAACGTCTTGAGAAATTGGGCGTGCCGGTTGAAAGTCATCTTTATCATAAAACCGATCACGTGGAATTGGTCGGCGCGTTGTCGAGCAAGTTACGTTTCATGAATCCTGTTTATGCTGATATTTCAAACTATCTTCATAAAAATGGCTTTGATCAGGCTTGTAACTAATTCACAACGTATTTTTCTCATAAAAAACACATCCATTCCCCTGTTCATTGCGTATTAATAACTAAAGAAATCAAGTTTCGTTATAAAAAAATAGCATGAGGGGAATTAAGCATGAAACGCACATTCGATGGCTTGCGCGTTCTATTCGCTATGGGCATTATTTTCAGTCTCGCAGCCTGTGAGAATAACAGCCAATCCAATCAATCAACATCGACTTTCCAAGCTAATCATATCGCGACAAATGATGCCTGTTCAATTGCGCTAGTACCGCACCAAGGAACAGATTATTCCGATCTCGAAATCATTCGACGTCAAAAACAACTCAAAACTGATCTCGATCCGGTTCCGTATTTAGAACGGTTAGGCTGGGCTTATGTGAATAAAGCCCGCACCAGTTTTGATCCAGGTTATTACCATCTCGCGGATCAAACCGCACAGTGTATCGATGCCAACAAAGCAGGCACCGCAGAATCTTTGTTGCTACGCGGTCATGTTGCGCACAATCTTCATCAATTCCGTAGCGCCGAAAAAATCGCTCGCGAACTAGTAACAAAACGCGGGCTTTGGTTTGATCACGGCCTGCTCGGTGATGTGTTGATGGATCAGGGCAAGTTGGATGAAGCGATCAATACGTATCAAAAAATGATGGATTTACGACCTGGCCCGCAAGCGTTTACGCGTGCAGCACATGTTCGTTGGCTTAAAGGCGATCTGTCCGGTGCGATTGAAATGATGCGCATTGCTACTCGATCAAGCGATCCGCGTACACCGGAAGCCGCCGCCTGGGCTAATGTTCGCTTGGGTTTATACCTGTTACAAACTGGTGAATATAAAAAAGCTGCTGCGCTTTTTGCTGTCTCTCTGGCGCTGTCCCCCGATTATGCCCCTGCGCTGCTCGGACAGGGGCGTCTTTTACTCGCACAAGGTCGCGCAGAGGACGCAGTGAAGCCACTCACATTAGCCGCGCAACTTAACCCGCTGCCGGAATACCAATGGACGTTAATTGATAGCCTGCGCCTGACGGGTGATCACGAACAGGCTGACGCGATCGAATCCTCGCTTGATCACAATGGCGATAAAGAAGATCCGCGGACGTATGCGCTGTATCTCGCGACGATTGATGAAAAACAGATGACAGCTTTAGAACTAGCACAAAAAGAGCTCGACGTACGCAAAGATGTTTTCACACTCGATACCTTAGCGTGGGCGTTAAACGCTGCAGGCCAGCCAGAGCGAGCTTACCCATACATGAAACAAGCCTTGCGCGAAGGCACACAAGACGCGCGTCTTTTTTATCATGCCGGCGTGATCGCGCATGCCAATGACAACATTGAAGAAGCACAAGAATGGTTCAGTAAAGTCCTCCCATTTAAACAAATGTTGCTGCCCTCAGAACGAGACGAATTTGACAGGGAAATTGTGGCTGTAGACCTCAAAAGTCATTTGTCTTCACTCACGTGGAAGTAATTAATTTACCCCACACAATTTCTAACGGAGACCTAGTATGAAATCAATTACAAGTAGTATCCGAATAACCGCAATCGCCGCCTCACTGGTGTTCGCCAGTGGATCGGCCTCTGCATCCAGCCACATGGATGCCCCCTTGATCACCCTCGATCCTGCCGCTAACACTACAGATCTTTATGCGTTTGTTGATCAAGATGTAAACGGTGAAAAAAACCTCGTAGTAGCGCTCGGCGTATATCCTTTTGAGGAGCCCGGCATTGGCCCGAATAAGTACAATTTTGATGATGATGTACGTTATGCGATCCATATCGCACTCGGTGACGATGTACGCAAAGGTCGCCGGACGATGAGTTATCGTTTTGAGTTCGATACCAAATACAAAAACGAAAATACGATTCTGCAATCTTACCTCGGTGTTGTGAATGACGTTGATGATGCCAACCAGAATTTAACGCAGACATATAAGATCACCTTGGATGATCGTCGCAGTGGTCATAGCCGTCACTCAACGGTCGGTAACGGCGTCGTACCACCGAATAATCAAGGGATCGCAACGCCGTTTTATAACCAGGGTGATGATGGTGAAAACCCAGCCAAGGGCGGTGTTGCCACAGAAGCTGAGTTAGACCGTTACACAGCACAATCTGTCTTTGAATTTGATAAAGGCTACCGTGCGTTTGCTGGTCAGCGTGATGATGGCTTTTATGGCGATATTCAAGCCATTTTTGACCTGTTGCAGTTGCGCGCCGATGCTAAGGATTCACAAGGTGGATTCAACCTGCATATGATGGCGTTGGAAATTCCACTGGATCAGATTGGTGGTGATCAACAAATCGTCGGCGTTTATGCAACAACGGAACGTCTTCAACATCGTATCTTGAGGCAAAAAGGCGATAAAAATCGAGGCCAACATATTCAAGTAGGACGCCAAGGCAACCCGTTATTCAACGAAGCGTTAGTGGCGATCGCGGACAAAGATCTTTATAGCCGAACGCGTGCAAAAAACGATAAACGTTTATTCACCAAATACGCTGAAACACCCGAACTGGCCGCTTTATTAAATGCGCTCGTGGTCCCGGGAACTGGCTTGAACCCAGCACAAGAATCCGGCCGCGACGATTTGGTTGCGATCTATATTCCGGATCTGATCAAAGTTGATTTATCCACAGGCCCGGCCAGACTTGCGGGCGGTGGTGCTGATCACCCAACCAATCCAGACGATGACGGTTTCTCATCATTAGGTGTGTTCGGCGGCGATGTCCTTACCAGTAGCGTGCAAGATGGTTTGCCCGGTTTTCCACAAGGCACAATTCCCGGTGGTTGGCCAAATGGTCGACGTTTCGGTGATGACGTGATCGACATTGCCGTGACGGCCGTATTGAGCACATTACCGCCACTCGCGTTAGTTGTTCAAGGCCCAGCGGGTGATGGTGTGAATCAGAATGACATGGTTTACAACAAAGTCTTCCCGTACGAATCAACGCCGCAAAATGGTCGTAATCACAGACACCACGGTGACGTTGCCGACATGCAGGATTTATAAAGGAGTGAAGGGGTGGCAATGCCGCCCCTTTTTTATTTATGATGAATTCCATTCGCAACATCCTTGCGCTGCTGATCAGTATTTTTTCATTAAGTAGCTTCGCACACGATCCCGGCTTAAGTTTTGCGAATATCACGCTTTCGCCTGAGAAAAATTCTTTACAAGCTCAGTTAATCTTCGCAAAAAGCGATCTCGATTTGATCGTTAAAATAGACGCCGATAAGAATGGCGTCATACAAAACACATCCGAATTAGGCAACCTGGCATTACAAATGTTGTCGGTTCAACAAAATGAAAAAAAACATCGACCCAAGCTCATTTCTCTGGCTATCACAGAAAAAGATGCTGTAAAAATCACGTTAAATTATGTGTTAGGAAATCGTAGAGAAAACACGAATAACACACTCACGTTAGATGCGACAATCATTCAAAAACTCGCGCGCGGTCATCGTCAATACCTCTCTATAAAAACCACCACTGAGATGCTGGTAGGCGAAAGTATTTTACGATCGGATGCACACACCTATGCGATCAATTATGAAACGGTGGCGCAATCAAATACGTTTACGCGTTTTTTTTACGAAGGTGTTTATCACATTTGGATCGGCTTTGATCATATCCTTTTTTTAATCACTTTACTCTTGCCCGCCGTGTTAGTTTTTGAAAAGTCTAAATGGCGATCGGTTACGCGTCTGAATGCGGCCCTGATCAGTACAATAAAAATTGTGACAGCGTTTACGATCGCACATTCAATCACCTTAGCGCTTGCCGTTTTTAATATTATTTATATTCCATCGCGAGTCGTGGAATCCGTGATCGCATTGTCAGTGATCATCACGGCGCTTAATAATATCTACCCTTTCTTCACGCAGTCCCGTTGGATATTGGCGTTTGTCTTTGGCTTAGTTCATGGCTTTGGGTTTGCTGGCGTGCTAACGGATTTAGGACTTTCTAATCAGCCCTTACTGCTCTCGTTAGTGGGTTTTAACCTTGGTGTAGAAGCGGGACAACTTGCGATTGTTCTTGTCCTTTTACCGCTCCTGTTTGTGATAAGAGAAACGCAATCTTACCGTGTTTACATATTCCGAGGAGGGTCACTTCTTGCGGTTTTTATTGCAGCTATCTGGTTGTTTGAAAGATCATTCAACATCGACCTTTTCACCCTATTTGCGTAGATAAACATCTGAAAATAATTCATCAACGTATATTAATACAGCCAACACCAACACTAAGGTAGGTCCTGTGATAACGAGTGCGAAGTAATAAAGACTACGTTAACATGATGTTTTTGGCCTACACAGGATAGTTATGTCGCAGGAAACAGATACTACAGATGCACCTGTATTATCGACAGCAGACAAGCTGAACAGCACCGCACAGTATTATCTAACATTGATCGTCAATAAAGATGAAAATGCGATGGCTGATTTTTATGATGCGACATTGGGTGTGGTCTATGCACTTGCGTTACACATTACAGGTACAGCTGAATCTGCTGAAGAAGTGGTGGAAGATGTGTATATGCAAGTCTGGCGGGATGCAAAAAAGTACGATCAGGAAAGAGCACGTGTGATCACTTGGTTACAAACAATTTGCCGCAGTCGTGCATTGGATTTTTTACGGCGTAGAGATAAAGCAGACACACATCCTGATCCGGACTTATTAAGGAAGGAAGAAGATGTCGAAGAGGATAACCCAATTGATCTCTTACTCGTGACGGAACGAGACAGTGTTATCCATTCAGCAATAAAAGAATTACCCTCAGTTCAAAGACAACTTCTTGGATTGGCGTTTTTCAAAGGAATGAGTCATCAACAAATATCGGATTACCTTGAAATGCCATTAGGTACTGTAAAGACACATATTCGCAAAGCGATCAACTCTTTACAGCAGCACCCAGAAATAAATGAGCAGAGGTTTACATTATGAAAAAAAATGAGAACGATGAACTGCTCCCAGATATGATTTCAGCCGCATTATTAGATTCAATTAAACCGGTTCAGCCGAATGCGATTCAAGCGAAAAGTTTGCGTGCGCGTGTTCTCGATAAAATTCATGCATCAGAGACGAATGAAGATGACAACACCGCGATCGTGATACCGAAAATGAAAGGTAAATGGATCAGAATGACGCCGTTGATTAAATTCAAAATTTTGCTGAACGAAGGTGATACAGGATCGTATTATTTAAAATTAAAAGCCGGTGCAACTTTACCACCACACGACCATCCTGATGCTGAAGAATGCATTATTTTGGAAGGTGATATTTTTATGGGTGATCAACACTTATTCAGTGGTGATTATCAAATAACACCAAAAGGTAAAAACCACCCGAATATCCATACGGAAAATGGCGCGTTACTGTATATTCGCGGCACCATCCCTGAAGCGATTCGACCTTTACTCTAATCGCTTTGTTTATCCACGCCGTATTTTCAATCGTTATGACAAATAAAAAGACCGATTAAATCATCGGTCTTTTTATTAAAAACTATTCATCAAGTAAATATTTATAAGAAAGAAGAAAATTGAGCCGCCCTACATTTCAGAGCGACTCTGTTCCCCCACTCCCTAAGACTTAACCAACGGAGATCATTTGGACGGTCCCGTCTTCATCGATTTCGGCGATCTCACCTGATGGCTCTTTTAATGCGAGCAAGGCAAGGAAACCAATCACAGCGGTACCGGCGATCACCATAAAGAAAGTAGATGCATCAACCATGGAATAAACCAGTAAATAGATTACGGCACCAACATTACCATACGCACCCGTCATACCGGCAATCTGACCAGTTTGGCTTCGCTTAATTAACGGTACTACAGCAAACACAGCTCCTTCACCAGCCTGTACAAAAAATGAACATGCCATAACGGCAATAACAGCTAACACCAGTGGCCAGCTACCGTTAACTTGCGACATTAAAAAGTAACCCACGGCCAGACCCGCTGTGAGAATCAACAATGTACGCTTACGGCCAAACTTATCAGAAAGATAACCACCGCCGGGACGTGACATCAGGTTCATAAAGGCATAACCCGAAGCAAGCATACCTGCCACGACCGGAGTTAAACTAAACGTTTCAGAAAAGAACAGTGGCAACATGGAGACAACTGCGAGCTCAGATCCAAACGTTGCAAAATAGAGTACATTCAATACGGCAACTTGTTTAAAACTGTATTGATGAATCTTTGGGATCGTTTCTGAAAAAACTTTTTTATTCACTTTCCATACTAAAGAAACTTCATAAAGGAATAAAAGGATTAAAAATACATAGATCCCGTTCGTTGCTGTTTGGGAAATCATATCGACTTTTGTCGGTGATAAACGCCAAGCAAGTACACCTAATGCTAAGTACATTGGGATCTTCATTAAGATCAGAAAAAAGAAATCACCTTTACTTGTGATCTCCATAGCGCCCGTTGTTTTCGGTTTAAAATACGTTGAACCTTTAGGGGTATCTGTTGTGCCTTTGTAATAAACAAAACCCATGATAAAGCTCATTAAACCCGTAATCGCAACTGCATAACGCCAGCCGTCATCACCACCAAACATGAGTGCAACTGTCGGTAATGTAAATGCCGCTGCAGCAGAACCAAAGTTACCCCAGCCGCCATAAATACCCTCTGCTGTACCCAATTCGCGGTGTGGGAACCATTCACTGACCATACGGATACCGATGACAAAACCCGCACCGATACAACCTAATAGAAAGCGTGCAATGACAAGTTGCGTGTAATTGTCTGCAAAAGCAAACATAAAACAAGGAAAAGACATGATGATCAGGAGTGAGGAGTAAACTAACCTCGGTCCATATTTATCAGTCAACATGCCGATCACGACCCGTGCCGGTATGGTCAATGCCACATTTAAAACCAATAAGGTTGTTATTTCTGACTTCGTTAAACCAAAAGTTTCTTTGATCGCTTGAAGCATTGGCGCCAAGTTAAACCAGACCACAAACGTGATAAAAAAAGCAAACCAGCTCAGATGTAGTATCTTCATCTTTCCGGTAAAGGAAAAAATATTAAATCGCTCTGATGACACAGTAATTCCCCCAGTTGTTAAAATTTAAATAGATAGCTCTCACACAGAACACCCGTGTCGGCACCTGAATTTTCGTATTCAAAAGAACCTTCCTCATACTTAAAAACATCTTTTTGAAAGACATAAAGCATTGACAAAATGAATTGAAATTCAGTTTGCTATTCTTCGTTGAATAAATGTTGAAATTAAATTGTTGTTTAGCATCGTCATCCTGTGGTCAAAATGTCGATGCGGATATAAATATGTGGAGTTAAGTATCGAGACAGAAGCTAAGCACAACCACTCAGTACATTTCGCCAATGAAGTGATTTGAATAGGCATTTTTTCCTCCAAGTGAGAAAGCACACGCATTCCTCCTATGAACCCGTTGTTTAACCGCTATCCCCACTGCGAATACAACCACCGTTGCATTTCTCAGGCCAGATTATTTTTTGAATAAAGATCATCGTGTTAGGCCGCAATATTCAAATCTTCAGATCACTTTTGCGCTATGTTTGTGCATGCGTGCATTAGCATGGTGCGGATTTTATTCATCTGACAAAATAATGAACGACAAGTAATGAATGTCATGAATTCGCTGATTTTGATCACAAATTCAACAATGGTGCAGGCGTTTATTTATACGTCGATTTAGATCAAGATTAACGGTTTAACCCGTCTATCCTGTTGGTTTTGAAATGATTTTTTCTTCTATCGAATAGTGAACCTTAGGCTGTATTGACTGACTTAGAGGTGTTGTAGGACCCAGGATTCAAATTGTGATGAGGACATCGCACCGGCTTGACGGGCAGTCTCTTTTCCGTTTTTCATGATCATCAAGGTGGGAATACTTCTGATCTGATACTGTCCGGCAAGTGGTTGGTTTGCTTCCGTATCCACTTTTACAAAACGGGCTTGTGTGTCGAGTTTTGCTGCGATCTGCGCGAACGTTGGTGCGAACATTTTGCAAGGCCCGCACCAGTCAGCCCAAAAATCAATCACGACCGGTAGATCGTTCTTGGTTAAATGTGTGATCGCATTATCCGCACTCGCACTGATCGGCTTGCCTGAAAAAAGTGGATGTTTACATTTTCCGCATTTACCGTGATCGGCCAGCTTGCTCGCTGGTACGCGGTTGATCGCATGACAGTCAGCGCAGACAATTTGCAGATTATTTGTGTTATTCATCAGTAATTTGTCTCCGTTTAAACCTATCTTCCGCAACTTTATATGGTTTATACGCCCAATCGACTACGTGGATTAAACGCGAGTTTGTCACGCATTTCTTCATAGAGCGCTTTCGCTTCGTCAGTGTCCGCTGGTGGGTTGGTGATTTGTAAAACAACATACAAATCGCCCGGTGTTTTGCCCGGAATACCACGTCCTTTTAGGCGCATTTTCTGGCCTGACCGTGCACCTGCCGGGACATTTAATTCAACCTTTCCATTCGGCGTTGGAACGGTGATTTTCGCGCCGAGCGCCGCTTCCCACGGTGTGATCGGGCAATCCATGCTCAGATCGGTATCATCCACTTTGTACACGGTATGCGGCTTAAACTGAATCTCAAGAAGCAGATCACCCGCTTGTCCCATCGGTCCTGGTGCGCCCTGCCCAGTCAATCTAATCCGTTGCCCAGCTTTTATTCCTTTAGGTATGGAAACACTCAAGCTACGTTCTTGATGCACCATTCGACCATCTGGTCCGGCTTGGGGTAGACGTAAACTGATCGTCCGTTTTGCACCATTAAATGCATCATCCAAATCGATCAAGATTTTTGCTTGATGATCTTCACCTTTCGCATTCCGTTGTCCAAAACCGCCCCCAGCACCATGCTGACCGAATAATTCGTCAAAGAAATCACTGAAGCCACCGCCTTGACTTGATCGCCCACTAAATCCGCCAGACTGACCGAAGCCGCCATCCCAACCCGGCGGTGGATTGAAATCTTGTCCAGCTTTCCAGTTCGCCCCGAGTTGATCGTATGCGGCACGCTTTTCGGGATCTCGCAATACTTCGTAAGCTTCACCTACGTCTTTAAATTTTTTCTCCGCGTCAGGTTCTTTACTGACATCAGGATGATATTTACGCGCTAGTTTGCGGTAAGTTTTTTTTAGATCATCTTGGCTAACGCCTCGATCGACACCCATGATGTCGTAATAGTCTTTGTATTGCATTACGTCGGTTTTATCCTCAAATGATCGTCTTTCTCGTATTGCAGGGCGCGCACGACAAGGCGATCAGAAATAGTAAAGTCAGTTTATAAGCTTCATGATGGGGTCAATTTCCGTAAATTCAAGCCACATATTCCTTCATAGTCTGCTAAGCTAAAGGGAACTTGTTGCGGTGCAGCAAGTCATATTTTATGCGAACTTAGAAAATTAAAGGAGCACCATATGGATCTCTCAAATCATGATCTACCTAGTCTATTTAAGCAGCTCGGTTTGCCCCATGATGATGTATCAGTGGACACATTTATTCTTCGGCACAAGGATATGAATAGAGTGTCGCCACTGCATGAAGCGAATTTCTGGTCAGAAAGCCAGTCAGCTTTTTTGAAAGAAGCACACGAGCGTGATGCAGACTGGGCGGAAGTGGTGGATCAACTGGATGCCATGCTACGCGGTTGAAAGTCACTGAGCGCTGATCGCAGTCGGGTACGCGCTGGGTTTTGCTGATCACTGCCTGATCAGATGACCCAGACCATGTTCCTTGATCATCGTGTAGAGCCCGAAAGGGACTTCAACAAAAGCAATTTTCTTATCCCACTTACCGGATAAGCCATGCAGTAATAACAACAACGCAATAATATTTTGTGGTGGCACGCGTGTCAGCGCAGAAAGACTGAACTCGATGTAACTCACGGGTGCAGAGAGCAGGTTTTTCTCAATGTGTTGGATGTACGACTGCACGGTTGTACTATTCACAGAAATTTCGCGATCGCACCCCAATTCTACGCGCAGACCTTTTTCGATTTCTGTCACACCCAATACGAGCCTTGATTCAACAATCGGTTGCCCCTCTTCCGTACTGTCAAACCGATCCAATTGCGCGTCGATGTCTTCGAGCAATGCGGTGTTATCACTGTGCAAATTACGCAACTGCCGATAAAAATCCTGCACCTTCCACGGTTTCGCCATAAAGCCAAGCTTAATATGGCCGCGGTAGGCTTTCACTGCGAGTAGAAGTTTGCTAACAGTTGTCCGACTTGTATCGTGGCTAATTACGATAATACGGGAGAGATGTTGGCGCTTAACGTTATTTTCACCAATGGCATGGATTAATTCCAAACCACTTAAGTTTGGTAGATCCAAATCCAGCACGATCACATCGGGTAATGCACTGTTGTACATTTTCAACGCTTTGTTGCCACAGTCGGTGATATCCGACTTGAAGTGCAATGTTTGCGTCAACTCAGACAAACATTCCGATGAAGTCAACGAACGAATCGCAATCAACGCTTTACCATTTTGGTGCGTCGATTCAACTGTTTCCTCATCAAATAGTACAATTTCCATATTCTTCCTCGGTTTTACCGTTCTACATCCCGAACAAGCAGCAACCTCCCACTACACTGTCGAACTGTTATGATCATCGGTCGATGGAGTCATAAGCTTTAGGACTTTTTCGAATTTTTCCTTCAAAATTCCCAGTCATTTACAAATTACTCTTCAGCTAAAATGTTCGAAAAAGAAGATTTAATTAAGATCGCAAAATACGAAATGCCGTTTGGTAAATATCAAGGACGGCCATTGATCGATCTACCCGAGCCGTATTTACTTTGGTTCGCTGATCGCGGATTTCCTGAAGGTCGGCTGGGGGAGCTAATGCAATTAACCCTGGAAATTAAAATTAACGGCTTGGAATATTTAATCGATCCCTTAAGAGATCTACCCACACAACACTAATTTTCTCATTAAAAACAATTATTAAGCGAAATCAACATGCAATTAGAAACCTTATTAGACACTCTCAAACATGCCCCAAACAGCGTCGAATTCGACAACGTAATGACGGTGATCGCAGAAAACTTTACATACACGCCTAGTCGATTCTCAAATGGTCTTGGTGACAACAAAGTGGTCAATGAAGCGGGAACCAATGAAGGCTCCTGTAAAATATTTGCTTTCGCAAAACAGCAAGGTTTATCGGAAGCACACACCCTGGCCTGCTTCGGCCACTATTATCGCGATGATGTTCTCGCCCACCCCGACAATACTGATCACGCAAATATTCGTCAGTTTATGCAAACCGGCTGGGCTGGTATCGCCTTTGATCAGGTCGCATTACAAGCAAAATAAGCCCTCCATTACACAAAACGAAGCGATCACTTACTCATTATTCCTCTGTTCAGAACCGTCTTTGAAAGGCGGTTTTTACGTTAAAAATATTTTAACGTAACGTAAAATATTTTTTTCTGTACCTTAATAAAAAGCTGGATTTTAATTGCGGAAAATTACGCGCTAAGCAGTGACTGTAATTCAAACATGACAGCGCAATCTGAACTGGGCTGTTTGAGAGACAAAAAAGGAATAGTGGGAATAAAAGCGCATGGCAAGTGATTGGTTTGATGATGAAGCCGAGTTAGAAGATGACGACACTGTTGAAGATCAAACAACAGAAACGCTTCCGGAAAATAAACTCAGCAAACAACAAAAACTGGACATACGACGCAAGCTCGAAGATCGTATGGAAAACAAACGGCTAAAAGATTTAACCGATGATTTTTACGACTTCGATTTGGATGAAGACTAAGACGTCTTAAAGACTTGCGCAATCAGCTTTTCTAGTCTGGCTTGATCGAACCGTTCGGCCTGATAAACCACCTGTATCGGTTGCGAAAATTGCGGCGCTGCCTGTACTGCGTATAGTCCTAGCGACGCGCCGAGATCGGGTGGTAAATATGCGCTACCGCCGTATTGTGTTACATGATCACAGGCGACCGATACCGCATCGACACATAACCGTGAGACCGATAAACTCCGCTTAAAATGCGTTGCATGAAATGCAGCAAAATCGTCCCCCCAATCAATGTGGACATAGGTTGATCGCGTCATTTCCAACCAGCTTTGTTCTGGCTGATCCGAAAACAAATCACAGCGAAGCTCCCCCACTACTTGTTTAATCAGCTGCTCGTCATGAATGGCATCGCTGGTCAAGATTAGATCAAACTGCGTTTGCATTAGCCCTTCGAGTAAGGCAGATGATGTCGCTGCTGTGATCGTCAACATATCCGTCAACGGCAAAACTGGTTGCGCCGATAATGCACTCGTGTTGATCGGACAAACTTGCGGAATTAAGCCTGTTTGATACCCCAACTTGATCACATCTGGCGGCGTTTGTTCTGTCGCCATTTCTTGTTTAACCGTGGCCCAAACCGACAAGATCGACTCGGCATGTGGTAACAACCGTTGTCCTGCATGGGTTAGCTGAATATTTCCTCGCTGACGCGTAAACAACGTCACGTTGAGAAACTCTTCTAACTGGCGAATTCGTGCACTGACCGCCGCAGAAGTGACGTGTAAGGATTCAGCAGCGTGACCAAAATGACGCGTTTTGCTGACTTCGAGAAAAGTTCTGAGTAGTTGGGTATCCATATGCTCTATTGTTTATCGGACGCATTAAAATTAATCGTTGAAACGATGAGTTTCAAGTAGAAAAAGAACGTCTGTAAGGCATAATATTGATGTAGTAGTCTGACACCAAGGCAGGACGTCTTCGAAAGCATGATCAATATCTTCACGACACTTTATCTACTGGCTTTCCCAATTGGATTGATGGGCCTCGTACAAGCGTTTTTTTCGATCTTATCGTGGTTTGTTTTTCATGATCACGAAACCGCTGACTTTTTATTACCCGCCTCATTAATGCTCACCGTTGCAGGGCTCTTTCTAATATTAGGCAAACGCTATGATGTCTCCAAAGTGAGCTTTCGTGATGCATTAATCTTTGCCGTATTAACTTGGGTTCTCAGTGGGTTTCTCGGCGCTATCCCGATTATTCTGATCACCGGCGTGTCGTTAACAGATGGGGTATTTGAATCGATCAGTGCACTGACCACCACAGGCGCGACGATTCTAAGCGGGCTTGATCAAATGCCACGTACCTTCTTACTATTTCGACAATTTCTACAATGGTTGGGTGGATTGGGCGTGGTGATTTTCGTGGTTGCCGTCTTGCCGATATTGAATGTCGGTGGAATGAAATTACTACGCGCTGAAACGCCAGGGCCATTTAAAGATGACAAACTCTCCCCTCGAATTGCTAACACCGCTCACTTCATGTGGTACGTCTACATCACGATCACCCTCTTGTGTGCGGTTGCTTATTTCCTGGGCGGTATGAGTGTTTATGACGCGATCGCACATAGTTTTACAACCGTTTCTACAGGTGGTTTTTCGACTCACGATGCCAGCATGGGCTATTTTGATAGTCCGGGTTTATTAATCATTTCGGATGTGTTCATGCTCGTTGGAGCGGTGAGTTTTGCTCTACATTTTAGGGTCTGGCATGCGGGGCGACTTCATCTCTACTGGCGAGATGAAGAAACGCGTTGGTTTCTTGCGTTTGTCATTCTGCTCGCGGTGCTCATAGGAGTTTTTCTGCTCCGAGCTGGGGTGTATAACGATTCATTTACGGCATTTAATTTGGCTTTTTTTCACCTGATTTCTTTCATCACAAGCACGGGATTTGGTGCTGCAGGGTTTTCTGACTGGCCGTATGCGGTGACATTTTTATTGTTGGTTGCTGGTTATCTCGGCGGGTGCGCCGGATCAACTGCGGGCGGGAATAAGTTTATCCGTAATATTTTGTGCGTGAAATTAATGAATCTCGAATTACGACGACTGATCTCACCGAGGGGGATTTTTCTTGTGAAATACCAAGGCCGTTCAGTAGAGGAAAAGGTATTGAGTGCGACGATTTCCTTTATGTCGATCGCCGCTTTTTTAAGTATGACTTTCACCTTAATGCTGATGGCAACGGGATTGGATTTCTGGTCATCACTGAGTGCCGTTGCTGCGTGTCTAAATGTGTTAGGACCGGGCTTTGGTGAGTTAGCTAATAACTTTCAACCTGTAACAGACACGGGGACGTGGATACTGTCTATCGCGATGATTTTAGGTCGTCTGGAATATCTTACTGTGCTGGCTTTATTTTCACCGTTGATCTGGCGCTATTAAAAATCGACACACGTTGGATCAAAGCCCTCATTGGCTTTTAGTCCATTAAGATCATTTATTAAAACACCCAGAGAATTAAGTTAATCACGATTTAAATTAACGCATTTTCTGGTGTTATTTTCGTCTATCGCTTAACTTTGGCTTACAGCACGCGCGGAATATTTTCTGCGGCGCGTGACGCATCCAACATGACCAAACCCAGCTTGGCGTCGCTGCGGGCTAGAACACAAAGCATAGCGTCTTGCCCTGCAGTGAGCATGATCGCATAACCGTGATCGCCTTTGACGATCACATGATCAATATGCCCGCGTTTTAATTCTTTGGATGTACGTGTCGCCAACGATAACATCGCTGAGGTCATTGCTCCCACGCGTTCTTCTTCGAAACTCGCCGGCATGACGCTGGCAATCAATAATCCATCATTGGAAATAACGGCCGATCCTTCAATATCCGCTGTCGCGCCATTGAGCTCGTTCAAAATGGATAGCAACATATCCTCTCGCATATCACTTCTCTCTCTTCATGAGTTTCATTTATCGGCAAGCGATGGGAAAAACTTCAATTTGATCGGGATGTTGTGAACGATTGCGCATAGAAATACTAGCTTATGTTTTGATTATGTCGCTATTAAAGCGCGGGTTGCAGGGCTAACTGTTCGTGAGTGGCATGCATGGTAAGTAGCGCTTCGATCATAAAGCAGGCTTGTTTAGGATCGTCCGAGTCCGTGGTAAACACAGCGGGACGTTGTAAGAAACGATCGGCATATAAGTCGACCGTGCTATTAAAATCGCGGATAGAAGGAGTGCGGGAAATATCTGTACGGGTAATGCCGATCACGATTGGCGGGCAACTGTGTTCGTCAAAGCTAGACAAGAACAGGCTCAGATCACGCTGCGGATCTTTCCGCGAATTATCCAATAACAAGATAATTCCAATCGCGCTTGTTCGCACCAGATCCCAACTGGTTTCAAACCCCAGCGGCCCCGGTAGTCCGTATAAATATAATTTGTCGCCTTCGGGCAAATAGATACAGCCTTGATCAATCGTGTGTCCATGCTCGCGCTGGCGTGCCAAGTGAGTAGTTTCCTCATGGCTTTTCGACGTAAAGACTTCGTCACATAGTTTCTCGATCATCGATGTTTTACCGGTGCCCGATGTACCCGTCACAATAATTTTGCTGACGTTTTGATGTTCAGACACGCCCAATTGCGTAACGTGAACAGGATCGCGTTGCTTTAATTCTTGTGCTTTGGTTTTAACCGATAACGATCCTTCAATACGCACACCGCTAGATTCACGAAACGCATCTAAGATCAACGCTGCTGAATCGGGACGTCGTTCGGGGCGCAGATCAAGACAGTGATCAATCACCGTCAATAAACGAGAACTGGCTGCGATGCCGTCAAGTTTCGCTGCAAGTGATTGCGGATCTGGTAGGCCTTTCTTGATTGCATTCAAACGCTGCTTCGCCGGTAGTGGTGGCAATCCGCTTATGCAGGAGTAAAGCAACGCCCCTAATGAATAAATATCCGCTAAAGTACTGACGCGTTGATCCTCATCAACCACTTCTGGTGCCGAATAATTTGACGGCGTCAGCAATGACACTTGATCACCACAAAACCCCGTTAATAAAGGTGCATGATATGATCGTAAACGAATTCTCGATGGTGTCAGATCAGCATGCACAATGTCGTCGTCATGATACTTTTGTAGTGACTGTAACAATGGCGTAAACAATTCGATCAATTCACTTTCGGTAAATCGACTTTTGGATACTAACGTTTTCTGTAAAGACTGCCCCTCATAATATTCACTAACAATGTAACCCGTTTGGCCGTAAGAAAAATAGCGTAGTAATTTTTCACTGCTAACTGATTTTATCCTTGCGAGTTGTTTGTTCAACAACATGAATTTAGCCAGTTCTGACTGCATGACTTTTTCATCGAGTGCATGCAAATTAAACGTTGCATCCCGTGAATCAATATATCTGACTGGGTGAAATTCTTTCAAACATACTGGCACGTCAAGCAAGGTATCCACCGCATGATAAACATGACAGATCTCGTCAGCCTCGATCAGCGACAAAATGCGAAACTCGTGAATTTGATCACCGCGAGTGAGTTGCCTTGGGTGGTGGCTCAAGTTACTCAAAATCCTTACCTTTAATATGTTTCAGAATATTCAGATAAAAACGGCGGCGTTCTTCATTTGGTTCGATGCTTTTTAATCGGGCACCATCCGTACTTGGATCAATCTGGTTGAGTAATCCGAGCGTATGACAACACGCATAAAATTTAAAAACGTGTTCTGGCGGAACATTCAGCACTTCCACGGTTTCTATCAGGCTGACTGGGCACGCTGTCCACAATGCAGCAATCCGCATTGAAAAAGGAATAAGAGTCATTCTTTGCAGATCGGGCCAGGTTTTTAACTCTACTTTATAGTCGAGCCGCGTTCCGGTTGGTAATAAGCCGTTATAAGTCCATAACGCCAAGTCCCACATAAAGCTGTCAACATCGATCGGTGTTTCACGACACTGTGCCCAACCTTCGACATACTTCGCAGATTCACCGTCTTCGAATTCGCTGAGGAGAAGTTCCGCTTCGTTGAATCGTTCCGTACATAATTCACGCAAGGTCGCGTCAGAAAAGTCTGTAAAAACCCAATGCTCGGAAGGATCAATAAAGATACTCCCTTGATTGGCCATGTGCATGCGCACACCGAGTCCTTTCGTGTTAGCTCGTTTTACTGCGCGCTTTATGCCATCCAACAAGGTTCCTAATTCTGCAAGGTAAGCAACATCAGAAATGCTTTGGTCGACGCTTTCCTGATCTTCCTCATGCTTTGTATCTTGATGAGTTTCGGGTGTTTTTTCTACCTTTTCCTCTGGCTTATCAAGATGATCTGACGACCACGGATAGCCCGGCATTAATTCGACACTGTCTTCCGAAAGCGACTCACGAATACGCGTCAGCTTGCTCAATAACGCAGGAATTTTAACTGGCTTTTGTAGATAGGTAGTGAGCTCTGAATCGTCTTGTTTGTTAACCGTAAATAAGATACCACGCACATTCGGGTGGTTCTGACGTAAAGCCTGCCACTCATCATCAACACCATAACGATCAATATCGACAATGACGAGATCCGCTTCATCCGGCAAACTGAGCTGGCAATAACCCGTATCAATTCGTCCGAAAAATAATTTCAACGCATTAAGGTTGCGTCGATCAAAACCGAGCAGACAAATTTTTAGCGGTATTAATTTTAACGTCGTAGACATACGGCAGAGTCATGCTTGCACTGGTGCAAAAACAGCATTCTTTTATTTTTATTGTTCAACAAATATTCAGTCCATTAATATTGTGTCTAAGTTAAGCATATTAAGTAAGTTTTGACTATAAGTAATAGTAATATCTAGTTGTTATTTATGTATATTTATTTATAACTAGGAATTTAACGTCACGCATTTGACACTATTTGATGAATGCCGTTTATGTGTAGGACATATAACGTGTAACAGTCATTTTTAGACGGGGTAATGGTAGTGAGTGAAAAGTAAAAAATTCTGAGTTTGTTAAGCCACCGGCTACGGCATAACAAAATCTTTGCAATACAATTCATAAAGCACACTCAACAAGCGTTGCGTTTTTTCATCCTGAACAGAGTAATACATGCTCTGTGCTTCACGGCGACTCACAACGATCTGCTCCTCTCTCAACTTAGCTAAGTGTTGTGATAAAGCCGACTGGCTTAACCCGATCCTTCTTTCTAACTCACCCACCGTGCACTCACCTTTAATTAAATGACAAAGCACCATCAGGCGGTTGGGGTTGGCGAGCAATTTAAGTAAACGCGACACTTCCATCGCATTGTGTTCCATTTCAGCAATTTTCATAGCAACGAATCCTGTTGGCTTTTTCCTATTGTCTAAATCTTAAGTCGCCAATCGCGTTCTTATCAATATAGGTGGTGATAGCATAATTTTAACTGTAAGCATTAGATTCTGCTAATTCTCGAAGATCAGCAAACAATCCAAGCTTTTATCACCACAAAATGACATTTTCGCGTTACAATTAATGGTTTTGAATTTTTAAGAAGATACCTCACCATGCAACGAACAGAACGGCTCGAACGACTGGAACAACAATTATCAGAACGCATCCTACTGCTTGATGGCGCGATGGGAACGATGATCCAGACCTATAAGCTGGAGGAAGCTGATTATCGTGGTGAGCAATTTAAGGATCACCATCTTGATCTCAAAGGTGATAACGATCTGCTGTCGTTAACGCGCCCGGAGATTATTCGCGCGATCCACAAAGCATACCTCGATGCTGGTGCGGATATCATTGAAACGAACACCTTTAATTCCACTTCCATTGCGCAAGCAGACTATGAGTTAGAATCCGTCGTTTATGATCTGAATAAAGTCGGTGCCGAACTCGCGCGCGCCGCCTGTGATGAGTTAGAAGCAGAGAATCCTGATCGACCACGCTATGTCGCTGGTGTCCTCGGCCCGACCAGTCGCACCGCCTCGATTTCACCTGACGTGAATAATCCTGGCTTCCGCAACGTCACGTTTAAAGAATTAGTGGATTCTTACACCGAAGCCCTCGCCGGTCTGATCGATGGCGGCTCAGATATTATTCTGGTCGAAACCATTTTCGACACGCTAAATGCAAAAGCGGCGCTGTTTGCGGTTGATCAGTATTTTTACGATCACGGTATCAAATTGCCGATCATGATCTCCGGCACGATCACCGATGCCAGTGGGCGTACCTTAACCGGCCAAACATCAGAAGCATTCTGGAATTCCGTATCACACGCAAAGCCGATCAGTATTGGTTTGAACTGCGCACTTGGTGCGACGGAATTACGCCAATATGTTAAAGAACTGTCCGATGTCGCTGACACTTTCGTCAGCGCCCATCCAAATGCGGGCTTACCAAACGAGTTTGGTGAGTACGACGAAACACCCGCAGAAATGGCGCTCACGTTAAAAGAGTTCGCGCAAAGCGGACTTGTAAATATCGTCGGCGGCTGCTGTGGTACCACGCCAGACTTCATCCGCGCCTTTGCTGAAGAACTTGACGGCATCGCGCCGCGTCCGATTCCTGAGATCGCGCCCTACATGCGCTTGAGTGGTTTAGAACCATTGACGATCACTCCTGATTCCAACTTCATCAACGTCGGCGAACGAACAAACGTGACTGGTTCACCCAAATTCGCCCGCTTGATCAAAGAAGGCAATCTTGAAGAAGCCTTAGACATCGCACGTCAACAAGTAGAAAACGGCGCACAGATCGTCGACGTCTGCATGGACGAAGGCATGCTCGACTCCGAAGCGATGATGATCGAGTTCTTAAATCTGATCGCCAGTGAACCAGATATCAGCAAAGTGCCGATCATGCTCGACTCATCAAAATGGAGCGTGCTCGAAGCGGGGCTGCAATGTATTCAAGGCAAAGGCGTGGTCAACTCCATCTCTTTAAAAGAAGGCGAGGAGAAATTTCTTGATCAGGCGCGCCTGCTCCGACGTTACGGTGCGGCAGCGGTAGTCATGGCGTTTGACGAAACGGGTCAAGCGGACACGGCTGAACGCAAGTTTGAGATCGCAAAACGCTGTTACGATTTGTTAGTCGAAAAAGTCGATTTCCCGCCACAAGACATTATTTTCGATCCAAATGTCTTAACCGTCGCCACCGGCATGTCTGAGCATAATGATTATGCACTGGCCTTCTTCGAAGCAACGCGCGAGATCAAGCAGCATCTTCCGCGCGCGCTGGTCAGTGGCGGCATCAGTAATGTCTCTTTCTCTTTTCGCGGCAACAACCCTGTGCGTGAAGCGATCCACTCGGCATTCTTGTATCACGGTATCAAAGCCGGTTTGGACATGGGCATCGTCAATGCGGGCATGCTCGGTATTTACGAAGAAATTCCGCCCGAGCTTCTCGAAAAAGTCGAAGACGTGCTGCTCAACCGTCATGATGATTCAACGGAAGTCTTGGTTGAATTCGCCGATTCAGTGGTTGGTGAGGCCAAAGAGAAAAAAGTCGATCTGGCTTGGCGAGAAGACACGGTAGGATCGCGTCTCACCCATGCGTTGGTCAAAGGCATCACCGATTATATTGAAGAAGATACCGAAGAAGCACGACAGCAAGCCAAGCGTCCACTCGACGTGATCGAAGGCCCGCTGATGGACGGTATGAATGTGGTGGGCGATCTGTTTGGTTCCGGCAAAATGTTCTTACCGCAAGTGGTTAAAAGTGCGCGTGTGATGAAAAAAGCCGTCGCGTATTTATTACCTTTCATCGAAGCAGAAAAAGCCCGCACCGGCGACACGGCAAAAAATAACGGCAAGATCATCATGGCGACCGTCAAAGGTGACGTGCATGACATCGGTAAAAACATCGTCGGCGTCGTCTTGCAATGTAATAACTTCGAAGTGATCGACATGGGCGTAATGGTGCCAGCACAAAAGATTCTGGATAAAGCCAAAGAAGTGAATGCTGACATTATTGGCTTGTCCGGCCTGATCACCCCGTCGCTTGATGAAATGGTTAATGTCGCAAAAGAAATGCAACGTCAAGAATTTACAATACCACTGATGATCGGCGGCGCCACGACCTCACGTGCACACACAGCGGTAAAAATTGACCTTGGCTACAACGAACCCGTTGTGCATGTAAAAGATGCGTCGCGCGCCGTTGGCGTAGCAACGAAATTACTCAGTCGTGATCAACGTGCGTCGTTTGTCGAAGCGCTTAAAGTAGAATACGAAGGTGTGCGCGAACGTCATAAAGGCCGTCAAGCGAAAACCCAGTGGCTGACGATCGAAAAAGCCCGAGAAAATAAAGCCCCGATTGACTGGGCCAATTACACACCGGTTAAACCCGCAACATTGGGCGTTCAGGTTTTTAATGATTATCCACTGACGGAGATCGTTGATTATATTGACTGGACGCCGTTCTTCATCGCATGGGAATTAGCCGGTCGTTACCCGCGTATTCTTAAAGACCCAACCGTCGGTGTTGAAGCCAGCCGTTTGTTTGACGACGCACAAGCCATGTTGAAAAAGGTTATCGATGAAAAATGGTTTAGTGCGAACGGCGTGATCGGCATTTTCCCGGCAAACTCTGTCGGTGACGATGACATTGAGCTGTATACCGATGACAGTCGTCACGGCGAACTCAGCGTGATCCACTCTCTCCGTCAACAAACTCAAAAGCCACCAGGCCAACCTAACTTCGCCCTTGCAGATTTCGTCGGCCCCAAAGAGCAACAAGTGGAAGATTACATGGGCGCCTTCGCCGTCGCCGCTGGCTTTGGAATGGAAGCCAAGCTCGACGAGTTTGAACGTGATCATGACGACTACAATGCGATCATGTTGAAAGCACTGGCAGATCGTTTTGCCGAAGCGTTTGCGGAACTCATGCACGCAAAAGTGCGCAAAGAAATCTGGGGTTATGCAAAGACGGAAGCACTCGATAACGAAGCGTTGATCGACGAAAGCTATCAAGGCATTCGGCCTGCACCGGGCTATCCTGCTTGCCCGGATCACACTGAGAAAGCACTCCTGTGGAAACTCCTGGATGTTGAAAACAACACCGGTATTACGATCACAGATCACTTCGCAATGGTACCGACGGCAGCAGTCAGCGGCTGGTATTTTGCGCACCCAGACTCACGCTACTTTGGTTTGGGTAAGATCAATCGTGACCAAGTACATGACTACGCTAAACGTAAAGGCATGGACATCACCACCACTGAACGCTGGCTTTCACCCAACCTAGGCTATGACGAAGCCGACAGCTAATTTAACGGCACTGTCATACACATCTGCTTCAATTAAACACACCTTCGCGCGTCACTAACGAGGGTGTGTTTTCCGCTCTTTAATCCGAGGCAACTTATTGATCCCGATCACATATATTTCGCTTCGCAAATTTAATTTAATCGCCATTGTTGCACCGCAACAATTAATGTACTACTATGCGTACTGAGGGTTAACTACACCCCGCATTTAAAAACTAACACACGAGAGAGAAAGACAATGATTAAAGAATTCCCAATGACAGATATGAGTGTTTTCACTGCGCCTTTCGAGAAGATGATGAGTTTAAACGTAGCAAAATTCGAAGAAGCGATTGAAAAACAAACTGCAGTCGCTAAAGAACTCGCAGAACTTACAGAAGCACGCACTAAAGCATTCACAGAAATTAAAGATCCTGAAGGCTTAACAGCATTCATGAAAGATCAAAGCGCATTAGCAAAAGATTACCTATCAAAATCTGTTTCTGACAGCAAAGCAGCAGTCGAAGAAGCAAAATCTTATGGTGAAGAACTGAAAAAAATATACACTGACTACATGGAAAGCGTATTTCCAGCAGCAGCAAAAGCAACTAAGAAAGGTTAAGTAATCGTCACCGGACGATTCAATTATCCGTTTATTTGTAGTCAGGGCAGGATGCCTAAAAACCCCTCCACTTCGGTGGTGGGGTTTTTTTATAGGTTACGATTTATCAATACGGTAAGAAGAACATTTAATTTTTCGAATGGGATGACGTTACCCCAGCAGTGATCGCAATCCGCATCATCTCTTCGACCGGCATATCCAACGCCTGTACCTGATCACGTTTGACAAGGATCATGTAGCCCCCCATGTTGTAACTCATCGGCAAATACACGGCGATCTGATCTTTCGCTGTTTCATCATCAGGAAACCAGTCACTCAAGTCTGATCGGGTCACTAAACCCATCAAATGTTTATCATCCATTTTTACCAATACTGACTGGTTAAACGAATCCGCCTGATCGCCCGAAAATACGGTAAACAAATCCCGCATTGATCCGTATAAAGATCCCACCAAGGGAATTTTATAGAGGATTTTTTCACCCATGCCATAGACCGTTTTAACGATCCACGCACGCATTAAAATACCCACACAGAAAATCAATCCGATCGCGGTTAAAACACCCAGCCCCGGCAAATACCATCCATCCGGGAGAAAATAGCGAAACACTTTTCCCAGCGTTTTTTCTGAGGAGGTAAACAGCCAAAAAATGAAATACGCCGTGACCGTGATCGGCACGACCGTCGCTAGCCCAGTAAGAAATATTTTTCCAATATTACGCAATGCAGTCACCCTTATCTTAAGATGCCAATTAGTATGCCACAGTCTCGTTACGTCCTGCTTTAAGGTATGATGAGCATCTAAAATTCGACGTAATCTTAATCGCTCATTCACACTCGCCATGACGCAAAAACCACGTACAACGTCCACTCTTGCCAACAAAGCCGGTCTCCCTCCTGGCTCGCTGATCCACGTTGGAGAAATACATGAAGATCAGCCCACTTGGTCGTTGATCAGCTACGATAGTGATCACGTCACGCCACTCGAAGAAACCGATCCCGCCGAGCTTATTGCACTCACCAGCACGACACTTGGCAAAAAGTGGCTCAGCATTGAAGGCCTATACGACGTCAAACAAATCGAATCGCTCGGTGCGAAATTCAACGTGCACCCACTCGTGCTGGAAGACATTCTCAACACCCAGCAGCGACCAAAATTTGAGGAGTACGATGATTATCTCTACATCGTCTTAAAAGTCGTCACCATCAATCCCGATGACTTCGGTGTGAAATACGAACAGATCAGTATTTTAGTGTTTAACGATCTGGTCATCAGCTTTAGAGAAAAATCCAGCCCATTATTCGCCTCCGTTCGCAATCGGCTGCTAAACGGTCGTGGGCGTTTCCGTACACTGGGGCCGGATTACCTTGCATACGCGCTGATCGACAACATCATCGACGAATACTTCAAACTACAAGATCGCCTCGATCCGCTCATTGAAGAGATTGAAGAAAACATGATGAACGCTGTCGAACCAGCCCACATGCACCAGCTACAAACCATCCGTCGCGAACTCATACACGCACGCCGTACCATCAGCCCGATCCGCGAATTGCTCAACAGCATTCTACGCAGTGACACCCCGTTGATCGATCCGAAAACCAACGTCTATTTCAGCGACGTTTATGATCACGTCATCCGCGTGCTTGAAGCGATTGAAAGTTACCGTGAGCTGATCACCGGCCTGCTAGATCTCTACCTCTCCAGCATCAGCTATCGCATGAACGAGATCATGAAAGTACTGACAATCTTCTCGACGATTTTTATACCACTGACATTCATCGTCGGTATTTACGGCATGAATTTCGAGTTCATGCCCGAACTTAAATGGAAATGGGCGTACCCAGCTTTATGGATTTTATTTGCCGCCGTCGCTGCTGCCTTACTGATCTTTTTTAGAAAGAAAAAATGGATATAAAACATGTCTGATGTCCTGATACTCGGTGGCGGTTATGTCGGCCAACGTCTGGCTGATCGCCTCAACGCCATCTCAAGCTACCGCACTCATGATCGCAGTAACGGCGTTCAATCCGTCCAGTTTGATCTGAATGATCCAACCAGCTGGAAGAACTTACCTGACGTCAACACCGTCATCTGGACCTTCCCCGCGAAATCGCTAGATCACGTAAAGGCGTTTTATAAATCCAAACTGTCCGCAGACAAAAAGCTCATCGTCTACGCCAGTACATCCTGTTATCAAACCCTGACAGAAGATGATCTCGTCACGGAAAATCATCCGCTCGAACTCAGTCGAGATCGCGTCGTCGGCGAAGAATGGCTACGCGATCAAGGCGCAACAATTTTAGTCCTTGCCGGAATCTACGGGCCTGATCGCGAACCGATTAATTGGCTAAAAAAAGGCCGCATCACCACCCCCGACAAACGCGTGAACTTAATCCACGTCGACGACATCGTCACGATCACACAACGGATGATTAATGATGATCGTAATATTCGATCAGAACGCTTCAACCTCGCCGATGGTCAAGCCTTACATTGGAAAACCATTGCCGATCATTACCAACTCCCGATCATCCCCTCCAACAAACCCTACGAAAGCAAACGCGTCAATAATGAAAAGATCACAAACTGGCTCGGCGATTTTTGTTTTAAAAAGCTTTTATAAAACTGAAAAACGTTTTAATGAAAACGGAATTTCAACCTTCTGACGTAAGAATTTTTGACAAGACCTATAGAAAATTGTCTTGCGGACTGTGCGTATCATTTTCACCCTTTATTAATAGATAACTTGGAAAAATGAATTAAAGGCGAATTTCCTGTTACTCACTTGTATAGCCTATGTCTAATAGTAGTATATGAATAAAGCAGCAAAAGGGATCCGCCAGTCCGTTAAACTATGAGTAGTTCAGGTCTAGTTTTTAGACTCTCCTGCTCTTACTTTTACTATCTTCCCAATCCGGGTGAAAAGTAAACCGCCGGTGATCACTGCCCCCTTATCTTTATTGGTTATAGAAAACAGCAAAGTGGACACTTTTGATATATTTAAGGAATTATCAATAGTTAACGTATGTAACTGAAACTTATGCAAATTATTATGATTCTGTTTGGTAAGCTATATATTCTTATCGGACAAAGTGTCCTCTAAACAATTGTTATGTTTCAAGGAAGCTATGAGCATCAAAATCACAGATATAATTTTGAGTCTTGCAATAGGGCTGCTCGCTATATATGCAGTGCATGATTTTATTGTAACCGATGCTTGTTTAGATTCAGGCGGTGCTATCAATACAGAAACAGGACATTGCATTGATGAAAATTATCATGAGCAGTACATGGTGTTCTCACCGGTACTTCTTTCCATATATTTTGTAATTGGGTTAATTTTTTCAGTTTTATCAGCACTAATCATAAAATCTATTAGGCGTGCTAATAGTGAGTAAGTTGCAAAAACATAACAAGTTGCAGCATGTAAAGCGCCGCTTCGCGGCTCGGACCTCCGTTCCGCTGGCACTCCACTGCGGCCCGTGTGCAAGGCGTTAGCAGGCGCAGTCATGGTTATAGGGGGCGTCAAGGAAGGCATTATGAATAGGCATTTTAGTGTCGAGGGTTTGGCAGGTTCGGTGCACGTAGAGAATTGTGCACCATTGAGCTTGGGTGGAGATGAATCCACAGCACGCGTTCGTTCCTTGGGTTCGCGGTTCTTAATCGGTATTGTGTTGGGCCCGGTGGCCCGCATAGTTCGGCGCACTTTTCGAGACATGCTCATACCTGGAAACTCCGGGTTTTGCAGTACGTTGCCACTAAGCCTTAAAACCGTCGCGGTGAATCAACAATGCTGAAAACGTGGTCAAATCCACTTTGTTGCCGGCGCGCAGCTAACAAAGCTGTGAACCGGACGCAAAATACTACGCAGTTTTTTGTGCATTCGCTTCGCTCATTCTTGCACAAAAAATCGCTCCGTATCTCGAGCCAGTTACAGCGGCGTTATACCCGTAGAAATAATTAACCGAGAATTTAAATGGCAATTTGGAAGGCATATAGAGTTTCTGATGCAATCACCGAAGTGGAAGATGAAAGGTTTGTTCTTCCAGTAATTCAAAGGAGATTGGTATGGAATGAAGAAAAAATGGAATTGCTTTTTGACACTCTTCTGAAAGGGGATTCCTTTGGAGGAATCATGGTTATTGAGGAGGAAAAAGGAACAAAGCCATTATTCAATTACAGACCATTCACAAAGGATGGAGGGATGATTGCCTCTCGTAAGATTAAGGAATTGACACAACAACAATTATTTGTGATTGATGGACAGCAAAGGATACAGTCATTTTATATTGGCCTAAAGGGAAGCATCAATGGAAAGGTGATGTACTTTGATTTATTTAGTGATTTTAATTCTGAGTTTGAATTCAAATTTGAAAACAGCGAAGATAAATTACCAAAACAATCCAAGGACAATTCAGAGAGACCGATCCCAGAGCATTACTGGTATTTAGCAAGTAGCCTTCTTCGGCGATTAAAAGATACTAACGATGAAGATCAAGTTGCAGACGAAATAATTGCGTCGCAACAGATAGACGGTGGCGATAAAGAAAAGCATATTAGAAAAAACGTCAAAGCTTTTTATAAAAACATTATCACCGCTGAGACACTGGGAATCTCAAAAGTTTCAATCAACAAATCATTTGATGAGGTAACGAATAAGCAAAGAATAGTAGAACTATTTAGGCGCTTGAATGATGGTGGAACTAAACTTTCTTCTTTTGATTTGGTTGCATCAATATTGAAAGGCTTCTCATGGGAGATGGAAGGTTTTCTTAAAAAAATGCTAGATGAATATGAGGATATTGGCCTATCCCAAGATAATTTAATTAAATTGATATTTTTGCTTCAAGATGACCACAAAAAGGAAATGGCCTCAATTGAGGCTAAAGATGCTGCATTTGCAATTACAAATAAAGATAAGATTGGAAGCATACTTAAAAGTCTTAAAGATTTTTTGAAACATGCAGAACTATACGATTATTATCGTGATGGAAATCGTTCATTTATTCCTTTGTTTTTTATAGCGTATCATTTATTCCATAAAGATATGGACGCAAAATCCCTTTCAGTGTTCTTTGATAATTTTGACTCTGGGAATAATGACTATCCACTAATGTACGAGTGGGTATATCACTCTTTGTTAAATGGTGTCTTTCGCAGTCGTGGTGCTGGATGGGTTGCTTATAAAACAGGAGTTCATAAGTTATTGGTAGAAATGAAGAAACATAAGAACGGAATTTTTCCAAAAAATGAATTGTTTAATGTGTATATTGAGCATCCAGTAGTTTTTTCCGAAAGCTATGATGCATCCAATCTTGATAACCTAGATAGCTCATTTTTGTACTATCTAATCTATGACAGAAATCAAACAATCAGAACCCAGGATGTTGACCATATTATGCCAAAATCAATACTAAGGAGTCTCGGTTACAGATGGGATGAAATTAATAGTGTAAAGAATTTTCAATTGATAGATTATGGTACAAATCGGGGAATAAAGAACGGAAAGCCTTTTAAAGAGTGGATGGATAAATATGTTGCTAACAAGCCATCTTTTGTAAAGAGACACTTGATACCCGAGAGTGAGTTATTGTGGGTCGAAAGTATGTTTCAAGATTTCACAAAAAAAAGAACGGGTCTTATTCTTGATAAAATATCCCAATATCTACCATGAAAAGGTATAACAATCACATGCACTCGGACAGCAAAAAACAGCAGCGTCATAGGGTCAGGTCTAGCTTTTAGCCTTTCCGTTTTCCACCTGGGCTAAAGGCTAGACCTGCCCCCCCCTCCTTGTTTCTTAGACTCTCCTGCTCTTACTTTTACTATCTTCCCAATCCGGGTTAAATGCAAACCGCCGGTGATCGCTGCTCCCTTATCTTTATTGGATATAGAAAACAGCAAAGTGGACACTTTTGATATAGTTAAAGAATTATCAATAGTTAACGTATGTAACTGAAACTAATGCAAATTACTATGATTCTGTTTGGTAAGCTATATATTCTTATCGGACAAAGTGTCCTCTAAACAATTGTTATGCATCAAGTAGGGACTAAACATGGAAAGTAATATTTGGGAAGGAATTGTGGTTGGTGCATCTGGCGGTGCCATTGCTGGCCTCACGGTATATGGAGTCCAATACTTTCATGAAAAAATACGTGATGCCTACGAAATGCGCAGAGTTAATGCTTGGCTGAAAGAAAACTCAGTTGGTGGTAAATGGCGTACCACAAGAGCAATTGCTAGTTGGACCAATCTCACTGAAGACAGAGTTCAATATTTGTGCAGTAAAAGCGAAGAAATAAAGCTTTCCACAGGTGAGAATGAGGGGCGCTGGGGGCATCGTGACTCAATAAATCTCACGGACTTCTAAAAATGCATAACAAGCGGCTGTTGTCGCCACTAGGTGGCTGGGACTGCCTTTTCGCTGCTTCGCAGCTACAAGCCAGCCCCAAAGCCGGGCGTTAAATGCACAATTGGTATAATCTGGAAAATTGAGAATATGGCGGTAATCAAAGGGCCGGCCAACTTGAACTTCTCAGATACCCAAAGAGTTACTCACTCTATTTTCATACAATCGTGATCACTTATAAAACCCAACTAATCAAAAATGTATTTTGTAGCTTTACTTTTCTTTCATCTCATTCTTCATTAACGTCATAGCTATCTAGCTTGCCTGGCGCTTTTCCGCTTCCTTTCTGTTCACTCTGCTGCTCGTTTTTCTGTCGGTCCTAACCCAATCTTGGCTGTTGCTGATCCGCAAGATTCGTTATCCTAATGGTTTTCCAATAATGCGAATCTCACTTTGTCTGATTTAAGCTTTTTCTGGCACGACTACGAAACTTGGGGGATTGATCCACGTCGTGATCGCCCTTCTCAATTTGCCGGTATTCGCACCGATGCGGATCTGAATGTGATCGGCGATCCGGTGATGTTTTATTGCCGACCAACGGCGGACTTTATTCCGTCTCCAGACGCGGCGCTGGTCACTGGGATCACGCCGCAAAAGGCCGCTGAAACAGGTTTGATCGAAGCGGAGTTTTTCCAAAAAATTCACGCAGAGTTTTCGCTGCCCGGTACGTGTGGTGTGGGTTATAACTCGTTGCGTTTTGATGATGAAGTCACGCGCTTTGGGTTTTATCGTAATTATCTTGATCCGTATGGGCGCGAGTGGCAGAACGGTAATAGCCGTTGGGATATTCTTGATCTGGTGCGCATGACGCATGCTTTGCGACCGGAAGGGATCGAATGGCCTGAGCGTGAAGATGGCAAGCCGAGCTTTAGGCTGGAACACTTGACCGCTGCGAATGGGATTGAACATGTCGGCGCACATGATGCGTTATCCGATGTGCGCGCCACGATCGGCATGGCGAAGCTGATTAAAGAAAAGCAGCCACGCCTTTTCAGTTTCTATTTTGAACTCCGTAATAAAGCCAAGGCGGCTGATCTGATTGACTTCAGCGATCACACGACCTTATTGCATGTCACGGGCATGTTCCCAGCTGAACTCGGCTGTATCGCGCCGGTCATTCCGCTGATGACGCATCCAAAAAATAAAAATGAAGTGATCGTCTATAATTTGCGCCACGATCCGAGTCGTTTATTGAAGGCTAGCAGCGACGAGATTATCCACAATCTCTACACACCGAATGCGGATCGCGAGGAAGACGACGAACGTTTTGCACTGAAAGGTGTGCATTTGAACAAATCCCCCGCCCTCGCGCCGTGTAATACGCTCTCCAGCGCGCGCGCCGCAGACTGGCAAATCGATTGGGATGTGATCAACCAACATCGTGAGCAGCTTCTGAGTGATACCGGTTTTATGCAGCGTTTAAAGCAGGTGTATGCGAATTCGCGGGATTATGGTGAAACTGATGTCGACGCAGCCTTGTATGATGGTTTTATTCAGAATCAGGATCGTCGTCTGTGCGACGATGTGATCGAGGCTGATCCGAATACGCTGTCCGGCTGGACGCCGCCGTTTTCTGATCCACGATTAAAAGAATTGTACTTCCGTTATCGCGCACGCAACTGGCCAGAAACACTCAGCCATGACGAACAACTCATGTGGCGAGAATTCTGCCGCGAACGGCTAATCGAAGGTCTACACGGTAGCACGCTGACTGTGGATGCGTTTCAATTGCGCATCGAACAACTCGGCGACGAACCGCTGAGCGAACCACAACAAAACATCCTGCGGCAACTCGTCCGCTGGGTTCAGGAGATATAATGAACGCGCTGAACATCTCAGGTGAAAACCTGAAGCCCGAAGAATACCAAGCCATCATCGGCCCTGCCCTGCATGCCGCAGCGGACACGGCTGCTGCGCGTGGCGATCCCGATTTGTATAACGATATCGCTTCAATGTTGACGCTGATGACACTCGTGCGTGATCTCGGTGATTTGTACCAGCATCAATGGGGAGCGCTGGGTCAAATATCGTCACCAGCTTTATTTGCTGCGGCACCTCAGGCAGCGTGCGTGATCGTACTGCAAGAGCAGGAACTGGGTGATGATGCGATTGTCATGATGGTAGAAGCCCTGAATCGTGCAGAGCAAATGGTTCGGGATGATAATCTCCTCGGCCAAGAGCGGGTTGAAGTGCAAAAAGCTTGGGATGCACACTTAGAAAAAAACACCGAGCTTGCTCATGCGCATCTAAAACAAGCGGCTAAATTATGTGTTGCGCTGATCGACAAGTGGGAGTTTTCACGACAACTAGCAGAGTAAATCATCATGCGGATTCTGATCACAGGCGGTACGGGGTTTATTGGGCAAGCGCTTTGTCCGGCATTTTTGGCGCAAGGCCATGAACTCACGGTGCTCAGTCGGCACCCGCATAGTGTTCCCGAACGATATGGATCAGCCGTGCAAGGCATTGCTGATCTGGATCAAATCCCCGCGAGTACGCATTTTGATGCGATCATCAATCTCGCTGGTGAAGGCATTGCAGACGCGCGATGGACAAAAAAGCGTCAGCAAATTCTGCGTGATAGCCGGATTGGCATAACTGATCAGATCATCGATTATATTGAACGCGCAACGCAACAACCGAACGTGTTGATTTCTGGTTCGGCGATCGGATTTTATGGTGACCAAGGCGATCGCGTCTTGAATGAAAAAGCCACGCCAGTAGCGGATTTCGCCCAGACACTTTGCGCCGATTGGGAAACCTCAGCATTACGCGCAGAAAGTTCGGGCGTACGCGTTTGCTTGGTCAGAACCGGTTTAGTAATCGGGGAAAATGGCGGCTTTTTGAAACGCATGGTGTTGCCCTTCAAACTGGGGCTCGGCGGTCAGATCGGTGATGGTCAACAATGGATGTCTTGGATTCATCGCGACGATTTCATCAGTATCATCCAGCATCTTTTAGATCGTACTGATCTGTCAGGTGCATTTAATGCAACTGCGCCGCAACCGGTGACGAACCAAACACTGACGCGATCACTGGCCGCGTGTTTTGGGCGCAAACCTTTCCTGCCCGTTCCGGCGTTTGTGTTGAAATTAGCGTTGGGTGAGATGTCGAGTTTGCTGCTCGGTGGACAACGTGTGATCCCGCAGCGTTTGCTTGATGATGGCTTTCGTTTTCAGTTCGATACGTTGGATAATGCGCTAACAAACGTGCTCGTCGAAAAACCAGCCACTTAACCTAAATAAATCCGAAAGGCATTTCTGCCGACTTCTTTGGCCTTATACATGGCTTCATCAGCCATCTTCATCAGCATGTCTGCATCGGTTGAATGTTCAGGAAACTGACTGACACCAATACTGCAGCCCAGTTGGATTTTTAGACCATCGGTTTCAAAATCAGTTTGGAATAATGAAATGATTTTATCCGACAATGTGATGGCACTTTCTTCATCCGAAAATTCTGTAAGCACGACGAATTCATCTCCGCCGTAACGTGAAATCGTGTCTTCTTGACGCAGATTTTCTTTTAATCGCTGCGCTGTTAGCTCCAACAAGCGATCACCAACATCATGGCCATATTGATCATTAATTGCTTTAAACCCATTGAGATCGATAAATAATACTGCCCCTCTTCGACCGTGTCGCGTGGCTTGAAAAAGTAAATGATCAAGCCGATCATTTAATAATAAACGGTTAGGCAGTTTGGTTAAGGCATCATGATGTGCGAGATGTTTGAGGTTTTCTTCGACTTCTTTGCGACGCTGTATTTCCCGTGATAATGCGTCGTTATTGCGACGTAATTCAAGCGTGCGTTTATCGACCAACTCTTCCAATTCGTGTTGATGTTTCACTAACTTTTCTTGTGCATGTGTACGGTGTTGAATTTCGACACTGAGATCACTGACAAGTGATCGGTTCTTATATTGCAGTTCAAGCAAGTTTGCCGTATGCCGGAAACTGTTCGTCACCGCCATGTAGTTGAAGATTAGATACAGTGAGAAACCGACTAGTAGATAAGGACTCCAATGATGATCGTCCATCGAGAGTGAGATAAACATGCCGAAGAAGATCGGTGTTGCATAGGCAATAAAAACGCGCGGCATGGCATTCAAGATCACCATCGCACCGGCGACCATACCAACTTGTAGCAACATGACGGATGATCGCGCCATGTCATCCTCAACAAGCAAATAAAATGCAGAACTAAGCGCAATACCTGACGCGACTAACGCCGTCGAAAAAATATATAAACGTGCCCATGTGAGTGTACTGAATCGATCATTATCCAAGTGGTAAGCCAGCGCAACCAAGCTACGCAGAACGCACAGGCTTGTCGTTAATGCGAACCAATACCAGTTGAGTGGCTGTTGCTCCGTAAATTGATCTTTTATCGCATAGGAAAAAACGCATAGGACAAGGATCGTCAATAAATTTGTCGGGATGGCTTGCTTGAAAACTATGGCTACACGTTGTTTCAGAGACCATACGTCGAGAGCTGCAGTCATGATCGATGGATCGCTTATTCAGGAGTCGAGCAATTATTCTATAAAGACCCACTAATTCCTATACATACACGTATTGGTGTTGCTGAATTTTGTTAAATCCGGGATATTTTCCCGAAGATTACAACAAATTAGACAGTTTTTTACACCAGAATCATCATGACGTAAGAAAAAGCAGCATTTTTTTCTTAATTTAAATTTAACGAGATCGTAGATTTTTTAAACTATCAGGGCAGTCCATGCCGCTCGATCACCCCATTTGAATACACAATGATCACTGAAGTTTTTCCATCATTTTGAGTTAATTTCAAAGAAAGTATAGTTTGATATTCTGCTTTTAGTAGGGGTTTGTTCGGTTTAATTTCACCTAATAATTTTCCATTTGAGACTTTCCAACGTTCTACCACTCGCGATAATTGTGCCGTCATCACGTCGCGGTCATCAGCAGAGAAATCCGCATCAGCAAGTGTCGTATTTCGATGACTCATTCGCTTGATTAGTTTTCCGCTATCAATCGCGTAAAGATAAATGTGATCGAGGGCCGGGTTGGTTAATGCAAACTCGCCATCAGCAGATAAGCGAACTACGGAAAGTTTGCCCTTGTATGACCACGCGTGCAGCAACTCACCTTTTTTTAAATCCCAAACTTTCGCAGTCGCTTGATCGGAGCCCGATATTCCGAGAGACATGTCGTCAGATAAACTCACACTGCGCACCCGATCGGGGTGTTCTAATCGTTGCAGGAGTTTGGATCGCGCAAGATCAAAAAACTGCACTTCGTTCTTGAGCCCAATCAACGCTTTTTGACCATCCACAGACAACGCCAGCGATTCGATATTTTTCAGTTGCCACAAACCAGCAATGCTACCCTCTTGCACATTCCACCAGACTAACGTTGCCTCGTCCGCGGTAAGTGCGAACAAACCATTGTCAGACAACGCGACGTGATCAATTCCGTCTTCAGACGCTTTTTGATGTGCCCAACGGTGTGCGAGTTCCGCATTCTTGGCGTCTAAACTCCAGAGATTCGCCTGGCCTTTGTCATTACCGATCAGAACGTTTTGCCCATCCGCGCTGATCGCAGCGGCGAGTAAACCATCATTTTCCGGCTGCCATTGTTGTCGTGGTGAACTGTTCCCGCAAGCCGTCAAGCTCAGTAATGCCAGAGCAAATAGCACAAGCGCACAAGCACGCCGCCAATCGTGTCTGTATACGTAGGAAAGGTTTAGAGTATTTGCAAATGAACAAATGTGCTTCATTGATTCGGCGGATCTTATTGTCGTTATATCTCAGTATAGCGGCCCGCCCGGCTGTCGGCTTAAATCCCTTACATAGCGACGACGACGCGGATCGCATCGAGTTTTACGCCAGCAGATTGGATCACTTCCGTCAGATGCGCCAAGCTGTCGCGCTGATAGTCGATTTCTTCAGCACGAATGGCAGGATTCACTTCTGCCAGTGCTTGCAGGCGATCTATCTCAGCTTGTTGTGCTTGCTGCATTTTAGTTAATGCAGCGTCAACTAACACATCGCGTTTTGGTTTGACACGTTTCTCAGCATCTTTGACCAAATCCAAAATCTGTGGACGCGCATGACGCACTAAATCCTGCACCGATCGTAATGGGACACGTTTTGCGATCTGGTTGAGTTTTTCGAACGTGAGTTTGTCGCCGAATTCGCGCCCTTCTGAATCCACCACTAAACGGATCGGCGTGACCGGCAAATAACGTTGTAATTGCAACTGTTTCGGTGCTGTCGCATACAGTGTGAAGATCGCTTCCAGCATGAGTGTTCCGGGTTTTAAGCCACCGACTTTGATTGTACAAAATGCCGTATTGCCTTGTTCACTGGAGATCAGCATGTCCATCGCGCCGCTAACCATCGGGTGCTCCCAAGTCAGAAACTGCATGTCTTCACGACTTAACGCTTGTGATCGCAAATAGGTCGCGGTCGCGCCATCTTCCGATAAGCCCGGAAATTCATGCACGAGCATGTGATCACCCGGATGCAAGATTACGGCATGTGCGCTGTGCGCTTGATGATCCACACCGAACATATCAAAGACGCGTTCCATATAGCTTGCCAGTTCTAACGAACTCGATGCATGTGCGACTTCTTCGATCATCTCGTTGGCAAGATCTGGCTGGCAAGAACTCATTTCCAGCAAACGATCGCGACCTTGTTGGAGTTGCTCGATCAGTGCTTTTTGTAAGGTGTCAGTTTTCTCGATCAACTGTTCTAGCTGTTCGGCATTCAACGGATCGTGCAAACACGCGTGTAGCTCGTCTTTCACTTGCGCATACACCGTCGAGCCGGTGGCGCAGACCTGAGAGAAAGCGTCCAAGCCTTCGTCATACCAGCGGAGTTGGACTGCTTGCGGCGAGTCTTCGTAATACGGCACGTGCAAATCAACGGTGTTTTTTTGACCAATGCGATCAAGACGACCTATACGTTGCTCAAGTAGATCAGGGTTTAACGGCAGATCAAACAAGATAAGGTGATGTGCGAATTGGAAGTTACGGCCTTCGCTACCGATTTCGGAGCAAACTAATACTTGGGCACCAGCTTCTCCTTCTTCACCGGTTTCTGCGAAATAGGCCGCTGCGCGATCACGAGCGAGTAGCGTCATGTCTTCATGGAATACGGCGGAACGAATTCCAGCCCGCAGATTGAGGTATTTTTCTAAGGCTTGCGCCGTCTCTGACTGAGCACAGATCACTAAGACTTTTTCATCACTGTGATCAGATAACCATTCTGTTAACCATGCGATACGGGCATCTTTTGATAACCAGCGCTCTCCGAAGTGGGCGAGATAGGCTGCTTCCGGCAAGATCAGCTTTTTCAGATCATCTTCATCCAAGGTTTGCACTTCTGCCGCGCCCATGGAATAGGTATGCAATTGTCGCTCAGGAAAACCTTGAACTGCATCACGCGTATTTCGAAAAAGTACACGGCCTGTTCCATGTTGATCGAGCAAACGTTTGATCAAGAGATTGGTCGGTTGTTCTGATTCTTGCAAAATGCGCTGAACCGTTTCTTCACCTAGATAGCTGTGTAATTCGTTGACCAGCTTTGAGTTCGCCACGAGCGGCGTGTCAGCGTCATCCAATAAGCGGCTGATCAGCTCACTGAGGGGTTGGTATTGCGCCTCTTCTTCTCTGAATTTTGCCAGATCGAAATAGCGATCAGGATCAAGCAAGCGCAAACGTGCGAAGTGACTCTCGAGACCAAGCTGTTCGGGTGTTGCGGTCAGCAACAATAATGATGGGATCGCACGCGCCAATGTTTCCACGCATTGATAGGCTGTAGAGGGTTGTTCCGCATGCCATTCGAGATGATGCGCTTCGTCCACCACCATAATATCCCAACCCGCTTCGAGTGCTTGCTGTTGCCGTAGTGGATTGTCCGTGAGAAAGCTCAAGCTACATAAAACGAGTTGCGTGGTGTCGAATGGGTTGATCGCACTGCGGTCGATCGCATCTATCTCGGCGGTGATGTCGTCGTCTGCTGCGAAATCGTCGTCATACTCATCACCGTTTTCAGCCAGAGCGCGGCAGCGGTCTTCGTCCAAAATGGTAAACGGTAAATTAAACCGTCGCAGCATTTCCACCAACCATTGATGCACCAATGCATCAGGCACAATCACCAGTGCGCGTGATGCGGCGCCGGACGTGAGTTGATGATGTAAGATCAGACCGGCTTCAATGGTTTTACCTAAACCAACTTCGTCAGCTAACAAAACACGGGGCGCATGACGGCGCGACACTTCTGACGCGATGTAGTATTGATGCGGTAACAATTGCACGCGTGGGCCAACTAACCCCTTTACGCTGGATTGTTGCTGTTTATGAAGATGTTCAAGTGTCGCAACACGTAATTCAAAACGATTGTTTTTATCGATCTGACCAGCAAACAATCGATCTTGTGGTCGACTGAATTGTACGAATGAGTCAAGATCCATTTCGTCGATAGTCTGAGAATTCCCGTCAGCATCGTTACCGTGATAAATCACCAACCCATCTTGTTCGCCACGCTCGGTGATCGTTATTTCCATACCATCCAAATCTTGTATGGAATCACCGACTTCATATATCACACGGCTTACCGGTGCATTATCGATGGCATAGGTTCGGCGTTCACCCGATGCTGGGAAGCTTAAATCAACTGTACGTCCGGTATTTTCAACAACAAAGCCAAGCCCTAGTTCTGACTCGGTATTACTTACCCAACGTTGGCCAGGAATAAACGTCTTGTTATCCAAAATACTCTCCGTACGAACAAAATGTGGGGGCGAGATAATAGGAAGTTAGCGGCAAAATGTCTATCCGATGCGGGGAATGAGTTCAGATGCGATTAGGAAACAATAATGAAAATTCAATTATTTAGCGTGAAGTATTCATTTTTAAAGTCAATATGAAACGCGCTCACCTACCGGCATTTTTACTTAAACAAAAAAGCAGCCAGAAAGCGCGCGTTATCATAACGACGCTTTCTGGCTGCTAAGCCCTGCTTCACTTAGGCAATACTATCTGCCCGACGTTCGCGGCATTAAAACAGATTGCTCAATGCAATAAACGTGATGCCTGAAAGAATCGCGGCGGCGGGTAAGGTGATAACCCATGCGAGTGCGATTGGTTTCATTAAACTCCAGTTAGTGCTGCGATTCACCATCCCTACACCCAGCACAGCGCCGATAAGGATGTGTGTACTTGAAACCGGCAAGCCCATCACAGATGCCAGCATCACCACACCCGCTGCCGCCAGTTCCGCTGCAAAACCTGACGCCGGGTGCATTTTCGTTAAGTTATGCCCGACCGTTTGAATGACTTCTTTACCAATAAACCAAAGACCCACGATCAACGAAACGCCAAAGGTCAGCATGGCGATGGTTGGGACGGCGGCTGATGAACCAATTTCGCCCGTACGCAAAATATCTAGCACGGCGGCGAAAGGACCGATCGCATTGGCAATGTCGTTTGAGCCATGGCTAAATGCAAAACCCGATGCCGTGAAAACTTGCATCCAACTAAACATTAAAAACGTCGACTTCTCTAAATCCTTACCTTTAAGCGTTTTCGCAAATATGGCAGTCGCTAACCAGATCGTGGCGCCGATCATACCGATGATTAAATAATTATTTAACGTTGTAAGCCCAAGATCCATATTCTTCAGACCTTTAAATAACAACATCCCCGTGATCAACATACCGCCGATGGCTGCAAATAAAGGAACGTAGGTTTCCAGCGCTTGTGTCGCGTTCAGATCATTTTTCTTTTGTTCGATCGAATGTAATTCTTTATAGTAATCCGATTCCAAATCGTCTGGATTAAAATCACCTTCTTTCACCGTATATGCATCACGAGCCATTTTTGTGGTGTAAGAAATTTGTTGAATATCCGCCAAGCGTTCGAAGGCTTTTTTATGCTCTTCTTTGTGGGCTTTTTTGGCTTCTTGTATACGTATCAGCTCTAACTGAGTCTCTTCGTTATAACGCAAAACGTATTTTTTAATTTGCGAAAATAAGGCGTAAGCAACCAGTCCTCCAAGAACAGGAGACAGAACCCAAGATATGGCGATCGTTCCGATCTTGTCCCACTTTACTAATGAAAAACCTGTTTCTGCACCGCCGATCAAAAAACCCAATGTAATCGAACTACCAACGATACCACCGATGATCGAATGTGTGGTGGAAACTGGCCAGCCACGCTTTGTGGCGATCAACAACCAGATCGCAGCCGCAAGTAAAGCTGCCATCATGATATAAACAAATTGCATCGGCTCAACATTGATCGTCGATAAATCGACAATGCCTTTTCGAATAGTTTTGGTCACTTCACCACCAGCGATAACAGCACCACTGACTTCAAAAATCGCTGCGACGATGAGCGCTTGTTTTATCGTTAGCGTACCTGCACCAACACTGGTTCCGAATGAATTCGCAACATCATTACCACCAATATTAAAGGCCATAAAAACGCCGAACAGCGTCGCAAGAATAAACAGAATGGTGAAATTATGATTGGTGTATTCGACACCCCAAACCATAAAGTATCCCACCATCGCTATAAAAATTGCCGCGAAAAAAAGGCTTAATTTGAAGTCACTATTTTGTGGACTATTCCCGAGTGACGAGGCCGAAACAGACATATTCTTCTCCCAAGATCTTATTCTAGAGAAATTAATATACGTTTGGTAAATGACAAAAATATGACTGCAAATATGCAAGTGATGATGAGCAATAAGTAATTTGACTCACACAACACCGGCATAAATGCAGGAGTTTATTAGATAGTAACGTAAGCTACTTTTTGCGAAAACGGAGTGTCATGCGATCAGACTCGCCAATAGTTTGATACTCCGCAACACACGCTTCCTTTTCAACTGATTCGTCCATGGCTTTGCACACGCGCATTGATGGCGCAAGTGTCCAAACCCCTTTGGAATGGTTAGCCGTATCTTTCGGATTAGCATTAATTTCAGATTTTTCTTCTAGCACGAACCCTGCTTTTTCAGCGAGTGCAATCACATAATCTTCCGTCATATAACCGCTGCTGATCATATCTTCCACAGAGGTACCGGGTTTTGCACGGTGCTCAACAACGCCTAAAATACCATTCGGCTTTAACGCGCGCGCCATGATATTGAACATCTGATCGGCATAATCACCTTTTAACCAATTGTGAACATTTCGGAACGTTAAAACAATATCTGCAGACCCCGGCGGCGCAATAGTTACGCGCTCAGGAACGTCCAGCTCTGTCACGACGACGTGATCGTAAACACTTGGGTTCTGCTCCAGTTTTTCCATGAATTTTTTCTGAAAACCTTTTCGATACTCTGGTGTGTTATCCGCAGAGAGGGAAAAATTCGCAGCGAAATAAACGCCCTTCTCACGCGTCATGGGTGCCAGTATCTCAGTGTACCAACCTTGTCCGGGCCAAATCTCAACCACTGTCATGTCTGGTTGCAACCCTAAAAAAGCCAACGTTTCAGCTGGGTGTCGATATTGATCTCGCGCGACGTTCGATGCTTCGCGATGCTCAGATTGCATCACTTGCTGCACAGATTCTGTAATTCCATCTGCGCGTAACGCACTAGAAAATAATAATAAAATGGAGGAAAAAAGAAGCGTTTTTTTATGCATCATGATCATGACCTATATAAAAATGAATGAGTGATTTTTAGAAAAAGAAACCAACTAAAATACAGTGGACTCATTCTCTTTCTGATAGGTTCATTTTATTTAAAAGCAAATTGCAGGACCCGTTGTCTACAACCTCTAAAATGGTGACTTATTAAGAGTACTTTAAGGTTGTTTTAAGTTTTACGATTGCCCCAGATATGCGCGTTTACTGATGTTTTTTCTTCGCTGACTTTTTCATCTAATTTTTGCGAACCTGCTGTCTTCTCAACATCACTGTTCACATTGTCATCTGTGTCGTTGCTAACTTTTTCATTAGGCGTATTTTTACTGATCGCTTCAGACGCGATTTGTTCTACTCGGGGTTTACTATAACTCTTCTGTACTGAACTGACGTCATTGGTAGTTTCTTCACTGGACTCAGCCTGATCAGCAAGACGTTTCTTTTGTTTTTTATTAATTTTTTTCTTATTTTTCGTTACTTTCAGTTTTTTAGGGTGTGTTTTTTCCGGCGGCGGTGGCGCAATCTCATCCGCTTCAAACCCGACAACCTGTTCAGTTTCTAACTCAAGAAAGTTACGTTTCACTATCACAGACCAATGTTGATATTCATGATGTGCGATTAAAGTGATCGCCTGCCCTGCTTGTCCAGCACGGCCAGTTCGCCCAATTCTGTGTGTGTAATCATTGGGTGATCGCGGTAGATCGTAATTAATAACGCAAGGTAATTGTTCGATATCCAACCCACGCGCGGCCACATCGGTGGCGATCAAAATGCGGGTTTCACCTGATTTGAAATTTCGTAATGCAGTTGCGCGAGCGGATTGTTCTTTATCGCCGTGCATGGCCACCGCGTCGATGCCACGTTTTTCCAGTTTGACGACCAAGTTATTACAGGTACGTTTCGCGCTGCAAAAGATCAGCACTTGCTTCCAATCATTTTCATTAAGTAAATGTGCGAGCAAATCATTTTTCTTGTCGTGATTGACGGTGACCACGTGTTGATCAATTGGCATTTCTTCGGGAACGTCGTCGACATTAATAATCACCGGATCGTTCATCACTTCACGCACAAGCGTACGAATGCTTTCTGGGAAGGTCGCGGTGAACATCATGTTTTGGCGTTTACGCGGGAGCAGGTTCAGAATGCGGCTGATCTCGGCTTCAAAATCGCCCTTCATAAGACGATCAACTTCATCGATCACCAGTGTTTTAACTTGATTAAATTTGATCGCATTTTGATCAAAAAGATCGAGTAAACGCCCCGGTGTTGCAACAACAACATCGGCACCACCACGTAAAGTCATCATCTGTGGGTTAATTTTGACACCCCCAAAAATACTCACACATTCGACTGGTGGTTGAATATTTTTCGCTAGTTGAACAAATACGTTGCGTACTTGTGTTGCTAGTTCTCGCGTCGGTACTAACACGACGATTTGTGTGCGATTACTTTTTGCACGCTCTGATCCTGAATAACGCTCATCACGATCTTTATGCTGATAAATGCCCTGATCGTTTAACTTTTCAAGCAAGGGCAATACATAGGCTGCCGTTTTACCCGATCCTGTTTCAGCTCGCGCCAGCACATCGCGCCCCTCTAACGCCGGTGGAATGGCTTGTAATTGTACATCCGTTGCGTATTTATACCCCGCACTCTCGATGGCTGAGAGAATTGCCGAAGTAAAGGAAAACGAAGAAAAATCAGGCTGTGGAGAATCTTTTTTCATGGTGCGCGGAGTACATGTTAGTGTAAAGGCGGTATGTTAACTGATATCGATATGCCGTACAGATAAATCATTCTCTGCTGGAAGAGACTGAACCTTAAATCGCTGATTCAGGACGAAGATATCATTAACAAACTAAGAGTGACGTTGACGTGCGGATCCAACAACGGCCATCGTTAATGTGACAACAAATGCCTGTTGTTGGATCGGAGACCGATCAGTATCGCGATATCTACGGACTACCGCTTTATGGGCTACTCACATATTCCAGTTTGATCGCATCGGCGCTGAAACTACGGCCATTGTCGTATCGGCCTGTCAATTCGATGTAACCACCACTACCCGCTGCGAAGCTATAAGTCCCGAGTAATACCCATTTCCCGCCTCCACTGCCGGAGGTGCTTTGATCAACCGTGGCTGTATCTGTTCCACCGTTGAACGCCGTGGTGTACGGTGCGCTAGCACTCCGGTTCCAGTGTGCTGTCCACCAGGCGTAGACCTTGTAAGTGCCTGCAGTACTGACACTCGGCGTCCATCGATACGTCGCAGTATTTAAAGCAAAGAGGGAGTTTTGACCGTATGGCGGGCTATTCCCCGAACTCGACCAATCACCGGTATAACTTGTATTACTCGCGCCATTATCAATGATGATGTCTTCGACGTTGGTGTTGGTTGCCGTTACGGTAATCGTGTGGCTTGAGTTCCCGGATGCACCGTCGCTGTCAGTTACGCTCGCGGTCATGCTGTGATGGCCGATGCTTAAGCTGCTTGTGGTTAAGGTTGCGCCGCTACCAAGGGCACCATCCAGATCGGATGACCAATTAACGCTACTGGCAAGATTGCTGTCTTCGTCGGTCACAGTGGCTGTCAGGCTTATTGCGTCGCCGACAACGCTGTTGCTGGGTCCGTTGATTGTAACGACCGGTGCGCTGTTGGTCGGTGGGTTGCTCGTGCCGCCGCCAACATATTCCAGTTTGATCGCATCGGCGCTGAAACTACGGCCATTGTCGTATCGGCCTGTCAATTCGATGTAACCACCACTACCCGCTGCGAAGCTATAAGTCCCGAGTAATACCCATTTCCCGCCTCCACTGCCGGAGGTGCTTTGATCAACCGTGGCTGTATCTGTTCCACCGTTAAACGTCGTGGTGTACGGTGCGCTAGCACTCCGGTTCCAGTGCGCTGTCCACCAGGCGTAGACCTTGTAGTCACCCGCGGTGATCACATTCGGTGTCCAGCGGTAGGTGGCAATGTTTTTCGCAAAGAGTGAATTCTGGCCATATGGCGGGCTATTCCCCGAACTCGACCAATCACCGGTATAACTTGTATTACTCGCGCCATTATCAATGATGATGTCTTCGACGTTGGTGTTGGTTGCCGTTACGGTAATCGTGTGGCTTGAGTTCCCGGATGCACCGTCGCTGTCAGTTACGCTCGCGGTCATGCTGTGATGGCCGATGCTTAAGCTGCTTGTGGTTAAGGTTGCGCCGCTACCAAGGGCACCATCCAGATCGGATGACCAATTGACGCTACTGGCAAGATTGCTGTCTTCGTCGGTCACAGTGGCTGTCAGGCTTATTGCGTCGCCGACAACGCTGTTGCTGGGTCCGTTGATTGTAACGACCGGTGCGCTGTTGGTCGGTGGGTTGCTCGTGCCGCCGCCAACATATTCCAGTTTGATCGCATCGGCGCTGAAACTACGGCCATTGTCGTATCGGCCTGTCAATTCGATGTAACCACCACTACCCGCTGCGAAGCTATAAGTCCCGAGTAATACCCATTTCCCGCCTCCACTGCCGGAGGTGCTTTGATCAACCGTGGCTGTATCTGTTCCACCGTTGAACGCCGTGGTGTAAGGTGCGCTAGCACTCCGGTTCCAGTGCGCTGTCCACCAGGCGTAGACCTTGTAGTCACCCGCGGTGATCACATTCGGTGTCCAGCGGTAGGTGGCAGTATTAGAAGCAAAAAGCGAGTTTTGGCCATACGGTGGACTGTTGCCCGAACTCGACCAACTGCCCGTGAAGCTGGTGTTGCTCGCGCCATTATCGATGATGATATCGTCGACACTGGCCGTCACTGTCCACTCGATCATCACGCTAGTCTCTAGCTGTCCATCATTGACCGTGATCGTAACCGTTTGACTCCCGACGTTGCCCAAGGTGATCGTGCCGGAAATGACGCCCGTAACACTATTTATAGACAAACCGGACGGTAAATTGCTTGCACTGTAGCTCAGCGTATCGCCGTCCAGATCGCTTGCTGAAATACTGAGCGCAACGCTTTCCCCTTCGGTATTGGTTTGATCACCCGGTGAATTTAAAATTGGCGCGGCGTTCGTTCCGGATTCATTCAATTTAAACTCAGCAATGACGCTTTTATAGCCATCCATCGTCACCGTACACATTGTTCCAGATGTGCTCTGGCAGCCTGACCATGCCACGAACTGATCACCCGATGTCGGCATCGCAGATACCGTCACTATCGTATTCGTTGAGTAGTAGCCGCAACTAGTCGAGTTGTCACCACAATCGGTGCCGGCGGGGCTAATCGAGAAACCGCCTGATCCGGTTCCCTTGCTAGTGACCAGTAAGTATTGATCGTCACTCAGCGTCGAATCGTGTGAAAGGAAAACATCCGCTTTCCCGTTCTCATCATCTTCAACTAGATCTGTCGCTTGGCTTGAGAATGCGATATGGCGACCATTCAGCGTAATCGCAGCTTGGTGACTGTCCTGATCGGCTTCGTTTCCACTGTATGACATTACGCTAATGCGATCTGTCATTGCGTAAACCCGATCACGCACGAAAATATCAACAGCGTTGTTTAAATCTTCACCGACAATATCATCCGCAGCACTCTCAAACGTAACCAACCTGCCGTTACCCGAAATCACCGCGTTGAGACTCGGACCGCTTAGTTCAGCCGAGAATTGATCCAAACTCACGCGCGTGGTTTCGTTCTGAATTCGATCGTAAACAAACACATCAGAAAAATTATTCGTGTCGGCGGTAACCAAGTTTGACGCAAGGCTATCGAAAACAACATAGCGGCCATCGCCTGAAATGGCTGGTCTAAAACTGTCTTCATTCGCAAGGTTTCCAAGTGAATCGACGCTGACTATCGTCGTTACGCCACTGGAAATTTCGTAAACGAAAATATCATTAACTAAATTATTATCCGTAAGCCCAGTGACCAAATTCGTCGATGAACTAGCAAACACAACGTAACGACCATCTGCTGAAATTTCCGGTGACAGACTGTCGCCATCACCATTATCAGACAAGATCTTGATCTGATCAGCGTTGCTGTCGTACAGGAAGATATCGGAGCTACCATTCACGTCATTCGTGACGAGATTGCTCGCTGTACTTTCAAAAGCAACGTAACGTCCATCCGCAGAAATCGTTGGGTTTTTGCTATCGCCATTGGCTTCTGTCCCGTCGTGCGCAATGCTGATCTTAGTGGTGGTTGCACTGGACTGCTGGTGAATAAAAATGTCTTTTTTCTGTACGGCGTCGCTGCCATCTAAATTAGATGCGTCACTGGCGAAAACAATAAACTCGCCATCACCGGAAATATCCGGACTTTCACTTTTATTATTCGCGTGAGCACCCGCAGACGAAAGACTAATCAGGGATGTTGTCTGTGTCGTGCGATCAAAAACAAAAACATCTTGGTGCCCATTCGTATCGTTACTCACGAGATTTTCCGCATCGCTTTGAAACACGACATAACGATCATTCGCGGAAATTTGTGGTGCTTGGCTAACACCATCTAGACTGATCTTCGTGGTGGTATAAACGACATTGGATGCCTGAGAGGCAAAGCGGAAATTAGCGATACCGATATCATTTACGTAAGAATCTTCGTGAAATTCAAGCCAAGAAAAAGGCGTGTCAGAAATGACTCCGAGAAACCGGTTGTCATCAAAATTATCTTCGTAGCTTCCCGTATAGCCAGGGATTAAGCCATTATCAAATAACGCTAAACTTTGCCCGTCTGATGAATCAAATGCAGCTGTTCCGGTATCTGATTTAGTAGCAAAAATTTCTAGCCATTCTGACACGTCGTATTTATTGTTGATAAGGTCAAAACCGAGGCCATAAATGGCTGGGCCACTGGTGATTTCAAAGGTAAAGTCGTCCTTATCAAAATCGAATGTATTGCCTTGCCCTGCGCTGTAGCCGTTGAATTTACCAATGGATAACACATCGGTCATTGCATCAATTTGGTTATTCGATTTTCCCGCAGGAATATCGTTATAGACTATCGTCGCATCACCACTCGACGCAGACTGATAAGCTGAAATTTCAAAACTATTTTGAAAACCGGTATTGGCGGAATTAAAGGTTGCTGATCGTCCTAAGTTAACATTATTCCCGCTGAAGGAGCTGTCTGTTCTGGTCGACATGTAGCTGGGATCATTTGTTGATGGTAACGCTGCAAAACTGCCGACAGAAGCTTCCTTGGAAATATTTGAATAATTCGTATCGAAGGTTGACTCTTGGAGATTAGAATTCGCAGACGCAGCCTGCCAAGCAGCATAATCCGTATATAACGTGACCGTCGCGGCATGAGAAACCTGAGATAACATCAATAAAATAGACGTGACCAAAACCGTAGCGGGTGACTTGGTTAGTCCTTTAGAAAGAAAAGATCTCCTGATCAACATGCTTCATCCCTGTAAAAATACATTCCGTGCTTATCATCGATTCCGTATCGACAATAAATAATATAGATCGTGAATTATGTCGTATCGAAACGTCAATAATGAAGTCTCAGCTATAAAAAATGACGACACATTCACATTCAGCGACCAATTATTGACATTCTTTAACAACGTCATCGAGTTTTATCATCACTCGCTGAAACCGAACAGTCACTTGCTCATACTTGTTAATCCTTCATAAAATCCAGACAGTGTCACTTACGAAGGTGAATTTAAGCTTTATACTCCGTCATTATGACGAAGCAAATCTAAGCAATCTTCTATTTCATCAGGGTTTCTTTATGCAAACGAACAACCGTACGTCCTCGCTCATCCTCGGTCTGTCACTCATCATTGGCTTAGCTATTCTCGGCTATCTTTTGGCTCAGGCGGCCATCCAATTCAAACAACTTGATCGCAGTGTCACGGTGAAAGGTTTATCCGAACGCGAATTCAAAGCGGATGTAGTGATCTGGCCGATTCAATTCAGCGCAGCGAGTAATGATCTGGAAGAGCTATATGCGGTGTTAGAAAACAATACGGAACAGATCCGACAGTTTTTATCGAGTAAGGGATTTACGGCACAAGAAATCACCGCCAGTTCACCGGCGATCACAGACAAATCCGCACAACAATACGGTAATAACGTCGGTGCGGAATATCGTTACACCGCGAATCAAACGGTGACGGTCTATTCGGAAAACATTGATCTTGCGCGCGAGTTAATGAGTTCACTTTCGGAACTTGGGCGTAAAGGAATTGTGATCACCAGTGGCGATTATTTGGGCATGACAGAATATTTATTCACGCGTTTAAATGAAATAAAACCCGACATGATCGAAGAAGCCACACGTAAAGCCCGTGAAGTTGCAGAAAAATTTGCATCTGATTCAGACAGTTCGCTCGGTAAGATCAAGCGCGCGTCACAAGGTCAGTTTAGCATTCGTCCGCGCGATAAAAATAATCCACACATTCAACAAGTTCGCGTGGTCTCAACGATCAGTTATTATCTCTCAGATTGATCAAGCCACAGATCACACGCACCACTTTATCGGGCCAAACCGCTATACTGTTGCGTTTATACGCGATCAAACGGTTTTCACCGTTTAACTATTCTCATGTTGAAATTTACTGATCTCACGCTGCGTCGCGGTCAACGCGTTTTGTTCGAAAACATCTCGTTGACTATACACGCGGGCTGGAAAGTCGGCGTCACAGGCCGAAATGGAACCGGTAAATCCAGCCTGTTTGCATTAATTCAGCGTGCATTATTTGCCGATGTTGGCGACTTTTCATCTCCCCCCAATTGGGTGATCGCACACGTTGCACAAGAAACGCCGGCGTTAGATCAGTCCGCTCTCGATTATGTCCTAGACGGTGATCGCGAATTACGTGAAGTACAGACAGCACTGGCGCAAGCCGAAACGAATAATCACGGCGAACGCATTGCTGAACTCCACGCACTTCTGGATACCATTGATGGTTACACAGCACCCTCGCGCGCTGCACGCTTGTTACATGGCCTAGGTTTTAAAGACGATCAACTGAGTAATTCTGTCAAAGCATTTTCTGGTGGCTGGCGAATGCGTCTGAATCTGGCACAAGCGTTAATGTGTCGATCAGACTTATTACTACTCGACGAACCAACCAACCACCTTGATTTAGACGCGGTCTATTGGCTGGAAGATTGGCTGAAAAGTTATCCCGGTACACTATTGTTAATTTCGCATGATCGCGACTTTCTCGATCGTATTACCGATCACATCGCCCATGCTGAACACCAACGGCTGACACTTTTCACGGGTAATTACTCTAGCTTTGAAGCCTTACGCGCCGAACAATTGGCACAACAACAAATGTCGTTTCAACGACAAAAACGTCAGATTGATCATATTCAAAAATTTGTTGATCGTTTTCGCGCCCAAGCGACTAAAGCACGTCAAGCACAATCACGCATTAAAGCACTGGAACGCATGACCAAAATCGCCCCAGCGCATGTGGATTCACAATTTGAATTTCATTTTTCAGAGCCAGAAAAACTTTCTGATCCCTTACTCAAAATTGAAGAAGCGCGCATTGGTTATGGCGAGACGACGATATTACGTTCGATCACGTTAAGGCTCTCGCCCGGTGATCGGATCGGTTTGATCGGACCAAACGGCGCGGGTAAATCCACCTTGATCAAATTACTCGCAGGTGAAATGCAACCGCTCGCCGGTGAACGACGTGAATGTAAAGACTTGCAGATCGGCTATTTTGCACAACATCAACTTGAACAATTGCACGAGGACGAGTCGCCGCTCAGGCATTTTCAAAAGCTGGATCCAAAAGCGACGGAAGCGGATTTACGCAAGTTTATCGGCAGCTTTGGTTTTCACGGCGATGCCGCGTTAGATAAAGTCGGACCGCTCTCCGGCGGTGAAAAGGCGCGCCTGGTTTTAGGCCTGATCGTCTATCAGAAACCCGCGCTGTTATTACTTGATGAACCGACGAACCATCTTGATATTGACATGCGTCATGCATTGAATATGGCCTTGCAGGAATTTGAAGGCGCAATGGTAATTATTTCGCATGATCGGCATTTATTACGCACTGCGACAGATCGCCTTTTGTTGATCAACCAACAACGCTTACAAGAATATGATGGTGATCTCGATGAGTACAAACGCACCCTTCTACAGCAAGAGACAAAACCCGTTGTCCCAGAAGTTAAGGATGCTGCCACGCCGATCAATCGAAAAGAACAGCGTCGATTAGAAGCAGAAGAAAGGCAAAAACTACAACCGATCCGGAATAGTATTAAAAAGATCGAGTCTAAAATAGATAAATTAAACGCGCAGAAAAGCCAGTTGCATGAGCAGCTTTCACAAAGCGATATTTACGAAGATGCGAATAAAGATAAGCTCAACGCTCTGCTGATCGAACAAGGTCAAGTAAACGAAACACTGGACGCATTAGAAATGGATTGGCTCACACTCAACGAAGAATTGGAGATAGCACAACAAGCATGACGGATCACACGCTAAGCATTGATTTACACCTTCACTCCACAGCATCTGACGGGACGCTGAGCCCCACGGAGTTGGTGAATTTGGCCAGCGAAAACGGCGTGCAGGTAATGTCCCTAACCGATCACGACACGACCGAAGGGTTAGCTGAAGCCGCGATCGCCGCAGAGAAACAGGGCATTCAGTTTATCAACGGTGTGGAATTGTCCGTCGTTTGGGAAGGGAAAGTGCTGCACTTACTCGGACTCAATATTGATCCACAACACCCTAGCATTGTCGCGGGCATGGTTAATCTTCGTCGTCAACGTGATGATCGCGCAGAACGTATTGCAAAAAAACTCGCCGCCGTCGGTTTGGAAGCGCCGATGGAAGGCGCGAAAAAACATGCCGGGACGGGCGCGATCGCACGACCACATTTTGCACGTTACATGGTGGATATTGGTTTCGTTAAAGATTTCAACGAAGCCTTTGATCGTTATCTTGGTCGCAACAAACGCGCGTATGTCTCGACTGAATGGCCTGAATTGTTTGATGCAATCAATTGGATAAAAGAAGCCGGTGGCGTCGCGGTGATCGCACATCCATTGCGATATAAATTTACCGCAAGTTGGATGCGCCGTTTATTAAAGGCGTTCAAATCAGCTGGCGGGGACGGCATGGAGATCATCTGCGGCAATTACAGCCCAGATGAAATCAGCACCAGCATTGGTTACGCGCTGCGTTTTGGACTTCAAGGATCGATCGGTTCGGATTTTCACGGGCATTCTAATTACTCCAAACAACCCGGACATCTCGGCAAGTTACACACCGCGATCACGCCGGTCTGGTCACAGTTTACCCTGACAGTCTAAATGCAGACTTAGAGCGGATCATGTCGCGATCGAAGGCAACATGACGTGAGTTTTATTCTCTTATTTTCTGCTGGTGGGGTTGCTTGGTTTATCAGTACTATTGCTGCTGGTGGCGCAGCGACCCTACTGGTTCCTGTGATTGGTTTTATACTTGGAACCCAATTTGTCGCACCAATAATTTCCGTCGCTTCACTGTGCACAAACCCGACCCGCTCCTTTCTGTTTCGCGCGCATGTGGACTGGCGTGTTCTTCGTTTTTTATTGCCAGGCACCTTGATCGGATCAGCACTCGGAGCATGGTCATTTAGCTTTTTGGATCCTCAGCTAATCCAATTGGTCATGGCGTTATTTCTGCTCACCTATGTTTTTCAAGATCACTTCAGTAAGGCACGCGTCACCTTTAAAACCAAAGTCTGGTGGTTTTTGCCGTTAGGCGGGTTGATTAGTTTTTTGTCCGGAATGGTTGGCGCAACCGGACCGCTGTTAAACCCGTTCTTACTCAGTTATGGCTTACAGAAAGAAGAGTTAATTGGTACAAAATCGATCAACTCTTTGTTAATGCAATTCACCAAGCTCACGACGTATACGCTCTTCGGCTCGCTGACAGGCATTGTTTTTCTTTATGGCGTGGTGATCGGCGTTGGTGCGATTGTCGGGGTTTTCTTGGCCCGTCGGCATCTTTTCAATATCGAAGTTGAACGCTTTCGTGGTTACACCTTAACCATGATGCTAATCGCCGGTATCTTAATGTTGTTCGATCTCATCAAGTCCCAATCCTAACTCGACCCATAGCTTTATTTAATCGATACGATATAAATAATTCAATTTATCTATTGTAGCTTCTCGCCTAATCTAACCCTGTCGAAGAAAACACAGGAGGTTCGAGATGAAAAAAACAGCATCCTTTGCCGTTGTGCATTTTACCGTTGCATTCGCCGTGGGCTACGCCCTGACTGGCAGCATAGCCGTCGGTAGTGCGTTAGCTCTGATCGAACCCATGGTAAATACCGTGGCATTTTATTTCCACGAGAAGGTTTGGACTCATTTTGAAGAAGGTGCAGATCACAGACGGACTGACCGACTAAGAACAACTTATGGTTGTGAGGAGAGTGTCGCATGAAATTAGAAATTGATATTGGTATTAACGAACAAGATCGCAAAGCCATTGCAGAAGGGTTGTCACATCTATTGGCCGATAGTTACACGCTCTATTTAAAAACGCATTTCTATCACTGGAATGTGACCGGGCCGATGTTTACCAGCCTGCATCAGATGTTTGAGCTGCAATACAGTGAGCTCGCGCTTGCAGTCGATACGATCGCTGAACGGATTAGAACGCTTGGTCATACCGCACCGGGTTCGTATGCGGCTTACAGTAGGCTGTCATCGATCAGTGAAGATGAGGAGGTACCTGATGCAAACAGAATGTTGCAAAACCTCGTCATCGGCCAAGAAGCGGTGATCAAGACAGCACGCAATTTATTACCCATCGTTGAGCGAGCAGGCGATGAGCCAACGGCTGACCTCCTCACACAGCGTATGCAATTGCACGAAAAAACCGCTTGGATGTTACGCAGCTTATTAGAGTAGTCGTCAACAACGAATAGATAGAACTCCTGATCCGCAATGGATCAACCTGGTAGCGCGGATAGCCTCCTCCCCTTGATTTATCCGCGCTTTTTGTAAGACCCCTTTGTAGTGATAGGGCCTTTCGGTGGGTGTCCCCTCACCCACCGATTCTTTTTAAAATTCCCACTTACGAGTACATTCAAGACAATAAATACAGACTAGTATTAAAAAGAATCTGTCACCGGATCCTTGCCAACAGGCCCGATTCAGCTAACTGTTGATTTGGAAAGGGGAAATATTACAACAATGGTGTTTTTTCTTTGTTGGGTTTTCGGTTAGAATGTGCCGTTTTTTGTGGCTGGGACAATTTAACCGACGCGCTGGTTCTCCGCGAGTTAAGTAAGATCAGTTTGCAATCCGTTCGAGAACGCACATACACACTACAATTAGACTAAAACAAGAGTACGACTATGACTGACCTATCGCTTTACCGAAATATTGGCATCTTTGCCCACGTGGACGCAGGCAAAACCACGACATCAGAACGTATTTTGAAACTTACCGGTAAGATTCATAAAACCGGTGAAGTGCATGATGGTGCAGCTACAACTGACTTCATGGAGCAAGAACAAGAACGTGGTATCACGATCCAGTCTGCTGCGACCAGTTGTTTCTGGAACGAGCACCGGCTGAACATTATCGATACGCCCGGACACGTTGACTTCACTATCGAAGTTTATCGTTCACTCAAAGTTCTTGACGGTGGCATTGGTGTTTTCTGTGGTTCTGGTGGTGTTGAGCCGCAATCAGAAACAAACTGGCGTTATGCGAATGACTCAGAAGTTGCACGTGTCATTTTCGTCAACAAACTTGATCGCATGGGCGCTGACTTCTACCGTGTTGTGAAACAAGTCGAAGACATTCTCGGCGCAAACCCATTGGTCATGACATTACCTATCGGTATCGAAGATGATTTCGTTGGTGTTGTTGATCTTCTTGAGAAGAAAGCTTACATCTGGGACGACTCAAACGACCCAATGAGTTTTGAAGTAACAGATGTGCCTGCTGACATGACCGACAAAGTTGAAGAGTTCCGATCAGAACTGGTCGAAAAAGTGGTCGAGCAAGATGATGATGTCATGGAAAAATATCTGGAAGGTGAAGAACCGGATATCGACACTCTGAAAAAACTCATTCGTAAAGGCACGATCGCATTGGACTTCTTCCCAACATTCTGCGGTTCGGCGTTCAAAAACAAAGGCATTCAACTGGTTCTTAACGGTGTTGTTGATTACTTACCGAATCCAACTGAAGTTGAGCCACAACCTGAAGTCGATCTGGAAGGTAACGAAACCGGTTCGTTTGCGAAAGTTGATCCAAACGGTCCTCTTCGCGCACTGGCATTCAAAATCATGGATGACCGATTCGGTGCATTGACCTTCTTACGTGTTTACTCAGGCAAGCTGAACAAAGGCGACACTGTCTTGAATACAGCGACAGGCAAAACAGAACGTATCGGTCGTATCGTTGAGATGCACGCAGACGAGCGTATCGAATTAGATAATGCGCAAGCGGGTGATATCGTTGCGGTTCTGGGTATGAAAAACGTACAAACGGGTCACACACTGGCTGATCCGAAAAACCCGGCAACATTAGAGCCGATGGTCTTCCCTGATCCGGTCATCTCGATCGCGGTTGAGCCTAAGGACAAAGCGGCTTCAGAAAAACTCGGCGTTGCTATTGGCAAGATGATTCAAGAAGATCCATCCTTCCAAGTTGAAACGGACGAAGACAGTGGTGAAACCATCCTGAAAGGCATGGGTGAATTACATCTTGATATTAAGATCGACATCCTGAAACGGACGCACGGTATTGAAGTGAACGTCGGTAAACCTCAGGTTGCTTATCGCGAGACGATCACACGTGTCACTGAAGACAGCTACACGCACAAGAAACAGTCTGGTGGTTCTGGACAATTTGCAAAAATCGACTATACCATCGAGCCGGTCGAGCCAGGTGAAGGCTATCAATTCGAATCGAAAGTCACTGGTGGTAATGTTCCACGTGAATTTTGGCCTGCGATCGATAAAGGTTTCAAATCTATGTTAGAAGAAGGTGTTTTGGCCGGTTATCCATGCCTCGACTTCAAAGTGACTCTGACAGACGGTGGCTTTCATGCCGTTGACTCCTCTGCCGTTGCTTACGAAATCGCAGCGCGAGGTGCTTTCCGTCAAACGATGCCAAAAGCGGGTCCTCAATTACTTGAGCCGATCATGAAAGTAGACGTGTTCACTCCAGAAGATCACGTGGGTGACGTTATCGGTGACTTGAACCGTCGTCGCGGCATGATCAAATCACAAGATGCAGGCCCAACAGGTGTTCGAATCAAAGCAGACGTACCTTTGAGCGATATGTTTGGTTACATCGGTGACCTGCGCACGATGACATCCGGTCGTGGTCAGTTCTCTATGGAGTTCTCGCACTACTTACCATGTCCTAAAAATGTGGCTGATGTGGTCATTAAAGAAGCAGAAGAACGAAAAGCGAAGAAATAATCGCCTTTACCGTTTAAGCCTTTTAAAAAGCCGGACTGTTCTCAGTCCGGCTTTTTTATGTTCGCAAGATCGCAGAATTTAGACGCTGAGAAGACACTTCAAAACAGGCTTTTCTTCGTCCCTGCCACCACCACACATCTCGTCAAACTCCTGACAAAAATCGCTTTAACCCAACTGTCGTTGATTCTATCTGACGCCTCCCTTATAGTTTCAACAATGACGTGCTCTCACTCACGTCAACATAACTACAAAGGCCGCTGTTGATAACAGCAACTTACCCGGAGGTGTGCCAGCATGACCAGTCCTATCCGTAGTTCTACCCTTCAATATCTGGATAAAGCGATGAATCAACTTCGCGATCTGGGCCTCATGCCTAACGAGGTAGAAGAAGCGCCGATTCTGGGCTTGTTAAAGCGCATCACGGATATTGACGAAGAAAAAAGTATTGCAATCGCCCGAACGCTCTCACAGGCATCCGTTTTTAATGATGTCGTCCGCGAACAAGTCAGCATGATGGAACTCGGCGAGCGTTACGAAGAAATTACTCAAGCATTTAACAGTATTCGCGACGATGCTAAGACCATGGTCGAACAAGTTGATGACGGCAAAATTGACACGCTCGAACGCATCAGCAATGTTTGGATGAAAGTCACTCGTGGCGATGTTGCCTCGCGCTTCGACCACATCAAAAGCACTTACCTAGAGGTTGTTAAAGATTCACTCTATCAAATTGAGCGCGAACGCGTAATTCTAAATGCATACCAAGATTTTCGTGGTGCAATGAAAGAATCTGAAATCTACGCACTGCATATTCTGCAACAAGCCGAAGCACTCTGGAACGAAGCAAAAGGCCGGCTCAAGCAAGCTAATGACACAGTCAGCGCCTTTCAAGGTGATGACTTAGCTGCACGAGCGCAATTAGAACTTGCCCGTGACGAGCGCATGCGTGAGCTGCAATACGCAGAAGATCGCTACCAAATTTCAAAAGATTTATCAGACAATCTCACGATCAGCTACAACACCTCAGAAGTGATCATGGCGCGTTTAATGCAAACCACCAGCGCAAAAGATCGCGTTTACAAACAAGCCATCACTTTTTTCGGCACCAACGAAACTGTGCTCACGGCACTCACAGCCTCATTCACTGGTCTATTTGGCCTACACGAATCCACCCAAACGTTGGAAGCGATGAAAGACGGCGTTTCCAAAAGTTTGGAAGACCTCGCTGACATTGGCGGCAAAGTGCAAGAAGCCGCTGTGCGAGCAGGTTATGGTCCAACAATTCGTGCTGAATCCGTGAAGAAGCTGGTTGACTCCGTGGTAAATTTCCAAGAACGCACAACATCGATTATCGAGGAAATGCGCAACCTTTCAACGCAGAATGCGAATGAAATTCGACAATCCGTGGAGGATGGAAAGCAACGTCTGGCGACGATCATCAATCGCGGTGACTCCCTGCCCTTAGCGCATAAATTCTAAACAGATCTCCAGGAAGAAAACGATGACCGGCTCGGAAAAAAGCGCGGCGCTCGAAGATCTTATGGTGGCGATGGATGTCGTTGACACCTTACGACATCGACAACAACTGGTTGATCGCGAACTGGATACTGATGGCCGACGAAAACGTTTGATCGAGAAGCTACGTGAAATTTACGAAAGTCAGGGACTGGAAGTCACTGATGCCATGCTCGAAGAAGGTGTGCTCGCACTCGAAGAAGATCGCTTTCAATACACCCCTCCAAAACGCGGCATCTCTTATTGGTTTGCGTTGATCTACGTACGTCGTGATGAATGGCTTCGACCTTTTCTTCTCGGTCTTGGTTTGATCCTGATCGCATGGGCGTTGTATTACACTTTCGCCGTTCAACCGATCAAACAAGCCCAAGCGGCACTACCAGCTGCACTTGCAACGCAATTTGATCGCCTTCTCTCAAGCACGGAAGATCAAACTGCGATCAATCAAGCGACACTGCTAAACCAAACAGGAAAAACCGCTCTCGCAAACCGCGAGTATGACAAAGCCGAAACCGTGATCGATCAACTTACGGCGTTGCGCACACAAATCCAAACACGATACCAAATCCGCATTGTTCAACGCCCGGGCGAATTATCGGGAGTATGGCGTGTGCCGGATGTGAATACGCAAGCGCGAAACTATTATCTTATCGTCGAAGCGATTGATGGTAGTGGGCAGACGATGACCCTACCGATTGTGAGCGAGGAAACGGGCAAAACGTCACTCGTCAACCGTTGGGGAGTTCGAGTAGATGCGGATATTTTTCAACGCGTTGCCAATGACAAGCGCGATGATGGAATAATTCAAAACCGGGTGATCGGAAGTAAAAATACGGGTGAACTCATCCCTGAATACCGCATTCCGACACTCGATGGCAACATTACGGACTGGTAAAAGGCAATCATGATCAATGGTATTCAAACGCTACAACAACTGGATCAAGGTCTTGGATCCGTACGAAATGAGATTGATCGGATTGATCACGAACTGACCCGCGTTAGTGAAGATCTGCATGCAAACAGACGCCAACAAGCGCAAACCCTAAAACAAATGGCGGAAATTCGCCTTGATGAACTAATCAAGGGTGATCTGATCGGTGAACTGAATGCGGCCGATCATCGCGCGTTGGAGCTTTTAAAAGAACGACAGAATGCACTGGCAACGCTCGAGAGTGAGATTCAGACCATTCAAAATGCGCTTGCGAACGATGAGGAGCAACGCCAGCAAACTCATCATGTGGTTAACCAACACGCGCAACAGATCATCGATGCTGAACGCGAAGTGCAAAACGTGCTGGATAAAGATCCAGCATACCAACTACAACTTAATACAGCGCGTCAGCTCGACAGTATCGCGAATCAGGCAGAAGAAAAAGCACAACAAGCTGAGCGCGATCGACAAGAAAAAGGGCTCTCCTTCGAGAGCAATCATCTCTTCATGTACCTTTGGGAACAACGCTACGGCACCCCCGATTATCAAGCGAATACCCTCATCCGCGCACTCGATGGTTGGGTCGATAAACTTTGTGATTACAGCGATTTCCGTGTGACCTATTGGACCTTACTGGAAATTCCAAAACGCTTGCTCACACATGCAGAATCTGCCCGTACCAGTGCAGAACTAGAGATCGAAAAACTTGCACAACTCGAACGCGTAAAAGCGGATGAAACCGGCTTAACTGAGCGACAATCTCAACATGGGCAAGCACTCGCCAAGTTGGATGAAATTGATGATGTGATCGAGGCGCAGGAAAAAGCGCTGAATGAAAGTCTCTTACGTCGCACGCAATTTGCCGAAGCGAAAGATACGTTCATGGAGCAAAGTCTTAGCACTCTTCATCAAGCGTTGCAGAATCAGAGCCTGATTAATCTCAGCGATACCGCGCACCAAACCAGTTCCGATGCAGATAATCAGTTAGTTCGATCACTCGCCGACCTACATGAACAACATGACGATCTTGAAAATGAATTACGCGATCACCGTCGTTTGCACGAAGCAAAATTAAATCGATTACAACAACTTGAAGAAGTCCGCCGACGATTCAAAAATCGCCGATTTGACGATATTCGATCCGGTTTTGGAAATGAAGATTTGATCAGCACCATGCTCGGACAATTTCTTAATGGCCTGATCAACAGTGGAGAACTCTGGCGTGTGCTCGAACGTCATCAGCGGCATCGTGATGTTGGTGCTTGGCCGGATTTTGGTAGTGGTGGATTAGGCTTTCCTAACACGCGACGACGGCGTAGTCCTTGGCATAGTCCCACCTCACGTGGTGGTGTCGGGAGTCGAAGTACCGGTGGTTTTCGTTTACCCCGATCGGGTGGTTCGTCTTCCCGTGGCGGTTTCAAAACCGGTGGTGGGTTTTAAGCGATAAAATTCGTAAGATATTTTCTGAAGCGATTCTCTCTTCCTCATCATTACGACCCGTGTGATCACATAACAGATAATTTCGGGCGTCCGCCTTCTTCCATGCGCTGTTCCATTAGCTCAAGAATGCCTTGAATAAACTCATGCTCGGCTAATTCTTCCTGCTCTTCTAGAACCGAAACAAGATCATCCGGGGTCGTTAAAGGATTTGCCAAGATGGCTCGGAAATAGATAACCTTTTGATCATTGTACTGTTTTAAAGCAACTCGCGTTCGCGAAACAAAAGTCTTACCTTCTGAGCGTTGTGCTTTTTGAATATTTCGAGAGATGACATCCACTTGCTGGTTTATCCATTGCACGGTGTCTTGATCAGCTCGCGCTATCCACTCTTGCACCCACTCGGGAATGAATCGATAGCCTAGAATATTCAATTCGGGTGCCACCAGTAATTCAAAATCTTTATTCACTTCGATCATTGCCGCAAAGTATTTGGCTTTTTCAATGCCTTGGTCTATAAGCAATTCATAGCCGCGACGGCCCATAATGTGTAATCCGGCATGAACCAATAAAGACATGCCGGGACGTGAACCTTCAAGGCTACTTTGGCCAAGATCACGTGAACCTTCACGAATGATATATTCCGCATGGATCTGAATCGATTTCACTATCGCCGGATCTTTAAAGACCACCATTCCTGCACCCATCGGCACATAAAATTGCTTATGCGGATCGAGCGTGACGGAATCCGCCCAATCCATGCCTTTGAGCAAATCCTGGTATTTATGCGAGAACAAAGTCGGCGCCCCCCATGCTGCATCCACATGATAATGACAACCCAACTCTTTGCTGAGCTTCGCAAGCTCGACAAGTGGATCAATCGAGCCTGTTTCTGTTGTACCGGCGATACCGACAATCGCCATAATTGCATATCCGTCTTTTTTCAGTTCTAAGGCTTTGGTTCGCATCGCCTGCACATCCACTTTGTGCTGTGCATCTGTTGGGATCGTCACCAGATTTTCACGACCTAGACCCAACACATCAACGGCTTTTAACAGCGAATAATGACCACGTTCAGAAACCAGCACCACTAACCCTTTTTTACCAGAGACTTGCATAGCGCCGAACAGGCCTTTTTCTGAAATGGCTTTTTCGCCCAAACACTGATTGCGTGCTGCCCACAAAGCGGTGATATTCGCGATCGTACCGCCGGAACAAAATGCGCCGAGACTATGAGTGTGGTTATGCAACCAATGTTCATAAAATGATTCGCTGCGTTTATAGACGAGCCGATGCATCATACCGATGACTTGACGCTCCATCGGAGTAAAGGCTTTTGATGTTTCGACCTTGACTAGGTTTTGGTTGAGCGCTGTGACGATCTTCATGAGCGGCAGCATGAAATACGGCAGCGCCGTTGTCATGTGCCCGATAAAGCTCGGAGAGGCTGTATGAACGGATTGGGCAACTAGGTTTTTGAGGATAAAGTCTATGTAATCCGAAACATAAACCGGTCGGTCAGCAATATTTACGTTTGAAAATTCCGCCTCGATTTCAGGCATTGGCTTTTCTTCCGCAACGATATGTTCGCGCAGAAACCCATCCAAGTTAGTCGATATGGCTTGTTCTATTTTCGCCAGCGTCGCACCGTTAGATTCCGGTACGGTAAAGATTCGTTCAAGACTATGCTGATTAACTTCAGCGCGTTCTGGTATATCCAGTACTGAAAATTTTTTCAACGGTAGCATCCTCATTCCCGTCAACTCTACATTCATCATACCGCACTTTACGCGACATGCACGTTTTTCGACACGGAAAATCCAACGTAAACTCGCCTAAAAGTTAGCCCAAACCTGCTCCCAACAATCCACTCTAGGCCCATTTTAAACGGGTCATTCTGACAACGGCGATCGCTGCGAAAGGTAAAATCAAGCCCAGAACGATGGACAGCCAAAGCAAGATACCGAGTTCCGAATAATCTGCCGGTGTCTGTAAACTCCCACTGATCGGATCTTTCACCTCACGCGTGACGGTATACATCTGATTCAAATACTTCGTACCTAATTGCGACAAGGACAAAGCGAGATTGGTGAACGACGCCATGATCGCAAAGAAAGTGGCTTTTAATTTTGCTGGTGCAGAGTTTGCGATCCAAGCAAGCATCGGAATCATCGCGATCTGTCCTAATGGAGATTCCAATGTCGTGTTGATGATCGTAATAAATCGGGCGTCTACAACACCACCTGTCATCTCCGCTGTCCACACATGCAAACCATAAAACATACCGAGAAATGGTAAGGACAGAATCGTTCCAAAAATGGTCAGTGCGCCGATCACATAAGCAATAGAATGATCAGCCATAAAACGACGGAAAATAAACATACCCGCCAGTGTCAGCACACTCCCAATGAGAGAGAGGAGAGAGAAAAAAGATTGATCAAATTTAAGATCGTCGATCATCCACCAGGTCATCCCCGGCCCTGGCGAAGGCATCGCGCGAAATACGAAAATAATAATTGCAGTCCCGATTAACACAGCCCGTGCATTCGGACTTAACTCGCGTGTCAGTCGAAAAATAAGAAAGCTGATAATCAAAAATGAACCCATAAAAATCACTTCCTGACTGTATGTGAAATTACTGAATCCCATACCTAAAGTGAAAATAACAAAGATCAAACTGCCGCCGAGAATCCACCAATTCGGCGCGGTTTTTTCGATTGAAGCGTCTCGTTGTGCTCTAATCTCGCTTTCTGATAAGCCTTGTTTTCGCATACGTCCTTCGCCACGCCGGCGGATAATCGAGGCAAGCACAACCCCCAGCACCGAAACCAATGGAATGATTAAACATAGACTGTAAACCATGCGGTAGATAGCCACTTTCGCCGACTCATCCAAGCTGGCAACATCACGAAATAAATACATATTCACCAATGAAACAAGCACACCACCACCGATAATCGCGACACGTCCCAACGTTTGCATGGTTGTGTGCATTAACTTCAGTTTTTCAGCTGAGATTGGATTTCCTTGCTCATCAAAATGGGGGACGGCATCCACGGTCATCGCATCTGCAACCGTATCTTGAATCACATAACCGATCGGCGCGAGCAAACTGCTAATTACAAACCAGGTCCCCGCTGGAAAGATCGCTTCCATTGCGGCTCTGTCTGTCAGTAGGCCCACCATGATCAGCAAGCTTGCGGCGATCAGGCTCGCTCCTAAATACACCAAACCACTTTTGTATCGCCAGATCAGATCAACCAAATGCCCCACAGGCATTTTTAGCGCCCAAGGAATATTCACCCAAAAACCCAATGCAGCCAGAAACTCGGCAGATAACCCGAGGTATTCCTTCACAAAAAACGTTCCGACAATTGCGGATAAACCGGAGATCCCTGCGGCCATGTAGACCATTAGCGGTGGTAAGTAAGACCATCGCATCTCACGTCCGAGAGAAAGAATATTGCTCTGAAACCAACGCGTTAAACGTTTCGAAAAAGAAGACATCAGGAATCCTTGAATAGTAAAAATCGCGGTTAGTCACGCGGGGAATTAACATTTTGTTCTTGGTTAAGTCATTCAAAATATGTTCGAGTTCCTATTGTGCCACAGCGGCGAGTTCGCTGACCTATGTGTAGCCTTGCAAACACCCGATCGTTTAAAAAAACCTTGACGCCCTCATCACATGCGCTATTGTTTGTATATACATTGAATATTCGACAGGTATACATGATCGCAGCCTTACGAATGATACGAATGGAAAAAGTCCGCTTCTTCAGCGTTGCTGTGTTGTGTTCATTCGTTGTCACGTCAGTCTTTGCGATAGATGGATTCTCTCGGCGTGATAGCGTAAAGCGCATTGATACGCTCATTGCGCAATTTGATGGACAAACCCAGTTTGTTATCCCCCCCTCTCCACATGGAAATAATATTGTTCGGACTGCTCACAACATTCAACTTGAGCATTGCGGCGAATATCCTTACCACGAACCGCAGGCCGTCAGCACAGGCTTTCATACGCTGATCACCGACATAAAAGCAGGCCTGAGAAAAGGCCTGCAATGCATGAGTGGGTTGAGCGAAAATGGCCGTTTACACCCTTTCCATGAAGAACAAGCGAAACGTCTCATGTCACTGATCGAAAGTCAGGAACAAAAAACCTTCCGATGTGTACAAGACAAGATGCTCGCCTTCGCCGTCGCCAATACTCGCCCTGATCTCAGCCATTATTCATCGATTGATCTCGTTATTCGCGATCTGCCTTACCCGGCTGTCGTGCTCGATACCTATCGAATCAGCGGCTTTATTTCTAACGCACACAAGCCCTCCGTTTACCGTGATTTTTTTAAGTTGAATGAAGAACAGATCGCTCGTCAACTTGCAGGGAAACCAGAACACATCGATGGATTACACCGATATCACGATCGTGCTGGGTTAGTTTTCCACGAAATGCTGCATTGGCTGGGCAATGAGCACACGAACCTCGATCCTGATCCGGTTTTTTTATACGAGACCTGCTGCTTCGGCGGCAGTGATTTTATTGATAATGAACAAACGAATGCCGCTTTTCAGCGCAAAGCCTGCGCAATTCTAAAAGACAGCGAACTTTGGGAGGCCAATAAATACAAGCAAATGCGCTTATGGCGATACAAACAGTACGATGATTTAAAACGCGCTATGCGCGAAAAATACAATTAACGCTTAACTTAATCTCTCAAACGCCTACAATGCACCACTCCACAAAACGCGAACACGATGCCAAGTAACCTCCCCATGTCCGATAAAAAGAAAAGCAAAAAAACGCACGCGAAAGACAGCCAACTCGTGATTCGTATCAAAGGTGAAGAACGAGATGCCTTTGTGCAACTGTGCGATGAACTGGACACTAGTGCTGCGCGCGAGATACGACTCTTTATTCGTGAATTTTTAGCCCGTCATAACGGCCAATAACCCCTCCCCTTATGTAACAAGTTGCGACAATTTCGGACTGTTCATAGAACAAAATCGCATAAAAAACAGTCTGTTTATGCGTTTTCCGTCTCAAAGAATGCGTTACAATGCACCGTCAAAAATTTTAGTTAGTTAGAAGCGCATGCAAACAGAAATCACTTTCGACCCGACTCAGCGATACTTCAATCGCTGCACGATTAACTTGGCTACAGGCGAGATCAACTATGCAAAAGTCAGCTGTGAAAATCTTGAGGGCGTGCTTGGCGGCTTCGGTCGATCGTTTCAAATTCTGGCTAAATATGATGTGACCGATGCCTACGCAGATAACAATCCTTTGATCATGAACACGGGCCTGCTCACCGGTTCCAATGTCATGACAGGGTTACGCACGTACTTCTCTTCGTACAGCCCACTAAAAGCATCAAAAGCAGGTTTACCAGCGGCGATGTGGTCAGCAGGCAGTGGTAAGTTCGGCTCTAAATTGCGTTGGACGGGGGTTGATGAAGTCATCTTCATCGGCAAATCCAGTACGCCAGTTCTACTTGAAATTGCTCAAGGTGAAGACGGTGCTGATCCGATCGTGAATTTAATTCCCGCAGATGATCTGCTCAGCAAAACCTGTCACGACAAAATTCTCGATCTGCAAAAACGCTATAAAGATGCGCACTTTGCCGTGATCGGTCCTGCTGGAGAAAACTACCAAGACTGTTTTTACGGTGCGGTTGGTTTATCGACAGAAAACTTATTGAAATCCGGTGATGATAAATGTCGCTGGGCTGGGCGCGGCGGCATGGGGTCCATCATGGGAAGCAAAAACCTGATCGGCGTGATCGCCCAGGCAAAAGACCCAAAAGTCAAAGCGCCGGTCGAAATCCGCGACATGAACAAACACATTTCCAGCGGCCCTGGTTCACGTAAATACCGTGAAGAGAAAAAAGGCGGCATGGGAGGTACGTGGGCGAATTACGTACCACTTGAAGAGTTCCACATGGTGCCACAAAACAATTTCCGTCCTAAAGGGGATGGTAAACCGGCGTTAATGTTCCGCAAAAATGTTGAGGAAACATTAGCCGTCAAAGCGGAAAACTGCTTTAAATGCGCGATCGCGTGTCACAAGAATATTTATGAAAAAGACGCCGAAGGCAATCGTGGACAGTTTCTAGCTAAATTCGACTTTGAACCGCTCAACCTGCTCTCAACTAATCTCGGTATACACGACGGAACACAAGCAGCAGAACTGGTTGGCCTATGCGACAAGATGGGCATGGATTCAATTTCACTCGGTGTGTCAATCGCGTATGTACTGGATTATAACGAACGTCATCCTGATAACACGTTATGTAACGGCGCGCATTTTGGTGATTTCGAAAAAATTCGTGCACTCATCATCGGCACTGGCCGTGGCGAATTCCCAGAAGTAGGACGCGGCGCAATGCGACTCGGCCAAGCTACCGGCGAACCGGAATACGCAAACCACGTAAAAGGTCTCGAACTTCCGGCCTATTTACCAGACAGTAACCCGGGCTATCCGTGGGCGATCGCGGGCGGCCACATGAGTATGCAAACCTACATGCTCTACGCACTAGAACAAGACAAGTCGGTTGAATACTGGGCAGAAGCGATCACGCAGCGCGGTCTGTTTATGGTGCGTGATGATCTGACAGGTATTTGTAAATTCGCTAATCTTGAGATCGATAAATTAAATCAAGCGTTAGAAATCGAAGCGGGACTGACTGTTACCGATGAAGAAATTCGCGATGCTGTAAGACGTTCATTCATTCGTGGCATGTGGCTGGAGCGCAAACAAGGTTATGTGCGCGACGATTACACCTTGCCGCAGCAAGTTTTTGATAACCCGAATGATGCGATCAAACTTGATCACTTTGTTACGCGCGAGTTTTTTGATGAGTTAAGCGAAAAGGTTTGGAGCGTGTTCGATAAGGAAATTGATGCGCTTGAAGCGGAAGCCTGATCACCCATTGTAATGACTAAAGGACAACCGGTTCGCGTTCGTTTACACACGACGTTGTCTGATCGGGTGGGCTGCGCCAATGAATTTGAAGTACAAGGCAAAACGGTTCACGATTGCCTGATCCATCTCTCCACACAAAATGCCGATCTGGCAAAACTCATGTGGCGAGAAAATGATGAGCTCAATGCACTATTTCTCATCTTCCTCGGTGATGAACTGATCAAACATGCGGATCTGGATCATCCCATCCTGCCACCCGCGACTATTGATATTATTCCCGCAATTTCTGGCGGCGAGTACACTACACTGTCAATTTAATTCTAAAGGGGTAACTCACATGACGAAACAAACCGGTGAACAAGTCCGCCGCGAAGTGATGGGCGATACATTCGTCGATCGCGCATTGAACAATGCCGACGAACTCACACAACCTTTACAAGATTATTTAAACGATCATTGCTGGGGCGCCGTTTGGAATCGCGACGGACTCGATCGCAAAACCCGTAGCTTGATCACCATCGCCATGCTCACCGCGCTTAAAGCGCCGACTGAACTGAAAGGGCACGTCCGAGGTGCGATCAACAATGGTTGTACGAAAGAAGAAATTAGAGAAGTGTTGCTACACTCCGTTGCCTATTGTGGCGCACCGGCAACGCAGGAAGCATTCCGTGCGGCTAAAGAAGTATTAGACCAAATGGATTAAATCGTAGAACTGAATCGCTACGTTTTTCGTGATCTTAAATATTTAATCACGTCTTCAGCATTTTTATCGGGCGGAAAAACAGGATAAAAAACTTTGTTAATCGCGCCATTTTCTGCGATTAATGTCAGCCTTTTGGATAATAATTTACCTTCAACCTCAAACGTCGGGATTGATAGCGCGTTAATAAACGCGAGATTTTCATCACTAACGAGTGCAAATGGTAAATGCAAGCGCGCTCTTACTTCTTGTTGATAGGACGTTGCTTGTGTGCTCAAACCAAACACAGCGGCATCGAATTTTTGCAGTTCCTGAAAATGATCCCGAAAAGAACAGGATTGCGGCGTGCAGCCTCTGGCTCCCGGTATTTTATTCCAACCTTCCGGCAAGTTAACATCGGGTCTACCCGTCATCGGGTAAAGATAAATAACGACCAAATTTAACAATGAAAAATTTACGGTCGTATTATCTGTTGTGACCAATCCAAGATCAGGCAAATGTGCATTAAGTAGATGATCGCAAGCACCATCATCCTCAGGGATAGGTAAATCAGAAGGTAATTTGGCAAGCGTAGACATGAAACTCCCTCAAAAGCGCTACATTAACTCACCGACAAATCTAAAGTCATGACGCGCTTTCTTAATTTTTACATTAATCTGATTCTAAGATAAAAATCTAAAAACACTAACTCAATTAGTAAGAGGAATTTGGTGAGTTTTCTGGATTTATTTCGCCGTCAACTTCATCGGGATCGACATCATTAATGAGCAGTACTTCACGCACACTCTCGATGTGATCCAATACTTTTTGATAACGATCACCATATTCATATTGCGTTACCTCTATCGCTTTCGGCATATAACTGTATGCGATTTTTAGCGCATCTAATGCCGTTGGATTAATTTTTTCACTCATCACGATCTCTTTTTAAATCCATTTCTACTGAATAAAAAATAATACATAAATCTTTAAAATTTTAACTTAAATCTAAGGCGTATTTTTTTAGATCATCCAAGCTGACTTTATCCAACGCTTTTTTATTGGTTGATCGCAAATAAACGCGTGGCGCCATATCAAGGTTCAATGCTTCTTGCCAGCGCAATGCGCATAAGCACCAGCGATCACCGGGTTTCAGCCCAGGAAAATTAAATTGCGGTACCGGCGTGCTTAAATCATTTCCGCGAAAACGACTGAATTCCAGAAATGCTTGTGTAACTTCTATGCACACCGTATGTGAACCCAAATCTTGTGGGCCAGTTTCACAACAACCGGATCGGGTAAACCCGGTCAACGGATCGGTAGAACACGACTCTAGCTGCTCACCTAATACATTCAATTGCTGCATTTCTTGCTCTGGTTTACTCATTCGAACTCTACCCCTCCGTTTACCACAAAGCCGCTTGAATTTGCGTCAATGCTACTACTTATCGATTAAAATTGACGTTGATCAGTATGAACTATTCCAAATTCTTTTTATAATCCCTCCCGCACATCCTGTCTATTATTGCTAACTTTTCGATCGTAAACCCATGAATTCACCTGAAAAAACGGAACAATCAAACCAAACCCTACCGAATAACGAGACGGAAGGATTATTCGTCGTCGCCGCATTGTACAAATTCGTGCAACTTTCTGACTATGTCGCCTTACGCGATCCTCTGCACACGCGGATGTTGGAGGCTGGTGTAAAAGGTACTTTATTGCTCGCTGAAGAAGGGATAAACGGGACGATCGCCGGTTCGCGTGAAGGGATTGATCGTGTGATCGCATTTTTACAATCAGATGATCGTTTTCACGATCTGTCCTACAAAGAATCTCACGCCGCCGAGATGCCGTTTATGCGGACTAAGGTTAAGTTGAAAAAAGAAATCGTCACTATGGGCGTGCCGGGAACTGATCCGACACAATTGAATGGCGTGCGCGTTGATCCGAAAGATTGGAATGATCTGATTTCCGATCCAGAGGTTATGTTGATCGACACGCGCAATGATTATGAAGTCCACATCGGTAGTTTTTCCGGTGCGATCTCTCCGAACACCAACAGCTTTCGAGATTTTCCAGAATACGTGAAAGACAACCTCGATCCGTCCAAGCACAAAAAAGTCGCGATGTTTTGCACTGGCGGGATTCGCTGTGAAAAATCCACAAACTATTTGCTCAGCCAAGGTTTTGATCACGTCTACCATTTGAATGGTGGCATACTTAAATATCTTGAAGAGGTTCCACAAGAAGAAAGCCTATGGGAAGGTGAATGTTTTGTTTTTGATGGTCGTGTCGCGGTCGGTCATAACCTCGAAGAAAGTGATTATATTCAATGTTTTGCATGCCGACGGCCATTGTCTGAAATGGACCAGCAATCCGAGCATTATGTCGAAGGCGTTTCGTGCCCTTACTGCGTCGAGCAATATGACGAGGCGCATCGACAACGGTTTATTGAGCGGCAGAAGCAGATCGAACTGGCCCGATCACGACAGCAGGAACACCTCGGCGTCTCAATCGAAACTCGCAAAGCACAATCTGATAAACATCAAAAAACCAACACCGGTGATGATAAAAAATGATCCATATTGGGACTTTGAAGTACACTTTTTACCGTTTTCTTTCAATATGTTGCCTCAAAAGTGACCACGCCCATTCTGTATAGTTTTCGGCGCTGTCCCTATGCCATGCGCGCCCGGTTAGCGATTGCACGATCAGCACAAACCTGTGAGTTACGAGAAGTCGTACTCAAAGAAAAGCCGACAGAAATGATCGCGCTATCCCCCAAAGCCACCGTCCCCGTCCTGCAGTTACCATGCGGACGCGTGCTTGATGAAAGTCTTGATATTATGCGCTGGGCATTGACGCAATCTGACCCCGATCACTGGTTATCTATCGAGCCTGATCTCACGAATTCGTTGATCCACGAGAACGACTTTAGCTTCAAGCAATGGCTTGATCGATATAAATATTATGATCGCTTTCCAGAAAAGAGTCAGACAGATTACCGCAATAAAGCCTCCGAATTTCTGCACAAGCTTGAGACACAACTAACCCTGAATAATGGTATCGGGTTGGTGGCTGATCAGCTCGGTCTCGCTGACATGGCTATCTTTCCCTTCATTCGTCAACTTCGCTATGTTGATCTGAACTGGTTTGATCAATGCGATTTTCCCAAGTTGATTGTTTGGGAGCAACAACTCGAATCCAGCTCCCTTTTTCTTGCGATCATGCAAAAATTTCCAAAATGGGATGAAACTTCTTCGCTTATTCTCTTTCCCATAGAAGACAAGTCACAAAAATAGATCTATTGTTGTTCTAAAGATCTTCTTCACAGTAATTCTCAGTATGGCCTGATAATTGCTCCCATACTTTATTAAGAGAACGTCGTTCTCGACATAATAATGAAAGTAAAACACAACACGTCTGCACAGGGCGCAGGATATGAATAGAAAGATGTCCATCGACTGGAAGTTGTACGAACCTAACGGTTTTTTTGATGAGCTAATTAGCTCCCCTGGCCACCCTCGCAAGATTGCACGAACACTGACTAAATACTTGCAATCATTAAGCACCGAAGAACTAATAAATCGTCGCGAAGCTGCTGAAATTGCAATAAAAGCGATGGGAATTACCTTCACGGTATACAGCGAAGGAAAGAATATTGATCGCGCTTGGCCATTCGATATTATCCCCCGAATCATCCCCAGCAACGAATGGCAGCACGCGACACAAGGGCTAGCGCAGAGATTAACGGCCTTAAATTTATTCATTGACGATCTTTATAACGATCAAAAAATTCTAAAAGACAAAATTGTTCCGGCAGAATTAGTTCTAAAATCGAAAAATTATCGACCCGAATGTGAAGGTATCTCGCCAGCTTTTGGTGCGTGGGCACAAATCTGCGGCACTGATCTGGTGCGAGACCATAAAGGAACCTTCTACGTTCTTGAAGATAATTTACGTGTTCCTTCCGGCGTGTCCTACATGCTGGAAAACAGAAAAGTCACGAAAAAAGTTTTTCCTGAATTATTTGAGGATCAACATATTCAACCCATCGGTGGATATATTGATCAGCTTTACAAAACCCTCGCCTCACTCTCACCACGGAATTTAGATTTCCCGGAAGTGGTTGTGCTCACCCCGGGCATTTATAACTCAGCATATTTTGAACATGCTTTTTTAGCGCAACAAATGGGTTGTGAACTTGTCGAGGGGCCAGATCTTGTCGTCGGTGATGATGACTGTGTTTATATGCGCACGATCTACGGTCTGAAACGAGTTGATGTTATCTATCGCCGAATTGACGATATGTTTCTTGATCCTGAGGTTTTCCACCCTGATTCGATGCTTGGTGTGCCGGGTGTCATGCGCGCTTGGCGTAAAGGCAATGTCGCCTTGGCCAATGCCCCCGGGGCAGGTGTTGCAGATGATAAAATCATCTATACCTATGTACCGGATATGATCAAATATTATCTTGATGAAGATCCTATTCTGCCAAATGTTGAAAGCTATTTGTGCATGGATAAAACCCAGTGCGATCACGTTCTTGCAAATTTAGATAAGTTAGTGGTGAAACCTGCTAACGAATCCGGTGGATACGGTATGTTAATCGGCCCTCAATCGACCAAAAAAGAACGTGAACAATTTGCGGATTTGATCAAAAAGAATCCTCGTAATTACATGGCACAACCTACGTTATCTTTATCCACCTCCCCGACCATTTGTGGCAATACAATAGAACCGCGTCACCTCGACCTGCGGCCTTTTATCCTTCAGGGTGAAAATATGTATGTCACTATGGGCGGACTAACGCGCGTCGCTTTGAAGAAAGGCTCTCTCGTTGTTAACTCGTCACAAGGTGGTGGTAGTAAAGATACTTGGGTCGTTGATACGGAGCGTTAAATTATGTTGTCACGAGTAGCTGAGAGAATTTATTGGATCGGCCGTTATTTAGAACGAGCAGAAAATACTGCGCGGCTGATCAATGTTTATGCAAGTCTAATTTTAGATCTTCCCAAAGAGGCACCAATCAAGTGGGATATGCTACCGAACATCATGGGCGGTAGTGATACGTTTAAAGAGCAACACACACAATGTGATGAAAGAAATGTCTGCAAGTTTTTACTAACCGACGTCAACTTTGCAGGAAGTGTTTTATCGTCAGTAATGAACGCACGAGAAAATGCGCGGACATCGCGTGAAGTGCTACCTAATGAAGCATGGGAAATGATTAACGAATTGTATTTATACATTCAAGAATCACAGAACATGATCCAGTCACGCAACAAGCGAGCGTTATTCCTTGAAGGCGTGGTTGCACGTTGTCAGAAAATCACGGGCATGATCACGTGCACAATGACACGCGACGATGTCTTTCACTTCATGCTAATGGGGCGTGAGTTAGAACGTGCTGACATGACAACCCGTATTATTGATACGGGCATTACCACAGCATTAGAAATGTCAGAGGAGTTATACACTACCTATGAATATAGCGTATGGATTTACATTCTCGACGCGTTAGGCGCAGTTCAAATGTTCCGCAAAATCGTGCGCGACAGAATAGACCGACAAGCTGTGCTGGAGTTTTTATTGTTAAACCGATTTTATCCACGTTCGATATTTTATTGCCTTGATGGTGTTGAACAAGAAATTCACATGTTGCCAACCAACCATGAGGTTCAGCGTGCGATCAGTCATAGTAAATTGCATTTGAAAAAAATCCCGGTTGAATCTCTTGAGAAAGAGAAATTACAAATTTTCCTGGATGATGTTCAGCTCAACTTTAATAACATCCACAAACAAATTACTAACTGTTGGTTTAAATTAGAATACACTCAGCAACAGGAACAACAAGCATGACAATACGCGTTGCCTTAAATCATAAAACTGAATATAAATTTGATCGTGCGGTGGAACTATCACCTCACATTATCCGTTTGCGACCTGCTCCACATTGTCGCACAGCAATCAATTCATACTCTCTAAAAATTGAACCAGAAAATCATTTTATCAACTGGCAGCAAGATCCGTTTGGTAATTATTTAGCGCGAATTGTTTTCAATGAGAAAGCTAAAAAGTTTAGTGTCGATGTTGATCTCGTTGCGGAAATGACGGTTGTTAATCCATTCGATTTTTTCTTGGAAGAAGATGCAGAAACATTTCCATTTAAATATGAAAAACAAATTCTCAATGATCTCGCACCCTACTTGGAAATCACAGAAAATGGAAAACGTTTAAAAAAGTGGGTCAAAAGTATTGATCTAACAGAGCAACGTACTGTTGATTTTCTAGTAATGCTTAATCAACAAATACATGAATACCTCTCCTATACGTTACGTATGGAGCCGGGGGTACAAACCTGTAAAAAAACCTTAAAAAGTCGTAGTGGTTCTTGCCGTGACTATGCTTGGTTGTTAGTGCAAGTTTTACGTCACTTAGGTTTGGCTGCACGTTTTGTTTCAGGCTATCTGATCCAATTAAAGTCAGATGTTAAATCACTCGACGGACCGTCTGGTCCTGAGCAAGATTTCACCGATCTTCACGCATGGACCGAAGTGTATATTCCCGGTGCAGGCTGGGTTGGTTTAGATGCAACGTCGGGACTTTTTGCTGGTGAGGGACATATCCCACTCGCGTGTACACCGAGTCCGTTAACGGCGGCCGCTATTTCCGGTGCAACAGATCCATGTGAAGTTGACTTTTATTTTCATAACGAAGTCACACGAATTCATGAAGATCCGCGTACGACGAAACCTTATACCGATCATCAGTGGGAATCGATTTTAAAACTCGGTGATGAAATGGACGAAGAGTTAGCTGCGTCTAATATTACAATGACAATGGGTGGCGAACCAACGTTCGTTTCTATCGATGACATGGCAAGTGATCAATGGAATACCCACGCCTTAGGTGCGGATAAACGTAAATTTGCTGGCGATTTATGGCTGCGATTACGCGATCATTTTGCACCGAGTGGCTTGCTGCATCACGGCCAAGGTAAGTGGTACCCAGGTGAGCAACTGCCGCGCTGGGCCTTATCGTTATTCTGGCGTAAAGATGGCAAAGCAATCTGGAATAATCCTGCATTGCTGGGCAGTGAAGATATTAATGATGGTGCTGACGTTGTTAATTCTGAACAATTTATTGCGCAATTAGCCAAAGAATTAAAACTTTCTGAGAAAAACATTACGCCAGCATACGAAGATAAATTTTATTATCTTTGGGAGGAAGGTAATTTACCTGTCAATACTGGCCCTGACGATAATAAGTTAGAAGATCCACTTGAGCGACGTAAATTACGTGAAGTATTTGAAAAAGGATTGGACGCCGTTAAAGGCTATGTATTGCCTTTAAAGTTTGACCCCTTCATGAAATCATGGAAAAGCTGTCAGTGGCCGTTGCGCAGATCACAACTTTTCTTGTTGCCCGGTAATTCACCGATGGGATTACGTCTACCGTTAAACTCGTTACCGTGGATAAGCCCAGAATTACGAGAGTTTGATAGCCCGCGTGATCCATTTGATGATCACCCGGCTTTGCCCGATAAGCCGCTAACGAAAAAACGGCCTAAGCAAAATCAAGTCAACCGCATCGCCCCTGCCCTGCCTGAGATTTTTCATACGGCACTTTGCGCAGAAGTTCGAGATGGTCGTTTATATTTATTCCTACCGCCAATACAACTCCTCGAGGAGTATCTTGATCTGATCAAGGTCATTGAAAAAACAGCGGCTAAGTTAGGCCAGAAGGTGATCATTGAAGGTTATCCACCACCGGAAGATCACCGTTTGCAGATGTTGCAAGTCACGCCTGACCCGGGTGTGATCGAGGTTAACATTCACCCAGCGGCGAGTTGGAAAGAACTCGTTAGTAATACGCACGAGTTGTACAGCATGGCGCGCAATATGCGTCTTGGTACTGAAAAATTCATGGTTGATGGTCGCCATACTGGCACAGGTGGCGGTAATCACGTCACGATTGGTGGGCCTACACCTGCTGAAAGTCCGATGCTACGTCGACCAGATCTGTTGAGAAGCCTGATCACCTATTGGCAGAATCACCCAGGTTTATCGTTTCTCTTTTCCGGTGCCTTTATCGGCCCAACCAGTCAATCCCCTCGTGTCGATGAAGCACGGGATGACACCCTGTACGAACTTGAGATCGCGTTCCAACAATTGCCGAAAGGCGAAGTAATGGAACCATGGAAGGTCGATCGTGCGCTGCGTAACTTGCTTGTCGACATGACTGGTAACACACATCGGACAGAATTTTGTATCGACAAACTCTATTCGCCCGATGGGCCAAGTGGTCGCCGCGGATTAGTCGAACTTCGTGCGTTTGAAATGCCGCCGCATGAACAAATGAGTTTGGTTCAAGTCTTGTTACTACGAACGTTGATCGCACGTTTTTGGAAAACCCCTTACGAAAACAAATTAATCCGTTGGGGAACAGAGCTACATGACCGTTTTATGCTGCCGCATTTTGTCTGGGAAGATATTAAAAGTGTCGTCGCAGATATGAACCAGGCGGGTTACGACTTCAAATTGGATTGGTTTGCGCCTTTCTTAGAATTCCGCTTCCCAAATTATGGCAGCATCACCAAGCAAGGCATTACACTTGATCTGCATTGGGCAATTGAACCTTGGCACGTCCTTGGTGAAGAAATGTCCGCACAAGGCACTTCACGCTACGTAGATTCGTCTGTTGAGCGATTACAGGTCAAAGTAGCGGGGCTGATCAGCTCTCGTTACTGCATCACGTGTAACGGTCGCCGCCTCCCATTAAAAGCGACGGATAAAAAAGGGGAGTTTGTTGCAGGCTTGCGCTTTAAAGCGTGGAATCCATATTCTAGCTTACATCCTTCGATCGGTGAGGATCAGAAGTTAGTTTTCGATATTGTTGATCTTTCTAACCAACGTTCCGTCGGCGGCTGTACCTATTTCGTTAATCATCCAGGCGGTCGTCATTACGACACCTTCCCAGTCAATGCGAATGAGGCAGAAGCGCGTCGAACATCACGTTTTTGGGATCAAGGACATAGCCAGGGTGAACGAATCGTTACTTTGGAAGAACCAGCAGGTGACCATCCATACACACTTGATTTAAGATACCGACCCTCTTAATTTCAGGTGTATGTAGTCGTCGATGAGAACTTTTACGTGTAGGTGCGGTAATCGCATATTTTTTGAGAATAGCGAATGTCTTCAATGTAAACGTCGCCTTGGGTTTGATGCTGATCGACTTCAACTCTACGCACTAGAAAAAGTAACGAACCATGCCGATCTGTGGTCGAGCGTCTTACCTAACGGAAAAACGATCAACTTCCGCTTGTGTAAGAACACGCTCGACTTTCAGGTCTGTAATTGGATTATTCCACAATCCTCGAAACATACTTACTGTCTTGCTTGTCGAATGAATGAAATGATTCCCAGTTTAACTAAGCCGGAGAACTTGGGCTTGTGGGAATCCATGGAAATTTCGAAAAACCGTTTGATCTACAGTTTACTTAAACTCGGCCTTCCCGTTACAAGCAAGATTGAAAGTCCAAAAAGCGGTTTAGCTTTTTCATTTCTCGAAGATAAGCGGACAAATCAGGCTGTGGCTGCGCAACATGTCATGACTGGCCACGCGAATGGTTTGATCACGGTTAACCTTAATGAAGCCGACAGCGCTTTTCGCGAGGCACAACGTTTACAACTTTCTGAATCTTATCGCACGCTACTTGGGCATTTTCGCCATGAAAGTGGGCATTATTACTGGGATAGACTGATCAGAGATTCTGATCAGCTTGAAACCTTCCGCGACATTTTCGGTGATGAACGTCAGGATTACCAACAAGCGTTGGCTGATCATTACTCGCATCCACCTATGCAAGAAACCGAAGACTATATTAGTTATTACGCGCAATCTCACCCGCATGAAGATTGGGCCGAAACATGGGCACATTATCTTCATATGATTGATACATTAGAAACGGCGAGTGTTTTTGGACTACTGGGACAACACGACACGTCCAGTAAATTTGATCAGATGATTTCGGAATGGAGTGAACTCAGCATCATGATGAATTCACTCAATCGCAGTATGGGACTCTACGATGCGTACCCGTTCGTTTTAACAGACGTTATTCGAACGAAGCTCCAGTTTGTCCATGATTTGATGAAACCAACGCCCGCGCCCACTCGATCCGAGGTAACCCCTGGAAAGCTTCTTTAAGTCGCTGATCCCACATAGATCTGATGTCGCGCAGATAGCTACTATCCTCCGTTAAACGATAGTGTTTATCGACGACCAGGCTACCGTTGTTATACACAATGATGTCAATCGGCGGACCGACAGTAAGATTACTACGCATTGTTGAATCCATTGAAACTAGCGCGCACAACATGGCCGTGTCGATCGGTGTATCAGGCTGAATTATTCTATCGAGAATTGGCTTACCGTATTTACTCTCGCCAATTTGTAAGAAAGCTGTCTCTTCTGAAGTCGCAATATGATTACCTTCAGAATAAACCAGTAACATTTTTTGTTTAATGCCCTTGATCTGACCACCGAGAATAAAAGTAGATTCGTAGGTTGGGCCACCACCGTGTTTAGCTTGTTGAGTACGGCTAATATCACCTAAATAATCCGCCGCTTCGGACATGCGAGTACACGTCAATAAGCTTGTTCTGGCTTGTTGCTTGATATCGTGGCGAACTTGGCTGATAACAGCCTGAGAAGTCGCTAAATTTCCGGCCGTAAGAATGACAAACTGACGCTCACCCGGAACGCCAAAAACATTGACCTTACTGTAAGTGCTGACATGATCAACACCGGCATTCGTTCTGGAATCAGACACAAAAACCATTCCATCATTCACCGCAATACCAACACAATAAGTCATATCATTCCTCTAAATTCTTGCTGCAAGAGTAAGTTCAGGATCCACATCGGTCAAGCAAGAGTTTGTTTCTTTTCAGTGAAAAGAATTATTTAAGTTCAATAAAAAACTCATGCTAAAACTTAATGTTCTTTCTAGTGAAAACTCTTTAACCTGCTGTTTAAATATTATTTTTCTGCTCGTGTAATTCACGAAGATAAACAAAAATCGCACGCGATGATTTTGCTGGCTTTTTCAGCTCTGCTTCCTTTTTTGCGTTACGAATCAATTGCATAAGCCGCTGCCGATCCAAATCAGGATAAATATTGATAACTTCATTTAAGATTGCTTGATCACCCTCAATTAACGCCGTACGCCAATCCTCTAGCTGATGAAATTCTCGATTAAGACGTTTTTGCTGCTCTGTTTGCGTATCCAACATCGTACGAATCGCTTCCACATCCTCTCCGCGCATGAGAACACCAATATGTTGAATTTGACGTTTTAACGCTTTCATTTTGAAGGTTTGCGCTTGGACGATCGCATCGTACAAACGCTCACTTATTGGTAATTTTGCGAGCTTGCTGCTGGGCAACTCAATAAGGTTTTTGCCGAGATCACGAAGTGCCTGCATCTCACGTTTTATCTGGCTTTTACTAACACCACCTTCACCAAACTCGTCATCATATTCATCAGAATGCCGATCATTTTCACTAAAATCGTCAAACTCAAAATCATCTTCTGTCATCACTTACTCGTTCATTGCTATTATGGTAATAGCATAGCTGAAACCGTGGATAAAATGTCTGAACAAATTACATCGCTGGCGTTACAAGTCGGTGAAGTCGCCCTCAAAAACAAACTCCTTATTGCGACGGCTGAATCCTGCACGGGCGGATGGGTGGCGCAAGCGATCACAGCAATCCCCGGTAGCTCAAGCTGGTTTGATCGCGGTTTTGTCACCTACTCCAATGCATCTAAACAAACGATGCTCGGCGTGAGTGATTCCACGTTAAATCAATTCGGCGCAGTCAGTGAAGAAACCGCCTGTGAAATGGCGCTCGGTGCGATCATCCAAAGTAACGCGAATCTCAGCGTAGCAATCACGGGTATTGCGGGGCCTTCAGGCGCAACGGAAGATAAACCTATCGGCACCGTCTGGATCGCTTGGGCACGCCGCATGAATAACGAAAGCGTCGTCTACGTTGAGCATGATCGTTTTGATGGTGATCGCAATCACGTCCGCGAACAGGCAGTGATCGCCGCACTCACTGGATTACGAGATCATCACTAGTGGTGCGACTTTTTTTTGCACTTTGGCCAGATGATCTTGTTCGTAAACAAATCAGTTTACTGCAAGCACAGTCTGGCGGCGTCGGCTTTACCACGCCCATTGAAAACCTACATGCCACACTTGCTTTTCTCGGTGAGGTTGATCGGGCAAAAATCCCTGTATTTCTCGACGCAGCCGCGAAAATTCACTGCGCTCCCTTTACCCTCGAACTGGATACACGCGAGTGGCTAAAACAATCACAAATTTGCTGGCTCGGTGCAAGCAAAGTGCCAGAACGATTACAAACGCTCGTATCTGATCTCCAGCAAACACTAAAACCAACAGGCTATCAGCCCGAACAGCAAGCATTTAGGCTGCATGTCACGCTCAAACGCAGAGTGACTCGCGCCATGCGCCCGATCAACTTTAAACCCATCCGATGGCGTGTCAGCCGCTTCGTGCTTGTCGAGTCGGTGCGGAAGTCTTCCGGTGCAGAATACAGGGTTATTCACTCATGGGATTTTATGGGATAATGCGCGGCTTATTTGAATGATAAAAAACGCTCTGGAGAAACAGGATGGATGATCAAAAGCAGAAGGCACTTGATGCAGCGCTCGGCCAAATTGAAAAACAATTCGGCAAAGGCTCGGTCATGCGTCTTGGCGATGGGCAATCAATCAATGTAGAAACGATTTCTACAGGCTCTTTATCCCTTGATATTGCATTGGGTGTTGGTGGTTTACCACGTGGTCGCGTCATTGAGATTTACGGCCCTGAATCTTCGGGTAAAACCACCCTCGCATTACATGCTGTTGCTGAAATCCAAAAAGCCGGCGGTACTGCTGCTTTTGTTGATGCGGAACACGCAATGGACCCGGTTTATGCTGAAAAAATCGGCGTTAATATCGGCGATCTCCTCGTCTCCCAACCAGATACGGGCGAACAGGCTCTAGAAATCACTGACATGTTAGTCCGATCAGGCGCAGTCGAAATTGTCGTGGTCGACTCGGTTGCCGCACTCACACCTAAAGCGGAAATCGAAGGCGACATGGGCGATCACCATGTTGGTCTACAAGCGCGCCTGATGTCACAAGCGCTGCGAAAGCTGACCGGTAACATCAAACGTTCCAACACGATCGTAATCTTCATTAACCAAATTCGTATGAAAATCGGTGTTATGTTCGGCAACCCTGAAACAACAACCGGTGGTAACGCACTTAAATTCTACGCATCGGTTCGACTCGACATCCGCCGTATTGGTGCACTAAAAAAAGCCGACGAAGTGATCGGCAACGAAACACGCGTAAAAGTCGTCAAAAACAAAGTCGCACCACCGTTTAAAGAAGCTTATTTCGACATACTTTATGGTGTCGGCGTCTCACGCGAAAGTGAAATTATCGACCTCGGCGTGAAATGCAATATCATCAACAAAGCCGGTGCTTGGTACAGTTATAACGACGATCGCATTGGTCAGGGTAAAGAAAATGTTCGCGTTTTCTTGAAAGAAAACCCAGAAATTGCACAAGAGATTGAAGCGAAAGTGCGCGAGGAGTTACTCCCTAAACGTGAGCCTAAAGCCGCTGATGATGATCTCGATGTGGATCAATTAGAGGCGTAAACACGTTTGGCCGACTCGCGACTAACCGCGCGTCACAAAGCCATGAATTTGCTGGCACGACGTGAACACACGCGCAAAGAACTTATCAATAAATTGCTGGCGCGCGACTACGAAGAAAGTGACGCACTAGCGGCGATTGATCAACTCACGCAAGAAGGCCTGCAAAGCGATGATCGTTTTGCAGAGGCTTTCGTGGCGATGCGTAGTAAAGCCGGCCACGGACCAGTCCGCATACAGAAAGAACTACAAGAACGCGGCGTTAGTTCTGAGATACAAGACAGGTACCTTGATCCGCGTGATGATCATTGGCGTGAGCTAATCCGAATCGTGCGAGAAAAAAAGTTTGGTGTCGAACGCCCTGACGACTATCAAAATAGTTCGAAACAGGCACGTTTTCTGCAATACCGTGGCTTCACAAACGAACAGATCCGCAATGAGTTAAAAAACATTGATTAAGATCGCAACCATCATTTTTGGAAATAAAGATAATAAATACAATGAGCAGTAACATCGCCACCACGTCAGATATTCGCAACGCCTTCCTCGACTATTTCGCAGGGAAGGATCATGAAATCGTTCCCAGTAGTCCGCTAGTGCCGCATAACGATCCAACCTTACTGTTCACGAACGCCGGTATGGTGCAATTCAAAGATGCGTTCACCGGCAAAGAGAAACGTGCAAACAATCGTGCAGTATCGTCGCAACGCTGCGTGCGAGCGGGCGGTAAACATAACGATCTGGAAAATGTCGGTTACACGGCACGCCACCACACATTTTTTGAAATGCTGGGGAATTTCAGCTTCGGCGATTATTTCAAACATGACGCGATCGCCTTTGCTTGGGAATTCCTCACCGTTATTCTTAAAATCCCTCAAGAAAAACTTTGGGTGACTGTTTTTGACGATGATGATGAAGCCGCACAGATCTGGATCAACGACATTGGCATCAGTCCTGATCGCATCTCTCGTTGTGGTGAAAAAGACAACTTTTGGAGTATGGGCCCCACTGGGCCTTGCGGTCCATGTACAGAAATTTTTTATGACCACGGTCCAGAGGTGGCAGGTGGCCCGCCCGGTACACCCGAAGAAGACGGTGATCGTTTCATTGAAATCTGGAACTTGGTTTTCACGCAGTTTGACCGTGATGAGTCCGGTACACTCAACCCACTTCCAAAACCGTCTGTTGATACCGGCATGGGTTTGGAGCGCATTGCCGCCGTCATGCAAGGCGTCTGTAACAACTACGATATTGATCTGTTTCAACAACTGATCAAAGCCATTCGCGATCTCAGCGCTTGCGGTGATAATGAATTAACGTCACAACGCGTGATTGCCGATCACATCCGCTCATGCGCTTTCATCATCAGCGATGGCGTTATGCCTTCGAATGAAGGACGCGGGTATGTCTTACGCCGCATCATTCGTCGCGCGATCAGGCACGGACACAAACTTGGCTTAACCGATACCTTCTTCTACAAGTTAGTTGCGCCGCTTGCAGAGGTGATGGGTGATGCCTACCCCGAATTGAGAAGCGCTCAAGCGAATATCGAAAAAGTCCTGAAACAAGAAGAGGACCGTTTTGCAACCACACTCGATCAAGGGCTAAAAATCCTTGAACAAGCGATCACTGACATCAAAGATAACGTGATTCCTGGCGAAATTGTTTTCCAACTTTATGACACCTACGGCTTTCCATTTGATCTGACAAACGACATCGCTCGGGAACGTGGACTGACACTGGATCAAGCTGGTTTTGAAGCCGCAATGAATGAGCAACGTGAACGTGCACGCGCCGCCAGTCAGTTTGCTGGGGGAAAAGATCCATCATCACTTGCGTCGATCGACACGGCAGATTGCACTGATTTCAGTTTCTCAGGCTATGCCAGTTTAATGGGGAACGTTATCGTGCGGGCTATTTATGTTGATGGTCAAAAGGTGGATCAGATCAGTGCCGGAGACACTGCGGTTATGTTACTTGATCAATCACCTTTCTATGCAGAATCAGGCGGCCAAGTCGGCGACATTGGCGCATTAAAAGCCAAAGAGGGTGTTTTTTCTATCGAAGACACGCGTAAACAAGACAACGTTCACGTGCATATTGGGACAATGAAAATGGGACAGATCAGCGTTGGTGACACCGTTGAAGCCCAAGTCGATTCAGCTAAGCGGCAAGCAACAGAGCGTAACCATTCCGCGACCCACCTACTTCACGCCGCCTTGCGAGCTGTACTTGGTGAGCACGTGTTACAAAAAGGCTCATTAGTAAACGCTGACCGCTTGCGTTTTGATTTCTCTCATTCGGAAGCCGTGACCAATGAAGAGTTACAACAGATTGAGCAGTTAGTTAACCGCGAAATACGTGCGAATAATGCGGTAGAAACCAAGCTCATGTCGATGGATGATGCCAAGCAAGCCGGCGCAATGGCTTTGTTTGGAGAAAAGTATGACAGCGAAGTTCGAGTGCTGAGCATGGGTGAATTTTCTATTGAGCTCTGCGGTGGAACGCATGTAAATCGGACTGGTGATATTGGCCTGTTTAAGATCATCTCTGAAAGCGGCATAGCATCGGGTGTGCGTCGCATTGAAGCGATGACTGGTGATGCCGCCGTCAACTATATCGGTGAGACAGAAAAGAATCTGATCGCTGCGGCGCAATTGCTTAAAGCTTCACCTGAAAAACTGCACGATCGTATCGAGCAATTATTGCAAAAAAATCGTCAACAAGAGAAAGAATTACAAACCTTAAAAGGCCAAATCGCAAGCCAAAAAGGCTCGAATTTAACCGATGAGGCTGTGGAAGTCGCTGGCGTAAAAATCCTTGCAGCGAAACTGGATGGTGCTGATGTGAATACCTTGCGCGATACCGTCGATCAGCTAAAAAATAAACTCGGCACAGCAGCGGTTATCTTAGCCAGTGTTGAACAAGGAAAAGTGAAGCTGATCGCGGGTGTCACTAAAGATGCGACTGATCGCATTCAAGCGGGAAAACTGGTTAATCACGTTGCGCAACAAGTAGATGGTAAGGGTGGTGGCCGTCCGGATATGGCGCAAGCTGGTGGTAATAATCCGGCTAATTTAGATGCCGCATTAAAGAGTGTTCAAGCATGGTGTCAGCAAATATTGAACTAGGACGATGACGATAAATTGAGTGATTAAATCCCCTTGAGGGTGGGTAAAATTGTCTTACTCACTATTCTCTCATGCAGGTTCTTCCATTTCTGAGGTGCTTTCGACAACACAATTTCGTCCTTTCGCCTTTGCTTCATACAGAGCAATGTCTGCTTTCTTCAATAGTTGCCGAATACCCGTTTCAAGATCGTCTTGCTTCGTCGGTCTGATAGACGCAACACCGGCACTAATGCTGATATAGTCATTAATTTTAGAACCTTCGTGCTTAATTTTTTTAGCAATCACCTCTTCTCGCGCTCTCTCCAACATTGTTAAAGCACCGCTTGCATCGGTTTCTGGCAGGATAAACGCAAACTCTTCGCCACCGTATCGTGCGAGCAGATCACCCGGACGACGGATCGCATGCCCCAACGCATTAGCTACTTCACAAAGTGCTCTATCACCCGCTTGGTGGCCATATCGATCATTGTACTTTTTGAAATAATCCACATCACAGAGTGACACAGACAGACTGGTTGATGTTCTGACCGAGCGAGACCATTCCTTACGCAGTTGCTCATCTAATTTTCGTCGATTCGCGATACCTGTGAGTGCATCAAAATCCGTTAAGCGACGCAGTTCTTTATTCGCTGATTCTAGTTCAGACTGCATATCGTAGATGCGTTTTGTCGCGCGCAATTTTGCATTCAAAACAACTTGAGAGACAGGTTTTTTGATGTAGTCATCGCCACCGACTTCCAATCCTTTCACGACATCCTCATCCTCCTCCATTGCGCTAATAAAGATTATCGGGATCCAACGGCGTTGATTACGATCTGACTCACGAATTCTTTTTGCCACTTCAATCCCACTTAATCCCGGCATGATGACATCCAGCAAAATCAGATCAGGTCTATGTTGTTTGAATATTTTTAGGGCTTCTTCACCATCACGTGCTGTGACAACATCAAAACCGGCGGACGTAATGCAGGTTTTCAGAAACTGCAAATTCGATTTGGTATCTTCTGCGACGAGAACTTTCATAAACCTCCTGATCAAGTTTCCTTGAATCCATTCATACAGGTAGCGGCTGTGTCAGGGGTTACTTAAATTTTCTGTGTAATAGATTTTCTATGACGCGCTTTGCTACCCACCTGTGTGGATAGCAAAGGCCAATTTAATGACAAGTACTAACTTAGTGTTCCCAACCACCACCGAGGGCGCGGTAGATACCGATCAAGCCTTGATTCAACGCAATATCGGAGTCGGTTAATTGCTGTTCGGCATCGAGCAATGTCCGTTCAGCATCAAGTACACTAAGAAAAGATTCAGCACCAGCATTGTACCGTACGCGCACCAATTCAACCGCTTCTTGGCTGGCAATCACAGAAGCATCTAATGCTTCATTACGTTGTCGCTCGTACGCTAATCTCACCAGCGCAGTATTGATCTCTTCCAACGCGGTTAAGACTGTCCGATCATAACGTGCGAGTTGAGCATCTGCTGTTGCTTCAGACTGACGAATACGTGCACGTGTTGCTTCTCGATTAAATAAATTCCAGGTGATACCTGGGCCGATCGCATAATTGAATGCACCACTATCAAAAATATCCGCAACTTTATCTGACGCTAAACCGGCATTAGCACCGAAACTCACCGTCGGAAAAAGATCCGCTGTGACCACGCCAATCTGCGCAGTCAAAACCGCTAAACCACGTTCAGCTTCGCGAATGTCTGGTCGGCGTCGAATTAACGACGTAGGATCACCCACAGCGACAAACATCGGCAGGTTGGGTAATTTTTCAGATGACTGTAGATCCTGATCAATTTCTCTCGCTGTCGTGCCCGCCAGGGTTGCTAACCGATTTCGTGCAGCCGTAAGATCCGTCATTATCGATGGCATTAATGATTGTGTTGCGGTTAACTGCGCCCGTGCTCTGGTGGTATCAAGTTCAGAAACGATTCCCTCTTCTGACATAGTAACCGTCAAATCAAGCGTATCTTGCTGATTTTTGATATTACCTTCGACCACACGACGACGTTGTTGCGCACCACGATAATCAACATAAGCCGAAGCAACATCGCTGATCACAATTCGCTGCACGTCATCTAAAAGTGCTTCTGACTGCTCGATACTCGCATTCGCCGCTTCAATCGAACGACGGACACGTCCAAAAATATCCAGCTCCCAATTGAGCCCGATCGACGCCGACGTGACGATATTATCGTCTTGCCGTTGATTGTTTGATCCACGTTGATAGCCTGCTGAGCGCGTTGCTTCCATCGATCCGTTTAGATCAACCGTCGGTTGCAGCCCCGTTTCCGCTTCAACCAAAAACGCGCGGGCCACCGCCACGTTGGCCAGTGCGACTCGTAAATCTGTATTCGTGATCAGAGCCTTTTCGATCAGGCCGTTTAGCGTCGGGTCATCTAACGTCGTCCACCAATCGGCAGCAGGTTCGCTAGGTTTATACAGTTCGCTCTCAGCCGTGACGTTTTGATCATAAAACTCCGAATCCAGCGGCACAGTCACGTCTGGCGAAGTAAACTCTGGGCCAACAGCCGCACAACCCGAGAGGATCACGCCGCTGAGACTCATAAGAAGTAGTTGCTTACGCATGATGAACTCCCTGATTATTTTCATCTTGATCTTTTTTACTATCGCGTGCCATCCAACGGCAAAACACATAGAACACCGGTGTAAAGATGAGACCGAAGAAGGTCACACCCAACATACCCGAAAATACCGTTGTACCCAATGCCTGACGCATTTCAGCACCAGCTCCGGTAGCGATCGCCATCGGTAATACACCGAGGATAAAGGCGAATGATGTCATTAAGATTGGACGCAAACGTGTTTGCGCAGCGTGCACAACCGCATCGAATCGATTCATGCCTTCCTCTTCCGCTTGTTTTGCAAACTCGACGATGAGGATGGCATTTTTCGAAGCCAGCCCGATCAACACAATAAAGCCAACTTGCACCAAGATATTATTATCCATGCCACGGAATGTGATCCCAGCTAATGCCGCCAATAAACACATCGGTACGATGAGGATAACTGAAAGTGGTAATAACCAACTTTCATACAAGGCCGCGAGCAATAAGAACACAAACAATACCGCCAGCGAGAATGTCAGCAAGATCGAGCCGCTGGATAATTTCTCTTGTAAGGCAAGTTCGGTCCATTCATAACCGATACCGGCGGGCAATAAATCACTCATTAATGATTCCACTTTTGCCATCGCTTGGCCGGTCGAGAAACCTGCTGTCGTGCCGCCGGAAATATCGATCGCAGAGTAATTGTTATAACGCGCGATACGTGTAGGGCCGGTACGATCGTGCAATGTAACAAGTGACCCTAACGGTACCATTTCACCATCATTCGATCGTGTACGCAGATATTTAATATCTTCTTTATCATCACGATATGGGCTGTCTGCTTGCGCAACCACGTTATACGTTCGACCGAGGAAGTTGAAGTCATTCACATAACGTGACCCCAGATACACTTCTAGGGTATCGATAATATTTTGTGCAGGGACGTTAAGCATTTCTGCGCGAGTTTCATCGATCTCCGCAAATACCCGTGGTGTCCGCGTGTTGAAGAAGGTGTAAACACGTTGTAATTCAGGTTGCTGATTAGCTTCGGCGATCACCGCTTGCGACACTTCTTCAAGCGTTTCGATACCGACACCCGTCAGATCCTGTAAGTACAATTTCCAACCGCCAGAAATACCCATGCCTCGTACACTCGGCGGCATGATCGCAAAAGCCATCGCGCCTTCTAGTTGACCGAGTGCTTGCTGGGCATTCTGTAGGATCTCCTCAACCTTCAACCCGCGGGCAAGCCGATCTTCAAAGGGATCAAATGGAGTGAAAATAACACCACTATTACTTGAGTTGGTGAACGTCGGTCCGTCCAGTCCAGCAAATTGCACCGTATGAGCAACACCATCCACTTCACGCAATAGATCAGACGCTTTTCGAATGACTTGATCCGTCCGTTCCAATGATGCACCAGGCGGTAACTGGATCACGTTGATCAGATAACCTTGATCAAGCTGTGGAATAAACCCCGTTGGCGTTTTATTAAACTGAAAACCTGTCAATGCAATCAGACCGGCATAAACCACCAGCATCAATAAAACCACACGTACTAATCGTCGTGTCAACCAACCATAACCGCTCGATAATTTATCGAAAAAACGATTAAACATATGACCCGGCCAGTTAAAGAAACGTTTCACTGGCCCCATTTCGTCATAGTGTTCATGGTGCTTCAACAGCAGCGAACCCATCGCAGGCGAGAGTGTTAATGACACCATCAACGAGATGACTGTTGCCGTGGTGATCGTCAGGGCAAACTGACTGTAGAACGCACCCGATACACCGGAGATAAATGCACTCGGCAAAAATACGGCAACCAAGACCAATGAGATCGCAACCAACGCACCGCCCACTTCATCCATGGTTTTATGCGCGGCCACATTCGGCGAATCCCCTTTCTCGATGTACCTTTCCATGTTTTCGACTACAACGATCGCATCGTCCACCACGATCCCGATTGCTAACACCAATCCGAAAAGGGTCAGGTTGTTCAACGATGCACCAAATGCTGACATCACCGCGAATGTGCCGATCAAAGAAACCGGAATCGCAATGATCGGAATCAATGAGGCGCGCCAGTTTTGCAAGAAAACCAACACGACGATCACCACCAGTATCATCGCTTCGAAAATCGTTTTATAAATTTCGTCGATAGAGCTTTTTATGAATCGCGTTGGATCATAAATAATTTTGTACTCAATACCCGCCGGCATATTTTTCGCAATCTCAACCATCTCAGCGCGTAACGCATCGGCCGTTTCCAACGCGTTTGATCCGGGACGTTGAAAGATAACGATCGGCAAAGCTTCGTCATCATCAAGATAACCATTAATTTCATAATTCCGCGCCGCAAGTTCTACTCGCGCCACATCGCGCAAGCGCACGACCCGACCATCGTCACCTTGTTTAATGATAACGTTCGCAAACTCACCCGCTTCCAATAAACGACCACGCGTTTGAACACTGTATTCAAATGCGCCGTTACGTTTGATCGGCTCTTGGTTGATAATACCTGCCGCGATCTGGACGTTATTTTGACGTAAAGCGTTAACCACATCATCGGCAGTTAAACCGCGTGTGTAGGCTCGTTCAGGATCTATCCAAACACGCATCGCATACGCACGTTCCGCCGCGATCCGCGTGTTACCGACACCGGGAATTCGCGCGAGCCGATCGATCACCTGTGTCCGTGCATAGTTAGACACATACAAACCATCGCGCGAACCATCTGGTGAGAGGATGTGAATTACCAGCATCAGATCAGGCGAGTTTTTACTCACACTAATGCCCTGCCGTTTTACTTCCTCCGGTAATAATGGCTCAGCCAACGCCACCCGGTTTTGCACCTGTACTTGTGCAATATCCAGATCCGTTCCTTGTTTAAATGTCACCGTTAATGATGTCGCACCGTTAGCAGTATTTTCAGATTTCATGTAGAGCATATTCTCTACACCGTTGATCTGTTGCTCTAATGCTGTTGCTACGGTGTCAGCAGCGATCTCGGCTGTTGCTCCCGGATAACTCGCCGTTACATTGACGCTGGGCGGCGCAATTTCGGGATATTGCGAAATCGGCAGGTTCACATACGCAATGCTGCCGACCAAGACGATCAGGATCGATACAACCCCGGCGAATATCGGTCTATCAATAAAAAAGTGGGCTAATTTCATTCGCCATTCCCCGCCGTTGCATTAGCTTCTTCCGCGGTGTGCGGTGCGACTGTTGCGCCAGGTCGAGCACGTAATAATCCTTCAACAACGATGCGATCTTCTGCGGTAATACCTTCTGTGATCACGCGCATACCGTCATGTAAACCACCTAACTGAACTGGTTTTGGAACGACTTTATTATCCGCATCAACAGTCATAACAATTTTACTCGCCATGTCCGCCATGATCGCTTTGTCAGGGACCAGCAGGGTATTTTGAGGCTCACCGACAGGCACACGAACGCGACCAAAAATCCCTGGTAACAACAACCCCTTCGCGTTGTCATCAAATAGCGCACGCAGGCGAATCGTACTCGTTCCTTGATCAAGCCGCGTATCGATAAAGTTAAGTTTCCCTATGTGTAAAAACTCTTCTTCATCTAACAAACGGACTTTTATCTCTTGCGAAGCATCGAGCATTTCTGACGTGCCTTTACCCATCAAGCGACGTTGATATTTAAGATAGTCACCTTCTGAAACATCGAATACGAAATAAACTGGTTCGTGTGACACGATTGTGGTCAGCACTTGCAAACCACCGGTTTGAATCAAGTTACCAATATCAATTTTACGATCAGAAATACGCCCGCTGATCGGCGAGGTTATTTCCGTGTATTCCAGATCCAACTTCGCGTTCGTCAACGCGGCTTGCGCGGCTGCGATGTTGGCTTGTGCTGTTTTTAATGCGGCGGAACGAGAATCAAGCTCTTCTTGAGACATCGCCTTTTTATTCACGAGGCGTCGTGCCCGCGTGACTTCTTGTGCGGCCAGCCCGCGTTGTGATTCTGCGCGCGATACTTCAGCTTGCGCCACATCAACAGCAGCTTGGTAAGGGCGTGGATCAATACTAAACAGCGGATCTCCTACTTCGACCAACTGTCCATCTTGAAAATGAATTTTTTCTAAATAACCGGATACGCGAGCGCGAATATCCACTTCCTGAAACGCTTCAAAACGGCCAGTGTATTCATCAAACTCGGCCATGACACGCACTTCAGGGTTCGCCACGGTAACCGGCATCGCAGGTGGGGCGGCAGGTGCGTCTTCGGCACGCACAACCGTAGAAGAAAAACTCATCAGCCCAATTAAACAGATAAATGTGGCAAGCGTGTTGGCATTATTGCGATACAGTTGTTTGGTCATAAACTTGCTTCCTTTTTGTTACGCTTATGTTTGACGGCCATGCTTCTACGGCATGGACCAAGTTTGGAGCCTATCTAATACGACATGTTCCCAACATAAGGGAAAAAAGTGTCGCTAAGATGAATTACTTTCGAACCGGATACTTTTCTCTTGATTAACGGATGGCTAATCGAGCGAAGTATCTTTCAATATAGCTTTCTAGAAAGATAGATTATACTATAGATGTAGAATTTACGTGATGCAAATAATTTTTTTACTGGAGCAGGTTCATGCTTGAGCGAAAGCTAAATGTTGAAGACATGATCAAAAATTGTCAGAAAAACTGGTCACAAGAATACCAGGATGCTGGCGCAACGGCCGTTCGAATGATTCGCGCAAGCGATGTGGTGTTGAACAATGGCCGTCGCTTGGTTGATCAATTTGATCTAACCATGGCGGAGTTCGACACTCTCGCCACCTTGCGCAAATTAGGCCAACCTTTTGAGTTGAGTCCGTCTAATTTATGTCAAGCCAATTTGCTGTCCTCGGGCGGCTTAACCAAAGTGTTGAATAACCTTGAAGCGCGCGGATTAATTGCGCGTGTGGCGCATGAAGAGGACAAACGTAGCCGAATCGTTCGTTTGTCCGACAGTGGCATCGAGTTGATCGATCAGGCCATGCACCGGGTCTTGGCTGAACATGAGAAAATGTTTAAAGATGTCTTCACCGAAGACGAACGTGCGCAACTGAATGATTTACTCAGTAAGTTTCATCGCGTCATGGAAACCCGCTATTAACAAAATGCGACGTATCACGCTGACTTTATAATGAAGAAAACAACAGGATCATTTGATCCTGTTGTTTCTCGATTCAGCACGAATTAGAAGCGGACCCGTAAACCCGTCATGACTGATCGTCCTTCTTGTGGTGCAAGATCTTTCACGAAGGATGTCTGCGGACGGATCTCTTCATCCAGCAAGTTGGTGCCACGTAGAAACCAGCTTGCTTGCACATCATCACTCCATGCAAGATCAACACTTGCGCCGAGAGTAAGCTGCACGTAAGAATCTGATGCCGTTTCCAATTCCGCCAGTTCCCGCGCTCGACTAACAAACGTGCTGTCCAGGTAAAACAACCAATTACCATGGTGATAATCCAGCCCTGCACCAACTCGCCATGGCGTAATGCGTGGTAGATTTTGCCCATCGCGTAATTTACCACGCACGTAATCAGCCCATAAACGCATGTCTAAGGTCTGAGCGGCTTGCGAGAATAAGGTTATGCGATTGTTGATCTCAATCCCGTATAAACGTGCATCCGCTTGTTCATGGTTAACTAAGAGCGGATCGCCCTCTTCCGTAACGATTTCACTCACATCGCCGGAAAAGTCTGGTTCAACGCGGTCAGCTATACCATCAGCATTGCGATCTTGTTCATTAAGATAGATAAAATTATCGATCCATGATGAGAACAAGGTTAATTCTGATCGCACGCGATCACCACGCACAGCAAACGTCAGATCAAGTGAGTGACTGGTTTCTTCAGACAACTCCGTACTACCAATCTCAAACGTATTAGTCGCCAAGTGCGCGCCGTTGGAATATAACTCTTCTAACGCTGGCGCACGTTGCGATCGCGTAAAATTCAAACGCGTCGTGATCGCGTCCGTCCAGTGGTAGCCAACACCTGCAGAAAAACTGAAGAGATCATGGCTTACATCCTCAGTCTGCGTTTCAGCATCCGCTTCTTGAAATTCATAACGGGCACCTAATTCTGCATGCCAGCGATCAAACTCGCGTCGCTCCAGCATAAAAAGACCAATGGAACGCAATGTCGATGATGGGAGAAAGGCTTCTTCACCACTCGTTGTTAGATCACGATGTTGATACTGGAGCCCAAAGACACCATCCCACTCTGCGATCGGGTTATGCAATAATTCCACGCGGCCTTGCCATTCTTTATTATCCAGCTGCGTGCCAATCACACCATCTTCACTTTCTGTGTGAGTATGATCGTTATAGCCCCAACGGGTTTTGATCAACGAAAATCCCGGCAACGGATCTTGCCACTCACCTTTCAGATCAACTCGCGTCTGTTTTTGTGCAAGCCGAACCGCCGCATTGTCACCATGTTCTTCTTCATGCTCTTCACCATGTTCATGTTCATCCTCTTCTTCACCTTCGTGCTCTTCCTCATGCGCATGCGTATGACCCGGAATTCCGTAAGTGTTATCAAGAAAATTCACAGACAAACCAAGAAAACCACGATCGTGAACCCACGAGACTCCAAACGTAGTGTCATGATTATCGATGTCGGAATTCAATAATTCCCCAGCGATATCTTCTTCATGTGGTTGCGTCCGTTCGAACCCTGGAATCGATAAATTTTGCGCACGGTGATGCGTGGTATCCACGTGGAAAGCAAATTGTCCGACCCCGACGTTAAGCCGAATCCCAGCGCTTGTATCATTCGAAGCTGTTCCATACTGAGCAACAACCTCGCCCTCTAAGTTTTCCGGGACATAGTCCAAAATTTGGTTGGATAACACATTCACCACACCACCACTTGCTGCACCACCATAGAGCAAGGTTGCCGGACCACGTAAAATCTCAACTTGATCGACAAATAACGGCGCAAGCGCAACCGCATGATCTGGGCTGATCGTAGACACATCCATTGAACTAATACCGTCTGCCATCACACCGACTCGAGCACCGCTCTGCCCACGAATAATTGGTCGACCAACACCGGGACCAAAACCAGAACTCGTGACGCCAGGTTCGTTTTCAACCAGATCTGCCAGCGTACTGCGGTTTTTCCGCGCCAGATCATCACCAATCAAAACTGAGACTGGGCGAACAATATGTTGGCTAGAAGCATCGAGTGGATCTGCAGAGACGACAACATCATCTAAATGCAGGGGTTCATCCTGCGCACTCGCGAACGCAGACAACGTCACGGCGCCAAGCATGGCAGCCCGTTGAAATAAGGGTATAAACATTCTTTTCTCCATACGCATAGATCAGCAGCAAAGAAACACTGCGCATGATCTATGTAATTTAAAACGCTAAATTGAAGTTATGTATGCGGAGAAAAAACGAGGTGGTGCGCGGCTGTTAAACGCGACGAAGTGAACGGATAAGAGCTGATCTTGCGACTCGAAAAGGACAAACCGCTCCGTTTGAGAAGTGAACTGAAATAATCCGGTAGCGTGTGTTGCATTGCCAGATTCTTGCCCGGCAAGATACATCGCACAACTGTGATCATGATGCTCTAACGCGTGTTCAACCGCATGCGCACTCGTGACGAACTGCGCACTGATCAGCGAGATCAACAACAAGATCAGTCGAAATTGTGCCAGTGTGGTCATTATCTTCATGCGTTTGCGTTTACAGTTGCAATCTCAAAACTAAGGAAGTCAAAAGGCGATTATTTAAAATCAGCGTAGCGTAAACCATGCCCTATCAGTATGACAAGCATAAGGTAAAATTGACTCATAACAGAAAAATTAATGCGGAAATGGGGTGAACGACGGGGTTCGAACCCGCGACCACCGGAATCACAATCCGGGGCTCTACCAACTGAGCTACGTTCACCATAGTCTTGGTTGAATTATAGGCCGACTCATACTAAGTGCAAACTGGACGTCGTGGATGAAGCAGGCAGAAACCAATCGTGTTACCAGACAGCCATGTGTATGGCGCGCCTGGCAGGACTCGAACCTGCAACCCCCGGCTTAGAAGGCCGGTGCTCTATCCGGTTGAGCTACAGGCGCTCAAAGTATGTTGCCTATTTCGTTATGGTCGGGGCAGAGGGATTCGAACCCCCGACCCTCTGCTCCCAAAGCAGATGCGCTACCAGGCTGCGCTATGCCCCGATTAACGAAGGATGGGAATAATACGCAGGCAGACGCCGTGCGTCAATATAAATTCCGCCGATTTTTCCCAATTTTCAGACGATCAAGATCAAGTAAGCGTTAATGGTGGAACACGATTGCCATTAACTGATCAGAATTCAGAGACTTAGTTACGACGCCACCGGGTTTCACTACCAGCATCTTCCAAAACAATTCCAGAATCTGTGAGCAGATCGCGAATACGATCAGACTCGGCCCACGCTTTATTCGCTCTGGCGGTTTTACGTTGTTCGATGAGTGTTTCAATTTCCTCATCACTCAAACCGTCTTCACTCGCGCCCGATCGTAAAAATACCTCTGGATCGGCTTCTAATAACCCGAGCAAGCCAGCAAGCCGTTTTAAAATGCCACCCAATTTTGCTTTCTCTGCCTGATCAGACGCAACGTTGAGATCCCGCACCAGATCAAACAAGACTGATAATGCGATCGTCGTATTAAAATCATCGTCCATCGCTGCTCGAAAACGTGTTTCGTATTCGCCACCGTCAGCTATTTCCTCGACGGTAAGATCGCGCAAGGCGCCGTACATGCGTTTCAGCGCGCTTTTCGCATTGTTTAAATGCTCATCAGAATAATTAAGTGGACTACGATACTGGCTGGTGAGAATGAAATACCGTACCACTTCCGCCGGGTAATTTTTCAACACATCACGAATGGTGAAAAAGTTGCCAAGTGATTTCGACATTTTCTCATCATCAACGCGAACAAATCCGTTATGCATCCAATAATTTGCGAAGTGTTCGCCGGTTGCGCCTTCGGATTGAGCGATCTCATTTTCGTGATGCGGAAACTGTAAATCCTGACCGCCACCGTGAATATCAAAAGTATGTCCCAGCATGCACGTCGACATCGCCGAGCACTCTATATGCCAGCCCGGACGACCATTCCCCCACGGTGATGGCCAGCTTGGTTCTTCTGGCTTCGCGGCTTTCCACAAAACGAAATCCAATGGATCTTGTTTTGCCTCATCGACGGCTACCCGTTCACCAGCACGTAATTCATCTATTTGCTTACCGGATAATTTTCCGTATCCGTCAAATTCGCTTACATCAAAATACACATCACCATTGGCAGCGGCGTAAGCTTGTTTCTTTTCGATCAGCATTTCGATCATGCGCACAATATCATCCACATGCTCGGTAGCTTTCGGTTCTTGTGACGGCCTGATCACACCTAATGCAGCAGCATCTTCATTCATGTGTTCGATAAAACGCTCTGTGAGGGACTGAATGCTTTCCCCGTTCTCGTTCGCTCGTTGAATGATCTTGTCATCAATATCGGTAATGTTACGAACGTAATTCACCTCATAACCGCTAGCTCGGAGATAGCGCGTAACCACGTCAAACACCACCATCACACGGGCATGGCCGACATGGCAGTAGTCATAAACTGTCATGCCGCAGACGTACATGCTGACTTTACCGGGAATGAGGGGTTTAAACGTTTCTTTTGATCGCGTCAGGGTATTGTAGATGCTTAGCACGTGTGGCGTTCTCGTTGGCTTAAAACAGGCGTGGCATGTTACATTATTCAGTTAACCTCATAAACTCTCGTTAACCGTTAAGGAAGGAAATATCATGCGTGTAATGAAAAAACTGATCACATTAACCAGTTCTATTCTGATCAGCCTCAGCTTGAGTAGCGCCGCTTTTGCAGAGCAAGTTAGTTTGCAAACCAATAAGGGCGAGATCGTGATCGAGCTAAATGAAGACAAAGCCCCTTTGAGTGTTGAAAATTTCCTCACTTATGTGAATGCCGGTTTTTATGACGGTACTATTTTCCATCGTGTCATTCCTGGTTTCATGGTTCAAGGTGGCGGCTTTGATAAGGATTATGCGCAAAAAACCACGCGTGATCCGATCCAGAACGAAGCACAAAATGGTTTGCAAAACTCCCGTGGCACAGTCGCAATGGCGCGCACATCAGCACCGCATTCCGGTACAGCGCAGTTTTTTATTAACACCGTCGATAATGGTTTTTTGAATCATTCTTCACCAACACCACGCGGTTGGGGTTATGCGGTGTTTGGTACCGTCATTAAAGGAATGGACGTTGTTGATGCAATCACCGCTATCCCCACGGGTGCAGGCGGCCCCTTCCCTGGTGATGTTCCACAAACACCAGTCATTATCGAAAAAGCTAGCGTTATCACAGAATAAAAAATCTTTAAGAAATAGCAGGTAAACACAATGAAAGTAAAATTAGAAACCAGCAAAGGTGACATCACCCTCGCATTAAACGCAGAAAAAGCTCCCGAAACAGTTAAAAATTTCATAGCTTATGTCGAAGCAGGCCATTATGACGGTACGATTTTTCATCGCATCATTAATAATTTCATGATCCAAGGCGGTGGCCATCTTCCTGATATGTCGCAAAAACCATCGAAAGCAGCGATCCAGAATGAAGCCAACAACGGTCTGAAAAATAACAATGGTACTATTGCAATGGCTCGTACTATGGCTCCTCATTCTGCAACAGCACAATTTTTTATTAATGTGTCTGACAATGATTTCCTTAACTTTACTAGCGAGTCATCAAGCGGTTGGGGATATTGTGTCTTTGGTGAAGTCACTGATGGTATGGACGTTGTAAATGCGATCAAAGAAGTCAAAACGACGGTCAAAGATGGTATGCAAGATGTACCAGCAGAAGACGTGCTGATCAAAAGCGCATCGGTAATCGCAGAATAAAAAGTTAGTATTGAAAATGACAACCCTCTTCATCTCTGATCTACACCTCAGCCAAGAACGCCCGGATAAACTGGGCCTGTTTTATCAATTTATGCAGGGGCCAGCGCGTGATGCTGACGCCTTGTACATACTCGGTGACTTGTTTGAGGCGTGGGTTGGAGATGATGATACCAGCCCGCCAAACGCAGAAATTTTAGCCGCGATAAAAGCTGTTTCAGATGCCGCTATCCCTGTTTTTGTTATGGCAGGAAATCGTGATTTTCTCATGGGGTCAGATTTTGAGAACCACAGCGGTGCAACATTACTGGATGATCCAACCGTGATCGATATCGACGGTGAGCAAACGCTGATCATGCATGGCGATACGTTATGCACACAAGACGTGGATTATCTGAAATTCCGCGCAATGGTGCGCAACCCTGCTTGGCAAGCTGACTTTTTGAGCAAGCCACTGCCTGAACGTTTAATGATGGCCCAACACATGCGAGCCGCTAGCAAAGAAGCGATGAAAGACAAAATCCCTGTGATCATGGACGTAGAACAAAGCAGTGTCGAACAAGTCATGCGCGATCACAGCGTCACGAAACTTATTCACGGCCATACTCACCGACCTGCAGTGCATAAATTCCAGCTGAATGAACTGACTGCGACACGGACGGTACTGGGAGACTGGTATCAAAATGAAAATGTGCTGATCTGTCAGAACGGATCGCAAACGCTGACCAATATTGAGGAAGTGTTAAGTTAGTATTCTTACTGAAAATTCCCGCACTCAACTTTTTGCTTTGCCCAACTTTCATTTCTCGAGAGATCATTCCAATCGCGCTATAGTTTACCCAGTTCAGGTTAACTGAATCGTCACTCCAACATGGTGCACGTTATGCGAAAAATTCATTATTGTATTTTAGCCGCTCTCTTAATCGCTATAACGTTAACACTCGTCTGGCCTGCCCAGCAATTCGATGAACAACTTATTCGTCTTCAAGCAAAAAACCAACTCAGTGATCACTTCGACAATATCGAACAGGAACCGATCAACCTACAAGCCATCCTTCTCGACTACTCAGACGAACCCACATTATTATTACAAGCTCAACTCGCCATACTGAAATACCCGGAAAAATCACGCAGCATTTTAGAACTATTCGGATCAGAATCCGTATTTCAAGACATCTTCCAACAATACGGTGATGTTGTTATTCCCGTAATACATTGGTTTTATACGGAAGATATTTTACCGACGATTAAACTACGAAATAGCACAGGAAAACTCATCGGTACTATTAAAGATTGGTGGCAGAAAAACCCTAGCAATCCTTCGTCAACAAATACCGAACAACCGCTCACACCAGAACAACAAGCTTGGTACGCTGTGCTTTTTATACAAAACAGTGGCTATGATTTTTTAGGACAGTTTTCGATGAATCCAGAGAAGAAGCTTCAATGGATACAATCAGAACGAGTCACTGAGGGACTCACCGCATTTTTTACCCGAGGTCTTCGCGATCTGGAAACGCGTTATAAAACAGATCAAGAAATCACAGCAGAAACCCTGCTCTGGGCAAGCGTTGATGTGCTTGCGATCGGTGGGACATTTAAATTACTGCGTGCTGGCAAACACGCTGCGCGGACCGGAAAATCGTTACCAGTAACACGTCAAGCGAGTTTATATGCATCACGTTTAGTGAAAAATGGTTTTGCTGGACGCGTATTCAAATACAGTGCTGTGTTAGGTACTGGTTGGTTGATCATTCAACACCCCAGCCTCCTCACCAGCTTTTTCGCAGAAGTAGGAAACTTAATCGGCCTTCCGCCTTTTCTTACACAATTTATTGGTATTGCCTTACTTGCCTTCTTACTTTTATACCCTTTCACTTGGTTTATTAAATGGGTTATTAAACCAATCTTGATGTTTACAAAATGGTTACTCATTTCATTAATTCGTATTGAAACGATAATTTTTAAAAAAAGCCAGCAACCCTCCTCACCGCATTAATACTGATTACATACGCATAAGTAAATTTAGATTAACAAAAACAGATCAGCTTCTACACTTCATCGGCTCTGCCATAATCTCGCCACATTTCATCTCTAGTTAACCCGATTCCTAACCAATCTCCGCCATACCGATCGTATTAAATAATCTCCGTATCTGAAAAACACAACCAACAGGAGATGAATTATGCGATTGTTTAATCACGTCGTTAAATTTAACGCGGTCACACCCAACTGTATAAAAAGAACAAGTCTACCTTCCACCACTTCACTGGATGCAACAATTTGGTTGCGCTTCGAATTAAATCAAGTACCCGCCCGCCATCAACGCTTACAAGCGGCATTAAGCGACAAGTTTGTCGGCTTCAAAAACAAACTATAACGACAAAAATAAATTACTCAATGAGATACCTAAAGGATTAATATCATGAAAAATTTAGACATCGACTCATTCTACTTACAAACAAGGCGCTTCGATTTATTTCGTTTTTTATTACTTATTATACTGCTACCCACTAGTTTTTTTACGTATGCAAATTCAGATGAGCGGATGGTCGTGAACGATCTCAGTGAGATAAAACAAGGCTCTCTTTTGTTCAAAGGTGCAGATTATTTCACTCCCGCTGCTCAACTGAAACTGGATGTCAGTATGCAAGTCACTGGTTTAATAAACCGGGTAAAGGTCATTCAAGAGTTCACCAACACAACAAATGAATGGCAAGAAGCAATATATGTTTTTCCATTACCAAATGAAGCTGCAGTCGATCATATGCTTTTAAAGATTGGTGATCGCTTGATAGAGGGTCAAATAAAAGAGAAAAAAGATGCTAAAAGAATTTATGAAAATGCGAAACGAGACGGAAAGCATGCAGCATTAACAGAACAAGATCGACCCAATATATTCACCACATCGGTAAGTAATATTTCACCGGGGCAAACCGTTTATGTTGAAATCGAATATCAAGAAATCGTGTCGTATGATTCAGGAACATTTTCTTTACGATTTCCTATGGTTGTTGCTCCACGTTATATTCCGGGCAAACAGACGGTAACGGGTTTTGATGGTTCAGGCTGGGCAAAAAACACGGATCAAGTTGTCGATGCCACACGGATTACACCACCGATCACAACCGATGATACAAGACAAAATAATGTCTCAATAAAAATTGATTTAAATTCTGGATTCGCACTCGATGTAATCAACAGTCCTTATCATCAAATCGCGACTACGGAAAATAATAATCAATACCAAATTCAACTCCAACAAGAATCAACTCTTGCTAATCGTGATTTCGTATTAAGCTGGCAAATTCACCCAAGCGATACGCCATCGGCAGCGTTATTTACTGAACAAAAACAAGATGCCACTTACGCCATGATCATGATGGTGCCGCCGACACAAAATCGAATTGAGAGTTTAAATCGTGAAATCATTTACGTGATCGACACATCAGGTTCAATGGGTGGTCAATCCATATTACAAGCAAAAGCCGCGTTAGAACTTGCATTGTCGCGACTGAAACCAAGCGATCGCTTCAATGTTATTCAATTTAATTCATACACATCGAGCTTATTTTCTGAATCGCGCATGGCTTCATCAAATAATATTCAATCTGCTGTTAATTACGTTCGTCATTTACAAGCCAATGGTGGTACTGAGATCGCACCAGCCTTATCTGCCGCGTTAGATAACCAACAAGTTTATGAAATAAATGATCAGAATATTCGGCAAGTGATCTTTTTAACGGATGGAAGTATCGGAAACGAACAAGCGTTATTCGACATTATTAATAAGAAGCTTGGCCAAAGTCGATTATTTACGATCGGAATTGGTTCAGCACCGAACTCACATTTTATGCAGCGCGCGGCTGAATTTGGACGAGGTACGCATACTTACATCGGCAACCTTAATGAAGTCAAAATACGAATGCAGGCCTTGTTTGATAAAATTGAAAACCCCATTTTAAAAGATATCAAAACCTCCTGGGGATCAGAAACACAAATCGAATCTTGGCCACAAAAGGTATCCGACCTTTATCGAGGTGAGCCACTTCTTATTATTGCAAAAGCCGACACCTTACCTGATCGGATCAGTATTTCAGGTCAACTCGCGCAAAATGAATGGGCGGCAGAATTAAAACTGAATGGTGGGCAAGATCGCAGCGGGGTTTCTACACTTTGGGCACGACAAAAAATCGCATCACTGATGCAGGCAAAACGTGATGAAGAATTTGATTCGGTCAAAGAAATTATTATTAAAACCGCGCTCACTCATCATCTTGTGAGTCAGTACACCAGTTTAGTTGCCGTTGATGTCACACCTACTCGGCCTAATCATGAAAATATTAATTCCAAAACAATTCCAAATCAGTTGCCTTCAGGTTGGGTTCCTAATTCTAATTCGCTTTTCCCCCAATCCTTCCCGGCAACAGCGACGAATGCACGTGTTCAGTTCTTGATCGGGCTATTACTCTTTTTATTAGCAACTTTTGCTTATCTTCAATCTCCACAACGCCAAACGTATAGAGGTGAGAAATGAGCCGCACTCATCAATTAACTATCATGTTACTCCTCAGCGCCTTCGGATTAATTAGCAATGCAAGTTACATCCATGCGAAAGCATTTGTAGCACAACTCATGTTAGAGTCAGCTTGGGCATCTAGCCTTGAAGGCAAAGAAAACCCTAAACCTTGGCCTTGGGCAGACACTTGGCCGGTGGCACGTCTTGCAGCACCAGATCTTGGTATTAGCCAGATCGTATTAGCTGGTGCCAGCGGATCTTCTTTAGCATTTGGTCCGGGTCATTTATATGGCAGCTCGACACCCGGGGAAAAAGGAAACGTCATTATATCCGGTCATCGTGATACGCATTTTTCTTTTTTAAAAGATCTCGCCAAGGGTGATTTTTTAGTTCTAGAAACGAATAAGAAACATATCGCTTATCGGGTCACGGCTATGCAAATCGTAGACTCAAACCAACACGCCAACATTCCAACCGATCAGTTCGATAAATTGGTTTTACTAACGTGTTATCCGTTTAATGCGATTCAAGCAGGTGGACCATTGCGCTATATGGTCACTGCGGAACCAATTGGAATCGAAAATAAAAAATCGACACCGAGTGACTTATGGTGAAGCCAGAAGAGAAAAGTTAATAATCTCTGACAGTTTTTGGAATGTCCACGAAACCACTCTCTGATTGTGGATCGACTTTAAATGTGAGATAGCGAGTGCGCTTGTGTTTTTTCTGAACTTTTAATAATTTAAAGATACCAGCCATGATCGCTTTAGACCACATGATGGGGCCTGTGGTTTTCGTGGATAAATTGGTTAACTCAAATCGACGACGTAAAATTCCGTTCGTAAAATGCACTGCATAGCGTCGTAGCACCGGCGCATCAAAATACTCCATCGCTAATGACACGCTTAACATGTTTGCATTTTCAATACGATGTGGACCGTTCACAGGCCATGTCACCATTTCACCGGGGGTCAGATCTAACACCGTGGCATGTTGATCAAATTCTGGTTCGTAGTGGATCGCCTCCTGTGTTTCGCCAAGAAACACGCCTTCCAGATCATTTTGGGAAATAAAATGTTCTTCTGCGGGATAAACATAAAGGCGTTTATCCCCTCTAATCTGCCATAAAGCATTATGAGGAATATCTGCATGATATGAGACGTGAATTCCTGGTGATGAGATCAATAAGGATAAGCGACAACCGTATATTTTCAGTTTAGGGTTATTCCGTTCCATCTCAGAAATGATATTTTGTTCTAAGTCTTTATACGCATCATTGACTTCATCAAGGCGAAGCAGTTGCACCCACAACTGACCCTTATTTATTCCTTCAATAACTTCTTTTCCTGAAGCACCGCGTAAATCACCTTCACGAAATTGCTTTTGGCCTTCCACTTTTTTCGGCATGGCATACACCATCGAAAGTGAATCCGGATGGGTTTCGATCAAACGAGCAAGCGCGTCGTTAGAAAACAAGGTCATGTCAGGAAGATGATGCTTTGCGACGACCAACCCATCTTTAAACTCAGCGGTTTGTTTCGCAGTCCAGTTTTTGAAAATTCCGGTCATGTTCGTAGTTTTTTAATACGTTTTTTGAGATCGTCCCATTTATTTTTAGATTGACGCCACATGCGGTATTCACAATACCAACGCCATAATTTCGGGGACTGTTTTATTTTACGCTTTGTACGGATAGTGGTTATCAATACCTCGGCAACCGTTTTGCCGATCAGGCCTTCACCCTGAATACTTTCAAACATGATCTTAGTGTTATTACACCACGCAGTTTTATAGTTTGAATCTTCACCCAAACCAAAATCAATCAACAATACATTTTGATCACAAGCTTTTTGCATCACAATACGTAGTAAATAATCACCTGGGGACCATTGTTGAAAACGTGAATTGGTCATGGAGTTTATGATCAAATACAACTTGTCACTGGTTTGTGCGACAACGATCGTGGCTAACACCTCCTGATCCAACTCGATAACCATCATGTACGCCAGATCATCCCCTCGCTCTAACGAACCTTTGAGCAAGGCCAGATAAAATTCCTGATAATGATCAACATTACTTTCCTGATCAATTCCTAATACTTTGAACCGTTCTTGTCGTTGCGCGAATAGCGTTTCGAGATAGTTTTCAACATCATCGATCTGCGTGACTTTTTTCCACGACAATTCACCTTCGCGTGACAGCCGACTCTCCTCGTTGCGCATGCGTTTACGCGTGGATTTACTGCGCAACTCTTTGAGTAGCTCATCCCAGTCATGATGCGGAAATAATAATTGATGACTTGAATTCGCCGCTGGAGATTGGTTTAGCCAACGAAATGGTGATGGGAAATTATTAATCTCAAGTGCTTGGTGCGTCAGCCACATCACATGATAATGCGGTAAAACTGTTCGGATTTGTAACCAGAGCTGTTTAAAAGTTACCTCGTCCAACGCTTCTAGGAAACCGGTCTGGTAAACACCACCCATGTAATTGAAATGCTCATCTCCCAACCAAGACAAGAAACGAATGCCTTTCTTTACACGGATACTTAACGGCAAGATCGCAACGAGCTGCTCATTTTTGTAAATGTGAATCAGTTGCGGTTGGAGATCGTTTTGGTGAGGTGATCCTAAGATCACGTTTTGATACCAGGTTGAGATCCAATCAAAACGTTGATAAACACTGACTGGATTCTCTGCTTCGAGATTTCGCCATGCGCTTTCAAGCTCGTTTAAATCGTCGCTATGTTGTACCTGATACTTGTCCGTAAGTAACGCCTTCCCCGTCACAATGAGGCTAATTCCTTAGTAAATAATAATTTGGATAATCTTAACACAAGCTATTCATTTCGTATCCCTAACAGGCTGAAACAAGCTCACTCTCTTCGTGAATACATCGGCTTTCACACCATTAAGCTTTAATTTATCTTTAAAATCGTATCATCCTGTTTTTTAAGGGAAATAAGCGTTTTACGTAATTCCTGAAAGTTCGGTAATTGCAAACAGCGCACTAGATCTGTTGGATCATCCACATCCCAAACGATCGGCAACTGTGTCACACGCCGATTTGCCTTTGTAAGCCGCGCAATTGTTAATAATAAAACTTCATCACTACCCCAAGTTATATCGCTGAAAATATCCGGAAAATGCTGTTTCGCACCGATCAGGGCATACCCACCGTCTTCCGTTGGGGAAAAGACGAAATCACCCGTTTGCAAAGCTGTCATCGCCGACACAAGTTGATCCGTCTCGATAACAGGACAATCACCGCCGATCAACACAACAGATTGGGTGACTTCTAAGGTTTCTTGTATCGCAATCCGCATACGATCACCGAGATCCTTGCCCTTTTGTAAACTGAAACTGATCGAATACCGTTCAGCTAACTCACGAAAAAAAGGATGATCAGGATCGGGCGCACACACAAGCTCAACCGGTGCGACCTGACTTTCCACTGCGATCCGCACGGTGTTTTCAAGCAAGGCTTCATACGTTAAACAGGCTTGTTGTGCTGATAAAAACGGCATCAAACGCGTTTTCACCGTCCCCGCAATTGGCGTTTTAGAAAAAATCAGAATGCGTGATTGAGGAAATTTCCAGTTCATTAACGATGCACACTTTTCAGCGGCAAAGTGAGCAATTGCGCAAAACGGACCGATTCTGGTGTTTGCGCATAATCAAGCCCAATCTGCATATTCACATGTCCATCTCGAGGTTGATCTTGGTAGGTCCCAAAGATGCGATCCCAAATCGACAGAGAAAAACTGAAATTGCTGTCCGTTTCATCCGAGTAAATAGAATGATGTACACGATGCATATCTGGCGTCACAATGACCTTACGCAGAACACGATCTAATTTAACGGGGAAAGCGACATTCGCATGATTAAATACTGCACAAGTATTTAGAATTACTTCAAATAAAATCACCGTGAAAGGATCGGCTCCTAACAAAATCACCGCCACGACTTTTACCGCTAATGAAAATAAAATCTCAAAAGGGTGAAACCTGACACCCGAACTCGTATCAAGAAACTGATCGGTATGATGCACTTGGTGCATGCGCCACAGTAACGGAATTTTATGAGAAGCGACGTGTTGTGCGTAGATCAGAACGTCCAAAAAAAGAAATGTCAACAAGCCATGGACGATCGGATCTAATGCGAAAAAATTGAAAAGGCCAATCCTATTCTCCACACCCCATAGCGCGGCAGAATAAACGATCCCGCCGACTGATACACGAATCAAAACGGTACTGAGAAAAGCTAAACCAATATTCGTTGACCAACGTGTTAATCGCTGCGGATCTTGTACGCGTCTAGGTCGCCACAATTCAAGACATGCCATTAATAAAAACATTCCGACGAAAGCGCCAAGTCTTACGCCGGCTTCCATTAATGTCGCTCCGCAGGACTCGGTAGGAGTTCAGTGGATTGTGGATAATATCGCGCATGTAAACGATCAGCCTTTATCCCAATAAAATATAAAAAACGTAACCACCACATGAATAAAATGGTTTTCAAAATACCGTTTTCTTCCCAACGACGGCTGGACGTGATCGCCCTCAACCGCAAACAAACGGGAAATGCAATTTTCTTTAGACGTTGACTGATCGTAATGTCTTCCATTAAAGGAATATTTGGAAATCCGCCCACTTGATAAAATGCTGCGCGGGTCATAAAAATAGCCTGATCACCCGTGGCAATCCCCGTCACGCCGGATCGAAAGTTCATCATATTTTCAATCAGGCGAAAAAGAAAATGTTTTCCTGTAAGCGCCACATCAAAGCGGCCCCAAACGTGAGGCAGTTCCATTTTTTGTAAAATGGCTTCATATGCTTTTTCTGGTAATTGTGTGTCACTGTGCAAAAATAATAAAATCCGACCTGTTGAACGTTCTGCCCCTAGGTTCATTTGTAACGCACGACTTGCCTGGGTTTGAAATATGACATCTGCTAACGGTTCAGCAATGTCTACTGTGCCATCATGACTGCCACCATCCACAACCACCAGCTCAACGCCACGTCGTCGTAAACCTTGCAATGACCAGAGTGTTTTACTGATCTGCTCCTCTTCATTCAAGGTTGGAATAATGATGGATAATTCAGGTCCTTCTATGAGCATTTTTACGTCCGTTTTAAATTAACAACAGCTACCTGAAGCATCACCACCAGAGTGACGGCCACCTTTAGTTTCAGCCGGTGATCGACGTGTGCCTGCAGGTTGACACCATGTGACAGGGTCATTTTTTACAGCTGGCGCGATCGCGATAAATTGATCAGCATAAAAACCATTGGTCAATAAGTTAAAACTACGTTCACAAACGGCGATTCGAACACCACGAGGATAAATATGGCCTTCATCATCATAAACGTCCTTAAACGGCCCCCGATAGATCACGGCATGCCCTACATCCAAACACTCAGTCGCTTCCGGTTTACTGGCGGTCACGGTAACAGAGCGGTACTCAATCCCTTCAATAATTTGCCAAGGTTCATCACCCCATTTATCTATGCTGACGGCGACGAAACCGGCGTCAATAAAAGCTTGTAGGAAGTCTTCTTCTGTCAACGCACCAGAGATACAACCGCTCCATAATTCTGCATTATTTTTCATATGTTCAGGACTATTTTCGTCACTGACAATATCAGAAATTGCTACACGACCACCCGGCTTCGTTACACGAAAGATTTCATTAATTAGTTGGTTTTTTTGATCATCTTGCACGAGATTTAAAACGCAATTTGACACGATCAAATCCACACTGTTATCTGCGATCAATGGTTCGTTTTTTCTTTGTTCCTGCAACCACTGCTGGAACACTTCGGCCGATTGAGAATCAGTGACTGGATTGATCGCAAGATAAGTATCCATCGCAGCTATGTCGAGGGCCAGATCTTGAATTTTCCCTTTGACAAACATCACCCGATCAGAACCGATTTTTTCAGCCATTTCTGGTTGATACTTTTTAGCTAAGGCCAGCATGTCATCATTCATGTCGACGCCAATGACACGACCATTATCACCAACAAGTTGTGCCGCCATATAACAAATTTTGCCCGAACCTGATCCGAGATCGAGCACAATATCGCCTTCTCTAACGTAACGTGATGGATCACCGCATCCGTAATCTTTTTCGATAATTTCTTGTGGTAAAATGGCTAACAAACTGGCGTCATAATCTACCGGGCAACATAGTTCTGGCTGACGTTCGTTCGCCCCATCTGAATATCGCTCAAGTACGCTGGCTTGTTTATCCATCTTTTCCTCTCCTGTTTTTTATTAAAGTGCGCCGCCGCAACTGCTACCCTGCCCAGCCGTACAACCATAGCAGTGATTCATGACAGAAATAGCCTGACCGGGTAGTTGATCGGCGTTAATTTCACGTAGATGCTTTCGTCCTTCGGGTAAGGATAAATGCAGCATCTGATTAAAATCACAATCGTAAACATAACCTTGCCAATCAACACTTAGCGTATTTCGGCACATTAACGATTGCAGGTTCGATTCAAGGTAATTATCGCGTAATAATTGCATGTACGGTACAAATTCGCCTTTACTGATCAAAGTGCTTCCGAAGCGTTGAATTGGCATATTCGTAATTGTGAACAGTTGGTTGAACTGAATTCCATACTCGTCTTGTAAATGTGATTTATACACCGTTTGTAGTTCCGACTGTGCAGGCGGTAGTACCGCACCTTGAGGATTAAAAACGAGGTTCAGCGTTAAATTGGAATCTGCTCGGCCATAACCAAGAGAATTGAGTTTTTGCAAACCCGCAATACTTCGTTGAAACACACCGGATCCGCGTTGCCGATCAACATTATCGGCAAGATAACACGGTAATGAGGCAACTACCTCAACCGCCTGATCAGCTAAAAAATTCGCCAGATCTGCTTGGCCTGATTCACTTAATATCGTCAGGTTGCATCGATCGATCACGTGCACTGCCTGATCGCGCAACTGCCTGACAAGTTGACGAAAGTATGGATTCATTTCCGGCGCGCCACCCGTAAGATCGACAGTCTTGATTGCATTGTTGGTTACAAAGCGAAGCACTTCGTCAATCGTTTCGCGGGTCATAATCTCTTTGCGTTTTGGACCGGCATTAACATGGCAATGCACGCAAGTCTGATTACATAAGTAACCGAGATTCACCTGCAGAATAGACAACTCTCCACGCGTGATCGCAGGAAAATCGGTTTCTTGAAGCAGTGGTAAAGTTTCGTGCATATCTACGCCAATGTTGTTGTAAAATAGACAATTAAAGGTAAATCGCGCGTCTTGTGGCGTAATGCCAGCGCAATATGTTTATCTAACAGGCCATGGCTGGATTAAGCATGGTATTTTTGCAGGCATATAGTATCCTGCCATTTTTTATATTTCAGCGACGACTTTGCATCATTATGACCCAAAAGAATAAATACAGTTCACGTATCACTCAGCCAAAATCACAGGGCGCTTCTCAAGCCATGCTGTTTGCAACCGGCATGACGCAAGAGGACATGGATAAAGCGCAAGTGGGTATTTCGAGCGTCTGGTATGAAGGTAACCCCTGCAATATGCATCTGCTCGACCTTTCTGAAAAGATCAAAGAAGGCGTTCAGAAAGCCGGTCTCGTCGGCATGCGCTTTAATACGATTGGTGTCAGTGACGGTATTTCGATGGGCACCGATGGCATGAGTTATTCGTTGCAATCACGCGATCTAATCGCAGATTCAATCGAAACAACCATGGGCGGGCAATGGTACGACGCGAATATTTCCATTCCGGGCTGCGATAAAAATATGCCGGGTTGCTTGATCGCAATGGGTCGGCTTAACCGCCCTTCGCTCATGGTCTATGGTGGGACGATCAAACCGGGACATTGTGGTAGCAAAACGCTCGATGTTGTTTCGGCTTTCCAAAGTTATGGTGAGTTTCTTTCCGGCTCGATTGATGAAGATGAACGCCAGCAAATTGTAAAGAGTTCTTGTCCTGGCGCAGGTGCCTGTGGCGGAATGTACACTGCGAACACCATGGCGTCTGCAATTGAAGCGATGGGCATGGCGCTGCCTTACAGTTCATCAACCCCAGCGGAAGATCCGGGTAAATTAGACGAATGCTTACGCGCCGGTGAAGCGATCAAAATTTTACTCGAGCGTGACATCAAGCCTCGCGATATCATGACACGTGACGCATTTGAAAATGCCATGGTACTGATCACCATCTTAGGTGGGTCAACCAATGCAGTACTGCATTTGATCGCAATGGCACGTTCCGTCGAAGTTGATCTAACGATTGATGATTTCCAAAGTGTTTCTGATCGCACGCCGTTTTTGGCTGATCTGAAACCAAGCGGTAAATACGTTATGGAAGATTTGCATGATATCGGCGGGATTCCGGCGGTCATGAAATTTTTACTGGCGGAAGGTTTGATCAACGGAGATTGCTTAACCGTTACGGGTAAAACTATCGCGGAAAACCTACAAGATCTACCCAGCCTAAAAGACGGTCAAGATATCATTCGTCCGCTCGACAACCCGATTAAAGAAACAGGCCATATTCGCATTCTAAAAGGCTCACTTGCACCAGGTGGCTCCGTCGCGAAGATCACGGGCAAAGAAGGCTTGATCTTTAAAGGCCCGGCAAAGGTGTATGATTCAGAGGAAGATATGCTCGAATCGTTAGAAAAAAATCAGATCGTTAAAGGCGACGTGGTTATCATTCGATATGAAGGACCCAAAGGTGGGCCAGGTATGCCGGAAATGCTAACGCCTACGTCTGCGATCATCGGTGCTGGGTTAGGCGCGGATGTCGCATTGTTAACAGACGGTCGTTTCTCCGGTGGTTCACACGGGTTCATCGTTGGGCACATCGTGCCAGAAGCACAAGAAGGTGGCCCGATCGCAATGGTTGAAAATGGTGACATTGTCACGATCAATGCTGAAACCAATAGTATCGATGTGACTATTGACGATGCAGAAATACAGCGTCGACAAGCCGCTTGGCAACAACCGGACTATAAAGTGAGACGTGGTACGCTATTTAAATACATAAAGAATGTTAAAACGGCTTCTGAGGGCTGTGTGACAGATGAGTAGTGCTCTATAGTGAAATTATCTTTTCAGGAAAATTTCACGGAGTGCACTGCCTATGGAAATAGAGTGGATAAATAAAAACGAATCTATGGAAAATGTTCTTTCACATCCCGATATAAAAGGATGGGTAGCCATTCGGAATGATGGCTCTCAACATGTTGCATCGGACGATCACGCCGAACAGTTGGGCGATATTCTGATCTATTTTAATGAAATAGCAGAACTTGTCGGCTCAACATTTGGCTTGAAAAAACCAGATGAAATTCACATGGTCTGTGACGATCTTACAGCTGTCTGTTTACCTGGCACTAAAGAAACCGTTGGTATTCTGTTTGATAAGAATACCCGTCCTAATGAATTCCTAGCGAAGTTTTCTCCAAAATGAATAACACACTTGAAAAACCCGTTAACGCCATCCTAGACACACCGAAAGTTGAGGGAGCACTCATTTTTGATCTCGACGGCAACGTGTATTTCAGCCAAACACCGTCGGATTCGATTGAAGAGGAAATCAGCAAACTACCACAGCGTATTCTGACAATGTATGAAGTCATTGGCATGAGCTTCCAAGAATGCTCTGACTTCATTCTGAAGTATGCTGAAAAAAACCTCTACATTCGACAAAGTCGAGGTAAAGAGGGGAAGGATTTTGTCTTGATCGTCATCGCAGAAGCCGGCGTGAATTTTGTCTCGCTAAAACTCGTCACTAACTTGGCGATGAAACTCATCGACTTAACTGATGATACGCCACCGCAAGACGAAGCAAAAAAATCGGGACTAAAATCTAAGCTGACGTATCGCGGAAGAAAGTTCTAACGAACGCTTCTTAAACTCTTTCTTAGATGGTTGGTTCTGAAGGGAAATCAACCCGCGTCCGCTAATTTCTTCGAATTTCGTTTATAAAAATCGAGTACTTTTCGCACGTAATTTTGTGTTTCTGGATAAGGCGGGATGGTATTTCCATAACGCTGTACCGCCCCTTCTCCCGCATTGTAGGCCGCAAGTGCCAACTTCAAATCGTTATTAAATAACTTGAGTAGATAACGCAAATACTGCGTTCCTCCGGCGATATTTTCTTCTGCATTTGTGCGATCACCCACCCCATAGCGCTCTGCGGTCGCTGGCATAAGCTGCATTAAACCGACCGCTCCTGCCGTTGAAACCGCTTCGGGGTTGTATGCGGACTCTGCTCTGATCACCGCGTGGACGAGCTCTTTCGGAAGTTTGTGCTGATCTGCGGCTTTGCCTATTAAGGGTTCAAACTTGGCCCGACGTTTGGACAGATTCACATAACCTGACTTCTTTTCTTTCCAACCTTTCCAAGTTTTCACCAAAAGCTTGTAGCCTTTATGTTCTGGCTGGTCTGTGAGGTATACGTGACCGTCTTTATCTGTATATTTATAAATATCAGCGTGTGCGGGCATCGCGCTAGCAAAAGTAAACACACTTGCCACGCTCAAGCAGCTCCAGATCAGTCTGCGTTTTGAATAAGTCATTCTGACTCCCATTTCAATTCCTTTATTCTATGCTACTTTATCGGCAACCAACTGATTCACTTTATAAAAAATGATACATTAGCTGTGCGATAAGTAATGCATAAATGCCTGCAATCACATCATCCAGCATGATACCAAAGCCACCGTGTACCTTTTTATCGATTAGATTGATTGGCCATGGTTTTACAATGTCGAAAAATCTGAATAAGACAAAACCGATCACGATCCAAAGTAATGTTGCTGGCATCGCGATCATTGTAACCAAATACCCCACCACTTCATCCCAAACAATCGCAGGATGATCATGAACCCCAAGGGCTTGCGCTGTTCGTTCGCACAAGTAAATGCCCAAAATAAATAAAACAACGCAACCGCATATGTATTGCCAGAGCGATAGTGGCGTCATGAGCAGAAAAAAAGGAATTCCAATCAGTGTCCCAAAGGTTCCTGGTGCTTTCTTAGCAAGTCCTGTTCCAAATCCGAGTGAGAATAGATGACCTGCATCTTTCAACATCGTCGCAGAAAGCTTGTTTTCAGTTGTGATCATGGGGGACAGTGTAAAACGATTAGGCGAGGATTACTTCTGCTTCTGACTTTCCAAACGTAACGATGCCATTCCAGCCTCAAACCCCGCCAAAGCCACCGGCACTTCAATCGGGTTTCGATTTGCATCATAAAAGGTCACGACAGCGCGTTTACCTTGGCGCATTTGATCCAACACGGCTTGATTTAAGCGAAACCCACCACGACAGCCTGACATCTCACAACGCTCTATTTGATACCGCAACGGTTCGTGGGCATCCACAACGATAGTTGCACCGGGTGGTAAGGAAATGCCCAGAGGCATTGAGATCATGATCACCGGCATGGAGCCGCCATCCAAGTAGCCCACTGCGATATGTAAAACGCGCCCCCCACCCTCTTTCGAGACGAGGTTTTGAAAAAGATAACATTCTTTTTTCTCGCCTTTTACATCGCAACGAATGGTCCAGTTTTCAAAGGTTTTACCATCCATCTCCGCCGCGAAAAGCTTACTCGCATTGATCAATGACAGTATTAAACTTAATAATAAGAATCGTAATTTCATTGTCGGCATCGCTTTGCCCACCATTCCGGAACAGTGACATCTTCTACAACATCGTAATCATCATAGGGCTTGAGATCTAACACGGGTGTGCCGTCAAATGCATCTAGCTTTTTCACGGTCAGACGACAACCATCCACGTCGATTAACTCAACCACAGCCAAGCCGATCGGGTTGGGTCTGTTGCGCATACGCGACGCAAAAATGCCTGTTTTATCCAGTGACTGATCGCCGCGAGGATGGACGAGTCGCTGCACGCTTCCTCGCTCGACTTTATGCATCCAAAACACCACAAACAGATGGGAATAATCTTCAATACCGCGCAACGCATCTAACCACTCTGGAGCGATCTCAATCTGAGAGATCATCTGTGATCGTGCTTTGGCGACATCGCCTTCCGCTACCGAATTACGTACGTAACCGATGGGATTTAATTCTATGTCTGATTGTCTCAATTCTCTGTTACTTCAACCATGCTATGATTTATTTGTGGATTTAAACGACTTCCATCCTGCAGTAAAAGACTGGTTCAGTACGACGTTTTCAGCGCCGACACCCTGTCAACTCGACGCGTGGTCAGCCATCAAGTCACAACAGCATACGTTAATCGCCGCGCCAACCGGTTCAGGTAAGACCCTTGCCGCGTTTCTCGCTGCCATAGACGATCTTGTCCGGGAAGATATTCAGGACGAACTACCGAATGAGACGCGCGTTCTGTACATCTCCCCTCTGAAGGCGCTTAGTAATGATATTCAAAAAAACCTGCAACAGCCATTACAAGGTGTTCGAGATCGGCTAATTGAGCAAGGATTACCCGATATTACCCTCCGCGCGATGGTGCGAACAGGCGATACGCCGCAGAAAGAACGCGCTGCCATGCGGCGTTTGGCCCCGCATATTCTTGTTAGTACGCCTGAATCACTCTACATTTTGTTAACCAGCGAAAGCGGTCGTGACATGTTGCGATCCGTGAATACCGTGATCGTCGATGAAATTCACGCGATCGCGAATAGTAAACGCGGCTCACATCTGGCTTTAAGCTTGGAACGACTAGACCAACTCGTTGATCAACCACTCACCCGCATTGGTTTGTCAGCAACACAAAAACCCATCGAGCAAGTTGCGAAGTTTCTCACCGGCTGTGATCAATATGGCCAACCCAAAGCTTGTACGATTGTCGATTCTGGTTATGTGCGTGATCGCGATTTAGCTATCGAATTACCGGATTCGCCGCTTGAAACCATTATGTCGAACGATTTATGGGGCGAAGTCTACGAGAAAATTGTCAACCAAATTGAAAGCCACTCCACCACGATAGTTTTCGTCAACACGCGGCGTATGGCCGAACGTGTCGCGCATCATTTAAGTGAAACCCTTGGCGAAGAAAATATTACCTCGCATCACGGCAGCTTGTCTCGCCATCAACGGCTAAACGCAGAACAGCGGCTTAAATCCGGTGAATTAAAAGCGCTCGTCGCCACCGCATCACTTGAACTTGGTATCGACATCGGCGATGTCGATTTAGTGATCCAACTCGGCTCCACGCGTTGGATCTCAACTTTTTTACAACGCGCAGGTCGCGCCAATCATGCCGTCGATGGTTTGCCGAAAGCGCGCCTTTTTCCACTGAACCGTGATGAACTGATCGAAGCGATCGCTCTGCTCGATGCGATCCGTCGCGGTGAGCTGGATGCACTGGTGATCCCGAAAGCACCATTGGATGTTCTCGCCCAACAAATCGTCGCCATACTCGCCAACGAAGAATGGACGGTAGAAAATTTGTTTAACTGTGTTACGCGATCGTGGCCGTATCACACACTGTCTCGAGAAGATTTCAATGACGTGATTAGCATGCTCTCCGAAGGTTTCAGCGCACGCCGTGGGCGCATCGGCACGTGGTTATACCATGATGCCGTCAACGGTCGATTACGTGGGCGTAAAGGTGCCCGACTCACCGCCGTCACCAGCGGCGGCGCGATCCCGGATACTGCAGATTATGAAGTACGCTTGGAGCCAGAGGGCACGTTTATAGGCACCTTAGACGAAGATTTCGCCATTGAATCACTCGCTGGCGATATTTTTCAACTCGGCAACACATCTTGGCGAATTCTCAAGGTGGATGCTGGTATTGTCCGCGTTGCCGATGCAAAAGGCCAACCTCCGAGCATTCCTTTCTGGTTCGGTGAAGCACCCGCCCGCAGTATTGAGTTTTCCCATGCGGTCTCCCGTTTACGTAGCACGATTGATGAAAAAATCACCGCCGATGGCGACACTGATCGAGCGCGACAATGGCTACTTGAAACACTCAAGGTTGCTCCTTACGCCGTCGAACAAGTAATCCATTATTTGCATGCAGCCCGCAACGCACTTGGCGTTATGCCAAGCATGCAAACCCTCGTCATAGAACGTTTTTTTGATGAATCTGGTGGTATGCAGCTGGTGTTGCATTCACCGTTCGGCAGTCGTATTAATCGCGGCTGGGGGCTGGCCTTGCGTAAACGTTTTTGTCGACAGTTTAATTTTGAACTGCAAGCCGCGGCGACGGAAGATGCAATCATCCTTTCGTTAGGTGAGACGCACAGTTTTGCGCTTGACCAAGTGTGGAAGTTTTTGCACAGCAACAGTATCCATGATGTGTTAGTCCAAGCATTACTCGACGCGCCGATGTTCGCAACACGCTGGCGATGGAATGCAACAAGTGCGCTGGCTATGCCACGCTTTATGGGTGGTAAAAAAGTCCCTGCACGTATTCAGCGCATGAAGGCTGAAGATCTGATCTCGGTTGTCTTTCCCGATCAGCTTGCTTGCTTGGAGAATATCGCTGGCGAGCGAGAAATCCCTGATCACCCGTTGGTACAGCAAACCGTCCATGACTGCCTGACCGATGCAATGGACATTGATGGTTTGACCGACCTCATCAAATCCATTGAGGCTGGAGATAAAACTCTAATTGGCCGCGATCTCACCGAACCATCCCCCCTTGCCCAAGCAATTTTAGTCGCAAATCCTTATGCCTTTCTCGATCCTGCTCCAGCTGAAGAACGCCGAACACGTGCCGTGATCAGTCGCCGCTGGCTTGATCCTGACAGCGCGTCTGACATCGGTAAACTTGACCCTGAGGCGATCGATCGCGTCAAACAGGAAGCTTGGCCAGATGCTGTTAATCATGACGAACTGCACGACGCGCTGCTTTTGGGTGGATTTTTAACTGACGATGAGATCTTATCCTCCTCACACGAATGGCCAGCATTACTCGATCAATTAGCGCAGGATAAGCGTGTTGAGCACCGTACTGATCTTAAAATCTGGATCGCGGCTGAACGCAGCAATTGGTTTGAGGATGTCATCTCGCACACAGATCAACGAAATGATTCTCTGATCGCGATCATACGTTGTCGACTCACGATACTCGGCCCCATTACAGTGACGGCACTAGCCAAACCACTACTTCCTTTTGCTACCGAAATGCAGATCGCACAAGCAATGAGCGCCTTAGAAAACGAAGGGTTTGTGCTGCAAGGCAAGTTCACACCAGATCGCCATCTTCTCGATAGTGTTGACCTCATCGAATGGTGCGAACGGCGATTGCTCGCACGTATTCATCGTTATACCGTCACGCGTTTACGTAAAGAGATTGAACCCGTTTCGATCAGTGATTTCATGCGGTTTTTATTCGAATGGCAACATCTTGCAGCAAACTCGCAACTTGAAGGTGCAGCCGCGGTTTATACGGTATTACAACAACTTGAAGGGTACTCCGCATCAGCAACAAGTTGGGAAAACGCCATTTTGCCTGATCGCATTCAGCATTATCAGTCAGATTGGCTCGATCAATGTTGCCTCTCTGGTCGCTTTGTCTGGCTACGCGGTCGTGCTCCTTCACAAAAAAGCACACCTCAGTCACGTACAAGTACGAACTTAAAATCGATACCAATCTACTTCCTACAAAGAGCCAATTTAGCGCAATGGCGTGTCACTTCAAAGCAGGAAAAGGATGTTCTCTCTTCTCAGGCGCGTCTGGTTTTTGACATTTTGCAACAATCGGGAGCGTGCTTTTTTGACGATATTCTCAGTCAACATAAAACTATGCCGAGTTTGCTCGAAGAAAGTCTCGCTGAATTGATCAGCCAACGCTTGATCAGCTCCGATAGCTTTGCCGGGTTACGTCGCTTTTTGCGCACAGCAAAACAATCCCAACGTCTTCAACGTGCAAGGCGACGCATGCCGACAGTAGCACCAATACAAGATCAATCTGGTCGATGGTGGATTATCCCGGAAACGCCTGACACAGCGCGTACTGAGACTGAAATTGAAGCCATTGTGCTGTGTTTATTGCAACGTTATGGCGTTGTTTTTCGTCGCCTGCTTGATCATGAGAATGATCTGCCGAGCTGGCGCGAATTATTGATGTGTTTACGTCGCTTAGAAGCACAAGGGCAAATCCGTGGGGGTCGCTTTGTACATACCGTCACAGGAGAACAATTTGCACTACCCGAAGCGGTCGAAAAATTGCGATCTGTAAGACGTCAAAAAAAACAAAATGAAATGCTTTCAATTAACGCATGTGATCCGCTAAACCTTACCGGTAGCTTATTACCCGGGCCGCGTGTGCCAGCGAATCCAGGTCAACGCATCTTATTCCGTGAAGGAGCGCCTATCGCTGTAAAAAATGGCAATAATATCAGTCTATTACAATCCGATCACGATAAATGTCAAGAGGTTGACTGGTCAATTAAAAATGCCTTGATTAATCGCCATTAATACAAACAAATGACGCTTTTTTCGAACTGTTTTTTCATTTAAGTAATAAATATTTTTTTGATTGATTTCTAGTAAAAAATCGCAGATATAGCGCAGTAAGAATGTTATATTTAGCGCATTATCGATGAACGTTTTTTCACCTATTTCTCGCACTAACAAATATCGATGACTTGAGGCATTGTTCTTGCTTACTATTTTTGATACTAAAAATAATCGTTGCCCAGAGGAAACAGCTTGAAGTTACAAGCAAAAATATTACTCACACTATTTCCGCTCGTGGTTATCCCGCTCTTTCTACTCGGCTGGATTGCCTATGAGGAAATACGCTCGAATGCTGAAGTAAAAGCATTGGAAACATTGCGCATTCTAACTGAACAAACAGGGAAGAATATCGACAATGAAATTGAGCAATATCAGGTACTTGCTGAAAGTTTGGCCAGATCAGGAATCGTTGATCAGTTTACTCAAACAAAGAATATCTACGAAAAATATAATGTCGTCCTACCGGATCTGATCGAAACACTTCAGAACCAAATTGAACTGACACCAGAATTACTATACGTTCGCTTCCGCAATGCGAAAGGCGATCAAATCGTAAGCGTACCCGAAGGTGCAGCCAGCAAATCATCTTTGCCGCTAGCGACACCCGCACACAAAGCCGGAATGTTTTCTAGGCTCGATACGACGACAACACCGCCGACCTATATTTATTCAACCAGTTTGCACCTTGCCCAAGGCGACGCAGCAGAAAAACCTCCCGTTAACGGCTACCTTGAACTTGCAGCCCGTATGAACGTGATCGATAGCGTAATTGAACAAGCCTCGCGAGAGAAGTTGGGACAGGTTTTTTTCACCGATCAAACGGGTAAATTGATTCGATCAGGTACGGATTTTCAACTTGATTCGGCTGACATTCTACCCAAGCTAGAGAACTTTTTGACCGGTGAAAACGCCATGATGCCGGAACGCATCAGTATCTTGAATGAGCAGCTTTATGTGATTGGTCAGCCAATTAAAAATACGATGATCATGTTTAGCCTTTTGCCTGAACAACAAATCATCGCCACGAGTCGAAATTACTATCAACGCATGCTGGGTATCATCGGTATCAGTGTATTTCTCTTCACGGCGCTGGGTTTTCTTGCGGTGCGTTATTTATTAATTCGCCCGTTGAATGAACTTGGTAAGGCCGCGCAAGATATTGGTGAAGGTAATTTGGCTTTTAAACTCGATATCAAAAACAACGATGAGTTGGGCGAGCTGGCGACATCATTAAAAGAAATGAGTCGAAATTTACGACAATCCAATGAACAGATCCGCTATTTCGCTTATCACGATAGTTTGACCAAGCTACCTAACCGACTGATGTTCGGTGAGTATTTGAATCACGCCCTTGCACACGCGGTTCGTCATAATCAAGCGCTCGCGTTGATGTATCTTGATCTTGACGACTTTAAAGTGATTAACGATACCCTCGGTCATCAAGCGGGTGATGAGGTATTGATGGAATTATCTAAACGACTTGCGGAATGCCTGCGCGCCGATGATTATTTAGGTCGTTCCAATCAGAATCAAAATATTTCCAAATCAGAGACAGAAACGGTCGCACGACTCGGGGGCGATGAGTTTATTATTTTCCTACCAAATATCCGCAGTCCGTATGAAGCAGCTACCGTCGCAAAACGTGTACTTGATTCGCTCGCGATTCCGTTCGCGGTTGAAAACCGTCAGCTCCACGTTAGCGCCAGTATTGGGATCACCACTTTCCCGAAAGACGGCACGGATGCTGAAACGCTGATCAAGAATGCGGATATGGCGATGTATCACGCTAAAGATAAAGGCAAAAATGCCTACAGTTACTATCAAGAATCGATGAATGTCGCGGCATTTGAGCGATTGAACATGCAAAATGAATTGCGTCAGGCCCTGAGTAATAAAGAGTTTATTCTGCATTACCAACCACAGGTGGATATGCAAAGCGGTAAAATTGTCAGTGTCGAAGCGCTAATCCGCTGGCAGCATCCAGAGAAAGGACTGGTTCGACCTGATCGCTTCATTCCACTTGCCGAGCAGTCTGAATTGATCGTGCCGATTGGTGAGTGGGTGATTCAAACGGCCTGCGCACAAGCTAAAATCTGGCATGATCTCGGCCATAAAGATCTGTGCGTTTCTGTTAACGTTTCCGCCGCACAATTACATCGTCACGATCTTCGTGAAATTCTGGAACAAGCACTAAATAAATACCAAATCCCGGCACACGCACTTGAAATTGAATTAACCGAGACAGCGATCAGTACATCTGAAGAAACGGTTACACGAACACTCACCGCGATCAAAGCACTCGGTGTTCGTATTGCAATGGACGATTTCGGAACCGGCTATTCATCCCTCAGCTATCTGAGTAAATTACCGATTGATAAGATCAAGGTGGATCGCAGTTTTGTACAGCATATTACGGAAGGATCTCACGCGCCGATCATCTCAGCGATTCTCGCAATGGCGCACAGTCTTGAATTGCCCGTGACAGCGGAAGGTGTTGAACTGCAAGCACAAATCGACTTCCTCAAAGATAAAGGTTGTGGCTTAATCCAAGGTTACTTGATCAGCCAGCCCGTTGAGGCGGTACTCATTACCCAAATGCTCGATCAAAAAACAAAAGTATTGAATTAAATTGACGTGTTTTCCTAAATCACTTCATGGGCCTGAACAGCCTCTGAAGTGATCTCAATGCCATCTAGTTTCGAACATGATTTCTTAGCTCTGACCATTCTTTGACTCACTTCGCCTTTACTGCCACAACAACTTTCTGACAACTTTAATTTTATTGGTTAATTTAGTTAAAGTTTTGACACTTCTTGCCGATCTATGTCTCATTAAGGCATGAAGCATTCAATAACTTTTTTCAGGGAGAAATGACGATGGCCATATCTAAATGGTTAGGTGCAGCGATTATTCTAGTAGCATTCATCTTTGCAGGCCGTGCTGCGAATGCAGAACAAGTAGTAATGGTCGATGCGGCAACGCAGAGTCACATTGCAGCTAATCTCTTCAGCACACAACGTTAAGCGTTACTTAAGTAAGGCATAAAAAAAGCCCAAGCAAATAACGTGTACGTTTTTGAATTGGGCTTCTGTTTTTTATTGTTTTAAATCGTTTAAAAAAACCACTAAAACAAACAATTAATCTTGATTATTCCCCGACCCAATCACGCTTTGATATCGTCCTTTCCTTGATACTGAACAACAGCGAGATGTAAGAGCGTTAGGATCAACGAATAGGCCAATGTCGTTGAGAGATAAGAAGAGAAATATTTTGCCGTTTCAGACACATAACTGACAAAACTCATCGTCTCAAACTTTCCAGAGAATGCATAAAACGACCAGTTTGAGATGATAAAAGCAACGGTGGTCGCAAGCACGATCGTCAAAAAAAGTTGACCTAGTTTTTGTACGGAATACGTGAGCTTATCGGCGCTGAAACGACCCGCTTCCCACATCACGGCGTAGGTTGGGATTAAAAACAAATAAGCCGGTGATACACACCAATCACTGACACCACCAACGTTAATCACAAAATAGTCGATGACGGCTGCTTCAACCATTAATAGTGGAAAAACCAGTCGGTTGCGTAAATACAATCCGGCAAAAAAGAAAACAGCCAGCGAAGCATCCGGCAAGCTTGTGATCGATCCGAAATGGTGGATTCGTGTCATCACCATTAACAGCATGAAGCCGGATAAAATCAGTGTGTGTGTACGTGTCCAAACTTGTGTATTCAGCGTCATTAGTAACTATCTCAGTCCTGCGGTTGATTTGTATATCGAATTCCAACACCTATTATGTCATTAATTCACACCCACTTGAAAATATTTCAACAAAAATCAGTTTTAAAACGCATTCTTGGCACTGATGTAAAGTAATGATTCAGGTATTATAGACGGCCCACGCACAACGATACGCTGCGCTATACTCCGAGCATGATCTTATCGGCGATGATAACCCATGAAAAACCAAGAGTTGAGAAACGTGATTGAAAATGATGAACAACAGCTCAGAGGCGACACAACCTCAGAGTTAGATCTAACGGACAGTACCATCACAGGTTTTAACAAGAATCGCGTACGCCGAACGCACGCCTATCGAAAACTTGAAAAAAAGTATTTTCGTGTGCGTAATCTTGCCATCATTCTTTGCTTACTAATGATTGCGACAGCAGTTCTCACCTACTCGACGATGAAACGCGTGTCCGACGAAAATTTGGATCTGACCCACCAATTGTCAGAAGCAAACCAATACAGTAAAAATCTCGTCGAAGAAATTAAGCTTCTGCAAGTGGATAACGACACGCTCGTTCAAGGTCGCATCCCTGGCCTTGTCCCTCTTAAGTTTGATGAGCCATACAAACTCAACGACACACTCAAGAATATAATCTTCACTCGCACAGAACATAGCGACCAAGTGTCATTTGAATATCTCGCGGTTCTGCAAAATATTACCAATGACGTGATCAGACCGGCTAGCTTGTTACTTTTCTTTGACAATACAGGAGTGGAAATTGGTCGAAGTAACATCGCGATCAGTCAATCTTTTGGTGATCGTACTGAAATGATCGCCCTGCAGCCCGGCGAAAGTCATTCTTTCAGCGGTAATATAGAACTAAGTAATAAATCCGTTGAACCCAGCTTTTTTAAACTCATCAAACAAAACTAAGCCTCGACAATTTCTCGCAACGTTGCTGAAAAATCGCTGACGAGATTGTACGAGTTCGCATGTAAAACCACATTTGTCGGTCGACATAATTTAAGCACTCGTCAAGATCACCTATACTAGCGGCTTTTCACGACAGTCTTGGCCTTGGTATGACTCCAGAACTTGCACGACTTCACCCCTATCCTTTTGAAAAGCTGGCAAAAATCAAACAGACCACGCAGATCACAACGGATCTTAAAGCGATTGATCTATCAATTGGTGAACCTAAACACCCGGCACCGCAGTTCGTTAAACAAACACTCATTGATCAAATTGACACACTTGGGCAATACCCAACCACACGAGGCTCGGCAGCCTTACGTGAGACGATAAGCCAGTGGTTGATTCAACGTTTTCAATTACCGATAGGTTCGATCACAGCAGACAATAACGTATTACCTGTGAATGGCACACGCGAAGCGCTTTTTGCAATCGCACAGCTACTCATCGATACAAGTAACGTTGATCCGATTGTGATCTCTCCCAATCCTTTTTACCAAATTTACGAAGGGGCCGCGTTTCTTGCAGGTGCTGATCCTTATTACTTAAACTGCACACCTGAGTCGAATTACTTACCTGATTTCGATCAGGTACCTGAAGAGATCTGGCAACGTTGTCAGCTCATCTTTTTGTGCTCACCGGGAAACCCAACGGGCGCAGTCATTCCTGAAGAAACCTTGATCAAACTCATGCAACTTTCCGATCAATATGACTTTGTGATTGCCTCCGACGAATGCTATTCCGAAATCTATTTTGACGGCGGCCCCGCTCCGATCGGATTGCTCGAAGCGGCGGCAAAGGCCGGGCGGGCGGATTACAAAAACTGTCTCGTTTTTCACAGTTTATCGAAGCGCTCTAACGTGCCAGGCTTACGATCAGGCTTTGTCGCCGGTGATGCAAAGTTGATCAAAGCATTTTTGCACTATCGCACTTATCACGGTTGCTCAATGCCACTCCCCACGCAACTGGCTAGCATCGCCGCATGGCAAGATGAACAACATGTAATCGAAAATCGACACCAGTACAGCGAGAAATTTCACGCCGTGATCGATATACTAAGCCCCGTTTTGGATGTCGCCCTGCCAGATGCTGGCTTCTATCTTTGGCCGGAACTTCCAATAGACGACGAAGAATTCGCGCACGGCTTGCTCGGCACTGAAAATGTGACGGTCTTACCGGGAAGTTATTTGGGACGAGAAGTGAATGGGATCAATCCCGGTAGTCATCGCGCTCGCATCGCCTTAGTTGCCTCGCTTGAGCAAACCATCGAAGCGGCAGAACGCATAAAAAATTACGTTAAATCAATAAAATAAGAGAAGACATCATGGATCAACTCGAAAAAATCATCGAAGAGAATTTTGCAAACATCTCTGACATTACCCCGGCAAATGCCAGCGCAGAACTGAAAGACGCGATTGAAACGTGTATCGCAGGATTAGATGCTGGTGAATACCGCGTCGCTGAAAAACAAGGTGACGACTGGGTGGTTAACCAGTGGCTGAAAAAAGCCGTATTACTGTCTTTCCGCGTGAATGACAATGAAGTTGTCCCAGGGAACTACACACAGTTCTACGATAAAGTCCCATCAAAATTCGCCAACTACAGCGAAGAAGATTTTAAAAACAGCGGCATCCGTGTTGTACCAGCTGCAACCGCGCGCCGTGGTAGCTACATTGCTCCAAACACCGTATTAATGCCGAGTTACGTTAACATCGGCGCCTATGTCGATAGCGGCACGATGGTTGATACGTGGGTAACCGTCGGCTCGTGTGCACAGATCGGTAAAAACGTGCATCTTTCAGGTGGCGTTGGTATCGGTGGTGTACTAGAGCCATTACAAGCTGGCCCGACCATCATTGAAGATAACTGCTTCATCGGCGCACGATCAGAAGTGGTCGAAGGTGTGGTCGTCGGTCGTGGCTCAGTAATTTCCATGGGCGTATATATTGGCCAAAGTACGCGCATTTATGATCGTGCTACGGGTGAAGTTACATACGGTTACATCCCACCCGGCTCAGTCGTAGTATCAGGTAACTTACCGTCAAGCGATGGAAAATACAGCCTGTATTGCGCCGTGATCGTCAAAAAAGTTGATGAAAAAACACTCGGTAAAGTCGGTATCAACGAACTACTGCGCGATATCTAGTCGCCGATACCGAGCCAAGAGAAAATCAGCCAATGATTCTTTACGGTATCAGCAACTGCGACACCGTTCGGAAAGCCCGTAAGTGGCTTTCCGAACGGAATGTTGATCATCAATACCATGACTTTCGCAAAGACGGTTTGGATCATGAGACGGTAAAGAACTGGCTTGATTCTGTTGGCATGGATGTACTGCTAAACAAGCGCGGAACGACGTGGCGAAAATTACCCGAAGAAGAAAAAACCGATCTCAGTGATCAACGGCTCATACAACTTCTTGTCGACAACCCCACACTGATTAAACGGCCTGTGCTGATCACAGATCAACAGATTCTGGTTGGCTTTAAAGAAGCAGACTATCTGTCACTGATTAACTAAAGAGCTCACGTTATTCCGTCGCCCCCAGCTGACGAAACAAACATTCCCCCCCGACGGCTTTATCCAAAGCATCACATTGCGCTTCATGCAGGCTTAATTCAGCAGCTAGTGGCTTGATCACGCGTAAGGGTGGCCGATTTTCCACTTTAAGAATATCAATAGAGGATTCAACGTCTTGTGTTGCACTGTCATTCGCAAATAACAGATCGGCTTGGCCGCCGGTCATTGCGAGGTAGACGTCTGCGAGTATTTCCGCGTCTAATAATGCGCCATGCAAATCACGCTGGGAGTTGTTGATCTGATAACGTTTACACAAGGCATCCAGATTGTTTTTTTGACCCGGATGCATCTCGCGCGCCATAACCAACGAGTCGATGATCTCGCAACGCGAACTGATCGTCGCAAATCCATTCTCAAGTAAGCCGAGTTCATAATCGAGAAAACCAAGATCGAACGGTGCGTTGTGAATAATTAATTCCGCACCTTCAATGAATACCAGAAAATCATCAACCACATCGCTGAATAACGGCTTATCACTCAAAAACTCATCGGTGATGCCATGCACCTCTAATGCACCCGCTTCGACTTCACGTTCCGGGTTGATGTATTGATGATAGTGTTTTTGCGTAAAACGACGATTGATCATTTCGACGCAGCCGATCTCAATGATCCGATGCCCTTCGGCGGTTGAAAGCCCTGTCGTTTCGGTATCCAGTACGATTTGTCGGTTCATATCAATTTACAGCTTATTCATATAGTCAATGACGTTGTTACGCCCGATCAACCGGCTAATAGTTCGTCAATTCCGCGGTTCGCAAGCTCGTCAGCGATCTCATTTTCACGATGTCCGCTGTGGCCTTTCACCCACACCCATTCTATCTCATGTCCTTGAATAGCACTGTCGAGCGCTTCCCATAAATCTTTATTTTTTACTGGCTTCTTCGCTGCTGTTTTCCAACCACGCGCTTTCCAGTTATCCATCCATTTCGTAATCCCGTCGCGGACATAAATGGAGTCCGTCGTCAGCCTGACTTTACAATGTCGTTTCAGGCTTTCAAGTGACTTGATCGCGGCCATAAGTTCCATGCGATTGTTCGTTGTCTCTCGTTCGCCGCCGCAGAGTGTTTTTTCTTGATCGCCATAACGTAGCAGCGCACCCCAGCCGCCAGGACCAGGATTACCACGACACGCACCATCGGTAAATATTTCAACTTCTACTGCATTTTCAGTCACGTTGTTCTTTTCCTTGCTCGTTTAGTATTTTTATATATTGCTCCATCACTCGCGCGCTCGGTTCCGTAACACCAGAGGCGATCAGACTACGACGCATGTGCCACTGCATTTTCATCGGTGTCAGGGGTAAGAGTCTTTTCTTCGCGACGATAACAAATGCCCCGCCCATCCAAGGAAATAAATGTTTTCCCAGTTTTTCGAGGAAAGACAGGTGGCGAAGTATTCGTGATGATCGCATCGGTGGGCGATGATAAAGCGTATCGTATTTTACGATGTCAAAGCCTAATAGTGCGAGCCAATCTTTCACGCGCGCAGATCGATAAAAATGCCCACTCCAAGGCGGCACTTCTCGCCAAGCAAGAAGTAAATGACGCAGCCCCCACAAACTCCAAGGGTTAAACGCGGTAATAATCACATGCCCTTCCCCGATCAGAACACGCTCAATTTCGCGCAACACATTGTGCGGATCCACTTCATATTCCAACACATGCGGCAACACGATCACATCGACAGAATTTGATTGGAGAGGAAGTTGGTGAGAATCACAGATCAAACGACGATCCTCCGGTAAGGATTGTGGACTGAGATCAAACTTAACCCGATGGCCAATACGACTGGTACTCAGGAGATCAACGCTGTCGAGCTCACCGAGTTGCAAAAGATGGTAACCAAATAAATTCGGTAACACGTCCTCCAAATACGCTTGCTCACTGTCGAGTAAGGATTGGCCCAATGGCGACTTGAACCACTCGCATAATAAATGTCGCGAGGAATGCCGCTTTTTCTGGTGCGTAATGTTCAACTGCTTCACTCTACTCCGCTTATTTTTACAACGACTAACGTCTATTTTAGCGATAATATTCTTTTGTTAAACAATGTGATAACTTGACCTAGTCGTCATCTGTCCTTAGGATCGCGACATGCTTACTCGACCATTGTTCAAAACCTTCGTGACCTACCTGCTTGCGGCGCTTTCCCTTACGAGCTGCCAGCAAATGCCCGTAAAGGAAGAATCCCCTTCGGTTAACCGTCCACATCCTACTGCAGACGCCGTGGCTGATGAAAGTTATTTCCGTACACAAAAGCCGTTCACAAATACCGCAAACGGTTTTGTCCATCGGCAAGGGGAATTTGCAAATATTGTGATCCCACGTACCGACCAAGCCGTCGAGGAAGAAATCTCTGATCCGCAAACAATCTGGACGCGATTGCGCGAAAGCGAACAATTAACACCTTCATCCGTCGACTCCGTACAAACCGAAATCGCACGTTACACCGGTGATCAGATCCATTTTGATCGCATGGTCGAAAATGCTGAGCCATTTATGTATCAGATCGTCGAAGCGTTGGATGAACGGAATTTACCGTTATTTCTTTCTTTAGTACCGATGATCGAAAGCGCTTACAAACCAAATGCCACATCAAACTGGAACGCTGCCGGTTTATGGCAGTTTATCCCATCGACAGGTCGCCACTTTGGGCTAAAACAAAATGAGTGGTACGACGGCCGTCGCGACGTCACTGCATCGACCAAAGCCGCCTTGGATTACTTAAGCTATTTGTATAAACGTTTTGACAGTTGGGAACTCGCATTAGCGGCTTACAACAGTGGTGAGGCAACTGTATCGAATGCGATAAAACGAAATCGCAAAGCACAGTTGGGAACGGATTATTGGTCATTAGATTTACCACCGGAAACCCGCCGCTACATTCCAAAATTATTAGCATTACAGTCGATCATTCACGATCCTAGTGCGTACGATGTTGCTCTGCCAGAGATTCCTGATCAGCCGATTTTAACGAGCATTCAATTGCCAGGTCAGATCCAGCTTAGCAAAGTGGCAGAACTTTCCGACGATCTTGAAACGGACACGTTAAAAAATCTAAATGCAGGCTTTTTGCGATCAGTCACGTCACCAGACGGACCGTATGAGCTCCTCGTACCTGTTCAGATCGCGACAAAACTAGAGAGCGATATCGCAGAACTGCCCGTCGAAGAACGTGTGAAGTACCACGAACATTTCGTACAAGAAGGCGAGTCGCTATGGTTGATCGCACGGCGTTATGACACGCGTGTTGCGGTTTTAAAATCAGTCAACGACATATCCGAAGATCATTTAAAACTGGGTAAACGCTTGTTGATTCCGAATACAGGTCAGATTATCGAAAAAACAAAAGCGCAACCAATAGCAGCTCCGGAAACCATCGCAGACGCGGCCCCGACACAAACGATTTCTGCTCAAGCAAAACCAATTGCTAAAGCAGATTCCGAGATCGATCTCGACAATTCGGCAACCTATACCGTCAAATCCGGTGATTCTTTGTGGATTATTGCGCGACGCCACAATATTCATGTGGACGATATCCTGAGTTGGAATAACATCACTAGGCAAACTCCACTGCGTCTTGGTCAGGAGTTGAAAATACTCTCACACAGGCCGATACTGAAAGCTGCTTCCGTCTACTAAACGATAAAAACAAAATGATAAAGCTGGTCAGGCCCTTCCTGAGATGGGTGTTCAAAGGCTTGTTTCGAATTAATGTTAACGGCATCGAGCATTATCATAATGCAGGTGATCGTGTGCTCATGGTTTGTAACCATGTGTCGTTATTAGATGGCATCCTGCTTTATCTCTTCTTGCCTGAGCCGCCCACCTTTGCGATCAATACGGACATTCATAATCGTTGGTATTTCAAACCACTGTATCGTTTCGTCGATTTATTTGTTCTCGATCCGCTCAATCCGCTGTCTCTCAAATCCCTGATCAAGTTTTTACGGCAAGATAAAAAAGCGGTGATTTTCCCCGAAGGTCGAATCACGATCACCGGTACGCTGATGAAGATTTACGAAGGCACGGGATTAGTCGCGGAGAAATCCGAAGCGGTCATCTTACCGATCGGCATCGAAGGTGCGCAGCACTCAAAAATGTCATACATGAAAGGTTTGCTCAAACAGCATTGGTTTCCCAAAATCACCTTGACCATTCATCCTCCAATCCGTTTGAACGATGAAAACACGGAAGAGAATACCAATCCAAATGTGTCGCAACGTCTGGTCGACATCATGCACGATATCGTCTACAAAAATATTAATTCTGATCGCACCCTATTCCAAGCCGTGATCGATGCAATGAAACTGCATGGCGCACGCCAAGAAATCGTTTGTGACAGTCAACGCAACACCCTCACATACCGACAACTGGTGATGCGTAGTTTTATTCTCGGCAAACGCATTAGTAAACAAACATCGGCGCGCGAATGTGTCGGCGTGCTGCTACCGAATGCGACTGCAAATGTGGTCACGATTGTCGGCTTGCATGCGTATGGTCGCGTCCCGGCCATGCTGAACTTCACAGCCGGGCCGCAAGGGATCGTGACAGCCTGTGAGACGGCACAGATCAAAACCGTCTATACCTCTCGGAGCTTTATAGAAAAAGGCGAGTTAGAGGAGGTGATCGCAGCGCTGGAACGCGTGGTGAATATTGTCTACTTAGAAGATTTCGCTTCACATATCAAAGCCCATCACAAAATCGCTGGCTTGCTGAAGAGCTTCTTCCCACGCATTGCTTACAGTGTCCGCGCACGTCACACCAACCCGAATGACACGGCAGTGGTGTTGTTTACATCCGGATCAGAAGGGATACCGAAAGGTGTGGTTCTCTCACATAAAAATATTCTCAGTAATTATGCGCAGATCCACACCTACATTGGCTTGGTTAAACGTGACTTGATCTTCAACGCACTACCGATGTTTCATTCTTTTGGATTTACAGCAGGGACTTTTTTACCGCTATTGGACGGCTCCAAGTTTTTCCTTTATCCCACGCCACTACATTACAAAATCATTCCTGAACTCTGCTATCAACTCGGCGCAACGGTCATGTTTGGTACGAATACATTCTTAACCGGTTATGCAAAACACGCACACCCCGCGGATATGCAATCTTTGCGATACGTAGTGGCGGGCGCTGAAAAGTTACAAGAAGAAACACGCAAAGCCTGGTTCACGAAATTCGGCATCCGTATTTTAGAAGGCTACGGCGCGACAGAAACGAGTCCTGTTCTCTCAGTCAATACACCGCTTTTTTATAAGGCTGGTAGCGTTGGCCGACTGCTTCCAGATATTCAATACCATTTGGAAAAGGTCGAAGGCATGACCGAAGGGGCACGTTTACACGTTAAAGGCCCCAATATTATGCAGGGGTATTTGTTTCACGGTAGCGATGGTCAAATTATTCCACCACAAACGGACAGAGGTATCGGTTGGTACGACACCGGCGATATTGTCACCATCGACGATAAAAATTACGTCACGATTGCAGGGCGCGCAAAACGCTTTGCGAAGATTGGCGGCGAAATGGTCTCACTCACACGCGTTGAAGAGCTCGCCAATAAAGTCTGGCCTGACAAGCTTCACGCTGCCGCCGTATTACCAGATAAACGCAAAGGTGAACAGATCATTTTGTTAACCGAACAGCAAGATGCCGATCGGAAAACGTTAGTCACCCGTGCGAAAAAAGAGGGGCTTGCGGAACTGAATGTGCCACGACAAGTGATCCCGGTCAAAGCCATCCCGATCCTCGGAACGGGTAAAACCGATTTCGCCGCGATCAACGAACTGGCTAAGAAATCTGTCGCTTCCTCATAATTTTCTATCCGCAGCCAAAGTCGCGTTTTTACTCACACGATCCTGATCGCATTTCCTGATCGCGTTTCATCGATCTTCTTCCCATTTTCCTACTCAAGCCTGATTCATCATGCTGATCAGACCGCTTATCAGCTCACCTCTACCGTTCATCCCATTACTGATTGTCTCGCCGTCAGCAGTCGCTAATGTTAGCCACAAGAAATTTTATTGTGTCGGTAGACTCGGTCTGGCCCTGAAATTGCGTGATCTTAACTACTGACGATTTAAGTCCTGCGCAACACAGCCGAAGCAGGATGCGATGTAAACGAATGGATGGGAAGTATGGAAAGCAAAACACACTGCCACTACAAACAACACGGTATGACGCTGATCGAAGCGTTGATCGCCCTGCTCGTGCTTTCGATTGGATTGCTTGGAACGGCACATCTCATGGCGACAGGAATAAAATTTACGAATAGTTCTTTCGCGCGCACCCAAGCAACGTTCATCGCGGAAAACTTGGCCGAGCGTATGCGTGCAAACCCTGATGCTATTATTAACGGTGATTACGCCGGTTTTAACTCAAGCAACTCGATCGGCTCGTGTACTGCACGGCCTGCTCAATATTGCGAAGTCACAGGTAGTTCCGCCGCGACGAGTTGTACATCCGCGCAACTTGCGACATTTGATCTCTACCAAGCTGTGTGTGGATCGGGCGGGAGTGAAACTGGCTCCGCTGCCCGTGATGTCCTACCGAATGGTCAGGTCAGTGTGGCCTGCAACGATGCACCTTGTGTCGCCACATCAACGTATACGCTCACAGTTTCATGGGACGAGACAAATGCAAGCAATGTCAATGGTGCGATCGACGACGTGACAAATACTCAATCAACCCAGTTCATCATCACCCCATAGCAGAGGAATTGATTGATCATGCAAAGCAAACAACAACAATCTGGCTTTTCTATCGTTGAGCTAATGGTCGCAATGGTCATCGGACTGTTTCTGATCGCGGGCGTTGTCAGCGTGTATATCAGCACCACGGAATCTTCGCGCATCGGCCGTGGTTTACGCACCATGCAAGAGAATGCACGTTTCGCCTTTACCGCTTTACGGGACAACCTCCAAATGTCGGGTTATATCGATTCTTATGATCCTACGCTGATCATCGATCCGTTCGTCACCGCGAGTACCTCGGATAACAGCATTAAGATCACCTATGAAGGCGTGGTCGATTGCACCGGCGGTGCAGTCGCTGCGATTGCTCCATCAACTCGGCCGATGGTATTGAATGCGTTCTCTATCAACGCCGGTGAATTAATCTGTCAAGGCAACACCGCGGACACAGAAACTATCGTTAATGGGGTTGATCAGATCCGAATTCTTTACGGGCTTGATGACGATAGTGATCGCATTGCTGATCGTTACGTGCGTGCAACAACCATCGATGCGATCGGTGCAAGTGCGTGGCAGAACAATGTGGTAAGTCTACGTATCGGCCTCCTGTTGAATAGCGTCGAGCCAGTAAAACCATCTGCAGAATCTGAAACGCATACGCTGCTTGATACCACCGTCACTACCAATGATCGGCTTATGCACCGCGTCTTCACCAATACCATTATTCTACGCAACCGTCTGATTTAACGAGGTCAGTAACACATGGATAGTCGTTTACCCCAAAAACAAAAAGGCATGGCGCTCGCAATCAGCCTGATCTTTCTTGTGATCATCACCATTCTGGGTGTGAGTAACATGCGTGCAACGACCATGAACGAAACGATCGCATCCAACTCACAACAAAAATCCATCACCTTTCAAGTCGCCGAATCGGTGATCGAAGGCATGTGGGATACCGGCTACATGATGACAAATACGCCCGAAACACCGTTTGATGACCCGCCTGCACAGATGCTGGATGACGATAAAAACGGTACCCCCTTCGCGGGTATGTTTGACGCGGGTGCTGGTGCGATCGATGCCAGTGGTTCAATTCAATATTGCGGGGAAGATTTTAAATTAGTCGGTTATCAACTCAGTGCGGATGAATCGTCACCCGCCTTTGTTGCACACATTTACAGCATTCGTGGCATCGGTGAAATCGCTGCCGCAAATACGTATGCAGAACACGATCAACGTGGTTATCTGGTTCGTCCAGAAACCGGACGCTCAGGCAATTGCCTGTAAGCGGCTATTTCATGGATAGGGATGAAATTATGAACACCCAATTACTTTCAAAATTCAAAATGCTGCCGTTACTCTCCGGCCTGATCTTTCTCAGCGGCTTGCATACACCGATCAGCAAAGCTGACGATACGGATGTCTACATTACAGCTGGTGCGGGAGCAAATGTCCTGTTTATTTTTGATCAGTCCGGCAGTATGAACTCTGAAGTTAATGGGACCAACAAGACCCGTTATGAAGTCATGACGGATGCCATTACAAACGTATTAAATAGCATAAAAGATAAAGAAAACCTGAAAGTTGGCCTGAGTATGTTCGGTATCGGTAATGACGCCACCGGTGTTTTATGGCCTATCACAGGCATTAATCAAGATGCGAATTCGGTTGATAGTGCGATCAACGTGAATCAATACAAAACGTTCGAGATTATCCCGAAAATTCTGTCTGATCGTAATCCGCAAAGTAACACGCCTATCGTGGTTGCGTTACATGAGGCGGCGCTCTATTTTACTGGCGGCAAACCGAGTGATGGGATGGGCGGACGTGAGCCGAAATCTTGGAGTTATGACTCTGGAAGTGAGGGTCGATTTTCAGGTGGGGATGATCGTGGCGCGCACCCACGCAGTTATACCCCGACGAATGCATGGAGTGGATCATCATTCTCGACTAGCGCCAAATATGTTTCACCCATTACAGACTCATGCACAAAAAACTACATCGTTCTGCTAACCGATGGTGAGGCTAATGCGGGGAGTTCAAACACTCGCAGCAAAATTGAAACCATGATTGGTGATACGTGCAGTGGTTCAGATGAGAAACAAAAGTGCGGTCCCGAACTTGTCTCGTGGTTAGCTAATACGGATGTGATGTCAGGTAGTGGAATTGTGCCGAGTAAGGTGATTACGCACACCATCGGCTTCGCTGCTGGTAGTGGCAATACGTTTATGAAAGAACTGGCCGAAGCCGGGGGCGGGGATTTCTACGATGCCGACGATGCGGCAGATCTGGAGGCAGTTTTCGAAACCATCCTCACCGCGATTGCCAGTGAAACACAAACATTTACCGGTATCAGTACAAGTGTTAACTCAAGCACACTATCGTCCGATGAGCGCGTTTTCATCAATATGTTTAAACCTGACACCTATCGTTCTTGGATCGGCAACACAAAAGGCTACTACATTGGTGATACCGGTATGATCGACTTAAACGGCAACGATGCTGTCGAGGTTGTCGGAACGGATGTTGAATTTAAGGCGACAGCGCAAAGTTTTTGGTCTGCCTCGCCAGATGGCAATAACATCGCTCAAGGTGGTGCCTCGAATAAATTAAACCCAGCAAACCGATCAATTCTGACCTATACCGGCAACACTCCGCCAGCCAATACCCCGCTGACGCTTATGTCCGACTCAGAACCATCGATTACAAAAGAAATGTTCGATGTCACCACGAATACAGAGAAAAACGAACTGATCGACTGGCTAAAAAACGCCCCCATGGGCGACACCATGCATGCAAACTCCGTCTTGGTGAAGTATGCGGATAAAGATGTGTTATTCACGATGACGAATCAAGGATTAATGCATGCGATCAACGTCAGTAACCCTACCACTCAGGGCGATATGGCCGGTGGTAACGAGATCGCGGCGTTTATTCCACAATCCTTATTGAAAAACGTGCAGTACCACAAAGACAACCAAACCGGTGCAGACCACCTGTATGGCTTAGATGGATCGCTTACACATTGGCATGATGATTCTAACCGGGATGGCGTAGTGGACTCTGGTGAGTCCGTTTATCTTTATTTCGGTATGCGTCGCGGTGGTGATCAGTATTTTGCACTCGATGTCAGCTCGCTCAGCGGCATTCCGAATTTTCTCTGGCGCATTGACGGTGACAGTGCTGATTTTGCCAAACTAGATCAGAGTTGGTCACGCCCGATTGTTGCAACTGTAAAATGGAGAGGAAACCCAACCAAAGTCCTGATCTTCAGCGGTGGGTATAACGTCGCGCAAGACGGCTATACCACGCGCACAACGGACACCTCCGGCAATGCAATCTTCATGGTCGATGCTTCCACAGGCGCATTATTATGGTCCGCTTCTAACGATGGAACAGCGACAGCAAATTATTTACCGCTTGCGCAAATGACCTATAGCATCCCCACCGATCTGTCGATTATTGATGCTTATGGCGATGATGATTTAGCAGATCGCATCTATTTCGGCGACATGGGTGGTCAAGTCTGGCGTATTGATTTCACGGATACATTTGGTACGTCTGCCAGTGGTGCGGTCGGTTATCGACTTGCGGATCTTGCCGATGGAACAACAGCGGGTTTCAGACGTTTTTACATGCCACCGAGCATCTCACTGATTAACGATCAAGGCCACTTGTACTACTCCGTTGCGATCGGATCAGGCGCACGAGCTAATCCCTTAAACAAAGCTGTGAATGATAATTTTTATATGCTCAAAGACAACAATATGAATCATGGCACAACCAGCAGTACGGTCAGTATGTCGAATTTATACAACGCGACAGCGAATCTGATCGGACAGGGCTCTGCCTCTGATCAGACATCCGCTAAGGCCTCATTGGAAGCATCATCCGGTTGGTATATTGAATTGGAAGGCAACGGTGAAAAGGCTATATCCCCGGCTCTCGTGTGGAACAACATGATTGCCTTCACCACCTACACTCCGGTTTCAACATCAGGGTTGAGCTGTAACTCGTCTGCCGGACAAGGTCGGCTCTACTTATTGAGCACGATGGATGCGACGCCAGCAATTGAACAAACGAACGACACCACCTTGAATAAACAAGATAGAAGCACTTCTGTACCAGGTGTAGGCATCCCAACATCACCGATCGCGTTCTTCCCGAAAGGAAAAAGCCAACTTGATTTGTATGTCGGACATGAAAGAGCTCTAACCATTGACAACCCTGTCGTCAAAATCAACTGGAAGGTCATTCAATAGGTCATGAAAATGTATAAACAAAACACCGGATTCACTCTGATCGAAATCATGATCGCTGTCGCGATAGTCAGCATCCTAGCCGCGATCGCCTATCCGTCTTATATGACAGAGGTCTCGAAGGGAAAACGTCTGGAAGCACAAAGCTTACTCATGGAGATGGCTTCACGAGAACAACGTTTTTTCTCTAACCAACTGCGGTTCACCAACGATTTAACCGCGTTGGGGTACTCGTCACCACTGCTAACGGAAAGCGGTGCTTACCAAATCAGCATCGCGACCAATGTCGCTAACAGCACATTTACATTGACCGCAACGGCGCAACCCGGGCAATCCAATGATGGCTGTGGGAATCTCACACTGACAGACACCGGTGCGCGCGGAAAGAGTGGATCAACACCACTAAACCAGTGCTGGCGTTAGCGATAATTCCTTTCAAGTTATAAGGATAAAAGAAACTATTCCTTTTAAGAATAAGCCAGAACTGGTATCTTCTCGCTTCCTAAAAAAGCGAATATTTACCGATGTATCAGTACGACGAATACGATCAAAAAGCGGTTGACGAACGCGTTGAGCAATACCGCGAGCAAACCCGCCGTTTCTTAAATGGTGAGCTGACAGACGAAGAATTTCGTCATTTACGCCTGCGGAATGGCCTTTATATTCAGACGCACGCTCCCATGTTACGCGTTGCCATTCCTTATGGAACACTGAATTCTAAGCAAGTCCACATGCTTGCGCACATTGCCCGCGAGTACGACAAGGGCTATGGCCACATTAGTACTCGTCAGAACATTCAATACAATTGGCCTGAGTTAGAACGCGTACCTGATATTCTGGCTGATCTAGCCAGCGTACAAATGCATGCGATCCAAACCAGTGGTAACTGTATTCGTAACACGACAACCGATCATCTCGCTGGCGTTGCCGCTGATGAATTGGAAGATCCACGTCCGTATTGTGAGATCGTTCGTCAATGGTCAACATTCCACCCAGAGTTCAACTGGCTGCCACGCAAATTCAAGATCGCATTTTCTGGCGCTACATATGATCGTGCCGCAGTACAGTTACACGATATCGGCGTTTATCTCGTTGAAAATGCTGAAGGTAAGATTGGCTTCCGCATCATTGTCGGGGGTGGCATGGGACGTATGCCGATCATCGGTGTTGAGATTCGTGAATATCTCGAAAAAGAAGACCTGCTCTCCTATTTAGAAGCGATCTTACGCATCTACAACTTGGAAGGCCGTCGCGACAATATGCAACGCGCACGTATCAAAGTTCTCGTTAAATCGATGGGTATTGATGCCTTCCGTGAAAAGGTCGATGCAGAATGGGAGCGGATTAAAACCAGCTCTCTGAAATTGGATCAAAAAGAAATTGATCGCATCAAAACGTATTTTGTCGAACCGGAATTCAATAAGCATGCGGCGGCTGATCAGAGTATTGTTGATCAACTAAATAGTAATGCGGCGTTCCAGCAGTGGTACAAACAAAATACGGTTGAGCACAAAGTTGCCGGTTACCGCGCCGTGTATATTTCACTGAAAGCTCCCGGAGTTCCACCCGGCGATGTAACCGATACTCAGCTGGATCTGATCGCGGACTTGGGTGAGAAGTTTAGCTTCGACGAATTACGCACTACGCATGATCAAAACATGGTGCTGCCACACGTTGAACAAGCTGATTTGTACGCACTATGGGAAACACTCAATAAGCACGAGCTTGCTACAGCCAACATCGGCACGTTGAATGACATGATTTGCTGCCCCGGCTTGGACTTCTGTTCATTAGCGAATGCAAGTTCTATCTCGATCGCAAAACAAATCAACGATAAATTCGATAATTTGGATTATTTGTACGATTTAGGCGAAATCAAAGTCAAAATGTCGGGCTGTATGAATGCTTGTGGTCATCACCATGTTGGCCATATCGGTATTCTTGGCGTTGATAAAAAAGGGGTGGAATTTTATCAATTCACACTCGGAGGTTCTGCGGATAATCAAGCTAGCCTAGGTGATCGACTTGGACCAGCAATAGGTAAGGAAGAAGTAGCTGACGCGATCGATAAAATTCTTTCGACGTATTTGGAAGAACGCGAAGGCGACGAAGAGACCTTTATTAACACCTATCGTCGTGTTGGTATCGAACCGTTTAAAGAAAATGTTTATAGCTCGACCGGTGCGGAGTAATCAGATGCGTGTTATTCAAAATAAATCTATCACTGATATTGACTGGCTGATTCTCGAAGAGGATCAATCACCGGTAGAAAACGCTAAGTTGATCGTTCCTTTTGCACGGTTTGTTGAAAGTGCAGCAGAATTTCTTGATCACGAAGCCGACCTCGGCGTTTTAGTCCCCGTCGATATTTCAGTCGATGAATTGGCGGATTACTTACCTTCGCTACAACTTGTCGCTGTCGAGATTCCTAAATACCCTGATGGTCGGGCTTTTTCGCAAGCACGTTTACTGCGCGACAAATATCAATTTGAAGGTGATATTTTAGCTGTCGGCGATATTTTGCGTGATCAAGTGGCTGATCTAATTCGGTGCGGAGTCAACATGATAGCTTACACGGATTCACGTGATATTGATGATGCTCTCGTCGCCTTTAGTGAGTTCACACGACATTATCAACCACCAGTACAATCAGACGAATTACTGATCAATAAACAACGTTAATACCCCGTTCCGCCGGCAGGTCTTTAAAGAATTCCATATTGCAGCGCACAATTTAGCTGTGCTATGGTTGTGATATAGTTTATTCACAAATCAAACTGACCAGCCGGGGGTTCGCAATGACATACTGGAGTGAGTTGTTTCAAGAGTGGCAGGACATGCAGCAGAGCTATGTCAAGAATTTATCGCTACTACCTGACTTTACTTATACTCGTAAGAATTTAAACCCTTGGGAATTACCTCACCTGCAAACCTTCATGACATGGGGTCAATCAGCAGTTAAACAGTCAATGGAATTACAAGTGCATTGGCTTGATCAATGGTCCTCGCAAATGGGCCACACCGTTGAGGCTTCAACAAAATCCAAAGAAGAACTCGTGATTCGCATCCAAGAATCAATGACGGCTTGGGCAGATAACCAAGCTGAGCTATGGCAATATTGGTTCAAAATGATCGATGAAACCACGGATGTCATGGAAGACTCTGATTCTCTGAACGAGCACATTGGTTATTGGAAGTCGACCGTTGATGAGTCGCTCAAATCACAAACGGAATGGCTTGATCGATGGTCCAAAGAAATCAATGTTAAAGACCTAACGCCAAACGAGTTGATCGCACTCTCCGGAAGTATTCAAGAAACGATGGAAGGTTGGTTAGATTTACAAAATGAACTTTGGAACCAGTGGTTCAAGTTCCTTCGCCTAAGTGAGTCAGAAAGAGCACAAACACCGGCACCGAAAGTTAAAAAAACACCAAGTCCAAGTAAGCCCAAAGCAAAGCAGAAACCTAAACCTGTAGTAACACCGGTTGAAGAAGCTGTTGCTGCAGTAACTGAAGAAGTTAAAGATAACTTACAAACAATTAATGGTATCGGTCCAGCTCTGGCTAAAAAGCTCTATCAACAAGGCATCACCTCCTTTAAGCAAATTGCTGATCTGACAGAAGATCAAATTGATAAGCTTGAAAAAACCATCATCCGTTTTCCTGGACGTATCCGTCGTGAAAACTGGGTCAGCCAAGCAATCGATCTTTTGAAAGGGTAATCTTTCTCAGCTCCCCACTCCCCCTCAGGGGAGTGGGTTTGTATACCAACTACACCTTAGTCTTTTCATTTTCCTCACCTGTTTCTAAACACATTTCGAGCTAAATAATTCACATGAATTTTCAGGTACGTCTTTTGCATTTACCCGTACATGAACTCACACACCATCACTCCGTTTGATACTGACTTTTTTGACAGTAGTGCGATCGAACCAGAAAACACCCTCCTTTCAACAGACGTTTTTGATACTGAGGTCATTAATGATCCCGAAAAGCTTGAAGACTTATCTGTCGAATGGAATGCGTTATTAAATATTTCTAATGTAAATAACGTTTTTTTGACGTATGAATGGTGTTCGACATGGTGGAAACATTTTGGAAACGAGGCACAGCTCTGGCTAGTGACGCTACGCCATCCAACAACTCGTCAATTGCTTGGCCTCGCACCCATGGCGATCACAGAACAACGGGCTGTCCCCGGTTTAACGAATCGACATTTGATCTTCTTAGGAAATGGTGCTGCAGCTCCTGATCATCTCGACTTTATCTTACATCCCGATTACGAAACAGAACTGACACTCGCTCTGATTGATTATCTCTGGTCTTCGCAATCCCAGTGGAATGCGATCGATTTTGAAGGAATGGTGGCGACGTCCGCCATTGTATATGGCTTGTTGCAGCAGCATCCTCAGTTAATGAAGTTGATCGAAAGAACAATCTGCCCGTATCTAAAATTACCGGCGACTTGGGAGGAGTACAACCAAAGCCTGAGTCGAACTATGCGCTATAACATGGGACGGTTCCAACGGAAACTAATGAAAGACTACCCCGCTGTCACGAATATAAAACAGCACGATAGCATTGCAGAATTAAATACTTTTATGCCGGATTTATTCAACCTGCATTCCATTGCACAGCAACGATTAGGCAATACCGGTATTTTTAAAGATCAAACAATGAAAAACTTTCACCAAGAATTGGCGATTATTTTTTCTGAAAATAATTGGTTACGCGCCTATTCTCTAGATATCGGTGATACGAGCATTGCCGCATTATATTGCTTCCACTACAACAATACCGTGTACTTCTACCAATCTGGTTTTGATACATTCTGGCGGCGATATAGCCCAGGTACGCAAATTATGGCGCATGCAATTAAAACCGCTATCGAGGAGAATGCGCATACTTTCGACTTTCTTCGAGGTGAAGAAAATTATAAATTTGAATGGACTAAGTCGTATAAAACCAACCTATCATATGTAATTCCTTTTGGTATACAAAAACAAATCGAACTTATGATAAAGCAAACTAGAAATCGGTTAAAACGCCATGTTCAATTAACTAATATGTAATTCTTATAAAAATAAGATTAATTAAATATATATTTAATTAATTTTTTCTAATTCAATTAGCAACGCTTCTGCTTTACCTCGTTCAGAAAATGACTTACCTGAAGCAAGAGCCACCTGCAACGACTCTCTTGCAGAATCATGTTTACCTGCTTTAGCGAAGGCTTCCGCAAGATGATAGTGAAACTCTGCATTTTCTGGAGCTTTTGAAATAGCTGACTTTATCAGATCAATACCCTCATCATAACGACCAGATAAAATACAAAACCAACCATACGTATCTGCAATCTCGGGTAATTCAGGCGTCACTTGATACGCACGTTTTGCGAAATCAAACGATTTTTGCAAATCAGACTCAGCATACAACCAAGCAAGGTTATTTAAGATCAATGCATTATCCGGAAACTGATCAAGCATAAGAAGATACGTATCAATAACAGCTTCACTCTTCCCTTCTGCTTGCTGAATATTCGCTAACATTAAACCGATACGAACATCGTCTTTATGTTTAGCAACTGATCGTTTCAATAATACCCGAGAACTTTCCGTCTGCCCTGATTGGATCAACGCTTCGCTCAATTTTAAAACCGTTTGGGATTGATCAGCCAGAATTAACGCTTTCTCATAAACAATCACCGCGTCAGCCGGTTTTTTTTGTTTCATCAAAATATCGCCTTGAAGCAAATAGCCTGCAGACATTGATGAATACGTCGTCATGATTTCTTCTGCGATCAACAACGCTTCAGAGAAGTTATCTTCTCTTAACTCAAGCTCACCCAAAGTCAGCAAGGTATCTAAACTGGCTTGACCTTTTATTTCTCGTGCGACACTCAAAGTTTTTCGTCCTTGAGCGGTATGACCAGCCTTGATCAACGCACTCGCATAACGGGTCAATAATTCAGGCGAATCTGGTTCGATTCGCACCAACTCTTCATATAAGTTAAGCGACTCTTTAACTCTTCCCGTCGATAAGAATGTTTGTGCCATAAACATTTTAACATCCGATCGCGTCGAGCCTATTTTGATTAATTCATTGACTATTTTTTCTGCTTCATTTATCTGTGCGCGTCGTAAATAATATCGCCCCAAGATCAATCGAGCAGTAAGTGCAGTCGCGTTGCGATCACGGGCAAGTTCTAGCAGCTCTATAGATTTATCTTGATTGCCATTATTTGCATAGCTGGCCGCCATTTCTGTCAAAACATCAGGGTGATACGGGGATGAGAATAACGCTGCATTGTAAATTTCAATTGCCTTATCCAGTTGATCGCGTTCGCGATAAAGTCGGGCAAGCCGCAGTGATGCTGGTATAAACCCGTGCTTCTGTTTTAAAGCATCAGTGAACGCTGAAATTGCAAGATCATGTTTTTCCAACGCACTGTAGATCAGTCCCGCCATATAATGTGGCATGGGCGTTTTTGGATGGTAGCGACGTAGGTCAGCCACAGCCGTCTCAGCTTGCGCATATTCTTGTAATTGAATGAGTGTCGTAACGAGTGAAATTCCAGCTTGCTCATTCTCTGGTTCTGCCTTGAGTACTTTCCTGAGGGTCACGATCGCATCTTTGGCCTGATCATTTGCTAACAAACCCATCGCTAAGTACATATTTGTCAACGCCGCATCGGGTAAAAGTGCTTGTGCTTTCTTAAAAAAACCAACTGCTTGTACCGCATCTTGTAAATATAAATGCGCATTTCCGATCACTAAGAGAAACTCAATATTCTCTTGGCCTGTTATTTCGAATTTTTTAAGAAGATCTAACGCTATCTGTGCTTGCTTTTGACGTAATGCGATTGAAGCGAGATAAATCGATGCCGTTAGATCATTTTCATTAATTTTTAGGTAACGCGATAAATATTCTGCACTTCTATCTAAATGACCCGATTCTAAATAGATCCTCCCCGTAAGTAATAAACTCTCTGCGTGATTTGGTGAAAGGTGTAATGCCGTTTTTAAATAATCCAGTGCAACAGCCGTATCATGACGAATATACGCTATCGATGCTTTTAAATAATGCGCAATTAAATTGTTTTTGTTTTTAGAAAGAACATAATCCAAATGCTCTTCGGCTAATACCAATGGCGATTTTTCTTTTTGTATCGCATCGTTTCGTGTTGTACTAGGTTGTACCCAACTGTTTTCTGATATAGATACTGACTGAGTAAGGGGTTGTTGATCGGTGTTCCTTCCGGCCTGAATCACAGCCTCCTGTGCTAAACCCAAATGTGCTGAGATAAGAGCAGCATCCAACTCTAACGCTTGTTTATAAAAGCGAATCGCCTGATCAGGATTATTTTTACCTGCGTATAAATGTCCGTGTAATGCCAGACCTTGCGCGTTAGTAAAATATTCCGGCTTTGCGTTCAAGACCTTTTCAGATAGTGAAAATTCAGCAAGATGTATTAAGGCGTCTACATACGACTGATAAACCCCTTGTTCATCTACTCCGCGATCAATTTCTGATTTTAATAAGAGACGGATATTTTCATAATCATACTGACTCGCGTAGATTTCGTTGAGCAAATAAACCGAAGCAAGGTGATCTGGGTTTTCACTTAATGACTGTTTTAGTTCTAAAATAGCAATCGCACTATGATCCTGTTGATAATGCTGTCGTGCATTTTGCAAACGCGACTCGGGATCTTGTTGTCCACATGCAGATATCATTAAAACTAGAAAAAGGCTTAATAACCTTAACGCCAATATTTGGGTCATGTTCACATCCTTATGTCCATAATTACCCGGTACATTTGTATAAATTTTAGAAAAAATTTATATGTGCCTGTTAATTTCTTTATTTAATTTCTTTTTGTATGCTGCTCACGATTTCAGATAACGCCGATCGTATTTGTGTATTGTCTTCATCTTTCGAGGTGATCGGTACCGCCAACATTGTTACTGACGCTTGTGTATTATTGGTCAACACACCATATAAATCATACAATTTAGTTTTTAACCCACTGGTCGTATGCATTCCCGCAGAGGTATACCAAGTCCAAATTAATACCTCTGGACCATACTTAGGCTTGACGCGGGTCTCTTGTATTTGGCCTTGTTCGTTTTCAAGCCATACCGTTCGCGTTTCCATCGGTTGCCATAACGATTCATTAAACAAACTATTTTCCACGTTGATCAATTCTTTACCTTGCTTTTGAGAATGGTAAATTGCTTGGTAAACATAAATCACTTCCCCCCTGTTTTCGTAGGTTTGCCAGAACTGATGATCCGCTCCAATCAATATTTCACCTAAATCAAACGCTTTTTTTCCTGACTCTATACGTTGCCAACGATCAAGGTTTTCAGGTAAATAATGCGTAGATTCATCATGTGAATTAAACACATTATTTTCATTCATATAGCTCACCCATTGAAGCGTGAGAGGACCGACGAATAAGCCAAGTATTGCTAAAGTGACGATTACCTTTTTTTTGTTCTGGCTTGTTGGTTGCGTGTTTATCGTGCCAATATTTTCGATCTGGAAAGGTGCTGAACGTTTATTTATAAATGATCCAAACCAAAAAACGGGGATTAACATTATCGCGAATACAACCCACCCCAATGTCATGTGCTCATCGACCCAAGCGTGCTGCATCGCTGTCATATTACCTGCAATAATCACGATGACTATTCTGAGAGCATTTGCAATGATCGCAGCAAAAATCGCAGAGAGTGTAAACACAACCGCCCACTTGAAACGCATAGATTCAAGATAGATAAAGAAACCAGCAAATGTCATTGCGGCTAACAGATAACGTAATCCGCTACATCCTTCCGCAACAAGGAATTGACCCGCCGGTACTGAAATATAAGCCCCTTCTTTGATCACCGTCAGTGGTAGAAGCTTTAAACAAAAATAGGAAATCCACGCGGCGATCGATTGTAGAAGCGGCAAAAACTGCTCCCATATAGGCAGTGCGACTAGAAGATAGAGTAAACCGAGAGCGCTTTTTTGTAACAGCGGAAACCCACCAACAGTGAAAACTACACTGACTAAAATTCCGTACAGCGAGAGGTTTTCCAGCAGCCTAATGCCCATGATCACACTTGCAGCCCAGCATAATGAAAAGAAACCGATCAACAGGCTTGCTGCAAGGATGGGGGTCTTTGTACCACTCTTGCGCAGGCTTTCAACTAACATCCACATGCTGATCGGGACTACAACTAATCCATGTGCATAATCACCGTATTGGACTTGCTTCCATTGATCCCACAAATAAACAATGCTGTCCGCATAAAGTAGTGTGGTTAACAGAATGAAAAAGATCATGATTCCGGTACGAAAAATACCGACACCATTGAGTGAGTCTCGCGGGGAATGCGTTAAAAGTATTTCGTTCGTCATACGATCCATCGTTTCTTGACAAGTTTTCTTAATGGCCTGTTTATCGACCTTTTTTACCAGTGCTTGAGTTTTCATCAGCTTTGCTTTCCGTACTAGATCACTCCAGAACGAAATTAAAGTTTTTCTTCTCTGCCGCCGATATTGAGTGCAGACATGGAATTTGTCGGTTGGTCGGGGTTGACCAGATCGTCTATTAAGGAGCAGGAAAAATGAATAAGGATATTCTTGGACGTGTTGCAAAACACCTCAAGTACATCACTACCGCATTCGTATTGATGACATCTAGCACATACGTATACGCAGGTTTTTTAGAACTAACTGTTTTCGGCGAAGTAACATCGACGGACCAGAATAATCAAAATGACTTTGGTTTGAGTTTTCAAAACACAGTGAGCCTATCTGCAATATTTGATGACACAGCCTTTACAGGCAGTGGATTCGAAACTATAGATCTTTCATCGGGTTCAGGTAATAGCCTTTCTTTATTCATGGGGAACCTGACCTTTACTGCAGATAATGAACATGGTTTTCAAATTGGCTTTCCTGTTGTTCATTTTGTTGACGGTATTTTTTCTAGCCTCGATTACGTCGCCTATATTGGTATGAATGGCGCACCGGCAAGTCTTTTTTCCGGTGATCAGTGCTGTAATGGATTTGATTGGAGCGGCTTAGATGGCAACCGCAGAGGTGTTGCAGGTATGTGGAATGAACAATCCTCGCACTTGCAAGCCACTCAAACGCCGGATATCCCAGAACCTGCACCACTTGCCCTCGCGATAATTGGCCTACTTGGCGCTTGGATAGCATCGAAGCGCGAAAAAACGCTGACATAGCTATATTGTTCCGAAATTTTTTCGGATTTTTCAAGAGAAGTGGAGACTGATATGAAGAAGCAATACGGTTTTACATTAATCGAACTAATTGTTGTTATGGTAATTCTCGGCATTTTAGCAGCAACAGCTTTACCGAAGTTTATTAACGTTAACGAAAAAGCCTACGAGAATGCAGTGGCGGCTACGGGTGGTTCACTCGCTTCTGCCGTTGCGATGTTTCGCTCACAGTTCATTGTGAATGGTGGCAGTGTTGCAGACACTGATGGCGTAGAGGGTTACGGTGGTGGCGATATAACGTCAAACGCAGAGGGTTGGCCAGAAGAAGTCGTGCCTGGTTCAGCGCTCGACTCTGCACAAGGTTGCGCAGATTTGTGGGAAGCCTTAATGCAAAATCCTCCAACGGTTGCTACGGATACATCCGGTGAGTATCAAGCTACCTACACCGCGGGTTCAGGTGCTGCTGAAGTCTGCACGTACACCTTCCAAGCAGATGCGACGAAATCTATTAGCTACTCACCAAATACGGGTGACATCACCGTTGTTAATTAATCTCTAACAAATTAAAGGTTTCGAGTTGTGACTCGAAAAATAAAAACCGAAGCACCGATTACCCGAAGCGGTGCTGGCTTTACTTTAGTCGAGATGATCGCCGTTTTGATCATTGTCGGCCTAGTGTCCTCCATCGGCTTCGCTCGCTACGGCAAACCCGATCGATACGAACAACGCGGATTTGCTGATCACACCCTTACTGCCATGCGTTACGCGCATCGACTGGCAATGACAACAGAATGCGATGTGCGAATTCAATTAACCAGTACGGAATTAGTTGTTTCGCATTGGAGTGATTGCACACCTTTACTACACACAACCTCAACGACGCCCTTTGAAAATGCAGATTATCAAGGCGACTTTTCACAAAATGTTCCGGGTGGAATGACGATTGATCAATTCGATTTATTCTTTGATCGCGAAGGTCGTCCCTACGAACGCAATACCGCACTGCTGTTAACTACCGCCAAGCAGATCACACTGGGAAACTTCAGTGTTGAATTAGAACAACAAACCGGCTTTAGTTATTTATTATGAAACAGTATCGCAAACAATCTGGCATCACGATTATTGAAATCGTCATTTCGATTAGTATTCTCGCGATCGCTCTCACATCACTCGTTAGTCTTTTTACGAGTAATTCAATTCGTAGCGCTGTCCCACTTGTTAGAGAACAAGCTGTTCACATCGCTAGCGCCTATATGGACATGACGCTTCTCCATAACTATTCAGACCCTTTTTTAGAATTAGGGACTTGTGAAGAAGGAGCAGGCAACCGACACAATTTTGATGATGTAAATGATTTTAATTGCATTAATGATACGGATGGTGCACGCGATCATTTAGGCAACCTGATCGAAGGATTGGAAGCTTTTAACGTCGATATCAATGTCACCAGCACGACGTTGAATGGTGCCCCTGCACGCAGAATAGAAGTGTTAGTGACACGGGATTTATTTGATACCTTTAATACAAGTCTTGTCGCATATCGAATGCCGTTTTAATCATGACAATTTTAAAACGAATAAAAAATAAAGGCTTTAGTATGATTGAGCTGGTGATCGCGATAAGTGTCTCTGCGATCATCACTGTGGTTCTAGCGGAGATCATTAGTCGCCCGATCGTCGCATATGCAAACTTATCACTTCGTGCTCAGTTAACCGATAGCGCGACATTAGCTATGCGCCATATGAGAAAGGAGATCAGCCAATCCCTTCCAAATAGTGTACGTGTTGGCTGTAGTGGTGAATGCATTGAATTTCTACACGTAAAAGATAAAGGTATTTATCGCGCACTCGCACCCGGCAACTTTCTCTCTTTTGATCCACTAGCCTTAGATAGAGATTTTGAATCCATTGGAGGTTTAATTGATTTGTCTGGAATTCGTATTGGTATCAATAGTACCGATTGTATTAATAATTTAGCTGACTGTCTTGTGATCAATAATAGAGGGGTATTGGGCTATAACGGTTACGCACATAACACACTTGCGACGATTTTAGGCGTAAGTTTAGTTTCAAATACGATCGACTTTGCATTTAATACAAGTCAACTGATTTTCCCAATATTACCATTACTGCCTGTATCTTCATTACTTGACCAAACGTTTTACATTGTTGATACGCCAACCTCGTTCATTTGCAATACTGGTTCAGATGAAACGTTACGTCGTTACCGTGGCTATCCCATTTTACTCAATCAAACGAGTGTTGATTCGCACGCAGAGCTATTAGCCTTTGCAGGAACAACAACCGATTTAGTCGTAAATCAAGTTACCCGTTGTAAATTTCAATATACACCCGGCTCCATCATTGATAGCGGCCTCGTCACCGTCGAGTTAGAAATCAGTGAAACGGACTTACCATCCGGTCACACAGAATCAATTACTTTAGTTGAACAAATTATCGTAGGGGGTCTACTATGATAAGTAGAATGAAAAACCAGAAAGGGATCTCCATTATTGGATGTATTTTTATTCTTATGGTGTTATCTGCTATTGGCGTGTACCTCCAGTCAATCAATACAATGCAACAAACAGGTTCAACCCAAACATTGCAAAAAAAACGTACTGATTACGCATTGAAGAGTGGTGAAGAATGGGTGAAGTGGAAAATATTAACGGGAGGTGGGGTTTTATTTCCCGCTAACTTATGCCCATCTTTAGGATCAACATTAAGCATCGATGGAATTGATGTTGGCATTACAGCCTGTGTACGAACTGATTTTATTGCAGGTTTAAATCTCTTACCAATCTTTACTGTTACCTTGGATGCAAGAACACAGAGTAATACGCTGGGGGATCTTAATTTCAGTTCAGTTACCAGAACTCTCGATATCCGAGGTAATTTATTACCGCTTTAACCTTATCAGACTGCTCGCGCAAAGCGTTGACTAATTTCGACTAACCTATCCATCAACACGTTTGCGTTGTACGGTTTATATGCATCTGACAAGGTAATGACGCCCACTCACTCATCGGCGCGTCCAGTTTTATGACAACGGTTTTTGTAATACTGGTAATGGTTGCCGTACGTGGCTTATCTTGTAACCAGGCAATTTCACCAAAACAATCACCATCGCTTAACGTTGCTAGCTCACGATTCATACGTGTAACAGAAACATGGCCGTTGATAATAATAAACAAACTTTTATCATTATCCCCTTCACTGAAAATCACTTGGCCTGGGTTAAACTTCACCCATTCACCTTCATCGATAAACTCTTCAATTTCATCCTCAGAAAATGACGAGAAATATTTTAACCGAGAAAGAACCTCAATCTTTTCTTCATCATTTAAATCCGATCCATACGTATCAATTTCATCTTCAATCTTCGCTAGGCGATCCGCGAATTCCGTGCCTGAAGCAAAACGATCAGTCGGTTTTTTTTGCAATGCTTGATCAAGAAAGACTTGTAAAGATGAAGGCAAATCTTTACGAAAAACATTTAACTTCGGTGGTTCTTCATCGATAATATTTTTAAATAACGCAGGCATGCTTTTCGCGTGAAAAGGATGAACGCCAGTCAATAATTCAAATAAGACAACACCTAAGGAAAACAGATCAGTCTGATAAGTGATCTTGCCACCACCGGCTTGTTCTGGTGACATGTATAATGGCGATCCGAACCCTTTTACGGCTGCTGTCCCATCCGTTTTAGTTCGAACAGCAATCCCAAAATCTGCAACCTTAATATCACCACCTTTCGTTAGCAGTAAGTTTGCAGGTTTAATATCTCGATGTGTAATGCCTTTACCATGCGCATAATGTAAAGCATGCGCCGCTTGTCGAATGTAATGTAAAAGCTGTTTTAGGGGTAATAAGTTATCTTGATTTTTAAAACTTCTAAGCGTGTCTGCATCTTCGACATATTCGATCGCAATATAGTCCTGACCATTTGCATCACCGGCTTCATAAACACGAATAATATTTGGATGATCAAGAATGCCTGCCGCTTTAGCTTCATTAAAAAACTGGCGATGATTATCCTGTGCAATAGAATCGTCGAGTAAAATATCACCGCTAGCAGAGTTTAAACTGACCTTGATCGCGACTTGTCGATCAACATAGGGATCGTGCCCAATGTAGACAATCCCCATTGCGCCTTTTCCGGCGACGCCAACAATCTCATATTTACCAATTCGATCAGGCAAATCACTCATGCACTAACCTCAATCACTTCCTGTTGAATTTGTGTCAAGTCACCTACGTTATTCGTTGAAAGGTAGTCAAAGGAAATAGGTGATAATGTTTCACAAACCTCTTCAGAAATGAGCATCGGAATAATACTTTGTTTATCCATCATATGTGCAATATCATTAATCGATTTAACAAGGCCTAAAACTATCTCATCATCAGCCAGTTTCTTAACGAGGCTAGTGTCAATACCAACATACTGTACTGGCAATTTCATCGCATCGTGGCCCGTGTCATCCTGACCAAAATCGCCTAAGCAAAAGCGACAACCAAACTCTTTCAGTGTTCGCACAAAACGTAACGCATTTTTGTTTTCTTTATTCAATGCTGATGTTGGTATTGAAAAGCAGACTTTTCCCGGAATCACGTTGCTAGAATTAAATTCCTCTAATACATAATCAAGCATACTTTTGTGATTAATACTGTCATTACTAAGATTCAATATACAACCAGAGACTGAACGTAATGTTTTACGGTTATCACTTAACCACGTCATTGCAGCTGTAAAATAATTTTTCTCATATGCAATGATGCGTTTAGCATCCTTACATTTTTTTAAATAACGATCAGGTGTGGCGAGGTTCTTATCGCTTTCTTCTCGAGCCACAAATAAGTGCATTAGCGGTTTACTATCTTGAGCGGCCTTTGCTTGATAAGTCTGATGATATAATGGTGGAATTTCGCCTTCTTCAGAGTAATCCTCTAGCCATAATTCCCAATCAAATGTGCTATGCGATGCTGAAACCTCTGGATCATCACTTTCATAAAAAGTGGCTTGATTCTCACCTTGTGATTTTGACTGCTCAGCGGCACGCTTTACTTGTTCGATAATTTCATCAACTGTCGCTGACTCTGATCGAATAAAGTTAATACCCATTGAAACATGGATCGGATGATTCACCTCATTCATAACAAATGGTGCATCTTCTAACGACTTTAAGATCATTTCTGAAAGTATCAAACTCCCTTCCAGATTCGCAAACTCCCACGAAATACTCATGCCGGTTTCACCCATCATTGCGAGTGGCTGATCATCTTCAAGAGTATTTTTTATTGTGGTGCTAACGTGTTTTAAATAATCTAACTTCAGTTCATCTACTATATTTTCAACATCAGTTTCAATATAAATCAACCCATGCTCAACCATGTCACTTTTCGCATTTTCGAGTAGATCAGCAAGATTAGAATAAAAACGATCTTCTTTCCAAATACCCAGTTCTTGATCAATTTCCAGCGTTTGTTTTACTTCATCGTAAGCATCAAATAAACCTGACACGACAGCCTGATCAAATAATGAATGATCACGTGTTTGTTCTAACTCAGCCGAACCTTTTAACATACGTACGGCTAACTCACGAAGCGTCATTTTCGCTGCTTTCTTACCGTCACTGTCAGCAAAAACAAAATCATTTCCATCCTTCGCTTTCCAAGCCAGTGTCAACCTTTCTTTTTCACCATTACCACGATCAACGAGTAAGCTCTCTCCCTGTAAAATACTTTCGGCTTTTTTCTGCCAGATCATCCATTCTGGATTACTTAATAATTGCTGTCCTGAAGCACTATTATCAATTTGGTCTTTACGTCTATGATCAGCAATAAACGTCTCTTCTAGATCGCACTCTTTTGCAATCTCCACTAATTTCTCTTGATGGGTTTGTTTTTGCGATTCAAGCAATTGATCAAACTGTTGATTAACATTTTCAAGTACATGCGCGGGTAGTTCATCCATGCTTAGTACTTTCTTCATCAGATCGTTAATGGCGGGTCGCAGCTGTTCTGATTCGTTCGCGCCATGCCGGTCGAGTTGATCGAGGGTATTAATTATGGAACGAAGGGGATTCGCTGTACGTCTGGTTAATCCTTCTTCACTCACAGCTTGTTTAAAAAGCAATGATTGTAATCGTTGTAAATCTTGCCTACCGATACCGGTAAGTTGTTCGTCTTGTTGGAAATAATTCAACATATTCCCAGCTAAATTCACACTTTGTTGGTGCTTTGGTGTTAGTCGTAAATTCTGACTTTGCAGAAGCGACCCGATACGATTTTGCATATCAAAAATCGTTTCTGCACTTTCAAGATTCTGTTGATCTTCTCTTTGTAGATTATTCAATAATTGAAATAACTCTTGCCCATTTACCGTCCGCTCAAGCCCACCACCTTGTCCTCCAAACCCACTATCCAGCTGAGGGAATTGTCCAACACTTCCTGTATTTGATGAATAATACGACGGACTTTTTGCGGAAGCAGAAATGCTTTCTTGTAATGCCATCAGTGATTGCGCAATGTCTTGTCCGTAAACGCCTGCTGATTGTCCTGATTGCGGATAAGGATGTCCGTTATGATGCGATCCGTGCGGACTTGTGACCACTGGACGTTCATGATTAGCTTGACCGTATTGTGTGTGTTGCCATGCTGATCCAACAGGGTATTGTTGATCCTTCGCCTGTGGCATCTGCCCTGGGATAGGGTATGGTCGAGGATGAACAGACTCTTGTTTAAACGCATTTTTATCCGGTGTTGATTCGAGTGGTTCATCACCAGCAAATGCTTCATAAAAACGAATTAACTCAGGAATGAGTGCCACATTCATCTGCTTATAACTCAAGCCTAACGCTTTATGCTCAAAGCCAAGATGCTGAAAATAATCATCAATCGTTCGGCATAGACGTGAAACACCGATCGGGCTTGTACTCTGATCAAATTGTGAGCTGTAGACGGTCGATAAGCGTTTTGTCACGCGGTACAACAAGATTCGATTATTCGCTTCCGCATCTGAAATGACGCCGTTTAAAATTAAGTATGATTCAAACTCTTGTTCATCAACGAGACTTAATGAATTGCTTGAGACGGCTTCATCGACGGTTTTTTCCCAAGCGAGTGATGATTGGTGTGTAAGCTGCCCTTGGATTGCACGTAAAATGGCATCATTTGCATTGTCGATTTTCCCTTTCAACAATTCACTCGCATTGAAATAGTCGAATTTATCTTTTTCGTCGGAAATTTCTTTCGTTTCAGTAATGAATGCGTGATCAACTTGCTTCAGATAAGCGATCAGAATCGTCGATAAACTCGTTAACAAGCTGGATTTGTCGTTTGATGACTTTTCTACACTACTCGCGTCGGATGCTTGACTCTCTTTCAATTTTTTTGAGGCCGCTTCAGTCTGAGCTTTGACTTTTGCTTGTGAGATTTGCGCAATCTTATGCAGCAGCATTAATGCTTCTTTGTCAGGATTAACAAATGCGACACCTAAGCCACCGTTGTATTTCGTTATTACCTTAATCTCGATCGCGCTCTGCAGGATGTCTCCCTGCTTCACTTTTACCTTAAATTCAACACTAAAAACCTGGCCAATGCATTTATCATCTTGATTTTGATGACTTTCATCAGGCCATGAGAGAAATAAACCACCTGGACAAAAATCACGAATAACACATTGCTGGTTTTCCAGCTGTCCACCACGCAAGGTTGCCCTGAGGCTCATAGGCACTCTAGGAAAGCGGCGCCTCTCATGGTTGTTTGATGTGTTCATTCTTTAGATTTGTCGTTTGCAGTCTTATTTATAATTACGTTCTGCAGTTAACTATTCAAAGTTCATGCCATTTGAATTTAATGATCTAACGCACGGCAATGGCGTGTATTTTGATTTGTGCAGAGTTGCCTTTTGCCCTTTCAGGAGGAAAGGGCAAAATCGTTGTAATTTACGCTGGCAGCGTTTGGATAACTAAGCGATGCTCACGCGCAAGCTGGAAGATTGCAAACAGCCAGATCAAGCAAACCAACATGGTTAACCAGCTTAATCCCACCGTGGAAATCGCAGGATTGATCCATTGCGTTAGCAGCAGGATCAGTAGCGAACCGACGACTTTAAACAGGCGATATCCAAACATATCGATCCATGCTTTGGCTTGGTAAATTTTGACAGTGTCTATCGGCACGTAGAGTAATTCGCGGGATGCACGGTTGATCGAGTATGACATTGCGCGATCACAAACCTTCATCATTTGCGCTGACAGCATGCTCGGCGTGAGATAAAAATGCCATGTGCTGATCATCAGAAGAAGGGGTTGCACAGTCAGTCCTGCTACGACGCCTAATTGTCGGTGAATTAAGGGTGTAAGAAATAAATTAACACCAATGGAGATCATGCCGAGCATGGCAAAGAAACCGGAAAGAAAACTCGTTCGCTCATTCAGATCAGAATATTGATGTTCAACCATATCCATAAATTTGAATTCCACGATCGGCGCGGCAATTTGCGCTAACATCAACGTGACAGCAATCAGCATTAAGTAACGATTTTTTACTAGCGAACTCCAACCTTCAGATAAGCTGGGGACGGCCTGTTTTTCTGTATTCTCCTGATAGATTCCGACCCGTGCAAAAAACAAGTTAATCAAGACCAAGATGAGTAAAATGCCAGCCGCAACGATGAGCAGATCTGCCGTTCCGAATGACGTTGACTCCAACCATTGCTGCGCAAGTTTTCCACCGAAAACTCCTCCCAGCAAACCACCAGTTCCAACGACGCCATACCAACGCTTCCCATCGCTGTAGCGATAAATTGAATTTGTCAGACTCCAGAACTGCTCCACCAACACAACACTAAAAATGTCGACGAAGATGTAGAAAGCGACTGATGTCCACCAACTTTCGGCCTCGAGAAGAAAACGAAAGCCGATCAGCATGATCATAAATAGAAATAACGTGCTGATGACGATATTGAACCGGCTCCAACGCTTGATCAGTCGTTGATAATAACCAATCAATAAACCAAGAATCACCGCCGTACAGATCCAAACATAAGGCAAGTTACTTGCCCCGAGATGTTCAATGAACAACGATCGGCTGGCCGGCTTAATGTGGTAATAAGCCAGCAGGATAAAAAAGAAGTTTACGAACAGAATTAAAGCTCGCCAGAATAAATTCCTTGAATACATTTTGTCCCTCAATCGTGCGCGCCTGTCCCGTTATCTCTATTACGACTTGTAATTCGGCAATATTCATTGCCATATCAGTTCTTTATAAACGTCTATACTACTATACCAAGACCCAATTACATGTCATATTTACGAGCAATCTATCGTAATTTAAGAAAATTTTGTGTATTTTAACTAAATTGTAAAAATCAGCCGTCCAAGATACGTACTGGCTTACAAATTCAAGGTAGAATACAAAGCAAGCTTCACGCCATGACGAGACTTTCAACCTGACCGCAACCAGTAAGAACGAGGTAGCAACTGAATGCAGAGAAAATATCTCACACTGAGCCTTCTGACTGTGATATGTGTACCTTCGTCACTGTACTCTGCTGATAAAACACCCAAGCTTGAATCTCGCTTGAATGCGCCGCTGGTTCGCGCAGATCGCACTTTTAAAGTTATTCCTTTTGAGCCGTTAACGCAAAACCGTTTAAAAAGACAAAAACAGCTTGAAGTGAAAGCCCACCAAGGTAAAAGTTGGATTGAGTTTGTGATTAAAGATAACGACACACTTTATTCATTAGTTAGAGCATCGGGTTTGAGTTTAAAAGATCTCTTTGTAGTGCTTCACTCAGGCCCAGAGGCAGAAAACTTAAAGAATTTGAGACCAGGACACAAAATCCGAATTTACGCGGAAGACAGTGCCATATTGGAAGTTGTCCACCAACCCAATGTACAAAAAGAAGTACGATTCAAACGAAAAGCTAACAAATTCATCGCTCAAACACTGGTAGATGGTATTGCCGTTGCGAAAACCATTCCGCAAGATAAGTTTTCTTCGAAAACGTTCAGCGCTGCAAGACCGACACAATTTTTCAATTCGCCTCGCCTTTCACATTTTCCTATGCTCGCCTCGCAACATAACACTCAGTTGCAACGTAAATTAGAACGCACCGTCGCTAATCTTCATTTAACCGATGAAGTTAAGCGCAAGAAACTCGCTATCGCTTTAGTTGATATAACCGAATTAGACCATCCTAAACTTGCGAGTCTGAATGGCGATGAGATGATGTACGCGGCGAGTTTGCCGAAGATAGCAATCTTACTCGGTGCATTCGTTGAAATTGAGCGTGGTCAGCTCGAATTGGATACTGCAAATCGTGACGCCTTAACGCAAATGATTCGTTTCTCATCTAATGAATCCGCCACACAAATGCTGAATAAAGTGGGGAATAAACGATTGCAAGAAATTCTCATGTCTGATCGTTACAAACTTTACGATCCTAAGCACAATGGCGGTTTATGGGTCGGCAAAGAATATGGCAAGAGTCCGGCATTCGGTCGCGATCCATTACATAACCTCTCCCACGGTGCGACCGTTCTGCAAGCAGCACGTTTTTACTACATGCTTGAAACGGGACAACTTGTCTCATCTCAACTGACGAATGAAATGAAGCAAATGTTGTCCGATCCAAAAATCAAACATAAATTTGTCAAAGGCTTACAAGATCGTCCGGGAAGTAAAATTTACAGAAAATCCGGCACGTGGCGTCAGTGGCATGCTGATAGCGCGCTGGTTGAAGCAAATGGGTATAAATATATCGTGGTTGCGTTAGCTGAGGATTCACATGGTGGTCAGTGGCTTGCTGATATGATCGCACCTCTGCACGATCTGATCGTGCCTAACACCTACGCGCAATACACACCAAAGTAACTCCGCTTAATGAACATGTCGTGATCAGGTTTTTCCCCGATCACCACATCAGCACGAATTCAGAAATTTCCCAACATTATCTCAATAAATTCAATAACCAGAAGAATTTTATTTCAGTAGCTTGATCGCCAGAAACATCGGATTCCCTTCCCGATTGATTAAGATAGGAATCGATTTATTCGCCGGTAATGCTTCAATCACTTTTTTCAGCTGCTTCGCAGAAGTCGTTTTCTCGTTATTGACCGTCAGTACGATATCTCCAGGGATAATGCCGGCTTTTGCAGCGGCACCATCAAGTACTTCTTCTACCAATACTCCTTGTCCTTTGAGATCAAGCTGTTCGCGTTGCTCTTCGGTTAGATCACGTAACTTCGCATTCAAGCGCTCTTCCGCGACGGATAAATGTGGATGTGCATGACCGTCCGTATTCGCTGCCATTTCTTGATCAGGCATAGCTGAGACAGTGACTTGAAGGGTTTTTTCTTGGCCATTGCGCAAGATCAACACTGGTACAGGTTGTCCAACTTTACTTGTACCCACAATCGGCGGTAGATCGGATGACATATCGATCTCGCGGCCGTTGAATTCTTTGATTACATCACCGGCTTTTATCCCAGCTGCGCCCGCCGGACTATTCTCTAAAACTTTCGCAACTAATGCGCCTCCCGGTTTTTTCATACCGAAAGATTCCGCAAGGTCGCGTGTAACATCTTGAATCATCACACCTAACCAGCCACGGGAAACACCACCCGTATCGCGGATCTGATGATAAATATTCGTCACGATATCCATAGGAATCGCGAACGATAGTCCCATAAACCCACCAGTTCGACTGTAAATTTGAGAATTTACGCCAACGGCTTCACCATCTAAATTAAATAATGGTCCACCAGAATTACCTGGGTTGATCGCAACATCCGTTTGAATAAAAGGAATATAGTTTTCGTTGGGTAAGCTACGGCCGATCGCACTCACAATCCCTGCCGTGACTGAGTAATCAAAACCAAAGGGTGAGCCGATCGCGAGCACCCATTCACCGACTTCCATATCGCGAGAATCACCTAGTTTTACTGCTGGCAACTGCGTTGCTTCAATTTTCAAAACAGCGATATCGGTTTGTTTATCTGATCCGATCAATTTAGCAACGAACTCCCGCCGATCATTCAAGCGCACAATAATTTCGTCCGCCTCGGCGACTACATGATGATTCGTGATCACATAACCATCGCTTGAAATAATGAACCCTGATCCCAGCGATGACACAGACTGGGCTGAATCCGGTGCCATCCCTTCACCGAAAAAATGACGGAGTATGTCTGGAACACCTTCTGGCATTTCCGGAATTTGTTGTGCAGCAGGATTTTGTTGGGCTTTTTGCGTAGTAGAAATATTCACGACAGCCGGAGAATTTTGTTTTGCTAATTGCGTGAATTCAGGCAAATTTCGAGCGTTTGCATTTAAAACAACTCCCATCAGCAACATCATTCCTGCCATCAGGAATTTAAACGAGTTTAATAAATTCATGTGAGACTTATGGCTCATAGCATACTCCTGCAGAGGTCTTTCTCTAATTCAGTGTTATTCAGAGCGTGCAACGGACGTTGCAATTTTGTGGACTGTTTTTGCCGGTACTTCACCGACCGCGGTAATTTGGTATTTGTTCGTCGTCGTCGTAAATGCATTGACCGCACCGCGCGCTAGAAAACCATTCATCGGTTTCTTTTTGTTGACCAGTTTTTCAATAAATAAAGACACTGTTGCTAAACCGTCAGAGTAAACAAGATGCTCAACGGGCTCTTGTTGCCCACCGGATAACGGTTGGAGATCAGCGTCATGCATTGTAAAGCCCGCCGGCAACCAGCGAACTTGCCAATTACTCGATGCGTCAACCGCATCATGCTCATCACTATTACTGGCTTCGTTTGTGTACCAAGCATAATCCGGTGCGTTCATGGGTGCTAGCATCGCACTCGGGATGTCTTTCGCGATATCAATCTGTGTGAACATTACTGTTTCTAATGTATGTTCTTGTAGATCCTGTACAGTCGATTTAAGCACAAGATAGTGTTCGTCATCTATCCACATTTTATAGGAATAGCGATGCTCATCTTTCGGTGAAATGAGAACCACAGTCGCATCCCGTCCGGCTGCGCGATCATGTCCTAAGACTGAGAAATAATAGTAACTACTGATGCTGTCGATTGACTGCAGTAAATTCGACGGTAAAAATTGATTTCCGCTATTGTTTCCTTTATCAACAAGTACGGTTTTGTTATCTGAGAATATGCACGTTACGTCATCATTGTTTCTCAAGACTTCGCGGTTTGCGCCCGTTAAGGAAATGAGCTTTTCAAACTCGCCCATTTCATCAACTTTATGGATGATTCGCATACTCTGAATCTGATCGCCACGACTGTAAACAAACACGCCATCATAATTCAGTGTTTTTGTGGCTGAAGTCATTTTCTGCAGAATTTCACGAGCTTGATCTGAAGTTTCATCTTCAGAAAACATCGTTCCCGCAAGTAACTCTATGGGGACTATTAACATCGCTAATGCGATTACATAGCTATGGATTTGCCCCGATCTGGTGTGCTTGGATTGCATCCGTTTATCCGTCAGTTCTGAAATTTACTTGTTCTCGTGACCGACTAAGCGGGCGTAAGGTGATACACCTTGCACACCCATACGAGAATTGTACTGGTTGTGATTCAAAATGTACGGACTTAACGCATCCGCATTCTCTGTCTCTGGCCCTTCGTACTTCACTGTTCTAACTTGAGTTGCTGCAGTTCCGGCCAATGAACCTGTGTTAACAACTGTAGTCGGCGTTATTTCATTTGCCGCGATGGTGGAATCTGCACCTGGAATACTACTTTCATTTGCAGGCATTAAGCCTAGAACCGCTACTGCCGTTATGGAAGCGGCAATGGCAAAGCCAGCCACCGGCTTCAAGTAAGGATGTTGTGTTATAGATGGCTTCTTTTGAGGAGCAAGAATGGCGGGTTCGTTCTCGAGTAATTTATTGAGGCTTGCTGCAAGGTCAGGCTTCACAGTTGCCGGCATTGTGCTGCGCATTGTGTCACCGATCATATGGTAGCGTTGCCAACGGCCTCGCGTGTCATCATCGCTCTGTAATTCTTGGATCAATGTTTCTCTGTCTTGGTCATAAAGCTCGCCATCGACCAGCGCAGATAGTTTTTCGATTTTGTCTTGATTCATAACTGTTCACTCCAACAATGGTTTGAGGCGGTTATCAATTGCCTCGCGAGCCCGAAAAATTCGTGAACGTACTGTCCCGATAGGACATGTCATCGTTTCGGCGATTTCTTCGTAACTCAGCCCTTCTACTTCTCTCAATGTGATAGCTGTACGTAAATCATCGGGCAGATCGTCGATCGCCTTTAGAATCGTTGCCTGTATTTCATCCGTCAACAGCAAGTTTTCGGGTGTTGCTTCTTCCTTTAGAGCCTCTTCGAGGTCATAGGTTTCATCATCATACCCACTTGGTTGCACTTCTTGTGGTCTTCGCGCACGCGACGCCAAATAATTCTTAGCGGTATTGATCGCAATACGATACAACCACGTATAAAACGCACTATCCCCACGAAAATTTGGCAACGCACGATATGCTTTGAGGAATGCTTCCTGCGCAATATCCTGTGCATCTGCCGGATCGCGAACGTAACGCGATACAAGATTGACCACTCTGTTTTGATACTTAATCACTAACAGATCAAAGGCCTTCTTGTCCCCCCGTTGTACTCTTTCGACTAAGCTGCTATCCGCAATTTTGTCGCCCATCAGGGCATTCTCCTTGTGTTATTATTATGCGGTTCTCGCCCAATTGGCATCTGTAGACAGAGGCTTTGCCGAAGAGTTCGATATGAATCGCAAACTTTTATTATAAACAACTTTTTTCTAACTTGGTTTTCTGAATGATCAAGAAACACGATTTTGATGTGCTTATTATCGGAAGTGGTGCCTCTGGCCTCAGTCTTGCCCTCAAACTTGCTGCACATTGTAACGTTGCCGTTCTTGCGAAAGGGCCGTTACAAGAAGGATCCACCTATTATGCACAAGGTGGTATCGCCGCAGTGTTGGATGATACGGATACGCTTGAATCCCATGTAGAAGATACGCTCGATGCCGGTGCGGGCTTGTGTAACCGCAAAACCGTTGAATTTGTCGTTTCCAAAGGGCATGCCAGCATCGAATGGTTAGTTGATCTAGGCGTGCCTTTTACTCGGAATGATGCGTCAGACAATAGCAAAGATATTCACGCTTATCATCTCACACGCGAGGGTGGCCATAGTCATCGGCGAATTATTCATGCGGCTGATGCGACCGGTAAAGCTGTTGAGATGACATTAGAAACGCAAACCCGTGCGAATCCTCGTATCGAATTGTTTGAAAACCACATCGCGATCGATCTGATCACCAGTAAAAAACTTGGATTACGTGGTGAAGATAGATGTCTCGGCGCCTACGTGTTGGATATCGAAGAAAAACACGTGCACACATTTCGAGCAAAATTTGTCGTCCTAGCAACTGGTGGTGCCGGCAAAGTCTATTTGTACACCAGTAATCCAGACGTGGCGACCGGTGATGGGATCGCGATGGCTATTCGTGCAGGGTGTGACGTCGCCAATATGGAATTCATGCAGTTCCATCCGACATGCCTATACCATCCTGCGGCAAAATCATTCCTGATCACAGAAGCCGTTCGTGGTGAAGGTGGTTATTTACGCCTGCCTAATGGCGAACGCTTTATGCACCGCTTCGATAGCCGCGAAGAACTCGCACCTCGCGACATCGTGGCGCGCGCCATCGATCATGAAATGAAACGGACTGGTAGTGATTGCGTCTATTTAGACATTTCCCATCGCGATGCGGATTTCATTCTGGCGCATTTTCCCAATGTCACTGCAGCCTGTTTAGAATATGGAATTGATCTGACAAAAGAACCTGTTCCTGTTGTTCCCGCTGCGCATTACACCTGTGGTGGCGTTGTCACTGATCTCGATGGCAAAACCACACTAAATGGGCTCTATGCGATTGGTGAAGTGTCTTGCACAGGCTTACATGGTGCAAACCGCATGGCGAGCAATTCGCTTTTAGAGTGTCTGGTATTTGCTGAGGCTGCTCAAAAGGATATTCTTAAGAAACTTAACGAAGTCGAGCTCACTACTGAACTTCCTTTCTGGGATGAAAGCCAAGTGACGGATTCAGATGAGGAAGTCGTTGTCTCGCATAACTGGGATGAACTTCGTCGTTTTATGTGGGATTACGTCGGCATTGTACGGACGACCAAACGATTACAACGTGCGAAACGGCGTGTACAACTCCTAAATACTGAAATCGCAGAATATTATGGTAATTTCCGCGTGACCAACGATTTAATCGAATTGCGTAATCTTGTCCAAGTCGCAGAAGCGATCATCGACTCTGCCCTACTCCGAAAAGAAAGTCGTGGCCTGCATTATACGCTCGACTACCCAGAAACCGATGACTCGACCCCAGCTAAAGATACCGTGGTGAACTATCAAGACTATGATTCCATCTGATTTTACTGCTGACGCAGCAACTCTCAATAATAAAACTATTCTTGTCACAGGTGCTGCTAACGGCATCGGCCGAGCAGTCAGTTTGGCGTATGCAAAACATGGCGCTACTGTAATCTTGTTGGATAAAGATGTCCCCAGGCTAGAATCTCTTTACGATCTCATTCAAGAAAATGGATGCCCACAAGCAGCAATTTACCCAATGGATCTCGTCGGTGCCACGCTTGATGATTACGTAACACTGGAAGACACGATCTTCAAGAATTTTCAGAAGTTAGATGGCTTGCTACACAATGCAGCAATACTCGGACAACTTGGCATGATCAGCGATTACGACCTCGTACAGTGGCAAAACGTCATGATGGTCAACTTTAATGCACCTTTGTTGCTGACTCGCGCATGTCTACCATTACTCAAAAAAGCAGACTCAGCCTCAATGATCTTTACGTCCGATGATGTTGGCCGACATGCAAAAGCTTACTGGGGTGCGTATGGCATTTCAAAATTCGCACTGGAAGGACTCATGCAAACACTTGCAGAAGAGCTGGAAACCAACACAGCGGTACGCGTAAACAGTTTAAACCCCGGCCCCATACAAACGATGTTACGCAGTGCCGCTTTTCCCGGTGAAGATCCCGATACTATTCCACCAGCAGAGAATATTCTTACACCTTATCTTTACCTTATGTCGGACGCGAGCCAAACCATTCACGGACAATCCCTCAACGCACAGTAACTTTCTTGTACCGCCACATCTAACTGGCACGTTTTTCGCTTGTAATCTGCCCAAAAACAGCATAAGTGCACAGGACGTTAGAATGGAATTAACCCAGCAGGAACAGTTTCCTCATATGACTCACGAGTCAGTTAACAATTATGTTTCTGATCAGAGCATTGAAAAACCTGAAAACCGGTACGTGGCCATGAATACACAAGATATGGAGCAGCAGGCGTTGAAAATCGCGAATGTGCTGCAAACATCGCTTGATCTGAACAAGTTAATCGAAATGTTCGATACAAAACTTGGCGACTTTGTTGAACACGAAGGCATCATTTACGATTTCCCACAAGAGGCGATCACCTTACAAATTGGCTCTGCTGAACTGAATACCTGTTCATACAAAATCACCCTGTTGGAAAAATCACTTGGTGAGCTGACGATCTCCCGATCACGACCTTTCACAGATGAAGAAGTCAGATGGTTTGAATCCTTACTCTGTGCATTGATCTATCCACTACATAACGCTCTACTTTACAAAAAAGCGATCCAGACAGCCTATAACGATCCCGTTACCGGTGTGAATAATCGCGCTGCAATGGACGCGGCACTCGATCGTGAAGTTGAGCTCGCCATGCGCAATCACACACCACTATCTGTGATCATGCTAGATATTGATCACTTCAAAAAAATTAATGATAAATTTGGCCACATTGCTGGTGATGCAATCTTAAAAGGGGTCGGACGTTGCTTAACGGAATGCATTCGCCGCAGTGATATTGTGTTCCGCTATGGTGGTGAAGAATTTGCTGTGCTGCTCAACGGGACTGATATTGACGGTGCCAACTTTCTGGCGAACCGGATCCGAAGCGCCATTGAAAAACGCGCGTTTAAACACGACGGCCTCGATGTAAACGTCACGCTCAGCGCCGGTGTGGCAAGATTGGAACATGGATTTACTGGCCTGACGTTGATTGACGCAGCTGATCAAGCACTCTACCAAGCGAAAGAACAAGGTAGGAACCGAGTGGTTGTTTATCAGCCAGGTACAAAACCTTCCGCTGACGACTCAAGTACCTTATCGGCTTAATCTCGAATAAAACCTAAAATGCGATCAGCTTTGCTCATCACGGATTAAATTTTTCAGAGCCGCTTCATCCAAAATAGCGATCCCTAACTCGTTGGCTTTGTCTGCTTTAGAACCCGGATCAGCACCGACAATAACAAAATCTGTTTTCTTCGAAACACTGCCCGTGACTTTCGCCCCCATCGCCAACATGATCTCTTTCACCTCTTGTCGTGAAAATGTCGACAATGTACCGGTTACAACAACGGTTTTTCCTGAAAGAACTGACGCTTCTTTTTCATCCGGTGCTTCAATCTCTGGCCAATGAATTCCCGCAGAAAGTAACTTCTCGATCACTTCTTGATTGTGTACTTGCCGAAAAAATGCCTCGATATGTTTAGCGACAATGGGGCCAACATCTGCGACTTTTACTAAGGCTTCCTGATCGGCTTCGATTAATGCCGGTAGTTCACGATAATGATAGGCAAGATTTCGCGCTGTGGCTTCGCCAACTTCACGAATGCCTAAACTGTAAATAAATCGCGATAATGTCGTCGCTTTACTTTTCTCCAGAGCATCTAGTAAATTTTCAGCTGACTTTTCTCCCATGCGATCGAGGCTGATTAATTGTTCTAGCGTTAAAGAAAAAAGATCACCTACATTGACGATGATCTTCTCAGTCACCAATTGCGCGACTAACTTATCGCCCAGGCCTTCAATATCCATCGCGCGGCGTGAGGCAAAATGCAATATCGCACCTTGTTGTTGGGCTGCGCAGAATAAACCGCCCGTACAACGCGTCACCGCTCCATCAGCTTCGCGCTCCGCATCCGATCCACAAACAGGACATACCATTGGCATCACAAATTTTCGAGCAGCACCCGGACGACGCTCGATCAGTACACGCGCCACTTCAGGGATCACATCACCCGCACGACGAACAATCACGGTATCGCCGATCCGAATATCTTTACGATCCACTTCGTCCTGATTATGCAAGGTCGCGTTTGTCACGGTGACACCACCGACAAACACCGGTTCTAATCTAGCCACCGGTGTTAATGCACCAGTTCTACCGACTTGCACTTCAATATCTCGGACAATCGTCAGCTCTTCTTCTGGTGCGAATTTATGTGCGATCGCCCAACGTGGCGCACGCGAGACGAACCCCATTTTTACTTGTTCTGCGATCGCATCAACTTTGTACACCACGCCGTCTATTTCATACGGTAAACCTGATCGCAGATTTTCAATTTGCTGGTAATAATCAAGACACGCACCCACACCAACAACACGATTAACCTGCGGTGAGACCGGCAATCCCCATGCTTTCAGTTTTTGCAAAATATCAAAATGACTTTCGGGAAGGGTCAGACCTTCCACAACACCGACACTATAACAATAGATCGCTAATGGGCGGGTTGCAGTAATCCGCGGATCAAGTTGACGAAGACTGCCGGCTGCGGCATTTCGTGGATTGGCGAACACTTTATCACCGGCTTTTTCCTGACGTTCATTGAGTTTACGGAAACCCACTTTCGTCATATAAATTTCGCCACGCACTTCTATTTTTTGGGGAATATTTTCACCACGCAAAAACAGCGGTACGCTTTTTACGGTACGAATATTCGTCGTCACATTTTCACCCCGACTGCCATCACCACGGGTTGCAGCTCGGATCAATTTCCCTTCTTCGTACATCAGGCTGATCGCAAGACCATCCAATTTGGGTTCCGCAACATAAGTGATTGGTTCGACATTCAAACGCTCACGAATGCGTCGATCAAACGCCGTCACTTCGTCATCATTAAACGCATTTCCTAACGACAACATGGGGATCTCATGCGCAACGGTTTCAAAGGCAGCTGACGGCTCTGCGCCGACACGTTGGGTTGGAGATTCTGCTGTGATCAGATCAGGGTTCGCCGCTTCGAGTTTTTGTAATTCAGACATGAGCCGATCATATTCCGCATCGGGAACAGCCGGTTCATCCATGACGTAATAACGATAATTGTGATCATTTATCTCAGCGCGTAATGCCGAGACTCGGTCAGACACCTCACTCATGAGGAGATATTGAATTCTGCCACGCGCTGACGCAAGGATTCGATTTTTTTGCTATTCAAATATTCATGCTGATCATCACGCACATGGCCTTTGAGAATTTCCGCCACGCGCTGTGTGCTGCTTAACATCAATTCAAAAGCAATGGCCGGATCAATCGATGAAGGTAATTGCATAAAAAAAACAATGCCATCTGTACGTAAAGAATCGAGTGTGTTTAATACTAATGTTCCCGGTTCGTGCATATTCGCGACGGAGATAATTTTTTCTTTGGATTGTGAATTCCCAACACCAAAATGATGAAAAATATTCATTTCACCAAATGAAAAACCCACTTCGTAAAGCGCGTCCCTGATCACGGACCCGTTGAAGGTGTAACCCGTCGGCGCTGTTACAAACATAACAATCACAGTCGGTTCTTTATCTTCAGCGAGCGTGCTATTTGTGGAAGGACTGGCCCCATCGTGATGCCGCAAAACATCGGTGTAATCAATCTCCTCCTCATCACGCGGTTTGATCACGGGTGTATCAAGGAGGGGTTCTTTGCGTTTTTTTTCGCTTTTTTTATTGATTCTGCGCGCGGCTTTGCGGTGATCGAAACCCGTGCCCCAGAGATAGATACCAACGATCACAACGATCCCGAGTATCATTAAAAGAATTCGCAAGTTATCCATTCGCTCCTCCCCGCGTTACGATCAGGCTGACGCCAGCGTGACCGCTTCATCCATATCGACCGAGACCAACCGGGACACACCCGCTTCATGCATCGTGACGCCGACAAGCTGTCGTGCAATCTCCATGGTGATCTTGTTATGCGTGATAAAGATGAACTGAACCTGATCAGACATTTGCTTTAACATATCACATAAACGCACCACGTTGGCGTCATCCAGCGGCGCATCGACCTCGTCGAGGAGACAGAAAGGTGCAGGATTTAATTGGAAGATCGCAAACACTAATGCGACGGCCGTTAGGGCTTTTTCACCACCGGATAAAAGGTGGATCGAACTGTTCCGTTTACCTGGCGGTTTAGCGATCACCGCGACGCCGGTTTCGAGTAAATCTTCGCCGGTTAATTCTAAATGCGCCTGACCACCGCCGAATAAACGTGGGAACATGGATTGAAAACCGGTATTCACCTGATCATAAATTTCTTTGAATCGCGTACGCGTTTCTTTATCTATTTTACGGATCGCATTTTCTAACGTATTTAACGCTTCTGACAGATCGTTATTCTGATCATCTAAATAGGTTTTACGCTCGGATAACTCTTTGCATTCATCGATCGCGGCGAGATTGATTGGACCAAGTCGATTGATCTTGCGTTCAAGACTTTCTAATTCATCACGCCAGCGCGATTCACTTGCCTCTTCTGGCATCGCTTCAACCAACGCTTCAGGTGTATGGTTACTGTCTTTTAGATCATTGACGATATCTTGTAATTTCAACGTCGTTGCTTGTGCCGCCATGCGCGCTTGTTCGAGTTTATCCCGCGCTGCTTGTAAGGCTTTTTCATTCTGTTGACGTTCTTGTTCGCCGTTACGCAGTGACTGCTCAACCAGTTGTAATGCTTCCCGCGCCGCGTTTAATTCCGCCTCCACAGTGAGTCGTTGCTCCAACGTAACTTCCAGCTCGGATTGCATTTCAACGATCGGCGTCTGGCCATCTTCCATGTGCTGCTGCATTTCATCCAACCGCTGCTGGATCTGTTCTTTCTGCATCTGATGACGTTGTTGTGCTTGCTCCAATGCGTTTTTCTTTGCGCGTAAAGATTCGCCTTTTAACGCCAACTCATGTGCCTGTTCGCGTGATCGTCGTGACGCTTCACGCAATTGTTGAACAGCCGCATTTTGCTCTTCGCGTTGACGATTCAAGACCGTCTGTTGTTGAGAAATCTCATCGCTCAGTAGATTAAATCCACTGACGCGCTCGCGCACTAATTCCAGTTCTTCGGTTTCTGTTTCGCGCGCTTCGAGTAATTCTTGTAATTCTGTTTCGATATGCGAGATCCGTGATCGCGCTTGTTCGAGACGCGCTTCACCCGCTGCAAGCTCTGACCCAAGTGACGCGCGGCGTTTTTGTGCAATATCCAATTCACGACTCAAATCCGTCGCTTCATTTTCTAATTCCGAACGTTTTGCACGATACGTTTCCAATGTTTCGTTGAGGGATTCGATCGTCGCTTCTAATGTTTCTGCATTTTCAGATAATTCACGGATCTCACGTTCACGCTGCAAGACGCCTGTTTCGGCTTTGCGCGAACGGTACAAACGCACCCAATTCGGGCCGATTTGATCGCCTTCTGGCGTCACAAATGATTCAAAAGCGAGTAATTGTGATCGTTGCTGGATCGCATCATCGACTGAGTTTGCCACGTAAACACCGGCAATTAAGCTTTCTAGTGGCAGATCACTTGTGACAAAATCCAGCAAACGTTTCGCACAATCCGATCGCTGAACCGTCTGTGGATTATGTCCGGTTTCAATCCCGCCGATTACACCTTCCGTTACACGACCAATTTGTTCACCAAACGCTGCCAGTTCATCCACACACAACGCATCAAGATGATCCGTTAAGACCATTTCTAACGCCGTTTCCCAACCGGATTCAACAGAAACGCGTTGCGCCAGTTTGGGTAATTTATCCAGTCCGGCTTGCTTAAGGACTTCTTGAACCTGTTTTTGATCCTGACGCAAAGCAGACTGTTGCAGTGCTTCTAATGACGCCAGTCGGCCGCGTGATGCTTGAAAATCGCGACGCTTTTCGTCCAGCGTTTTCGATGATCCTTGCATTTCATCGCGGACTTTGACGATCTGCTGTTGGATTTCTGTCCGGCGTGTTTCTAAGTTGGTACACAGATTTTCTGAATCTTGCAGGTTCGTCTGCATCTCGGTCAGATTAATACCTAGGTGCTCGGGCACGATGCCATTTTTTTCTGAATTCAAACGTTCGACACGTTGTTCCGTGTTATTCAATGATCGCTCAAGTTGCGTGATGCGCGTTTGCTCGGTGTGTTCGTTGCGCATGTGCTCGCTTTGCCGCTGTTGGAAGGCATTCCATTCTTGCTGCCAAGTTTCAATCGCAGTTTCGGCTTGGACTAACTGCTCGCTGGATTGCTCTTCTGTGATTGCGAGTTCTTCTTGCTGCGGTTCGATCTCCGTCAGCTGTTCTATCGTTTCTGCCAGCTGCTCATGATCATTCGCGGCTTGTTGATCAAGTTCAGCTAATTCACGATCGAGACGTTGTTTATCGCGCTCTAAGGTTTGCTTTCGCTCATTCGCATGCTGGATCGCTTGTTCCATGCGGGAAATATCCGCACCGATACTGTAAAAGCGTCCTTGTATTTCGTTAAACGTGTCATTACTTGTGATCTGCGATTGATGTTGTTTTTCAATCTCAGCTTCAACCGTTCTAACTTTTGCTATCGCCGCTTCTACATCCGTTTCGCACTGCGCGGTGTGAGTCGCATTGTTGTCCGCGACACCTTTGATTTTTTGCCATTCAAGCGCGAGCAATTCGGCCTGCTTCTGACGCTCATCGACTTTCAACTCTTTGTAACGCTCTGCGGCTTTGGCCTGACGCGTTAGCTTGTTGAGCTGCTTTTCTAACTCATCGCGAATGTCATTGAGGCGATCAAGATTTTCTTTTGTATGGCGGATGCGGTTTTCAGTTTCCCTCCGTCGTTCTTTGTATTTTGATATACCAGCTGCTTCTTCAAGGAAAACGCGCAAATCTTCTGGTTTGGATTCGATCACACGCGAGATCATGCCTTGCTCGATCACCGAATAACTGCGTGGACCGATACCAGTGCCTAAGAATAAGTTGGTCACGTCTTTACGACGACAACGGTTGCCATTGAGGTAATACAGTGACAGCCCGTCGCGGCCCAATGAGCGCTTGATCGAGATCTCGTTGTAGCTCGCAAATTCGCCTGTGATCTTACCGTCGCTATTGTCGAAGACGATTTCGACTGAGGCTTGTCCGACGGGTTTTCGCGAATTCGATCCGCTGAAGATAACATCTGACATTGCGGCACCGCGTAGATGTTTCGCCGAACTCTCACCGAGCACCCAAAGTACCGCGTCGATCACGTTTGATTTGCCGCAACCGTTCGGGCCAACAACGCCAGTTAGGTAATGGGGTAATTCGAGCGTGGTGGGATCGACAAAAGACTTAAAGCCGGCAAGCTTAATTTTGTTTATTTTCATGGGCGCTAAAGATACATGAAAAAAGGGATTATTCAAGCGAGCATCTGAGGAGTGATCAACAGATCATTGAATTCGTATCTAATTGTTTATTATGCTTATTTTTAGATTCTCGCCTACATTATCGCCTTGTTTTTGACGATGCATATTGCGATCACTTGTGCTATGTTATGCGCCCCGTAAATAACTGTGAAGATTGATGATCATGGCGCAACCCAGCGAAGAACTGGAATTATTTGATAACCCGCAACCGGAACGTGATTTCACGATCCACATTACGATGCCCGAATTTACCTGCCTATGCCCAAAAACGGGACAGCCGGATTTCGCAACGTTGTATTTGGACTATGTGCCTGATCAACACTGTGTCGAACTAAAAGCGTTAAAAATGTACATCTGGTCATTTCGGGACAAAGGCGCGTTCCATGAGGCTGTCACGAACAAAATTGTGGATGATTTGGTCGTGGCCTGCCAACCTCGGTTTCTGCGCATCACGGCGGATTTCAATGTGCGTGGCGGTGTTTACACCAAAGTTGTGGTGGATTATAAAAAACCAGGCTGGACAGCACCTGAGCCGGTAAACTTGCCGTAATCCTTCTCGATCACGATGTTCCTTCCTCTTTTCACAGGCGCAGGTTACGCACTTAAAGGCTGGCGTCTACTGGGAAAACCGCGTGTACGCCGTTTTGTGATCGTGCCGTTTCTGATCAACTTGCTCATTTTCGGCTTCACTTTTCGTTTTGGGTTTGGCTGGTTAGATGCGCAAATTGAGAGTTGGCTACCGACGTGGTTGGAATGGCTGCGTTATATTCTGTGGCCACTATTGCTAATCCTCGGGCTCGGTATACTTTTCACTTGCTTTACCCTAGTCGCAAACCTGATCGGCGCGCCTTTCAATAGTCGGTTGGCAGAAATCGTTGCACTGCGTTTAGATAACAGCCCGCAATTAGATCAGGCCCAGTCTCGTCCACTCTTGCTCGATACTTTGGATGCATTGCGATCAGAAGCCGGCAAGCTTGGGTATTTTGCGATCCGTGCTTTGCCACTTTTAATCCTGTTCCTCATTCCAGGATTAAATGTGATCGCGCCGCTTGCTTGGTTCCTTTTTGGAGCCTCGATGTTATCAAAAGAATATTTGGATTATCCGCTCGGAAACGCCGGGATGAATTTCTCATCTCAGCGAAATCTGCTCCGGCAAAAAAAGCGCATAACGTTTGGTTTTGGGCTTGCTGTTTTGATCATGACGTTAATTCCAATTGTTAACTTTTTTGCCATGCCTGCAGCGGTCGCTGGCGCTACCTTGTTATGGCATGATCAATTTAAAAATCCGTCACTTAAGTGATTGCAAGTAAGTTAAGTTTCTGGTAAAAATTCGCGCTTCATTGCGTTTAGGAGATGATTCGGTGGCTGAAACAAAGAAAAAAGTCGCGAAAACACAGGCCGATGGATTCATGGACTTTGAGCCTTATCAAGAGAAAAAAAATGAAGAATACATGGGGGTTCCGCAACAAGAACATTTCCGTGGCATTCTCATGGCTTGGTTAAAAGAATTGCAAGAAGAAGTTGATCGGACTGTGGACCATATGCAGAACGATGCCAGCAATTTTTCTGACCCAAATGATCGTGCAACACAAGAAGAAGAATTTGCCCTTGAACTGCGCACACGCGACAGAGAGCGCAAACTGATCAAAAAGATCGGTACTTCTTTAAGTGATATCAAAAATGGGGATTACGGTTTCTGCGAAGTTTGTGGAATCGAAATCGGTATTCGTCGTTTGGAGGCACGCCCAACCGCGACATTATGTATCGATTGTAAGACCTTGGACGAGATCAAAGAAAAACAAATGGGGTGATCACCGGCCGTTTTGCGCCATCCCCAACGGGCCCACTTCACTTTGGGTCATTGATTGCTGCACTCGGCAGTTATCTCAACAGTAAACACCAGCAGGGACGCTGGTTACTGCGCTTCGATGACCTCGATACACCGCGCGTTGTTCCTAACGCCGACACCTACATTCTCTCCGCCCTTGAACACTTTGGTTTACATTGGGATGACACGCCTTATTACCAAAGCCAACAATCACACCTTTACGCAGCTGCACTTGATACCTTGCTGCGGTCTGATCACTGCTACCCGTGCGCCTGTTCGCGCCAGCAAGTCGGATCTGGCCCTTACCCTGGAACCTGTCGAGAAGGCGTGCCTGCGGGGCGCACAGCGCGCTCAATACGTCTGCGCGCACCCCAATGCACAACAATTAAATTCCAAGACACACGTTATGGTTTACAACAAGAAAATGTTGCGGAAGTAGTGGGTGACTTTGTTATTCGTCGCGCAGATCGAATTATCGCTTATCATCTCGCAACGGTAGTCGATGATGCGCAGATGCAGGTGACCGAAGTCGTGCGCGGTGCGGACCTGTTGGCGTCAACCGCACGACAAATTCTCATTCAACGTTATCTGCATTTACCTGAAATTCGCTATACACATTTACCCATCGCGCTTGATGCAGACGGAAAAAAATTGGGAAAAAGCACCGGCTCTATTGCCCTACCTGATCAACTCTCTAACGTACAACGAGTTGCGTTATTGATCAAAGCAATGGAATTTCTCGGATTACGGCCTCCTTCTGGTTTGCTGACTGATTCGAGCGTTGAAGAATGTGTTAAGTGGGGTGTGATAAATTGGGCGGTTTCTACCGCTGATCCGAAGCGTGATCGTTCGTACGTTAACTATGGAAATTAGCTTTATCGACTCGATAATCAGTATTTACTATTCTGACAATTCCAGTAGATCAACTTTTGATTTGTCGATCAAGACAGCATGCTCATCGGAAGACAACCACGCTTGCCAACGCAATTCTGGTACGATCGCGTTTAATTCAAAAAACTGTTTTTGTGCTTCGGCAATCTGATTCTTGTCTAAAAGCTCCCGAATTTCTTTAATTTTCCCTTCAATCCACTGTGAATTCACGATCAACTGATCGGACTCACTTTCCCATTCAGCAGCGTCCATACGTTTTGCGGCTGATTGTTCTGCTTTTAGTAAGACCGGTTCACTCATGATTTGTGGCGCCATATAACGGGAAGAGGCAACACCAGCGGGTTCTGAGTGAGTTTCTGTTGAAGTTATTTCGGAAAGTGTGTCTGGTGACACCGCGTGATCCATACTGTCAGCGCGTTGTTCCTTGAGGACAACATTACCTGAATCTACACGTGCGTGATCAGCAAGCTCACGAACCTCATTTTTTTGCGTAGGAAGACCTGAATTAGTATTTACCATCTCTTTGAATGGATCACTTGTCATTGGCTTAATCAGTAACCAAAGACTCGCACTCAAAACAATCACGGCGGCCATCGCATAAGGTGTGTCGATTCCTACAAAACGACCTGATCGCTTTTTTGACCGCGCGTTTTCAATCTCATCAGAAATGAATGAAATTGCTGGTTTGCCTTTTTTCACCTGATCGTGAGCAGCTTGTAAAATCAGATGATCAATTATTTCAGAAGGTCCGTTTTTTGTGACGTTGGCATGCAGCTGGTCAAGATCTGGTGTTTCTGAAATGCTCGACTTATGCGTTGTTTTCTTCATGATTTACGATCCTCCTCTACGTCTTTTAACGCATGTCGGAGTTTGTTAATGGCGTAGCGCAGACGACTCTTGACCGTTTCTGTATTCACGCCAGTCACGTCTGCCATTTCAGATAATGAAAACCCGCTTTGTTTCAGCATGATGGTTTCTCGCTGTGCTTCTGGTAGCTTGTCTAGCTCAATCGAAAACCGATCTATCGCAGCAGTGAGTTGTGCCTGATCTTCCGGCAGGCTCAAAGGGCGGCTGTCTTCTAATTCATCCATTTCAAAATCCGCATAAGATGCTGGAAGATTCGACTGTTGGCGATAGTGATCGATCAAACGGTTATGCGCTATTCGATACAAATAGGTTTTAAAACTGGCTTTTACTTCATAACGTTGTTGAGCGCGGATCAGGTTTAACCAAATTTCCTGGAAGAGATCTTCTGCCGTGACATGCGCGTAGTTTAATTGCTTGAGTAAGTAGTGATACAAGGAAGTTTTGTGACGAACATAAAGCATTTCAAACGCCTGTAAATCACCGAGTTGATACTGGCGCATCAAGTCTTCATCTGTGGTGTCATTGGGGCTGGAGCTATTCATTATTTCAATAATGTCTTCCACAAAAAAGGGGCACTTACGGCCCCTTTTTCGATATGAAAGATGTAAGCAAATTACGACTCAGTTGCGTCATCTTCCTCTACAGCTTTCATGCTGAGGCGAATACGGCCTTGTTTATCAACTTCGAGTACTTTAACTCGAACAAGCTCGCCTTCGGAGAGTTTATCACTCACATTTTCTACTCTTTCATCTGAAATTTGTGAGATATGGACCAGTCCATCTTTACCCGGCAGGATATTAACGAACGCACCGAAGTCCATGATTTTAGCGACTTTACCCTCATAAATGGTACCAACTTCCACTTCTGCCGTGAGTTTTTCAATCCACTTCATTGCGGCTTGGCCAGCTTCATTATCAACAGAAGCAATGCGTACTGTACCGTCGTCATCCAGATCAATAGAAGCACCTGTTTCTTCCGTAATTGAGCGGATTGTTGCGCCACCTTTACCGATGACGTCACGAATTTTATCTGGGTTGATCTTGATCGTCAGGATACGCGGTGCATGCTCTGACATTTCAGTTCGCGTGGTTGAGATGACTTTACCCATTTCACCCAAGATGTGCATACGCCCTTCTTTCGCTTGGGCTAATGCGACTTTCATGATCTCTTGTGTAATACCGTCGATCTTGATGTCCATCTGCAATGCGCTGATACCTTCTTCCGTACCCGCAACTTTGAAGTCCATGTCGCCGAGATGATCTTCATCACCCAAGATGTCTGACAAGACAACGAAATTATCGCCTTCTTTAACTAAGCCCATCGCGATACCAGCCACTGGTGCTTTAATCGGTACACCGGCATCCATCAAAGACAAGCTCGTTCCGCAAACTGATGCCATTGAGCTGGAACCATTTGATTCTGTAATTTCAGAAACAACACGAACCACGTAAGGGAATTCGTCCATTGAAGGCATTACCGCAACGATCCCACGCTTAGCCAAACGGCCGTGGCCGATTTCACGACGTTTTGGTGAACCAACTCGTCCTGTTTCGCCGACGCAATAGGGAGGGAAGTTGTAATGCATCATGAATGGTTCACGACGTTCGCCTTCTAACGCATCGATAATTTGCGAATCGCGCTCAGTGCCTAGAGCAACAGCAACAATCGCTTGCGTCTCACCGCGTGTAAATAGGGCCGAACCATGTGTGCGAGGAAGCACACCAACCCGAACATTGATTCCACGAATATCAGCCAAACCTCGTCCATCAATTCGGTTCTCACCACCAATAATGGCACTGCGCACAACACCGTGTTCAAGATCTTCGATAGCGTTAATCACTTCACCTTCAGTCCAACGATCTTCCTCATCAGTGATTAATGTCTCTTTGATCTCACTTCGGACGGCTGACAACGCATCACGTCGTTCCATCTTATCTGTTATTGCGTAGCCCGCTTTTAACTTGCCTGCAAACTGGCTTGTAATCTCTGCTACGAGTGCATCATTCCCTGCTGGTGCTTGCCATTCCCACGCAGGGGTCGCAACTTCGTTGGCGAATGCTTTGATGTTATCGATAACAGTTTGAAATTGCTCATGACCGAACATCACCGCACCAAGCATGACTTCTTCAGATAATTCTTTTGCTTCTGATTCAACCATTAGAACGGACGTATCTGTACCGGCAACAACGAGATCTAACTCTGAATCATCCAGTTGTTTAAATGCTGGGTTCAACACATATTCGTCATTTTTGTAACCCACACGTGCCGCACCAATAGGACCACTGAATGGAATACCAGAGATCGCGATCGCAGCAGATGCACCGATCAATGACACAATGTCAGGATCAACATTTGGATCCAACGACATGACTGTGGCGACGATCTGAACTTCGTTGACAAAACCTTTAGGGAACAATGGACGCAACGGGCGATCGATCAGACGAGATGTTAAGGTTTCTTTCTCAGTTGGGCGACCTTCACGTTTGAAAAAACCACCCGGGATTTTACCCGCGGCATAAGTTTTTTCTTGATAATCGACTGTTAGTGGAAAGAAGTCACGACCGTGATCTGCTTCTTTTTTACCAACCACACTAACCAGTACAACCGTATCACCCATTGATGTGACAACTGCAGCAGTTGCCTGTCTGGCAATTTCACCGGTTTCTAATTGAACCGTGTGATCGCCGTATTGAAATGTTCTTTTAATCGCAGACATGTGTAATCACTATTTTATTAATTTTCGCTTCTCATAACGACACTACCCGGGAGATCCCGGGTAGTGTCATTTAATGTAATTTACTGCTTGTTACTTTCTCAGTCCGAGACTGGTGATCAGAGAGCGGTAACGCTCAACATCAACATCTTTGAGATAGTCCAAGAGTTTACGACGCTGATTAACCAATCGCAGCAGACCGCGGCGTGAGTGGTTATCTTTTTTGTGCGTCTTGAAGTGTTCAGACAGATCAGTAATGCGTGAAGTTAGCAGGGCAACCTGTACTTCCGGTGAGCCTGTATCACCCTGTGAACGTTGATATTGTTGAACTACTTCGCTTTTATCTGTAGCCGTCAGCGCCATTTATATGGACTCCATCTTTTAATTCTTAACCTAATGAGGGCCGGTATTGTAACCGTGAGTTATTGATTGAACAAGAATTTTATACCTTATTTGTCACAATCAGGCGCTTTGGTGCTAATCGAGCATCAATTCGCATGTCGGCTATCCCCAAAAATTCACCAGATTCCGCATAGACACGTGTAAGTCCCTGCCATTCTTGTTTTTCTTGGAGTATTGATTGCCCTTGCATAAAGAGTTTAGTTGCTTCGTGATCAAGTTCAACCGCAGGAAAATCGATACCGGAATCCATGGGCAGAAGTAATTCTTCGACATTGAACTCGTCCTTAGCCACTTTTTCCGTCAATGTTTCGAGGCTAAATGCCGCCTGAATGTTAAAATCCCCTACTTCAGTCCGTCTCAAGCTCTTCACATGTGCGCCGCATCCAAGCGACTGTCCAATATCATCTGCCAGGGTTCGGATATATGTCCCTTTTGAGCACGCAACATCCATGATGAATCCTGATTCTGTATACGCTGTAATGTGTAAATCATAGATTGTCACTGGACGCGGCTTCCTCTCAACTTCTTTGCCAGCCATCGCCAGCTTATACAGCCGCTCACCTTGGTGCTTTAATGCTGAGAACATGGGAGGTATTTGCTCAATCGGCCCCCGGTATTGATCGAGCAGTGTTTCAAATTCAATGTGATTAATTTTCGGAACGGGTAATGTCTTAATCACCTCACCCTGCGCATCGAGTGTGGTGGTGATGGTTCCGAGAGTCACTTCGCATAGATAACGCTTCCGCTCGTCGAGAAGAAAAGTCGACATTTTGGTTGCTTCTCCAAAACACAGAGGCAATAGACCTGTTGCAGGCCCATCAAGATTCCCAGTATGTCCAGCTTTATTGGCATCGAATAAACGCCTTACTTTTTGCAATGCCTGATTACTACTCATACCAGCAGGTTTATCAAAAAGGAGAATGCCGTCAATTTGACGGCCTCGGCGTCGCCTAGCCATGACAGTATGGGATTAGCTTAGTCGTCAGACTTGGGCTCATTTGCGATGTCATTAAGCAGAGCTTCCATGTGATTGGCGTGCTCGATAGAAACATCGTAAAAGAAGCGTAACGTGGGGACTGATCGCATGCGCATTTGTTGCGCGACCTTAAATCGTAATTCTGGTGCAGCTTCATTGAGTTGAAGTTCCGCTTCTTTTTCAGAGAGTTGGGCACCCAGTGTCGTAAAATAGACTTTTGCATTGGAGAGGTCAGAACTGACCTTTACCGCGGTAAAGGTCAACATTCCGAGTTGGGATGTTTCAATATCCGTTCTGATCAAGGATGCCAGTTCGCGTTTGATTTGTTCTTCGACGCGACGCGCTCGGCTAAATTCTTTGGGCACGTTTGATCAGCTTCAGCTAAATTGTGCGAGCAACTTCAAAACGATCGAAGACTTCGATCTGATCGCCTGCTTTGATGTCGTTGTAATTCTTCACACCAATACCACACTCAGTACCTGATCGCACTTCGTTCACGTCATCTTTAAAGCGCCGTAAAGATTCCAACTCGCCTTCGTAAATTACCACGTTATTTCGAAGTACTCGTATCGGGCTGCTACGCTTCACAACACCTGACTGAACAATACAACCCGCAATCGCACCCAGTTTTGACGATCGGAAAACATCTTTAACTTCTGCATTACCGATGATTTCTTCTTTCACTTCTGGTGACAACATACCGCTGAGAGCGGCTTTTACATCGTCAATCACATCATAAATAACGCTGTAGTAACGAAGATCAAGCTCTTCTTCTTCAATGAGTTTTCTTGCGGTGTTGTCTGCTCGAACATTAAAACCAACAATCACAGCGTTTGACGCAAGCGCCAGCGTTGCATCCGATTCGTTCAAACCACCAACACCACTTGCGATAATATTCACGCGGACTTCATCAGTATTGAGATTAGTTAACGATTCCGTTAATGCTTCTGCTGAACCATGCACATCCGCTTTAAGCAGAATATTAAGTGTACTGACTTCACCATCTTCCATTCTGGAAAACATCTGATCCATCTTAGCAGCTTGCTGGCGAACTAATTTCGCTTCACGCGCCTTGTGTTCTCGGAACTCAGCAAGTTCACGTGCTTGCCGATCATCGCGCACAACCATAGCTTGATCACCCGCAACCGGTGCTCCTGATAAACCTAGGATTTCTACCGGAATTGATGGTCCAGCTGTGTCCAATTGCTGACCATGCTCGTCACTCATGGCACGCACTCGACCAAACTCTTGACCAGCAAGAACGATATCACCCTTACGTAGTGTACCCGCTTGAACAAGAATTGTTGCCACAGGACCACGGCCCCGATCAAGACGTGATTCAATGACAATACCTTGTGCCTTACCGACTGAAGGTGCCTGTAGTTCCAGCAATTCAGATTGCAACAAAATGGCATCGAGCAATTCCGTCACACCTTGTCCTGAATGTGCGGAAACAGAAATAAATTGTGTATCACCGCCCCACTCTTCAGGAATAACCTCTTGCGCTGATAATTCGTTTTTTACACGCTCAGGATCAATGCCTTCTTTATCGATCTTATTCACCGCGACGATCATCGGGACATTTGCTGCACGCGAATGCTGAATCGCTTCGATTGTTTGTGGCATGACACCATCATCGGCTGCGACAACTAATACGACAATATCCGTCGCATTTGCACCACGAGCACGCATTGAAGTAAAGGCAGCATGTCCAGGAGTATCTAGGAATGTAATCTCACCGTGTGATGTTGTTACGTGGTAAGCACCAATATGTTGAGTAATACCACCCGCTTCGCCAGACGCAACTTGTGATTTTCGGATGTAATCGAGCAATGAGGTTTTACCATGATCGACATGACCCATAATCGTCACAACAGGTGATCGTGGTTCTGGTTCACCTTCCGGTTTTGCTTCGAACTGAATATTTTCTTCAAGCGCGTTTGAGCTGACTGGCACAGCATTATGTCCCAGTTCCTCAACCACGAGAATTGCAGTGTCCTGATCAAGTGACGTGTTGATCGTTGCCATCGTACCCAAGTTCATGAGGATTTTAAGCACGCCACCCGCTTTTACAGATACTTTCTGTGCTAATTCTGAAACTGAAATCGCTTCCGGCACCTCAACATCGTAAATTACTGCTGCTGTTGGCATTTCGAAACCATGTTTATTTTCAGATGTGATCGGACCACGTCGACCTGACGATTTGTTACGACGCCTTCCACGACCTTCATCAACATGAAGCTGATCACGACCATAGCGTGTTTTCTTCTCAGCCTTGCCTTTTTTACCTTTGTTCTCAGCAGGTTTCGGGCGCGGCGCATCAGCAGGCTTAGGACGCTCAGTTTCAGCCTTTTTAGCTGGCTCAGTTTTCTTCACAGCTTCAGCTTGAGCGACACGTTTCTTTTCTTCTTCAAGAAGGCGCGCTTTTTCAGCCTCTTCTTTTTCCCGAATGGCCGCTTCTTCAGCTTCCTTCGCTTTTTGTTCTTCTTTCGCCTTTTGCTCTTCTTCGGCTTCTTTCTGACGGAGAAGAACTTCTTCTTTCTCACGTTCTACCGCTTCGATCGCTTCTTGCTTCAGGCGCTCTTCTTCGAGTTTCTTTTGCTCTTCTTCTTCAATAATGCTGCGCTTGACGTAAGTACGTTTCTTTCTTACTTCGACGCTGACAGTTTTTGAAGCAGGTCGTGCACGCGTTGTGCTACGTGCACCAGGCACATTAAGTTCGCTCACAGATTTGCGACGAATTGTGACTTTAACGGGTTCAGATGAAGATGATTCTGTTTCACTTTTCCCGTGAAGCTGGCGGAGGTGAGCGAGTAATTTACTCTTCTCATCATCCGTAATGGAATCGTCGGCTTGTTTCTCAGAGACACCCGAATCTTTCAGTTGGGTCAATAGACGGTCAACTGAGATCCCAACGACCCCTGCGAAATCTTTTATGCTTACTTCTGCCATTGTTTTGTTCCGGATTAAAGCGTTACAGTTTTGGTTTGGTTAACGAGGATCAATCTTCGTTTTCAAACCACGGTTTACGTGCAGTCATGATCAACTCCGCCGCACGTGTTTCATCCATGCCTTCAATTTCCAACAGATCGTCCGTGGCCTGTTCGGCAAGATCTTCCATGGTAATCACACCGCGACTTGCGAGTACGAAAGCTAAGGTTTCATCCATGCCTTCCATCGTCAGCAGATCTTCAGCGGGTTTTGCATCACCAATTTCTTCTTCACTGGCAATGGCTCTAGTTAACAATAAGTCTTTTGCGCGATTACGTAATTCATTGACTAGGTTTTCGTCAAACTCTTCAATTTGAAGCATCTCATTTTCAGGTACGTACGCGACTTCTTCGATGGTTGTGAAGCCTTCTTGTGCAAGGATATTCGCTACATCTTCATCAACGTCGAGAAAACCCATAAACATGTCACGGATTCGAGAAATCTCCGCTTCACCTTTTTCAGCGGCTTCCGTTTCGGTCATCACGTTAATTTGCCACCCTGTTAATTGACTGGCTAAACGCACATTCTGGCCGTTTCGGCCGATCGCTTGTGAAAGCTGATCTTCAACCACCGCAACATCCATACTGTTAGAGTCTTCATCAACAACTATCGACACCACTTCTGCTGGCGCCATCGCATTGACAACAAATTGTGCAGGGTTTTCATTCCATAAAATGATATCGACACGTTCGCCGCCAAGCTCATTTGAAACGGCTTGTACACGTGACCCTCGCATACCAACACAAGCGCCGACAGGATCAATGCGTGAATCATGTGCTTGGACAGCAATTTTTGCTCGCAAGCCCGGATCGCGCGATGCGCCCAGAATTTCGATGAGACCTTCACTAATCTCTGGCACTTCCAGCTTGAATAACTCCATAAGTAATTCTTTCGCTGTTCGGCTAACAAATAATTGTGGGCCACGTTTTTCAAAACGCACTTCGCGTAAGTAACCTCGCAATCGATCACCGACTCGGACTGATTCGCGCGGGATCATATCTTCACGCGCAATAAAGGCTTCTGCGTTCTCACCTAAGTCTAAGATAACGTTGCCACGATCAAGTCGTTTCACCGTACCCATGACGAGTTCGCCTTGACGATCAATGTATGCATCAACAATTTGTGCACGTTCAGCTTCTCGGACTTTCTGAACGATCACCTGTTTCGCTGTTTGCGCTGCAATTCGTCCGAATTCGACGGCTTCGATCGGCTCTTCTATGTAGTCACCGAGTTGAATGCCAGGATGTGTTAAGACTGCATCTTCCAACGCAATTTCGCGATCAGGAATCATTTCGTCAACTTCACCGAGCTCATTGATCACCGGTGCATCACCGTCAATGATTAACCAACGCCGAAACGCTGAATATTCGCCAGTGGATCTGTCGATTGCGACGCGTACGTCGATGTCTTCTTTATAGGGCTTGCGTGTAGCCGTCGCGAGTGCAACTTCCAATGCGTCAAAGATGACCTCTTTCGCGACACCTTTCTCGTTGGAAACCACATCAACAACTGTCAGAATTTCTTTGCTCATAAATTCACTCTCGCCGTCAAAATCTGCCTAGGTAAACCTGCTTGGGTAACTCTGCCTAGATATCTGATGGAACAATTTGCCCTTTATCGATCATATCAAATGGAATCGTGAATGCGTGTTCGCCGTCAACGACCAAAACGTCTTGCTCGTTTACTTCACGTAATATCCCTTTCACTCTACGCCGGCCTTCAAGCATCATGCTTAATCTTAACTTTACCGTAGAGCCTGTAAATTTTTTATAGTGATCACGCGTAAAAAGTGGCCGATCAATTCCTGGTGACGACACTTCTAATGTGTATTGTCCACGAATAAGATCTTCCACATCCAGTATACCGCTCACATGGCGGCTAACTTTCTCGCAATCTTTGATGACAATGCCATCCGCGTGATCAATGTACATACGCATGATGTTGCCGTTTGTATCGCGCAACATTTCTATACCCAGCAGCTCGTATCCAAGACCGGTTATGGCCTCATCCATCATTTGATGCATTCGAGAACTGCTGTCGTACATTCATTAACCCCACAAAGTAAAAAGGCCCTTACGTAGGGGCCTTTTCAAATTCCTTGATTGCGGTAGCCCTATCACCCTATATACCCAATCATTCTGAGTACGCCACCACTACAATTTATTCCTGCTGGGGAAGCCCTTCAAGAAGCCGTAAACGAACTCTCTTCCCAAACTTTAGGGCGCGAATTATACCCATATTTCATGACAAACAACAACAATAGTCTCAGCACCACCTTACCTATAACCAGAGATCGCCAGCAGAACGTTTCAATTTTAACACTACAATCGCAATAGGTTATTAAGGTGAGAACCTTAAGGAAAAGAAACTTAAGGTGAGCTCTGAGTAAAAAGAACTGGCTCGATTTAAACGATTTGTTGAAAACGAATTGTAATTAAAATAGACCGTCGTTTTGAGTTAGCTAACCGTACGTTAAAATCAAAATACTGAACGTTACGAAGGAACAGAGATCAGAAAAATAAGGGACAAACAAAAAAGCTCGAAGGCAAGATCGTTGACACAATCCTATCTTCGAGCTTTCTGTATTTATTGGTAGCGGGGGCAGGATTTGAACCTGCGACCTTCGGGTTATGAGCCCGACGAGCTGCCAGACTGCTCCACCCCGCACCTGTCAGACGCGAGATAATACCGACATGGTTTGATTAATTCAAGCGCCGCTAGTGGTTTTCTTTCATCTCATCTATTGGCTTCGTGCTAACGGCTTGTTATCTAAGGAATGATCGCAAAAAATCATTTTATTATTTGTAATCTTGGCCGATACATCTATTAGACAATGTCTCAAGAAGGGAGATAAAGACTCAACAGTTCATGTTGAAAGATACCTATGGATGGAGTTTCTGTAACGGGCTACCGCTTGATTCGATGTATTGGATTATCCCAATCGTCTCGTGTTTACCTTGCGGAAAACACAGATTCGGGACAAGTCAACGCGATCAAAATACTGAGTAACAATCTCACTGATGAGAATGCGTCGGGTGCTTTACGTCGCTTTCAGCAGGAGTTCCTATTTCAATCCCAACTTACACATATTCATATTGTACCAATTCGTAATCGCATTGAGCAGCAATCTACCATTTGCCATGTGATGGATTATTTCCAAGGCAAGGATCTTTCTCATAAGATCACTTTGGGTCTTCAACCCAATAAAACGATCGACTATCTATTACAACTGATGTCTGCACTGGAATATATCCACGATCAAAATATCGCGCATTTAGATGTGAAACCAAAAAACATTCTGTTCGGACAGAATGGTGCACTCGCCCTCACTGATTTCGGCATCGCAAGTTATGTGGATGCGTCTAAGTCAGTTTGCCAGACAAATACGATCATGGGTTCACCCTATTATATGAGTCCCGAACAGATCGATAATGGCAGCGTTGATCAACGCAGTGACTTATATAGCTTAGGCGTAATCTTTTACGAAATGCTCACGGGCAGGAAACCTTTTGACGGTTTTAATCTGATGCAGGTTTTCTACGCACATTTGAACGAACCGATTCCCCAACTCCCTCAAACAATCAAAATATATCAACCGATCATCGACGGTTTACTGGCAAAACAACTAACAAATCGCTTTGCTAATATTGCCGATTTACGAACGGCAATACAAAAAATTGAACAAGGGACATCGGTTGAGGAAGAACCGATTCTCGCTTAATGAAGATCTATTTACGATCTAAAACCGATAGCCTTTCTCAATGTGTTCACGATCAATGATGCCGTAAGTACGAAACACCATCGGCGCTATTTGCCGTTGGACGAAGAGTGCATCTGCCTGAGATTCTTGCAATACGTCCCGCGCTTCTTGCAGTGTTGCTTGTAGGTAGATCGGAGCGAGTTCTCGACGCGTCGATGGGATCTCTAACAGGTCAATATCTTCCTCTGTTGACGTTTCAAGATACCGTGCAAGATCCGCTGCAGGCAGAGCGAGATTCACTTTTTCTCTTTCGATGATGATCCAGTTGGGCGCATCTTGTAAAAATGCGATCGCCTCTTCTTGACGAATAACTTGCTTTGTCGTGACGTAGCGGCGATCCATCACGGAAGCCACACCCACCCGACGTAATGATTGTGCGATCGGATCATTTTTATAGTCCAAACCGATCGCCCGCATTTGCGAAATGAAGATCGATTCCTTCTTGAACACCTCTTTACTGACTAAGGTTGCGCTCACGATCGCTAACATTCCCGGCAAAATAATATACGGATTCGCCGTCAGTTCGAGCAACGTGATTAAGGCAGCTAACGGCGCTTGCAAACATGCGCCCATCATCGCGCCCATGCCAAGCATTGCGTAGAGACCGGGATGCGTAACACCTAAATTTAATTGACTAATCAACAATCCCACAACACCACCCGCTGTTGCACCGATCATCAGCGTTGGCCCGATCAAACCGCCGGGTACGCCGAGGCCAACACTGATCGAGGTTGCAATTAACTTCATGAAAACGATCAACATCAAAACCATCACTCCCTCTGATCCGGTCATCGCCCGGTTGACCGTGTCATAACCAATTCCCATGATTTCAGGTGTGATCGCAGCACAAAAGCTTATGCACACGCCTGCAAGCAATAGCCGTTGCCAGATCACGAGTCGTTGGCTGCTATGCGTGGTAATCCATTGCAAGGAAAAATTAAATAACGCCGCAAGCGCACCAATCCCGATCCCCATCAACAACACGAGGGGTAATTCCATCATTGAATAAAGTTCGAGTGGTGGAACATTAAACGCTGGTTGTGCGCCGTAAACCCATCGAGTGAGTACTGTCGCACTGACGGCCGCGAGAATCACTGGCGTAAAACCGCTTATCGTGTACTCCATCATCACCACTTCCATCGCGAAAATAACGCCGGTCAATGGCGTATTAAATGAAGCAGCGATCGCAGCAGCCACTCCGCATGCGATTAATGTTCGAACGCTATTGTTCGGTAATAAAAAATATCGCCCGAGCAAGCTGGATGACGCTGCCCCCAAATGCACACCGGGTCCTTCTCGGCCAACAGAAAAACCGGAAAATAATGCGATGGTTGCTCCGATAAATTGCAGCACCATATTTCTGAACGGAAGATGCCCTTCATAATATGCTAAGCGCTCCATAACATGCACAACGCCAAATCGATACGTCGGCTTCGAGAAAAAATGCAGCAAAATCGCGAGCAAGATACTGCCGCCGATCGGTAATGCAATCCGCCAGTCAAGGCGCAACGATTCAAAGTCATCCGGCATGCTGATCGGCAGAAGTATCGTTTGAGAGGAGTCGATAGCATAGCGAAACAAGATGATGATCAGACCCGACAAAAGACCTGTGATCAGCCCTAATAAGGCAAGCAAAGGTTGCGCGTTTAGGCCCGCTAAACGGATCCGTAATTTCTCCAGAAGGTCAATCATGGTTACAAGAATAGTGATTTGTTGTTTATCAAGCTAGAATAGCATGCACACCATCAGTGCTGTTTACTATGGTGAAAATTATAATAACGCAAAGTACGTCAAATGATTTCCAAAATTCCACGAACTTTGTTCCTGTTTTCATAAGTTTATTCGCATAAGCTCAAACTGATGAGAGGAGCTCCTATGTCAGATATTGAAATTGCTCAAAAGGCAACCATGAAACCTATTATCGAACTCGCTGGTGACAAGTTCGGTATTGAAGCAGAACACCTCGATCCTTACGGTCATTACAAAGCCAAATTATCACTCGAATACGTGAATAATTTGTCGGGTGATGACGGCAAGCTGATTCTGGTAACTGCAATTAGTCCTACTCCGGCTGGTGAAGGTAAAACCACAACGACCGTTGGTCTTGGTGATGCTATGAACCGGATCGGTAAAAAAACCATCATGTGCCTTCGTGAACCTTCACTTGGCCCTTGTTTTGGTGTGAAGGGTGGCGCTGCTGGTGGCGGTTATGCGCAAGTCGTTCCTATGGAAGATATTAACCTGCATTTCACAGGTGACTTTCATGCGATCGGTGTTGCACACAACTTGCTCTCAGCCATGATCGATAATCATATCAATCACGGTAACGAACTCGGTATTGATCCACGCCGTATTCAATGGAAACGTGTCGTCGACATGAATGATCGCGCGCTGCGAAAAGTCACTGTCGGTATGGGTGGGCCTGCAAATGGTTATTTACGTGAAGATGGTTACGACATTGTCGTTGCCTCTGAAATTATGGCCATCTTATGTCTCGCGACTGATCGGGCAGATCTGAAAGAACGTTTAGGTCGGATTGTAATCGGTTACAAAAGGGATAATAAAACACCCGTTTATGCACGTGATCTAAATGCACAAGGTTCGATGGCAGCATTATTGAAAGATGCGATCAAACCGAATCTTGTTCAGACATTAGAAAACAATATTGCGATTATCCACGGTGGACCGTTTGCAAATATTGCACACGGTTGTAATACGGTTACTGCAACTAAAACGGGGCTTAAATTAGCAGATTACGTGATCACTGAAGGTGGTTTCGGTGCTGATTTGGGTGCCGAGAAGTTCATCGATATTAAGTGTCGTATGGCTGGCCTAAATCCTTCAGCTGTTGTGCTTGTTGCGACAATTCGCGCACTGAAATTCCATGGCGGTGTTGCGAAAGACGATCTTAACAACGAGAACCTTGAAGCACTAGAAAAAGGCATGAGTAATCTGGAACGTCATGTCAGTAACATTAGAGAACACTATGGTTTGCCGTGTGTTGTCTGTGTGAACCACTTCACTGCAGATACCGATGCTGAAGTTGCATTGCTTGAGAAAAAATGTGCTGATCTAGGCGTGAAAGCCGTTGTCTCTAAACATTGGGCTGACGGCGGTGCTGGTGCAGAAGGTTTAGCAAACGCAGTGGTTGATATCGTTGATAACAACCCAGGCAAGCATACTTTTGTCTACGGCGACGACGTTAAACTGGAAGATAAAATCGAAGCGATTGCGACCAAAATTTATGGTGCAGCAAGCGTCTCATTTGATCCGAAAGTAAAAGCGCAACTCACAGCGTGGAATGAGGAGTGTGGTTCTTACCCAGTTTGTATGGCTAAGACGCAAATGTCATTCTCAACGGATCCAACGGCGAAAGGTGCACCTTCTGGCCATAACGTCCACATTAGCGAAGTACGATTAGCCAATGGTGCTGGTTTCATCGTTGCCATTGCCGGCAACATGATGACGATGCCGGGTTTACCGAAAGTACCGGCTGCAGAACGTATTGACATTGATGACGCTGGACATATCAGCGGCTTATTCTAAATTATCAATACGATTATGTGCTCTAAATAAAAAAGGCCGGTTTTTCAAACCGGCCTTTTTTTATGTCGTTTGATTTACATAAAGAATCAGTTTATGAAACGTCGACGTAAATTCTTTTATTTTTAATAATGAATTAAAGAATGCACAGGATAGTCAGCCAACTTATGTCGTCCTTGCAATTCATCTAACTCGATCACGAAAGCACAAGCGACAATTTCTGCCCCTGTTTTTTTTACCAGCTCACAACTTGCAGCTGCCGTTCCACCTGTTGCGAGTAAATCATCCACAAGTAACACTTTATCCGTTGGTTCGATCGCGTCGATGTGCATCTCAAGTGTGTTCGTCCCGTACTCAAGATCATAAGACTCAGACGTTACGTTATAAGGGAGTTTACCCGGCTTTCTTAACGGCACGAAACCAATTCCCATATCCCAAGCGGCAAGGCTACCGAAGATAAACCCTCTCGCTTCCATCCCAGCAATTACAGTGATTCCTCGTCCATGAAATGGCGCAACTAGTTGATGGACAGCAACACGCATCGCTGCAGGATCTCGCAACAACGGTGTAATATCTCTGAATTGAATTCCCGGTTTAGGGAAGTCGGGTACGGTTCTAACCTTGTCAATCACACGCTGCATTCTTAACTCCTGTTCATTTTAAATCAGATAAATATCAATAAAAATTTGACAACACATTGAAAGTGTTAGATTTTTAGTTTGCCATAATAATTAGGGGGAGGCGAAATGATCCGGTTCATACTTGCAACAATTTTCGGTACGGCTGTTTACTTTGCGTGGAATTTAATTTCGTGGACAGTGTTACCTTGGCATCAATCTGTACTCAACACCTTCACAAGTGAAGAGCGTGTCCAAGAAAGTTTAACGAACTATTCCAGTGAAGATGGTATCTACATCCTTCCTGCTGCGAGCGTTAGCCGACTTAACGTGTTGTCACCAGAAGGTATCGCGGAACAAGCGAATAATTCATTTTCGGCATTTATTGCATTAAAACAAGCTAATTCACGCAGTGTTCAACAGCAGGTAACAGCCAGTTTCTTCAGCAGCTTGTTCATCTGTATGATCCTCACTGTTTTGCTTTCATGCACTATCGATCTGTCTTATATCGCGCGCGTGCTATTCGTGACGATGGCCGGCACCGTTTCCGCAGCGGCTGGCCATCTTCCATCTTGGAACTGGATGTATTTCGATCTTAACTACACGCTTGTCATGATGACAGACGTTATCATAGCAAGTTTTATTGCCGGACTTTTTATTGCCGTCTTTGCCGGGCGTAGACCCGAGTCAGAGTCATTCTGATCCGCTAGTTGACTATCTATCGCGTCCACTCATCCCAATAAGGAACGGGTTGGAATCGATCAATCAGAAATTCAACAAACGTTCTGACTTTTGCAGAGAGGTGACGTCTGTGTAAATAGAGTGCGTAAATTGGGCGTTCGGGTGGTTCGAATTCGGATAGGACCACCTGTAACCTGCCCATACTAATATCTTGTCCGACCATGTACGTCGGTTGTTGGATAAAACCTAAGCCTTTAATTGCGCCTACTCGCAAAGTATCACCGACATTAGACTTCATACAGCCTTTTACTTTAACGGTATAATTCTCATCGTTCTTTCGAAAATGCCATTCATTAACAGGGTAGCGTGGTGTAAAAAGTAAACAGGTTTGATCTTGTAAGTCTTCGGGTGTTTTCGGCTCACCGTGCTCAGCGATATGCTCTGGTGAAGCGCAGACAACTAAGCGAGTCGAAGCCAGCTTACGTGCGATCAGGCTAGAATCACTTAGCTCACCTACATAAATCGATAAGTCTAAACCTTCTTCTGCTAGATCAGCTTCGCGATCACTGAGTAAAACTTCCACGCTGATGTCAGGGTACTCTCCCATAAAATCCGCCGCTGCACGGGATAAATGGAATGCCCCAAATGACGTCGGCGCCATGATTCTCAATGTACCCCGTGGCTCAGTATTGAGTTGCGAAACAGACAGTTCAGTCTCTTCTATCTCTGCAAGAATAATATTAATTCTTTCTCGATAAGCACTACCAACTTCAGTCAAGCTAATCTTGCGCGTCGTCCTGTTAAGTAAGCGCACACCAAGCTTATTCTCAAGAGAAGTGATATGCTTCGAAGCCATCGCTTTTGATATACCGAGCTCATCTGCTGCGGCTGAAAAGCTACCCATTTTTGCCACTCTGGCAAAAACACGCATACTGGTTAATTTATCCATGAGTATTTCCTGATTGGAAACAATATATTAACCACTCCACGTATTGAAATGCAATAAGAAAAGCAATATTCTTTGCTGCATCGCGACATCATACGTGGTTTTTTAGTGTTTAGAGCAATAATATCTAATTAATCAATGGAACTATGGTTTTATATCACAGTCTACAATAGTGATGTCGGCAGTCTGAGATACTGCGTTAACAGTTTTGCACCAATCAGCAATTAAATCATGACCTCCTCTTTAACGTTGCTGATTTCTTTAGTACACAGCCTGACAAGGTTGTGTACCTTTTTAATTCTAAGAAAAGCCGCTGATACTGAAATATCAGCGGCTTTTTTATTGAGCTTAACCCGTCCAGCCAAGCCCGCTTGCGATACAATTAATCGACAATAACAATGGAATTAAGTCGTCCTGACTATACGTTCCCGACTCTTTAGCCGTTCTGAACGCCTTAATCAAGATTACCTGCTCAAGACCAATTTGATTTATCGTTGCATGCCGACGATCAAACTTTCTTAAGAAGCGTGGAAAGCGTTCAGCCAACTCATTACCGCCTGTCACCAGCAGTACTTGCTTAACTGTTCGCTCGTACTCATCCTCAATCATGGAGAAAATTCGCTCTCTATTCTCTTCATCCGACACGAGATCAGCATATAATCGCGCGATCGACATATCGACTTGTTTGAGCGTCTTCTCGACTTCATCAAGCACAAGCCCGAATAACCGAGACTCATTAAACATTTTCCTTAGCAAGGCAAGCCCTTCATCGCCATGTTCTTCGAGATAGGTCTCGATACTAGTTCCGAGGCCATACCAACTCGGTACTAGTGTTCGATTCTGTGTCCACGCAAATACCCAAGGGATTGCACGTAGATCAGAAAGGCTTTTCGCACCGAAACGTCGTGCTGGGCGTGAACCAATATTCAATAAAGCCAATTCTTCAACGGGGCTTGCAGCCTCGTAATAATCAACTAACCCAGGTGTTTCGACCAACTTTCGATATGCCGAAAACGATGCTTTTGAAAGTTCATCAAACGCACTATCAAAATCTTCTCTCGGCGCCAGTGATGGTTCTGTTGGCGACAGAAGAGAATGCGAAAAAACACTCTCCGCTAACAATTCGAGATTAAATAGTGACGTTCCACGGTTGGCATATTTCGAGGAAACAACTTCACCTTGTTCTGTGATGCGTAATTGACCGTGCACAGATCCTGCCGGTTGTGCAGCAATCGCATTGCCAGTCGGAACACCACCACGGCTGACAGAGCCACCTCGACCATGAAAGAATGAGATCGGAATATTATGACTTTCGCCAACTTTCGTCAGTTCTCGTTGGGCTATTGCTAACTCCCAATTTGACGTCATGTAACCGCCATCTTTATTCGAGTCAGAATAACCGATCATAACTTCTTGGAAACCACCGCAATCTTTCACCGTACGTTGCACGACAGGAATTGAGAACAACTCAGTCATGATTTCAGATGCTGCGCGCAAATCCTCAATTGTCTCAAACAACGGAACGATCGCTATGGTGCAACTTTCAATTGCTTGATCATCTCTGAACAAGCCACCAAATTTAGCCAATAAATATACGCCAAGAATGTCATTCACACTTTGTGTCATGCTGAGTACAAAGCAACCAATCGCTTCGCGATCCATCTTGCTTTGTGTCTCTGCGATCAAACACATAAGGTCAATCATTTCCTGCGAGGCTTGCGGCAGCTTGTTAAAAATGATCTGATAGTTCAATGGTTGAGCGAGCTGCTCAAGTAACCATTCACGCCAAGCGGTGGATTCGATCTCGGGGCATTCTGACTCGTCTTTTCCGCTTAACGCGGCCCAGATCGACACTAACGTCGCATTGGTTGTTTGCGAGTTTTGTCTTAGATCGAGGGAGGCTGTTTTAAAACGGAAAGATTCAACTTCGCGACGCAAAGGAAGCACCATGATTTTCGCAGTATGTGAGCTGTTTGTCTCAATCAATGCCGCTTCCATGACTTTCAGATCTTCGATCAGTTCATCCGCATCATGATAGGCATAATCGGATTCCTCAGGCACATCATCAACCTTGGCTTTTTCAATTGTCTTCTTCAACTTCATGCTCATACAAACACTAAATTGTCGAAGCAATTCACCAGGGTTTCGTGATGAGATCTCGGCGCCAATTTCTGAAGTTCCCAATTCTTCAGCTAGTTTTTCTTCAAACCAGCTGGGGAATGTGATCGCATGTTTTGCGAAACTGATCTTAGCGATAAGATCCGTTAGACGTTCGTCATAACGTTGCAAACTTGCCCGACGGTAACTAAACAGCGCCTTGCGAGTTACTTCGTTCGTTACGAAGGGATTACCATCGCGATCACCACCAATCCATGAACCAAATTGAAAAAATGGTGGAATGGTAAATTCGTGCTCGGGATAACTTTCTTTGAGTGCAATTTCCAGTTTCTGATGTAACTCTGGAAGCCGGTCAAACATGGTCGCTTTGAAGAAATGCAATCCCCAAGCGACTTCTTGCTCTACGCTTGGTTTTTCCAGTCGAAGTTCACCCGTCAACCAAAGCAGATCAATTTCATTGCGCAGTTCATCAATGAATGCTTTACGTTCACGCTCAGTCCAGCGCGTGTTATCTATCTGCATAAGAAGCAGATAGATACGGCGATGAATTTCTAGAACGGTGACACGTTTCGCTTCGGTCGGATGGGCTGTAAACACTGGTCGGATCCGAGCGGTATCCATCATTGCCTGAAATTTTTCAGGACTGATACCTGCCTCTTTTGCTGCATAAGCAACACTGGCCAGTGAGCTAGCTAAGTGAGAGCCACCTTCTTCTGATTCGATCAGACGTCGGCGACGCATACCCGCATTTTCTTCAATGATACCCAGTAACTGAAACCAGATACCTTGTGCTTGAAGCACATTCGATAACTCAGACTTATCAAAGTCAATTTGTTCAATTTCGCCTTTTAACAGAGGGATTAACTCTGGACGACGATTACCTACTACATCAAGCAGTAGGTCAAATAATAACGTCGCAGTTTCATTCGCGTGCTCTGAGACGATATCCTGTATAGATATTTGTGATGTATTCAAAATGATCCACCTTTCTGTCCTTCGAGAGAGTTTCGGCTTGCGCCTCTAATTACACGACTTTGTCGCGCAGTGGTTCATTTGCGAAGAATGCTTGGAGGTTTTCAACCACGCGCATTCCCATAGCAATTCGCGTATCTAACGTTGCACTACCAAGATGAGGTAATAGTACAACGTTGTCCATCGCTAACAGCTCTTCCGTCACTTTAGGTTCTTGAGCGAAAACATCAAGACCTGCTGCTGTGATTTCACCTGTTTTTAGAGCTTCCACTAACGCAGGTTCATCGACAACATCGCCACGAGCTGTATTCACCAGAATGGCTTCTGGCTTCATCATCGCCAATCTCTCTTTATTGATGAGGTTCGTATTTGAACCGCCACCAGGACAATGTAATGAAACAAAATCACTTTGTTTTAGAACATCTTCAACGGTCTCACATTGGATTGCGCCGTATTTATTTACAACTTCTGAAATCGGTGGATAGGGATCATAGAAAAAAATCTTCATGCCGAAACCGAAGTGTGCTTTGTGTGCCATCGCTTGTGCGATACGACCAAAACCGATCAGTCCCAATGATTTACCGGTAACTTTTGTGCCCATCATGTGCGTCGGACGCCAGCCAGTCCATTCTTTATTTCGAACATGACGCTCGCCTTCTCCAGCACGACGTGCCGTCATAAGCATTAATGTCATTGCAGTGTCAGCAGTACAGTCTGTTAATACTTCCGGCGTGTTGGAGACAGCTAAGCCTTTCGACTTAGCTGCTTCCAGATCAATGTGATTAAAGCCAACACCAAAGTTACCGATAATTTTCGCCTGCATGCCGTCGACGTTCATTACTTCAGCAGTAATTTTATCTGAGACAGTTGGGCAAACCGCATCGGCGGTTTTGAAGGCATTCTGCAATTGTTCAGTGCTCATAGGTACATCATCAACATTCAGTTGAACATCGAACAATTCTTTCATGTGGTTCTCGACAGCTTCTGGCCATCGACGCGTTACGATAACTTTAGGTTTACTCATCTCTCTACTCTCCTAGGAAACTTTATCAAGGATTTTTGCAACTGTTGGTCCAAAATCTGATGGTGTCGGTACTATCGTGACACCCAAATCTTGTAATAGCTCAACTTTCTCAGCTGCACTTTCACCAACTGCAGAGATGATTGCACCGGCATGGCCCATACGACGCCCCTTAGGTGCTGTCAGACCCGCGATGTAAGCAACCACAGGTTTACTCATATTCTCTTTAGAAAATATGCCTGCCTCAACTTCTTGAGGACCGCCTATCTCACCAATCATAACAATAACTTTTGTTTCAGGATCTTGCTCGAAATATTCGAAATGATCACGAAACGCACTACCATTAATGGGGTCACCACCAATACCGATACTGGTCGATACACCGATACCCAATTCTTTCATTTGCGAGGCTGCTTCGTAACCCAACGTGCCTGATCGACCAACGATACCGATCGGTCCTGGCATATAAATATGCCCAGGCATGATACCCATCATGCATTTTCCAGGGCTAATAGAGCCAGCGCAGTTAGGCCCCGTCAAAACCATACGATCTTCGCGTTTGTAACGGCGCATATAACGTTTAACACGGATCATATCGTGCGATGGAATACCATCAGTGATCGCGACACAGAATTTAATGCCGCCATCTGCCGCTTCCATGATGCTGTCTGCAGCATACGGAGGTGGCACGAAGACAATACTCGCATCTGCGCCTGTTTCGCGTACTGCTTCTTTTACTGTATCAAATACTGGACGGCCTAAATGCGTTGTTCCGCCTTTACCCGGCGTGACACCACCAACGACATTCGTTCCGTATTCAATCATTTCCTGTGCATGGAAAGTACCGATCTGTCCCGTAAAACCTTGAACAATTACCTTTGAATTTTCATCTAATAAAATAGCCATTTTTCTTATCCTCTAGTCTCAAGCTTAAGCCTGTCCTGTGTGCTTTTTCCAAGCAGCAACAGATTTATCAGCCGCTTCACGTAACGTCTCTGCAGTAATGATGTTTAAACCGCTTTCGTCAATAATCTTGCGCCCAGCTTCAACATTTGTACCTGATAGACGTACGATAAGAGGAACCTCTAGTTCTATTTTTTGAACAGCTTGCACGACACCTTCTGCGATCCAATCGCAACGATTGATACCCGCAAAAATGTTAACCAAAATGGTTTGTACATTTTTATCAGCCAATACCAATCGGAACGCTTTCGCTGTTCGCTCAGCAGATGCACCACCGCCGATGTCGAGGAAGTTTGCTGGCTCACCACCAGCATGCTTGATCATGTCCATACTCGCCATAGCCAGACCAGCACCATTGATAATACAACCAATGTTTCCGTCCAAACCGACATAGCTCAGACCACGATCTGCCGCTTGCATTTCGCGCGGATCTTCTTGTGATTTATCACGCAGTTCCGCAATCTTTGAATGACGGAACATCGCGTTATCATCAAAAGACATTTTTGCATCGAGTGCGTAGAGTTTGCTGTCACCAGTAACAACTAATGGATTGATCTCAACCATCGTTCCGTCCATATCGCGCATGGCGCGATAAGCACCTTGGAACGTGGTGACAGCTTGACTGATCATCGAGCTCGGTAAATCGAGTGCGAAGGCCAGTTCACGTGCTTGGAAGTCCTGCAAACCAACCGCAGGTTCAACATGAATTTTAATAATTGATTCCGGCTTTTCGACAGCCAGTTGTTCAATTTCCATACCGCCTTCCGCTGAAGCAACGACGGTGACACGCTCTGCTTGGCGATCAAGAACGAACGCCAGATAGATTTCACGTTGAATGTCGCAACCAGACTCAACATATAAACGATGTACCACTTTACCCTGTGCACCTGTTTGATGTGTGACAAGACGCTTGCCGAGCAAGTCATCTGCCGCATCCCAGATCTCATCGTCAGTTTTACAGAGTTGAATCCCCCCTGCTTTACCGCGTGCTCCAGAATGGATCTGTGCTTTAACAGCCCAGATCTCACCACCAATTTCCTTCGCTCTATAAACGGCTTGCTCTGGGCTATACGCCAGACCACCGGGAAGGATTGCTACACCAAAATCTGCCAACAGTTCTTTTGCTTGATACTCGTGGATTTCCACTTTGTATTCTCCTTATTTTTATAATAGTTTAGGAAAAATCAGAATTAAGACTTCTCTCCAATCTGACTAGCTTGCTCGACAATATTACGAGCCATTCGCTCAGACGCAATATCAATCATTTTGCCATCGAGTTGAGCTGCGCCTTTACCTTGTTTTGCTGCTTCCTCTAAAGCTTCAAGTACGCGTTTTGCACGAGTTACTTCCGCTTCAGGAGGTGACATAATTTCATTTGCTAAATCAATTTGTGAAGGATGGATTGCCCATTTACCTTCATACCCGAGAACGGCAACACGCTTAGCCGCAGCTTTAAATGCTTCCGGATCACTAAAATCACCAAATGGTCCGTCAATTGCTCGAAGACCATAAGCTCGACAAGCGTGAATCATCTGACTTTGTGCATAATGCCATTGATCATTCACTGCACCTTCACAGTTGTATTCTTCAACTAATCCACCGATAACAGAAGTTCGTGATCGCATACTTGCTGCATAGTCAGCAACACCGAAGTGAAATGCTTCCAAACGAGGACTTGCTTTCGCAATTTCAAACACGTTAACTCCGCCTAGTGCTGTTTCGATCAAGCATTCAAGTCCAATCTTTTTCTTCAGACCCATCGCTTCTTCGATTTGCGTCACCAACATATCAACCGCATAAACGTCTGCAGCCGTTCCAACTTTAGGAATGAGGATTGTGTCGAGGTTATCACCAGCTTGCTCCAAGATATCGACGACATCGCGGTACATGTAGTGAGTATCGAGCCCGTTGATTCGGACTGACATGGTTTTGTTGCCCCAATCAATATCGTTAAGGCCTTCGATGATATTTTTTCGTGCTTGCGCTTTATCATCTGGAACTACTGCGTCTTCCACATCAAGGAAAACATAATCTGCATTACTTTGTGCTGCTTTTTCGAACATACCAGGGTTTGAACCTGGCACTGCCAATTCACTTCGTTGTAGACGAGCACGTGCTTGCTTATATTGTGTGAAACTCATGGTTACACCTCCTAAGACATACTAAGTTATAACTATCGCTGGATAACACCATATCCTGCGTAGTTTTAGATTCCGCTTTAAATTTTTAGATTTAAATGCGGTCTTTAGCTGTTGAGCGCAGATATTCCTGAGCTGCTGCAACACCACTTCCAAGCTCGATCGGATAACCGAGATCTTTCATGGACATTTCGGCACCACTTAGTGGAACCATCAGCATTAGCTCATTCATGTCACCCATGTGGCCGATACGGAAACCATGTCCCATAACTTTACCGATGGTGATTGAAAGCGCGAGGTTGTAACGACGGTACGCATGGCGTGCGACTTCGTTACCGTCAAACCCTTCAGGAGTTTTAACAGCGGTAACGGTGTCAGATTGCCAACCGTCATGTGCGATTGTAGTCAGGCCCCAAGCTTCAACGGCTTTACGTGTCGCTATTGCAAAACGCGTATGACGTTCAAAAACATTGTCCAGACCTTCTTCAAATAACATATCTAAAGATTCACGCAGACCACGTAACAAGTTCATTGGTGGCGTGTAAGGGAAGTAGCCATTGTCGTTCGTGGCAATTTGGTCTTCCCAGGCAAAGAAGCAGCGTGGGCAAGTTGCAGACTTATTCGCTTCAAGTGCTTTTTCACTTGCGCACACAATGCCGAGACCTGTAGGCAGCATGAAGCCTTTTTGTGATCCAGAAATAGCCAGATCCACACCCCATTCGTCCATACGGAAATCCAAGCTACCGACACCAGAAACGGTATCAACAAAATATAGTGCTGGATGGCTCGCCGAATCGATTGCATCACGAACTTTCTTAAGATCAGACATGACGCCTGTTGCAGTTTCGTTATGCGTAGCGAACACAGCTTTGATTTCGTGGTTTTTATCTTCTGCCAGAATTTCAGCGAATTTTTCAGCAGGAACACCAGTACCCCACTCACAATCCACTTCAATCACTTCCATACCTAAGCGTTGCGCGCAGTCAATAAATAAATGACTAAACTGACCAAAGCGTGAAGCAAGGACTTTATCACCCGGATTCAGTGTATTTGTAATTGCAGATTCCCAAGCACCTGTACCAGATGAAGGAAAAATAAAGACGCGACCACTTTCAGTTTTGAAAGCTTTTTTCATGTCTTCATATAGAGGCTTGGTAAACAGCGGTAAATCAGCTGCTCGCATGTCCTCTTGCTCTACATTTATCGCGTTCTGCACACGACGCGGTACATTTGTAGGTCCAGGAATAAAAAGAAAATTACGTCCGGCCATTAGTTATGTCCTCAAGTTTTTAATTATATATTTAGGATTTGGAAATCAGTAAACACACTCTTCGGCATGTTAAAAAATTCTAATAATTATTTTATATTTCGCTGCGAATTATGATCTGTTGCGATAATTCAATTTAGACACTATGATTGTGCGCTGCAGCACCAAATCACGTACACTATCGCTTTGCGAGGTATCGATTCTATACAGGGATAATAGGTAATTGCAATCCATATCCCCGGCAAGTTTTGGCCTAACTATTCATCAATAGTGAAAGGTCTTTTTTCAAATCTTCCAGATCTTCCAAGCCAATTGATAATCTGATCAACCCCTCACTGATACCTGCTTGTTGTCTTTCTTCTTCTGTTAGTCGCCAATGTGTTGTCGTCATCGGATGCGTAATCGTACTTTTTGTATCTCCCAAATTTGCTGTAATTGAGAACACCTTTGTCTGATCAATTAGTGCCCAAGCTGCCTCTTTTCCGCCTTCAATTTCGACTGTAACGATGCCGCCGTAACCTGTCTGTTGTTTCGTCGCGAGCGCATGTTGTGGATGCGAAGATAGCCCAGGATAGTGGACCTGCTTGACTTTCGGCTGATCACATAACCAATGAGCGATCGCATTGGCATTCTCACAATGTGCTTTCATTCGTAAATTGAGCGTTTCTAATCCTTTTAAAAATACCCACGCATTAAAAGGGCTCATGGTCGTGCCTGCCGTGCGTAAAATTCCAAAAACCGATTGCCCAATTAAAGCTTCATCACCGAGAACAGCGCCGCCGATACATCGCCCCTGTCCATCTAAATATTTCGTCGCAGAATGAATCACAATGTGCGCACCAAGTTCTAGCGGACGTTGTAATGCCGGCGTACAAAAGCAATTGTCAACTACGAGTAAACAACCTTTCTGCTCTGCGAGTTCAGCTAAAGCACGAATATCGGCGACTTCCGTCAGTGGATTTGAAGGTGTTTCAAGAAAGAGCAATTTAGTTGAAGGTGTAATCGCAGCAGACCATGCATCTAAATCCTTAAGATCAACGAAGCTGGTTGTCACACCAAACTTACTCAGTATTCCGTTGAACAAACCCACCGTTGTTCCAAAAATACTTCGGGAAGAAACAATGTGATCACCCTGCTTTAATAAACCAAGACATGTACTCAAAATAGCGCTCATTCCAGAAGACGTTGCAATACAGCGTTCCGCTCCTTCTAATGCTGCAAGACGATCTTCAAACGTACGCACTGTCGGATTCGTGAATCGCGAATAAATATTGCCCGGTTCCTGATCAGAAAAACGTGCTGCAGCCTGTGCTGCATTTTCAAACACAAAACTGGATGTTGGGAAGATCGCCTCACTGTGCTCAGATTCGTTGGTTCGTTGATGGCCGGCACGTACGGCAAGTGTTGCTAGTTGAAACGTCAGTTCGTCTTCCATTATCTCTCTCCACAATTTCTCTCAGCCAAAAAAAAAGCCCGCTAAAGCGAGCTTCTCTTTAGCTAAATTTATTAAGCGCCTGCAAGCTGCAAGGTTCAAATCGGCGCTATGTAACACGTCAATTCACATTAGGTGAATGACATTTGATCGTCAAGCAGACATAGAAACATCATCTGACATATCATCATCATGCCCATCATTATTGTCTGCGTCTTTCTTGCGCTTTGCGCCATCTGATCGCTCTTTTTCTAATGCCGTTAAATAATCAAGGCTGATATCACCCGTGACGTACTCGCCAGTAAAACAGGAAACATCAAATTCTGTAATTGCCGGATTGCCTGCGCGTGCCGCATCGATCAGATCTTTTAATTCTTGATAGATCAATCTATCCGCACCAATCAGCTCACAGATTTCTTTTTCAGTCCGACCGTGTGCGATCAACTCTTCAGCTGCAGGCATATCAATGCCGTACACATTTGGATATCGAACAGGTGGCGCTGCCGAAGCGAAATAAACTTTCTTCGCACCGGCTTCACGAGCCATTTGAATGATTTGCCCAGAGGTCGTCCCACGGACAATAGAGTCATCCACCAACAGAACATTCTTATTGCGGAATTCAAGATCAATCGCATTGAGTTTCTGGCGGACGGACTTCTTACGTTTATTTTGACCCGGCATAATAAACGTGCGCGGAATGTAGCGATTTTTGATAAAACCTTCGCGGTATTTCAGATCGAGTACGTGTGCTAATTCCATCGCCGCAGTTCGGCTGGTATCGGGAATCGGGATAACGACATCAATACCATGATCTTTCCCCCAGTCCCGCTGAATCTTTCTCGCTAAGTGCTCTCCCATTCTCATGCGAGACTTCACGACAGAAATATCATCAATAATAGAATCTGGCCGTGCAAAATAAACATATTCAAAAATGCAGGGATTATATTTCACGTCCAATAAGCATTGCTCACTAAACAATTCGCCTTTTTTATCTATAAATACCGCCTCACCCGGACGTACGTCACGAATGCGTTGGAAGTCTAACGAGTCAATCGCAACACTTTCAGATGCAATGATGTACTCATCACCTTTATCCGTTTTGCGCTTACCAAACACGATCGGACGAATGCCGTGTGGATCACGGAAGCCAACGATGCCGACACCGTTGATCATCGCCACAGCAGCGTAAGAACCACGGCAGCGGCGATAAACCCCTTTCATCGCGGTGAAGATGTCACTCGCATTGATTCGGAATTTGCCCAGACGCTGTAATTCATCAGCAAACACATTCAACAATACTTCAGAATCAGACTCGGTATTAATGTGACGTAAGCCACTGCGGTATAACTCACGTTTCAGTTCTTCAACATTCGTCAAATTACCGTTGTGTGCGATCGAGATACCATAGGGTGAATTCACATAAAAAGGTTGCGCTTCGGAATTGGAAGACCGACCAGCTGTTGGATAACGGATATGACCGATCCCCATTTTACCTTGCAAGTTCACCATATGACGTGTGTGAAACACGCCACCGACAAGACCATTTGATTTGCGTAATTGCAACTTTCCTTTACGGTAGGTCGCAATACCCGCTGCATCCTGTCCGCGATGTTGTAGTACTGTCAGGCCATCAAAGATAGTCTGGTTAACAGCGCTTTTGGCAACGATGCCGATAATTCCGCACATGGGCTATTCTGCCTCCGTACCGTCAGTTGGTGGTAAGTTCGACATAGTTGATTCTATTTGTTCCATATTTGGTAATTGCTCTGTTGCTTTTTCTACGCTGTTTAAATGCTGTGTAATATCGTCTGGTAGATATCCCTTGACCCACTCTGCCGCTGTTTTTAACTGCGGAACAAGTGATGATGATTTCCAGATTTTTTGCTCTGTAAATGGTGTCAACTCGACTATTATGATGAGCACGATCGCGATGGCTGCACCACGTACGATGCCGAATAGAACGCCGAGGAAACGATCCGTTCCTGATAATCCAGTACCGTCGACCAATTTTGCGATCACATAATTCAACAATGAAAACACAATTAAGACGGAAATAAATATTCCAAGAAATGCCACAAACAAACGAACTAACTCTGAATCTATGTGCGGAGTAAGTGCGTCAACACCCATTGGGTAAAAACGAAACGCAACATAAAAAGCGGCAACCCAAGCTACCAGAGATAACACTTCCCGGATAAAACCTCGGAAAATACTGATCACAGCCGAGAGTGCGATCAGACCCACAATCGCCATATCAATCAAATTCATAGCAACACCGATAACCTTAACGTTGAAAAATCTGTCATGTCTTTGAAATATGAATTATCGGTTACTGACCACCTTTAGGCAATCGAACAATGATCGTTCGGATCGTTTCACGCTTCTCAAGCTGATTTTTTCGATCTGTCGCAGCCTGTTTCGATGCGTAAGGACCCAACCTTACTCGGTACAATGCCCGGTCAGTAGAAACCACGCGTTCATGAAACGCTTCAAATTCATGAGACTTCAACCGGCGTACGAGTAAATCCGCATTCGCCACACTAGAAAAACTCCCCGCTTGAATAAACCATTCTTGTTCAGCCTCCTCTTCCTCAGCGGTAGCTTTCTTCTCTACGACGGGCTTTTCTGCTGTGACGATCGGTTTTTCCACTTCCGCAGTTGCTTCAATGGGCTTGGCTGCAATCGTTATTTCTTCCTTTGGTTCGCTTAACGTTGGTGTCTCAGACACGAGAGGGAGATCGGAACTATCTGGCTCGTATTGGGATAAAATTTCGTCGGGGATTGAAACACTCGGGTTGTTACTTTTTGCAGGAATCGCTTGAGTTTCACTCTTCGCACCTTGAGCGCGTGGCAATGTTATATTTTGCACGTGACTCCCAACATCAGTTGGTGTTGGTTTCTCAAGTAACATGGGTAAAAAAATCACGCCGAGGATAACCAACACAATTGCGCCGGTAAGACGTTGTTTCAGTTGCGGGTTCAAGGCTCCTGATCCAAGATTTTCAACACCGCTGAGACGGTATGAAACGAGCCCGCAACCAGAATACGATCACCCGCAACAGCAATCTCAGACAACGTCGCATACGCTTCTTCAACCGTGTTATAGGCATTCACTGGCGAATCTGGATTAACATCGTGGAGTTGTTTAACAAGACGATCACTTGTCGTTCCTCGCGATCCGCCCAGCCCTGCAACATGCCATTCATCGACGTATTGACCTATTTCACTGATCACGCCGGATGAATCTTTATCTTTCAGCATCGCGATCAAGATCAGGTTACGCCCCTTGATCGGGTTTTTCTTTAAAAAATCCGTCAGCACTTTTGCAGCATGAGGATTATGTGCGACATCAAGAACCACTTCGACCTCACCGGGAATCACTTGAAAACGGCCCGATAAAGAAACGGACTGCAATCCGTCACGAATATGTTGTTCAGACATGGGATAGCGATCAGAAAGTGTTTGGATCACTTTAAGAACGCCAGCAGCATTCATTAACTGAAAATCACCGCGAAGATTAGGCCGTGGTAGATCGACATATTCAGTCTCAGTATCTCGCCAAGTCCACGTGTCACCATTGTTCTCATAATGATAATCAATGCCGGAAAGGTACAACTCTGCTTCGATCGACTTCGCATGTTCGACAAGTCGAGCAGGCGCGTCCGGGTCAGAACAAATGGCGGGATGTTGACTGCGCATGATGCCTGCTTTTTCGTAGCTGATCGCATTGCGATCAGTCCCGAGCCAGTCAGTATGATCAATATCAATTGACGTCACTAATGCGACCGTCGCATCCATTAAATTCACCGCATCTAATCGTCCCCCAAGACCAACTTCGAATACGGCAAAATCAACATCTAACTGCTCGAAAAGGTAATACGCGGCTAGTGTTCCAAATTCAAAGTACGTCAATGACGTATCGCCACGTGCCTGATCAATCACGTTAAAGGCTTTGCAAAGTAGATCGTCCGCGATCTGTTCACCGTCAATGCGAATACGCTCGTTATAGCGAACCAAATGCGGAGACGTATAAACACCGGTTTTGTAACCTGCTTTGCGGGCGATCGCGCTGAGCATTGAGACACTAGAGCCCTTGCCATTGGTTCCTGACACACTGACAAACCCATATTTAGGTTGGCCCAGCCCCATTCGCTCAGCAACGGAGCGACAGCGATCAAGACCCAGCTCAATTTCACTGACGTGCAGCGTTTCTTGCCAAGCTAGCCAATCAGCGAGTGTTGAAAAACGCATAAATCAGATCATGCTGCAGACGATTGCGTCAGCATTTTTAAGAGTGAGGAAATACGATCTCGCATTTCTCGACGATCAACAATCATATCTATAGCTCCATGCTCTAATAGGAATTCACTTCGTTGAAATCCGTCTGGTAATGTCTGACCGACTGTTTGCTCGATAACACGCGGTCCGGCGAAACCAATCAACGCGCCAGGCTCTGCCATGTTGATATCACCTAACATCGCTAAACTGGCTGAAACCCCCCCCATGGTTGGATCGGTCATGACAGAAATGTAAGGAATTTTCTTTTCACTTAGTTTTGCAAGTACCGCACTGGTTTTAGCCATTTGCATAAGTGAGACGAGTGCTTCCTGCATGCGCGCACCACCACTCGCAGAAAAACAAACGAGCGGGATATTTTTTTCAAGACAGGTATTCGCTGCGCGGTAAAAACGTTCACCAACCACAGAACCCATGGTGCCGCCGATGAATTCAAATTCAAATGCGCACGCCACCATCTTTTGACCATTCACAGTACCTTGCATCACCACTAAAGCATCTGTTTCGCCAGTCGACTTTTGCGCTTGGACGAGTCGTTCTTTGTAGCGTTTACGATCTTTAAATTTAAGAAAGTCATCTGGCTGAACATCCGCACCGATCTCAAATCGATCTTCTGGATCAAGAAAGTGTTCTAACCGACGCCGCGCACGAATCCGCATGTGATGACCACACTTCAGACAAACGTCTTGGTTGCGTTCCAATTCAGCGCGGTAAAGCACTTCTTTACAGGAGGCGCAGCTTGTCCACAATCCTTCAGGAATGGATTTTTTAGTTTTGCTGTCTGTACGGATACTTGCAGGTAAAAGATTCGTAAACCAACTCATTTAAGATTCTCTCGCTTTATCAATCGCCGTGCGTAATTCTGCCATAAATTCACGTGCGGCTTCACTTAGCTTTTCGGGTTGCTCGGATAAGTCGGCCAATCGTGACACCAATGCACTACCCACGACAACCGCATCGCTTAGCTTAGCAACGCGTGCGGCTGATTCAGCATCGCGAATACCGAAACCAACACCTACTGGCAAATCGGTGTGTTCACGGATCAACGACAGTTTCTCTTCTAGATCAGTCGCCACGGCTTTTTGACTGCCAGTGACCCCTTTTAATGACACATAATAAATGAAACCGCTGGCCGAATTCGCGATGCCTTTAATTCGGGCTGTTGTGGAGGTTGGTGCAACGAGAAAAATTGGATCGATCGCATTGTCACGCAATTTGTCATTGAATATTTTGGATTCTTCCGGTGGTAGATCGACAGTGAGAAATCCATCAACACCCACTTCAGCAGCACGTTTTGCTGTCTTTTCGTAACCCAGTGTTTCGATCGGGTTGCAGTAACCCATTAACACGACCGGTGTTGTCTGGTTATCTTTACGAAATTCTTCAACGTAATTTAACACATCATTCAAACTGATATTGTGTTTGAGTGCACGCTCGCTGGCATGTTGGATCACCGGGCCATCGGCCATCGGATCCGAAAAAGGTACACCCAATTCAATAATATCCGCACCACCTTCAACCAGCCCATGCATAATAGCGACGGTTTGCGTTGGGTCTGGATCTCCCGCTGTAATAAAAGGCACTAACGCAGCACGATTCGCGCTGATTAGCGATTCAAAAGTCGATTTAATTTTACTCATTTTTATTAAAACTGAATTCCCTGACGGGCAGCGACAGTATGCATATCTTTGTCGCCACGACCGGATAAATTAACCACAATAACCTGATCTTTCTGCATTATTGGTGCGAGTTTTTTCGCATATGCCAACGCATGACTCGATTCTAGTGCAGGAATTATCCCTTCGATTCGAGTCAGATCGTGAAAAGCATCGAGTGCTTCATCATCAGTGATCGGGACATATTCAGCACGGTCAGTGTCTTTCAACCACGCATGCTCTGGGCCGACACCCGGGTAATCCAGCCCAGCCGAAACAGAGTGTGTTTCAATGATCTGACCATTATTATCTTCGATCAGGTAAGTGCGATTTCCATGGAGTACGCCGGGACGACCAGCGCAAAGTGACGCAGAGTGTCGACCCGTTTCGATACCGTCCCCTGCCGCTTCCACACCGAACATTTTCACGTCGCGATCAGGAATAAAGGGGTAAAAAAGACCGATCGCATTCGAACCACCGCCGACACAGGCCACTAACGCATCGGGTAATTTACCTGTCGCTTCAAGACATTGTTCTCGCGCTTCGCGACCGATCACCGCCTGAAAGTCACGAACCATCGCAGGATATGGGTGTGGTCCGGCAACAGTACCGATGATGTAAAACGTGTTATCCACGTTCGTTACCCAATCACGCATTGCTTCGTTCAACGCATCTTTTAAGGTGCGCGATCCTGATTCGACAGCAACCACTTTTGCACCTAACAATTTCATTCGATAAACATTGCTCGCTTGTCGTTGAATATCTTCCGCGCCCATATATACGACGCACTCAAGTCCGAGGCGTGCAGCAATGGTCGCCGTTGCAACACCATGTTGGCCCGCACCGGTTTCAGCAATAATGCGCTTTTTACCCATGCGGCTCGCTAAAAGTGCTTGACCAATTGTATTATTGATTTTGTGAGCACCAGTATGGTTTAGATCTTCGCGCTTCAAATAGATCTGCGCACCACCGAGTTCGGTTGTCCAACGTTTGGCCAGATAGAGCGGAGAAGGTCGACCTACATAATATTTAAGATCGTCATCGAATTCCTTAATGAATTCAGGATCGTTTATGTATTTCTCATACGCCTCTTGCAACTCTGTAACGGGCTCCATCAGAGTTTCGGAGATAAATTTCCCCCCGTATTCTCCAAAATGGCCACGCTCATCGGGTAGGTTCATCATCGTCTCTCTACTCGCTGACACTTATTACACCTCGCATAAATGCATTCATTTTTTTAACATCCTTCACACCTTTTGCTGACTCTATACCGCCACTCACATCAACGGCGTATGGGCGAACTTGTGTGATCGCTCGCCCGACATTATCAGGTATCAGTCCACCTGCCAATATAACGGGAAGTTTTCTCTCTTTTGGGATCATCGTCCAATCAAAAATCTCACCCGTACCGCCATATTGGTCAGGATCATAAGCATCAAGCAGTAATGCTTTCGCCTTTGAATAAGTCTCACAAATCTCATCAAAATTTGTCGAGGGCTGCATGCGTACTGCTTTGACCCAATCGCAATCGTACTGATCGCATGCTTTCGCTGACTCATCGCCGTGAAACTGCAACAGATTCAGCCGGACGTGATCACGTACTTGTTTGATATATTTTGGATCAGCATTGACGAACAAACCGACAAGGCTAACAAATGGGGGGATTTGTGCTGCTACTGCAATTGCTTGCTCTATCGTCACCGCTCTCGGACTCTTCGCATAAAACACCAATCCGATCGCATCAGCGCCCGCATCAACAGCGGCGCGAGCGTCCTCTGGACGGGTGATGCCGCAATACTTCACGCGCACTCGTTGTTGTGTCATTGCTCAAATCCGGTTTTCAGTAGCAGATTGTACAACAATCCCGACATCATTTGACGCATTTTCACAATCACAGAATTAAAGTCTAACCTTCCGTCTAAGGCAAATATTGGCGAGGATTAACAGCTTTACCGTTTTTACGAATCTCAAAATACAACTTTACCGAATTCGTCCCACTGTTCCCCATTTCAGCAATGGGCTGGCCCGCGGCAACGCGCGTGCCTTCTCCGACCAACAAGCGACTATTGTAAGCATATGCACTCAAATACGCTTGCGAATGTTTAATAATGATGAGGTTTCCGTAACCCACAAGGCCACTGCCGCTATAAACCACTTCGCCGCCGCTTGCTGCAGTAATGGTTTGTCCCATCTTGCCTTTTATCTCGATTCCTTGACGGTTTTTTGATCTCGCGGCACCCGCTTTACCTTTTGTTGGCCATTGCCACTTCAGTGGGCCTGAAGTCACCTTAGGGGGTGGTTTACTGACTACTTTTGGTGGCGTGGCTTTTGTTTCGACACGTGGTTTTGGAGCCCTAACAACCGCTGGTTCCGGCGTCACTGGTGTCGACTTAGCGACAGGTTTTGTCGGATGTTGTACTGGGCCTGGTGGTACAGTTAAGCGTAATCGTTGACCTACGTGAATCACATATGGCGACCGAATACGATTCCAACTTGCAACTTTTTTGTAATCCAACTGATAGCGCCACGCGATCGAATAGAGCGTATCGCCACGAACAACAGAATAGGTCGCGGGAGGTTTTGTTTGTAATGTGTAAGTCGCAGCACCGGGAATAATGCCTTCTTTAACAGGTCGATTAGCACCGGTTTTAGCCGAATGATCTTCCGCGCTGATCACTGGCGCATGGCCTCCGCTCATACAGGACGAGAGTGTAACCGTGAGCAAAAAAATTATCGGCAATAATTGTAGCTTCACTCTCAATTCAGCCCCTGTAACATCGGCACAAAACTCACGGGATCAAGCACTGTTTCGGTGTAATCCTCTTCCGTTTCGCGCGTAATTTGCATTAACACTTGACCGCTTTCAGTACCGACCGGAATGACCAAACGACCACCAATTTTCAATTGATCCAGTAACGCTGGCGGAATGCTTTCAGGTGCGGCTGCGGCAAGAATCGCATCAAATGGGGCATTTTCCGGCCAGCCCAACGTGCCATCACCATATTTAACGAGAATGTTTCGATAACGTAAATTCTGAATACGGCTACGGAGTTTATTGGTTAAGACTGAAATCCGCTCGATCGCATAAATTTGTGTAGCAAACTCCGACATAACGGCACTTTGATAGCCACAACCCGCACCAATCTCAAGCACTTTTTCGTGTGGTCCCTGCAAAATCAGTTCGGTCATTTTCGCAACAATATACGGTTGGGATATCGTTTGTCCGTGACCGATCGGCAAGGCCGTGTTTTCGTAAGCCCTGCTTGCTAAACCTTCATCAATAAACAAATGTCGCGGAACAACTTTGATCGCATCTAATACCGCTTCGTTTTCAATGCCCATTTCTCGGAGCTGATTCACTAAGCGGGTGCGTGTCCGCACTGATGTCATACCGATACCGCGATGTTCTCTCATGCTATTTCAAACCGTTCTATATTGTTTCACTGAGCCATTTGCTAAGTGAATCCAGAGAGCTGTAATTCGTTAGATCAACTTGCAACGGTGTCACAGAAATATAACCTGACCGTATTGCGTGAAAATCTGTCCCTTCGCCCGCATCTTGCTCAGGGCCTGCTGGCCCAATCCAATAAATCGGCCGACCGCGCGGATCAGCAGATTGAATCACCGGCTCTGATTTATGTCGTTGACCAAGCCGTGTTACACGAATTCCTTTGATCGCTTCCATTGGCAGATCAGGTACATTGATGTTCAAAATCGTATTCGCAGGTAATGGATCACGATGCATATTCTGCACAAGTTTTTTTACGGTATCAGCCGCAGTTTGGTAATTTTCTGGGTTTTGCCCTACTAATGAAACTGCGATCGCGGGTAAGCCCATAAAACGCCCTTCCATTGCTGCCGCAACCGTGCCGGAATAAAGCACATCATCACCTAAGTTCGCACCGTTATTGATGCCTGAAATGACCATATCAGGATTTCTTTTCAATAAACCCGTGATCGCAATGTGCACGCAATCTGTTGGTGTTCCGTTAACGAAATAACGATCTGCGTCATACTCAGTAACTTGCAATGGCAGATCGAGCGTTAAGGAATTACTCGCACCACTGCGATTACGATCCGGGGCTACAACGGCAACATCACCCAACGTCGCAATGCTTTCCGTCAGGGATTTTAAACCCGGTGCCCGGTATCCATCATCATTACTGAGAAGATAATACACCGTTACGCCATTAAGAATTCAAGTAGGGCTTTTTGTGCATGCAGACGGTTACCTGCTTCTTCCCAAACCACACTGTTAGGCCCATCGATCACGTCACTTGTCACTTCTTCGCCACGATGCGCTGGTAGGCAATGCATAAATAACGCATCGCTATTCGCTTTTGCCATCAATTCTGCATTGACCTGATAAGGAGCAAAAATAGCAGCGCGTTCGCTCGCCTCTTCTTCTTGGCCCATGCTCGCCCAAACATCCGTCACGATCAGATCAGCACCTTCACAAGCCTCTAATGCCGAGTCGAATAATTTAACGCAACAACCTGCGTTGGCAACAATCTCCGGATCGGGTAAATACCCTTCCGGTGCTGCAATATTTAATTCAAACCCCAATAACATCGCGGCGTTGATGTATGAGTGACACATATTATTTCCATCACCGACCCAAACCGCTTTTTTACCTGCGATCGACCCGCGTTGTTCTTGATACGTTTGCATATCCGCCAACAATTGACAGGGATGATACGTATCAGTCAGGCCGTTGATCACCGGAACAGACGAGTATTTCGCAAAGTTTTCGACATTTGCGTGATCAAATGTGCGAACCATAATTCCGTCGACCATTCCTGAAAGAACGCGCGCAGTATCTGCAATCGCTTCACCACGGCCAACCTGTGAATGTTGCGGAGAAAGAAAGATCGCGCTGCCACCAAATTGAATCATACCGGTTTCAAATGACACCCGAGTACGCGTAGATGATTTTTCAAAAATCATCGCTAACACCTGGTTTTTTAACGGCTCGTAAATTCGACGTTCTTTTTGCCAGGCTCGCAATTCTATTGATCTATCGATTAATGCTTGAAATTCTGATGGTGTCAGATCATGCAAAGTTAAAAAATGTCTGATGCTCATAGTCTTCTTATTTATTGATCAGAATGCTTTGATCAAATCTGTCACGATTGACACGATTTGATCGCATTCTTTTTGGCTAGTAATTAATGGAGGTAAAAGACGGATAGTTTGTCCGGCAGTCACATTGATAAGCAGTTTTCGCTCCAATGCTTTGCCAACTAGTTCCGCGCAAGGGCGATCAAGCTCGATGCCGATCATCATACCGCGCCCTCGGATCGAAACAACACTCGCCACACCGGCTAAAGATGCTTCAAATTGCTGCTTTAAATAAAGACCTTGATCGTGTGCTTGTGTGACAAGCTGATCTTGCTCGATCACATCGATCACAGTTAATGCGGTTCGACAGACTAGTGGGTTCCCACCGTATGTAGAACCGTGACTACCGGGCGCGAACAATTCGGCGGCCTGACCGCGTGCAAGACAAGCCCCAATAGGCACGCCATTTCCGAGCGCTTTTGCGAGTGTCATGATATCGGGAACAATATCTTCATGCTGGCCTGCGAACCACTGACCCGTCCGACCCATGCCAGTTTGGATTTCATCCAAGATCATCAACCACTGATTCGTGTCGCACAATGATCGGACTTGTTTTAGAAAACCGTCTGGCGGTATGTTGATCCCACCTTCGCCTTGAATTGGCTCGAACATAACAGCGACAACATCTGCATCAAGACTCAGTGACTTTAATGATTCAACATCACCAAACGGAACGCGGATAAACCCATCAACTAACGGCTCAAATCCCACTTGAACTTTGTTATTTCCCGTTGCAGAGAGGGTCGCTAAAGTTCGTCCATGAAAACTACCCTCCATCACGATCACTTTGGGTTTGTCGATCTGCTTCCGGCGTGCATACAGTCGTGTCAGTTTAATCGCAGCCTCATTGGCTTCCGCCCCCGAATTGGAGAAGAACGCATTGTCCATTCCTGAAAGTGCGATGAGCTTATCTGCTAATAAACGTTGATGACTAACTTGGTAAATATTTGAGGTATGGATCAGCGTTTGCGCCTGATCCGCAATTGCAGCTGCAACGACTGGATGTGCATGACCTAATGCGCACACAGCGATTCCACCAAGTGCGTCTAAATATGCCTCACCGGACGTATCATACAACCAAACGCCTTCACCTCGCTCAAAAGCGATCGGTAAGGGCGCATAGTTTGCCATTAAGTGTGTTTGGGACATTTTTGAGTGTGTATAAAAATGAAAATCGCAGCGGGAGAACCACGCTGCGATTTGTTTTCTTGTTAAGCCTCGATCTGGCTTTATAGATTACTGGCAGCGAAATCCCAGTTAACCAGACTCCAAAATGCATCCATGTATTTTGGACGCGCGTTACGGTAATCAATGTAATAAGCATGTTCCCATACATCACACGTTAACAGTGGTGTGTGACCATCAGTTAGTGGGCAAGCTGCATTACTTGTATTCACAATTTCAAGCGTACCTGTGCTGTTTTTGACTAGCCATGTCCAACCTGAACCAAAGTTATTGACAGCTGAGTTTGTGAAATCTTCTTTGAATTTTTCAACACTGCCGAATGCCGCATTAATCGCAGCAAGTAGATCACCCGTTGGCTCACCGCTTTCTGGGCTTAGTGAGTTCCAATAGAATGTGTGATTCCAAATCTGTGCTGCATTATTGAAAACAGGGCCTGCAGACGCTTTATTAATGATCTCTTCTAATGTTGCATCTTCAAACTCGGTGCCTTTGATCAAGCCATTCAGCTTATCAACGTACGTTGCATGGTGTTTGCCATAATGAAAATCCAATGTTTCGCTTGAAATATGTGGCGCTAGAGCATCTTTTGCGTAAGGTAATTCAGGAAGTTTGTGTTCCATTAATCTCTCTCTTAATTCGATTTAATAGACAGAAGCAAGTTTAAATACAAGCCAACTTGATTCCGGTTAATATGTCAATCTAGCATACCATAATCACACTGTGAAATCCGCGCTTCGCCCCCGTAGGACTCATCCCACGCGCCCTGCTCATCCTTCTAACATAGTAATTAAAGTTTTTAAATCGCACGCCGCTATGCTAGTTGTCAGGACGGATTCCCCTCCCCTCCCTTATCCGTTCTGCCCTAGGCCGGAGAATATTCTTCGGCCTTTTTTTATTCTTTATCCTCGACCTCCATTTTCGATACATTTTGAAAACCCCGCGGCAATTTGCTGCCTCTTCGACCTCTTTCTCCCTGATATTGCTCGAGATCTTTTTGTTTGAGCTTAATAAAACGCTGTCCAGCATAAATGACTAAAACATCATCATTCGCAACGGGTAATGCTGCAACAACATATTCTTCTCTACTCAGCACTTTCGCCGGGGGGATTTGAATTAACTTCTGACCTTTACCTTTATTTAACTCCGGAACATCAGTCAGCGGGAAAACCAATAAACGTCCCTCGTTACTTAATACGGCCAATACCGCGTCGGTTGGATCTTTGATTCGTTTCGGTTGAATGACCTTGCTACCATTCGGTAAATTTAAAATTGCTTTACCGGCTTTATTTTTACTGATCAAATCTGAAAACATGATGATAAAACCATAACCAGCGTCAGATGAGATCAGGTATTTCTCTGACACGTCACCTGCCATCACAGCAACAAACTCCGCTCCATCTGGTGGCGAAAGTTTACCTGAAAGCGGTTCTCCCATTCCCCGTGCGGAAGGTAATTGATGTGTTGCTAGACTATATGCCCGCCCGGTAGAATCAAAAAATACTGATGGTAAATTTGATTTCGCTTTAGCAGATGATCGAAAACCATCCCCGGCACGAAAATTTAGTTTATCAGCATCAATCTCATGCCCTTTTGCCGCCCGAACCCACCCTTTCTCTGACAAAATAACTGTGACAGCTTCTGACTGGATAAGGCTTTTTTCATCCAGGGCTTGTGCTTGCCCACGCTCAACAAGTGGGCTTCTTCTGTCATCGCCATATTTTTCAGCGTCTTCTAGCAATTCTGTTTTGATCAGTGTTTTTAAACGCCGCGGGGAACCTAACGTTTTTTCAATCCCATCACGTTCTTTAGACAACGCCTCAATTTCACCTCGAATTTTCATTTCTTCTAAACGTGCTAAGTGGCGTAATTTCAATTCTAAAATCGCTTCTGCTTGTTCATCTGAAATAGAAAAGCGCGCCATGAGAACGGGTTTTGGCTTGTCTTCTTCGCGAATTATCTTGATCACTTCATCAATATTGAGATAAGCGATTAACTGCCCTTCGAGCACATGAATTCTTTTTAAAACTTTTTCGAGCCTGAACTGTAATCGTCTGGTAACTGTTTCGGTACGGTATATTAGCCATTCACTTAAGATCTCTTTTAGATTTTTAAGTCCTGGACGTCCATCAAGCCCGATCATGTTCAAATTCACACGGTATGATTTTTCAAGATCCGTGGTGGCGAATAAATGGTCCATTAACTGTTCGATATCGACGCGGTTCGAACGCGGAAATAATACAATTCTTGTCGGCGTTTCGTGATCGGACTCATCCCGGAAGCTTTCCAACATAGGCAGTTTTTTTGCTTCGAGCTGGCTGGCAATTTGTTGAAGAATTTTCGTGCCTGAACTTTGATACGGTAAGCTCGTAATGACGATTTCACTATTTTCTTTTTCGTACACTGCGCGTAAACGCACTGAGCCATTGCCTGTTTTGTAGATATTCATCAGTTCAGTTTTTGATGAAATTATTTCAGCCCCCGTTGGATAATCTGGTGCAAGAATATGCTCACATAATTCTTCAATTGACGTTCTGCTACTCTCAAGGAGACGAATGCATGCCGTTGTGACTTCTCTTAAATTGTGCGGCGGAATATCCGTCGCCATACCAACCGCGATGCCTGATCCACCATTTAATAGCACATTGGGTAATCGGGCGGGTAATAGTTTCGGCTCGTCCAAACTACCATCAAAATTCGGTACCCAATCAACAGTACCTTGCTCTACTTCACTCAGTAAAAGATCTGCATAACCTGTTAATTTCGATTCGGTATAACGCATCGCCGCGAACGATTTTGGATCATCCATTGAGCCCCAATTACCTTGACCATCAATTAACGTATACCGATAAGAAAAAGATTGAGCCATTAACACCATTGCTTCATAACATGCTGAGTCGCCATGAGGGTGAAATTTACCAATGACATCCCCAACGGTTCTTGCCGACTTTTTGTATTTTGCCGATGCCTTCAAACCAAGCTCAGACATTGCGTAAATAATTCTGCGTTGAACTGGCTTCAAACCATCACTGACATGCGGTAGAGCACGATCAAGAATGACGTACATTGAATATTCTAAATATGCTTGCTCGGTAAAGGCATGCAAAGGAAGTTGTTCTATATATTCTTGATTATTATCCATAAGCTCTGATCAGATATTTACTTATATTGTGTTTTTAAAATGGTTCAATATTGTAGCCTAACAACACAAAAAAAAACCCCGACTTCCAAAGGAAGTCGGGGTCTCATTTCAGCACTAAACTAAATGTTTAGCGTGACTGTCTTAAAGCTGATGCTTAAGGCAGGCTGAACACACTTAAAGTACCGCCAAGGCGAGTATAGTTGTTCAAGCCTTTGTAAGCACCTACAGCGCCCAGACCATCTGTATCAGCAATCAGGCCAGCAGCCATACCGATACCAGCCCAGCCACCAACACCTGAGAGTACACCAACGTATTGTTTACCGTTGTGCGACCAAGAGTTAGTGTTACCGATGATGCCTGATGGAGTTTTGAATTTCCATAACAGTTTACCAGACTTAGCATCGATAGCTTTCAAGTAACCAGCTAGGTCGCCGTAGAATACGACGTCACCAGCAGTTGCCAGAGCACCAGACCATACTGAGAAACGCTCAGGGATTGACCATACAATTTTACCAGTAGACGCATCCCAAGCAATGAAGTTGCCCAAGTTGTTCTTTTCTGCATTGTTGTTAGGGCAATCTGGGCAAACACGTCCAGCTGGGAACATGTTTAACACAGCATTTACGTATGGTTGACCAGCGACATATTCACCACCACTTACAGGCTCATAGTCCATGCAAACGTGGTTAGTAGGAACATAGAACAGACCTGTACGTGGAGAGTACGAAGCAGGTTGTTGATCTTTAGTACCTAGAGCTGCAGGGCAGATATTCGTTGAGTTTACATCTTCACCATTTTGGTGAGTTGAGTAACGAGCAACGACTTGTGGACGACCAGTTTTCATATCAACGTGAGTAGCCCAGTTTACTGCTGGATCGAATTTTTCAGCGATCAACAATTCACCAGTCACACGATCCATAGTGTAGCCAAAGCCATTACGGTCAAAGTGTACTAAAGCTTTATGTGCTTTACCTTTAACAGTGATGTCGACAAGGATCATTTCATTGATGCCATCATAATCCCACTCATCATGTGGAGTCATTTGGTATACCCATTTAGCCATGCCTGTATCTACATCACGTGCAAACATAGTCATTGACCATTTGTTATCGCCTGGGCGAACAACTGGGTTCCAAGTTGATGGGTTACCATTCCCGTAATACATCAGGTTCAGGTCTGGATCATACGGCCACCAACCCCAAGTAGAACCACCACCGATTTTCCATTGATCACCTTTCCAAGTTTTCAGTGAAGAATCTTTACCAACTGGTTTACCTAACTCAGTAGTGACTGCGCCGTCGATGAGCATATCTTCATCAGGGCCCATTGAGTATGCACGCCAAGCCATACTTCCGTCTTTGATGTTATAAGCGTTCATCCAGCAACGAACACCAAATTCTGCACCAGAAATACCAGTGAAGACTTTGTCTTTCATTACGTGTGGTGCGTTAGTGTTGGTTTGACCTTTTTTAGGGTCACCATTTTTAACAGACCAAACTTTTTCGCCAGAAGCAGCGTTCAGAGCAACTAGGACAGTGTCAGCTTGTTGCAAGAAGATTTTTCCGTCACCGTAAGCTAAACCACGGTTAACTGTGTCACAGCACATTACTGGAACAGTTTCGTCGTAATCTTGAACAGGAACGTATTCCCAAACGATTTCCAGTGTATCAAGGTCGATAGCGAAAACGTTGTTAGGGAAAGCAGCGTGGATGTAGAGAGTATCTCCTTCCAAGCCAGAAGCGCTAGAAGGTAATACTAATGGACCACCTTCGTGACCACGCAGAACACCTGTTGAGAATGTCCACGCAGCTTGTAGTTGATGAGCGTTTTGATTGTTGATTTGTTTCAACTCTGTGTAACGCCATTGTGCATAGTTACCACCAGGCATTACCCAGTAGTTAGGGTCTTGCTGCAGTTTAAGCAGCTCTTCATTAGCCATCGCAGATGCAGAGACAGAAAGCGCCGCACCAGCTAGAAGCCATCGATTCAACGATGATTTTCTCATGACCTCCTCCTTATATATTACTGTTAACAGTGTCGATCTCTGTTTTAGTTTTATCACTCAGCGGAAGCCCGAGATCGAAAAGATACCGCCGAGTTATGCTTTATTATTTTTCAGTTTTGGAAGTGAATAAATGATTAAGTCTGGATTTTTAGAGCATGCTGGATGGAGTGCTAATAGTAAAAGCTACCTCGGCACCAACATCTTCTTGCTCGAAATTATCCAGAACCTCTTCTGACTATCTACCCAAAAAACTGTCGCTCCTTATGAGCACTTTGGCTGAATTATAACTAAAATTTAGGAACTATCAATATTTTTTTTGGGAAAATTTCATAGTATTTGTTGGTAACGGGCAATTTAGCTGGTGTTTTTTGCAAGCCATTGAAAAAATTAAATATTTTAAATTGCTTTTTTATGAAACATCGCTGCACTGCAACATTGTTTGGTAAGGTATTTTTGAATTTGAATTTTGCACAGTAAGTGAGAACGGAGCTAATAATTCAATTATCAGCTCCGAGTATTTATTACCTTAAGCTTCCTCGTTGCTTTTATCGACTTTTTTTCGCCCATGTCCAACAAAACAACGTTTTTTAGCTTCTGTTCTTGCTTCCTCTAATTGCGGGACAATTTCATCTGCGCGATCTGAATCACGAAAAATTCCCCCTTTTTCACCCGGAAGTCCTTTGAACTGTTCAAACGTTCTTGCCTCATCCCATATATCAAATGGAACCATGCTTGCAATCACATCAATCTCGCACGAGCATGCATAAAGGTTTTCTATTGTCTGCCCACCATTCATTTTCATACACGTCATAACACTGTCTACCCGATCGATCGTCGGGTAATCATTTGCCATCACATTTGTTGCCATCAATCCAAGCAGCAATGGTGATACTTTTAATAAATTCATCGTTAGTGACCTCCAAGAGTAATTATAGTTATCGATGAGATGATTTTTTAAGAATTATCGTTTTTACAAAGACAAATATTCTATCAATTCGTTATCCACAGTTGTTGACAGAACCCATAGTCTTTAGTTCATCTCCATAATAGCAGCATGCCTACCTCGACGGACACATGAAATATTCCTAGTTCGATCCGGAGGATATGCTACTTGCATGATCACTTAAATGTATGCGTCTACCAAGCCCATCCCTTTTTGGGCAACACTTGTTACCTCAGTTGAGTCAACAATCTCTTGATCATCATCGATAATAGCTCGCGCCTCTCTGGTTTCTTCATTTCTTGGATTATTTGAAGATTGCTGATCAGCTACATTTGCATCTGTTAACGTGATCCCGGATTCCGCTAATAATTCACGTAACCTAGGTATCGCCTCCTCAACGGCTTCTCTTACAGCACCATGATGACTGACGAACTGCACCTGGGCCTGATCATCGGTCACATTTACTTTGACCTCGATTGGTCCTAGCTCACGCGGGTTGAGGTTAATCTTAGCCTCTTGAATATCTTTCCCTATCTGCCATTGCACGCGGGAAGCCATTTCTTCCCCCCACCCCGATCCACCAAATTGATTGGCCACCACCATTTGCGCTGTCGCGGTCAACCCATTTGCTGTCGCACTCAAGCGTGTAAACCCATTTTGCACATTCTGTAACAGCTGAAACTTCATGAGATTTGGATCAGCCCCCTCTCCCGGTTTGGTTAAAATCTCAGTGAAGAGTTTTGAATCAGTCAGTTCTGGCAAGTCGCCCATTGATGTAAATTCATCCACAATCGCCTCCATCTCAAGATCTAAAACAGCCTCGAGCTCTGGCTCGATCGCCATTTCTAAAGCAGCGACTTCTTTTGGAACGAGGTTTTGTAAACTCTGACTAGCGAACGGCATAGACGGCAATGTTGCCTCTGATGTCGGAACGTGCGGTAAAAGTTTGCCGAGCGTGGGCTGTGCATCAGTCAAAAGCACCATTCCAGCCTCCTGCGCTTTTGGCGTCGCAACCGCTGAATCTATTTGTGTCATTAGATTGGCTAAAAAACTGAAGGTCCCCGCCATTTCTGACGTTGCTTGGGTTTCTACACTTTCAAGCTGGGCTTTTGACGTGATAAGAGAAGCCCCAATTGATCCTGACAATGCTTGCAAAACCGTATCTCCTTATTTATTTATTAGGCGAGATTGCAAGCGGTATGCCAAGCTTAATTGTCTGTTTTTTTGAATGACCTGATCGTATAAATATCGTAACGCGTATTTGGACTAACAATACTCGTATTCGGCTTAACACCCGCTAACGACTCGGCTGACTTTGGCCGTTTCACCACAACCCGATAATCCGCCTGTTCGAGTGCAATTGATAGCAACTGTGCTCCACTTTCATCTCCCCCGATCACGTGCTGAATGACTCGCATTTCTTTCTTTACTGCCGCTGATTTTTTTTGATGCGGATACATGGGATCAAGATAAATCACATCTGCGCGCTTACCACTCTTTAAATACGCAATGCTATTCCGGTGCAGGAGGGATAAGCGATCAACAATCTCCTCTAATTTCGAATTCGCTTTCGCTCTCACTAAACCATCGCTAATCAGGGCGACAAGCAAGGGGGATTGCTCGATCATTGTTACTTCAAATCCGAGACTCGCTAGCACAAAACTATCCCGCGCAAGCCCTGCCGTTGCATCAATCACATGAATTGATCGAGACTTGATCGGACCGATCGCTCTAGGTAGTGGTTGATTAACACCACCACCAAATCGACGACGATGGTCGGATTTACCAGCAGCAAAATCGACAAAAACCGGGCCGGCATCCGCTGGAAATAAGGCGAGTTTATCTTGCTGCCAGCCCAGTTGGATTTCCTTCGGCCCCACTTGATCTGTGGCCAACGGCAAATCCAAGGATTGCATTAATTCTAAATGCCGCTGGTGCTCTTGATCAGGTCGTACTGTAATGTGAATGGGCATAACATGTGATCATAGTACGAAATACTCCGTAAATAACATGTGTCGATCCATTTGGACTGAGAATAGTTAGAATCAAGACTTATCTTCTGTTCCCCACAACTCTTCAATGCGCTGATCACGGCCGCAACTAAATCGATAGTAGCGATACCGTAACGGGTTCTTTTTGTAATAATCTTGATGGTAATCTTCAGCTTCGTAAAACGTTTTGAACGGAAGTAATTCGACTTTTAACGGCGCTTCAAATGGTTTTTGTTCTCGCGTTGTCATTAGCGATGCATCGGCAGCCGCCTTTTGCTCCGGCTTGTAAAGAATCGCAGGGCGGTATTGCTCACCGTTATCACAAAACTGCCCGTCATCTCGCGTAGGATCAACATGCCGCCAAAAGAAATGCAAAATCTTTTCATACGTGATCACGTTTGGATCAAAAATGACCTTCACGACTTCAATATGACCTGTGGTTCCGGTTGAGACTGTTTTATAAGTTGGGTTCTCAGTATGGCCACCGCTATAACCGGAAACGACTTCCTTAACACCGTCCAGTTTTTCCAGATCAGCTTCGATACACCAAAAGCATCCTCCTGCAAGAATCGCTTCTTCCAAAGAAGACTCTGCTAATACAGGCCCTGTGAACAATAAACTAATAAGCAAAGCTGAAATCGTTTTTAGGTTCGATATCATCACGCCACTCCAATTGAACAGATGTCTTATTAAACCGTTATTAAAGGCAATGGTTCCAATCGGCTTCTGCTGACTGGCTGATCAGCTTAATTCTCGCTATGATTTGGACTACTTTTCCCACAAGGATCTTCCCGCATGCCCCATAAACATGCCGTCATTCTTCTAATCGCAATCTTAATTGGTGTCATAGCAGGTGTCGCAAGCGGCTGGATCTGGGGCGAATCAATGACCTCCGTCGCGTGGCTTGGTGATCTCTTTCTCAATGCACTCAAAATGACGATCGTCCCATTGATCATCGCTGCAGTGATCAGTGGCGTCTGCTCGCTCGGGGATGTTCGCAAGCTGGGAAATATTGGTGGTTATACGATCATCTACTACGCAACCACTACCGCAGTAGCTGTGTTGATCGGACTATTTGTCGTCAACCTGATCCAGCCCGGTGTTGGTATACAAAATCTAAGTGATTCCGTGCCCGCGTATGTGAGCGATAAAGAACCGATGGGCATTGCAGATATTTTGCTTTCTATGGTCAGCCCAAATCTCATCGATTCTGCTGCTAACACGCGATTACTTCCGTTAATCGTTTTTTGCTTGTTATTCGCGGCCGCACTAACCACGATCGGAGATCGCGGAAAACCGGTCGTCGCATTTTTTGATGGCTTTAACGATGCCATGATGAAAATCGTCACATGGATCATGTATTTTGCACCGATTGGGATTTTTGCTTTAGTGGCTGCACGTCTTGGTAAAGCCGGCGGCGGCGAAGCTTTTTTCGCTGAAATACAAGCTGTCGGTTTACACGTTCTAACCGTGCTTTCCGGGTTAGCACTGCATTTCTGTTTTCTCCTCCTAATTTTGTTTTTATTCACTGGCCGTGGGTTAGATTACTTGTTCGGCATGGGCCGCGCATTGCTCACAGCGTTCGGTACCGCCAGTTCTTCAGCAACACTTCCCCTCACCATGGAGTGCGTGAAAGAAAACAAAGTTGATCCACATACGTCACGTTTTGTTATCCCACTTGGTGCTACATTAAATATGGATGGGACAGCTCTTTACGAATCCGCCGCCGTCATGTTTATTGCACAAGCATACGGAATTGATATGAGCTTGAGCGAACAGGCAATTATTTTCATTACCGCCACCCTCGCGGCCATCGGTGCAGCTGGAATTCCTGAGGCAGGGCTAGTAACAATGGTGATTGTCTTGTCCGCTGTTAATCTGCCATTAGAGGGTATTGGGTTACTTCTTGCGGTGGATTGGTTTCTCGATCGGTTTCGGACAACGGTGAATGTCTGGGGAGACAGTGTTGGCGCCGCCGTGATCGATCGCATAGCAAAACGTAGTAGTTAAATGGGCTCAATAACAGATGATCAGCCGTGGTATGTCTACGTACTCACATGTGCAGACAATTCGCTCTACACAGGGATCACCACGGATTTACAAAGACGAGTGAAGGAACATAACGAGCTTCAAACGGGTGCTAAATACACACGAACCAGGAGACCCGTTGTCCTTGCGCACTCAGAACTTTTCTCTTCTCGCAGTGAAGCGACTAAACGGGAATACGCGATAAAAAAGCTTGGGCGACAAGCAAAATTAGCTTTGCTAAACACCGCAAACCAGAACAACATCCAATAAAAAAGGCGACCCGTTGATCGCCTTTTTTCAGTCAGGAGCCGAATAGAGCTATCTATCCGATTTTTCCTCACTAGCTGCTTTTTGCAGTGATTTTCTCTTTGATTCGAGCAGCTTTGCCACGTAGATTACGCATGTAGTAGAGTTTTGCACGTCTGACCGCACCACGACGTTTTACGATAACCTCATTAACCAGTGGGCTATGCGTTTGGAATACGCGTTCTACACCTTCGCCGTGAGAGATTTTTCGTACTGTAAACGAGGAGTTCAACCCACGGTTTTTCTTTGCGATCACAATACCTTCAAATGCCTGAAGTCGTTCTCGAGTACCCTCGACAACTTTTACTTGGACAATTACGGTATCGCCGGGACCAAACTCTGGAACATCGCTCTTTAGTTGTTCGTTCTCAAGTTCCTGGATAATGTTACTCATTTTCTCTCACTCCGATTCAAGGAGAAGTTCTCTCCCGTATAAACTCATTCAATAAATCTTGTTCTCGATCAGTTAACACACGGTCATCGAGCAGATCAGGTCTTTTTAACCACGTTTTGCCCAATGACTGTTTTAACCGCCAACGTTCAATTTCTGCATGATTCCCCCCTAATAATACCGGTGGAACCTCTTCATCCTCAGGTCGGGTATAATGTGGATGATCAAGCAACCCTGCAAAATGCGAGTCCTGACTTGCTGAATCCTCGTGCCCTAGCGCACCGGGTAATAAACGAATAATCCCATCTATCAGGACCATCGCGGCAAGTTCACCACCTGATAGCACATAATCACCGACTGACCATTCTTCATCGATGTCATTGGCTAAAAAGCGTTCATCGATACCTTCATATCGCCCTGCAACCATGACAATTGACTCATACTGGCTCAATTCTTTAAGTCCATTTTGATCTAACCTTCGGCCTTGTGGACTCAAGCAGATCCGGTGCGCACCTGGTAGTGCCTTTTCAGCGTCACGCATCGCCTTTCTTAGTGGCTCGACCATCATAACCATGCCAGGTCCGCCACCGTAAGGTCTATCATCAACGGTGTGATGCTTATCTTTCGTAAAATTTCTCGGGTTAATTAAAGTAAGCGACAGACGCTTATCTCTAATACTTCTTCCGCTAATCCCATACTGAGAAATTGCTTCAAACATCTCAGGAAAAAGCGTAATAACTGAAATATTCACTCAGAAAATGCTCTGTCCCAATCGACCAGTATTTGTTTCTTGATCAGATCGACCTCTTTTACATAGATGTTCGGTACAAAGGGAATCAAGTACTTTTCTTCACCTTTAGCAACCGCCATTACATCATGGCCACCGGTTTCGTACATTTCGGTAACTTCACCGAACATATCTTCTTCCAGATTAATGACAGTGCAACCTATTAAATCCAACCAGTAATACTCATCATCGTCCAACGTTGCTAGTTGCGACGAAGTAATCGCAATCTTACAACCAAGTAGCGCTTCAGCAACATTTCGATCCTGACAAATTTCCACACTGGCAACTAATGATTTTCCATGTGGTTTACCAGCCAGGACTTTTGTTTTCTTCCAGCCTTCTTTAGTTTCGATCAACCAAGTCGAATACTGAAAAATATTTTCTTTTGGTCGGGTCTCAGAGTAAATTTTCACCCACCCCTTCAGACCATATGGACCGAGGATATGCCCTATATGAAGTGTCTTTTCTTCAGACATAATTCGTTCAAGCACTCACCTCACGACGAAAAACTTAGGCAGCTGCTGCGTGATCCTTGATCAGCTTAGCAACTCGCTCACTTGGCTGTGCGCCATTATCGATCCAATGTTGAATTCTTTCGTTGTCGAGTCGCAGTTTGATTTCTTGACCACGAGCCATAGGATTGAAATAACCCAACCTTTCAATGTAGCGTCCATCGCGCTTGTTGCGACCATCAGTTACGACAACATGATAAAAAGGATGTTTTTTAGCGCCACCGCGCGAAAGACGAATCTTGACCATTGTGTTTAAATTCTCGTTTCTTTAACCTGTAGTGCTGCGCTAGTTCGAATGCGCAGAGCCAATAAAGCCGCGTATTTTAAGGGAAAACTGTACAAAAAGGAAAGCCTTTTGAAAGACGATATTGATTTAATCCTAGAAAAAAAGCGTATAAGACAATTTCTTAAGGAAAGGCGCGCCTGTATTTCTGAATTAGATCATGCTGAATTCTCGCAGAGAATTACCCAAAAGGTCATCGCCCATCCTAAAGTCATTGAAGCACAAACGATCTTCGCCTTTGTATCATGGTCTTCAGAAGTAAATACACATTCATTAATCAAGATGTTTCTGAACCAAGGTAAAACTGTCGTTGTCCCTAAAATTCTTTCTGCTAATCGAATGGAGGCCCAACTTCTAAAAAAATGGTCCGATTTAAAAGAAGATCGACTCGGTATTTTGGCTCCTTTGACATCAACGCAATTTAACGGTGAAGTTGATCTGGTGATTACCCCCGGTCTAGGTTTTACTGATTCGGGCCATAGAATAGGGTTTGGAGCAGGTTATTACGATCGTTGGTTCGCATCTCACGCTGTTGAATTTAAACTTGCGGTAGCATTTGAAGTACAAATTGTTGATTCACTCCCAATAGAAGCAACAGATATTCCTGTCGATTTAATCATTACAGAGAAAAGAGAGCTAAAAACTAAACCTTCTTAACTGCTTTTATCATTCTGTGTTGATCTATCCCTTACATTAATGTTCGTTTCCGAAATGTATCTGTTTGTTTATTATGTACGCCATGCCCTATAACTAAAAAAGCCTCCGCTAGGGAGGCTTTTTTACATACGAACCCAGACTACCTCTAATTCTAAGATGTCTGTCTCTTTCTTAAAAATAATGCGATTGCTGAGGCCAAAAACCAGAACGATGCAGGTAATGGAACTGGCGTAACAGGAGGCGCTACTGGAGGTACAACAACACCCCCACCCCCACCCCCACCACCGCCAGTATTCCCGCCAGTATTCCCGCCAGTATTCCCGCCAGTATTCCCGCCAGTATTCCCGCCAGTATTCCCGCCAGTCGTTTTGTTACTGTAGTTGACTACCAATCGCGCGTAGTCCAGTGTCCATGATTCATATGATCTTCCCGGTGACAAACGAATATTTAAATTGCCATCAGATAACGCATTCAGATTGGTAATTTCAATCCTACTCGCGTAATTCACAGAATTAGGATTTACATGAAGGTAATTAGCTGTATTTTCAGTGCCTGTAGTAAATTGGCCTGCAAGAGTTCCATCAACAAAAACGGACGACATCAAACCAATTAACGCATGACCACCGGCTCCAATCTCCAAAAATACTGATTCAATGACTGCATTTGCACCTAAACTGACCGATTGGTTAAATGAAAAATCACCAACCAAAAGTCGGTCAGTTCCATCAAAACTCGTTGTACCACCAACACCATCAGCTGTTTGTGCGGCTGCATTGTTACCGCCTGTAAAGCGGTTAAATGTAAGGTTTGGAGCAACTATTCTGGAGCCGAAGAACGACGTGGCTGCTCCATTTATTCCGTCAATATCGCCGTATAAACTTTCAACTGTTAACGCATTCGCTGATGCAGCGAATGTTGCACTAATGGCAATCAGTATGTTTCTAAATATTTTCATAATTTACACTGCCCTGAGTTCTGGATCCTTGTAAGTAGAAGATTATCCACCACGCTCATCCTTAAACATTTATCTATATAGGATATTATGATATGCAGTGGTTATAGGCAAGCGATATAATCGCAAGAAACAAAGAATTTACTATCATATACAATAGTTTATCAGCCTCTACTATGAACTATATTCTCTCTACCTACTCCTATTTATTGAAACTTTCAACTTTGGGGACCTTTTGCAGTTTCAGCCTAAGCCCACCTTCGCTCCAATTATAAGTCTCTCAGTATCTCCTTTCGCTTCACTACATACTCTTCGTTGCTAATCAAACCCTGATCTTTTAACTTTTTAAGACGAGTAAGACGTTGTTCAGGCGACATACTACTAGATGAAGTACTGCCTCCCTCTTTCATCTGTTGTCTCATTCGTGCCATTTCTTCACGCATTTTTCGTCGTTCACGACTCTCTTTTTGTAGGCGTATGCGATCCTTTTCACTTAAACCAACACCAAGATCATCTCCAAAGAGTTCTCTTAACTCCTCTCTTCGGCTTGCTAATTCTGATCGTTTTGCATCTCGAAGTTCATTATCAAAAGCCGATGCCGCAGAATCTAAGGTGATCTCAACCCAGTCTAAACGCTTATTTTTAGCATAAGTAGAAGCTTCTACTCCATCAGAATCTCCCCCCGTATTAAACTTCAACCGACCAAGCGCTTTATCTCTAATTCCATGATTAAAATGATAACGCGTTATACCCATATTTGTTGGATCGTAAGCTTGCTCGTAGCCTTCTAATTTTGGTCTATCGTAATCACCCATTATCAGGTTTAATTTGCCTGATTTGTAAAAAACACGACCCGCATCGTAGTATTGATTATCCTTTAACCCTAAGACTCTATCTTTCGTCTTCCTCACAGCAAAAATAACATCTTGATCTGACTTCGCTTGTGATAGTGCCCGCACTAGGTTCTTACTTAAAATATTTATCTCACCGACTGTAAAAACAGAATTCGAATCAAGAACGTTTTCTCCTTGCATGGTCAAAAAACTAAGAGCCTTATTTATAGTTTCTTCATTCAAATTCACAGGATGATCATTTTTTCCTGTTGATGTGTCATCTTGAGATTCAAGCTTTACATAAACATTCGCACCAACTTCGTAAATTACATCTTTCTTATCTTTCTTAAATAAATCGATGCTATAAGCGCTTTGACTAAGCAACATCAAGAACACTGGAATAAAATTAAGGTATTGAATTTTAAGTATTTTCATAGTGTTAAGTAATTATAATTATGAGGCGTGTTATGTTCAAAAGCGATGCGTGAGTCTACTACAAAGGATATTGGCATGAAAGAAATGTTTTATGTCCTTTGATGGGACGATAAGCCATTCAAATGGTTCATTTCCTAAGAATAATTTCTTTTAAATTTTAACTTTGCATAAAAAAAAAGCCTCCGAAGAGGCTTTTTTCTGTTTCATCATGAAACGCTTCTGTAGATTAAGTTCAATCTTAGAAGAAGTATGTCATACCTAAAGTGAACATATCCAAATCTTCTGCTGCATTGTATGCATTAGTTCCATCAACATCCAAGCTCAGGTTTTGGTATGCACCGTAGATGATTAGGTTGCTACCGAAATATTGGTCAACTGTTACGCCCCAACGTTGGACTTCTGAGCCAGTGATGTCGTTAATGCCATCAGCAGCCTGTCCATTTGTTCCGTCTTGGAATGCAGCACCAAATTGGTCGTTATATTGACCAAAGTTGAATGAAATTGCTGTATCACCAGCAGACATCCATTGACGTTTAACACCAGCTTTTACCCACCAAGCATCAGTATCGTTACCAGTACCTGCAGCAGCGTCATCAGTTTGCTCGTTTTGGTAAGCAAGTGTACCGAACAGACCAGTAATCGAATCCATCAGGCCTGCTTGAACTTGCCAAGTATCTGTACCCAGTTCATTTACAGCAGCGCCAACGATACCACCATCAGCGTTATATGAGTAACCACCATGTACGTTAACAGTTAAACGACCAATTGTGTCGCTGTATTTAACCGCAACATCGTAAACGTCGTCATTAGCATAACCAAGAGCAATGCTAACCGGACCGAAAGCAGGTAAATCATAACGAACGCCGTTACGATAGATACCATTACAGTCAATACCAATGCCCAATCCAGGAACAGCTTGACATGTTAGGAAAGAACCCCAAACAGTGCCTGCTGGTGTACCTTGTACTTGGAAAGCATTACCGCGGAAAACTGGAGAAATCGTTGACCATAAAGTCAATGATGGATCAGCCAGTACAGCGATGTTATCAGTAGGCATACTTTGAGTACCCAAAGTTACTTTACCGAATGCACCAGACAGGTAAATGCTTTCGCCAAGTGTAGAAACACCACTCAACCAGTCATTTCCGTTTTCAAATGCTTGTTGGCCACCAACAGTCAGTGGATCGTTACCACCTAAAACAGTTGGCTCTAAGATTACTTCGAAGCCAGCACTCAGGCCAGTATTTGCAAGAGGAGTTGAACCAGAGATGGTTATACGTGAACCCAAAGTCGTTCCGTTATCACCACCAGTTACCACATCACTGCTAACACCATCATCATAGTAAGTTGCACTTTCGTTCAACCAACCAGAGATGTTCCATGACGCTTCTTCAGCGCTTACAGCTAAAGGGGCTGTTGCTACTGCAGCAACGAGAGCACCTTTTAAAATTTGATTGTTTTTCACTTTATATAGCCTCCAAAAATTGTTTGGTGTAGCACTGTTGCGTCGGTAGTAGCACCGCTTCTTAAAACTAACGATCTGCTACCTGTTGCGACTACGGGGACGAATATACAACAAGATTTTTATTCAAGCAACAAAATAATAGAGTTTTTACAACAAATTCTTTTATTTTTTTTAAATACGTCTCATATTTACAACAAACTAACCCTGTTCATGCAAATTTTGTCCACTTTAATTGATAATTCTGCTGGTTTCCCTCTACTTCTACACGGGCTCATACGCACTTAAATTGATCGGATTTAGGAATTTTTCTGAGTACAGGATGTCGGTGAATATGTTAGCTTCGCATTCTATATGTGACACCATAACTATAAGCAACCCAAAACATACACTATATAAAGAGGAGTAGATCTAAATGTTAAAGCATTCTGTTCACCTAGCCGCGCTGTTATTAGCGGCCACACTTTCCGGCTGTTCTGATCAGGCGGACAAGACTGCCGACAAGGACGAACCCGCCACAACAAATACAACGCAAACTTCACCTGTAACCTCACACCGTGTTTTCGTTACGAATGAAAAAGATGGCACGATCAGTGTGATCGATAGTGAGACAAATACCGTTGAAACAACGGTAAAAGTGGGGGAGCAACCTAGAGGAATTGGCCTAGCCCCGGATGGTTCAGCCTTGTACATTGCACTGGGCAAAGAAGATAAAATTGTCGTGCTCGATCCTGAGACACTTGAGATTACTAAAGATCTCGATTCGGGTGATGATCCAGAAACATTTGCCGTGCATCCTAATGGCAATTTATACATCTCAAATGAAGAAGATAATATGGCCACCGTGCTTAACCCTAACTCAGGTGAAAAGATTGCACAGATCGATGTCGGTATTGAACCTGAGGGTGTTGCTGTTTCTCAAGACGGTACCCGCGTAATTGTCACCAGTGAATCAACAAACATGCTCCATGTTATCGCTGTCCCTGAACATGAAGTGATAGCCAATATCCTTGTCGGTTCACGTCCACGTGCAGCAACCTTTACTAATGACAGCAGCATTGCTTATGCAAGTACAGAAATTGGTGGTGAAATCAAAAAAGTCGATGTTAAAACAAATGAAATACTATTGACCAAGACTTTGACTGACGATAAAGCCAAACCAAAGGATGTTTTACTAAGTAAAGATGAGAAAACGCTTTATGTTGCAGCAGGACGCGCCAATGAGGTTTTTGCCTTAGATGCTGACACCCTTGAAGTGATCAAAGAAATTCCAGTAGGTAAACGAGTTTGGGGACTCGCCATGAATAAGGCAGGAACTCGGCTATATAGCTCAAATGGCGTCAGCGGTACTATCTCAGTGATCGACACTACAAAGAATGAAGTTATTGCAACTATCGAAGTCGGCAGCTTCCCTTGGGGCATTGCCGTCGCTGATTAAGCTGAGTGTAGTAGCCAACTAAATTGTGCTATTGATCAATGTCATGCAACACAACTCAAGTAATATAAATCAGGGGATCGCAGCGCGGTCCCCTTTTTCTTCCAGCCATTTTTTACGGTCAGATGCCCGTTTCTTAGCCAGCAACATATCCAACATGCTTTGCGTTTCATCACCCGATGAGATCGTCAATTGAACTAAGCGACGAGTGGTCTCTGCCATAGTCGTTTCCCTTAATTGTGGCGGATTCATTTCCCCCAAACCTTTGAAGCGTTGAACGTTAACCATACCTTTTATTTTCTCAATTTTAATACGATCTAACGTTGCTTCCTTTTCACGTTCATCGAGTGCATAAAAGACTTCCTTACCCACGTCGATTCGGAATAGTGGCGGCATCGCAACATAAATATGGCCAGCTTCAACGACGGGCCTAAAATGCTGAACAAACAACGCACAAAGCAAGGTCGCGATATGCAAACCATCAGAGTCTGCATCGGCTAGAATGCACACTTTGCCATAACGCAGCTTCTCGAGTTCATCAGAACCCGGATCAACCCCGATCGCAACTGCGATATCATGCACTTCTTGCGAACCCAATACTTGCCCAGATTCAACTTCCCAAGTATTTAGGATTTTTCCGCGCAATGGCATAACCGCCTGCGTATCTTTATCCCGCGCTTGCTTAGCTGAGCCACCAGCTGAATCGCCTTCAACGAGGAAGAGTTCTGTTAATTTTGGATCCTGTAGAACACAATCGGCCAGTTTTCCAGGTAAAGCTGGGCCACCGGTAACTCGCTTTCTGATCACCTGTTTCGATGATTTCAAACGCTTTTGAGCATTGTTGATCGCAAGCTCCGCAATTTTTTCGCCGGTTTCAACATGTTGATGCAGCCACAAGCTAGTCGCGTCTTTCACAACACCAGAAACGAATGATGTACACTCCCGGGAAGACAAACGCTCTTTGGTTTGACCTGAAAACTGTGGTTCAGCCAACTTCACTGAGAGCAGAAAACAACAACTTTCCCAGACATCGTCAGCCGTGAGTTTTACACCGCGCGGCAGAAGATTACGAAAATCGCAAAACTCTCGCACTGCATCCAATAACCCTAACCGCAAACCATTAACATGCGTGCCACCTTGAATTGTCGGGACTAAGTTAACGTAACTTTCGGAAACGACTTCACCGCCATCGACCAACCAATGCACTGCCCAATCCACGGTTTCCGTATCGCCGGTGACGCTGCCCGTTAACGGTTCGGCAGGTAGTAGCTCTGCCCCTTTCAATGCTTCGGCTAGATAGGTTTTAAAACCATCTGGATAATGCCAAGAGTGAGCTTCTTCATCTTGTGGGCCAGTCAATGTGACCGTAAGCCCGGGACATAACACCGCTTTCGCCCGAAGCACGTGTTTTAAACGCGTCAGAGACAGTTTGACCGTATCGAAATATTGCTCATCCGGCCAGAATCGGATCCGTGTACCGGTATTTTGCTTCCCTACTTTTCCAACCACTTCCAACCGTGAATGTATCTCACCATCTTCAAACGTCATGCTGTGCTCAGCGGCATCGCGCTTGATCCAGACCTGTAAATGTTTCGACAGTGCGTTTACGACTGAGACACCCACTCCATGTAAACCGCCGGAAAACTTATAACTTTTCTTCGAAAACTTACCGCCTGCGTGTAACCGAGTCATGATGACTTCAACACCGGGAACTTTTTCTTCAGGATGGAGATCGACCGGCATTCCGCGACCATCATCCGAAACTTCGATCGAACCATCATCATGCAGCCTCACATCGATACGCGAAGCAAAACCGGCGATCGCCTCATCGACACTGTTATCCACCACCTCTTGTACTAAATGATTCGGACGTGTCGTGTCCGTATACATACCGGGTCTTTTCCTAACCGGATCTAGCCCTGTGAGTATTTCGATGTCCGACGCGTCGTATTCTTTGCTCAAAATAGCCATTCCTGCTGAAATTTCATGTGTCGGTGTTATATCAAACCGGCTGAAAGAAGGCTAGACAGATCTACTTGGTTTTGACATCCGCAACATGCACAATGAGCTATTGAATAACAAAACACCCAGGAGGAGGAACACACAATGTCATTATTTGGCTTCGTAAAAGATATCGGTAAATCACTCTTCGGCAGCGATGCTGAGGCAGCAGAAAAGATCAAAGCACACATCGAATCAAACAACCCAGGCGTCAATAACCTAGAAGTTGAATTTGATGATGGCATCGTCACGCTAAGCGCAGACTGTGAAACGGCTCAAGCCCTGCAGAAGATGATTCTGATGGCTGGCAATGTGAAAGGGGTTGAAGATGTTCGTGTCGCACGGATCAGCATCGCACCCCCAATCGCTGTGGAAGAAGAAGAGGAAGAAGAGGAAGTTTCTGAATCTGTCTCGGTTGAGGCTGCACTTGAACAAGAAAACGTTGAATATTACATCATCCAAAAAGGCGACTCTCTGAGCAAAATCGCTAAGCAATACTATGGCAACGCAATGGAATACCCACGTTTATTTGAAGAGAATCGCGAAGTTATCGAAGATCCTGATCTGATCTATCCAGGTCAAAAAATTCGCATTCCGCTCGATTAAACACGTACTCTGCTGCAGAGATCAACCCTTTGATCTCTGCAGTCTCCATATACCCATCATTTCCGTGACACAACTCTCTTAGCACAAATGACACGTTCTGGTAGCGGCAATTCGATTGACCACACGACCATAACTGGGTTAATTTAGGCGGCTTGCTTACGGAGTCATTTATGCCACGCAAAGCGAAAAGCTTCAATTTTGAACAAGCGCTAGAAGAACTGGATACGCTTGTTTCGCAAATGGAAAATGGTGAAACTTCATTAGAAGATTCACTCAAACACTTTGAGCGCGGGATTGAACTCACGCGTTCTTGTCAAAAAGCCTTGATGGATGCAGAGCAAAAAGTCAAAATCCTTATGGAATCGCAAGATAAACAAACCCTGAAAGATTTCAACAGCGATCTCACCGAAGACTGATCGCTTCACTCTCAAACCGCGTACCCAATTCACATGTCACAACCTGATCTCATTAGCACGTTTCAATCACGTATAAACCACGTCCTTGATGAATGGCTTCCACAAGAAAATATTGAACCACAACATCTTCACGCCGCTATGCGTTATTCAGTCCTCGGCGATGGCAAACGCATTCGCCCCGTACTCACTTACGCCACAGGCTATGCACTCGGTGTTGATCTTGCCGCGCTTGATGCACCTGCCAGCGCTGTAGAATTGATTCATGCTTACTCCCTGATCCATGATGATCTACCGGCGATGGACGATGATGATTTACGACGTGGACGCCTGACCTGTCATAAAGCTTATGACGAAGCCACCGCCATCCTTGCTGGTGACGCGATTCAAGCGCAGGCGTTTTTCTATCTCTCGCATGCGGAACAAACCTTACTTTCAGCGGACCAACGCATCGCGATGATAGAAACCCTCGCTCTAGCGAGTGGATCACGCGGTATGGCGGGCGGTCAGGCAATTGATCTCGACTCTGTCGGTAAGTCATTGAACATTGCTGAGCTAGAAAATATGCACATTCACAAGACAGGCGCCTTGATCAGAGCAGCTGTCAAAATGGGGGCGCTGGCTCATGAAGAGATTGATGCCGCTCGACTGGATAAGCTCGATCATTACGCAAAATGTATTGGTTTAGCATTTCAAGTTTGGGACGATGTTCTCGACATTGAAGGTGACACCGATGTGATCGGCAAACCTCAAGGATCTGATCAGGAACGAGATAAACCAACTTACCCGAATTTACTCGGTTTAGATGGCGCGAAACAAGCCGCGCAAGATCTGCATGATCAAGCGCTCGACTGCCTGACCGATTTTGATAATAAAGCGGACACGCTCCGCTGGATCGCTGACTACATCGTTAGCAGGAATAAGTAATACCGTAATGGATAACAAAACAATACCTGACGTACAAAGCAGCGAAGATCTGCGTAAAATCGATATTGAACGCGTTGGGATCAAAGACATACGCCATCCTGTCGTTATTGGTGATCGACAAGGCGGGGTACAACACACGGTCGCGACGTTTAGTATGTACGTGAGCTTGCCACACAATTTTAAAGGCACGCACATGTCGCGTTTTGTGCAAATCCTCAACAATCATGAATACGAAATTACGGTCGATTCGTTCAAGGACATGATTACGGAAACCGTTGAGCGTTTGGATGCAGAAGCTACTTATATCGAAATGCGCTTCCCGTTTTTCGTCAACAAAAAAGCACCCGTCAGTGGCGTCGCCAGTTTAATGGACTATGAAGTCACTCTAATCGGCGAAATGGATGACGGCAAACCAGTGGTCTCCTTAAAAGTTCTCGTTCCTGTCACCAGTCTCTGTCCGTGTTCGAAAGGTATTTCAGATTATGGTGCGCATAATCAACGATCGCATGTCACGCTGACTTGTAAAGTAAATCAATTCGTTTGGATTGAGGAGTTTATTGATCTAGTGGAACGGAGTGCGTCGTCTGAGCTTTACGGTCTTTTAAAACGCCCTGATGAAAAATTTGTCACTGAGCGTGCTTACGACAACCCGCGTTTTGTTGAAGATCTTGTGCGTGAAATTGCAGTTGAGTTAAATCAAGATAAGCGTGTAACGAACTATGTGATTGAATGCGAAAATTTCGAATCTATTCATAACCATTCTGCCTATGCAATGGTGAGAAAAGACGTTTAAATCATACCCAGTCTGCTTGCGCGAAGAAATTTGGATTGGAAGAAAATTACAACGTCTGATTTGTTCAGGGCAGCCCCCTCGAACAGATCAGACGTTGAGAATTTGGTTAACCGAGCGGTAAACCCGTTTGATTGACCTGGCTATACCAGATCTTTTGATTATGAAGCTTGCCTAAAAGGCTATTGAGTCGTTTGATCATGTAATCAAACTCAAGAACTTCCCCATTCACTGTATCAGATAAAGCATGCTTTCTATCTGCCAATGCTTTAATTTGATCGCGTAGTGATTCCTCAACAAGCTCAAGATCAGCCACATTCAAATCAAATGTTTTTGTATAACGTGTCATGAGATTTCTCCCCACATTCCGTTGTTATTAACAAAGTTTTTTGTCTAAACGATCAGAACGAATTGCAACTGCATCTCCCATTTCTGATCGATGACAGCTCGAGAATAATCTTATCGGACGTAATCGGCAAGTGTTGCAGCGCAACTAAGACAAAATTTATGACAATGTCATTAATCAACTCCTACTCAGATGTTGCATCTGCATCAAGTACATCCACGCCTTCCGGTGGTATAAAATTGAACAGTGCTTCTGCTATGGGTTTGTTTTGTTTTTGATCAGTAAAAACAATCTGTGTTTTTTGCCCAAAGGCATCCATCAATACCATTTGAGCAATCACCCCCGCTTTAAATCCCAACTGAATCGACGTGTATTGGTTTTCTTGCGATTTTGGCGTCAAACTGAACCATGCGATCTGCTCATCCCCAATGGCCTTTGTCACTGTAAATTGGTCACTAATACTAACCGTTTCACTCAAGAGCAACGCGGGACTATCAGCTAGGGCTTGCTGCATATTTCTCACTGTAACTTGGTCGAGATCTTTATCGTAAACCCAAATTTTCTCACCATCGGCGATGATAGATTGTTCGTATGGCGCTACATATTCCCAATGAAATTTACCTGGTCGAGATAAGAAAAACCGCCCGTTTGAGGTTTCCTGAAGACCACGTTGTTCCGAACTGATGCTTTGTTCAAAAGCCGCTTCAAAACTTTTGAGGCCGTTTAAATTGGCTTCTAACTCCGACTTAGCCTCTGTCGCCATTAAGGACATTGAATAAACTGAGATCGAGAGTATGAAAAGTATACGTTTTATCATCATAAATTTAATCCGTTCGAGTAGGCTAGGCTGATTACAGGTGAATTATTAGTGTTCATTACTGAATGTAAGCTTAAGCAACGTCACCTTCGTCAATCATCTCTGGGCGGAGGTGGTGGCGCGATGACTTCTCGCGTCCCGTTGGAAAGAGTTTCACTCACGACACCATCTCGCTCCATTTGCTCAATCATCCTTGCTGCTCGGTTGTAGCCAACTTTCAAGCGCCGCTGCACGTAGGAAATGGATGCTTTGCGAGTTTCAGTGACGATCGCGACAGCTTCATCGTACAAGGCATCTAGCTCTTCGCCGTCACCATAATCCATGCCCGGAATATCGCTGCCATCCCCTTCCGATGGGCCTTGTAAAATGGCCTCAATATAATCCGGTTCACCATGCTCTTTAAGGTAGGCAACAACTTTATGCACCTCTTCATCAGACACAAATGCGCCATGCACTCGGTTTGGGATAGAAGTTCCCGGTGGCAAATACAACATATCACCATGGCCAAGCAGGTTCTCCGCCCCCATCTGATCAAGAATCGTACGAGAATCCACGCGAGAAGAGACTTGGAAAGCCACTCTCGACGGAATATTGGCCTTGATCAAACCAGTAATAACATCGACCGATGGACGTTGTGTCGCCAAAATCAAATGCACGCCAGCTGCCCGTGCTTTTTGTGCGAGTCGTGCGATCAGCTCTTCGACCTTTTTGCCTGTAGTCATCATCATGTCGGCAAGTTCATCAACGATCACGACAATTTGAGGCATCGTATCGAGCGTAACGGGTGCTTCACCCTCAGCGGGTTTTTCCGCGAAAGGATCTGGGAATGGCAACTTTTTATTGATCGCATCCTGCACCTTACGATTGTATCCAGCCAGATTTCTCACCCCCATATGCGCCATTAATTTATAACGACGTTCCATTTCGGCCACTGACCAGCGCAATGCATTGCCAGCTTCTTTCATATCCGTCACAACCGGCGCTAACAAATGCGGAATACCCTCATAAACCGATAATTCAAGCATTTTCGGATCGATCATAATCAAGCGCACATCTTTCGCTGATGCTTTGTATAACAAGCTCAAGATCATTGCATTTAAGGCCACCGATTTACCTGACCCGGTTGTACCCGCAACCAGTAAATGCGGCATTTTCATGAGATCAGTCACAACGGGATTACCACTGATATCTTTACCCAGACACAGCGTTAGTGCCGATGCACTTGAGTCATATTGTTTGGAATTGAGAATTTCGCTGAGAACGATCAGTTCGCGTTTTTCATTTGGAATTTCCAAACCGATCACGGACTTACCAGGAATCACTTCCACCACGCGCACACTGGTGGTCGAAAGTGAGCGCGCGAGATCTTTCGACAAAGCTGTAATCTTACTGGCTTTGGTACCCGGTGCAGGCTGTAGTTCAAAACGTGTGATCACTGGCCCCGGCAGTACACCGACGACATCCACATCCACACCAAAATCTTTGAGCTTAATTTCAACCTGACGTGACAACGCTTCCAATGTCTCGCGTGAATAACCACCTTCACGCGGTGGTGCAACATCGAGCAGATCAAGCGATGGTAAAACGGTATCCGCAGGGGGTTTGAACAACGTTGTTTGTTTTTCCACCGTTGCTCGTTCAGCAATATCCAACGTGGAAATTTTCGGTTCAATAATCCGTTCTGGACGTGTAGTCGCTTTGATTTTGTCTTCTTTAAGTTTGACCTCGCGTACCTTTTTCGCTTTACGGCCTTCGTTCAAATCCTCGATGTGCGCAAATTTATCCTGCAAATAATCAAATAATTTCAGTGTGTATAGACCGGTAATGTCCATGACCCACAACCACGACAAACCTGTCAGCAATGTAATGCCTGTCAGAAAAAGTGCCAACATCAGTAAGGTTGCACCAGACGAGCCAAATGTACTAACTAATGCGCTACCTACCACATCACCGAGAATCCCGCCGCCCTCAACACCAGATAGACGGTACCAAGCAAGTCCGCAGCCGAAAGTGAAGATCAACAAAAACCCAACAAAACGCGTCGCGACATGAAAATAATCCAGAATCGCTTCATTTCTTTCTCGATAAAGCAGCCAACCAAAATAAGCAATGATGATCGGAAACAAATAAGCAAGAAAACCAAAGAGGTACAACAAAAGATCGGACAAAAACGCCCCGACAATTCCACCACTGTTTACAATATCTTTATGCGATCCAGTAAATGTCCAACTCGGATCACCTGCATCGTGAGTCGAAAGCGCCAGCCAGAAAAAAAGCGCAACAGCACCGAAGATGATCAGCGCACCTTCTTGAAAGCGCTTCAAGAATGAACGTTGCTGTGTTTCTTCTGTTTTCGATCTTTTAGGTGTTTTTTTACGTACTTGGGCCAAAGTGTTACCGCGCGAGTGAAATCCCGTTTTCTTAAATTAAACGTATTTTATGTTGAAAAATACGTGTTTCACTTAATTCATATTATTCTTAATTTTATTTCTTTGGAATGCAAATTAATTACTTGTTTATCCAAGTTTTTTTACATGATGAAAGTCACTATGGAAGGATTGTGTCAATCGTGATCGAGACCGGATCAGCATTTTCAGTTGGGATATTCTCAACTTGCCCCTGCAAATCACCGGCTGCAGCAATGGGATTTCCACCTTTGGACACTCGAGCAACCACACTGACTGATGCTTGCGAACTAATCCCCATACCCGGTCGCATTGCCATGCTGTCATCCAAAGTGATCGACAACGGTAAGTCTGACACTTGGAGTTTCTGTGCCGCTAACGGCATCGGAGGCCCTTGAGTGGCACGCGCAAACACGAAAAGCACATCATCAGGATTGACTTGGCTTTGTAACTCATCAGACAAATTCACTGTCAATTGAATTTTGTGCTCAGCACTGACAGCAGCGGGAGTTACAGCAATTTGTGAATTCACCGTACCGGTTTTAGCCCGCAGTTGTGATTCCTTGATCAATTCCTGAATGCTACGATTAATTTCAGATCCTTGTTCTGTTTGTTGCAGGAGCGGTTGCATTAAGTCTGTCACTTCCGCATAACGGCCTTCCTGAAACGCCAATACGCCTGACAACCAACGCGCTTTTTGCTGATTTGGATCAAGACTCAACGCACGGCGAATAAACGCTTTCGCGCGTCCCGTGAGATCGCTGTTATTCAATCGACCGATCGTATCCGCATAATCTGCTAACAGATCTGCATTAGCATCTTGTAATGGCAACGCTTTCGCGAAGGCTTGCTCTGCATCGGCCAAGCGCCCCATAACCAAGTACGATCGACCAAGCATCCACCAGCCTTCCCCATCTTCAGGATAAATCGCAAGACGTTCCGCAAGCTGATCAACCATCGCTTCAATATCCGGCTCCTGCGCTTGTTCTTGTTGCGCGAGAAAATCTGCTCTGGCGACATCATCCAGCGCGAGCTGGCTTCCTGTTTGCAAATACACGCCGAGTGAAATCAATGGAATCAACGCGATCACTAACCACAACATGAACGGGTTAGATGAAGCTGTTGCTTGAGCATTGACCGCGTTCAGATCGACGGTACTGAGGAGATTCATTTCCAGCTCGTTTTTTAACGTTTGATAATTAGCTTGATCCAGCTTACCCGCGGCAAGATCCGCATCTAATTCCGCTAAACGCTCCCGTCCCAACGAGAGATTCACTTCGTTAACGTCGATGTCAGATTGTTTTGTCTGCTTAAAAAAAACCGGCAGAATAAGCACATAAGCCGCGATCAACATGCACACGACACCTACTAAAAATATGATCAAGATTGATCTCCTTGCTGATCAACATGTGTTTTATCGGTCGCACCCAGTCGCTTGCGTAATGTTGCAAGATCCTTCGCTAGATCTGCCTCGTTCTGATCGCTACCCGCAGCTTTTCTGCGCATGAGAATGATGATCGCGATCAGGCCGCAGCCGACGAGCAATAGTGGCGCTCCCCAGAGCAGGTAAGTTGCAGAATTTAAACGGGGGCGATACAACACAAATTCACCGTAACGCGCGACTAAAAACTCAAGAATTTGCTCATCCGATTGGCCTGCACTGATCATTTTGTATACTTCACGGCGCAAATCATTCGCTAATGGCGCATCAGAATCGGCCAGTGATTGGTTCTGACAAACAAGACAACGCAATTCCTCGGTTAAGTGATCGAAACGTGATTCGAGTTCAGTCGATTCAAACGGAAACCGCTCATCATCCGCATGCACGTAACTCAGCGAGGCTAACAGCATCAGTAAGCTGATCAAAGAAACATGGCGTAATCGTAACTCTTTCATTGCGCGAGTAATTCATTCACTAAAGGTTGTAAAGTTTCAGTCCACGCTTGCCAACTGATCGCCCCGACATGTTTGTAACGGACAATACCGTTTTTATCCAAGACGAAGGTTTCTGGTGTTCCATAAACACCCCAGTTAATACCGATCGAACCATCGCGATCAACCACCACCGTTTGATACGGATCTCCCAATTGTTCTAACCAGGATTGCGCATCACTGTCGACATCTTTGTAATCAACGCCGACGATGGCAAAGCGTTGATCTCGCGACACCTCCATCAATACTTCATGTTCGCCTTTACAAGTCGGACACCACGTTGCCCAAAAATTCACCAGCGTCACCTGACCTTTCAGATCGGCTTCAGTTAATGTTTTCGTTTCATCTAATAAATATGTCGCAGTAAATGTTGGTGCAGGCTTATCAATGAATGGCGATGGGATCAGTCGCGGGTCACGATCCAGTCCGATCAGGAAAAACCAAACCATCACAGCGAAGAGCGCCAGCGGAATTAAGAAAACAATTTTTTTCATACGGGTTTTACGAGTGCGCTTTTCAAATCAGCCTGTTGTTGTTTGGTACGCTGCTTCAACGCCGCGCTACGATAACGTCGATCAGATGCGGCTAAAATCCCACCTAAGCCCATGATCAGACAACCCAACCAGATCCAACTAATGAACGGTTTATAATACAGACGCACAGCCCACGCTTTTGAATCTTCACCCAGCGGTTCACCCAATGAAATATATAGATCGCGGGTTAAGCCCGTATCAATTGCCGCTTCGGTCATCATGTTGCGACGGACTTCGTAGATACGTTTTTCCGGGTGCATTTCTGCAATCAACTTGTTGTCTTTATATACATTAAACGTCCCGACATGCGCTTTGTAGTTCGGCCCTTGTACTTGGTTCAACGCATCAAACTGAAACATATAACCCGCAAGCTCTTTCTGATCGCCCGGCTGCATACGAATATCGTGATCTAAACTGTAAGCACTGGAAACAGTCACACCAACAATTACAAATGCCAGTCCGATATGCGCGACCAACATGCCATATACGCCTGCTGGAATTGCTCGAAAAGCCTTAAGACCAGTTCGGTTTTCTGTGCGTTGTTTGAGATAGCCTAAACTGAAGACGACGATCCAGCTTGCCGAAAAAATCCCGATCAGCAAAAGGAACGAACTCAGGTCCAACCAGAAGATCATCGCCGCAGCGGCAACCACGGCAGAAACAATAACCAGCATTCGCATATTTCGCCACAACGAAGCAAACGTGTCTTGTTTCCAACGAATCAATGGTCCAAGCCCTAACAGGAAAAACAGCGGCAACATTAGTGGCGCAAAAACCGCGTTAAAATAAGGAGCACCGACAGATAGCTTACCTTTACCAAGTGCATCAATAATTAATGGGTAAAGCGTGCCGAGTAAAATACATGCGGCGGCTGTCACCAGCAGCACATTATTCATGAGCAGAAATGTCTCTCTGGACAGTCCGCTGAACTCGCCAGTGGATTTCAAGGTTTGCATACGGAAGGCATACAACACTAACGAGCCGCCAATGACGAGCCCCAGAAACCCTAGAATAAAAAGGCCACGTTCTGGATCAGTCGCGAAGGCATGTACTGAGGTCAACACGCCTGATCGAACCAAGAATGTGCCCAACAAACTTAATGAAAACGCCATGATAGCGAGTAATACTGTCCAGCCTCGGAACAAACCACGTTTTTCTGTCACCGCAAGCGAATGGATTAATGCTGTGCCGACTAACCACGGCATGAAAGACGCATTTTCTACCGGATCCCAGAACCACCAGCCACCCCAGCCGAGTTCGTAATATGCCCACCAGCTACCTAGGGCAATGCCGATCGTCAGGAATAACCATGCGACCACGGTCCACGGACGTGACCAACGGGCCCAAGCGGCATCCAACCGACCTTCAATTAGCGCTGCGATCGCAAAAGCGAAAGGCACCGCGAAACCAACATAGCCCATGTACAACATCGGTGGATGCACTGCCATACCAGGGTCCTGCAACAACGGATTGAGATCAGCGCCGTCTGCCGGTGTCGGAAAAAGCCGATCAAATGGATTAGAAGTAAATAATAGGAATAGCAAAAAGCCAATACTGATCAAACCGAGAACAGATAGAACACGCGCAACGGTTGCATCCGGCAATGATCGGCTGAATATTGCGACAAGACAGCTCCACGCGCCGAGAATAACGATCCACAACAACATTGAGCCTTCATGCGCGCCCCACACACCAGAAAATTGGTACAGGAGTGGCAATTTAGAATTTGAGTTACTTGCGACATACCAAACGCTAAAATCATTCGTTATGAACGCATAAGTCAGGATCGCATAACCGAAAACTAAAAACAGAAACTGGCTGATTGCCGCCGGTCGCGCAATCGCCATCAGGCTCGCATTATTGGTTTGTGCTCCCCACATTGGCAAGATTGCTTGCAAAACAGCCATGCAAAGCGCCAGACAAACGGCGTAGTGTCCAAGTTCAGGCAAAATCATTTTTCTTCAGCAACCTCGTAAGCTTTTTTTGCTTCCGCAGATTTCAGCGCTTCGTGCACTTCAGGCGGCATGTAATTTTCATCATGTTTTGCCAGTACGGTATCTGCGACAAAGATCCCGTCAGCATTAAGACTACCTTCAGCGAGGATACCCTGACCTTCACGAAACAAATCCGGCAAGATGCCTGAAAATGACACCTGCGTTTCTTCACTATTATCCGTCAAAATGAAATTCACTTTTAAACTTTCTTCATCGCGCGAGACAGTGCCCGTTTTGACTAAACCACCGACCCGGAAAGTGGTATCTAGTGGGGCTTCACCCGCTGCAACTTCGCTTGGACTGTAAAACGCGTTCAGGTTCTTACCCAACGCCAGCAAAATCAACGTCATCGCGATCGCTACGCCGACAATTAACGTGCTCACCATAATTAGTCGCCGTTTACGTACCGGATGCATGTGATTCTCCTTTTTCCCGCAATAATTTCTTAGCGATCGATCGTTTCACCTGACGTTCTTCAATGATCGGCAGTAACCAATTTGCGAACAGCACGATCGCCGTTAATGCATAACTTGTCCAAACAAAAAAGGCGTAACCGCCCATGTCTAAAAATTCAGCCATTGCTTCGTACTTTCCTGATATGTTCTTGTTTAATCCCGTTCGTTAGAAACGAGATCACGTACCCAATTTGTTTTGCGTTCTCGCCGAAGCAATTCTGAACGCGCCCTAATCAAGACCATCGCGGCGTAAAATAGTTTAAAGGCCAACGCCATGACGAACAGTGGGATTAGCATATTAATATCGATCGAAGGGGCATCCATTTTAGTAACACTTGCACCTTGATGCAGCGTATTCCACCATTCAACGGAATAATGAATAATCGGAATATTAACAACCCCAACTAACGCCAATACTCCACATGCTCGGCCTGCCGTTCGGTGATCTTCTATTGCAGAGCTCAAGCCCATGTAGCCTAGATAGATAAATAAAAGTATCAGTTCAGAGGTGAGCCGCGCATCCCAAATCCAGTAGGTTCCCCACATGGGCTTACCCCATAACGATCCGGTAACTAGGGCTAAAAAAGCAAACGATGCCCCGATCGGCGCACTACAACGCGCGATAATATCTGCAAGAGTTATTTTCCAGATAAGAAATACCGCACTCGACACCGCCATGACCATATACACAAACATGGACATCCACGCTGCAGGTACATGCACATACATGATTCGCACGCTCTCACCCTGCTGATAATCTGCAGGAGAGGCAAACAAACCACGGTACGTGCCGTAAGCAAACGCCAATACGGCGAGCCAACCAAAGCACGGACTGAGGCGTTTTGAAAGATGATAAAAGCGTTTAGGTGAGCCTAATTTATGAAGCCAAATCCACATGATATTTCGTCTGACCATACCCTCAAAAGCATGGACTTTTTTCTACCTCTAAGCCAAGCCCCTTAAGATACACTTATCCGCAAAGCGGCGCCAATCGCGATTGGTGCAAGAAATAAGGCCAGTATCAGAATTGCTGACATCAACATGATCTGACCGCTGATATCCATTCCTTGACTAGCCGCCTGTACGACATTTGCACCGAAAATTAAGACTGGTGTATATAACGGCAAAACAAGCAAAGTCAGTAACATTCCGCCTTTGCGTAATGCCACAGTCAACGCGACACCGATCGCACCGAGCAAACTCAGCACGGGTGTCCCCAACAATAAACTCAGCATCAATACGCCCACATTGTCTGATGATAGATGCAATAACATTGCGAGCAGTGGGCTAACAATGATCAACGGTAATCCCGACACTAGCCAATGCGCCAGAACTTTCGCTAGAACCAATATCGCCATCGGTTGTGGACTGAGCAGCAGTTGTTCGAGCGTGCCATCTTCAAAATCTGAACGGAATAAACGTTCGATGGAAAGTACCGTTGCAAGTAACGCAGCAACCCATATCACACCCGCAGCCATCTGACTCAACACCGCTTTTTCTGGGCTCACAGCGAGCGGGAATAAACTCACAACAATGATGAAAAACAGGAGTGGGTTTAACAATTCCCCGCGATTTCGAAACGAAAGGGTAAGATCACGTTTAAGCAGTGCGAGAAATGCCGTCATTACGGATTCAACTCACTGAGGTTAATCACGCGCAGATTAGGGATACTTAACGCGTGGTGGCTGGTTAAAATCACCATGCCGTTATTCTGTGCGTGTTCGTGTGTCAGTTGTTCTAGTTCAGTAATGCCGATCTGATCGATCGCGGTAAACGGTTCATCCAAAATCCACAACCGCGCTGGGCTTATCAACACTCGCGCTAATGCCACGCGGCGTTTTTGACCGGCTGAGAGCGATCGGCAAAGACGGTCCTCAAAGCCGCTGAGATGGACTTTTTGCAACGCCGTTTTGATCGAGAGTGTTACACCCGATGCATTTAACGCACTCGCAAGGGTAAGGTTTTCTAGGACAGTGCTGTCTTCTTTGAGACCATTATGATGGCCGAGATAAGCGAGATCAGACTGATAGGCGATGCGATCGAAATGAATATTCTCGTTGTCCCACGTAATATTCCCTTCATCAGCTAACATCAAGCCTGATAAGATTCGCAGCAAGGTAGTTTTGCCCGCACCGTTTCGGCCAGCAATTTGTAGAACATCACCAGAAGCGACGGAAAACGAGAGATCCGTGAATAACGGATCATCGGTTCGGCTAAAGGTTACACCATTGACGACGAGGCCGTGCATCGTAAAACCGGCATTTATCCAAACGGGTTATCTAAGACGATAGTGTGATCTCGATCCGGCCCAGTCGAGATGATCGCAATCGGTGTTTCTGTCAACTCGCTTAAACGATTGAGATAATGCCGCGCATTCTCTGGCAGCTCATCCCAAGATTGAACACCCTCCGTCGTTTCTGACCAACCAGGCAATTCTTCATAAACCGGCTCACAATTCGCAATACACTCAGCGCCTGAAGGCAATGTATTGATCACGCCACCTTCGTATTGATAACCGGTACAAATTTTCAACGTTTCCAAGCCATCCAACACGTCCAACTTCGTCATGCACAACCCCGTCAAACTGTTAATCTGACGTGAGCGTCGCAAAGCAACAGCATCAAACCAACCACAGCGTCGCGCGCGACCCGTTGTCGCACCAAACTCATGCCCAACCTTCGCAAGATGCTGTCCGACTTCATCATCTAATTCTGTTGGAAAAGGTCCTGAACCCACCCGCGTGGTATACGCTTTTGTAATGCCTAGAACATAATCAAATCCGCAAGGGCCTGCACCTGTGCCCGTCGAAGCTCCGCCTGCCGTTGTGTTGGATGAAGTCACGAACGGATAGGTGCCGTGATCTATATCTAACAACGTCCCTTGCGCACCTTCAAACAGGATGTTGTGGCCTGCTTTGCTATGTTGATCAAGACTTTCTGTTACGTCGGTAATCATTGGAAGGATCAGATCAGCGTACGACATCATTTCGTCATACACTTGATTAAAATCAAGCGGATCGACATTGTAATAATGTTCAAGTGAGAAGTTATGAAACTCAAGTGTTTCTGCTAATTTTTCCGCAAATCGTTCTGGGTATTTCATGTCGCTGACACGTAGCGAACGACGTGCAACTTTATCTTCGTACGCTGGGCCAATGCCGCGACCTGTTGTGCCAATAGCATTATTGCCGCGTTTTTTCTCGCGCGCCTGATCAAGAGCAATGTGGTAAGGGAAGATTAGCGTGGTGGCATCACTGATCTTAAGATTCTTACGCACTGGTACGCCCTTTTCTTCGAGCATGGTCACTTCTTTCATGAGCGCTTCCGGAGAGAGCACCACACCATTGCCAATCATGCACTCGACACCATCGCGTAGAATACCGGATGGAATCAAATGTAAAATGGTTTGTTTTCCATCAACGACCACAGTATGCCCCGCGTTGTGTCCGCCCTGAAAGCGCGCTACGGCGTGTACCCGGTCCGTCAGCATGTCGACAACTTTACCTTTGCCTTCGTCACCCCACTGGGTGCCAACTATAACTACATTTTTTCCCATAACTATTTTACGACCCACGTGCCGTCTTGCTTTTCCAATTTTCGAGAAGCTGCCCCCGGTATCTGTCCCGGCAATGCATTTACAACTCGATGTCCCTGTTGACGTAATTCTTCAACTTTATCTGCTAAATCAGAATCATCTAACCACGGTGCCAGAATAGACTCTTTTTTAACTGTTTCGATGGTGCTGGTATTAACTAACGTTTTTAAATCTGTGCTGAAACCGGTTGCTGGACGCGCTCGCCCAAAAACACCACCAATATCATCATATCGCCCGCCACGGGCGAGCGCTTGTCCATGCCCAGGTAAGTACGCAGCAAACATCACCCCAGTGTGATAATGGAATCCACGTAACTCCGCTAAATCTATATGAAGATTTGCGTTTGGAATTCTAATCTGGACTTGTTCAACAATCTTTGAGATATCAGACAGTGCCGTCAACACGTCATCATTCGCATCGGCCAGTACTTTGCTTGCCGTTTCCAATGTGTCGACTTCACCATTTAATTCACACAGACCTGATAACATTCGCGCATTCTTCTCGGGCAAACCCCATTCCGCGATTCGGTCTGTAAGTTCTGGAAGAGCTTTGCGTTGCAGAATATCAAATAATATTTGTTCCTGATCTGCTGTTAAACCGGCCTGTTCTACTAAGCCTTTGTAGATACCTGTGTGACCAAGATCAACATAGGCGGATTCAAGCCCAACGCCTTTCAATACTTCAAGCATGAGACAAATGATTTCAACATCGCTTTCCAAACCTGTATGGCCGTATAGCTCCGCACCTATCAATAAAGGATTTCGTGAGGCGGATAATCCTTTCGGGTTGGTCTGTAAAACTGGACCGACATAACACAGTCGAGTTGGGTGATCTTCTTTTAAACGATGAGCATCGATCCGAGCAACTTGCGGAGTAATATCGGCTCGTACACCCATCATTCGACCAGTAAGTTGATCGGTAATTTTGAAGGTTTGTAGATCAAGATCGTGACCAGTACCAGTAAGCAATGATTCAAGAAACTCGATCATTGGTGGAATAACCAGATCGTAACCCCATCCATCGAAGACATCGAGAATTTCACGTCGCAGTTGCTCAAGACGAGCCGCCTGAACGGGTAACATTTCTTCCACACCTTCGGGGAGCAACCAATGGTTACCTGATAATTTACGAGATGTCATGGTTTCAACGGATCCAATAAAGCAGGCCGAGTCCGATCAACATCAGTGTCAAACCCAGAAAACGAAGACTTGCGTCATTTGATTGCGCAGTCCGAAGCAGCGCCTCGCGAAAACCACGAGGGCTTAGAAATGGCATAATTCCTTCAAGCACGAGTAATAATCCGATTGCGGATAAGAGGTCTAGCCACATCACACACAGTACTAGTAACGCGGAGCAGGTTGTTCAGCCTGCAAATCAGGGTTTTTAAAGAAACGGAAAAAATCAGAATCCGGCTCTAACAGAAGAACATCACCTTGATTACTAAAACTGTTTTGGTAGGCACTCATACGACGATAAAAAGAATAAAAATCTTCATCTTTTCCAAATGCTTTAGCGTAGGTCTCTGTCGCCATCGCATCACCCTTACCACGTAGGATCTCTGCTTCACGATATGCGCCAGCTAGAATCTCAGTACGCTCACGATCGGCCGAGGCGCGAATTCTTTCAGCAGCTTCCTTACCACGTGAACGAAGATCTCGAGCAACTCGCTCACGCTCTGATCGCATCCGATCATAAACAGAATCACTGACTTTCTCTGGCAAATTTACTCGCTGTAGACGCACGTCGACAATACCAATACCAAGTGCTTGAGTTTCATCGTTCGCACTTTTTGTCACAACGCCCATGATGGTGCCACGTTCAGCAGAAACGACTTCTTTCACCGTACGATTACCAAATTCTCTACGTAAGCTTGCATCCACTTTTTGGTAGATAAGTTGTTCAGCACGACGAACATCACCGCCTGTTGAAATATAAAACCGGGCAGGGTCGATAATCTGCCATTTCACATAAGAATCGACATCAACATCTTTTTTCTCGCCCGTCAGAAAACGTTGTGGTTTCGCATCGACTGTTAACACGCGATTATCAAATTTCACAACACGGTTGATAAATGGCAGTTTCATTTTCAAACCAGGTTCTGAATCGGAACGTTTGATTTCACCGAGTTTGAATAACACTGCCCACTCTGTTTCCTTAACGGTATAGAAACACGTGGTGGCAATGAGTACGGCCAGAATGGCTACTGGTATTAATAATTTTTGCATCTTAACGTTCGCTCCTGATTCTCATATCTGTACTCTCCCCTGAAACAGAAGAGCGATCTGTCGCTGAGTCTGAGAGGGAATCACCAGCTGAGCTAGACGAGCGGTAAACAGGTGCTGGAACGGTCTTTGCGTTTGTACCATCAAGCGGCAAGTACAGAATTTTGTCGCCCGCGCCCGTATCTAGGAAAATTTTCTTATTGCGGTGAAAAACGGATTCCATAGAATCAATATAGAGCCGCTCACGCGTCACTTTCGGCGCTAACAAATACGCTTCCAACAATTGCTCAAAACGCTGTGCTTCACCCGTAGCTTGCTCACTGACTCGCGTTTGGTAAGCCATCGCGTCTTCAGTTTGGCGAGCCGCTTCACCACGTGCTTGCGGCAGAATTTCATTTCGATAAGCTTCCGCTTGGTTGATCAGACGTTGCTTGTCTTCACGAGCTTTGATTGCATCATCGAACGCATTACGAACTTCTTCAGGTGGTTTTGCTGATTGCATATTCACACTTTCGATCACTAAACCTACTTTATATTGGTCGAGGATTGTCTGCATGAGTTGCTTCGTATCTGTCTCGATTTTTGTTCGACCTTCGGTCAAAACAAAATCCATATCGCTCCCACCGATTACTTCACGAACCGCTGTTTTAGCGACTTGCTTGAGCGTAAAATCCGGCATATCAACATTGAACAAATAATCACTTGCTTCATTCACGCGGTATTGGACCGCCATATTGATATCAACGATATTTTCATCTTTCGTCAACATTAGAGCCTGATCGGTGATGGGTAAAACCTGACTGACGTCTACTTTATAAACCGTTTCAATTGGTTTCGGTAAACGGAAATTCAAACCTGGGTCTAATGTCGCTACATATTCACCGAAGCGTAATACAACACCGCGTTCAGCTTGATCAATAATGTGAACAGAATTATATGCAACCCAAGCTAAAACCAACAACACGATCGGTAGAAATAAATTGGGCGTCGAACCACCAGCATTCCCTGAATCAGAACCGTTTGATTTACCAGACTTTTTGCCACCGAATACGGATGACAATTTGTCCTGCATTTTCTTTACAACCTCATCCAGATCGGGTGGGCCGTCTTGACCGCCCTGCTTATTGCCCCAAGGATCTTTATCGTCTTTACCAGGCTCATTCCAAGCCATAAAGCATTCTCCGCTTTGTTTTCGTTCAGCCGTAGAATTGTACGGGCCAAGATGACTTGCTGCAACCGAGGATATTGATTGATGAACCTCGAACTGCGTTCAAACATATTGCCCGGTTAAATTGCAGACCGACGCATAGAATAAATGTTCATTATTACATTACGTTTCAGTGATTAATTCGATCCCGTCTTGTTCGCAAACATGCTCAAGATAGTTTGGTTCCAGCTCAACTTTCACATGCCAACTAGCATCATCAGAAACGATTTCTTCAAGTATGGCACCCATATCATATAGTCGCGCACGCAATTGACCTGACTGCATTGGAATTTTCAACCATTGACTGACTTTGTGCTGGCTAAAAAATTCAGCTATTGCTTTCTCAAGCAAATCAATCCCATCCACTTTTTGCGCAGAAATATAAACGCGCCTTGGTAAGCCGTCTTCACCATAGTCAATGCGTGGTTTCGTCTCGTCCATCAAATCGATCTTGTTCCACACCTCGATCATCGGTACCTCCGACGCATCGATTTCATGAATAACTTCTAACACATTCTCAACGCGTTCATGGCGTTCATCAGCACTGGCATCGATCACATGCAATAGAAGGTCTGCTTGTCGTGTCTCTTCCAGCGTTGCACGAAACGCAGCAACCAAATCATGAGGTAAGTGACGAATAAAACCGACTGTATCACTAAGAACGATTGGTCCCGCACCTGGAACGTCTATCCGGCGCAGCGTGGGATCAAGCGTCGCGAAAAGCTGATCGGCCGCGTAGACCTTTGAGCCCGTTAAAAGATTAAATAAAGTTGATTTTCCCGCGTTTGTATAACCAACAAGTGACACCGTCGGCACTTCGTTACGACGCCTGGCTTTACGACTCTCTTCTCGTTGCGATTGTACTCGTGCAAGCCGCGAGTTGATCTGCTTCATACGACCGCCGATTAAACGTCGATCAGTTTCAAGTTGCGTCTCACCCGGCCCGCGTAAACCGATACCACCCTTCTGTCTCTCAAGGTGAGTCCAACCACGGATCAAGCGCGTTGATAAATGCTTCAACTGCGCAAGTTCAACCTGCAATTTACCTTCAAATGTGCTGGCGCGTTGGGCAAAAATATCGAGAATTAAGCCTGTGCGATCAAGCACGCGGCATTGTAGATGTTGTTCTACATTTCTTTCTTGCGCAGGTGAAAGTGCATGATCGAAAATGATCACGTCCGCTTCCGTCGCTTTCAGCAAATCGTCGATTTCCTCCAGCTTACCTTGGCCGACATAAAAACGGGGATCAGGAGAATTGCGGGATCCACTGACGGTTCCAACAATTTCTGCACCGGCAGATAATGTCAGTTCCTCTAACTCTTCCAGACTTTCGGGTGATTCAGTGGAGCGTATCGTCAGGTGAACGAGAATTGCCCGTTCACCTTGTTGTGGACGTTCAAACAATAGAGAAATTACTCATCGTCAGCAGCTAACTCTTCGTCAGTTTTGGGCAATTTAACGTTTCTGGCTGGCACGACGGTTGATATGGCGTGTTTGTAAACCATTTGGCTGACTGAATTTTTCAGTAAAATAACGAACTGATCGAATGATTCGATCTGGCCCTGTAATTTAATTCCGTTCACTAAAAAGATTGAAACTGGAATCCGTTCTTTTCTTAGCGCGTTAAGGTAAGGTTCTTGTAAAGATTGGCCTTTACTCATTTTTTTATATCCCCTCAGTTATTCTTGTTCTGTAATCTGTTGCTGAACAACAGATACGGGACAGTAACTTTATGTTGATTAGATCATTTATTATCGACATTACGTCGTGATTAAGCTCGTTTGATACTCGCCGTACCCCCGAATACCGCAATGCACCAATACAATAGTTTAGTATATACCCAATCAGGACAAAAATAATTGACCTTTGTTCACTATTTGTAAAATTTCATTGATCGCATTGTTTTGGTCGACAAACACTCTGAAAGCGGACGTTTCGGAACGAAACCAAGTCATTTGTCGTTTCGCTAATTGTCGCGTCGCGATGACAGCACGTTCGCGCATTTCGTTCCGATCAAGATCACCTTCTAGGTATTGCCAGACCTGTCGATAGCCGACTAGTCGCATTGATGGTGATGTAGCATCGAGCTCATAACGTTGTCGGATGTCCTGCAATTCATCGACCAGCCCCATTTCAAGCATCTGATCAAATCGTCGTGTGAGTCGGTCATGTAACCAGCCTCTTTCGGCAGGCTCGAGGATAACACGCTTAATTGTCTCTAAAGGCGTGTATTTTTCCCGATCTTTCTGATGTTCCGTAAGGCTTTTCCCACTGATCAAAAATACTTCCAGCGCCCGTTCAATCCGTTGTGGATCGTTAGGGTGAATGCGTGCCGCAGAATCAGGATCGACATCTGCAAGACGACCATGCATCGCTTCCCAACCTATTTCGTCCGCCTCTTTCTCGATTTTCTCACGGACAACAGGATCTGCTGAAGGTAATTCTGATAAGCCATCCAACAGCGCACGAAAGTATAAACCCGTGCCACCGACGAGCAAGGGAATTTTCCCGCTTGATCGAATGGATTGCATTAATTGTTGAGCATCGTCACGAAAGCGTGCGGCGGAGTACACCTCTTCTGGTGTGATCAGGTTAATCAAATGATGTGGCGCTTGTTCAAGCACCATCCGATCAGGCTTCGCCGTACCGATGTCCATGTCCTGATAAACTAACGCAGAGTCGACACTGATAATTTCGTACGGATAGCGCGCGACTAATTCAACGGCGAGATCGGTCTTGCCTGTCCCTGTCGGTCCCATGATCGCAAGCGCAGGCAATGCTGAATGGGCTTGTTCCGTCACTGCTGCGCACCCTGCTGTAGTAGCGTCATCAAATCCGCTTCTGTTATCCGTCGTACAAAACTTGCTTCCATCTCCAGCACATCCAAGACATTTGCTTGTGTCACTGCTTGGAGCACATTCTGATCCGATAAGACAGCGACATGCGCTTTTGCCATAAATTCAATCGTTTCATCCACCGTGGAATTGATCGGAAACGCTTTCCAAAACTCATTGGTTACACATGCTTGAGAAAGACACGTTGGTATTGCACCTACAATTAACTTCCCATCTCGTTCTATTAGTGTAAAACCCAAACGCTGCAAACGTGACTCATATTCTTGCATAACGCGACTTAGCAGCTGATCGAGTTGGAGCGAAACCGGGAACAATAGCGGCGCTGACAACACCTTACCCATTCGCCACTGATGTTGAAGATCGCGATCAACATACCAACAATAGGCCCGCCGGAAAGGCATCAACAATAGTTCGTTTCGAGTAGCGTTTTCATCTTTCCGACGCACGAGTAATAATTCGCCAAGTACCCAATTAGATTCACTTAAACTGATCGAAGATGGCGTTGCATACCGTGCTCCCGTCTCACGAACGACTGTTGTTGCTTCATAGTGAGTTTCAGGCCGGCATATCGACGACTCGCGCGTCATTTTCGATTTAGGAAATGCAGTCGAAGGATTCACTACCGAACGTGGCTCAGCTACTAGCATCGTTGACTGCTGCCTAGGCCCCTCACCCTCGCGTTGTTCGGCCTTCGTTAGAAGCGCATGCAACGAAGCATAAACCGCATCATGCACCTCGCGCATGCGTGCAAAACGGACTTCCGTTTTTGCTGGATGTACATTCACATCGACTTGCGCAGGATCGATCGTCATTGAAAGGAAATAGGCAGCATATCGCCCTTCTGGAATCACGCCTTGATACGCTTTATTAATTGCATGATTCAGTCGCTTGTCTTTCACTATTCGACCATTCAAGGCAAAGAACTGACTGTCGTTTACCGTCCGTGCCGCGGCTGAAAACCCGATCCAACCCTCTAGCGCGAGTCCCTCAAATTCGCTATTAATTTGTCCTGCATTTTCAAGAAAGCGCGACCCTAAGATGACTCGAACACGCGCTGCATTCTCCCTATCGTTACAAGCATTTGCACGCAAGATAACCCGGCCGTTATGGCGCAACTTAAACCCGACTCGTGGATGTGAGATCGCCACCTGTCGGACCCATTGCAGAATTTGATAAAACTCCGTTCGTTCTGATCGCAGGAATTTTCGTCTTGCCGGTGTGTTATAAAAAAGATCTCGACACTCGACGGTTGTTCCGATCGGATGAGATGCAGGTGCGATCGGCTCTGCTTCGTCCCGTCCTGCATGATGTAAGCACCACGCGTGCTCCTGATCAGCATGTCGAGACGTGATCGTAAACCGTGAAACAGCCGCTATGCTCGGCAATGCTTCACCACGAAAACCCATCGTTAATAAAGTGTGAAGATCGGACAGGCGTTTGATCTTGCTTGTTGCGTGTCGCGTCAGCGCCAGCGACAGCTCGGTTTCGCGAATGCCACGGCCATCATCTTGCACGCGGATCAGTTGCATTCCACCTTGCTCAATATCAATATCGATCTGGCCAGCACCCGCATCAAGCGCGTTATCCAACAATTCTTTGACGACAGAGGCAGGACGCTCGATCACTTCACCCGCCGCGATCTGGTTAATGAGGTGATCAGGCAATAATTGTATCGGTGAATCCGTCTGGCGCATGGCCGCTATAGTAATCGCAAAACGGGGAAGACTGTAGTTACGACTCGCAATTAACCGAAGTTATTTGAGGCATGACTCTCGCTAGTTGCTGGCGAAAGGTTGGAAACTAACGAACAGCCAGACGCGTACCGGGCGGCGCATACTCGATGAAGTAACGCTTGATCCCATTAAGAATCGCATTAGTTAAACGCTCCTGCTCTGAGCTCTTCAACAATTTTTTCTCTTCAGCAGGATTGCTAATAAAGGCCGTCTCGATCAGCAATGACGGAATATCCGGTGATTTCAACACCATAAAACCAGCTTGCTGCACTTTCGGTTTATGCACTTTACCGACAGTTTTCAAACCATCCAACACTTTGTCCGCAACATTCATACTCGCGTCAAGCACGGCATTTTGAGAGAGATCCAACAGTACTTCTTTCAGGAGTTTATCTTTGTTATCAAGACTGACACCACCGATAAAATCAGAGGCATTTTCCTTTTCTGCAAGCCATTTTGCCGCCTCACTACTGGCGCCATTTTCAGACAAGACATAGACGGAAGAACCTTGTACGTTATGATTTTTAAACGCATCTGCATGAATAGAGATAAACAGATCAGCATGATTTTCTCGCGCAATCTCCATGCGTTTTCGCAGCGGTAAAAAGACGTCACTATTTCGCGTCAAGACTGCGCGCATGCCGGACGTCGCGTTAATTTTTTTCGCTAATCGACGCGATATCGCCAGTACAACATCTTTTTCTCGCGTACCGCGTTTACCTATCGCTCCGGGATCTTGTCCGCCATGACCGGCATCAACCGCGACGATGAGATCACGGGTAACCGCAGCGCGCGGTGCTTTTGGGATTGGTTTTTGGGTGACAGGCAATGTCGATTTAGTCGCAGGAGGGGCTTTAACGATCGTGTCTGTGACGGGTTTAGCCACAGGTATTGCTGGCGTTGGGCGTTTTACCGGTAACTGCGTAGGATCGATACGCTTTTCTGCGCCGGGAACGGATAAGTCAATCACCAAACGATGGCCGCGATTTTTATCCGGCATAAGCGTAAAGCTTTTTGCATTTGACAGCGCGCGCATGTCGAGCACAACCCGCACGCCTTTTCCCCGTTGAGCAGAACGAACTCCGGTCAATAGTTTGTTCTTAGCGATATCGTTCAATACGCCTTTTTTTACTTGGCTGTTTTTCAGATCAATCACGACGCGATGCGGACCTTGCATCGTAAACAGGGAATATTTTGCTGCATTATCCAGATCAAACACCACACGTGTTTTTTCAGGCGCGGCGAAGACGCGCAATCCTGTCACCTGTGCCGCGTTTGCAACACCCGTAAGCAGGCAAACAGCAAGAAAAATTGAAATGGAGTTAAACCATCGGACCACGTTGACCTTTCCCTATCATTAAAGATAATTACCTTAATTTTGCGATAGTTAGCACCACAAACACAAGGTTTATTTAAAAATATTCACTATCTTTATGATTCTAGACACTTATCCTGGGAAGGTATAGTCCATATTAGATAAAATTTTGTGACCTTTTTCACTTCCTGCTGTAAATGCTAAGCAGCGATTTTTTTGATCAAACGTGATTGTTAAAGTGAGATCAGGGGTAGGAAGAATATCTGCGCCGTTTTCTGGCCATTCGATCAGGCAAATAGCGTCTTCACTGAAGTAATCGCGTATTCCCAATGCTTCCAATTCTTCCGGATCAGATAATCGATATAAATCAAAATGATAAATCGTTTTACCCGGAGAATAATTTTGCACAATATTATAGGTAGGACTACGAACAGCACCGTCATGACCAAGCGTTTGAATAAATGCGCGGGCGAAACTGGTTTTGCCGGCACCCAGATCTCCGATCAAGTGAATGTTTAGGCCGTCAATGTGTTGATCGCACAATTGTTGCGCCAGACGGTTTGCGATTAGATCGGTCTGCTCGACCTGTTCAACCAGTACTTCGTTCATAAATTAACAAGCTGACGGATCGCTGGCATCAAGTCTGTGGCAAGCATGCCTCGCTGACCCGATTTTGCTGCAATATCACCCGCATTCGCGTGAACGATCACACCCGCTCGTGCCGCGGTCACCAAACCGATCCCTTGCGCAACCAGACCGGCGATAACGCCCGTAAGAACATCACCCATACCACCACTGGCCATTCCCGGATTGCCTTGATTGCACAGCGCAACTTTACCGAGATTTGAAACGACTAACGTGCCTGCACCTTTCAATACACACACACCACCGTATTTACTTTGCATCGCGCGAATGGCATCAAACCGATTTTGTTGGATCTCAAGAACGCTAGTATTAAGCATTCTCGCCGCCTCGCCTGGGTGTGGTGTAAGAATCCAATTGTCTCGTTTGATTGGATCTTTTGCTAATAAATTCAGCGCATCGGCATCGAGCACTAACGGACAATTACTATCCAATGCTGTTTGCAGCATGTAATTTGACCAGTTTGATTGCCCTAGACCAGGGCCAACGGCGATCACATTTTTACGTCTGATCAGCTGCATTAAATCGGTTGGTGATTCCACGCCGTGAACCATAATTTCGGGGCGATCAACACAGATAAATCCCGAATGCGTTTTACGTGTGGCGAGACTGACCAATCCCGATCCACTCCGCGCTGCAGCTTCTGCGGCCATACGTGCAGCGCCAGCAAAACCAGCATTTCCGCCGACAATCAACGTATGCCCGTAAACACCTTTGTGTCCTGTGCTTCTGCGCGCGGGTAAATGTTTACGCACAAATGCCTGATCAATCCGCCGAGAAGAATTCGGTACGGCTTTAAACACATCATCGGGGACGTCCAACTCATCAAAGTGGACATTACCGGCGTAACCTGGCCCTTCACCGGTTAATAAACCTTGCTTCAAACCTATAAAACTCAACGTGAGATCCGCCTCGATGGTCGCGCCCATGCTCACGCCAGTATCAGCATTCAGACCCGACGGCAGATCAATCGAAAAGACCGGAACAGGCGCAGCATTAATCGTTTCGATGACTGTTTTTACTTGACCGGTCACATCGCGATCCAACCCCGTACCCAAGATCGCATCGATAATGACATCGGCAAGTTTTAGCTTATCAGCATGAAATGGTTCGATCGTGACACCAGCATCTCGCGCCAGTTCAAGCATGGCTTTCGCATCACCACTAATTTTACTTTGATCCCCCACATACAATGCGGTGACATTACTATCATTCGCTTGAGCAAGTCGCGCAATCACTGCGCCATCCCCACCATTGTTTCCAACGCCACACACAACAACAATACGCCAAGCGTCAGGAAACGCTTTTGTCATTAAGCTATGCGCGGCCTTACCCGCTCGCTCCATCAACGTTTGTCCAGAAATCCCGTGCTCCTTAATCGTCAGGCGATCAAGCTCACGGACTTGTGCAGCGGTATAGAGTTTCGCAGGTAAGTTGCTCATATCTTAAATTTTGAAAGCGTGTTGACGGAAAAAACGTAACTCATCGATAGAATCGCGAATGTCATCAAGCGCCAAGTGTCGACCATTTTTTGAGAATTTAGGTAAAGAAGGTGCCCAGCGATCTGATAACTCTTTAATCGTGCTCACATCAATGTGTCGATAATGAAAATAATTTTCAAGACGTGGCATTAAACGGTGCAAAAAGCGCCGATCCTGACAAATGCTATTCCCACACATCGGTGAGACACCTGCCGGAACATATTTTTCAAGGAAAGCAATTGTTTCTTGCTCTGCTTCTTGCACATTGGCTTTGGATGCACGTACACGTGCCGTCAACCCTGAATTGTGATGTTGATTGGTGTTCCAATCATCCATCGCCTCGAGGACCTGATCCACTTGATGGATAGCCACAACCGGTCCTTCAGCCAAAATATCCAGCTCAGCATTAGTGACGATGGTAGCAATTTCAATGATATAATCGTTGTCCGTATCGAGCCCGGTCATTTCAAGATCAATCCAGATCAGGTTCTTATCTGAAAAATGCATAGAGACATCCTTTATAATGGAATTTAATCAGTTTACCAGCCTGTTTATTATCGCTCTTGTGATCAATGTCGGAATTCACATTTGGCTGTCACGTCGACATATTAACCATATCCTACAACATCGTGAACAAGTTCCCGCAGCTTTTGCTGACAGTATCCCATTAGATGCCCATCAAAAGGCTGCCGATTACACTGTCGCGCGTGAGCAATTCGGTCTGATCGAACTGGCTATTGGCCTCGTGTTAATGCTCGCCTGGACACTCGGCGGTGGTTTTGAATTACTTGATCGGCTTTGGCGCGGTGCGGCTTGGGGGCCAATTGCGACGGGCGTCGCCGTGATGCTCAGCGCATTTATGATCATGTCTTTGATCGATATCCCAACTTCCCTTTATCGCACCTTTAGTATCGAGCAGCGCTTTGGTTTTAATCGCACAACAATGGCCACGTTTTTTGGCGATATGGTCAAACAAGCCGGTCTGATGCTTATCCTCGGCGTACCATTACTGGGATTAGTTTTGTGGCTTATGCATAACGCAGGCGAATTCTGGTGGTTATATGTCTGGCTTGTCTGGATGGGTTTTAGTGGCTTAATGATGTGGGCATATCCGACATTCATCGCACCGTTGTTCAACACGTTCGAACCGCTTAAAGACGATAATTTACGCACTCGAATCGAGTCGCTTTTGTCACGTAATGGATTTGCCAGCAACGGTATTTTTGTCGTCGACGGATCGAAACGCTCTTCGCACGGGAATGCCTACTTCACCGGTTTCGGCTCGAATAAACGCATCGTATTTTACGATACGTTGATTGATGATCTCGACGGTGATGAAATCGAGTCTGTTCTCGCTCACGAGCTAGGGCACTTCAAATGTAAGCACATCATTAAGCAAATGGTTTTTATGGCGGTGATCAGCTTGAGTGGATTAGCGATTTTAGGCTGGCTCATGCAACAAGCTTGGTTTTATCAAGGACTTGGTGTCTCGACAAAATCTATTTATATGGCGCTTTTACTATTTTTGACGGTCTCACCGGTCTTCAGTTTTTTCCTCGGCCCGATGATGGCGAAACTCTCACGCAAATTTGAATTTGAAGCGGATGCTTACGCCTCACAACATGCTGACGCAGAAACTTTGATCAGCGCACTGGTAAAACTGTACAAAGAAAATGCAAATACGTTAACACCCGATCCATTACATTCGGCTTTCCATGATTCACATCCACCTGCACCAGTTCGTATTGCACATTTGCGATCAATGCAATCTGCAGGGTGAAATTTGAATTCAGGGCTTTTCTAAACTTCACTAAGATGTGAAAGTCTTCAGAATGTTTCTATTGGGCTGACTATAAAAATTTAATTCGGTGATTGAAGGAGTTTTACCTGATTAAGGTGGGACACTATGATGAACGAGGAAGGGAGGTGCACCATAGCTAGAAAGCCAAGTGCCTCATCCACCATAGGTCCCTTTACAACACTCTTATCTTTCTCACTATCTCAAAGAGCACTTTTGCAATGAACTTGTCAGTCATCATTTGACGACGTTATTAAGTTCATTACTTAGCGATAGGAAAGTTAACAATTACTTGACGATTTTAGTATCCCCCAAACGGGGGATTTATCTGCTCAGAGGCCCCAAAAACTGGACACTTTTACACAAGAAAGTCTTGTCATTCATAAGGCAATTCAACTTTTTTTAAAGAACCTTTCAGAAGTTTCTGCTCTGCAGATGATATTCCCTGTCATCGTTGTGATGATTTTTCATTCATCCATTGAAGCCTCGATTCTTTATAGCTGGTTTACATTGATCATTCTTGTTTACCTCAGCCGAATTTTACTTTCTTATTTATTTTTTCGACTCAATCCACCACCTCAAGATGCAAAAAAATGGGGTTGGTATCTGACTTTTTCTACGTTTATTTCCGGCGTTTTATGGGGCTGGGCTGTGTGTACATTTCATGTGCAAGATCATCTTTATTATGATGTTTTTATGTATGTGATCGTGGTCGGTTTAGCTTCCGGTTCTGTCATGTTAACAACCTATTGGCTACCTGCATTATTTGCATATGGTGTACCTTCGATTTTTGGTGTAATACTCGATCTTTTCTTACGTGATATCCCTCAAAAATATTCCATTTCACTGCTGTTTATTGTTTTCTTTTTAATGACTGTACGTATTGCAAAAGGTATCAATAAAACCGCTTACGACGTCATCCGTCTACAATTTGAAAACGTCGACTTGATCGAAGAACTCGAAAAAGAAAAAAATAAAGCAGAGGCAGCTAGCCGAGCAAAAACACACTTTCTTGCCTCTGCAAACCATGACCTTAGACAGCCCGTGCACGCACTCAGTTTATTAGTTCATGGCTTGCAGCGAGAATTGACCACAGCGCAAGGTAAATTATTATTTTTACGTTTAGAACGCAGTGTAAAAAGTTTAGGCAATTTACTTGAGTCGTTGCTTGATCTCTCACGTTTAGATGCTGATGCGATAAAAGTCACGCCAACTTATTTCTCTATCTCGCCGTTAGCCACACAATTATTGGCTGAATATTTACCGACGGCGAGTGAAAAAGGCTTACGTTTTAGCGTGCGCCCATGCGAAGGTTTGCTCTATACCGATAAAACACTGCTCGAACGATTATTAAGAAACTTATTAAATAACGCGTTTAGCTACACGGAAACAGGCGGTGTTTTATTAAGCTTTCGACCACGTGGGAAAGATATTTTGATCGAGGTTTGGGACAGCGGACTGGGTATTCCACCAAAGGAACAGGAGCGTATTTTTAGCGAGTTTTATCAATTAGAAACCCCTATGCGTGATCAAACAAAAGGACTTGGTTTGGGTTTATCGATCTGTCAACGAATCGCGAAACTGATAGGCTCAAAAATCGAACTAAAATCCCGAATGGATTCAGGCTCTGTCTTTCGCCTTCGCTTAGAACTTGCTTCTAAGCATATACAAATACCACACACCGCATCTACACAAAAACAAACGATTCCGTTAAAAGGGAAAAAACTGTTATTAATCGATGATGATGTTGAAGTATTACAGGCAATGATTCAGGTCATTCGCAATTGGGAAATGACGCCTATAGCCGCGCGCACAAGTGGTGAGGCGCTGATGTTATTAGAAGAATCACGCATGTCACCAGATGCGATTCTTTGCGATCATCGGCTTGAACATGAAGCGTCAGGGTTAGATGCAATAAAAGCTATTCGAACCCGCTACCCAGCTCCGGCAATCATGATCACGGGAGATACCGCACCCGAAAACATCCAGGCAATTCAAGCAACTGGTTTACCCATATTGCACAAACCCTTAACACCAGAAAAACTCGTTGCAGCATTGCAGAATTTGCTAGCTAATGAGAAAGATTAGTTTAGATTAACCCCAACTGACGTGCAGTCTTCACACAACCACCGCGCGTTCTCGCACCCAAAGCAACGTAAAGTGCTTTGACGTGTGTTTTCACTGTCGCATCTGAGATCTTCATCACATCCGCAATTTCTTTATTTTGTAGCCCTTCTTCTAGATAAACGAGCACTTCCATTTGTCGTGGCGTCACACCGAGCTCACGCGCCAGTGCGAGTCGATCACCTTCAATATCGTTGATCTGAACCGCAACATCTCTTGGCCAATATTCCCCACCTGCCTGTAGAAGTGTGTCGATCGCTTCCAGTAAAACTTGGGGACTTTGAGATTTATGATAGAAACCCTTCGCGCCGAGTGTGCGAGCGGAATTGACAAGTTCGCTTGAATTCTCACGACCGGTAATAACAAGAACGGGAGGGAAATAACGGTGCTGCTGCAGGAAACTAAGGAGTGACAGACCATCGCGATCAGGCAGGCCCATATCAAGTAAAATAATATCGAACACGTCAGGTGATTTGATCATTTGCATGGCTTGAGTGCAATTCGTTGCCATAAGCATCTCCACAGAGTCCCCCAGCAGGAGCTTAAGGCTCTCGGCAATGAACAGATGATCCTCTACTAACAGTAGTTTCATTAACGTCTTCCGTTGGCCGTACTCGGCTCATTGTTTTACTATTACGCTACTGACTCCTCCCCGTATTCAGCTTTGTGTCAAATTGTCACGCTAGTATAGACACTTTCCTATAAAAATCGATTCACTTATAACTCTCGACGCGATGTAAATGCGTGAGACAAAGTGCTAGCATCAACTAAATCCAGCTCGCCACCCAGCGGAACGCCATGTGCAATACGAGTTACGCGTTTACCCGAGCCGTTAAAAATACCACTGATATAGTGTGCAGTGGCCTCACCTTCGATCGTCGTACCAGTCGCGAGAATGATCTCTTCAGCTTCATTCTCCTGAATGATCACCTGCAACTTATCCAGACCAATATCTTCCGGCCCAATCCCATCTAACGGCGACAGGTGCCCCATCAAAACGAAATACAAACCGTTGAAATCACCCGTTTGCTCGATCGACAAAACATCCGCCGGACTTTCAACAACACATAACTTACTGCGATCGCGTTTCGGGTTTGCGCAAACCAAACACAATTCCGCCTCACTAAAATTCCGACAACGATCGCAATGTCGAACGCCTTCAACGGCACTATTCAACGCCAGGGCCAGCTTTTGCGCAGCCGAACGACGATGCTCCAGTAACTCAAACGCAATACGCTGAGCAGACTTTGGGCCGATACCTGGCTGGCATCGTAACGCGTCGATCAACTGATCAATGAGTGGCGTAAATTTCAACAAAGGTTCCGTTATCTGGTTTGATGATCAACACAATCAGAATGGTAATTTAAAGCCCGGTGGTAATGACATACCAGACGTCATATCACCCATTTTATCTTTCATCATGCTCTCCGCTTTGCGGTTTGCATCGTTCATTGCCGCAGCGACGAGATCCTCCAGCATTTCCTTTTCTTCTTGCAATAAGCTGGGATCGATTTCCACGCGTTTTACGTCGTGTTTGCCCGTCATAGTGACTTTCACCAAGCCCGCACCAGATTCACCATAAACTTCCGAATTCGCAATTTCTTCCTGCGCTTTTTGCATTTTTTCTTGCATCTGCTGCGCCTGCTTCATGATGTTACCTAATCCACCTTTCATGCATTTTCTCCTGTTGGATTCTGTGACGATGGTGTGATGCTCTCCTCAATAACAGTCGCATCAAACACCTCGCGTAATGTCTGAATATTTGGGTCTGATTCTATCACCTGACGCGCAAGCGCTAAACGCTGCGCTGCCTGTCGTTCCATACGATCTTTCGGTGTTTCCTGCTGATCAAGATCCTTCTCCTCAATCGTCAGATGCACAGGCTGCTTAAAATGTTCCTGTAAAAACGCCTCAAGCTGCTGTTTTAGTCGCTCAGTATGAATGGTGCCTTTGGGCATGCTGAGTAAAATCCGCCCTTCTGTCTGCTCTTCGAGAACACAGCTGATCGCAAGTTGGTAAACCATGCCATTCAACTTCATCTCTCTGATCAGCCGATGCCATCGGTCTTCTGCCACCGGCTCAATCTCATTTGTAATGGAAATATTACGCGTGCTGTTTTTTTCGGCTGGTGCGCTTTGTGTTGTTGATGTCTGATCGGTAACTGGCGAAGGAACGGGCTGTTCGACCTCAGCCGGTGCGACTTCATGCTTCTCGTTAAACGACGATTCGTTCCTTGTCGTTTGAGCGATTTCTGATCGAGAATGTGCTGGTTTTAGTGTGCTTTCAAGGGCGACCGACTTTTTTTTTTCGGCTTCAATGGGTTTGAAAGCAAGCATTCGTAGCAAAATCATTTCAAACCCTGCGGTCGGGTTTGGATGAAACGCCAGATCCCGCAATCCATTCAACGCAATTTGATAATACAACTGACATGCTTCGGGGCTGATCATATCAATCATTGGCATCAAACGTGGCGTATCACGTTGATCAGCACGCGCATCCGGCACCATTTGCAATACCGCAAGCGCTTGAAGCTGTGAGAGTAACTCGCTCAGAATGCTTTGATAATCCGGTGACGATTGGTCCAACTGTTCCGTTTTTTCGAGAACACTTTTTGCGTCACCCGCGATAAGGATCTCCAATAATTCTAAGACCTGATCTTTATCGATCGTACCAAGCATGCTGGCAACTTCTTCTGCTTTCAGATCGCCCCCAGCAAACGCAATAGACTGATCAAGCAAACTCAACGCGTCGCGCAGACTTCCGTCAGCGGCTGTGGCGATCATTTCCAGTGAGCGAGGATCGGACTGAATTGCTTCGGCTTTTAAGATGTGCTCAAGTTGCGCCTCGATTTGTGTAGGCGTCAGTCTTTTCAAACTGAATTGCAAACAGCGCGAGAGTATCGTCGGTGGGATTTTTTTCGGATCAGTCGTCGCGAGTAAAAACTTAATATGAGGTGGTGGCTCCTCGAGCGTTTTCAACAACGCGTTAAAACTACTCTTAGAAAACATGTGTACTTCGTCGATCAGGTAGACTTTGTAACGCCCTCTGGCCGGGGCATATTGGACGTTATCCAACAACTCCCGTGTGTCATCGACACCTGTCCGGGATGCTGCATCGACTTCGATCAGATCAACAAAACGACCTTCATCAATCTCATGGCAGGCACCACATTCACCACATGGTGAGGCACTGACACCTTTTTCACAGTTGAGGCTTTTGGCGAAAATACGCGCGACGGTGGTTTTGCCGACACCGCGTGTACCGGTAAATAAATACGCATGATGCAGACGATCGCTGTCCAACGCATTGGTTAGCGCTTGCAGTACATGGCGTTGACCGACCATGTCTTCAAAGCGATGTGGACGCCACTTTCGCGCCAGTACCTGATAACTCATACGTTTTGATCTGAGATCGTGTTTGAAAGAAGGGTGGCGGCCACATCAGCCGAACTCCGGCACCCGCATCCACTGCTGCCGCTGCTCCCTTCCGGGCCTGACGGGGTTCACAGTTTCGCGTCGCGAAGAGACCAATGTAGCCACCATTGAAACGCTGCGCATTCTAGCACATGATCAGCCGCACAGGATCAGCAAAATCAGATTCTTTCTGTACGATTGTGATTAAACCATCACTGAGTATTTAGCCACTCGTTACAATCAGTTCAGCTTGGAGAAAGAACATGTTCACGTTATACGGATACCCGAAAACTCGAAGTACACGCGTCCTATGGGCGCTTGAAGAAGTGCAAGCCAAAGTCGACTTCGTCTTAACCTCCCCAGGTGTTGAGGCCAAAAGCGACGCATACCTTGCACTCAATCCAACAGGGAAAATCCCGTGTTTCGTCCATGATGATCTCGTACTCAGTGAATCTGCGGCGATCTGTATCTATATTGGGGATCAGTTTCCTGAATACCACTTAACCCCTGCTCCGGGTAGTGCTGATCGCGCCACGCATGACAGTTGGTGTTACTTCGCGATGACAGAAATGGAACAAGCACTCTGGACGATGGCAAAACACACATTCGCGTTACCGAAAGAATACCGCATTCCAAAAATGCGTGAGACGGCAGAATATGAATTCCAGCGAGCCTTGAAGGTCTTTCATAAAAAACTGGGAGAAAAGGAATTTTTGGTCGGATCGCATTTTACGATCGCGGATTTACTCGTGACCAATATTCTCAATTGGCGACACAATGGAAAAGTTGAACGACCGCTGAAATATGAGAATGTCGAAGCTTATTTCGAACGACATCGTTCGCGACCTGCGTTGCAACGTGTCGCTGACAAAGAAGCGAATATGCTTGTTTGATGAGCGCTGAAAATGCGATCAAGTCTTGTCAGCGCCCGGATCAGAGAAATAGTTGATGCTGTCGCCGAAGTTTAAGTAAGATAACATTTCACTCGGCACTTCATTCCGACGCAGACTTTCGAGGATGGTTAAATCTTCTTCCTCGTTCAGATCCAGAATGATCGCCTCTTCTTTTGGAATTTCTCTGTCGTATACGACAACCTGTGGTTTCAGCAGCGCTTTAGGATTGACTGCAGTCACACCCGCAACGCGATTATTGGATAATTTCACCAAGGTTCCTGGCGGGTAGATGCCCATACGTGAAATGAACAACGCAAGGATCCGCTCATCATATTTATGTTTCTCTTTACTGTACATGAGCGACATCGCTTCGAATGGCGTAAACAGTTGTACGCGATGTGCGCCATTACAATATTCGTCGTATGCATCAGCAATGGCGACAATTTTCGCCAGCTTACTGATCTCATAACCGGCTAAACCTTCAGGATAACCTGATCCATCTTCGCGTTCGTGATGGTGTTGTAAAATCTCCACGACAGCCTCCGGTAGCGAACCGATTTTCCGTGCTAATTCTGCACCGAATCGCGCGTGTGCTTGATACACTTTTCGTTCCGGATCAGTCAAAGGAGAGGCTTTTCTTAGAATCTTGTCAGGAATTTTAAGATGACCGAAATCATGCAAGATCGCACCGACACCGAGATGATGCATCTCAATATCGGATAACTTCATTTCTTTACCGAGCAACAAAGACAACGCCATGACATTCACCACATGGTAATAGCTGCTTTCGTCTTTGCCTTTCATATTCACCATTTGCATAGTGACTTGTTGGTGTGCCGTCATCTGCTCGACCATGCCGCCAACGAGCTCTTCAGCCGAATCCAAGGCTTCACGTGGACGTGCACGCATGTCCGTCATTAACCCTTTTACGGCTTTCGCGGTTTCTGTGAACGCTTTCTCAGTTCGGTGAAGACTTTTTCGGCGTTCACGCAATTGTTCAATACGACGATGTTTTTCTTCCATCGTATCTTCAACATCTGATGCTGATTCAGCTTCTTCCTCAACAACCTCGACTACATCATTGGCAGCCACAACTTCGACTTTTTCACCAGGCGCGATCTTGCTTCTTTCTGGATCGTACACAATTTCGCTTAAGCCTAATTTTTTTAACGTGTTGATTTGCTGACTGTTTTTTATTTTAAATGCGCGGAACATGAATGGATGTTCCGACCAATCTAAATCAATATAGATAAACAGCCCTACTTTCAGCTGTGAAATGTGTATCGTTTCCCTTGCCACGTGTTCTTCTAACCTTTTATCTAGTCCCATGCTTATCGGCATTTCCTATGCAAACTTGATGCGTTGCAATAGTAAAATTTTCCCTTCTGACACGTACAAGATTTTGAAGAAGCTAGCAATGGCGGCTTCAATTAACACATACGCTAAATTTAGTCATGGGTTAGAAATTGGTTTTTAGGTATTAGCCGTACAAATAATATGGCCAGTACAAGAAAGAAACTCGAGAGATACAAACATGTATTCAAACCGTATAGTTGATACGCAACACCTGATAAAACCGTCCCGAATAAACGGCCTGCGGCGTTCGCCATGTAATAAAAGCCGACATCTAATGAGACCGTGTCTCGATCAGCCAGACGTATGATTAGAAAACTGTGTAACGAAGAGTTGATCGCAAAAAGTAATCCAAACAATGCCAAACCGATTATCAACACGACTTCTGGCTGTTGAAGTTGTGATAATGCTATTGCGATCAGAAATGGGACTAACGATAGTGGTAGTGTCCAGTAGGCTGCCGTTTGTGCGGTTGGCGTTGCACCGTTTGCTCGTTTTGTAAAAAGCGGCGCTATCGATTGGGTCAAACCGTAGAAAATCACCCACGTGGCGAGAAAACCACCGACCATCCAATGGTTCCAATCCAATTTTTCTGCCAGAAAAACCGGCAATGCTACGACAAACCAAACGTCACGCGCGCAGAATAAAAAAAGGCGTGCTGCTGAGAGTAAATTCAGTGATCGGTTTTTTGAGAAAATGTGCTTGAAGCGCGGTTTACTTTTAGATTTACCGAGATCTTTCTTTAGCATGAACAAGCTACCGATCATTATCCCGATCAGGAACAACGTCATGCACAAAACAGCGCCTTGAAAACCCAGCAGTGTTAACAGCAAACCACCGAGAAAAAAACCGACACCTTTTAACGTATTTTTTGATCCGGTTAAGAGAGCAACCCACTTGTACATCCGCCCCTGCTGATGATCAGGTATCAACGTTTTGATCGCACTTTTAGCGCTCATTTTATTCAAGTCTTTCGCGATACCGGATAAAGCTTGCGCACTCATCACCCATGCGACGATTAAATACTCGCTCGGCACAAGTAACATCCCTAAAGCGATAATCTGCAGTAGCAAACCCAAATTCATGGTGTTATTTAAGCCGATCCGAGCACCTAACCATCCACCGATCAGGTTCGTGACAATGCCGAAGAATTCATAGAATAAAAACAGCATGGCGATCGCTAACGGAGAGTACCCTAGCTGGTGAAAATGCAGCACGACCAACATGCGCAAGGCACCGTCCGTCAAGGTGAACGCCCAGTAATTACCGGTCACGATCAGATACTGCCGGATCGCTGACTGTGATTCATTCATCACATTAACCTTCCTGATCAGACAGCCCGACTTTACGCATTAATTCCGCTGTACGATTAGCATAGCCCCATTCGTTGTCATACCAAGCATAAATCTTCACTTGTGTTTCGTTGATGACCATCGTACTCAACGCATCAATAATGCTCGATCGCGGATCAGTCTTGTAATCAACAGAAACAAGGGGGCGGGATTCATAGCCGAGAATATCTTTTAGATACGTGTCTGCCGCATCGGCAAGCAAACGGTTTACTTCTTCGACACTGGTTGCGCGATCTACTTCAAAAACGCAATCCGTTAACGAGGCATTTGCCAGCGGAACCCGCACCGCATGACCGTTTAACTTGCCCGTTAATTCTGGGAATATTTGTGTGATCGCCGTTGCCGATCCGGTTGTCGTTGGAATCAAACTTGTACCACATGCGCGCGCCCGACGAAGATCTTTATGTGGCTGATCGAGAATACTTTGCGTGTTAGTTAAATCATGAATCGTCGTGATCGAGCCGTGCTTAATACCCAGTTTTTCATGGATGACTTTGACCACCGGCGCAAGGCAATTTGTCGTGCAAGATGCGGCCGTAACGATCGGGTGTTTTTCAGGTGCGTATAAATCATCGTTCACCCCCATGACCACATTAAGCACGCGCTCTTCCTTAACGGGTGCAGTCACCACGACGCGCTTCACACCTTGATCAAGATAAGCTTGGAGTAAGGCGGTGGTTTTCATTTTGCCGGAGGCTTCGATCACAACATCACATTCTGACCAATCGGTTTCGTTGATCAACTTATGTTGTGAACACTCTGGTGTATGTCGTGCGACCGTGATCTGATTTGCTTCTGCAACCGCTTCATGCTGCCAACGACCATGTACAGAATCAAAATTCAACAAATGGGCGAGCGTATGTGCATCCCCCGCCGGATCATTAATCTTGACGAACTGGACATCGGGCCAATCAGCCGCAGCACGAAAGGCCAATCGACCAATCCTTCCAAACCCGTTTATACCAACCTTAATCATCTTAAATACCTCTGCACCGAATTATATATGCCTATGCATATATATGGGAACACAGATATGTTACTTTTTGATGACGAAAGCTTAAATTAAATCGCTGCCAACTGTTCTAATATTAACTCCGAGAAAGGCTTTGGATCACGACTAACGAGACAACATCCACACCCCCATGATAATCATCATGACGTTTTCAGTTAATGAGACAAAGCCAAGTGGTACGTTGCTGTTACCACCGACGCAGGCACATTTTAATTCACGCTTTTGAATATAAACGGCATAAATAACCGAAACAGCACCGAGACTACCGATCAGAAATGAGACGATGCCCACGAGGTGATGAGCCACCTGCGCGAGCATGCCGATACCAGCGAACGCTTCTGCAAATGGATACACATAGGCGTATGGCACGACGCGTTGAGCCAACAGATCGTATCCAAGAAATTGATTGGTAAAACTATCAAGATCGCGTAGTTTCTGAATGGCCAAAACACACATGCTGATCGCAATAAAAACGAAGAGAGTTTGCCCCGAAAAGAGAGGAGCTTGCTGCTGAATGCTAAGCGCAAGCGCCATCAAAAAGGTGGCGATGAATATGGCGATAATCGGTTTGTACGTCACCGCCTCGTTGTCTTTTTTCGATAAGCCCAGATATTGGCGTAAAGCGTCATAGCCACCGATACGCTCATCACCGATGAACACTTGCGGGGTGGTTTTTACATCGTATTCTTGTTTGAATGCATCCGTTTGATCACGACTCGTCAAATGATGATCGTCAACAATAAAACCCTTTCGTTTAAGTAAATCTTTCGCCTTTAAACCGAATGGACAAACATGCTTCTCCATCACCATACGGTAAACTCTGGCTTGCTGCGTCATTGCCATCACTCCTGATCCGATCACAAGCAATAATCATAAACTTTATCGAATCGGGTATCTGCAAGAAACGTCTGACACGGCTTTTTACGCAGAGACAACTTTAGGTCAACTTTTTTACGCTAGCAGGGTTTAAATGCAGGATTTCAGAGTTGCGATGACGTTATCTTGTTGCGTCTCAGTGATCCCAACCCAGAGCGGTAGGCGGATAAGCCTTTGCGACTGAACTTCCGTAGTATTCAGTTCACCACTGGTCCTGCCGTAACGCTTTCCTGCTGGTGAAGAATGCAGTGGTACATAGTGAAAAACGGAAAAAATCTCATTCTCGATAAAAGTATCCAATACCTTCTGCCGATCAATCCCCGATGCTAGGAGGATGTAATACATATGCGCGTTGTGCTCACAGCTTTCAGGGATAACAGGACGACGTAAAATACCTTTCGATTCCAGAGATTCAAGCAGCTCATGATAATACTGCCAAGATTTCAATCGCGCCTGCGTAATACGATCCGCTTCCTCTAACTGCGCCCAAAGAAATGCCGCGATCAATTCGCCAGGTAGGAATGATGATCCCACTTCTTGCCATGTATATTTATCCACTTCGCCACGAAAGAAACGACTACGATCGGTGCCTTTTTCTCGAATGATTTCAGCCCGTGACGCGAGCTGTGGATTATTCACTAATAATGCTCCCCCCTCTCCCGAGATGACATTTTTCGTTTCATGAAAGCTATACGCACCTAGGTCACCAATACTTCCCAACGCGCGCCCCTTATAGCTCGCCATGACACCTTGTGCGGCATCCTCAACAACGTTAAGTTGATGACGCTGTGCAATGGCCATGATCGTGTCCATCTCACAAGAGACGCCCGCATAATGGACGACCACAATCGCTCGCGTGCGCGCTGTGATTGCGGCCTCGATCAGACGTTCATCGAGATTAAGCGTATCTTCACGAATATCTACAAATACCGGAACACCGCCACGTAAAACAAACGCATTAGCCGTGGACACGAAAGTATAGGAGGGCATGATGATTTCATCACCCGGCTCAATATCTAACAATATCGCGGCCATCTCTAAAGCGGCTGTACAAGAATGTGTTAGCAAGGCCTTCTTACAGCCAGAACGATCTTCCAACCATGTATGGCAACGCTGTGTAAAAGGCCCATCACCCGCCAAGCTTCCATTGAAATGCGCTTCTGCAATGTAATAAAGTTCTTTGCCCGTCATATGAGGCCAGTTAAACGGGATCCGTTGCTTTTTGTTACTCATACTTTTTCCACTACGCTTTGTTGTACTTCCGCCAGCATGTCACGCCCAATAAGACAAACATAAAACACCAAAAGACATGACCGATCCACATATAACGAGAAAATGGTCTGAACTCTAGACGTACACGTTGGGTATTTGAAGGTAAATAAACCCCTTGAAAAACTCCGTTTACCTCCGTCAAAGAGGCCACTTCCCAACCCGTGTTTGTGAATACCTTGGCTTGCCAATCACGATGAAACTTTTGACTCAATAAGAAAATAGACGGCAATCCAGAGCGTGTCTCAAATTCGAGCCGATCAGTTTCATCCAAACGCTTGATCGGCGAAAAGGTATCTAAGGGTCGAGGGTCAGGAATAATGATCTTTTCATCACCTACCTGTTCGGAAAACACCTGTAAACTCTCGCCCATTCGAGAATTGACTTTATACAAATAGATTTCTGATTCTTTATCAAGAAAAGCTAAGTTTTCATGGGAAAGTTCCGTCGAAGAAAGTATCAAAGCAATATTACTCATCCAAAATATCACGCTGGAATAATCTGGTGAAATTAATGTACTCCACCGACCATAACTGCGTACCTTACCACCGAGCTCTTCAATTAAATGATGATATCGCTTAGACGACAAACTGTTGTAGCTGTGGACTGAACTTAGCCCAAGCGACGCATTAAAATTAGGACCAATTAGCGAAATATTCGGCGATACCACTGCAAAACGTGCCCCTTCCGACAAGTTCGCTCGCAGCTTTTCTACCAACGGCGAAGTTATTGCTATATTTTCTGGGGTTTGCCGCAACATTAATGGATAAGATGTCATTGCCATCGTGATCACAAGAGCACCGATCAAGAACACTGGTTGCGCTCTGTGGCACTGGAACGCAAGAAGCGCGAGGACGATCAGCATCGCTAACACCATTCCCCAACGAATAGGCAAATCACTACCTATGCCGAAAGCGAGTCCTATCAAAATAATAAGAAAACACATTACGACTGAAAAAATAACCGCGAAAGATCGCTCTGATGAATTAAGGCGTGTCACAAAGGCGTGGATCCCATAAGCCATAAGGACCGTAATCGGTAACAGAATACTACCTAGTGGGTTACTTCGAGAAAGATTAAAACCTAAATTTTTTACGGCAAAAATATAAAGAGAATGTGAAAATGCAAACACACTGAGTACCGCAACCACCAACCACCAAATCCACGCATTTTTAAATGAACTTAACATTCCGAAAAGTACAAAAAACACGGTTATCAATGTCATATTCAATCCGCTATATGGAAACGGAAAACTTGATTCGATAGGATTACCTAATAACTCAGGAACTGTATTTAGTACAAAAAACTGCACAATATCAAGAAACGTTGAAAATTTGGGTAAACCTGTCGTGAAAAAGGCAGGATCTGGAGAAACACGTGCCGACTCTGAAGAAAGAATAAACAGATCGCGATAGGCGGGAAAAGCGAATATCGCCCCAACCAACAACCCTGAAAAAATAAGACCAATAAACGTTGTAGCTTCCTTAACCCCAACCTTCAATTTATGCCAGAGAAGGTAAAGCGAATACCCTCCTAATATATAAATATGAAAAACAATCGTTTGAGGATACGCAGTCATTAACAAACTATAACCACAAAAAGCTAACACGCTCCAACCCAGTAAGTCAGATTTCCGCGCTATTCGACTCACGGCCCATAGTGCACCAGCGGACCAACTTCGCGCAGCAAGGAACATTGGAAAAGTTAGCCAGTACATAAACAAAGGAGAGGCCGAAAAAGAGATTCCTGAGATCAAAGCAGCGATAGGGTGAAGTCCAACTTCACGACAAAATAAAATGATAAAAATGCCGGAAATAGTGCTCGTAAAAAGTGATAAAACCGTAATGAATTGCCACGGATCATTCGTGATCTGTGCTATAAACCAAGATAAAAAATAAGCGGGACTAAACCCGGAAATTTGATAGATTGGTCGGCCAAACTCATTTTGGTCCGTCCAGAGTGACAACCAGCCTGAACGATCAGCTGTTAAGTGCTCAGTAATTTCTGGAATATATGCTTTTGTGAAATCATTAAATTTACGATTTTCTATTTGTGGATCGCGGACAGTATCAACAGCACCTATTTCAAGTGTTTGACGATGTGGTGCAATCACATTGCCATCTCCCCAGTAGGGAAAAAAAAGGCATGCCATTAGCACTAAATATAAACCGATGATTCTTCGGTAAGATGAGAAAGATCCAACAACAACGCTGATCATTGCGCTGTAAACCAATCCACGATATGTATTCCCAAATCGTTTACGTGCGCGCTAGGTACACACATTGTAAATAACACCATTTTACTGCTTCTGAGCAACGATTAATCTGGAGCCACCGACCGGGTAATTCAGACCTGATTGTATTCCCTTAAGTTCTATCGCGAGTAACGTCTCAAACAATGAATTCAACAATGGGTGGATTTTCAATTCATCCGTCGGATCAAAATTTTCCTTTTGTGGTTTTTGTAAAACTCTTGAGATCATCATTGCAGGTAAAAGTGATGAAACAAACGAGGTACTTCTGAGAATTTTCAAACCGGCTGCCGTGACTTTTTCTTCAATTTCTGATGCTGAGTATCGTCGCTCATGCAACGCGTATTCATCCGCCGCACTCCACAACCAAGCATGTTGCGGTACTGTAAGAATGGTTATTCCCTTTGGTTTCAGCGCCTTTTCTATTTGTTGTAGAACAACGTCATCTTCCTTTATGTGTTCAAGCACATCAAATGCGCCAATCACATCAAACTCATCCACAAATGGGATCTGCCGGGCATCAACTTGAATAAGGTTAACCGAAGATAATCGTGTTGACGCAGCCTGCAGTCCATTCGTGAAAATCTCGCTACCGCTAAGTCTCGCACTCGGAAAAGCACGAGCAACCCCCGACAAAACAAACCCTGTACCACAGCCAATTTCAAGTAAATTGGTAAAATCTTTAGCATATTTATGCAATGCCCAAATAATAATTTTATTTCGTCCGCGAAACCAAAAATTTGCATCTTCAAGATCCACCAATACAGAAAAATAATCCGCTTTAAACCCGCCTCCAGCATTTGCAAGATCGGGCGCATAAGCCTCAAACCCATCGATCATTTCCGGGCGTGATGCACATTCAGGGCAGACCTTTTCAATAGTGCTGTATTGCGTATTACAGGCGAGACATTTTTTCATAATCAATCACGAACTTATGGCGCATCAGTTGTTTTAAATACAAATAGTTTAAATGCAATAAACAGAAATGCAGCGACAATAAACACCGCTATAGCTTGAACTAACTGGTGTGGATAACCGACTTTATCAACGAAAATAATGAGAATCGATAAATTTATTAAATAACCAGTGAAATGCGTTAGCATGTATCTAACACCTGCCCCCATTTTTCCACCCTGGTATGAAAACGTCAGCGCACTGTTTCCAAAGAAGCCCATCAACGCACCCAATAAATACAAAATTGTCATGGCAAATTTCGGTGCGAGTCCAAAATAGGTCACTAACAAATAGACGCAGTAACCAGCAGCATTTGTCGTGATGCCAACGAGAATATATCGATAAAGTTGCTTTGCGGTCGTTTGGTTCGATAGAGTCTGTGAAGTATCTTGACGCTTAACCATCTATTAATGCCGCCAAACCAAAACCAGACTTACCGTAACCATTACCATTATAAAGCATGTAGCGTTGATCAGCGTGATCGAATACAAACGGGTATTCAATCATTTCAGAATCCCACCCGTCTGTTGACACATCAATGCCAGCATTATCGAGAGCTAATTCCCAACCGTCTTCATTTGTGTAACTTGCGTAGCCAATACGATAAGTTTCGCCAGCGCCACTTCGGTAGGAAAACCACATGTCGTAGCCGCCAGCTTTATTATTAGCAATAGTCGGTCGAGAAAAAGCCTGTGCTTTTCCAATCTCATACGGAACGGCTAACCCTTTTCGTCGCCACTGATGTCCATCGTCTGATAAGGCATAGTTGATCACATGGATCATTTCACCGTTTCCCGCATCCCAAGTTTTGGTTGAGCCATACCACATTTGATAGCCATTATTGTGATCTGCTTCCATCACCCACGGATACGACAAACTGATCGGATCAGTCTCATTTGCAGCGATAAAAGGTGTCGTTTTATCAAGATCCAAACTCAGATCAGGACGTACAATTAATCGACCAATATCGCCTCGCCAGTGCCCATCATCCGGCGCTTGCCAACCCATAAAAAGCATGTAATGACGGCCGCTTGCACTGTAACAATTTCCGATGCTGACACCATCTGCATAAAAACTACCTTTCGGTCCATGCTCAAAAAAAGGCTTGCTGTGATCAATAACAATTCGACGTTGGATAATATCAATATCAACCGCGCCGACTGATGATTTATTTAGCTGATCTCGTCCACTATAAAATATGCGATACACATCCGCTTCAAGATGAACAGCAAGTGGGTTTGCCGCATGGCTAAGGAGTTTGGGGTGTCGTCCTTGCACTCTCGGATCATAAATAAGACCGAGTTTTTCCCATTTCATATTTTTCTCAACTTCGTACTGGGAACTCGCGCACGTTCAGTTGCTTTACCGATATATACCCCCTCAGGTTCGGCATCAGCAAGGATTAATGCACCCGCTCCGATAACGCACTTATCACCGATTTTTATGTGATCTCGAAGTGTTGCATTAACGCCGATAAAACACTGTTCACCAATCTCAACGCCACCAGACACAACCACATGTGATGCAATAAACGTATGATCATTAATCACAGAATGATGACCGATATGATTTCCACTCCACAGCGTTACGTTATCTCCAATAGAAGCGAAAGGTTGGATCGTATTATCTTCAAAAATAAAACAGTTTTCACCGATCAAACCTTCATTTAATACCGTGGCGGCTGTGCTAATAAAACTCGCTAGGTGATAACCTGCCGCTTTAGCAGCTAAATATTTTTCTTTTCGTACGGCATTCAGTTTTGAATAACTTAATGCAATAAATAAGTCGCACTTATCTGCAGGGTATTGTTCTTTCAGGTCATCAAAACTAACAACGGGTAGATCACAAAATGTTGCTTCTTTTACGTATTCTGCATCAACTGTAAAAGCGACCACTTCGTAATCAGAGTCTGTTGAGAAATAAAAGTGTGCAAGTTGTGCAATATCGCCTGCTCCAAAGATCACAAGTTTTTTCACGCTACGTGCACCTCATTTCAAATAGGAAAGTGTATATGTCGATTCACAAAAAAGCCGCGTTTCAGCAGGTATAAATTGATTTTTCTTAATCTCTTCTGAAGAAGCCAACGGTTGATTATATTGCTTATAGTGAAATGTATAATCACCACTACTTGCTTTTCGTTGTTGCAGGTAAATCTGTGTCAAATAGTCGATCATCGGTTTTCTAAGTTCAAACTGACACGCTTTACCAATCGCTCGTCGACGTATTCTTAGTGTGTGCCCAAAATAAACCCTATCCGATTTATGCATGGATAATCGTGATCCATCCTCGGCAAATATCGGTAATCGCTCATCAAAATCGAGTGATCTAATCACAAACCAATTTTCAGCCATTCGTAAATCTGTTTTATTGAACACATTTATGGGTGGTATTCCGTAAAGGTGTGCCGCTTGCGCACCGATATGACGGGTCGGTGTCCAGCCAAGGTAGGGTAAGGGTGTCGCGGCTAAAAACAAAGTAATGATCACAATAATGTGAAGAGTGACACCATGTGCAAGACGTGATTGAGTAGCGACCTGCTGCTCTTCACGCAAAAACTTTTTACGAGGTAAGACACACACGCCGAAAAGTTTTGTACGACGCGCCGCAATGAATCGATAAATCACTGGGCCAAAACGTAAGGCTTTTCCCAATAATAATAAAGGTAATACCGGCCAAAGAAATATAAGCGTTTTACTCAATTGAATGTAAAAGTCATAGCCCTGGTAAATTGACCGATCACTTGTGCGTATACCGAAAAGATCGGTAAGAGCCTGCTCTTCACTAATGCTATGTTCATTCAATAGCGTTTTGTTTTGGGAGAGCGGTCGAAGCTTTATTTGTCCAAAGAGATCAATAAAGGTGATAAATTGAATAGTTCTATCGCATAAATTGCACCGATCATCATAGAGTACTTGCAAGGTGGACTTTTTATGCAATCCAACTGACGTCCAAAACAAAGCCAACCAAAGCAAAATTTCAATCTCAGCAAGGTAACCAAGCTGTAAGACAAAAAGCGATAAGGCAAAAAATAACCAACCCCAGATAATAACGTATTGCCTAAAGTAGCCACCCAGCAGAACGAATGGCAACACCGCAGGATACCAAAGCATCATCATCCACAAGGAGCCTTTGGCCAAGGCCACAGCAAGCTCACTGCTCGCAAACAAAAGGGTAAAGTACTCATGCCACTTCGACATGAAATTATTCGCAAGCAAAAGTGGGCCAGCACTGCCATCCATCCACGCGGGCTCATTTAAGTGTATGGCAACTGAGTAAACACAGACTGCCCAATAAGATGCAATTGCAGAAAACTTAGCCAGTGAAATTGTTTCTTGGTTCGGTGTTCCATCATAGTAGAGAAATACACGACGAATACGCGTGCTGTATTTCACCAACTGGGCATCTACGGATAAATATTTACCGGCATTCACCAAAAATAATAAAACCGCTAAAATTGCTGCAATATCATTTCCTAATGTGGATTTAGCCACGGCAATATCGCCAAGGTGCCACATAAAACCCGCGAGAAAAATTAACGCCCACTGTGTTAGAAAACCAATCACTAACAATGCACCAGCAATTATCTCAGCAGTATTCCAAATGCCGACACTCGTAAAGTATTCCGTTTCTAATAAACCAGCATAAACACTGAGCCCACGTACAAAAACGATCAATCCTAATGCTATTCGCAGTAGTGCAAACTTTTTAAACTCATAAGGAGTAGATGTCGGAAAAGCGCGCGTTTCCAAGCTAACAGCAAAACGGCTCAGCATTTGTCTAATAACCGGAACATACCGACTTAACAACCCACAAACGATCAGTGAGACGATGAAAAAAACATAAATTCTTAAAGGCATTACGTCTTCCTCACCAAAATCGTAAACTCATAAAGTCCATAGTCGTGCAATAAAGCAACGTGACGTGAGTAGCGCTGCTTGCATAAATCAAACAGCTGACATGGATCTGCATAATAGAGATAGTCGCGCTTTTTATCTTCGTCCGAATATGAAGTCAAACAATTGAATGCGAACCCATGTCGGCTAGTGCGATCCAGTAGATCTAAAGTTTTCTCTAAGTACGCTAGCCATTCTTCATCCGTTCGGCCAAGACGAACATTGAAAATTCCACTGGCAATCCCAAAGTCCGCAACAGCATCGGGTTCGGACGCCATCAGAAATTTTGCATTTGTATGTGCTGCTTGGCGTGACTTCGCAGCCTTAATCATCTCTGCAGAAACATCGACACCTAAATAAGATACTCCAGGGTGCTGCTCACGCAAATAATCAAATAGTGCGCCATAACCACAACCAAGATCATTTAACGAAAAGGTATCTGGACTGTTGATAATCTGGCTGAGCTGTTGGAATCGAAGATACTGACTTTCCTCACCATTCCAGTCTACACCGCGCGGGGTTTCACCATGCTCGGCAAGTTTGTCGGTGTAATAACTGGCCACTTCATTTAACAGGCTCGTATTATTTTTTTGCATAAACCTGTCTCACAATTGTATAAGGCCGTTGTTTTGTTTCTGAGAATATTTTTGAAAGATAGATCCCAACAACGCCAATAAAAGAAATGATCATTCCACCTAATAACCAAATTGATGCCATCACCGACGTCCAACCACTCATTGGGTTAGCCAAGAACATCCAATTCACAATTAAGTAGCCAATGTAAACCGAAGCAAGTAACGAAATCGCCACACCAATATAAAAGATACTCACCAATGGGGCGTTACTGAATGACGTTACTGAATTCACCAAGACTGACATTTTTTTCCGAAAAGTATACGTCGACTCGCTCGTGCTGTGTTTTTTGACGGTTTGCGCTGTCTGATCGAAACCTGTGATATGCCACAAACCAGCCATGAAAACTTCTCGTTCACGATGGCTTAAAAGTGCATCTACATAGCGCCGCGTCATTAAGCGTGCGGTGACCACATTTTTCGGTAATGAAAACCCCGTCAATAAGCGAAACACATAATAGAACCAATGTCCGCTCCAATTCTCAAACCAGCCACCTTTTCTCGTTTCCTGAACACCGTAAACCACATCGCAAGATACCGTTTCCATTTGTTCTGCAAAGCTGATCAAATATTCCGGCTCTTCTTCAAGATCACTATCAAGCAAAAATACTCGTTCACCTTGCGCCTGTGAAAGACCTGCCATCATGGCTTTATGATGACCAAAATTGCGAGACAGATCGACCACGACCATATGTTGATCTGATTCAGTCAACTGTACGGCAACCTCAAGGCTTGCATCTGGTGATCCATCATTAACCAAAATGATTTCATAATCGTCACCAACCAGTGCTTGAGCTGCAGCACTTGCCCGCTCATAAAACTCCTTAATATATGCACTCGACTGATAAAGTGTCGCGACGATCGAAAGCTTCATCCTTTTATATACCTCATATAACGGTGCGCCTCTTTACCACAATTAAACAGAAGATCGAGAATCGTTACCCCGTGCGTAAACCCTTCCCATTGTTGAGGGTATTCCGGATAACCCGCGTAATCAAACCAGGTGAGCTTGATGCCCATATCAATAAAGATCTGTTCATCGACGTAGTCTTTGGCTGCAGGGCCCGATACATATTCCGTTCCACCTGCTTGCCGACAAAGGTCAGCCAGCCTCTCCGTTTTGCCATCGAGTAATGTGTAATCCCACGAATTGGTGATGGCCGTTTCAATTTCCAAGTACTGACAAATAGCTTCTATGAACTGTCGGTTCAGTGGTGAGAGATGGCTGTGTGACGCATTTTCATAAAGCGGCTCCAACCATGAGGCAATTTCAGCAAAGTATGCCGTCTTCCGATAATTTTGTTTCAGCGCGCCCCAATGTGAAGTTGCCCAATCTGTCCCATTGATCTCAGTCTCACGGATGGTTTGATGGTATTTTCCTTTAACCTGTACCGGCACCGTCAACCATTGCACACCTTGCGGCGTTTTGATCTGGTTTCGGTTGCGCCAGTCGCGCCGAGTGTATTGCATGTCATCGAAGAGGATAAACTCATCGACAGAAGCGAGCATGTCAAAGTAGCCCTTCCAGGGAATATAGTTTGACTGAAGGATGGCGACTTTTTTCATTCTCTATTCTGTCTCGCTGTATAAATTTGATAAGCAGGCCGTGGAGAGTCAACCATGCGCACGTAATTGTCTAGAATAAACTGATGCGTCACTGGATGAGTATTGCGGTAACGCAGTTCTTCACGCCGATCTAATGGCAGATCGAGTACAAACACAAACTTCGGCTGAGCAGCCTTGATTCGTTCAATCTCTTTTCTCTCAAACTCTTCTGATCGTGGGAAAAGCGCATAAATTTCCCAGATCGGTGATCGTCGCTCCAATAAGGCATAAGCACCAGGCCAATTAGGCACGGTGAGAAAACTTTCCCCATTAGGCGTGTAGTCCTTAGCCAACTGCCTAAGTAGCGTAATATCCTTCGCCACATTCGGTATCACCCGAACCTGACTCCCAGATACTTCGACACTAACGCATTGGCTCGCAGAACGGCATTGCCACCCAGCTTGATAAACGTGCATTACCCAAATACTTGATGCACACAAAAACAGTAATAACGACCATTTAATCAATGTTCGCTGGGATGCAATGAGCACGATAAATCCGATCAATAATGGAAATATACCTTGCGCAAGATGCCCCACATCAGCTCGGGAAAACGCATAGTGCGTGTAGGGTAATGACAAAAAGGCTGACGCAACAAACACAGGTGACACAGGCTGGTTTTTATAGCGTTTGAACACCACCCACAATAGCGAGAGACACCCAAAAACAAGCATCGATAAAAAGAATAATCCGATCAATTTCCATCTCACAGCATCATGAAATGGAAGATTCGATGTGTCGCTTAGCCAAGGCCACTGAACAGGTAAGGGTAAATTCGTCGCTTTCTGTTCAAATAAGAAAAGGATGCTTTCCAAAAACGCTGTAGCGAACCCCGGTACGAAAGCAATCATGATCACAACCGGCAAATAACCAATTAACACACCTGCTGACCAATATAGAACCTCTTTTAAAAACAAGTAATTATTAACCGATGAGTTAATTCTCAACCATAGAATGACGCCGACACTGGCAACCGCACCGTACAAACCATGATTTCGACCAAACACTGCGATCAGTCCAACGCACACACCCGTGAGAAAGTAACGTTTTAAGGAGGGCTGGCTCATTAAATACGCCAGCGTAGCGACAAGGAAAATGGATAACGAAATATCAAATAATTTATGCCGGGGATACATCCATTCGAGTAAAATTACCGCACTGACGATCAAAAAAAGAAGTTGTCCTTTTGCCTGCTTCATCCAAACCTGTTTGATCATTATTAACGCCACGAACAAACCCAATGCCTGAAATAGCGCCGCAGTTAGACGTACACCGATTATTCCATTTTCATCAGCTAAACTCATCAACCCGGCCGACCAATAATACCGACCTATATCGTATGCCATGAAATCACGGATGGGGACTTCACCCAGCAAGACGCGCTGAACGCCATACCAAAGAAAACCTTCATCCCATAAATTAAAGCCTGAATGCCCCTGCCATAAAAAGAGTAAAAGGACAGCAACACCTGAAAAACCGAAAACTTGTAGAGTGGATAGATGACGAAGTGTCAGACTTTGCTGCATAGAAGTAGGGTTAAAAGGTCTAAAGCCGCTATTTTAGTCTTCCCAATGGGGCTACGTCACCTTTCCCGATGGTTTATCAACTATTCAGAACACCTCTAATAGGCAAGTTTCAGCTCATTGAATCACCTGATCAGGCTGATACATTTCAAAAGAAGGCATAAGTTATTGCTAATACAAGACATTATTACTTTATGATTAATTGGGTATTAAACAACCCATGAGGAAGGAAGCAGTGAGTAACTGAGAGACACATTAATTATGTTGCTGGCGGAGGCTCCTATCGCGAGAACCTGCTTAATCAAGTCTTACGATCGCAAGCACGAGCAGTTATTAGGCACTGTTAAAACCGTTCATTACTTTACTTATTCCGAATGAATAAATAAGTCTTGCAGGCCGACTGATCATTATCAAGCCACGCCGGGATTGGCGTTGAACATAAAACCCTGAGAAAAATCCAAGGAAGATAAGCAACCGAAAACCTCGACCATCACGAACATATTGTGATTTCAACACCTTAAAGTTAGCAGTATGCTCTTCCTGATCGGCTTTTAATAATGACAACCTTTTACTGAGTTTCATTTTCATTTTTCTCTCACGACTAAATCATCTTCTAACTCTATTGCTTAACAGCCTCTAATAATTCATTTAATGATTCTTTGGTGTAACGGAATTTCATTCGGTCATAATATCTTTTCCTCATCATGTGCAAAGTGCAAAATAAAATAACCTGTAGAAATGTAAAGGATGCTGCCGCGTATACAACACTTGTGGTTAACTCGTAAACCACAAACGACACTGTAAAGCTAAAGCTTAACCAAAATAATAATGTACACAGAATAGTCGCCAATGAATTGAACAATAATTTAGGCATTTGTTGTGTTGCCAAGGCAACTTCAACAGAGAATATTTTTGACACATCTGCTAATTGTTCCCCGAGACTGTTTGCTAAATCGAGGAGCCCTTTTAGTTCGGAAACTATTTTGTTACTTTCAACCTCTTCTGATGTGACATCACTCACTTGAGAAGCGTCCAGATTCTCTTCTTGAACAGAAGAGAATCTGGAATTATCAGCGATATTAATCCGCTCGTAGTGAACGCCTGTTCGATCATCCGTATGTTTAGACATAAGTTTTTCGTTCAATTTAATGAACAATTCTTATTTTAAAAGCTTAGAGATCAACCAACCGGCACCAAATGCTAGAAGTACAGATTGAACCGGTTTTTCCTTAATCATTCCTTCAGCATAACCAGAAGCTTTTTTAGCACTTTCTACACCACGCTGATAGTTTTCAGACGCCAGCTCACTTGCGCCATCTTTTGCAGAAGTTGCAGCAACTTTAAAGCTTTTACCTGCATCTTTTAAATGGTCATAGGCTTCTGAAACGGCACTATCAACACCTTTTTCTTCAATTTTTGATTTTACTGTTGTCGTCGTCATAACAATCCTCTTTCATTTGATTATTGAATTAACAGATGCATTTAATCTGTCGGATGTGTGAAGAAAGTTGTTCTTCATATCCACGGTTACATAATGACACTTTTCTATGCTTAAGGGATTAGGGTTAACGTAAGACATGTCTGATAACACAGTACTCTCTTGCTGACTTTTAACCGTATTAAGGTATTAATAACCGTAGATAGTCATATGATTTAAAATTCAAAAAACTTTTTAAAAGCATTCTTAAGGAAATTAGATGCGTATAAAAACATAACTTTTAAGCTGAGATTTTAATTTAATGAGCAGGATATTTAATCTAGCCAGAATCGAGCAAATCACAAATCACTCAACGTACTCCATCCCGAATCGTTTACTTAGGCATGAAGCACGTTTATCACCTTAAATGTTACCCAAGTCTACAGAACTACCAGCCGGTGGTTTCGGGAATGATTTTGCAGATGGTAAGGGAAGTGTCTTTATTATCAGATAGTACAGTAGATAGCATCTGGCACATTGCTTCTGCCGGTGATGACTTTCACTTATAACTGTCAGCACATTGTTATGAACCGGCAAGCTTGGCCCTGCTGGAATTGCATTTTTCCCCTTGGTAAGTTGATTGCAAGCCTATTCAGTGATGGTGCTGTAATTGAGATTACTCTTAATGAACGCGATACAGCACATTCTGTCCCTTCGCTTGTTTTTAGAGAAAACTATTAAAAGTCCAGACGGCCTTGTTGCACTCGCTAATAATCAACTATTGGCCTTAGCCTGATGGCAAGCGACAAGGCAATTGCAAAGCCAGAATTATTAAAAATAATTGACGTTCCGCTACCGCAAACCCTTGCAGAACCGTTGTCGCATTTAGCCGTTCCATGGCGAAAGTTACGTTTATTTCGACCATCTACTGATTCGTAACAGCTTGAGTCATGTCGTCCCTTATGCAAACTATTGCCACCGCGACTCAGCTACAACTTCATCGCACTTCTTCAATCAAATGAATCCATTTACCAAAGAGATTTAATTGCTGAGCTATGATCTTAAAACAAACCAGCATTGGCACGCCTAATAACAAACCGGCCGCACCCCATATCCATCCCCATAAAAATAACCACAACAATACAATAAGCGGATTTAATTTCAGCTTTTTTCCTAAGATAGCAGGCGTAACAAAATTGGCTTCAACAAGATTTAATGACATATATACCAACATTGGCATACAGATCATCAGCAATGCATCATATTCAATTAACCCAACACCTAACAATATCAGCGCCATAAACAACGGACCAAGATACGGCGTGAAGTTTAACAGCGTCGCAAGCGTTCCCCACAGCACAGGATCTTTAATGCCAATGACAGAAAAAGTTAACCAAACTGATAAACCCAACCCGAGATTGATGACAAGAATCACAAGTAAATAGTAGGAAATATCTGTCTGAATTGTTCGTAAAATTTCGACGGTGATCTTCTTTTCACTCTGTGTTTCACGAATTCTGACTATCTTCCGTAAAATATCTTCGCCATAAGTGAGGAAAAAGTAACACAACACAAACGTCGCTAAAACTTGCGCTAGTAGCACAGGAGTACCGCTGGCTAATACAGCCATTAATGCAGCGGTGACTTTATCAATCAATTTCTCTGATGTTTTCGAATCGTCATCAGCAGATGCTGTGAGTTCATCGATCGGTTTTGATAACTCTGAAATTTGCTCACTGATATTCGTCGTTGCTTCGGGAACTTGTTTAACCCAGTCTTCTAATGAACCTGAAATTGAGATCACGATGAACACAACGAAAGTCACAGTAAGCGACAGTGTCAGCAAGGAACTTATCGAACGGGGTATTTTGAGCGCATCCATACGAACGGTGATCGGCGAAAGACTCATCGCCAGAAATAACGCAATGAAGATCGGCAATAATAGACTTTTCGCTAAATAGGCCGTGTAAAGAACAGCTAATGTGACAACGGTGTATTTCATTTTTGTGAGTGTACCACCGAGTTATTCTCTAATTTGATCGAACGATCGCCTTCGCTTTCTAATCTTTTACCTTCAAAACGTCTATTTCGACATCGATAAAATGGCGGAGAGAGAGGGATTCGAACCCTCGATACGGGGTTACCGTATACACACTTTCCAGGCGTGCGCCTTCAACCACTCGGCCACCTCTCCGTTTTGTGTGAATTGCGCGTTTGGGTAACGGCATTCGATTGGTCAAAGCCTGTTGAGTATGCTCGGCTGTGAGCGGCTGACTTTGAGGCCGTGCAGGGTAAACCAGATCGGGATTTAGCGCAATCCCGCTTGGTTTTGACGGAAAACGTCATTCGGCGGTTCTTGGTGCATATGATTGATACGCGTCATCATTTCTGCTTCGCCTCGGGAGAGACCGCAGCTCTTCATTAGATCGTCAACACTGGCACCTTTATCCATCATAAAAGCGGCTTGCTGATAGTGAGAGTCTGACACATTTTTGCTAGCGATATCATTTTGTCGAACGGTCACGCTACGTAATTGTTTCTGGTGTTGATCAAAGCGATCACTGACACCGCGCATGCACAATAGCAAACCATGTAAATCTTTCTGTAAACGTGCATTTTCCGCATCACGATGATGCAGGTTTTTTGACAATGTGATCAGCCGCCAACACGCCCAGCAACATACCACCGTCATCACTGTTAACCAGAAAATTAAGATCGTCGTCATAGCGCGAATGTTTCACGATCAGGCAAATTCATCGATATGCCCTTTTCCAGCTGACTTATTGGGAGACTCATCATCATTTTCGTCGTTATCTTGCTCGTCCTTCTGATTGTGTTCCTGAGGTTGCTGCTCATCTTTACGTGCAACAGGGCGCACAGGCTGAATCGGATAGGCTTTGATCCCATTAATATTCACGACACCGCTTGCAACGACGGATCAAAACGATCCGATATCGCTCCACTCATCATCAGAAAGAAATTTATTCAGATCAACCAAAATCAGAATATCGTCAGTCCGCGAGAAAACGCCTTGAATGTATTTCGAGCTTTCTTCATTCCCAACATTCGGTGCAGTTTCAATCTGCGAACCACGAAGATTAACGACTTCCGCTACGCTATCCACCAAGATACCGACAATATTACTGTCTGACTCGATGATCACAATTCGCGTCGAATCATCTGCTTCCGTTGGCATGAGACCGAATCGCTTACGCGTGTCGATCACGGTGACCACATTACCGCGTAAATTAATGATCCCAACGACATAGTCCGGTGCACCAGGAACAGGTGCGATCTCAGTCATACGCAAAACTTCCTGAACCTTCATGACGTTAATACCATACGTCTCACCATCAAGACGGAATGTCACCCACTGGATGACGGGATCTTCGACTTTTTCTGCAATTGCGTTCATGTTTTCTTACCTGTTCTTGTCTGTTGTAATGTCTCTAAAGCGCGGATCAAATTCATCCGTTATGCCATGATCCAAAGCATGGTTTATGCCAGATTTATGTCGGACAACCTCATCACGTAAATTCAGCGCCGTTATCGAGCTGCTGAATAAATGCATCAACATCGATCAAAGCACAAAGATGTTTTTTCACCATCCCCAATACCCAGAGTCGACGACGATCTGCACCGCTCCAACGCACTTGATCAGCCCTGAGCGACATGCTTTTTTTCGCCAGCTTGCAAGCCAAACCCCAGCGACTATTACCAAGCTGAACAATATATTCCGGCGCGTAGGTTCCCATCTCTTCACGACGCTGCGGCATGAGTAATTGCTGCGTATTGACCACTTGGATTTGTTGCTGATGAAGCGTTACCACACCGTCAACCCAAGCCGCTTGATTCGGCATTTGCGTAAGCTGCTCAGGATACTCTCGCACGCCACTCATACGATCCATCGGGATGGCGATTTCCATCCCATCAATATCGATAAATAAGATCTGAAATTCGTCCTGCGCCCAATCCGGTAGCGCAGTATTCGTTTGTTTAGACAGAGCTTGATCAGAAATGGTATTAGTTTCTTTGACTGGCACGTCTGTCGTAATCGTTTCTGCCACGGCGGTTTCTGTTTCAGTCTCAACGAGCGTTTCGGTTTCAACTTCCGGTGGCAAAAATAGCGCCTGTAGATATAACCCGAGTGCTTCTTGTTGATCTTGCACGTGGGTTTTTTTCTCGCGTGTTTCGATCATGTCGAAGGCTCCATTTTGCTTTTTTCGTTTGAGTCTGCTGATCGTTTTTTACCCGTTTTTTCTGGCGCGTAAGACTCGACCCTTTCTACCTTTTCTCTATCTCGTTCCAACAAATCATCCAGCAACGCTGCATATGCTAGAGAGCCTCGCGAGCCTGATCGCATAATAGGTAATGGAATGCCTGCTTTGCTTGCTTCACGAAAATTCGTGTCGATCGGGATAACCATTTCCCATAACGTATCGGGATAGTGTGTTTGTAAATGCACGAGACTTTCTTGCGAAGCGCGTGTGCGTCGATCAAACATCGTCGGTACAATAATTTCTTCGAACGGTAATTTTTGTGCATGTCTGACAAGCTTAAATGTATGCTGAATTCGTTCTAATCCTTTTAATGCGAGAAACTCTGTTTGTACCGGTACGATCACACGGTCACTCGCCGCTAATGCATTCACCATCAGCACACCCAGCATCGGTGGGCAATCGATCAACACATGTGAAAATCGTTTTCCCCAGCGCTTGAGTGCGGCGTCGATGACTAAGCCCATTCCATTACGCATGCCAAACTGTCGGTCTAATGAAACCAATGCCGTCGCTGCAGGTAACAATGTTAGATGAGGGATTTTGGTTCGTTGTAAAATCGTCGCCATGGAAATTTTTTGATCATTCCCTGCAGCGTTAAATAAGGAATAAACACTGTCTTCGATGGTATCTGGATCGTGCCCGAAATAACTGGTCATTGAACCATGCGGATCGAGATCAATGATCAAGGTTTCTTCACCGCGAGACGCAAGTAACCCGGCTAAAGAAATTGCTGTCGTGGTTTTACCCACGCCGCCTTTTTGATTCGCTATAGTCCAGACTTTCATTCTATGAATCCGTCCGGTTGAGGTTCGCTGATCGTATGCAGAATGATCGACTCGGGAGTGTTATCGTTTGCCGCTTTGCGTCGTGCTGCATCTTCTTCAAGCACATCTTTATCGGTTGAAATCATGATCATAATACGACGGTTTTTTTGTCGACCTTCGGCCGTACTATTATCCCCAATCGGATTATTCTCACCGTGACCGACCGCAGCCAAACGTGTTGGGTCAATCGCTAAACCTGCAAAATAATTCACCACACTGGCTGCGCGCCCCGCTGATAATTCCCAATTGGATGGAAAAACCGTATTGCGGATCGGTATGTCGTCGGTAAAACCTTCAACCTTGATCGGGTTATCAAAACCCGCTAGTGCTTTCGTTATCTCATCCAAGATAGGTTCTGCCGCTTCCGACAAAGTCGCGTTACCAATGCCGAACAACACGGCGCTGTCCAGATTCACTTCCACCCAGTTTTCACCGAGCTTTACCTCTATTCCATTTTCTTCAAATAAATCAGAAACAGTTTCGAGTTTTTCAACGATACTCTCACCTTCTTCATACCCTTCCGGCACGGTATCTTTACCTTCGCTTGGTGATTCATAACCAGTTTTAGGTTTGTAATCCGGCAAAATTCCATCACCTGATCGGGTTTGTTTTTCTGGATCTAACGTACGCAGAATCTCACCCACTTGTATGGGTTCCATCCCACGTAAAGGATGTTCTTTGAAGGCATCTTCCATTGAGGATGACAGCACACGGTACTTACCTTCATTAACCGATGAGACGGAATACATAACGACAAAAAACGCAAAAAGAAGCGTGATGAAGTCCGCATAAGACACCAGCCAGCGTTCGTGATTTTCATGTTCTTCAACGTGCCGTTTGCGCATATTATTTTCGCTACTTTACGGCCTAGAGCGCGTATTGCATTTGCTCAATCATACTCATCCCCTCCAGAATGAATTCGTGTATTTCCGGTTACGCCAGATAGGCTTCGAGGCGTAATGCGATCACTTGCGGGTTTTCACCTTCCGCGATCGAAATCAATCCTTCTGTTAACATTTCTTGATAGCGTGATCGTGATCGAACAAGGCTTTTCAATTTGCTCGCCATCGGTAGGAACAGCAAGTTGGCAATACCTACACCATAAATGGTCGCCACGAAGGCCACTGCAATACCTCCACCCAGTTTGCTAGGATCGGATAAATTTCCCATCACATGTATCAAGCCCATGACCGCGCCAATGATCCCGATCGTCGGCGAATATCCACCCATGCCTTCAAACACTTTCGCGACTTCCAGATCACGATCTTCTTGCGCGATAATGTCGACTTCCATGGTTTTACGCACGACTTCCGGCTCATTACCATCAACTAAAAGCTGTAGTCCTTTTCGACAGAACAGATCGGCTTCAGCTTCTGAATGTTTTTCTAACCCAAGCAAACCTTCACGGCGTGAAATGGTTGCCCAATTGACGATTTTATCGAGGCCCTCCTGCATCGGAAGCTTCGGCGGCTTAAAGACCCAAACAGCCATCTTCATAGCGCGCAGGAAAATATGTAATGGTGTTTGAACCATCACAGCACCGAGCGTGCCACCGAAAACAATTAAAAACGCAGGACCATTTATTAACGTTGCAAGGTGTCCACCTTCCAGCTGTTGACCAACTAGAATTGCACCAAATGCCACGATCACGCCAATTAGCGTCAAAATATCCACGTCTTAAAATCCTCTTTCTAATGCCACTGAAATATGATCCAGCGATAAAACCTGATCAGCCAAGCCGGCTCGCGCAATGGCCATCGGCATGCCGTAAACCACTGAGCTGGCTTCGTCTTGCGCCCAAACGGACGATCCGCCTTGCTTGAGTTGGCGTGCCCCTTCGCACCCGTCCGAACCCATTCCGGTTAAAACTATTGCAAGCACTTTGCCAGGATGGACTTTAGCGAGCGATTTATACGTAACATCAACGCTCGGCTTGTAAAATAAGGTGGGATCACTCTCGCGGATCAAAATGCGTGTTTTGCCACCCACATTCTCAAACGTCATTTGTTTCCCACCTGGGGCGATATAAACTTGCCCCTTTTCAAGATAGTCACCATGTTCTGCATGCTTCACCGAGACGGCACACAAACTATTTAATCGTTCGGAAAACATCGGTGTGAAATTGCCTGGCATGTGTTGCACGACAACCACCGGCATAGCGAAATTTTTTGGTAAATGACACAGTAATTCTTGAATCGCAATCGGTCCGCCGGTAGAAGCGCCGACAGCTAATACGTTGTATTTATGTAAATGATTGGATTTAATCGGTTGAGCGACATGCCCATTGGCGTCAGGTTTTGCAGGCGATTTTGTATTTGTGTTTTTTTGCGCAACAGAAATAATTTTTTCACACAATTCGCAACGACCGTCCGTCACAGAATAGGTAATGTGATTTAAATCTTTAGGAATAAAATCAACCGCGCCGGCATCCAACGCATCAAATGTTTCGCATGCGCCGCGTACGGTCATTGCGGAGACCATGAGGATGGCCGTAGGGGAAACCTGCATGATCTCTCGCACGGCGTCGATGCCATTCATCTTCGGCATCTCCACATCCATCGTGATCACATCGGGCTTTAATAATCGTGCTTGTCGAACCGCTTCAACGCCATCATTCGCCACTCCAACCACGGTGATTCTCGGTTCTTTTGCAAGGACAGATTGTAGTCTACGTTGATAAAAAGTTGAGTCATCAACAATCAGCACACGAATGAGCATAAGCGCATATCGCTCTATCGTCTCGCGTAATGACCGATCAAACTAGGCAGATCGAGAATTAACGCAATACGACCGTCACCGGTGATAGTGGCTCCAGCCAAACCTTTGGTGCCTTGCAGTTTTGCACCAAGCGGCTTGATGACAACCTCTTCTTGCCCAATCAAATGATCAACGAGCAGACCGACTTGTTGCGTGCCGACATTTACGATCACAACATGGCCAGGTTGTTTATTTGGATCCGCCATAATTGACGCACTGACTAACCAACGTGATAAGTTGAATATAGGTAATGCACGGCCGCGCACAACGATAACATCCTGTCGATCAACGACATTTACTTCAGCCTGATCGAAATCCATAATTTCTTTTACGTTAACGAGTGGTAATGCGAAAATTTGATCACCCAGAATAACCATCAGCGTCGGCATAATCGCCAACGTCAGTGGTAATTTGATATAGAGCGTTGTGCCTTCGTTTTTCTTTGAATCAATTTCGATCACACCATTAAGTTGGTTGATCCGGGTTTTCACCACATCCATGCCGACACCGCGACCGGACACATCTGAAATTTCTGCTTTTGTTGAAAATCCAGCAGAAAAAATTAATTCAAAACATTCTCGATTTTCTAAGCGTGCCGCCGCATCCGCATCCATCATGCCTTTTTCGACTGCTTTCTGACGCAACACATCTGGGTCCATACCGGCGCCATCATCAGAAATGGTCAATAGAACATGATCACCTTCTTGCTTCGCACCCAATTTCAAGGTGCCTTGTCGCGGCTTGCCATGCGCTTCGCGGACGTCGGGTGTTTCGATACCATGATCGACAGCGTTACGTACCAAATGCACTAACGGATCAGACAAGGCTTCGACCAGGTTTTTATCCAGATCCGTCTCTTCACCGAACATTTCCAAGTTCACTTCACGACCGAGATTTCTCGCCAGATCACGCACAACACGAGGGAAACGACCAAAAATTTTCTTGATCGGTTGCATGCGTGTTTTCAGTACCACGTTTTGCAGATCCGTCGTGATCATATCCAGCGTCGCGGCGGATTTAGTCATCTCTTCATCGTTCAACGAATCTTTTAAATTCGACATACGATTTCTGATCAACACCAGTTCACCAACCAAGTTCATAATGCTATCGAGGGTACTGGTTTCTACACGAACGGTAGTTTCTGCAACCGGCGCGGCTTTGGCTTTTCCAGCCTCTTTCGCCGCAGGTTTAGCGGCGGGTGCTTCTGCTTTAGCCGGTGTCGGCGCTGTCGCTTCGGGTTCAGGTTTTGCAGCCGATTCTACGGGCTCAGCAGGTGTGTCTGCTTTGACAGTCTCATTCGTTTCGACTTGTGCTGCGGCGACGGCAGGCGTTGTGTGCTTCCCTTTTCCATGCAGCTCATCGAGCAGTTTATCGAACTCTTCTTCGGTAATTTCATCGCTGTTGGTTTCGACAGGTGCAGCAGGAGTTGCAGTGGATGTTTCCTCTGCCGCTTTCGATGTATCCGCAACGGTTGGCGCACCACCTTCACCGTGTAGTTGATCGAGTAATGCTTCAAATTCTGCTTCCGTAATATCATCGCTATTATTATCTGCCGTCGGTGATGTTTCGGTCTCACCACCGGATAACGCATCGACAATATTATTGAAATCCTGTTCTGTGACGGCTTCAGAAGGCGTCGCTGCAGGTGCTACTGGCGCTGGAGTGTTTGGTTTGCTTTCGAGTACGGCGTTTTTATCCGCGAGCACTTTCAATTGCGCCATCAGATCATCGGGCGCTGGGGATGGATCGTCTCCAACACGAATCTCTTCGAACATTTCATTCAGCACATCTAGCACGCGCAGAACAACATCCATTAAATCTGAATCAATTTTGCGTACGCCTTGTCGCAGCAAATCGAAAATATCTTCGCATTTGTGCGCAACGTGCACCAAGCTATCCATTGCAAGAAAGCCAGCGCCACCTTTTATCGTATGGAAGCCGCGAAATACCGCATTTAATAAGTCGGCGTCGTCAGGTGCTGTTTCCAGATCAACGGCTTGTTCATTCAGCGTTTCAAGAATCTCTCCTGCTTCAACAAGAAAGTCCTGAACAATTTCATCATTAAGATCGATAGCCATAAGCGTGTCTCGAGAATGTTTGCGACTTAAACATGTCGCAATTTTTCTCTTTTTCTGTAAATGTAAATAGCGTGAATAGTTCTGCTATTCTCTACTTCAAAATAACGATATCAGCCTAAAAGCCTAGGCTTGATAACAAATCGTCAACATCATCCTGATCGTTTAACACATCAGGGTTTTTATCTTGATTTATTTGCGGCCCTTCGGCTTCAACACCAGCCACTTGTTTTTTCGGCGCTGCTTGAACACCCGTCGCTCGGATCAAGCCGACAAGGGAATTTTCAACATCTTGAACCAAGCCGATGACTTTTCTGATCACCTGTCCGGTAATATCCTGAAAGTCTTGCGCTAATAAAATATTATTTAAACCACCGTGAATTTGGTTGGTGCTTTGATCCAGTTCAACCAAAAACTCCATGAGCTCATTACCCATTTTCTTGAATTCTTTGACATCCATTTCGCGGCGTTGAAAGCGTGACCAATCTTCTTTTAACTGGCCTGATCGCGTTCGAATATCATCCGATATCGGCATGATTTCATCGATCGCATCCATCGTGCGGTTGGCAGAATCTTCGGTTTTTTCGATGACGAAATTAAGACGTTCTTTCGCATCGGGTATATCGTTTTCCGTAATACCAGCAATTTGAGAATCGAGATGGACATTGGATAACGCATCGTGAAGTTGCCGCGTTAACTTTCCAATTTCTTCAAATAATCGTGATTCACGCTCAGCGGCAATCAGTGCAAGCACTTCGTCCGCTTGGTCTTCGTCGTCTTTTTCTAACGCTTCCAGAAATTCATGTGCGAGATCTAGTCGTGTTTCATCCACGGAACTTCTCCTTCTATGCTGGTGTTTCGATGCGTTCAAATATTTTGTCGATCTTCTCTTTCAAAGTTTGTGCTGTGAAAGGTTTAACGACATAACCATTAACACCTGCTTGTGCAGCTTCCACAATCTGCTCGCGTTTTGATTCTGCTGTCACCATAAGCACAGGAAGTTCTTTTAATTCTGGATGTGCACGGACTGCCTTTAATAAGTCAATCCCTTGCATGCCGGGCATATTCCAATCGGTGATCAGAAAATCAAAGTTTCCTGCTTCCAGTTTCGGTAATGCTGTCTGGCCATCATCTGCTTCGTCTGTATTGGTAAAACCCAAATCGCGTAACAGATTTTTGATGATTCTGCGCATCGTAGAGAAATCATCCACGATCAGAATTTTCATATTTTTATCCACTTTTCTTTCTCTCCGTACTTATTAAACTTTTCCAACCCAGTCTTCCATGCGCGCCTTGAGTCTGACTAACGCTTGCGAATGGATCTGACATACACGTGACTCACTCACACCTAATACATCGCCAGTTTCTCTCAAGTTCAGTTCTTTTTCGTAATACAACGACATCACGAGTCGTTCGCGATCAGGTAATTTTGCGATCGCATTTGCCAATGCTTTTTTAAACTTATCGTATTCCACCTGATCAGATGGCCCGGCAATATTGTCGACCAATGATTCAGAGAATCCTTCTTCACCGCTGACCAGATCTTCAAAACTGAACATGCGATGACCACTTGCGTGTTGGATGATTTGATAATATTCATCCAACGAAATTTCCATGTGCGCAGCAACTTCGGCATCTTTCGCATCACGACCTTTTAACGCCTCTATTTCATTAATCGCTTTGGTCAATTCACGCACTTTGCGGTGCAGTGATCGCGGTGCCCAATCCCCTTTGCGAATTTCATCGAGCATCGCACCACGAATTCGAATCCCCGCGTACGTCTCAAAACTCGCACCCTGCGTCGCATCATAATTTTGGGATGCTTCCAATAATCCGATCATGCCGGACTGGATCAAATCCTCGACCTGTACGCTTGGCGGTAATCGCGACATCAAATGGTAGGCAATCCGCTTGACTAACAAACCATGTTGCTCGACCAGTTCGTTACCTTGCAGTCCACCACGTTTCTCGGCGGTTTTTTTGTAAGCTGCCACTTGACTCATAATTGCACCCGTCTTTCCATTGATTGCGCCTGCACCAGTTGTTCCACGAAAAATTCGAGATTCCCCCTGGCTTTGATGGGTACAGACCATTTATCGGTTCGATCTGCCAACTTCTTGAATGCGAGTGCTGTCGCCGAACTTGGCATCACATCAAATATTGCTTTTCGTTGTTGTGCGATCTTGCGCGAGTTAATGTCGTACGGCACGGTTCCGACCAGATCCAGCGAGACATTTAAAAAGCGTTCTGTAACATCCACTAGCTTCTGAAATATCCGCGCGCCTTCGATCGCGTCTTGTGCCATATTCGCCAGAATACGGAATCGATTGATGCCATGATTCTGATTTAATATTTTGATTGTCGCGTATGCATCTGTAATGGATGCCGGTTCGTTACAGACCACCAACAGAACCTCTTGGGCGGCAGTACAAAACTTAATTGTTGAACTGGCAATCCCAGCCGCAGTGTCCACGAGCAACACATCTGATCGTTGCTTAATGGTGCTGAAAGCGTGAATCAAACCGGCTTGTTCCGGTGGCGTTAGATCAGCCATCTGTTTGACGCCAGATGCCGCTGGCAGAATTTTTATGCCGCGCGGTCCCGTCACAATAATGTCATCCAATTCACATTCACCGCGCAGCACATGTGCGAGGTTCATTTTTGGCTTAATGCCGAGCATGACATCAATATTGGCCAAACCAAGATCGGCATCCATCAACATGACCTTTTTGCCTTTCTCAGCCAGCGCCAGCGCTAGATTAATTGATACGGTGGTTTTACCTACGCCACCTTTACCGCTGGCAACAGCAATAACACGGGTGGTTTCAGGACCATTGAATTGCGTCATTCGCGATACGGTGCGAGGGGAGATATCGACAATTTTCATAGTGACTCTCCCATAAGAATCTGTTCCATCATGAAGTCTTCTGTTTTCTCAAATGCGTTCATGCTTTTTGATATAGCAACTGCCTTGCCAACAAGGTCCTGAATTCGAGCAATTTTTAAATCGTCCGGAATTTTTTGTCCTTCGCTGGTGTAGGAAATGGGTAATTTATGTTCAACAACGGCTGAAAGAACGGGCCCCATTGAAGTGGATTCGTCCAATTTACTGATGATGCAACCGCAAGGATCAACCGGCTTATAAGCATTAATCGTTTGCTCAAGTGCATCCGCCTGCGTCGTTGCTGACAACACCAGGTGAGCCTTTAACATCGCGCTACTGCGGCGTAATGTCTGGAGAGTCGTAAAGAGTCGCTCATCGCGATGACTCAATCCGGCGGTGTCGATCAACACTAATGGGCGCTCAATAAAAGTATCGAGTGCGGCATCCAATTGTTCTGCAGTATCCACCGCTTGGACTGGAATTTTTAAAACGCTGCCGAGATTGCGGAGCTGATCAAATGCACCAAAGCGATTTGAGTCTGTTGTGATCAACGCGACATTCTCTCGACCGTGACGTGCAGCATATTGCACGGCTAATTTTGCGATCAGCGTCGTTTTACCGACGCCAGCAGGCCCGACTAGCGCCACAACACCGCCATGAGTCAAGATGGTGTCACCGGCAACCGGCACTTGACGTGCAAACATCGCCAGTGCGCGATACCACGCTTTGCGATGCCCTAAATCTTCTGTCATGCGATAGGCAATATGGCGCGCAACGCTCGGCGTTAAACCCAGTGCGACCAGTTTACGTAACACCCCAGCACGCACGGGATTACGACGGCTCATGTCACCCCATGCGAATCCTGAAATTTGCGTTTCGACTAATGATTTCAACGAAAGTAATTCGTTACGCATATCTTGCAACATGCTGTCGTTTGTCCAGATCGCTGAATTTTCCTGTACCGGTGCCGTTGATTGGGTTGGCTCTGGCTCCGGTAAAGCATCTAAAATATCTTTAAACTGTTGGCTCTGATCAACGCTGGCTGCATTACTGCGTGCTGCTTCGGACAAGGCAACGGTGAAGTCAAAATTCTCATCATTGCTGTCAGTAAAATCCGCTTCCGCGTCTTTCTGTGCGGATGCTGATCGCATTGACTGCGTTGTGTTTTGCGGTGCTTGAGGCTGACGCACGGCAGGGCGTTCTTCACTGGCCTGTTGAACAGCCGTGGATTGATCTTCTACTTCTGCATCAAACCAGTCTGCCTCTTCATCTTGCGTCTGGCGCTGTATTGGCTCGGCGAATGTTTGACTATGCGCAGCCGCCTGCTCTTTCGCTTGTCGCGCCAATTCTTCATCTCGTGTTTCAATCCGTCGACCTGATCGCATTGACGGCTTGTCTGCTTGCGAACGCTCTCGATTAGCGACGCGATCGGCTTGTTTCAGCGCATCGGCTTCTTCAAGAGTTGGAAAGCTATATTTCTCTGGCTGCTTTTCTTGCTCAGCAAATTGCGACTCGTCGTAATCAATTGCTGCCATAATCTCGATCCCTTCCGGGACTTTTTTGTTCGACAAAATGACGGCATCAGGTCCGTGTAGATCACGCACGAGTGCCAGCGCTGAGCGCATATCCTTGGCGATGTGACGGCTTACATTCATTTTGGCCATCTCCTTTTTGCGTTAGTCATAATGTTTCTTCCGTATTAATTAATTCGCTTGTCCACCAACAGAGGCGATGATGGTAATTTGCTTGGTTTCAGGCACTTCGCTGAACGCCAGCACATGCATCGCCGGTACACTGTGTTTAATGAAGCGCGCCAAGAACTCCCGCAGGTTATCCGGCACCAACAGAATGGCGGGTTGCCCTGCCTGTTCCTGCTGATCGCTGACGTTCTTCAACGACTGCAACATTTGGTTTGCTAGGCCCGGTTCTAATGCGATTCCACCGTTAGCCATTGCTTTTACTGACTGTTGCAATAACTGTTCCATTGACGCGTCCAATGTCACCACAGGCAGGTCATCATTAAGTCCATTGATTTGTTGCACGATGGTTCGGCCCAATGCGATCCGTACAGCCGCCGTTAAAATGACAGGATCCTGACTTTTCGATGCGTGCTCGCTGAGCACCTCTATGATCGTGCGCATATCACGAACCGGAATATGTTCACGTAGTAAGTTCTGCATGACTTTCACCACGATACCGAGCGGCAAGAGTTTAGGAACAAGATCTTCCACCAACTTCGGTGAGCTTTCGGCAAGACGATCGAGTAATTGTTGTACTTCATCGTGACCGAGCAATTCATGTGCGTGATCTTGTAATGTCTGGCTCAGATGTGTGGCGACGACGGTACTGGAGTCCACCACGGTGTACCCTAACGATTGCGCCTGATCGCGTTGCGGTGGATCAATCCAATACGCTTCAAGTCCAAACACAGGATCGTGTCCGGGCAATCCCTGAATGGTGCCGTAAACCTGGCCAGGATTGATCGCGAGTTCTTTCTCAACGTGAATTTCATCTTGGTTCAACGTCGCACCCATCAAACTAATCCGGTACGCCGCAGGTGCTAGATCAAGATTGTCGCGGATGTGTACCGGTGGGATCAGAAAACCTAATTCTTGTGAAAGTTTTTTTCGAACGCCTTTTAAACGGCCGAGTAATTCGCCACCTTGCGCTTTATCTACAAGCGGGATCAATCGATACCCTACTTCAAGCCCAATCGCGTCAATCGGTGTAACATCATCCCAACTCAATTCGCGGTTTTCCGGCGGCGGTGGCGGTGGTTCTTCTTCGACGATAACCTCTTCAACACGATTTTTTTGCTGTTGGCTTATCATCCACGCACCACCACCAGCTAAACCGGCCAGACCTAAAAAAGCCACATTCGGCATGCCCGGAATTATCCCCATCAATCCAAGCACGCCTGCTGTAACCCATAACGATTTTGGATTCGCAAATAACTGACCAACGATCTGCTGACTCATGTCCTGCTCGGTGGACACGCGCGTCACCATGATCGCGGTGGCGGTCGAAAGCAGGAGTGAGGGAATTTGTGCGACTAAACCGTCGCCGATAGTGAGTAATGTAAAGACGCGAGCGGCCTCAGAAATTTCCATTCCGTATTGCAACGCACCGATCGCAAGGCCACCAATAATATTAATCGCGAGGATAAAAATACCGGCGATCGCATCACCTTTAACGAATTTGCTCGCACCATCCATTGAGCCGTAGAAATCCGCTTCTTGCGAGACTTCTTGACGCCGATGTCGCGCCTCTTCTTGATCAATTATTCCAGCGTTGAGATCCGCATCGATCGCCATCTGTTTACCCGGCATCGCATCCAAGGTAAAACGCGCGGTGACTTCTGAAATACGTCCTGCGCCCTTCGTCACCACCACAAAGTTGATAATGACTAAGATCGCAAAGACCACAAACCCCACGGTGTAATTACCGCCGACAACAAAGTCACCAAACGCTTCAATAACCTTACCGGCAGCGCCCGTTCCTTCCCGACCGTTCAAGAGCACGACACGTGTCGACGCAATATTTAAAGCTAATCGCAATAAGGTCGATATCAAGAGTATTGTTGGGAAAACGCCAAAATCCAGTGGTCGTTTGCTGTAGATAACCGCCAGTAAAATCACTAATGACAGTGAGATATTGAAGGTAAACAGCATGTCGAGAAAAAACGTCGGCAACGGCAACATCATCATTGCGAGCATCGCCAGCAATAGAATCGGGACACCTAATCCGAAACGGTTGATCTCTCTAAAACTGTTTAATGACAAGGGTTGCGCCATGTTCTACCTTCTTAATTCCTCTGGGATAGGCAAATCCTCCGGCAGCGTCAGCGCCCCCGTTTCTTTCTGAGCGGCACCTGATTTCGCTTTAAGCTGGAAGACATAGGCCAAAACCTGCGCTACCGCTTTATACAAACCTGCCGGGATTTCCTGGTTTAACTTAGTGCTGTAATACAAGGCCCGTGCCAACGGCGGCGTTTCGAGGATCGGAACGGTATTCTCGCGGCCGATTTCACGTATCCGAAAGGCCACCGCATCCACACCTTTTGCGATCACACGTGGCGCACCGCCTTGCTCTGTATCGTATTTAAGTGCAATCGAATAATGCGTCGGGTTAGTCACGATGACGTCTGCCTTGGGTACTTCCTGCATCATGCGCATCCGCGCCATCTCGGCCTGACGTTGGCGAATCTTGCCTTTTAACTCAGGCGCGCCATCCGTATCTTTATTCTCTTGTTTGATTTGCTGGCGGGTCATTTTGAGCTTTTTGCTGTGCTGCCAGAGCTGATGCGGAACATCCACAGCCGCGATGATCACAGTCGCGGCTGAGACGATCAGGAATGTCCATAAAATAAGACTCGCGGCGTGCGCGAGACTGCTATTGAGATCGCCCTGATCCATTGTCATGATCTCGCCCATTTGCGCCCAGATAAGAGCCACGGCGACGCACGCGATGATGATGAATTTAAGCAGTGCTTTGACCATTTCCATTAAACCATTGGGGCCAAAAACACGTTTAATACCGCTTAAAGGATTGAGCTTTTCCGGTTTAAACATCACCGCTTCGATACTGAAATTCCAACCACTTAAGAGCAGCGGTGCCGCGATCGCGACAAACACCATGACGAGGATGAAAGGCAGCATGATGAAAACCATGTTTTCGATCGCGTGCATAAAGATGCCCGGTAATTCATGCGATGCTAGATCAACATCACCGGCGCGGGTGAAAAAGCCTTCCATCGTGGTGGTAATGCCACTCATCATGGAACCACCCATCATTAATAAACTACTCACCGCTGCTAACAACACAAGCATGGTGGTGAGATCACGCGATCGGGGTATGTCACCTTTTTTCCGCGACTCCTCGCGGCGTTTGGGGGTGGCTTCTTCGGTCCTCTCTTGCCCGGTATCTTCTGCCATCGCAACTTATCTACGGCGCGCGAGCAATGTGCTGCGCATGCAGAAACGCCTCCTCAAACAGGTCAGCAATGTGTGATTGCATATTGGAAAGCGTCATGGAAATGATAAACATGCCCATGATGATCATGATTGGAAAACCCACCGCGAATATATTTAACTGCGGCGCGGCACGTGTCATAACACCGAACGATAAGTTGACGATCATCATCGCGGCGATCGCGGGTAACGCGATCAACACTGCACTGGAAAGTAACCAACCTCCCCACGTCACCACACCCCAAGCATCATCTCGCGTTATGCCGTGCATCCCGATCGGCAAGGTTTGAAAACTGTCCGTAATCACTTGTATTAACACCAAGTGACCATTCAAACTAAAAAACATTAACGTCGCGAGAATGGTATAAAACTGACTGATCACCGGTACTTGTCGACCACTGGCTGGATCAACCATGGCGGCGAAACCCAAGCCCATTTGTTGCGCGATCACTTCACCACCGACTTCTAATACTAAGAAGATCAACCGCACAACCAGACCAAGCACAGCACCAATTAAAATTTGTTGGATTGTGATCATTAAACCTTGCGCCGACATTGGATCTTGATACACAAACTCCGGCACTGTCGGTGCCACGGCGATCGTAATACACACGGCGAGAATTAAACGTAAGGTGACAGGCACGGTGCGTGTGCCGATCATCGGCGCGGTCATCATCAATCCAGCGATACGAAAAAACGGCCACAGCCATTGGAGAATGAGCGCAATGATTTCTTGATCACTGAATGTCATACCGACACCCGTGATCAACCGCTAATAACGGACGGAATGGAGGTAAACAATTGGATAGTAAAGTCTGACAACATGCGTAACATGAGCGATCCTGCGATAGACAACACCATCATCGTGATAAGCAGTTTTGGAATAAAACTTAACGTTTGTTCGTTAATTTGCGTCGCCGCCTGAAAAATACTGATCAGCAAACCCACAATTAAGGCTGGAATGAGCATGATCAACATCAGCGCTGTACATAACTCCAACGCACGATTTCCGATCGTAAGAATAAGCTCAGGACTCATGTGTAAAAACTCGACGCTAACGTGCCGACAATTAAGACCCAACCATCCACTAACACAAACAGCATGATCTTAAACGGCAATGAAATGATCATCGGTGACAACATCATCATACCCATCGACATCAGCACGCTGGCGACGACCAGATCAATCACAAGAAAAGGAATAAAAATTAAAAAGCCAATTTGAAACGCGGTTTTTAATTCACTGGTTAAAAATGACGGTACCAAGATCGACAACGGTACATCCGTCGGTTGAGAAAAATCTCCTGCGCCGGCAATTTCCGCAAACATTTTTAAATCATCTTCACGGGTTTGCGCCATCATAAATTCTCGTAACGGAATACTCGCTAAGTTGAGTGCTTCTTGCACAGGCATATCTTCATTCAAATACGGTGTGACGGCGGTGTCGTAAACCTGATCAAGTACGGGCGACATAATAAAAAACGTCAGAAATAACGCTAAGCCGATCAAGATCTGACTCGAGGGTGTTTGTGCCGTACCGAGAGCTTGGCGCAAAATCGCCAGAACAATAATAATTCGGGTAAAAGACGTCATCATTAGAAACACGGCTGGCAACAGTGTCAGCACCGTCATCAAGATCAAGACTTGTAACGTCAAGGAATAACTTTGTACACCGTCGGGGCTGGATGTGACGGTCAACGCTTCAAGACCCGGTTCAGCAGAAGCGGTAACACTCATCAATAACAGTCCTAAGACAAGACTGATCAATACACTGATGCGCTTCATGTGTGATCCCCTTTGTCTATTTTTGACGATGTTTGATTTGAATTTATGGAAGAATTTTGCATGCGATCTTTAATTTGTTTTTGCAAAAGACTCGCAAAACCTTGCTGAGGTTGATCAACTGAGATTACCGGCTCATCAAACACATGCAGTGGGTTAATTTGATGAGGCGTGACGCCAATCAATACCTGCTTGTCACCCACTTGCATGAGTAAGACACGTTCTCTAGTGCCGATGGAGACGCCATCAACCATGCGCATTTTCCCGCCGTTTGTGGTTTTAAACCCACCCAAGCGTTTCAATACAAAAACGATCACACCGAATAACAACAACACCGCTGCTAAACCGGCAAAAACCTGTATCACACTGCCCATCGACATGGGTTCGATCACGCCAGGTGTGCTGAGTTTTTCTTCAGCGAAAGCATTATCCATTCTAAGGAAAAGTAACCCCATTAAAATGGCACTTACGATCTGACTTTTTACGTTTTGTTGGTTAATCATATTTAAAATTTCTATTAACCATTAACGTAGTTTTTTCACACGTTCTTGCGCGCTGATGACATCGGTCAAACGAATACCGAATTTTTCATTCACGACGACCACTTCACCATGGGCGATCAACGTACCGTTTACGAGCACATCGAGTGGCTCACCGGCGAGTCTATCCAGCTCGACGACAGAACCTTGATTGAGTTGTAAAAGGTTTCTGATCGCAATTTTTGTACTGCCAATCTCAACCGATAACGTAACGGGAATATCCAGAATCTGATCAAGATTTCCATTGCCACTAAAATCCGTTTTATCAGGATCAAAACTATCAAACTCAGCGACACTTGCTTCCACACCGGCTCCTTCAACTTCTGCTTGTTCTGCTAATGCAGCGGCCCACGGATCATCTCCTTCGGCTTCTGCGGTTTTACCTTCTGCTTCTGCTTGTTCTGCTAAGGCGTCACCCCACGCATCATCAACGGAAGCGTCTTGATCTTCGATTACATCATCACTCATAGGGTCACTCCTTTCACATCACTTTCATTCATTTGATCACATAAAACGGCCCTACATTCTTGACCGTTATGATCGACAAAATTCATCATTAAATTATTGAGGTTGCGCATTGATCACCTCCATCACCTGGATGCTGGCATTCTTGCGTGATTCACCGTATTTTCCACGTAAGACCGGCACTTGCTCGACCGTTGCTACAACTTTTTCTGGAATATCGATCGGAATAATGTCGCCTTTTTGCATGGTCAAAACATCACGCAAGGTGATGGTTCTTTCGGTTAATTTGCAGTCCAGTTTTACGGGTGCAGTGCTCAATTCTTCACGTAGTGATAACACCCAGCGCTCGTCGGTATCGGACGCATCACTTTGCATACCGGCGTCCAGCACATCGCGAATAGGCTCGATCGTTGAGTACGGCAACGCGATTTGTAAATTACCGCCACCACCATCCAAATCCACGTGGAAGTTAGAAATAATCATGACTTCACTTGGGCTAACGACATTCGCAAATTGTGGGTTCACTTCTGATCCGGTGTATTCAAAATTGATTTTCATCACCGGCTTCCAGGCACTCTGTAAATCTTCAAAAATCACCTTAAGCACATTGACAACAATACGCATTTCGGTCGCAGAGAAATCACGTCCTTCTATTTTTGTATGAAATTTTCCGGTGCCACCGAAGAAATTATCGACCAGCGAATACACCAGTTTTGGGTTCATCACAATCAAGCTAGTACCGCGTAGTGGACGCATTTTCACCATGTTCATATTCGATGGCATAAACAAGGTATGAATATATTCACCGAACTTCATCATCTCGATGCCTTCTACCGAGATTTCTGGTGATTTTCGTAAAGTATTAAATAAGCTAACGCGAAAATTTCGGGCAAAGCGTTCGTTGATCATTTCCAGTGTCGGCAGGCGACCACGAACGATACGATCCTGAGAAGTAAAGTCATATTGCTTAGCAGATCCGTCATCGATCTCTTCTTCGGCGACGGTCTCAATATCACCACCGTCAACGCCGTTTAAGAGCGCATCTATCTCGTCTTGTGAAAGAATATCTGTGCCGGACATTTCGCTATTCCTTGTTCCCTGTTATCCCGTCTGTAATCACGATCAACAACTTATTGCGTGACAAATGTCGTGTAATACATATCGTCGATATGCGCTTCACCAATTTTGCCTTTTAATCCTTCTTGCAATTCTGTCAGCGCTTCCAAGCGCATGGCTTCTTTCCCTTCATTCGTCAGCAAGCTTTCAAATTTTTGTCGACCAAACACCACACTCACCGTGTGTTGAATTTTAGGTAGATGTTTTTCAATACTGTCCAAGCCCGATTCATCTTCCGTCATGAGCGTGATCTCGGCTTTCAAAAATCGCGTTTTGCCACTGTCGGTTTTGTAATTAACAACGATGGGTTTTTCTAGCTTGAGATAGGCATAATCTTTCACAGGCGCGACTTCTTCCGCCACTTCACCTTCAGCCAGCTCTTCTTCATCACTCCCGCCCATGAAGAACATCGCGCCACCGCCAGCTCCACCGAGAACCACCAGCGCAGCGACAATCATCATGATCAGTTTTTTCTTACTACCCTTAACTTCTTCTTTTTCGTCTGTTTGTTCTTCGTCGGCCATGATTCACCTCAGTGTTTGTTTAGCATGCTTAGTGGAACTTACACGGAGATAGCAATCGTCATGCCATTAAATTAAAGGTTTTTGGAACAAAGACTTAGCTTAATTAGTGGAATTACGACCTGCTCGAATGACAAGCTCTTGACGAAATTTTTACACATCTCATTCGCGTAAGGAGAGAAATAGGTAATGCAGGTTTTGATCCGCTTTCGGGTGACGTAAAATAGCCAGACTCGCCCTGCAAACTGGAGTCTCATGAGTCAAAATAACGACAACGAAATACGAGTTGATAAATGGTTGTGGGCAGCACGTTTTTATAAGACGCGAGGCTTGGCCTCTGACGCGATAAAAAGTGGCAAAATTGATCTCAACGGCCAGCGTTGTAAACCTTCCAAAAGTATTCGTTTGAATGATCAACTACGGATCCGAAAATCCCAGTTCGTGCATGAGATCACCGTCACGGGGCTCTCAAAAAATAGAGGTTCTGCCTCCATCGCGAGTGGCTTATATCAAGAGTCAGAAGAAAGTATCAAAGTCCGCGAGGAGCTGGCCACACAGATTAGGGCGGCAGCCGCTGAACGACCGGTTTATCCCGGCAGACCGAGTAAACGTGATCGCAGAAAGATCATTCGTTTTACACGAAAACAATCAAGCGACGACTGATCACATATGCGAACGTCATTGGTATGACATTAATGTTCAGTTCAATAAAAGGGAGAATGACGAGTGTATTGAATACCTATAAGAAATGAAGAAAAAGTCCTCGTATCATTTATCTTCAACTGCAATTAATAGTTAGCCTACAGTGTTGCAGATATTCAATTTTTCAGGACATTAGCGTGCCAAGAATTCATTATGAAAATAAGTATTTGAAATCTAGTTGATCGCCTCCTTGATATTTTTACTTACCGGATTATTTATCAGATCAAAAATCAGGATATCTGCGTCACGGCCATCGTGCATAAGCGCAGAGACTTAAAGCCTGAGCAGATTGAGTAGAGGTAGCGGCTAAAGGTGAACGAAACAAGCAAGAGTCTAAAGGCTAGACCTGACACCGTCCTACTCAATCGCCGCATTTCTGATAAGCCTAATAAGCCGGCTTCCTCAATGGCCTGATCAGTCAAGAAGTGATCCGCTAAGCCGCGCATGGCCGCCCATTTTTTTGGATCGGTGTGTGCTGGTGGTGCCATGAAAATCGAGGATCAGCGAACTTGATTGGCTCGCATTAAGTTAAATTGAAATTTTAAGTACAACCGTTTTCGTTATTAGGTCGCCAAGGTTCGACGGGACATTGACTACCGGGGCTGCACTTATTTCAACCAACCCCGTTCGAGCATGATATCCACCGCTTCATTCGCCCACAGCCGTTCTGCTTCGCCACCGTAATGACCTTTGTAGAGGTCAGGCCCGTCGGTTTGGATCACAGCTGAATGCGGGACGATTTCGGCGACACGATCTTGTTCAACCCGGATCTTTTTGGCGGCATCATCATAAGGTCGTTCGCGTTGTTGAAAATACGGCATTGTCGGTGAGTCAGTGAGTTTACGGTAATCCCTCACCATTTTTTTAATGCTCTCAGCGAATCCATCAGGATCGTAGCGTTCCATGCGGCCGAGCATCGCGAGCATGCCACCAAACGTCACGTCTGACTTAATGTCTTTTATGTGCGGTGCGAGTTTTCTATAAAACTTTCCCCAGCGGCGAAATTGTTTCACCTGCCCGCCACTCCAAGCATATTCGATCACACCAAAGTGCGTGTCAGGGAATTCTTCCACTAAGCGTTTCAACAAGGGCATTCCTGGTCCGCAACCAATGTAAGTGCCATGATCTTTCTTACCGCGACCGTCATAAAAAATCGGCCCTTGTGCTGGCACCCAAGCGTCGGTGTTGTCATCTATTTTGTAGTTCCATGCGCGCGGATGCGGCTCGGTATCGCAATCGTTATTTCTGCCGACCATGTTCGAGTGGCCGATCAGGATGAATACAATAAATTTTTCTTTCGGGACTTCTTCTCCGTTCAGCTCAATGGCATTTGCCATGTGGCTAAACAAGCTAAACGTCATTCCAGAAAAAAGAAGAAGGCTTGTAATAAAGGTACGCGCTAACATGAGTGTCCTTGTTACTTGTGAGCAAAAGAATAAAGTACGACTTATGATCGCGTGAGAAATTCATTAAGAATTCATGAATTCGTTATTTTCTCATACTGAAATGACAAAATAGAATCTCAACAACAAAATTTGGTTAAAAGAAAATTGAGGATGAATCACCATGCCCTATGTCAACATTAAGATTACCCGCGAAGGCGTGACCAATGAGCAAAAAGCGGAATTGATCGCCGGTGCGACAGAGCTGTTACAACGTGTTTTAAACAAAAATCCGGCGACGACGATCGTGGTGATCGACGAAGTAGAAATGGATAACTGGGGGATTGCAGGTGAGCAAGTCACACTCAGGCGACAGCGCGGCCAGTAAAGGGGTAATCAACAACGTTAAACGGTCTTTTTAGTCTCCTGGATACCGCGTTAATTCGCCTCTGCGCCCCCATGTGTTGTAAACTCCCGCCAGATCAACGCCTGCGTAGCCGTTGCTTTCACGCAGGTCACAGACTATTTCAGGAAATTTATGAACACCTTTGACGCTATCTATCAACGCCGCTCGATCAAGCATTTCGATCCTGATCAGCGCATCTCAGAAGACGACATTCGAAAACTGCTGGACGCGACGATCCAATCACCAACCAGCTTTAATCTACAACATTGGCGCTTTGTTGTTCTGCAAGATCAAGCGTTACGTGAAACGATTCGCACTGAGCACGGTTTTGATCAGAGTCAGTTCACGGATGCCGCTGCGTTAATTCTCTTCACCGCCGACGTGAAAGCTTGGGAGAAGGAACCCAAACGCTATTGGTCTAATGCACCAGACGATGTGGCTGAACTGCTGGTCAGCATGATCGGTCCATTTCACGAAGGCCGTGATGATCTGCAGCGCGACGAAGCACAGCGGTCAATCGGTATGGCCATGCAAACACTGATGATCGCTGCCAAAGCACTCGGCTATGACACCTGTCCGATGATTGGTTTTGATCTAGAAGCGATCGCCGATCTCGTCGGCCTACCAGACGATCACGTCGTCGGCCCGATTATCGCGGTGGGTAAAGCTTTGCAGCCCGCATGGCCTAAACCCGGCCAGCTTCCGCTTGAAGATGTGCTATTTATCGATTCATTCGATCAAACGTAACCCACTTTCCAGCGTCTTGTAAGACAAGTCCTAGTCGCTTATCAGCAGTGCGCCAATAGCGATCTCGGCGCGATCCGTCAAACTATCCTTTCGCATTGTTAATCAGTCGTTTGTAAGGATTCCACCATGACCCGATTGCGCAGAGCTTTTTGCGTTTTAGCGTATCAATTTGTTTTTTCTTCACTGGCTTTCGCTGCTGGTGAAAATAACATCACGACAGATAATAATGCAGCCAATGGCGGTACCCACAACTCGCCTCTCATCGCCCTTGATCAGTCAACGCAGTCTGATCCACAAATTCAAACAAGATTACGCACAATTTATAACGAGTTAGAAAGTCTGCGTTCGATACAGATCAACGTCAGTAACGGTATCGTCACGATCACTGGCGAAATTGATTCCGTCGATGACGAACTGAAAGCCCTGCAATTCGCGCAACAAGTTGAAGGGGTGGTTGAAGTGGAAAATCAACTGACGTTAAATCGTAATGTCGGTGATCGGATTCATAGTACCTCAGCAAAACTCATTGAGCTTGGCCGTACTTTTTTGCAAAACTTGCCCCTGTTTATCCTGGCAATCATTATCGTTGTGCTTTTTTGGCTGCTTGGAAGTTGGCTAAGTAAAAAGTCTAATCTCTTTCGTCAACTTTCACCCAATTATTTCATCGCGACATTACTCGGTCAGATCGTACACCTCGCATTAATTATTTTAGGCTTCGTACTCGCACTCGTTTTGCTTGACGCTACCGCCCTACTCGGCACGATTCTCGGTGCGGCAGGTATCTTTGGCTTAGCAATAGGTTTTGCCGTTCGCGATACGGTGGAAAATTATATCGCCAGTATTTTATTAAGTATTCGCAACCCTTTTGAAGTAAATGATCTTGTCGAAATAGAGGGTCAGCTTGGTAAGGTGGCACGTCTTACATCGCGTGCGACGATTATGATCTCGCCGGATGGAAACCATATTCGCATCCCTAACGCGACAGTTTTTAAAGCGATTATGATCAATTACACACGTAACCCTGAACGTCGTTTCGAATTCGACGTCGGTGTGGATACGGAACAGGATTTACTCAGCGCACAATCATTAGCGTTAATCACACTGGGCCACATTGAAGGTGTCATGTCGGACCCAAAACCGGTCGTCTTGATCGAACAGCTTGGTGATTCGAACGTATCGCTACGTATTTACGCATGGGTAGATCAACAAAATTATGATTTCGGCATGATCCGCAGTGAAGCGATTCGTCTGATCAAAGAAGCATTTGATTCAGCAGGAATTGTTATGCCAGAACCGATTTATCAACTCCGCATGATGGAAGGGATTCAGAATAACGCGAAACAAAACAATAAAGAAGAACCCGCGAAATCGTCCACGGTAAAAAAACCCATTCAGGATGTTCGGGCCGATCGCTCTATCGAAGAGAAAATTGAGAACGAGCAACATCAATCCGGTGAAGAAAACCTGTTGCATGAAAATGCATCAAAAGAATAAATAATCCCAATAAAAAATAATCAATAAAAGAACACACTAATGACACAACAAACGATTTCTGTCGATTCAAAAAATGTGCAGATGAAAAAGCTCGATAAGCTAGCTTGGTGGTTGGACAGTTCGATCCGAATACCAGGCACAAGTTGGCGCGTCGGACTTGATGGAATTATCGGCCTAGTTCCCGGCATCGGTGATGTCAGTGCTGGTGCGATTTCAAGCTATATCCTTATGAAAGCTGTGAAAATGAAAATACCGATCACGGTGATCATCCGTATGACATTCAACATTTTGCTGGAGAGTGCCGTCGGAACCATTCCAGTGATCGGCGACTGGTTTGATTTTGCCTACAAAGCCAACAAGCGCAACGTCAACCTGATGCAAGATTATCTCACCGATGAAGATGCCGTCACGACGCGAAGTACATTCACTGTTGCGATCGTGGTTTGTCTTGTGATTGCGCTGATCATCACTTCCATTTGGCTTATTTGGAAACTGATTGCATTACTGATCGGCGCACTTTAATTAACTATTACAGGAGTTATTTTTATGACTATTTTTGATGCATTACGTAAAGACCATGATACGCAACGTAACCTCGTTGATCGTTTAATCGCCACGCAAGGTGACAGTAATGAACGTGAAACGCTCTTCGAACAATTAAAAGCAGAGTTGCAAACACACGCAAATGCGGAAGAGCGTTGTTTCTATATCCCATTACTGGAGCACGACATGACGCAGGAAAAATCTAGACACAGTATTGCTGAACACCACGATTTAGATGAATTAATCGAATCATTAGAAGCGACAGATTATAGTGCATCGAACTGGTTGAAAATTGCGAAAGACTTACACCATAAGGTGTATCATCATTTAGAAGAAGAAGAGCAAGAGGTTTTTCAAATGGCGGGGAAAGTCTTACAAGAAACACAAAAAAACAATTTGGCCGATGCGTATGAAAAAGAAATGAGTGAACAACGAAACGAACTGAGTTAATGACAGTCAAATTTATCGCATCTCTCTAATATAGGGTAATAATCATGATCGAATTTAGTAGTAATGCCGGCGCAAGCGTAAAAATGTTTGATTCAGATGCAAAACTGATGATCAAACTGATGAAACACAGCGGAACAATACCCGGTGCGATCGCCAGTGAGGACCTTGATCAGTCTTTATCTAATTTGCAAACCCGGTTAGATGAGTTAAGCGATGATCAAGAAAAACAAACTGATGTGAATGATGACGAAGAAGAGGTGCATGTGGGTACAAAAACGCGGGCATTTCCATTAATTCAACTCATTAAAATGGCTATTGAGAAAAACCAAGCTGTCATGTGGCATACTGCTTGACCCTTTTTGCAATTAGTAAAACCACATAGATGAGTGATAAAAAAAACGAAGATATGAATGACATTACTGCGGAGCGTTACTTACCGCAACCACGGCGACGCGCGCATATCCTATTTGCGATCGCGTGCTGCGTCATCTTATCGTTGTTTGTGGCCGGTTTTTTTCAATCAAATGCCTCGATAAAATCACTTGAAACGATCAAGTCGCAAGTGGAGCACATGCGCATTGTTGATCAATTGATGATTGAACTCGTTAATGCTGAAACAGGTGTTAGAGGCTTTATAATTACGGGTGATCATGATTTTCTCGCTCCGTACGAAACAGCGATCACGCAAATCAACACTTACTTAGCTGAAACGCAATCTTTTGCGGCAAATAATCCTGATATTGAAATTAATATGGATCGCCTCAATCAACTGATCTTCGAGCAGGAAGATTTGTTCGTCTCACTGGTGAATGAGAAAGATGATAATAACGACATCAGTATGCGGGAAATGATCGACAGTAAAACAAAGTTTGACCAAATCCGTACTTATGTTTCTCATCTTAAAGCTGAGTTAGATACGCTTTCTATTCGTTATTATGCACAAGTTCAAAACAGTCAGACGATCACACGTTGGGCAATTTTTGCCCTTTGTCTTGCGGCATTGTTTTTTTTAATTTGGTTATTTGCGAATTTACAAAAACAAAACCGACTAAAAAACTCACTCGCGGAAGTGCTTGCGAATGAAAATGAAAAACTTGAAACACAAGTTGCTCGAAGAACACAGCAATTAAGTCGACTGGCGGCAAAAATTACTCGCGTAAGTGAAGTCGAAAAACAACGTTTAGCGCGCGAGTTACATGATGACATGGGCGCTTCATTAACAGCGGCAAAAATGGATGCGAGTTGGATCGAAAAAAATCTCACCGATGAAAATAATCCAACGTCAACCAAACGCACAGCCCGTTTGATTAATTCTCTCGATCATGCGATCTCATTAAAGCGTCGCTTAACAAGCGATCTCTTACCTCCCTTGTTATCACAGCTTGGCCTGCATGAAGCGTTACGCAGCCTAGCTGATGATTTAAAACATGACACCGACATTCACGTCTCTATTAAGCTTCCTGATGACGAGCCAAAATTTGATAAAGACACTGCTTTATCGTTATTCCGAATTACGCAGGAAGCGATGACGAATATTCGTAAATATTCTGAAGCTAATAATGTAGAGCTTTCCGTTAGCGTTGATGAGTTCAACCATACACTAAGGATCATCGATGACGGTATTGGTTTTGATCGCAGCACCGTCAGCGAGGAACGATTCGGTCTGATCAGTATGCAACACCGGGCTGGTTTGAGTAACGCAAAATTCTTCCTAAAAAGCCGCCTAGGCGAAGGCACGAGAATAAAAGTCATCACGCCGATCATTACCTAGTTTAAGTTCTAACCCTAGCCCTATCCCAGTCTTAACGTACAAACATAATAATCATAATCCTTTTGGATTATGATTATTATTATGAGCTACAAGAATTACAGTTCCCAGGTGAACGTCGTTTAATTTTATCGAATGATACTGATCGACAACAGGCAATAGCATTCACTTAACGTTAGAATCATTAAACTTAATTCAACGATTTTCGTCGCGATACGCAAAGGGAATTGGTGAAAATGGCGGGGTAAAACGTGGTTTTGACGTTATGAAAATATAACGAATCGAAAATTAATTTTTATTACACAGTGAGAAAAATGTGTTGTAACTATTAAGCGTGATCTTTTTCGCCCTTAACAAATTCTAACAAATCATTTAATTGGAAAGATTTGTCATAAACTTGATCAACACCAAGTGCCCGCGCACGTCGACTCATGCTTGAAACGGCATAATTAGAATAAACCACTTTTTTGGGGCTGCCGTATTTTACAGGCTCATTTTGCAAATTCTCGATCACACCGAGCCCACTTCCTTCATCAAGTTCTAGATCAATTATCGCGAGATCAACATGGCATTGCGCCATACCATCAAGTGCCATTTGTTGCCCACTGGCGGCGACGGCTATTTCCACATCAAGATCGTCTTCGAGAATCTCGCAGAGCATGTCCATTAACATGGGGGAATCTTCTATAATCGCAACTTTAAGTCTACTCACTGATTTGTACCTTTAATTCAAATCCTTTTGATCGTAAATTCTAAATTTCATTGTTCAATTAATTCATGCCGGATCGCATAAGCAGCAAGCTCTGCATTACTGTCGACAGCTAATTTTTCTAACAAACGCGTCCGATATGTGCTAATTGTTTTTACACTTAAATGCAGTCCATTCGCGATTTCAGAAACTCGTTCGCCTTCAGCAAGTTTAATAAAGACTTGAAACTCTCGTTCAGAAAGTGACTCATGCGGTTTAGCTTCACTTTCTCCAGTTAGCTCTTCTGCGAGTAATTCGGCAGTTTTAGCTGAAAGGTAACGTTTGCCTACGGCAACGGTGCGGATCGCTTTGAGCAGTTCTTCCTGAGAGCAATCTTTGCATAGATAACCACTGGCACCGTTTCGAATCATCGCCAGTGCATAGCGATCTTCCGGAAAGCCACTGAGCATCAATACTTTAATTTCACTGTGGCGTTCACGTAATGTTCTTAATAAATCTATACCGTTAATGCCAGGCAAGGAAATATCGAGGAGTACAATGTTGCATCCGATTTCATTAATTTTTTGTAAAGCTTGTTCACCATCTTCCGCATCGAATGCAATGGCTATGTCTGATTGACCTTCCAACATCTCTTTGAAACCAGCCCGCACAATGTTGTGATCATCGACAATTCCAACACTATATCTCATAAATATTCCTTTTAATTATTAAGACTCATCTCATCGTTGAATTGAATGAACGATGTAGCTAACGATCGCAATGATTAAAAATAATGCCGACAAAGCCTTCGCGATACTGGCATTCACTAAACTGATATCAGCAGAATGACTGATCAACGCAGCAAGGATCGATACAATAAAAAAAACGAGTGAGTAATAAACCATGTGAATCTCCTTATACCGTCATCGTGATTGAGGTGGCTCACTACCAGTTGTTCGTAACGAACCACCTCTCTCGTTTATGAGAGGGTATCTTCCCACTCGCGGATTTGCTTGTCCGCTTCATCACGGCTCAGGCCATACCGCTCCTGTATTTTTCCTTCAAGTTCTTTGCGGTTTCCGTTGATAACATCTAAATCATCATCAGTGAGTTTTCCCCACTGCTGTTTCACGTTACCCAGTAGTTGTTTCCATTTTCCTTCAAGAATGTCTTTATTCATTTTCTAATCTCCAAAATGGTTTTATTGAGGGTCGTTTAGACTTTCTCGACCACATCGATAGATTAGGTTTTTAATTAAAATCATCCCATAGGGTGACTCTCATTCACTTGTCAGTGATGTCTTACTACACGTTGTCACATCACAAAACCAAATTCATTAAAATTCTAAACAATTGAATTAACAATATATTTTCTAATTCCATTGATTGCTATATTAAAGACTACCACATCATTCACATGGAATAAGTCAGCTAAAACCTACAAGGCCTTCAGAGCCAACTGATAGGGCATTTTGTAACGGGAGATTAATCTGTACTTGTGTTTAAGAATCGCACTATTGAAAAACCCTTAGGTGTCTAACAACAACGTAGAATAAATTACTAGAGAGGAATTACTTATGATTAACCTAGCCGTGACATTTCTAATCGTAGCGATCATCGCTGCACTATTTGGATTTTCTGGTATTGCTGGTACCGCAACTAATATCGCTTGGATCTTGTTCGTAGTGGGTATAGTGCTTGCGCTGATCATGTTTTTACTGGGAAGACGTCCTCGAATTTAGCCGCATCCCCCCTCCAACTGTTACGCTCCCCCTATTGGCCATCTTCAAGTGAAGGTGGCCATTTTTAGATCAGGGGGCGGTTGCGCAACGGCACCTCATAGAGATCTGCTAAGTCGACTAAGGCTGACACATTGAGGAGTTTTAACCTACCTCGGCTAAATTCAAATAAACCAATTTTTTGTAATTGCCGAAGCGTTTTATTGGTGTGAACCAAGGATAAACCTAACGCATCCGCGATATGTTGTTGTGTAATCGGGAAATGCAATCCCTCTTCATTGATCAAGTCTAGTTTTTCAGCCCTTTTATAAAGCTGTAGCAACAAAATCCCAATCCGCTCCCGCGCAGTTCGTTGCCCCACCGACATTAAATTTTCATCGACAATATGTTCTTCATGGGCGCTCAACCAGGTAATGTCATATCCGAGACTTGGAAATTCACGGTATAAATTCCACAACTCCTCTCGATGAAAAACACATGCAGTCGCCTCTGTCAGCGTCTCAACCCCATGTGGTGAAATATCGGCAAGTTGTTCTTGTAAGCCGATTAGATCACCCGGCATTAAAAAATTAAGGATTTGTCGACGTCCATCACTCAAACTTTTATAGCGAAACGCCCAGCCAGAAAGTAGCGTAAATAACTCTGGATTGAGATCAGACTCTCTTATCATCGTTTCACCGCCTTTAAAGTGCTTTTCTGTACGCTTAAACTCAGCGATAAAGTCGATTTCTCCCGGTTCATTGCGTGCAAAAGCGGGGAGCTCGCGCAGGGGACATTCATTACAAGAAATTTTCATGATGCTTACCGTTTTTAATCAATAATTTAGAATGATTCTAAAATTTGCTGCCCAGATTCGCCACAGCCACTTAACTTGAAGAAATGTGTACTATCTCGGATAATTTCGCCTTCGCTCGAATAGCATGACACGTCGTGATGATAGCAAGTTTTGGCGTTCACCCAACCGTCCGTTTTCACGAAAATACACTATGTCATAAGACATATTGAGAGTCGTGCGATTTCAGTATGATGCGTTTGAGAAATTATTCTGTTAAGGAAAATATGGAACTGCTACATAGCCTCATTTACACCAGCGAGCTCTCTGCCAGTCAATCCCCTAGCTGTGTTACGGAGATTATCCAAGTTTCTCGACGAAATAATTTACCACAAGGCATTACCGGTATTTTGATCTTCGATGGAATAAATTTCTGCCAGTATTTAGAAGGTGAAAAATCCGTGATTAAATCGCTCCTCAGTGAGATTATGATTGACGATCGACACACTAACTTTCAGCTGAGATTCGAAAAAACCGAGACAATTGATCGACGCTTTTCGGGTTGGAGTATTGCTTACGCCGTCCTCAGTGCAGATGCGATTGATGATCGCTTTCAAGATATAACAGGTAAAGAGGCATTAAGTGTGTTGGAATCCATATTACCGAGCCTTGATTACCAACCCGATTAAACCTGAAACGTGATCGTATAAGCAAGCGTTGTCCTACATGACCATCCGCATTAGCTGACACTACCAGCAAGTCCTGCACGCTAAACTAGGCGCAAGTTTACTCAGTAAAGGAAAAATAATATGAAAGCGTTGACTGCAGCAGTTCTCTCTTTGTGCTTTTTTATCACAGGTTGTAATACCGTTTCAGGCGTTGGTAAAGATCTAGAAGCCGGTGGTGAAAAGATTTCTGAAACGGCTGAAGAAGTTAAGAACGGAGAATAACTCCAAGTGCGGCAAATTGATAAAATTTACTTATCACTTTTCAGCACGATCTAACAAAAGTAATTAGATGAAAGCCAGAGAATTCGTTGTTCTCTGGCTTTTTTAATTTAAGTACGTAATCTATTCCATTCGAAATTTTGCGATCTGATTTGTTATAACCATCGTTCGCAAAGTCGTGCGCCCGCTTCAAAAAAGCGATCACGTATACGGCGATGACGCCACTCCTTACGATCAATCTGACGTGCTTGCTGAATATCCTGATCAAACATTTCCTGCATTTCACCTGCAAACTTTTCACTGAGAATGATCGCATTGGCCTCATCATTATAAGCAAGACTACGGTAATCCATATTAGATGAACCTACCGTCGCCCAAATCCCATCCACCAAGATTGTCTTCGCATGTAGCATACCGTCCTCATACAAATGTATTTTCACACCTGCACGTAGTAAACCACTAAAATGCGACTGCCCCGCATATTTCAACAGCTTCCAGTCGGACTCTTCTGGTAGTAATAAATGCACATCCACACCACGTCGGGCAGCGGCTTTTATCGCACGAACAATCGGTTTGCCAGGACAAAAGTAAGCGTTGGTAATCATGATTGATTCGGACGCCGCACGTAATGTGCAAAGCATCGCGTGATGGATCTCATTTTTTCGTTCATGCCCAACCGAATCCACAACAGCCACTTGCATCTCGCCTCGCTCTGCTGGGTTAGCTTCGCAAATATTAGGAATGACAAGATCATCACACTTCTGCCGTTCTAATGTTGCCTTGATCAACTCGACAAATAAGCGCGCTGCGGGGCCTTCTATCTTTACGTGAGTATCCCGCCAACTCTGCGTTAGGTCTTTCTTTTTTCGTTTAATATGCGGTGAGGAGCTGGCTGAGTAAACCTTCGAAATATTAATCCCACCCGTAAATGCAATCTGGTCATCAATGACTAAGATTTTTCGATGATCACGATGGTGTAAATGCAGCAGCTTATGCCAGCGCGATACCGCGATCGGATTAAACTCACAGATGCCTATGCCAGCATCCGCCATTTCTTGAAAATGATCGGTCGTTGTCGAAAATGATCCGGCACTGTCGTAAATGATCACCACAACACAGCCCTGATTCTTTTTTTCGATCAATACATCGCACAACTTTTCGCCGAAACCATCATCCTCAAAAATATAACTTTCTAAGAGTATGCACTTTTCCGCCGCCTTCACGGCTTTCAGCATCGCTTCATAGGTTTCCGGCCCATCTTTCAATAGGGTCACATGATTACCGGAAGCGAAATCCACATTAAGTGATTCGATGAGTTTTTTTTTATTTGGTTTTTTCATGCTACTTTTCTGCCTATTTGCATGCTCTTCTCTATCTTCGCGCTTAAGTATTTGTACATTTTAATTTGCGCACTATTTTGATTTATTACAGAGAATTTTACCCCCTTCTAGCGCATTAAAAAGCAGCAAAAACTGTTCGCCTTGTAGGGCTTTCCCTATAGTAAAGACGTTCATTTATAAGCGGTTAACTCATGGTTTAGGATTTCTAACCACTACTCTTACCTTACTCGTTTTATAATGGATAAAAATTAAAATACACACTGAAAAACTTAACCCACCCAGCAATCGAGGTGATGGAGTTTAAACCCAATGACAAAGGATACTACGCTAACTGATCGCGCAACCGGTGCACTCATGGGGGCCTTTATTGGCGATGCATTAGGTCTTGGTCCACATTGGTATTATGACTTAGATGAACAACGTCATGACTATGGTGAATGGATCAATGATTACACCGATCCGCAACCTGATCGTTATCACGCGGGTTACCATGCTGGTGATTTGTCACAAGCTGGTGTCATCCTAAAACTCACACTCAACTCGTTGATCCGTCGTCATGGTTATGACGAAGCGGATTTCACGCAACGTTTAGACGATGACTTATTTCACCAGCTTGACGGCACAGCAATGGCCGGCCCCGGCGGTTATACCAGCCAATCGATTCGCGAAGCGTGGAAAAAACGTGTAACAGAAAATAAAAACTGGGATCAAACTGGTGGTCATGCAGACACCACCGAAGCGATCGAAAGAACACTGGCGATCGCCGTGCGATATGCACGTTCACCGGATAAACTCGCCGACGGTATTTCTCGCAATTGTCAGCTCACTCAAATTGATGAAACCGTGGTTAGCATGACCGTTGCCTACGGCGCGGTCTTAGGCATGCTCGTCGCGGGCCATCAGCTCGATGAGGAAATTTCCGGAAAATTAATGACACAGGTAAAAAGTGGCGATCTCCCCTTTCACTCCGTAACCAATAATATGCAGCCACAACATCCATCCGATCAGGAAAAATCCCGCGTTGGCACCTTCGCCTCTCCCGACGCTCTGCTTTCACCGAGCTACATGGCGATCGCGGCAAATGATCCGACGATTCAGATCGAACCTGCTTGGAAAGTCTCACAAGTGTACGGAATGCCCTGTGCGATCTATCATATTTTACCGGCGGCATATTATTTAACAGCACGTTTTCCGGATGATTTTGAGTCTGCCGTACTCCACGCGATCAACGGTGGTGGGCAAAACCAATCTCGCGCTATTCTTACTGGCGCGTTAGTTGGTGCACAATGCGGATTGTCTGGGATCCCACAACGCTTCGTCGATGGCTTAACTGAATCTAAAACCCTGCTCGAACTTTGCAAAACCCTTGCAGCTCAAATCAATCAACACTAATTTTATAATAACGGGTTAACCTCGCTTTAATCTATACACACTCGATCACACTTTAGATCAATTTCACCAAAGTCAGGCTCAATAAAAACAAATATCCGCCGCTATCAAGTGCTTAAGAAAAGGAATTCTTGAGGGATCTATCCTATGGGTTTACGCCACATACTACTTTGCATGTTGAGCATTTTTTGCTCAGCAACATGGGCGTTTGAAACAGGGGCGGATCAAACCACGCTCGTTTCAATTAGTCACTGGTTCTTCTATCTGCTTTTTGTGATCACGGCGATTTATATTTTCTGGATAAAATCCGCAGAGATTCAAACGCGACTTTTCCAATATATTTTACGCAGTAGTTTATTACTGCTTCTTTTTGTTCCGCTACAACCAAGTGCTGCACCATTTTTATTAACGGTTTGTTTAAGCCTGCCATTTGATGTGAATGGACTGCGCCTATACGTCTGGTTCGCCCCCATAATTTTCATCGGCGTCGTGTTGAGTGATCGTGGATTACTACCGAAGTTTCTCTTCTCGAAAAATCACTCTCGCAAAACGGCATAAATTAAATAGCCGCAACGTGATCAGGGTTACCAATCACGTTGCGTTTGGCTTTAGCTGGCTTTATACCACCCAAAACTGTCTTCCGTGAGCCCTTGCGGATTATATTCAGCACCGACCCAACCGTGATAAATCGAATCATCTATTGCTTTAAAAACACCAATGAAATCAACCTTTCCGGTGCCAGGTTGTGCACGTCCGGGGGCGTCGGCAAATTGGATATGACCGATAATATGCGCATGTTCGAATAAGTTCTCCACCACGTGCTCTCCCATTCGCGCCATGTGATAAACATCATATTGCAAACGAACATTCGGATGCTGAACCTCCTCGAGAATCTCGATTTGTTCGCGTAAGTTATGCACTAAAAACCCCGGCATATCGAGTTTATTCACCGCTTCGAACACCGTCGTGATGCCGAGATTATCCAGCACTTCCGCCGCATGACGTAAATTGCTGACATAGGTTCGATGCGCATCTTGCAAACGATCTTTATCTTCTTCACGTCCCGCTAACACATTCACCATCCGTGGCTTTAATATTTTTGCATACTCAACACACTGTGCTAGCGCGGCATTAAATTCATCCACTAACTCGGGTTGTGCGGCAAGACCTTTTCCGCCTTGCATAAGATCGCCCACGGGTACATTGATAAGAATGATCTCCACACCCGCCGCATCGGCAGCTGCTTTGATCGCGGTCGCATCGTGATCATAAGGAAACTGAAGTTCAACCGCGGTAAAGCCAGCATCTGCTGCAGCTTTAAAACGATCGAGATAGTCTTTTTCTTTAAACAGTAAGGAAAGGTTAACGCTGTAATTTGGCATAGAAACTCCTAAGGGGTAGGTTTTTCAATCGGCTTTTTTATAGAGTTCTACCAACGTTGCAGGATCTTTTTCAAGATAACCACGGCTGGCATGTTGTCGCATTAATTGTGCACCCAGCGCAGACATGGGTGTCGCACTGGCTTCTGTTTTGGATAGCAGAACTGCAGTATCCAGATCTTTCAATAAGGTCCGCACATGCCATTTGATCGGCTCAAAACTATCCGTCGCCATCTGTGGACCAAGAATTTGTAAGGGTTTGGAATCAGCAAAACCGCCAGCGAGGGCTTCGGGAATTTTTTCAGCATCGATGCCGGCTTTGCGCGCAAGCGCGATCACTTCGGCGATGACTAATGCATTGCAGCTAACGATCATTTGATTGCAGACTTTTGTGATCTGCCCGGCACCGATTTCCCCCATGTGTGTGAAGCGTTGCGAAAGGCATTGCATAATCGGCGCAACACGTTCAAATTGCGCCATATCACCACCCGCCATAATCGCCAGCGTGCCCTGCTCGGCTCCGACAACGCCGCCTGACACGGGTGCATCCAACCACTGCATTCCATTTTCATCGTGTAAACGTTGCGCATACTCACGTGTGGCTTCGGGTTCGATACTGGAAAGATCTACCAGTAATTTATCGTTGCCAGCGGCAGCGGCAAGACCTTGATCGGAGAAAACGACTTGACCGACAGCGGCGGTGTCAGCAAGAGAAAGAAAGATAATATCTGCTTGATCAACCACATCTTGTGGCTGTTGAACGGCTTGTGCGCCTGCGGCAATGACGGGGGCGAGCTTTTCCGCTGTACGGTTCCACACGGTCACGGCATAACCCGCCTCTAATAGACGTAAGGTCATGGGTTTGCCCATCAGACCAATCCCTAAAAACCCTAACCGTACCGCTGAGCTCATCGCGCACTCCTTTCATAAGATCGCTTCGTCTGAAAGGGACAATACGCAATGCACGGTCGGAAAACAACTGCTTGCGTCGCTGCAAAGACTGAAGGTGAAATTCGCGATTTATCGTTCGCAGCAACGCTCTAAATCAGTTCGTTAATGTATCCTCTAACGAAAGTGAATCAGTTGTGTCATCCGGCTTGGATGACCCTGCTGTTGACGCGTTGGCATCGCTTGGTGAAGCGTCTTGATTTTTCTCATCGCGCTGTTGTTTCATCAACCAATTCAGTACATCGCTATCCAACTCTTCATCGGATCGCTGCTTGATACCGAGCGATTGTTTTTCATCAGAACTGATCTGATCCGTCACCGTTGGAATTCCGTCATCGTCGACCAAACTGACTTCTTCAGATAACGCGAGGGGTAATGTTTCAACCTCAGTTGAGTCGAGCTCAAGTGACGCTGCATCAAACTCACTGTCGTCCACTGCTTCTGCTATCAAATCATCATCGACCACATCACTTTCCAACGTGATCGGCTCCTGCCCGTCTGTCGCCATTGCCGTGCTCTTCGCCGATTGTTCCAATTCAAGCAGAATGTCTTCGTCATCAATTTCAAACTGTTGAGACAGATCAATCTCACCAGTTTCTTCTATTTGTAAAACTGCTGCCGTTTCAGCGTGAACGTTACTGAGCTCGACTGCTTCATCAATTACGTGGGGCGTATCGTCAGTCAAATCTTCGGACAATAATGCAGCCAAATCTAACTGTGCATCAGCCATCAAACGTGCTTTATCTTTCGCCAATGCTGCTTCAGTTGACGCATCCAGCTCTTGTTCGAAATTCACATCCAGATCCAGCATTTCTAATTCTTTTTCGAGCGCATCGGTAAGTTCATCTGTCGACGCCATTTCTGCCTTAATCTGCTCTGCCGTTTCAGCATGTTCAACGGGTTCTGTCGCTGTCACTTGCATCTCTGTGAGTTCGGCTAGCAATGCTTCCTCAGAAACGTCATCTTCCACCGAATCAGGATCAGATGCAGCCGCATCTAATGTCACTCCTGATTCTTCAACATCAAGTGTCAGTGATTCGTCATCCGTTGATTCTATTACCGCTTGTTCTGCCGCTTCGTTTTCCGACGCGATATCATCATCTATCGAGTTTATGGACAGATCGTCCGCCGGAAACTCTTCTTCGATAGCTTCGTCGGTTTTGTTCTGGTTTTCCGTATCAGTCACGTCGTCACTAACACGTGTGATCGCGTCAGTTCTTTCGATTGTGATCACGTCTTGTTCATCATTTGTTGTTGCATCATCCATTTCAAATGATGTTTCGTCGCGCGCGTTGATGGTTTCAGAGGGTTCAACCTCAGCTTGATTTTCCTTAGCGCGACGTGCAAGTTTTTCTTCGCTTAAGGCTGAGATGACGTTATCAACTAACGAGCCGTTGTAGAGGTTTTCAGAAAACTGTTCGTTAATTTCCTGCACCATGTCGTGTACAAGATCGCTCTCGATCAAATCAAACTCACTCACTTCGGCAGCAAGTATTAGGCGGCCACAAAGCAGGTTAATTTGTGCCGGTAATCCATCTGTATAATCGAAGATCGCGATCAGCGCCTCATCACTGAAAGTGGGTGTGCCTAACCAGCCGGATGTGCGTAACCGATGTTTGATATACGCGGATGTTTCCGTCTGATCAAGACGACCAATAAAATAGGTGGCGACAATTCGTCGCCGCACATCGGCCAGCTCTTCTTTGTAGAGTTTTTCGTTAAGTTTACGGGTGCCAAGTAGGACAATCTGCAGCAGGTTTTCATTTCCCTTGATCAAGTTATTCAGCATGCGTAATTCATCAAAGGAAGTTTCTTCAAGATTTTGTGCTTCGTCGATGATCAGCACCGCGCGTTTCTGTTCCTCTCGCAAACGGCTGAAGAACGATTCAAGATGTTTAATCAACTCGACTTTCGATTGATTCTCAAACGGTAGGTTAAATTCTGCGGCCACATAACGCAGCATATCCAGCGCTTGGAGTTGTGTGTTGAGAACACGGCCGGTGACGATCTGATTCTTATCCAGTAGATGCTGCAATGCATGCATGAGCATGGTTTTGCCCGAACCGGAATCGCCGGTAATAACGATGAAACCTTGCCCCTGACCAAGTCCATAACCAAGCGTTGAAATCGCCCGTTTGTGCGTTGCGCTATTAAAGAAGTATTTCGCATCCGGATTAAGCCCGAATGGTTTACCTTTCAACTTGAACCTTTTAATTTGCATTTTCCCTATTGCATGCCTAACGGCAAATCCTTTGCTGTTAACTCAGCAAGCGTATCGGCCATCTTTAGGAAAGCTTTATTGCTCAGACTCTGAACGGACTGGTCACGCCATCTCACACTTTTCGCGGACTGAGCCTGATCATAATTATTGCGGGAAATTGCTCGTTTTGAGCCGATTTGGATCGTTCTGTGCTTTCTACTCTTTTTTTAAATTATCGGCTCATTCGGAAACCTGCATGGATAAAATAACTCGTACAAAATTCATTAACGCGAAATCAATCAGCTCGGCGATCATTTTTCTGCTCGTCTTGGCAGCATTTAACGGTGCGGTTTATACCGTGGATGAAGGACACATCGGTATCGTCAAACGTTTTAGTGAAGCCAAAAAACAAGTGAACCCCGGCTTGCATTTTAAAATTCCGTTCGTTGATTCCGTTGAGTCGATCGAAGTGCGCACACGCAAAAACGAGGAAAAAATGGCGTCCAGCACACAAGAACAAATGCCGGTAACCGTGCATGTATCCGTTAACTGGACAGTGAATAAAGAATCCGCCTTGGTGTTGTATCGGCAATACGGTGGCCTCGCCCAATTTGAGCAACGTATTCTTGATCCTCGATTCCGATCAGCAACAAAAGATGTGATCCCGAAATTTGAAGCAGAGCAATTAATTCAAGATCGTGCTTCTGCTATTCAAGGTATTGAACAAAACTTCATTGAAGAGATGAAAGAATTCCCTGTCGCAGTGGATAATATTCAAATCGAAAATATCGAACTTCCGATTAAATATTTAGCCTCGATCTAAACCAAACAAACGGAAAAAAATCTTGCCGCAGCCGAACAACACAAACTGGAAAGACAACGGTTGGAAGCACTACGTGAAGTAAATACCGCCGATGCTAGCGCGCAAGGCATCGTAAAAATTGCCGAAGCTGAGGCTAATGCGATCCGACTAAAAGGTAACGCCGAAGCTGATGCGATCATGGCAAAAGCCAAAGCTTTACGCGACAACCCGCTCATTGTAAAACTCACCGAAGCACAAAACTGGAATGGTCAATTACCGAAGACAATTCTTGGTGAAGGTAATATGCCGATTCTGGATATGCGATCAAAACCTTAACTTTTCACCTTTTTTGGCCAGGTGCTGGGCAAGCGATTTGCCTAGCACTTTTGTTACGTCAAATAACAAAAGCGTAGAAAAAAACGATCTTCAATTTTAATAGTTCTGCTGAAATTATTTCTAATAAAACTATAAAATTGTTTCCACTGCCTCAACCACCGATTTGGCCAATCTTGCTCCAGGGTGTGAAATAGTGTCTTCATCTCCGGGAAGGTATTTCCCCGTTTTTACTAGGCAAGCTTGCAAACCAACCGCTAATGCACCCTCAACATCTGCCACAGCATCATCACCGATCATCAAGACTTCATCTGCTTGACACCCTACCGAATCGACCGCCGCTTGGAAAAATCCGGCGGCAGGTTTACCCAAAATTTCCGCTTCAATGCCCGTGGCATATTCCAATGCTTTAATGAAAGGTCCGGCATCAAGCTGCAATTGATCTGCACTTTTGAAATAACGATTTAAGCCAATACCCAACAGCGGCGCACCATCAAGCACTAAGCGAAACGCATGATTTAATTGCTCATAATCAAATCGATGCGCAGCATCGGCAATCACAACAGCGTCAGGGTCCGTTTGATCAATATCAGAAAATTCAGGTGTTAATTGTGGATGGATCAGACAAAAGGGGCGAAGCTTACGTCGCAGCAAAACGTGCTTAACAGCTAAAGGGGCGGTGAAAACTTGAGCCGCATCAACTGCAAAACCCATAATATTTAATGACTGCAAAATGTCTGCACAGGTTGATCGGGATGTGTTGGTAACGAAACGAAGTTGCAGATCGGATGATTGCAATTGGTCCAGCAATTCTACGGCACCGCGAACGGGCACATGATCCACATGCAGCACACCGCTAATGTCAAACAAAATGGCTTTGATCATCACAATGCCTCCTCGTTACTGACGTCTTACGCTTAATTTAATGAAGCAACGTGTAGGAAGCAACAACATTCTCACCCACACTTAACAGCATTCGCGAAATTTTTTACGTCATCGTCCAGTTATCATGACGAGCGGCGCTAAATTCATAGGAGGAAAATAATTTTTTATGTATTAGAAATGAATAAAAAACGAAAATTCCACTTTGTAGCTGCAATACGAGTTCGAAAGAACAACCAGATCACAATTCTATCCCTACAAACATTCACCGATTGATCCACGTGCGCAGACCTTTCCGCTCGGCATAATTGCATTGTCCAAAATAGCTCCAGTCAGATCGGTGTCATCGAAAATACTTTCACGCAGATCAGCATAACTGAGATCGGCGCTGACAAAACTGGTACCAGAAAGATCTGAGCCGCGTAAGTTAGCGCCTTTCATATCCGCCAGATCAAAATTTGCTTCGCTGAGTTTTGCCCCACTCAGATCGGCATACGCCAAGCTGGATGCAGTTAGTCGAGTGCCGCGTAAATCCGCCGCGCGCAAGGTGGCGCTGCGCATAGAAGATTCGGACATATCCGCTTTCACCACGCGCACTTTATCCAACTGACAGTTATCCCAATTGATCTTTGGCGCAGGAATCGCGGCGCAATCAGCGACGGAAACTTCTTCCGGTGTATGCATCCAAAAACCCGCGATCGCGATCAGTAAAATCGTCACCACAATTGCCGCGTAAGGAAACCGATCTTCAGGGCGATGTTCGCGAATGCTTTCTAATAAATTTGTACGTCGTTTGCGACGCTCGATCTCTTGCTTAGTTTCAGGTTGACGGCGTTCGGGGCCGGCGCGATGTTCGCCGTTTTCGTTGTGTTGATCGTCGGTATTCGATGTTTGTTTTGCATCGGCATTTTTCTGACGTCGATCATAACCATTCCGTTCGTCGTCCTTAAGCAACAAATTGCCGGTGGTTTGCGCAAACAGCTTGGGGTAGTTCTTTGCGACTTTCCAATTGATCTGGTCTTTTGAGAGCTGATCAGTCTCGCGCAGACGACCTGAGCTAGCCACCTTTTTTAGCATGGTGGTGGTGAAGGGGCCGCGCGTTTGTTTGCCGCGTTTTACGTACCATTGTGCCTGTTCTGTCATAGCAAAAATTGTTCAAGTTTTATGCCAGTTTGCCGCTATACATTGTGTGATCACACCTACGCAACGCACTGTTAATGATGTTAACACGCAGACCGGGCCACGTAGCCCAATCGCGCAGCCGAGTTCGTCCTCGCAAAACTCGCTTCAACACTGGGCTGTCGGCCAGATTTTGAAAGCGACAGTGGTACAACAACTTAACCAGAACAATCTGTTATTAAGCATTGGTAAGCAAACCTTCAGCGCACAACTCTCGCAACAAAATATCGCAAACCAAGCTAAGTTACCGCTGGGTAGTCAGATCGATTTAAAAGTGATCCGCGCGGGTAACCAACCCATCATGCAGGTTCAAGTTCCTTCGGTTGGTCAACAGATTGCTCAGATCACGGCAAATGGATTTCGCCAAGCGTTACCAAAACAAGCGCCACTATCTGAATTATTTACACAATTGCAAAACCTGTCACAGGGTGAGAATCGACTCCCGCCGAATGTGCAACAAGCACTCATCAGCCTTCAATCGCAATTGGTTGCACGTAGTGCCTTACACACACCGGAAAATGTTAAACGCGCCATGCAGGAAAGCGGCGTATTTCTGGAATCCAACCTACGAACTGATCATTCGAATTCGAAAAGTCCACTGGATCCGACACATGGTCGTGATCTTAAAGCACAGCTTTTGCGGCTCTCTTCACTACTCGCTGCGAATAGTCAATTGAGTGGGGTGAGTCCGTCTAAACAAACACCTTCCACACCCAACGATCTAGCACGCGCTCAGCTTAACGCAGCCACCACCGCCGCAGCGAACAGTCAAACAACGACGAATATTGCTCAAGCATTATCGATGGATGTGCCAGCATTGCAGCAACATGTGGAATCGGCATTAGCACGAATTCAATTGAATCAATTGCACTCTATTAACGGACCCGAACAAACACAGAATGGTTTATTGATCGAACTTCCGGTGAAAGATAAACAACAAATTGATGTGTTTAATGTGCGCATTGAAGAAGAGGAAGGAAAAAATCAATCGCCCGGTTCACAACGGTTATGGTCTGTGATGCTGTCATTTGAAATGAGTGGTTTGGGGGCGATGCATACTCGGTTAACCTTGGGTGGTGATCAGGTTCGCGCTAGCTTATGGGCAGAAAATGACAGCACCTACGATCTGATTGAAGCAAACATGTCAGCATTAAAAGCACGTTTACACGATGTTGCATTTGTTGATCCACAAGTGCGTTGTTTTAAAGGCAAACCAGAACAATTGATCAGCACACCAGAGCAGACCGATGAATTAATTAATATCGAAATATGAACAAAACAAGCAATATCGCCATAGCACTCAATTATGATGAAAAGTCTGCCCCTCGTGTGATGGCAAAAGGCAATGGGTTGATCGCGGATGAGATCCTCAGACTGGCGGAAGAAAATAATATCCCGATCAATGAACAACCTGAACTCGTGCAATTACTCGCTACGGTAGAGCTGGGTGATCAAATCCCTGAGAATTTATATGTGGCTGTCGCCGAAGTCATTGCGTTCGCTTATATGTTAAAAGGCAAAGTACACCGCGAAAAGACCGAAACGGATCAGCATTAAATTGCCCGTGTTGGACACAAACTCGTTTTCAGTTTAAGAATATAAAACCAATAACCATTTTATAAAAACCAACTAACAACAATCTAACTTTTAAATCTTGCTAGTTTTCTTTTCCTAAATACGTATCCGAATGTTTTTTCGCTCGTTTTGCCCCTTCCATATCCCCAGCACCTTCTAATGCAAGTGAAATCACTAACCAGTTACCGCCGATCAAACGCTGGTTTCCATCTGCTAATGCGATTGAACGATTGGCTAATTCAACAGATTGTGCCCAGTGTTTTAATTGCATGCGTAACACCGCAAGACGATGCCATAACCAAGGATTATCCGGCTCAATACTGATCGCACGCTCGAGGGTTGATGAAGCCAATTCACCATAACCTTGCGCTGCTTGATCGCGCGCCTGTCTTAGCAATTTCATCGCAGGGGCACCAACGGCGGCGGCTTTTTTGGGAGAAGTTTTGTTCGCTTGATCTGACGTGTCAGTTTTTACATCATGATCGGTTGTTGGTGTCGCGTCTGTCTCTGAGGTTGATTGCTCCTCAATGACGCTCGGTTCGGGTTGCGTGCTTTGATCAACATTCGCTGCACACGCCGTTAACAAAAGAAGGCCACCAATTGCAGAGAAATTTCTTATAACATCGAATAGACAACAAATTCGTCTTACGTTTTTCATTCAAACAACCTCTTAAAAAAACCGTTTTCTTTCTGCTCTTCTTGTTGACAGGATTCACTCTGCGGAGGCGCGCTGCCCGCTCGGAATGGGATCACTATCGTACCCGCACATTCGCGATCAGTACCGACACCATTAAGCGGGTTGATCCATTGCCATTGTATGCCTGCTGGTGCGCGTAAGTTCAATGGCGTCAATGCAAGTTGGCGCATTACATCCGTCCAGATTTTCAATGCACCACTCGCCCCCGTCAAGCCTGCGGGTTTATTATCATCACGCCCTAGCCACACGACGGTTAACGTATTTTGATCAAATCCAGCAAACCAACTATCTCGTAAGTCACCGGTGGTGCCAGTTTTCCCTGCCAGCGGTAATGCGTTTGGCAACACGTTTTGAATCGATCGCGCCGTCCCTGATCGCACCACTTCTGTCATCGCGTATTTAAGCAAAAAAGCATTTTGCTGATCCGTGACCTGTTCGACATTCATCGAATAGGTATTTAGAACCTCGTTATTTTGTGTCAAAACCGCACGAATAGTTCGAGGTGGAATAGCAAAACCATCATTTGCAATCGATTGATACAAGGAGGATACATCGAGTGGACTTTGCTCGATGGCACCGAGCAGCATCGATGGATACGCATGCTCAAGTTCACCACCCATTTTTGTAAATTTATTCGCGACAGCTTTCAAACCAATGTCTTGACCGAGTGTGACTGTCGCAGCATTGTAGGAATGTGCGAGCGCGTTGATCATCACCACATCGCCATAAAACACTTTTTCATAATTCTCTGGTGACCAATTTGTTCCATCCGGCAAAGGCCAGTTGATCTGCCGATCAGACAATATGGTAGCGAGTGTTTTGCCTTTTTCTAAGCCCGCTAAATATACGACAGGTTTGATCAACGACCCAATATGACGCGACGCATTCACCGCGCGATTAAACGAACTGGATTGCCGATCTCGCGCCCCGATCATTGCTTTTATTTCGCCGCTTTTGACATCCGTGACGATCACGGCGGACTGTAACTTTCCAGGCTCTGATCGTTTTGATTTTTCAAATTGCGTAAGACGTTTTTGCACTGAGAGCTGAGCCTGTTCCTGAATAATCGGATCGAGCGTGGTAAAAATCCGCAAACCGCTTTCACGTAGATCGGTTTCTTTATATTGATTCACGAGCTGTTTTCGCACCAGCTCGGTAAAGGCAGGGTAGCGATCGCGACTGAGTGAATGGCGAGCCTGAATACCCAAGTCTGACGCGAGATATTTTTTTAACTCGGGCGACTCGATTAAGCTGACAGCTGCCATACTTTTTAAGACAACATCGCGACGAGCTTTGGCGCGATCAGGGTATTTTCGCGGATTGTAAACCGATGGCCCTTTTACCATGCCGACAAGCATGGCGAGCTGATCGGGCCTTAACTCATTGATCGGTGAATTAAAATAATATTCCGCAGCTAAACCAAAACCATGGATCGCACGACGACTATCTTGTCCTAAAAAAACCTCGTTAAGATAGGCTTCGAGGATCTGTTCTTTGTCGTACCGGAACTCGAGAATAAACGCGATGAACAATTCCGTGAATTTTCGTTTTAATGTACGTTCACGCGTTAGATAGAAATTTTTCGCCAATTGCTGCGTCAGTGTACTCGCACCCTGACGTAAACTACCTGATGTTAGGTTGACCCACATCGCACGCGCCAAGCCGCGCGGATCGATTCCGTGATGTTGGAAAAAACGTCGATCTTCCGTCGCGATCAATGCCTTGATTAAAAAAGGCGGCGTGTCTTTCAAACTGATTAAACGTCGATCTTCTCGATGAGCCGGATATATTTTTGCAATTTCAAGCGGTTCTAAACGCACTAGCGGGATCTGACTTTTTCCATCAAGACTCGTCATGCTGGTTAGCCGGTTTGTTGAGAATTTTAATGCTATTTTCGACGATGGTTCGAGTGCATCAGCAAAGTTAAACCCTCGTGAATACAAATTCACTTTCCCATTTGATGCTGAAAAGTCCCCTTTTGTTTTAACAGCAATGGCACGACGATAGCCCAAAAGCTCCAGCTCTTTGATCACATCCGCTTGTTTAATTGTTTGACCTGCATATAACTGCAGCGGTCTCGAATACACTGTCGCCGGCACCGCCCAGCGACGGCCATCAAAATGTGCTTGTACGGATTGGTCGATCCAAAGTATCCATGCAGCTAATGCTAATAGTGCAATAAATAAAAGCTGTAGCATCCATTTGAAAGAGGTAAAGCGGCGCTTTTTCTGTTTACGGGTCGTTTTTTTTCTTCGAACTGGTTTCTTTCTAGTCAACGGGGTTCACTGGGGAGTTATTGTGGAATAAGTATGTAAGTCTGTATTTTGAACATACATAGATAGCATGATCATCTTTATAGTTCAAAATAACAAATCGTACGCAAAAAAAACCCCGCTTGATGCGGGGTTTTGTCTTACACAACAGGTGAAAAACTTATGCTTTACCAGCAAGGCGTTTTGCTCTTGCCTTTTCGCGTGCTTTTCGCTTTTTCGCGAGTGCTTTCTCAGCAAGTTGTTTTTTGTACTCTTTTTCCCACTTTTTGTTAAAAGCGGCTAACGCAGCTTCGTACGCTTTTTCTTTACGAGCAGCTTCACGTTCGATTTGCTCTTGCTCTAAGGCGATTGCACGTGCTGCCTTTTCTTCTTCAGAAAGACGAATGCCACGTCCACGTTTTGCACTAGAGGCAGCTACTTTTTTCTTAGAAACAACTTTCTTCTTAGAAGTTACCTTGTTCTTACTGCCGGCAGGTCTTCCTCTACGACCAGCTGTTTTCTTCGCGACTTTCTTTTTAGTAGCCACTTTTTTCTTCGCTACTGATTTTTTCTTCGCCGCTACTTTTTTCTTCGCAACGACTTTCTTTTTACCGATCACTTTTTTATTTACGACTTTCTTTTTTGTTACTGCTTTTTTCTTGGCCGCTGTTTTCTTTTTGCTGACCGTTTTCTTTTTTGCTAACGCCATTAGAGGATACCTCACCGAAATAATTACATTTTTGCGCACTATAGCATATTAAACTCATGACATACTATTCACATGAGTGCAATAGGCAAATTTCGTGCTAGCTTTCCAATTGTTTAAAGATTTTCTCTTTAATTTCTTTCACATCTCCTATGCCATCGACATAAAAGAACGTGGTTTCTCCCTCACCTTTAGAAACATCGGAATAATATTCAACCAATGGTTCTGTTTGTTGATGATAAACTTCAAGACGTTTTCTTACGGTCTCTTCTTTATCATCATCACGCTGAACTAATGCATCACCAGTTACATCGTCTTTACCTTCTTCTTTCGGTGGATTAAAAATCACGTGATATGTTCGGCCAGATCCCTCATGGACTCGGCGACCAGACATACGACGTACGATTTCTTCATCATCAACGCGTATTTCGATCACGGAATCAACTATAACCCCAATTTCTTTCAAACCTTCTGCTTGTGGAATCGTGCGTGGAAAGCCATCGAATAAAAACCCGTTCTGGCAATCTGTTTCTTTTACTCGCTCGGTTATCAATCCTAAAATGATTTCGTCAGAAACAAGTCCACCCGCATCCATTACCTTCTTCGCTTCAATTCCGAGTGGCGACCCTGCTTTCACTGCAGCACGCAGCATGTCGCCTGTCGAAATTTTTGGAATATTATATTTTTCACAAATGAATTCTGCCTGTGTTCCCTTCCCAGCACCCGGGCCACCCAGTAATATCAATTTCATATTGAACTCTCTTTTGATGTTGTTAAGCATTGAAACGATTAAAGTGTGGCACGTATATTACTAACTGTCGATAGAATGTCTAGCCTATGAAAATAGAAATATCATCAAATACAACAGGAAACTTGATCACGTCTTATAATCAGGAGGGGATTATTGTTAATGGCCGCATGATTCGCGAAAGCTTTATCATTTCTGCTGATAATTTAATTGTCCCCGCACTGACAAATTCATTTGACCTACTGACATCCGATCACATTATCCAACTTTGCGAAATGAAACCGGAAGTATTGATCTTTGGCTCAGGTCAACAACAACAGTTTTTACCTGCCGAATTTATTACGCTTTTATATAGAAACCAAATTGGTTTTGAAGTGATGACAACACCAGCGGCTTGTCGCTCATACAGTATTCTTTACGCAGAAGATCGAAAAGTGGTTGCGGCGATGTTCCAAGATTCATAAAACATCACTTGGAAAGAAGATTGGGGAAAGTAAAAAACGGGGCCTAGATAACGCTTGCCTAAGCCCCGTTTTAAAAAATGCTTTAATGACGGCTCTTAATAAAACTTATTCTTGCGGACAGAGCGTTTCGATTGAAAGTCCTTCTCGCTCGAGTGATCGCCGGAGTTTTTTCAGTGCTTCGAGTTGGATCTGTCTGACCCTTTCCCGTGTGACACCAATAATATCTCCAACTTCTTCTAACGTCGCTGTCTCATTTCCATGCAGACCAAAACGATGCTCAATAACCGCACGCTGTTTTTCATTCAACGTTACTAGCCACGTTTCTAGATGAATATGAATATCATCATCCTCAATTGCACTTGATGGTTCACGGTTTTTTTCATCGGGTAGCGTATCGATTATCTGCCTTTCCGAGCTTCTTTCCGCCGGTGCATCTGCTGAAATTACACGCTCATTTAATCTGAACATTTTTTCAACATCATCCACAGGACATTCCAAAAAGTCTGCAACATCTTGTGGCGTGGGCTCCGTTTCCATCGTTTGTGCAAGCTTGTAACTTGTGCGTAGATATACGTTTAATTCCTTAACAACATGAATCGGTAACCGAATCGTTCGTGTTTGATTCATGATCGCACGCTCGATGGTTTGCCGTATCCACCATGTTGCATAAGTAGAAAAACGAAAGCCTCTTTCAGGATCGAATTTTTCCACCGCCCGGATTAACCCCAAATTACCTTCTTCAATCAGATCAAGCAGCACTAAGCCTCTATTCATATAACGTCGAGCGATCTTAACTACAAGGCGCAAATTACTCTCGATCATTTTCTGACGGCAGGGTTCTTCACCGCGCTGCACACCACGTGCAATATCGCGTTCTTGTTCTGCTGTCAAAAGTGGTGCAAATCCGATTTCGTTTAAATAGAGCCGAGTGGCATCAAGATCAGCGACTTTAATTTTCGCTGCTTTTGATTGTATTTCGTTTGTGGAAGTCTCTTCGAGTTCTAATTTCTCAGTATTACTATCTTCATCGTTCTTTTTAATTTTGTCTTTCACTGTAAGTCCCTCATCCTCACCAGCGATATGTAGGTAGCCCTCTTTGTTTCACTTTTTTGTGTGGAGCTCAATCCATCTTACTGCGTTTCTTACTGTAGAGTAAAGAAATGTAAAGGAAACTAACTCCTTTATTTTGGGAATGAATTGCAAACAAAGTATTCACCTTTGTCATAATTGACTTTTTATACCCCGATTGATCAACGCTTTTTCTGCATGGCTTTTTAAAATATTCAAGCTAGACTCATTTAAAACTGGAGTGTTTTTTGCTTTGTTACCCTAAAGACCAAAACTACATGTGAGGTAGCTTTTTATGATCACGGCAAAACAACTTTTACAGCACAAAAAGTTTTCATCGACAATCGTAAAAAGTGCGCTCGTTTTCGATGCTGTCGTTCAAATGGATCGTGATCAGGTAGGTGCTTTGATCGTTATTGAAGATAAAAAGTTAATTGGCATTCTCTCTGAACGGGACTACACACGCAAAATCGTCATAAAAAATCGTTCATCAAAAGTCGTGACCGTTGGCGAGATTATGACCACAAACGTTATCACCATCCAACAAAATCAATCCGTAAATGATTGTATGAAATTAATGCATGAATCTGACGTACGACACCTTCCTGTTATGAATGGTAATGACGTAGTGGGTTTACTCTCGATTAAAGACGTACTTGGTAACTTGTTAACCGAGCGGGATAATATGATTAATCAACTGGTTAACTATGTTAATGCGCAAGCCCTCCCAAAAAATGTTCATCAATAATTGTTGGTCTTACGGTACCTGTATAAAACGAATGACGCCTTAGAAAAAGTATGATCATCGTTTAAGAGTATGGTAACGTCATACTCAACATGACTACATTAACTGATCTGCCTGAATGGAAGGCACTTCTCACTGATCACGAAATAACGCAACAGCGCCACCTTCGTGATCTTTTTCAACAAGATTCATCACGCTTTGATCGATATTCACTCGATGCTGGTGGACTTTTCCTCGACTATTCCAAGAACCGAATTGACGATCAGATCTTGCAGCATTTATTCGATCTCACCGATGCTTGCGAACTTTCTGTTTTACGCGAAGCCATGTTTTCGGGTGAAAAAATAAACTTCACTGAACAACGTGCTGTCTTACATACCGCATTGCGTCAAACAACCGATCACAGGGTGTCTGTCGATAATGAAAATGTCATGCCCGCGATACAAAACGAGCTTGCACGATTAAGTGCTTTTGCTGAAAAATTACAACGGGGTGAGCTCAAGGGGTATACCGGCAAACCGATCAAACATTTGATCAATATTGGGATTGGCGGCTCACACCTCGGCCCTATGTTAGTGTGCGAAGCGTTAACGCCTTATCATGCTCCCGATCTTGCTGTTACGTTCGTTTCCGGTAATGATTTACAACCACATTTAGCCTCGCTCGATCCTGCAACAACGCTATTCATCATTGCTTCAAAAACCTTTACCACACAAGAAACACTCTTGAATGCCGATTTAGCGCGTGCATGGGTTCTCGATGCATTTGACGATGAGCGTGCCATTGCCGAACATTTCGTTGCACTTTCCACTAACTTACCAGCGATCGAAGCGTTTGGTATTTCTCGCGATCGGACTTTCGCTTTCTGGGATTGGGTCGGCGGTCGCTATTCCCTTTGGAGTGCTGTGGGCCTTGTGATCATGTTACTGATTGGCCCAGCAAATTTTCGTGATTTGTTGGCTGGTGCGCATGCGATGGACGAACATTTTTTACAGGCTGATCATCAGCATAATATGCCGATTATTTTAGGCCTGCTTGGCGTTTGGTACAGCGGGTTTTATGGTGCGCATAGTCATGCAGTTATCCCTTATGATGAAGGTTTGTATTCATTTCCAGCATTTCTACAACAACTGGATATGGAAAGTAACGGTAAGTCTGTGAATAAACATGGGCAAGATGTGAATTACAAAACGGGCCCAGTGATTATTGGTAGTACCGGCACAGATTGTCAGCATGCTTATTTCCAGTCTATCCATCAAGGCTCTCACCTGATCCCTGTCGACTTTATTGGTGTGCTCGATTCACCACACACATCAGCAGATTTTCATACTATGCTAACAAGTCATTGTTTCGCTCAGAGCGAAGCGTTGATGCGGGGGAAAACTGCAGATGAAGTCCGAGCAGAACTCTCCGCGATGAACAAAACACCTGGTGAGATTGCATTATTAACCCCGCATCGTGTTTTTCCTGGCAACAAGCCTAGTAACACCATTTTATTAGAAAAATTGACGCCTTCCGCGCTTGGATCGCTGATCGCGTTATATGAGCATAAAGTCTTTGTTCAAGGCGCTATTTGGGGAATTAATTCGTTCGATCAATGGGGCGTTGAGTTAGGCAAACAGCTCGCCCATCAAATTATTCAGGATTTGGATCGGCCAGCACCCGGGCAACACGATGCATCCACCCAAGGCCTAATGGATCGCTTCAACAACACACGTCATTCATCGTGATCGCATCAGCAAACGTTGAGCAAGCGTTTGTGCGATCTGACGATAAATTTTAAATCGTAATGCTTCACTTAGGAGCAAAAAATGTTCTGTTAAAATAGTGATTGAGCGGACATACGATTGCGTTTCATAAAACAAACTTTGACCACCTTCCGGTAAACAAAGATTCTCACAAAAGCTCTCTCCACGGTCAGCATGATAAATACATTCCACATGCTGTTTCACATTGATTTCACCATCCAAAATTATCGAAAAAGCATTCGTTGATTCCGAATGAATCACGAGTCCAGATGCCGATTCATACCATTGAAAATAGGGCCGGATCTCTCGCAACTCTGTTTCGTCCCAAGCCTGGAAAAAAGCTAATGCTGATAATTCTAATAGCTGTTCTTCAACCAATGCATCTGCCTTCTGATCGACAGCCGACTCTGTGGGACTTTGCTCCACCAAAAGGTTAATAATATCGCTTGCAGAGGCAAACCGTTGTGTAGGTTCTTTCGCGAGCATTTTCATCACGCATTCTGCAATGGGTGCGGGAATTTCTTGATTAAGCTCTCGTGGATCAATTGGCGCTTCATTCACAAGTTTATAGATCAACCGGGAGAAACTTTTGGCTTCAAATGGGTGCACGCCGGTCAATAATTCATAAAAAACCACGCCAAGCGAATATAAGTCTGACTGCGCAGTAATAATATCTTCTTGGACTTGCTCAGGCGACATATACCGCGGTGAACCAACAAACCCCGTCGGCATCGTCATTTCTTGATCCGATTGGTTAACGAAGGCAATACTAAAATCTGCGATCTTGATTTTGTTTTCTGTGGTGAGAAGTAAGTTAGCCGGCTTAATATCGCGATGGATAACTCCCTTTCTATGTGCGTAGTGTAAACCACGAAGACATTGTAAAACCCAAGCCGTGCTCTGCTGCACAGAAGCACGGTTGTCTGCTAGCCAGTCCTTGAGTGTTCTAGCTGATTTGACTAGTTCAAAGACAATATAATGACGCCCAGAATCAATTCCGTTATCAAAAACCTCAAGAATATTTGGATGGTGCAACATAGCGGCAATACGTGCTTCTCGCATGAACATTTCGATGTAGCGGAGTGCCAGCTCTTTATTGTTTTGTTCTGATGCGTGCGAGATTTTAAGCGCGACAGGTCGATCTCCACTAATATCGTAGCCTTCGTATACGGTGCCCATATTGCCCCGCGCGATTTGCTGTCGTAACTGGTAACTACCGAGTTGTTGTGAATGTTGTTTCGCTTGATGTTGCGTCATATCACGATCATGCTGATCATTGCTATTAGAAGCAAATACTAGTGTTCGGGAGCGAGAAGTTCTTCCGATCGGCAGAAAATTGAAAATGAAAAAATACTGCCTTCACCTAAACGGGAGGCCACACTAATTTTCCCACCCATTAACTCTACCAATTCTTTACTGATCCCCAAGCCCAAACCGGTCCCACCGAACTGGCGAGTGATTGACACATCAGCCTGGGCAAACGCATCAAAAATAACCTGTTGCCGCTCTTCTGAAATACCGACTCCGGTATCTTCAACTTCAAACAAATATTCATCACCAACGAGTTTCAATAAGCGAACAGTAATCTTGCCGTTCTCAGTAAATTTAATCGCATTGCCGACAAGATTAAGTAAGATCTGACGTAACCTAAGTGGGTCGGTAATAATCGCTTTTTTACAACGTTCTTCAATCTGATAACTTAATTCATTTCCTCGATCTTCCGCTGATTTTTGCATGAGTTTGATCACATCTTTAATGATGTCGACAGGTTCAAACTCTAACCATTCCAGTTCAACTGAATGTGCATCTAACTTTGAGAAATCCAATACGTTATCAATTAGCTTCAACAGCGCATTCGCTGATCGTTTGGCCACTTCGATGTATTCTAGCTGCTCCGTACTAGCCTCATTACTCTTCAATAAATTAAGTACGCCCATGATGCCATTCATTGGAGTGCGAAGTTCATGACTCATATTACCAAGGAATGCTGATTTAACGCGCGCAGCTTCCAGCGCTGTGTCTGAAGCTTTTTGTGCTTCAATCTCAGCAAGTTTTCGTCGTGTGATATTTTGATTGATGCCTATCGCACGTAATGCTCTCCCGGTGCGATCACGTGCAACGACACGCCCCCGGTCGTAGATCCACATCCAATCACCATCGGCCTGCAACACACGGTACTCAATTTCGTAGTGTTCGCCATCACCGTAAAAGTAGGCTGAAATTTCAGCTTGAACGCGCGGCCAATCATCAGGATGAATGAGGCTTTTCCAGGTGATATATTCCGGTTCAATAGCGCTGTTATCATAGCCGAGTATGGTCAGTGTACGATCATTTCCACTTCCCGATGATCCATACCAATCCCACATCCACAATTCGCCTGTTGCTAATGCGACTTCCAGGGCTTCGTTACTTAGCTGCAATGCGCGTTGCGATTCTTCCAACTCGGATAGATCACGAACAATGCCAATCCATTGCCATTTGCCGGCATGGTTTACCATTGAAATATTCAAATTAATAGGAATCACGCTTCCGTCTTTTTGACGCGCCTCCATTAATAACCAATGACCATCATTGACATATTTGCCACGCCCGATCGCACGTAAATACGCAGGTAATCGCCGTGCATAGGATTCTGTAAAAAGAAAATCAATAAAGCGACCACTGATGTCATCATCTTGATAACCAAATATTTCACAAGCACGCTGGTTGTAAGAGTCGATCACACCGTTTTTATTGGCAATGATGACACCATCACCAGAGCTATCGATGATTGCCTGCGCACGGGCTTCACTGAAATGATGATCTTTGATCACATTTGTCAACTGCACCGTTTTTTCACGTAACTTCGCCTCGCGTGCAACTGCAGCTTTCATATCATGGATTTGAATCAGGCAGGAATAACCTTGCTCTCCCCTCGCACCAATTGGTTTAATATCAACGGCGTGCGGTAAATACTCGACCTGATCATGACTGTGCTTTGAAAATATCGGGAAGGGTGCTTTATGAATACTCTGCGACAAGGTAGATGAGTAACCTTTGAAAATCGCATCATCAATCGCATTCAGTAAACGTTTATTATTGATATTAAGAAAAAGGAATTCTAGCGGTTTTCGTAAAGCATCTTGTTCTTTAATACCGGTGATTTCTTCGATCCATTGATTCCATACTTGCACCGTTTTATCCGGACCAAGAACGATAACCCCTCCACTCACCTTATGTATTAATTGCTTATAGATATGGTCAATTGATTCAAGAGGAAGTTCCATATTACTGCACTTCAGTCAGTCCCATTGCTTCCATAATTCGCACTTTAAAAACCTTAATTCCATCGAGGTCCATAAGGAAAGTGACATACCCCTGTATTTCACGATCTTGCACGGTGAACATGGTTTTTAGAAATAGATACGAGGCTGCTTCATCTTGTTTGGAATTGAAAATTTTCTCAGCATCGTTTTGCGAATAAACGGGCAATTCTGTTGGGATCTCTTCTTGGATAATATCTGCAATACTAGCAAGGCAACCCGTCAGGATAATATTACCCACTTCGGATAAGGCCTCTTGCTCCATCTCGCTCAGTACATCGAGAGGGGTATCATCGTTTAAAAGTAATCGCACTAATTCCAAGCTGCTTGAATCCGGGAAAATTAATAAAGCTTTACCCTCAAAGTTGCCTTTAAAATTCTCGGTAACACACGTCAACGTGTCATGATTATATGATGTCAAAAGCTCAATGATTTCACTACGACTAGCGATGGTGACCTCAGGAATATTGAGCATGACCTCCTGCCCAATCATTTCGCTTAACGAAGCAGCAGCGCGACCAACGCCGATATTAAACGTCTCCGCAAACGCATCTTTTTCTACTTCAGACAATCTGATCATGCAGTTTCTCGATCTTGGATAAATTTTACAATTTTATCTTTCGTAATTGGTTTCTCAATAAATTCCAGCCCGGCATTTTCAGCCTTTTTACGTACGGCTGACTGCACATTCGCTGTCAACATAGAAAGTCGTGCCTTCGGAAAACGTTCACGCAACTTAGCGCCGAGACAAATACCATCCATTCCTGGCATATTCATATCAATGGTAGCGTAATCGATCTGTTTATCTTGAGTAATTTCCAGTGCTTTATTACCATCCTCCGCTTCTAGAATTTTCCAAGTCGGTTGGGCCTCTTTGACAAAAGCACTCGACATCATTCGAGAAAGACGACTATCATCCACGATCAACATTACTTTACTCACGACAACTCCTCTGCCAGTTCATTTCCCCAGGTAAAATCAACTTCGACTGAACGGCCAAAGTCCTCATAATCCACTCGCTCACAAAGTGAACGCACAAGTTTTATTCCGCGTCCATATTGCGCATCATTCAGATCAAAATCTGCTAATAATTCTTGCGTTGATTCGATATCAAACCCATCGCCATCATGGGATAAACGAAGTTTTAATAAACCACCCTCATTAAATGGTTCATGTTCAATTTCAAAAATAATCGTGCCTTCGGTTAGATTATCCAGAGCACTTTCTCTCGTCGCATAATACTGAACAAATCCTTCAGTAGTACTTTTTAGTTTTGAATCAATATCCAGCAATCCATGTTCTAAGGCGTTCGAAAACAACTCCGTCATTATCAAATAAAGCTGTTGCCGACAATGATGTAACCCTTGTACATCAACAAGCATTTGTACCAATGGCGGGATCACTTCTTGGCTCTTAATCGTATCAACACCAATTGTAAAAGTAAGTCCCCATGTCGTTGCATTATGTTTTGTCGGATATTGCTTAAATTTTTTATCCAGTGATTTAACGCTCTCAGGATCACATAATATTTCCAACACTGAAATATCATCAGTTTGCTCACGCCCCTCACTAAATGCTTCAACGTTTGACATGAGGTGATTAAAGACTTCATCGCCGTCTACATCTTCAAACACACTTTCTTTAACTCGGTAATCACCAAAAAACTCATCCGATTTGTTTTGCAATTCTGTAATACCATCTGAGTTTAAATAAATACGATCATGATGTTTGATCAAGATAGTTTCAGTTCTTAAATCAAGCTCTGCTTCAGCCAGTACACCCAACGGTAAATGTGAAGACGTAACAAAGCGTGGATCATCATTATCTTTACTACGTATATAGATGTTTGGTAATCCACCATTCCAGATTGTGGCAACTGTATGACTTGGATCCAATTCAACTAAACCTGCAGCAAGAAAACGACCCGTCGGTAAAATTTCCCTTAGTTTACGATTAATTTCCGGAATGATTTGTGTGATCGAAAACCCTTTTGCAGTCATCGTTCGAAATACATCAAAAACGACCAGACCGCCAATCGCCGCACCTAAGCCGTGCCCGGTAAAATCACCTAATAAAAACTGCTGACCACCATCGGGCTTGTTCGCGGCAAAAATAATATCGCCGTTTAAAATCTCCATACCAGAAAGGTAATATTTAATATTTCCAACATCCAAGACCTCTTCGTTAGAAATTTTTGACAATACCCGGCTCGCAATATCTAAATCGTATCCAATATCTTGCTGATAACGACTTAACTTTTCGTGCTGCAATTGCTTAATTCGGTAAAGATCGCGCGTACGCAATAATGCATCGACTCGAGCTTTAAGAATAACGGGACTGTAGGGTTTGGAAAGAAAATCATCGCCACCGGCCTCAACACATTGTGCGAGAGAATCTTCATCAATCAGTGCGGTTAAAAAGAGAATGGGAACGAGTTCATCTGCTCCCGCTTCTTCTTTGATTAATGCTGCTGCTGTATAACCATCCATCTCCGGCATCATGACATCCATGATCACAAGATCAGGACGATTTTCACGATACACATCGACGGCAATTTTACCGTTTTCTGCTTGCAGAACGTTATAGCCGAATTTAGCCAGAGTACCTTTCAAGACGATCCTGTTGGTAAATTCATCGTCAACAATCAAGATAGAAATTACTTTCTTCTCGTTGTCGGCTAGTACTTCATTATGAGAATGTGCTGCTGTTTCATTCTCATCTACGACTAAATCCATCTTTTCATACCTTTTAGAATTACTAACTACTCTACTGTCATTAACTTATCAAAGTTAGCGATTCGAAGAATTTCTTTAATGTTTGGATCTGCATTTGAGATCGTTACCGCCGTCTTACTTCCGCCAGCATGTTCGCGCAGCTGCAACAACATGCCTAAGGCCGAACTGTCCATATATGACGCGCCTCTAAGATCAATAATGTACTGAAGATCTAATGGTTTATCTTTATACGCATTTCTCAGATCTTTATGAATATTGAAATCAAATCGATCTGTAATGTTAATCTTGATCGTGCTCCCACCATCCATAGTTTGTGTTGATACGGTCATCTTGCTTACTCCTTTATTTGCACACTGGTATTACGGTTACATCAGTTTTAAATCAGATTTTCATACCGTGGATTAAGTTGCTCACCCTGTATGTCACTCTCATTCAAATACATTCAATATCTTTGCCAACTCATCCTCATCAAAACAGCTCGACATCACCTTCCGTCATCGTATTTTGCGAAGCCGGTGTCGCCTTTCTCTGTTCAAGACTTGCGTGTAAAACATCCAGCTCATCACGCAAATTCGATAAGATCTCAAAAGTGTTATCGGCCGTTACGGTATTCAGCAGAAATTCAATTTTTTCAGTCAAGCCATGCAGTGCTCTTAAGCGTTCTTCACCATGCTCACTGACTTGTCTCACGATATCCTCAAACTGTAATGATCGAACCGCATTGGCTGTTCGTTCCCCAATTTGATCAGCAACACCGGTGGCTTCCGCAACCATTCCTTCAACGATTCCTTCCATTGATTGCAGCGCGGTCATCATGTGTTCAACTTTTGCTTTATTTCTGACCACCACCGACATATCCGCTGATGCGGTTTTACCGACGAGATCACGTGTTGAGACGATAGCGCCTTGCGCCTGCACAACACGCGATCGGATTTGATCATTAAATTGATTAGAACGAATAGATAAATTTCTAACTTCATCAGCGACCACGGCAAAACCACGTCCCGCCTCACCGGCTCTCGCCGCTTCAATCGCCGCATTCAACGCAAGTAAATTTGTTTGATCGGCAATGGTTTTCACATCACTGATCAGTTTAAAAATACCTTCCATCTGCTCAGCCATATCATCAATACACGTTACTGTTTCGATGCTTTGTTTCGCACTATTCACCATAAACTCGACGAAATAGTCCAACACATTTTTTGTCACGCTGACAAATTGGTTTAAGGTGATTTCGTCAGTTTCAAGATCAGGGTTCTCATCCTCTGAACTGTGTTCCATGCTTTTCAGCAACTCATGCATGATCGCACTTTGACGTTGGCTATCTGAATTTAGACCATTAAAACTTTCACTTAATGTGCTTACCGCTTCACCCACAAGTACACGAATCTGATGATGATTATCCTGAACATCTTCTAACTCATCTTTTAAATGATGGTTAATTTGCACCATCATTTTATGAACCTCTTGGACGTGAGGATTGGTTAACACCACATCATCGGACTTTTGCTCACTCATTTCTTCTTTGGACTTTAAGAGTGATGTGTCTTTCAGCTTTGAGAATGCCCAAACTAAGATTACTGCTCCCAACAGAGCCAGTATGACAACATCATCCGTTCTAAATGCCATGACTGCAGCAGCGATTAAGCTAATACTCCACGCGAATGGATGATGCAAAACAAACTTTTTCATTTCCCTTCCAGCTTGCAGTTAATTTACCTGATCTATAGCGGTACGCTGACGGCAACCTTTAATGCTGAAGTTCACAATTTTTGTGAACAGTGAGTTACTGTATTAAATACATTTTTTGAAGAGTTAGGACTGGCGATCTACCAACTTTTATGTCAAGACGCTTAAACGCTTTCTAACGATCGACGGGGTTTCTCATCCAGCAATTCATTCACTTTTTTGAGAATATGTTGCGCGACTTTATTTAGAGGAAGGATTTGATCGGCAGCACCGAGCTTCACTGCTTCACCAGGCATTCCCCAGACAACACTGGTTTTTTCATCTTGCGCTATGGTTGGCGATCCTTCGGCTTGCATTTCTTTTAATCCTTGCGCACCGTCATTACCCATTCCGGTCAAAATCACGCCGAGTGCATTTCCACCGATATTTTGTGCGACACTTCTAAACATCACATCAACAGAGGGTTTGTGTCGATTTACTGGCGGGCCATCATGTAAGCGACAAACAAACCGTGCGCCATCCCGTTCGATCAACATATGATGACTGCCCGGTGCGATATAGACATGTCCTCGCAAAATCTGATCGCCGTCTTGCGCTTCCTTCACCGTCATCGCTGACAAACTGTCTAAACGCTTAGCAAACGTACCACTGAATGCTTCCGGTATATGCTGTGTAACTACAACGCCCGGCGTATCTGCTGGTAGTTCTTGAATGACATATTTGATTGCTTCCGTACCACCCGTAGATGCTCCGATTGCAATAATTTTATCGGTTGTTTTAAAGTGTCGTTGACGCGTTTGTTTGGCGATGACAACATCCGCGGAGTTAGCTGGGTTTACCTGCAACTGGTCAACAGGGGTGATTTTTGGTGCAACATCGGTAATCGCCGAAACGCGTGCCGTAGATGCTGTTTTGACCTTGCTGATCAGCTCTTTGCTGTACTCGCCAATCAAGTTCGAAAAATCAGTTTTGGGTTTAGTAACAAAGTCGATCGCACCGAGTTCGAGTGCGTCTAATGTGATCTCCGCGCCTTTTTCGGTTAAGGTCGAAACCATCACCACGGGCATCGGGCGTAGGCGCATCAAATTACGCAGAAACGTTATTCCATCCATTTCCGGCATTTCTACATCCAGCGTCAACACATCCGGCTTGAGCCGCTTAATTTTATCTCGCGCTACATTCGGATTCGGTGCTGTTCCGATCACTTCAATACTCGGATCTGAGTTTAAAATCTCCGTTAGCATATTTCTGACTAATGCAGAGTCATCAATTACCAATACTTTAATTTTACTCATATCTTATCCCCACGCCGTTGATCGCAAACCATCAAAACAATTCAATTTCGCCAGCATCGGGCTCAACTTCCAATTGTGTCTGGTATTCTTGTTCACGACGTACAATCGTATCGTTATGCAATGATTCCAGTTTTTTCACGCGTACTTTGCCGGTCATCGGGTTGTACATCACTTTGCGCGGATAGATATCCCCGACGTCTTCACCGACTAATTCGAGATTTTCCATTTCAAGATAGTCACGTACAAACTGAATATTGCGATCACCAACATCCGACATGTTCTTCAAGATTTTTCCGCCACCAATAATTTTCACTTCCAAATGTTGACGACTCGCCCCTTGTTTTAAGATCTCGTTGATCAAGTGTTCCATCGCGACATTACCGAAACGTGTAGCACTGCTGGCAACGGCACCCCAATCTTCAGAATGATGTTCTTTTTTCATGGGCAACATAAAGTGGTTCATACCGCCAATACCGAATGCTTTACAACGAATACAAGCAGAAATACAGGAACCAAGAACCGTCGTGATCAGTTCATCTTCCATGGTTACGTAATATTCACCTGGCAATAATTTTGCCGTCACTTTTTGCGAGCTTTTATCAACGTATCGATTGATCGATTCAAACCCGTTTATTACCGGTTTAAACGCTTCTTGATGTCTTGCTTTATTTGCTAACATAACGTTCCTTATCAACTCCGTTATTAAGCCGCTTTCTGATATATCGTTTTACCGAGTAAATCAAAATCATCAGATATTTTCATTAACGTTTCAGAATGACCGATATACATATGGCCTTGCGGTGGCAAGACGCGTGAAAATTTTTCGAATAAAACACGTTGTGTATCTTTATCAAAATAGATCACAACATTGCGGCAAAAGACCACATCCACTTGTCCTTTAATTGGCCACTTAGTCAATAAATTTAACTGTTTAAACGTAATTAACTCTTGCAGCTCAGGCGCAACCCGAACATAACCTTGATTATTACCTTTACCACGAAGGATCCATTGTTTTGCGATGTCTTTAGGTATGCCATCAATCCGATCGGCGCGATAGACTCCTTTCGCTGCCGTCTCTAATACTTGTGAATCAATATCTGTCGCGAGGATTTTCACATCCCATTCGCGAATATCAGGCATGGCGTCCATTAACGTCATGGCGATAGAATAAGGTTCTTGACCTGTCGAACACCCTGCTGACCAAATTCGAATACGCCGCGTATCATCATTCGTTTTTCTTAACCGCGGGATCACGACATTCTGTAAATGCTCAAAGTGATGTCTTTCACGATAAAAAGAGGTCAGATTAGTTGTCACAGAATTCACGAAACTTTCCAGCTCTGCTTCATCACCGGACTGAAGAATTTTTAGATAGTCATCAAAGCCTTTTAATTGCAACGCACGCAAACGACGCGTTAAACGGCCGTAAAGTAATTCTTTTTTTTCCAACGGCATTTTAATGCTGGTCAATTCCATGATCAGTGATTGGAATTGATTAAACTGCCGGTCACTAAATTTATATTCTCGATTTTCAGCCATACAAATGCTCTCAATAGTGCGATCAAATGTTAAAAAAGTTCGACTTCACCACTGTGCTCAGTTTCATGTCGGCCATTTAGTGTTGCAAGTGCTTCTTGAACGGAAGCACCGTTTAAAATCATGTCAAACATTTCACGTTCTTCTTGCATTGTGTAACGAGATCGCAATGATTCTTGCAGCTCTGCCCATTGCGCAGGGTTATACAGTCGTGAATTATCCGAAACGAGGTCACCTAAATCACTCAGACCATTGCTGACGTGTGCCAGGTTTTGCGTAAGTCGATCATAAAACTGAAATGCCACGATCGCACTTTGGACTTTATCGGCCAGGTTCTGACAGGTTGTTTCAATCTGCTCCATCAAATGATGATCAGATAAATCATCTGCGGAATGTGCGGTTTGTTTAATTGCTTCGACCGCTTTGGCCATACTGGTAAATGATTCCGTTAATGAACCAATGGATTCATCGCCATACTTTAAAGAACAACCGACTTGAGCAACGGATAAATTAAGCATTTTGATCGTTTCGCGAATCTGACTCCAATCAAGATCGGGAGTGTGTGAGTTCGATGCAGTGTACATCGCGAGATTGTTTTGACTCATTTAACGTCTCCGGATTGATGTTATAGTCGAATATCTTGTCGCAGACCGAGAAGTTCCGCTGCATTGATTAATGATTCAGAGGGGTTGAGCCACTGTAATTGAATGTCTCTGTTTACCGCCTCTTGACTTACGACGGTCAGCAATTGCAAAGCAGACGCATCCATTCCCTCGATTTGGGAACAGTCAATGCTTAACGCAGCGCCATTATTAATTTCTTCTTGAAACTTTTGGTAGAGTTCAGCAACGTCTGCGATTGAGACGGGTCCTTCTAATTTCATTAGTGCATCCTCGTCCTGAGATTCTGTGAATATTGATGCGTCTCCAGCCTCGTGTTTGACAGCCTTCTCCACATCAACGTCATTTATATCGACCACTTCATCAACTTCTTGTAGTTTTTTTTCGTGAAGTTCATCCATATTTTCTAAAACCATCGCGCTCGCTACGATCGGTTCTTCTTCATCAAGCTCGGAAGTTTGTTGAATATCCTCTTCTAGATCAGCTTCGTCATTAATCGATTGTGAAATGATTTGCTCTGAAATATTTCCTGCTGATAATTCCTGCAATAACTCTATTGATGTAATCTCTTCGACTGCTTCGACTGCTTCGACTGCTTCGACTGCTTCGACTGCTTCGACTGCTTCGACTGCTTCGACTGCTTCGACTGCTTCGACTGCTTCGACTGCTTCGACTGCTTCGACTGCTTCGACTGCTTCGACTGCTTCGACTGCTTCGACTGCTTCGACTGCTTCGACTGCTTCAGTCAATGGTGTCTCGTATTTTTCTGTAATGTCATTCGTTACGTTTAGATCATCATTTTTCTTGAGATGATCTGATTCAGGTTCAACCACACGCTTTTCTTCTGGCGCACGAACAGCTTCCTGCATCCAATCGAGCGGATTAATTCCGATCACATTTTTTTTAACACGTTTCTTGCCGGTGGCGCGCACGGGTTTTACCGATTCCGTTTCTCTAACCTCATCGATTACGTCATCGTTCATTGCAGTGTTCTCCCGTGTAATACATCTTCTGCTAAACAGCGATAATCTTTCGCACCGTTATCCGACGCACGGTATTCAAAGATCGTTTTACCGGTCCCTGGACACTCCGCTAACGCAGCCGTTTCTCGAACATGAGTGGCATAAACCTGATCAGGAAAATAATCGAGAATTTTCGCAAGTACTTCTTTGGGTAATCGCCGACGACGATGGTAACGGGTCATAACAATCCATTCTTTTAAATGGTGATCTAGTTTTTTCTCGAAGTTTCTAATCGTGGACATCAAAAACGATAAACCTTCCAACGCTAAATAATCACCCGTTACGGGGATCAAGACTTCTTGACTGGCGAGTAAGGCATTAACGGCTAACAAACCCGATGCAGGTGGACAATCGATCAGAATAAAATCCTGATCTTGTAGTTGATTGTGCAAGGCATCTCGTAGCCGAGCACCTTTCTTTATGCCGGATTCTGCAAGTTGCTCGATCTGTAAAAGATCGGCACCTGCTGGCACTAGACGTAAATTCGGACGAATATCGATTAAGTATTCATCTATTGGGGACTGCTCGAGCAAGACTTCATCCATGCCAACGTACTCACGATTATTGATACCGTAACTACTACAAAGGTGGCCTTGTGGATCAATATCAAGCACGGTGACTTTTTTGCCCGCAAGCGCTAATGCATGGGCAAGGTTTGCTGTTGTCGTGGTTTTACCAACACCACCTTTTTGATTAATGATTGATATGACTCTCATCTGGCCCCTCAACTCCCAGTATGATTCAGGTACGAACCCAACACGTTAACGATGTTTAAAAACGTTCATTTAGATCGAAAATTTCTATTATTTATGATCTAAAAAACACCGTGGATGGGTAAGCATCCACGGTGTTGTTGCTGGTGAATAGAAAGCGTCTAGAATTCTTCCCATTCATCATTATTAACACTACCACTAGCAGCTCTACGTGCTGGACGCGCCGGCGCTGCAGGCTTCGCTTTCGCTCTTGGTTTTTCACTCCAAGGTCGTTCATTTGAACGGCGATCCGAACTGGATGAAGCATGCGTGTCGCTACCGGTTTTAAATGTTTCCATTTGTTCTATGAGGCTATTCGCTTGCTCGTCCATGGACTCACTGGCTGCGGCGGCTTGTTCAACCAGTGCCGCATTTTGTTGTGTGCCCTGATCCATCTGTGCAATGGCTTTATTGATTTGCTCGATACCAATTGATTGCTCTTGGCTCGCCGCTGCTATTTCAGCAATGATGTCACTGACTTTTTTCGCTGCCGTCGTAATTTCATCCAACACTTCGCCGGACTGATCAACCAGTCGTGAACCTTCTTCGACTTTCTGCACGCTGTCGTTAATCAAGCTCTTAATTTCTTTCGCAGCACCTGCACTTCGTTGTGCCAGATTTCGCACTTCAGATGCCACCACGGCGAAACCTCGGCCTTGCTCACCTGCTCTCGCGGCTTCAACAGCGGCATTCAGTGCCAACAAGTTTGTTTGGAATGCGATCTCATCGATAACACCGATAATGTCTGAAATTTTCTTACTAGAAGCATTAATTTCTGACATCGCGCTAATCGCGCTGGTAACCACTTCACGACCTTTTTCAGCTTCTTCACGTGAATTCGCAGAGAGTTGATTCGCTTGGCGTGCGTTATCCGCATTTTGACGAACGGTGCCGGTGATTTCTTCCATACTGGATGCCGTTTCTTCTAATGAAGACGCTTGCTGCTCCGTACGATTACTCAAGTCTGTATTGCCTTGCGCGATTTCATTGGCTGACGTTTGAATGTTTGTTGCAGCTTCGCGAATTTCGCTGACCATGCCGACAAGGTTCGTCACACATTCATTTACAGAATCTTTTAAGCTACCGAACTGAGGACTGTAGTCACCATCCATGGCCTGCGTGAGATCGCCTGCCGCCAACGCCGTCATGACATGTGCTGTATCTGCCATCACGGCCTCAAGTTCACGCTCGGCATTTTTTTGATCCGTAATGTTAGATGCGTATTTAACAACTTTGAAAGGTTGACCTTTTGGATCAAATATCGGGTTGTACGACGCTTGCAACCATAACTCTGCGCCACCTTTTGCAACACGCTGGTATTGACCAGCATCGAATTGACCACTACCGAGTTTTTCCCAGAACTGTTTATATTCAATAGTGCGACTATGTTCAGGATCAACAAACATACTGTGATGTTTTCCTTTAATTTCTGCTAGCGAGTAACCCACGGTATTGCAGAAGTTGTCGTTCGCTGTGATGATCGTGCCGTCTAATTCAAACTCGATCACGGCTTGCGCTTTACTGATCGCGGCTAACTGACCAGAAGAATCCGCTTTTTGAATTTGCTCTTCGGTAATATTGCTTGCGTATTTTACGACTTTCATAATGCGACCTTTCGCATCAAAAATCGGGTTGTAACTCGCTTGCAACCAAATTTCATTACCACTTTTATCAATTCGCAAATACTGGCCTGCGTCATATTCGCCACGACCTAAACGATCCCAAAAAATACGATACTCAGCGGATTCTCGTTCTTCTGGAGTGACGAAAATGCGATGATGCTGTCCTTTAATTTCGTCTAACGAATAACCAACGGTGCTACAAAAATTTTCGTTCGCCGTAATGATCGTTCCATTTGGCTCGAACTCAATGACAGCTTGTGATTTACTGATCGCTGAAAGCTGACCCGTGAAATTTGCTTCTTGGTTTTTTTCTTGCGTAATGTCTGTCGCAAATTTGACGATACCGATTACATTATCGTCTTCATCTTTAATTGGGTTATAACTGGCTTGTAGCCAGATTTCTTTACCACCATTACCAACGCGCAAATATTGACCTGCATCTGGAATCCCATTTTTTAGATTTTCCCAGAACATTCTATATTCGTGACTGGTTCTATATTCAGGCTCAACGAACATACCGTGATGTTGTCCAACGATCTGATCCAATGAATACCCGACGGTATTGAGGAAGTTCTCATTTGCCGCTTTGATGTTCCCTTTCGTATCAAATTCGATGATAGCTGAAACACGACTTAACGCTTGATTCACTTGCGAGTCCCAGTTATTTGAGCGAGACAATTCTTCATTCACCTCGCTGTTTTCCGCTTTACTCTTACTGGTGGTAGTTGCCATAATTTCTTCCTCTGTTCCTGCGTATGCGTCAAGCATGGTAGTTGCTACAAAATTTAATGCCTCAGTCCAGGCATCCTTAATCTCTCTGTTCCATTGTTCACCTGCTAGCGTTTCCATTACAGCCAGCAACGTGTTAGCCACTGCTGGGTAATGCGCTTCCTTCGCACCGTATTCTTTAAACGTTCTACCGAGATCATGTAGAACATTTATCAAGGGTTCCGGTTCGCTCAAGGAGCTAACGACTAACGTTAATGCCGACAGAAATTGTTTCTCTAACTCATCACTGCCCGCATGTATAAATAAACTTTTTACTTCTGGGTGTTGAATAAAAAGTTCTTCGTAAAATAAAAAAACGAATTCTTCCGTTTTATCTTCATTCTCTGTTAGTGCGGCGAAGCTTATTTCTACTAATTCAATATTCATAAGTTTTCTCGTATGCAGATGAACACCATTCCCAAGTTTTTAATTACCTTGGCATACGTTCAAGCATCTTTCGTTCCACTCGAGATACTTATTTTCAATCCTTTATGATCAGTGAACGAGTTGGCTATCTGTTTTTTCTTGATCGGAAGCCAATCGATCAATATCCAACATCACAACCATTTTTTCGTTAATACATGCCAGCCCTTTTACAAAGTTAATATTGATCGCCTCACCCATATCTGGCGGTGCCTGCAAACTGTTATTTTCAACGCTGTAAACTTCCGAAACAGCATCAACGATAAAACCAACCGTTCGTTCTTTATCAGCATTTTCAACTTTCAATACGATCACGACAGTCGTCGGTGTGTATTCGACAGGGTCTAATCCAAAACGTAAACGCAAATCGACCACTGGTACGATCGTACCGCGCAAATTGATCACGCCTTTGACATAGGTCGGCGCGTTTGGAATTTCTGTAGCGTTATCCCAGCATTTAATTTCTTGTACGCGCAGAATATCAACACCGTATTCTTCACCTTCCAGAAAAAAGCTCAGAAATTGATCTGCATTCTGATCAAGATCGGTATGCATCATTGAAATCAATTCAGACGGGCTTTCATTTTCCATTTCCATTTCTAACTCCCGATTCCTATCATTCATTTACGCCACCGCCTCATCAAGTAAGGCTGACCGTTTAGTGTTTTTTCTTACCGATGTTGTGCGATGCATTCTTAACAAACTGGCCAGATCAAGAATCATGGATACCGTCCCATCGCCTAAAATCGTCGCACCCGAAATACCCGGTACTTTTTGATAGTTTGTTTCTAAACTTTTGATAACAACCTGCTGCTGTGCAAGCAGATCATCTACAAAGATTCCGATCTTTTGGCCTTCTGCTTCTGCGACAACGAGTAGACCTTTATCTAACTCGTAGTTTTCAGGTTTAATATTGAAAATCTCATGTAAACGGACGACAGAAATATACTCATCGCGTAATTTATATACTTCAGCTTTGCCTGCAACGGCGTTGCATGATCCTGGATGTACTTGTAAGGATTCCACGATTGAAATAAGTGGAATAATATAAATATGTTCGCCGACGCGAATAAGTTGGCCATCAAGTATTGCTAGCGTCAGTGGAAGTCGGACTGTAAAAGTTGACCCTTTACCTTCTTCAGATTTAATTTCAACCACACCACCAAGATCGCGAATATTTCTGATCACTACATCCATACCGACGCCACGACCAGATACATCGCTAACTTCAGCGGCAGTGGAGAAGCCCGGTTGAAAAATTAATTCATGAATTTTTTCATCAGGCAGGATTTCATCTTCTGCAACTAGGCCGTTCGCACGGGCTTTTTCTAAAATACGCTCTTTATTTAAACCCGCACCGTCATCTGAAATTTCGATAACTATATTGCCACCTTCGTGATACGCATTTAAATTTAAAATTCCAACTTCCGGTTTGCCGGCTGCACGTCTTACGTCAGGTTTTTCGATACCGTGATCAAGTGAGTTACGCACGAGATGAACCAGTGGATCACCGATTTTTTCCATCACCGTTTTGTCCAGTTCAGTTTGTTCACCAGACATTTTTAATTCAATATTTTTACCCAACTTCGCGGCAAGATCGCGAACCAAACGAGGGAAACGATTAAATGAAAAGCTGATCGGTAACATGCGGATCTGCATGACATTTTCTTGAAGTTCACGGGTGTTGCGTTCAAGCTGATCGACGCCGTCTTGAAGTTTTTCAAGATCTTCCATTTTGAAGTTTTCACCAATCTGACTCAGCATGGATTGTGTAATAACTAACTCACCAACCATATTGATCAACGCATCGACCTTGTCGATCCCCACCCGGATGGATGAACTTTCGCTACCACCCGATTTGCTGGATTTTTTCTTTTCCACTGTCGCTTTTGCTGGCACTGCTGCGGCTTGCACTGGCTCAACTGGCGGTACGGGTGTAGCAACGACTTCGGTCACCACAGCATTAGCCACAGAGGCAGTGCTTTCGGTTAATTTTTTAATGTTAAGATCGCAATCTTCATCAACCCATTCAAACACTTCGGTAATGTCATCTTCTGTGCAATCACCGGTTAAATTAATCACCCAACTTAAAAAGGATTCTTCTGGATCAAACTCTGCAAATGGCGGTAATGTAGTTGAATCTACTGTGACGTGTAATTTACCTAATGCCTCAAGTTCTTTGAACATACGAACAGGATCATTGCCCGTTTTGAACAGATGAGGGTGAGGTTTAAAACTGATCTGCCAAGTTGCTGTGGTGTCGACTACGTCGACGACCTCCGCTACTTCATTGGTTTCGATATTTGACGACGCTTCAGTTTGGCCACTTGCGAGCAGATCATTTAAGGCCAGTTGTAATGTATTTTTTTGTTCTTGATCAATTTCGTCTTTGTCTCTCACGGCGGAAAGCATTTCTCGCAGAAAGTCGACGCTACTGAGCAACAGATCAACACTAGGTCGAGTCACTTCTCGATCACCGGCGCGCATTTCATCTAATAGGGTTTCCATGATGTGCGTAAAATCTGCAACATCGGTAAAACCAAACGTGCCTGCACCACCTTTAATTGAGTGAGCTGCACGAAAAATTGTATTTATCTCTTCAACATCCGCAGCCCCAAGATCGAGCTCCATCAAACCCGTTTCCATAATTTCAAGGCCTTCGAAACTTTCTTCGAAGAAAACCTCATGAAATTGGGACATATCAATGGACGACATAGACCACCCCTTCAAGTGTTAATGCCTTCACCGGTGTATTCTCAGTGAAGGCTTTCAAAATCAATTAACCAATCACTTTTTTGATCGTGCCGAGTAACTGCTCCGGATTAAACGGTTTGACTAACCAACCCGTCGCACCCGCAGATTTACCTTGCGACTTTTTGTCGCTCGATGATTCCGTCGTCAGCATTAACATTGGTGTGAATTTGTAATTAGGTAATTTGCGCAATTCTTTAATTAGCGTAATACCATCCATGTTCGGCATGTTGACATCTGTCAGCACCATATTGACGCTACTCCCACGCGCTTTATTTAGTGCATCAACACCATCAACCGCTTCAATTACGTCATACCCAGCTCCTTTCAATGTGAAAGAAACCATTTGTCGCATAGATGCTGAATCATCAACTGCTAAAATACTTGCCATCAGATTAATCTCCTGAAATAGAAATCGTTACGCGAGCGCGCTGTGTCATAGTCATTAACGTCACCTAGCCGGAATTCCTTTAGCATTATTTGTGGTATTCACGCTCAAGACTTGTTTGTAGGACAGGTAAGCAACTACCAAGCCAGTCACGCCCATACGGGTTAATCAATCTGTGTTCCGTTTGTTTAGCGTGGTACTGTTGGCCTTTAGCGTTTTTTTACATCACCTATCTAATGGAGCTTTTGTGATTGATCGTTTGCTTTTTCAATTAAATCGTCTGAATGAAAAACTCTGGGTGCGTCCTTTGTTTTTCATCCTAGTCTCGATCCTTGCGGTGTTTATCGCAAAGCTAGCGGATCGTTTTGAGATTTCCTCGTTGATCCCGAAAATCGAGCCGGAGTCATTAACGGATCTACTGACGATCTTATCCTCCAGTATGCTGATGATTTCGACCTTTGCCGTCGGTTCAATGGTCTCCGCGTTCGCGGCCGCGAGCACCACCGCAACGCCACGCTCCGTCTCTTTAGTGATCGCCGATGATGTCTCGCAGAATGCGCTGTCACTTTTTATCGGTGCGTTTATTTTTAGTCTGGTATCGTTGTTCGCGCTCAAAAATAGTTACTTTCAAGAGGCGGGTTACTTCGCGTTATTCCTCATGACCGTCTGTGTTCTGACGCTAGTGATTCTGACGTTTTTACGTTGGGTGGATAAAATAGCGCGGCTCGGTCGCATGGGCACAACTATCGCGAAGGTCGAAGATGCTACGCGCCGCGCATTTATTCGCCGTCGCGATAACCCCTATTTAAATGCTGTCCCGATCAGTGCGGATGACGTGTCCGGCTATCCGGTATACACCGATAAGATCGGTTACGTTCAACGAATTGAATTGCAATGTGCTCAAAATTTTGCGAAACAGCACGATCTCACCGTAACGATCTGTGCCCTACCCGGTAAATTTGTCGCGCCGGGCAGGCCGATAGCTTATGTGGATAAACTCCCTGAGCATTTAGATATGAATGATGTGGAGAAAGCGTTTCTAATTGATGACTCACGGCTGTTTGACGAAGACCCGCGATTCGGTGTCATTGTTCTGTCTGAAATTGCTTGCCGCGCACTCTCACCGGCGGTGAACGATCCGGGCACCTCGATCGTGATTCTCGGTCGGCTCGTCAGCTTATTCCATGAGTACGTGCAACCGACTGACACTACACCAAAGAAATTTCAATTCGATCGTGTCAAAGTCCCCGCGTTGAAAATGGGTGATTTATTCGACGACGCTTTCACACCAATGATCCGTGATGGCGCTGGCACTATTGAAGTCATGATCCGCATGCAAAAAACCTTCTTCTCACTCGCGAATATGGGCAATGCCGACATGGCTGAGACGGCACGTCACTTTGCTATTCGTGCACGCGAGCGAGCAACAAAAGCGATTGATTGTGACTATGATCTAGCCGAGCTGAATACGGTTTCATCCTGGATTGAAGAATGGCAACCGAACGTTATCTGATCGATCAGCGATTTTCTAAGCGATTGTAATCCAGTACACCAGACTCCAAGGGCGCATGTTGCTGATACCAAGCATGGATCGTATCGCTGATCACCCAAAAGCGCTGATCCGTACGACGCACCGCATATTGATCAAGCAGCGCGACATAGTCCGCTTCGGTTTGGATCGCATGCAACTCTTTCACCAGTGTCGGTAATTTCGCCTCATTAACCGATAAAATCACATTCGGATACGCGCCGAGAATACCATTGACGACGCTTAATGAATCCGCCTCGGGTTGGCGTCGATCTTTCTCATCAAACATCGATGAAATATTCGTGAAACTGTGATTGCTGATGATCGACAAGACACCACGATCCGGTACGTGGATGAGAATATTCTCTGGCAAAATTGACGCAACGCCACCTCGGATCTGTTCAAGAGATTGCAAACTTTCTTGTGTGTGGCGATTCAAATTCGTCGAAGAGAGAGAAAAATCATTCGATGCTAGCGCGTCACCAAGATGATCTCGCAAAGCGCCGTATAACTCTTGTTTCGGTGAATCGGTCTTGTAATCAAAAAGCGGCGGTAGAGCATCATGCTCAAAATAGGCATTCAAATATGCTTGCACGTCTTTATGCGCATTTTGATACCAGCTTTTCACCTCTTGCTCACGAACAGACTGCGGTAAAAAGGCGGCGAAGTTCATTTCTGATTCCATCCGTAAAAAATCCATATACAGGCGCGTCATCGCTTGATGCGATACGCTACCGAAAACATCAAAGCCCGCCACCAATAAATAATGGATCCGTTCCAATATTGGGTAATCAATAATCCAAGCCGTCTTCGGCGCTTGCCCGATCAACCCTTTGACCACCGTCGCACTGTCGTAATGACGAAACACTGTTAGGCCTGCATTTGGGTTTGGTTGAGCTGATGCATCGTCGCTCAGACCGTTCCACACCAATTGGAGTTTGTTTTGCTCCAACACTTGCTGATGATCGCGTAGATAGTTTCCTTTCGCGCTGAGATATGTTTGCTGCGCTTCAGCGTAGTGATGCCAGTCTTTAATCGACCAAAGTTGACTACTGGAACCTGCGGGCATGCTCAAGTGCTGATCTTGCTGTGCGAGAAAATGACCAAAATCCTCGCTTTTAAATGCGTCAGGCGAAACAAAAAAGACCCAAAAATGATCTTGAATCACGCTCAATGAAATTGCACCTCGGCAAACAGCGCCTTTGATGAAGTTCATGATCGTGAACTGGGCTTCATCTAATAAAAACTGATGACGCAAAAATGACGGAATCGCTTCAAAAGTAATGAACGGGTTAGATGCCGTTTCCGGTGCATAACCTGGTAATTGCGTCACCTGAAAATCCGCATCAAAAAACCACGATCGCCACTTCTGCATTCGTTGATCATTCAACAAATATGGCAAATGTGTTTTCGCAACAATGGTGGTGGGATCACGCCAGAATCGGTAATAGATGCGATCAAGTTGAGGATCATCAAACGGGCGGCGTGTGTCGATCCGATCAATAGGTTGTCCCGGTGGCGTGCGTGATCGAACAAGGGAAAAATACGTCGTTTCAATTCCCGCATCTTCAAAGAAGATGTGGGCGAGATATAAGTGTTCGTATAAGTAGCGTGCGATCAGACGCGACTTATTATCATCTTGGTTAAGCTGGGCTTCCCAAGTATCGATGTGCGAATTGATCTGCGTCGACAATGCCTGTGGTGCTTCTGTTTGTGCGCCATTCGCGATCCAGTTTAATAATAAGGATTGCTCATCTTCAGGCAGCGATGGCAACGCATACGGCATGCCGCCGAGTGGGTTGGATTGCGCGTAGTCGTCAAAATTCGCATTGGTTGGGCAAGTATTTTCGCGTTTTAAACTGAGATCAAAAGAATCCGGGAGATTTTTCCCTGAGGGTAATGGGTGATTCGCTTTTAATTCCAGCATCCCCGTTAATACGCTGATCTGCGTCGCATCGGCAATTTCCTTACCTTCTTTTAAGACAGGGTGAAACTCTTGCTGGCGCCAGCCTCGGTTTGTCTGCTCATCCATAAACAAACGCGTAGGATCAGCTTCGGTTAACCTTTTACCGTCGTAAACCTGTTTTGATGTGCCGCCACGTAAAATACCTTGGTACGAATCCAACTTTAGCTGGCAAGGCGCATCGTAACAGCCGTGACAAACGAGACAACGCTTGGCCATGACCGGTCGAATATCTTTCTCATATTCGACACCTTCTACGTGAGCGACAGGCAAATACTCCCGAGCCTGATCAGCCGAACGCGCGTTGATCTGCTTCAAGTAAAAAATGGCTGCAATACCAATAAAGAAGATCACCACGCAAAACAGCCACTGTTTGCGCGTCCAAGAAGATGTGTTGAATTTCATGCAGGGATACTAGCAACAAAGACCGCCGGTCACGAGCGTGATGACACTGATCTGTCACTTTCATCATTTTCGAGTTCAAAATGCGTAATTTGTGACACCGATTTACATAAAAGTATTAAATTGAACTTAAAGTTTATTGACACATCAAATGATAACTATTATCGTTTACATCACACTTACGAGGTACGAAAAGGATTATGGTTATTTGTCTTTGCAAAAATATTAATTCGCAAACGATCGAAAACTCCATCTCAAACGGGGCTAGGACGCTCGACGCGGTACGTGAAACAACCGGTGCATCAACTTGTTGTGGTAAATGTGAATATCACGTAACTCGCATGCTTGATGAAGCAGATATCGCTGAAGCGAGTGCATTCCCACATGCAGCATCGCTGGCACGCAAAGTATTCGTTAATACGTAATTCGCACCTATTTCCAGTTTATCCTGTTAGCTTCCCGTATTTCATTGCAGCATTCCCAAATTCAAGGAATGCTGTAACTATCTCATCTTTCACTGTTTTTCCCCAGCTTCTTGTTCAGGTCTCCGGCGGCAAGCTAAATGTTGTTGAGTATGATTCTTATTTGACTTTAAAATCAATAACTTAGAGTTTGACAAATTAAAAATTTAAACGATAATTCATGCATATCCAGCAACAATGAGGAGTCCTGATGAAAGGGGATAAAAAGGTAATCGAATTTTTAAATAAAGTCTTGGGGAATGAGCTTGTCGCCATTAACCAATACTTCTTGCATGCAAAAATGTATAAGGATTGGGGATTAACAAATCTCTACGAGCATGAATATCACGAGTCGATCGACGAAATGAAACATGCAGACATCCTGACAGAACGCATTCTTTTCCTAGAAGGCTTACCTAATTTACAAGAACTTGGTGCGTTGCGCATTGGTGAGAACACCAAAGAAATGCTCGAATGCGATATGTTGGTTGAGCTGGATGCTATCCCTGATTTACGCGATGCGATCAAATATTGTGAAGAGGTTCGTGATTATGTTTCGCGCGATCTATTCCAAAGTATTCTTGATTCTGAAGAAGAACATGTAGATTGGTTGGAAACACAACTTTCACTGATCGATAAAATGGGTTTGGAAAATTATCACCAAGCACAGATAGTCAAGGAAGCAGAGTAACCCTCTCACTTTGCACATAAAAAAGGGCGCATGATGCGCCCTTTTTTATCGCTAAGGTTCTCTCAAATTAGCTAGATTCAAATGTCTCACTCCATTCCATACCTTTTGAATCTGATACCTCTGCTTTAATAACGCCTTTTGCATCCGGTTTAAAGAAGAAACGGAAACTCGGATCAGCACTGACGGAAATACCCAGTTCTGCGCTCATTAACGGTTTATCATCAAGCGTGATATTCACCTTTTTAATGTAATGCGCAGGCGCGATCAGGCGCGTTCGTTGATCAAGCTGCATGCCCGTGATATTCGGGTGGCTGACCATAAACTGACCTAATTCTAACGCACCATTTTCTTTCTCAATGGCGCGGAATTTCATTTCACCAATGCGTTCCATTGCCGCTGCCAGATCTGCCCCGAGTGGTGCAGAACACCCCCCAGAGGCTTTCACAAAGTTCGTGACCATGTGATGTTCACCATTACTTAATGCGGCAATTGCACGAATATTCGTGTATTCATTGATACGCACCCGCATCGCCAAATCGGCTTTACCCAGTTCCTGCGTGAGGTTAAATACGCCAACCAGCGGATCAGGATTTTTATCGACGATCAGATAAATCTTGTCGATATAAAGCTCTGGTTTCTGTTCGATTTGTGCGGTGATGCTGACGGGTGTCACGGCAGCATCTTCTGCCCGGTAAGGTGTCGTCATCTCGATCACGGTTTTGTCTTCAATGATCTCGATATCTTTGAAATACTTATCCTTCAAAAAAGTTTCCCAAACACCAACTTCAGATTGTTGATTCGCTGCGGCATTCAATGCCATGCCCAGCATTAAGAATGTCAGCACCAATTGACCGATTCGCTCTGTCAGTTTTGTTTTCATAACTTGTCTCCTTCATGGTGGCGATCAACCTGCCACTTAGTCCTCAGCTTCTAATGGATGAGGTTTGGTTTTCTTACTGTTGATAATAAAAATGCGGCAACCTCTTCTAACCGACCGCGATCTTGGTAGGCTCGAGCAACCACCATTGTGCCTTCTAATGATGAGACGAATGTTCGTGCCACCACTCTTGGCGCTGCTGAAAATGCCAGTTCTTGATCACGCAATCCTTGAGTAAGTAATTCCTCAACCCATTGTTCAGCGCGCGACCAAAATCCTCTTACTTCATCCTGCACTGATTCAGGCACGGTATCTTGGCTGGTTGCAATCATACAAAAAGGACATAGCCGTCCATCCTGACCGTAGGTTTCCAAGAAAATACCCGTGAACTGATTTAAGCGCTGATACGCATCATTATCCGCTTGATCGATTGCATTCAATGCACCTTCAAATGCAATCCTTGTACGTACCAGCAGCGCCCTCGCTAGATCAGCTTTTGAGGGGTAATAATAGTGAATACTCGCTGTTTTAATCCCGACTTGCTCCGAGATATCACGATAACTAAAAGCATGATAACCGCGTGTTTGCACTAAAATCTGCGCTACATCCATAATTTTATCCGCCGTTGTCACTACTTTTTCCATAACACTCTTCCAGAAGTTAATTTATCTATTAACAGGTAGAATACAATTATTATAAATAGATTCAAATTCATGCCTAGAGTTCCTTAACTTATGTCACAATGACAGCTATATTTCTTGCTCTTGTGCGTAAGTGTCATATAACACTGGCAATAAAAAAATTTACATGATGAACCTAAAAAACTTGACACTGTTTGGTCTAACAGCTCTTTTTATCGTATCCACACTGGTTTTTGTCAAAAAATCTGGCCGCTGGCCAAGTGATGCAACATCCCCTTTGCCTATGCAAGACAGCGCTTCAACATTCGATCCAATCGAACTACCGATGGATAATTCCAACATGCTCACCATCGGCGATACGCATTACCTTTTCGATGTTGTCGACAACGGCCCAGAAGAATTACTACGCTTATTGAACCGTGCGGAGGAACTCGCGCACCATGCGAAAGGGCAAGCACAAAATGTCAGTATCGCCATGGTTATTCACGGTCCGGATTTGGAAATCTTTGAAAACCGGAACTATCACAAGTACAAATCATTGGTCGATACCGCCGCACGGTTAGATGCTTTCGGCGTGATTGATTTCAAACTTTGTCAGACATTGGCCTTTAATGGTGGTCTACAAATTGACGATTTTCCACCTTTTATGGAATTCGTCCCGTTTGGCCCAGATGAAATCTCACGCTTACGCACGCGTGGTTACGTGGATTTTTAGAAATAATAACTAGCAGTAATAACGAGATACTCTGAGAGCCAGGTTGCGTTGATTCGAAAAATAGTGAGTTATTTGCAATAGAACGAATAGCCCTGATTTTCACGATTTCACCAACACTGGACAAGACAGAAACACGCCCTCTACAGAGTGCAATGGCAGAAAAATAAGGAAGCAGTTAACAATGGCGAAACAGAATAAATCTCTTTACATGACCGTACTTATGACACCGGACATGGCAAACTTTTCAGGCGTGGTGCACGGCGGAGCCTTACTTAAATTACTCGATCAAGTTGCGTACTCTTGTGCTGCACGCTATTCACAAAGTTATGTGGTTACCGTTTTTCTTGATCAAGTTTATTTCAAAGAACCAATTCATGTAGGCGAATTAGTCACATTTAAAGCCAACGTCAATTACGTTGGTCGATCTTCACTGGAAGTCGGGGTAAAAGTCATCGCGGAAAACCTGACCACGCAAGAATCGCGTCACACAAATTCCTGCTATTTCACGATGGTGGCGAAAGAAGAAGACGGTACAACGAAAGAGATCCCGCCGTTAGAAATTAACTCCGAAGTTGAACAGAAACTATTTGAAGCTGCACAAATGCGCATCAAAATGCGTAAAGAAATTATGGAGCGGAATCAAAAGTTACATGTTGAAGGTATCGATGAAGAAAGACCTTACATGTATCACAGTTTAGATAGTTGATCGCAAGCACGCTGATCAGAAATGCTGGTAACCTTTTTCCTGTAGATTCATCGGCTCGCCACCCGGTAGTAAACAACGTAAACCGGGTTCGCGATCAATCTTCCCGATCACATTTACGGGAATGTTCCCTTTCACCATTTCAAGCTTTTCTGCAGGTAAGGTGAAACAGAGTTCATAATCATCGCCGCCAGTGAGCGCAAGTTCACGGGCGCGATCAAGACCGACGGCATCACACAAAGAGATCGATAAGGGTAATTCACCGACTTGTAACGTTGCACCAACCTTGGACTGATCAAGAATATGGCTTAAATCCGCGAGTAAACCATCAGAAATATCGAGTGCGCTCGTTGCATGTTCACGTAGAAATTGCCCTTCTTGTAAACGTGGTTCCGGTCTGGCCAGTCGTTGCCGTAAACGCTGATATTGAGGATTGCGATCAGACCAAAACTGCAAGCCCGCTGCCGCTTCACCTAACATACCCGTAACACAGATCAAATCACCCACTTTAGCGCCAGATCGCGTCAGTCGCTCGCCTTTCGGTAGGAACCCCATTGCCTGAATCGTGATCGATAATGGACCGCGAGTGGTGTCCCCGCCGATCAATTGGACATTATGAGCTTGAGTCAGTGAAAAAAGACCACTTGCAAAGGCGTTAAGCCATAGGTCATTGGGTTCCGGTAAACTGATCGCAAGTGTGATCCAACTCGGCACTGCACCCATTGCAGCCAGATCACTCAGATTGACGGCAAGTGATCGATAACCCACATCGCGCGGGCTCATTGAAGCAGGAAAGTGAACATTTTCGATCAGCGTATCGACCGTGATCGCCAGCTCATGATCATTAAGGATGGTTAGTACAGCGGCATCGTCACCAATGCCGATCACAACATCAGCACGTGAAGGAGATTGTTGTGTGAAAACTTGTCGAATAATCTCGAATTCAGACAAAGACATCAGGCAATCACGAATTAATTTCGATCTTCCTTAAATGGTGTGCAAGTTTGTCTAACGAACCATTGATAAATTTGTGACTATCGGTTGCACCGAACATTTTTGAAAGTTCGACAGCTTCGTTCACCACAACCCGATAAGGTACCTCTGGACAATAAGCCAACTCGTAACTGCCGATCATTAAAACTGAAAATTCGACCGGATCAAGCTCGTCCACTTTACGGGAAATCACTGTCGAGAGATGATCTTTCAACTCCTGATTATGCAACGGAATTTCCGTTGTAAGCTGTGTAAAGTATTCCATATCCACTTTAATCAGTTCACGATCAGCTACAAACTCAAGAAGAATATCTTTCGGATCTTGTCCGGCTAATTGCCATTGGTATAAGGCTTGAACTGCACACCGACGCGCACGTACACGCCCCCGAATAGAGCTTTTTTTCGCTATTGGTTTATCCGTCACGGTGATTATAACTGGCTAAAAAGCGAAGCCATTTCGATCGCAGCCATGGCAGCATCAGCGCCTTTATTGCCCGCTTTCGTTCCGGCACGTTCAACAGCTTGTTCGATCGTATCCGTTGTGAGCACACCAAAGATCACCGGTAACTCATGGCGTGAGCTTGCAGCTGCGATGCCTTTCGCGCATTCGCCACAGACATAATCAAAATGCGGTGTAGCACCTCGGATAACAGCTCCCAATGTGATGATCGCATCAAAATTTCCAGTGCTCGCTAATCGTTCAGCGACAACGGGTAACTCGAATGCACCAGGGACTTTCACAACAGTAATATCGCTTGGATTGACACCGTAGCGTTTCAATGTGTCTAGACAACCACTTAGCAATGCTTCAACAATAAATCCATTGAATCGTGTTGCAATCACGCCGAAACGGGCTTTTTCAGGCACTTTTAGGTGGCCTTCAATCAGTCGATACTCTTCCATTTTGTTCTCTTTATACTTTGTTAGGTCGTGATTTTAGCCTAGTTCGCGCTGAGTCGAAAATAAAAAACCAAATCAATCACGCACAGTCTGCCTTAGGAGACGTACTCAACCACTTCAAGACCGAAACCTGAAATGGAGTGAATACGCTTTGGTCGGCTCAATACACGCATCTTTTTCACTCCAAGATCAGAGAGTATTTGCGAGCCAAGCCCAATCACCCGTAGATCTTCTGATTCCGATTTTTTACGCGTCACTTGCTCGCCTTCTGAACGTTGGTAATTATTCAATTGATGAATGAGATCATCCGTACTCATTTGTTGACGCAAAATCACGGCCACGCCACTTTCTTCTTTTGAAATTCGCTCAAGCACACTTCTGATAGGCCAACCACAAGTCGGATGCGTGCATGCTGTCAGATCACAAAGTGGGTTTTCAATATGGACTCGCACCAACGCAGGATTGTCAGCTGAAATTTCACCTTTTACTAAGGCCATGTGGAAAGCCCCATCCAACGAATCGCGGTAAGAAACCAGTTTAAAATCACCAAACTCGGTACTGATCGGGCATTCGCTTATGCGCTCAACGGTCTTCTCATTACCTAATCTAAAATGGATCAAGTCCGCAATTGTCCCCAGTTTTAGATCATGTTTTTTTGCTAATTTTTCAAGATCAGGCCGACGCGCCATCGTGCCATCTTCATTCAAGATCTCGACGATTACAGCTGCCGGTTCGACGCTTGCAAGACGTGCAAGATCGCAACCTGCTTCAGTATGACCCGCGCGCGTGAGCACGCCACCGGGTTGTGCCATGAGCGGAAAAATATGACCTGGTTGGGTGATGTCACTTGCACCTGCATCTGGGGCGACAGCCGCTTCAATTGTACGCGCACGATCTGCTGCAGAAATACCGGTGGTGACACCCTCCGCTGCTTCTATCGAAAGCGTGAAGTTGGTTCGCTGACTGGCGTAAGTATCACGCACCATCAGTGGCAAGTTTAATTGCTCGCACCTTTGCTGAGTGAGCGTTAGGCAAATCAAACCTCTGCCATGCATTGCCATAAAGTTCACATGTTCAGGCTTCACCGCACTCGCTGCCATGACGAAATCACCCTCATTTTCCCGCGCCTCATCATCCATAATAATGACCATGCGCCCTTGGCGGATCTCTTCTATCAGTTCTTCTGTGGTTGCTAACGCCATGTTCTCATCTCAGCCAGTCATACAAACGACTCGCGATTATACCCGACACACCCACTTGTTTGTGAATTCTGTCGCAAAACGACTACAACTAAAAAACTGATTCAAAATTGACGAGTCACTAATACTAAATCACAAATTTAAAAGCGGAGGTCTACCTTGCTAAAAAAATCCACTCTTTTGATCAGCAGCTTACTTCTCACAACTCTCGCAGGCTGCGGCCATACCAATTATGATCGTGGCATGAGTGGTGCGGGAATTGGTGCGGCAGCTGGTGCAGCCGTAGGTGCCGTTACTGGCCTTACGGTTGTCCAAGGTGCTGTTCTCGGTGCTACCGGTGGTGCCATCACCGGATTAGCAACCTCTCCAAGCCAAGTTAATTTGGGTAAACCGGCTTGGCGTAATAACGCTAGTACGTCGTCTCACTCGAATGCAACTGTCAGCAACATCCAATATCATCTTGCCACAAAAGGCTACAACCCTGGTCCAGCAGATGGTATTGCCGGCAAACGTACTCGTGCTGCGATTCGCGCCTATCAGCGAAATAACGGGTTACTCGTTGATGGTCGTGCGACTTCACAACTTGCTAAGCACATCCAATCACACTAACAGCACGCTAATAAAGTCACTACTCCACTGTAAAAGCGTCTCTTGCTGACGACGCTTTTCTTCTAATTTCATCATCTCTCACCATGCTGAAGTGGTTAACCTACTGTTATATAAAATAATTATTCTCATGGCCCAAGTATTGCTGCACCAAATTATAAGATATAACAATAATTAACCGGTCATTTACACGGATTCGCTATTTGATCGGTAACTTTGAGGGAGCAATACAAATGAAAAAATTACTGCACAAGGTTTCTTTGGCGGCATTTTTGCTTTCAACCCAAACGGCACATGCAACTCTCATGTCCTTCACCGATACAGATGATGGCTCAACCTCGTTTTCGATAGCATCAGAAGGAATCAATTACACCTTTCAAGCCCCCGGCACTGATGGGAATTTTCAGATCGATTCTAACAGTTTGATTTTCGGTCAGAAAACAAATGGCAATTCAAACTCTCACTTTAATGTCACAACATTCCAACTCACTGTGGATGCAAATGCGTTATTCAACGGATATAACGTTTCTGGAGTAAATACGAGTAATAGAGCTGGTTTATTTGATATTACGGGTTCTAATCAAGGATCGTTAGCTTCCGGACTGACAGGAGCAACCACGAGCTTTGCCAGCCCAATCAGCCTTTTTGTGGGTGAAACATACACTTTCTTGTACGATCTCAATAATGGTAATGGTAATTACTCTTCCATCAACTTTTCAGGCTTTGATGTCTCTGCCGTATCTGCCGTTCCAATTCCTGCCGCGGTTTGGTTATTTGGCTCATCTCTACTTGGAATCATCTGTATGAGAAGAAAACACGGTTATAAAGCTTAAGGTAGAGTCACCGGAGCATTCGGTGACTCTATACCTCCCTCTTTGCGCATTCATTCCCCATCCTGTTCAGTTTAGCCCTCTCTGTACAAATAAATTTACTTTCAAGCAATTATTTTAATCAGTGTTTATTTGTCTCCTTGGAGAGACGGTTTTATAGAGAAATATGGTCTCCCCGTCGGGAAATTTACATAACGCATTGTTTTATAAACAATAATATTGATGGCACACTAAATGCGTCAAGACTATGACAGAACTCTGTGTAGCGACATGATTCTGAGCAAACCATAACAATAACTGGCTTGGTATACACCAAAGAATGAGGAAGGGTACGATGAAAAAACAACTAAAATTATTAGCCTTATACTGCCTAGTATTATTTACGCCATCAAGCTTCGCTGTCGCAATCAACTTTAATGACGGTCTACACGATGGCCAATCGAGTTTCAGCATTCTCTCCGGTGGCCTTACTTACACTTTTCAAAACCCCAGTTCGACAGACACGACGTTTACCGTTGATTCTAACCAACTTCTATTTGGTTTATTTAATGGTGGGAATAGTCCTGTCAATATGAACCAATTTGAACTGGTTGTTTCAGGAGGCGATGGCCTTCTTGCTGGCTACGGAACAAGCACAGAGACGAACGGTGCGGATGCCTTCAGTATTACCGGATCAAATACCAATAACGGATACAATAACCTTGACGGTAGTACCGCGTCAGCATCGGTCGTTTTCACAACACCTCTGACACTGTTGGAAAATCAAATCTACACCTTTACATACGATATTACTTTCGCTAACCCAACAGCGCAGGGTGTCACCGGCTTCGGTTCGTTTGATGTTTCCCCCGCCACACCTTCAGCGGTTCCAATTCCGGCAGCCGTTTGGTTATTCGGCTCAGCTTTAATGGGGTTGGTTGGGCTAAGAAAACGAAAAAGTTAATCAGATAAACACGCTCTTGGGGATCACTTTACATGGAGAGTGATAATGTGATCCTCAAGCTCGCCAGCTTCTTCCTCAGGCACTGCCCAACCGCCGATGGTGATACCGGCTTGCGCAACGCTATCCCGATCACCTGTGATCAGAGGATGCCATTCGGGTAAATCTGCACCTTCTGACAGTAGGCGATAAGCACAGGTTTCAGGGAACCATGAGAAGATCTCAGAGTTTTCTGGCGACATGGTGATGCAGTCCGGGACCAACGTCGATCGCTCTTTGTAATTCGTGCATTGGCAGGTTTTATGATCGAGCAACTTACACGCAACTTCCGTATAAAAAAGTTCTTCGGTATCTTCATCTTCCAACTTGAACAAACAACACCGAGCGCAGCCGTCACAGAGAGACTCCCACTCAGGCATCGTCATTTCATGAAGTTTTTTACGTTTCCAAAATGGTTGTTCTTCACTCATGATATAAATCCCGCTTTGGTTAGCAGATCAGCAGAAAGCTCCTTATCAGGTAACGCTTTAGTTGTCATCAATCGTTCAAGATATCGCGCGATCAAGTCAACTTCGATATTCACTTCACTGCCTGCTTGATACTCACTGAAGATCGTTTCCTCAAGCGTGTGAGGAATAATCTGTAAAGTAAACTGATCACCGTCAACCGCATTCACCGTCAGGCTAACACCATCCACCGTCACCGAACCTTTATGCGCAATATAACGAGATAAATCAGCCGGAACACGTAATGTAAACTTCCACGATCGGCCTTCTTGAAGACGCTCTACCACGTGGCCAACACCGTCAACATGGCCGGAAACAAGATGCCCACCAAGACGATCAGATAAGCGTACTGCACGCTCTAAATTCACGGGCGATCCGACTTTCAATTTACCCAATGTCGTCATCGCCAGTGACTCTTTCGAGACGTCGACAGAAAACGTTGTCTGATCAAACGCGACAACGGTCATACACGCGCCGTTAATACTAATACTTTCACCCATTTCGACTTGTTCAAACGGAAGTTTGCCGACATTGACCGTCAAACGCGTATCTACGCTGCCCGGTGTGATCGCGCTAAGATGGCCTACGGCCTGAATAATGCCTGTGAACATACAACAAAACCTGACTGAAAGAGTTCTGTGATTATAGCGTGTTCGGTTTAAAAGCTCGCAGCCTTATCGAATGACGGCGATCAATCTAATATCCGGACCGATCTGATCGACTTGTTTAATCGTCACTGTAATATGATCAGCAAGCTGATCTAGCCCCGGAAGTTCCAGCATCGATCGCGCTGCGCTACCCAGTAGCTTCGGCGCAAAATAGACGATCAGTTCATCGACCAAGCCTGCTTGAATCAGCGCACCAGAAAGCGTCGCACCCGCCTCGACCAAGACTTCATTCACCTCACGCATAGCCAATTCTCTCATTGCGGATTCAAGATCAATGCGATCAGAATCATTCGCAGGTAGCTGGATCACATTAGCGTGATGACTCTCCTGACAGGTCATGATCAGATACTCGCCCGGTAACTGACTCAATTTTGCTTGTTGCGGAAAACGTAATGCAGAATCAAGCACGACTCTAAGTGGCTGCCGATCATGTGTTTGAATATTCTCATCACGGACATTTAATGATGGATCATCAGCTAATACTGTATCAATTCCAGTGAGGATTACTGAGCTTCTCGCCCGCCAATGTTGCACGTCTTGTCGCGCTTGCGGACTGGTGATCCACTGACTTTCACCAGAGGCCATCGCTGTTTTCCCATCCAAACTTGCGCCGATTTTTAGCCGTACAAAGGGCAGACCGTTCTCCATACGCTTGATGAAACCAGGATTTAATTCACGTGACTCTGCTTCACAAATACCGCTGATCACGTCAATTCCCGCAGCCCGTAACATCTCGAAACCTCGGCCTGCTACTTGTGGATTGGGATCGGCCATTGCGACGATCACGTTTGTCACTCCCGCTGCGATCAAGGCATCCGCACACGGTGGAGTTCGACCATGATGAGAGCACGGCTCAAGCGTGACATACGCCGTTGCACCACGCGCTTGATCACCCGCCTCACGCAAGGCATATACTTCTGCATGCGGTTCTCCCGCTTTAAGGTGTGCACCTTCGCCGATGATCTGTTTGTTCTTGACGATCACGCAGCCCACGCGCGGGTTTGGATCGGTGGAATACAGACCAAGTTGCGCGAGCTCGATTGCGCGACTCATGTAATCGTGATGTGAGGATGTTTGCTGCGACATTCGCGCAGTGTGTTAGCTGATGGCGATCAGGTCAAGTGATCAGCAAGTCGTACAGAAGCGATAGCAAGCTTGAATAAAAGTTTATTTCTTTTTGATCTTTTTTTGATCACTCGGAATTAACTCCAACTGATCTTTTTTCAGTTGTGGCGGAAGTTCGTTTTCGAGGCGTTCAATTTCATCCAGAAAAGCCCTAACGTCTTCAAAACTTCGATAGACAGAGGCAAAACGGACGTAGGCTACTTGATCAAGTATGCGGAGTTGCTCCATCACCCAGTCGCCAAGTTTTTGTGAATCGATTTCGCGCTCACCGGTTTCGCGTAATTGACGTTTTATTTTTACGATCGAGAGTTCAACGGCATCCATATTGACCGGGCGTTTTTCCAGTGCACGCATCATCCCTGCGCGTAATTTATCTTCAATAAACGCTTCACGTCGCCCGTCTGATTTGACGATACGCGGATAGCTAAGCTCAGCCTGCTCGTAGGTGGTGAAGCGTTCTTTACAGGCAACGCATTCTCGACGGCGTCTGATTTGTACGCCTTCGCCAGCTAGACGGGAATCAATGACGCGAGTATCAGGTTCAGAACAGAAGGGGCAGCGCATTGGTGGATTCAGCTATCTCAACAAGTTTGCAAAAATTCAGGCATAAAAAAACCGTAAGGGCGCGAGCATAGCACCCTTACGGTTATTCGGACAGGTGAGCTTATTGCTCGTAAAGTGGGAACTTCTTACAAAGGTCCAACACTTCACTTTTAACGCGTGCAAGCGTTGCGTCATCACCCATGTTATCCATGATGTCGCAAATCCAAGTTGCCACTTGCGCGGCCTCAGCTTCTTTAAATCCACGTGTCGTGATCGATGGTGTCCCGATGCGAATACCACTGGTCACGAAAGGAGATTGTGGATCGTTAGGAACCGCGTTTTTATTCACGGTGATATTTGCTTTGCTCAGTGCAGCATCCACCTCTTTACCCGTCAGACCTTTTTCGATCATATCGACGAGGAACAGGTGGTTTTCAGTACCACCGGAAACGATTTTCAAACCACGATCGATGAAGACTTTCGTCATCGCTTTCGCGTTCGCTTTCACTTGTTGGATGTAGCTTTTGAATTCTGGCTCCATGCACTCTTTGAAGGCAACGGCTTTTGCTGCGATCGTGTGCATATGGGGGCCGCCTTGATAAGCTGGGAAAACCATGAAGTTGATTTTCTTTTGGATCTCATCGTTAGCTTTACCCATGATAATGCCTGAACGTGGGCCACGAAGCGTTTTATGTGTTGTGGACGTTGTGATGTCAGCAATTTTTACTGGGCTTGGATATTCGCCCGTTGCTACCAAACCAGCCACGTGAGCAATATCCGCCACCATGATCGCACCGACCTTGTCGCAAATATCACGGAACCGCTGCCAATCAACCACTTGAGAGTAGGCTGAGAAACCCGTCCATATCATTTTTGGTTTATGTTCCAACGCGAGGCGTTCTGCTTCGTCGTAATCAATAATGCCATTTTCATCTACACCGTACTGCACAGCATTGTAAATACGACCAGAAACGTTAACGTGAGCACCATGTGTTAAGTGACCACCGTGAGCCAGTGACAGCCCCATGATCGTATCGCCCGGCTCTAACAGGCCAAGATAGACCGCACCATTTGCTTGTGAACCTGAATGTGGTTGGACGTTTGCCCAGTCTGCGCCGAATAATTCACAAGCGCGATCAATCGCCAGTTGCTCGACGGTGTCGACGTATTCGCAACCGCCGTAATAGCGTTTGCCCGGATAACCTTCAGCATATTTATTGGTCAATACTGAACCCTGGCACTCCAGGACGCGTGGACTTGTCATATTTTCAGAGGCGATCAGTTCGATATCTTCTTCTTGACGAACTCGCTCACCTTCCATCGCTTCGAACAGCTCAGGATCAAAACCTTCCACTTTCATATCTTTAGTAAACATTGGATTTTGTCTCTCCAGATTATTAGTTGAACTTCTTATTTAAATTCTCTGCCAACAATTTTAGTACGGCATCTACCAGTTCTTCTTGTGCCGCTTGATTGTTCCCCGATCGCATTGATCGGGCTGCCATTTCCCATAAAAGAACAGAAAAGAATAGCAAAGATTCTCGATGCTTGGTAGTTCAAGGAAATACGCGCGACGCCGCTACACAAAACATGCTAAAACCCGCACCTCAAAACCTGACAGAAGAAGCACAAACGCCACTGCAAAGCTTCGAAGAAATCAACGCCGCCAGACTGGACCGAATGCGCGGTAGTCTAAGCCAGCGCAAAGCGACATTCCTCGGTGCACTTCCTGTATTGCTGCATTATAACGAAGCGGCTTTACCGGGGTTTGTGTCAAACCAAACCCCCGTCGGCATTCGTGACTACTCACCCACTGAAGATGAATTAACGGAAGCTCGACGTGTCGCTCGTAATAAAGATATCGGTAAACGCGCACAGCGCAAATACGAGATCCTCGGCCTGTACGTCATGGGCAGTGCAGGCACGATTGCCTATCACAACCAAAGTGATTTGGACGTGTGGTTGTTCATCGACCATAACCTTGATGCTGATCGCGTTAGCGAACTGCAAGAGAAATGTAACAACATTGAGAATTGGGCACTTGAACAAAAAATCGAAGTGCATTTTTTTCTAATCAACCCGCAGACTTTTCGCACCGGCAGAACGGTACCGCTCTCCATCGAGAGTAGCGGCAGTGCACAGCATGGATTGTTGTTGGATGAGTTTTATCGTACCAGCATTAAAATTGCCGGTTTACCGCTCATGTGGTGGAATGTGCCGCCACGTGATGAAGCCATGTATGCTGAAATTGTCGCAAGCGAAATACACTTAGGCGAACGTCGTACTGAACAATTTATTGATCTCGGCGGCTTGACGCATATTCAGCCAGAAGAGTTTTTCGGTGCAGCTGTCTGGCAGTTAAGTAAGAGTTTTTCTGCGCCGTACAAATCCGTCATGAAGCTCTTGCTGATGGAAGTCTATGCGCATGATGCCACCGGCGCAGCGCTACTCAGCCATCGTTTTAAGAAACAGGTGTACTCCGGTACAACAGATATTTTGGAATTAGACCCATGGATTCAAATGTTCGATTTGATCCAAGTCTTTCTTGAAGAGGCTAATGACGGCAAACGATTGGATATTCTCCGCCGCAGCTTCTATTTAAAGCTTAACGATAAGATCAGCGAAACCCACCATATCGAAACATGGAAACGTAACCTGATCAGGGAATATATTGATCAATGGGGTTGGGACGACGAACAAGTCATCGAGCTCGATAATCGTGCTGCTTGGAAGCTGGAAACGGTCATGCGCGAACGAGCCAGTGTCATTCACGCACTCACGAACAGTTATCGTTTTCTCTCCCGCTATGCGCGTCATCAAGCAGAAAATCCGCTAATCAGCGCGTCTGATCTCACTATTCTGGGTCGTCGCCTGTACGCAGCTTTTGAACGCAAAGCGGGCAAAATTGAAATCCTAAACCGCGGTATTGCACCGGACATTCACGAGCCCACTGTCTCACTGCACTACCTAACAACATTACAAGGCGGTGCATCTTGGGTGCTCTATCGGGGGATCATTCGCGCGCAAGAACTCGGCGACACAACACATTTAAAACGCACAGCGAATCTCATCGACATGCTGACTTGGGCCTATTTCAATGGCGTGCTCGATCAGAAAAGTAAGATCATGCTGTATCTCCCGAAGGATAATGGCGTCTCACAGCAAGAAATCAAAACGATTTTAGACGCACTCACTCAGTGCTTTCCCAGCACGGAAAATGAGATCAGTTGCGACATCAGCAACGACGCACTTGAGCAACCTGTGCGTTTAGAACGTGCCGCCTTGTTTGTGAATGCAGGCCATACGCAAACAACCGATCCTTTCCTCAGCGACACGTTAGTCTCAAGCGAGCGGAGCAATGCACTGAGCTTTGGTGGCCAACACAAGAACCTAGCGATGAGTTTTGATGTGATTTATCAAACCAGTTGGGGCGAAGTAATTACGCATCACTACACTGGCGAAAATGCGCTCATTGAATGCATCACTGACTACCTCGCTTGGTCACCATCCGCTGATCAAGGCACTGCGGAAATGATGCAAGTTTTTTGTTATTCACCCGGTTATGGCGCTCAGATCAGGCAAACGCTAAAAGCGATTTTCACTGATCTCATCGGGCACTTCTCCAGCCGATCTATCGCATCGCCAGGATCTACTGAAAAGGCGGTCACAAAACAGGACGGTCGTTATATTCTTGAGATAGAAAATGGCTTCCAAAGTCTTGAATTGATCAACGATCAAAGCCTGCACCAACGGATAGAAAACAAGTCCGTATTGTTGAATTACTTAGCGCAACCCCAGAGCCACTTTGTTCCAGTGTTTTTCGGTCCGCACGCCTGCCGTGAAACGGTTTTACCGTACATGTATGCGCTGAATAAACCGGACACGTTGCAATTATTTTTCTATTTGAAAGATCTGACGGCGAAAATTTACGTGATCGATGAATGCGGCACCTTCTTTTTTGATCAGGTCGCATTCAATAATAAGCACGCGCTTTTCGGTCAGTTTGAACAATTTGCCGAGACCATCATGGCACGAATTGCTCATGAAGACCTGTCTGCGGCGTTCGACGATATCGAATTCAAAACTGAGCTCTATCAAATTGACTACGAACCTAAAATACAGGATTTAGAAAAACGCTTTCGCATCTCGCCATTGGAAGTCATGCACGACCGATCAAACAATTTTCTAAAACTCCAAGTATTGGTTGATCGCAATGAATCCCGTAAAGATGATCTCGTCATCTACTGCGAAAATAATGAATTCTCCACGCTCGAATACGGTGACTACCTGTTTGAAGCAGTGGCTGATCAGGTCATGAAATACCGCGGAAGTCGACTCGCCTATCCCGTTTATATTACCGATATTGATATCGGTTCGAGCGTGTTGAATGATACCAAGGTCAGTCATTTACAAGCCGCACATTTATTTGAATACAAAAAGAGTATTGAAGCCCAACTGACGAAAGCACTGAATAAAGTGTCGACATTTTCATCCGCGCGTTGAGTGGCTATACTGGCCGTTTTGGTATGATCCACAGCAACTATGAAGCTTTCCAGTTTCGGAGAAAAATTCACTAGCCATTCCGGTATTCTGCAAGTCATGGATGATCTCGGTCAGGCGCTAGCCGGGCCGTCAGAAATGATCATGATGGGCGGTGGTAACCCTGGCCATATCCCAGAAGTACAAACGATCTTTCGTGATCGTATGCATGCGATTATGCAAGATGGCCGACACTTTGAGGATATGATCAGTAATTATGATCCGCCACAAGGCAAACCCGCCTTCGTTGCGGCCTTAGCCAGACTGTTACGAGACACCTACGGTTGGGAAATTGGTCCAGAAAATATCGCACTCACCCTTGGTAGCCAATCCAGCTTTTTTACCCTGTTTAATTTGTTCGCCGGTGAATTTTCTGACGGCTCCAGCAAGAAAATTCTATTTCCTCTCGCCCCAGAATATATCGGCTACTCCGACCTCGGTGTGACAGAAAACCTCTTTACCGCACGCAAACCAACTATCGAACATCTCGATTCCCAGACGTTTAAATACCACGTGGATTTTGATGCGTTACGGATCACAGATGATATTGGCGCTATCTGTGTGTCACGCCCCACCAATCCAACAGGTAATGTTTTGACGGATCAGGAAGTGGCAAAACTGATAGCTCTCGCGGAGGAACATTCGATCCCGTTGATCTTAGATAACGCCTACGGTCTGCCTTTTCCGAGCATTATCTTCTCGGAAGCCACCCCAGTTTGGAATGCTAATACCATTCTTTGTATGAGTCTGTCTAAACTCGGTTTACCCGGCACACGAACAGGTATTGTGATCGCGAACGAAAAGGTCATAAACGCGATCACGGGCATGACGGCGATCCTGAATTTATCGGGCACCAGCGTTGGCGCAGAGTTATGTCTCGATCTGGTGAACTCCGGTGAGATCATTCGTCTGAGTGAAAACACCATCAAACCGTATTATCAGCAAAAAGCAGAACAGGCGATCGCGTGGTTAAACGCGGATTTACAGGGCTATGACGCGCATCTACACAAGGCTGAAGGCGCGCTGTTCTTGTGGTTGTGGTGTCGCGATCTGCCGATTAGCTCTGCCGAGTTATACGAGCGATTGAAAAGTCGTGGTGTTTTGGTCGTGTCTGGGCATTATTTCTTTCCCGGCTTGGAAGAGGAAAACTGGCAACATCAGTACGAATGCATCCGCATCACCTATTCACAAGACGCAACTCTCGTTAAAAAAGGTTTGGCTATTCTTGCGGAAGAAATTAAACGCGCTTACGACGCTGATTGATCACATGGCCGATGCTTTTAACGTTGACCTTGGGTTGATCAAGTAAAGACGTGACGATGATTTCCTCCACGGCCGCCAGCACACACAGCATCGCTGCAGCCCGGAACAACCAAACAGGCCCTCCCAGAAATAGTAAGATCGATGAGAGTGCCATCGCTGCGGCGGCAATTTTAGTCAACCATGTGTGGTAGCTGGTCACCCGACCGAATTTGATCAAACCATACAACACCGGCATCACAATACTGCAGATAATCGCGATCACGTAAAACGCTTCTTGTCTGATCACAGCAGGCCAAAGTAACCAAGCGCAGATCGGAATCGACATGTACACGGCAAAATCACTGATTGAATCCAGCATCGCACCCAATCGCGTCTGCCACGAAAAACGTCGTGCTAGATATCCATCCAAACCATCGCTGCAAAACGCAATCGCTAATAAAATCAAAAAAGCATCGGCTTGGCCACGCATCGCGAATATAATCAGCACAGGAACGCTGGCTAACCGCGCGATGCTTAATATGTTCGGCAAATGCTTCATATAAATTACGCCCGCTTATCTCCCGAGGTACTCCCGTCTTCTTGCACTTCATTTTGTTGCTGCTTAGACGATTTACGTTTTGCTTGCCACAGGCCGGCTTTGTCTGTCATATCACGAGTTTTATCTTTCATCACCTTCAACCAGCGCCTCGCCCAAGCAAACTCAAGACTCAGAATAGCCAGCCCGGCAGGAATGACAACAATCGCAGGTCCGGGAGTAACAAACATAACCACGCCCAGTAAAACCACTGAAATACCGACGACAAAAATAACAATGCGCCGAACGAGTTTGTAAGTGAGGTTAATTGTCTGCTTCATAACTGTTCACAGAGAAATTCCGCATGCAACGCTGCGTGGTCAGACAATGCACGCCATTCTTTATCGGCATATCGACCACAGGATTGTGGTAATAAATTGCGGTAGTAAATACGATCAACTGGCAACACGGGATACCACACCGGAAACGTCCGAGCACGCTGGCCAGTGAGTTGTTTATAGACATCTTGTAAGCCAATCCGCTGATGCAAACTTTTTTCTGCCTGCCCAAGCCAGTCGTTAAAATCACCAGCAATGATTAACGGTGCCGTGTCAGGGACGTGGCTGTCGATTCTTTGCGAAAGCCGTCGCAACTGTCGACGACGTGCATTTGCGCTAAGTGCTAAATGGATACAAAACACATGCATATGTTCAATGTCATTCGGCATTTTGATCACGGCATGCAATAGGCTACGACTCGCCCTACGTGAAGTGGATACGTTTATATTTTCCCAATGTAAAATGGGATATTTACTCAAAATAGCATTACCGTGATGGCCGGAGGAATACACTGCATTTTTGCCATAGGCGAAATGCGGCCAGAGCTTGTCTGCAAGAAATTCGAACTGAGGGGCGCGAGGCCAGTCATTCATTTTTGCTTCGCGATGACGATGTTCGCCCTGAATTTCTTGCAAAAAAACCAAGTCCACATCGGCTTTTTCGATCGCTTCACGGATCTGATGTAAGACGAAGCGAAAATTTCCTGCGCTAAAGCCTTTGTGAATATTGTAAGTCAGTACCTTTAACGGTACGGCGGCCGTTTTCATGGGACAGGTCGACCACCACCTAACTGTTCGCGTACCGCTTCGTTATTTTCGTTGCTGGCTGGTGCGCCTTTTGACTTTAAAAAATCCAGCATCTTTTCAAACTCTGTGCGGAGTTGTGAGGTTGGCTCAGGCCGTTTCGGTACGGCGTATTCTTCTATCGTCACCCCTTCACGAGTAACGGTCGAGGTTTTATCTTCTATCGTCGGCGGGGTTTCAGTCCCCGTTCCTGTTTCAGAGGCTGGGTTTTCAGCCGTTGTTAGGGGAGTTTCGGGCGCACGATAAATGGGTTTACTGGCTGGACGCGTTTGTTCAACCGGAGCCCGCTGTGTGATCACCGGCTCTTCAGGCTCCTCATCAAGTAGAATCGCACCCGGTGGTAATTCTGAAACTACCGTTGCCTCTGGGACTTCCTCTTCGAAATTCGGATTATCAAGCAAGATGTAGGCATCGGGCTTAGGCTCAGTTTGGTTCATTAGCGGATCAGGTTGTGAAAAACTCTCTTGTCCTGGTAAGAGTTGTCCTTGTGATTCTGGATAAAGCGGATCATCATCCAGAGCATTTGTTTGCATCTGATCAGACGATTGTGTGTTTTCTAATGGAACGGCTGGTGAACCCTCTGACGACGCGCTGGGCAATGTAACTTGCGGAGTCAGAGACGTGGGGGTTCTCACATCGGATGTTTCAGGAATCATATTGATCACTTCTTGTGTCGAGATCGGATCAATAAGCGTATTCGTCTCTTGATCTGCTGGTGGCACAGGCATCAAAGGAATCGTATCTTCCGTTTCAGAGATGTAACCCTGCTGATCAACATCACGCACTTTCTCAAAATTCGTTGCGAGAAAAGCACCGGCCAGTACGATCAACAAGCCGATAACCAATTTAAGCCCTCGATGGAAACCTTGCTTATGTGCTACTTCTATCGATGTCGTATCCGGTTCAGCCGTCACACCACCTTCGACATCAAACGCAGTATTCGGGTTGTACACGCGCGTTGCCGTTTGAGTTAATGACTCACGCACTACGGAGACGATTTCATTTGAAATCTGTCCGGAAATGGCGATCGGCTCTGGCAAACTCGATTCACCTGAGATAATCGATTCGCGCCATGCTTCTACCGATTGCGGACGCTCACGGGTTAAAAACCGTAAGCCTTGATCAATACTCTCGACAAACTGATCCGAATAGCGCTGATCGGCCAGTTCACGACAGGCAATATACGTGTCTTTTTCATTACCGGTTAAAGCTTCTCCACGTGAGATCGCATCGGCGGGTGCAACCCCGGTGACGGTTCGGTACAGCGTTGCTGCCATGCCGTAAATATCCGTCCAAGGACCTTGTTTATCACTCTTGCTGACGTATTGTTCGATCGGTGCATAACCAGGTGAGACGAGTGACGTCAATGTGTGCGTTTCGATCTGCATGGATTGACGTGCCGATCCGAAATCCAACAACACTGGTGTGCCATCCGTGCGGACAAAAATATTCGACGGTTTGATATCGCGATGGACATAACCTGCGTCGTGCATTAATTCCAAACCATCCAAGATCGGGAATAAAATATTTAATAGATCAGACTCATCCAGAAACTTTTGTCGCACGAGAATTTCTTTCAGACTCACACCTTGCTCGTAGCGCATGACCATGTAGGCGGTGTTATTCGCTTCAAACGTGTTCATAACACGCACGATGTTGGGGTGATCGAACTGATCGAGAATACGCGCTTCTTCAATGAAGCGTTCTAAACCCCATTTAAAACGATCCTGCATTTCTTCAGAAACGGGACGCACTGTGTCGTCACCATCGCGCATAGCGTATTGGCCGGGTAGAAATTCTTTGATCGCGACCATGCGATTGAGATTCACATCGCGTGCAAGATAGGTAATCCCGAATGCGCCCTGCCCAAGAACCGCTTTGATTTGATACCAAAGCAATTCATAGCCGGCTTTTAGTGCATTGCGCGGCGCATTCTTATCAAACTGTTGATTCATCGTATGTAACAACCCGATTACGACCGGACTCCTTGGCTCTGTATACGGCATCGTCCGCCGCCTCAACTAAATGATGCGCCAGCGCCTCTACGGAGTCTGATGCGTCCATGTCCTGTGTGGTTGCAATACCGATAGAGGCAGTGACGTTGAACTCGTCATCCTCGGTTTCATAATGCCAGGCTTCAATACGTTTACGGATCCGTTCCGCGATTTCAATGGATAAGGCCAGATCAGCTTGTGCCAGAACGACCGCAAACTCTTCACCACCATAGCGTGCGACGACATCCACTGTGCGTAACTGTTCACGAATAATTCTCGCCACCGCACGCAACACATCATCACCTACTTGATGTCCATGTGTGTCATTGATCACTTTAAAATGATCAAGATCGATAAACAAAAAACCCAGCTCAGCATTACCCCGACGTGCGCGCTCAACTTCTTCTAATAACCGTTGATCAAAAAAGCGACGGTTATTTACGCCCGTCAACCCATCCGTGAGGCCGATAAAACGCAGCCGCTCGCGGATTTCTGCGGTTTCCAAGCAAACGGATAAAACTGCGGCAAGATGTTCAAGAAAATCCGTCGACGATTCCGCTTTGAATCGCTCCCAATCGTAACTGCCTAGATTTAATGATCCGATGAGTTTGCGATTTCGGATTAGGGGCAACACCGCAACACTTCCAAAACGTTGCTCTGTTTTAGAAAAAAGCGACGCATGGATGCGCGCGCGGTATGGGCCCAACGTTGGACGGCGTGATCCATCAAACACGACTTCGAGTGCACGCAAACTGTCGGTTAAAAAGAGTTCTGGAAAATCTTCAAGCGAGGTGCCGGTTGAATCGAGCAGGCGATGAAATGTGTATTCAGGATCGTGCAACGTCAAGCTGACTTGATCCCAACCGGCATCTGCACTGTTGTCGTACATGACCATATGCAGCAAGTCCTGCAAAGTGGTACACCGTAATAATCGCAGCTCCAATGTCTGAAAACGACGCCAACGTTTTTCGTTACGCCGCCCTTCAGCCACTAGATTATCTAAATGCCGCTGGGTTTGCTTGCTTGTTACAGAGATAACTTCACCTCTCGATTTCTGATCACAAAGTGATCACGCCTGCATTGAGTTGATTTGCGCAATGACCGCATCGGTGAATTCTGTCGTACTTGCGTTACCGCCTAGATCACCAGTCAGCGTTTTACCTTGCTTCAGCAAGATATCCAATGCATTACGGATCAATGTTGCTTTTTCTTGCATTTTGACGTGATCAAGCATCATCGCAGCGCCGAGAATCAATGCCGTCGGATTCGCTAACCCTTTACCGGCAATATCTGGAGCAGAACCATGCACAGCCTCAAACAGTGCTGCGTCGTGCCCAATATTGCCACCCGGTGCGAGACCTAAGCCGCCAACTAAACCTGCGATCTCATCTGAAAGAATATCGCCGAACATATTCGTCGTCACGATTACATCAAATTGGCCCGGATTAAGGACAAGCTGCATCGCGGTGTTATCGACGATTTTATCTTCAATTTCAAGACGATCGCGATATTTATCACCAACTTCATAACAAGTCTCTAAAAATAATCCAGTCAATTCTTTCAGAATATTCGCTTTATGCACAATCGTCACTTTCTTACGATTATTTCGTACCGCATAGTCAAACGCATACTCTGCAATCCGTCGGCAACCGAAACGGGTGTTGTAACTGGTCGATTCGACAACCGCCTTCGGATCGTCACCAACAGGCACGACGTGCTCAGCACCGACATACATACCTTCTAAGTTTTCTCTGATTAATACCAGATCAATATCTTTATAACGTCCAGTATCCACGAAGGTATGTGCTGGCCGTACATTCGCGAAAAGTTTAAAAGTTTCGCGTAAACGCACATTCACAGACCGAAAACCACCGCCGATGGGTGTTGTCAGCGGACCTTTGAGCGCCAGCTTGTTGCGTCGGATCGAGTCAATAACGTCTTGTGGAATGGTATCGCCATGCTTTTCGACTGCAGCCAAGCCGGCAAGTTGCTCATCCCATTCAAACGGGGCGCCTACTGCGTCGAGCACACGCAAAGTTGCTTCGACAATCTCAGGGCCGATGCCATCACCTCGGATCAAGGTGGCGGGAATTCGCTTTTCAGTATCTGTCATAGTGTGGTGTCCAGTTGTAAGATTAATAATTGTATTTGTTGAATCTTATATGAAATAAGCGCTCAATTGCTGAACAAAATGTTACACCATATTGCGTTGCATCACCTTAACAAGCGGGTATTTCGTGATCCGTTTATCATACAGATCTGCTACAATTGAGGCCTTGCTCATGTGGAAGTTTTCAGTCAATAATCACCTGTTCTGTGTATTTCTGATCGCGCTGGCGACGATGCTTAGCGGCTGCGCATTTTCGCCGTTGGCTGATCCGCCACGCTTTAACCTGACGAATATTCAGGTACAACAAATCGGTTTAATTGAACAATCGTTCTTGTTGACTCTGAAAATCCAGAATCCAAATGATAAGCCATTGAATATTCAGGGAATGAGCTTTGATCTGGATCTAAATGGTGATGCCTTTGCTTCCGGTGTCAGTAATCAAGCCGTGTATGTTGCTGGCTTTAGTGAAGCGACGGTTGATGTCAATGTGTCCAGCAGTTTGGGCGGTATTATGGATCAATTCCAGAATATTCTGCAGAGCAAAAGTTTACGCTATCTTCTGAAAGGCAAAATGAAACTTGAGGGAATTTCATTTACGGTGCCGTTCAAACAGTCCGGCGAGGTAGCGTTATTTTCACGGCCGGACTAACTTTCCGTTGAACATTAAACAAGGTAATTGAATGAATATATATGTTGGCAACCTTCCCTACAAAACAGACAACGACTCGTTACGTGCAGTATTTGAGCAATATGGCCAGGTAGATTCCGTCGATATTATTGTTGATCGCCGTTCCGGCCGATCGCGTGGTTATGGTTTTGTCACTATGGGTGATGATGCCGAAGGTTCACGCGCTGTTGAAGCGTTAAATGGTAGTGAGTTAGATGGCCGAAACTTACGCGTCGATGTGTCAAAACCTAAAGGTGGCGACAATGAAAACCGCCCTCGACGCAGTAATAATCGTCCTGTTCAAAACAATGTCCCAAATGGGGCTGCTGAGCAAAAGTCCGGTGGTGTGATCGGATTTATCAAAAAACTGTTCAGTTAAGTCCTTCGCAAACAGGATCGCTTCCGCAACTTCATTTCACACAATATCAATATGAGGTTGGGGGAGAAAAACCTAAGCGATGCACTGCTATCAAAGCAAGATTGCTCATATCAAAATCTGCTCTGGTAGTAGTGCAAAACCTGTCAACACGTTTTCGACAAACCTACTCACTCCGAATTTGATCATACGCCCAGTCTAACCACGGCAGTAAGGCGATTAGATCAGCTTGTTCAACAGTACAACCACACCAAATTCGCAAACCCGGTGGCGCGTTCCGATAAGCGTTAATATCGAAAGCCGCTTCTTCCTCCTCAAGGAGCATAACCATGCGTAAAATTAATTGCGCTTGATCGTTCTCAGTACGAGATGAAAACCACGGATCAGAAATGCTCAAACAGACAGAGGTGTTTGATCGTAACGCTGCATCTAGCGCTAGAAAATCAATCCAATCTCGGGATGCAACCCAGTCAGCTAAAATCGCATAATTAGCTTCTGATCGCGCGATTAAGGATTGCAGTCCACCTTCTTGCTCTGCCCATTTCAGCGCATTCAAAAAATCCTCCACGCATAACATGGACGGCGTATTGATCGGGCTATCATGAAACAAGGCTTCATTGATTTCCTGATTCGTTGTGAGGCGAAACAATGTCGGGATTGGCCAATCTGGCACCCACTGTTCGAGTCGTTCAACGGCACGTGGACTGAGGATGATCATTCCGTGTGCCGCTTCGCCACCGAGCGCTTTTTGCCAAGAAAATGTAGTCACATCCAACTTATCCCACGGCATCTGCATAGCAAAAACCGCCGAGGTTGCGTCGCAAATCGTCAAACCTTTTCGATCGGTTTTGATCCAATCTGCATGAGGTACTTTGACCCCAGAACTCGTTCCGTTCCAAACAAATACTGTATCGCGATCCGTGTCGACTTCCTCCAGATGAGGTAATGTGCCGTAAGCTGCATCATGCACGATCACATCCACCAGCTTAAGTTGCTCGATCACGTCGACTAACCAGCGATGACCAAAACTTTCCCAACGCAATACATTTAGCGGGCGCGCACCAAGCAAAGTCCAAAGCGCCATTTCCATTGCTCCGGTATCAGAACCCGGTACGATCGCAATCCGATAATCCGACGGTAATTCAAGCAAACGACGTGTGCGATCAAGCAACTCAGCAATACGTTCCCGACCTCTTTTAGATCGATGTGCCCGACCAATAAACGCCGTCGAGAGTGCCGTTGGCTGCCAGCCAAGATGCTTGCGACAAGGACCGGATGAAAATTGTGGATTTAATGGTTTGATTGCAGGTTTTTGAATCACATATTGCTCACTAATAGTTAACGATCAGAAAATTTGAAACTGATTCTGCAATTGATAATACGGTTTTACAAGTCTTCATCTATTGTCCGAATACCCGCTGATTAATTCTGTTATTCCGGAAAAACCACTAATGTTGCGTAAAGTGTAAAATGTTCTAGATCACTATTATCTTTAGCACTTTTACGCGTTACAGCGGCTTCCAATAAATAAAAACCAGCTTCACTCAATTCGAAATCAATGGCACCTTTCATATCCGTCGTAAGGTGTATTGCATTGCGATTATCACGATGATGCGTTCCACTTTTAATTAACGTGACATTGATCGGTTCATTTATTTCAACCCCGTTTAATGTCAAAGAAAATGAAACAGGTTCCGCCACAAAGAGAGCATTGGAGTAGGAGACGTTTTCAGCTACCTTTCTTCTGCATACCGGCGAAGTCAGTGTTCTGTGTTAAAGGAAAATTATTGGACTAATAAGTGACGGGTTGAAACATTTCCAAAAGAGGTGATGGGGAAATACTAAACCGTGTGTATTCTTGATAGCGCGTTCTTTAGCTACCTTTACTGATAAACGCATCAGCATAAATATTTTTCATCGCCGCACCGGCTAAGAAAAGTTTCTTGCGCAGTGTTGTGACACGATTTTCTGATCCACATAAATAATATCGCCACTGTTTAGGATCGTCGAGAAATTCAAGAATGATATTCGTCAGATCACCTTTCTTAGTGATGCTTTTCTCTTCTGAATTTTCATCTAATGACAAGACGGGATGATAATAAAAATTTTCGTATTTTTCGCTTAATTCATGTAACTCAGTATGTTTATATAAACCTTGAGTATTTCGTGCCGAATGGAAAAGGTGCAGTTCACCGCGATGACCTTTATTAAGCGCATCACGAGCAATACCAATTAATGGCGCAAGACCTGTCCCTGCTCCTGCAAGCAGTAACGGATCCATCTGATCAGACTCTACATAACAGCAATGTCCAACCGGCTCTTGAATTGTGAGCACATCTCCTACTTTCACTTCATCATATAACCAAGCACTGATCTCACCACCTTCAACGCGACGCACATGGATTTCCAGATTGTCAGGATCTAACTCCGGTACGCTTGCTAATGAATAAGAACGACCTTCTGTAGCATTTTTCCATAATGTTAAATACTGACCCGGAATATATTGATATTTTTCCGGTTTTTTTAATGTGATTTGCACGACTTTTTCCGTCAGCTTTTCATGTCCGATCACAACAGTATTCACCCTAACAGAACTTGCATCGGCTAAAGCAATATCGAGATCGTTTTCAGGTTGACACTGGCATGCTAAAAAATACCCTTGTGCTTTGAGTGATGCTTTTATACCTACTTGTGCTTTATCTGGTACCAAACCTTGCGTCGATTTCATCAGACAGGTCTGACACGCACCAGTACGACAAGAATACGGTACGGTCTGACCCTCTGACAAAAGTAGATCGAGCACACTACTGCCCTCTTGCAACTCCCACGCCTGATCGGAAAAGCGAATCGTCGCCATTAACGATTCAACACATCATCACGCACAGAGTTCGCGATTCCGGCGATTTCTTGAATATCCGAATCCGCGACACCAAGCTCTTGTAATGTGGCACCGAGATTTTCGATCACCGCATCCACATGCACATCGCTTAACCCTTTCATACCCTTGTGCGCTTCTCGCATATCCACACCGGTATACGCATTCGGGCCACCAAACACCATCGTTAAAAAACTCTTTTGTTTAGCCGCCTGACGCTCCATATCCACGTCATCAAAATACGCACTGATGCGATCGTCCATCAAGACTTTTCGGTAAAAAATATCCACCGCAGCATCAACAGCACCTTCGCCACCAATTCTTTCGTATAAACTTTTTTCAGCCATTTAATTACTCCTTATAGAAGGTGATCACTTAAAAAACGGATGAGTTTCACACTCAACTAATCAACCACCGACCGGTACACGAATCACAACACCGCCCATTACATCACCAATTTTAAAATCCGTTTTTGGTGAATCTTTGTGCTCGTTGTGGCAACTTACACAAACAGGTGCGACAGCCATATCTGGATAAAATGCGGTGAAATAATTTACGCCCCCCAATTCCTCTTCACCGTAAAAGTTTTCACCCGGATTACTTGCGATAAATTCCAAACCTTCTTTTTCAAGATCAGTCACGGGTGCATTTTGTTTATTAATCGGCCACAGCGATTGTAATGAGTAGCTGAATTCATCGGTTTTCTCAGCCACCATTTCTGCGCCGAAACGGAACATTTGCGCTGGTAAAACCAAGGCTTTTTCATCATCGAAATGTTCACTGGCTTTGATCACTTTGTCTTTTTTCACGAGACGATTAACAATCTTTCGCGTGTAGACAGTCCGATCAGAACTCATCACAAGATGTAACCAATCAGTAAGTTGTTTTGGCGTGAATGTCGGTTTATCCGACACATCAGATTGCGCTAGCATTGGAATACTGACAGCACCGACCATCGCTGTCGCGGCAATTGCGTATTTTAGTTTTTTCATCATATTCTCCTTCACTTCTTCGTTATATTCGATTGCTTTTACGCAACCTTTGGGTCATTTACCTTTACTCTCTTTGGGTGCTTTTAATCGATCTTCTGCCAGATCAAGACTCTCTATATGTCGTGCAGGCAATCCATTAAAATTCTTTTTCACCAACTCAGGATCAGCTAACGCATCAATCGCAAACCCTAAGCCGTGACATTGCATACAAACCGGTCGAATCATTTTTTCATTCGGTCGTAAGTTATTGCTTTGATCGTGATCCACTAAAACTTGAATCACTTCACCGTAAAAATATTCTTTCTCTATTTTCGGCATGTGACAGGTCGCACACGTGACACCACTGCCAGTTGGTAATTCACCGGATATTTCCTTTTCGTATAAGGCAAAATGTGGCGATTGCTCATACGCTTTTGAGTGATCATCATCGTGACATTGCAAACAGCTTTTGATTGCGGCGGTCTCAATATCAAATTCGTGCGCGGCGTGGCAGGTGTTACACGTCAACTCCGTACCGTGTGCTTTAGATTTCATTGGAATTAACGCATGTTCAGGTGACATCGGTGAAAGTGTCATATCGAGTTTTTCAGAATTAAGTCGCATGCCGTGCTTGCCTTGTACAAACCCAGCGAGCTGACTTTCGTGACAGGTTTTACAAACTAGCTGATGAGGTTTTTCGTTCCATGCACTGGTTTCTGCATCGACATGACAGGCGCTACAATTCACACCCTGTTTTGCATGCGCGGTGGTTAACCACTGATTTTTAATCTCGTCCGTTACTGTTATGTGATTAGGTGCATCTGGCTCAACAACTGTCTTAAGCGGATAGCGATCCAACGGATATTGGCCTAACATTTCTGCGACCTCAGCGAGGTTTGGTTTTAGATCAACAATAGCGTTTTCAAGGTTGTCCGCTTCGTGTAAATGCTTCGCGAGAAAGTCTTCATATAAAGCACGATTGTCATGATAATTATGACAACCGGCTGAGGCGCAGGTGTCAAACTCCATGCCCTCATGGCTTGGCCGATCATCGGCCACATCCTCATGGCACTTGTAGCAATAATCTATCGGTAGCGTTACTCCCATCGGTCCTGTAACTTCTGGACGATGCTCGGTGTGACAGGTGACGCAAACGCGCGCATCTAATTCCGCAACGCGATCTGCATTTCTTGGATCGGTAAATTTTTTCTTGGGATGATCGTCTTTCGCTTCTTTTAATTGCTCACCATGACAATTCATACAAGATTTTTGTAACGTTTTTTGATCAGTAAAACTTTCGCCGTGACAGGTATTACACGACATCTCGATCTGATGATGACCATGACTCGTTTCACCAGGCAAAAACACGCGCTTGTCCTCGGATGACAATAATTTGTAAGCAAAAAATGCGCTTAAACCAATTGTTACGATTAACCAGATCAACCACAGTAAGTGATTCCTCGACAATGCCATGCGTGTTTATCCGTCCTTAGCCACTCGCGCTTAGTAGTAATAACTTTTTAAAATGTGAAACCCCAACAGTGCTGGTAATGGCCAGAACAGCAGAATATGTGTCCAAATAAACCGGCTTCTTAACACTTTCGCTTGTAGTGGGCGAAGTTTGTGTTGCATCGCGATCACACCACCAATTAGTGCTCCGGATAACAACATGCCGGTGTAAGTGAACATCAACCAAAAATTCATATTGCTACCGAGCCGAAACCCGGTGTGCGCGAGTAAACCGAAAACGATCAGTGCGCCGACGATCACATGCACTACTCGCCAGCCCGTAAATTTTCCGAAACTCACCCAGTTAACCCGTTTTCGTAAGGACAACACTGCCGCCAGAACCGAAAGTCCGAGCAGGGTGAAACCGCTGATCTGTTTAATAAAGGTGTCGGTCCACAACAGGTTCCATTCCAATGCGAGTTGCACGGTGTCCGGTAATGGAATGCGCGGGCTGAGAAAGGTAAGCAGCGAGAGCAGGAGCGCGATCATTGAACCAATGAGTAATGGTTTGAAGCCCCGTTCGGGTTTCACAGGCGAGCGATCGCCTGCTAATTCCATAAGCATTGGCCGACAGGTTCCGCATACCGTTGATGCGCCTGTTTGACCAGCGATCGCTTCGGCTGAAATACAACCACCGCTGATCGCGCTGCGGATCTCTCCGCACGTCACACCAGTGCAATTACACACGACGGCTTGTGGCGGCCAAAAGTTCACGGACAGCGCTTCTTCATTCCAAATTCGGCCAGTCCGTTTAAACCGTTGGATCTGCCACGGCCAGAGTCGACGTCCGCCCGTTACCGCTTCTTGAATTCGACTAAGCTCATCCCACTCACCGATCGAAACAACACCTAGAATTCTGCCACGTGAAATATTTAAACGACGATACGATTGGCCTTCAGTGAATTGGTAGCGCTTATAAGGACGACTGCATTCATCAACATCGCCGAGACTGTAAACTGCACAATCCAGTACTTTGAGTCGACTGGCTGAGAGCGAATCAACATATTGTGCACTTTTCCCCGCGATATTACTGGCGACGACGGAAGCTTGCTCATACCCTGGTGCGACGGTGCCGTAAGTCCGTTGATTAAATTCAACACATTCACCGACAGCATAAACACTCCGCTTGGATGTACGCATGCGTTCATCAACCTTAATTCCGCGACCGATTGCGATACCGGATGCACGAGCTAGATCAACATTTGGAATAATGCCGGTTGCAACGATCAATGTGTCGCACTCAAGTCTACGACCGCTACGTAATGTCAGTGACTCTACGCGTGATTCACCGTTTATGTTTTGCACACTGTCGCGTAGCAAAACTTCAATACCTTGCGACATGACGTGCTCGCGTAGGATTTCCGCTGCCGGATCATCTAAATGACGAAACATGAGATGCATGTTGTGTTCGATCAACGTCACACGCGTATTAAACATGCGCATTGCGCGCGCTGTTTCCAACCCTAATAAACCACCACCAAGAATCACCACATGGCGTGATCGCACTTGTCGTGCTTTTAGAGTCTGCACATCGCGCATATTTCGGAAAGAATAAACTCCGCGCATATCCACACCGTTGATCGTCGGAATACGCGCACGTGCACCGGTCGCCAGAATTAGCGAAGAATAAACTTGGTTACGGCCAAAATTGTCTTTGATCAAACGCAGGCCGGGGTTAATCTCGGTTACTTGAGTGTTGAAACGTGTTTCTACCTGTTCGAGCTGTTCAATCGTCGGCAACGTTGACACATCACTTTCTTTTACTTGCCCAGCCAAGAGTGACGACAACTTAACGCGGTTGTAAGGATTCCATGGTTCTTCACCGTATAAAACAATTCCGCGCTCTGGTGCTTGCCTAACGAGTTCCTGACATACGCGCACACCGACTGGGCCTGTCCCGACAACGACAATCGGATGTTGATCACTACGAGTGAACATACTGGCCTGCCCTTCTTTCAAAACAGCGCTCATGTCTTTTGTTTCCTCAAAAAAAAAGGCATCTACCCGAAATCAATCCTTATGATTACGGATAGACGCCTTTGTCTACGACTCTTAAAATTGCATTAGAGCTAGCTAACTTGTCGCCTGCATTTGCTTCTACTGAGTGTCATTACAATTACTATGCCAGATCGTTTAAATCTAGGTTAGCTATTGTTTTTTATAAATATATTTACTCTTTGTGTTTTTTTATTTTTCTAACAAAACAATGAAACACCCCTTCGTGGTGCATGGTTTTACCGAGGCGCACAATTATTGTGCTGAGAAGACGAGCGCTGAGTGAGGACAGATTTGCTTTGATTAATCACCGTTCAGATTGGCTGAATTATTCACACAAAATTCGCTTTTAATTGTGTTTAGATCACAACGGATGGATATCACTTTATGTAAACACTCTGCATTTAAAAATGCCCAGCTTGATCTAAATCAAGTGGCCATTTCATGTTGCAGAGAAAATGATGAAAGTTAGGTGAGAAAAACCTGATCGCTTTAAATCAAACACGATCAGGTTTTGAGATCATTTATTTTCTAAATTTCCAGTAGCGTCCTTCTTCCTGATCAATCGCACCGAGACCAAACCGATTCTCCGCGCGCTGGCCAGTTTGCAAAAGTGCAAAAATGTCTTCCATGATCCGCCGATCTTCAGCGAAGTAACCGTGCCCCAAAAATCCGCCTTGCGTATCACTGGCGTCAATCGTTTCAACGCCATCGACAATAAGCAGATTTTCACCACTATCACCGGCGCGACTGTAACCGTGGAAGGCTTTGGAGGCACGCAGAGCACGATCATTAGATGATGCGTATAACGTTGTATGAATGCCAGTACTCGCGAGTCGCGGTGCCAGCAGATCACGGAAGACTTCCGCATCTATATCCGGCGCGATCATGATCAACTCACGGAAAAGTGATAGATAACTTTTCGGTAAATCCACGGCAAGTTCTGTAACACCACGACTGGTAACACGATTACCCATGCTGTGTGCGATCAAATAAATTTCATTCGCAGGAACATCGACAACCAATTTCTTCAGCATGTTGACAAAATGTGTGGTTGCCCATTCTGCATTTGTTTCGTCAACGATATAACTGGTCAGATTATTTTTAGAGGGCCAGCTAAATAACAGAACCGGGCCATTAAATTTTAAATCTTTACTGAATTGCGCTAATACACGACTCGCTTCTTCAAAGCTGACGTTGTAGCCGTGTACAAAAATCATCAACTTGCCGTTCGCTGACTGCTGCACTGCCTCGGATAAACGAAAGAAAAAGTCAGATTCTGACATTTCATTTATCGAGGTCAGTTTGATGTGTTTGTGCTCATCCGGTGACCATTCAAACTTCAACAAAGACGGCTCTTCATGTTTCCCCATCTTATGACTCGCAGGAATACTGACATTCGCAACACCCGTGCTCACGTCACCACGTTCACCGCTGAAATAGTGTCCATTATGTTCTGGCGTCCGGTTAGTATAGTAATAAATGCCCACATTATTCGGCTCAGCCACGACCGGCTGCACTGACGATTGCCCCCCAGATGGGCTGGCGCAGCCGCTTAATAAACTCAGCGACACACTACTAATTAAAACAATTCGAGCTAAGGTTTTAAACACTTTCATAAACGTCTTCTTACTAATGATTAACCGATTTTTTCATCGGGGTGAATGACGGTAAAACACGATCCAAGGGGGAAATAGAAGCATGTCATGATGTGCTGCAGCGTCCCCCCCGACAGGAATTCCCATATGGCGACTATGACCTGTTAACTTCGACAAGTTCCACAACCAATTACCAATTTATGATGCAGTTCTCAGCATTTCTACCTTCAGCCGCCACTGTGATCAGTAGATAGAAATTGTAAGCAAAATGGCGATCGTAAACTTTAAGCTGATCTTGTCTTGTGTTAGCGTTATTAACGTCTTCACCGCATCAAGCTTGGACTACAAAAGCTGTTCGCAGATCACATTAGAAAGCAGCAAAAACAGGGCAACAAACCATTCCCATGACATCGTTATTTAACAGCCCAACAGAGGAACACAAACAAAAGAATGTGTTACCCCGTTTTAAAAATGCGGCTGAACGAGACAGCTATCTGCAACTACTGAACCGTAAAATCCTTCGCAATCCGCGTGATCTGCTCGCGCATACTCAACGGATTTTTCTGCTTTTCATCGCGCGCGATAATGTCGCGTATTTTGGTGCTGTGATCGATCTATTTATTGCCCTCGGCCCACGTGGTTTGGGTTTAAAAAAATCGATTCTCCGTCCGACTTATAAGTTACTCAATAAACACCAACAACATTACATTCAGTCGCATTTGCATACTGGTATTTCTCGCGTGGATGCCGTTCCGAGCCGTCACGCACGCCTGTCTCCCAAGCTAACATCATCAACCAGCTTATTTAACGATAATACGCCAAGCTTACCGAACGCCGATCAAATCTTGCGCAAAGCACGCTATAAATTGGCCATGGGGCACGAAGCGATCGCGCAGACCTTGTTAGAAGACGCTCTTGAAGCTGATCCAAGCGATATGGAAATTGCCTGCGAACTTCTTGAACTTTATCGCCAGCACGATCAGCGAAACGACTTTCTTAAAATGACGACACGGCTAGCCGGTAAAATACTCGCAGTGCAAGATTTATGGGATGAGACTGAGCATTATTTCAACCAACGCTCTTGATCAGCATGTCCAAAATTGAACACACTTTCGCTGAAAACATCTACCTAACGCCGACGCCCAAAGGCGCTTTTTACGCGGTAGAAAGCCCGAAACCGGATCAGGCACGATCGTTCTTGCTGCAACTCATGCAAGAGAGCCGATCTCCGCGACCGATCACGTCTCAGTTAATCAACTGGACCGGTACGAATAGCATTAAAGCCATGATGGATTATCTTGAGACCCTACAACATCGTGGCTTCATTGAAGGCAGCACGCGAGCTCTGAGCATGCCTGATCAGGGCTTCAACTCACTGTGTAAAGGGTTACTCGCGCGCTTGAGTTTAAGTGGCAAAGCTATGCTGGTGGATGATCATGGTTGTACGCTCGCTTACGCTGGCTTTAATCCTGATCAGGCCGATATGCTCGCTGCACTCAGTGCTGATTTATCAGCTCTGCAAGATCGCCACAGCAAACATCTGTCGCATTATTTTGGGCTGGCTGAACATGGCTGGGGCGCGTTGGATGCACAAGGAAATAGCCGCATCGCCGTGTGGCCGTTGTACTTACCGACAGAACGATTGTATTTAAGCGTGTTTGGAGAGCCTCAATTTGACGTCGCGGAATTTCGTCGTCTGATCTGGTTATTAGTTCGACGCTACTGCGGTTAGATACGCATCCCAATCAAACGCCTGACCGGGATCCGTTTTACGCCCCGGCGCGATGTGATCATGGCCGACTATTCTTTCGCTGGAAATCGCGGGCCATTCAGAACGAACCAAGCTAGTTAATCGCACAAGCTGTGTATATTGAATGGGTTCGTAGGGTAAGTCGTCCGTCCCTTCCAGCTCAATGCCGATCGAAAAATCATTACAGCGATCACATCCATCAAAATGCGATACGCCCGCATGCCATGCCCGCGCCGTCAGCGGCACAAATTGAACAATCTCACCATCACGCCGGATCAGCAAATGCGAAGAGACTTTTAGATCTGCAATCTCTTTAAAAAACGGATGTTCTGCCGGATCAAGACAGTTACAAAACAGTTGACCAATGTGGTCCGACCCAAATTCACCAGGGGGTAAACTAATATTGTGCACGACCAACAAACTGATCGGCACACCTTCTGGTCGCGCATCATAATTCGGTGACGGGCAGTGTTTAACGCCATCAATCCAACCGTTTATTTGATTGTAAACTAGCATGGCCGCAGACTATCACCCGTGTGGGGATTACGGCAAACTGTCTATCATGCCGAATCAAAACCCTCACCAAAAAGCCGGACGGATCATGTTTATGTTGGCCTTCGCTGTTGGCCTCTTCATGCTCACACAATTCTTCGATAACGTGCTTGATGATCAACGCAACCCTAACCAACAAATCCTAAGTGTGAATAACAATGGTGTTGTGGACGTTGTGCTCGATCGCAACCGCTATGGACATTACGTCGCCACAGGCACGATCAACAACGAACCGGTGGAATTTCTCGTCGATACAGGCGCAACGGATATCGCCATTCCTGCTGGATTAGCTCAACGTTTAAATTTAAAACGTGGTATCGAATTTGATGTGATGACGGCGAATGGCATCACCTCCGCCTATCGAACTCGACTAGATCGCATTACGCTGGGTGACATTGAACTGAGAAATGTCAGAGCCTCAATCAACCCATCGATGGATGATATGGAAATTCTGTTAGGAATGAGTTTTTTAGGTCAACTAGAATTAATTCAAAAAAATGATCAGCTAACGGTCAGGCAGCGACAATAAAAAATATTTTTACTGCCTGGATTGATTTCGTTTAATCTCTACCTTCTGATACATCACGCATTTATGCTTTCGTCGTTTTAATCGGTAAATTCAATATTATCAAACCACGCCTGCGTTTCTCCGCCAGTTTGATCCGTATCTGACATAATCGCGATCGCGTTAATTTTTTTTATGTCCTTACCGAAGATTTTTTTTAGATCCTCTCGCACATTTCGCACTTCATGCTGCCACTGCCCTACGCCATCATCACCAGACTGGATCGCAAACATCTGCGCGTTACGGGTATAAGGATTCGGCCAGTGCTCACCGATCGTTGCTTCATTCGCCCAAACATAATTTAAAGATTTTGTTTGCCAAAAAAATGGCCCATCAGAAAAAATAACATAGACTCTCGCGCTAAAATCATCCCCTTTTTTTATGCGCTCGTTTTCCGAATTGATCGTATTGTTAACTTTCCATGACCATTTCAAAAAAGGAGTTTTATCCAGATCAATTTCGATCTCTTTTATTAGACCAGACGCACTCTCCCTGCTCACTGCATGAAGCACTTTCTTGCCTTCATCTTGATCAAGTGAGTAATGAGTTTTTCCGTCAAACTCTTTTTCTGTCCAACCTTGTAGACCATAAGTTGAGAAGTCACTCACCCAGATCGTGTCTGCATTTACCGAAATCGAGTTGAGAAAAATGACACTAAACAAACTGGCATTAACGGTCGATCGGAATAGCTTTCGCATTTTACTAATTCGCATTGGTCTATTTATGAACACCTGGTTTTTTAAAAGCAAAACATCATCGATTGTATGCATAACTACTTTGATCCATCTCACGTCGTTTAAGTTCACCCACCACTTTTTTTATTAGTTCAAAGGCTATAAATAACGCGTATGACAGCAAGCGATCAGTTCTCAGCATGAAATCCGTTACACTACCGGGCATAAACAAGAATAATTGAGGGAGAGGCAACATGCTTGAGACTTTAACGGCGCTGACAGGGCAACTTTCTGGCTTGCTTTGGAATAACATACTTACGCTGGCAGCGTTGTTAGGCGTAGGGGCATACCTTACGTTTCGCATGGGGTTTATCCAGTTTCGTGGCTTTAAACAGGCTGTCCAGCTTGTCTCCGGCAAACATTCTGATCCAACTCATGAGGGTGAGGTCACACATTTTCAGGCTCTCTCGACCGCACTATCAGCCACGGTCGGTACGGGTAATATCGCGGGTGTGGCGACGGCGATCACGCTCGGGGGGCCTGGTGCATTGTTTTGGATGTGGGTCACGGCATTTTTCGGTATGGCGACGAAATTTACAGAATGCACGTTGGCCGTACGTTTCCGAGAGATCGGCCATGACAAAGTCGTCGCAGGTGGGCCGATGTACACGCTCTTGCACGGTTTGAATATGCGACCACTGGCGATCTTGTTTGCTTTTTTTGCGCTGATCGCCTCCTTTGGGATCGGCAATATGGTACAAGCCAACTCCGTCGTTGAAGGCTTAGCTTTTATTAATCCCGCTATTGAAGAGCAACGCTGGTTACCCGGCGCGATCATGAGCGCGTTAGTTGCACTCGTTATTCTCGGCGGCGTAAAACGCATTGCAAAAGTCGCCAGTGTGATCGTACCGTTCATGGCGGCGATTTATATTTTGGCTGCACTGCTCGTGCTGATGATGAATGTAACCGCGATTCCCGATGCGCTGGGTTTGATCTTCAACAACGCACTGAATATCTGGGCTGTCGGTGGCGCTGTCGTTGGTGAAGCAATCCGTTGGGGCGTGGCACGTGGCCTCTTTTCCAACGAAGCTGGGTTAGGTTCATCGCCGATGGCACATGCCGCCGCGCAGACGAATGAACCTGTACGAGAAGGCCTAGTCGCCATGCTTGAGCCGTTCATCGACACCTTAGTTGTGTGTTCGCTTACTGGACTTGTGATCATCGTCAGCGGCGTTTTGGATAACGGCACAGAAACGCTTACCGGTGCACAATTAACGGCACATGCATTTCAAGCTTCTCTTGGAGATTGGGGAGCCATTGTGGTCGGTGTCGGACTCACCTTATTTGCCTTTTCGACCATCATCGCGTGGTCATATTACGGTGATCGATCAGCAAAATTTTTGTTCGGTGAAAATGCCGTGATCCCCTACCGTATCGTCTACTCTATGCTGATCATCTTCGGCGCGACAGTTCCACTAAAATTAGTCTGGAATCTTGCTGACATAACGAATATTTTGATGGCGATACCCAATCTGATCGCACTGGTTTTACTCGCAGGTTTAGTGAAAAAGCTCAAGAACGAATATTTAAACCGAACGTCATAAGTCAAAATTTCGCAGCACCATTGATAAGGCATGATCGAATGCCGCTCTTGCTTATCGAAGTCCTTTCGCAATTTCATTATTCTCGCCAGATTCATCATTCTGGCGGGAACTTGAGAATATTTTTTAGAAATAACAGCCTTTTTTCGTCGAGTCGATCACATTCCGATAATTTCTTTTTTGGATACAATTAGTTCCTTATCTCGCCTATTGATTATCAAATCGTCAAAACCTATATTACTTCCCAAGCAGCAATGTTGTATTGCAGCACCTAATTTAATAAAAACTTTTGGAGATTAACCTTATGAAATTTAAAACACTTTACGCCATTCCCTTGGTTGCAAGTGCGTTAACAGCCCCTGTAATGGCGGTTAACAGTGCCGATGAAGAAGCGATCACTGCAATTCAAGCCAATGCGCTAAGTTGGGCATACGCTTACAACACCGGTAACGTTAGCGAACTCAACGAGCTGTATACCGAAGATGCCATCATCATGCCACCAAACGACACCACCGTCGTACTAAAAGGGGCTATTGAAAACTACTGGCAGGAATCATTAAACGGCGAAATGAGCGAGTTTTTTGTACACCCTGTTGAGATCAAAGTCGAGGGTAATACGGCATACCAAGCTTCTGTTTGGTCCGCGCGTGATACTAAATCAGGCGCAATGATCGGCGGGAATACGGTAACTGTCCTAGAGCGTCAAACTGACGGTCGCTGGAAAACCAAATTGCAAAGCTGGAATTAATCCAAAGTCACGCAATACTTTAAGTAAGACCTCTCTGTCAGTATCGGTTTCCTTGGTAGGGCTGATACTGACATACCTCCTCTTTTGAAGCCCAGTTTGGGCTTCTTTTTTTTGTCTCGTGAAAAGCACGCACGCGTTACAACAAAAACTCGATAATACTCTCTTCAATATCCTGCTTATCGATTTCCGTCGTCTGCGTAATGGGTTTAGCGAACAACTCCGCAACAATCGTTGGTACTTTGATATTCGCTTTGTCGGCTATCGCTTGCAATGCGTCAACATCATGCAAGCCAGGTTGATCTAGCAATGCTTCCGCAATCATGGGAGAAAATTTCGTCCACTCTGCAGTCGAGTATACAATCGTGATCAGGTTTTTTTCACGGCAAGTTTCGTAGGCTTTAAAGCACGTCGCAGTGTGCGGATCCATTAAGTAGCCTGCATCGAAAGTTTCCCGAATATACGCAGCGCCTTCCGCATCCGAACAATAGTCAGCTGCGAACACCGCTTGCAATTGTGTCAACTCATCCGCCGTTAATGAATAATGTCTTTCTTCATCCAGTTGCTGCATTAATTCACGCGTGCGATCAGCACCGAAAAAATCATATAAAATTCGTTCTACATTGGACGATTTGAGGATGTCCATCGCCGGTGAACTGGTTGGTGTGACAGTCTTATCACGTAGATCGTAATGGCCTTCATTAATCAGCTGCGTGAGCACATTATTTGCGTTTGAGGAAATCATGATTTTTTCAATCGGTAAGCCCATCCTCATCGCGTAATATCCACCCAATGCATTCCCGTAATTACCACTTGGCACATTCAAATAAATTTTCTCACCAACCTTGATCGCACCGCTGCGAACCAGCTCAAGATAGCTATGAATGTGGTAGATGATCTGGAAAATTATACGGCCAAAATTTACTGAATTTGCCGCAGAAACTGACGTGTTTTTTTCTTTTAAACGCGCTTCGAACGTGTCAGAACTGAGTAGTTTTTTTAACGCAGCTTGCGCATCATCAAAATCACCGCGAATACCGATCACTTTTAGATTGGGTGCATCTTCAGTCACCATTTGCAGGCGTTGAACGTCTGATGTTCCGCCAATCGGATACAAACACGCAACCTTGACATTATCACGGTTTTTAAAGGTTTCAAGTGTCGCCGGTCCCGTATCACCACTGGTTGCTGCAAGGATCAAATATTTCTCATTTCGCGCTTGTGCAACGGCCGATAAGATCACGCCAAATGGCTGCAATGCCATATCTTTAAAGGCCCGCGTTGGGCCATGATATAACTCGCTGACATACAGATCATCTTTGACTTTGGACAACGGGGCCGGATCTTGCGGATCATCAAACTGATCGTAAAGAGCTAATGCTTCGTCAATCACTTTTTGATCAATATCAATCTCAAATGAAGCAAGAATTTCACGTGCAAGATCTTTATAACTGGTAGTCAAGTGTTTTTCTAAAAACGTTTGATCAAACGTTGGTAAAGATGCTGGGACATAGATCCCACCAAACGAGGACATCGGTGCAAGTATCGCTTGTGAAAACGTCACACTGCTTGGTCGTTGGCCATCATTTCCACGTGTTTCTATAAACTTCATGTGTAATTCCGTCTGACTTTTATCCGAGATTTTCAACGCGAATGCGCGTAACTGATCCGTTAATACTGTCCAATGCTTCTATTTTATTGATCGCATCGTTCATGGCTTTTTCTTTCACAATATGTGTCAGGAAAACGATCGGCACATCGGTCGCATCTTCCGCCGGTTCTTGCTGACGAATCGCTTCGATACTGATGCCGCTTTCACCGAGAATGCGGGTGACATCAGCCAACACACCGGGACGCTCTTGTGCATCCATTCGCAAGTAATAAGCGGTTTGAATATCATCCATATCCGCGACCGGCGTTGATGACATGGCATCTGCTTTGAATGCAAGATGTGGCACACGGTTTTCAGGATCAGCCGTGAGTGCACGCACTACATCGACAATATCTGCGGTCACTGCTGACGCGGTCGGATCTGCACCGGCACCTGCGCCATAGAGCAAAACGGGACCAACCGCATCGCCTTTGATCAGTACTGCATTCATAACGCCATTAACATTTGCAATTAGACGACGCTCAGGGATCAACGTTGGATGGACTCGCAATTCGATACCGGAATCACCTTCGCGTGCGACCCCCAAATGTTTGATTCGGTAACCGAATTGCTCGGCATAGAAAACATCATCGCGCGTAATTTTATCGATACCTTCCTTATAAACTTTGTCGTATTGCAACGGTATGCCGAATGCAATGGAAGCTAGGATTGTTAGCTTGTGCGCTGCGTCTGTGCCGTCCACATCAAAGGCTGGATCTGCTTCAGCGTAGCCAAGCGCTTGTGCTTCTTTCAGCACATCAGCGAAATCACGACCTTTGTCGCGCATTTCCGTCATAATGAAATTACCGGTACCGTTAATAATACCTGCAAGCCACTCGATACGATTACCGGTTAAGCCTTCACGCAAGGTTTTGATGATCGGAATACCACCCGCCACCGCTGCTTCAAATGCTACGATTACACCTGCTTCGTGTGCTGCTTCGAAAATTTCATTACCATGAATGGCGATCAGGGCTTTATTCGCCGTCACAATATGCTTTCCGTTTTTGATCGCCGTCAGCACTAATTCGCGCGCAAGGTCCGTCCCGCCGATCAGTTCAGCAACAATATCAATGTCAGGGTTATTAACGAGTGCATGCGCATCGGTCGAGAGCTCGATTTCGTTCAGCGCACAAATACGACCTTTGTCTAAGCTCCGTGCAACTGCATGTGTCACACGAATATCGCGACCGGCGCGACGTGAAATTTCTGACGCATTGCGCCCAAGTACATTGACCACACCACCACCAACAGTGCCGAGCCCCAGTACTCCGATATTAACCGGCTTCATGAATAGCTTACCCCTTGTTCAACATATCGCGGATGCCACGGATCGCCTGACGCGTGCGGTGCTCGTTTTCAATCAAGGCAAAGCGCACATGATCATCACCGTACGAACCAAAGCCGACCCCAGGTGATACTGCCACCTTGGCTTCTTTGAGTAGCAATTTAGTAAATTCTAATGATTTTAATTCTTTATATTGTTCTGGAATTTCTGCCCAGACGAACATCGTCGCTTTTGGCTTCTGCACAGCCCAACCTGCTTCGTTGAGGCCATTGCACAGTACATCACGACGACGCCAGTACATGTTTCTAATTTCGGCAACACACTGTTGCGATTCTTCTAACGCAGCGATCGCCGCCACTTGAATCGGTGTGAACATGCCGTAATCGAGGTAGGATTTCATCCGCGCCAGTGCATTTACAAGTGTCGGGTTTCCGACCATAAAGCCCACACGCCAGCCCGGCATATTGTAGCTTTTGGACAAAGAGAAAAACTCAACGGCAACATCCTTTGCACCCGGTACTTGTAAAATCGACGGCGCCGTATAACCATCGAAGACGATGTCTGCGTATGCTAAATCTTGCACTACCCAGATCTGATGCTCGCGGGCAATCTCAACAACTTTCTCAAAAAACTCCAGATCAACACATTCGGCTGTTGGGTTTCCCGGAAAATTCAGCAGTAACATTTTTGGTTTCGGCCAGCTGTTTACAATCGCTTTTTCCAGCTCTTCAAAAAAATCGATGCCCGGCCCGGTCGGCACATGGCGCACATCTGCGCCGGCAATAATGAAGCCATACGGGTGGATCGGATACGCAGGATTCGGAACCAGAACCGCATCCCCCTTATCCATCACCGCCATAGCCAGATGCGCGAGGCCTTCTTTTGACCCGATCGTGACAATCGCTTCTGAATCCGGATCAAGCTCAACATCATAACGTGTCTTGTACCAATTACAGATCGCACGGCGCAAACGCGGAATGCCTTTCGACATAGAATAACGATGTGTATCTGATCGTTGTGCGACTTCGACGAGCTTATCGACTATGTGTTGTGGTGTTGGCTGATCAGGATTCCCCATACCGAAATCAACAATATCTTCGCCGCGGCGTCGGGCAGCCATTTTCAGCTCTCCCACGGTATTAAAAACGTAAGGAGGGAGCCGTTCTATCCTGTCAAAATTTGTATTCAAGTGTATGAACCGTTTTAATTTTCGTGTGCGTAAGTCAAACCATGAGACGTTACCGATGCCATCGGGGAGTGTCAATTGCTTTTCTGCTGATCACGCTGAACGGATGGTAATTTTGGCTTATAGCTTTCGTTTTAGGCTAAGTTCAACCCTAAACGAGACTCGATCGACTAACGCGATGACCAATCCAACCCGAGCGGGTTATGCGGATCAACATGTGACATAAACGGCGTGCAACGATCAGAATCCGTCAGTTGGTACACTTTTCCGACCCAATTATTTAGAACGGCTTCTGCCGTGTCGTGCCAGGTATTATCAAGACGCGAGACGATCAACTCTTGCGGCATTTCCGGAAACGCCGCATGTCCAGGAGCATAGTTTGCTCGTGCTTCAATCACACGCTCTTGGTATTCCAACAAAACGGCCTGATTCATTGGTGAGAAATAATATTCAGGAAATACTGGTGGTTGATCAATTTCATCACGAACAAAACGATCCATTTCTCGCTTATATTCTTTTAGTAAACTAATCGCATCATATTCCGGATGGCCCTGAAAAAATACTTGACGGAAACCATCTGCACTCACCGCTAAATGCACGCCAGCGACATCACTTTCGGCCAATATGTGTAAGCCTGCAGCAGTAAACTGATCACGAAAAACTTCGTTAAAGCGCGAATGCGGAACATCAAACCGTGTGTTCACACCGACCACTAAAGGATGCTTCTGATCCGTAACACGATGCGGATACACACCCCAACGTTTCGCTGGTAGCGCTGTTCGTCGCTGATTGTAACGATATTGCATCACCGCGTGCGTCGCGAGACAGGAGAACAAGGTCGAGGTGACATTTTCATATGCCCAATCGACAACTTCCGCAAGCGGTTTCCAAAATGGCTCTTGCGCCAGATCATTGCCCGTGACGTTCGCGCCCGTCACGATCAGTGCATCGAGTCCTTCGCGTTTGATCTGATCGAAACTGGAATAATATTTATCCACATGTGCACGGCCTTCTGCGTTCCGATCCAGCTCATCGAGCGTAAAAGGATGCACGTAGAATTGCGCGATCTGATTACTCTCCCCAATCAAACGAAAAAACTGACGCTCGGTCGCTTCTAATGCCGCGTCGGGCATCATGTTTAACAAGCCGATATGCAGCTCGCGGATTTCCTGTTCCAGTGCAAAATCCTTTGGCAAAATGGTTTCGCCTTCCTCACGCAAACGTTCGAAAGCTGGAAGTGAATTGTGGGCAACTAATGGCATCGCTTTGTTCTTTTTACTCTTAAAATTTTTATTATTACTGATCCAGTTTGGATATGATTAGATCAAGAAAACTTGCTTCGTCGGTGACTTGCAACATTTCCTCGGCATACACACTATAACCGTGCTGATCGGCAATCGCTTCGTAGCGCGGAATGCGCGCATTAAAGAGATGCGGAAATACCCAGCGGACAAATTCGTCCGGATCGATCAGCGCGACATAATCCAGATCACGTTCCTGCATAAAGATAGACAAGTGTTCATCGAGAAATGCTTCACGGTAGTAAAGCGGTTTGGGATCCAGCTGCGCACGTTTGATCAGAGCTTGCTCGTTTTCTTTGGTCGCTTTGATATAAATGATCAACGTGTGATCCGCTAGCGTCTCGATGACGTCATCATTGTCCAGCTCACAAAGGCTGCCGCCCGCGTCATTGATAAAATTCCGATAACCATAAATATCATGTGCCTTACCGATAAAGTCCGGCACATCCTGCATGGCATCAATTTCGGCTTTATGATGTAACGCCTGACGTCGCTTAAATTCTTTTAAACCTAGTCCACCCAGCTCAGGGTTACCCAGTTTGCCGAGAAAGGACGACAACGGTTTGAGATTATCAACGGTGAGATTATTTGTGATCTGAATCGAGTCCGTACGCAATAGATCACGCATGAAGGTAATTTCCATGATCTGTTTTTTGATGTTATCGAGAATCGGTTCATCGAGATAGCGTGTACCGATACGGTAATCACCAGAGAAGTGAAACCAATCCGATTGACGTAAAATATTCGACAGACGCGTCTTGCCCACACCGGACATGCCGAGCAGAGTAATGGATTTATGTGACCAGTTTCGGAATTCGCTTGCTGTGAGTTTCAACGCTTGAGCCCTTCACTTTTTTCGCGCAATCCTACCGCAAAGTGGCTCTGCTGGATACTCATCTGAAGGATCAAGCCAAATCCAGCAAGCGACTTTTGCGCCTGCCGGTTCAGATGCCACGTTATTCAAAAAAGGCTAGAGACGAATGGTTAGCCCGCCTTGGACTGCAGCGTAAATTGATCACTCAAGCCGCAGAGCAGTTCTGCAATATCTTGCATTTGATCAAAACTGTGGTTTGTATCCGACTGCTCATCGAGCAAATACATCATTTGCTGATTGATCGAATGCGCAAGTTGATCATTCGTTTGTGCGACATTCGCGATGATGTGGTTTTCATCTTTCATCTCATTGATAAGGCTGACGATATTGTCTAGCGCTTGGTTTGCTTCGTGTGCAGTTTCGACTGTCGACTCGCCATGTGTCATGCCGTGCTGGATGGTTTCCACAGCGCGATTTGTCCCTTGTTGCAGTTTCGTGATGATGGTTTCGATTTCTTTAGTTGAATCATGTGATCGCTGCGCCAATGTTCGCACTTCATCTGCGACGACAGCAAAGCCCCGTCCTTGCTCACCGGCACGCGCGGCTTCTATGGCGGCATTGAGTGCAAGCAAATTCGTTTGCTCAGCAATGCCGCGTATGACGTCCAATACGGTGCCGATCGCATCGCTATCGTCAACAACCATGCTGACGGTACTCGCGGTGAAGTCCAATTCTGCCGCCATTTTCTGAATCGTCTCCATCGAATTCGACATTACCGCTTGGCTTTTGCTCACGAGATCAGATGCCGCATGCGATCGCTGTAAGGCGGTACTTGTGTGTTCGGTGACTTCTTGCAATGACAAATGCATACGCGACACCATATCTGCCATTTCTGCGGCACCACTGTGACTGTGTTTTAGACGTGACTGATTCTCCTGACTGACGCTAAAACAGCGTTGCGCAATATTACGTAATTGCGTGGCAGACTGGGCAAATTGGTCTGCTTGTTTCACCACTTGCTGACGTAGCTGTTCCACATTCGCTGTCACTAAACACCATTCGTTTTGGGATTCTAAATCTTGCTCGGTGATCGGCTGACCATGTATGTTGAGCGGCTGTTGTAATTGTCCACTGGTTATTGCGCGCAATTGTCGTGCTAGCTGATCAAAATTCCGCGCAACCTGTTTTACGACGAACAAACACCACACGATGCTCAACAAGCCCGCTGTTAGTATCGCGATCAAGCTTACCCAATCTGTTGCTGCTGTAGCGGCAACCTGCTCTTGGGCTGGTGTGATTTGGCCGAGCTGCCAATCCCATATTGGAATGTTTTTTTTGGTTTCAACGCGTGACGGTGGAGATGTTATTTCAGAGCCTGATATGACCGAATCCAGTGGCGGTTCTGAATTAATGCTTTGTATTTGATCAAGAATATTCACACCATTGTGATCATATAAAGCCCATTCTCCAGACGTGTTAAGAAGGTGTTTTTTTATCTCATTGAGCCATGGCGTCAACTCACGCTTAACAAGCAGTGCTGCGCCAGTTTTTGCTTTGCTTGGAGAAGGTGTGACAAAACCTGTCCCCATCGGAAGTAGCGAAACCAACCAGAACTGATCCGCTGTCATGAGCGGGAAGGTACTGGGTTCATCTTGTGTTAGTGCTTGTGTGATCGGATGCTTTATGTCAAATCGTTCACCGGCGGAAAATGCACCCGAACGATCAGACGGAGTCGAACTGATAACCACAAAGTCAGCGCCATCACGTACCAGGATCGATGCCAGACTTCCTGTCTTTGTTGTGAATTTTGCTGCCGCATTATGATCAAAATTTAACGCATCTCCAGCATGCAATAAGACCGGTGTATTTTGCCCATCCACAGTACGTGTTCCGGTTTCATCAATGACAAAATTGTAGGCAAAACCTGCTTTAAATTCCTGCGCTTGCCGCGCAATGTTTTGAGTTTCGTTCTTAATTAACAGCGTTAATAATTCCGCAGTGAGGGTCAGTTCTGCAACACTTTGTTTTTCAGATGTGCTCTCCATCGGCGGTGTTGAAACAGTTTGTGATTGCCACCATGTCAGGCCAGCTACTAGCACGGCCATAATGCCGATAATACCCAACGCGATCGGAAATATGATCTGCTGTTGGAAGGTTTTTTGACGCCACGTATTACGCATTACTTAGTGCTCCATAAATTCTTGATCATGAATATGCATTAGAAACAGTACCTTATGATTTCAAGATATGATGCCCACCTCCAGAAAGCGATCATTACCCAAAGTCTGATAACTGTGTACCCTCGATACAATCGAATTGAGCAAAAACTAGACCAGATAAGGCTTTGCGACTGATTGAGACTGTTTAATGTAAAGAAATTAAGTGCTTCCTTCTATCAATTTATCTATCCTATAAACCTATAAACCTATAAACCTATAAACCTATAAACCTATAAACCTATAAACCTATAAACCTATAAACCTATAAACCTATAAACCTATAAACCTATAAACCTATAAACCTATAAACCTATAAACCTATAAACCTATAAAGCTTTGGAGAAAACATGATGCAAAAAATCTTCCTCTACGCGGAATATCAAGTCGCAGTGCCGTTTTCTAAAATCGATACGGCCAGTATTAACGAGCAAATGAAAACGTTTCCCGGTTTACGTTCTAAAACTTGGTTAAGTGGGATCAATACGGATTCTGTCGGCGGTTTTTATGAATTTGATTCCGTTGAAAATGCACAAAACTATATCGACAACCTACTGCTGCCATTTACAAAAAAAGTCGGCGGAAATCTAAGCGTAAAACTGTTTGATGGTGATCGGGTGAAAACGGCCAGTGAGGAAATGGATTCGCCGTTTTATTGAGTGCTTTGTTCGTCTATTTGATGGGGTGAATAAAAACATCATCGTAAATGGATGAACGTTGTATATCACTTCGTTAAAGACTCGGTATTTACAACATCACTAGCGACACTGTAAACACCGAGTTGATTTTGCTAACAGCTAAATATTTAGCCACTAAAGTCGTGCTTAAAAACCATAGCCGAGGTTGATCAGATAAGCCGTATCGGTTTTGTCTTTGCCGATGGAAGGAACATTATCGTAGTCAACATCGATTTCGGTCGTCAGTGCAAACCCTTTCATTAATGGTACTCTCAAACCAGTACGCGATCGGATGTAATAATCGCTGACGTTATCGAATGACAATAAGCCTTCGTGATGGTGGAAGAACTGCAACATATCGCGATACAACCAATGCTCAAAACGTACTGCCCAACGCCCTGCCGCAAATGAGTTATCTTGGCCGATGCTATAATTTTCATTCACAAAACTGGGGCCCGCTTCAAATGAAAGTTGCGTACGATCCGTTTCAATAAATTGATAACCCATACCGCCACCCAGCGTGGTTCTTAAATCCAGATCTTGGAAACGATCCATTTCGAAAGATGTATTTGCGTAGGCGTACCATTTGTCTGAAATAAAATGATCGTATTTACCGTAAGCAATACCATTATTGGTTGACTCTGTTCCGTCATCTTCACCCCAATCTAGCGCGCCGCCAAGCGTGACACGATTATTTTTTGAGCGTGCAATAACTTCAGCATCTGCATGAAAAGATTTTTTATCCGTGTTGCCGGTAAAAGATGCTGCACCAACATTAATCACCCCCCGAATTTTCGCTTTACCATCTTCAATCACCGGGTTGATCGCGGTAATACTGGTAAGTGGAATTGGTTTCGTTTCAAACAGATCATCTTCTGCGACCAGTTTCAATGTCCCGTCTTCTGAGGGAATCACTTTACCAGATACAACACGATCACCATCAAGCTTCAAACGTATACTTTGATCTGTCACCAACGAGGTGATTTCAGACCAAGGTAATGTTATTTCTCCCATGTACTGACTTTCAAAAACAACGGTGTCACTCGCTTTACTCTTGATCGTTCCGCTAATGCGATCACCATTTTGTAACGTGACAACGTCGGCCACCACCGCCTGACTTCCCAGCGCCATGGCTAAAAATAAAAAATACTTTGCACGTACTAGTGCTAACATCATAAATCTCCGTCATTTATTTTGAATCAATTAATACCCGAATGATCTTAACGTACTGAAGCGTTATCTCAAGCAGACAGCCATTCACCTTGGATCAGATCTCTTTACTAATTCTTAGGTGAAATTTAATTTCTGATCGTACATAACCACAGCGCGAGCAATGATTTAGTCTGTGCGAATTTATTTATATAATTATTGAAATTCGTTATTTTTTTAACGAGCTGATCGTCGTTGTAACTGACTGTTTAAAGCGGGGATAGTTTATTTTTTTATACGAATTTATTTGTATAAACTTGAATTTTTGTAATGCTGATATACCTGTTCCTCATCCACCTAACCCGAAATGATCATTGTATTTCAGGTAAGGTGAATGAGAGCTGAATTCTTAAGAATCACTGAATGATCAATCCTAACCTAATGCCACGTCCAATGCTTCTTCGACTTTCTCAAGTAATACAAAGTTAAGTTTCTTTCGTGCAGATTCAGGGATTTCTTCAATATCGCGTTCATTGCGAACCGGGATCATGACAGTTTTGATACCAGCCCGTGCTGCAGCGATACATTTCTCCTTTAACCCACCAATCGGCAGTACCATACCGCGGAGACTGATCTCACCTGTCATCGCAACATCGCGCTTGATTTTTTGATCCGTCAGTAAAGATGCCAACGCAAGAAACATCGCCACGCCGGCACTTGGGCCATCTTTGGGTATTGCGCCTGCGGGTACATGAATATGAACATCATTCTTCTCAAATAATTCACGATCAATACCGAGTTGATCGTGACGTGATTTGATCAGAGTAAACGCGGCCTGCGCACTTTCTTTCATCACATCGCCGAGTTGGCCCGTAAGAATTAATGTTCCTTTACCCGGTGTTTTTGTGGCTTCAACAAATAAAATATCACCACCGACTGGTGTCCATGCAAGACCTGTCGCCACACCCGGTACACCGGTACGCAAAGCAATCTCATTTTCGAATTTCCGACCGCCTAAGATCGTGTGAATATCCTCAACGTCGATCTTCATTTTAGTTACTTCACCGGCCGCGACTTTAACAGCTGCATGACGAAAAACCGCACCGATCTCTCGCTCCAAATTCCGGCAGCCAGCTTCTTTTGTATACCCTTCGATGATCAATTTTAGTGCTTTGGCCGTTAAGGTAACTTGACTGGCTTTAAGTCCATTTTGTTTGATCTGACGTTTCACCAAGTATTTTTTCGCGATGTTGTATTTCTCTTCATCGGTGTAACCCGTAAGCTGAATAATTTCCATACGATCGCGTAGTGGTCGTGGAATATCGTCGATCACATTCGCGGTGCTGATGAATAACACTTTACTTAAATCAAACGGCACGCCGAGATAGTTATCTTCAAACGTGGTGTTCTGTTCCGGATCGAGTACTTCAAGTAAAGCCGCTGAAGGATCACCGTGAAAGCTTGCGGATAATTTGTCCATTTCATCGAGCATGAACACTGGGTTTCGCGTACCAGCTTTGCGCAGAGACTGAATAATTTTACCTGGCATCGCGCCAATGTAAGTGCGACGATGTCCACGAATTTCCGCTTCATCATGCACACCGCCCAAACTCGCACGCACAAATTCCAATCCGATCGCGCGGGCGATACTTTGGCCCAATGAGGTTTTACCCACGCCCGGTGGACCGACAAAACACAAGATCGGACTGCGACCTTCTGGATTTAGTTTGCGCACGGCGAGGTATTCAAGAATGCGTTTTTTGATTTTGTCGAGACCGTAATGATCTTGATCAAGAATTTTACTCGCCGCATCAATGTCGATTTGTTCTTCGTCTAAAGTACTCCACGGCACGTCGATCAGCCAATCTAAATACGTTCGGCTAATAGAATATTCCGAAGACGATTCCGGCATTTTTTCCAAACGACGTAATTCTTTAATTGCTTGATCTTCCACCTCCTCCGGCATTTCCGCTTTCAGGATGGATTCGGCAATTTCATCTAATTCCGATCCGTCATCCTCACCCAACTCGCGTTTTATTTCTTCGAGTTGTTGGCGAAGCATATATTCACGTTGACGTTCGTTCAGTTTCTCTTGGGTTTGAACGTGAATTTTTTGCGATATTTTTAACACTTCAACGCGATGACTAATGTGTGAAATCACTTTATCGAGACGCGTTTTAAGATCGATCGTTTCAAGCACGTCTTGCTTCTCTTCCGGCTCAATATCGATAAAACTCGCGACAATATCCGCAAGATCAGACGGTGAAGAAATACTTTGGATCGCGTTCGCTAATTCCATCGGGGCGTGCGGCAGTAATTCCAAACCTTCCAACGCTAGCGCCTTTAAGCGATGCATGCGCGCTTCTATTTCGGTGTCGTTATCTTCGCTTTCACGAATATAATCAACCCGCGCCAACATAAACGGATATCCTTCAATGTATTCAAGAATTCGGAAACGTTGTTCGCCCTGACAGATCACATTATGCGTGTTGTCTTCCGTCGTGCTGCCATGCCGCAGAATCGTAGCCGACGTACCGATGCGGTAAAGATCATCTCCCGTCGGTTTATCTTCCTCTGCATCACGTTGCAAAATAAGTCCGACGCGTCGCTTACTGCTAGAGGCTTCTAAAACACCCGCGATAGAGCGTTCACGACCAACCTGCATTGGCATCATCACGCCAGGAAACATCACCAGGTTTCGCACAGGTACGATGATCAACACATCTTCGGGGATGGCTGGTAGCACTTCCGAACTTTGATAATCTTGTTTCTTACTCACTCGGTTTTCCTTTATCTGATTGACACCGCTTCCGTCGCTTTTTGCGAAAGTCACGCTAATTTATTCAGCCAATGTCATCTTATTATTTTTATAATGCGGATCTTGATCATCAATATCGCATCAAATCGTTAATGTCTTAGATCAATATATGGGCAAGCGTTCAAAATTCAAGCTGTGATGATAGTCTTGTTAGAAATGCGTTCGACAACCCATGTTTGCGCAATTGTTCCGTCGTTGGAACAACGTAGGATATGGTCAGGATTGATTCAAAACCACGATGAAAAATTGTCTGATCTTTTTAAATAATTTACGAAGGGCTTATTAATGACGCTTAAGATTGCCAAAATAATGTCGAGAATCCAATGTTCAGAATTTTATCAAACTTAAAATTCTGAACGACGCTCGTGTACGACAAAACTAAAATCAAAATCGTTCTTATCACTCGCCGTATGTGACTCACGCGAGGTTTCACTCCAATCAAACGGATCGAGTACAGGAAACCACGTATCAGCCTCTACCACCGCATCCACTTCGGTTATGTAAAGCCGCTGCGCCAGATGCAACGCTTCCACATACAGCGTCGCGCCGCCAATGATCATCACTTCAGGCACGTCATCGACCAATGCAATGCCAGCTTCTAAAGACGTGGATACATCGCAACCCGGTGCTTCAAATAATGGATTCCGTGAGATCACGATATTGCGACGTCCAGGCAAGGGACGGCCAATGGATTCATAAGTTTTGCGCCCCATGATGATCGGCTTTCCCATTGTGATCGATTTGAAATATTGCAGATCAGACGACAATCGCCATGGCAAATCGCCATTCAAGCCGATCGCACGTTTACGGTCCATTGCGACTACCAATGACACGATTTGCTTGGATGGTGTAAGAGGCTTTTTATCGGTAATGTTCATTGCTAAAACTCGATATTTTTACGTTGAAAACTAGATCGCGATCGGTGCTGAAATGGACGGATGCGCTTGATAATCGATCAGTTCAAAATCCTCAAATTTAAAATCAAAAATGGATTTCACTTGCGAATTAATTTTCATCGTCGGTAATGACTTTGGTTCACGATCAAGTTGTGTATCAACTTGGTCTAGATGGTTCATGTAAATATGTGCATCGCCGAGATTATGGATAAATTCGCCCAATTCCAAATTTGTCACTTGCGCAATCATCATGGTTAGCAACGCATAGGAAGCGATATTAAAGGGAACGCCGAGAAAAATATCCGCACTGCGTTGGTAAAGCTGGCAGGATAATTTTCCGTTCGCCACGTAAAATTGAAAAAACGCATGGCACGGCGCTAAGGCCATTTGATCCAGCTCGCCAACATTCCACGCACTGACGATTAAACGGCGTGAATTAGGATCGCTTTTGATCTGCTCAATCACGTTCTCAATCTGATCAACTACCGACCCGTCTGGTCGTTGCCAGTGCCGCCATTGCGCACCGTAAACAGGACCAAGATCGCCCTTGTCGTCCGCCCATTCATCCCAGATCGATACGCCACTCTCTTGTAAAGATCGCACGTTAGTTTCGCCTCGCAAAAACCAAAGTAGCTCATGAATGATCGATTTAAGGTGTAATTTCTTTGTGGTTAAAAGCGGAAAGCCATCATTCAGATCAAAACGCATCTGATAACCAAAAACGCTAATTGTTCCAGTGCCGGTGCGATCACCTTTTTCAACACCGACTTCTTTGACATGTTTAAGTAGATCAAGGTACTGCTGCACGTAATTAACCTCTCGTTCGGCGAGACGCGAACATCATTAATAACGCGCCTGCGAGAATCATGGGGACGGAATAAACTTGACCAAGCGTGAGCCAGTCAAAGGCGATGTAGCCGACATGCGCATCGGGTAATCGCACAAATTCAACAAGAAAGCGGAAAAAGCCATAACCGATCAAGAACAATCCAGAAATCATCCCGGCGGGCCGAGGCTTCGAGGAATACATCCACAATATTATAAAGAGCAAGATACCTTCTAACGCGGCTTCGTAAAGTTGTGAGGCATGACGAGGCACGCCACCGGCGGCTGGATCGGTGAATAAAACACCCCACGGTTTATCGGTTGGTGATCCCCAGAGTTCTTGATTAATAAAGTTCGCGATGCGGCCAAAAAACAAACCAACAGGCACGGCCGGGGCGATAAAGTCGGACACGTCAAAAAAAGTTTTATTGGTTTTACGGGCGAACAATGCGAGCGCGATCAGCACGCCGATGAGTCCACCATGGAAGGCCATACCGCCTTCCCAAACTCTGAATATAGCCAGTGGATCGGCTAAGTAAGACGAAAACTTATAGAGAAAAATATACCCCAGTCTGCCACCCAACACCGCTCCGAATGCACAATACACCACCAAATCGGCGACCTGATCGGTATTCCAGCTAGCGTGCCAGCGACCACGCCGTGCTCGCCAGCTAAGTAAAGCCCAAGCAAGGCCAAAACCAAGGATGTAACTAATGCCATACCAACGGATCGCAACGGGTCCTAACTGGATGGCGATGGGGTCAATAGTCGGGAACTGAATCATCGCGATGATGGTATCAAAATCCCTGAAAGACTTCCTTTCTTTTACGCATGGATGTTTCTAAATGACCTAGCAATGCTCACAGGTCGAATCCATGCAACACGGAAATTAAAAATGAGCGAATTCATTCGAAGATGGATAAGGTACGCCATGACACTTCCGTCGTCTCCCAACCCTACAATAGATAAAATGGATGGAGAATTATTACCTCATACTCTTTCAGTTTTTGGATGCGCCACTGGGTGTCTTTTCGGTAGCGTAGCGCCACAGCAGGAGTCATGCCAATTGTTAAATATGGCAACGTAATTAGTTCGATTAGTCTGGGCAATAGTTTGCTTATTTAAAAAAATGATGACGAAAAAGTTGGTGACATAGACAAAAAAATATTATTTATAATAAAAATATCAATGACTTGTATTTTATACGCATATTTTAAAGTGTCGCCTTCTCGTCTCCGACGATGTAAATTTTACTTGTGAGCTGTCTTCGGAATTGACTCTCTCACTCCTTCCTCGATAACTTCACAGGACTGATCGCTGTGTTATAGTGTCAACAAATTGACACCGCATAACTCTCAATGAGTCGCGATAAATAACAAATAAACCACCAAGTATCTCTGAGGGAAGATTATGGACAATCACACCCCGTTTGCTCGAACACAGTTGAGTGCACAATCGAACAAACTTCTTGCAACATCGCGTAGGGTGAATAGACTGCGAAATATCTTCATCGCAACCAGCTTATTCATTGCCGGTGCTGTCTTTACGCAAAACAGCCAAGCCATTCAAGTGCAAATCCGTGTTGTCGATCCTGTTCAATTCAAACCAGTTAGCAACGCATCGGTTTGTCTCGGCACGCCAGCCCAGCTTGATCAATTCGGCTCACAACGCACAGATTCGCGCGGTCTTGTTTCGTTTAATCTCGCCACCAGAATTCCCGCCTTAGTAACCGTCTCAGGCCACCAACGTAAAGGAGTTCAACGTGCTGTCAGCGTTGGCAATACGAATATCCTACGAGAGATTACGCTCCCACGCGGCGGCATGGGGCCGAATTGTGAGGCCAGTCCTTCTCTGCTGCCTATCACGCCCCATAAAAGACAAGAAACACCCAAACTACGCCTCGCTGGTTTACAGCTTGATCGTGGTGAGGCACAAACTCGTAGCCGTAGCGTTATCCTCTCGCCAACGATTCATGGCAACGCAACACATTTTCGTGTGAGCGAAGATCGCAATTTTAAAGACGCGGAATGGGAGTTGTTTCAAGCTGCACCCATGTATATGTTGAGCGAAGGAAACGGCCTTAAACAACTATATTACCAAGCACGTGAAGTAATGCAGGTGGAAAAAGGCAAAGTTGAGCGTTTGTCGAATGTAGTCAGCGATCGGATCGAGTTTATCTCTCGCTAGGCACGATAGAACTCATCCTCCTTCTACACGCGAAACGTGAAAGGAGGATGAGAAAGAAATACGCGTAGCTATGTTGATTCCAATCTTTCTCGACGAACGTATAATGGAACCATGTCTACACCCGTTAAAAATGTATTAGCACTCATCTTGATCCTTGCTGCCTTAGCCGCTGGCGTGTTTCTCTCACTACAGATGAAACCGTCGCAGAGCAAAGATGATCAAGCCCGATCAATTTCTGGCCTCATGTGGCCCAACCCTAAAGTCTTACAAGAGTTTGATCTACTCGATCAAAACGGTGAAGCATTCAATCTTGATCGCCTCAAAGAGCATTGGTCACTCCTCTTTTTTGGTTATACGCGCTGTCCAGATATCTGTCCGGCGACCATGACTTTAATGAACGATATTACCCTTACATTAAAAGCTGAAAACCAACCAACACCGCAGATTGTGTTTATCAGTGTTGATCCTGATCGGGATAATCAATCACTTTTAAAAGACTACATGGCATACTTTAACCCTGACTTTATAGGCGCGACAGCTGAGCCCGAGAAATTACACGTTCTTCTCAAACAGTTGGGGATTCTCTCCATGAAAGTTAAACAAGAAGGCAGTAGCGAGTACCTCGTTGATCATTCCGCATCACTACTTTTAGTTGATCCAGAAGGTCAGCTTTTATCTGTTTTCTCAGCGCCACATAACGCCGACGAAATACGTGAGCGTTATCTCAACATTCGCCAATTTTTCGAAAACGAGGGCGAATAAATGACTCGGATGATCAAGCAACTTATGCTGGGGCTTTGTTTCATTATTCCTTTGCACACTCCTGTGCATGCCGAAGAAAATGGTGGCCTCATCATTGAGCATGCATGGATACGTGAAGCACCACCGAGTGTTTCGATGCTTGCCGGCTACCTTGTGATCAAGAATCAAACAGATAAAGACGTAACACTGATTTGCGCGAATAGCCCCGCATTTTCTTCTGTCGAGATCCACGCTTCTGTGATTGAAGATGGCATCGCAAAAATGCGCCACCTTAACGAAATATTCATACCCGCTGGTTCAGACTACCACCTTGAGCCCGGTGGCTATCATCTGATGATGATGGGTAAAGAACAACCCGTTAAAATGGGTGATGAGATCCCAATCGAGTTAATTTTTGTAGATCACGATAATGTCACTACCCAGGCTGTAGTTCGGCGAATTAAACACACCACTGAATAAGACGAAAACTGATGTCGATCAAAAAACGCGTATATCTCACTCTGCAAAAAGTCATTCCACAGCATTTCCTGTCTGGCTGTATTTTTAGCCTGATGCACAGTGATCTACGACCGTTTAAGAATTTTCTAATCAAACAGTTCATCAAGCATTTCAATGTCGATCTCAGCACCGCAGTGAAAAATTCACCGGATGACTTTATTCACTTTAATGATTTCTTCGTACGTGAACTTACACCACAAGCGCGGCCAATAGATTCTTCACCAACAAGCCTGATCAGTCCTGTAGACGGTTGCGTTAGCCAGATCGGGAAAATTCATCAGGAACGACTTTTTCAAGCAAAAGGCCATCACTATTTTTTATCGACGTTACTGGCAGGCGATCAGGCAATGACCGAAACATTCGAAAACGGCCAGTTTGCGACGCTCTACCTCTCCCCAAAAGATTACCACCGGATTCATATGCCAGTGGATGGGGTTTTGAAAAAACAAATCTACGTCCCCGGTGATTTGTATGCCGTTAATCCGATCACGGTGGAAAATATTTCCGGTGTTTTCGCTCGTAACGAGCGCACTATTTTTTATTTCGACACACCAAATGGTCCAATGGTGCTGATCATGGTCGGCGCAATTTTCGTTGGTAGTATGGAAACGGTCTGGCAGCGAGCTCTAATCACCCCACCTTATGAAAAAGAAATCATTCGTGAAGAATTTGATACTGATTCGATCAGTTTGATAAAAGGAGAGGAAATGGGTCGATTCAATATGGGCTCAACTGTGATTTTGCTTTTTCCAGATAACCAGATGACCTTTTCCAAAAACTTAATGGAACGTTCACCGGTACAAATGGGGCAAGCGATTGGTGAAATCATCATTTAATTTAAGCCAGTGAACCTCGTAAAATCCGCTTTCGCTGACGAATAATCACGCTCTCAAATCGAATAATGTAGCCCACATTCGCGATTTAGTAACACTTTAGTCGGATCGTAGTAGTCGTTTTCTGTAGGCAAATCGTTCTCGTAAAGATAGCCTTCCAAATCAATTTCTGTCCAATCAAACACTGGCGCGACTTTGTAAATTCCACGTTTCGTCGTTGTGACAATATCCAACGTTTCACGTAATGCCGTTTGATCTTTCCGGATCCCGGTTAACCAAATTTCAGGCTTGAGTTCATCCAATGCCTGATTAAAAGGCTCTAACTTCACTTGGCGTGTGAACTCTTCGTGTAGTGGATCATCAATATCTGGCACGCCGCCCATCAACGCATTACGTCGGGCTGATGTCATTTCAGGCGTATAAATTTTCATGTTGAGGTTCAACTGTTTAATCAGCTTTTCTGCAAATTTATACGTCGCTTTCGTGTTGTAACCATGATCCGCCCAGAGAATCGGCATATCCGGTTTTATTTGCGTCGCAAGATGCAAAAGCGCACCCGAGTGTGGTCCAAACTTTGTCGTTATAATGACCTTGTCTGTCTGCGCAACCGCCCATTTGATGATCTCAATGGGTGACTTTCCCTGTAATTCAGCATTGGTTTTATCTAAGTCGAGTTTCACTTGATTGCTTCTTATCTATGCCAGTATTTGCGGGCGCTTCGGGAAGCACTTCGTAAAACCTGACGGATTAAATGTTCTTTACTTATAACAATTAGTTATAAATATTATTTTCGTTATACCTATAATTTCACATTTTCCGCTTTCGATAAAGATTTAGATCAGCTAGATTCACCTCCTTATAGGATCATTTCAGAATAACCTTATGCCCGTCGCACTCAAAAAACAGCAGCTCGAATTTAATAAGCTTCAGAAACGTATCCGCCGTCATGTCGGCCAAGCCATTGCGGATTTTAATATGATCCAAGAAGGTGATCGGATTATGGTCTGTTTATCAGGCGGTAAAGACTCTTACACCATGTTGGATATTTTGCTCAGCTTGCGAGAGAGCGCACCAGTCAATTTCGAGATTCTTGCGGTCAATCTTGATCAAAAACAGCCGGGATTTCCTGAACATGTCCTCCCGGAATATCTGAAAAGTGTTGGCGTGCCGTATCACATCATTGAAGAAGACACATATAGTATTGTTAAACGCGTAATCCCCGAGGGAAAAACCACTTGCGGACTCTGCTCGCGGTTACGACGTGGGAATTTATATACGTTCGCAGAAGAAAATGGTTACAACAAAATTGCATTAGGCCATCATCGCGATGACATGATCGAAACGCTGTTTTTGAATATGTTTCATGGTGGCTCACTGAAAGCCATGCCGCCAAAACTACTCAGCGATAACGGTAAACATATCGTGATCAGGCCGTTAGCCTATTGTCCTGAAAAAGACATCGCGGCTTACGCGGAAGCAAAAGCGTATCCGATCATTCCATGTAATCTCTGCGGTTCACAAGATCATTTACAGCGTGTCGCGATCAAAAGCATGCTGGAACAGTGGAGCAAAATTCCCGGTCGCATCGAGAATATCACGCGCGCTATGATGAATGTGAAAGCCTCCCATTTAGCTGATACGAGTATTCACGACTTCGGTGGTTTGGAAGAGAAACAGCGATCACTTCTCGCTGAAGAAACCACACCAACACGAACTGATGCGACGGTGACGTCGATCAGCCCAGCCAGTCCGTCCTGGTTAGTTAACGATGACGACAAACAACAATAAGCTTTCATCTAAATAATCATTTACCCAAACGACGTTTAAGACGATCGTGCCCCGGATTTCGTTCAGGCGCTTTACTCCATTGCTCTTTTAACCAGCCAATCGGATCCTCTTCGGGATCAATACCCGTTTCCTCAGCATGTGTTGATTTCGCTGCAAGACTGGTTTCCAAATCACTAAATGTGGCTTCGCACGCCGAAAAAGCGGCGTGTCGGGCAATTTCAATCTCACGTTTAGTCATCTCAGCAAATTCACCGTTGCGCATTTCAGCGACGATTCCAGCGGCGTTAGCGCGGCATGTATCGGACTCTGCCTGCGCAACTCCAACTTGAGTTGCAACCACAACACCCAAAAAACTTATTTTGCTGCACCAATCTATTTTCATCATCGACAATTCCTAAGTAAAGTATCGATCAGTTTGCCAATTCAGCTGGGAAATGTCATCACATGAAAACCACACTTTATTACATTACGGATCCCATGTGCTCTTGGTGTTGGGGATTTGCAGAGAATTTTACTAAACTGCTTGATCACCTCCCGCCACGTACTGATGTGCGTTATGTCATGGGCGGGCTTGCACCGGATAACGATTCACCGATGCCTGAAGAGACACGTCAATATGTGCAAGATCAGTGGCGTAAAGTGTCGACAGCTACAGGGGCAAAATTCAATTGGGACTTTTGGACAAAGTGCGAACCAAGACGGTCAACTTACCCTGCTTGCCGGGCCGTAATCGCCGCAGGTTTACAATCTATCTCTGGCCGTGCCAGCATGATCCACGCGATCCAGCGTGCGTATTACCTGGAGGCACGAAATCCTTCTGATCTAACGACATTAAGAGCACTGGCCGATGAGATTGGCCTTGACGCCATCACTTTTGAAAGTGACATACTTTCGCCATATGTTGAAGAAGCGCTCTTTGCTGACTTTGCTTTGCGCCGTGAACTCGGCGTTACAGGCTTCCCAACAGTATTACTGCAAACGGATCAAAACTATTTTCCACTGGTTATAGGCCAAGCTCGCTGGGAACAGATTCAGCAAAACCTAGCTGTGGCATTGAATCCAAGCTGATCACGTCAGTCCTTACATATATTTACGGACATATTCTCCTAATTTTTAAAACGAAGGGCATAGAGTTTGCTTAAAGAGTCTGTATTACTCTTCCGTTGTATTAAGAAAACTGACCAAAACATGACATCACTGAATCTAACTGACCTTTCTATACTCATCGTTGAACCTTCGGATATGCAGATGAAACTCATCCGAAACTCACTGAATGACCAAGGAGTTAAATCTATCCGTCACGTCAAAAACGGCGCAGACGTTTTACTCGATATGCAGCGTTACGAACCGGATCTGGTAATCAGTAGCATGTACCTACCCGATATGAACGCAACAGATCTGATCAAAGAAATCCGTGAAACACCGTCGTTAGAGCATGTACCCTTCATGTTGGTGTCCAGCGAGACACGTTTTGAGCAGCTTGATCCGATCAGACAAGCAGGTGTCGTTGCGATCTTGAACAAGCCCTTTTCGATTGATGATCTGCACACCGCGCTGCGCGCGACTGTTGAGCATTTAGAACAGGATGAACTTGAGCTAGATAACTTTGATATTGAACATGTTCGGGTTTTGGTGGTGGATGACAGCAATCTTGCGCGTCGTCATATCAACCGCATTTTGAATAATTTCGGAATGGAGCAAATCACAGAAGCAGAAAACGGTATCGAAGCGATCAAATTATTAGCCTCACACGATTTCGATTTGATTGTGACGGACTTCAACATGCCGGAAATGGATGGCCAGCAATTGATCGAGCACGTGCGTCAAAATATGGGGAACACCTATACACCGATTTTGATGATCACCAGCGAAAATCGCGAGTCTCGTCTGGCAAATATTCAACAAGCGGGCGTATCTGCAATTTGTGATAAACCCTTCACGCCGGAAAGCATTAAAGCCATTCTTTATCAAATCTTGAATGAAGAAATGGCCTAAACCGTTCAGTAAAATCGTAGAAAGAACATCAAGCACCCAAGCTTTCGACGCGTGTGTCTAAGCTTGGGCCTTGAATTAAGTTAAGATTTGATCAGTTTTCGTTCGCATCAAAACTCAGCACAAACGTTACTGGCACGGCCTGCGCTATGCTAGGCAACTTAGCCAATTCCATTAATTGATTCACACCATTGGTCAATCCATAATCAGCGACATTGATAATCGCAGGGGACTTACTCATCACTAACAATGTCGTTGCGGATTGCCTGACGATCGTGACGAGCAGATCAATCGGCTTCGTCTCACCATGCAGCGATAATGTCGCCGGTATCGTCAGATCTAATCGAGCACCGATCGCAAGTTTCGTATAAATTTCAGCATCCACTTCTGCATATAATTTTGCCGCAGAAAATTTACTTGTTTCAAACAGGTGATCTTTCATGCGTTTATCGCGCACTTCTAGCGTGGTGTTGACGCTGTTCAAATCAATAGCGACATCCACTTGACCATCTTCGCTGATCGAACCAGATAGCTGATCAAATCGATGCACTTCTGCGATAGAACCTTTCTTGATCGAGATGAAATTCAGCGTAGACGCTGCATTGTTTAATGACCAATCGGCAGCGGCCTGAGTACTCACGCAAAAGAAAGCTAAGAACGTAAGTGGTTTTAAAAATGACGTGTGTTGAAAGAACTGCATAAATCCCCCGTTAATTCAGAAAATAAACCCTATTCTAAATGGAGACTCGATCAAGAAGGAAAGTTCCTGTCTTTTAAGACGAAAAAGACAATAACGTAATGTGAAATAATGAAATGTTGATTTGACGTTAATAATGACGACGGCAAACTGTCTCGCTTGCCGTCGTTTTATACGGTGATTTTATAGCTTACTTTTCACCAAATCATAGATTGCGTTGGTATCAGCATCCGCACTCGCCATGATGGTTTCAAGCTCAGATAAGCGCTCTTCAGCAAAGGCTTTATCTTTAATGCCACCGGCATTGATATAGACATTCAATGCTGCACTTTTCAGTGCACCATAGGCAGCCATAACGGACACACCCGCATCCGAAATTACGTTCACGTTTCCCTTTTCTGCCGCAGATCGACTTACCGCAATCACATCGGCACATGCCTTCGCACACGCCAAGGGGACGTCTGTCGCTTCACGCAAGGCGCTTTGTATTGCTTCACTTCGGGCCGCTTTGTCCGCATCAGTCTCTTTCGGTAAACCGTACGATCCCATGAGTTTATCGAACACTTCCACGTCCGCCTGAATCATGCCTGTCAAGGTCGCCCGCAAATTTTCCGCACTCGCGAGGGTCGCTTTCATTTCTTCTTCTACGTCAGCGTATTTTTCTTTGCCGATCGTGAGATTACAAACCATGCTTGTCAACGCAGCACCTGTCGCACCCAATAATGCTGCTGCGCCACCACCACCCGGGGTTGGCGCACTACTCGCGAGTTGGTCCAAAAATTCTTCTATTGTTTGATTGTTAACCATTTAAATGGTCCTCCATTAGACGTCCTGCCATGTGTTATTTTAATTAATAAAAACCGTTCAATTATAAGTGACTGGCTAGCAATGGTCTATCTAATGACTTGTCCACAATAAAATGATCGGTTAACTTTACGCGCTCGTATTTTTTACTACACCCTGATTTATGCGATTGATGGCAGCGCTGATCGGGGTTCAATAATCACGCCTATTATAAAAATGAGGACGGAACGTCAATGTCTAATTCAAAGAACCTCTTATTCCATATGGATACTGATCCGATGCCGAGTGTATTCGATACGGTTGTTGCTTATGATGGTGGAGCAGACCACGTACAAGGCTACGGTGGCTTAACCCCTGAAACTGTCGGCGCGCTGGTGGATGGTGCGATTTTCACACGCCCACCAAAAGAAAAGAAACACACCGCAATTTTCGTCAGCGGCAGCAATATGGTCGCTGGTGAAACACTTTTTAAAGCGATTCAAAAGAAATTTTTCGCTAACTTCCGCGTCTCTGTCATGCTCGACAGTAACGGTTCAAACACCACAGCAGCGGCCATGGTCGCACAGTTAGAACATGCTGCTGACACCTTAGCAGGCAAGCGTGCGATCGTACTCGCGGGTACCGGTCCAGTTGGGCAACGTGCTGGTGTGATGCTCGCCAACGAAGGTGCTGACGTGTATCTAACATCACGAAGCTTAGAGCGCGCACAACAAGCTTGTGATGATATGAAAGAAAGCTTTGGCGTTGAGCTAAAAGCGATGGAAGTAAAAGACGAAGAATCAACCAAAAAAGCATTGGACGGCGCGCAATTAGTTTTGGCGTGCGGAGCAGCCGGTGTTGAGCTTTTGTCTGAAGAGCTTTGGAAAAGCAGCCCTTCAATAGAAATGATGTCTGACGCAAATGCGACCCCCCCATTAGGTTTCGGCGGTATCGACATGATGGATAAAGGCAAGCTGTATAATGGCAAGTTAGTCTTTGGTGCGATCGGTGTTGGTACGTTAAAACTGGAATTACACCGTAAGTGCATCAGCAAACTCTTCGAAGCGAATGATCAAGTTTTCGACGCAAATGAAATCTACCAATTCGCGAAAGATCTGATCAAAGAGCAAGGCGGTTGGTAAGCCTTTCTTCTTAATAGAAAACCTCTGATCACAACACGTGATTAGAGGTATTCTTATTTGCCCTTCATCATGTCAAAATACGCCGCATGATGAAAAAAATAATCACACTCACCCTCGCAAGCTTTCTCACTTTCTACTCACACATCGGCCTAACTGCGTCCTATGAAGATGGCCGCGAAGCGTATCTTGCTAAAGATTACGAAAAAGCCATCAGCATTCTTGAACCTCTCGCAGCGAAAGGTCACGCTAAGGCCCAGATCAATATGGGCATCATTTATGACTTTGGACATGGTGTTGATAAAGACACCAAAAAGGCAATCGATTGGTATGAGAAAGCCGCAGCACAAGGCAACTCCGTGGTGCAACATGATCTCGGTGTGAAATACTTTCGCGGCGATGGCATCGCACAAAACTACGATAAAGCCGGTGCATGGTGGCGTATGGCGGCGGATAACGGCGTTGCCGAATCACAATATAACTTGGGCCTCATGTACCAACGTGGACTCGGTTTTGACAAAGATAACGCGCAGGCGATCAATTGGTTTTCTAAAGCCGCTGCACAAGGTCACGCATACGCGCAGTATAGCTTGGGCGTTGCTTACTCATTTGGTCAAGGCGTGCAGCAGGATTACACCAAAGCCCTTAATTATTTCCAAGATTCCGCCGAACAAGATATCGCTCAAGCGCAATATAATTTAGCGGTGTTGCTTGAAAATGGTCGTGGTACAGATGTGGATCTTGATCGCGCAAAAACGTGGTATCAAAAAGCATCTGACGCAGGTGTTACCCAAGCTACTGAACGTCTGACTTCGATGAATGCCGCTCCTTCCCCTTCTGTCACACCCACTCCAACGGCTGATAAAACTGATGTTGAGCCAAGCACCAACGACAGTTCTGCTGTTGCAACCTCAACAACCGTTGCAACACACGCCGCAAAAATGACCTCAATAGAGGAAGAAAGTGCGCCATTACAGGCACCTGAAACGGTACAAGTACCATCGGAAATTATTGAGAAACAAACAACGCCACCTGTGACAGTGACGCCACCAGAAAACCACGTGGTCGTAACAGAAGATGCCTTTGCGAAAGCGGCGGAAAAGCCTGCTGAAGAGCCTCCAACACAAGTAGTAAATACACCTACCGTGAAAGCCGAGCAGACCAACGAATCGGAAATTTCTCCAACAGAACAAAAATTTGTATCAACCCAATCAGCAGATATGAGCTCTCATGAGAACTCGGAGGATTTTGTCGACTGGATCAAAAACCAAAAACCAGAACATTACGCCCTACAAATGGTTGCTTTTCGTGAAGAAGAAAATGCCGTCCGTTTTATGCAAACGCTGGATCTGGAAGGTGACAAAGCTGTCTATAAATCGACCATGCATGGCCGAACCATTTACAAAGTTGTTTACGGGAACTATACCAATCATCGAGAATCTTTACGGGGGCGTCGGGCCTTACCGGCAAAATATAAAAACCTCAAACCATTCCCGCGTAGCTTCGAGTTTATCCAAAACGACATGCAAAAATAGCCTTCTCCAGCTAACAAAATATGTCGCGTTTTGACTTAATCCTCACGGCAGATCCTGAACAGGTGGTAGATCTCATCTACGCCTCAGGTATTAACCCCGCGGCCAGTTCAGTCGACGAAGTCGCCCAAGCCCTTGGTTTGAATAGTACGCAACTGATTTGCGCATTGGGGTTTCGGGCTGATCTATCTGAACTACTCGATATCGTTTTCTGTCTTGGCTTTAATTCACTCGATGAACTCATCAAGCAACGCAACCGTCTGTTCGTTGCAGATGGCTATCAATTTCTTTCCCTGCAGCAAGTCTTTAACATCCTTACACAACTCTTCGACGCCAAACAACATAGTCCAACTTACGTTACGCAGATCTTACTCAAGCGAGCAGAAAGAGTAGAACATCGCATTGAATCAACGGTAAAACCCAGCTTGATTGAAAATTATCGTCAAGAAATGAAGTCTCTCTATGCAACTAGCGCCCTGCCCATTGAATTCGTAATGAAGCGTCTAGAGAATGTAGACAATGGTTTTCGTGCTTTGATCGACGAGATCGGACTAATTGTCGATGCTGGCATTTTCTCAGCCGATACTCTTTTTCATCGCCATGATGTTCTCGCTCAAGAAAAACGACGACTGATCAAGCGCGGTCTAATTGATACAAGTCTGATCAAACAACGTTTGCAAAGCGATCAACTTGCTGCTGAAGAACGTGAACTACTGGAAATGAGCCTACATGAAAAAAATTAAAATTGTTGTTGCAGGTCCTTACGGCGCGGGAAAAACACGCTTTATCAATACCGCCAGTGAGATTGAAACTGTTTCTACAGAGGTCGATCTCCCCGATCAAACGGGTGATAAAAAAACCACAACCGTTGCGATGGACTATGGCCGCCTAACAATTTCGGAAGACATTGAATTAAATATGTTTGGAACACCCGGCCAAGATCGACTGGGGTTCATGTGGGAAATTCTCTCACTCGGTATGAAGGGACTCGTTTTCGTTGTCGATAGCAACGATGAAAAAGCATTGACCGAAGCGGCGCGCATGTTGCCACATTTCAGTAAAAAAGTGCCGGTAGTTGTCGCAGCAAATAAGCAGGATCAGGCTGACCCAACCAGTGTTGAAACGATCCGAAAACGACTTTCGATCGATGAGTCAGTACCGGTGATTCCTTGTGCTGCGATCGAAAAAGAAAGCGTATTAAACGTGTTAGAAACCTTGACTGATCTACTCGACGCGGTCGCGGTCTGAGAAAAATATTGCATCTATAAAAAGCATGATTGCACCGATCGTGATCGCAATATCAGCAATATTAAATGTCGCAAAATGCCAGTGGTCAAAGTGGAAATTAATCAGTGGAACATGCCAGTCATCAATATGGAAATCAATAAAATCCACCACATGACCATAACGCACGCGATCAATCAAATTCCCTACCGCGCCACCCAATACTAATGACAAGGTGCATGGCATCCATCGTTCTGTTTTCGGTAAGCGATAAATCCATACGACTAAAACAATCGAAACAATTCCGGCCAAACCTGAAAAAAACCAACGCTGCCAACCACCAGCATCCCCAAGAAAACTGAATGCCGCACCCGTGTTGTAAGCTAGAATAAAATTTAGCCACGGCGTCAATTCCAAAACAGAATGTGTTGAAAAATAATCGCTCGCCCACAGCTTACTGAGTTGATCCAACACCACGATCGCGATTGACAGATAAAACCATTTCTTCATGCGGGTAACATCCTTTTAACTAGGCGAAGAAACGCGGTTCGCCATCACCTGAAACATTTTCCACACAGCGACCGCATAACTCAGGATGCTCAGCATGTTCACCCACATCCGGGCGTAGATGCCAGCAACGGGTGCATTTCGCATTTGTACTTTTCGCTGACACAATTTGGATTCCTTCCAACTCTGTTGGTCGAGCCTCTGTTGGTTTTTCTGAAATCGGATGAATGTGGGCACTTGACGTGATTAGCACAAAACGTAATTCATCTTCTAAGCGTGTGAGATCAGCTAACCAATTCTCATCGCAATACAGATCAACTTCTGCATCCAAAGATGCGCCGATCAAACCCTCGACACGTAATGTTTCTAGCTGTTTACTTACGGCTTCGCGGACTTGCAGGATGCGCTGCCAGTAAGTCAGGTTAAAATCAGCTTGATCGGTCAACTCCATTAGCGGCGCATACCATGTATGTAAAAATACAGAATCAGGATGATCGCCCGGAATGTGATCCCAAAGTTCTTCCGCTGTGAAACTCAAAATTGGTGCTAGCCAACGCGCCATCGCTTCAACAATATGATATAGCGCAGATTGCGCAGATCGGCGCGCTAAGCTATCCGTTTGGGTGGTGTATTGTCGATCTTTAATCACATCCAAATAAAAACCACCCATCTCAACCGCACAAAAACGATGCAGCTTTTGATAGATCTGATGAAACTGAAAGGACGTGTAAGCGGCAATAATTTCTTGCTGTAACTTGGCCGCATGCTGAACGGCCCAACGATCAAGCTTGATCATCTGATCAAATTCTACCAAATCCGTTTTTGGATCAAATCCGTCCAAATTCGCCAATAAAAAGCGCGCGGTATTGCGAATGCGACGATACGCATCTGCGGTGCGCTTGAGGATTTCGTCAGAAACACTCATTTCTGCACTGTAATCGGTCGACGCGATCCACAGACGTAAAATATCCGCACCCAGTTGATTAATTACTTTTTGCGGCTCAACCACATTCCCTTTTGATTTGGACATTTTCATGCCCTTCGCATCAACAACGAAACCATGTGTCAGCACCGTTTTATAGGGAGCTTTGTTATTGATCGCGACAGAAGTAAGTAACGACGACTGAAACCAGCCGCGGTGTTGATCAGATCCTTCTAAATACAGATCTGCTGGGAACTGTAAGTCGTCATTATGCCGCAGAACGGAATCATGCGTCGTTCCCGAATCAAACCATACATCCAGTGTATCGGTGACTTTTTTATACTGATCGGCTTCATCACCTAGTAATTCAACAGCATCAAGTTCAAACCATGCATCGATACCTTCTTCATCGATCCGTTTAGCAACAGCTTCGATCAACTCAGGTGTTTTAGGGTGTAAATCCTGTGTTTCTTGATGGATAAAAACAGGGATCGGTACCCCCCAAGTACGTTGCCGTGAGATACACCAATCCGGTCGGTTCTCAACCATGCCTTCAATTCGTTCTTTACCCCAGTCCGGCATCCAGCTCACTTTCGAAATTTCATCTATCGCGCTGGAGCGCAAGCCATTGCCATCCATGCTGACGAACCATTGGGGCGTCGCACGAAAAATGATCGGTGTTTTATGACGCCAACAATGTGGATAGCTATGTTTGAAACGAACGTAATGTACTAGCGCACCGTTTGTTTTGAGCAGTTCGATGACGTGATCATTCGCTTTGAAAACATGCTGACCAGCAAAAAATTCTGTATTTGGCAAGAAGCAGCCGTTATCACCAACTGGGTTTTCAACTTCTAACCCATAACGTTGGCCGACAACATAATCGTCCTGACCATGGCCTGGCGCAGTGTGAACCGCACCGGTACCGGCATCCAACGTCACGTGAGATCCGAGAATCACGGGAACTTCACGATCATAGAAAGGATGTTGCAATTTCAATCCTTCTAAGCCTTCACCTTGACACGTTGCAACAACACGATGTTCGTCAAACCCATAGCGTCCAAGCACGTCTTTAACCATTTGTTCCGCGACGATCAATCGTTCAGTACCGTGCTCACCATCACACTCAACCACGGCGTAAGTCACTTCAGGATTTACTGCGACCGCTTGGTTTGCTGGTAATGTCCAAGGAGTTGTCGTCCAAATAACAATCGAAATTGGCCCGTTACCGTGTTCGCCAGCCGTCAGGCCACATCGAGCAAATAAGACGGCTTCATCCAAAATCTTAAATCGCACATCAATCGCAGGCGATTCTTTATCTTCATATTCGACCTCAGCTTCGGCTAATGCCGATCCACAGTCGGTACACCAATGCACGGGTTTTACCCCTTTGTGCATGTGACCAGCTTCGATAATCTTACCGAGTGCCCGAACAATATTCGCTTCGGTGTTGAAATTCATGGTCAGGTAAGGGTTTTCCCAATCTCCCATGACGCCGAGGCGTTTGAAATCAACCCGCTGTTTATCCACTTGTTTTTGTGCGTATTCGCGACACGCTTTGCGAAAAGTACGTGCGTCGACTTTGTGCCCGGCTTTGCCGACTTTTTTCTCAACCATCAATTCGATGGGCAAGCCATGACAATCCCAGCCCGGTACATACGGCGCGTCTAAACCACTCATACTGCGGGATTTAACGATGATGTCTTTCAAGACTTTGTTGACCGCATGACCAATATGAATATCACCATTCGCGTACGGTGGGCCATCATGCAGAATGTATTTTTCCTGGCCTTTGCGATCCGCACGTAATTTTTCATAAAGCTGCCCATCTTCCCAACGTTTGAGCATCTCCGGCTCGCGATTCGGCAGGTTGCCGCGCATAGGAAAATCAGTTTTCGGTAAATTCAGGGTTGATTTGTAATCGGCGCTCATGGGTTATCTTTATCGTGTTATAAATTTTGAAAATACTGATCGGCTTTGAGGACATCAACATCGATTTGCTCGCGCAACGCCTCGAAAGAATCGAACCGCTTATCATCTCGCAACTTGGTGATGAACTCCACTCTTATATCGCGCCCATACAGATCCTCATTGAAGTCGAGTAGATGGGTTTCTAACAAGGTGTGTTGTCCTCCCAGCGTTGGCTTGCTACCAATGTAAGCCACTGCCGGGTGGGCCGGACTGTTTTGCCCTTCGACGGTAACTTGTGCGATGAAAATCCCGTGCAGTGCGGTTTTCATGCGTTTCAATGCGATGTTCGCGGTTGGGAAACCCAGTTGTCGACCTTGCTGATCACCGCGAACAACGCGGCCGCTGATGCTGTAATGGCGTCCGAGAAGTTGCGTCGCGAGATCAAGATTATCCGTTTCTAGCGCTTCACGAATACGCGAGCTGCTGACTCGCTCGCCGTCGAGGAAAAATGTCTGGCTTTGCGTTAAAGAGTAGTTGCCCTGATCGCTCATGCGCGAAAGTAGATCAAAATCCCCTTTGCGCGCTTGGCCAAAACGGAAATCATCGCCGATCAATAAATGCTTCACTTGCAAATGTTGGATCAGTAAATCCGTCACGAAGGTTTCTGCTGACATATTCGCGAACCGTTCATCGAATGGCAGACAGATCATCCGATCAACACCGTATTCACGAAACAATTGATATTTCTCACGCCAGCGGGTTAAACGTGCGGGCGCTTGATCCGGTCGGAAAAACTCCATTGGTTGCGGTTCGAACACCAGCACACTCATCGGCAGTTCATAAGTATTCGCGAGTTTATGAAGCTGATTCAGCACCGCTTGATGACCGAGATGAAAACCATCGAAATTGCCGATCGTCGCGACACATTTGTGTTGACGTAACGTTAGATCAGAGAGATGCCGAATGAGCTCCATATGCAAAAACGATCACCGACCTTAGGCCGATTGATCCGCGCGCGCTACGGTAATGACTTGGGGAAAAAACGTGTGCAACGTTGGCTTTTTATGCGGTGGCGTTCTTTTCACGTCTAGCGATTTCCCGCTAGCTTTTCTTCGATATAAAACTCGATAGAGGACGCAGGTAGCATACCCGGTTGATTAGCGACTAATTTACCTTCAGGGCTAAAGAGCAAATAGGTCGGTGTACCACGAAACTGTTCATCGGTCGCTTTGAAATATGCGTCACGCAAATTGTCTTTGTCCGCTAACAAAATAGGATAGGGTAATGTGTTCTGATCAACATAATTTTGGATTAGCTCAAGTTGATCGGTACCGTCGATGGCAACGCCGATCACTTCAGCGAAATCAGCTTTGTGACGCTCATGGAAAGCGGCATATTCTGGTTCCTGCTGCTTACAAATGCCGCATGTTGTTTCCCATAACATGACGACGGTCCATTTGCCTTTACCGACATATTCTTTAAGACTGGCTGCATCGCCACTGAGTTTTTTCATGTTCAGATCAAAATCGAGCGCTTGGGTTGCGAAAACCTGTGTTGAGAAAACCAAGCTACTCAAGACCAAGCTCAATAAAAATTTTTTCACGTTAAATCACCTTCTACTCGCACTTTTCTGGACATGATCAGACAGCCATCTTGACGAAATGTTTAGGCCGCATTCCGAATAGTAGCAATGCTAGCCCATACGCACCCCCACCGATCACCACCCAGATAAGCAAATTCATGGTGCGCTGCAAACCACTCCATTGTAACCACTCCGGCAAATCAGGTACACCAAACCATAACACTAGCGCCATGACCACCGCTGCACTGAAGATGCGCAGTAAATAGAGCATCCAACCTGCACGCGCTTGATATACGCCCGTTTTATATAATCCCCAAAATAACAAACCGGCATTTAAAAAAGCGGAAAGCGCCGTCGCGAGTGCAAGCCCTGCATGCGCCAATGGAAACACCAGAATAACGTTAAACACCATATTCGCCACCATCGCAATGATGCCAATCCGTACAGGCGTTTTCGTGTCTTGCCGTGAATAGTAGCCGGGTGCGAGCACTTTGATCATCGTAAATCCAAGCAGTCCGAACGAATACGCAACCAATGCATAACTGGAGCGAGTGACATCTTCAGCACCAAATTCACCATACTGAAATAACGTACACAGCATCGGTTGTGCTAACAACGCTAACCCGATGGATGACGGTAATGCGATCAGCCAGACAATGCGAAATGCCCAATCCAGCATGCTCGAAAAATGATCGGCAGATCCACTAGCATGTTTTTCTGAGAGACTCGGCAGAATCACCGTTCCAAGTGCAATCCCAAACAGTCCGAGCGGGAATTCTAATAATCGATCAGCGTAGTACAACCACGAAACACTGCCAGTAATCAAAAACGACGCGATCAATGTGTCGAATAACAAGTTGATCTGTGACACCGAGACACCAAAAACCGCTGGCCCCATTAAGCGAAGAATACGCTTAACTCCATCGTCCACTTTCTTTAACGACGGAATCGGTACCAAGCGGACTTTACGCAGAAATGGAAACTGAAACAATAACTGCACAAGACCACCGAAAAAGACGCCCCAAGCGAGTGCTGTGACAGGGGTTTCAAAATAAGGTGATAATCCGATCGCGGAACCGATCATACAAATATTCAAGAAGACAGGAGTGAAGGCTGGGCCAGCGAAATGTCGATAGGTATTTAAAATACCACCCGCGAGCGATGTGAGAGAAATAAAAAGAATATAAGGGAATGTTATCTGTAAAAGGCTCACTGTCAGATCAAACTTGGGTTGATCGTCACTAAAGCCCGGCGCAAACAGATAAATCAACACCGGCGCTGCGATCACACCTAAAATTGTCACGACGGATAATGCGAGACCTAAGACACCTGCGACATTATTAACGAGCGTTTGAGTCTCTTCATGAGTTCGGTTTGTTTTGTATTCCGAAATTATCGGAACGAATGCTTGCGAGAACGCGCCCTCCGCAAATAAACGACGCAAAAAGTTAGGAATGCGGAAAGCAACAAAAAACGCATCTGCGCCCATTCCAGCTCCAAAAAACTGCGCGATCACGCGATCGCGAACTAACCCCAGCACGCGCGAGATCAACGTCATTGCGCTGACAATCATGGTGGATTGCAGCAAACTCCGCCCTTTATTTTGACCCATTATTCTTTCTTTTCCTTAAATTGGGGGTATTTTCACGCTCAAGTGATTGACAAAAGTACCAAAAATCAGCATAGTCTCGCGTTTTCCAACGACAAGCCCTGCAGGAGATTGAATTAGTGGCAAACTCAGCACAAGCTAAAAAACGCGCAAAACAGGCGGTCAAGCGTAATGCTCGCAATGCCGCTCAGCGTTCACGTTTCAGAACAGCAATCAAAAAAGTCCTGACTGCAATCGAAGCGAACGATAAAACAACAGCCGTATCTGCTTACAATGAAGCGGTACCTGTTATCGATAATGCAGCTCAAAAAGGTCTTATTCACAAAAATAAGGCCGCTCGTCATAAGAGCCGATTGAACACTAGCATTCAAGGTTTATAAACTAACCTTGTTGACTGATTAGTCCTTAATCAGTCGCTAATTTGCCTTCTTGGATACCACATTGCTGGTATTCAGGAAGACGAATTTAATTTTCCTACCTCACACAACAACCAAATTATCGCGGTGTATCAATTCCTGATCGCCGAAATAACCCAATAGTGACTCAAACTGACCGCTTGCTTTACCCAACAACATCTGTGCTTCTTGTGATGAGTAATTGATCAATCCGCGCGCAATGATCTCACCAGAACTTGTCGCACATTCAACTAATTCACCACGATCAAACTGGCCTGTCACTTTTTTCACACCAACGGCTAACAAGCTGCGTCCATCTTGTCGTAGCACTCGAACGGCACCCTCATCGAGGATTAACTGCCCTTTGCTTTGCAATCCGCCCATAAGCCAGCGCTTTCTTGCAGCCAGTGGCGTCTCATTAGGTACGAGCAAGGTTCCTAAGCTCTCACCTTGATAGAGCCGCTTGATTACATGGTCAACGTTACCGGATGCGATCACCGTCGCTGTGCCAGAATGCGCGGCTAATCGTGCTGCGGATAATTTGGTTCGCATACCGCCACGTCCCAAAGCTCCGCCTTCACCAGCCATCGGCTCTAATGCCGGATCGCCTGCTTTCGCTTCAGAGATTAGTTTCGCTTCGGGGTTCTTTCGTGGGTCCGCGTTATACAACCCGTCTTGATCCGTCATGATGATCAACACATCCGCATCGATCAGGTTCGCCACTAATGCTGCTAATGTGTCGTTATCTCCGAAACGGATCTCGTCCGTCGCAACCGTATCGTTTTCATTAACGACAGGCACAACATCTAGTTCCATCAATGTTTTTAAGGTTGATCGTGCATTAAGATAACGCCGTCGATGGGATAGATCTTGATGTGTGAGGAGAATTTGCGCGGTTTTAATGTTGTATCGTTGAAAACAAGTTTCGTACGCTTGTACCAAGCCCATCTGGCCAACAGCGGCTGCGGCTTGTAGCGCATGTAAGGAGTCAGGCCTCCCATTCCAACCAAGTCGACTCACGCCTTCTGCGACGGAGCCAGAGGTTACGATCACCACATCCAGACCTTGTTGAACTAAATCGGCTGCCTGTGATGCCCATTTGTCGATTGATTCCTGTCGCAGCCCTCGCCCTTCATTGGTCGCGAGCGCACTGCCTATTTTAATAACCCAGCGTTTGGTGCGGGGTAAATCTTCTCGGGTGCTTACCGTCATGTGTCTTGTTTAATCGAGGCTTCCAAAGCAATTTTTTTCTGTTGATCGAGAAATTCTTTAATGGCGAACATCAACGGTTTACACCCTTCACCTGTGACTGCGGAGATCGAAAAAACAGGCTGCTCCCATTCGAGTGATTTTACGATATTTTCGATTATTTCATCACGTTCTTCATCAAGAACGAGATCACTTTTATTAAACACCAACCAACGTGTCTTGCCTAACAATGATTCAGAATACTTTTCCAACTCACCTTCGATAGTTCGAATGTCTTCGAGCGGATCCTCACCCCGATCAACCACACTAAGATCAACCACGTGCAGTAATAAATGCGTACGACTCAAATGCTTGAGGAATTGAATTCCTAAACCTGCGCCCTCTGCCGCACCTTCGATTAACCCTGGAATATCCGCGATGACGAAGCTCGATGCAGGCCCCAATGAAACAACGCCTAAGTTTGGGTACAACGTAGTAAAAGGGTAGTCAGCCACTTTAGGTCGCGCTGATGATACCGCCGAAATTAACGTCGATTTCCCAGCGTTAGGTAAACCGGCAAGCCCGACGTCGGCCAACACCTGCATTTCTAAACGTATACTTCGTATTTCACCCGGTGTTCCACTCGTTGTATGTCGAGGTGCGCGGTTCGTACTGCTTTTGAAATGGATATTACCAAGACCGTGAATTCCCCCTTTTGCGATCAGGAATTTCTCATCAGGCTCTTTCAGATCGCACAGTAAATCATCCGTTTCGACATCATAAGCCAGCGTACCCAACGGCACGTTGATAATAATATCCTGGCCTTTTTTACCGTAGCGTTGTTTGCCCATACCTGGCTGTCCGTGTTGTGCACGGAAAAGCCGTTTATGCCGAAAATCGACCAGCGTATTTAAACCTTCATCTACTTGTAGATAAACACTGCCGCCGTCGCCACCATCGCCGCCATCAGGACCACCATAGGGGATATATTTTTCACGACGAAAACTCAGGCAACCATCACCGCCCTTTCCTGCTTCTATTTGAATTGTGGCTTCGTCTACAAATTTCATCTGCTTAACCTGGTGCCCAAGAGAATGTTGAACATATCGTTCTTATTCTGCAACATAAAAAAAACCCCGTACAAGACGGGGTTTTCGTGACTTGCTGATCCTTCCGAGTGGATCAGGCCGAGGCAGGTACGATACTCACGAATGTACGCTGATTTGTACCTTTAACCTCAAATTTCACTTCACCGCCCTCTGTAGCAAACAGAGTGTGATCACGTCCCAAACCGACGTTTGTACCAGGATGGAAATGTGTGCCACGTTGTCTAACCAGAATGTTTCCTGCTTTTACAACTTCGCCGCCGAAACGTTTTACACCCAATCGCTTGGATTGTGAATCGCGACCGTTGCGGGTACTACCACCTGCTTTCTTATGTGCCATTGGTTCTTACCTCTTCCAATCTCTAAATTTTCTATGGATTCAACTGTGCTTTATTCAGCAGCAGGATCGCCACCTTCAGCCAGAGTTTTAGCTTGGCTTAGCCAATCATCTCGCTCGATACGACCTTTAAAGTTTAACTCGTCATCCACTTTCGTGATGTCTTCTGGCGTGAAAGCCGCAATTTGACTGAAGTGGTAGATACCCAAGTTGTTGAGTTTCTCTTCAAGTTTTGGACCAACACCTGAGATTTTTTTCAGGTCATCAGCTTCGCCTTGCGGTGCGCTGAGGAACATTGGTGCAGTGCCTGTGCTCGTTGCTTCAGCAGGTTTTGCCTCTGCTTTGGCTTTAGCAGGCTTCGCTGCGGGCTGAGAACCGCCTGTCGCAGAAATGCCAGTAATTTCTAATTCTGTAAAAGCTTGACGATGTCCCATCTGTTTACGATGGTGTTTACGTCGCTTGAACTTGATGATGGTGACTTTTTTGCCACGGCCTTGCGCTTTAATGGTTGCCGTAACGTGCGCGCCAGCGATCAAAGGTGAGCCAACTTGCACATCTCCGTCGTTGCTGAGCATCAATACATCATTGATTTCGACTGAAGCGCCTTCGTCCGCCTCGAGTTTTTCAACTCTGAGTACGTCACCTTCGCTTACTTTATATTGTTTTCCGCCTGTCTTAATTACCGCGTACATGAGAATCTGACTCCAAACTCGTAATGTTCAAAATTGCACGGCATTCTCGAGTGGTGGAACGCCTGAATCAAAGCCGGGCAATTCTACGGAAAAATGTACGTGCTTACAAGGAAATAGTTGATTATTGTGCATGATAACCAAAAAAGAATGACAAGGCTGCAAGATTCTTGGCAAAATGGTAGCTAGATATGAGTTTAATACCACTACGCCCACAGGCAAACATCACGACCATTGATGATATTCGGTCACTAATCGCTGACGATATGACAGCGGTAAATCGTTATATTCACAAAAGTCTTTATTCAGAAGTCGCGCTGATTAACCAGCTTGGCCACTACATCGTCAATAGCGGCGGCAAACGCTTACGACCGATTTTGGCGTTGCTCAGTGCGCGTGTACATGGCTATCACGGCGAGGAACATATCAAGCTCGCGGCGATTATCGAGTTCATCCACACTGCGACACTATTGCATGATGACGTTGTGGACGCCTCCTCCATGCGCCGAGGTCGTGAAACGGCAAATGAGATCTGGGGTAATGAAGCGAGCGTGTTGGTCGGTGATTTTCTCTATTCACGTTCTTTCCAGATGATGGTGGATATCAAAAACATGCGCGTCATGTCCGTCCTTGCAGATACCACCAATACGATCGCAGAGGGTGAGGTGATGCAGTTGATCAACTGCAACGATCCGGAAACTACTGAACAACGCTACCTTGAAACCATTCGCAGCAAAACGGCAAAACTCTTTGAAGCTGCAACGCGACTTGGCGCAGTGATAAGTGAATCCGGCAAAGAACGTGAAGAAGCCGCCGCTCGTTACGGCGCGCACTTAGGAACGGCATTTCAATTGATCGATGACGTGTTGGATTATTCAGCAGATGCTGATCAGCTCGGCAAAAACATTGGTGACGATCTAGCCGAGGGTAAACCGACGTTACCCCTGCTTTACGCAATGTGGCATGGAACAGCAGAACAAAGCCAATTGATCCGAAAAGCCATTGAATCCGGGGGACGTGACCAGATCGAAAAAGTCTTGATCGCGATCAACGAAACCGGTGCGTTAGATTACACTCGCCGTTGTGCCGAAGAGGAAGCCAGCAAAGCCCGTGCGAGCCTTTCGAGCCTTCCACCGTCACCCTATAAAGAAGCTCTGCTGACGCTAGCAAACTTCTCGGTCGAACGAAATTCCTAAAGGGCCAACCTCAAACACGCGACAATCAAACCGCTTAATGAAGTGTCTCGCCATCGTTTGACGGCATTTCTTGCACCAGTACCCATGGTGCAACCACCACGGCCCAGAACAATGGATCTTCATCGACCCAACGCTCAGCATCTTCTGTCATCGCTCGCGCAAGCTCACCACTGGTTAACCAACGTTCGATCGGTTCTTTGTTATCCTCCGCAAACTGTAGGGCGACATCAACCAAATCAAGCTGATCGCTCACCTTCACAACCACGCCGCGCGCATAATGTTTCTCAAGCTCTTGCCAGACCAACTTGCCGGTTTCACCATTCAATTTAGCCCGCAGGGTTTCACTGTCTTTCATTCCAATCCTCAATGTAATATGTTCACGAAGATCATAACATTTCGAGGCTCACATGGATCGTTTTAACCGGCTCTACCGGCTGCATTTAATACTAAAAAACCGACACTCTGCGATCACAAAATCAGAGTTACAAGATCACCTGGAATGCTCCGCCACCTCGATCCAACGCATCATTCAAGAAGCCAGACTCTACCTGCACGCGCCGATTATTTATGATCGAAAAGCAAAAGGATATCGCTACGATCCGGCTCAACAAGATCAATTCGAATTGCCCAGTTTGTGGTTTAACGCCTCCGAACTTGTTGCCTTATTAACAAGCTACAAAATGTTAGATGAAATCCAACCCGGCATCATGGGCCCGCAGATCGCACCGATCAAAGAAAAAATTAAATCCATTCTCGGCAACCACAAATCCGGACATAAGGAGATCGCTGCACGTATTCGTATTTTGCAAGGTGCCACACGCACATTTAACGCCACGCTATTCCAAGTCGTGGCCAGCGCCGTTGTGACCCGCGAGCAGATCAAAATCCTTTACCACGGACGTGATCGGGATGCGATCACCGAGCGTTGGATTTCACCACAACGTTTGGTTTTTTATCGCGATAATTGGTATCTCGATGGGTATTGTCATCTACGTGAAGGTTTACGCAGTTTTTCGCTTGATCGTATGCATGTGATCAGTACGGGGGCGATCGCAAAAGATATTACCGAAGCTGAACTCGACGCACATTACGGCCAGTCTTATGGGATTTTTTCTGGTCAGGCAAATGAAAAAGCCGTACTCTTATTTTCCAGTGATGCGGCTCGTTGGGTCGCCGACGAAACATGGCATCCTGATCAAACCAGTACAATAAAAAAAGATGGCAGCGTCGAACTGACCATTCCTTATTCTGACTCGCGTGAATTACTGATGGATATTCTGAAATACGGCGCCGACGTCGAGGTGATTTCACCCGCACGTTTACGCCAGCAGATAAGCGAGTTACTACAACATGCACTACGCACCTATCAACAGGAAAAAAACTGATCAGAAACGCACAACGTTATTAGCCATTTTTTTCTTCTGCACTTTTCTATTGTGTTGTTTCAGTGCATGTGAAAATACGATCAGCTATTTTCCGCTGAAGAAAAAATTACATTCGCATTATCAGATCAAGATCCACACGATGAATGGATCTCGTCTTGAAAAATATTCCATTCAAAACCAACCACCCATTAAAAATGAAACCCTCATTCTTTATCCACGTCAGACCGGCGATGATGCGAGGATTTTCTATCGACAAGATGAAAACTGGATTTACCGGCACGCGAGTCAAACCGTAAATGGCAAGATCCGACTTGAATCCCCCCCCATCAAAATCCTCCCTAAAACCCCATCGATCGGAATGCAATGGCTGCAAAGAAGCCGCACTTTTTTATTAGAAAAATCCGGTCCTCCACAAGACACTCTTTTTAAAATTCAAGAACCTATCAATCTGCACTTTTCTATTGCCGCAATGGATGAACGTATTCAGGTTCCTGCAGGTGTTTTTGAAAATTGCTTACGAGTCGAAGCAACAGGTAAACGTAACGCAAACGTTGGAAATTACGTAGGCAAGATCACCATAACCATTCGACAAACGCATTGGTATGCACCTGGCGTGGGTTTAATCAAATCCGAACGAACAGAACAGACGGATAACGCATCGATCAACAAAGGGCGGTTTATCATGGAACGAATTCCCTAAAGTGTGGACCTTGCAATGTTTCGCTTTGCTTATTCGCTGCTATAGTTAATGAGACGTAGCGTCGACGAGGAACCGAGGTTAAGTATGTCAATAATTAAAAGCTGCACACGAAAAGTCGCCTGTACCACTGGTGATACGAGCGTTGAAAAAATTGCACGTCTGATGCGCGCAGAACACATGGGCTGCATCATCATTGTAGATGAGTCGAAACATCCCATTGGTTTAGTTACCGATCGTGATCTTGTTATGGAAATCGTCGCAGAGAACTTACCACCGGATAGCATGCTTGTTGAGGACATTATGACGATGGATCCCGTCACCATTGATGAAAACGATGACTTGACAGAAACGTTGGAAAAAATGCGAGCAAAGGCAGTACGTCGTGCGCCCGTAGTGGACGCAACGGGCTGCTTAACCGGCATTGTCAGCGTCGACGACATCCTGACCTATCTTGGCGGTGAGCTGAACAATATTATCACGTTGATCAACAAAGGCCGTATTAAAGAACGTCGTGAACGCGGTATTAAACCCCCACTATATTTTTCCTAGCTCGCCTTACTTTTATCGATACTGTTCTCAAATCAGTGTATGATTTTTTTATTCTTTAACCTCAACTATTGAATAAATAATCGTATGGCAAAACCAACGTGTAAAACCTGTCTCGTCACCCGCTGGCTGATGATTTTCACCATCATTAGTTTGATCAGTGCGGTCGTGTTTTTAAGTCGGCACGGTTTAATCTGATCGCGCTCAATCACCGCGTATGAATCAACAAAAAAAAGTCTTCCTCAGTTACCGGCGTGCCGATAGTCCCGGATATGTCAGCAAACTAGAACATGATTTAGAAAACGCACTTGGGGAAAAACGCGTTTTTCGCGATGTACAGGACATTCAAGGCGGTGCAGAATGGAAAAAGGTTTTAAATGACAGCTTAGAACAAGCTGGGGCTTTGCTTGTGATCATTGGACCACGATGGGAAGCCATTTGGACGGAACGTGAAGACAAAACCTCCGACTACATTGTCTACGAATTAAACAAAGCAAACGATCTTGACGTGCCGATCATTCCCGTCACGTTAAATGGCGCACGTTTAAGCCGCGAAATTGATCTTGGCCCAATCGCTTGGTTAAAAGAACGACAATTTTACGATATTTCTGATAAACAGGGTCGCTGGCCGACCGATCTGCAAGGTCTGGTTAATCGCATTTCTAGCTTCGAAAGTTTTCAAAAGAATTCTCAAACGACACCAATTGCCAAAGACCCTTCTTCACCTGAAAGAATCCGCTCTCAACTCTTTCCGATTTTGTCGCTTTGCCTGATCGTAGCAGCAGCACTGGGATTTTATTTTTATTCTAATTATCCCCATAGTGAAACTGAAACCAACACCTCTGGGCGACAAGAAAAAACAAAACCCATCGATGTCATCAAACCAAATAGCATAAAAGAACAAACCTCCAACGACAACATCAGTGTTAACACCGGAAAACCACAACAAGCGAAGGTTTCCGGCCCGCCTATTCCAGCACTCCTCGGTAACTGGGTGAGCAACAAACTGCACCGTTTTATGATCACGAAAAATAAGCAACAGTTTTTAGTGCATAGCCCTGAACTAGGCCAAGGTAAGATTGAGTTCCCAGCAAAGATGCCCGGTAAGTTTTATGTCATTTTTGATAATGCGGGCCATGGGGAATTTGCCTTATCAAATAGCGAACGAAAATTTATCGGTTGGTTTAAAATAAAAAAGACCAACGAAAAAAAATACCTGACTTTTCGTCCAGAATAAAAACTAAATACAGCTAGGCGGTTTCGGCAAACCAGCAATTCTCGCAAGTTGTCGTACCGGCGCATCGGGGAATAAACTGTAAAGGTACTTGCTCGTGCCTTTCTCTTCTGAGATCCGTTTTCTGATCGCTTTTGCTAGGATACGCATGATCGGGGTGATGTGGTAATCGGAATAATATTGCTGAACGAAGCTGATTAACTCCCAATGCGGATCACTTAAAATGATCGCTTCATCCAATGCAATTTTTTCTGCGATCGTTTTATTCCAATCATTGCGATCAACAAGAAACCCATCTTTGGTTTCAACATCTAACTCCATGAATGGGTACCGGCATAGTTGATGGTTAAATTGACGAACTCCTCGTAGTTGATCACCGTGACCTTTTCAAGACAATCATTCGAGGCAATCCCTCTCGCGGAGAGATCGGCTGAAACGGCATACAGTTTTTGATCCGTCGTAACGCGCTCAAAAAAAGTTTGGTTTATTGGTGTTCGCTTGGCCCATAAAACGCCATCTTCCATTAAGACAATGCCATCCTGATCTCCCATCAACCGTAAGCATTGTTGAAGTGGCTCCGTGTGGCGCGGAGAGGAATTAAGTAAATGCAGTTTTTTCATGTGGTCTGATCAGTCATTAAAAATTGTCACGTAATCTGACAAAACGGCTTTAATCGCGTCTTCATCCAATACATCGACAGGCACAAGCAACTGATCCGGTGTGATCGCATAGCGTGACAACGACGCCTGATCCACATAAATGTTCTCGATGCCATAATCTTCCCAAGCGCGAAAAGCGAGCGCGAAATCTTTAAAGCCAAGTTGCTCCGTATTTTGCTCTTGAAGAATTTGAAATATACCTTCATGCGTAAATAAAAAACTCACCGAATGTTCAAATGCGGCCAGCGTGTAGGCCATGTCCAATGACTCAATCGGATTGACAGAGCCATGCGGCGATCGTTGCTGAATAAATAAACACTTTCCATCACCCGCAATATTACTCATGAATGAATACTCATAACGACATGCTCATCGGGATACACCAAACGTGATCACCCGATCCGATTCTGCCACGGCTTCACTGAACATGGCGAGGCTGCCGAATGTAAATTGTTCCGCTAGTGGTGCGATTACTCCACGTCGGTTTGCAGCGGTTGTGCAAACGACGAGGGATAGATCGTACTCCGCTGCCAATGCCGACCAGCGTGCTATCACATCACGTTCATCTTGGGGTGGTTCGCTCTGACTCGCTGCGTTGTAAACACCATCGAAATAAAAAAATACCTGCACCAACTCATGGCCCAGTCGACACACAGCCGAAGCAAACTGCCAAGCCGAATCCGACGCTTGTGAACGGTACGGTGCATTTTGCACAATCAGGGTGAATTTCATTCGCTGACTTGATTCCATCGGGTTATGATACGCGCACTCGAGAAAAGCAGAAAATTATGTTCCGCACTTTATTTAACACCTTCTTTGAGATTTGCCTGTTACAGCGTGGCCCGCAGGATTTACCGGTTTCTAGCATGCTTACATACGGTTTGTTAAGTTTATTGGCCGTGCTCGGTTTTGCGATTAACCAAATGTTTATGCCCGGTCAGACTGCGATATTAGCTGTTATCATTAATATTAGTGTTTTACTCATTATCACTCAGCTCATACTGAGACTCCATAAAAAATCCGCACGCTACACGCAAACGCTCACGGCGTTAATCGGTGTCGGAATTGTGCTGGCACTGATCGGCTTACCCGTCTTCAGCATGCTCGCGATCGCTGAAAATAACCAAACTGAATCCCCCTTCGGCATTCTCTTATGGCTGGTGTTGTTTGGTTGGGAAATCGCCGTCACAGCACATATTTTACGCCACGCAACGGAATCGACATTTCCACAAGGTATTTTAATGGCGATTCTCTATCCACTGATCTATTTTCAACTCGTCCGCTATTTAATTCCGATCACATCATGACAGTAAAGAAAGACATTAAACGACTCCATATTTTAGGTATTTGCGGCACCTTTATGGGAGGCCTCGCCCTGATCGCACGCGAATTAGGCTACGAGGTCAGCGGCACTGATGCGAATGTTTATCCACCAATGAGCACACAGCTTGAAGAGAGCGGCATTCGCCTTTTTGAAGGTTATGATCCTGCACATTTAGATCCCGCACCAGATCTGGTCATCGTCGGTAACGCTATGTCGCGCGGTAACTCGATGGTGGAATACCTACTTGATCGCGGCATACCGTACACATCTGGCCCGCAATGGCTGGCGGATTATATCCTGCAAGATCGCTGGGTCTTGGCCGTCGCAGGCACACACGGTAAAACGACGACAACAAGTATGTTGAGTTGGATACTGGACGACGCAAACATGAACCCCGGCTTTTTGATCGGCGGCGTCGCAGAGAATTTCGGCATTTCTGCACGACTGGGCGAGCATCCTTTTTTCGTCATCGAAGCGGATGAATACGACACAGCATTTTTCGATAAACGATCAAAATTTGTCCACTACCGCCCGCGCACCACGATCTTAAATAACCTTGAATTTGATCATGCAGATATTTTTGATGATCTGTCAGCGATTAAACGACAGTTTCACCATCTGGTGCGCACCATTCCTGCGAACGGGCTCATCATTTCACCAGCAAACGACGAAAACATACAAGACGTTCTCGCTCAAGGCTGTTGGACACCATTCACGCAAACAGCGCTTGATCACGATCAACCCAGCGGCGAATGGCGTGTAATTCCACGCTCTGCTGACTATAGTGAATTTGATATCGAGTTTGCCGGTGAACGCCAGCATGTATCTTGGCCGTTAATCGGTGAATATAACGCGCGCAATGCCGTCGCCGCCGTTGCCGCAGCACGCCATGTTGGGGTAAAACCTGAGCAAGCTGTGAAGGCGTTACGTGAATTCAAAAGCGTTAAACGACGTTTGGAAAAACGCGGTGAAGTGAACAACATTAGTGTTTACGACGATTTTGCACACCACCCCACCGCGATCAAAGGAACGATCGCAGCGTTACGCCAACACCTACATGTCCAGTGCGCCGCTGATCAATCTGACCAGCAGCAAGAAGGACGCATCATCAGCGTGCTTGAGCCACGATCAAACACCATGCGCATGGGCATTCACCAACACGCGCTGGCAGAATCTCTCGCGGATTCTGATTACTGTTTGCTCTATTCCCCACCCGATCTGAAGTGGGATCTCAACACGGTGATTAGCGCACTCGGTGACCACGCAACCGTCTTTGCTGAAATCGACGCGTTGGTTGCGCATGTTACGGAAATCGCGCAAGCAGGCGATCAAATCTTAGTCATGAGCAATGGTGGTTTCGCCGGAATACATGGCAAATTATTGATTTCGCTCAAATCTAAGTAAGTTATTTTTAAGGTTTTTTGCTGTATTTACCGCTAATCTCATTACAGACCAAGTATCTTCTTAGGCCTATCTTGATGAACGCAGTATGAGGCATACGTTATGGCAAAACCGAGCATCTCCGACGACCCTTTATTCACGCTACTTCGCACCAGTCAGATCGAGCAATTCAACACGCAACGCACCGCAGGCAAAACATGCACACTAAACGGTCTCGATCTTAGTCGTACCGATCTGCGCGGTTTGATTGCTGACGGCCTCGATTTTAGTGATTGCTACTTTCGCATGGCCGATCTGCGCGGTGTCGATTTTCGCAAAGCGAAACTCGAAGGCGCGAGTTTTGCTGACGCGAATATCTCGGGAGCTTACTTCCCGAAAGAATTAACCGCGGAGGAGATCACTCTCTCGTTGAAACACGGCACACGCGTTCGATATAGTCTGATCGTGTCTTTTAAAAAAAAATCCAGTGACTAAAAATGCTACCGGTTCAGATCACCCGACGTCGATTAACTCGCCATTTGCTTTTTACAACCGTTATTATTTCTGTCTTAACGCCCTGAGGTCATTTTCAACAAGGTGCGATCTTTTCGAACATAGTGGTGATAAAGCGCCGCGCCAGCGTGCCCCACGATCAAGATCCAAACTAACCACGCACCAAGAATATCTTTATGAATGAAATCGATTGGCTTCTCAAACGCTTTAAATGTCCAACCCGTTTGATCATTAAACAACATTTGCCCGATGGCGAGATCGTCAAACTTCGGGATCTCAAACATGAAAAAATAATCTGTGGCTAAACCGGTCCCGAGGTAGCCCGTGATCGGCATGATAATCATGACCGCGTAAAGCAGATAATGACCTATTTTTGCCGCGCGATGTTCAATTGCCTTACCCGGCTCGAATGAAGGAGGTCGATTCGTCAAACGCCAAAGAATTCGTAGTAAGACGACAACAGCAATTGTGATACCGATACTTAAATGTAGCTGAATCGCGATCAAGTTTTCTGGCGTTTTTGGCTCAGTGAACCAATGACGAAAATAAACGGCTGCATAGGAAAATAAAAATAACAGCGCCGTCAGCCAATGTAACGTTTTTGCAATCGTCCCATAATTTTCTGGTGAGTTGCGTAATGTCATTCTTATTCTCCTCAGCGACATAACGAATAGACTGTGTGTATAGAAAATTTTTCAGACAATCCTCAGATCATCTTCACGCCATGTTATGCGCAGTGACATTAAATGAAGATTAACACGTCATTAATCGATCATATTTCTAACAAGGTAGAAATAAAATCACAGTTATGACTCTTCAATTTTCGTTCAGAATGGAAGTGGAAATTAAATGAATTAAATACGTTGAAATGGCGTTAATTTAATTGCGTTATCTTGTTTTTTTAAGCGACTCGTCACTTCTTAATGATCCACTTTTGACGATCAACTTAAGAAGTGACGAAGAAAAGTCACGCGATCAATAAAGTACCGTATCTTCCGGTTCTTCGATGACCGCGTTTTCGATCATGCCAATATTTTCAATTTCTATACGGCAAACTTGACCCGCTTTCATATAACCACGTGGCTTCATTTTTACACCGACACCCGCACCGGTTCCGGTTGAAATAATGTCGCCGGGCATGAGGGTGAATGCGGTGGATAAGGTTTCGATCATGTCGTAGCAGGAGAAGATCATTTCATCGGTATTCATCGATTGACGTAATTCGTCATCGACCCAGGTGTTGATATTGAGATTATGCGGGTCGCGGATCTCATCCGGCGTAACAATCCACGGGCCAGTTGGGCCGTGTGTGTCAAAAGATTTTCCGATCGTCATGGTTTTAGCCCAAAACTGCCAGTCGCGCACAGACACATCATTGACGATCATAAATCCTGCAATTACGTTCTGCGCTTTGTCTTTTGGAACATGCCGACAGCGCTTTCCGATGACGAAAGCCAGCTCACCCTCATAATCCAATTTTTCGGACACTTTCGGTCGATGAATCGGATCAAACGGACCGTTAACACAGCTGGATTGTTTATTAAAAAATGTTGGAAATGTCGGTTTTTCCATCCCTGTTTCTTCGATGTGTTTTCCGTAATTCAAACCCAGTGCGAGAAACTTTTGCGGATTTTGAACAGGTGCTTTTAAATTCACGTCAGCCAGGGCGATGCGACCGGTGCCGAGATCGATCAGCGTTTGCAGTTTCGCTTTTGCCGTCTCACCTTCTGTAATAAAACCGATCATGTCTGTGGGTAAATTCACGTCTAACGACGCCGGTACAATTTCTTCACCCACCACCGCACCGATGGCGAGTTTATTTTGATACTCATAGGTTGCAAGTTTCATTGCACATCCTCATTTTTTTTAAATTATTTTTTTAAAACAACTTTCTGCCATTTCATTGTTAGACTTGTCGGAGCAATGCCTGTAACGCACGATCAGGTAACGCGCGCTTTAAAAAACCAAAAAGATAGGTTGGGAACGTCACATAATATTTATTCTGCGGGCGTTTGCTTTCCAACGCATGGATCACGCGTTTTAAAACCGCTTCTGGCGGTAAGGTAAACGGCACGACGGGGCCTTCTTTTTGTAATTTTTCTAAAGTTTTTTGATACGTTTTACTGTGAACACTGTTGTTTAGATCAATATTTCGGCGAAATGCTTTTAGGGCATTTTGTCTGAAACGGCTAGTCACAGGGCCGGGCTCGATCAACGACACGAAAATTCCACTGCCACGTAATTCCTGACGCAACGTGTCGCTCAAACCTTCAAGCGCAAATTTGGTCGCGTTGTAGGCACCTCGATAAGGCATAGCGACGATGCCCAGCACCGAGCTGTTTTGCATAATGCGACCTTCACCCTGATCGCGCATGATGGGGATCAGTAAATTCGTGAGCTCCTGCGTGCCGAACAAATTGACTTCGAATTGTTCACGTAATGCATTCCGACTGAGATCTTCTACTGCGCCAGGTTGGCCATAGGCGCCATTATTAAACAGTCCGTAGAGCTTTCCATCCGTTAACGCTAAAACAGTTTGTACAGCGTGAACGATCGATGCACTGGAGGCAAGATCAAGCAATACGACATCAATCTCATCAGCGATCAAGATCGCTTTGTCTGCCTCACGCCGAACAGTTGCGATCACATGATAACCGCGAGCTTTTAAGCCGCGCGCAACACACAGGCCAATCCCTGTTGATGCGCCGGTGACAAGGACGGCTTTGTTCATTGCACGCCCCTGATCGGTTCGTTAGCGATTGTGACAAAAGCACTTTTTTGTGATGACGTTCGGTCGGGAAGTCGTTCTTGTAAGGTATGATTGAGTGCGCTAAACAGCAAATTCCAATGACGCGATTTCATATTCTTCCTTATTTGATTTTTATCTTACTTTGCGTTGCCGTGTTGCCTGCGCACAGCGAACGGTTTCTTGTTGATCAAAGTTTACCATCTGCACGGTCTCTGGGGCCAAGCGATCTCGGTGTCATCATCAACGATGCTGATCCATTGAGTGCTACGCTCGGCGCGTATTATGTGGCAAAACGTAAGATCCCTGATCGGAATGTGATCCACGTCAGCTTTCCACCTGATCGTCGCGTAATGACAAAAGATATGTTCGCTGAGATTAAACAGGATGTTGATCAACGCACACCGTATTTTGTGCAAGCCTTTGCATTAACTTGGATGAAACCTTATCGCGTAGAATGCATGTCAATCACAACCGCATTCGCGATGGGTTTCGATGAGGCTTTTTGTTCGAAAGGCTGTCAGCCGACCAAGCAAAGTCCGTACTTCAATTCACTGTCGCACCGCCCTTGGTCTGATCACGGCATTCGCCCCACCATGTCGATCGCCGCAAATTCTCTCGCAGAAGGTGTCGCCTTGATCAAACGTGGTGTCGCAGCCGATTACTCGTATCCGTTTGGAATGGGATATCTCGTTAGTACCTCAGATCGTAATCGCAACGTGCGCTCTGACTTTTATGAAGGCATCATCCAAAATCTTGCACCGCTGTTTTCCATGCAAATTGTCGAACAAGATTCAATTCAGAACAAAGACGATGTGTTTTTTTATTTCACAGGCCTGACTAAAGTACCGCATCTAGAAACACTAAAATTCCTCCCTGGTGCCGTGGCCGATCATCTTACCTCCGCGGGCGGCGTGTTAGATGGTATGGGGCAAATGAGCGCTCTGCGTTGGTTAGAGGCTGGCGCGACGGGCAGTTATGGCGCAGTGGTTGAACCGTGTAATTATCCGCAAAAATTCCCGCATCCGCACATTCTCATGCAACATTATTTAAATGGTGACAGTCTGATCGAAGCGTATTGGAAAAGTGTTGCCTGGCCGGGTCAAGGCATTTTCATCGGCGAACCCTTAGCCACTCCCTTTGCGCGTCCGCCGGAACTCCACTAAACCACCAAGCTCTAATACCTCGGTTTCAGTCTTGTCTGATTTTTTAATCAGAGTAAATGCGCTTTTGACGCAGAAGATTCACTGATCTTTCACTTGAATTTCGTATAATCGACACCAAATTAACGGTAATACTTTTAGAAGGGGTAACACACTTATGATGCGCATCGCATTATTTTTAGGTACGAATATCGCTGTGATGTTCGTTCTCTCAATCACCATGCGTTTGTTGGGGATTGATCGCGTATTAACAGAAAACGGCATGAACTATCAGGGCTTGTTAGTAATGTCCGCCGTGATCGGTTTTACTGGCTCATTCATTTCTCTGGCGATGTCGAAATGGATGGCCAAACGATCCGTTAACGCACAAGTTATCGAACAGCCGTCAAACGCCACAGAAATCTGGTTAGTCGAAACCGTTCGCCGACAATCCGAAGCGGCGGGGATTGGTATGCCAGAAGTAGCGATTTTCGACTCGGCCACACCGAACGCCTTCGCTACCGGCATGAACAAAAACAACGCACTTGTTGCGGTCAGTACTGGCCTGTTAAATGGTATGACGAAAGAAGAAGCTGAAGCGGTGATGGGACATGAAGTTGCCCACGTTGCTAACGGCGATATGGTGACCATGACCTTAATACAAGGTGTGGTAAATACCTTCGTGATTTTCCTCTCACGCGTCGCAGGTTATATTGTCGATGGCTTCTTGAATAAAGGCGAACAACGCGGACCGGGTATTGGTTATTACTTGTCGAGCATGGTCTTCGAACTGATATTTGGTTTCCTCGCATCGACGATCGTCATGTGGTTTTCTCGTCAACGCGAATATCGCGCGGACGAAGGCGGCGCAAAACTCGCTGGCCGACAGAATATGATCGCGGCATTACAACGTCTGCAATCGTTATCTAATCCACAAGCATTACCAGAACAACTGACAGCATTTGGCTTTATCGGTGGCAAGTTTGGAAAGCTATTCTCAAGCCACCCACCATTAGAAGTCCGCATTGCAGCCTTACAAAACGCGCGATAACTTTTTCTGTATCGCTTTTTATAAAGACTTTCGCATTCCGTCTGGCTTACATTGCAGACGGAATGCGAGCACTTAATCCTGTTCACCCTAATTAACGCACGATATTCAAACGCATTTTTTCATGTGTTAATCGGTTCGATCACCGCTTGAACGCTTATAGATTTTGACCTTGCCTGCAACACAAGGCAGAATGCAGCGTTTTTCCTTTCCCCATTTTTTCAGGTACCTAACATGGCTAAAAACAAGGTGAATAAAGTCGTCCTCGCCTACTCCGGCGGACTCGACACGTCTGTCATCCTCAAGTGGTTACAAGAGGAATACGACTGTGAGGTCGTCACATTTACGGCTGATCTTGGTCAGGGAGAGGAAGTTGAGCCGGCGCGCGCGAAAGCAAAGCAGTTAGGTATTAAGGAAATTTATATTGATGATCTGAAAGAAGAGTTCGTGCGTGATTTCGTCTACCCCATGTTTCGCGCAAATACGATCTACGAAGGCGAATACCTTCTCGGTACATCAATCGCACGACCGTTAATTTCAAAACGTCTGATCGAGATCACAAATGAAACCGGTGCCGATGCGATCTCGCATGGCGCAACGGGAAAGGGGAATGATCAGGTACGTTTCGAACTGGGTGCCTACGCACTCAAACCTGAAATTAAGATCATCGCGCCGTGGCGTGAATGGGATCTTCTCTCTCGGGAAAAACTGTTGAATTACGCAGAAAAACACAACATACCCATCGAAATGAAAAAAGGTAAAAAATCACCTTATTCAATGGATGCGAATTTACTACATATTTCGTATGAAGGTGGCGTTCTTGAAGATCCATGGAATGAGCCTGAAGAAGATATGTGGCGATGGTCCGTGTCTCCTGAAAACGCGCCTGATCAAGCCACTTATATCGAACTCACTTACGCTAAAGGTGACATTGTCGCGATCGACGGTAAACCAACATCACCGGCAAATGTCCTAGCAGAACTGAATCGCATCGGTGGTGCAAACGGGATTGGTCGATTAGATATTGTTGAAAATCGTTTTGTTGGAATGAAGTCACGCGGCTGTTATGAAACACCCGGCGGTTCGATCATGTTAAAAGCGCATCGTGCGATTGAATCCATCACACTCGATCGAGAAGTCGCGCATCTAAAAGATGAGTTGATGCCCCGTTACGCCAAGCTGATCTACAACGGCTACTGGTGGAGCCCAGAGCGCCTAATGATGCAAGAAATGATCGACGCGTCTCAAGCATATGTGAACGGTGTGGTTCGTTTAAAACTTTATAAAGGCAATATCGAGATTGTCGGCCGCAAATCAGACGACAGCCTGTTTGATGAAAACATCGCCACCTTCGAAGATGACGCAGGTGCCTATGATCAGAAAGATGCGGAAGGTTTTATTAAACTCAACGCATTACGCCTGAGAATTGCCGGCCGTAAAGGCCGATAACGCCCTCATTTCGCTTTAACTGACGTTATATAACGCCCCTCCCTAGGGGCGTTATTGTTTCCGCTTATAGTTTAAAATACTCATTTGAGTGCGCACTTTTAACCTCAACGCACTCTTTTTGTGCGCCGCAACAAAATATTGTCACCCCCATCATCCTTTCGGTGCTAGAAATTATTAATTTATATCAATAGCTTATGTTCCATCACGTGCTTAGCATGATCGTGGTACGTAATATGCATCATTCAATGCGAAGCTCCTTGCGATGCATCGCAGGCTTAACGGATTAGTAATCAACTTCCTTACATGGAGGACACGTTATGGCCTGTTTGAACAAACTGACCAGTTTTATCCCTACAGTTCGCCTTTTTCGCCAACCTGTAGCAGCCACCCTCATGCTTCTTTTTGCATGCAACTCACTCAAAGCAGAAGAAGTTAACGTCGAGCTTGACCCACTCCTGGCGCAAAAAACAGGCAAACTGATCAACATCGGTTCTCACTCAATGCACCTTTTTTGTGTCGGAGAAGGTTTGCCTACGGTCGTGCTCGAAGCCGGACTCGGTGGCTTATCATTAGAATGGATCAAAGTCCAAGCAGAGCTTTCCACCCACACTCGAGTCTGCGCTTATGATCGCTCGGGATATGGTTGGAGTGAAAAGTCCCCTCGCCAACGTACCAGTAGCAATATTGCAAACGAACTGCATCAACTTTTATCCATTGCACGAGTGCCTGGACCTTATGTGATGGTTGGCCATTCATTTGGTGGCTACACCGCACAAATGTTTAGCAGTCGTCATCACACCTCAACCGCTGGCATGGTGCTGATCGATGCGTCTCATTCAGAACAAGTTGAACGCTTCCGAGAAATTGGACTCAACACCGCGCCAGTTAAACGCGTAACTCATGTTCGATACAGTCCGCCACGTTTGCCTGAAAACTTACCTGTAGAAGCGCAAATGACCACATTCCAATTACTGGTCGAAGGCCATACGATGCCGACCATTGCGGCGGAATATATTGATTTTTATACCAGTGCTCAGCAGGTGGCAGCAGAATTACGCATTCCCAATGTCCCTGTTATGGTTCTTACACGCGGCATCGGCGGTTGGAAGAATAGCGAAAATGGCAAAAGTTATGAACAACTCTGGCAAACATTGCAATCCGAGCTAGCGCGTATGAGCCCCACATCAGCCCATCTCTGGGCCAGCAAAAGCGGTCATCATGTGCATCTCGATCAACCGTCATTAACGGTCAATGCGATCATGATGGTGGTGGAACGCGCGCGGCTGAATCACAACAATGAGATCAAACAGGTTGATCTGGTTAAACATCAGATCGATAAATTGAATTGGTTGGCGTTTACTGATGCCTCTTGGAAGCTCAACCAGATCCGTAAGCGCATGTTTGCTTGGCCAGTGGTCAACATCAATAACAGCATGTATGCCTACGCGCAGCACTAAATTTTAGAAAAGGAGGATAAAAAAAGAATTACCTGAAAACAGGATCTAAAACTCGGCATCACGGGCTGATCGATGAGAAAGTGTGATCACCGATCAGCCCGTTAGAAAATGAAAATCAGTACGCAGCAACAGTGCGATCACGAAACTTCTTCGCGATCCAAAAATCCAGACTGAAGACCTTCCCCGCTCCAATAAAGAATAACGCGAGCAGCATAATGAAATACGTCACTGACCACTCAACACCGTTATTTAATGCGACGATACTTCCATGTTCGGTCAGCCACTCATAGTTGCCATGCTCTCTCAAAATTTCTTTTGCACGGCCCAGTCGTTCAAGCGCTGCCGGCGCATTGTCAGCTGGGAATGGACTCAACAGATCGTGCACTGCTTGCCAACCATGCCCCGCATGAACCGTGAACGCAGCAACCAGCATGGTCACCATTAATGGTATACATATCCAACGCACAGCGAGTCCGAGAACCAATAAAATCGCGCCGAAATATTCCGCACCCCAAGCAAGGTAGGCCATGACTTCTGGAAAAGGTAAGCCTAAACCCCACTCTTTATTTCCAAACCAGTCGATTACCGATTGTAGCGAGGAGTCTTGGTTAAATGGATTCCACTTATTATTTGCAGCAGCCCAAAAAACCGGCGCGAGATACAGTCGTAACGCTAATGGACCAAGAAAGTCGATACCTCTGATTGAATCAAGAATATCTTGCAAGCGGTTTGCGAACCGGACAATGGGATTTGCTAACATGATGAACTCCTTACCTGTTGTTGTTTTTATTTGAGAGGCAAATCAAATGCGCACTCATACACAAGTTTCTATGGACTCATAAAAGCAATGTTGGTTGCATTGAGATAGCTTCCCTCAATGCAACCCGAATTGGATTGGTTATGTGATCGCCGGTGAGCGTAGCACCATCATTTTATTGACCTGCATATCGTGGATCGTATGCGGAATCCCTCCCACCCCCAGACCGGATTGTTTAAGTCCGGCAAACGGCATCCAGTCAACACGAAATGCCGTATGATCATTCACCATTACAGCCGAGGCATTCAAACCCGAATACGCCTGAAAAGCATGATCAATATTCTTTGTAAAAACTGATGCTTGAAATGAAAATGGCACATTGTTAGCGCGACTGATCGCATCATCCATATCGTCGTAACTGTAAATACACACGACAGGACCGAATATTTCCGAAGTAGACACACGTGCATCTTCAGCGGGATTTAATAATACGGTGGGGGCATAACATGTATCAGAAATCTTCTCGCCACCGCATAAAATTCTTGCGCCAGCCGCAACCGCTTCACCCACCCATTCATGAACACGCTCAACTTCTGCCGGTCTGATCAATGGACCAATATCGGTTTCTGCTAACACCGGATCGCCCACTGTGATCTGCCGCGCCTGTTCAACTAACTGATCCGCAACATCATTCACAATCGAGCTGTGCGCATACACCCGCTGCACTGATACACAGACTTGCCCGGCATGATAGAAACCGCCTTTTGCCAGCAGATTAATCGTATCGCTCAAGTCTGCATCTTCCGCGACGATCACGGGTGCTGCACCGCCATGCTCAAGTGCGCAACGTGTTCCCGGAGCGAGTTTTGATCGCAACATCCAACCAACTTTTGCACTACCGATAAAGGTAAAAAACGCAACGCGTGAATCCGTCACAAGCTGTGAAGCAACCTCAAGATTTGAGACAGTTAAGGACTGACACCACGCTTCTGGTAAACCGGCTTCACGTAAGATCGACACAAAGCGAAAACAAGACAGTGGCGTATCTTCCGCAGGCTTCACGATCACAGGACAACCTGTCGCGATAGCCGGCGCCACTTGATGGACGATCAAATTTAACGGGTGGTTAAACGCACTTACAGCAACCACCACGCCGATCGGCTCTGGACGTGTGAAGGCTGTACGCCCGGCTGACGAAGCGCTAATCCCCATCGGGATTACTTCGCCGCCGTCGGCTCGCATGACTTCAATACAAATCTTCATGCCGTCAATCGCGCGGGTAACCTCTACTTCAGAATCTTTCAGTGGTTTACCGCCTTCGCGCGCCGCTTCTTTAGCTAGCAGATCGAAACGCGATTCCATGATCGCAGCAGCACGTTCTAAAATGGCTAAACGTTCGGGTAACGGCAACCACCCTGCACGATTTTGGTAACAATTTTGTGCGGTGGTTAATGCCAGTTCAACGGCGGCAGAATCTGCAGTATCGACAGTCGCGATCACAGAGAGATCAAAAGGTGCTTTAACCTCAAGTATGCCATCGGAGGATGTTGCACCTGCAACCATTAAGGGGAAGTGTTCAGTCATGGGGTTCCTCATCAAGCAAAAAATGAAAAAAATTAGCCAAGATATTGTTTAATAGGATAGATCATCTGATTTATTTTTACACGACCCAACCTGGCCTGTCATGAGCTTGACATAGAGCCTATGATATTTGCCCAAGTGACAGAAAACCTACTGATTTTATTAACAAAAAGTGCTCGCTTTTTAGATCGAAAGTGATCTATCCTTCTAGCCGTTTTTATTTGTGTGACCTAAGGGCGGGGATAATTTATGAAAAATGAATTGGACGCTGGTATCTATACTTGGCTTGTTAACACAATCACCATTATCTTCTTTCTTTTCGTTTTAATACCGATCATTTTGGTTGGTGCCCTAAAGTGGCTAAACCCGCCGATCAGTGCTTTCATGTTGGGATATGAAATGTCTGATCAAAATTCTGCCTTACAATTCGATTGGCGCGATCTGAGTGAAGTGTCTCGGAACATGCCCGCCGCTGCGATCGCAGCAGAAGATCAACGCTTCATGGAACATTACGGTTTCGACTTTGATCAAATACGCCAAGCTTGGATCGATTATAAAGACGGCTCATCATCATTACGTGGTGCCAGCACCATTACACAGCAGACAGCTAAAAATTTATTCCTCTGGTCGGATCAAGGTTTTTTTCGAAAAGGACTAGAAGCGTGGATTACCGTTTTGATGGAAGTCACGCTCAGCAAAGAGCGCATTCTGGAATTGTATTTGAACGTCGCTGAATTTGCGCCCGGCGTGTATGGCGTAGAAGCCGCCAGCAGGAAGTTCTTTTTCAAACCCGCTTCTGATCTCACCGCAAAACAATCCGCCCTTCTCGCCGCCGTTTTACCCAATCCAAAGAACTATCGCGTCAACGAACCATCTGTCTACATTCAACAACGTCAGCGCTGGATCCTGCAGCAAATGCGCGTTTTAAATCGGTCATCTTCTCTAACGCACGTTGCGGCGAACTTCTAACCTAACGATAGTTTAAAAGCTGATGTCGTTTACGATGATTTAGCTGGCTTTGCCGTTGAATTCGGACAGACAATCACAAGTCTCTTCTTATAACTTTTCTAAACGAGTGCTTTTGCTAACGCCACCCGTTCATCAATACTGGTTGGAATGGTTTTCATATTTTCGATTTGTAATAAGCGTTTGTGTAATCCCATACGATTCGCGATCTGAATACTTAGACCGGGACGGGCATTCATTTCCAACATGAGTGGGCCGTGTTGCCTATCCAACACAATATCCACTCCGATATAACCTAAGCCGACAATATCGTAGCAACGTGCGGTAAGACGCAAAATTTCGTCCCAGTCAGGAATTTCTAAATCAACCACTGGCGCACCCGTGTCTGGGTGCAAAGACACAACTTGCTCATGCCAGACACCAGAAAAGGTTTTACCTGTCTTCAGATCAATACCCACACCGATCGCCCCTTGGTGCAAGTTCGCTTTACCGTCAGAAGATCGTGTCGGTAAACGAATCATTGCCATGACTGGAATGCCCTTAAAAATGATCGTACGAATATCCGGCACGCCTTGATAACTCACGTCAGCAAAGATCGGATCAAAATCCACTCGCTGCTCAACTAATGCGGTATCCGGTAAACCACCGAGGCTGTACATACCACTAAGCACATTGGAAAGATGGTGGCGAAATTCTTGCTCAGACATGATCACACCGCTGGCTTTACGATAGCCGCCACGTGATCGGCCCGTGATCACCAAAATTCCTTCACCACCGCTGCCGTGTGCTGGTTTCACCACAAAGTCGTTATACTTTTCCAGACGTTCGGAAACACTGCTGATCTGTTTTTCGATCTCAACCACCGCATACAAACTCGGCACCGCAACGCCGGCATCTTCTGCCAGTTTTTTTGTTTGCAGTTTATCGTCCACAAGCGGGTAAAGACGGCGTGGATTATAACGACTGATGTAATCACCGTTGCGCTGGTTCATGCCCAGAATGCCCAGTGATCGCAAATACTTCCATGGGAATAACTTTTGTCTTAAAGACATAATTACGCCTCAGGTCCTTTCAGTGCGGATCGGAAACGCCACAATTCGGTTAATCGATAACCGGTATAACGTCCTAGCAACAAGGTGATCGCAAGTAAAATCAACAAGGTTTCTGGGAATACAAACGTCAGGTGATTTAGCGGTGGGTAACTCATGACGAGAAAACCTAACGCAGCAACCACGAGCGATCCAATACCTTGCTGCAAGGCCTCCCCTGCACCATGTTCCTCCCAGACCAGCGACATTCGTTCAATGGTCATGGCCAAAATCACCATCGGGAACAAGGCGATCGACAAACCACGATCAAAACCTAATTTATGACTGAAGATACTTAACATCGTCATGAGTATGATAACGATGATCAATACCGAGGCGAGCCTCGGTACAAGGAGCAACTGTAGGTACTCCAAGTAGAAACGGATGGTCAAACCAAGTGCGACAATCAGAGTAAAGAGCACCACCCCCCAGAGCAGCTCCGTTTCACGGAAAGCCATCGCGATCAGGATCGGCATAAACGTACCAAAGGTTTTAATCCCGATCACATTCCGTAAGAAAACGATCAAGAAGGCACCAAGCGGTACCATTAGTAGAATACGGTAGACGTTCTGCGTTTGGATCGGCAAGCTAAAAAGCGAAAACTCCATCACCCGCGAATCCATTTTCCGCGCGCGTTGTTCAGCTATCTGAAGTGGTTCTTGCGTATGTCGACTAATCGAGAAATCCAGTTGTGATTTTTGCCCGCCTTCAACGGAATAAACGGGTTTGTCCCCCACTTTCCAAACCAACACATCGTTCGGCAAGCCTTCTTCGGCCGTATCAGGATTGAAACTGATCCACTCATCCCCATTGTGTACTTGCAACCAAGGCACTAACTGACCATGACGAATACCATCACGTAGCAATAACACATGCGCCGATCGCGTTGGTATACGCGCACCAGCCAGAATCAACTGGATCAAACGCAGTCGACTCTTCGCTGTTTTGGCTTCGCTAAGTAGTAGCTCAACATTTTTACTCGGAGATTTACTATTGATATGTAATAACAGCTCCCGTGAGAATGTCTCAACATCAGCCGACTTTGCCCGGACGTCATCCAAAATCGCGCTGACCGCTGTTTCAATTATTTCAGGGTACTCAGGAACTTCAGGAAAAGCCGGCACTTTGGGTTTCTTCGACTTACCACTCGTAACCGGTTCGTCATCGCTCGATTCATCCCGCGCCAGCTGCAAGTGATAATACAAAACCTGTTCGCCTTTGATCTTGCGCACCGCCCACTCGGCAACCCGTCCGTCTTTTTTATCTTGAATCGATAAACCGTATTTACCGGAAACAAAATTCTCGTCAGCGATCACATACCCCGGTGGTTGATCAGGCAAACTTAATTCAGCTTTAACAGGGCCGCGCTTGGTGTCAAAGCTGAGGCTGGCTTCAACACTCCACACTTCGATTTCTTCTGAGGGAATCAGCGGTAAACCTAACCGCGTGACTTTGTAATACATCAATGAAAGTGCGGCGACGACTAAAGCCAGCGCTAACAGTCGGACATGTAGGTTTCTCAATTTTTATCCCCTTGCAGCAGAATTATCTTGCTGACGTGTTATTTTTCATCTGCATGATCTGCTTTGGCTTGCTTCTTAGCAAGTGATTTACACGCTTTCAGACTCGATGTCAGTGTGTAAGTCGTAGATGGATCGATCAGAATATTTTGTTTTAAAAGTCGTCGTCCGAGTAACACCGGGTAATTAAACTTACTCCGGTCAACTAGGCTGAATTGGGTTCTATAAACCCGTGAGTCGAGACAAAACGTCAACTCCACAACCGGCCTTTCCTGCGCTTTGCTGAAGTGGCGTTTAATCTTAACTTCACGCATAACAGGCAACTCAAGCGAAACTGTTTTCTCATCATCTTTTTTTAAAGAGCCGGTTTTAAACTGCACCCACTCTTCGCCATTTTTTTCGATACGTTTAATGTCGAATGCATGAAGTGATGATGTCTTCGCGCCGGAGTCTAGTTTAGCACGCATTGAAAGGCCTTTATCGGTCGGCAATAAAACAACATTTTCCAACCACCCCGCGATCACGGGCTGCTGCTCTTTCGTTTTTTTATCTTCTTGCTCAGCTGCAAAAAGGCCCGAACTAACAAACAAACACATCGACAAACACAACGTGAATTTAATTTTTCTCATAAAATTTAATTGATATTTAAAGTGATAAAATTTGAAATGAAATTTTTATAGTTATATCGCTGTAACATCCTTTAAAAGGACAATTTAAGTTGGCGAATTTTAACCAAAAGTATCCGTGCTGCCTACGCTTATTTACTGATAAATGAATGATTTGCGATAGACTAAACGAAATTAGAAATGCGCTGGAACCTTTTCCGACAGAATCGTCCTACAACGGTTTGACACCAAGAACAATATCGCGATCGCGCATCTGTTTTAATACATCCATACCGCCCTGAATTACCACATCCGGATCCGGGTGTTGCAAATCCTGAGCAATGCTTTTTAGGTGATCGAGTGTACGTAGATCTAACCCTTGCGTGAGTAAATCAAGCAAGCGGGCGGTGACCATATTTAATTCCATAAAACCCACTTTATCCGCCCGATCACGATAAACAACCAAATACGTCGGCTGGTTATCGGACGCATCAGGTAAGAAATCTGGACCAATTTTATGCACTGGAAATTGATAGGCTAACAATCGAATAATGGGATTTATGATCGGCACGCCCGTTAATAAGTCCCCGCTGAAATCAATCCCCTCGGAAGGGATTTCGCGTGTATCAATACTGACCACGGATTCCATCCATTCATAATGAGCAAGTTCAGATAAAAATATCGGATCGTCTGTGCTTTCACGTTCGTCTTCAAGAAAGCGCAAAAACTCGCCCGGTAGTTTTGGAAAATAAGGAGTGGTTGCTTTGTGGTTTGAAAAATAATCACGGATCAAACACTGCCAATGATCATCCGCCAGTAGTTCACGAATCACCGGGAAGTTATTTGCCATAAAACTTTCGACATTATTAAACAATAAGTCGCGATATATCTGCATACGCCGATCTTCAATGTTTTCGGGTGCAGCACTGTTTTCCGGATCACGACAATGACGGGTAAATTCGTATTGTTTTTGAATAAAATCAGGCGTGTTGGACATGCAATTCGTTGGTTCTGTATTTATCTTGTAATGCGCAAATGTGATCAACTTCTGTCAATAAATCCGCCAGCGGGGGAATGTTGAAATCGCGCTCAAGTAATGTCGGAAACACACCAAACGTTTGATAAGCCGTTTCTAATAAATTCCAAACGGGATTAATCACATCCGCTGCATGAGTATCAATGATCAAATCATCGGCTTCATTATAGTGCCCAGCAATGTGTGCGTAAGCGATGCGCTCCCCCGGTAAGGATTTCAAAAATGTTTCAGCATCGTAACGATGATTGACGCTATTAACATAAATATTATTCACATCGAGTAGCAGTTTACAATCAGCCTGATCAAGCACAGCGGTAATAAATTCAAGCTCGCTCAACTCATCGGAAGGAGCCGCGTAAAATGACGCATTTTCGATCGCGATGGGACGTTCTAAAATTCGCTGTACGTGTTGGATACGATCCGCAACATACGTAACAGCTTCTGCTGTGAATGGAATCGGCAAGAGATCATAAAGATGACCATCATCCGCGCAATATGTGAGGTGATCGCTGTAAACCGCGACGTTGTAGCGATCAAGAAAGGCTTTAATTTTTAATAAAAACGGTTCGTCCAATGGTGCAGGACCGCCTATATTTAACGATAAGCCATGACAGGTTATGGTGGTTTTCTTGGCGACATTTTCAAACTTTTTACGCAGTGCGCCACCGAGATCAATCCAGTTTTCCGGCGCAACTTCAAGAAAGTCTATCTGCTCTGGCACCCCGTCAGTCATAGGGTCGAGCATCATTCGCCGCAACCCTAAACCGGCACCTTTAACTGCGTATTGATTATTTCGCATAGTGTCTAATGTTAGCTGTGATCATCATTATTTTTTCAAATGACCGACACTGCATTTTTCACTAGCAAACGTACCGCAAACAGCGGGGTCTTTTTTACCTGTTGCCATTTTACCGTCAGCATAGCGCGCTAAATTATCGCCGCCGTAAGTAAATTTGTCATCGAGATCAACTACGTTACCAACCATGTCTACCGCGAGGCCAGTACCGCATTGCCCAACGCCACATTTCATCTCGCCATCATCCATTGCTGTCATATAACCTGCTTCCAGATCGGTCGCGGCGAAAGGATTCGTTTCAGCATTGAGTACTGGCGAAAGCGTTAGTGATATCGCTAATGAACCGAACGTCGGGATAAGAGAATGTTTTGCCATAAGTTTCACTCTAGTGTTTTATTAAATTTGACCTGTCGAACAACAGGGCGCGATGAATCGCTTGTAGAAATCTAACACAGTCACGATTAATTTATATCGTTTACGGCGCCTTACAATGATGTGAATAAAGCAGATGGAACTGCTGAGCTCAATGCAGTGATGGGCTATCTACAACCCACCACCGCAAACTGAGATCGGCCTAACTACGACAGATTATTTTTTCTCGCCGCATTTACCCTCGCCGCATTTGCCTTCGACTTTTTTCTCACCGCACTTGCCTTCGCCGCATTTGCCTTCAGCCTTTTTCTCGCCGCACTTGGCTTCGCCACATTTACCTTCGCCGCATTTGCCTTCAGCCTTTTTCTCGCCGCATTTACCTTCACCACACTTGCCTTCATGATCATCACCCGCAACCATGTAGCCGTTGCCCAGCTCTGCTGCTGCAAACGGGTTTTCTGCCGCTGTAGCGAGAGATGATGCCGCGAGTGAAATTGCGAATGCGCTACCTAATACTGCAGAAACCGGTTTTAGAATTGATTTGTCAGACATGTTGTTACCTCAATATCTTTTTTATGAACATTAATGGAACGGTAATATCTTTACCGTGCTTGAATGGACTAGCTTAAGCCTGAAAAGTTCTGTGTTAACAAAATCTGACAACTCCGTCGGATGGCATGACACTTGCTTTTTCCACTCTACAAATACTCCCGCATTTGAGAAGGCGGGCTTTAAACAGACAAATGGATTAAGAGCTATGCTGAACATACACCCTTATCAAGAATCCCAAAAGCTGATCCGCTGCCGCGTATCATCACAGAATCAGTCACAAAGCACACGTTACATTGAGCTGGAAAACTTCAAGATGTGGGAATACATGGTGACCACAAAGCACGCCTTGACGGTCGATAGAAATTTGTCGCTGTGTTTGTGGGTACACGAGGAAGAATTTCAGCGTAATGAAGATGTATACAGCCGCGCCGGTACTATCTCTGCGGTAAACCGTTTATTGATCTTGATCAACGATGAACGGCATGGTTACTACTACTCAGCAAGCCGTTTTGTGCCGAGTGAAGACACCGAAAAAGTCCGTAAAATACTGTTGTCGCATACACAGCAAAAAGACGAGAACAACGACTTTCCAACGATTGAAGTCATTCCTGGTTATACGATTGAACAGAAGACAAACGAAGACTCTGATCCGCTGGTTTTAGGTTTATCCTCACACCCGATCCACCAGATCCATGAAGAAAAAGAATTAGAAATGGAAGAAGTCTAAACACGTCACCTAAATAAAAAACGCCCGATTTCTCACAATAGAGATCGGGCATTTGCTGTTTATAGTCGCTATTTGGGTACGAAGTTCAGTGAAATACTAATTCGCTTGTGGTCGCATGTGTGGGAAAAGCAGCACATCACGGATTGTTGGTGAATCCGTCAAAAACATGACGAGTCGATCAATACCAATTCCTTCACCGGCTGTCGGTGGCAATCCATGTTCCAATGCGCGAATGTAATCCGCATCAAAATGCATTGCTTCATCATCGCCCGCCTCCATTTCTTCAACCTGTTTCTTAAACCGCTCAGCCTGATCAATGGGATCGTTTAATTCCGAAAACCCATTTGCGATCTCGCGTCCACCGATAAAAAACTCAAATCGATCCGTCACAAACGGGTCATTATCATTTCGACGCGCCAGAGGTGAGACTTCTGTCGGGTACGCAGTAATAAAGGTTGGCTCATCCAAACGAGATTCTACGGTTTTTTCGAATATTTCGATCTGGATTTTACCCAAGCCATAGGTTGGCTTGATCGGAATATCCAGCGCTACGGCAACAGCCGTGGCGGCTTCAATCGTTTCCAATTGCTCAGACTTCAGATCGGGATTAAACGCAAGAATCGATTCTGTTACCGTCATTCGCACGAATGGCTTGGAAAGATCATACGCTTTCTCTTGATAATGAATGGTCGTACTTCCCATTACATTCTCAGCGATACCGCGCAGCATATCTTCGGTCAGATCCATCAGATCATTAAAATCCGCATACGCCTGATAAAACTCAAGCATTGTGAATTCTGGATTGTGTCGGGTTGATAAACCTTCATTACGGAAATTCCGGTTGATCTCAAACACACGCTCAAAACCACCAACGACCAATCGTTTCAAATACAACTCCGGTGCAATGCGCAAATAGAGCTGCATATCCAACGAGTTGTGATGCGTGACGAACGGTTTTGCTGTTGCGCCACCCGGGATGACCTGCATCATCGGCGTTTCCACTTCCATGAAGGTTTTATCCATCAAATAGCGACGAATATAATCGACGATCAGCGATCGTTTTTTAAATGTCTCACGCGCTTGCTCGTTCATGATCAGATCAAGATAACGTTGACGATAACGGGTTTCTTGATCGGCCAACCCGTGAAATTTTTCCGGTAAAGGCTGGAGTGATTTTGTCAGCAAGTGCACGTTGTCCACCATCACGGACAATTCGCCCGTTTTGGTTTTAAACATGACACCTTCTGCACCGAGAATATCGCCAATATCCCAACGTTTAAATTCTCCGTAACGCCCTTCAGGAAGATCATCACGCTTAACATAAAGCTGGATCTGCCCAGACATGTCCTGCAAATGCGCAAACGCCGCTTTGCCCATCACCCGGCGCGTCATCATGCGACCGGCGATCGTGACCCGAATTGGGGTTTCTTCCAGCGCTTCTTTGCTCAACTCGTCGTAGCGTGCTTTGAGTTCAGCGGAAAGAAATTCGCGACGAAAATCATTGCGAAACGGATTCCCTTGCTCGCGTAATTCGTCCAGCTTGGCGCGACGTTGTTGAAGAATACTTTGATGTTCTGCTTCTGCCTGTTCAGCGGTTAGTTCTTTTACTTCATCGTTTTGATTTGTTTTGTTATTCATATTTTTTATAAACCACTTTTCAGACTGGCTTCGATAAATTTATCCAGATCACCATCCAGCACAGCTTGCGTATTACCGGTTTCAACACCGGTTCGGAGATCTTTTATACGTGATTGATCCAGTACATAAGATCGGATCTGGCTTCCCCAACCGATATCCGATTTTGTTTCTTCCAACGCTTGCTGGCTGTCCGTGCGTTTCTGCATTTCCAGCTCGTAAAGTTTAGACTTTAATTGTTTCATCGCGTTGGCCCGGTTCTTATGTTGCGAGCGATCATTCTGACACTGTACAACAACGCCGGTCGGCTCGTGCGTGATGCGGATTGCCGAATCGGTTTTGTTAACGTGCTGACCACCAGCACCGCTGGCGCGATACGTATCGACACGCAGATCGGCTGGATTGATTTCGATCTCAATATCATCATCTATTTCCGGTGAAATAAATACTGAAGCAAATGATGTATGACGACGATTACCAGAATCAAATGGAGACTTACGAACCAGACGATGCACACCGGTTTCCGTGCGCAACCAACCGAATGCATATTCGCCTTCGTAGCGAATCGTCGCGGATTTTATACCCGCAACATCACCCGATGATGCTTCCATTAATTCGGTTTTGAAGCCGTGTCTTTCACCCCAACGTAAATACATACGAAGTAACATTTCAGCCCAATCTTGCGCTTCTGTCCCACCAGAGCCCGACTGAATATCGAGAAAGGCACTGCAGGCATCCGTTTCGCCGGAAAACATACGCCGGAATTCAAGCTCGGCCAGTTGCTTATCCAACACATCCAAATCGGCAACGACGTCATTCACGGTCGCTTCGTCGTCCTCTTCCTGCGCAATACTCAAGAATTCACCAGCATCGGACAAGCCCGAATCCAGTGATTGAATCGTATCAACAATTTTTTCTAACGCGGCACGCTCTTTTCCTAGCGTTTGCGCTTTTTCAGGTTCATTCCAAACGGCGGGATCTTCTAACTCGCGGACAACTTCGGTGAGACGTTCATGCTTAAGATCGTAGTCAAAGATACCCCCTAAGCGCATCGGCGCGCGCTTGCATCTCCTTGATACGAGAAAAATGACTATTTACTTCCAACATGGTGACCTGCCTGTTTCGACGCGATTAAAACCGCCGAATCGTACACCAGACAAGACTAAATGACTATGGCAGTCTGTTGATCTTCGTTGAAATTCGGTGAGCTGGCGAGTAACTTTCGAAAATCATCAGCATTGATCGGTCGACTAAACAGATAACCTTGTGCCTCTTCACAGCCGAGGTTTTTAAAGAAATCCATTTGTTTCGTCGTTTCGATACCTTCTGCGACCACATTCAAACGCAGTGCATGACTCATTGCAACGATGGCTTGGGCCAGCACCATGTCATCTTGATCATCAGGAATATCCATGACAAATGAACGATCAATCTTCAAACCGTCTATCGGGAATTTTTTCAAATAACTTAGCGAAGAATAACCGGTTCCAAAATCATCTAGATAAATCTCAAGCCCCATCACTTTCAGATCATTCAACGCACGTTTGCTTTCTTCCACATCCGCCATGAGCAAACTTTCCGTGATCTCAAGCGGTAAACAATCTGCCGTCAGATCTTCATCTTCCAAAATCTGACCGATCATGGCGGCCAAATTACCCTGTCGGAATTGGCGTGCGGATAAATTCACGGCGATGCGAACCATTGGTAATCCTTGCCCTACCCAATTACGGATCTGACGACAGGCTGATCGCAACACCCATTCACCGATCGGGATGATCAAACCGGTATCCTCTGCAATCGGAATAAATTCATCTGGCGGAACAAAACCCAATTCTTCATTTTCCCAACGCAGCAGCGCTTCCGCGCCAACAATTCTGCCCGTGATCATATCGACTTTAGGTTGATACATGAGTGAAAACTCATTGCGCGCTAAGGCTTTGCGCAACTGACTTTCCATTTTGAGCCGCAGATGCGAACTCTCATTCATTTCTGTTGAATAATACTGATACTTATTGCGACCCTGTGCTTTCGCGCGATACATCGCTGTATCCGCATTTTTCAACAAACCCAGATCATCTTTCGCATCGGTCGGATAAACGGTTAAACCAATACTGGTAGTGACGAAAACTTCTTGTCCATCCAGTGTGAATGGCGCCTGCATTTCTAATAGAATTTTTTCTGCGATCGCGGCGGCTTCATCATCCGAATGAATATTTTCGACGATCACGGTGAATTCATCACCGCCTAATCGTGCGATCGTATCGGTTTCACGGGTGCAATGTTTCAGCCGTTTCGATACTTCGATCAGTAGTTGATCACCCGCCATGTGACCAAGTGAGTCATTAATTTCTTTGAAGCGGTCAAGATCAAGAAACATTAACCCAACCATATGGTTGTTGCGTTGTGCGCGACTCAATGCCTGACGTAAACGTTCATGGAACAGATCACGATTCGCCAAGCCCGTTAACTTGTCGTAATGCGCCAGATCACTCAGATGTTGTTCGACATTTTTACGTTCGATCGCATAGCGTAAGGAGCGTGCGATCAAGTGGCCGTCGCCAACCCATTTGACCAGATAATCTTGCACACCATATTTAAGTGCTTTTAAAGCGATCTTTTCGTCGTGTTCTTCCGTAAGAATGACGATTGGAGTGGTGAAATCGATATGTTGGAGATGTTTGACTGGGCCAAGATCATGCTTATCGGACATCGACAGATCCATCAGGATGACGTGAATATCGCGATTCGCAAGCAGCTCCTCTGCCTCGTGCAGATTATTCGCATGATGCAATACAAAGTTAACTTGGCCTGCTTCTTCGAGCAGGTAAGTCACCTGGAGTACATCGTCCTGTTTGTCTTCGATTAACAGGACTTGAATCGGGATTTTTTTGTCGTCCATAGGTACTTAGGTAATATCCGTATTAACCAACCACATGGGTTAATCTGTTCTCAATGTTGTCTAAATCAAACTCATTGCGCCATAAACAATCCGCTAATCGCGGTGCCGCTAATGGTTTACTCACCAGAAAACCTTGCATTGCATCTGCGCCGAGCGCTTTGATCAACGCGAGCTGTTCCGGTGTTTCGATCCCTTCAGCGATCACCTTCAAGCCCAAGTCATGTGCAAAATCTGTGTCTCGTCTAACACAAGCGGCATCTGTCGGGTTTTCTGTAATATTTTCGATGTATGAACGATCCAATTTCAATGTAGAAAAGGTCCCATGTGGGAAGCGGCGTAAATATTCATCTGAATTGTGGCCAACACCGTAATCATCAATCGCAAAACTAACTCCCATGCCAACCAACGCATGAATATTACCGTGGCTGACTTTATCGTGCTCAGGAATATGCTGGCGTTCGGTCAGTTCTAGTTCTAAATAACGCGCTTCTAAACCGCTCTCTTCTAAGGCATTGACAACCCGTTCGCAGAAGGTCGGATCGGTTAGCTGTTCTCGCGAAATGTTCACGTCAACAGATAAGTCGAGGCCCATTGCACGCCAGGATTTCAGTTGACGCGTGGCAAGTCGAAGAATCCATTCACCCACGTCGCGGATCATCTCCAGCGTTTCCAAATGTTCAATAAACGCATTGGGGTAAATCAATCCCGCTTCAGGATGCTGCCAACGCAGGAGTGCTTCCAAACGCTTGGGGCGGCCCGACTCCAGATCAATCACGGGTTGATAATGCAGACAGAATTCGTTGTTGAGTAAGGCGCGTTGTAGGTCACGATCTAACCGGTATTTCCAAATCGCTTCTTTGCTTAGGTTATCCGTGTAAACCTTGTAACGGTTACCACCAGCTTGACTGGCCCGGAACAACGCTTCTTCGGCACATTGATGTAAGCTTTTCTGATTCCCACAGCTCGGATAGAACGCCAGACCAACACTAACACTCATGCGCAAACGTTGGGTTTCAAAAGTACGACGACGTGACATAACGCCAACGATCTTTTCTAACTTGCTGGTCGTCGCAGCCAATGAGCTAGCTTCAGCAAACAATAAGGCAAACCGCCCTTTTTCAAGATGACAAACTACAACGTGCTCATCGACGCAACTCTGAATCAATTCCGAGGCTTTGATCAGCATCGCGTTACTGACTATCGCACCATAATCCTTCGCGTATTGTTCATACTGATCAATCTGTAGATAGCATAAGGCGACTTGTTCGTGTTCGCGCTCGGCATGGGTGAGGACTTGCTCCATGCGATCTTGCAAAACACTCTTCGTTGGAAGGCCGGTGACCTTGTCTTTCGTCGGCGTGGGGATCAGTTGTAGTACGCGTTTTTTCTGAACAACGAAGCGGATCGTACTGCGTACTTGCACCGCATCGAAAATATCTGTCGGGATAATATCGTGAATACCGCGCTGCGCGGCGAAAGTCTTGATCTGATCATCCACCTGTATCCCGGTCAGAATCACCGGAAGATTTGGTTCAGCACGTTGAACGAGGGAAATTAACGAGGAAATATCGCTCGTGTTCTCATGATCAAATCGCGAAACACCAATGAGAACCACATCGAATTGCTCGTCCTTGATCAGCAAGCTAACCTCAAGTTCATCGATGGCGCGTTCTAACGAGAATTGCGAAATCATGTCGTGACTAAGCATCGCATCCATTGCTCGCGCGTCTTCAGAATTTGATTCTATTTGCAAAATTCTGATTTCGTTTTTCACCGACATATCACCTCCATGGCTATACAGCAATCTCTGTTCCACCTACTCAACAACGTAAAAACTATGTCTTCCCGATTGTTAGCAGGCAGCAGTTACAATGAGGTTTATCGGTCTGATTAAGAAAAAGTTTAGAGAGGAAGTGGCGTGATGTGTTGAACGATGAACTGGACTGATCGCTGACCGCGATACTCATTAACATCTAATTTGTAGACGATTTGCACGCGTGAAACCTTGGCTGGCCAATCGTCCATACTGGTGAAAAAAGCGATCGCATCAATGGGAGTTTTAGCATTTGTTGTCGTCAGTCGCATTTTGACGTGCTTCTCAGCAACGACGCGTGCTTGCAGTAGTTCAAACTCGCCATCGAACTGTGGTTCAGGGAACGCTTGTCCCCACGGGCCAGCATGTCGTAAAGCCTCTGCCATATCACAATTGATGTCATCCGTGGTGAGCTCTCCGTCACTCATGATCTGCCCTTGAAGATCAGCCGGAGTCATTAATTCGCGCACAACCGAATCGAATGCGTCTGCAAACGCGGTGAAATTTGCCCGAGATAACGACAGACCCGCTGCCATTGCATGCCCGCCGAATTTACTGATCAAACCAGGATGCGCAGTGGCTACAGCGTCGAGCACATCACGAATGTGCACACCCGGAACCGATCGCGCAGAGCCTTTGATCAAACATTGTTCTGCTGCTGAATCCGTTTCATCATCCGCTATGTCTTCTGCGTCCAAGCTCGCGTTTGCAAAAACGATCACAGGACGATGCGCTTGTTCTTTAATGCGTGACGCTAAAATGCCGATGACGCCTTGATGCCAACTCGGTTCATAAAGACATAAGCCGTAAGGCAGATCACTGGCGCTGTCTAATTTAAGATCACTGAGGATGACTTGCGCTTCTTCAAGCATCTGATCGCCAATATCACGTCGCTCACGATTAAGCTGATCGAGCTGGTGCGCCAGCTGTCTTGCGTGATCCGCATCTTCACTGAGTAAACATTCAATCCCGAGACTCATGTCGTCCAAACGACCTGCCGCATTAAGTCTTGGGCCTAAGGCAAAACCAAGCTCCATCGAATTGAGATTCGTCAGATCACGTCGCGCGACTTCCGCTAAGGCCGCAATGCCCGGACAACATTGTTGTCGCCGCATTCGTGCGAGACCTTGTGCAACAAAAATTCGGTTGTTGCGATCTAGCGGCACAACATCCGCGACGGTGCCGAGCGCGACCAGATCCAGTAATTGCGCGAGATTCGGTTCTGCAACGTCGTGATTAGTAAACCAATCACGTTCACGCATACGCGCACGACAAGCCATCAGTAAATAAAACATCACCCCGACACCGGCTAAGGCTTTGCTGGGAAAATTATCCTCGGGCTGATTCGGATTTACGATTGCGTTGGCGTTCGGTAATTCTGCGCCAGGCAAATGATGATCGGTCACTAGCACGTCGATGCCTTTCGCGCGCGCGGCACTCACGCCATCGAGGCTGGCGATACCGTTATCGACCGTGATCAGCAGATCGGGTGATTGTCTCGCCGCGACGTCGACAATCTCCGGCGTCAAGCCATAGCCGAATTCAAACCGATTCGGCACCACATAACGCACATCGCGCGCGCCGAGTAGATGCAGGCCACGAACAGCCACAGCACAACTGGTGGCGCCATCCGCATCAAAGTCCGCAACGATCAACATACGTTGACCGTCGCTGATCGCCTTGATCAGCAGTTCCACAGCCGACTCAATGCCGCGTAATAATCGAAAGTCGTGCAAGCCAGATAATCCGTATTCCAATTCATCTACAGAATGCACGCCACGGACTTGGTAAATGCGTTGTAACAACGGTGGAAATTTTTCGAGAGTTTTTCCCAGTTCACTTGGTGGAAGGGTTTTCTCGTTGGGATTCGCTGCACTACGTCGAACTATCGTCATACTCATGGACTGATCTTACCGTTTATTCAGCTGTATTTGTGCATTCTGAACATATTCTGCGATCACCCTTTTGCCCAAAAACGCCAACGTGTGTAAGGCGTTAAGTGTAACGTCTGATCAGGAAAAATCACCTCTGCACGCTCTACAATGCCGGAACTCAAGGCTTCCGGTAATGCCTTCATCAATTGCGTTATTTGATCAGACTTACTCGTTTCGTTTCTCGCTTTTGCGATCAACTCAACAGACCGTTCACCACGAAGATCGATCAGTGCGTGTTGTCTACCACTTGCTTGCAATGCGCGCCATTGATCAGACCAAGAAGACGCACTGTTCTGTTGAATCGAAACGTTCTGATCTATCGCGAGACTGCGAAGGAGCAAATCGTCACTGATGAGTGTGTCGACTGAAGAACTCTCCGTCATTACTTCTGCTCCATTGCCCCACAGCCAAACACCGTTTACGGGCGTGTGTCCGATGGCTTGTCGTTGCTGATTCACCTGACAATCGTGCAATACCATTTGTATTTCTGACATCAGTTGAATAAGCGTATTACGATTAGTCCCTGTGGGTTGCCGATCACGAATGTCTTGGCCATCACATTGATCGAGTCTGAATGTCTGCACTTCCAGACGATTAGGCCATCTAAGAAACCACCGTTCAGGACGCTCTCCGCAATAAAACCTTGCACCGCATTCTTCAACCAACGGTCTGATCAGACTGATCAGACTTTGCGAATGCTGTTCATCCAGAGGAAAGTGTTTCTTGCTGAATAAGATCAGCGAGGTGAGATCCGCATGCAGATACACCGGATCAATACAAAGCCAGCTTCCTTCTTCCCAAATACTTTCTGCTTGATCCACTACTTCACATTTGGCCATGTTTCTCGCGATCGGCAGTGGTAAATCTGCAGAATAGCCAAGTATGGAACTCGCGACTTGTAAAAGATCGGCCTCCGCGTTTTTTGTCCGTCGAGCGCGTTGAAAAAGGCGCATTACTGCCGGTGAAAAAGTCGCGCCTAATTCATCCAATTGTTGTTCGATCAGGATCGATAAACTAATTTTCATCGCTATTCAAAGCTCCAGTTTTAAAGGAGTCTTGTCGAATTGTTAGCATTTGTTAACCACCATAAATATCTGTCACTTAATAAGAAATAGACGTTGCGATTGTAATACTATTTGCGCAATTTAATTTTATCCGCGGACATGTGTCTCGCTCGGGGTTTCAAAGAAATCGTATGAATATGAAAGGAAGCATCCTAACTTTAACTCTCAGTGCTGTGATCGGTTTTGTAGGTTCAACCTCGGCTGCTAACGTCACCCTCTACACCAGTGAAAGTTCTTGGAAGAGCGCCGTGTCTGCGAATAATGCGCTGCAGCGCACAGATTTTGACACCAACTACACGAATATATCGAAAGAAAAAAGTGTAGGCTCGTTTGCGCAATTGCCTTCATCTGGTGATGCATCCTACGCTTCGACACGTCAAGATTTTAATTCTTCAGCGAATAATGTTGACCTTGGTAATAATGCCACTTTCGATAGTGTTGATACGGGCTTGGATTTCAGCTTTGAGATCACGGCTCTGCAAAATAATGCGAAAATTTATTACAACGACATCCCTAACGGCAAAAACTTTAACCAAATCGATGCCTTTACGAATGTGCTTTCCATCGGTAAATTCAACGGCTTCCCTTCCGGTTATGGTTCTACGACAGAATATTACAATGACGATTTCGGCATTGAGATTACCGGTGGCCAAGCCATGTATGGCATTGGCTTTAACCTCGTCAACAATAAATATGACGTTACTGAATGGTTAAAAATATTTGATCAGAAAAACGGTACTCAACTGGCGCTTTTTGATAACTCCACACCATCAACGATCCCAGGTTATACCGGTTCTTATGAATCTAATTACAGCAGTTCAAAATTCATCGGTGTCATCTCGGATACGCCATTCTCTTGGTTGGAGTTTAATGAAGATGCCAGCGCAAACGACATGGGTATTTCTGGTCTGCATTTCGCGTCAGCGGAATCTGTCCCGAGTGCGCTGACAACCTCTCGCGTCAGTCTCAATACCAATTCCGCATCACCAAACGGCAACAACACCGCATCGCGCTTATCCGCAAACGGCCGTTATGTGGTGTTTAAAAGTTTAGCGAGTGATCTTGTCAGTGATGACACGAATGGCGTCCAAGATATTTTTATTTATGATCGCACAGGCAACACCACCAAGCGAGTTAGTTTAAACACCGCCAATTCAAACCCGAATGGCGCTAGTGACTCACCTGCACTGTCTGGTGATGCCAGCCTTGTTGTCTTTGCCAGTACAGCGACTAACCTAGTGAGCGGTGACACGAATGCTGTGAAAGATATTTTCTTGCGCGACCGTGATACGAATCAAACCGCACGGATCAGCGTCAGTAGTTCAGGTGCTCAAGCAAATGCTGCGAGTGCTGCACCGGATATTTCTGCCGATGGTCGTTTTATCGTTTTTAGTAGCGCGGCGTCCAACCTTGTTAATGGCGACACTAATGGCGCAACCGATATTTTCCTGTTTGATCGAGATAACAGCACCGTTAGTTTGGTCAGTAAAAGCTCATCGGGCTTCGGCGCGGAAGGCGCGAGCACAAACCCGGTTATCTCCGCTGATGGACGATTTATCGCTTATGAAAGCGTCGCAGCGAACATTGATAGCGCTGATACCAATGCTGTTAAGGACGTCTTTCTTTACGATCGGGTTAATGACCTGACAAGTGTTGTTAGCGTTTCTAGTGGTGGTGTCATTGGTAATAACATGTCCAGCTCACCGGCTATTTCCGCGGATGGTCGTTATATCGCCTTTCAAAGTCTTGCGAGTAATTTTCCTGGCGCTTCTGCGAATGGTTACTACGATATTTTTGTACATGACCATATTAATCAAACAACAAGCCATGTCAGTATGGATAACACCAGTGGCCTTGCTAATAATGCCAGCACTGATCCTGTAATTTCTGCGAATGGCCGGTATGTCGCGTTTGAAAGTTCGGCAAACGACCTCATCGACGGTGACGATAACAATAACGTCGATGTTTTCTTACGTGATCGCACGACGAACACCACTACGCTTCTCAGTGTCACCACCGGCACAGACGAGCAAGCAAACGAATCCAGCGGTGAGGCGACAATTTCGTTTAATGGCCGCTTTATCGGATTCAATACCGCGGCGAGTAATCTTGTCAGTGGGGATATTAACAGTTATGAAGATGTCTTTGTCTCCGAAAATGGTGACATCACTAATTCTCGTTATCTGATCGTGACTGACAGCGGCAGCGGCAGCGGCTCTTTCTCGATCAGTCCTGCCGGTACCGATTGTGGTGCAAACTCAACCACGTGCGGCTATTACAGCAACGGCACGTCTGTAAGAGTCACCGCGACTCCGACAACGGGCAACACTTTTGTCTCGTGGAGTGGCTGTAGCAGCTCATCAAATAGTTGTACTGTCAGCATGAGTGATTTTAAAAATGTGATCGCTCGATTTGAAGCGGATGGTGATGGTGACGGCAAATATAATACGATAGACAACTGCCCGCTGATTGCGAATGTCGATCAAACCGATACTGACAACGATGGCATTGGTAATTTGTGTGATAACTGCCCGACGATTGCAAACGCGAATCAACTGGATAGCGATGGAGACGGCTTAGGTAATTCCTGTGATGCATTTCCGTCAAACGCGTCAGAAACACTTGATTCAGATGGCGATGGTATGGGTGATGCGTTCGAAATTACTTATGGATTTAATAAAAACAACAGCGCTGACGCTGCCCTTGATTCAGATGGTGATGGCTTAACGAACCTGCAAGAGTTTACGCTGGACAGCGATCCGACAGATCCAAACTCACCTGGGGCTGATTCGCAAAATCACCGGCGCTACGGTGGTGACTTTAACGGTGATGGCAAAGCAGATGTCTTGTTCCGTCACAACGTATCGGGCCGCGCTTGGATCTATCTCATGAACGGCACGAAGATTCTCAGTGACCAAGAGTTATTTCCACGCGCCACTGCTGCTTGGGCGATCACCGCAGTGGGTGATTTTGATGGCGACAATAAGGACGACATCGTCTTCACTAACAAAAATACTGGTCAAAACTGGATTTATTTGATGAATGGTCATGCCGTCAAACAAAATAAATCTCTAAACAAAGTGAGCGATCTGAATTGGAAAATTATCGACACGGGTGATTTTAATAATGACGGAAAAGACGACATTTTCTTCCGTCATGCTGTCACTGGCGTCAACTGGCTGTACTTGATGAATGGTATTCAGATCAGTCAAAGCAGCATGATCAACCAAGTAGCCGATTTAAACTGGGAATTCATTGGTACGGGTGATTTTAATAATGATGGCAATGCCGATATTCTGATACGGCATGCTGTGACGGGTATCGACTGGATTTACTTAATGAATGGACGAAATATCATTCAAAGTAAAAAACTTGATCAAGTCTCCGACACGAATTGGAAGATTGTCGGTATTGAGGATTTCGACAATGATGGAAAAGATGATGTCCTGTTACGCCATACTGAAACAGGTCGACTATGGATTTATCTTTTAAACGGTATTGGTGTTAAGCAAAGTAAATCCTTAACTGTCGTGGCGGATAAAAACTGGGCTCTGTCACAAGTCGATGATTTTAACGGCGACGGTAAAGGCGATATCGTATTTCATCACAAAATTACCGGACAAGTTTGGATGTATCTGTTGAACGGTATTGCTATCTCTACGAGTCAATCCGTCACGAAAATCAATGATACTAACTGGAAAGTCGTCCCTAAGTTTGATTAAGCATTAAATCGACCAAGCGCTGGGACGACCCCGGCGCGAGGATCACGCCATTTCTAAAGTGCCCCGTATTGATAAAGACTCCTTCAATTTCAGGGTGACGTTGAATCAACGGCATTCCATTAATACTTCCCGGACGTAAACCAGACCACTGTTGTGCGACAGGATAATCACGCAATGCAGGCACGATCCGATCAGCTTGCATTTTAAGATGCTCAAACGCCTCACGCGTTGTGGATTTATCAAACCCACAATATTCCACCGTACTGCCGATTACTAATTGTCCATCCTGGCGCGGAATAATATAACTATCGTCTTTGAGTAGGATGGATTTCAAATTCAGATCGGGCGCATCAATCCGTAACATCTGCCCCCGCACAGGGAAAACTTGCTCATTCGTTAAGCCGAACTGCGCACTCCAAGCCCCCGCCGCCACCACGAGCTGATCAGTATGAAATTTACCTTTTGACGTCTCAACACCTTGGATACGCTCGCCCTTTTGAATAAAATGCTGAACGGTTGTCTGTTCGATGATGCGAATTTTTTCTCTCAATAGATAAGCGTGTAGCGCCTTAACCAATCGCGGATTGCGAACCTGAGCAATCTCCGGCATCCAGATCGCGGGCGCGTTAACTTCGCCAAGCTGCGAAAATTGGGTTGGTATTTCCTCGGCAGGTAACCAGAAAGCTGGGAGCGTCTGTGCGTCTCTCCAACGTTCAAAGGCGATCAATGCTGGTACATCAAAATTCAACATACCCGTAACGCGATATTGCGGATCAATCCCCGTTTGATCGAATAACTCTTGGCAAATTTGCGGGTAGCGTGTTTGTCCTACGTCCACCAGTGACGTAAATTCTGAAGGAGCAGTCCAAGGTGATAACGTTGAGAGAATGCCACCGCCTGCCCAGGAGGATTCTCGCCCGATCAAGCCACGTTCGATGATCGTCACCTGTAAGCCGCGCTGGTGTAACTCTCGAGCGGTCATCATACCGATCAAGCCACCACCTATAATAATGCAATCCGACACGAAGCCTCTCTCCTTTTCAGACTCGTTATAAACTGAAGCAATGCACCCACGGAAAATGCGGTGAAATGCCCCTGTTATTGTGAATATCTGTTCATTCTCCACGATTTATTCACTGAACACATGACATTCAACGACATGCTGGTACATAATCGCTCAGGAAGATATCTCTCTCAGAAATCGTCAGGTGAATGAATGAGTCGTAACGCACGCGGATTTACACTAGTTGAATTAATGATTGTCGTCGCAATCATCGGCATTGTCGCCATGATCGCCTATCCTTCTTACAACCAATACATTTTAAAAACGCATCGAGTTGAAGGTAAGGAATTACTGGCGCGGGCAGCCTCTATGCAAGAACGTTATTTCGCCGATAATAATGCCTACACGACTGATCTAAGAGATTTAGGTTTCCCTAGCGCAACAGACGTTAGCTCTGAACATGGTTATTACACCATGAGTGTTGACGATGCGACGGGAAACTGTCCAATTACCAGCTGTTATTCAATGACGATTACCACTGCCGGTTCTCAAGTAACTGACGTTCGTTGCGCTACCATGACCTCAACCTCTACTGGCCGCAAAACCGCAACAAATGACGATTGCTGGTAACGCTTGAATCGATTTCAGACTTTTCCAACCAACGGCGCTTTAAGTTGGTTGGAAAATATTAAGACCCCGTTTTTGCGAGCTCTTTTGGCAAACTAAAGACGATCGTTTCTTTTACGCCATCAAGCTCTTCCGGCGCAATTCCTCCCCAATCTTTAAGTTGTTCGATCACCGCCGCGACCAACACTTCTGGCGCGGAAGCACCCGCCGTGACACCAACAACATCAACCCCTTCCAACCAGCTTTTCTGAATTTCATTTGCGCCGTCGATCAAGTACGACGGAATGCCTTGCTTTTCAGCGATTTCTTTCAAACGCGTAGAATTGGAACTGGTTTTTGATCCGACCACCAATACAAGATCCGCTTGCTTGATCATCGTCTTAACCGCGTCCTGACGATTTTGTGTCGCGTAACAAATGTCCTCTTTCTTCGGACCATGAATATTTGGAAAATGCGCTCGTAATGCATCGATCACTTCCGCCGTATCATCCATTGATAGCGTTGTTTGTGTCACATACGCTAAGAAATCAGGATCTTTTACTACGAGCTTCTTAGCATCCTCAACGGATTCGACAAGATACATGCCGCCCTCTCCATCATTGCGGTTGTATTGGCCGAGCGTTCCTTCAACTTCAGGGTGTCCTGCGTGACCGATCAGGATGCACTCACGGCCCTCTTGCTGATAGCGACTGACTTCCATATGCACTTTGGTGACCAATGGACAGATTGCATCAAAAACGCGCAATCCACGGTTCGCTGCTTCTTCACGGACCGATTTCGCCACGCCATGCGCACTGAAGATGACGGTTTTATCATCGGGTACATCATCCAATTCTTCGACGAAAATGGCGCCTTTGTCGCGTAAACCGTCGACAACGTACTTGTTATGTACCACTTCATGCCGGACATACACCGGCGCACCAAATAGCTCAAGCGCACGTTCAACGATACCGATAGCGCGATCAACACCGGCACAAAAACCCCGTGGATTGGCAAGAATAATTTTCATAAACACTCTCTTCAGATCAATAATACCCTACTGTCACCGTAGGACTTTCATTTATTATATCGTGCCTTGCAGCAAGATTAGAAGCTGCGATCAAATTCACGTTCAAAACGTTCTTTAAATTCTGGACGCGTGAATTGATGATTTTGCGTCCCATGCAGTTCAATCTTGATCGCACCCATTAATGATGCAATGCGACCGGTTGTCGCCCAATCCATGTTATTTCGCAATCCATAGAGCAGTCCAGCACGATATGCATCACCGCAACCTGTGGGATCGTTAATCGCTGACGGTTTCGCCGTTGGTATCTCAATCCGTTCACCATGCGAATAAATATAAGAACCTTCCGCACCACGCGTCACAATCAGCGCTTCGACATGTTGCATCATTTCGTTTTCATCCCAACCGGTACGATCTTGCATGAGCTGCCATTCATAATCGTTAACAGAGACCCACGTTGCCTGCTCAATAAATTTCTTTAAATCGTCACCATCAAACATTGGTAAACCTTGGCCGGGATCGAAAACAAATGGGATGTCTGCATCTACAAATTGTTGTGCATGGGCGATCATGCCATCGCGTCCATCAGGGGAAATAATGCCGATCGTAATATCATCAGCATCTGACACCTGATTCACATGCGACTTGTTCATCGCACCGGGATGGAATGCCGTGATCTGATTATCATCCAGATCAGTCGTAATAAACGCTTGTGCAGTGAATTCATCCGGCACAATCGTTATGTGCTCACGACGCACGCCACATTCATCTAACCACGTCGCATAAGGTGCGAAGTCGGTTCCGGCTGTGCCCATGATCAACGGTTCTTCACCCAACAATTTCAAGTTGAATGCAATATTCCCCGCACAACCGCCGAACTCCCGACGCATTTCGGGCACGAGGAAAGACACATTCAGCATGTGAATACTGTCCGGTAAAATGTGATTTTTAAACTGGTCTGGAAAAACCATGATGTTGTCGTAGGCAAGTGATCCACAGATCAGAATAGGCATAACGTCTCCTCAGCGTAATGTACAAAAAAGGTACAAACGAAATCTATCAATATAATTATTTAGTACGAACAAGTGAGTATCACAAAAAGCGTAGGACATGCGCAACGCCTAATCCTTCCAATGATCAGATCGCTTACCAAGAATTTGACGGGTATAAGAGATTTACGGCTTATTGTACTGAATACGCCAGATTTTACCGCTCGCATCATCCGTAACGAGCAAGCTACCATCGGCCAATTGCAACAACCCAACGGGGCGTCCCCAGACTTCAGGACGATCGGGAGAAAGCATCCAGCCACTCAAAAAATCTTCAGGACCAGCAATCGGTTTATCACCTTCGAATGGGACAAAAACAACTTGATAACCCACTCGCTCCGCGCGATTCCAAGATCCATGCAATGCCACGAAACATCCGTCTCGGTATTTCTGCGGAAACTGATCGCCGGTGTAAAACAACAGATCTAACGCACCTACATGGGAGCCAAGCAACACATCCGGGTAACGCGTTTTATTGACTAATTTTGGTGCTTCACCCGCGCGGCGCGGATCCTCATGCGGGCCTATGTAGGCATACGGCCAACCGAAAAAATCACCTTGCTTTACGCTGGTCAAATAATCCGGCACGAGATCATCACCTAAGCCATCGCGCTCATGCGATGTCGCCCACAGCTGATCAGTTCCAGGCATAAAGCGTAAGCCAACGCCATTGCGTATTCCTGTGGCGAAAATTTCACCGCCACTTCCATCGGGACGATATCGACTGATTGCTGCACGACGTTCTGGCTCACCAGCGGCAACATTTGAACGCGATCCTACACTCACGTACAACCACTCATCCGAAGGATCAAATGTGATCGTCCGCGTCACATGACCACCGCTCAAATCACCCATATCGACGATCAATTCGCCGTAGGACACGATATGCTGAGTTTGCTTATCGTATTTATATCGTTTAACGGCTGTAGTCTCCGCGACATACAGCCAGTTTTGATAAAAAGCCATGCCATAGGGCGTGTCGAGTTCACTGATTAACACACGCTTTTCCTGATCGTGAACAACGTAAATTCGACCCGCATGCGTATCGGCAACCAACACTTCGCCGCTCGCTCCTTGCAGCATAAACCGTGGGCCAACGAACCCGCTGAGGTATTCTTCGGCACTAAACCCATCAGGCAAACTTAATTCAGCCGCATCTGGGCGTTGAACAACTAACGGTGGCTTTCTAGCAGACGGTGAGGCGTAGGGTTCAGGCAGCGCCTGCCAGTTGATCGGTAAATCCCGACTGGCGACAGGATTGACCATGAAGATGAAAAGCGAAAATGCAAAGATAGATCGAAACATGGGCTTATACCTCCAATAATGGACGAAGATATTTAGCAGTATAGGACACGGTGTTTTCAGCGACTTGTTCTGGTGTACCCGCAACCAAAATTTCGCCACCACCACTACCGCCTTCCGGCCCCAGATCGACAATCCAATCCGCGGTTTTGATCACATCCAAATTATGCTCGATCACAACCACCGTATTACCATGATCACGCAAACGGTGTAGCACGGCTAACAGCTGCTCCGTATCATAAAAATGCAACCCCGTGGTCGGTTCGTCGAGAATATATAAGGTATTGCCGGTATCCCGTTTAGACAATTCACGGGACAATTTCACACGTTGTGCTTCACCGCCCGACAAGGTCGTCGCGTTTTGCCCGAGTTTGATATACGTCAGCCCCACATCGATCAACGTTTGCAATTTGGTTTTGATCATCGGCACCGGATCAAAAAATTCACGGGCTTCTTCGACCGTCATATCCAGCACTTCACTGATCGATTTACCTTTGTAACGGATCTCCAAGGTTTCGCGGTTATAACGATGTCCTTTACAGACATCGCACGGCACATACACATCCGGTAAAAAGTGCATTTCAACTTTGATCACACCGTCACCCTGACACGCTTCGCAACGCCCGCCTTTGACATTAAAACTAAACCGCCCAGGTTTATAACCGCGTGATCGCGCTTCGTGGGTAGCCGCAAACAACTCGCGTACTGGTGTGAAAATACCTGTATACGTCGCCGGATTTGATCGCGGAGTACGGCCTATCGGGCTTTGATCAATATCAACCACTTTATCGAACTGATCCATCCCTTCAATCTTGTCGTGCGCAGCCGGTTCAGTATTCGCTCGATTCAGATCCCGCGCTGCGACTTTATACAATGTGTCGTTAATTAGCGTTGATTTACCTGATCCAGATACGCCGGTAATACAAGTCAATAAACCGATCGGTAACTCTAATGTCACGTTTTGCAGATTATTTCCGCGCGCGCCGACAATGCGTAATATGCGTTCTGGATCTGATTCATGTCTTTCTGTCGGCACGGCGATCTTTCTTTTACCTGATAGGTACTGACCCGTAAGTGAACGCTCACTTTTCATTAAATCTCTTGGCTTGCCATGTGCGACAATTTCACCACCATGCACACCAGCACCAGGACCAATATCGACGACATCATCCGCGGCGCGGATCGCTTCTTCATCATGCTCGACAACGATCACCGTATTACCCAGATCACGTAAATGAAACAACGTCTCCAACAGTCGCTGGTTATCGCGTTGATGCAGACCGATTGACGGTTCATCAAGCACATACATGACGCCAACTAAGCCCGCACCGATCTGACTGGCAAGTCGAATACGCTGTGCTTCACCGCCTGAAAGCGTCTCGGCGGATCGCGATAAGGTGAGATAATCCAAGCCAACATTGACGAGAAAACTTAATCGCTGCGAGACCTCTTTTAGGATCTTTTCTGCGATCTCCGCGCGACGGCCTGCAAGTTTTAAATTACTGAAAAAGTCCATAGCCGTGCCGACCGCCATGTCAGTAATTTCCGGTAGATTTTTCTCGTCGATAAAGACATTCCGCGCTGCCGTACCGAGACGCGCACCTTCGCAAGCTGGGCAGGATTTATGGCCGAGATATTTGGCCAATTCTTCGCGAATGACACTGGAATCTGTCTCACGATAGCGGCGTTGCAGATTGTTAATCACGCCTTCAAACGCGTGCTTCCGCTTGCGTGAACCACCACGTGAATCCACATATTCAAACGAAATTTCCGTTTTACCACTCCCCTCAAGAATGACTTTTTGGATTTTGCTGGGTAGCTCCTGAAACGGCATGTCGATATCAAATTTGTAATGTTCCGCCAGCCCGCGGATCAGACTGTAGTAGTACACATTACGTCGATCCCAACCTCTGATCGCACCGCCCGGTAGCGACAATTCGGGGTGTCGCACCACCCGTTCCGCATCGAAATATTGGATCACGCCTAGACCATCACATTCATGACAGGCACCGGCGGGGTTATTAAACGAGAAAATACGTGGTTCGAGTTCGGAGATGCTGTAACCACAATGCGGACAAGCAAACAGCGCCGAGAAGATCATCTCGTCTTTGTCCTCATCCATATACGCGATACGCGCCAATCCTTCTGACAAGTTGATCGCAGTCTCAAAGGATTCGGCCAAACGTAACTTGATGTCTTCACGGACTTTGAAGCGATCCACAACGGCTTCAATATCGTGTTTTTTGTAGAGATCGAGCTCCGGTGCTTCGTCGAGATTAACCACTTCACCGTTGATACGCGCACGGATGAAACCTTGTCGTCGGAGGTTTTCCAGCAGTTGAATGTGCTCGCCTTTTCGACCTTGTACCATTGGTGCGAGCAACATCAATTTCGTGCCTTCCGGCAAATCCATCACCTGATCAACCATCTGACTGATCGTCTGCGCTTCCAATACGCTGGCGTGATCAGGGCATCGTGGCTCACCGACACGGGCGTAAAGTAAGCGAAGATAATCGTAAATTTCAGTGATAGTACCGACGGTGGAGCGAGGATTGTGCGAGGTGGACTTTTGTTCGATGGAGATCGCCGGTGATAGACCTTCGATCAGATCGACATCGGGCTTCTCCATGATCGACAAAAATTGCCGCGCATACGCCGATAATGATTCCACATAACGACGCTGACCTTCAGCATATATTGTATCGAATGCGAGTGATGACTTACCTGAACCAGATAGGCCGGTAATGACGATCAGTTTATTACGCGGCAACTCAAGATCGACGCTCTTGAGATTGTGCGTACGTGCTCCCCTAATCCTTATCGTGTCCATAGATCAATAACGCTAATTGACGTGCAACCTGTTAATATACCCGCTTTTGCAACAGGATGTTTGACTAACTTTCCGTCAGCGCCACTCATGAACCTTTCGCACAATCAGCAAACTTCTGAATCCCCCACCGTCATCCAAGAAAAAATGACGTCTCTGGAACTCCGATCTGCCGCCTCGCTCGGGCTGATCTTCTTCCTACGCATGTTTGGTCTGTTCCTTATCTTGCCGGTGCTATCGCTTTACACGGATCACATGCAAGGCGCGACACCGTTTTTGATCGGCCTCGCACTTGGCATTTATGGTTTAACCCAAGCCAGTTTCCAAATTCCATTCGGTTGGTTGTCTGATCGCATTGGCCGTAAACCCGTTATCACACTCGGTTTGATCATGTTTATGATCGGCTCAATGATTTGTGCGCTGTCCGATTCCATCACCTGGTTGATCATTGGTCGCGCATTACAAGGCAGCGGTGCGATCGCCGCCTCGGTGATGGCGCTCGCGTCCGATCTCACTCGCGAGAGTCAGCGCACTAAAGCGATGGCGATCATCGGCATCAGCATTGGTGTCGCGTTTACCTTCTCATTTATTGCCGGCCCGGTATTCAATGCGTGGATTGGTTTGAGCGGTCTATTTTGGATGGGCGCACTGGTCGGATTATTCGCGATTATCGTTTTGTATGCGTGGGTGCCGACACCCGAAAAATCCAGCCTTCCTCAAGAGACCGACGCAGCCGCAAACAATAAAACGGGTGGCCTACGTGCGGTACTGCATAATTCTGACCTACTCCGCTTAGATGCAAGTATTTTGATCTTACATCTAGTGCTCACCGCAAGTTTTGTTGTGCTTCCGCTGGCCTTGCGTGATCAAGCAGGCATTGCGGCGGCTGAGCATTGGAAGACTTATTTACCCGTCATGCTGCTGGCGATTGTGATCATGGCTCCGTTTATTCGAATCGCTGAAAAACGTGATCTAGCCAAGCCGATCTTCGTTGGCGCGATCGGCTTACTCGGCCTGTCTCAAGTGATCTTATGGCAAGCGAACGATGTTTATATGGCACTTGCCTTAATGTTGCTATGTTTCTTTACCGCCTTTAATTATCTGGAAGCCGCATTGCCTTCACTCGTCTCTCGCACAGCACCTAAAGAGCGTAAAGGCACCGCACTGGGCGTGTATTCGACATCACAATTTCTTGGCGCGTTTATCGGCGGTGCACTCGGTGGTTGGTTAAGTGGCGTCGCGGGATTGGGCAGTGTCTTTCTTATGAACTTTGTGTTGATCATTCTCTGGTTCCTGATCAGCCTACCGATGCAGATCAGATCAGCACGGCACTAATCTTTGCGGTAAACTATTTCGCACAGCCACTGTCCAGTCAGGTAAAATTCTCGTGGATACGCTTGCGGTGTAAAACACCGCTCTGTACTAAATTTCATACATTAATTCAAAATTACCCGCGTCGTAACGCAAGTGGAGGAAGCACATCATGGCCAGTAGAGGACTGAATAAAGTAATGATCATCGGCAATCTTGGGGCCGAACCTGAAGTACGCTTCACATCCAATGGTAATGCCATGGCCACATTCAGCATCGCAACTTCAGAAACTTGGCGCGACAAAACCACCAACGAACAGCAAGAACGGACTGAATGGCACCGTATTGTGATTTACGGAAAATTAGCTGAGATCGTTCAGCAATATGTACATAAGGGCTCCAAACTGTATATCGAAGGCCGTCTGCAAACCCGCAAGTGGCAGGACAACAACGGACAAGATCGTTACACCACCGAAATCAACGCCAACGAAATGCAAATGCTCGACAGCCGTGGTGGCGCAGGTGGTGGCTCATCAGCAAATTTCGAATCCGCTCCGCGTAATGCACCGCGCCAACAAAAACCCGCACAATCTGCTCCGGCTTCAAATGCTCCTCCTGCGATGGACGACTTTGACGACGACATTCCGTTTTAGTGCTTAAAGGGATTTTTACCCAGTTATTAATTAAAGCCTCGTATTTCGAGGCTTTTTTATGCCTTACATTTGTCTTGAAAATTTTTATGTCGAGCGAAATACAGCAAGCTAAAAGACTTAATTCACCCTCTGCAAAACCATTGAAAATAACGATATATTTCCCCAAAGCCTTTAACCTTCACGAGAAACCGTTAAATAAACCTCCATGATTTTTTAATTAATGTTTTATGACCTTTAGCCATTTAAGTAGGTTCGTTATTTTTCTTAATTCACGCAAAAATCCATGCGGCATTCTTGGATTAACCTCCTCATTCAATTTAATCATTCCTCAACATCTTCCTCGAAAAACACTTTAAAAAAATCATTCCACATGAAGTTGAATATTCCCCCCTATTGAAACCGGTAAAAACACAGCATCACCTTTATCCTATCGACTAAACACAAAAACATAAAAGAAATATAAAGGAAATATAAGGGAAATATAAGGGAAATATAAGGGAAATATAAGGGAAATATAAAGGAAATATAAAGGAAATAATTATTTTTAATTTTCACATTTATGGATGAGATTTATTTCCAAAAATGCCATAACATCTCTTTATTCATCGTTGCCCCTGTGCAGTACGTGAGCAATTAATTCAATATAAAAAATATTTATTTCGGGCTTTATTCATATTTAATTAAGGTAACGTTTTTACACTTTTAATTAAATAATTCTAGCCTGGGAATTTTACATAATGCCTCCAACATACTTAGATAAAATGTCCATAAAATTATTTATTAAACCAGTCATTTATTCTGCAACCTTAGCACTATTGTCAGCATGTTCGAGCAGCCCTGTTGCAATAGAACCCTTGCCTGACTTCAGAAACATTACCAATACCAATCAGGTCTTAGAACAAAAATTAGCTTTGTCCTTAGCTCAACCGTTATCTACTGATAAGCTTGCAACCATTGCGGTATTCAATAATCCTGATCTTCAATTATTCCGAACAAGTGAAGGTGTTGCGGAAGCACAACTTTTTGCGACAGAACTCTTTCCAGATCCATCATTTTCCATAGGTTTTGACGCCCCTTTAAATGGTCAGTCGATCATTCCCGCGATTGGACTGTCTCTTGGTTATGACTTTTCAAATTTATTCAAACGTTCATTTATGCTTCAGCAAATGCAGGCGAGTCTGGATAAAGTAAGGTTCGATATCGCTTGGATAGAATGGCTCACGGGGCAACAAGCACAACTTCAGGCCACGCGTATTTCTCAATTACGCCATATAAAATCATTAACCGCTCAATTTCGTACTTATGCACAACATGATCTTGTTCGCGTACTCAAGGCTGTATCGCGTGGTGACTTGGCTGCCGTTGAACTAGAAACAAGGCGGATCACAGCCACCGACGCCGCTGATCGCGATCGTTCTGCAGAGTTGCAGCTCCGCATCGCTGAGCTTGATCTGAATCGCTTGCTTGGAATTAATTCTGAAACTCAATTAATCATTCAAGAACCCGAATTAAACCGTCAAAACTCACTACCTGACATGGGGCTACTCTTTGAGACCGCCAGTGCAAATCGTGCTGATATTTTAGGTTTGCAGACGGGTTACAAGGTGGCATCCACGTCTGTTGATATCGCCAAACTCGGTGCATATCCACTGCCCAATGTGTCATTGAATCTGGGGCGTGATACTAGCAATATCAAAACATTTGGCCCGAATATATCGTTTACTTTACCTCTCTGGAATCGTGGCCAAGGGGATATTGCTATTGCAAAAGCGAACCTGAACCAGTTACGAAGTGAGTACTTAGCGCGACTGCAAACGATCCGTGCCGATATCGCAACAACGTACACTCAACTGAATATCGTCCGGGCACAACGTAACGATGTTGAAGACGAGCTTTCACCACTTCTACCACAGCTAACCTCGAACGATCATGCTGCAAAACGTGGCGATTTATCTCAATCAATTGCTGATGCGACTCACATGACTGTACTTGATAAACAAATACTCATTGCAGGTCTCGCGTTAGCAGAAGCGGAATTACACATTGCGCTGGAAATAGCTGTTGGCCAATCTATTGAGAACATTCAATGAAATATTTGACGTACACCGTAATATCCACCCTTTTCTTTATTTCAGCTTGCTCTCAAAAAAACGAACAACCATCACCAGTACCTATCGCGAAAGTTTCTGTCGCGGATGTGACCAGAGGCAATCTTCCCGAAATCATCACGGGTTTTGGTACGATTGCGTTCAACCCAGCGAATCAGCACACGCTTAATGCTGAGATTGATTCACAGGTTCTGGAGATCTTGTCAATTCCTGGAGAAATGGTTTCCAAAGGAGATTCCGTTCTTAGGCTGGTACCTTCTGATGTGGCTAAGACCGATTTAGTCCGCGCGCGTCGCGATGCGAATGCAGCAAAAATATCAGTTGAGAGAATCAAGCGTCTACGACGCGATGGTCTTGCAAGTGATGCAGATCTGGAAAGTTCGACCACCAATGCCAATGATTTAGCCACAGTCGCTGATAGCCTCGAAAAACGTGCAAGTGAAATTCAGTCTTTGCAATCTCCAATTGATGGTGTTGTCGATAGTGTCGCCGTAGAGCTCGGCGATCTTGTTGCTTCCGGAACCATGATGGTGCGGATTGCATCACTAAACGCAATCCAAGCGCGAATCGGCATAGAGATCGAAGATGCTACCCGGTTATCCAATGGTGATAGTGCTCTACTTATCGCTCAAGACAATACACAAAAGACTGTCGAAGCTACTATCAAAGTCATTGATGCAAGGATTGATATTCAAACACGTATGGCCTCTGCATTAATAGAAATCCCTGACGGGAATGGTTTTTTACCTGGTCAAGCTGTCCTCGCAAAAATAATAATCGATACCAAAAAGGACGTGATCATCGTCCCGAGAAAATCCGTTTTTACTGACGAAACGGGTGATTTTGTGTTTCTTGCTGAAAATAACGTGGCGTTGTTAAGGCGTGTTGAGACAGGATTAACCAGTGGAGATTTTACAGAAATCCGTAACGGGTTATCGGCAAACGAACAGGTTGTTCTTGAAGGTGCGTCCATTTTATCTGATGGAATGAAAATTAAAAAAACCGATCAACCCAAACCGACTAACCAGGAATCTCAACAATGAAATCTTGGTTATCTCGTCATTCTTACTTCATTCTTTCTGTTTTTGTTGTCCTTGTCATTGCTGGTACTGCTGTGCTCCCGACACTTCCGGTCAGCTTGTTTCCGACCCTCGAATTTCCAAGAATTTCAATTTCTCTCGATGCGGGAGATCGCCCTGCTGATCAAATGGTCACAGAAATTACTCGTCCGGTGGAAGAGGTGCTCCGATCCATTCCTGGTGTGCATGACATCCGCTCTCAAACCAGCAGAGGATCCGCTGAGATTTCTGTCACATTCAATTGGGGCCATGACATGTCGATCGCAGCGCTTCAGGCCGAATCTGAAATCGCGCGACTGACTTCAAGCCTGCCCGCTGGGTTGATATTTAATGTAAGACGCATGGACCCAACAATCTTTCCAGTTCTTGGCTATTCCATCACGTCACAAAAAACCTCTCTCGTGGCACTCAAAAATTTTGCCATCTATGAATTAAGACCCTTGTTAGTATCAATTGATGGCGTTGCTGAAGTGTCTGTGCTTGGGGGGCGTGAAGCAGAATATCAGGTCATTGTCGATCCAATCCGACTTCAAGCATTGGGGTTATCCATACTGGATGTCGAAGCCGCGCTGAATACCGATAATATCGTCACAGCAACAGGACGTTTTGAAGACCGTTCGCGACTCTATCTCACGCTTGTCGATGAACGACTTACAGATATTAATGATATCGGATCTATCGTTTTAAGCTCTTCATCTAACGCTATCGTTGAACTTGATGATGTCGCTGAAATCCGCCTGAGCACAGCACAAGAATGGACACGTGTAACAGCAGACGGTCAAACCGCAGTGCTACTTAATATCCGACAGACCCCTGATGCTAACTCAATTGCTTTAACCAACTCCGTGAAAAAAGTGCTGGCTAAAGAGCGTTCACGTTTCCCATCAGATGTGGTGATTACACCCTATTATGATCAGACTGATCTGATACATTCTGCGGTTTCCAGTGTCCGAGATTCAATTTTAATCGGAACAGTTCTTGCCGGTCTTGTCCTCTTCATTTTTCTTCGTAGCACCCGGTTTGTCATGTTAGTCGCAATCATGCTGCCGTCTGTTTTAGTCTCAACCACACTCTTGTTAAGCGTACTTGGTTTAAGTCTTAACATCATGACGTTGGGCGGTATGGCAGCCGCTGTTGGGCTGATCGTTGATGACATTATCGTAATGCTTGAACATATCACCCGAAGACTCAACGAGAAATCAGCCAGTGTTCTTGAAGCTGCAAGCGAGATCGCACGTCCCCTAGTTGGTTCATCGCTAGCAACAATTATCGTTTTCACTCCTCTCTCATTTTTAACGGGGGTCACAGGGGGATTTTTTAAAGCTCTTGCCGTAACGATGGCCGCTTCACTAATTTTCTCCATGCTTTATGCATTGTTTGTAGTCCCGTTACTTTCGTTAAAATTAGCCAAGCCAGAAGATGCAGTAAAAGCTGAACAGGCTAATCATTGGCTTAAACTAATCACCTCTTTTTATATTGGTCTGATGCGTAACCTGCTCCAACGTGCACGTCTGATTAGCATCGTCATGCTTTCTCTTGCGATCATCATTGGTGGCTTGAGTGCAAAACATGTTGCCTCAGGATTTATGCCGCAGATGGATGAAGGCGGTTTCGTTTTGGATTATTTTGCTCCTCCGGGTTTGTCATTAACGGAGACAAATAACCTCGTCGAACAAATGGAATCAATCATACGTTCCGTTCCAGAGGTTGAGAGTTATTCCCGACGAACAGGGTTGCAATTAGGCGGTAGCTTAACGGAAGCAAATGAAGGCGATATGTTCGTCAGACTTAAACCACTTCCACGACGTGATATTGAATCGATCATGGCTGAAATACGATCACGAGTTGCTTCTGAAGTTCCTGGATTAGAAATTGAAACGATCCAGCTAATGGGAGACATCATCGGCGATCTGACGGCAGTTCCACAACCAATAGAAATCAAATTCTACGGTACCGATCCTTCATCACTTTCTGACGCATCTGATCTTGGCGTGTCTATCTTAGAGAAGATACCCGGCGTGGTGGAAGTTAAGAAATCAGATCGGATTTCCGGTGATGCTGTTGTCATCTCTTTAGATCGTGCCCGTCTGGCATTAGAGGGTCTTGATACCACATCTACTGCTCAGCAAATAGACTCACTGGTCGGTGGACACTTTGCCGGCAGTATTCTCGCCGGAGAAAAAATTATTAATATTAAAGTTTGGACGTCACAGAATATTCACGACCGCGTTTCCGCACTTGAAAACCTTCAGTTACGCTCCTCTGATGGACGATTACTTCCACTAAAAAGAGTCGGTAACGTTAACGTGGTAAGCGGTCAGGTACAGACTAGCAGGGAAAATTTACAATCTATGGCGGCTGTTACAGGTCGTCTCGAAAACCGTGACATGGGATCCGCTATGTATGACGTCACACAAGCAATGCAAAACGTGACACTGCCAGCCTCTGTCCGCTTCGAATTTGGTGGGCTTTATGTCGAACAGCAAAAGTCATTTCGCGATTTAATGATCGTTTTCGCTTCTGCCTTAATCCTATCCAGCCTACTTCTGATATATCTGCTTTGTAGTTTGTCACATGCCCTGTCCATTATGGCTGTTGTCGGCTTATCCGTTTCTGGTGTTATTGCAGGTCTCGTTGTGACATCGACGGAACTTAATATCGCGGCAATGATGGGCTTAACAATGGTCATTGGTATCGTCGCAGAACTTGGTGTTTTTTATTTTGCTGAGCTACCTAAAGGAGTATGTAATCATTCCCAACGGATCGAAGCTGGGGTGGCGCGATTACGTCCCATTTTTATGTCTGCATTGATCGCCATTCTGGCGTTACTTCCTCTTGCATTACAGATTGGTCAAGGTTCTGCACTTCTAGCGCCAATGGCCATCGCCATTATTTCAGGTCTGTTGATTGGCGCACCGATGGTTTTGATAGCAGCACCGATAATCCATTGTGCAATTCAACAGATTACATCGAACGAAACTCACGTAAGCACTAAATAAACCTTGCAAAATTAATCTATAAAAAAGGCCGCAATTGCGGCCTTTTTAGTATAAAAGAAACATTCATTCCTTATTCATTCAAAAACACATCTGTCGACACAACCGTCGCATACGCGAAACTCAGCGCCGCCATATATGACGCTTGCACATCCGCGGCGGGGACAGTTTTTTCATCAAAGCTTTGCTCGTGAGTCGCGCACGCATCATGAATGAGGGTGGCTTTATAACCCAGATCCGCTGCTGCACGCGTCGCGGCATCCACACACATATGGCTCATATTGCCGACGATGGTGACTTCCTCAATATTTTTCTCATCTAACAAATCTTGTAAATTCGTACCGAGAAATGCATTAATATTATGTTTTAAAACAACCGGCTCATTTTCGAGTGGTGCCATCTTAGAATGGATCGCCGCGCCTTCTGATCCTGGAATAAAAAATGGTGCATCGTTGGTAGGAAATTCATGTCGAATATGCACCACAAAATCTTCAGCTTTGCGACTTGCGGCCAGCACTCTTGCCGCATTATCTGATGCCGCTTCAATACCATCTAATGGCCAGCGACCATCAGGAAAGTAGTCATTTTGAACGTCGATCACAATTAGCGCTCGGTTAGTCATCTCATGTCTCCTTGGCTATATTAATTAACTTACTTTTGACTCACTTATTTTCTGAGTTATACATTACACCCTCAGAGCGTATTTAACGTTTTTCTTCTGATAAATTTATTTGATCAACTACTCCTGATCTGACTTGCTCAATTGCCTTAACAGCTCATTTCGAAAGTCCCACCCGTCATTCATATCGTTTGACCAACTTGCTTGCTTCTTCCCTTCTGATAAAGCGTTGGGTATTAATGCTTTTAACTTAGCATTAACGAAACTGTTTTGATCCTTAGTGCGTAACAAATTAACGAGTTCCGCATCTTGCAGCCCCTGTCGCCACGCTTTTAATCGCATAGAAGGGATTGGTCCGGGGACAGGCTTTAAACCAATCGTATCCAGTTTATATCCAGGATAAACCAACGTACCGTTTCCGAAACGATCGTCATCGCGTTTATAGCTTGGGTAACTATACGGTTCTGTTTCGTCACTTAAATTAATCGCCCACATTAAGTGTCCATCAAATCCGTAACGCGCATTGATCAGGCCCCAAGTCCGCATCTCAACCCCGGGGGCATTTACCGCGTGTATACCAATGGAAGGATGACCCGCATGGTAATACCAGATCGTCTCACCGAGTTCTTTGCGTTGCTGTAAATAGTCCACATTTGCACTGTTTGCACTCGGTGACCAAAGGCGGGTAATGCCCGCGAGATCTTCTTTTTCAATACCGGCCCACGTACTCGGATCGGTGTGGCTGGTCCAAATGAGATCAATACTTCGCTTGCCGGCTCCCGCATCAATCGCTTGCTGCACACGCTGCATTTGTGTGTGCACCATTTCAATATAATCCGCGGGTACATCGCCTAATTCATCTTCGTCAGTGGCACCATCAACCTCATCAAAAACGTAAGCAAAATACTCTGTTTTAGACCACTGGTTTTTATCGACCTCTTGCTGCCATTTTTTCGCTAGCTGTTGATATTTTTCGACCCGTGCTTCAGCCAATGGCTTTTCGACTCGAGCGTTATACGCTTGTGCCCACGGCGTACGCCACATCGTAACTGGCGTACCCGCACCCGGCCCAATGTAGCCGTTTTCCGCGCTGAACAAGCTGCCGTTCAAAATCGGATCGGCATATTCACGATAGCCACGCCACTTTTTCTCATCCTCATTATTTACATGTAATCGCTCTATAAAGATCATGCGGTGTTGATGCGCGAGCTGCTGATAACAATGCGCCATTTTTTGCCATTCAGGATCCGTCAGATCAGTCTTAATTCCTTCGAGTTTGTACGGATCATAAATTTCACCGACCGCATCAATCGTGGTTTCATCTGGTAGGGTCACATCATACACAGTGATTGTCAATGGTATTTCTAACGACTGATCTGCCACCGACAGATTAATATTCCCACGGTATTCTCCAGCGATCTGATCACGCGGAATATACCAATCAACCCAAATGGATTGGTTTTCGCCAGTTTTTTTCGGTACGGTAAATTGGTCAAACAACGTTTGCTTCTGATCACCACATTGCATCGTTTTCGGGATTAATGCATCGGGATAAAAATCCGGCCAAGGCAAAACCTCACTGGTTGGCCCCCATTCATAACCACCATGTTCAACCCAATGATAATGTGCTTGAAAGAGCTGGCTGTTGGCCTGTGCTAATAAAACAGACGATGGTTTATTTTGATCAGATGAAACGGCATTAAGATCAGACAAGCTGATCGCAATTTTATCTGGTGCTTCTGCTTGTGTTCGTTTGATCAACAATTGAAATGCGATCACGTCATTACGCGCGGCGTTGAGTGACAGCCCGTGATCAGCGATCGCAAATGCTGTATGTTCCAAGCGAATTTCGCCTGAACGTGTCACGCGCGCCATATCACTCATCGCGCAGATTGAAATGCCATGCTCGGTTGCCAGGCAATTACGACTGACCTGACCCTTCAATGCGATTACAGCCGCAATAAATAATAAAACCAGTGCGATCAAACCGATGCGCAGTCGAGACATTGAAACTCCAGTGATTAAATGAAAAAGAGAAAATCCTGCGTTATTGCGTAATGATGAGGTTCACGGCGTCGGCGAATTTTTCGTCAGGATTCGCGCGGCAATAATTAACCAAACTCATTTTTAAATGTTCCATGCTGATCATGATAGGTTCTTTACCGCTGTAAGTATTGTAGCCCGTCACCAAACCTTGCGCCCACGAATTAAAACCGTGAAAATTCAGGGCATTTAATGGGTGTGACCAATCACCATCCACCAACTGAATAAAATCGCTACAAGGTGACTTTCCTTGCCCGCGTGCTTCTAATTTGTCTGTCGCATGACTCATGTTATTCATCCCAGCCATTAATGCCAGACCCAACCCCATTTGTACTGCGAAATTTGTTTTTTTCATTCGGTTGCTCTCCATCATGTTTCATCTTTTTTATTATGTCGCGCTCGGTAAGGTCGCGGAAAGTAAATACTACTGCTTAGGACGCATAATACGCCAGGAAGTTTGATCAAGAATCCGTCTTTTCTCGTGGCACACTAATGTTTAGGTAAAAAAGCGTTACTATTAAAGACCACCCCATCTGAAACGCTGACTAGGAGAGGATTTATCATGCCTAAAATGAAAACCCCCGGTGTCTACATTGAAGAAAAAAACGCCTTTCCAAACTCTATTGTACAGGTTGCCACAGCCGTTCCCGCATTCGTCGGCTACACGGAATTTGCCAAGAATGACAATGTTGAACTGACCAATATCCCATTCCGAATTACCTCTTATACAGACTATCTTAAGCATTTTGGTGATAATCCATTTTTCGAATTCAGCCTTGCTACGGTTGAAACAAGCGAACCGTCAGATCTCACACAGGACGACACGGCATATTCAGTTACACAGACGCGGGGTCTGCATCTCCTCTCACGAAGTCTGCAACTGTTTTTTCAGAACGGCGGCGGTGCTTGTTATATCGTTTCAGTTGGTGGTTATCTAAACGATGATCAAACAGAAAATCTCCCCTCTGCCGATCAGCTAATCGCAGGAATTGAACTTCTGAAAAAAGAACGAGAACCCACCCTGCTAGTGATTCCAGACACCATGCTGCTTAACGAAGCTGAGTGTAAAAAAGTCCAACTTGCAATGATCGATCACTGCGCTAAAGACATGCGAAACCGTTTTGCGATTCTGGATATTTTGCATGGCGATCAGGCGCGTGATGATGAACGTGGTGATTGTGTTAAACGCTTCAGGGATTCACTTGCGATCAACGAGCTCGACTTTGCCGCTGCCTATTACCCCTGGTTGAACACCACGATCGTACAAAAGGGGGATCTGAACCTCGAAATGCTTGCAGCCGGTTTGATCATAAAAAAAATACTGCTAAGCGAAATGGGAAAACCGAGTTGGCAAAATAATAATAACGTGAAGTCGATTACCCAGATGATGAATACGATCTGGAAAGATTCTGATGAAGACGTAAAAAACGCTGAGAATACCGACGATAAAACTATCAACCAGAACTCATTCATCGATTTAACACAATTATCACCCGTAAAAGAACTGACAGCAGAAGAATTAATCACACTAAAGAAAAATTTACACCATACCTTGATTGTGATGTTTCCTATTTACGCATCGCTATTCAATATCATTCAAGAAAAACTCAATGTCTTACCGCCCGCTGCTGCAATGGCTGGAATATACACCGTGGTCGACAATTCTCGCGGTGTTTGGAAAGCGCCAGCCAACATCAGCGTTAATAGCGTGGTATCACCGTGTGCGAATATCACCCACGAACAACAAGAAAATTTGAATGTTTCCACCACGGGTAAATCGATTAATGCGATCAGGCCATTTACCGGTGAAGGCACACTCGTTTGGGGTGCACGTACCTTAGATGGAAACAGTCTGGACTGGCGCTATATCAACGTAAGGCGCACGATGATCATGCTAGAAGAGTCCATGCGCTTAGCAATAAACGCTTACATATTTGAACCGAATGAAGCGAATACTTGGGTGACGGTGAAATCCATGATCAATAATTTTCTCACCGGCATTTGGAAAAGTGGTGGCTTGACTGGCACTATTCCAGAAGATGCATTTTCGGTACACGTGGGACTTGGTGAAACCATGACATCGATTGATATTCTAGAGGGTAATTTGCGTGTGACGGTATTGGTTGCCATAACAAGGCCCGCTGAGTTTATTGAAATATCGTTTTCGCAACAAATGCAAAAAAGTTAATTATTATTTTTTAATTAAAATATTTACTGATTTTTTAATTTTGAAAAGCTCAATCAGGAAACCGATTCCACGCGTGAAGTGCGGCGATCTTATACGCTTCAGCGAGCGTCGGATAATTGAAAACGTTATGTACAAAATAATCTAGCGTGCCGCCGAGTTGCATCACCGCTTGGCCGATATGAATTAATTCTGTTGCGCCTTCACCAACAATGTGCGCACCGATCAAGCGCCTATCTTCCAGTGAAAAAAGTAATTTTAATAACCCTTCACGCAACCCTAAAATTTGTCCACGTGAGGTTTCACGAAACCGTGCTTCACCGACTTCATAACCAATACCTTGATCACGACATTGTTGTTCCGTCAGACCGATCACGCTCATCTCCGGCACACCGTAAATTCCAAATGGAAAATCACTTAATGCTACGCCACCTTTGCCACTAAATGCATGACTGGCTGCATGTCGTCCTTGCTCCATAGAGGTTGAGGCCAGTGACGGAAAGCCGATTACATCACCCGCGGCGTAAATATGCTCAACACGGGTTTGAAAATGATCATCTACGGCAAGTAAGCCACGACTATCTGTTTTAAGTCCGGCATTTTTTAACCCCAAACCGTTGGTATTTCCCGTACGTCCGGCTGCAAACAGAACCATATCAGTGCGTAATTGATTCCCACCAGAAAGGAATACTTTCACCCGTTGTTTGCCGAGATACTCGACCTTTTCGACACTTTCACCCAAGCGAATACTGACACCGCGATCACGTAAATGATGAGTAAACTCAGAAACAATTTCACGATCAAGAAAATTCAGCATTTCATCGCGACCATCAACCAACGTCACGTGAATATCTAACGCACTGAAAATAGATGCGTATTCAACACCGATCACACCCGCACCGACCACTACCATCGTGCGCGGCAGCTCTTGAATTTCCAGCATATTATCGCTATCAAGAATCCGTTTTCCGTCAAAAGGAATATTCGCTGGACGATGTGGCGACGTCCCGACAGCGATCAGAAATTTGCTCGCCGAGTAGCGCGCCTGACTGTCGTCTTGTCCGGTGACGACAATGGTATTCGTATCGACAAACTTGGCTTTGCCGACAATCGACGTGATTCCATTGCGATAAAGTTTGTGTTGGATCTCATCGATTTCATGCCGCGTTGTTATATCCAAACGCTGGGTTAAATCCTGTGCAGTGATGCGTTCTTTTACGCGGTAACTACGACCATAAAATCCACGCTGGCGCATACCCGTAAGATACAAGACCGTCTCGCGTAGCGTCTTACTTGGAATGGTTCCGGTATGTAAACAGTTGCCGCCGACAGCGGTACTCTTTTCGACGATCAACACTTTTTTACCGAGCTTTGCCGCTTGAATCGCCGCACGTTGACCCGCAGGACCACTGCCGATCACGATGAAATCGAAATTTTGCATGACCACCTTCTCTTCTGTTTTTGCTTATAAGTCAGAGAGTGAGGAAGCAACAAGCGATCCAGTTTAGGATCGCGCGAACTGCGTCACATTATGCTGATCATCAAATGACCCTACGCGTGAATACGTTGTGGAAAATATCGGTGATAAAAAAGAGAAAGTGGGTTTCTGACCATGCGCGGTAATTGCGTATGGACTTTACGTGGTGAAAGAATAATCCATTTATGTTCAAGAAAATTCAGCTGCGCGGCAAGATCCCACATCGGAGGAACGATATACACAACCGCGTCACTCACCCGTCGCAGCTCCTGATCAAACGCGACTGGATCGTCAATATGTTCGATCGTATGGGCGCATAAAGTGCGCTGCATTTGCTTGTTGGCGAACGGCAGATCGGTAATATCATCCAACAACACGAAACCTTTGATCGCTTGATGTTGAAAAATATCCGCATTGATCACGCCGTGTTCTGTTTTACCGCAACAGATATTCAAATCCCACTGTCGGGATTTAGCATATATCGGATTAAGTATACGGTAACTGAGAAAATTCAACAGAAATAACGCAACAAGTGCGATAAGCAGTAGATCCATAAAATGATACGTTGCCTGTGAAAATGCGTGTTCGTTCAATCAATTATTCACACGACAGTAGCAGACGTTTATGACGAAAAGATGTCGCCGACGATCACTGAATTGATCTGACAAACACCTCACCTTATTGGTATGTTGCTGCAGTGATGAATTGACCAAATGCTTCGCACCAGATAACAACCGTATTAAAATTTGCCGGATCAACGTCATCAGGAATACTCACAATAAAGTTCTCGAAACTTTTCACATCTGCAATGCGTTTCATCTGATCTTTCTGTTCTAAAAAAGCCGCTTTCGTCTCAACAAACACTGGCGATAAGTACAATTTATAATCTGGCCCTGGCGCAAGCTTGCCTTCAAAAGCGATCTCGATCGGGCTGACATACACCCTTCCTTCGCCCCAATGTAGTGAATCACTCCCCACTAGATCACGTTTGAATTTGCCATCATACATGGCGGCATTTTCCACCTTCTCGATCATTGCTTGTTCGACAGGAGGCGGCGCTGTCAGGATCGGCAAGAAATAAAACCCCGCCGCAAACCCGATCGCGATCGCTATTAAATGCGTGAAGATCAATAAAATTCGTTTAAATTTGCGCATCTCACCACCTCTTGCTTTATTAATTTTTAACGTAAAATTATTCTTCTTTTTCTTCGGGGATTGGCATCACAGTCCATTTATACGAATCTTCCCGTGTGGTTAAAAACTCGTTATTTGCGGGTTGTAAATATTGCTTAAAGTGAACGTTCTTAATCATGATCTCATCACCAAAACGTATGCGTTTGTCACTACCCGGTACGACCCTTTCTATCGCCCAATTGGTTTTCGCACCATACGGCTCCCAATAATACAGATTATCTTTTAGTTTAAACGCACCGAGATAAATATAATCTTTCCAATTTTGTTTGAATGTTTCCGTTGTGGTTATTCGCACGATATTTTTATCTTCCAGATCGTCACTGCCACTATCGAACTTGAGTGTCACACCCTCATTTGCAACCGACGGATAATAATAGCTCCAATTCCAGTGGTATGGTGCGATCCCAACATAACGTCCTCCGTCTTTTTCTTTGAGTAAAAATTTAGAGGATTTTGTAACCACTTCCGGCTCACCTTCTTTCAAGACATCATCTGTATGTGCTTCCATATACGCCGTCCATGCCGGTTCAAGTTCAGCGCGACGGGTCGGGTCTTGCACCAGCATATAAATCGGCACCATGCCTTTGTCGGCAATATCCGAAATGGTCATGTAATCCGTAATACTGGTTGACCATTTTTCATAATTATCTGACGGTTCGCCAACACCATCCATGATCTTCGCGGCGTAAGCTGGGTCCCCCCCCTTGACCATAATCGTTTTATTCGCTGTGACTTCATCGACTGCTTTCTTATTTTCCGTGCCTCCTGAAGCCGATCCTGACACGACTTTGCCGTAAGAAGCTTTCATCGCCGCTTCCATTTTGAACTCGTCTTTCACCGTTACGCGATTCACATAGCTACTGAAATTAACGCGCCCACCAATATAAATTGACTGTAAATAATGCGTACCGTATTTATCAAATAACGCTTCCGGATCCATCTCCATTAGGTCAGCCTGTACTTCTTCTTTTATCGGTGCGGTTTCTAGCAATGTCAGACGGTAATAAGTGATCGTGTTATTTGCAGTAGCAAAACTGTTTTCACGATTACGCAAAGCTTTGCTATTAAAACTGCCGGTAATTTCGCCGGAAAAACCATCGTACGTTCCTTCGAAAGACGCGGCCCCAAAGAATTCATCGTAAAATTCTGTTTTCGTCTCACCTGTAGCGAAACGTCCCGTCCAACCGGTGCCATCTTGTACATCGACATGTTTTTCATCGATCAGATCAAACAAAGCAAACGTACAGCTATCTGAATTCGCGTACTTATCGTAACCTTTATAGCCTTTTCCAAGAAACTCGTTAATACCTGAACGGATTTGTTCCGCGTGGAATGGTGGCCAAGGTTCGGGGCTAGGTTCTGGTGTCGGCCCAGGGGTGGGCGGAATCGGTTTATGCGGTGTTAAATAATACAGTCCGCCCACAATCGCGACGATGAATAAGACAAGCAATAGAGAACGAAATGGGCTTTTCGACTGCATGACAACACCTCTGTATGTGAGCTGGTTTCCTAGTGTAAGGTTTCCGACAGCCTGATGCCACCCGCGACCATCCTGATCACGATCAGTCTTTCGACAAATCTTGCGTGAAATGCTCCACCGTTGGAAATGGATCATAAAAATGATGCAATAACGCACGCCATTCCTGATATTGCTCTGACTGACGAAAGCCGATCGTGTGATCTTCAAGGGTTTCCCAATTCACCAGTAATACGTAACGATCAGGATTTTCTACGCAACGTTGTAATTCATGCGAAATATACCCTTGCATGGACATGATGATCGTTTGTGCTTGCGTGAAGGCCTTTTCGAATTTTGTTGATTGGTTGGGTTTTATATCTAGAGTGGCGATTTCGAGGATCATATAATTTCCCTGCTAGTTTTTTTATTTACTTAAAATAAGTTCGAATAAAAATGACTGATCAAATACTAACAGGTTAATTATTTTTATCCCGTTGGGCGTTCGTTTTCTATGCATACCCAAAGAAAACGAACCAAAAGTAAAAGCAGCCCAATACTTGCCCTCACGGGTTCCCTCCCCTTCTCAATCAGTTTGGATATGACGAAAACTCGCTGCTCCAACACTCGTCGTGTTTTTTCAAACTGATCTGCGATGCTCGGCTGCACAGAAGGGCAACTGGGGCTCACCTTTTAATTTACCTTTTTTAATGAATTAATTGATCTAGTTTTAATGGATTAATTAATCTAGGTTTTAAAGTCCCATTTTGAATTCCCGAGCATCGCAAGAGGCGAGTGCAGCAATCGCACTGACGTACGATTGCGTTCTGTTAAGGCAGGGAGGCCGAATCAGAACGTCCCACTCGGATCGAGAAGTACAGGTAAGTAAATTCTGTTTGGGTGGCCTTTTCTTGAATACTTCTTTTGGCTACGTAAAAGAAGTATCACCCAGCGGCAGCGTCACGCTATCCGTTATGCAAAAAGCAGAATCAAGTTAACTACAACGCACAGCAAGTGAGTGTGCCGTACCCCTTTGCGAGTTCGAAAAATTTCAACTAGCTTCATTTTCTCTAAATACAATAAGGTTTTTCCTCGTAAGGAACTTTACATCATCTTGTTTTATGATTTTTATTGCAGGTGCAATTTCGTCCAATTCTATTGAATATACCAACTCACCTTTTATAAATTACAACCTTAGTATTTCATAATCATTAGTTTCTAAAAAAGCCAAATTAGAATACTTTATATCTTGATCTCTCTTTCCTTCCTCTGATCCGAGCATACCTATTAATGCGAAAAACTAAAACCCATGAAGAATAACTAAATTTATATTTTTACTACTCCACTTATAATCCCTATCTGATACTTCGATGGCAATCCATCCTAATTGATTACCTAATAATGTCGAAACTAATAATATGCTAGAGAAACATAACGAAGATGATACTGCATAATTATTGAAGTAATGACTCGTAATTTGAGCCGCAGCAATATTAATGAATGCTACGAGTGACGTAATTCGATGTAGCCACTTTAGATTTTCTCCTAGATATTTAGAGAAATCTGAAAATGCGAAATATAACCCTAAAACTACTGCCAAAATTGGCCAAATACTTGAACCTGCCATATGAGTTGTAGTTAATTCAGGTAACAACTATTCAGCTTTCAGTGAAATATAGTATGCATGAGTTCTGATCCAGCCTAAAACATACGCCAATACCCATAAGCCAATTAATGAAGTTGTTAATTTCCAAAAGGGTGAATATACATTTTTATAAATCTCTGGAAAGACTATCTCATTTGACTTATTCGTATCATCGCCCATTCATTGACCTTCCAAATTAAAAAAGCCCGCATCAGCGGGCTTTTTTCAAACTATCCACATTTACTCTCACCACAATTCAAACAGGTCAAACAATTATCCATCTGGATCATCGCTTTGGTTTGACACTTACTACATAAACTTGCGCTGGCGGGGAATTCTCCGTCGCTGTCTTTTTGTGTTTGTTTTTGTTTAAACTCGGCTTTTTTTTCATCAATCAATTTTTGTTGATGTTTGTCTGGGCCTGTTTCTTTGATCAGGCCAATCATGCGCATGTGGCTTTCGAGTACGTCACCGATTTCAGCGACGAGTGATGGCATAAATTTACCACCTTTTTTGAAGTAACCACCGGCTGGATCAAACACGGAGCGCAGTTCTTCAACGAGGAAGGTGACGTCGCCACCTTTGCGGAAGACAGCGGAAATGATCCGCGTGAGCGCCACGATCCATTGGAAGTGATCCATGCTCTTGGAGTTGATGAAGACTTCAAACGGTCGACGCAGTTCGTGCTCGGTGCCTTCGTTAAGGATGATGTCGTTGACGGTGATGTACAACGCATGTTCGCTCAACGGTGTTTTGATTTTGTACGTGGAGCCGAGCAGTGTGTCGGGCCGTTCTACTTTTTCGTGCATTTGCACGACGTTGTTTTCTTCCTCGCTGGCGACGGGTGCGTCTTGCGTTGCTTCTGCGTCGTCTTTGAGAACTTTGTATCCAACGATTTTATTGTCTATTTTGATCGCCATTAGAATTTACCGTAATAACCTTCTTTGAGGGCATCGAATAAGTTTGCGGCGCTGTGAATTTCGCCATCGTATTCGATCTCTTCGTTACCTTTGACCTCGATCACTTCGCCGTTTTCCAGTGAGAAACGGTAGGTGGTGTTTTCGAGATCTTTTTCTTGTACCAGTACGCCTTGGAACACTTCTGGATTAAAGCGGAACGTGGTGCAGCCTTTCAAGCCTTTGTCATAGGCGTATTCGTAGATGTCTTTGAATTCATCAAACGGGAAGTCGGTTGGGACGTTCGCGGTTTTTGAAATCGAGGAGTCGATCCATTTCTGCGAGGCTGCTTGAATATCCACGTGTTGCTTCGGTGTGACAGCATCGGCGCTGATGAAATAGTCCGGTAGCTGTTCTTCAGGGTTCTCAGAAAACGGCATGGCTTTTTCGTTGATCAGCGTGCGGTATGCGAGCAGCTCGTAGGAGAAGACGTCGACTTTTTCTTTCGACTTTTTACCTTCACGGATAACATTGCGTGCGTAGTGATGTGCGAAGCTCGGTTCAATACCATTACTCGCGTTATTCGCTAACGATAGGGAAATTGTACCCGTTGGTGCGATCGAGCTGTGATGGGTAAAGCGTGCGCCGATTTCGATCAGCTCTTCAACCAGTTCAGGCGAGACGTCCGCGACTTGTTGCATATAACGGCTGTATTTTGCGTGCAATACTTTACCTTTGACCTGATCGCCGAGTTTGTAACCATCGGCCAACATTTCTGGACGATGGCGCAGCATTTCACCAGTGACGGCGAATTCTTCTTCCATGATCGGTGCTGGGCCTTTTTCTTTTGCTAGATCGAGCGCTTCCTCCCAACCGGCAATGGCCATTTCGCGGCTAACACGCTCGGTGAATTCGAGCGATTCGTCGCTGCCGTATTTCATGCGCATCATGGTCATAGTTGAACCCAGTCCCAAGTAACCCATGCCGTGACGTCGTTTACGTTCGATTTCTTTTCGTTGTTGTTCTAATGGCAGGCCATTGATCTCGACAACGTTATCCAGCATGCGAGTGAAGACGCGAACGACAGATCGGAACATGTCCCAATCGAATTCCGCTTTGTCTGTGAATGGCTGGCTAACGAAGCCTGTCAGGTTAACGGAGCCGAGCAAGCAAGCACCGTAGGGTGGCAGACCTTGTTCACCACAGGGGTTGGTTGCGCGGATGTTTTCGCAAAACCAGTTGTTATTCATTTCATTGTATTTGTCGATCAGGATAAAACCTGGTTCGGCGTAGTCATATGTGGAAGACATGATGCTGTCCCACAAACGACGTGCAGGTAAGGTTTTGTAGATCTTACAAGCCACACGACCACCTTCATCGGTGATGTAACCTTTGGTGGTTGGCCATTCGCGCCAGATGACATTTTCTTCGTTGTTTAAATCAATCTTTTCCAGCTCGACTTCTTTAGCGTCGAGTGGGAAGGCCAGTTTCCATTGACCATCGGCTTTCACCGCTTGCATGAATTCTTCGGTGATCAGTAAAGACAAGTTGAATTGACGTAAACGACCGTCTTCACGTTTCGCACGGATAAAATCCAGCACGTCAGGATGCCCCACATCGAAGGTCGCCATTTGCGCGCCACGACGGCCACCAGCAGACGACACGGTGAAACACATCTTGTCGTAGATATCCATGAAAGACAGTGGTCCAGAGGTGTACGCGCCCGCGCCAGAAACGTACGCGCCTTTTGGTCGCAGGGTTGAGAATTCGTAACCAATACCACAACCGGCTTTTAAGGTGAGACCCGCTTCGTGGACTTTATCGAGAATGTCGTCCATGGAATCGCGCACCACACCGGAGACGGTGCAGTTGATCGTTGAGGTTGCGGGTTTGTACGCCTGCGCACCGGCGTTTGAGGTTATACGGCCCGCTGGAATCGCGCCGTGACGCAAAGCCCATAAGAAGCGCTCATTCCACTCCTTTTGTTTTTCGGGTGTGCTTTCGACATCCGACAGGGCGCGGGCAACACGCTGGTAAGTCTCGTCGATATCGTAATCAACAGGCGTGCTATCTTTCTTTTTAAGACGGTATTTTTTGTCCCAAATGTCCAGCGAAGCAGGTTGAAGTGCGATGCTCTTCTTGCCTTTGCCGGCACTCGAAATCATGGCTACGGATGCGGAACTCATGGATGGTCTCTCCCCTTGCATTATGTTGTAAGTATAGCTGACAAGCTCTATTCGACTTTCAGCGGAATATACAAATTCGTTTCGTGTTGCTGATTTGTGCAGCGAGACTTCCCTCCGCCTCGCTTAGTGTTCTTACTGAATTGAACGGACAAAAACTCACCCGCAATTTGCAAATCTCATGATCGTAATCGTGATCGCAAATGTGGATATTGTCAGTTTCGTTTTGCTCTTCGCCGAGCGGCGTTGGAAGACCGTTATCGGGTCGTTTCCTTCCGGTCGCGATCGCCCTAAATTCAAGGGCTTTCGCTCATTTTCTCTTGCTTCTTCGCCGGTCAGAATCGTCAGATTAAGGTGCTGATTTTACTCTGTATGCGGCGATAACGCGCGGTAAGTAGTTTTCGCTGCGTCTCTGGAAACACAATATATTGTGTTCTTGCGATCATTTCAATACAAGATAGGGTTAAATCGTAAAAAAATGCTACGCCGTCACAAAATGTGCTTAAGCGAACGTCATGTCTCCGAACAAGGTCAATTTTTGTGTTGTTGATGTGTACGACGGGCGTCAAGCATTCGCACAGAAAGTATATCGGAAAGTGGCCTAAACAGGTGGCTGAGATCGTAGGGATCTGTCTCGAATTTGGATTGACAACGAGGTTGATCAATCAAATCATGCGGGAGAATTGCGCTTTGTTTTGTACTGGTTGATTGTAACGATCAAACACAGCACAAATGTTCCTGATCAGTAAACGACCTTGCGGTGCGACACTGATTTGCGATCCATTGATCATCAACATGCCATCGCTTTGCATCATTTCAAGTTGATCCAACTCATCGGCGAAATAGTCTATTGCGTGCATCTCGTACATGGCGGTGATTTTTTGTAGATCAACATGGAAGTGACACATAAGCTGCGTGATCACATCACGGCGGAGTTGATCGTCATAGGACAACGCCACGCCTTGACTGATCGGGATCTGGCCGATGTCAATGCGCGTTTGATATTGCACAATGTCTTTGACATTTTGGCTGTAGGTATCACCGACTTTGCTGATCGCTGAAACACCAAGCGCGATCAGATCACAATCGGCATGGGTTGAGTAGCCCTGGAAATTTCGCTGCAATGTACCTTGTCGTTGCGCAATGGCCAGCTCGTCATCCGCGCGTGCGAAATGATCCATTCCGATATACACATAGCCCGCGCTGGTTAATCGCGTAATCGCTTGTTGCAAGATCGACAACTTTTCTTCCGCGCTGGGTAAATCTTCACTCTTAATCTGACGCTGCACTTTAAAGCGTTCTGGCATGTGAGCGTAATTGTAGATCGCGATGCGATCCGGTTGTAACGTGATGATGCGATCCAATGTCGTTTTAAAACTCTGAACCGTTTGCTGCGGTAAGCCGTAGATTAGATCGAGACTGATCGAGTGGAATTTTAAATCTCGTGCCTGCGTGATCACTCGCTCGGTCGTGTCAATCGGCTGAATTCGGTTAACGGCTTTTTGCACCGTTGCATCGAGATCCTGCACACCAAGGCTAATACGATTAAAACCAAGCTGGCGTAATTGTACGAGTGTGTTCATTCGGACTTCGCGCGGATCAAGTTCAATAGAGTACTCGCCGCTGTCGTCTTCCAGTAATGTAAAGTAACGACGGATCTGATGCATGAGCGACATCATTTGTTGCGAACTGATAAACGTCGGCGTACCGCCACCCAAGTGCAATTGTTTGACGATGCGATCAGCATCGTACAATTCACTATGCAAACGGATCTCCTCGTGCAAACTTTGCAAGTACGGCCCGGCATGATCACGATTTTTGGTGATCACTTTATTGCATGCGCAGTAATAACAAACCGTCGCACAAAATGGCAGATGAACATATAAGGACAATGGGCGCGGGATCAGATCTTCATTCGTGCGTTGCGCGACCGCGATGTAATCTTCATCGGTGAAGCTCGGTGAGAACTGTAACGCGGTTGGGTAAGATGTATAACGTGGCCCCGCGGTATCGTATCTCTGAATGAGCTCCGCATTAAATAGTCCATTCTCAGCCATGGTGAACCTCCCGTCCGCATCTGCGCATTTAGTTGAATGCGCAGATACTAATACCTTGGACGGAAGGCAACTTGATCTGAATCAAACAAACCGCAGTTCCTGCTCATCGTTTAAAGGGTTTATTGGTATTGGAACGGGCTTGAAAAGTTCAGGTAACAATATAATGTGAAGTCAGCTAAGGACGTTCGTGTTGCGATCAGCCTCGCATTTGAGATGACACTGCTTTAATACCACAGCGTTGATTTGATGTAGACATATCCGAGCGCATTTTATTTGATCAAGGCTTGTGATGTTTCACGCCTTGATAGGCGACAAAAGCATCGCGTAAATTATATTTTAATTCGGTTTGATCCACCGGCTTATTCATAAATTTAAAAATCGCACCAGAGTTGATCGCGGTAATAATTGCATCGCGATCGGCATTCGCACTGATTAAAATACGCACGGTATTTGGGTACATATTATGCACCACACGTAACAATTCACTACCGCGCATACCGGGCATAATTTCATCCGACATAACGACACCGATCGAATGGCTGGCAAGCAGATTGAGTGCTTCATCCGCCGAGTGCGCAATTAAAATTCGATAGCCTTCGTTACGCAGCATGTGCTCCATTCGCGTGAGCACGTCGTGATCATCATCCACGATGAGTATGGTTGTCGAAGCGACATCTAATATGTCGTCAAACCCAACATGGCGTTTTTCTAACAACATTTCCGTCATCGCGGCGGCAGGCACAGGTTCGTTAAAATAAAAGCCCTGGAGTTCATCACAGCCTTTGCTGCGTAAAAATTTAAGTTGCGCTTCTGTTTCGACCCCTTCCGCCACAACGCGTAAATTCAGATTATGCGCCATACTGATCACCGCCATCGTGATCGCAGCATGATCGGGCTCGGTGGTAATGTCGCGCGTAAAAACTTTATCGATCTTCAGCATGTCGACCGGAAAGTTTTTTAAATAACTCAATGAAGAATAGCCGGTACCGAAATCATCAATACTGACCATACCACCGAGTGCGCGAAATTCTTTTAATATATCAATGCAGCGATCCGCATCACGTACGAGCGTATTTTCGGTAATTTCCAATTCAAAAAAACTGGGGTCAATCTTTGCATTGTCAATAAAGCGTGTGATCATATCGAGCAGATCATGTTGCATAAACTGGCGAGGTGAAATATTGACTGCCATTCTAGGCAGATCAATACCTGCATTCTTCCATTGACGCATTTGTTCGGATGCCGCACTCAATACCCATGCACCCAGTTCGGTGATTAGACCATTTCGTTCCGCTAAGGGAATAAAACTATTCGGCAAAATAATCCCTTCACCTGCACGATGCCAACGCACCAGCGCTTCCACAGCCACAATATGGCCGGTTCGTGAATCGATACGTGGTTGGTAAAATAGTTCAAATGCGCGCGTGCTAAGCGCATTGCGTAAATCCTTCTCAGACAGCAATCGATCTAACGCCCAATCATTCATTTTTGCTGAGTAAAAATAAAACCCCGAGGTATTTCCTTGCCGTTTATTTTTCTTCGCTCGCTTCATCGCAGTGAAAGAATGTTCTTTGAGCGCTTTGGCATCCATTCCATCTTTTGGATACACACTAATCCCGATACTCGCTTCGATGATAATTTCTTCCCCTTCGATTAAACAAGGACGATGGATGCCATCTAGTAATGAAGTGGCAACCGATGCGATGGGGTCAGTGCTTTCAAGATTTTCTAGAACGACTATAAATTCATCGTCACCGACGCGAGCAACTGTATCGCCGGTTCGCCCACGCGAGGTCAAGCGCGCTGAAACTTCTTTTAAAATATTGTCGGTTTTTTCATGTCCGTAAACCGTGTTGATCTTGTTTAAATCATCCAGATCAATATACAAAATACCCAACATGCGTTTGTTGCGATTCGCATTTGTGATCGCGTGCGAAAGACGATCATAAAGTAAGGTTAAGTTTGGTAATTGAGTAAGGTCATCAATCACGGCTTCTTTGTTTTTGTGATTAGTCGCTTTACGTTCATCAAATGCGATAACGACACCGGAGATAGATTCTGACTCATCCAGAAAGGGTCTTGCATTGGCTCGTAGTGGTAATAAGTTTCCTGTGCGTTGTATAAGAAAATGCTGCTCAGGCAAATCTAATCGCGCATCGTTGGCTTGCGCTTTTACTACGAGATCTATTGGGTATGGTGCGCCTTTCGCATCTTGCACCAACATGACGTCTGACAATTGCATGCCGCGGACATTTTTTAACAAATGGCCGGTGAGGGATTCCGCGTTCGGGTTCATAAACTCAACGCGCCCCACTTTGTCCGTGATGATGATCGCATCGCTGACAGTATTCATCGCAACTTCGACATGTTCTTCGTGATAGTTGAGCGTTTTTAAAAACGCCACGATTTGATGACGTTGTAAAATTAAATAGCCGATTAAAATCGTCAGTAATAATGGACCCGGTGAAAACCAATAGTGGTGCTCCCCAATGCCCACGACAGAAATGAACACCGTGATGATCAACGTTAGTCCGAGCGATAACGCAAGCGCTAACCAAGTCCATTCTGATCGCAGCAATGTGAAGACAAAGATCAGCATCAACACGATTGGAATTGAGATTAGTGTATTAATGAGTGGATTGATCGGTTCGATCAAATTACCGCGTAGCAAATTATCCAGCACTTGCGCTTCGTACTCAGCGCCGGATAAGTAACGTGCGGAACCCGAAACAGAAGTCGGCACTTTGTCGCCTAGGCCGGTGGCATCCATTCCGATGATCACCCACTTATTTTTAAAGAAGTCCGGCGTAACGTGGCTGTTCAGCACATCAATATACGAAACATTCAGAATGTAATTACTCGCACGTTGTAATGGGATAAATACACGCTGATCGCGCTGCCACAGTTTCACATCCCGCTGCATCAGCGGATGTTTTTCACCAAGGGTTATATCCGGAAATTTTAACTGGTACATGGCCAGCGGAAGTGCCGAACGATTGGGTGCGCCGAGCCCAGCTTTTAAATAAAAGCTGCGGCTAATGCCGTCAGAATCTAATTCAGTATCAACATGGCCGAGTGATCGGGCGGCATTTTGGATCAAGCTTAACGAGCCAAGTTCGAGGATCTGACCAGTATGGCTATCTAGCATAGGCGCGACGGGCAATACGACGCGGTTGTGTTTTCTGATCGCATCTGACAAAAGAATATCGCCACGCGGATCGGACTCGTCGGTTTCGACAAATAAAATATCCATGCCGACCGCTTGCGCTTGTTTTACTTGCTCAAGCAGTTTGGCATGAAAGCGCCGCGGCCAAGGCCAACGACCTAGCTCGCTTAAACTCCGATCATCTATTTTAATGAGAACAACGTCTTCGCTCGGTGTGGCCGGCCAGAATTTCACATGCCAGTCGTAAACCGTCCGATCAATCACGTTAGTGATATTGATCTGGTTTAGCACAGCAACGATTAGGATGAATAATAATCCCAGCGTTACCTTCTCCCTCCAAGAAGTCATGCTGCCCATTTAGATACTCATAATAGTAATAAAAGAAAGGGAGCGAAGCTCAATAGCCAATATGGTGGCTCTACTGGTACGTCGATTTTTTGCGGTGTGCTCCAGCTACCTTGTAATCCATCACTGGCGAGAATTTTGGTTCTAACGTAAATCGTACTGCCCGCTTCCGGGAGTGCTAATGTGTATTCCGAAGCCGTGAGTGTTTCATCGACAATAATGTCTGAAAACGCATCGTCATTCGCGATTTGAATCTGATACTGATCATCCGGCAAGCTAGCAGACCAGTGCAATGCGATCTGCGTGTCGTCTAGCGCTGGCGCGGTCATTTCTGGCCCAGCATTCATCACTTGAAAATGGATCGTATCCCCGACCGGCCCTGCACCTTCTTCTGCACTGATCGCCGTCAGACGCCAATACCAATCACCGGCCTCAAGCGGCTTTTCAAGCGGCCATTCTGCCTTGCTAACGTTGTCTTTGATGATCGGGTTTACGAACTGTGCATTATCCGCCACTTCCAAGTGATACTCCGCAATGTCATCACGGCCTGTCCACTGCAGTTGTGTGAATTCCGGTGGCATTACCGCATCCATCCACGGCGCGATCACGATCGGCGGTTCTGGTCGCGCATTTAAGGTGAATTGACTAAGCCCGTCTGAGCCCTCTAGACCATGATCATCGATCGCGCGGACTCGCAGTTGATAATCACCGTCGGGAATATCACCGATTGCAACACCATTTGGCGAGACGTGATCTGCAACCAAATGCTGAAAGGCAAGATCATCCGCGACTTGTACGCGATACGCACTCGCCCCAGCCGGATGACTCAGCTTATGTCTGATCGGTAAACGCTCGAATAAAGTTGGCACGTTTTGCAGAGCCGGCGCGGCTAATAACACCACCGGCGGTGTGGGCGGCTTGTCTTTTTCTGTTCGTGTGCCGTAACCACCGGGGACTTTTTGTTCGCCCAGCGCATTCGCAATCTGCACACGCCCATCCAACACTTCAGATGCAGTGGAATCCGCCTCTGCATTCACGCGATAAACTGTACCTCGCACGGCGGCTGTGGCGGACGGTGTGTGAATTTCAAACCGCGCCCCCCCCTTGTGCTCTGGGTTGGCGTGATTCTCGGTTCGACCACGTTGCAACTTTAACTGCGTGTTAAAGCCATTTTCTTCACCATAGGTTTCCAGCGTGTCGATCACCAACTCGCTGTTTTCGCGCAAGATGAGAGTGGAAGAGTCCGGAAATTTCAGAGTGACTGAGGCCGCCTGTTTTGTAATGAGCGTATCGCCGACTTCCAAGCGCTGACCCAACTCAACTGCTGCAGGAATCGGTTCAGCAGCGGATTGATAAACGACGTTACCGTTGAGTTGTGTGATCAGAGCTGTCGCGGGTTTGACCACACTCCAGTTAATCGGGATCTGCAATGTCGTTCCCGGTCGCATGGATTGCGGCTCGGTGATGTTGTTATGTTGTTGTAACTTGCGCCAATAACGCATGTCGATCAGAAACGATTCGGCAATATCCCATAAGTTATCGCCTTCTTGAATGGTATATGTCCATTCATTCGCACGCGCCGTCGATGTAAATAAAAACAATAATACGACATAAACCAGCGGTAGTTTATGTTTGATAATGCGTCTGTACATACTCGTTTACCATCCCTTGGAATTCTTCAGCAATGTTATCTCCACGCAACGTTGCCACCTTTTCTCCATCGACGAAAACGGGTGCTACGGGTGCTTCACCGGTACCAGGCAAGCTGATGCCAATGTTCGCATGTTTACTTTCACCGGGGCCATTCACGACACAGCCCATCACGGCCAGCGACATGTCTTCAACGCCAGGATATTGATCCTTCCAGATCGGCATTTGTGTGCGCACATAAGCTTGGATACTGTCCGCCAACTCTTGAAAATACGTACTCGTGGTACGGCCGCATCCGGGACAAGCTGTCACCAGTGGTGTGAATGAGCGTAAGCCCATCGTTTGTAGAATTTCTTGTGCAACGATCACTTCCTTGCTGCGATCACCACCGGGTTCTGGTGTGAGTGAAACGCGAATCGTGTCGCCGATACCTTGTTGTAGCAGGACGCCCATGGCTGCAGTCGAGGCGACAATGCCTTTGGAACCCATGCCCGCTTCGGTCAAACCAAGGTGTAACGCGTAATTACACCGTGAGGCTAATTCAGCATAAACCGAGATCAATTCCTGAACACCACTAACCTTACAAGAGAGAATAATTTTGTCGCGGCTTAAACCCACGTCTTCCGCCAGCTCTGCACTGTTCAACGCAGAACTGATCAACGCTTCTCGCATAACAAATTCGGGTGATCGCGGGGATGGCAGTTTCGCGTTGTCATCCATCATTTGCGTAATCAACGCGTTATCCAAGCTCCCCCAATTGACGCCGATCCGAACCGGTTTGTCGTACTGAATCGCCGCTTCAATCATCTGTGCGAATTGTGAGTCACGCTTTTTACCGAAACCAACATTACCCGGGTTAATCCGATATTTTGCTAAGGCTTCTGCACACTCAGGGTATTTACTGAGTAACTTATGACCAATGTAATGGAAGTCGCCCACTAGCGGCACGGCGCAACCGGCTGCGTCAAGCATGTCACGAATACGCGCAACTTGTTTTGCCGCATCTTCGTTATTCACCGTGATCCGAACTAATTCTGAACCGGCCGCCGCGAGTTGTTGAATTTGCTTCACCGTACCGAGCGCATCGGCGGTATCTGTATTGGTCATGGACTGAACAACCACCGGCGCATCACCACCGATAGTCACGGCGCCAACGCGAACGCCGACACTTTTACGGCGTGGTGCAGCCCCTTGAATGGGTTCCTCAGTAGCGGATCCCTGATCTAAAGCAGTTGAAGTATTTACGCGAGCTTCTTGCATAGCCGTTTTACTGTTCCAATTATGTGAAATTAACCCGTACATTCTAGCCTACTCCACCGGATCGCTGCAAAATAATCGCTGTTTTTTAAGCCTACGCAGCACCTCGATAATTACTGAGCAAACAATTGCTTAGCTTCATCACAAGTAACCGCCCGATTTTCCCCGTGAAGTAATGGCCGCTATCGTGTTGCAAAGCATCAATAAGATTGATGAGGCAGCGACTCAGCTGCCGTTAAGTAAACGACGTGTAGGCTAATTCCTAAACTGGCATAAGAAGTGATTACAATTCGTGCACAGGATGGGGGCTTATGATAGCCTCAAGGGACATAAAAATGCTGTTAATTACACTCAAATCGTTATCCAACCAAGCGTTAAACAAAACAATCGATCATTCACGAATTCCGACAATGCTCAAACGAGATAACGAAACTCCCACCACTCAGTCACTATAATTAGTTTGACATCCCCTAACTTTTCCGAAGGAATGCCACTTTATGCTGATTAATGCTGTTCGCACCGGATTCATCACATTGCTGTTGATGTCCAGCCTATCTACATTTGCTGCGAGTTCGGTTTCGATAAAAATTGAGGGGAAGCCAGAACCGCTGGACAAAGTGATGGCGTCTAATGTGCGCGCTTACCTGAGCCTGTCTCAGCAGAAAGATCATGCCCGCCTGACCGATAGCTGGATCGCGAACCTACACAAAAAAGCACCGCAGGAAATCCGTAAATCTTTGCAAGCGCTCGGCTATTACAAGCCAGAAATTAACAGTGAGCTGACACAAGCAGAAGAAGGCTGGGTGGCAACTTACACGATCAACCCCGGCCCACAACTGAAAATATCAGACTCTCTGATTGAGATTCGCGGCGAGGCGAAATCGGATCCGATGTTTTCTGAATTGCTAGCGGACATGCCGATTAAAGTCGGCGATCCGTTACATCATGGCAATTATGAATCCGCGAAAAAGAGCATTCAACGACTGGCAGCACGCCGTGGTTATTTCACCGCGCAAATGCTCGAACACGAAGTGAAGGTTGATCTGGACGCTTACGAGGCACGATTACGCTTGATCTTCGACAGCGGTGAACGCTATAAATTTGGGGCGATTAACTTTTCTGATAGTCCGATCCGCGAAGAGAGTTTACGCGAATACCTGGATTTTGAATCGGGTGATCCTTACTCCACAAGCGATCTGGTTAACCTGCAACAAACCCTCTCGAACACCGATTATTTCGACAACGTTATCGTCACGCCATCACGCGATTCGAATCCAGAGACACAATCACAAAATGTACCGATCGACGTGACGTTAACGCCGCGCAAACGTAACCGTTATACCGCCGGTGTTGGCTTCGGCACGGACACTGGCCCGCGTATCAAACTCGGCTGGCAAAATCGCTACATTAATCGCCGTGGTCATCGCGCAGGGGCAGACATTAAACTCTCTCCTGTATTGAGCAGCGCCTCGACGTATTACACAATCCCGCATTTTAATAAACGTGATGCGGAGCTCGGCTTCTCCAGCAGCTTCATTCGTGAAGATACCGACACGAGCAAAAGTAATGCGATCAATATCGGTGCAAATTACCGGCACAAACGTTGGGGCTGGGATGAAACCGCCACGCTGAATTATCTCTACGAAAGTTTTGAGATCAGTGATCAGGATGAGACAACCAAACTATTAATTCCAGGTATTGGTTGGAGTAAAACCGATGCCGACAACCCGACGTACACCTTAAATGGTTACCGTATTAACATGAATATTCGTGGTGCGGTGGAAACCTTTTTATCGGATATCAGCTTCGTGCAAGCCAGCGTGAATGCAAAAGTCATCCGTTCATTTTGGGAAAATGGCCGTATTCTCGTGCGTGGTGATCTGGGTATCACAGAAACCAGCGAATTTGATCGCCTGCCGACATCATTGCGCTACTTCGCTGGTGGTGACAACAGTATCCGCGGTTTCGGTTATGAAGATCTCGGCCCGCGTGATGAAGATGGCGACGTCATCGGCGGTAAATACCTAGCTGTGGCCAGCGTTGAATACGAGCACCGAATTAAAGAAAAATGGTCTGTCGCCGGTTTTGTTGATGCCGGTAATGCCTTCAATAGTTTCAGCGGTGATATTGAATACGGTGCCGGTTTTGGTGTGCGCTGGTTGTCTCCTGTCGGCTTAATTCGTGTGGATCTGGCGATGGGCCTTTCTGAACCCGATCATCCAGTACGTTTACACATTGTTATAGGACCGGATTTATAAATGCGTTTGTTTTTACGTCGTAGTCTTTGGGGCCTGCTGATCCTGATCAGCCTGTTATTACTGATCGTCGTCGGCACCATTTTGTTCGCCGGCAGTGAACGCGGTACGCAATTGATCTGGCAAACGCTGTCTGATCAACTTCCTGACACAATCAAAAGTGGTGACTTGGAAGGTCGCTTAGCCGATGAGATTCAGCTCAAGAATCTCAAAATTGAATTACCGGATCTGACGGTGTCTGCGGATCAGATCACGCTCGACTGGCAACCGCTAAAACTGCTCAAACGCGCATTGGTGATCGACAACTTACTACTCGATAACATCGCCATTGATGATCGTCGCGCGCCGACGCCTCCCGCTGATGAGCCGGTCGTACTGTCAGATATCGAGTTACCTATTCGCATCGCCTTGAACAACTTCAAGCTCAACGAACTCGCGTATAACAAGCCGGACATGGCCGAGCCGATTACCGTTAATCGACTGGCTTTTGCAATCGATACAAAACAAAACACCATCAATTTATCTGATCTGGATTTCGTCATGCCGCAGATCAAGGCTGGTTTGAATGGTCAGGTAAAACCGACCGGCGCCTATCCGACAGATATTAATCTCAACTGGCAAATTACCTTGCCTGATCAACCCGTCTTAACCGGTACTGGCGTCATTCAAGGTGATCTGAAAAACCTGCATATTGAGCAGTCTTTAACCGCGCCAACTGAAGTCAATATCGCCGCCGATGTGACAGATATTCTCGGCCAACTCGGCTGGCAAGCGACGGTTGATGGTGATGCGATCGACGTTCAAGCCTTCGCACCAGCAAGCCCGGAAATGAAAGTGGGTATTCACTTACAAAGTCACGGCGTGTTAAACGAAGCGTATCTTGCGGGTGAGATTGATGTCACCAGCAACGACGTTAGCGACTGGCATACAACGCTGGATTTGCTCGTACGTAATCAGGCGGAATTAGCGATTAATCAGATCAACATCACGTCGCCGACACTACCATCCACATTGTCACTACAAGGCCAAGTTGCACTGAAAGAGAACGCGCCGATGGACGTCACCGGTGAATGGAAAGCGCTGCAATGGCCACTACGCGGTGATGCTGCCGAGCTGATCGCGCGTAGCGATCAGGGCCAGTTTCAACTCCTAGGCGAGCTGGATGATTACACAATCACACTGAGCAGTTCAGTCTGGACACCGCAAACAGAAACCCTGCCTATCCAACTCGACGGCGCGGGCAGTCTGTCGCAATTCACGTTGCATAAATTCAACACGAAATTTTCCAATGGCGATATCAACGCACAAGGTAACGTCGACTGGTCAAAGCAACCATTGTCATTTGCGTTGAATGGCGGCTGGCAGGGGTTATTGATCAAGCTACCGGATCAATCCATTGCCAGTCCACAAGGTGACTTTAAAATCGCTGGCAATCTGGAAAAATACGATCTCTCCTTCACCACCCGCGTGGAAGGTGATCAAATTCCGCCGGGCGATCTACGTCTGGTCGGCACCGGTAGCGCAGAAAGTTTTAGTCTGAAAACACTGCATGCGAACCTGTTGGAAGGCCAGCTTGATCTGACCGGCGACGTCGCGTGGAGCCCGCAAATCAAATGGGACATGACGCTCAGTGGTGATGGGATTAATCCGCAAGCACTCGCCGCAGAATGGCCAGGCAAACTTTCAATCAACTCTCACATCGTCGGACAAATGACGGATACAGGCCCGAACGCGACGATCAACCAGACTAAGATCAACGGCGAACTCCGAGGTTATCAACTCAGTTCGGAAGTGAATGCTGACATCACCAATGCGCTGACGAAAATCAATGCGTTTTTTTTGCGATCAGGCCAGTCGCAAATCATATCGAAAGGTACGATTAACCCGAACGACAATTCGCTGGATCTGAGTGTAAAACTCGACTCACCGAACTTAGCTGAACTCTATCCTGATGCGAAAGGTACGCTGTCTGTCCACGGTTATGTAAAAGGCGCGTTGAACGGTCCGAATGTCGATGCGAAAGCGAACGGCCAAAATATTGCGATCGCAGGCAGCAGTATTGGAAAACTACTGGCGGATATTCAAATCGATCTCGCGCCCTTGATGCAGGCCGCCGAATCATCACAACCAAAACCCGCCGCAGGTAGCATAAACGGTGGCTTTGCGATCAAGGCGGACATAAGTGATATCCGCTCGGGAGGTACACGCATCTCTCAAGCCAATCTGAACGGCAACGGCACGTTAGGTAAACACACCATCACAGCGGACGTACAATCTGATCAAGGCAATGTGTCCACCTCACTCGCGGGTGGTTTAAATAAAAACCGCTGGCAAGGTTTTTTGAATACGTTGGCGCTGGACGAAACCGTCGTGGGTCGCTGGGAGTTGAACAAACCGGCACGATTGGATCTGAGTGCAGAACAAGCCAGTGTTGATTCTCTTTGCCTCACTCAAGCTGACACCAGCCTTTGCGCTAACGCAAAATACGCGGCGAAAACCGGCTGGCAAGCCAACACAGAACTCAGCACATTACGTTTAAAACGCTTTGCGCAATTCATGCCACCCGGCGTCAACGCGGAAGGCGAAGTGAATGCCACGGCAGCGTTTTCCGGCAAGGGCTCGCAAGTTCGTGGCAATATGGATCTAAACACGTCTGCTGGTCGCCTCTACGCCGAAGGTGCAACAGAGGCCGATACGCCGGAACTGCATTTCGATCCGTCTAGCGTCAAACTGACTTTGGATGACAAAGGTGCAGCGGTGGATATTGCGCTCAACATCAGCGAACCAACACGCAGTCCAATCATCGCGACAGTTAAAACATCACCATTTGAACTTGGTAACACTGACATGGCACAGTTACCGATCGACGGAAAAGTCACAAGCAATATTGCTGATCTGTCTTTTCTGGAAACCTTCACAACTGAGTTAGAAGAAGTCAAAGCGGCGCTCGATATTGATCTGAATATTGCCGGCACGGTGAGCCAGCCGAAAATTGCCGGACATACGGATCTGACCGGTAGTTTATTAGTCCCGCGCGCAGGTCTCGCTTTGCAAGATATTAAGCTTAACGCCGTTAGCGACGTACAAAACAAAATCAACCTGAACGGCCAGATCACATCGGGTGAAGGCAAGTTGAATTTAGCCGGAACGGTGCAACCATTCGACGAGGGAATGCCAGCCAACTTTACGATCAAAGGTGAGCGCTTTGAAGTGATCAATCTACCTGAAGCGCATGTTTACGCATCGCCTGATCTGGCGATTGTCAGTGCCGATAAAATCGTGAACATCACCGGTAAGGTTGTGATCCCAGAAGCACAAATCGAACCGGTGGCGGTTGAAAGCGCGGTGCCGGTGTCTGATGATGTGATCATCGTGCAGGAACAAGTGGAAACAAAAGCAACAGCGGTCAAAGTCAAAGCGGATGTCACGATCGAACTGGGTGATAATATCCACGTTGAGGCGTCAGGTTTTACAGGTAGGATTGCCGGCGCAATCAAAGTAAAAAGTCGGCCGAAAAAAGTCCTTACCGGTGTCGGCGAGTTAAATATTCTCGACGGAAAATTCGCCGCTTACGGCCAAGCATTAGATATCAGCAAGGGCCGCATTATTTTTGCTGGCGGCCCGATCGATAGTCCTTCACTGGATTTTGAAGCGACACGATTATCCAATGGCGTAACGGCCGGTGTCAGCGTTAGTGGTACACCAGACTCGCCAGAGCTAACGTTATTCTCCGATCCAACCATGAACCAAGACAGCATTTTGTCTTATTTATTATTGGGAAGACCATTAAATGAAGCATCCTCCTCCGACAGCGACATGCTCCTCGGCGCCGCTACTTCACTTGGGTTTAAAGGCGGTGAGTTACTCACGGAAAACCTCGGTAACAGTCTCGGCTTGGATGATTTTTCAATCGGAGGGTCAACCAAAGAAAGCGCGGCGCTACAACTCGGAAAATACTTAACACCGAAACTTTACGTCAGCTACGGTGTGGGTTTATTCGAACCCGTCACGCAATTAAAAATGCGTTATGATCTAGGACGACGATGGTCACTCGAGGCCGTTTCCGGCACACATTCCGGCATGGACTTTTTGTACAAATACGAAAAATAAATGAATAAACAGAAACGCCGTGAAGTCTACGAACGACTACGCGCACTCAACCCGAACCCGACCACTGAATTAAATTACACCTCACCGTTTGAGTTGCTGATCGCCGTTATCTTATCCGCACAAGCTACTGATGTCAGCGTGAATAAAGCCACAACACCATTATACAAAGTCGCTAATACGCCAGATGCAATTGACCAACTCGGTGTTGAAAAATTAAAAGGCTATATTAAAACCATTGGTTTATTTAATACCAAAGCTGAAAACGTGATCAAAACCTGTAAGATCTTAAGAGATAAACACAATAGCCAAGTCCCGCAAGATCGCGAATCCCTCGAAGCGCTACCCGGTGTTGGCCGCAAAACCGCCAACGTCATTTTAAACACCGCCTTCGGCCAACCGACTATCGCCGTTGACACTCACATCTTCCGCGTTGCCAACAGACTCAAACTCGGCCCCGGTAAAAATGTCATCGACGTCGAAAAGAAATTATTAAAATTCACCGAAAAAGAATTCTTGCAAGATGCTCATCACTGGCTCATCTTACATGGACGCTACACCTGCACAGCAAGAAGCCCCAAATGCGAAGAATGCGCGGTTTATGATCTTTGTGAGTGGAAAGATAAGAAGAAGTTGGAGCCGGTATATAAGTAAGCGATATACAATAATGATCGTCTTTGATACGTATTTATGAGTGAAAACTGGTCAACATTTGAAGTTGAAATTATTGTCTCGGACTATTTTGATGCTGACAAAAGAAATTTTGTCAAAAAAATATAATAAGTCAGTCCATAGACGGGCTTTACTAAACAAATTAAATAACCGAAGTGAAGGGTCAATAGAATTTAAACACCAAAATATAAGTACGGCTCTAATTGAAATTGGTATTCCTTATATTCCTGGATACAAACCGAGAATAAATTATCAAAAATCTGTCTTACCCGATGTTATTTCCTCGCATTTTAAAAATAATTTAGAACTACAAGAGTTACTACTAAAGCATACCGATCGAATACCAGAGCCCCCAACTTTAGATGAAATAATAAGTATTTTTGTAGAAGCACCAATTGTAGAAGATCCTAATATAATTTCAGAATCAAAGAATAATAATGTGACTCTTCACATTAATTATTTTGAACGTGAAGCTAAAAATCAAATTATTGGGAATGCTGGAGAAGAACTTATATTAAATTACGAACGGGCAAGGTTAATCTACGCTGGAAAAGAAAACTTATCAGATAAAGTTGAACATGTTGCACATACGATAGGACCAACAGCTGGCTTTGATATTCATTCCTATGACATTACTGGTCAAGATCGGTTCATTGAAGTCAAAACAACTCAATATGCCAAACAAACACCCTTTTATATAACGCCCAACGAACTCTCATTTTCAAATTGTAATTCTAAAAACTACTATCTTTATCGCGTCTTTCATTTTGGTAAAAATCCAAACGCATTTTCTCTTCAAGGTAGACTAGAAAATCATTGTCAGCTCACTCCAACAGAATACTACGCTAGACTAAAATGATAGTAGCTCAGCATACCTAATACTTCTCTCACTACAAAACCCTTAACTAGCCTGTGGATTCTTCCTATAAAAGATCGGGCAAATATCGGTAGAAGAATCAGCCTCACTTTCTATACAGTGCCCGTGTCGATATGACATCTTATAATGAGAGTGGAGTAAGTAATGAACCTGCATACATTTAATGATCAAGAGGTTAATTGGCAGCGCCTAGAGGTTTTCGATAACTTTCAATATTCCGTTTTGGATATTGATCGTACGAATAAAGTTGTTGAAGTGATTTTTAAATTCGCGGCAAATGATCCTATCGTTCTTCATCGGCATTGTGCGTTAAATCATACGTTTGTTATTCAAGGTGAGCACTGTCTTTACCATGCCGACGGCACGTTAAAAGAGACAAGACCGACAGGAAGTTATACCGTTAGCCCACCTGATACTGAGCCTCACAGAGAATGTGGTGGTGATGAAGATACGATTGTTTTATTTAGTATTCGTGGTACAGAAGGCACGATGTATGAAATTCTAGATGATGATCAAAACATTATTGCCAAATTTACCATGGATGAGTTTGAAGGTCTCTACCAAGCTCAACAAGCCAGCAACAAAGCCGCATAATAAAAATACTTAACGATTAAACACAACGAATTTGTTAATTGGCCGAGGTTGTTTTTTAGTTTAACTCGCAAGTCGGGTTAGCGCGTATAACCCGATTTGTGAGTCGCATAATTATTTACCATTCAGTTTAAAAATAAATTTTATAAAAAAACGAAAATAATTTATTTTCGGCTAAACAGGAATCTCAACCCCAAGCAGCAACGCTACTGTTAACACCAATCCACTCCCTAGCAAACACCCACCCATTTTACCTAACGAAGTGGTGATACTTTCTCGTGATTCCTCAATCCCTTTTTCACGAAGCCATTCCGCGATCGAGCCTTCAAAGAAACCGGCGATTCCATCACTTAACGCATCACCGATCACACCACCGGCGATCGCTCCGGCGACGCCAAACATCATGCCGCCAAATAATGCGGGAATGGTGAGAAGTCCTGTATCGATCGCGCCGAAAATTAAATCAGGAATAGCACTTTTTAATGATCGCCCAGAAATTATCAAACCAATCAGAGGAAAAATTGTGAGTAGGAATACACACGGCCCCATCGGAAGTTGGTAACGTAAAATACAATACCCGATAACCGCAACAGGTAAACTAATGAGAGCGACATAAACACCTTTGTTACGTAGTGGCGAATGTGGATTTATTTGCATATTAGATTTTCCGTTTTGGCCGAAAATAGTCTGTGTTCGAATAAAATGCTGGGTTTGTATTTTCTGCCCACCATCCGGGCACACCGAGCATGGGGAGGGGTGTCAGATCTTTCGGTATTGTTAATTGTTCTGCTTGGGTGATTTCATTTGCGATTTTTTTATCTAGTAGTTCAGCTTGCTTATCGCGTGTGAGTTGAAAAAATTCTGCTTTCATTTTTATATGTAGCGCATTGCCTGTCATGCCGATATACGGCGACAATGATTTTTCATATAAACCATGACCAAAAATAAAAATGCAGATTTTTTTATGCCATTGATCTCGCGCTGTTAAGAATAATGTCTGCCAGTCATGCACTTGATGTGCATTGATCATTGCTTGATCAGCACTGACGATGATCAAACCGCTTTCATCGAATAGCGTCAGAGCATCACGTTTTCGTGTGCGTTTTTTCACCTCACCTTGCTTTGCGATCTCAGCAATGTGTTGATTATTAATCGCGGCTTTAATTTTCGGAAATTGTATCCAGATCATGGCATTAAAATAGTCATGCCAGTTTTGATCTCGAGTAGGGATTTCTCCCGTTTCATAAATGTGTTGCTCGTAGTATAGCGCTTGATTTGACAGCTCGGATTGTGATCGGAAGGTGAGAATTTTACCTGACGAATTGTAGGCATGATCCGCATTTCGCTTTGCGAGTTGTTCACGCCAGAGACGATTGAGCACAACGCAATTCGGCCAATTTGTCCAACGTTCTTGAGTAAGGATATCTTGCTGATCGCAAAACCATGCGTAGTGCTCAGCGTAGTCTGAAATCCATTTTACGGGCTGCATTTTTCTGATCGTCGACGCATTATGCGCTGCATTATACCGCGACATTTCACACATGTAGCTACAGTTTTTACCTGAAACTGATTACACTTTTACCCCATGATTTCATATGCTGAGTTTTACAACTATTTAGACGGCTCACCTCTTTCATCTTGGTTAAAATCGGTCCCTACCTTGATCGATCACAAGCTGAATCCGGGTAAAAATGGCCATTTAAAAAACTGGTACGCCACGCTCGATAATTTGCCGGACATTCAACCGTGTAAAATCGACTTAAACACAGATCGTCTTTTGATCGGTAATGCAGATCAACAACCTGATGGTTTTATCGACGTGCTGCAGAGCTTGCATCCTTGGCGTAAAGGGCCGTATGAGGTGTTTGGTGTGCACATTGATACAGAGTGGCGATCGGACTGGAAGTGGCAACGCCTTGCACCGCATATTTCACCGTTGAAGCACAGAACGGTGTTGGATGTTGGTTGTGGGAATGGCTACTTTTGCTGGCGTTTGCTTGGCGCGGGCGCAGAGCGGGTGATCGGGATTGATCCGAATATGTTGAACATCGCCCAGTTTCACCTGATGAAGCATTACATCGGCGATAAAAATATTGATGTCCTCCCACTGGGTATTGAGCAAATCCCACTGAACAGTGCGCATTTTGATACCGTCATGTCGATGGGCGTGTTGTACCATCGGCGTTCACCAATCGATCATTTATATGAACTTGCGGCGTGTTTGCGTAACGGAGGTGAGTTGATCTTGGAAACGCTGATCATTGACGGCATTAAAGGGGAATCGTTAGTTCCTGATGATCGATATGCGTGTATGCGTAATGTCTGGTTCATTCCCAGCTGCGATACCTTAACCGGTTGGTTAGAACGCTGTGGCTTCACCAATATTCGCATGGTCGATGTCGCAGTGACCAGTATAGAGGAGCAGCGCAGTACGGATTGGATGCGCTTTCATTCATTGCCAGAGTTTCTAGATCCAGAGGATCCGACAAAAACAATTGAAGGCTACCCAGCACCGAAACGCGCCATCATCATTGCAGATCTGGTCCGTTGATGAGGCTTACTGCTCGGTGCTCAATCCTCATCGCTTTATTGTTATTAACGATGAAGCCAAACATTAAATCAATAGGATTGAACCGTTTAATCACGATGCTGTCCTAAATTCCGTGATGGATTTCATCACGCCAATACCGGACAGTGTTGGACTCACCATAACTGATTGTCTATGATGCGTGCATATGAAAATTACAAAAACAATTGGATGGTCACTATTTACTGCGATAATATCCTTTTCAGCCTTCGCAGAAACACCATGCAGACACTCCCAAAACACCGATAATTCTCAAGCAACGAAAGAAAAACCCGCTTCTGATTATTTAGAGTTTTTCGATCAACTTGATGGAAAATGTCAAATTTTGAGTAACGGCGGTAAACTCACTTCCGTAAAAAATAATCATCCGACAAAAAATATTCGTTATCGCTTCACCCGTGTCTTTGCTGGTAAGCCACAAGCTGGATTAGCCGTGGGCGTTATCGAACCGAGTGAGAAAGGGATTAAGCTGGGCTGTAATCGTGTCGACGATCACGAACAAGTATGGAAAATTAAAGTCGCAGAATTTGTGGAATAAACTATGAAAAAAATCTCGTCAAAATTAACTATTCTCGCTAGCTTGTTTCTCATCACGAGTACGGCTGTATTTGCTGCGACAGAAGACGAAAAATCGTATCGTTATCCATCCGATCTCAGCGATGAAGAACATGCCAGCATGATGAATAGTGCAAACCGTTATGACCAGTGCCTCACATCACAATCGCAAGAACTTGCAGCCCAGTACGAAGACTTTCGAAAAGTCGCTGATGTGGCGATGGAAAACTGTAAACCAGTCCTGACAGAGATTGATGGTGAGCTTGAGAAAATGAACCTTGATCCAGATTATCGTCGATTTTTCATACGTAGCACATCACAGAAAAGTGCTCGACAACTTTTACCTAAACTCATGATGATGAAAGCAAAATAACAGCTTCCTCAGCTTTAGCTGATTATTCCTCGGGAGCACTCCCAATATCCACATATAATGAAGAGCGAAAACCATCTCCCTGTTTAAAACTCTTTTGAGAAGCGGCTCTATTGTCTCAATGACTTGCGCTTGATTCGGGTAAAACAAGCGGGGCTAATTCGGTTAATGCTTTTCGGTAGACGTTGCGTTTGAAGAAGACGATCTCATCCAGCGGCCGCCAGTAGTCAATCCACTGCCATTCATCGAATTCTGGTTTTCCTGCTGAACCCAAATCCACTTTGTCTTCTTCCGCTACGAGCCGCAGAACAAACCAGATTTGTTTTTGACCGACGCAAAGTGGTTTCTTGTGATGACGAATGTATCGGCGAGGTAATCGATAGCGTAACCACTTTTTTGTGCTGCCGACAATTTCGACATCATTTGGGTACAGCCCCACCTCTTCATGCAACTCACGAAACATAGCCATTTCTGGAGTCTCGTCTCGCTTAATGCCTCCTTGCGGAAATTGCCAGGCATCATCATTGCCGATCCGTCGCGCCCAGAAAACTTCTGATCGCTCGTTAATGAGTATTATACCTACGTTGGCTCGGAATCCGTCTCTATCGATCATGGTGTGAATTTTTTCAAACTTTCCCCACTTAGGCAACTGTGTTCGTGAATTTAGTCCGATCAAGTAAGGAATCCGTCATATCTGATCGAAAGCAGCAAATGTCATACAAGCACTTTATAATAGCGTTTTATTAACAGATGAGATCTAACGCATGACATTGGCAATTTTCGACCTCGATAATACCCTGATCGGGGGAGACAGTGATACTTCTTGGGGGGATTATTTGTGTCAGCATGGCCATGTAGATCAACAAGAACATGCAGCAAAGCATGCACAATTTTATCAAGATTACATGGATGGCACGCTGGATATTCAAGTCTTTCTCCGTTTCCAACTGAAAATTCTCGGCGAGAATAAATTGGAAACATTGATCGCTTGGCGCGAGGATTATCTACGATCGTTAATTTACCCAATGGTGTTGCCCAAAGCGAAAACGCTGGTTGAACATCATCGAGCGCTTGGCCATCAACTTTTGATCATCACGGCAACGAATCGCTTTATTACTGAACCGATCGCAAAACTTTTTGGCATTAATGAGTTGATCGCCACAGAGCCTGAAATGTGTGAAGGCGAATATACGGGCAATGTTGCCGGTGTTCCCTCTTTTGCGGAAGGGAAAGTGACACGTTTACAACAATGGCTTGCTGGACGCGATGAGGATCTGGCAGGTAGCTGGTTTTATAGCGATTCACGAAATGATATTCCATTACTCGAACAAGTGGAAAATCCGGTTGCGGTCGATCCTGATGATAGCTTACGCGAACACGCGAGCGAGAAAGGCTGGGAAATTATTTCATTACGCTAACGTAATCGACAGATAAAAAAAACGGGGATTAAAATGAATCCCCGTTTTTATGACAACTCAGTAAGTCAGTCGCGATCAGCCAACAAGCTCTTTGACCGCGTCTCTTTCTTCTTCCAATTCTTTTTGCGTCAATGTCATACGTTCACGACTAAAATCATCAATTTCTAATCCTTGAACAATTTCGTATTTGCCATCTTTACAACGAACAGGGAACGAATACATCAAGCCTTCTGGAATACCATAGCTACCGTCACTTGGGATTGCCATGCTTACCCAATCATCACCCGGTGTACCTAGTACCCAGTCATGGATGTGATCAATCGCACCATTTGCCGCCGATGCCGCACTAGATGCGCCACGAGCATCGATAATCTCCGCACCACGTTTAGCAACACGTGGAATATATTCATCGGCATACCAAGTTTGATCAACCATATCTTTCGCAGCTATACCGTTGATCAGTGTGTTGCTGATGTCAGGATATTGCGTGGTTGAGTGGTTGCCCCAGATTGTCATCTGTTTGATGTCATTAATACTGGTACCCGTTTTCGCCGCTAATTGCGCTAATGCACGGTTGTGATCAAGACGGGTTAACGCTGTGAAATTTGCAGGGTTCAGATCCGGTGCAAATCGCATTGCAGTATGAGCATTCGTATTTGCCGGGTTACCAACAACAACAACTTTCACATCGCGGCTCGCATTCGCGTTCAATGCTTCACCTTGAATTTTGAAAATACCGCCATTCGCTTCGAGTAAATCGCTTCGCTCCATACCTGGCCCACGTGGACGTGCACCAACTAACATTGCGATGTCAGTGCCATCAAATGCTTCATTAGGATCGTCTGTTAAAACCATGCCCTGCACAAGCGGAAATGCGCAATCATCTATTTCCATAGCAACGCCTTGTAAGGCTTTCAGTGCTGGCGTGATTTCAAGACATCGAATGATGACTGGTTGATCCTTACCTAGCATTTCGCCAGATGCGATTCGAAATAATAAAGAGTATGCAATCTGACCGGCTGCGCCAGTCACGGATACCTGTACAGGTGCTTTCATCGTCAACCTTCCCCGTTGTTTATCTAACTTTTCCAAAAAAGACAGCAAACCCCGAGGTCTGCCGCCCGTATTACTTACACTTCTTTTGCGATGCTCAGACAGATTTTCTGAAAAATATTGCTCATCGCAATCGTCTTAACCACGTTTATCCAATGGGACATAATCACGTGTTTCAGAGCCGATGTAGAGCTGGCGAGGACGGCCGATACGGAAATCCGGATCTTCCATCATTTCTAACCAGTTCGCGATCCATCCTGCTGAACGTGCCATAGCAAAGAACACGGTGAACATGTTTGTTGGGATGCCCAATGCGCGCAAAATAATACCGGAGTAAAAATCCACGTTCGGATATAACTTACGCTCGATGAAGTATTGGTCTTCCAACGCAATGCGCTCCAGTTCCATCGCAATTTCCATTAATGGACGTAATTCTGAATTTTGATCCATGTCGTCCAATACTTCGTGGCACGCTTTACTGATGATCTTAGCGCGTGGGTCAAAGTTTTTATAAACACGATGACCAAAACCCATCAAACGATAGTTGTCATTCTTGTCCTTCGCACGTGCGATGAACTTAGGAATATTTTTAACGTCTTCGATTTCATCGAGCATTTCCAATACAGCTTCGTTCGCACCACCGTGAGCTTTGCCCCACAGTGTTGAGATACCAGCAGAAATCGCTGCAAGTGGATTCGCTTCAGATGAACCCGATAAACGCACTGTTGAGGTACTCGCATTCTGTTCGTGATCAGCGTGAAGGATCATGAGTTTATCGAGTGCCGCAACGGCTTGTGGGTGTAATTCGTAGGGTTCAGAAGGAATCGCAAACATCATATTCATGATATTTTCGACATAGCCAAGAGAGTTATCCGGATAGATAAATGGTTGGCCAATACCGTGCTTGTAGGTTTTAGATGCAATATTCGGCATCTTCGCAATCAATCTCTGGGCAATGTTCATGCGATCTTCAGGGTTTCTTACATCAACGGTCTCATGGTAAAAAGATGCCATTGCGCCCGTCACGCCAACCATGATTGACATTGGATGTGCGTCATAACGATAACCGTTAAAGAAGCGCATTAAATGCTCGTGTACCATGTTGTAACGTTTGATTTTGCCGTCGAATTCTTCGAATTCACTTGCCGTTGGCAATTCACCATTCAATAAAAGGTAACTGACTTCAAGGAAGGTACTTTCCTCAGCTAGTTGTTCTATCGGATAGCCACGATGTAGTAGAATACCGTGCTCACCATCAAGGTATGTAATAGAGCTTCGGCAACTTGCGGTTGTTGTAAAGCCAGGGTCTAGGGTGAAAACGCCTAATTCTTTATATAGTTTGGCTGTATCGACAACCGGTGCACCGTATGTTCCTGTTAATATAGGACACTCGATTGACTTCCCAGTCTGATTATCGGTAATGGTTACTGTCTCAGTTTTCATTCAACACTCCCAGTGATAGTTGATTGTGGCTTTCAGCCTTATCTTATTGCATATCCAAAGCTGTCCAGTATAGCATAATGGGAAATGTGGCGCTGCAGCAAGTGATCTTTGTAAACGACAAATAATGTGTGACTGACTATGCCTATCGAACCAAGCCGCGACAACGCGGACTATATAGATTCTCTGTACGAAACGTATTTAGCTAATCCTCAAACGGTGAGCCCGGAATGGCGCGAGTATTTTCAACAACAGGATAATGTCAGCGCAATATCTGCGGTCGATATTCCACAACAGGTCTCCATTCCCGCCATATCAACACCGGATGAGATCCTCAGCAGTCACTCCAGTAAACAAGTTTCTGTTCTGCAGTTAATCAATGCGTACCGCTTTCGCGGCCATCGCCGAGCAGACCTTGATCCTTTACTACAATACGAACGACCGGATGTCGCGGAGTTAAATCCGGCGTATCACAACCTCAGTGAAAAAGATCTGGATACGGTTTTCAATACGGGTTCACTACAAGGTATTCACGAAGCGAAGTTGCGTGAAATTATCAATATCATCCAAGACACGTATTGCGGCACACTTGGTGTCGAGTACATGCATATTAATGAAACTGCACAAAAACGCTGGATCCAACAATATCTCGAAACACGTCGCGGCAATCCTAATTTCAGTCTGGAGAAAAAACGCCAGATTCTAAATAGCGTGATCGGTGCGAGTGCGCTAGAAGAGTACTTACATAGCCGATACGTTGGACAAAAACGTTTTTCGTTGGAAGGTGGTGAAAGTCTAATCCCATTACTCGACTTTCTCGTCAATGACGCTGGTACGGATGGTGTTAAAGAGATGGTGATCGGTATGGCTCACCGTGGTCGAATTAATGTGCTCGTCAACACATTAGGTAAACAACCGTCTGATCTGTTTGATGAATTTGAAGGCCGCGTTGCACGCCAAACTGGGACCGGTGACGTGAAATATCACATGGGCTTCTCTTCCGACATCAACACACCGGGAGGCCCTTTACACGTCACGTTGGGCTTTAATCCGTCACATTTAGAAATTATCGACCCGGTTGTGGAAGGCTCCGTCCGTGCACGTCAAGATCGCCGCAATGATATTGCGCGCGATCAGGTAATGCCGATTCTAATCCACGGTGATGCTGCTTTTGCTGGCCAAGGCGTGGTGATGGAAACATTTAACCTCTCGCAAACACGCGGTTATGCCACTGGTGGAACAATACACATTGTTATTAATAATCAGATCGGCTTTACCACCAGCGAACCATTGGATTCCCGATCAACACTGTATTGCACTGATGTGGCAAAAGTGATCCAAGCACCGATTCTTCATGTGAACGGAGACGATCCTGAAGCCGTCGTTTATGCCGGCGCGATGGCCTTAGCGTATCGACAAGAATTCAATAAAGATATTGTCATCGATTTGATCTGCTACCGTCGACATGGGCATAGTGAAGCGGATGAACCGTTGATCACTCAACCGATGATGTATCAGAAGATCAAATCGCATAAGAACGTTCGTCAACTTTATTCTGAACGACTGATCACAGAAGAAGTGGTGACAGATGAAATTGTCCGTAGCCAGTACGATCACTACATCCAAGCCCTCGAAAACAATCAATACATGTCGCGCCCAAAAGCGGAGATTGTTGATCAAACATTTAAAGCTAACTATACGAATTATGTTGGAACAAACTGGCGTGACGCGACGCCGACATCGCTCAGCTTAGCGCGTATTCAGCAGATAACCGGCCATCTAACCACACTACCGACAGGCTTTACGCCACATCGTGGTGTACGCAAAATTATTGATGGTCGACGTCAAATGGGCGCTGGTGAAATACCAATGGATTGGGGCTTTGCTGAATCGCTTGCGTATGCGTCATTAGTCGAAGCTGGCCATCCTGTGCGTCTCTCAGGGCAAGATAGTGAACGCGGTACCTTTGCCCATCGACACGCGGTGATCCACGATATGAACACCGGCGAGATGTTCGTACCGTTACAACACATCACGCAAACGCAAGCACCGTTTCGCATCATTAATTCGATCTTGTCAGAAGAAGCCGTGCTCGGCTTTGAATATGGCTATAGCAGCTCAGAACCGTCTTCTTTAGTCATTTGGGAAGCACAATTCGGCGATTTCGCCAACGGTGCGCAAGTGGTTATCGATCAGTTTATTTCATCCAGCGAATCCAAGTGGGGACGTTACTGTGGCCTGACCATGTTCTTACCACACGGTTATGATGGGCAAGGCCCGGAGCATTCTTCCGCACGCCTTGAGCGCTACCTGCAACTTTGTGCAGAAGAAAATATGCAAGTCTGTATTCCCAGCACACCCGCGCAGATGTTTCATATGATACGTCGACAAGTACTTCGTCCGTACCGTAAACCATTGATTGTCATGACGCCAAAAAGCTTACTACGGCACAAGTTATCCGTCTCGAACCTAGATGAAATCACCGACGGTAAGTTTGAAACTGTGTTAAGTGAAATCGATCCACTCAAACCCGAAGTCGTCACGCGCGTGCTTTTCTGTAGCGGTAAAGTCTATTTTGATCTGTTGGAAGCACGCCGTGCGAATGGGATCGATAACATTGCGATCCTGCGAATAGAACAACTTTATCCCTTCCCCAAAGCCGAAGTCGAGGCGCAACTTGCACTTTACAAAAACGCAATAGACATAATTTGGGTACAAGAAGAACCTGTAAATCAAGGTAGCTGGTTCTATATCTTGGGTCACTCACACCTGACCGGTTGCTTGCAAGATCAACACGTCATGGGTAAAGTCGCTCGGCCATTCTCGGCCTCTCCAGCGGTCGGTTATCTTGGCAAACATCGCGAACAACAAGAAGCTATAATCACGGACGCACTGAAACTGGAAAAATAACATGTTGCAAGAAATCAAAGTCCCTGCACTCGCAGAATCGATTGCAGATGCGACCCTTCTCGACTGGCAAAAACAAGCTGGTGAATTCGTCAAACGTGGCGAAACGCTCGTTGAACTTGAAACAGATAAAGTCACACTTGAAGTCTCCGCCTTAGAAGACGGAATACTAAAAGAGATCGTCCGTCAGGCGGGCGATACGGTATTGACTGATGAAATTCTCGCCATCGTGGATACTGATGCGAGCTCACCAGCAGGCACTGATACAGCGGCGAATGAAGCGAGTACAGCATCCCCAGCGAATGCAGATCAAAAAAACACATCTGCCGCACCGACAAGCCCGGCCGTGCGCAAAATCGTTGCTGAAAATGCACTTGAGCTTGATCAGATAAAAGGTTCAGGCAAAGCTGGACGAATCAGCAAAACCGATCTGATCAAGCATCTCAAAACAGATCAGTCTGAAAATGTGTCAGCTAATACTCCGCCAGCGGTGCCAGCGCCAGTGAATTCGCCCGTCGGAACACGTGAAGATCGTCGCGTCGGCATGAGCCGTTTGCGTCAACGTGCGGCGGATCGTCTTGTTTCTGCCCAGCAAGAAAATGCGATTTTAACCACATTTAATGAAATCAATTTACAGCCAGTCAAGCAATTGCGCGCGAAACTGCAGCCTCAGTTTGAGAAGAAATACGGTTATAAACTTGGTTTCATGCCGTTCTTTGTAAAAGCATCGATCAACGCGTTAAAAGAATTTCCGAGCTTGAATGCCTCTGTTGATGGAACTGATATTGTTTATCACGATTATTACGACATCGGTATCGCAGTCAGTGCACCGCGTGGTTTAGTTGTCCCTGTTATGCGCGATGTTGATCAGCTTAGTTTTTCCGCGATTGAGGGGGCGATTCGTGACCTTGGCAACAAGGCCCGATCATCAACACTAACACTCGAAGACCTCACCGGTGGCACGTTCACCATCACCAATGGTGGTGTTTTTGGCTCCATGTTATCAACGCCGATCATTAACCCGCCACAGAGTGCGATCCTCGGCATGCACGCGATCAGTGATCGCCCGGTTGCAGAAGATGGTCAAGTGGTCATCCGACCGGTGATGTATGTTGCGTTATCGTATGATCATCGCATAATAGACGGTCGTGAAGCGGTATCATTTCTCGTCTCAATCAAAAAACAATTGGAAGATCCCGCCCTTCTTTTCATTGGTGATCTGTAAGTCAGGAACAATTTCGCATGGAACAATTTGATGTTGTCATCATCGGTGGTGGCCCAGGTGGTTACATCGCTGCTATTCGTTGCGCGCAACTCGGCCTGAAAACGGCCTGCGTCGAAAAGTGGCAAAACAAAACAGGCAAACCCGTCTTAGGCGGTACATGTTTAAACGTTGGTTGTATTCCGTCGAAAGCGCTGCTCGACTCCTCACACTTATTTGAAAGTATCAACAAACACAGCAAAGAGCATGGGATCAGTGTCGACAATGCCAGCATGAATGTTGGCAACATGCAGAAACGCAAAGATAAGATCGTGCGCACGCTCACATTGGGTGTAGCGGGTTTATTCAAAAAACACAACGTCACCTTATTCGAAGGCAGCGGAGCACTAAAATCAGCTGATCAGGTAACGGTAACCTTGAATGACGGTGGCGAACAAACCGTCTCAACAAGCCATATTATCATCGCGACCGGCTCTGTCCCGGCAGCCATTCCACCGGCTCCGGTTGATCAGGATCGTATCGTCGATTCAACTGGCGCATTAGCGTTTGATACCGTTCCAGAAAAGCTTGGCGTGATCGGTGCTGGCGTTATTGGCCTAGAACTCGGCAGCGTCTGGCGACGCCTCGGTTCAGAGGTGACTGTCATTGAGGCTGTTGATGCATTCTTGCCAACGGCTGATCAAGAAATCGCATCGGCGGCTCACAAAGAATTAAAAAAACAAGGCCTGAATATTGAACTCGGTGCGAAAGTTTCGGCAACTGAAATTCAAAACGATCAGGTCAATGTGCAATTCGAGCAGAATGGCGAAAGTCAGTCGATCACTGTCGATAAACTAATCGTCGCCGTCGGCCGAAAACCGAATACTGAAGGATTAAACGCCGAACAGACTGGGTTGAAACTGGACGCGCGTGGCTTTATCGAAACAGATCATCAATGTCGCTCTTCACTGCAGAATGTATTTGCCATTGGGGATGTTACAGACGGCCCGATGCTCGCGCACAAAGCAATGGAAGAAGGTGTCGCCGTTGCAGAGCTGATCGCCGGCCAACAACCCGAGTTCAGTCACGACAACATTCCATGGGTCGTCTACACTTGGCCAGAGATTGCGTGGGTGGGTCAAACTGAGGAAGAACTAAAAGCCGCCGGACGAGACATTCGCGTGGGTAGTTTTCCATTCATCGCAACGGGTCGAGCTCGTGCTATGAACGAAACAACTGGCATGATTAAAATGATCGGTGATGCGGAAACCGATGAATTACTCGGCGTTCATATCTTTGGTGCAAATGCATCAGAATTGATCGCAGAAGCTGTGTTAGCGAAAACCTTTCAAGCTAGCACGGAAGATATTGCACGCACCATTCACGGGCATCCAACGTTATCTGAAGCAATGCACGAAGCTGCGCTTAGTGTTGACGGTCGTCCTTTACATATCTAATTTTGACGACAGAACAAAAAACAGATCGGCATTAGACATGTCGATCTGTTTTGCAACGCCAAGTCCGCTAATCCCAACCACTTACTTCATATCCACGATCACCCAAGCAACGCGTCACGTAATTGCGAAAAGCCGGGCTGGCCTTTTGTTCACGAAATATGCTGTGTAATAAACCAGCGGTTGCTGCTGATGCCGCACCGACGGCGGCACCTGTACCTACCGAGCCGACGACCGCACCACCAACGGCACCCGACGCTGCACCGACAGCGCCAGACTTGGCGGTAGTTGCCGCAACATCACCGGCTTTTGTGCTGTCCGATGCACCGGCATTTCTTGCTAACGTCATGCATTCATTCACATCTTGATTGATCTGCGCATCACTGACAGTTTGGCTTTGTGGATTTTGATAAATCACCGGCTGTTGCGTCGCACAGGCGGCCAACGCACAGATTGAAACAAAAATAAGTATTCGCATTCGATCTCCCCTCACTTTAGTGTATAAATGATAGACAACCAGATCGCCTGAAAGCTCCTTAAAAACCATGATCAACACCTTTGCGCAAACTCTCTCGCTACCGCGTTAACTGACATAACAGGCATCACACAATGCCCCGAGCATGAATAAAACAAGGGAAAGGAACAGCACATGCCGCTCAACGTAAATAAAGAACGTTTTATCCCCTATCGCCGATCAGACATTGTCCGTCTTTGTGTCACTGATCAAAGCTTCAGTGAAGCTGATCGTAATAAATTTCAAGATGTTTGCGAATTAATTAAAAATATTTATCACTTTCAATTCCACACATCGCTTGAAACACTCAAAGATTGTTACGCACCGGTCAATCCAGATGCTGACACGAAGGTCATTTACACAACCTCAGCAGAAACGATCCATGAACTTGAAGCGACACTGATTGATGAATTAAAAAAATTACTCAATACAGCAAACTTCGAGATGATCACAACAGACGATTTGAATCGTGCGATCACAGAAGAGTCTCTCTTCAAAATAAAATTAAATGTTGATTTTGAAGACTTCGATAATATTCTATTCTTCCGTCGTGGCGAATCTAGCCGTGAAGAAACGCTAAGTAGTTTTTTTGGTTTACGTAAAAAGACGATTGAGTTCATCAATTATGATCGCGTCATTGTTGTTGTGAAATATAAACCACAAGACTATTTTGATGCTAAAAACCGTCAACAACTTTATTTCAAACCGGGCTCTACCATTATTAAACTGTTCCGTAATGTACCTCGGTCCGATCTAGAAATGCTATTCCCGAATACTGAAGTCGGTATGAAAACCATCGATAAACTCATCATTGGTGTACCAGCTGCAATCGGTGGTGTGATCATGCTCGCCACCAAACTGGGTACGACGCTTCTTTTATGTGGAGCCTTATTCGGTTTTTGGTTGGGAGTGCGATCAGAACCTGTTGTGCTTGACCAAACAGCGCTGCTCGCACTCGCAGCAGGTTTCGGTACATTGGGTGCTTTTTTGTGGAAACAATTCAGTAACTTTAAAAATAGAAAAATTCGCTTTATGAAAACACTGGCGGATAATTTATATTTCAAAAATTTAGATAACAATATTGGAGTTTTTCATCGACTGATCGACGCTGCTGAAGAGGAAGAGTGCAAAGAGTCCATACTGGCTTTTTATTTTTTATTAAAAATAAAAAAACCAGTGACGGCAGATCAACTCGACAAAACTGTTGAAAATTATTTCTTAGAAATGTATCAACACGATATGGATTTTGAAATTTCGGATGCCTTAGAGAAATTGATTGTACTTGGACTTGTTGAATGTAAGAACGATCTTTACAGCGCGATATCTTTGGAGAAAGCGCGCGAAATTCTTGATCAGATTTGGGATGATTATTTTACCTTTAACCAACAAACAGCCTAATTACGCTTATCGCTATTTTTATTTGAAGCCCTAAGTAACTAAAGTCATCAGTGCTGCTGGCTAGGAATAAGAATTTCAGCCAATTTCCCTGCAGTTTTTAATTCTTGATCCGTCATGGAATCTTCAATCGCTGCTAGTGCTTCTGCCGCTCCCTCTGCGTTATTATTTGCTGCTGCGTTACACCAAACTTGCGCTCTGAGAATGTCGACAAGTACACCTTTGCCGAGTGAGTAAGATAAGCAGAGTAAATATTGCGCTTCGGGTAGATTTTGTTTTGCAGCCCGTCGATACCAAAAAACCGCTTGCTCGTAGTCCAACACGGTTGCTTCACCTTGTCCGTAACGCAAACCTAACTGATATTGAGCAAATGCATCACCAGCTTCTGCCGTATCACGTAACAGTTGTAGTCCTTCACGTTCTGTCTCTGGTGCGGCGATCAGCAATGAGGCCAGTTCTCGTTTTGCCTGGCTATTTTCTTGCTTCTTGAGCAAGCGTTGATACCAACTTACCGCGCGTTGACGATCTCTTTCGACACCCTGACCTGTCGCTAACTGCTGTGCCACTTTTAACATGGCGGACGGTAAGTGTTTATTCGCTGCTTTTAGATACCAAGTGAACGCCTCTTCTGGCGTTGCATTTTTGACTGCGTCACGTTCTAACAGCGTGGCAAGATTATATTGTGCTGGCGCGTAACCGGCTTCTGCCGATCGTAGAAAACGTCGTTGTGCTTCTTTCATATTAACTGACACACCACGACCAGTCATAAATAAATTGCCCAAGTTGTAATCAGCCTGCGCAATGCCATTGCTGGATGCACGTTGATACCAATACATGGCTTGTGCAATATCTTCTTTGCGTCCTAAGCCTTGATCAAACAAAACGCCCAAATTAAATTCTGCCAACCCATCGCCTTGCTCAGCGGCCGACTGCCATAGCGCATAGGCTTGCTCATAATCACCTTTTTCAGCCGCAGCAGAACCTGCTTTAACGTCAGCGAATACAGGTGTTTGGATTGTGCTGATCAATAAGATCAGAAAGAAAGTGGGTTTGATTTTTTTCATTTAAGACGAGGTTAGTTTGCTGCACTCAGTGCCTGATCAATATCTTCTAAAATATCATCAATATGCTCAATGCCGATCGATAAGCGTACTAGATCTTCCGTTACGCCGGCTTTTGAAAGTTCTTCCGGCGAGAGTTGTCTATGCGTAGTAGATGCCGGATGGCAAGCGAGTGATTTTGCATCACCGATATTGACGAGTCGCGTGATCAACCCCAGCGCGTCAATGAATTTCGCGCCATTTTCACGCCCCCCTTTTATTCCAAACGTGAGGATGCCTGCCGCGCGACCGCCCATGTATTTTTCTATAAGTGCATGATCAGGATGATCAGAAAGCCCTGGGTAATTGACCCATTCTACTTGCGGTTTATCACGTAAATGTTCGGCGACTTTTAATGCATTTTCACAATGGCGATCCATTCGTACGGGCAATGTTTCAATTCCTTGCAAGATTTGAAAACTGTTCATCGGAGAAATTGCTGCGCCCATATTCCGCAGTGGCACCACACGCGCCCGCGCGATATAAGCCGCCGCGCCGAGTGCTTCTGTATAAATGACTCCATGATACGACGGATCAGGTTCATTCAAAGCCGTGAAGCGTTCTTTATTTGCAACCCAATCAAACTGACCAGAGTCGACCAGCACACCACCAATACTCGTGCCGTGACCACCCATATATTTTGTTAATGAGTGGACGACTATATCGCAACCCCATTTGAATGGCTGACACAGATAAGGCGTGGGCACAGTGTTATCCACGATCACTGGCACGCCATGACTGTGCGCCATATCTGATACCGCTTTTAGATCGACAACATTTCCGGCGGGGTTACCGATCGATTCACAATACACTGCACGGGTTTTATCGTCGATCAACGCCGCCATGCTTTCTGGATCAGCGGCATCAGCAAACCGAACTTCGATACCAAGTTGCGGTAATGTATGAGCAAACAAATTGTAGGTTCCCCCATAGAGCGTCGTCGTGCTAATGATATTGTCACCACTTTTTGCGATGGTCATGATCGCATAACTGATCGCAGCCATACCGGAAGCTAAAGCTAATCCGCCGATCCCCTCTTCCATTGCCGCCACCCGTTGCTCTAATACGGCGGTGGTTGGATTCATAATCCGCGTGTAAATATTCCCCTCAACTTTTAAGTCGAAAAGATCAGCGCCATGCTGGGTATCATCAAATGCGTAAGAGGTTGTTTGGTAAATTGGAACAGCGACGGCTTTTGTTGTTGGATCCGGTGAATATCCACCATGAACGGCGAGTGTTTCTAATTTCATTTTCTCCTCCTGCATGACTTGTTGTTCTTTTCATTTCACAGTAATCTGCTGGCGCTATGAAGTCTACAACGCTCATGATCATGCGTCACGCTAAAACCGAATGGAACTCCCGCAGCGGTAGAGATTACGATCGCTGCTTAACTGATCGTGGTCGTTGTAATGCACCCAAAATGGGACGGTGGATTGTTGACCAAAATCACATTCCCGATCGCGTACTTGCCTCCACGGCTAAGCGCGCTGAACAAACCACGCTTGCCTGCTCCGCTGAATGGCAACAAAAACCTGATCACATCCTCTGGAATAAAGACATTTATCTTGCATCATTGAGCGTTTTGTTAGGCTTCGTTGCTGAGGACGTACCGCCAAATCAAACCTCCTTACTGGTCGGCCATAATCCCGGCTTATCTGATCTGATCTTATATCTCTGTGCTGACGATCTGCCAATGCATGCTTTAGCGAATTTAATGCCGACGGCAGCAATCGCGGTGCTTGAGTTAAAAGCCGATATCGATAACGTCATCGATCATGGGGCATGGCAATGTGTGGACTACATCACCCCTAAGTTACTCGCGAACAACGAATAAACAGACTATTTCCTTGCACTAACTTGCCTGACATCCTGCTTCTGCTAACATGGCGCGCCCATCCCACTGAAAAATCAGGAGAATAATAAAATGAGTGAGAGAATCGTTATGCGAACAGGTGAAGCACTGGTCGCAGGTGGCCCTCCCGGTACTGCAGCAGAACCAGAAATTATTATCGGCGAACTCGACGGCCCAGTTGGTACAGCGCTGGCAACATTAACAGGTGATCAAGTTAAAGGGCATACGCGTGTTTTCGCTATTTTAAACACTGACATTCAAGTCCGCCCTGTGACATTGATGGTTAGTAAAGTGACGGTTAAAGACAACCGTTATACGAATATTTTAATGGGTACTGTGCAAGGCGCGATCGCAAATGGCGTATTGGATGCCGTTCGTGAAGGATACATTCCAAAAGAGAAAGCCAACGACCTCGGTATCATTTGCTCGGTTTGGTTAAACCCATCTGTCGCAACTGATGATAATCTTGATCATAAAGCGTTGTTCGAAATCCATCGTAAAGCTACAACAGAAGCAATTCGTAAGGCAATGAACAACGAACCATCGATTGACTGGCTCTTGGAAAATCAAGAAAAAATCACCCATAAGTACTATCAAATGGGCCTAGACGGCAAGATTTAACCGCCTAGCTAAAGTATATTGCCGCATGGCCGTTAATTCTTTCAGGCGGGCATGACAGCAGGATGCGGGTCTTCATGGACGACCTCGGACAGGATGTCCAATTGCCACGGACGGCAACCGCCTCACTTTAAATCACGCCAAGTAACAATGGCCATCACGATAAATTTGATAGTGTACTGATAAGCTTCTACGTTTATTTTATGTAAATTAGCTTAAGCAAGAGGTAAGGTATTACCGACTAATCCGCATTCCTGGGTTATTTACATAAAATTGAGTTGTTTCTCTTGCCTCACACCTTCTCAACTATAGAGACTTTCTATCCCCACCAACTTAACCAAACTCAATCCTTTAGTAATTCTTCGATTTCACTTTCACCTTAGAACTGCAAGATCGATTCACTGGCTATTCTTCTGTAACCACCAGCCAATACTTATATTAAAACCTTCAATTCATAGCTAGTTTCAATTCATCATTGAATAACTGATCTGCAGCCAATAAAAAAGGCGCAATAAGTGCGCCTTTTTTATTCTTTATCTAATATTTAGTTATCATCAAATATTGCTTATATCCAATAAACAAAGATGAATAAACCTAACCAAACAACATCGACAAAATGCCAATACCAAGCAACAGCTTCGAATGCAAAATGGTTATGATTCTCACCTGTGAAATGGCCCTTCATTGATCTGAAAAGTATCACTGCCAACATAACGGTTCCCATCGTCACGTGAAAACCATGAAACCCAGTTAGCATAAAGAACGTCGAACCATAAATACCTGATGAAAGCTTAAGGTTTAATTCACTATAGGCTTCGTGATATTCCCAGCCTTGTAAAAATACGAAGATCACACCTAAGGCCACTGTTGCGGCCAACCATCTAACTAACCCTTTTTGGTTATTATTTTTTAGTGCCCAATGCGCAAACGTTACTGTCACGCCACTGGTTAATAAGATCAGTGTATTGATTGCCGGCACCCCCCACGCGTGGATGGTTTCCGAATAAACTGAAAATTGGCTAAAGTCAGGTATCACGTCTAACGGCCATGAATTTGTAAAGTCTGGCCATAAAACTTGGTGTGTAACCAGACCTGCACCTTCACCACCTAACCATGGTACTGAGAGTTGTCTTGCATAAAATAATGCGCCAAAAAATGCCGCAAAAAACATCACTTCCGAGAAAATGAACCAAGCCATTCCCCACCGAAAGCTAATATCTACTTGAGAATTATAATTTCCCGCTAAGCTTTCATCGATCACATCGGAAAACCAGCCGGCAAACATATATATAATTGCTGCTATCCCAAGTCCAAGTATAAAAGTACCAAAACCTGTTGCGGCACCGTTAAGCAATAATGACCCACCGTAAAAGGTGATGAACAAAGCAAGTGAACCAACGAGTGGCCAGCGGCTTGGTTCCGGTATGAAATACTGGTTTGCAGAATTAGACATACTGAATCCTCAATATCAATTTATTATTATAAATCTGTCAATTATTAGCCCTATAACAAAGAGTACTAAGGGCCTCCAAATACCTTCGTAATATCATTCTTACCTGGCGCTAAAAAGAACGTATAGGAAAGCGTTAATGTTTCGATTTTTTCTGGCATTTTCGAATCAACAACAAAACGCACGACCATTTCTTTTTCTTCATTAGCTTCTAGTGTCTGCTCCGTAAAACAAAAACACTCTGTCTTATTAAAGTAAAGCGATGCTTGAAAAGGTGCGACACTGGGGATGGCTTGCCCAACGACGGCCTTATCAACATTATTTTTTACAATAAAAGTAGCTTCCGCGACTTCCCCAGGGTGTACCTTTAATGCAAACTTTTTCGTCGAAAACTCCCAAGGCAGCTCTTCATTAACATTGGTGTCAAACTCAACCGTAACGATCCGATCTAGATCGGTATTTAACGTTTCTGTTTCTTCGGAATCCAATCGACCGGTTTTGCCATTCAAACCTGTCACTTCACAAAGCACGTCGTAGATTGGAACCATCAAAAAACCAAAACCAAACATGAACACAACAAGCAAATAAAGCCGCTTAGTTGTGATTGCTATACCTTGGCGATCCATCGTTCAGTTTTCCCGATCAGAGATAGTTGTAAAGGATATAACCCGCGTATATTCCGACAACAATAAGCGCCAGAATAATACTGAGTTTTACGTTTGCAGCATCTCGGACATCCTTGTCACGTTTAGTGAACGTTTCTTGTTCTGTCATATTATTAATCACGTTTTTTATGAATGCGCTGTTGCGTCAGTCACTTGTGGTGGTGTTGAAAATGAATGGAACGGCGGTGGTGACGATAATGTCCATTCCAGTCCGTGTGCACCTTCCCATACTTGATCAGTTGCTTGTTGACCGCCACGAATACATTTGATCACAACAACAACGAACACTAATTGACTCAGGCCAAAGGCAAAACCGCCCAAACTTGAGATCATATTCCAATCAGCAAATTGCACTGCATAATCAGGAATACGTCTTGGCATACCCGCTAGTCCCAAGAAGTGTTGCGGAAAGAACAATACATTCACGGTAATCGTTGATAACCAGAAATGCAGCTTACCGAGTTTTTCATCGTACATATGACCTGTCCACTTCGGTAGCCAAAAATACGCTGCAGCGAACAAAGAAAAGATCGCTCCAGATACTAATACGTAATGGAAATGCGCCACGACAAAATAGGTATCATGGTATTGGAAATCTACAGGCGTGACGCCGAGCATCAACCCTGAAAATCCACCAATAGTGAAAAGAATGACGAACGCTAATGAAAATAACATTGGTGTCTCAAACGTCATGGAACCTCTCCACATCGTCGCTACCCAGTTAAATATCTTCACACCGGTTGGGACCGCTATGGTCATCGTCGCATACATAAAGAATAACTCACCCGCGAGCGGCATCCCGACAGTAAACATATGGTGAGCCCATACGAAGAATGACAAAAATGCGATCGCCGCAGTTGCATAGACCATTGATGCGTAACCAAAGAGTGGTTTGCGTGCGAATGTTGGAATAATTTGAGAAACAATACCGAATGCCGGCAAGATCAAAATATACACTTCAGGGTGTCCGAAGAACCAGAATAAGTGCTGGAACATGACGGGGTCACCACCACCTGCCGCATCAAAAAAGCTGGTGCCGAAATATTTATCCGTTAACAACATGGTCACGGCCCCGGCAAAAACCGGTAAAGAAGCAATCAGCAAGAACGCTGTGATAATCCATGTCCACACAAACAATGGCAAACGCATAAACGTCATGCCAGGTGCGCGCATGTTAAACACAGTCGCAATGATGTTGATCGCACCCATGATGGATGAAATACCCAAGATATGAACGGTGAAGATCAAAAATGGAAATGCATTACCCGTCTGCAAGACTAATGGAGGATACATTGTCCACCCCCCAGCCGGTGCGCCACCATCCATAAAGAATGTCGCTAATAGTAGCGTGAAACCGAACGGTAAGATCCAGAAACTCATATTATTCATGCGCGGTAATGCCATATCAGGCGCGCCGATCATGATCGGAATCATCCAGTTGGCAAGCCCGACACCGGCCGGCATGACCACACCAAAGATCATCACCAGTGCATGAACCGTGGTCATTGAATTAAAAAATTGCGGGTCTACAAATTGCAATCCCGGCTGAAAGAGTTCAGCTCGGATGACCATCGCCATGGCTCCACCGATAAAAAACATTACCAGTGAAAAGATTAGGTACATCGTCCCTATATCTTTGTGATTTGTTGAAAACAACCAGCGTCCAATGCCTGTTGGTTTATGATCATGATGATCGTCGTGGGCAACTGCTTCACTCATCGTTATATCCTCTGATTTTTATTCTAAGCTTTAATTTAGATCGCCTATCGTGCAGCCTTGATTTCGGATGGTTGCACCATATCCCCCACACTGTTCCCCCATGAGTTACGCTCATAAGTAATAACAGCGGCTAGATCTACATCATTCAACTGTGATGCAAATGCTTGCATCGCAGTACCCGCTTTACCGGACATAACAATCTCCATATGCCCTTCTATGGAACCCGTTGTGATCGGGCTGCCAACAAGCCCCGGGAATACGCCCGGAACACCTTGACCATTCGCTTGGTGACAAGCCGTGCAATTTGCGGCGTAGACTTCTTCACCACGAGCAACTAATTCTTGCATCGTCCACTCTCTATCTGCACCTGCGGATGCGGCCGCTTTCGCTTCGCGCATTTCTGCTAACCACGCGGTGTATTCAGCTTCTTCAACGGCTTTAACTACGATCGGCATAAAACCATGATCCTTACCGCAAAGCTCAGCACACTGACCACGATAAATCCCAGGTTCTTGAATTATCGTCCAGTTATCGTTAATAAATCCCGGAATCGCATCGCGCTTCCAACCCAAGTCAGGTACCCACCACGCATGAATTACATCGGCGGCTGTCGTTAAGATTCGGATTTTTTTATTTATTGGAAGGACAATTGGATTATCCACATCCAACAGATAATGCTCGATATCCTCAGGTGCTTGATCGCTATTTTTATCTGCAATAGCACGACTAGCCGAATCTAGCGAGCTGAAAAAGCTGACCCCTTCCTCCATGTAGTCATATTTCCACTTCCACTGATAGCCGGTGACTTTCAGTGTAATGTCGGCATTTTCTGTTTTTTCCATGGCGACGAGGGTTTTCGTCGCGGGAATCGCGATGACAACGAGAATTGCGATCGGAATCGCTGTCCAAAGTAATTCCAATGCTGTGCTGTGATGAAACTGTGCAGCAACGGCTCCCTTATCTTTGCGATGGTGAACAATTGACCAAAAGATCGCACCAAACACAAGGATGCCAATGATGGTAACGATCCATAAAACTTTCATATGAAGATCGTAAACCTCATGACTGATGGGTGTGACACCCTGGGTCATATTCAATGCCCAATCAGCCCGTGCTGGACTCATCAGTAAAAAGGAAGAAAAGGTAGTGATTGTTAGTAAAAGGGAACGCAGCTTGGAAATTCGCAGCATAGACATAGAGCTTTCCTCGGCACCTGGTTTTATATGGTTTTGATATTATTATTTTTAACAACAATGGCTTACGCCACATCGCTTTATTACAACCCTTTTCGGATTGTCTGTATTTCAAGTTTTACAGCGTTAATATTACCTAAATAATTCGATTAAACAACAATTGAGAAACATTTAAGACACTTTCAAGAAACATTATCGCCTTGTAATATTATTTTCCCTTTGAGGATCAACACTTACTGATCTCAACAACACGACATCGCCGTAGAACGTCCGCCTAGCAAGGCTTGACATCATTCCTAAAATATTTTCCGCACTGCAATATGAAAGGATCCGCGTACAACTTCGTACAGAAAAGTTATTAATCAGAATCTGCTGTAAAGCTTGGTTGTCCACACAGAGGGGGGCCTCGCCGTTCGGTAGAATTCCTTAGGACTTTCTCTCGAACAACGAGGGACTAAAACGACCTCTACGAATTAGGTGATCAATCCAAAAAGTCATTTTAACGGGCTTAACGAATGACAACAGGCTCTAGACCAATTCCCCATAGAAGTACCGTCACCACCAACATCCCAACCAAGCCGACCATCCCGAATCCCAGCACGGCAGTAGAAAACATAAAACCTCGCTCTTTCGGAATCTCCATCATCACAGGAATACCCGTGTACAGCAGCATTACGGTATAAGCGAGGGCAGGTAGAGCTACCACCAAGTTCAACCATAAGACGGGGTATAGTTGCATGAACCCCACCAATAGTAGTGGCACAGGAATAAATACCGCTAACGTTAGGCAGCGTTCAAATGGTTGATCAGCCCCATAGGTTTGCCCCATCCAACAGATCATCAAGGCAACAGAAAATATGGCAGCGAGGATAGCGAAGTAATACAGTATGGCGAGGATTAACGCATTATCAGCGGCCAGTTTTATCGGCTCACCTGCACCAATATTCCAGCCCTGTGTTGTGGTCCCGATAAAGCCGCAGATCGGCGGGATAGCGGCAAGAATAATAATCGGGATTAATACCTTCAATTTTGAAGGGTTTGAATCATGAAGTTTTTTCCATTGCTTAACAGGTTGAGTAAGAAGACCAAATACGTGGTTTATCATTTTTATTATCTCCGGTTAACAACTGATGGCTAATTCTCCGGCGGAGGCTGAACCACTTCAGCCGGCGGCGAAGGAATTACCCCATGTGGTTTAATCATTCCCGTCATAAATCCAACTATCAGTAAAACAAACAAACTGACGGATAAAATAACTCTAAACGTTAATGATTTTACGGTTCTGTTTGTCCTTCCCTGATCTTTAACTAAGAAAGTAAAACTTGAAATCAACGACACGATAATCAAGATAAAAACGATGAGAATGGCCAGCTTAAAAATCACGTCTACAGTCACTTAGTTACTCCATTTTGAACAGATTTATTGCGTTATCTTCCTGTATGATTAGCGTATCATCAAGAAAATTTAAATGGTACAAACGCGTTAATTATGCAACTAGGCTCATGGAAATTTACGCCATCACTTTGGCCCAGCATCGCTGTGTTAATCAGCTTTCCGCTGCTCTTATGGTTAGGCTTTTGGCAGCTTGACCGCGCTGCTCAAAAAGAACAGATCGCGGAAAATTACGAACAAAATTATAATGCGCCTCCGATCGAACTTTCGCAATTACCTTCCGAAGATTTTGATCAAAAGAAATGGCAATGGCGACAAATAAACTTAACGGGAACATTTGAATCTGCTCAACAATTTTTGTTGGATAATCAGCCAATGCATTTCAAAACAGGCTATTTCGTCTACACGCCGTTTAAAGTTAAAAACGAAACGAAACGCATCCTTATCAATCGAGGTTGGGTAATGGCAAATCCTGATCGGCAAATTTTACCGGACGTCAGTATTACCGAAAAAACTATTTCAATTCACGGCCTCATCACATCACCACCAAGCACTGGTATTGTTTTAAGTGATGACCTTACTGAAAAAATGGATCATGGGCTTATACGAACTCAACAAGTAAACCTGCAAAATATCGAATCACTTTCTGGCAGTTCTTTTTTTCCTTTCATCATTAATCTTGATGGGAACAGCCCGCAAGGTTATGCCCGAAACTGGGTTATTCCCGGTTCCGGCGCTGAAAAACATTATGGCTACGCGTTCCAGTGGTTCGCGATGGCAGCCGCGCTATTATTTATTTATTTCTTCGTTAATTTAAAGAAGGTACGAAATGACAACAGCTAAACCCAGCACATTAAAATCGAAACTAATGTTGCTTTTACTCTTCACCATTTTTTTAACCCCCGTCGCCGGCTCATGGTTTTTATATAACTTCACAGACATTGGTAAAGACGGTGGTGCTGCTAGTTACGGTGATTTAATTCTTCCACCACACACCTTAAAAAATGTTGATTTACTTGATCCGGCCGGAACCGAGAAAGATGTGCAGCTGCACAATAAATGGTCATTAATTTATTTAACGAATGAAAATTGCGATCGCACTTGTCTTGAAAACGTCTATCGCATGCGTCAGATCCGTCTCGCGATCGGTAAGCATTATCAACGAGTACAACGCGTCATCATCGTTAACAACCTTTCCGATCAGGCTGCGGTTAAAGACGTGCTAAAAGATTTCCACGGTCAATTTGTATTGGCTTCAGACAAAGTAGACTCAACGTTCCTCGACGCCTTCAAACTTGAAGACAATGCCGATCCATTTACCTCTGGCCGACTGTATATTGCAGATCCATTAGGTAATTTAATGATGAGTTATTCGCCGGATCAAGATCCGACGGACATCATCAAAGATATGAAAAAAATCTTCAGAGTCTCTAGAATTTAAACAGCTTTGATCTCATGACCCATTTACAAGACTAATAATTGTTGAAGCGGGGAAAGGGTTGCTGATATAGTCAGCCGTGCAATAGAACTAAAAACATAACAAATATAGGACGTCATGATCCTAATAAACAAGTTCTGTAGGAGATGCCTAGCGGTGGCTCGGCCTCTTAGCAACCCATCTCCTCAACACGCCTGAAGATGAAATAAATAATGAGCCAGTCAATTAACAACCAAGTTGCAGACAGTACATCTAACACCTTTAAAGATTATCTCGGCCTTTGTAAATTAAAAGTTGTCTATTTAATCGTATTTACCGCCGTCGTTGGCATGTTCCTCGCCGTTCCCGGGATGGTACCTTTACAGGCACTGCTTTTCGGCACGCTAGGTATCGGCCTAGCCGCCGCCTCAGCAGCAGCTATAAACCATGTCGTTGACGAAAAAATCGACTCTGTCATGGCAAGAACGCGACGCAGACCATTGCCGGAAGGTAGTATCAGCCATCAAAATGCGATCTTGTTTGCCTTCGTACTGGGTGCCTTGTCGATGTTGATCTTGACCTTTCTGGTTAACCCGTTAACGGCCATTCTCACGTTGTTGTCACTGATCGGATACGGTTTTATTTATTCCATGTACCTAAAACGTGCGACACCCATGAATATCGTGATCGGCGGCGCTGCAGGAGCAGCCCCCCCTGTTTTGGGTTGGACTGCCGTGACAGGCACGCTCGATCCAAATTCGTTAATTCTTTTCCTGATTATATTCGCTTGGACCCCACCACATTTTTGGGCCCTCGCAATCTATCGACGCAAGGAATATGCAAAAGTGGGTATTCCCATGTTACCAGTGACGCACGGTGTTGAATTCACTCGATTGCATATTCTGCTTTATACGATTTTACTTTTTATTGTCAGCTTACTGCCGTTCGTCATGTACATGAGTGGATTAATTTATCTTGTTTCTGCCGTCATTCTGGGTAGCATCTTTTTACGCTATGCGATCAGACTTTATTCATCTGATTCAGATAAACTTGCGATGGAAACATTTAAATATTCAATACTCTATTTGTCATTACTCTTTGCGGCATTACTGATCGATCATTACTTCAAAATGGGCTTTGATGTATTCATCAAATAAAATAGTAAATGTGTTTATCTTGTACTATGAGAATTTCACTAATCGAAATTGAAAATATTTATTCATACAACTTAAATAATAACAACGAGGTCATAGCATCATGAGTAAAGAAGGCGATAAGAAGTTTTTCACTTTATTTACAATAGTCGTAATCGCTTTATCCATTTTAATGATCGTATTTTATTTTCTCGGCGATAAATATGGAAGTAATGAAAAATCCCCCCTCACCGAGGCCACATTAACGGAACCCGTCATCGGTGCACCAACAGAAGTTATGCAAGACGCTGTACCAAGCGACGATGGGATGGACGACACCGCAACAGCTGCTGCAGGCAGTGTTGATGGTAAAGCCGTATACGAAAATGTTTGCGTTGCTTGTCATGCCGGTGCCATTCCAGGCATTCCTAAACTTGGTGACAAGGCGGATTGGGAACCACGTATTGCACAAGGTAATGATGTCCTTTATGACCATGCGATTAATGGTTTCATGGGAGCCGCGATGCTGATGCCACCTAAAGGCGGTGCTGATATCAGCGATGAAGAAGTTAAAGCGGCTGTCGACTACATGGTCGAAAACTCGCAGTAAAATCATAGCCCCCGTCGGCTTTTTTCTAACAGCCGATGGGGCTTCTACCCTTCTGTTTTACCCCTCTTAATTCTTTCCTTTTGATTCTTCAATTTAAAACCACAGATTCCGTTCTTATTAAACGTTCATTCGAACTTAGTCAGCTCATTCAGATTAAAACATCTCTTTTTTTTCTGTTAATTATTTTTTTAAATCCAGAGCCAAGTCTTGCTGTTGAAAATGGAAATGTACTTTTAAAAATTCAAAATATGCCGGAAGCCAGCTTACTGCTTGCTTCAAAAAATAATGAAAACCTTGTCTCTATTCGAGCAGATCAAACAGCAATTCCCGCCTCGACGTTAAAATTACTCACTGCCTATTTCGCGTTAGAAACTTGGGGAAGAAACCATCGATTTAATACCGACTTTTCGTTAGATAAAAATAATCGACTTTGGATAAAAGGTTATGGTGATCCGTTTCTTATTTCAGAAGAATTAGATCGCATTGTCATTGCACTAAAAGAAAAAGGCCTGGAGTCTATCTCGGGTATCGGCATTGACGATAGCGCCTTCTCAGCGAACATTCTTATCAATGGACAGTCCGAAACTGACAACCCGTATGATGCGCCACTCAGTGCACTTGGTGTAAATTTCAACACAATGAGTATTTTAATCAAAAAGAACTCGGTGCAAAGTGCTGAATCACAAACTCCTCTAACCCCCCTTATGATATTAAAGTCCCGTGATCTAACTATCGGCTCACATCGTATCAATCTTGGTAATCAAACTCTTGCAGCTGAATATTTCGCTGAAGTTTTTAGTGAAAAACTTCAGCAAGCTGACATTAAAATACACTCTCAAACTCTCTTTGCAAAAGTGCCTGATCACGCTCACACTTTTTATCGTCACTTTAATAGCCATAACCTGGCCAATGTGATCTCGGCCATGCTCAAATACTCCAATAACTTTATCGCGAATCAATTGTATTTATTATTGGGTGCGGAAACAGCGGGTTTTCCGGCTAATATGCAAAAGTCACAAACGGTGATCAGTAATAAAATTCAAAATGAATTTTTTTGGAAAAATGTGAAGGTCGTAGAAGGTGCAGGTTTATCACGAGAGAATAAACTCAGCGCCGAACAATTAGTCAAACTTCTGCAACGTTTTGCACCCTACAGGGACTTACTAAGCCCACAAAATGATCACATTTTTGCTAAGAGTGGTACACTAACGGATGTTAGCTCATATGCTGGTTACATTTATAAAGAAAATGAATGGATGCCATTTGCACTTCTCATTAATCGGTCTATCGATCACAACTTTAGAAAAAAAGTCGCAGCATGGTTAGCCAATAATTAAGATTATGGTGCTTAATCGAACTGTCTTTATCTGAATTGAAAAACGAGGCATGCATGAATCAAAAAAACGATCAAAAAGAAGAAAAAGACTCTCTTTCCTTATGGGAAGTCTTTCAAGGTGTTATCGCTATGTTTATCGGCGTACAAAGTGAAGAAAAACGCGAACGACAATTCAAATACGGCAAACTTCACCAGTTCATCATTGTCGGCATTATTATGACGATATTCTTTATCCTGCACATCGTATTGCTGGTGAAGCTCGCGTTACGATGGGCAGGTGCTTAAATTCAAAGTCGAGCGTATTTACTCCTCGCCTTTGAGCAGATGATCCAACCACAAGTTCGATAATTTTTCCTGAACTGAGTTTTGCCGTAATCGCGCATTCAAGTTTGGAAAATCGACTTTGTTCAAATCCTGATCTTGGTTATAACAGGAATAAACAAAATGCTCTTCGCCGGTTTCAGGATCAATGTGTTTACATAAACATTGCGCACACACGCCTTTCATCATGCATTGCATCGGCGAGTTAATAGAACCAATCGCGACATGATCCTGATTAAGGTATGGTAATAACGATGTTGATCGGGCGTGTTTAACCGCTTCCATCATTCGGTCGGATCCAATCACAACAAGATGATCGACATCACTTAACGGAATTGGTACGTCACCCAATTCTCCTTTCGAATAACTGATCATCGCTTCGATGATATTCCCAACAAACGTTTTATCCTGATCACGTGTCGGCGGAATCGCAACCACGTCGTCGCCTTTATCGACAGACCAAACGATCACGTCCGATGCGGCTTCGATGTCTTCGACTTTAAATAGATCGCGCGCGTATTTATATCCTGCGAAATAGATCACCTTATTACCTGCTGCGCGCAAAGCTTTACCGATAGAGAACAACACGGCATTACCCAAACCACCACCGGCTAACAAGACCGTTTCGTTCTGCGGAATGTCCGTCGGCGCACCAGTCACGCCCATCACAACCAGTCTTTCACCGGGCTGCCAGCTCGCGCACAGACGCGATGAGCTGCCCATCTCCAAAGCGATAAGTGAGATCAAGCCTTTTTCTTTATCCACCCAAGCGCCGGTTAACGCTAAGCCCTCTGTTGCGAGCGGTGTGCCTTTGACGACAGGAGCAAGCGCTTCAAGATTCTGTACGCGATAAAACTGGCCCGGTAAAAATTTTTCAGCTTGATAAGGGGCTTTTACGATCACCTCAATGATCGTTGGTGTAAGACGATTTACCTCAACCACTTCCGCTAATAAAGCCGCATCCAATCGCGTTTGGAGTTCGCGTAATTGTGCGTTTCTCAACGCCTGATCAGCCGGATCGAGTTTCGCCACTTCGTCAGCAAATAATCGCGAAATATACGGATAACCATCCTTCGCACTGGCCATCGCCTTCACCACATTCCCTGCGTAAACCGGGTGATTATCGCCATAAAAAGTGATGTATTTACCATTTTTATGGTAGGACGTGAACGGTGCTGGTTTCCCGATTTTCGGCCATGTCGTGTCATCTACGGGAGTGAGATCAGGATGCTCCTTTACCCACTGTGGTTCATGCCGCTGGTAGAACTTCCAATCCATTTTAAATGTCTCAGGAAACTCATCCTGATAGATCGTATTCGGTGACGTGCCTGCGGCCACAAAAAGGCTTTTCATCGGCACTTCTTGCTGCTCACCACTTTTCACCCATTTGCCGTCTTCCAAGATCAATCTGTCGAAGCTCACTGCGCGTAAATGCCCATATTGATCAGCATGCGCCTCAACTGGACTCATGCCTTCAGCGAGACGAATACCCTCGTCCAAGGCTTCAGCAATCTCTTCATGATTTTGTCGATAGGCGGGAGAGTCTTTCATACCTTTACGATAGAACATCGTCGCACCGCCCCATGCATCGAGTAATGGCTGGAAGTCCGGCAATTCACCGGCTGCTTCAGCGCGCGTGCGTTCTGCACTGATCGCTTTGCCGTGCGCCAGAAACTCTTCAAGAATTTCCAGCTCTTCAGAATCATAACGCGCACGCACCACCTCTTCCCCCAGCTCTTCAGCGAGCATCGTGAAACGATGTAGGATCTTCTCAACCTGTACTGGGTAATACGCCAGTAGTTCGGTCGTCGTATCGATACCCGTCAACCCACCACCGATCACACCCGCTGGCAGACGCACTTGTAAATTCGCTAATGAATCTGCTTTCGCTGCGCCAGTCAGTTGCAAACCCATTAAGAAGTCTGATGCTTTGCGGATGCCTCTGATCAAGTTATTTTTTAATCCGATCACGGTTGGTTTACCCGCACCACTGGCGATCGCGATGTGATCGAAACCCAGATCCCATGCATCATCAATGGTCAAGGTGCCACCGAAACGAATACCGCCGTAACAGCGGAATGCCTCACGGCGTAATAAATTCAGGTAAATGACTTTTAAGAAGTTCTTATCCCAACGTACGGTAATGCCATATTCCGCCACACCACCAAAACCGAGCATCGTCCGCTTATCAAGTTCTTCGTAAATATCATTGAAATCTTTGATCGGTGCTGGTGGCATATCGTCGCTACCGGTCAATTCTTCAGGAAGCGGTTCGATCTTCAAACCGTCAATTCCAGCAACGCCAAAACCTTCATTCAATAAATAGTGAGACAGGGTGTAACCCGCGGGCCCCATGCCAACCACCATCACATTTTTACCGTTGTACGGCAGTGCGTAAGGACGCTGTACATTGAGCGGGTTCCAACGCGTCAACAAACTGTAGATCTCAAAGCCCCACGGCATGAATAAAACGTCCGTCAGTGCGCTGGTTTCGATCTGTGGAATATTAACCGGTTCGGTCTTTTGATAAATACAACCGCGCATACAATCGTTGCAAATGCGATGGCCTGTGCCGGGACACATTGGGTTATCAATAATGATCAGCGCCAGCGCGCCGATATTGTCACCACGCTTTTTCACCAGATGCATTTCGGAAATTTTTTCTTCCAACGGACAGCCAGTGACAGCCATATCCAGTGCATTGGTTTTGAATGTGATCACTTCTTCTTTTTTATTACGCATACCTTTTGAACACGAATCGGTATCGCGCTCATGACAATAAATGCAGTGATCAATTTCGTATTGAACTTGGCGTTCGTTAAAACGCGGATCCGTCAAGGCAAAGCCATCACGACGGCGACGCCGCGCTTCCGGCCCACGCCAAACGCTATACCCATCCTGATCTTCCACATAATGATCAACTAAATGATCAAAATCTGTTTTGTGCGGATTTTTAAACGTCATCCAACCAACGGTTTTTGCTTCCAACGTCGGATGATTCAACGCGGCAAAACACCAGCGCTGCAAAACGGTTAATAAACTGTCTATGAATTCTGCATCGCTTTGATCAGGTTTTGCCGTGAAACGAGCATCGTTCGCGACGATCTGCTTGAGATCAGCCACTTGCTGATCGGCGTTCTCGAGATCACTTTCTTTCCCCTTCGCCACGAGTTTAAAATGATTCGCCAGCAAACCGAGTGTTGCGCCAACTTGCCCTAATGATCGTTCAAGATCGTCATCATCTGCTTTTTCTGCGAGGACTAACGTGATCAGATCGTGGAAATCTTTGTCGACTTGCGGAATATCCCAATCTGCACAATCTTGCCCGCGAAATTTTGCAGCCAGTTTAGTGACGACCTCTTTTTTGAAGACGAAAATGCTCTCAACATCCGCAAGAATCGCCTCACGCTGTGCAGCGTGATCGGCTTCTATTTTGAATAGTTTTGCGATGAACCGACCAAGGTGCGGCGCCATGTCCACCAGCAATTCTGATACGGCTTCCGGTGACATACCTTCGCCTTGACAGGTTCGGTACAGGCTGAATTTTTCGAGGAGTTCTGCGTCGCGAGACAAAACCTCCGCATCAAACTGCTCAGATAAGCGTTTTAGTGCGGTCGGTTGGTAAAGATCTGCGTAGGTGAAATCAGGCAGGCCTAATTCGAGGCCCGAAGCATGTGCATTTGTTGTCATAGATAGAATGTTTTATGTGAGTTTCGTTGGAGTGAATGATTGACCTGCTCCAATTGGACCCACGATTCTATCCACATACCCGCAGCGCTTCAATGCGAGGAGGTGATGTCCTTTAAAGTTTTGCGAGTGAGCGCGTTTCCTGTTTATCGTTCATCATGGCGAGGACGCAATTGATCGGTTTGAAATAACCGCGCGCTTCCTCAGCTTCACCGACACTGCCTTGGATAATACCGATGATTTTACCGGTTTCTGAATCCATGATTGGTGAGCCTGAGCTACCGGGTATAAATGGCGCATCGACAAGCATAACCGAGTTACCACCACAACTTGTGGCTGGCGTTTCGTCGATATTCCCAAATGCCACCTGTTTCACGATCGCGGCTTCTTTCAGAATAAATTCATCTTCGAATTTACGCAGCCAATACACCGAACGGCCTGTGCTGAGATCGGGAGCATAAGAAACTTCTGTCTGGTTGCAGTGTTTTACACAAAGTTTATCTGGCAATTCGAATACAGCTACGTCAGATTGCGCATCGGCAAACACGGGTTCTGTCACAGACATACCGTCGATAAAACTGGTGCTTTTTAAACGTAGAGAGGGGAAGGATGTGGTCAGGTTGTGGTGAACGGTAATAAAACGATTGCCTACAACAAAACCGCTGCCGCGATTTTTTTCCTGCTGCCCACCGACAAATTCCGTCACGGTCGTGATCGGTTGAACAATTTTATCCAACGCTTGCGCACGTACGTCTTCTTGTAATGCCACCTCGCTGTCGAGGATAGATGACGCTCCCGCCTCAATCTGTTGCACATCGGCTTTTAACATGGCGGTAAAAGTCGGCTGAAAACTTTCTGAAAGACGCGCACTGATCGGCGTATCCAAATCTGGCTGCATTGTGGGTATCGTCATCTGCGGGACGCCTTGGTGAAAGATCACCAATATAAGTGCAACGACACCTAAAATTTTGTTTCGATTGACCCTGATGAGGGGCATGTACGGCATATACATCACGAATCTCCTGATACTGCCTAACGGTTATCAGGATCAAAGCAAGTTAGATGCCTGGTTGCCGAGAACCAGGTCGCAAACACTCTGTCACACTCGTAACAAATTGTTATTAAAGGGTTTACTGGCTAGCGATCACTACCGACCTTTGAATAATGAACCTAATACGCCACGGATAATTTGTCTGCCTAGCGTACTGCCTAACGTGCGTGCCACGCTCTTCGCCAGCGTTTCGACAACACCTTGACGACCGCGGCTGCTTGATCGGCTTTTACTTTCATTATAGCGACGTGATTCTGGCGCTTCTTCTTCCGCGACTTTTTCAGCTTGTGCTTTGAGTCGTTCGAAAGCGGATTCACGATCAATACTGGTTTCGTATTTTGCCCCGACCGGACTGCCTTTCATGACGCTTTGACGTTCGCTGTCCGTTGCCGGGCCAAGACGGGATGACGGTGGTCGGATTAAGGTCCGATCAACAATACTCGGAATACCTTTATTCGCTAAGGTCGAGACCAACGCTTCACCAACGCCGAGTTGGGTAATCGCTTCTGCAGAGTCAAAGTTCGGGTTTTCTCGGAAGGTTTCCGCCGCGACCTTTACCGCTTTTAATTCTCTTGGCGTATAAGCACGCAAAGCATGCTGAATGCGATTACCCAGCTGGCTTAAGACACTGTCGGGAATATCCATAGGATTTTGCGTAACAAAATAAATACCCACGCCTTTTGATCGGATCAGGCGGACAACTTGTTCGACTTTCTCGATCAGCGCACGCGGCGCTTCCTTAAAAAGGAGATGGGCTTCGTCAAAGAAAAAAACCAGTTTCGGTTTGTCAGGATCGCCGACTTCCGGTAATTCTTCAAACAACTCTGATAGTAACCAAAGTAAAAACGTTGCATACATGCGCGGTTGTTGCATGAGCTGATCGGCAGCGAGAATGTTGATCAGCCCGTTCCCCATTGTATCTGTGCGCATAAAATCATCGAGTTCTAAAGCTGGCTCACCAAAGAATTGTTCACCCCCTTGCTGCTCAAGCACTAACAAACGCCGCTGGATCGCACCGACGGATGCACGACTCACATTCCCGTAAGCGGTTGTGAGTTCTTTAGCATGCTCACCGACGAAATTCAGCATGGATCGAAAATCTTTCAAATCCAGTAAAAGCAGACCTTGATCGTCCGCAAGTTTAAATACGATGTTAACGACGCCTTCTTGTGTGTCGTTTAGCTCAAGCAGGCGAGATAATAATAAAGGGCCCATTTCCGAAATGGTGGCGCGGATTGGGTGGCCTTTCTCACCAAACAAATCCCAAAAAACAGTCGGGAAAGCGCGATATTGATAATCCTCAAGACCGATCACTTTTGCCCGTTCTTCTAGTTTTTCATGGGTTGTCCCTGCTTGTGAAATACCCGAGAGGTCACCTTTCACATCCGCCATGAAAACCGGAACGCCTTGTGCGGAAAAACCTTCCGCCATTATCTGTAATGAGACCGTTTTACCTGTACCTGTTGCGCCAGCGATCAGACCATGACGATTCGCCAGCTTGAGAAGTAAGGCTTGATCCGTTTCGCCTTTACCGAGATAGATCGATTCTTGATCAGACATCTGGATTATTTCCCCCGAAACCAAAATCTCGTCGCGCAGAAATGATTGTCACTGTAAAACCTGCCACCACATCAACCAGCGCCATTAAGGTAAGCGCTGCAAAAACCGACGTGCCAGCCGATTCACTCAGAATAAATTGCAGTAGCATTCCGACGAACACGACCATTGATAATGTGTGATCGAGAATAGAACCGGCGGTGGTGCGTGTCGCCTTAAAAATCTCGACATAGAGAAAAATTATCCCGAGGAAAATCAATAAGTCGCCTCCCGTAACGGGCCAGATCGCCCCAGAAGGTAAGGTCAGGGAAAAAAGCACCGCGCTGATACCTCCAGTCGAGAGTAAAACAAAGAGGTTGTAAGCGCCCCAAAGGAAGGCAAACAGTGGAATTGATCGGATTACAAACATGGGATTATCCTTGTTATATGCTATTTATGTGGCTGTTTAGATGTGAGAACAGATGATGTTATATTAAGGTCAGAATGCACGCTTTGAAAGTTTTCTTACACAGCATCAATTATCCGAGTCATTAGGGGAAGAAGTAATGGGTAAAATTGCCGTCTGGTTGATCGGCCTGGTGTTGCTGTCATTGATCTATGCGCTATGCGTTCATTTCCGTGTCGACAGTATTGAGTACGATCTGAAAGATCGCGCGATGGTGTCCCTGATCAAAAACGACTTGGATTGGGTGCGTGTCGCCATTGACGGACGCGATATCGTTATTGACGGTATTGCACCTGATGAAGATGCTCGTGCGCATGCAGCTCAAGTAGTCGGTGCCATTTGGGGTGTTCGCGCAGTAGAAAATCGCACGGCGGTGATGCAGTCTGAAACTCCACCGATCAGACCTCGCCCCACTACCGACACACCGACGTCTCCCACTCCACCAGTAGTGGCAAGACAAGCAACCGACAATCACCCAACAACGCTAACAGAGTCACCCGCGACGGCAGAAAGCTGTCAAGACAATATCAACCAATTACTCGCTGAACGCACGATTGAATTCGACACCGGTAGCAGTTTGATCAGCGAGGAAAGTTATACCTTACTCAATACGCTGATCGACTGGCTTAAAACTTGCCCCCGCGCGAGTATTGAAGTGGGCGGCCATACTGACACTGTCGGTGAAGAGCAGCGCAACCTTTCACTCAGCTTACAACGTGCAGAGGCCGTTGCGCGCCATTTACAACGCGCAGGAATTTCAGGATCGCGTCTTAGCGCAGTCGGTTACGGCTCGGCTGCACCAATCGAAAGCAACGACACTGAGCAAGGCCGAAAACGAAACCGACGAATTGAATTGCAGATTAATCGCTAAGTTATAGTTATCGAGGCAACATCATGGGCTATTTGCTAACACAAATTTTATTGTTCTTAATCTTGGCGTCCGTTATCGGTTTTTTTGTCGGCTGGGTGACACGCGGGTTTGGGTTTGAATCTCGCCTGATCAGTTCAGAAAACCAGTGGCGGGCAAAACATCACGTCCTGCAGGGCGAGAATCATCGGCTACAAAGCGAACTGAAATACAGCAAAGACGAACTCCAACGCGTAACAAAAGAAGTACCCGTCAAGCGAAATACAGATTCGCTGCCACTCATGTCCACCACGATCGGCACAGCATTACGGTCTGGCGAAAGTGATGTCACTGTTCCGCCAGCACCGAAATCAAGGCTTGAACAGACACTCGAATCAACAGCGAAAGAAAAAACGGATGTATTGGCGAAAAGCCATCCGTTAGAACGGCTGCGATCAAAGCTTTCTCAAATCGAAGATGAAGAAGAGCAGGCAAATAGCATTGGCCGACCACCGGCACCGATTGAGAAACCAACTGGTGATGTTGACGATCTACAAAAAATCAGTGGTATTGGGCCAAAGATCGAAAGTACTTTGCACGATTTAGGGATTTTCCACTTTAAACAGATTGCTGAATTTGATCAGGACAATATCAAATGGATCAGCGAGCACCTGAATTTTAAGGGCCGAATTGAACGAGAAAAATGGGTGGAACAAGCAAAACAGATTATTACCAAAGACGTATAACAGTCAGTAGCGAAACTGGAACTAAATTGGTGCGACGACTCATTAACACCCCAAGCGGTGAATGATAAAAATAGGCCCGCTTAACAAGAAAGAACCAGAGACAATACCTGAAGTCGCAGCCAAGAATATGAGGTCAATAATTCTGTGAAACTGCCAAGAGTAATGTCGCCCGTCAATCCGTCTTCGAACCGCTCATAAATCTATTTACGGCCTACAGAACAGAACGCCCCTGGTTAGTAACTCGAGGGCGTTCGTTGTGTTATGGGCAAAAATCAAACTGGCTAACCGCCTTGAACCATCGCAGCCTATGGGGAAGAATTCAAAATCAAGCTGCCACCCCACTGATACTCCAATTCTTCACTGGTGAATTTACTTTTCATGCTCACGTGTCACGCCGCCAACACAGGCCGAGCGATAACGAGGTCCAGCCCAATGCGTCCTTTTGCATTGGGCTATTGTGCTTGGCTTTGTTATGCATTTAGTTTTGGCCCATGTTCTCGAGCACTTTATTATTAAGATCTATAAAGTCTTGAACCAATTTATCACAGACTGACTTTTCAGCACCGCACCTAGCACTGGTATCAATATAAATTGAACCATCTTTTTCAATTACTTCGCGCTTAACATATGAGGGATGAGCTGGATGACCTTCGGGAGTGAAGCTCCAAAGTGTATGCCCTGAATCAGAAGTTACGATGGTCCAGCCTCTATCCATGCGAACCTTCATGTTGGGATTAGACTTCAGTCTGCCGAGCATTTCGCCAACCGCCTCTCCGTCTTTGCTATAACCTTGATATCCAAGGCCATCATCCTTACTAACTGAAGTAGTACACCCAATCAATGCAATAGATAAAACAGCTATGAATGTTATTCTTTGCACGAAACCTCCTTTATGCATAACGCCCGGCTCACCAGCGCCCAAACCGGAGAGGCTTTTGTGGCAAAGTGTAGCGCAGCGAAATCCACAAAAGCAGCGTAGGTTTGGGCGTCTGCGTGGAGCCGTTTGTTATGTGCCTTTTTGCGTTTTTACAAAAGCGATGAATTCAAGATCATCACCAGTGAAAGGTGTGAAATGGCCGCCATTTTTAGAGTAATTTCCTTCTGAAACATGTTGCTTTGTATATGAAATTAACTTACTTAAACAATCACTTTCGTCTGTGCAGTTTAGATTAAACATACTCATTAGGTCTGTGGTAAAAGCCAAAGAGGTTAAACCTCTTTTCGATTTTAAAAATGACTTTATTGATACTTTGTGTATCTCTGATAGTGCCTTAACTGACGCGACCGGCTCATTGATATTCCCGCACCATCTTACTTCGCAGTCATATCCGTTGAATGGATTTTCGATGATCGTTTGAAACACATTTGCAATGAGTGATTCATTTGGCCTTTTGCCGGTGTCATTTGATATGGCTGCAACTAGAAAAGGAAAAGTTAAACCGTACTCACCTCTCCCCGTTAGTCTCCACTGCTCAATTAACCTAAACCAAAATGGCTTTTCCATATATTCTCTCTTTTTCGCAGCTCACACATAACGCCGTTATAACCTGCATTTTGGGTGGAGTGTAGTACTGTGCAACAATGAGCGAAGCGAATGCACAGAACGAAGCGTAGCCCAAAATGTCAGGTTTATAACTTTGTTATGTGACACGCTACTTTACCATATATTTTTTAATTCGTGCTGACACCCCGATTAAACAAGCACCAACAACTAAGAATGCAACACCGACATAAATAGAGTTTACACCACCTTCTGTAGGTACTATTTTATAAAACTGATGCTTGCCACCTATTGATCCACTACCGCCAAAATTAACTCCGCCTACAGGTAGAAGATCACTACCAAAAGCTATCAAGGCTACGAAAATTGAAATAACCCCGAAAACTTTTAAGACTATTGCCAGTAATTTCATTATCACCATTCATACAATTAAGTAATATTTATGACCGAAGATGCCACATAACAATTGTTTAGAGGACACTTTGTCCGATAAGAATATATAGCTTACCAAACAAAACTATAGGTAATTTGCCTTAGTTTCAGTTACATACGTTAACTATTGATAATTCCTAAAATATATCAAAGGTGTCCACTTCGCTGTTTTCTATAGCCAATAATAGGGTGTCCTCTAAATGATACGTTTATTAAAGCATGACAATTAAGCTCTAAATATCAATACGATGCATGATTGTCGTAAAATCGTCATAGTAGACATGTTTTAACATTGGTTATCTCAAGGAGGAGATAAAAATGAATCAAACCCCACCTAAACTGCTCGATCAGGTCAGACAAAAAGTTCGCTTTCTTCACTATTCACGTAAAACAGAAGTCGCTTATGTGCATTGGATTAAGCGCTTTATCTTTTTTAATAATAAGCGCCACCCTAAAGATATGGGCGAGGTTGAAATCTCCAGCTTTTTAAGCTAACTGGCGAACCGTGAAAATGTTGCTGCTTCTACACAAAATCAGGCATTGTCTGCCATTGTTTTTCTTTACAAGAAGGTATTACGTATGGACGTTGATACGCTTCCTGAATTCCAATACGCCAAAAGACCCAAACGTTTACCCGTTGTGCTGACTCAACTAGAGACTAAACGTGTTTTTCAACATCTTAATGAACCATATTCAATAATGGTTGGTTTGATGTATGGAGCAGGTTTAAGACTTAGCGAGTGTTTAAGCTTGCGGGTTCTCGATATTGATTTTGAACGTTTAGAAATTACGGTGCGTCATGGCAAAGGAAATAAAGACAGACGTACACTTTTGCCAGAGTTTATTTTGCCTAGTCTGAAAGAAGCTGTCGCAAAAACTGAGCTATATTTTAAATGTGACCAAAATATGGGAATAGATCATGTTCATTTACCGAATGCATTAAGTAAAAAATATTCGAATGCAGGGAAGCAGTTAAAGTGGCAGTATGTTTTTCGCTGCCGCGAAGACATCGAAAGACCCTGTTACAGGAAGAACAGGACGCCACCATATTCACACTAAGTCAGTATCAAGAGTAATCAGTTCTGCCGTCAGAAAAGCCGGTATTATGAAACATGTGACAGCGCATGTTTTTCGCCATTCCTTTGCGACACACTTATTAGAGTACGGCTATGACATACGCACAGTTCAAGAATTGATGGGGCATGCAAATGTCAACAAATCATGATTGTCTCTACCGGCGTCCTGCCTCCCGTGACACTTGTACATCCTGAACGTCGTATACGCATGTGCTGAACAAAGGTGGCTTGAGTGTTCGTAGTCCAATTGACAGTTTGAAATTCTGTTTAAGGCAAAGGTGATTTGCGAAGTTCGATTGACGAGTGACATTTAACCCAAGCAGTAACACAAAATTAACGACACTCTCTCAGTATCCGATTAGAACTAACTTTAGTGATTAAAAATACCCCGAGCTAAGATTGCATAGCCCGGGGTGAGGGACTCTATTTTTTCAATGCGTCACGAATTTCACGTAACAAAACCACATCTTCAGACGGTTCTGCTGGTGCTTCTTCGACTTCTTCTTTCTTACTCAGGTTATTCATCGCACGGATCATCATAAAAATCGCGAAAGCAATAATCAGAAAATCAATCGCAGATTGGATGAAAGCGCCGTAATTCAGCGTGGCAGCGCCAGCCTCTTGCGCTGCTGCAAGCGTCGCGAAATCACCATCACCCAAATTGATAAAGAGATTACTGAAATCAACCCCGCCCATTAACTTGCCCACAACGGGCATGATCATATCGTTCACTAAAGACGTAATAATCTTGCCAAACGCACCGCCAATAATGATACCAACGGCCATATCCATCACATTGCCTCTCATGGCAAACTCTTTAAATTCACTCACCATACCCATGGTCCTACCCCTCTTATTAATTGTTTGATCAAGTTTGAAAAATGTTGTTTTAAAACGAGTGACAAATCTACTACTGACTAAAGACTCGTTTCAAGAGTTCTGTGGTTCGCTTAACGGGATTTTGACGAATTGCGGCTTCTTCGACCGCGAGATAATGAAATATTCCACCCATTGCCTTATCCACCACATACTCATTTAGGTTTGCTTTCGCATCTGGTACAAAAGGAATATTCTCGTATTCCGCCATAACAGAGTCATATTGTTTGACAGCACCCACCTTTGCAAGACTATCTCCAACAATGGGGGTCATTTCTTTTGCTAACGGCGCAGACATTTTCGATTGAAAATAACGCGTAGCAGAATCATTCGGACCGTTCAATATTCCACGCGCATCATCTAATGTCATTTGCTTGATCGCATCGGTAAACAGAGATTTTGCTTTGGGTGTGGCCACCTCTGCCGCCGCATTTAGTTTTAATTCCAGATCTTGCAACATGCCGTCCATGCCCACGAGCTTCAATGCGGATTTTACTTTATTCAAGCTTTCGGGTAACGGGATATAAATATTGGAATCGTTACTGAAACCACCACTTTTCCCGAGTTGGCTAACGACATTGCCTGATCCGATCGTTAATGCCTGCTTCAAAGCGGATGCAATATCCCCATTTGAAAGATTTGCCCCAGCATTACTCGAATTTGAATTCGAACTTTGGCTTTTTGCTCCTTCAAGTAAATCTTTACCAATACCTGACCAATCAACCGCTAAGCTGGGCGCGGTCACAAATGTGCACATAAAAACAACAATCTTTAAGTTTATGTTGCCTTTTAACAACAAATCGATCGAGTTTCGCATGATCTTACCTCCCTTTCCTGTTTGAAAAAATTATCAAGAAATAACCTTATGTTGTTAGATTTTCTTGATGATAACTAACAATATCGCTACTATAAATGCAGGAGGATGTCATGTCATTTTTTTGTCGTGAAATCCTGCTAAAGGGAGGAGTATATTGAATTATCGAAATGCCCTACCAGTATGTATTTTATTTACAACATAGGAATATCTTTTATGAAATCTATTCAAAAAGCCTTATACCTACTCGTCGTGGGGATTTTCTTGACGGGCTGTGCAGGTACTGGAAAAGTAAGCCAACCAATGTGCGCTCTGGCTGGGGCAATTGTTGCGGGTGGCGGTTCTGCCGCTGTGCATGACGGCGACAAACCTGATCGCGCATTTGCTGTTGGCGCTTTAGTCGGTGCAGCAATCGGTTATATCGCATGTAGCGAAGGACCAGCACTTGATTCTGATGGCGACGGCGTGATTGATGATCTTGATCAATGCCCCGGCACACCAATGGGAACACCCGTTGGTACTGATGGCTGCCCATTAGATAGTGATGGCGATGGTGTAAACGACGATATGGATCAATGCCCAGGCACACCAGCGGGCACCACTGTTGGCACTGACGGTTGCCCTCTAGATAGTGACGGTGACGGCGTGATTGACGACAACGATCAATGCCCAGGTACGCCAGCCGGTGTAGAAGTTGAAGCAAACGGTTGCCCGAAAGTCGGTGAAACATTAATGGTACTGCAAGGTGTTCACTTTGCGTTCGACAGTGCTGTATTAACTGACGAAGCAAAATATAAACTTGACGAAGCAGCCACAACACTAAACGGAAACTCATTAGTTAACGTGAAAGTTGTAGGTCACACTGACAGTATCGGTAGCGAAAGCTACAACCAAGGCTTATCACAAAAACGTGCTGCAGCTGTGGTTGAGTACTTATCAGCGAACGGAGTCAGTGAATACCGCTTAACATCTGAAGGCATGGGTGAAGTTCATCCAATTGCTGACAACACCACTGATCAAGGCCGTTACCAAAACCGCCGTGTTGAGTTTATCGTTGTTGAGTAATATTTGCTTGAAGCCATGCCGCTGAACTTGAGCGGTTAGCACGATCAAAAGGCCCTGTTTTGCAGGGCCTTTTTTCTTACCAAAACAAATCAATAGAATTCAGTGCATGCGCTGATTGTGATACTATTTTTTGCTTATGCAAACGACACCGAGTTTAGAAGACTTCCAATACCAAAATACGAGCCTGCAAGGCGTTTCTCGTACTTTCGCATTAACCATTCCTCAGCTACCCGAGCGTCTTTGCAGCGTGGTCGGAAATGGCTATTTGTTATGCCGTATTGCCGATACGATTGAAGATGAGGCGACACTTAGCGCCACACAAAAACGGCACTTTTCAGATCGCTTTATCGCGGTGGTTGAAGGCAACGAAAACCCAGCATCGTTTGCAGCAGATCTATATCCGTTACTGTCTGATCAGACCCTGGAAGCAGAGCGTGATCTCATCATCAACACACCTATCGTGATCAGGATCACTCACAGTTATAACGAAGTGCAGCAACAAGCACTCGCCCGTTGCGTGCGTATTATGGCGCAAGGCATGGCAGATTATCAGGATAAAGAAACCTTGCACGGTCTGCCTGATCAGCCTGCTATGGATGAATATTGTTATTATGTTGCCGGTGTAGTTGGTGAAATGCTCACAGCACTTTTTTGTGATTACAGCGCTGACATTGCCGCAAACCGAAGCGATTTAGACAGGCTGGCTGTCTCATTTGGGCAGGGCCTACAAATGACCAATATCCTCAAAGACATTTGGGATGATCAGCAACGCGGCGCCTGTTGGCTGCCACAACACACATTTTCCCAGCATGGTTTTGATCTTTCCGATCTGTCTCCGACAAATCATGGTGAAACATTCCAGGAAGGACTTGGCGAATTAATCGCACTGGCGAATGTTCACTTACAAAATGCGCTGGAATACACGTTATTCATTCCGCCTGAACACAAAGGCATTCGAAAGTTTTGTCTATGGGCCATTGGTATGGCGATCTTAACGTTGAAAAATATCAATAAAAACAGAGCGTTCACAGACGGGCAGCAGGTTAAAATCTCTCGGCGCACGGTCAAAGCGACCATTTTCATGACTAACCTTCTCGTTTCCAACGATAAGTCATTGAAGTTGTTCTTTAAACTAATTTCCGCTGGATTGCCCAGTTATCCTAATCATGCGAAAATTACACAAGAAGAGCGGGATAAGCACGCCATCAATAATAATATGAAATAAACGGATGTATTTCATGATGACTAACTGGAAACAGCTGAATATGTATAACAGCTTTCGCACCGCGGGAGGGTTCAATGCTAACGCCTTCTCGCTTTAAAGCGTCTGAATCTGATGGGAATGCCGCAGCGTGTCAATCCTTACGCAGCGATTCCAAGGGTCAACCGGACTCCCAAAACCCGATCGAAGCCTGCATAGAAAGTGCAAGCCAAGCGTTGCTTGAACAACAAAACGACGCTGGTTATTGGGATTATCAGCTCGAAGCAGACTGCACGATTCCAGCGGAATACATCATGATGATGCATTTCATGGACGATATTGATCGCGAACTTGAGTTAAAAATCGCCAATTATCTTCGCGCTAAACAAGCCGATCACGGAGGTTGGCCTTTGTATCACGGCGGCGCACTCGATCTTAGCTGCTCGGTAAAAGTCTACTACGCACTCAAACTGGTTGGTGACGATATTGACGCGCCGCACATGCGTCGCGCACGCGAGGCAATTCTCGCCCTGGGCGGTGCCGCACAAAGTAATGTCTTCACCCGAATTGCATTGGCTTTGTTTGCCCAAGTACCGTGGCGAGCTGTGCCGTTTATTCCTGTTGAAGTGATGTTTTTGCCGAAATGGTTTCCATTTCACTTGAGCAAAGTCTCTTACTGGTCGCGTACGGTCATGGTGCCACTTTTTATTCTATGCTCTCTCAAACCTGTCGCGGCAAATCCGCGTAATACGAATATTCGCGAGTTATTCACGACAGCGCCGGATCAGGAAAAAAACTATTTCCACCCAACCACGCCATTAAGTCGCGTATTGCATGTTTTGGATGCAATCGGACGCACATGTATCGAACCCCTAATTCCAAAGTTTGTCCGCAAACGCGCGGTTGAAAAAGCCAAGAATTGGTTCATCGAACGTCTCAATGGTGAGGATGGACTCGGTGCAATTTTCCCCGCGATGGTAAATGCCCATGAATCGTTAAAAATTCTCGGCTACGACGAACAACACCCGTTAATGATTCAAACACGTAGAGCGCTAGATAAGCTACTTATCATCGAAGAGGATCATGCCTACTGTCAGCCTTGCCTTTCACCAATGTGGGACACCGGCATCGCGTCGTTAGCGTTACTTGAAAGCGATCCGGATGCAAATCGTGAGGCAATCACACACGGACTCGACTGGTTAGCCGATCAACAACTGTCTGACGAACCGGGAGACTGGCGCGACAATAATCCTGATCTCGCCGGTGGTGGCTGGCCTTTCCAGTTTGCGAACGCTCACTACCCTGATCTTGATGACACCTCCATGATCGGCTGGGCGATGGCCCTCGCAGATCGTGATCACTACGCTGAAAATATCGCGCGCGCCGCTAATTGGGTCGCTGGAATGCAATCAGACAATGGTGGCTTTGGCGCTTTTGATCGGAACAACACGCACTATTACCTTAACCAGATCCCATTTGCTGATCATGGCGCGTTATTGGATCCGCCGACTGAAGATGTCACTGCACGATGTATTGCACTGCTCGGCCTGACGAAGGACGCGCGTTACGACGAGACGCTTGCGCGCGCAATCACGTATCTGAAGAACACGCAGCAAGAAAATGGATCTTGGTTTGGCCGTTGGGGCAGCAATTACATCTATGGTACGTGGTCAGTCTTGAGCGCACTGGAAGTCGCTGGCTACGACATGCAAGAAGGCTGGATTCAAAAAGCCGCGCAATGGTTGCTGAGCAACCAATATCTTGATGGCGGCTGGGGTGAAAGCAATGACAGTTATTATCCAGGCAAAGAAACACAGCCGCATGTCAGCACACCGTTCCAAACTTCATGGGCGATGCTTGGGCTGATCGCAGCCGGACACGCTAAAACCGATGCAGTCAATCGTGCCGCCAATTATTTGGTTCACCAACAAATGGATGACACCGCATTATGGGATGATGATAACTTCACTGCACCGGGTTTTCCGCGCGTGTTCTATTTGAAGTATCACGGCTACACGAAATTTTTCCCACTCTGGGCATTAGCAAAATACCAGCGTCATTTTCAAAAACACGCCTGATCATGTCAAAAATCGGCATCATTGCTGCGATGTCGTCCGAAGCTCGTTTGTTCGCCGGGCAACGCATTAAAAATGCGCATATTACACAAGTACAAAATCACCTCATCTACGTTTCAGGAATGGGTGACGAAAAGGCCGAAGTCGCCACTCGCAAACTCATTGAACAGGGCGCAATCGCGCTGATCAGCTGGGGCACAGCAGGTAGCCTTAGCCCATCAGCCACGCCTGGTGACTTATTACTACCGGAAACGGTCATCACACCGGATACGACGTATAGACCCGATCAGTCTTGGCGTGAGCGTCTAGAAAAACATCTCATTGATCATCAACAACCGCTCAACTCCGCGGCCATTCTCAGCGGCTCAGGCATGGTTGATCACCAAAAAGAAAAAGCAGAACTGTTCCAACAAACGCACTGCGTAGCAGTTGATATGGAGAGCGCAGCCATCGCCCGTGTTGCTTCCGAATTTGGGATTCCATTCATTGTTGTGCGTGCGGTGGTTGATGCGCATGATCAGGCGATTCCCGATCTGGCGACAAACGCAATCAATGCGTTTGGTGAGGTGCGTGCTGTACAACTGAGCAAAGGACTGATTTCACAGCCTGCTAGCTTGCGTGATCTGATCAAACTTGGTCGACATTTTGAACTTGCCAGCAAAACCCTGAAGAACGTTATTCAGCTATGCCCTGAGTCACTATGTTTCCCCGCTACGGAGTAAACTCGCACAAGGTAGGAATAGCAGACAATAAAAAACCCGGAGGGCAAAGCCGCTCCGGGTCTTATAAGTTCTGATAACTCAGATCTTATCGGTTCATGATGTACATAGTGACTTCAAAACCAAAACGTAAATCTTCGTATGCTGGTGTTTCCCATTTCATAATAGTTCTCCTATCAAGTGGTTGTTTATGTGGCAAGCCAATTTGCCTGCTTGCTTAGGTAGTTGCAGTCTGCGTGCCATAATTTCAAAACATTCCACTAAGATAAATATTAATTATAATTTTCAATGACTTAAGCCATTCTTTTATTTTTCAAATAAATTTATGAAAGGTCTTTTCTATCTGATTTTATGAAAAAATGGTTACAGGGAACCACCATCTTGGTTTAAATCAACCACACCAGCATGCAAAACAGCCGATTGATATGATCGAATCATGGTCCTAATCTGATCGCTGAGTAATTCTGGTTGATCCAGATGGATATTGTGACCGCTTTGCGTTGCGAGTAAATGCCGACCGTTAATTGTCAGTGCTGATAATGACTCTTGTAAATCCAACCACGTCTTCTCCATAAACTGCCCTTGTTTATTTTCTGGCCAGACCTGTTTTCCCCTTGTCACGACCAACACAGGAATGTTCGGTAGCGGCATGGCTTGCCGCACTTGCTCCGCACTTTGTTGAAAATATTTGATCTCATCCATCTGTGCGAAAATCGCCTTCCGACGTGAATTGAGAAAGCCTGCTTGCAACTGCTGCAATTCCGGCAAATTTTCAACAGAATTACCCTTCGGCATTTGCAACGGATTCTCACCGCCGGTTCTTTTCTGTGTTCCGGTAACCAGCTTATTCATACGACTGATTTGATCAGGATGCGATGCATCGACTAATAAAAGACCCATCACATCATTAGGAAAACGATAGGCAAAATAGCGCGCAGTAAAACCACCAAACGAGTGACCGACCATTAAATACGGCGGTTTTTCTCCCGCGTTATTTAATAACATTCGTAGCTCATGACTAATATTCTTCGTTGTTCTAGACGCAACACCTGGATCACTCCAACCGTATCCCGCCCGATCATATGCGCAAAAGCGGACCGACTCGCCTAATGACTCTCGGACGAGGAACCATTCTATTGATGATCCACCAATACCCGAATCAACCACGACAGTAACCGGCCCTGCCCCACTGCAATCCAAATGCATCCGATGTTGTTTGACTTCGACGAAACGACCTTGTGGCAATCCGATCCCATCAATTTCCGCTTGGGCAGTTGTCGACGTGATCGCGTAGATATTAAATATGATGAGTAGCGAGATTTTCAGCATACTTCGCTCCTAAACTTGATATAAACACTATTTGTATAAGTATTGCACAATTTTGGTATAATACTAAGAATACGTTTTAAATAATCTGATCAATGATGAATAACCTTCCTCAACTGCGATGGAATTCCCAATGAGCTCAACGGCAATTATGTGGTTTCGCAATGACCTTCGTCTGCACGATAACCCGGCGCTGATCGCAGCGTTAGAGCATGAGCAAGTCATTCCGCTATACATTCACGCGCCAGAAGAAGCAGAACCTTACGCACCCGGTGAAGCCAGTTGTTGGTGGTTGAAGCAAAGTCTTGAATCACTTGAAACGGCGTTACAGGAAAAATTTAACTTAACCTTGCAGATCCGTTCAGGTTCTTCTTTAGCGGCAATTCAGAACTTGATTGATCTTCATGATGTGGAATCAGTCTACTGGAATCGTCGCTACGAACCTGCCTTGCGCCGCGTTGACGAGAACATCAAGAAAACGCTCAACGCTGATGGGTTACAGGTTAAAAGTTTTAATGGATCCCTGATATTTGAACCATGGGAAATTGAAAACCAGCAAGGAGATCCCTACCGCGTCTTCACTCCTTTTTATAAACGTGCTGTACAAATGCCGTCATTGCCATTGCAGCAGCTCCCCGATCGACAGGTAAATACTATCGTTCAGGTTGGTAGTAAAAACCTAACAATTGCCGATCTCGCCCTCACCTCAACCTTTCGTTGGTATAACAAATTCGAGGGACAATGGGCGATCGGCGAAGACGCGGCGCATGATCGTTTGATGGAGTTTGTTAATGACGATATTTCAATCTATAAAGATAAACGTGACCGGCTGGCTGATCACGCAACTTCACGACTCTCTGCGCATTTACATTTCGGTGAGATCAGTCCGCGCCAAATTCTGCATGTCACACAACAATACAAACATGATCAGAACGAACGAAACGACGGCGCAATTGAAGCGTTTGAACGACAACTCTTCTGGCGGGATTTTGGTCATCATTTGCTTTATCACTATCCGCAAACTCAGGACGACGTTTTCAATCAAAAATACACAAACTTCCCTTGGCAACACGATGATGAATTACTGCAAAAATGGCAGCGCGGTGAAACGGGTATTCCGCTTGTGGACGCAGGCATGCGAGAACTTTGGGCAACCGGCAGTATGCATAACCGGGCACGGATGATCGTCGCTTCTTTTCTGACGAAAAACCTCGGTCTGCATTGGTTAGATGGCGCGCGTTGGTTTTGGAATACATTGGTCGATGCGGATCTCGCGAATAATACTCTCGGCTGGCAATGGAGTGCCGGTTGCGGCGCAGATGCGTCTCCTTACTACCGAATTTTCAATCCCGTCACACAAGGCCAACGCTTCGATGCCAACGGTGATTACATCCGACGCTGGTTGCCTGAACTCGCCCACTTACCCAACAAGATCATCCATGCTCCTTGGCAAGCGAGCACAAATGATCGCCCATCCGACAAGAGTGATACACTTTCACCGGATTATCCCGAGCCCATTGTTGATCTGGCGGAATCACGAAAACTCGCGTTGGAACGCTATGGAGCTTGGAAAGATAACGCACCATAAAATCCAAGAACTGACTTTCACTACAGAATAATTTAACGCTATGACAACGTCTGATCACTCCACGCTTCCTTCCGGCACGCACCCCACCCATCCGCCCGTTGCCTTCGGTAACGTCGGTGTACTGCTGGTAAACCTCGGCACGCCAGACACTTGCGACAAAAAATCCGTACGCCGCTATCTGGCTGAATTTTTATCTGATCGACGCGTGATCGAACTCCATCCTCTATTCTGGCAGCCCATTCTGCGCGGCATCATCCTGCAAACTCGTCCAGCGAAAACGACTGAAGCGTATGAAAAAGTCTGGTTCAATGAAACAGACGAATCACCTTTGCGTTATTACACCCGATTGCAGGCAGAAAAATTAGCGCAACATTTTTTGGATCAAAATCAGAATATCGACCTTGACTGGGCCATGCGTTACGGCCAACCTTCGATCAAAACACAACTGCTAGCGATGAAAGATCGCGGCTGTGATCGCATCCTAATCGCACCGTTATATCCACAATACAGCGCCACCACGACCGCGACGGTGAATGATCGCGCGTTTGATGTCTTGAAAGAGATTCGCTGGCAACCGGCCATTCGTACATTACCCCCGTATTTTGATCAGCCCGATTATATCGACGCGATCGCAAACAGCATCCGCGAGTATCTTACTCAAGCCGAATCAAAACCGGATGTACTCTTGGCGTCTTTTCATGGTTTACCGCAAGAATATTTCGACAAAGGCGATCCCTATTACTGTCATTGCGCAAAGACTACTCGACTGATCCGCGATGCGTTGGGTATGGATGAAACACAACTCGTCCTCAGCTTCCAATCGCGCTTTGGGCCCAAGCAATGGCTGCAACCCTACACCGTCGAAACTCTCGAAACGTTAGCCAAAGCGAAAAAATCCGTCGCCGTTTTCATGCCCGGATTTTCCGCAGACTGTCTAGAAACGTTGGAAGAAATGAATATGCAAAATCGTGATCACTACCTGCAACATGGTGGCGATCAATATGATTTTATTCCCTGCTTAAACGACTCGCCGGATTCTATCAACATGCTTGCGAAGCTTATTCAGAACGAATTACAAGGCTGGATCTAACGCAAAACGTCTGTTCACGTCGCAATTCCTCGCACAGTATATTGGGCGAATAAGCCGTCTTGTTGTACACTTTTCTCTTTGCGTGATCGACATTCACACGAACAGGAATAATTCGTGCGGAGCAAAAACAAACATAATCCTCATCACCAAACTATGCACTGTTTAGCAGCGTATTATAAAAAGAATTGGGCTGAGGAATGTCGTTTCACGCACCACAAATGGCAGCGCTGCAGCTAGGAGAAAGTTAAGAATGAAAATTGTACTGGCACCGGATTCCTTCAAAGAAAACCTCACTTCAATGCAGGTCGCAACCTGCATCGAAAAAGGCATCAGAAACGTGCTGCCGAAAGCACGTTGCGTGATCGTCCCAATGGCCGATGGCGGTGAAGGTACAGTGCAATCGCTGGTCGATGCAACCGGTGGAAAAATTATTCGTAAAAAAGTCACCGGCCCTGACGGCACGCCCGTCACAGCTCGATACGGTTTACTCGGCGACGGCGAAACTGGCGTGATCGAAATGGCCGAAGCATCCGGCCTGCCTCTAGTCGCTCGCGATAAACGCGATCCGCTAACGGCGAGCACCTTTGGAACCGGCGAGCTGATCGCGGATGCATTAAAACGCGGTATCACAAAAATCATCATTGGACTGGGTGGTTCCGCGACGAATGACGGTGGCGCAGGCATGGCGCAAGCACTTGGCGTGAAATTTTACGACACAAAAGGCAGCCTCATGAACCAACATCTCGGTGGCGGCATGTTGAATGAGATCGCTAAAATTGATGTCAGCGACATCAACCCATTAATCAAAGGCGCGACGATTACTATCGCATCGGATGTGGACAACCCTCTCTGCGGTAAAAAAGGCGCATCTCATGTTTTCGGCCCACAAAAAGGCGCAACACCGGCCCAAGTAAAAACACTTGATACCAACCTAAAACACTACGGTAACCTCCTTAAAACCCAATTGAAAAAAGCCGTCGCTGACAAACCTGGCGCAGGTGCAGCAGGTGGATTAGGTGCTGGTATGATGGCCTTCACCAAAGCGAAAATGAAACGCGGTGTTGATCTCGTCGTCGAAGCGACTGATCTAGAAAAACATTTAAAAGGCGCTGATCTCGTCATCACCGGCGAAGGTCGTGTCGATTTCCAAACTGCCTTCGGCAAAACCCCAGCCGGTGTCGCAAAAGCCGCGAAAAAACACAACGTTCCCGTCATCGCAATCGGTGGTGCATTGGCTGACGATGCGCGCGGTGTATTCGAACACGGCATCCATGGACTCGACTCCGCAGTTTGCCGAAACATGGATTTAGATGAAGCCTTGAAAGATTCTAAAAAGTTTTTAGAACTGGCAGGTGAGCGTGTGATCAGAACGATTCTAATTGGAAAGAAAATGGCTAAGAAATAATAAAAACTTACCCATTTTGAATCATCGCTCACGGTAACGACGATCAGAAAAACATCGCGATATTTTCTTTTTCTAATTGAATCGAAAAATTTAAAAGAAAGAATTCAATATTGTCTTTATCCCTTCTTTTTACTATGCAAAAGAAGGGATAAAACGCAAATGAATTACTTCATCAAAACGATCAATATGAACTGTTGTTCACTCGCAATATTCGATCAACTTATACCGCAAACGTATTAGAAGGTTTTTTAGTTCGAAATTTCTAAACCACCTTCACCGCTGTCGACTTAAAATAAAGTTGTACATCTGTTCCCAATCGTAAATCCAAATCGTCTAATGACTGGCGGGTTATTTCAACATGAAAACATTCGCCAGCCATGACGGTGATCCAGTCGCGGCCATGTTCTTCTTCTATGCTGACAACGTGCCCTTGAAAATGATTTCGCATACTCGATTCCAGCGGTGTTTTTGACAGTACGATTTCTTGTGGATCAATTAATACATGTTTGCCGCTGTCGATATCATCCGGTAATAAAATGCGGATTTTCCCCGTTAAGAACTCACCGCCCAGCAACTCACCGTGAAACACATTCACCAACGGTGCAGCGACGGGCTTGCCGTGTACAAGGCTGATCACATCATCTGCCAACGCCATGCCGAAACGTCTTTCATGCGTGGATAAGATCACTGTGATGCCCTGCTCTTGTGCGAGCAAGGTGAGCAGATCGGCCAGATCAGCCGCGCTTTCCTGATCGAGGTAGGTGAACGGTTCATCCAACAACAGCACATCTGGCTGCAACGCAAGAATACGCGCGAGGGCCACTTTTTGCGCTTCACCACCAGACAGATCTCGCGCCAATCGATCTTGCAATGCCAGCACACCGACTTGCTGCATGACCTGTTGCGCACGTGAAAACTGATCGGGTTTATTCAGTTTGCGAAATTGCAGGCCGCGCAACACATTCTCCATCACGCTGCCACGAAGTAAGAGTGGATTTTGCGGGATTAGGCCAATGCGTCGGCGTAACTTTAATAATGCTTTTTGTTGTGTGATCGCACTTAACGTCTGGCTATCAAAAACCAAATCACCACTTGCGGGCTGCTTGATCAGCGCGAGCAGATTCAACAGTGTGGTTTTACCCGCACCATTACAACCAAGCAGTGTGGTGATTTTACCGCGCGCGATCGATAAAGCTGGAATATCTAATACCGCTTTGTCACCGTACTCAAAACGAATGCCGTTTAATGCGTAAATGTTATTATTGGACTCACTCATAATTCGCGACTTACTGACGACGCTGCAAACCTTGCAGCCCCATGTTTAAAGCGAATGCGATTAGTAATAACACTATGCCCAGTGCGAGTGCTAATTCGAATTCACCTTTGCTGGTTTCCAGTGCGATCGCGGTGGTCATGGTGCGCGTGAAACCATCAATATTGCCGCCCAGCATCATTGCTGCACCGACCTCGCCTATGGCTCGTCCGAAGCCTGCGACAAGCGCTGCCATCACCGCAAAACGGGTTTCACTGATAACCTGTATGAACGCTTGAAAGTGTGTCGCCCCAAGTGTTTTTAATGTAGGTAACAGACGTGGATCGGCGGATGTGATCGCGACAATGGTTAAATTTAAAATCACCGGAAAAATCAGCAAACACTCGCCGATGATGATCGCTCCCGGTGTGTACAACAAGCCCCACTCACCCAGCGCACCCTGTCGTGTGAATAAGCCATACAGAATCAACCCGATCACGACCGTCGGCATCGCCATTAGCGTATTGAGAAATTGCTGTAAGCTGGCTTTACCGCGAAAGTCATTGAGTGCGATCACCACACCGAGCGGCACCGCAAACAATGAGGCGATCAGCGTCGCAATCAACGAAATATGCACAGAGGTCCAGACAATTTGCCAGACTTCTGGATCAAGCTGAAAGATCAGGCTGATCGCAGCGCTGAGCGAATCCGAAAAATAGTTCAAGGCGTAACCTTAGCCTTTTTTCACTTTCAACTTGCCGGTGATCGCGTATTTCAAGATCGCCACTACTTCTTCAGGTGTTTGCGCGACGGCTAGCGCCGCTGCGTCCACTTCTTTTAACGGGTGCGTGAGTTCAGGATCATGCAGGGTAATCACCGATTTGCCGAGAGCAGAAGCATAACCCGCATCAAAAGCCGCATTCCATTGACGATATTTATCGCCGAAACGAACAACCACCACATCGGCTTTTTCGATCATTGCTCGCGTGCGGATTGAGTTTATTTTTGATGCTTTGTGATCTTTCCAAAAAGGCGTCATTTCAGGGCCAAGAATCACATCGCCGCAATCATCACTTGAAGCATGATCCGTGATCGGTGCGCTCAGTTTGACCGGTAAGTCCGCATCCTTGATGCCTTGTTTGATACGCTCGCGCCAATCACTGTGAATTTCACCAGAAAGATAAACATGCCATTTCATTATTGAGTCTCCATTGCATTAAAATACCAGCTCGCTAGTGTAAAGAATCCCATGACATCCATCCAACCCATTACACCAGATCAGCAACAACAGGTTCTTGATCGCTGTGCAGAACTGATCGCCTTTGCGGCAAATCAGTTAGAAACTTCGTTTCAACCGATAGAGGTTCGTTTTGATCTAACCGGCCGTGCTGCCGGAATGTATTGTGTACGTTACAAAGAGCGTTGGTTTCGCTTCAATGCGCATTTGTTTGCAAAATACTTTGACGAAAACTTACAACACACGGTCGCGCATGAAGTCGCACACTATCTTGTTGAGCAACATTTTGGTCGCAAACGTGTCGCACCGCATGGGAAGGAATGGCAAGCGATGATGCATTTACTCGGCGAAGAACCTCAAACCACTCACCAGTTTGATCTGGAAGGTGTCCCGGTTAAACGCCAACAAACCCATGTATACCGCTGCGCCTGTCGAGATCATAAACTAAGCACGACACGACATAATCGCGTTCAGGGTAAAAAGAAAATGGTTTACCATTGCCGTGCGTGCCGACAACCACTTGCGTATGTTGAATGACTTGCCAGCTGGCAGGATCGCGGTCTACATTAACGTAAACTCACAGCAGTTTTAGCCTGAAGGAACACCATCATGGGTGATGTCGTCCAATTCAAAAAGCCCAGTTTAGCGGATAAAGCGAAAGCGCGCACAATGTGCAAAAACGGTTTTCATAAATGGAAAATCGTCAGCGAACAGAAGTTTGATGTGAAGATGGGCAAGCTTGTCACGCTCTCGCGTTGTACACGTTGCGGCAAGGAAAAAGTCAAAGCGCTCTGATCAGCTATTGTTGTTTAACTACTGAGCAGAGCGAGAACTTACTGAAATTTTGTCAAAAGTTTAAAAACCTTGGTACAGCCCAAAATCTGGCACTGATCAACTTCAGTCGATCAATCCTCGTATTTGCTGAAAACCAACGATGCGTTTGTGCCACCAAAACCAAAACTATTCGACATGACGGTTTTCACGCCGGCACTTTCCACACACGCGGTTAATACAGGCATGCCTTCCGCTTTAGGGTCTAAAGTTTCAACATTTGCCGATGCAGTCAAAAAATCATTTTCCAACATCAACAAAGAATAAACAGCCTCGTTAATCCCCGCCGCGCCTTGCGCATGCCCGGTGAGTGATTTTGTTGAGCTAATTTTCGGAATGGTTTTACCTTCGAATGCAACTTTTACCGCTTCAAGTTCGACCATATCGCCAGCCGGTGTGGATGTACCATGTGCGTTGATGTAGTCAATCGGACCATCCACTGTTTCCATCGCCAATTGCATGCAACGAATGGCGCCATCACCGCTAGGTTTGACCATGTCATCACCGTCGGATGCAGCTCCGTAACCAACCAGCTCAGCATAAATTTTCGCGCCGCGAGCTTTAGCATGCTCTAATTCTTCCAATACCAGCATACCGCCACCGCCAGAGATAACGAATCCATCGCGATCGGCATCGTAAGCCCGCGATGCGCGGGTGGGGTCATCATTATATTTGGAAGAGAGTGCACCCATTGCGTCGAACAATAAGGTCAATGACCAATGTACTTCTTCGCCACCACCGGCGAAGATGATGTCTTGTTTACCGAGTTGGATTAGTTCCGCTGCATTACCGATACAGTGCGCACTTGTCGCGCAAGCAGAACTGATCGAATAACTTGTGCCTTTAATCTTGAATGCCGTACCGAGGTTTGCACTGGTGGTACTGCCCATCGTACGAGGAACTAAGGTTGGCGGGACTTTACGTGCGCCTCGTTCGCGTAGTGTATCTGTTGCCAGCAGTGTGTTTTCTGTCGACGCACCACCTGATCCAGTAATAATTCCGGTACGTGGGTTAGAAACATCCTCTGGTGCAAGACCTGAGTCTTCAATCGCTTCGCGCATTGCAATGTAATTAAATGCCGCAGCATCGCCCATAAAACGCATGAGTTTACGATCAACGTGTTCTGCCGGATCCAATCGGATCGGGCCGTAAACATGAGAGCGGAAACCTAAATCTGCATACTCCTGGTTGAATTCAATCCCTGAACGTCCTTCGCGTAATGACGCAACGACTTCTTGCTTGTTATTTCCGATACTGGAGACGATACCAATACCTGTCACAACTACTCTTTTCATCGCCATACTCGTTTCTTAGAAATTATCTGTTTTTGTAAAAAGACCAACTCGTAAGTCCTTCGCATTATAAATTTCCTTGCCGTCGACTTCCATGACAGCGTTCGCGACCCCCATATAGAGTTTTCGCATAATAATTCGGCTCATATCAATACGGTAAGTGATCAGCTTATTTTTAGGAGTGACTTGGCCAGTAAATTTCACTTCACCCACACCCAAAGCCCGACCACGCCCAGGGCCTCCACGCCAGCCAAGGTAGAAGCCGATCAATTGCCACATAGCATCCAACCCCAAACATCCCGGCATGACAGGATCGCCTTGAAAGTGACAATCGAAGAACCATAATGAAGGGTCAATATCAAATTCTGCAATCAACTGGCCTTTGCCTAACTCTCCGCCGTCTTCAGTGATGGATGTAATTCGATCAACCATCAGCATCGGCGGTAGCGGTAACTGAGCATTGCCCGGACCAAACAATTCACCTTTACCACATGTGATTAGCTCTTCTTGGCTAAATTGATTACGTGATGTGAAATCTGAACTCATGTGCGTCGTTTCCTGCATGTGGGTGAAAATCCCGACATTATCGCACAATCAACCTTTTGGTTCCTAACCCGAACGTCCCGCCTATATAAAATATTGCGTGATTTTGTCTTGAATTAAAACTTTGTCAGCAATTGCCGCTACTTGTATTGCATAAACAACGACCAGTGACAGATCGGAGAAGCTCGAGAATGATGCAATACAACGCAGACAACACCAAAGGAAAAATTCTTATTGTTGACGATGAGCCATACAATTTGGAAATCATCGAAGACTACTTAGATAACACTGGCTACGAGCTACGCTGTGTCTCGGATGGCGCAGAAGCTTGGGAACTGCTTTTGCGCGAATGCGAAGACATTGATTTAGTCTTGCTAGATCGCATGTTACCGAGCTTAAACGGCATGCAGATTCTAGCGCGCATGAAAGAACATTCCATCTTGCAGCACACACCGGTCATTTTGCAAACAGCGAAAGTTGCGAAACAAGATATTGTCGACGGCATGCAAGCGGGTGCGTTTTACTACCTAGCCAAACCTTTCTCGGAAGAGATTTTACGATCTGTCGTAAAAACGGCCCTAGACGAACATGTCTATTATCGCTCCCTACAAAACACCCTTGAACAGCAAACGCGCACGCTCAATTTACTTCGTAGTGGGATTTTTCATTTCAGAAGCTTAAATGAAGCGCAAGATCTGGCATTGCTTATTTCCAACGCCTGTCCCTCTCCAGGACAAGTATTAACGGGCTTGTCTGAGCTAATGATCAATGCTATCGAGCATGGAAACTTAGGCATTACCTACGCAGAAAAAACTGAGCTCGTTGCCAGTGGCCGCTGGCGCGATGAAGTAGAACGAAGATTAGCAATGCCAGAGAACGCAGCAAAATTTGCAACGTTGGAATTTGCTAACTTAGGGGGTGAAATTATGATCTCTCTATGTGATCAAGGACCGGGCTTTGATTGGAAAAATTATTTAGAAGTCGCGATAGATCGCATTGGTGATAATCATGGCCGCGGCATTGCCATGGCAAAAATCCTGAGTTTTGATTCGTTAGAGTTTATTGGTAAAGGTAATAAAGTCGTCGCAAAAATCGCTCTCCAGGAACTTGATTTTCAAATCGATGACGCAGAAGACAGAACACTGGCTACCGCCTGAAGTTGAAGCCCGATCCCCTGTCGTGAGTGATTCAATTGCACCGCAGTATCGAATTAATCATATCGATAGTTTTGGCTTTAAACTGCCCGCAATCCTGATCATTATGTTTGTTTGCATGTTGGTCGCGATCAGCTTCGGGTTGCGCATGTATGCCAAACCACTTATCGAGGCACAGGTCTTCGCGCGTATCAGTGCACAAGGTCACAACATGGTGGCCGATCTCAATAATCGAAAAACCAAGGTCGAAAGCATGACCTTGGCACTGGCAAATCTAGCGGAAAATTTACCTCCGGATCTCAATTTACATAAAAAAATCCTCCCCGCAATTATGCAAGACGAGGACAACCAAGCGCTTGTCGCAGGTGGTGGTATTTGGCCTGAACCTTTTCAATTTACCCCCTCAACAGAGCGCCGTAGCTTTTTCTGGGGCCGAAATAATCGTGGTGAATTGATTTTCTATGACGATTACAACAAGGCCGACAACGCCAGTTATCATCTCCAAGACTGGTACTTACCGGCAAAAAAAGGCCGAAACAATCAGCCAATTTGGTCAAAATCCTACGTCGATCCTTACTCATCTGAACCCATGGTTACTTGCACAGTTCCCATGTTTCGACACGAGGTCTTTTATGGTGCGGCGACAATTGACCTCTCGTTGACAGGCTTAAAAGATTTTTTTGCAACCTCAACAAAAGAAAATGGCGGTTACGCATTTGCGGTGGATGGTGACGGTCGATTACTGTCTTTCCCAGACACATCAATTGCAAAAAAACAATTAAGCTACACCATCAACAGTAATAAAGTCAGCACCTATATCACCTTAGAAGAACTTACACAGATTGCCCCCGAGTTCACTCCACTGGTAAAAGAAATCAAGAAAAAGAACACTCCGTCAGGCTCTACCTCGCATTACCCTAGTGGAGCTGAGCACCTGTTTATTAACGATCAAACGATTCTAAAAGATGATGCTATTTTCGGTATCTTTGCCGTGCCTGATACTGATTGGAGCGTGATCACGGTCACACCTTATTCACAAGTTTCCAGCACAACGTCGGTAATCGAAAGCTCTATTTTTAAAATGGCCTTCCTTGCGATTGGGTCGATCATGTTGTTCTCGATTATTTTGATCAGGAAGATTTTGATTACGCCACTCAACAAGATGACCCGCCAGCTTAAAGAGGCTGCCGAAAATGGGCACGAAACATTGCTAAATGTTGAACACCACGATGAACTTGGTTTATTCGCCCACTGGTATAACCGCCGCAGCACGCAGCTAAAAACCAGCCTGCAAGAACTACAAACCGCACGTACCGAGCTACAAGAACAAGTCAGCATCAAAACCTTAGACCTGCTTGCATCTAAAGAAAAAGCTGAGCAGGCAAATGCTGCAAAGTCCACTTTCCTCGCCAATATGTCACATGAATTACGCACGCCATTACATGCGATTTTAAGCTTTTCTAACTTGGGTAGTAAGCACACGATCAATACGGACAATGTACGCCTGACAAATTATTTTGGCCGAATCTCAGAAAGTGGTGAACGCCTACTTAAACTCTTGAATGATCTACTCGATATCGAAAAAATGTCGGCGAATAAAATGCATATAGAACCGGAAAGGCAAAATATTTTACCGGTCATTGAAAGTTGCATTCGTGAACTGGAAGCGCTCTCAGCAGAAAAGCATATTAAAATTGTAGTCATGCCATCAGCCTGTCAGACCAGCGCGTATTTTGATCGCTCTCGAGTAGGTCAAGTCATCACGAACTTGCTCTCTAACGCACTTAAATTCAGTCCTAAAGATAGCGTGATCGAAATCAGCATGCGGGAAGTGAAATTACGTCATGGTCGTCGTAAAAAAGATCAGACCAGCATTGACGGGCTTGAAATTTGTGTCGCTGATCAGGGCGTTGGCGTGCCTGAAACAGAACTCAATTCCATCTTTGATGAATTTGTGCAAAGCACCCATACCAATAAAGGCACGGGTGGAACGGGCCTCGGCCTCGCCATCTGTCGTAACATCATTCAAGCCCATTCTGGCGAGATCAGTGTCAGCAATCGACCGCAAGGTGGCGCGGTTTTTTCTTTTATTCTACCGCGCAAAGAAAACCCGCTCGATTACGCGATTTGACTCGCCATCGGCTCCTATAGCGTCGCCACCCCGCGCTGAAAACCAGCAGGCTGATCTAATTTCAGTTATCATGCTGAGCAATGAAATTTGGTTATTTTTCACTCGCCTTTCTGATTAATTTCACCATCGGCAGCGTACTTTCTTATGCCGATGAAGTTCGCGTCGCCGCCGCATCCAGTCTGACATTTGCCCTCGAAGAAATACACCAAGCCTTTACCCAGCAAACCGATCATCAGCTAAAAATCAGCTACGCCGCCTCCGGCACTTTAACCCGTCAGATCGAGCATGGTGCACCGTTCGATATTTTCTTAAGCGCAGACAGCGAGCACGTAAAGATTTTAGTTGACCGCCAACTGGTCTCAGATGCAGGTCAATCCTATGCTGCGGGTGAACTGGTGCTTTTTTGGGGTACATCACCGACTTCTGATCTCAACAGCCTGATCGTACATCAACAACGCTTAAGCATCGCAAACCCTAACATCGCCCCCTACGGCCGTCTAGCCAAGAATCACCTACAACAAATAGAACTATGGGATGCCGCACAAGACTTACTCATCCTCGGTGAAAGTGCCGCGCAATCGGCGCGATTCGCGCTGTCCGGTGCTGTCAGTGCAGCGCTGCTGCCGCGCTCCTTAGCGCAGGAGTTAGTCGAGCAAAATAAAGGGGAGATGGTATTGCTTGCTCAAAGAGCATCGGCCCAACTTGAACATCGCATGGTGTTACTCCATCCCCACGATTCACGATCAGATGCGGCGCAAACTTTTTTTCAATTCATGTTGGGGGAAGCGGCGCAAGCCATTCTCGCTAAAGCGGGCTTCACCCCAATTGAATCCATCACGCCAACTCGCAACGAAACGAAGGCTGATCAAAAAAACCAGCCCGAAGTGGGCGATTAGCTCTCATGGATTGGGAAGCACTTGTTCTCTCATTAAAACTGGCCGGCATCACCACCGTTCTGTTGTTGATCGTCGGATTGCTGATCGCGCGCGGACTGGCTTGGCGTTCCTTCAAAGGCAAAACCATTATCGAAGCTATTCTCGCTCTGCCGCTGGTGTTACCACCGACCGTACTTGGCTTTTATTTGCTGACAATGCTCAGTCCGCAAAACCCATTTGGTCACTGGCTTGCGACACTCACCGGCGACTCATTGGTCTTTTCTTTTTCCGGCCTGCTGATCGCGTCAATCATCTACAGCCTGCCCTTTGCCGTTCAACCCATGTTGCGCGGCTTTGAAGCCATTCCCAGCAACCTGCGCGAAGCAGCGTGGTTAAGTGGCTTAAACCGCTGGCAAACATTTAGGAAGATCGAGCTACCGCTCGCTTGGCCCGGTATTCTCAGCGGCGTGGTCTTGAGCTTCGCACATACACTCGGTGAATTCGGCGTAGTTTTAATGATCGGCGGCAATATCCCCGGCGAAACCCGCACGCTTTCCATTGCGATTTTTGATCGCATGCAAGCCTTCGATGACCGTGCTGCACACATTATGTCATTGAGTTTATTGATCATCGCGTTCATCACGATCAGTCTGGTTTTCTGGTTAGATCGACGACGCACATGAAGCCACTTTCCGTCCAATTACATCAAACACACGGCATCCCGCTTAAGGTCAAATTCACCTGTGCGCCGGGTAATGTGTTGGCCATTGTTGGTCCTTCCGGTAGCGGTAAAACGACGATCCTCCGCGCCATCGCCGGATTATTTGTGCCGCAATTTGGCCACATTAGTTGTCAGGGAGAAGACTGGTTTGATTCTGAAAAGAATCTACATCGCGCACCGCAATCGCGACATATCGGCATGGTATTCCAGAACTATGCGCTGTTTCCGCACATGTCAGTGTTTGACAATATTCAGCTTGCACGTGTTCCAACTAGTCAGATCAGTGTCGAAGATCTGCTCACAAAAGTGAATCTACAAGGACTCGCGGATCGCAAACCAGCAGAACTTTCCGGCGGCCAGCAACAACGCGTCGCACTGGCCCGTGCATTAGCCAGAGAGCCGGCGGTTTTATTATTGGACGAACCGTTTTCAGCGGTAGATCAAGTCACACGACGAAAATTGCGGTTGGAGTTGAAACGGTTAATTAGAACTTTAAACATTCCGATTATTCTCGTCACCCACGATCTGGATGAAGCTACAATGCTCGCCGATCGGCTCTGTGTTTTACACAACGGACAGAGCCTGCAAATTGGCTCACCACAAACCATTTTACAAACACCCGACAGCGCCCTGATCGCACGTTTAATGGATATACGGAATGTCTTCAAAGGGCGCGTGTTAAGCGTCGATCAAATACAAAAAACCGCCATCATTGAATGGGCCGAAACACAGCTCGACGTTCACGCACGCTTCCCATTAAAAACGGATCAGCTCGTCGACTGGTGCATCAGCGCGGATAAAGTGTTACTGCATCGTCGCGTCAACCCATCCAACGGCGTACGAGAAAATCCGATCAGCGGTGAGATTATTGAATGCGTTCAAGTCGGCGGTTTAGTCAACGTGATCGTACAACTTAAAAACCAACCTGATCAGCTTCTACACATGGATTTACCCATGCACGTCATGGAACGCAACGCCATCCACGTCGGCGAAAAAGTCAGCGCCACACTTCTGAAAGATGCCATACATCTTATGGCAAAGTGATGACGAGCGATAAAGCATAAATTATTTATGAACTACTCGTACTAACGATCCCCCCACTTTTAAACTACCGGATTTACTGATCACGTTTACCACTGTTACGCCTCGCGACCTCGGGCAAATTTCCGTTGTTCGCTCAAATTGAGAAGGCAATACAGTATCGTAAGCCTGATTTACCATTATCAATAATTACAGAAGAACATTGGGCTAACGAAGTTGGACTTTAAATCAGGAAAATATGCTTATCATTTAATCCGTTATCAACAACCAACATTTTACTTAAACCATCACCTCACTCCCACTCCAGCTCCGTAAACGTTCGCGATACATTACCTTGGTGGTAGTCATCAAAAAATAACCAGTTATCTTTTTCTGATTGGCCGACGGTTTTGATCGCGTCTCCTAAAAAATCCCCTTTCGCGATCGCTTCGCGGGTTTCCGGGATCAGTACATTAAAATAGCGTTGTTCATCGACACTGGCTTGCGGCCAATCGGCGCTGATGGGACCGTGTCCGGGTACGACGCGATCGGCGGGGTGTACCGTGAGTTTTTCTAATTCTTTATTCCAGCCTTTAATTGATCCTGCCAGTATCGGGATGCGTTCCATAAACAACAGATCAGACAACCAAAGTGTTTTGGTTTTTTCATCAAACACGGTGAGATCGGTATCCGTGTGCGCGCGCGGATGGGCGGTTAAGACCAGTGCTCGATTACCGAGGTCGAGCGTTAATGAACCTTCTACCAGTTGATCAGGGCCAATCACCTGATCAACACTTGCTGCCCGATCACCTTCTTGTAAGTCAGCAGCAAAATTCTCAACAAAGAATTCACCATTTTGGAGCATGGCTTCTTGCAGATCGCGATGTCCAACGAAGCTGGGGTGATCGGTTTTAAACGCGGCATTGCCGAGGACGTGATCAAAATGCACGTGTGTGTTGATCACATAACAAATCGGTTTTTCGGTCCTGTTTTTTATCGCGGCTCGTAGTGCTTGACCAATAGCGATCGAGCCGCCGGTATCGATCACCGCAACGCACTCATCACCGACAATAAAACCAATATTCGCGATGTCGTCATGTTGTGGATCGTCCACTGTCGCGTGTACGCCGTGATGGACAAAAACGCCTTCTGCAATTTCCGTGAGATTAAACGTTGAATTGAGCTGTGCTCGTGTCGTAACGGGCTGTTCCGATATTGTTGGTGGAATATCTTCTGCCGTCGCCGGTGGATTGTCGCAGGCAACGAGCAATAAGCAACAGAGAATACTAAGCGATTTATGCATGACAATGTCTCCTCAACACTTGCTCTTTTGGTCGAGCATTCTTATTCTAAGTTCATATTTCTACTCATAGATAGGTCAGCATTATGTAGACCATAAAATGCCTGATCTGTTCGCAGAAATATTCGCAGCGTATACTTGCGCGCAATTTTTTAGCTTTCAAGCAAGGTATTAAGCATGAGTGAATTCAATAACGTCACGATCGTCAAAAAAGCCAATGTCTATTTTGACGGTAAGGTCAGTAGCCGCACAATTAAGTTCGCCGACGGCTCAAGTAAGACGCTGGGCTTTATGTTGCCGGGCGACTACACATTCAACACCGACGCGGCAGAAAATATGGAGATTCTTGCCGGAAAACTAACCGTACAATTACCCGGATCTGATGAGTGGATCGCGATTCAAGGCGGACAGGATTTTGATGTGCCTGCAAATGCCAGCTTTCGTTTGAAAATTACTGACGCGACGGATTATTGCTGCTCATTTTTAGCCGATTGATCCAGTCATAACTCAACGAGTTCTGAACTCTAAATTGCTCAGAAAAATTGTTCAGAAATCCCGATCGGACAAATCAATTAAAGCAATTCACGGATCGCCGCAAGCAGGCGATCCATATCATCGTGCTCAATTTTGCCCATGGTTGAAATACGGAATAAGGTTTTCGCCAGATCGCCTTGCCCCGCGTAAATCACAAAACCGCGTTCTTTTAGATGATCGTGTAATTGCGTGTAAGTCACGCCTTTCGGGAGATCGTACGCGTTTAACACGACCGACGATTCATCCGCTGGCAGTAACGCCGCGATCCCCATTTCGGCGAGTCCGTCGCGTACCTGTGACGCTAACGCATGGTATTGATCATGTCGTGTTTTCCAGCCGCCAGTTTCGTGCATTTCTTTCAGGGCTTCGTCGAGCGCGTAAAACGTTTGCACCGATTGCGTAAACGGTGTGCCGCCTTTGTCTTGATTTCGACAGTAGGTTTCCAGATCAAGATACAGGCTACGTTTTTTCTCATCGGCAGCCGGTATGATTTGACGTCGTGTGATCACGAACGACGTGCCCGGTACCGCATGCAAGCACTTATTCGCGGTGGCCGCACAGGCGCTGATTGCCCAGTTTTCAAAATCAATCGCTTCTGCACCGAAGCTGCTGACACCATCCATCAACAAGATCACCCCACGCTGCTGACACAGCTCGCCGAGTGTTTCGATGTCGTTTAAACGACCCGTCGTTGTCTCGTGATGCACGACGGCTAAGTGGCTAATCGACTTATCCCGATCCAGTCGGATCTCAATCGCCAGCGGATCAATTTTTCCACCCCATGGCAGGGAAATACGCTCGTGATCAATCCCGTAGATTTCTGCGATCTTACTCAAGCGTTCACCGTAAACGCCATTTTCAATGATCAGCACTTTTCCCGATTGCGGCACCAGCGACGTCAGCATGGCTTCCATCGCAGACGTGCCTGATCCGGTCAACAGAATCGCCGCCCAATCCTCTGGCGAGAGATCGTAAATCTGTAAAAGTTGTGATCGGATGGAAGATTGCAGCGCAGTAAACTCCACTTCGCGATGACACAAATCCGGCCGCAACAGAGCATTGCGTACACGTTCAGACAAAACAACGGGACCAGGGTTTAACAGAATCATGGCTGTCACCGACAAATTAAGTGAATTAGAAACGGGAACCGATATGTTGCATCAAGCGTGTCAACACGTCGTGTGGTGCCATACTGGGACGCGGTAAATCGTCGATCGTACCGGCTAATGTACGCAGGTGTGCAAACTTTGGCCCGACAGCCGACTGATGACGGAACACGTCGTCCAGCACGGCAAGATCATCACCTTGCACCGCGTAGTCATAACTGCAACTGGCCGCAATTTTCGCGAAATTTACGCTTTGTGAAACGGTGGATTGTGCGCCAGTTGAATCATGTACTTGGTTGTCCAGCAAGATATGCGTGAAGTTCGGTTTGCCGTACGCGCCAATCGTGCTGAAATTCCCCATACGCATGAGTGCGGCACCGTCGCCGTCAATCGCGATTACCTTCAGATCAGGCCGGGCAAGTGATAGGCCTAATCCCCAGGACGACACGCAGCCCATCGAGCCGACCATGTAAATGTGATTGACGCGATCGTTGATTGCAAACAACTCACGTCCAGAAAACCCTGTCGTGGCCAGTACGACAGAATTATTTTCGGGTGTGTGATCAATGATTTTTCGTAACGCATCATTGCGCGTTACGCTGAGTTCGACGTCCGGCTTTTCTTTGAGTTTACAGCGCGCAGCGGGGTGCGTACCTAACGAATCCTTTTTTAATTTATGCGCCGCGACAGTGCCTTTTTTCATGATCAGTGCGTACGGTCGCTGTTCCTTTTGCATATAAGCCAAGGCACGTTGTAGTGCGGGTTCGACTGCGTCAGGCTCGTCTGGAAAATATTCCCAAGGCACGCGCATGAGATCAAATTGTTCCGTCGTCATCTGGCCCATCAATTCATGTTGTGGCTCATCCTTTAAACCCGGCGCACCACGATGTGTGCAGATGATCAGGATCGGAATACGGAAGACGTAAGTTAACGAGGTGATCGGGCTGACCGCATTACCCAAGCCAGAATTCTGCATCATCGCGATCGCACGTTGTCCGCCCATTGCCGCACCCGCGGCAGTAGCGATCGCATCGCCTTCGTTCGCGGAGCAAATGTAATTCAGTGAATCGTCGTTGATCACGTAATTAATAAAGGGCGTCAAAAACGAGCACGGAACGCCAGCGTAAGTGGAAAAGCCATGCTGGCGGGCAACGTCGACAAAGTCTTCTGCGTTGATCATAGTCTCTCTTACTTACCGTTTGTTGTGATTGTCGTGGGTAAAATCCGATGCGCGATCCAGATCGTCCAGCGTGTTGATGTCGAGCCAATGACCATTAATGTAAAACACTTTGATCGCATGACCATTTTTGACCAGTTCGTTTAAGAGATCCGGCAAGCCGAGACGATCAAACTCTTCACGTGCTTGCAGCGTTTTCAATCCCGCATCGATCCAGTCACGACCTTCACCACAGACATGCAACATGCCGATCCAACGACCTTGCGGCGCTGTCGTCTGACAGTTTGCATCGTTGGCGATATGTGTGAGCTCGATATCCTGGCCAAGCATGGCGCGATCATCAACTGCTGAACACCAGGCATAATCAGGTGATCCGCTAATGTGGCTGGCTTCGATCATGGAATCGACGACGACCGTGATCGGGTGTTTACTTTCGAGTAAATCTTCCAGTACGTAACCACGAAAAAGCAGATCGCCATAGGTTATGAGCATGTCATCGGTGAATTGATCTTTCGCGCAAATAAGCGAACCTAATTCACCCGTGTTATCAAATCGTTCATTCGTGATCAGCTCAATGCCTTCTACATTGATCGCATCCGCTTTGTATCCACCGACCACGGAAATTTGATTAACGCCGCGTTTCTTGAAGGAGGTCACCAATCGCTGCAATAAGGGTTTACCACCAACCGGCAACATCACTTTGGGACGATCAACCGTAAGATCAGCCAGCGCCTGTCCGCGCGAGGCGGCGAGAACGATTGCATTTGCGTTTTGTTGCTCGACACTGAAATAACGTTTTTCCGCTTCCATCAGCTCATCCGCGCCCTGCAATCGGAATATTTCGTTCACCGTGGCGACACGTTCTTCGACGTCGATCAGTGTTTCTGTTGTATGAATTCGCTGGGCGATATCCTGCATGCTTGCGACTGCCGCACGGATCATATGGTTGGCCCAAATCACGAGGCTAATTTCCGCTTTCCGATAAACTTCCGTCGGCGTGCTGTAATACTTGGTCGGCACGATAACCACAGGCGCACGGTTATCCCATTGCGCGGCGAATTCCAAAATTTGATTCGGTTTGGATAATTTACTGTGGATCAAAACCGCATCCGCTCCTGCTTCTGCATACGCTTCGGCACGACGGATCGCTTCGCTAATGTCCCAACCCGCGATCAATGCTTCGATACGTGCGACGATACAAAAATCATCATCCAATTGGCTGTCTTTGCCGGCTTTGATCTTGCCGCAGAACTCATCAATATCGGCCAATGGTTGACGTTCGCCACCAATAAAACTATTTGTTTTTGGGAATAATTTATCTTCGATACACACACCGGCAATGTCTCGTTGCTCGAGTTTTTTCACCAAGCGACGCATATTATTAAAATTACCATACCCGGTATCACCATCCAGCAGGATCGGTACGCTTGTGATGTCAGACATAAACTCCAACATGTCGACAACTTGTGTCCAACTGGCTTCATTATTATCGCGCACACCATATTGAGCAGACAGCGCAAGTCCTGACCCCCAAATTCCTTTAAACCCGGCTTCCTCAGCGATTCGTGCGCTAATGCCGTTGTGAGCCTCAAGAATGAAAGACAGCTCTTTAGATTGTATCAGTTGTCGAAGTTGTGCAGCTTTGCTGGGTTTTGCAGTCATGAAAGATCGGCTTTTCTCTTAAAGGTTTTAGTCAAATTCGGATATTATTCTGATCTTAAATTTTCGGTAATATGTCGTTCTTCGCCCGCACGATGTCCTCAGGGAAATCAATTTCAACCCACGGAATCCCTGTAACGTCTTCGTAGCCGATCGCATTAGGCGTTTCTAACATTAGATCGCGAATTGCTTCTTCATAGTGTTCTTCGAGCAAATTTTCATTACGGTAGAATTCAACCCGTTGTGCTAATCGTTCTGTGATCGCAGGACCGAAGCGGAAAAAACCAACGGATTCACCATAAAAATCAAACTCAAGATCGCTCGCAAGTTGCTTTCTAAATTCAACAACCACGCCATCTCGCACACAAAGTTTGACCGGTTCATCGCCTTCTTCAAAACCCCGATCCAATAAAAAAGCACTGTCTTGCTGTGTTTCGATCAAGCGGCTGATCATACGCTCATCATATAAAACATCCGCATCCATTAAGATGACATCTTCACCGGCTATGCTCGAACGCATTGTCCATAAACTCAAAACACTGCCTTTAGCAAAATCAGGATTAAAAACGGTTTGGACTTTCTCCGCGTGACCCGATTCGCTGATCGCGTTCTCGACCTGATCGGCCAGGTGACCGACACCAATCGTAATATCGTCAATGCCGTGATCGACAAGAATATCGAGATGGCGTTGAAGTAACGATCGTCCGTCAAAATCGAGTAGACATTTAGGATGATCGACGCCGAGACGGCGACCGACACCCGCGGCAAGAATAATGGCTTTCATGTGTGCAATTGAACGTGTAAATTAGACAGAAGCGTGGAATCTACACGCCATCAGAATTAACGTCAAACTTGGTCAGAATCGTCCAAGATCTTATGCCTCAAACCAAAAAATAACAGGTGTTCGTACAATGAAAATCCAGAATATTCTAGAGGGTATTGGTAATACACCTCACGTCCGACTCAATAAACTTTTTGATCACCGTGTTGAAGTTTGGATGAAGCTTGAGCGCGCGAACCCCGGTGGCTCGATTAAAGATCGTATCGCCTTGGCGATGATCGAAGCAGCCGAAGCTCAAGGGTTGCTGCACGCCGATTCCGTGATCATTGAGCCTACATCCGGCAATACGGGGATTGGGCTTGCGTTGGTCGCTGCAGTGAAAGGGTATCGCTTAATCTTGGTGATGCCTGAATCAATGTCAATTGAGCGTCGGCGGTATATGCAGGCACTGGGCGCGGAATTAGAACTCACACCACGCGAGCTGGGTATGCCGGGCGCGATCGCAAAAGCGGAGGAATTGACCGCCGCCACTAATCACGCATGGATGCCGCAGCAGTTTAGTAATCAGGCTAACGTCGATATTCATAAAAATATCACCGCAAATGAAATCATCGCGGACTTTCCAGAAGGATTGGATTACCTGATCACTGGTGTTGGTACTGGCGGGCACATTACCGGTTGTGCTGAAACCTTAAAAAAAGAATGGCCCGATCTGCAAGTAATCGCGGTAGAGCCGGAAGCTTCGCCTGTGATCAGCGGCGGTAAACCTTCTCCGCACATGATTCAAGGCATCGGCGCGGGGTTTATACCGGACAATTTAAACACGGAATTACTCGACGGAATTGAACAAGTGGCCAACATGGGTGCGTTTGATTTTGCGCGACGCTGCGCGAGACTCGAAGGGATATTTGTCGGGATTTCAACCGGCGCCTCGTTGGCAGCCATCAATAAACGTATTGCCGATATGCCGGTTGGCAGTCGTGTTCTGACGTTCGCTTACGACACGGGTGAGCGTTACTTATCTGTTGACGGTTTATTTGAATAATTTCCAAACCTGCCGCTATCCTGCATAGCGGCATCAATGTCCTCCGCAACTTGAGACTTGCGTGAGGGCATTTTCTCTTTGCACTGCCTTCCCGCGGCATTTTGTGTGTTAGTTCACGTTTTGAAATTCAAGGCCGTAGCTCTGCTGCCGATAGCATTATTGTAAAACTCTGCTTAGCGATTCGTTCTGCAGAGTGATCATTAGCTAAGGAGAGCATCCATGAAACCGTCAATTTTAAAATCCTTGTTACGCAAAGAATGCCTGATCATCGCGTGCCTGACCCTTTCTCTACAAACACAACCAGCGCAAGCGGGCTTACTCGACGATCTCCTAGCGCTCATTTTCGGTAACGGTAGTAGTCAAGGTAACGGCAATAATAATTCTAAAAGTCGCGGTAACAACGGCAACCATTACGGTCACAATAATGGTAATAACGGGAACAATTACGGGCATAACAACGGAAACAATAATGGTAACAATGGCAACCATTATGGTCATAATAACGGTAACAACGGAAACAATAATGGCAATAATAATTCGAACAATGGCTCGAATAATAACGCCAATAATGGATCCAATACCGCTTCCACAGATCCAACACCAGCACCGACGCCTGAACCGGACACGGGCTCGAACAATAACTCGAGCTCGAACAACAGCACAGCCAGCAACAGCGACCAAAAAACCATCTGCCATTTCCCTGGCGGCGATCGGACAAAAGGCCTGACGCTATCCGTAACAGAAGCGCAATGGACTGATCATCAAAGTAAACATGGTGACACTGCAGGCGCATGCCCAACAGGTACCTCAAACTCAACGGCGACGGCTGCCTTAACTTACCGTGAAACAAACTTTTCATCTTGCGACAGCAGTTCGACAAAAGGTCGTGCCATCACTGTCAGCAAAAATGGGCGGATCAGCGTTTCCGACGTCGCCTGTCAATAGAGTCTAAAACTGAATGAATTTAAAATACTTTTATCCACCACAGCCTCGGTCTTTGTGCCGGGGCTTTACCCTTGTCGAACTGATGATTGTGATCGCGATCTTAAGCATCCTAATTACGGTCGGTATTCCAAGTTTTAGTAATTTTCTTTCGGACAATCGCATGAGTTCATTTACGAATGATCTCGTTGCCGATCTCAACCTCGCCCGCAGTGAAGCGATTAAACGCAACTTACCGGTCAGTATCTGCGCGAGCTCGGATCAAACATCTTGCTCAAATGCAACGGAATGGGCGACAGGTTGGATAATTTTTACTGATACGTTCGGCACGCCGGGCAGCGTTGATAATGGAGATAATGTCTTGCATGTGAGACAAGCAGCAGGTTCAAGCACAATGACGTTATCGGTTGATCGACCTTACCTTCGTTTTCTTGCATCGGGTTTTGTAAATTAACGCTGGAAAACGGTAACAGAAGATACCAAATATTTGGTACGTTTGAACTTAAATTCTTTCCGGTTAAATTGGTAAACTAACGAAATGCCTATGTTCAATATTCGTTGATTCATGAATATATGAATAAATTACTCAACTCATTAGCAGTCACTAGTCACTCCAATAGCGTATAAACATACTCGAACTACTTCTCAAACAAACTCAAGAATTGTCCATATCCTTCTGCTTGCATTTTTTCTTTTGGAATAAACTTCATCGCTGCGGAATTCATGCAATATCGTAAACCTGTTGGCTCAGGGCCATCTTCAAAAACATGACCAAGATGTGAATCTGCAAGCTTGCTGCGGACTTCCGTCCGCACACCAAAAAGGCTCAGATCAGCTTTCGTGGTAATGGCGGCCTGATCAATCGGGCGCGTAAAACTGGGCCAACCCGTCCCAGATTTGTATTTATCTTGCGAGCTGAACAGCGGTTCACCTGAGACAACATCGACATAAATCCCTTCTTGTTTGTTGTCCCAAAATTCATTTTTAAACGAGCGCTCAGTTGCATCATCTTGGGTGACGTCGAACTGTAGTTCAGTAAGTTGTGTTTTTAATACAGCTTCATCCGGTTTCACGTACGAGGAGTGGCTTTTCAACCATGCCTCGTAGGCGGGCGAGGCCTGTGTGGTTGGTGTTTTTGCGCTCGGTTCGCCGGCAACCTGTATTCCAAAAATAAAACTACCGCCGAATAAAAGCCCAACGGCCACGGCGATCCATTTAATTGACTTCATTATTTACTGCCTGTTTTGTGAATCTATTCAATCAGACTGATGAGATTCACACGAGTTCAGCTTGTTTCACGGCTACGCTTAGGATCCTGTGCGTTTGATCACACCGCCCCCCAAACACACATCGTCTTGATAAAACACGACCGATTGCCCCGGAGTGACAGCACGTTGTGGGTCGGCAAAATGCACTGCCACCCCCTTCTCGGAAACCGTCACATCACAGGCTTGATCTGCCTGTCGATAACGCGTTTTTGCCATACAACTAAAGTGCTGATCAGGCGCAGAGCCCGCCACCCAGTGCATTTCTTCCGCTTCTAGCGTTTGGCTAAATAACAACGGATGGTCATGGCCTTGTGCGGCGACGACAATATTATTTTTAATGTCTTTCGCGACCACAAACCACGGATCTTCCGAGGCATTCTTTACGCCGCCAATGCCTAACCCTTGTCGCTGCCCAAGTGTGTAATACATCGCGCCCGTGTGCTCACCGATCTGCAGACCTTCTGGTGTCTGGATTTCCCCTTTTTGCGCCGGGATATATTGACTCAGAAACTCGCGAAATGGTCGCTCTCCGATGAAACAGATCCCTGTTGAGTCTTTTTTATCGTGCGTGATCAGACCTGCCGATTCCGCTAATCGGCGAACCTCACTTTTCGGTAATTCGCCGACAGGAAATAAGGTCCGTGAAAGCGCTATTTGGCCGAGAGTGTAGAGGAAGTAACTTTGATCTTTATTCGTGTCGACACCACGCAGCAGTTGGAAAACACCGTCCTTTTCAGCCACCCGTGCATAGTGACCCGTCGCGATCTTATCAGCGCCGAGATCCGTCGCATGATCCAGAAAAGCTTTAAATTTAATTTCCCGATTACACAAAATATCAGGATTGGGCGTGAGCCCCTCGGCATACTCTTGCAGAAAACGCTCAAACACACCGTCCCAATATTCAATCGAAAAATTCACCGTATTTAGTTTGATACCGATACTGTCGCAAATCGATTGCGCATCTTTGACATCGTCAGCGGCGGCGCAATAGGCGTCCGTGTCGTCTTCTTCCCAGTTTTTCATGAATAAGCCTTCTAGATCAGCATAGTGCGGCTTCAACAATAATGCCGAGACCGAAGAATCTACCCCACCAGAAAGGCCAACAATAATTTTTTCATTTTGCTTCATCTTGCCATTATACCAAGCTGTCGTGGTCTGGCGCAGATTTTGCGTACGATATGAAGATTTCGTTAATACACTGTTAACTCGATGCAAAAACAACTCGATAAAGCCGGCCTACGCGCTGAACAAGTTCGCGTGCTCTACGGCAACATGACCGCGTCCGTGCTCGGTACGATCATGGTCGCGTGTTTGATCTCAATGATCACAGTAATCGAGGAAGAAATTAATATTTTTGCTTGGGTCACGATCATCATTGGAATCGCGATACTACGCGGTCTCGATGCCCGCGCGTATCGACGCGCAAATCCAGAAACGCTCGATCACAAACAGTATCTGATCCGTTTTGCGTTTGGTTCCACGCTCGCTTCTGCAAGTTGGGGACTGCTCGTCTGGGAAATATTTCCTGTCAGTTCACCTGAATACCGTGCTGTTGTCGTGTTTATTCTGACCGGGATCACGTCCTTCGGCACCATGACCTTGTCCTATCATTTTGGCATCATCAGTAGCTATTTATTTGTCGCCACACTGCCGTTAGCGATTCGCATTTACCAAGATGATTCGCGCTTTCAAGCCGTCTTCTTGACACTCGTTCCCCTCTTTCTCGCTTTTCAACTTCTCGGATCACGACGGGTAAATCGCAATTACATTGAAAATATCCTATTACGTCATGAAGCCAATCAAAAAGAAATAGAACTACGCAATCAACAATACGCGCTTGATCAGCATGCGATTGTCACCATCGCTAATATGCGTGGTGAAATCACACATGCCAATGATAAATTTCTCGAAGTCAGCGGGTATAAACGTGATGAAGTCTTAGGCCAAAATCACCGTCTGGTGTCGTCACAATTTCATTCGCGGGAATTTTTTCAGGATATGTGGCGCACTATTGCGCGCGGACATGTGTGGCATGGCGAAATTAAAAATAAGACGCAAGACGGTTCATATTATTGGGTTGATTCCACCATTGTTCCTTTTCTTAATGCGCAAGGTAAACCATATCAATACATTTCCATGCGAACAGACATCACACCTTTAAAGTCATTACAAAAAAGTATGACTAACGATCGCAATGATGCCTTAGTTCGTGCACAAGTCGCACAAATTTTACAAGAACAATCCAATTTAGAAATTCGGTTACGTGAAGCACTTGCCTCAATCGCTAGTATTGATGATGTAAAAGAAGCAGCCAAAATCGGATTGTATTTGATCGATGAAAACACGCAAGAACTGACCCTTTCAGTGACTTACGGTGATTTCCCCGCTGATGGAGATGCCGCAACGTCTTGCGAAACGTTACAACGTTATATACATGAAGCCACATCTAACTCTAAAGAGCTGGATATTAAAAAACAGTGTCTTTACGTACAGATGTCAGATCGAAACATGGTTCACGGTCATTACGTTGTTCCATTATTTCGCCAAGATCACGTTCTCGGCTTGCTCTTTATTTTCACATCGCCATCACCATCGCAAGATCAGTCTCGTTTAGATACATTGAATTTTATTGGCGACATGATCAGCCTAGCCATCGCCAATGAACATTTAAAAACCGACATGGAACAAGCGAGAGAAAACGCCGAAGCCATGGCACAAGCAAAATCAGATTTCCTCGCAAATATGAGCCACGAAATTCGCACACCGATGAATGGCGTTTTGGGTATGTTAGATCTGCTATCCGATATGCCTCTTGATTCAAAATCGAAAAACTTTGTTGACGTCGCACAAAACTCTGCCGAAATGTTATTAACCGTGATCAACGATATTTTAGACCTCTCCAAGATTGAATCCGGCAAATTAAAAATTGAGAATATTCAGTTTGATTTGAAAAAAAGCGTCGAAGATGCGGCGGTTTTACTCTCCAAACAAGCTATGCAAAAAGGGCTGGAGCTTTCTTGTTTTATCGATCCGGGTTTGCATTCGTCACTACAAGGCGACAGCATGCGGTTACAACAAATTCTAACGAACCTCATTAGCAATGCGATTAAATTCACTGATGAGGGTGAAGTCGCGATCGCGGTGAATAGTCTTCGTGAAAACGATGGCCAATCACTTATACGTTTAGAAGTGCACGACACCGGCATTGGCATCACGCAACAAAATCAGACGACGTTGTTTGACGCTTTTACGCAAGCAGATACATCGACCAGTCGGAAATATGGCGGTACAGGCCTTGGCCTTGCAATCTCAAAACATTTAGCGGAAATGATGGGCGGCAATATTGGCGTCGAAAGTAAAAAAGGATCGGGTTCTACATTTTGGGTGGAGATTCCTTTCCGTAAAATCGGTTCGTCAGATGTTCAAGAAAATACGCTCGCACAACATCATGCCTTAGTCATCGATAAGCACATAACCCAACGACGTATCTTACAAAGTTATCTCGACTTTTGGGGAGTTAAAAACCAACTTTGCAGTTCCCCGGAAGCCGCCTTCATCGCACTAAAAGAAGCCGCAAAGACAGGACGACCATTCGATACTTTTATCATCGATACGACGATGCCGGAGTGGAACTTCGCCTATCTGGCGTTATTAAAAGAGGATAAAAAACTGTCTTCACCTCTGTCGTTTATCCTAATGACAGACATGGAAAGTAGTTTGGAAAAAATCACACAAAAAGAAGAATTAAAACCCTTGGTGAATTGTCCTGTACTGGCCAAACCTGTTCGACAAAAAGATTTATTAGATGCCATTCACGCCTCGCAAAGTATGCGTATGCCTGAGGCACATAGGAAACAAAAAACAGAAATGAAAAAAATCAAGGCGCGTGTTTTATTCGTCGACGATAATATGATCAATCAACAAGTTGGCCGTGAAATGCTAGCCTTGTTTGGTATCTCCCCCGTCCTTGCTGGAAATGGTGAAGAAGCGGTGAATCACATCACCAGCATTCACGATCCAAATGAGGCTTTTGATATTATCTTTATGGACTGTCAGATGCCCGTCATGGATGGCTTTACCGCCTCAATGAAAATACGTGGATGGGAAAACGCACAGAAAAAACCACATACGGTGATCATCGCTTTAACCGCCAACGCGATGGAAGGTGATCGCGAAAAATGTCTGGCCGCCGGTATGCACGATTACATCGCGAAACCCTACACCCTCGCGAAACTTGAAGAGAAGATACATTTCTGGTTAAACCAAACCCCATCGAGAACACTGGTTCAAACCCCACCACAAACGCTTAACCCGTATGCGTCACCCACACCGAAAAACAAGCAACCCGAGCCATCAAATTCAGATAAAGAAATCGAACCTTTGGTCGATATAATCGATGTCGAACGCTTCACCGAAATGTGCGACATGATGGGTGATCAAACCGATGACATTGTGAAGGCTTTTTTTACCACAGCAGAAACTGCCATCAATGAAATGGAATCTCATCTCGCGAATGACGATTTTGACGCATTGAGAAGCACCATACATTCATTGAAAGGGAGCTGCGGGACACTTGGCATCGCTCGCTTATTTAAAGCGTGTAAAGAAGCTGAAGAATGTTGCCGCACAGGCAACACCGAAAATATGCACGACAATATTAAAAATATTATTCATTTACTTGAACAAAGCAATACCGCCATCGAGGCACAAATGGGCGTTCACGAATGAGAAAAAACAAGTCAATTTTAGAACGAGACAAACCGTTAATCCTAGTCGTCGATGATGACATCGTGACACGACTCTTTATTGAAAAAGCGTTAGCTAACGAACACTATGATGTTGTTAGTGCTGTGAACGGTCAAGAAGCTCTTGAGCTTTATTATTCGCATTCACCCGACATGATCGTGATGGATGTCATGATGCCGGTGATGAACGGTTTTGAAGCATGCGAAAAAATTCGTAAAGACGACAACCCGCTTAACACGCCAATTCTTATGCTTACGGGTTTGAACGATGTGGATTCAATTGAAAACGCTTTTGAATCCGGGGCCACGGATTTTATTGTAAAACCATTTAGTATTCCGATTTTTATCCAGCGAATTCGCTACGCCTTAAAAACACGTGATACCGATTTGGAATTATATAAACACCAAATGCGTCTCGCTCATGCGCATAAAGTTGCACGGCTTGGCTATTGGGATTGGGACATTAGAAAAAATTATCTTTACTGGTCTGAAGAAGTTTTTAATATTTTTTCAGTTGAAGAAAATGAATTCTCAAATAACCGCAAGGCCTTTTTAACACGCGCACACCCTGACGATTTACCTAAGATCCGCAGAGCGATCGCAAAATCAATCGAAACCGGTATCGCTTACAGTGTTGAGCATCGAGTCGTGCAACCCAATGGTGAAATTCTCGTCGTGCATCTTCATGCTGAACTGATGAAAGATGACAACGGTAAAGTGATCCGAATGCTCGGTGTCGTCCAAGATATTACGGAACGCTATCATGCGCAGGAAACCATCCTGCACCAAGCCTATTACGACAGCCTAACTGATTTACCTAACCGTAGCCTTTTTCAAGATCGCCTACACCATGCGTTAGAAATGACGGATCGCAAACCCGGTTTGGTTGCGATCATGTTTATCGATCTCGATCGCTTCAAAATCATCAACGATTCACTTGGTCACGCCTTTGGTGATGCCTTCCTCAAATCAGTTTCGGATAAGTTGACGGAAGTGACACGCGGTACGGATACCCTCGCTCGTTTAGGCGGCGATGAATTTGCCTTGATCGTTGAGCGTGTTGAGTCACATGAAGAAATTGCCTGCATTGCTGAAAAGCTCGTGCAACAACTGGCCATGCCGCATTACATTGATGGTCGTGAACTGATCACCACCGGCAGTATTGGTATTACGATCTGCCCGGAAAATGGTCGTGATCGTGAAGTGCTGATCAAACAAGCGGATCTGGCGATGTATCACGCAAAAGAATCCGGCGGGAACCAATTCTGTTTTTACAGTGAAGATCTCAACTCACGAGCGCATAAAACATTAATGATCGAGAATGAATTACGTCATGCGCTGGATAATGATGAAATCGTCGTTTTCTATCAGCCTAAAATTGATGTGTTAACGGGCGATATCAAAGGTATGGAAGCATTATTGCGCTGGGATCACCCTGAGAAAGGCCTGATCCCTCCCAATGATTTTATTCCTCTAGCAGAAGAGTCTGGTTTGATCATTCGAATCGGACGCTGGGTACTTGAAGAAGCCTGCCGTCAAACGGTTGAGTGGCATAACAAAGGCTATAAAAATCTTAGTATTAGCGTTAATGTTTCGCCGCGACAATTCAACCAAGGCGATTTGGTTGCCATCGTCCGTACTGCGTTAGAAAATGCCGGCCTTGCTGCTTGCCACCTTGATCTGGAAGTCACCGAAAGCTGTACCATGATGAATCTCGATAACACGATCGCGATCTTGAATGAATGCCGCGAAATGGGCGTAAAAATTTCAATGGATGATTTTGGTACGGGCTTTTCCTCATTGAGCTTTCTCAACCAAATGCCACTGGATACGTTAAAAGTTGATCGGGCATTTATAAAAGATGTCACTTCGGATGGCGAAAATGGCGAACTGGCTAAATTGATCATCGCGATGGCGAAAAGTTTGAATTTGAGCGTGGTCGCGGAAGGTATAGAAACCGATGAGCATCTTAACTTTCTTAAAGAAAATGGCAGCCATGAATACCAAGGGTTTCTAGCCAGTCCACCGGTTCCTGCAAATGTTTTTGAACGCTTGCTCGAACGTTCATTTAATAAAGAAGAAAATGCATCTCCAATCTCATTGGATCAGGCAGATGTCCTTGCTGATGATCTCAATCTGGAAGAGGATGATACCTTAGCGTAGTTCACTCAAATACGATAAGTGATTGTGCGAGTCCGATTGCACCGTTACGAACAATTACACACTTTCAAATTAAACATGTTGATCACGATCGCTCAATTTGAGTGGTTCTCAGGTGGTGATACGGGACTTGGTGAGATCTGCTTGGAAAAGTTTGGAATAAACTCTGGGACGTGCTGATCGCTTAGACGATCACGTTAATTAACTTAGACGTGATTTGACCATGCTCAGCGGCATACGATTACCCGCAATATAATCCCGCACACAATCTAAGACTAATGGTGTTCGAAGGCGCTCAGCATTTTTGCCGAGTTCCTCTTCGCTCATCCAAATGGTGCGTTGAATACCATTATCTAACGGCTGATCAGGCATGTGATCACAACATTTGCCCGCAAAACAAACGCGCAGGTAAGTAATATCTTTATTGGGGGAAGGATACAGATACAGTCCAACCACGGATTCTGGAATGAAACCCCAAGCAGACTCTTCTCGCACTTCACGCACAGCCGCTTGAATTAATGTCTCACCTTGTTCTAAGTGACCGGCAGGTTGGTTTAACACAAGTCGACCGTGTGCGTATTCCTCGATCATCAAGAACTTACCATCTCTCTCAATCACAGCGGCAACCGTGGTGTTTGGCTTCCACTGATCGCGACGCGATGATGTTCCCTGTGTCGTTTCTGCAGCGCTTGTAAATGCACTGAGAAAATTTGATTTTCCTTTCAACATTGTGTGTATCTTATCCATAGTTTCATCATCGGCGAAATAGCCAGAAACATTAATTTTCAAATTCTGTCTAGAGGAAGACATCAACAACCTGTGGTCAAGCCGTACTCGGTACGCATTTTGCCTAGCACTGATATATGAATCAAAGAAGCTGGGTGATAAACTTCCCCGCTTTTTTTATATCACTATTTAAATTACAGGCTTAATTGATGAATATCCTTCATACGCTCACTTTGATCGCGCTCGCTGCGGTTCCGAGCTTCGCCTCTGCAGCCGAAGCAACACACACACAATTACAAAACTTTACTGGCCACTGGATGGCGATGTTGGCGGTGGCCATCTTCGTTTTTGCCTATGTGCTGGTTGTGATGGAAGAACAGTTACATTTACGTAAATCCAAGCCTGTCACGGTTGCGGCCGGCATTATTTGGGCGATTGTCGCCATTGTTTACTCGCAAACGGGTGACACTCACACCGCAGAGATCATGGTAAGACATAACCTGCTCGAATTTGCAGAGTTGTTTTTGTTCTTACTTGCCGCGATGACCTACATCAACACAATGGAATATATGGGTGTATTTGATGCACTTCGGGGCTGGTTGGTATCGCGCGGATTTTCTCTTCGAACGATCTTTTGGTTAACCGGCATCATTTCATTTTGCCTCTCACCCGTTGCGGATAATTTAACGACGGCATTATTAATGTCTACCGTCGCTATGGCTGTTGGTGGCGCAAATACGAGCTTTGTGATCGTTGCGTGTATCAATATTGTGGTCGCTGCAAATGCAGGTGGCGCATTCAGTCCTTTCGGCGATATCACAACGTTAATGGTCTGGCAAAAAGGTGTTGTGCAGTTTCAAGAATTCTTTCACCTCTTCGTACCATCGCTGGTTAACTGGCTGGTACCAGCCGTGATCATGTCGTTTGCTGTGCCTAAAGAAAGACCTGAGCCATTAAAAGAAAAGGTAGAGGTAATGCACGGTGCAGGCGCCGTGATTGCTTTATTTATCTTGACAATTATCATGGCCGTCTCTGCACATAACTTCCTCCACTTGCCACCAGTTCTCGGCATGATGACAGGTTTGGGACTGCTTAAATTCTACGGGTATTACTTGAAACGTCGCGGTCAAGCCTTGCAAACGCTCGGACAAAATATGGGCGATCGCGCTGTAGAAGAGGAAGATGTTTCACATAAACCTGGTGCTGAAAAAGTGGAATCAGGCCGTACATTTAATATTTTCAAATCACTCGCGCGAGCCGAATGGGACACATTGATGTTCTTCTACGGCGTCATCTTATGTGTCGGTGGCTTAGGAACACTGGGTTACCTTTCGATGATTTCTGGCTTTATGTATGACGGATTGGGCGCAACCACAGCAAACATATTAGTCGGCCTCCTATCAGCCATCGTTGACAATATCCCTGTCATGTTCGCTGTGTTAACCATGATGCCGGAAATGAGCCATGAACAGTGGTTACTCGTCACCTTAACCGCAGGTGTTGGTGGTTCTTTATTGTCTGTTGGTTCAGCTGCCGGTGTGGCTGTAATGGGACAAGCGCGTGGTATCTATACGTTCTTTAGCCATCTAAAATGGACTTGGGCAATCGCACTTGGTTATGCCGCAAGTATCTGGGTACATATCTGGTTAAATGGCTTAGGCTAACCTTAATGATTGGCGTTTTCCTCTGAAAATGAAAACGCTAACGATGGCGAACCCGATCAAGCTTGATCGGGTTCGCTATTTCAATCCGATTTTTTGAACGTCAGTAAGACAGTAACTCCAACTCATACAATCCCGCATTCAAGAAGGTTGTCTCTGCTTTCTCTGTTCGTTCCGTTTTAACCAACCCCACGCCTGGCGCGTACCAGTCTTTATTGATGACATGGACGATCGCTGAATTATTTCCACGATCCGTCCGAACATTCACTTCGCCCTCACCTTGGATCAACAGACAATTGTTAAAAGTCCCCGCTTGGGTTTGGATCGTTTCATCTAAACTCACCACGTGAAATGTCAGATTTAATTTCGGAGGCCTATTGAGGATGCGATCTTCAAGCGCAAAGGTGCGGCTTTCGATCACACCAAGGCGGCTCGGTATTGTCCAAGTTCGTTTGGATTCTAACGCCTCGTTTATCGGTAAAGGGAAAACCAGTTCTCGATGCTCAAGATCGGCTGAAACTCGGTAAATACCCTCATCCCGTCGCTCGTAAAAAGCCCGTGTTTCACCTTGAATCTCGTGTAAATAAACGGGTTGATCATGAATTTCCACAAGCCCCACTGATTGGATCACTTTACGCCGTGGAAAGGCTTCATTACGGATGGTCAGAATTTCTTCGTATTCCCACGAATACCCTTTTGATAGCGGAAAATAGCCGCTCTGCGGTGCCGAGCAAGCCGTTAGCCCGGCGAGGCCGATCAGCAAACTGGCTAGGCCACTGATCAGATGGGTTCTGATCAGCAAACCGCTGTCGGATTGATACGACAGATTAGAATAATTGTAGCTTTTTGATCGCTTGAATAATCGCTGCGTGATATTTCGCACTGGCACAAATCACTCCTCGGTTTTTTTGCAAGCCCGTGCCCCATGCAAAATCCAGCGGCGCACCGGTGATATCTGAGACTATCATACCGGCTTCTTCAGCGATCAACTTACCTGCCGCGTGATCCCAAATATTCTCAACGTAATCTGCCCGTGTCGGTAGGCGTAAGTACGCATCCGCTTGACCACGCGCGACAACGGCATATTTACATTGGCTGTCGAGTCGTGCGGATTCGCCTGCACCACCGAGCTCAGCCACAATTTTTGCGGTGTCGTCATGTTTTGAATGCGCGGCTTCAACCGATTCACAAATTCTGATCAGGCTGTCATTTTGATCCGGTGAAACCTTAATCGCTTCTTCGAACGAACCCGAAGCATCGACGGCAAAACACCCCTGATCTTTGACCGCAAGATAGATCATGCCTTGCACGTCAGGATCATCAAATGCACGATCAAACGACGCGGAAAGATTTGGACAACCCAGTACCCCAAGCGTGACTTCGCCATTTTCTATCAACGCAAGCGAAATCGCATATTGTCCACCGCGTAAAAAACCTTTCGTCCCATCGACCGGATCAAGTGTCCAGTAGATATTAGCGCTTGCATCATGGTTACCGAGATCGATCGCGTCTAACACCGTTTGTGAATTCGCATCTGTCCACACGGTCTTTACTGCCGCCACGATCGCGTCGCGTAAACTGGACTGTTCTTCATCACGCAATTCTGCACTGCTTTCTTCACCAACCATGTTGAATTCACCCAATTGTGTTGACAACACGTGCGTGACCACGGCTTGCGCGGCAAAGTCGGCAACGGTCACAGGGCTTTTATCATTTTTCTGGATTTGTCGGATCGTGTCCAACTCAGATTGCACGTGATGCGTGACCTGACACGCTTGTTTCACAGCAGCAAATGCGGCGGTCAATAAAGAGTTATTTTTCATCAAAATTTGGTTTCGTTATAGTGACAAGGCGTGCAGTGTAAACCATAATTTTTTACACATAAAAATCAGGCATAATAATTAACACTTAAAAAGCCTGTTTCGAGGTAAATCATCTACCCCGTTTTTATGATCTGAATTCGTGCTTCGTCATGAATAATGCAATGTGAACAGATTTCGAACAAGCGAGATTAAGTAAATAGGCCGGCTAAAACATTCTCTTACTTAGTCACAATGCAGGAGGTTTTGATCAGATCTGAACATTTACTGCTGTTCTATTTAGTATAGAAATTCCTATTTTCACCCAAATACATGGCGCATTGATTGCGCAAGATCCGATCAGAAATAAGTACATGGTGTCTATTCATCACGATCACCGAGAACAAGCCCGACAATGTGAATGATAATAACCAATCGTAGATTCTGTCGCGGTATTGGAATTAATTGAAGATCATAGCGAGCTACCGAAATACAGTTTTTAGGTATAAGCATGTCAATATGTTGCGCTGCAACATAGCAACTGTTAATATTCTTGTAGTCACTGATAACTAAAATGGGTAAACCACAACATGAGTAAAAATACCTTTCCATATTGGAATGACGAGTGGATGAACGCACAGCAGGGCTACATCGACTCTTGGGCTGCGATGTCTGAAAAAATGGCCAGTGCCCTTCAACCACCCCCGCGACGTCCGAGAAACCCTTGGGTTGAAGCAATGCAGCAATGGGAAACGATGGTTCCTGGCCACGAGTCACGCCCGTACATGCAACGCATGCTTGATCAAGGTAAAGCTTTTTTTGAAATGAGTAATGAGATTAATGACTTCCTACGCCTGCTGAATGATGTCAATCAATCAACTGAAGAATGGCAGTCAGCATTCCGCGCACAGATGGAGCAAATGAAAGATGCCTTTGGTACCGGTCAAGGTGAAATGTCTGCGCTCTGGTCACAGCCGATCGACGCCTTCAAACAAGCTTGGGGCCAACCCGGATTCAACCAAGAGACCTTTTTAAAAGGGTTTAGTCCAGACATGTTTTCTGGTTTTAATCCTAGTATGTTCACCTCTGGCTTTAACCCTAGCGCATTTGGTTCAGCGCCCTTTATGCAAGGTTTCGATCCAAACCAAATGCTTGAAATGTTCTCGGCTCCGATGCAAGAACAATTCGAGAAGTTCATTGATGCACCGGGCGTAGGTCCTGATCGTGAAGCACAAGAGCGGTTTAAAAAGGATGCACGGTTATGGATGAATTACCAAACCGCATTAGCGGAATACAACACTGCACATCAACAAGTCGGCAAAGATACGATCGAACGTCTCACCGAAAAAATGATCGAACTCTCAAACGAAGGCACGACAATTGAGTCAATGCGAGCAGTGTATGACGTTTGGGTTGATTGCGCGGAAGAAGCATATGCCGAATTCGCTATGTCAGAAGAATACCAAAACGTTTATGCCAACTTGGTTAACTCCATGATGGCAGTAAAACAAGCTTTCCGTGATCGCGTTAATGAAACAGCAAAATCAATGGGTCTACCAACGCAATCGGGGTTTGATACCGTGTTGGAACGCATGCAAGTGATGCGTCGTGAATTACGTCAGATTAAAAAACAAGGATCAGGCGGTTCATCGAATGCTGATGTGTCTAAGCTCAAAGCAGAAGTGAACGAACTCAAAAGCGAGTTGAAATCACTGAAAGCCGCTATTGAAAAATTAAGCGAAGCAAAACCTGCCCCCGCTGTAAGAAAGAAACGGGCAACGAAAAAAACAACCGCAAAATCAACTAGCGAGAAGTAGAGGTTAGCCACGAATGATTCCATTTAATATGTCTCCAGAAAGCATACTGTCAGAGCTTCAGGATTTTGGTAATAAACTCGGTCAAGGGTTACAAAATCTAAATGAAATGGGTGAGATTCCCGTTGGTGCAAGTGAATACGATGTCGTCTACACAGAAGATAAGCTGGCACTACATCATTTTAAACCATTAGTCGAAGAGACTAATTCGATTCCATTGTTAATTGTTTATGCTTTAGTCAACCGTCCGTACATGGCCGATCTCCAATCGGGTCGTTCATTGGTCGAAGGCCTGTTAAAAACAGGACAAGATGTTTACATGATCGATTGGGGTTATCCCGATGAAGGCGATCGCTTTTTAACATTAGACGATTACATTAACGGCTATATTGATAACGTCGTTGATGTCGTCAGAGAACGAGCTGGCGTTGATAAAATCAACATTCTCGGCATCTGTCAGGGGGGTGCCTTTAGCCTTTGCTACACTTCACTGCATACAGATAAAGTCAAAAACCTGATCACAACTGTCACGCCGGTCGATTTCCACACGCCAGACGATCAACTTAGTCATATGGTTCGCAAAGTGGATATGGATGCGGTTGTCGATACTGTCGGTAATGTTTCGGGTGAAATGTTGAACACGACATTTTTATCGCTCAAACCTTTCCGCTTAACCGGCCAAAAATATTTAGACATGGTTAATATTATTCAGGATGAAGATAGCGCGTTGAATTTTATGCGCATGGAAAAATGGATCTTTGATAGCCCTGATCAAGCCGGTGAAGCGTATCGAGAATTCATCAGCCAGTTTTATCAACAAAATAAACTGATCAAAGGTGAAGTAATGATCGGTGATGATAAAGTTGATCTGGGCAATATTACGGTCCCTGTTTTAAATATTTTTGCAAAAGACGATCATTTAGTTCCGGTTGCGGCATCCAAAGCACTAGAAGAATATGTCGGCACTAAAGACTACACCGCGTTGGAATTTCCTGGTGGGCACATTGGTATTTATGTCAGTGGCAAAGCACAGAAAATGATTCCACCGACCGTAGCAGAGTGGTTAGGTGAACGAAGTTAAGAAGATGTGATCACACTTTTTCGTGTGAAACACTTGAATAAAAAAGGCCGCAATTGCGGCCTTTTTTTGATCTTCCGATCAGTGAATAACTTTACTCATCGAGTAAGGCATCGCGTGTATCGGTTTTACCTAAACGCGGCATGATCCACATTTCATACATCGAGACGATCCACATGAAGGCAAAAGATAACGCCATCATGCCACCACCGATGATCGTGAACCAAGCAAAGTTCGGGTTTAACTTCGTCAACCACCAAGAAGCAATATCGATAACCAAGAAAACATATGGCATGACGATCGCGGTTGCTTTAAGTGTTTTTGGAACACCTGCCGCGAGCGAGAAGATCAAACCGACAAACATAAAAATGAAGGAAATCCCAAATAGATGAATATGTGAAACACGCGTTAGAGAAGAAAATGTCGCACCCGTATCCACTTCTGCACGTTTGAAAAAGTTTTTATCAACCGTAAAGTCAGGCACTGTCATACCTGATGATTCGCTATGACACATCACACACCGCTCATTTAAGATGGGGCGAATTTCTGCTTGGAACACCGTTTCATCTGCGCCTTTTTTTACCCATTGAATGATTTTGTTTCGTTCATCTTCCGGCGCCATAACTTGCATCGAACCATGCAATTTCGTTTCGATCACGGATCCAGACCGCTTGCCGTAGTAGCTGTATACAATGTCATCTACTGACAGGCCCAATTCGCCATCGGCCATTCCGTGTGTGAAAAGAATTTGTCCTAGCGCCATTAAGTACCCCAGCGCCACAACGACCAGATATCCCGTGAATAGCATTTTGACGGATGTTCCCTGACTACACAGGTTTGCATGATGATGTATAGGCATGTCTTTTACCTTCTAATAGTTATGATTGTTATATTTAAAATGATTCTGTAACTGTAGCAATATCAATGGTCTTTCCCAGTAAAAAAGACCATAAAACTTGATCTATGCCATGAAAATTGGCCTATTGTAGACTAGAATCGAAGCTGATATGAAAAACCCTCACGTCACCCCCAGTGGTAACGATGTCAGAGATCGCAAACTCGGCCGCGAGATTGCCATCATACTGATCATTAAGTTATTCATTCTTATCGGAATTAAACTGGCTTTTTTTAGTGATCCGGTAAGCAAAGAACTCACTCCTGACAAAATCGCCAATTCCTTATTCGAGTCTAGCTCATGATTTCAGAACACGTTGTCGAACTCTCACGCTTACAGTTTGCTCTGACGGCCCTTTACCACTTCTTGTTTGTGCCACTAACACTCGGCTTATCCTGGATGCTGGTTATCATGGAATCCGTCTATGTCATGACAGGGAAAGAAGTCTATAAAGATATGACGCGATTCTGGGGTAAATTGTTCGGCATCAACTTCGCAATGGGTATTACCACCGGCATCACGCTTGAATTCCAGTTCGGTACCAACTGGGCGTATTACTCGCATTATGTCGGCGATGTATTTGGTGTTCCACTGGCGATAGAGGGCTTAATGGCTTTCTTTTTGGAATCGACATTTGTCGGTCTGTTTTTTTTCGGCTGGAACCGCTTGTCGAAACAGAAACATTTAATGGTCACCTTCCTTGTCGCCATTGGTTCGAATCTTTCCGCATTGTGGATCTTGATCGCAAACGGTTGGATGCAAAATCCTGTGGGGACGTTCTTTAATTACGAAACCATGCGCATGGAGCTGGAAAGTTTTGGTGCGTTGATTTTTAACCCCGTGGCGCAAGTAAAATTTGTCCATACGGTTTCCGCAGGTTATGTCACCGGCGCGATGTTTGTGCTTGGCATCAGCTCTTATTACATATTGAAAGGACGTGATCTCGGCTTTGCAAAACGCTCGTTTGCGATCGCTGCAGCCTTTGGCCTTGCTTCGGTTTGCTCTGTCATCATCCTCGGTGATGAGAGTGGTTATGTTGCCGGCGAAGTACAGCAAGTCAAACTTGCCACCATGGAGGCAGAATGGGAAACGGAAGAACCTCCCGCTGCATTTACGGTCCTTGGCTGGCCCAATATGGATAAACAAGAGACAGAATATGCCGTCAAAATCCCTTATGTTATGGGCTTGATCGCAACTCGATCTTTCACTGAAGAAGTCGTCGGAATTAAAGATCTGATCGAACGACACAAAGACTATATCCGCGAAGGCATGATCGCGTATGAGTACCTGCAAAAACTCCGATCAGGTGATAAAAGTGACGAGACCAAAGCAATTTTCGAACAACATCAACATCGTCTTGGCTACGGTTTATTATTAAAAAAATACACACAAAATGTCGTGGATGCGACCGATGAACAAATCAACCTCGCCGCAAACGACACCATTCCGAATGTTGCTGTGATGTTCTGGTCATTCCGTATTATGGTCGCGTGCGGCTTCATCATGTTGTTTATTTTTGCGATGTCATTTTACTCTTGTGCACGCCGTCGTTTTGATCGTCGTTGGTTACTAAAACTCGCACTGTTCGCAATTCCTCTCCCTTGGATCGCAGCAGAATTCGGCTGGATCGTGGCCGAATACGGTCGTCAACCATGGACTATCGGCGGCATTCTTCCAACGCATCTGAGTGTTTCTAGTCGTTCCGCCGGCGAGTTGTATTTTAGTCTGGGTGGTTTTTTCATTTTCTACACATTCCTTCTGATCATTGAAATGTACCTGATGTTCAAATACGCCCGTCTTGGTCCCGGCGCTTTACACACGGGGCGTTATTACAGTGAAAATTTACCCAAAACCGATACGGTTAAAACGCCTTCCTGAGGACAAACTTATGCTTCTTGATTACGATACTCTTAAATTGATCTGGTGGCTTTTCGTTGGTGTCCTCCTAATAGGTTTTGCGCTGACAGATGGTTTCGATCTTGGTATCGGAACGTTACTGCCTATTGTCGGCCGAACCGATGCACAACGCCGTGTGATCATTAATGTCATTGGCCCCACTTGGGATGGAAATCAAGTTTGGCTGATTACTGCTGGCGGTGCGCTTTTTGCTGCGTGGCCATTAGTCTATGCCGCTGCTTTTTCCGGGTTTTATGTGGCCTTACTGTTGGTTTTATTCGCGCTCTTCTTCCGACCAGTCGGGTTTGAATACCGTGCAAAAGTCCCATCTGAACGTTGGCGGAATTTTTGGGATTGGGGGTTGTTTACCGGTGGAACAGTGCCTTCATTGATCATAGGTGTCGCCTTTGGGAATCTATTACAAGGCGTACCTTTTCACTTTGATGCTGACATGCGCTTTTTTTACACTGGCTCTTTTTTCGCGTTGCTTAACCCTTTCGCCCTGTTGTGTGGCCTAGTGAGCGTAGGTATGTTGACCATGCATGGCGCGAGTTATCTGCAATTTCGCACGCGCGATCAAATCCAGGTACGGGCTAAAAAAGCCGGACAAATTGCAGGGCTGCTCACACTCGTGAGTTTCATCCTCGCAGGTGTCTGGGTCAGTGTCGGTCTTACGGGGTATAGCATTTCTCAGCAGCCAGATGTGGCAACAGCGTTTAGCCCACTACAAAAAACCGTCGAAACGTCTGACGGTGGATGGCTAAGCAATTTCTTACAAACACCTTGGTTCTGGATCGCTCCAGCTTGCGGAATTGTCGGCGCGCTTTTAAATCTGCTATTTCGTACATTTAACCAAGCTGGCTTAGCGTTTATTTGCAGCGGACTTTCTATCGTCGGTATTATCATGACGGCTGCACTGGCGATGTTCCCTTTTATCATGCCCTCAAGCTCACACCCGGGTCATAGTTTGACCTTGTGGGATAGCGTCTCCAGCCATCGAACGTTAGAGTTGATGTTTTACGCGACGATACTTTTTTTACCCATTGTCATTCTCTACACTAGCTGGGTATATCGGGTCATGCGTGGCCCCGTTACAGAGCAATCTGTTGAAGAAAATAAACACCTTATGTATTGATTAGATTAGGAAACTATTATGTGGTATTTCACTTGGATTCTAGGCGTTTTACTCGCTTGTGCTTTTGGTGTGATCAATGTGATGTGGCTGGAAATGAGCCACGCAATGGATGAGGAATAATCATTTCAACGAAGCTTCCTTCGCCTATTTTAGTCAAAAAAAAAGCCCCGAACCAATGAGTACGGGGCATAAGCAAGGAGGTTAAAACAATATCGATTGCACGATCAGAATCTTCATCTCTTTCACGCCCAATCTCACTAACAATCAATCACTAAACACAAAATTGTTTGTTCAAGCACGATTTAGGACATCAATCTTGAAATGTCTGCCTCATTTCAACCAAGTTAAAAACTAACTTTTATCTCCTTCCTTTTTTGTGCGACGCACAATTTGTTGCATTGCAATATATCGATCCTCTAAATCGGTGTCAATAAATTTTTACGCATTTTATTGTTTCGTCGAAGTATCCGATGTGTTTCACATTCCGTAACCTACTGTTCCTTGATTAAAAAACCACTATATTAGAAAATATGATGACTCCATCGATTTAAGTAATAAATATAAAGCGACACCTTTCTTGGGCAGACGATGAGAGTGCCTTAGAAATCAATACTGGAGACGAATCATGAGTTCTAACACGACTAACTCGCGTTTATTAGCGTGGGTTGATGCAATGGCATCACTCTGTCAGCCGGATAATATTGTCTGGTGCGACGGTTCTCAAAATGAATGGAATCAACTTTGGGATCTGATGCAAAAAAACGGTTCCGCAATTAAATTAAACGAAGAAAAGCGACCAAACAGTTATTACGTCCGCTCTGTTCCCGCTGATGTCGCTCGTGTTGAAGATCGCACGTTTATTTGCTCTGCGAATAAAGAAGATGCTGGCCCAACCAATAACTGGACTGATCCTGACGCCATGCGCGAAAAATTGAATGGCCTGTTCAATGGTTGTATGAAAGGCCGCACCATGTACGTAATCCCATTTAGCATGGGACCCGTTGGTTCGAAGATCTCTCAGATCGGTGTTGAACTGACTGACTCACCTTACGTTGTCACCAATATGCACCTAATGGCGCGTGTTGGTCAGAACGTATTAGATGTGCTCGGCGAAGACGGAGATTTCGTTCCTTGTATGCACTCTGTTGGTGTTCCCCTAGATGCTGGCCAAGAAGACGTTGCTTGGCCTTGTAATCCTGACAATCGTTATATTGTTCACTACCCTGAAACCCGTGAAATCTGGTCATACGGATCCGGTTATGGCGGTAATGCGCTGCTCGGTAAAAAATGTTTCGCACTGCGTATCGCATCAAGTATGGCGCGTGAAGAAGGCTGGTTAGCCGAACACATGTTGATCTTGAAACTGACTAATCCAGAAGGTGACGTTAAATATGTCGCTGGCGCTTTTCCAAGTGCTTGCGGTAAAACAAACCTTGCCATGCTCACCCCCTCTATTCCTGGCTGGAAGGTCGAAACTGTCGGTGACGACATTTGCTGGATGAAACCCGGTGAAGATGGTCGTTTATATGCGATCAATCCAGAAGCAGGCTTTTTTGGGGTTGCGCCAGGAACAAGCATGGAATCCAACGCAAACGCGATGCGATCAATGGAAGAAAATGCGATCTTCACAAATGTAGCCCTGACTGATGACGGTGACGTTTGGTGGGAAGGAATGACAAAAGAAGCTCCAGCGCATCTCACTGATTGGCAGGGAAATGACTGGACGCCAGAATCAGACACGCCCTCCGCACACCCTAATGCACGCTTCACCACAAGCGCAGCACAATGTCCTGTGATCGCAGCAGAATGGGAAGATCCTAAAGGGGTTCCAATCGATGCCATTTTGTTTGGTGGTCGCCGCGCAAGTGTTGTCCCATTAGTCACGGAAGCACTTGACTGGGAGCACGGTACCTTCCTCGGCACGATCATCGCGTCAGAAATGACCGCCGCTGCGTTTGGGACACTTGGCAAACTTCGTCGTGATCCCATGGCGATGCTGCCATTCTGTGGATACAACATGGCGGATTACTGGGGTCACTGGTTAAACATGGGAGAAAATGGTGGCAGTAATATGCCGAAAATTTTCTACGTTAACTGGTTTCGTAAAGATGATGATGGAAAATTCATGTGGCCAGGTTTTGGTGAAAACAGCCGCGTTCTGAAATGGGTCTTTGATCGTTGTGCCGGGAATGCGCAAGCCGTACCGACAGCTATCGGGAATATGCCAACTCTCGATGGATTAGATCTTGAAGGTCTCGATATGAATGAGACCGCTATCGCGAATCTCTTACGGGTTGAAACCGATGGCTGGTTGCAAGAATTACCTGATATTGAAAAGTACTATGCTAACTTCGGAGAGCATTTACCAAAACAATTACAGGAACAGGTTTCAGCGTTAAGAAAGCGCCTTGAAACGAGTAAGCAAAACGTGGCGTAATTACCTCCTTAGTGCGCTACGCTACACAAGCCCCACAGGTCTTTTGGATCTGCGGGGCTTTTTTTATTTGGAGACAATCAAGATGGGCATGATCGAATTACTGCAGATGGATCTGTTACTGATCTTATTGCTCATTGCTGCACTCGCAGGGTTTATTGATGCAATTGCAGGCGGCGGTGGTTTATTAGTGTTACCTGCTTTGCTTTGGTTCGGACTCACGCCAGAACAAGCGCTTGCCACCAACAAACTGCAAGCTGTATTTGGTTCCGGTTCTGCGACACTTCATTTCCTCAAACAAGGCGCGATCAAACTTCGTGAAATGCGGCGTGCTATTCTCTGCACATTCATTGGCGCAGCTTGTGGAACGATCACTATCCAATTGATCAACCCAGCAACGTTAGCTCGCTTATTACCCATCCTGCTGATCAGCTTCGCGATCTATTTTCTTTTCTCTCCACGAGTGGGCGATCAAGATGCGCACCCTCGAGTTTCACCCACCTTTTTTGCCTTCACGTTTGCTTTCGCGATCGGTTTTTATGATGGTTTTTTTGGTCCCGGTACAGGATCTTTTTTTGCGATGGCTTTCGTCATGTTCTTAGGGTTTAACCTGATAAAAGCAACAGCGCATGCCAAACTTTTAAATTTCATTAGTAACTTAGCCGCCTTATTATTTTTTATGTTGGGCGGCCACGTCATGTGGCAGATCGGACTTTTAATGGCGATCGGACAATTTATCGGTGCCTACTTCGGTGCTCACCTCGTACTACGGCATGGTACGTATTTAATCCGTCCCGTACTGGTGATCATCTCATTGTGCATGACGGTAAAATTATTATTTTTTTAACCGGCAAACTTAATATGTATTCAGCAAAGGTTTAACCGTCAAGGCCATACTAAAAAGCACATTAAATGTTTTTTCTGACATTTAATTTCCCGCAGAAATAGGAGGCGATATGAACAACAAAACCCTACTTGCCGTTTTATTTAGTACCACACTAAGCTGTCTATCTTTTAATTCACTTGCAATCCACGAACCCCGCGATGAATCCGCTGGCGATCCACCTAAATACGAAGTTAATTGCCCTAAAGGGGCAACCGATGCGAGCACCTGCAAAGTCGATAAAGGAACGTATATCGGCTGGCGAACATTTTCAACAACGTGTCAAGTCTGTCACGGTGGCAGCGGGATGGGCAGCACATTCGCTCCCAACCTGATGGAAAGATTTAATAAAGAAGGGGTTGATTACCCAAGATTTAAATACGCCGTAACACATGGCTATCACGGCCATGTCGGCGCCATACCAGCTTGGGATAAAAACCCACAGGTTATGAAAAACCTCGATAACTTATATCGATACTTGAAAGCCCGTGCAGACGATACCCTTCCAGAAGGCCGTCCGGCCAGAATGAAAAATTAAAACCTTTCTGATTTAAAACTCACCACCCTGACAATTAATGGTGGTGAGTTTTAGTCTTGATTTAGTTAGCCTGATTTCTTCGTTGGTGAAAACGAGCTTTTAGAACCAGGACGTCGTTTGGATTGTGGTCTTCCCTGACTTGGTTTTGCTGTATGACGAGGAGTTGATCGTCGCGTCGATCGGTTATTGGGTTTCTTTTTAGTTTTCCCCACACTCTTGCTTGGCGCTTGATTAAGATCTGTTTCAAAACCCGGCACATTTTCACGTTTAATCTTTTCTCCGATCAAACGCTCAATGCTGCGAAGATGTTGTGTCTCGTCAGGACAAACAAGCGATACCGCATGACCCGCATGACCCGCTCGTCCGGTTCGGCCGATACGATGGACATAATCCTCTGCAACGTTAGGGAGATCAAAGTTCACCACATGCGGAAGTTGATCAATATCCAAACCACGTGCAGCAATGTCCGTTGCGACTAATACCTGCACTTGGTTATTTTTAAAGTTTTTCAATGCACGCGTTCGTTGCGATTGCGACTTATCACCATGTATCGCGACGGCACTGATCTCAGCTGCGCATAGTTGTTTACTTAATCGTTCTGCACCGTGCTTTGTGCGGGTAAAGACAAGGACACGATCCCAGTTTTGTTCCTTGATCAGTAAACTTAATAACGCCCGCTTTTGCGATTGCTCAACGGGATGAACAAGCTGATCAACCCGTTCCGCAGTTGTATTCTCTCTAGCCACCTCAATCAAAATCGGATCTGTTTGTAAACTGTTCGCTAACTTCCGGATCTGATCTGAATAGGTTGCAGAAAATAAAATAGTTTGACGTTGTTTAGGGATGTGTGCGAGCACTTTTTTAATATCCGCAATGAAGCCCATATCTAACATTCGATCAGCTTCATCCAAAATCAAATACTCAACGTGACTGAGATCAACCGTGTTCTGGTTGAGGTGATCCAACAAACGCCCCGGTGTCGCCACTAGAATATCCACGCCTCTTTTCAGACGCGAAATCTGAGGTCTAATATTGACGCCACCGAAAACTGTCATGGATTTCAGTGGTAGAAACTCACCGTAATTCGTAAAACAGTCTTGAACCTGCATCGCTAATTCGCGAGTCGGCGTCAGCACCAGCGCGCGAATTTTACGTTGCTGACCATGATAAATTTGTTTATTTAAAAGGTGCAGCGTAGGCAATGCAAAACCGGCTGTTTTGCCCGTTCCTGTTTGCGCACCGGCGAGAATGTCGCGACCTTCAAGTATTACAGGGATCGCCTGCTGCTGAACTTCTGTCGGGGTGGTGTAACCTTGCGCTTCTATCGCGCGTAGCAATTCGGCTGATAAGCCAAGATTCTTAAATGTCATACATGTTTATTCCTTAGCAAATGACTGTAACGACGAAACCTTATCTCGATCGGTAAACAGCCAATATTCATAACTGAATGTGATCCAACTTTTTTCAAAGGGATCATGCGTGAACCGTATGCAATGTAAGCGCCTTGCCTGCGTCGTGAATTGACGCATAATGATGCGGGTCTGAAGAATTCTTGCCCGCTTAGGGATAAGATTTTACTCTGTAACGGTAGATTTAGACACTCAGTATTCCACTATGTTTCACAACCCACAGGAAATGATGCATCCCTCTGCAATAAACAATCTACTGAACGATCCGGCATTAACCATTACAGCGATCCGTTCTCAAGGCCCAGGCGGACAAAATGTGAACAAAGTTTCAACTGCCATTGAGTTGCGGTTTGACATCGTTAATGCCAATTTGCCGGATGAATTAAAAGATAAATTAGTCAAATTACGAGACAAACGTATCTCGAAGGAAGGGGTGATTGTTATCAAGGCGCAATCTTTCCGAACACAAACTGCAAATAAAGCCGATGCATTCGATCGACTTGTGTTGATCATTAAACAAGCTCAAGAAATACCTAAAGCTCGTTTACCCACCAAACCCAGTTTTGCTTCAAAAAGAAAACGCCTCAATGACAAATCTCGTTTATCGCAGAAAAAAGCCCTTAGAAATAAAGTTTCCGATGACTAAACTCCAATACACGAATATAGATCGAGTTATTCCTTATCCGTCTTTTTCGACATACCAAAACTTGCCATGTTGAAAAAATCATCCTGCATTTTTTGCCATATCCGCATATTTTTCTGAGTCACTTCAGTCATGGCCGAAATGGGATTCTGGCGCATTGCTTCGGTCATACGCGCATTAAATTGATCTTGCTGTTGACTAAACATGCTGAAAGATCGCTCTAAGAAGCTTGAAGCCATGTCTTGCGCCTCATCCCCGTAGAGCCGGATTATCTTGCCAAGAACTTCTGCAGAAAAGATGGGCTCATCATCATCCTCTTGTTCCATAATAATCTGCAATAAAATGGTGCGAGTGATATCTTCATTAGTCTTCTGGTCCAACACGATAAAATCGACGTTGCCCATGACTAACTCCTTAACGTTATCCAAAGTGATGTACTGACTCTCGACTGTGTCGTAAAGCCTTCTATTTGGATATTTCTTAATAATACGTTTATCTTCTGCCATCTTTTTTCGGGAAACTTGTGATCTATATTTCAAGACCACAAGCTCCTCTTCCCAATGCTTCCTTAAGTTACATCATATGTTGGCCGCCATTCTGCGCAAAATCTGCACCGGTAATGAAGGCCGCATGATCAGAAGCCAAAAAAGCCACCGTCGCTGCTACTTCTTCTGGTTTACCCAGACGAGCAACAGGAATCGTGGAAATAATCTTCTCACGGATTTCTTCCGGTACTTTCATGACCATTTCTGTTGCAATATATCCTGGCGAAATTGTATTCACCGTCACACCTTTTCGAGCGACTTCCTGAGCAAGTGACATGGTGAAGCCATGCATGCCTGCTTTGGTTGTAGAGTAGTTGGTTTGACCCATCTGCCCTTTCTGACCATTAATAGACGCAATATTAATTACTCTCCCCCAACCACGGTTAGTCATACCTTCGATCACGGGTTGGGTAATATTGAAAAGGCTGTCCAAGTTGATGCCTAAAACAGCATCCCATTTTTCTTTGGTCATCTTGCGTAACGTCGTATCCCACGTGATACCCGCATTGTTAACGATAATATCTAGTGGACCTAGTTCATCCTCAATCTGTGCAACCATTTTTGCACAGCCTTCGGTATCAACGACATCTACAGGGTAAGCTTTAAAATCAAACCCCTGCTCTTTCATTTCTGCGAGCCATTCCTGTGCTTTTGCTTCGTTACGATAATTTGTCGCAACTTTTGCGCCACACTCAGCCAATTCTTTACAAATCGCTGCACCAATACCGCTCGTGCCACCTGTCACCAGGGCCACCTTGCCTGTTAAATCTATTTTCATTGTTATTCTCCCGTAAGTTCACTTCAGGCGTTGTTTATCGCTCAACTGCTAGCGCCACACCCTGTCCACCACCGATACACAATGTCGCCAGACCTTTCTTAGCATCTTGACGTTGCATTTCGTGCAGGAGAGTCACTAAAACACGACAACCTGAAGCACCTATTGGATGCCCCAATGAAATTGCACCACCATTTACATTGACTTTACTTGCATCCCAACCCATTCCAATGTTCACGGACAGCGCTTGTGCTGCAAATGCTTCATTCGCTTCGATCAAATCTAATTCTTCATGCGTCCAACCCGCTTTTTCCAAGCAGATAGTTGATGCTGGAATGGGTCCCGTTCCCATAATCGCAGGATCAACGCCCGCACTTGAATACGCGGCCAACGTTGCGAGAGGTGTTAAGCCTAACTCTTTCGCTTTGCTCTCGGACATCAAGATCACAGCTGCAGCACCGTCATTAATACCCGATGCATTACCTGCTGTTACGCTTCCTTCACGGTCAAACGCAGGGCGCATTTTACCGAGTGCTTCAGCCGTTACGCCGGCACGAGGAAACTCATCTTTATCAAAAATAACAGGATCGCCTTTGCGCTGAGGAATAGACACCGGAATGATTTCATCGACAAATTTACCAGCCGCTTGGGCAGCTTCAACCTTGTTTTGTGTCGCTGCAGCGAATTCATCTTGCTGCTCACGCGTTAAATCATATTCTTTAACGATATTCTCGGCGGTCACACCCATGTGATACTTATTGAAGGCATCCATGAGACCATCTGTCAGCATAGAATCCTGCAATTTCCAATCACCCATTTTCTGACCATTACGCGAGTTTGGCAGTATGTGTGGGGCCATACTCATATTTTCTTGGCCTCCGGCAATGATGATCTCTGCATCACCACATTTGATTGCCTGCGCAGCCAAATGCACCGCTTTAAGCCCGCTACCGCAGAGCTTGTTGATTGTCATACTTGGAATTGTAAAGGGGAGACCTGCTTGCATCGCAGACTGACGTGCAGGATTTTGCCCTGCGCCAGCAGCAAGAACTTGGCCTAGAATGACCTCATCAACCTGCTCAGGTTTGATACCTGTTTTTTCCAATAAACCAGCAATGACAGTCGCACCAAGTTCGTGTGCTGGAACAGACGACAGCGATCCACCGAAACTACCTATAGCGGTTCGACCTGCTGCCACGATTACTACTTTTTCTACCATGTGTTGACTCCTTACAGATTAGTGGCACTTCATGCTCACTACGTTTTTTTAACGTGGGGCCTTGAATTGTTTTAATGGACTAATTCGCAACCATTTGCGAATGCCCAGTCTCAGACTATCAGACAAAACTGGAAGATACCAGACGTCTAGGAACCTTTATTTCGCTAATGTTTGACGGGGTTTGATGCAGATCAACAGTTTGTCCAGAATTCGTCTAAGAACGTATTTCTTTCGCTCCGTATAATGACCAACGACCGCGATTACCAGCAACGACAAAATAAACATTAACGAATTTCTGAGGAGCAGATTCATGTCCTCACTTAGCACCGCACTGAAAAACTGGAAGAGCGGATAATGAAAAAGATAAATCGAAAATGTCAGTCCAGCACAAAATCGAATCGGCCCCTCAAAAACATTCAGCAACTTGCCCAAATACGGCCCAAGTGCCTGGAAACCAAGAAAATTCATCGCGATCAAAACCCCGTAGATATAACTGATCAAAAATTCATCTGAAAAGCCGATCGCTCCGCTTACATCGTCTGTCCCTAACCAAATTTTTGTCGTCGTAAACGCCAGCTTATCAAGCTCATAATGCTTGATAAGAATGTAAATCTCGATGGGGACCAGAAACAATACAATGCCGGCCGCTAAAGACAAACTTAGTCGTTTTGAAATATGCCAGGTGAGCACGCCGAGTAGCCAGACAGGTAATAATAGGAGAATTTTTGGTCCGGCAATCATGCACGCTGAGAGAACAAAAATCACACGCCAGTAACTGCGAAAATAAAATGCCGCAGCAAAGATCGCGTAATACCAGAATTCATAGCTCAAGGACCAGAACGGGCCATTGGTAAATGGTCGGATAGATTTGAACCAGATCTCATTCAAGAAAAACAGATTAGCGACGGATCGAACTATCGGGCTATCTGCCTGATACCACCAACCATCATAGGCCGCTGGGTTAATCCGCTGACCGATCTGATCCACCACAATCGTCAAGATCAGCGCTGGAATCATCACTGACCACAAGCGGGACAATCGGTTGATCACGTAATCACGGAGATTGTTATCTTGGTGCGCCGTGACATACGCGATGACAAAACCGGACAACACAAAAAAGACTATTACCGCATCCGATCCAATATGCGAATCACGGATAAATTGCAATCCACCGCCAGTAAAGCGGCCATAAGCAAAGTGGTACACCATCACGATAAGCGCGGCTAACAAACGCACTAGATCTAGGTAAAGCGACATCTCCTTTGACATCGCACCGGTCTTTAACCCCGGAAAATGATTTGTCATACCACCTTGATCAGATTCTGAATGTTCCACATTCTAGTATAAAAACCGTGCACATAAAAAAGGCCGGATACGATCCGACCTTTTTCTTGTCAGTAAACAATGCTTCGCAATTACAACTCTAAGAACATCTCGTTTAAACGATGCACAAAGCCCGCCGGATCGTCCAGCTTGCCGCCTTCGCTGAGCAATGCCTGATCAAACAAAATTGCCCCCCAGTCGTTGAAACGTTTCTCATCAGCTTCGCTCTTGAGACGTTGTAAAATGGGATGCTCTGGGTTGATCTCCAACACACGCTTTGACGCCGTGACTTGCTGACCAGATGCTTGCAAGATCCGCTCAAGGTTTGCACCCATATCAAAATCACCTGCCACCAAACACGCGGGGGATGTGGTTAATCGATTTGTCAGACGTACCTCTTTCACTTTGTCTTCGAGCAGTTTTTCCAGCTTTTCAGTCAATTCTTTAAAATCGCCAGCAGCCTTCTCTGTTTTCTCTTTTTCTTCTGCTTCATCCAGCTCGCCGAGATTCAGCTCACCTTTCGTCACAGATTGCAGATTCTTCTCTTCAAACTCGGTGAGATGTGTAACAACCCATTCATCGATCGGATCCGTCAACAACAACACCTCCACGCCTTTCTTACGGAACACTTCCAAGTGCGGGCTGTTTTTTGCTGTCGCGAAACTGTCAGAAACGATGTAGTAAATCGCATCCTGTCCCTCTTTCATGCGCGAGACATAGTCTTCAAAAGAGACGGTTTGATCTTCTGTATTCGCTTCGGTACTGGCAAAACGCAATAATTTTGCAATGCGATCTTTATTGTTGCTGTCATCGATCACACCTTCTTTGATCACACGACCAAACTCTTTCCAGAATGTGGCGTAATCATCGCCTTTCGTCAGCTTCTCGATCTGGCCGAGAATTTTTTTCACTGACGCTGCTCGGATTTTATCAATCACTTGATTATGTTGCAGAATCTCACGAGAGACATTCAACGGCAGATCGTTTGTGTCGACCACGCCGCGGACGAAACGTAAATAAGGTGGGATCAGCTGCTCCGCATCATCCATAATGAAAACGCGTCGAACGTACAACTTAACACCATGAACTTGGTTGCGATCGTACAGATCAAACGGCGCACGTTTAGGAATGAAGAATAACGTGCTGTACTCAAGCTTCCCTTCAACCTGGCTGTGAACCCATGTCATCGGGTCGTCGTAATCATGGCCGATGTGTTTATAAAACTCTTGGTATTCTTCGTCACTGATTTCCTTGCGTGGGCGTGACCACAATGCACGTGCTGAATTCACAGTTTCGTATTCAGCAACTTTCTTTTCTTTCGCCTCTTCTTCGCTCAACTCCTCACGCATTTTGATTGGCAAGTTGAGGTGATCAGAATATTTTCTGATCAAACTACGTAGTTGATGTGCATTCAAATATTCGTGCGCATCTTTACGCAAATGCAATACGATCTCGGTGCCGCGTTCAGCCTTTTCCACCGACTCCAGTGTGTATTCACCTTTACCTTCCGATTCCCAGCTGACTGCCGTATCTGCAGCTTCGCCGGCCTTACGCGTGGTCAGTGTGACTTTATCCGCGACGATAAATGCGGAATAGAAGCCCACACCGAACTGGCCGATGAGTTGTGAATCTTTTTTCTCATCGCCTGTCATGCTACCGAAAAATTCTTTCGTGCCTGACTTTGCAATGGTGCCGATGTTGTCAATCACTTCGTCACGCGTCATGCCGATGCCGCTGTCACGAATGGTGATGGTTTTTTTCTTATCGTTCACATCGATATGCACAGACAGCTCAGCATCGCCTTCGTACAAGCCATCATTCGACAATGCAGCGAAACGCAGTTTGTCACACGCATCAGATGCGTTGGAAATTAATTCACGCAGAAAAATTTCGCGGTTGCTGTAGAGCGAGTGGATCATCAGATCCAGTAATTGATTCACTTCGGACTGAAAGCCAAGTGTTTCTTTCTTCACTTCTTCGGTCATGAGTCACCTTTGGTACTTTTAATAATGAGTTAGCTAAATATTGATCGAGAGCAATTAGGTGGGGTTTAGATCAATTTATTTCAAGGGTATCAATGGCATTTTTTTTTCAAGTTGGTTACATTCAAATCATCGAAACCTTTTCCAACAGCCTGTGAATTTTTTACGCAACGCGTTTACTCAACAACTCGTCCGTAGCTTTTTTGACTTGCTGCCGATTCTGGCCGTGGTTTCAGTCTTTCAAATTCTTGTCATCCGCCAGCCCATTCCTGATGTCGGAAACCTCATCTTTGGATCACTCCTGATCGTTGTCGGCCTCACGTTTTTTGTACAAGGACTTGAACAAGGCCTGTTCCCGATAGGCGAATCTATGGCGTACGCGTTTGCCAGCAAAGGTAGCTTGATGTGGCTTTTGATCTTTGCCTTTTCTCTTGGTTTTGCCACCACCGTCGCCGAACCCGCACTGATCGTAGTCGGCTCAGAAGCGGCCAAAGTAGCGGCCGAAGGTGGCATGATCGAAAACACCGATGCGGCGCGACATGATTATGCGTTTGGCCTGCGCATCACCGTGGCGATCTCGGTCGGTTTGGCGATTATGATCGGCGTGTTACGCATCATTCGCGGTTGGCCGTTGCATTACTTGATCATCGGCGGCTATACCTGCATCGTCATCATGACGTTTTTCGCTCCAGCAGAAATCATTGGTATTGCGTATGACTCCGGCGGCGTGGCGACATCCACGATCACCGTTCCGCTGGTCACCGCCTTAGGCGTCGGCCTCGCCTCTGCGATCAAAGGACGTAACCCAATGACCGATGGTTTTGGGTTGATCGCATTGGCCGCCCTGTCACCGATGATCTTCGTGATGGCTTACGGAATGTTTGTATGATCGACACAATATTGAATTTCTGGATCGAATTCAGTCAACTCGCGGTCAGAACGGCGCGGGACATTATACCCATAGCTGCAGTAATCATTGGCTTCCAATTACTGGTTATCCGCAAACCATTAAAAAACCCGAAAAAAATCGCCTTTGGTTTTTTCTATGTTTTGGTTGGCATCACACTCTTTTTAAAAGGCTTGGAAATCGCGCTCTTTCCCCTCGGCAAACTAATGGCTGCACAGTTAACCGATCCGAGTTTTATTAACGCGGGTGATACCGTGCATTGGGCAGATTATTTGTGGGTTTATTTATTTGCGGCAAGCGTGGGGTTTTCCACAACGCTTGCAGAACCCTCCTTGCTAGCGGTAGCGATCAAGGCGCAAGAAATATCGGCTGGCGCGATTCGATCATGGCCGTTACGCCTAGCAGTATCGTGTGGTGTATCGTTTGGTATTGCACTCGGATCTTACCGTATCGTCACAGGCACCGAGTTATACATGTTTATTATTGTTGGCTATATTATCGTGATCATCCAAACTTTTTTCGCGCCCAAAATGATCATTGGTCTCGCTTATGATTCCGGTGGTGTTACCACCTCAACCGTCACCGTTCCACTCGTTACTGCACTCGGGCTTGGCCTAGCCTCAACCGTGCCTGGTCGTAACCCCATGCTGGACGGATTCGGACTGATCGCCTTCGCGAGTCTTTTCCCGATCATCGCGGTTTTAGGTTATGCACAACTTGCAGAATGGAAGGCAAAACGCGCGAAAAAATTCGCCGAAAAATTAGGCTAACGAATGAAGACATTTTTAAATTAAGACCCATGCGCAACCCTCGCGGTTGTCAGGAGATGCAGTATGCGATTCAAATTAATTATTGTTCTTGTCGAAGATAACAAGACCGACCTAGTGCTCGACACGTCACGCGAAGCCGGCGCGACGGGCGCAACGGTAATCAACAATGCTCGCGGTGAAGGCATCAAACAATCCAAAACTTTTTTTGGCTTAACCTTAGAAACCCAACGCGATGTGGTTTTACTTTTAGTTGAGGAACACATGGCACGCGCCATCTTAGAAAAAATTTCCGAAGTCGCCGAGTTTGATGAAAAACCCGGCACCGGTATCGCATTTCAGATCGACGTAGAAGATGCCATTGGCGTACGTCATCAAGTAAAAGATTTGACTAAAGTCATCGAGGAAGAACTATGAGTGACAAAAAAATCGTCCGCGTCCGCGACGTGATGAAAACGGCCTACATCACCATCGACGGCGTTGCGACTGTCGCTGAAGCGGTGAAGATGATGAAGGAAAATAAAACGTCCGTCTTGATCGTGAATAAACGCACGTCAGATGATGAGTACGGCATGATCCTCGCGGGGGATATTGCCCGAGATGTGTTAAGCCAAGATCGTTCACCTGAGCGTGTGAATGTGTATGAGATCATGCATAAACCGGTCATCGCCGTGCATCCAGATATGGATATTCGTTACTGTTCACGTCTGTTTGCACGCTACAACCTCGTGCGCGCACCCGTCATTGATAACCGTGAAATTATCGGCATGGTCAGTCCGATTTCGCTGGTGCTCGACGGCATGACCCAATTCTAAGCATCAACCCTCGACGCAGCCACTGTGAGCTGCGTCGACTTTTCTTCATTCAAGCTGCGCTGATAGCAATTCCGCAAACCACCGCAACGCGAATATAACTATCGTATAATACGTTGCACTCCTTTCGTGATCATCAATAAAAAACATGGCATCTGAGCACACACCCGTAATGCAGCAATACCTCGCGTTCAAAGCGGCGTATCCAGACAAATTAATGTTCTTTCAGATGGGTGATTTCTACGAGTTTTTTTATGATGATGCGCGCCGCGTGGCTGAATTACTCGGTCTTGCATTAACCAAGCGTGGCAAATCTGCAGGTGATCCGATCCCGATGGCCGGCATGCCGATGCACGCCTCAGAAAGTTATTTGGCGAAATTACTTGAGATGGGTGAATCCGTCGTCATTTGCGATCAGATTGGCGATCCGGCTACCAGTAAAGGCCCGGTCGAGCGACAAGTCACTCGCATTGTGACACCCGGCACCGTCACCGATGACGCATTATTAAAAGATCGACGCGATACCTTATTACTCTCAATTCACCATACTGACGATAAGATCGGCCTAGCTTGGATGGATGTCAGTGGTGGACGGTTTCACATCATGCAGCTTGCCGATCAGGATGCATTAAATGCTGAACTAGAGCGCTTACAACCAGCGGAAATTCTGCTTAGCGAAGATGCCAAGTTACGTCAGGAAATCCGATTAAAAAGTGCGATTACACCGTTGCCCCCCTGGTATTTCGACACTGAAAGTACTACCCGCCAATTGCACGATCATTTCGCAGTAACGAACTTAAGTGGTTTGGGCTGTGATGGTTTTCCTTCTGCGTGTTGTGCAGCGGGCTGTCTTATTCAATATGTCCACGAAACACAAAAATCCACGCTGCCACACATTACGCGCTTACACATCGAAAACCGGGCAGACACTATTCTCATCGATGCCGCCAGTCGCCGTAATCTGGAAATTCTTAACGGCATGAATGGTGATCGTCGACACGGTTTGCTGCATTTAATCGACAGCGCAAAAACCAGTATGGGAAGTCGTATGCTCAACCGCTGGCTGCAATCGCCCTTGCGCGACCAGCAGCAGGTGGCATTGCGTCATCAGGCAGTTGCTACACTTTTGCAAAACCAGGCCCTTGAGATTATTCGTGAGCAACTACAAAGTATCGGCGATATTGAACGCATCGTGACACGCATCGCATTGCGTTCCACACGACCGCGTGATCTGTCGCAATTGCGATCCTCTCTGGCGGTGATTCCAGCCATTCGCCGCGAAATTAAATCACTCGAAAGTCCACGCTGGATCGCACTGCATGGACTGATCAACCCCTTGCCTACACTCCTGGATCTTCTCAACCGTGCCGTGATTGAATCGCCCCCAATGCTGATCCGCGACGGTGGCGTGATCGCACCGAGCTACAACAGTGAGCTTGATCATTTACGAGAATTAAGCCAAAGCGCGAATGACTATCTCAAACAACTTGAGCAACGTGAACGTGAAGAAACGGGCATTCAAACGCTAAAAGTTGGCTATAACCGTGTGCATGGCTATTACATTGAGATCAGCCGCGCGCAGAGCCAGGTCGTACCGACACATTATCACCGTCGGCAAACACTTAAAGCCACTGAACGTTTCATCACTCCAGAGTTAAAAGAATACGAAGATAAGGTGTTAAGCGCTGGTGAAAAGGCACTCGCCTTAGAAAAATTATTGTATGAAGAGTTGATCACATTAATTGCCGATTACATCGTCGAATTACAAACAACCAGCGCCGCGATCGCAGAGTTAGATGTATTCGCAAGTTTTGCCGAGCGGGCGATCGCCCTCGATTATGTACAGCCAAGTTTTCAGCAAGACAACGAAATCTTGATCAAAGCTGGACGACATCCGGTGGTGGAAAGTTTGCAAGATGCACCGTTTATTCCGAATGATCTTATTCTAAATTCAGATCGGAAAATGTTGATCATCACGGGCCCAAACATGGGTGGGAAATCAACTTACATGCGCCAAATTGCGATTATTGTTCTACTCGCGCATGTGGGCAGTTTTGTGCCTGCAAAATCTGTCACCCTCGGCCCGGTTGATCGCATTTTTACGCGCATTGGTGCTAGTGACGATCTGGCGGCGGGGCGATCAACGTTTATGGTTGAAATGATCGAAACGGCGAATATTTTAAATAATGCCACACACCACTCGCTCGTGCTTATGGATGAGATCGGTCGAGGTACAAGTACCTTTGATGGTTTATCCCTTGCCTGGGCCAGTGCTATCCACTTGCTGGAAAAAATTAATGCGTGGACTTTATTCGCAACGCATTATTTTGAGATGACGGCTATTCCAGAAAATCATCCCCGTGCGATCAACGTACGACTCGATGCTATCGAGCACAACGATAAACTGGTCTTCATGCACAGTGTTAAGGAAGGTCCTGCCAATCAGAGTTATGGTCTACAAGTTGCTCAACTTGCAGGTGTACCGAAACGCGTGATCGATAACGCAAAAGATAAGTTACGTCTGCTAGAAAACCCTGACGGTGACCCAAGCACCAATGCTTTAACGAATAATCCGTCCACGCGCCACACTAACCTAACTCAGTCCGAGCTAAGTAAAAAACTTGACCAGATAGTACCGGATGAATTATCTCCAAAAGAAGCATTAGATTTAATCTATCTTTTAAAGAAACTTAACTCCTGATAATGACGTTAAAGAATTTTTTCTCAAAACGAACTACAACTGCCTAACGGTATCAACGAAACTGAATTGATTAGCCTTGCAATCAAATTCTATGGCCTTCGCCGTAAATAGAAAGAAAGTTCAGAAACGTCCAGTCAATATTCCCAGCTCATTTTTATTCAGTTATTCTGCTTATTTCTGATATAGAGAACGCCTTTGAATATCAAAAATTAGGTGAAGTATTTTTTAATTCAGGTATTTTTAGTAAAAACTATCTCTATTCATTTTTACTATTTTGTATAACAAGGAGTGGTGCCTTAAGCATAATCAGGGAAAGCTAAATATTGCATAGCTCAGAGTTTAAATCCGGAATTATAGATTTAAATAAATTTTATTGAAACTGAATCGCTCTAAGCATCTGATCAACAATCGGCTGCATGTCATCAAACGATTTTCCTCCACGAGCGATCGCAGAACTTCCATTTAATACTGTCAAAAGATACAAACTCAGCACGTGAGCCGACTCCCTCTCTCCAAGATTTTCTTTGTCAATTTCCTCTTGAAAAAATGCAGTGAGATAATCTTCACTAAAACTACTCGCCTGCTTGATCATGCTCAGCGCTTTTTCTGGAATACCTTCACCTGCACTTTCTGACATACACAATGAAAGATAACAACCACTAGGTAGCGTTTTATCGCATTGCATTTCGAGTACAGCGATCACATATTCACGCACGCGTTCTTTTAGAGGCTTATTCTCTTGATGGAGGCGTGCACTTAAACGATCACGGACTTCCGCTATATAGCGCTCGGTTGCTCGAATAAATAAGGCTTCTTTATTTCCGAATGTAGCGTACAAACTCGGCTTGTTAATTCCCATACTTTGTGTGAGATCATTTAACGAGGCTCCAAGGTAACCCTTGCGCCAGAAAACATGCATGGCTTTTTCCAGTGCTTCTTGTTCATCAAATTCTCGTTGTCTACCGCCAGCCATTTAGCTTCACCATCAAACCCTACTTGACATGATTATACCGATCGGTACAATCATAGCAAATGTACCAATCGGTAAGTTTCGAAAACAATGCGTTTCATACGCTAAAATCCAAAAGGAGATCATTATGGGAATAGAGATAAAAGGTAAAGTTGCACTGATCACGGGTGCAAACAGAGGGATCGGAAAAACAATCGCTGAAGTCTTTCTTAAAAATGGCGCAAGTAAAGTCTATTTAGCCGTGCGTGACACAGACTCAACAGCTGATCTTGTTTCGCAATACGGTGACAAAGCCGTACCTGTTCACGTTGATATGAGCGATGAAAAGTCGATTATCGACTTAGCTGCCACCGCGAGCGATGCACAGGTCGTTGTGAATAACGCCGGTATTCTCATTCCTGCAAATCCACTAAGTGAAAATGCCATTGATGCATTAAAACAAGAAATGGATGTTAATGTGTATGGCTTGATCCGTATGGCGCAAGCATTTACGCCAGTGTTGGAGAAAAATTCAGACAGTGCTTTGATCCAACTTAACTCGGTTGCTTCCATTAAAAACTTTGCCGACTTCACAACCTACTCCGCATCAAAAGCCGCCTCCTATTCGATAACACAAAGTTTACGCGACTATCTGACGCCGAAAGGAATCACCGTGATCAGCGTTCACCCGGGACCGATCTTAACGGATATGGCAAAAACTGCTGGGTTGGATGAAATGGGTGAGCCGCCAGAATTAGTCGCTGATGGCATCATCGCCGCGCTTAAATCTGGGCAGTTTCATTTGTTTCCAGATAGTATGGCACGGGATTTTGAGCGTGCTTACAAAGGTTATGCTGATGCTTTTGTTGAGGCCCCAGTCGAAGCTTAATTCAGAAAGGTATGCCTTATTAAATAAAGGCTCATCTTAAAAACATTCGCAGATCCGAAACAAACACATTTCGGATCTGCGATGTGCTTTAAATAAAGAATCAGTTTAATGTCGATAAAAAGCTCGTGCTGACTCTAAAAATTAGCCATCCTTAGCGGGTTTTCTGATTGTTTAAAGCTCTTTGAACAATGTACCGACCATCAATAAAATAAAGCCAATGGTCACCAACCAAAACTGGTTAGCAGTTGCGAATGGAACAGGAATAAAGTGTGCAACAATGCCGATTATGCCAATGATTGCTGCAATGAAAAACACATTTCTTGTTGGTGCGCTGAGTATCATAATATCCCCCGTTATTAAGTACATTCGAATGTCGTACCTGCATAATTTAAGAGATTGCCTTACTGCAGGCACAAGAAAATCATAACAGCTTTCGGCGAAGAGTGAATGACAAAAAAAAGCCGGAGTTACCCCCGGCTTTTTCGACCCTATTGGCTTACGCCAGATAATGACTTCCACGATAAACATGATCAGTAACCACATTTTTAGCTTTCGCTAGCTTAAAGTACTGTGCACCACGATAAATTTTTGCACGAAGCATCTTTTTAACCGGTGTTTTTTTATCAGTTGTTTTGGTGAAAGTTACTCCACGATAAATATGAAGTTGAGTCATAACACTTCTCCTATGGAACATACGTTCCAAAAAAACGGGATAAGTGGTCTTTTAACGCATGATCAATGCGTGGTATTTTATGCATACCAATGCGACAACTATATTGACGTAAGGAGCGCTGCGTGGTCAATCGCTTTACTTTAAAAACGCTATTCGCACCCGAAGAAATTCGAAACTTAATCAGTAACTTTGGGTTTAGACGTATGCCCGAGGAAGAAGTTCTTGCTGCTCTTGATCAGGCATTTTCAAATTATATCCTAGCAGCATTAACTGAAATCGGAAGCGATCCTGATGAGCGCAAACAAATTTATCTTGAATCCAGCTTCCATCTTGAAAAAGCCAGTAAACTACTTAATGGAATGCCTCACCCAGCAGGGAAAATGTCTTTTCGAATACGCCATATGCTTCAAACACTCTACAAACTAATTGAAGGCGATGAATTTTCTGCTGATCGTGCAACACGTTTCATGGAAAAAAACCTAGTTCGTCATCTACGAGACTTATGGGTCGTAAACACCTCAACGCCTTTCCATACTGGGAGTGATGGATCTGGACGAAACCCATCGGACTTCTTAGTTAACTGTTTTCAAGCCGCTGCGGCACAATATCCTGAAATTCAATGGTTTGAATCAATCGATCAAAACCGTGCCGATCAAATGATTAAATCCATTAAGCGTTGAGTGAGAAAAAACAATATACCGAAGAGAAGGGGAAATAACGCTTAGCGTTCTCGTTCTGGGAAAAACCGTAACTACGACTCTTCAGAACACGCTCATAATCTCCCCCCTTCCTTTGACGGTTTCTCACACGCTTTTGCACCCAACGCTTTCGCAATTGCAGCCGACAAAGGGGAGAAAGAAATTTTCTCTTCGCAATGTAGACGGCCCTCTGACTCATGTCGGGTAAAAGCGGCCATTCCGACAGAATTCGCCTGATGGGACAGGCTTGAAAAAAACAGCTGTCTGATCCGAACTTGCTCTCCACAAGCCAGCATCGCGTCACCGAGATTGATTTGAAACCAGCTTGTCATACGCACATTTTGAGTTTTTGATCAGCCTATCTCTTTTACAAATCATACTATGTGAAATGTCCATCTCTTTTCAAAATCACACGCAAGATAGTCTATTTTTGTTGTTCGTGATGACAGTCAGCGTGAGTTAGAGCTTAATGTTTATTTTAATTACTCCTACATTTTTTCTTAGTACGGTTACTACACAGCCTGAATGAGTTCTTGCCTATCATTATTGGCTTCTTGTAATGCGAACTGCAACCTTGCGGCAAAATCTGTTTCTGTATGGTGAGTAATGATCAAGTTGTCAACCGCACGTGTCATTCCCACATAAAGCAATCGTAGCTCCTGAATATTATCAAACTCCTTTCCAAATTTTTCACCAAAAGCGGGTATCAATACTGTGGGAAACTCCAACCCTTTACTAGAATGTAACGTCACGACTTTTACACTAGATCGAGTATTTTTGTTTTCTTCGTCATGATGATTTTTTTGGGTATTTAACCAAGTGACAGGAATTTTTTCCTGTCGTAATTTTTTAATGATTTGTTCACCACGATATTTATTACGATAAAGTATTGCGATGTCATCCCAACGTATCCCGGCCTGATGTTGCTTACGTAAGATATACATTAAATAATTTAACTCTTTATCAAATGTGGGCAGTTTCATTAAAACCGGCATAGGTCCACGACGATTTGCACTTTCTGGTGAGATCAACGGTACACCATCATCCTCAGATGACTCGTCGATTAATACTTCTCGAGCGAACTGTTGTGCGACTTTCAATATTTCATGCGTATTCCGATAATTTAATTTTAGAATAGTTGTCCGACCAACGGCCTGTATCCCAAGACGTTTAAAACTAAATTTTACTTTATGCCGCCTTTCGTAAATGGATTGTGCATCGTCGTAAAGTAATAGGAAGTTTTCTGTTTGAGCATCAACCATTTGCACAATTAATTTCAACCATTCGGGTTTAAAATCATGTCCTTCATCAATTAGGACTGCACCATACTGTTGATTCGGTATTTGATTATTGTCGACAGCGGAAATAAACGTCTGAACGAGCCGGTCATAAAAACCATAACCTTGCTTTGGAAACATCACATGATAGGTTTTTAATTGTTGATAACACCAAGCATGAAAATTATAAACAACCACTTTATCGTTTACACTTGAGGCGATTATCATATTATTCAAGGCTGTCGCTAAGGTCTTGTTGTAGCACAACACTAAAATAGGTTTTTTTAAGATTTTCGCGAGGTGCAGGCAGCGATATACCAGAATCATGGTTTTTCCGGATCCAGCCACACCATGAATTACACGATGCCCATGACCTAAACTTCGTGCGAGTTGTTCTTGCTGAAGATCCATCACTTTGATCACATCCGGCAATGGATCATCCTGATCGATCGAATCTGTAAAAATATCTTTCTGAACACTCTCCTGAATTCTAACCTGAGGAAACAAATGCCAACGAACACGATCAATCTGCGGCAAACTTAACCTCTGATTAAAAGTGTATTCAAACATGCCCCATAATCGTTCCTGAAAAAATTCAGCGTCGGTATGCTCCAACATTTCATCTTTACAAATAACACGATGTTCAAGCAACACTTGGCCAAGGTCCGTACTTTCGAACTGCTGACGAGTAATGTTAGGGAAGACCACACCGTAACTCCACGGAAAGGCAAGTTTACCAGCATATTTTCCACCTTCAGCTTGCAAAAGCTGTGCATCTCTCTCGAGCAAGTGACACACCGTATGCGCATAGTGGCGTGCTTGCTCTAGTGGATTTGCGACAGACTTTATTCCCTTTTGTGTTAACAGCGTTGCGCTGACCTTATCCATCGATTGAATTGTATCCAGACGCCAATCTTTAACTTCCAAAATAAGAATGCCACGCATCGGATGCAATACAATAAAATCGGGATGTACACCACTTCGGCCAATTGGAACGTCGTACCATAAGAGATAATCGTCTTCGAGTTTGTCTTCCAGTCGGTTTGCAAAACGTTTCTCACCACTTGTCATTTTGCTTAAGCAGGAACCTAACGCTGGTATTAATGTAGCCATCGTCTCTCCCTATTCGACGATTGATCGTGATATACATTAATAGCGGAAGCTAACTGTTTATTCTTTATGTACTTTTCATAAAATTCAGAAGGTGAGGAAAATTTCCCGCATGTTCATTACAACGTTTTACTTATTCCACAGAACATTCGTGTGAACCACCCCAACAGTTTATGCTATGCATTTATTGATAGATCAAAGCCATTGGAGTGACACCGTGCAGCTCTCGCAAGTTGTCCCGTGGGGACGGAATTTCAACGAATATTGCGCGATGTTTAATTTGACTGATCGCGATCTCAACAAGAACATTCTTGGCTGCGGGGATGGACCAGCCTCATTCAACGCAGAACTCACTCGCCGCGGCGGTCAAATTATTTCTGTTGACCCCATTTATGCTTTTGACCAAGCGGATTTAAAAAACCGTATTGCGTTGGCTTACAACGACGTTCTCGCGCATGTGAACGCGCATCAAGATCAATTTAACTGGACGCAGTTTGAATCACCAGAACAACTCGGGAAGTGCCGCTTAGCGGCCATGCAAGATTTCCTCAAAGACTATCCGAATGGTCGATCGCAATCTCGATATCTTGCACAAGCATTGCCCGATCTTACATTTACAGATCAGTATTTTGATCTTGCGCTCTGTTCCCATTTTTTATTTTTATACACGGCGCATTTTGATCTCGATTTTCATCGTCGTTCGATCAAGAATTTATTACGCGTTTCTAACGAAATCAGAATCTACCCCTTGCTCGATCTCAGCGGAACCCCATCCCCGTTTGTTGACACCTTACTGCACGAACTTGAGCAAGAAAACCACATGGTTGAACTACACAAAGTAAAATATGAATTCCAAAAAGGCGCAACATCCATGCTGGTAATCTCGTCGCCGTAAACTAAAAAAACATGCAGGGTTAATATATTTTTATTGATTAAAACCTGTCATGTTTTGATAACACACTGGGCGTAAGAATCGCCTGATCGCCATTGTGCCGACGGAGGTCGCACCGAAGTTCGTAGAAGCCGGATACGGTCCGCTATGAACCATCGCATCACAGACCTCAACGCCAGTCGGAAAACCATTCGCAAGTATGCGTCCGGCTTTTCGTTCAAGGATCGGTAGTAATTGCTCTGCTAAATCGTGTTCAGTTTCGTCAAGGTGAATCGTACATGTCAGCTGGCCTTGCAACTCATATGCGATTTTTTGCATTTCATTAAAATCGTTCACCTCAACCAAAATACCAACAGGTCCGAAAACTTCCTCCGACAGCATTGGAGTCTCTCTCCAGGTGTTACCATCACAGCGAAACATTGTTGGCGAAATAGAACGTGAGTGATCTGCGTGACCGGCATAAAGCTGTTCGACGTTTCCTAGACTCGCTATGCGTGAGACACCTGCTCGACATGTATCCGCAATGCCTTGTGTGAGCATAATCTGTGGAGTGATGGCCTTCAGCTGTGGTTGCAGACTTTTTATAAACTCGTCGGAATTTTCGTTTTTGATGTAAATCAACACCCCAGGATTCGTGCAAAACTGTCCTGCGCCCATGACTAACGATGCAACCCATTCTGTTGCGATCTGTTCTCCTCGTCGACGCATGGCTGTCGGTAAGAGAAACATTGGGTTGATGGATCCCAACTCACCATAAAAAGGGATCGGTGTTTCACGTTGAGCGCACAAATTAAACAGTTCCCGCCCAGCGCCCAAGCTTCCGGTAAAACCGACCGCGCAGATCAACGGATGTTTGACTAATGCTTGTCCAACACGAATTCCAGCATCTTGAATTAAGGAAAATATTCCGGGATGAAGATCGCATTTTTGTCGCGCGCTATCGATTGCTTGTGCCACAATTTCAGCCGTTCTAGGATGCGCTGGATGGCCTTTGACAATCACTGGGCAACCCGCCGCGAATGCCGATGCTGTATCGCCACCTGCTACCGAAAAAGCGAGAGGAAAATTCGAGGCTCCGAAGATCGCGACAGGCCCGATCGGGCGTTGACGCATTTGCAGATCAGGTCTTGGTATCGGTGTGCGATCAGGCAGCGCTTGATCATGTCGAGTATCTTGTTGTTCGGCACGTAAAATATACTCAGCAAATGTCCGTAGTTGTCCCGTTGTGCGACCGCGCTCCCCGATCAATCTTGCTTCAGGTAAGCCCGTTTCTTGCGATCCGATTTCGGTGATCGCATCGGCTCGTAATTCAATCTCATCAGCAATGGCGTGTAAAAACTCTGCCCGTATTGTCTCTTTCGAATAGCCATAGGTCCAAAATGCCTCTTCTGCAGCCAACACCGCCTGCTCGACTTGAGCCTGGCTTCCTGTACTAAAAGTGTGTTTCGGACCCTGTGCTGGTGACGAGTCGAACACAACGTCGCCATCTTGCCATTCTCCTGCGATCAAATGTTTGCCGCTGATCATGCTGCCTCCTTTAATGATTTCTTTTAAAGCAGCATACGCCGACAATGAATCTGAGGTACCGTGTATTGGTTAATTTATGCGTTTAGTTATTTTCAACAATGGATCGAACACACAACGGCAACCTATTTATGGCATATTGTCGGATTCCTAGTCCTGTAATCATTCCATGCCATATCGTTATTTTTTTCTCTCGTTGTTTCTTGTGGGCTGTTCGAACAATCCGGATTCACAACCGCGAGACCAGGCGAATGTCTCTATCGCTTTCGCCTCTTGTATTCGACAATGGGATGCGCAACCCGCCTGGCAAAGCATTAACCAACTTTCTCCCGATGCGTTTATTTTCCTAGGGGATAATGTCTACACTGATGTTGGAGACTATAAGAATAAAGCCGAACCAGCGCGCATTAAAACAGCTTATCAAGAACAGGCGAACAACCCTGTTTATCAACATTTTCTCGAAACGGCCAACGCAAATAAAACTCACATTTACGCCACGTGGGATGATCACGATTTTGGTATGAATGATGCGGGTGCAGACTATCCGTTTAAGGTTGAATCTAAAAAAGCATTCATGGATTTTTTTCAGATCAACTCGACGGTGACAGCGAATGATCAACCGGGTATTTATCGCAGTCAATTACAACGAATTGACGGTTTAAAAGTACAGTTTCTTACGCTCGACACGCGCAGCTTTCGATCACCTCTGGTACCTGCTGAAACAACGACAAGTTGTCCACGCGTTCATCTCGGAGCAAATACACAACACGATGCAACCATTCTAGGTGATGCGCAATGGCAATGGTTGGAAAGGCAGCTGCAACAGCCCGCCGATCTTCGCATTCTCATCAGCAGTATTCAGCTCATTCCTACGCAACATTGTTTTGAAAAATGGGCAAACTTTCCAGCAGAACGACAACGACTTATTGATCTCATTTCACACACGCAAGCAAATGGTGTGATTGTCGTCAGTGGTGATCGGCATCATGCTGAAATCAGCCGTTTAGTCGATCCGTCTTTAGCCTATCCCTTGTTTGAAATGACCGCCAGTGGACTGAATTCCGCGATCGGGCATTGGGGCAAAATTCAACCGGAGGAAAATGCGTTCCGCGTCGGATCAGATCGACACACGATGGATAACTTTGGCTCGATCACGATCCGAACATCAGCCCAAGAAACACAACTCGATCTCCGCATCCATACTGTCACCGGCGACATTGTTCAGCAGATCGTTCTACCGTTAAAAGAATTGCTGCCAGCAAATTAAGTATCTTCCAGTCTCAATTCTAAACTCAGTTCCGTCTATTTAATTTCCACACTAGACAGCCGCTAAAGAGGCTATCTGTATTTTTGGCTTAAACCTCTGTGCTTTACGCAAAACTTATCCCGATCAGTTTTATTATTCTGCTGCTTAGCTTTTGTCAGCGTAATGATCTCTCAAATGAAATACCGATCATGCCGTCACTTAACCAAGCGCCTAAACAAACACCTCTAGATGAAAAACCGTTTCACGTTGCGATTGAAGATAAGCAATACCTCATCGAACCACAGTATGATTACGATCTGATTGGAATGGTTGTCTCCTACGCACATCACAACGGAAATTATGGTGTGCATAAACGCTGGGGAGATCATTTAAATGTCGCTGATATTTGTGTGATCTGGCAGGACAATGCACACACCGCACAGCTCGATAAATTAGATTTTTGGAATGGTGAATTCACCTGTAATGTACAAACAGATGATAACGTGGCATGGGCCAGTTTTCACATGAATCAGTTATCAAATAACCATTTATTGACGACGGATGATCGTATTCGCGATCAGCTTAAAGCTATCAATATTGGTGATCAGATCCGGATTAAGGGTTGGTTGGTGAATTACGGTCAGCGTGCTGATCAGATGCGCAAAACCAGTATCACGCGCGAAGATACTGGCAATGGCGCATGTGAAACGTTGTACGTTAAACAGGTTGAGATTTTACAACCTTATTCAAACCTCTGGCGAAAATTAATGTGGATTTCTTTATTCGTCTTTATCGGATCATTATTTTTCTATTTTCAGGCACCGCATCGTGCTCGCGGTGCCTGAACTTCATATTATACAATTTACTTAACACCCAGTTGCGTAAATAGCGTGTGAATATCTAACACATCCCAATGTTCCGCCAGCTTGCCATCTTCAATACGGAAGATATCAACGGCATCAAATTGATAGGTTTTATTTGTCGCCGGAATCCCTAACCACTCACCGGTTTGGGTACCCGTGTATTGTCCATAAACCCAAACAAATTCATCATTTACGATTATATTTTTCAGGTTATAAGCAAAGTCTGGAACGGCCGTAAACCAGTCGTGGAAAAAATTCTGAAACCCAATCACGCCTTGTTCAACCAATGGGTTATGTTGGATATATGCTTCCTTCATGTACTTCGTTAAGTTCTCTAGATTTTTCTGTTCAAAAACCTCTTTCGCAAATCCACCGATTAATTCCAGGTTTGCTTGCTCTTTTGTTTGTTCAATCGTTGCTGTATTTGTTTCAGCCATGACAGTACCTCCGGCCAGATTAAAAATGAAAATGTTTAATAATAAAAATCGTGTTAATTTCATATCTTCTTCTCTACATTTCGTAACGAGCGCTGATCATATACACTATGGTATATTTTAGTAAGAAGGCACTTATAAGTTATATAGGTACCTAAAAGTAACTAAAGGTAATTGAAATGATGAAATGGGATATTTTTAACGCAGCGTGTCCGACGCGATTAGTGCTAAATCGGATCGCAGATAAATGGACGGTGATGATCGTGATCGCACTGGCAGAGGAAACGAAGCGCTTCGGTGAATTACGTCGTGAAATCGATGGAATTTCCCAAAAAATGCTGACACAGACATTGCGTGGGCTAGAACGTGACGGGCTGATCTCACGAAAAGTGTATCCAACGATTCCACCCAAAGTGGAGTATTCGTTAACCAAGCTGGGGCTCAGTTTGGTCGACGCCTTAGAATCAATGCGGATCTGGTCAGAAGAAAATATTAAACAGGTTATGAAGTCGCAGAAACTCTACGACAAGCAACAGTGCGAGAAAATATAATTTCCCTGATCGAAATCTAACGGACAATTAAACCAAACGACAGCCTTACACGTGTTTAGCACTGCAGTGAGTGGAGTGCCCATTTGTTACTTTTATACTTCTCAGAGCTTGGCACAATCCACCGCTAGCGCAACAATCGGCATGCCCTTGCTATATAAACGTGCGCCGTCGATTGTTAAAAAAATTCGAAATAAATATTTCGTCCGCTTTATCACTATCCGCTGATATACTTATACGCTCATTCGTTAGATAAATATGCTTAGCATTCATGCCCAACGATCTCGCCCACCACCCACCAGCTCCGGTCTCTTTATTCAATGCATTTTTGTACTGGTTAAAACTTGGCTTTATCAGTTTTGGTGGCCCAGCGGGACAAATAAGTATGATGCATCAAGAACTGGTGGAAAAACGCCGCTGGATCTCAGAGCGTCGTTTTCTCCACGCCTTAAATTTCACAATGGTCCTACCCGGGCCTGAAGCACAGCAACTCGCCACCTATATTGGCTGGCTCATGCACGGCACACGTGGTGGGATTATTGCCGGTGTGCTGTTTGTTTTACCATCATTGTTTATTCTGATCGCACTAACCTGGCTCTATTTAAACTATGGTGATGTGCCGCTGATCGCGGGCGTGTTATATGGCATTAAGCCCGCTGTTACGGCGATTGTTCTTTTCGCCGCCTATCGCATTGGATCGCGCGCATTAACCAATCCCATTTTAAAGCTGCTTGCCCTCTTAAGTTTTATTGCTATTTTTGCGTTGTCTGTGCCGTTCCCACTGATCATTCTGAGCGCTGCCCTCATCGGTTTCATTGGCTCCCGCCTCAACCCCACACTATTTGACACCAAAGTAAAACAAAACGACTACAATACAACTTATGGGCCCGCACTGATCGACGATGAGACACCATTACCTGCTCACATGCAGATGCCAGTTCGACGCTTGATCACACGTCTTGTCACTGGCGTATTGATCTGGCTTGTCGCGATGGGCTTATTAGTACATTATTTTGATCTACACGGCACACTGACGCAGATGGGATGGTTTTTCAGTAAAGCTGCACTGGTGACATTCGGCGGTGCATACGCGGTGCTACCGTATGTTTATCAAGGTGGCGTTGAACATTTTGCTTGGTTAAGTGGTCCGCAAATGATCGATGGCCTCGCCTTGGGTGAGACAACTCCAGGACCTCTGATCATGATCGTTGCGTTTATTGGTTTTGTTGGTGGATGGAATTCGGCAATTTTTGGTGCGGACTGGATCACATTATCCGCAATCGCTGGTGCTAGTATCGCCACTTTTTTCACTTTCCTGCCATCCTTTATATTAATTTTAATTGGTGCGCCAATGATCGAGGCGTCACGTCATGCATTGCATTTCACTGCACCACTCCGTGCAATTACCGCTGCAGTGGTTGGCGTCATTATTAATCTCGCGTTTTTTTTCGCCCAGCATGTTTTATGGCCAGATGGTTTTGCCAATGGGTTGGATTTGTTTTCCGCGCTTATCGGCGCGCTTGCTATGATCGTATTATTTCATTTTAATCTAAGTATTATTAAAGTGATTATTTTGAGTGCATTACTTGGTTTACTAAATTTAGCGTTTACCTGATAGCTTTATAAACTTACTTAGGATTTCAAAGTCTGACTTTACTTCTATGAATAAACAAAAATCACTCGCTCCCCTCGAACAATTTTTTGCCACCCCGTCTGCTGGCGGCATCCTACTAATGTCAGCAACCGTCTTAGCGCTCATTATGGCTAATTCACCATTACGACACTTTTATAATTTATTGATCGAGATTCCTGTTGTGGTGCGCTTTGGGGAATTAATCATCTCTAAACATTTACTGGTTTTGGTTAATGATGGCCTGATGGCATTTTTCTTTTTACTGGTAGGACTCGAGTTAAAACGCGAGTTTATTAGTGGTGAACTATCTGACCGCAAGCATGTCATTTTACCCGCCGTCGGCGCAGTCGGCGGTATGGCGATTCCGGCCTTGATCTATATCGCTATGAATATCGAAGAGCCCGTTGGGATGCATGGCTGGGCAATCCCTGCTGCGACCGACATCGCATTCGTTCTTGGCATTCTTTCCTTACTCGGCCCAAGGGTGCCTATCAGTCTAAAATTATTCCTGACATCACTCGCGATTTTTGATGACATTGGCGCCATTTTAATTATCGCCTTTTTCTACACGAGCAAGATTTCATTTCTTGCCCTGTCTATCGTTGGTGTCTGCATACTTTTTCTAATCATTCTCAATCGTACTGGCGTATCAGGTTTACGACTTTATATGTTGATAGGGTTAGTCATGTGGGTTTCATTGCTTAAATCTGGCGTGCACGCAACACTTGCAGGTGTGTTATTAGCAATGTTTATCCCTTATAAAACACAACGAAACCCCTTTATCTCCCCGTTGAAAAATCTCGAGCATATGCTGCATTCCATGGTGTATTTTTTCATCATACCTGTGTTTGCATTCTGTAATGCAGGCCTTACCTTCGAAGGCATTGGCAAGGAGCAATTACTACACCCAATTCCATTAGGTATCGCCTCTGGTTTATTTATCGGTAAACAAGTGGGGGTGTTTGGTTTTTGCTGGGTGGCCATCAAACTTAACTATGCAAAACTGCCAGAAGGGGTTTCTTGGCTAACGTTATACGGCGCCGCAATCTTGTGCGGAATTGGTTTCACCATGAGCCTATTCATCGGTTCGCTGGCCTTCGACAGTCACGGTATCCCTCGCCATGTTGATGAACGCTTAGGTATTTTACTCGGATCCTTATTCTCTGGCGTATTAGGTTACCTAATTTTGAAACGAAGCTTAAAAGCGAAAGCGTGATCAAGCATTATGAGATGCATGATCACTTCAACCTGATCAAGGCAGCGCTGTCGGGTGTGATTCATTTTCCTGAAAATAAACACTCGCAGCGCGTTGTCTTCCCGTTAATACTGTTTTTGGTGTTTGGATTAACGGGCTGTACGGGTAAACCCGATGGTGTTGAACCGGTTAAAGATCTAGAAATTTCGCGCTATCTCGGCACCTGGTATGAGATAGCGCGGCTTGATCACGTTTTTGAACGGGGGCTTTCGCATGTCACCGCAACGTATTCCTTACGTGAAGATGGCGGACTGACCGTGATCAATAGGGGACTTTCTGCACGAGATGACCGCTGGCAAGAAGCACAAGGCCGCGCACATTCTGTGCATGAAGACAACAATCAAATCGGTCATTTGAAAGTGTCTTTTTACGGACCATTTTATGCGTCGTATGTCATCTTTGATCTCGATCGAGAAAACTATCAATATAGTTTTGTTTCCGGTAATACGATCAAACACCTTTGGCTACTGGCACGTACCCCGACGGTGGATCAAGCCATCATTGATGATTTTATTACGCAGGCTGAGTCGCTTGGTTTTGATACTGAAAATTTAATCTTCGTTGATCAGCAGTAATTCATTTTCGCACAGACAAACTCAGGTCAATGCGAAAACCTTCTCCCACATCTCTGTTAATCCGCGATCTTGGAAACGAATATTTTCTTCCAAAACATTATGAGCTTCGAGACGAGCAAGATTCGCATGCTGTGCGTAGAGCGACATGACTTCATCTTCGAAAACACAAAACGGAGGTCCTGACATTTGGCCATCTGGATACTCCATCGTAATCAGGAGTTTTCGCGTGTGATCGGGCAGAAGATTGTAAAGATGTTCCACATAGGCTTTACGCATGTCTGAAGGTAACGCGATGAGCGCGGCGCGATCGTAAATGGCGGCAACACCTTCTAAATAATCAGGCGTAAGCTCAAAATAGTCGCCCTGTAACAGCGTTAAGTTATGCACCGAATAAGATTTGAATTTGCCGATATGGCTAATGGTCGGTTGGATATTCAGTTCGTCAAAAAATTGCGTGATCGCAAGCTCGCTGATCTCAATACCGATGATGGGATGGCCTTGTTTTCGTAGCCACAACATGTCCCGGCTCTTCCCGCAGAGAGGGACAAATACCGTAGCACCGGGCTCCACGCCCAAGGACTTCCATGCGTTTTTCAAATAAGGGTTGATCGTTTCCTGGTGAAATCCGATCTGGTTTTGTTGCCAACGTTCTATCCAGCTATCGCTTTGCATTTCGCGTGCTCCGTGTCGTTGTGCCCAGTTTGTTTTTTTGGGGTTCATTGTACTCAGTCTGTGTAGGAATAAAACCCCATTCTGGATGAGTTTAGACGTTTCTGAGCGGTTTTCATCTTCATGAATAATCTTTGCTAAAATAGACCTTTAGAGACGATCCGGTGGCCATGTGATGACGCATGGCTTAATCCCAGATCACACCGCCTAAGATCGGATAAGGAAGAGATAACGTGAGTCAGCATTCTGATGACAAAATTGCCCTGCTAAATCGCGAGCTACAGTTGACCGCGACCGAAGCTGATCGCTTGTTTGCGGAACAAAAACAACCAGCAACAGATTTTCGTTTTGATAAGAAAACAGCCGCGGTTTTCGATGATATGGTGAATCGCTCGGTCCCCTTCTATGACGAAATGCAGCGCATGACCGGTCAGATCGCTAGCGACTTTGCGCAAGCGAATACGAGCTTAATTGATCTCGGGTGTGCGACGGGAACAACCTTAGCCTACCTAGATCCGTTGATTGATCCGTCAGTCCGCTTTGTTGGCATCGATAATTCAGATGACATGCTTCATCAAGCTCGTTGCAAACTTTGCGACACGCACTCGGGTCGCAAAGTTGATCTGATCACACGCGATATGCACCACGATCTTGAAATTGAAAATGCCTCTGTCGTAGTGATGATTTTAACGTTGCAATTCATCCGCCCACTGAACCGTGCGAAGGTGATCCAGCATATTTTTGATGGTATGAACGATCAAGCTGCATTGATCATCGTGGAAAAAATCTCGTTTGATGACAGCTTATTTAATCGGCTTTTTATTCGTTACTACTACGAAATGAAAAAACGGCAGGGTTATTCCGATGTGGAGATCGCACAAAAACGAGAAGCATTAGAAAATGTTTTAATCCCGTATCGGCCAGAAGAAAATCGGGAATTGCTCACGTCTGCTGGCTTTACGCATATTGAAGAATTTTTCCGCTGGTACAACTTCAGCGGTATCATTGCGGTGAAATAACATACAACATCCTGATCGTCACTCATTTACTGACGATCAAGGTGTTGTCATTTAACCACGATCGTCCCTTTGCTTAGACATCCAGCGGGTGAAATTCGTTAGTCAGAGGATCGAGCCGTTGCAACTCCCCACTGGCTATCCCGAAATACCAGCCGTGTAATTGCAGCCCGCCATTATCAACCCGTTTTTTTACCCAATCGAATGTCATAAGGTTGCGTAAACTCAGCCGTACCATTTCTAACTCAAGCGCCAATTGTGCATCCGGCTCCGTGTTATTTCCTGTATTCGTAATGACCAAGTCACGTGCTTCCGTGGCGATCGACATCCAACTGGTTAAAAAGTCATCCTTCACTTCAGGCGCAGTTGCGCTCGCGAGGAGGTGTTTAACACCACCGCACTGCGCATGCCCCATAACGATAATGTGCTCAACTTTTAAGTGCCGCACGGCGAATTCAATCGCTGCGCTGGTGCCATGATGGTTTCCATCAGGTGAATATGGCGGGACAAGGTTCGCCACATTTCGCACCACAAATAACTCCCCAGGGCTGGCTTCGGTAATAATGGATGGATCGCAGCGACTATCACAACAAGCGATAAATAAGGTTCGGGGCGATTGGCCTTCTGCTTCGAGCTTTTCATACAATGCACGCTGTTCTTGGTATTGAACCTTTTTAAATCGTGCGTAGCCATCAAGTAATGAGCTAATTCCCATTGAGAAAATACCTCCAGTATTGTTATTAATATATTATTTTAGAGTGAAACGTCTTTGAATCAGATACCGACGTTAGCATGTCCAACCAGTGTCGCAATCATTTTATTTTACACTGAGCACAATGCAATTATTAACGTGCACCTCGGTGCACCACAAAGTACCAGATTTAACCTATTTCATCGCGGTGAAACCTTAATCCAACAAAAATTTCTTGACACAAACCCGTTATGCAGCGTTATAATGTTGGGCTGAATTCATTTGACAGGAAATATCCATGACATTTGTAGTAACTGAAAATTGCATCAAGTGTAAATACACCGACTGCGTCGAAGTCTGTCCAGTAGACTGCTTTCATGAAGGCCCTAACATGTTGGTTATTGATCCTGATGAATGTATTGATTGCACACTTTGCGAGCCTGAATGCCCTATCGAGGCTATCAAGTCAGAAGATGATCTGACCGATGCAGAAATGCCATTCTTAGAATTGAACGCTGAACTTGCACAAACATGGCCCGTGATTAATGAAGCGAAAGATGCTTTGCCAGATGCCGACGATTGGAACGGTAAAGAAGGCAAACTTGATGATCTTGAACGCTAAAAATCACTAAACATTTCACCACTCACCCATCTTTGAGGTGAGTGGTTCCCCATCTGTGGCATCACGCACTCCATTCGCGCATTCGCGTGCACCCAAATAGACATTTGCACCAAAATTCATCAAAATAGGCGATTACGCTCGCACGCTTGTGCGCGGCTTATTTTTCAGACTTGGAGGCAGTATGAAACTTATATCAAGCATCATCAAACCTTTTAAATTAGATGACGTCAGAGAAGCACTCTCGGCGATTGGCGTCGTAGGTATGACCGTAACTGAAGTCAAAGGCTTTGGTCGACAAAAAGGGCATACCGAACTCTATCGCGGTGCTGAGTATGTTGTTGATTTCTTACCAAAAATCAAGGTGGAAGTCGCTGTCGCTGACGAACAAGTAGATAGCATTATCGAAACGATCACTAATTCTGCTGCAACGGGCAAAATTGGTGATGGCAAAATCTTCGTGTCATCACTGGAGCAAGTAATTCGAATCCGCACCGGCGAAGAAGGTGAAAGCGCGTTGTAACGAAAAGAAGCCCTTTCACTAATAAGAATAAAGAAGAAAAACTTAAGTTGGGGAACTTAAAAAAATGCACAAACTCATTTCTAGCTTATTGCTACTGCTTTACCCGATCTTTTCATTCGCTGAGGACGGCCTGAATCAAGCGAATACGGCTTGGGTCATCACCGCTACTGCACTCGTCTTGTTCATGACACTTCCCGGTCTGGCCTTATTTTATGGTGGCTTGGTTCGCAGTAAAAATGTCCTCTCTGTCCTCATGCAGTGTTTCGCGATCGCATGTATTGCCTCTCTACTTTGGATTATTGTCGGCTACGGTATTGCCTTTGGCGAGTCAGAATCGTTCAACGCATACATAGGCGCAGGCAAAGTCATGCTGGATGGCGTCGGTTTCGAAACTCTCAGTGGCGATATCCCTGAGTCTGTTTTCCTCGCGTTCCAAATGACCTTTGCGATTATCACACCGGCACTGATCGTTGGTGCGTTTGCAGAGCGAATGAAGTTTTCCGCGGTCCTTCTGTTCAGCAGTGCTTGGCTATTGTTAGTTTACGCTCCCGTTTGTCATTGGGTTTGGGGTGGCGGTTGGTTAGCTGAAATGGGCTTGCTCGATTTCGCTGGCGGTACCGTTGTGCATGTTAACGCAGGTGTTGCAGCCTTGGTCGCAGCACTCGTATTAGGAAACCGTACTGGCTTTCCGAAAACGCCTATGCCTCCACATAATATGACCTTAGCCGTTGCTGGTGCAGGAATGCTGTGGGTCGGCTGGTTCGGTTTTAACGCTGGCAGTGCATTAGCCGCTAATGGCAGCGCTGGCATGGCCTTACTTGTCACGCATATTTCTGCCTCTGCTGGTGCCTTAACGTGGATCGCGATCGAATGGATCAAGTACGGTAAACCAAGTGCACTGGGTATCATTACTGGTATGGTCGCCGGTTTGGGTACGATCACACCTGCGTCTGGTTTCGTTGGGCCAACAGGTGCGTTGATCATCGGTGTTAGCGCGGGGGTTGTTTGTTTCTACGCGACCCAACTAATCAAACGCGGACTGCACATTGATGATTCGCTGGATGTTTTCCCAGTGCATGGTGTTGGTGGAATTTTAGGCACATTATTAGCCGGTATTTTTGTCGCTAAAGAGTGGGGCGGTGTCGGCTATGCTGAAGGCATGAACATGACATCACAACTTGGCGTACAAGCTATTGGTGTTCTTGCAACAGCATTATGGTCAGGTCTGATCAGTTGGATATTACTGATCATCATCGGCAAAGTTGTCGGCTTACGTGTGACGAATGAAGAAGAAACACAAGGGCTGGACATTTCTGATCACGAAGAACGAGGTTATATCCTCTAGTTTTTCTGCCCATCAGACCAAAAAAGCCGGGTTTATATCCGGCTTTTTTTTGTCTTCCCAATCGCTCGAAACACCCCGTGTCATATAAAGTTATGCGCCTTTTCGCCGCTAAAAAGCAGATATTCTTATCGTTTTAAAACAGGACTTATCTGCATGGCTGAAGCGGCCACCATTAATCATCATCAAGATCAAAGCAATTTAATGCTGGATCCTGTGCAGATCAGATCCATCCTCAAGCAAGTTAAAGATCAGCCTATTCCCCGACAAATCGACACCGTGGATAGGCTTCGTCATAGCCACAAAAGTCCGCATGGCTCGACAGAAAAAGCGATCGAAATTCTTCAGTCAGATCCGGGATACACTCTCGGCTTGTTCTCGTTCACGAACAGAGAACTGAGTCGTTTACGGCGACAGACGGCGACAACATTAGAGCATTTAATCCTTGTGCTCGGCATGCCGAAAGTGATCAATTTGGGGGAAGAGTTACCGGTTTTTACCGAGCTCGATGAACAACGTCAGCAACTCTATAAACAAAACTTCAGCTTGTGTCATCATGCCGCTGTACAAGCGCGTGAACTCACTCAGTTGCGAGGCAGCCGTGCGATCGACAGTGCGTTTTTTTCTGCACAAATGCGTGAACTTTATCTCGCGAATTTACAACGTTATGTGCCTGAAACATTAGAAGGACGTGACGCGTTAAATTTTGGTGTGCCAGACAAACGCGATGGTGTTCAACACCTTGGCCAACAACTCGCAAAAGCATGGTACTTACCGACTCTTACGCAAGAAAGTTATGCTCAAAGCCCGTCAATTCCGGCCTATATAATTCAATTCGCTAGTCGTGTTTGTCATCTTGCGGAGATGGGCTGGTACCATCCGCTGATGCAGCAAACGTTTGATCAGGCAGCCGAAGTTTTGAAGATGGATCAAGCAGCGTTGATCAAATGCGTTCACCGCTCGGCGATTATTGCGGTGCGCGAATCAGCTGTTTTACAGGTTCCGCACCCTGCAGCGCGATTGCTGGAAACGATCCAGCCCGGCGCAAAGCAAATACCCGCTACGATGCCGTTACCACCACTAAAAAGTGAGTCCACTCCAAAAGCAACGGAAGAAACTCAAATTACCTCGAAACCACCGACACGACAAAAACAAAGCAAAATAGCGGTTGAGTTAGAAAACTCCGCGCCGATCAAACACCTCAAAGAAATGGGCATGAAGCGTCGACCCGCCGCTGAAATTTTACAGTTCAGCCTAAGTCAGATTATTCAACAATTCTCTGATCATGCTGTGGTTTTCTTCCTGCTTGATAAAAAAAACCACACGTTGCGATCACGCTTTGTCTCCGGCATGACCGATGCAAAACATCCGATCACCATTTCGTTAGAACAAAAAAGCCTATTTAAACTATTACTCACGAAACAACAATCGGCATTTATACACGATAAAAATCGAGATAAGTACCGCCACGTCTTACCCGTTGATTGTCCGTTAAACATTCATAATCGAAATTTTTTAATGATGTCATTGATCGTGCAGGATAAACCCTTTGGCCTATTTTATGTTGAAGCGAAAACGGGATCGGATATTCCAGTCCGCGACTACCAACACTTTGTCACGCTCTGCAGAGCAACCACCGATGCACTTGAAAAGGTAAAAAGAAATGCAAAAACGCCGACAACTAAATCCGCTTAAACTGTGCCTATCCATTTTTATTTTTTGCGTAGCAAGCCTCAGCAACGCTGGCGTGTACAAATGGGTTGATGAACACGGGCAGGTTCATTTTGGCGATAGACCAGCGACTGACACTAAAGCAGAAAAGGTCGATGTCTCACCTGCAACATCCGGTTCTATCTCATCTGAACGCAAAGCGAAACGTGATCGCCTGCTAAAGGTTTTTGAGGAAGATCGAAATGATAAAAAACAGGAACAAAAATCATTCTCACAAAAAAAAGCCGAGCGTAAAGCACGTTGTGAGAAAGCCCGTGCAGATTTAAATGAATACCAAAATGCGGGTTATCTATATCAGATGGACGAACAGGGTGAGCAAGTTATACTTGATGATACTGCCCATGCAAAAGCCCTTGATGGCGCGCGTGAACAAGTCACCGCTTGGTGCGGATAAAAAACAATAATTAATCATAGCAAACCCTATAAAGCGTGACGGGCTTTGCTACCTTCAGCGACCGGTTCGGTGTAATATGCTTTGCTTTAATCGTGACGACAGCGCAGTACTGTGAAATTCTGGTTATCCAAATCTGACTGGATTGGTATTCTTCTTCTAGCTGCAATGTTGTATCTCTTTGCTGATGCCGCGTGGTTACAGCTATTCGAACAACAACTTTATACACTCGGCACCTCATTCGCCCCCGTTTTGCAAACCAGTGGGAACTACGCCTTTCCAGCGTATTATTTCAATACTATTTCTGCTCCCTGGTTGGAGGCGGTCCAATGGTTCATCTTTGCTTTTGTCATCGTTCACTTACTTTTCGTTTCACGCTTTCTGGATAACCTCCAAGCGATCATCATCTCGTGCTTTTTCTTTGGGATTTTATTAGCGGTCGCGAGCTTTATTCTAGGAGAAATGCAGGTCTGGCTGCGCTTGGCATTACCGATCAATTTACTGATCTATGGTCAACTTCTGATCTTCATTTTACACCCACTCATCCATGCAGCTACTCGTTATACGCCTTCCCCCAATCGAGAACAGGAAAATCAATATCGTCTCGGCCAAGCTTTTTTTGATCAAGGCCATCTTGATTGGGCACACGAAAAATTCTCCGTCTGCAAACCCTCGCGCAAGCTCAAAAATGCATTGACGGATCTTGCAGAAGCTTATGAACACAAAGGTCTGTCACATAAAGCCTTAGCCGTTTATCAAGAAATCATTGATCGACACATGGATGATCAAAATTGTCAGCGCCGCTTGTTTAGCCTGCAAAGTGCACTACATACGCAGCCGGTGAAAATTCCACCACCAGAAGCAGAACAAGCACGTCAAGCCGCAACCCCAGAAATGATCATCGAACATTACAAAATCGAAACCGAGCTAGGCAAGGGAGCAATGGGCCGCATTTATCGCGCGATCGATCTGGATACAAACAAGCAAGTGGCGATCAAGACGTTACATCTTGCCGATGAGTTTGACGAATCTGAATTGGAAAACGTAAAGCAGCGTTTTTTCCGTGAGGCACAAACTGCCGGTCAATTGAAGCACCCGAATATCGTCACCATTCATGAAGCCGGTGAAACGAACAATCTCGCTTGGATCGCCATGGAATTTTTATCGGGTCATGACCTCATGCGCTATACTGCGGCAGACAATTTATTGCCGTCGGTGATGATCATGGGCATCGCACACAAAGCCGCACGCGCCTTGCATTACGCACACGAAAATAACGTCATCCACCGTGATATAAAACCGGCTAATATCATGTTCGATTCAGAACGAAAGCAGATCAAAATCACCGATTTTGGTATCGCGCGGATCAGTGATGTGAATCGCACAAAAACCGGCATTGTATTGGGTACACCGTCTTACATGTCACCGGAACAATTAGCCGGATCAGATATTGACGGCCGCTCTGATCTGTTCGCACTTGGTGTGATGCTGTTTCACTTGTTAACGGGTGAATTACCCTTCAAAGGCGAATCACTCGCTATGCTCATGTATATGATCGCTAATGAACCGCATCGCGACCTCAGCGAATTACGCCCGGATATTGCTCAAACATATCCTGATCTGGTCGCTATTATCGACAAAGCATTGGAGAAAAATGCGTCTGATCGTTTTCAAACGGGCAACGAGATGGCCAAAGCCTTAAAAGCCTGCGCTAAAAAATAATTTATGGACTTAACGAATATTCTTAACCTAGCAAGCAACTCGGATACCGGACGCAAGCGGCATCACAACGAGGACAGCTCCGCTATTGATGCGACGCTGGGTTTACTGATCATGGCAGATGGTATGGGCGGATACCGCGCCGGTGAAGTCGCCAGTGCAATCGCCACATCAAGTATTCATCAGCACGTTGGTCGACGCATTCATAAAAACAAGATCCAAATCACACCGAAAGATAGTCAGTTCACTTATGCTTCATTGCTGTTACGTGATGCGATCCGTGAAGCCAATTACGAAGTCTATCGTGCCTCACAAAGCCATCGTGACTATGCGGGTATGGGTACGACGGTCGTTGCACTGATGTTTTATGATAATCGCTACACGGTGGCGCATGTTGGTGATTCACGCCTGTACCGTTTGCGTGGTCAGCAACTTGATCGAATTACGAATGATCACTCCTTGTTACAAGAGATGATTGATCGCGGACTGTATACCGCCGAGGAAGCTGAGCAAAAAACACCGAAAAACCTGGTCACGCGTGCGTTAGGCGTCAACGAAATTGTCTCTGTTGATTTACTCGAAGGTGACGTGGAGACAGGCGATCTCTTCCTGTTATGTACAGATGGCCTCAGCGACATGATTCAGGATGATGAAATCAAATTTGTTCTGCAGAAGTTCGGTGATAATCTCAATCGTGCCGCGCAGGAATTGGTCGATCTTGCGAATGAGCAAGGTGGCAAAGATAATATCTCTGTGATTTTAGCCAAACCTAACAACGCTTTTTCGATGAAAGCGAAATGGTTGGGCAAGCTATTTAATACCAAGTAAGAAGGGAAAGGTTTAACCATGGCAAAATTTATCATCTCGCTCAATGGTAATCCGCAAGGCGAGATTATTATTGATAAAGACAGGATGACAATCGGCCGCAAAGATGAAAATGATCTGGCGATCGATAATCTCGCGATTAGCGGTCAGCATGCATTGGTGCTGAGCGTCATGGATGATGTCTTTATTGAAGATCTCGGTAGCACCAATGGCACTTACGTCAACGGTATGTTGATCAAAAAACAGGCCTTGCAGAATGGTGATCTTGTAGGGATTGGTAAGCATGAACTAAAGTTTGTGACCGAAAGCATCGCGACTCTTGCCGATGATTTTGAAGAAACCGTCATGATCAAACCGGAAGCAGCAGCGAATTTAGCGGCATCTAGCAAACCCATTGAGCCTGAGCCTACCACCATCAAAATAGAAAATGCGGCAGAAAACCTTTTATCGAAAAAACCGACGGAAGAGGCACAAACCACACCGCAACCGATAGCAGGCAAAATCCATATTCTCAACGGCCCGTTAGCAGGTAAAGAGCTGAATCTGACGAAAGCACTGACAACATTGGGTAAACCTGGCGTACAAGTGGCGGTGATCGCTAAACGCCCACAGGGGTATTTCTTAACGCACATAGAAGGCAATAAAGACGGCGAACAAATGTTCCCAATGGTGAACGGTGAATCGATCGGTGCGAAAGCTTACTCACTCGTCGATGGCGATGTGATCGAACTCGCAGGGATTAAGATGGCGTTTTCCCCCGCGGGGTGAATCATAAGTCCCTGACTAAGCGGCGCATACTTTCCAAGTACCTTGTTTCATCAGGCGTGGTTTGATCGCGCTGCGCCTGCCACAGTGTTTCAGCCAAGCATTCCATCATTCGGTGTTCAAGCATGTGTGCATCGCCGAGTGATTGCAGCCCCATTTCATAGACGTCGCGAATCCCTTGCGGGCGATCTGAACCCACTTGCTCCTGTAGTGAGATATGCAACCCCATATGAAGAAAGGGATTGCTTTGTCCAGACTCCTCATCAAACTCCGCCTCAACACCAGCACCACCTTCGAGCAATTCGTGGTACTCCGGGTGTTGGATAATGATCCCGGCAACCATACTTTCTAAAGGCTGAAGTATCTGGGACTCTCGGTACTTTTCCCAAGTGTCGATGAAAAACTGGCGGGTGGTATCGCGATCTTGTTCCATAGGCTTTTGTGTTAATTTTCTGCTGTGTGATGCGCAATGCTAATTGATTTCGATAATATGATCAGTCAATTCATTACGATCATGGCGTTTTCCGGGAAAGTGAGCTGAGAGTAAATCACCACACTCCGCCACCGCGTGTAATAAGCCATCGCCGATCTCACCGGCTTTAATACTGACGATAAACCGGTCAACAATAGCTTGCCAGATCGTGTGATCAATACGTTCGTTAATGCCTTGATCAGCTAAAATTTCAACATGATGCTCTGCAATCGAAACGAAGATCATAATACTGTTTCGCGCTTGTGTCTTATGCAAGCCACGTTCTAAAAAACAATAATGTGCATGTCGATGGGCGCGGCGGTGTTTGACGCGAGCTGGTACTAGGTGCATTTTTACCTTGTCATGCCGGAAGCACAGTGCGAGCAAACAAAAGACGATGATCTGTATTACATACAGCTCAGCATAGTCGGTTAATGATCCCCAGCCCCAATGTGGCAAGCCTGCCTGCCAACCAAACTGTGTGGCGAGAAAATACAATAGCCCAGGTAGTAGTAAAGCGATCAGGCTGGCCCACAGTAATGGAATGTACAGATAATCATCACTGGCCTGCGCGATCACGGCGACCAGTTCCCCACCGCTGTTCTTCTCTAGCTGTTGAATCGCATGATGTACACGAATTTTGTCGTGATCAGCTAAAAAGGTCATCACCATCCGCCCGATGCCCCGCCGCCACCAAAACCACCGCCCCCACCGGAAAACCCGCCCGATCCGCTACTCCAGCCACCACCGCCGAAACTACCAGAACCCAGGCCAACACCCGTTTGACGATGTGATCCATAACGTCCGGGTTGATTGTGGTAGAGCCGTTCCGATCGGCGAGTCATGAGAAAGAAAACCACGAGGAATAAAATAAAGATGGCAAAACCGGCTGCATCACTTTCCGTTTCAGCATCGGCCTGATAATGACCTTCGATCGCTTGCAAAATAGACTGCGTACCGAGCATGACGCCTTCTTCCATCGCCGATTGTCGAAACAAAGGCAAAATCCGCGTCTGAATAATTGAATGTGCGATCGCGTCAGTTAACACGTGCTCAAGCCCGTAACCCACTTCGATTCGAACTTTACGATCCGTCGGTGCGATCAAGAGCAATACGCCATTATTTTTATCCGCTTGTCCAAGCTGCCAGTGACGCGCCAGCCGGTTCGCGTAATCCGCAATGTCCAAACCTTGCAATGAAGAGGTCGTCGTCACTACCACTTGGTTCGAGGTGTTTCGTTCATGTTCACTGAGCCGTTGCGTTAGATGTGATTCTGACAGCACAGAAAGGATATTTGCGCGATCAACCACGCGTCCAGACAGATCAGGAAAAACCGGTGCGGCAGTGATGCTGTTGCTCATCAGGACAAGCAAACAAAACCCGAAAAATACGTTCCCACCGATGAATCGCATGATCCGATCCGCGCTTAAAACGAGACGCTTGGCAAGTTCTGATCTTCCGACTCGATGTCAAACTGTTCTTTCGGCTCGGCATCTGAATACAACAAGGCACGCCACCAACGGCCAGGAATCGTGCGTAACTCCGTGTTATATAACCGCACGGCTTCAATATAGTCTCGACGTGCGACGGCGATCCGGTTCTCGGTGCCTTCGAGTTGTGATTGTAATGTTAGAAAGTTTTGATCTGATTTCAGATCAGGATATTGTTCAACGACGACCAGCAGGCGAGATAGTGCAGAACTCAGCGCACCTTGTTGAGATTGAAACTGCGCAAAGGCATCTGGATTGGACAAAATATCGTCTGGCACCGGGCTGCCCACAGCTTTGCTGCGCGCCTCAACCACCGCCGTCAATACGTCTTTTTCTTGAGCGGCAAAGCCTTTTACAGTGCTGACTAGGTTCGGGATCAGATCTGCTCGACGTTTATATTGGTTTAAGACCTGACTCCATGCGGCAAGACTGGCTTCATCATAGGTCGGAATATTATTCACACCACAGCCACTTAAACTCGATAGCACAAGGAAAAACCCTAACATTTTCGTATAACGGGTACGTGGATAATTTCCTGCTTTCCGTCGCCCCAATAAACGATTCCTTACACTCATGTGCTTCACCCTGTTTGAATGTTATAAACTATGTACCATCATCCACAATCTACCGTGTTTATTCAACGAACACCTTTAGGCTCACATGCTCACGACGACCGACCACGACCGCAACAGCGCCGGTCTTAAATATGTTTATCCTGTCTTATCACGTCGCGCTGGCGGCTTGTCGATCGGCATTAACCTGAATACCGACAATCGCTGCAACTGGCGCTGTGTTTATTGTCAGGTACCTGATCTCAAACGCGGCTCCGCACCCGTTGTTGACATGGCAGTTTTGGAAACTGAATTAACCCGCTTTCTTGATGGTGTGGTTTCTGGTCAGTTTTTTGATGATCACAATGTGCCGTTGGATCAGCGTGTGATTAAAGACATCGCGATCTCTGGAAATGGTGAACCGACCAGCGCCACCGAGTTTGATCAGGTCGTTACGCTGATAAAGTCACACATGCTTACATTTGACCTGATCGACAAAATTAAACTGGTGCTGATCACAAACGGTAGCTTTATCCAACGTCCACATGTGCAAAAAGGCCTGCAGACAATGGACGGTTTAAACGCGGAGATCTGGTTTAAAATTGATAGCGTCACCAGTGCGGGAATGCGTCGTATCAATCAAGTAAATCGTAGCGAAGACAGCCTCTTTGCAAACCTCGATCGCGCCTGTCGACTCGCCCCAACGTGGGTACAAAGCTGCTTCTTTGCACAGCACAATACACCGCCAAGTGAAGAAGAAATCGCCGCCTACCTTAATTTTCTGCGATCGGCATTGGAACGCAATACACCACTCAAAGGGGTTCTGCTTTATGGTCTGGCCAGACCGTCTATGCAAGCAGAAGCCCCCGAACTTAACGCTCTTCCTGAAAGCTGGATGCAAGCCGTGGCAGATCGCATCCGCGCGTTAAACATCCCCGTAAACCTAAGCATTTAACCACGCCAAGCACACCCAAAGTGGAATGAAGCTTGCTCAAGTTTTGTTCCAAACGGGCGATGTATCTCTAGCAGGGAGACACTTTTAGACGCCTCTCTGACGTTTGCGGGAGGGACGCACACGTCTAAATGAACAGTGCTCGTTTCCGTAAACATGTTTTATTACAAGGATTTATACGTATTCAATGTCAGTGACCAAGACTAAAGTCAACATCGGTGGACTCGCGAGGAAACTTATCCTAGAGGGCTTATTGGATGAAGATAAAGCACAAGAGGCCCATAAAAACGCGCTCAGCGAGCGTGTGCCCTTTGTCGCCTATCTGGTACAAAATAAATTAGTTGATGACAGCGCGATCGCGCTCGCTGCCTCACATGAATTCGGTGTGCCTTTAATCGATCTAAAACAGATTGAGATTGATAAAGACGTGGTTAATCTCGTTGCACACGATTTGATTGAAAAGCACCACGTTTTACCTATCTATAAACGCGGTAATCGTGTTTTCATTGCAGGCTCTGATCCGACCAATATTCAAGCGCTTGATGAGATTAAATTCCATGTCGGTATGAGTACCGAAATGGTACTGGTCGAAGAATCTAAACTGGCAAAACTGATCGAAAATGCCGTCGACGACACGCATTCTGTATTTGATGATATGGATGACGGCGACTTAGCCGATCTCGACAATCTCGATATCGTCGAAGAAGGTAAAACGGACAATTCTGATCTGGATGTCGATGATGCACCAGTCGTTCGTTTTGTAAACAAAATGCTGATGGACGCGATTAAACGTGGCGCGTCTGATCTACATTTCGAACCTTACGAAAAATTCTACCGTGTACGTTTTCGTGTCGATGGTGTTCTGCATGAAATCACAAAACCACCGTCGGCATTGGCCGGTAAAATTTCAGCGCGGATTAAAGTTATGTCGCGTTTGGATGTTTCTGAACGGCGCGTTCCACAAGATGGCCGAATTAAATTAAAAATTTCCAAAAATAAATCGATCGATTTTCGTGTAAGCACTTGCCCGACATTGTATGGCGAAAAAATGGTGCTACGTATTTTGGATTCTGACAGTGCAAAACTTGGCATCGATATGCTCGGTTATGAAGATTTCCAAAAACAAATTTTTCTGGAAAATTTACACAAACCGTATGGGATGTTTCTGGTTACCGGGCCAACCGGTAGCGGTAAAACGGTTTCGCTTTATACCGGAATAAATATTTTAAATACAAACGATATTAATATTTCGACCGCAGAAGATCCGGTTGAAATTAACTTGCCGGGCGTTAACCAAGTGCAAGTTGATGAACGCACGGGGATGTCCTTTCCTAAAGCGCTTAAAGCCTTTTTACGTCAGGATCCAGATGTGATTCTTGTTGGTGAGATTCGTGATCTTGAAACCGGTAGTATCGCAGTAAAAGCAGCACAAACAGGCCATATGGTGATGTCGACCTTACATACCAATGATGCTCCGCAAACACTCACACGAATGAAAGATATGGGCATTCCGCCTTTTGCGATCGCGACCAGTATTAATCTGATCATCGCACAACGTCTGGCAAGACGACTTTGTCCACACTGCAAACAACCGATGGATATTCCGAAAGATGCATTGGTAAAAGAAGGCTTTACAGAGCAAGCCATCGATGAAGGTTTTAGTGTTTTCGAACCGATCGGGTGCGACCAATGTAGTGATGGGTATAAAGGTCGAACAGGTATTTATCAGGTCATGCCTGTATCGGATGAAATGAAGCGTTTGATCATGGATGAGGCCAATGCTGTTGTCTTGGCTGATCAGGCAGAAAAAGAAGGTATTCCTGATATTCGTAAATCCGCACTGAAGAAAGTGCAGGATGGCATTACCAGTATGAAGGAAATTAATCGGGTCACCGTGGAATAAAACTATGGCAACGAATGCGATCAAACAACACACTTTTTCTTGGGAAGGCGTCGATAAAAACGGCCGTAAAGTAAAAGGTGAAATGAACGGTACTAGTACGTCGCTGATCAATGCTACGTTACGACGTCAAGGGGTCAATCCTTTAAAAGTTCGTAAAAAACAAAAACCCCTATTTTCAAAAGGTGGTAAAAAAATTACCACAAAAGATATTGCGATTTTTTCTCGTCAGCTTTCAACCATGATGGCCTCTGGTGTGCCATTGATGCAATCAATTGAGATTGCAGGTAAAGGCCATGCAAACCCGAAAATGCAAGAGTTGCTGATGAATTTGAAAGGTGATGTAGAAGCGGGCGGCACATTAACGGAAGCTCTCGCGAAACATCCGCTGCACTTTAATGAACTGTTCGTAAACCTTGTCGGCGCCGGTGAGCAATCCGGTAACCTTGAAAATATGCTAAACGAGATCGCAACGTATCAGGAAAAAACTGAAGCGTTACGGTCGAAAATTAAATCTGCCTTATTTTATCCAACAGCGGTTATTGTGGTGGCATTTATTATTACCGCAATTTTAATGATTTTTGTTATTCCACAATTTGCGGATCTCTTTAATGGCTTCGGTGCAGATTTGCCGGCATTAACCAAAATGGTTATTACCGCTTCTGAATTTTTCCAAGCAAAATGGTATTTGATTTTTGGCGGAATTGGTCTGACATTTTATGGTTTGCTCGAGGCGAAAAAACGTTCTCCTAAGTTTGCGCATACGATTGATCGGCTCTCGTTGAAATTGCCGGTAATTGGTGAAATTTTAGAAAAATCGGCGATCGCGCGTTTCTCGCGCACATTGTCTGTTATGTTTTCTGCCGGTACACCGTTAGTTGAAGCGATGGATTCTGTCGCCGGTGCTTGCGGTAATATTCTCTTCCATGATGCCACCTTAAAAATGCGTGACGAAGTTGCCACGGGTACACAATTACAAACGGCCATGCGCGATGTTGAATTATTCCCGAACATGGTGATTCAGATGGTCATGATCGGTGAAGAGTCCGGTTCGATTGATCATATGCTTGCAAAAGTCGCTGACTGGTATGAACAAGAAGTCGACGATGCCGTTGAAGCACTCACCAGCCTCCTGGAACCAATCATCATGGCGGTACTCGGTGTATTGATCGGTGGGTTAGTTATTGCCATGTATCTACCTATCTTCAAGATGGGTCAAGTGGTATAAAACCACTCTTTATGACTTTCTTGGTAAACGAGTAATGACATTTACTGAACTGTTTGTGCAAAACCCGATCGTGTTTGTTATCACGGCGAGTTTGATCGGCCTGCTTGTTGGTAGTTTTATCAATGTCGTGATTCATCGGTTACCGATCATGATGGAACGGGATTGGAAATCACAGTGCTGCGAACTGCTCGAACAACCGGCGACCACTGAAGATGTCCACTTTAACCTCGCTCATCCACGATCAGCTTGTCCTCATTGCGGCCACCAAATCACCGCGTTGGAAAATATCCCCGTCATCAGCTACCTCGCACTCAAAGGAAAATGCCGAGGTTGCTCTGCGTCCATTTCCAAGCGTTATCCTTTTGTTGAAATTCTCACTGCGGTTTTAACCGGCATCGTCGCATGGAAATTTGGTTACGGTCTCGCCGGTTGCGGCGCGATACTCTTTACGTGGGCGATGATCGCATTAAGCGGCATCGATCTCGACACACAACTCCTTCCCGACTCGATCACATTACCGGTTTTATGGCTGGGGATTGGACTTAACCTTTTTTCGACCTATACCGATCTACATGCCAGCGTGATCGGCGCTATGGCCGGTTACTTATCGCTTTGGTCGGTTTATTGGTTATTCAAGATCATCACGAAAAAAGAAGGCATGGGCTATGGCGATTTCAAATTACTCGCGCTAATCGGCGCTTGGCTTGGCTGGCAAATTCTTCCTCTGGCGATCATTCTTTCATCGGTTGCTGGTGCGATCATCGGCATTTCTCTGATCATGTTCAAATCACACGAGCGCAGTCAACCTATACCATTTGGCCCTTACCTTGCGATCGCGGGTTGGATTGCATTATGCTGGGGGCCTGAACTTAATAACGCCTATCTTGGAACCCTGAATTAGTGTCTCAAACGTCTCCCCACCGAACATTCAAAATTGGATTAACAGGTGGAATTGGAGTCGGAAAAACCGCTGTGTGTACCTGCTTTGAAAAACGTGGCGTACCGATCATCGACGCTGATCTGATCGCCCGAGAGATTGTCCAACCCGGGCAAATTGCCCTGCAAGAAATCGTCGATCTTTTCGGAAAAAATATTCTTTTAGATGATCAATCTCTGAATCGTGCGCAACTACGCGACATTATTTTTAACAACCCTGAAGCACGCGCATCACTGGAATTAATCACACATCCTCGTATCATACAGCGTATGCGATCACTGGCTGAAGCCACCACAACTTCGTACTGTATTCTTTGCATTCCGTTACTGTTTGAAACCGGTCTGGAGAAAGAAGTCGATCGAATTCTAGTGGTGGATGTTCCTGAGTCCATCCAAATTGATCGTGTCATGCAGCGCGATAATGTGAATCATGATCAGGCGCTTGCGATCTTAAAAACGCAACTAAATCGAGAATTACGCCTCTCACAAGCTGATGATGTCATCGAAAACAACCACACCTTTGCTGAATTGGATAATGACGTTGCTACACTCCATACGAAATATTTGGAGCTTTGTGCATGAGCGCTGAAGAAACACAAAGCAACCTGTTTGAAGATATCGCTGACAAAGCGATTTACGAGCTACCGATCACAGAACGTATTCGGAATTTCTTACGCCTCGAATTTCTATTTGAACAAGTCCAGTACGGCTTGGACAAGTCGTCCGAGTGGGATTCGCGACAAAGTATTCTCAGCTTGATCGAAATTTCCGATCTCGTTGGTCGTGTCGATATCAAAGGGGAAATCTGTAAAGAACTCGATCGTCATATCAATCTGCTTGAACCGCTTCAACGTAATCCACAAGTGGATGCGGATGTACTTTCCTCCATGCTCGGCCGTTTACGTGACAGTCAGACTCTTGTCCATCAAGCTGCGTATCATCCTGGTCACGCGTTGCGTCATGATGAGCTGATCAACTCTATTCGTCAGCGGGTTTCAATTGCTGGCGGGACATGTAGTTTTGATCTACCGGCTTATCATCACTGGTTAAATCGCAGCACCAGCGAAAGAAAATTTCAATTTGGCCGTTGGGCACACGATCTTGAATATCTAAAAAATGCTATTCAATTGGTTCTACTGCTTCTACGCACGGGCGCAGCGGTGACAGCAGAATCAGCAGATGAAGGTTTTTTCTCAATGACCTTTGAATCCAACCGCTCTATCCAGCTCGTACGGATTTTATTGCCTATTGGGGTAAGTTATTTTCCTGAGGTGAGTGGCGGACGTCATCGTTTTTCTGTGCGATTTTTAGAGCAACCAAGTACGCAAGAACGGCCTGCTCAGATCAGACGTCAACTCGATTTTGAATTACAAATTTGCCAATAAATGATGCGTTGCCCTACCTGTAAGAAAACAATTCCCGAAAGCACCCCGCCAACTGCGTGGCGGCCATTTTGCTCCGAACGCTGTAAACTGATTGATTTCGGGCATTGGGCCAGCGAGCGGCATAGTATTCCAGGCGAGCCGGCAAACCTTTTTGATGATCCAGAAGCAGTGGATTTTAATTCCTCGGATTTAAACGATCCTTTCTCACACTAAGTTTATTTCAGTTTTATAAAACCTAGCAATTCGTATTAACGACTGGGCCAACCTGATCGCAATATCGCAATACCTTGTCCACCGTAAAACCAGGCATTATTCTTCAAGCCAGCGTGCATCCCTCCAAGCGCGTAGACAGGAATATTGACTTGGTCAACCCATTCCGCAAATAACGGCCAGCCAAGTGGAATCACATCCGGGTGCGATAATGTTTTTTCAACCGGCGATAAAACGGCAAAATCTGCCCCTACTTTTTCAGCGCGCTTTAATTCATTGAGATCGTGACAAGACACAGCAAATAGTTGCTCTTGATCTACGGGGCGCTGTTCACAGTATTGGAGTTGGTGCCGCGTCAAATGCAGACCATCAACAAGACTAATTAATGGATCATCAAGTTGTGTATTCAGCAATAATCGTGTCGAATATTGAGCGCAAATATCGCGTACTTTCGGTACTAATTGAGTGAATTGATCGGGTGGTAAATCATGTCCACGCAACTGCAACATTTCACAGCCAGATCGACAACATTTTTCGAGTTCGGCTAGAAAAACAGCTTCGCTGGAGTTACTGGGATCGGGCGTGATCTGATAAACGTCAGGTAAGTTGAGTGCGGTAAGAATGGGTTTATCCGCCGCAGGCATGGCCAAAGTGTCTAGCATTGAATTCACATGCCAAGCGATTTCTTGCCCTTCACAACCTCTCGCCTCTCCGGTGAATTGCATGACTCGCCATGTATCCAAGAGCACACTTTTTTCTGAGTAGTGGTGTGTAATGCGGATTAGCGGTCTAGCGGTGGAAATAGTGATTCCAATTTCCTCAAGACATTCCCGCTGCAACGCGTGAAAAACGTTCTCGCCATTTTCGACTTTACCACCGGGAAATTCCCACAAACCGGCTAGGTGCTTGCCTTGCTGTCTTCTTGCGACAAGCGTGCGAGCCTGAGCGTCCTCAATAATCGCAACCGCGACATGGACTAACTTAGGTTCGGTACTCCGCATTGATTCGCACATAGTCATAGGAAAAGTCACACGTCCAAATCGTTTCGCTGAAATCACCGCGCGCAAGATCGACATTAATCGTGATCTCACTCTGCGCCATGACCTCAGCACCTTGTGCTTCGGTATAGGCTGGATCAGGCTCGCCCTTGGTGATCAGGCGATGTTGATCGAGTTGAATGGAAATTGCAGAAATATCTAAATTTGCCACGCCCGCACGGCCAATCGCCGCAAGTATGCGTCCCCAGTTTGGATCCGAAGCAAAAAATGCCGTTTTCACTAACGGCGAATGGGCAATGGTGTAGGCGACGTCCAATGCCTCTTGTTGACTTGTTGCACCTGAAATTTTAATACTGATAAATTTCGTTGCACCTTCGCCGTCTTTTACGATCGCCTGTGCAAGCTCCGTGCAGACCTCATCGAGCGCCGTCTGGAAAACTTCGCTTTCAGCAGGGTCAACTTTTACATTCGATTTACCCGTCGCGATCAATACGCATGCATCATTGGTTGATGTATCGCCATCGATCGATATTCGGTTAAAACTTTTATTCGTTGACGTGATTAACGCGGCATCGAGCTGCTCAGCGTCGATTTCAGCATCTGTCGCGATAAAGGCGAGCATCGTTGCCATGTCGGGACGAATCATCCCTGCACCTTTTGCAATACCCCTAATTGCAACGGCTTGCCCGTTGATCGTGATCTCACGCGAGCACATCTTTGGGCGTGTATCCGTCGTCATGATCGCGTTTGCTGCGACTTGCCAGTCTGATTGTAAATTTTGGAATGCGTGTGGGATACCTGACTCGAAGCAAGCTACTTTGAGCTGTTCTCCGATAACGCCGGTCGAAAAAGGTAAAACTTGATCTGAATGACAGCCAGCTAAATCAGCGACAATCTCGCAGGTGCGTTGCGCATTCTGCATACCCAATTGGCCCGTACCTGCATTTGCATTTCCCGCATTGATCAGCAAATACCGCGGTTGTGTTTTCGCTAATGCATTTTTCGCAAGCGTTACTGGCGCAGCACAGAAAGCATTTTTTGTGAACACGGCTGCAACGCGTGACCCTTCACTGATCTCAAAGAGGGTTAAATCATCAATTTTTTTTTTACGTATTCCTGCGTATGTCGTGCCTAACCGAATCCCTTCGATCATGATAACTGGCCATGACACTGTTTGTATTTTTTACCTGAGCCACATGGGCATGGTTCGTTTCGGCCAACTTTGCGTTCCGTGCGAACGAAGGTTTCTGCTTGTGTGTTTCGTGCAGCTTGCTCGTCGTGACCTGTGACGTCATCAACCAGTGGATTATCTGCTGCGTCATGCTGATACTGTACCGCTTGCGCTTGTGCTTCACGTTGGCGCTGCTGTTCCATTGCCTCAACGTCTTCTTCCGCGCGGACTTTCACCTGAGAAAGTAGCATCATGACTTCGCGTTTAATGTTTTCCAACAATTCCGTGAACATCTCGAAAGATTCACGTTTATATTCTTGCTTCGGATTTTTTTGCGCCATGCTGCGCAGATGGATTCCTTGTCGTAAATAATCCATCGATGCGAGATGCTCTTTCCAATGATTGTCGAGCACTTGCAACATTACTGCTTTTTCGAAGTGACGCATGGTGCTCTCGCCGACCTGCGTTTCTTTATCCCGATATGCCTCAAGGTGTGCACTATCAATTTTCTCACGAAGGCCTGTTTCTGTTAGATCATGGTCGTCATCCAGCCATTGTTGGATTGGAAGTTCCAGATCGAATTGTGTTTTTAATGTCTCTGTTAAGCCTTCAATATCCCAGCTTTCATCAAGGCTCTCTGGAATTATAAACTCATCAATCACATCACTTAACACATCTACGCGAATTGATTCGATTGTTTCAGAAACATCTTCTACATCCATCAATTCATGGCGCTGTTCGTAGATCACTTTTCGTTGATCGTTCGCTACGTCGTCAAACTCCAACAACTGTTTGCGAATATCAAAGTTGCGGCCTTCCACCTTACGCTGTGCGTTCTCGATCGCTCGTGATACCCACGGGTGTTCGATAGCTTCACCTTCTTCCATGCCAAGCTTTTGCATTAAACCAGCAACACGGTCAGAGGCAAAAATACGCATCAAATTATCTTCTAATGACAGATAAAACCGGCTCGATCCCGGATCACCTTGACGGCCTGATCGGCCCCGCAGCTGATTATCGATACGACGTGACTCATGACGTTCTGTGCCGATGATATGCAATCCACCCGAAGCTAATACTTGATCATGTCGCGCTTGCCATTGTGCTTTAAGTTCATCAGCATCGGTCGTTTCATCTGTTTCTAGTTGATGGCCGCCCAATACAATATCTGTTCCTCGACCTGCCATATTGGTTGCGATAGTAATGCTTCCTGGGCTACCCGCTTGAGCTACAATTTGTGCTTCTTTTTCATGAAATTTTGCATTTAAGACTTCGTGCTCAATCTTCGCTTCATTCAGCAAATTTGAAAGATATTCAGAAGATTCAATCGAGGCTGTACCGACTAGTACAGGCTGCTTGCGTGCATGACAATCTTTGATATCGTCAATAATTGCCGCGTATTTTTCTTCTTGTGTTAGGTAAACCAAATCCCCTTTATCATCGCGTTGCATATCACGATGCGTAGGCATGACGATGACTTCTAAACTATAAATTGATTGAAACTCAAACGCTTCTGTATCCGCCGTGCCCGTCATACCAGAGAGCTTGTTGTATAAGCGGAAATAGTTCTGAAATGTGATTGAGGCTAGCGTTTGGTTCTCGCTTTGAATCGTTGCACCTTCTTTCGCTTCAACGGCTTGATGTAAACCTTCTGACCAGCGACGCCCGGGCATTGTTCGCCCGGTAAATTCATCGACGATCACAACTTGGTTGTCTTGAACGATGTAATCAACATCTTTCTGAAACATGCGATGCGCGCGCAGTGCGGCACTAATGTGATGCATTAAGTTAATATTCGCCGTGTCATAAAGACTCTCGCCTTCTGCAAGTAAACCCGCTTCACTCAATAAGATTTCGACGGTCTCATGGCCTTGCTCTGTAAGGTGAACCTGACGCGCCTTTTCATCTACAGCAAAATCACCCGGACCATCTTCTTCCTCTTGCTTAACCAGCTTAGGGATTAACTTGTCAATCTGTTGATAAAGTTCAGTTTTGTCGCTTGTCGGACCAGAGATAATCAATGGCGTTCTTGCTTCATCGATCAGGATCGAATCGACTTCATCGACGATCGCAAAGTTTAGATCGCGCTGTACACGTTCTTCCTTTGAGAAGGCCATATTGTCACGTAAATAATCGAAGCCGAATTCATTGTTCGTTCCGTAGGTAATATCCGAGGCATATGCAGCTTTTCGTTCTTCTTTGTCAAGATTCGCAACGATCACGCCGGTGGTTAAGCCAAGAAAACCATAGAGTTTTCCCATCCACTCAGCATCACGCTTCGCGAGATAATCATTTACTGTGACGACGTGAACACCTTTTCCAGAGAGTGCATTTAGATAGGCCGCCAGCGTTGCGACTAAGGTTTTACCTTCACCAGTTCGCATTTCAGCAATTTTGCCATCGTTCAGCACCATCCCACCGATTAGCTGCACATCGAAATGCCGCATACCCATGACGCGTTTACCCGCTTCACGTACCACCGCGAATGCCTCGGGGAGTAGTTCCTCGAGCGTTTCGCCGGCTTCGTAACGATCTCGAAATGCTTGTGTCTTCGCTTGAAGATCCGTATCAGAAAGCGCCGCAATGTCCTCTTCTAATCCATTAATGAATGAAGCGGACTTAGTGAGTTTTTTGAGAACTCGTTGATTACGACTACCAAAGATGCGGCTCATGAAGCCGCCGAATGAAAACCCGGAATTTGACATGTGTTTGAGGTGTGAATCCTACAATAGAAAGCGTGTGTCGCTAGAAATATTACGTAACAATATAGAGATACTTATGTCTGATGCTGCTTCAGCCGATTGGTTCCAGATAAGGTTTTGGATCGACCAGCTTACCGTTCTGCTCAACTTCGAAATGCACATGAGGCCCAGTAGAACGACCTGTTGATCCCATCAAACCAATCGTTTGTCCTTTCTCGACTCGATCACCAATCTCAACCAAATTCTTTGCGTTGTGCGCATAGCGAGTAACATAACCATGACCATGATCAACTTCGACAACATTACCATAGCCTCTTTGTTTACCGGACCAAGTAACAACACCCGTACCAACAGATTTCACCTCAGTGCCTTCAGCTCCTGCTAGATCAATCCCTTTATGGTAATCATGTTTCCCTGTCATCGGGTCAGTCCGCTTGCCGTAGTTAGAAGAAACCCAACCTTCGCTGACCGGATTGCCAGACGGAACAGCGGCCAATTCGAGCTTGTTGAAAAGCATCATAGAATCAACAACGGTTAAGTGTTGCTCACGCTCCACGATCTGTTCAGACAGACTCTCTAACGATTCTATGAAATCTGGAACGAGTAACTCTCGTTGCAAATGCGATTCCTGAGTACCACCAACGGCTGGTAATTGTTCGAAATCAAATTCGTCTGAGGAAAGCCCTGCGATTCGAGTCAGGCGTGACCCCAATGCTTCTAAGCGGGTCACTTTTGCTTGTAAAAACCCGAGGCGCATCGCTAAGGCATTCAAATTCTCTTGTGCATCATCGACGGCGGCGTCAACCTGCATTTGTTGTTCGGATAGTTTTTCGCTTAAGGACTGACTAATGTAAAGCTCTTGTTCTGCTGCATTTGCTAAATGTACATTCGCAACATCAGATGATCCGAGGCGAAAGCCGATGTATGTCGATGTTGCTACTAATGCCAGCGCCAGCAAGATTGTTAGAAACACGATTTTCCAACCAACGCTGTGGCGAGAAAAATGCCCCCTCGTATTATCAGTAATGAGTATCTGCATTTTAATTATCCCTTATCACTTTATAATGATCAGGTATGTCATCACACCAACATAAAAATCTTTCTGCGTTTTTAAAAAACCGACAGATCAACGATCTGCTTAAACACGCAAACAAATTAAAGGTGGCTGACACCCTGCTTCAGCGTTATCTACCTGTCCCCTTGGCAGGTCATGTGCATGTTGGCAATATCAAAGATAACACGTTGATTTTGCTAACAGATTCTGCAGCTCTATCGACTAGGCTGCAATTTATAACTACCGAAGTACTTGATTATATGCGAAATACAGGTGGCTTGGCGATGCTAGATCGCATTAAAGTTCGAACTAAATTTACACCGAGCAAGAAAATCCTGCAAAAACGTTCCGCAAATAAACTTTCTGAAGCAAACGCCGAATTACTCAACTCCGTAGCGATGAATATCGGCGATGAGCGTCTCGAAGCGGCGCTCATGCAGATCGCAAAAAATCGCAAACCTGCTGAAGAATAATCAACACGCGCAATTTTAATTTCTACTACCGAGCGTAGTTAGCTAGTTGGAAGGGCCTGTAAAAATGAAATTGGAGCCGTGCTCTTATCTTCATAAGTTACTAACTCCCAAGCAGACTCGTCTGCTAACAAGGCGCGCAGCAATCGGTTGTTTAATGCGTGACCGGATTTGTGCCCTTCAAATGCACCTATAAGACTATGTCCGAGTAAGTACAAATCACCGATCGCATCCAAAATCTTATGCTTAACGAACTCATCGTCATAGCGTAAGCCATCTTCGTTTAAGACGCGGTAATCATCCACCACGACTGCGTTATTCAGGCTGCCACCGAGGACTAAATTTTTAGCTCTAAGCGCTTCTGTATCCCGCAGAAAACCGAACGTACGTGCACGTGATACTTCTTTTACAAATGATGTACTTGAGAAATCAATTGAGGCGAATTTGCTGCTCTCTTCAAAGAAGGGGTGATCAAACTCAATCGCAAACGATACTTTGAAGCCTTCAAATGGCTCAAACATCGCCCACTTATTGCCATCTTCGACCTTGATAGGACGTTTTATCTTAATAAATTGTTTTGCAGCAGATTGTTCTTCAATGCCCGCTGATTGGATCAGAAACACAAAAGGACCAGCACTACCATCCATGATCGGCACTTCAGGCGCACTCACGTCAACATAGGCATTATCAATACCTAGGCCAGCAAAAGCGGATAATAAATGTTCAACCGTTGAGATCGTTGCATCGCCATGTGCAAGACTTGTCGATAACATGGTGTCACCGACATTTTCAGCATGCGCTACTATTTCTACCTCGGGGTCGAGGTCCACCCGCCGGAAAATAATCCCCGTATTGATCGGAGCTGGCCTCAATGTGAGATAGACCTTTTCACCGGTGTGCAGACCGACGCCTGTGGCGCGGATAATGTTTTTAAGCGTGCATTGCCTGATCATTCTTCAACGATTACCTGTCAAGTGTTTGACTAATTATTACAATTTGAAGCCATCATATCACAGCCCTAAACAACCACAAAAACACTGTAAGAAGCCCATCCCGGACTCCTTACAGTTTCAAAGCGATGTTTTAGGGTAAACGTCTCTCTAACTCTCTTAATCCGCTTGCCGTCTCAGAAAAGCTGGAATATCCAAATATTCCGGATCTGACTTGCTGGAAGTTTCCTTCGGCTCATTACTATTACGCATCACCGTTGGTCGTTCCAGTGTGCTCCAATCAACATTGGTAGACTTAGGCTTATTATCTACAACGATGAATGGTTCTGGCTTTTCATCTTCCGCTGCACCTAGGCCGGTAGCAACCATTGTCACACGAACTTCATCTGTCATATCCGGCTCAATGACCGTACCGACAACCACAGTTGCACTGTCTGAAGCGAATTGCTTGATCGTGTTACCGACCTCTTCAAATTCACCCATGCTCAAATCCATGCCTGAAGTGATGTTAACTAAGATACCGCGAGCACCCGACAAGTTCACATCTTCAAGCAGCGGACTTGAAACCGCCGCTTCCGCTGCTATTCGTGCCCGATTTTCACCACGGCCATGTCCTGTACCCATCATCGCCATGCCCATTTCAGACATCACAGTTCGCACATCGGCAAAGTCGACGTTGATCAAACCTGGTCGTGTGATCAATTCAGAAATACCTTGAACCGCACCTAGTAGCACATCGTTCGCTGCTTTAAACGCATTCAGCAAGCTGATATCACGACCTAGCACGCTCAACAGTTTTTCATTTGGGATGGTGATCAGTGAATCAACATATTGACGCAGATCGCTGATCCCATCGTTAGCGATTTCGGATCGTTTTTTCCCTTCGAATGAGAAAGGCCGTGTCACAACAGCAACCGTTAAGATACCCATATCTTTCGCCACTTGTGCAACGATCGGTGCAGCACCCGTACCCGTTCCACCACCCATACCTGCTGTGATGAAAACCATATCGGAACCTTCTAATACATCAACAATGCGCTCTTTATCTTCCAGCGCAGCTTGCTTACCCACTTCGGGGTTTGCGCCCGCACCCAGCCCTTTTGTGACTTCTGATCCGAGTTGTAACGTCGTTTTCGCGCTGGACTTGCTCAACGCTTGTGCATCTGTATTTGCACAAATAAATTCAACACCGTCGAGATTCGCACTGACCATGTGCTCAACGGCATTACCGCCACCGCCGCCAACGCCGACTACTTTAATTACAGCGCTTTGGCTGAATGAATCCATTAATTCAAACATCGCTTATATCCTCCATTTACCCTTTGAGTTTTGTCTTATATTCAATCTATATAGGCTTCAAAAATTTCCCTGAAACCAGCTCTTCATCCTATCCCACATGTTCGCCACACTTTTCTCTGTGCTGCGCCCACGGCGCGACTGTTGTTGCCCATTGCCGAACAGTAATAGCCCAACGCCAGTCGCATAAATGGGATTACTTACTACGTCCACAAGCCCTGTTACACCACTCGGCATTCCGAGTCGAACAGGCATGTGAAAAACTTCTTCTGCCAGATCAACCACTCCTTCCATCTTCGCGCTACCCCCTGTAACGACGATGCCAGCGGCCATTAATTCTTCAAAACCGCTGTTTTTTAGCTCTGACTGAATAAACATAAATAATTCTTCGTAACGAGGTTCCACCACTTCCGCCAGCGTTTGTCTCGCCAACCTGCGTGAACCGCGGTCACCCACTCCAGGAACCTCGATCGTCTCGTCCGGATTTGCCAGTTGCGTTAGTGCACAGGCATATTTAATTTTGATTTCTTCTGCATGATGCGTCGGCGTACGTAGTGCAACCGCAATATCATTTGTCACCTGATCGCCCGCGATCGGGATGACTTTCGTAAACTGGATCGCACCGTCCATAAACACCGCGATATCCGTCGTACCGCCTCCAATGTCCACCAGACAGACACCCAACTCGCGCTCGTCTTCGGTCAACACAGAATGGCTTGATGCCAATTGTTGCAGAATGATCTCGTCCACTTCCAAACCACAGCGGCGAATACATTTCTCAATATTCTGCGCAGCACTCACCGCCCCCGTGACCATGTGGACCTTCGCTTCCATCCGCACGCCGGACATACCAATCGGCTGCTTAATATCTTCTTGATGATCGATAATGTATTCCTGCGGTAAAACATGCAGGATTTTCTGATCAGACGGGATCGCCACCGCACGCGCCGCATCGAGAACACGATCAACATCGCCCTGCGTCACTTCTGTATCCCTAATCGCGACAATACCGTTCGAATTCAAACTACTAATGTGACTCCCTGAAATCCCAGTCAAAACAGATCGGATCTCACAACCAGCCATCAATTCTGCTTCTTGGATCGCGCGCTGGATCGATTGCACGGTGGATTCGATATTGACCACCACACCTTTTTTTAATCCGCGAGACGCGTGTGAGCCGATACCGATCACTTCGATATCGCCCTCCTCATCCACTTCACCGACGATCGCAACCACCTTGGATGTGCCGATATCCAATCCGACAATGAGATCTTTTTCTTTTTTCATCACCCTTTTATCTCCCCCGGTTGATTTGCTTCATCCTCAGCCATCTTTTGTTTTTTCACTGTAAAACCATTGCTATAACGTAAATCCACTTGTGCGATCTGATCAGCCTGCTCACCAATCACAACCTCGACATAGTTAAGATATTTCCAAATTCGTGCGTCCACATCTTTATTGCCGATCACCACCGTTGGCCCATCTTTAATTGCAAACCGCCAACCGCGTCGATCATTTAATGACATCCAACTGATCGCACGATCATTTGTATTCAACAAACCCATTAACTTCCGATACTTTTCATACACCATGCGGTGCGTGCCTATCGGCCCACTCAATTCAATCAACCCTGCAGGTCCTGGTGTGTCGACCGGTTCGAATAACTCACCTTTTTGATTCAAATACCCGTTTTCACCCCAACGAACGACCGCTTTTTGTTCCGTGATCGTCAAATACAATTCATCCGGCCATAACTTTCTGACGGTCACTTCCTGTACCCAAGGCATGGACAACACAGCCGCTCTTACTTCGCCGACGTTGAGCGTAAAAAAGCCACCATCGACTTTTTCCGAAATAATCTCTTCTAGCTCTGATCGCGATAAATACTGAAAATCACCTTCGACTCGCACTTGCTGAATCGGCAATGTCTCAGGATCAGCCATTTTTCCCGCGCCCCACGTGGTCAAGGCGATACAGCCGAAAATCACCAACATACCCAGTAATGCAAAACTGTCTTTCACCACTTTTCGATTGACCTTTTCAGGCCGAACGCTGGTGCCTAACCGCTTCGTCAACGGTTGTGGTTTGCGACGATTTTGCTTTTTACGCAGCATCACAACGTCCCTTCTAAAATTCGCACGACCAATTGCTCAAATGAAATTCCGCGTTGTTTAGCCGCCATCGGCACCAATGAATGACTCGTCATTCCCGGTACGGTATTCACCTCAATAAACAATGGATTACCTTGCTCATCCAACATCACGTCTACGCGCCCCCAGCCAGCACAACTCACCGCTTGGAAAGCACGTAAAGCCAGCGCTTGAATACGCTTTTCGTGATCGGCATGTAAACCACAAGGGCACAGGTATTTCGTCGTTTCTTCTTCGTACTTGGCTTTGTAATCATAAAAAGCATGTGGCGTTTCAAGCTTGATCATGGGCAGCACTTCCCCATTCAAAATCCCTACGGTGTATTCCCCGCCGGTGATCCATTGCTCGATGACCACGCTGTCGTCATATTCCTTTGCCGCTTCCCACGCAGGAACTAAATCCTCAATTCGCTCAACCTTGCTCGCGCCAAAGCTAGAACCCTCATGTGCAGGCTTGACCATTAATGGCAATCCCAGTTGTGCGACGATCGCATCGGCATCCGGCGCTTGCAGTGGTGATGCAAAACGTGGCGTTGGTAGGCCTAATCCCGCCCACACTTGTTTTGTATGCACTTTGTCCATCGCCAGCGCGGAACCTAAAATGCCGCTACCGGTATAAGGAATACCGAGTGTTTCCAACACGCCCTGCAAGCGGCCATCTTCACCGCCGCGACCGTGTACGATGTTAAAAACCCGATCAAACGATTCCGTGATCAGGGCTGTCGGAATACCACCGTCCCAGTCAAGTCCATGTGCTTCTACACCAACGGCTTGCAACGCAGCGAGCACGGCACCACCACTTTCCAGCGAGATCCCCCGCTCGGCAGCCGTACCGCCCATCATCACCGCGACTTTTCCAAATCGTTCAGGCTTCACCGACAATCCTCACTTCTGATTCCAGATCAACATCATGTTTTTGTTTTACCGTCTGCATCACATGGATGATCAAACGCTCAATATCGGCAGCTTTCGCTTTGCCGAGATTAAGAATGAAATTCGCATGCTTCTCCGACACCTGAGCGTCCCCCATACGTAACCCTTTTAAACCGCAGGCTTCGATCAAACGCGCTGCATGATCACCTTCTGGGTTACGAAAAACCGATCCGCAACTGGGTATGCCTGTTGGTTGCGTTGCGGCTCGACGCGCCAGTAATTCCTTAATCCGTTGCTGACTGGTTTGTTCATCCGTCACGCGATTCAGCGTAAACCACGCGCTGACGAACCATTCTTCCAACTCTGTGGGTTGCGGCCCGATCACTGATCGATAACCGATCACGTATTCGTCGCGTTGTCTGATCGCGCGATTTCCGTGTCGATCAAGTGTTTCAACGTGATCAACGTGATCCCACGTTTCACCACCAAACGCACCGGCATTCATCGCTAATGCACCGCCAACAGTGCCGGGAATCCCTGCTAGAAACTCAAGGCCGTTGTAATCTTCTTTCGCTAATCGTTTCGCCACGATCGCGCAGGGCACACCGGCTTCAACACGCAACGTGTGATCCGATTCAATCTCAAATCCATTCATCACACTGGTCGGGCAGATCACGCTACCGCGAATACCACCATCTCGAACCAACAGATTACTGCCGAGTCCGATCAGGGTAACGGGCTCATCTGCCGGTAATTGCTTGAGATATTCCGCCATATCCTCAATATCAGCAGGTGCGTAAAACTTTTCTGCCGCACCGCCGACACGCCACGATGTATGTCGCGTCATCGGCTCATTAAAACGTAACGTGCCTCGTAAATTTTCTTGGGATGCAGTCATCACTTGCTCGCCTCCCCGAATTGTTCGATCAGTTGTTCCGCCACGTGGCCAATACTGCCCGCGCCCATCACCAGAATCAGGTCACCGTCTTCAATAAAACCAGGAATTACGGAAACAATTTCATCCGGTTGATCGACAAAAACAGGATCGACCTGACCGCGTAAACGGATCGCACGACTTAACGCTTTGCTATCTGCCCCGGCGATTGGCTTTTCACCGGCGGAGTAAATATCCAACAAAAAAAGCACATCCACTTGCGACAGGATTTGCACAAAATCCTCAAATAGATCACGCGTCCGCGTATAACGATGTGGTTGGAAAACCATCACCAAACGTCGTTCTGGCCAGCCCTCTCGAATCGCCGCAACAGTTGCTGCCATTTCACGTGGATGATGCCCGTAATCGTCCACCACCATCGCTTCGTCATGTTCGATGTGAATATTGCCGTGAATTTGAAAACGTCTACCGACACCTTGAAACTGTTCTAACCCGCGCATGATCGCGGCTTTCTCAACGCCCAATTCGTGTGCAACTGTTATCGCCGCCGTCGCATTCAGTACGTTATGTAGGCCCGGCATATTTAGCAGCACACAGAACGGTGCTGACTCAGGTAACGTCACAGTGAATCGACTGGTCGCAGCGGCGTATTCAATGTCGCTGATCACCACATCCGCATCCGGACTCGTGCCGTAAGTAACAAACGGCTTGGTCACATCCGGCAGAATTGATCGCGCGAGTTCGTCGTCATAACAAATGACTGCCAGTCCATAAAACGGTAAGCGTAAGAGAAACTCGATAAAGGTATGACGCAACTGTTCAAGCTCGCCACCATAAGTTTCCATATGGTCTTCGTCGATGTTGGTCAAAATTGCGATCACCGGTTGCAGGTGTAAAAACGACGCATCACTTTCATCCGCTTCTGCAACGAGATATTTACTCTCACCTAACTGCGCGTGTGTACCTGAGCTGTTCAAACGCCCGCCGATCACATAAGTCGGATCAAGATCACCTTCAGCCAGCAAACTCGCGACCAATGATGTCGTCGTGGTTTTACCGTGCGTTCCCGCTACCGCGATGCCATATCGAAAACGCATTAATTCAGCGAGCATTTCGGCACGCGGAATAAGTGGAATACGGTGCTCACGCGCGGCCATAATCTCAGGGTTTTCAGAATCAATCGCGCTCGACACAACCACTGCATGCACTCCGTTGACATGCCCCGCCGCATGGCCGATATAAATCTGGATACCCAACTCAGCCAGACGTTTTGTGACCCGATTTTCAGCGATGTCTGATCCGGAAATGAGATAGCCCAAATTATGTAGTACTTCTGCAATACCACTCATACCGACACCACCGATGCCGACAAAATGAATTCGCTGCACCCGACCCATGTCCGTGAGGTTGACACGACGCTTAATGACACTAGCCATACGCCAACTCCTTCAAACAATCTGCAACGCGTTCAGTCGCGCCGTGCATAGCTTGAGTTTTTGCATTACTCGCGATCTTGCGTAACCGTTCTGGCGACGTTATCCATGGCTCTAAAATGGCGAGTAATCGCGTTTCGTTCAGATCGTGATCGGCAATCACACTGCCCGCATCGGCCCCCACAAGATACTGTGCATTTGCTGTTTGGTGATCATCCACCGCGTGCGGATAGGGAACCAGGATTGACGGTTTTCCTGTCGCGGCAAGTTCTGACACCGTTAATGCGCCAGAACGACAAATGACAAGATCCGCCCACGCGTAGGCTTCGCTCATCTCTTCGATAAAGGCATCGACGCGTGCGTTTAAATTCTGCTCGGCATAATCTGCTTGCGTTTGCGTATGTTCACGTTGTCCGGTTTGATGCCAGATCGCGATCGCTTGATCCGTTGTCATCCTTAATTTCGCTAACGTTTTTGGCACAACATGGTTCAATTTAGCTGCGCCCAAACTGCCACCGACGATCAGGATATTGATGCCGTCATGCGGCGTTGCTTGCACACGTTCAATTTCCTTGCGAACCGGATTTCCTACCGCCTGCGCTTCAGTTCCTCGCGGGAACGTATTTGGAAACGCTTCGAAAACCACTGTTGCAAGTTTTGATAGCAACCGATTGGTCATGCCTGCGATCGCATTTTGCTCATGAATCACGAGCGGTTTGCGTAACACCCACGCGGCTAAACCACCCGGACCACTCGCGAATCCGCCCATGCCGAGCACCGCCGCAGGCTTGTGATGAACAAATAATCCGATCGCTTGCGTAACAGCATGCAATAACTTGAATGGCGCGAGGCATTTTGTAATCACCCCTTTGCCCCGCAGACCACCAATACTCAGTGTCAACAAGGTAAAACCGGCCTCCGGTACAATCCGTGATTCAAGACCTTTTTCCGTACCGAGCCAGAGCAATGGAATATTCTGATCGCGTAGTCTTTTTGCCACCGCCAGTGCCGGAAATATATGTCCGCCAGTGCCGCCAGCCATGATCATGATCGGACGTGGGATAGATCGCGTCATTGATCGTCCTCCTCGTCGCTCCAATCTTCTCCAGACTCAGGCTCCCAGCGTGTTTCGTAGTCCACACGCAAGATTAACGCTATGGCCATACACATCATGATCATGCTGTTACCACCGTAGCTGATAAACGGTAGTGTCAGCCCTTTCGTCGGTAACGCACCCATGTTGACGCCCATATTAAAAAACGCCTGCGTGCCGATCAGTAATCCAAACCCATAAGCTAAAAATGCCGCGAAGTGATTTCCAATTCGTTCAGCTTGCGCCGCAATATAGAAAATCCGCCATATTAAGAATGCGAAAATAAAGATGATTGTCAGACACCCAAAAATACCAAGCTCTTCGGCCAAGATCGCAAAGATAAAGTCAGTGTGCGCTTCAGGCAGATAGAATAGTTTTTGCACGCTATTGCCCAAACCCACGCCAAACCACTCGCCGCGCCCGATCGCCATTAATGCTTGAGTGAGCTGAAAACCGGTATCGTAAGGATCGGCCCAGGGATCCATATAGGTTAATAAGCGCTGCATTCTATAGGGCGATAACAAGGCTGCCGTTGCCAAGACCATCACCGCTAACGCACCCCAGACAATTATTCGGAATAACGGAATACCGGCAATAAACAAAATTCCCAGCATGCTGGAAAAGAGTAAAACGGACGATCCAAAATCCGGCTCCATCAGGAGTAAACCGCAAATGATCGTGAGCACAATAATGGGGTTATATAAACCAGAAAACGCTGTTCGTACTTGGTCGAGGTGCTGTTCTACGTAACCTGCCATATAAATAATAATCAACAGTTTCGCGACTTCCGATGCTTGTAAATCGTAAACTCCCAAATCCAACCAGCGACTCGCGCCGTTGACTTCTTTACCCAGCGGAGTAATCACGGCGGTTAATAAAATCAGCGTGATTAATAAGAAAACATATCGCAGGTTTTTAAGAACATAAAGTGGTGTTTTGAGCACGACAAAACCACCAATACACCCTAAGCCAAGCGCAATAAACTGACGCCAAAAGTAATATAACGGCGAGCCTGTTTCTTTATCCAACGGTGCTGCAATAGAGATGGACGCTGAGGTGACCATCACCAATCCGATCGCGATCAGAAGCATGACGGTGCCGAGCAGCCACGGATCGTAACGGTAATTTTGCAACGACAAGTGATAACGTGTCGCAGCTTTTTCCGAAATGCGTTCTGAAAATGATGGCATGCTCAGGCTCTCTGTCATGACACCACTTCCGCTTCAACACAGCGTCTAAAATCTTCACCGCGAGCGAGATAATTTGGATACATGTCCAAGCTCGCACAAGCGGGTGACATCAAAACTTGATCGCCACTGACGGCTGCTTGCGCAGCTTGTTTTACCGCATCCTGCATATTTCCAGCGCGTGAAATCCTGCAAACAGATGCCAGCACTTTTTCTATCAACGCGGCATCGCGTCCGATCAAAATCGCGTGTTTTACACGTCCTTCCGCAGCGACAGCCAACATCTCAAATGTTGCGCCTTTTGCGTCGCCACCCGCGATCAGGATAATCGGGCCACGATCAGCAAACCCTTCGATCGCTGCAACGGTCGCGCCTTCGTTTGTGCCTTTCGAGTCGTTGTACCAGACCACGCCATTTTTCTCGGCTACCCATGCACAACGATGCGGTAAACCCGGCCAGCTTTTTAACACTGACAACATCGCAGTCATCGGTAAATCTGCCGCGGCTCCCAACGCTATCGCAGCCAGTGCATTCGCCACATTGTGCCTGCCTTGGATCTTCATTTCGTCGACAGCGAGCAGTCGATCTTTTTTGTACGCAAGATACGACGCGGTGCCGTCGGTAATCAGGCCATATGCATTTTCATCACTCGGTGCGTTTAAGCTGAATTGCACACTATCTCGGCCAGTTAACGTCATCGCTTTCACGAACGCATCGTCCGCATTGATCACCATCACACCATCGCCATGAAATACACGCGCCTTTGCGGCAGCATACGTACCGAGATCCGCATAGCGATCCATATGATCTTCACTGATATTCAAGACCGTCGCGGCGACCGGCTGCAGGCTGTGGGTTGTTTCAAGCTGAAAACTGGATAATTCCAACACATAGAGATCAGGCGATGGTTCTGACAAGAGATCTAAAGCCGGTGTACCTAGGTTTCCACCTGCTAAGGTATTTAAACCTGACGCTTTGGCCATTTCGTAGACCAACGTCGTCACCGTACTTTTACCATTTGCACCCGTGATCGCGATCACGGGTGCTGTTACGGTTCGGGCAAATAGTTCAATATCACCGATGATCTCAACACCGCGTTCCTGTGCTTCACGCAACACGCTGGTGTTGACTGAAACGCCTGGACTGACCACACATATTTTTGCTGACAAAATCAGATCACGATCAAGTGCTCCGCAGTGGATAGCCGCTTGTGGAAATTCATTCTTCGCTTGCTGCAAACCGGGAGGGATATCCCGGCTGTCTGTGATCGCAAACGTCACGCCCGATCGCGCTAAAAAGCGCGCACACGACATACCCGTCAGGCCAAGGCCAATGACGACATAATCGAATGCGGGCTGCGTTTGCTCACTCATGTGCATTTTCTCTATCAAGTCCCAAGTTATCTGATCTTCAATGACGCAAGTCCGATCAGCACTAACATGACCGTAATAATCCAGAAACGCACGATCACGCGCGGCTCTGGCCAACCTTTTAATTCAAAATGATGGTGGATCGGCGCCATATTAAAGATGCGCTTACCGGTTAATTTGAACGACGCGACTTGCAAAATGACAGACACGGTTTCCATTACAAAAACACCACCCATAATGAATAACACCAGCTCTTGGCGCACCATAACGGCAACAGTACCCAATGCTGCTCCCAGCGCCAGCGCGCCGATATCGCCCATAAACACTTGGGCCGGATACGTGTTAAACCATAAAAACCCTAAACCCGCGCCGGCGATTGCTCCGCAGAAAATACATAACTCACCGACGCTTGGTATGTACGGAATATTGAGGTAACTGGCGAACTTCACGTGTCCCGTGGCGTAAGCAAATATCACTAATGCACCGGCAACTAAGACCGTCGGCATGATTGCAAGTCCATCTAACCCATCGGTTAGGTTCACTGCGTTACTGGTGCCGACAATCACGAAATAAACGAATGGAATAAATAAAATACCTAATGCGATACTGGTATTTTTAAAAAATGGGATCAGTAGCGCCGTTTCCGCCGGCGTTTGCGCTGTGGTGTAAAGCATGATCGCAACACCCAGCCCCCCCACGGACTGCCAGAAATATTTATAACGTGCGATCAAACCACGCGGATCGCGATGTACAATTTTTTTGTAATCATCCACCCAACCAATTACACCGAACACCGCCGTGACAAGTAGCACGATCCAAACATATTTGCTGGACAGGTCCGCCCATAAAAGTGTGCTCACACCCACGGCGACCAAGATCAACAAACCACCCATGGTTGGCGTACCCGCTTTTGCAAGGTGTGACTCCGGTCCATCGGTACGAACACTTTGGCCGATCTGATAATGCGTCAGATAACGAATCATCCATGGCCCAACGAACAATGAAATCCCCAGCGCTGTTAAGACACCAAGAATCGTACGCAGGGTCAGGTATTGAAAGACATTGAAGCCTGAGTGGTACTGCGTGAGATATTCCGCAAGTAATAACAACATGACGTCAGTTTTTCCCTGTTAATGCGTTAACGACCGTTTCCATTCGGGCGCTACGTGAACCTTTGACGAGAATTGTGATATCCGTATCCAACTCACTGATCAGGCTAGAAATGAGTTCTTGCTGATTCGCAAAATGCACCGCTCCCGCACCAAATGCGACCGCCGCGTGCTTCGATAATGGCCCGACGCAATACATCCGCTCGACGCCTTTTTCGCGTGCCTGCTCTCCCACATCGGCATGAAACTGTTCTGCATCTGGCCCTAGCTCGCCCATATCCCCGAGCACCAACCAATGTCGTCCGTCGGTTTTGATCAAAACATCAATCGCAACAGCCAGTGAACGCGGGTTTGCATTGTAGGTGTCATCAATGACGCTAATTCCATTCCGCGCCGTTTTGAATTGCAAACGCCCCGCGACGCCTTGGATTTTGCTCAACGCAGCAACAATATCGTTTAACTGGACGCCCACCGCGTGGGCAGATGCTGTCGCAGCGAGTGCATTCATCACGTTATGTTTGCCCGGTAAAGGTAAGATCAATGATGCAATCTCTCCTTCGATCACGAGATCAAACAGACTTTCGCTGGCGCGTAATTCAACATTCTTTGCGCTAATTTCTGCGCGGTTATCCATACCGAAATTCAGAATGCGTGAGCCGCTCGCCATGTCACGCCATAATGATGCGTAGTGGTCATCGGCGTTAACAATCGCCGTTCCCGTTGCATCAAGTGACTGATAAATTTCACCTTTCGTCAGAGCGACATTATCGATCGAGCCAAAACCTTCTAAATGCGCCGGTGCGCACAGCGTGACAAGGCCAATTGTCGGGGTGGCGATCGCCCCCAGTTGGGCAATTTCACCAACATGGTTAGCACCCATTTCGATGACGGCAAAATCGTGCGCTCGATCAAGTCCAAATAAGGTTTGTGGCACACCGATGTCATTATTCAGATTGCCTTGAGTAGCGAGCACTTTTCCTTTTTCATTCAAGATTGCGCTGAGCATTTCCTTGACGGTGGTTTTACCGTTACTGCCGGTAATTCCGATCACAGGAATATCGAACCGACTTCGCCACAGATTCGCCAGTTCACCGAGCGCTTCGCGCGTATCGTCGACTTTTAAGGCTGGCAAGGTTGTCTCACAATGTTGATCAATCATGATCGCCGTTGCGCCTTTCTCGGCGGCGGTTTGCAAATACGTATGGCCGTCAAAATTAGGGCCGCGTAAGGCGACAAATAATTCGCCTTTGCTTAATGAGCGCGTGTCTGTTGAGCAGCCTTCAAACTGGGCATCAGCGCCGACCAAGTGTGCGTCCATTTGTCCTGCGACATCGTTTAGGCTGAGGCGGATCATGCTGAAGCCCTTTGCTGAAGGTAAGCCATCGCGATAGTGCGATCATTAAACGGGAATTTCTCGCCTTTGATCTCCTGCCAGGTTTCGTGACCTTTACCTGCGATCAAGATCACATCGTTTTTGCCTGCATGTTTAATTGCATATGCAATCGCTTCACGGCGATCAACCATGCTGATCGCGTTTTCGGGTTGTTTAAACCCACCCAGCATTTCGTCCAGAATGGCTTTTGGTTCTTCTGATCGTGGGTTGTCGCTGGTTAAAATCACCTGATCGCAACCAGCTTCTGCAGTGCTGCCCATCAATTTTCGTTTGCCACGATCACGATCACCACCACAGCCGATCAAGCACCATAGTTTTCCTTTACATAATCCTCGTAAGCTCGCGAGCGCTTGTTCTAGTCCATCTGGCGTGTGCGCAAAATCGACAACGACAGCCGCTTGATTTGCTTGCTTGATCAGCTCCATTCGCCCTGCGACACCGCTGATCTTATTTAATGCGTTAACGCTATTTTCAAATTCGAACCCACAGGCGATCAGGCCACCGAGCGCTGCCAGTAAATTACTTGCGTTGAACCGACCTAACACAGGCACTCGACAAACGGCAGTTTGTTCACCAAGACGAATCCGCATCGCGATGCCATCAATGCTGGCTGTCAATTGCTCTGCAACGATCAACTGATCGATGCGTTTATTCGTTGCTGCTTGCCCCAAGCTGTAGCCGATCACCGTGACATCGGCATGCACGCTTTCGATGATTTTCCGCGAGAATTCATCATCACAATTTACGATCGCAGTGTTTAATTCCGCTCGTGTAAATAATCGCAGTTTCGCTTCGCCGTATGCCTGCATGTCCGCGTGATAATCAAGATGATCGCGTGTTAGGTTCGTGAACAAAGCAACATCGAAATTCACGCCAGCAAGCCGCGCTTGATCAAGCCCGTGCGAACTGGCCTCGATAACAACCGCCTGCGCACCTTCGCTGTGTAACTCTGCCAGTGCGCGATGCAGCTGGATTACATCCGGTGTGGTTAAACCTGTCGGTTTCATTTGTCCCAACAAACCTTGTCCTAACGTGCCGACGATGCCACACGTTCCGTGACTAACAAGTTGGTCGATCGCCTGTGCGATATAACAACTGACGGAGGTTTTGCCATTGGTGCCGGTCACGCCGAGCGTTTTAATCACGTCTGTCACGTCACCATAAAAACGATGCGCGATCAGTCCCGCTTTTTCGGTCAGTCCATTAACGAAAATGACAGAACGGATAGATTCTGCTGAGACGCGATCAACATCTTTTGTGTCAACAAGAATGATAGAAGCACCGGCAGCAATGGCTTGTGGAATGTAGCTTGTGCCGTGCGTAAGCGTGCCTTCGATCGCAATAAAGCAATCCCCCGGTTTGATGCGACGGCTATCGAGTTGAACACCATCGACGATTAAATCCCGGTGCGGCGGAAGATCACCAAGGCCTTTGAGCAAGCGACTCAAATGCACGCCTTGTGAGAGTCTATCGATCATGATCAATGCTCTCCTCCCGCCATCAGTACAGCTTTTTTTGCGTCCTTATCTTCGGCTGGAATCGCATCGGGTGAGATATTCATCAACCGTAATGTTTCGCCCATAAGCCGACCAAACACCGGTGCGGCAACCTGCCCGCCATAATATTCACCTTGTGTCGGTTCGCTGATAATCACTGCCGCGACAAGTCGTGGGTTGCTGACAGGAACGATGCCTGCAAACAAGGAGACATAACGATTTTCCGCGTAGCCACCTTCATTGGACTTGTGCACGGTGCCAGTCTTGCCCGCCACTCGGTAGCCCGGAATTTGCGCTTGCTTACCCGTACCGTTACTAACCACGCTTTCCATCATCGCGAGGACCTGATCCGCAGTTTTTTCGCTTAGCACACGCTCTGAATCAATTGCCCCATCGACTTTCAATAAGCTTGGTGTCGCAAGCACCCCTTTATTCGCCAGGACGGTATAGGATTGCGCAAGCTGCAAGGTGGTCATTGACATGCCGTATCCAAATGACAAAGTCGCGTGTTCGATCCGCCGCCAGTGTGAGTAATCACTCATACGACCAGCTGCTTCACCAGGAAACCCAACCCCGCTTGTGGTGCCATAACCCACTCGTTGAAATGTTTTGTAGAGCAGTTCTGGCTCCATATCCAACGCAAGTTTACTCACGCCGATATTGCTGGATTTACGGATCACGTCTGACACATCTAACTGCCCATAATTGTGCACATCACGTACGGTAAATTTCCCCACGCGCATCCAGCCCGGGCGTGTGTCCACCATTGTGTCGGGTTGCACAATACCGGCTTCCAACGCAGTCGCAACGGTGAAGGGCTTGATGGTTGAACCTGGTTCGAATAAATCAGTCACCGCACGATTACGGTAATGATCGCCTTTCAGATCACTGCGGTTATTCGGGTTGTATGATGGCTGATTGACCATCGCGAGAATTTCACCGGTCTTCGCATCCATCACCACAACTGATCCGCTGCGTGCTTTGTGACCTAACACGGCGGCAGTTAATTCTCGATACGCGAGATATTGAATCTGTTTATCAATACTCAGTGCGAGGTCTTGCCCAGGCACGGCAGCGCGCACGCTCTCGACATTTTCGATCGTGTGGCCAGCCAGATCGCGTAAAATTTTCTTCGCCCCGTTTTTGCCTTCCAGCACACTGTTATAAGCCAATTCGACGCCTTCTTGCCCTTGATCATCGATATTCGTAAAGCCGATCACATGGGCTGCCACATCCGCTGCCGGGTAAAAACGACGGTATTCTTTTTTCTCAATTACGCCTTTAATACCTAAAGCGCGAACTTGCTCGGCCAGTTCCGGAGAAACCTGCCGACGTAAATAGATGAATTCGCGAGCGGCGCGTTTCTTGATTAGTGCTTGCAGTTCGTCTGCATCAAGCTCCAACACATTGGCCAATTCAGGCACTCGGTTCATGTCTTTGATCATCACTTGCGGATTGCACGCAATGGTTATGACAGGCGTACTGATCGCTAGCGGCTCACCGTGCCGATCAGTTATTACACCGCGGTGTGCGGGGACAGAGACTGTTCGCAGATGCAACTGATCTGCACGGTTCTGAAGAAAATCTCTATCAAATAATTGCAGCTGGATCACACGCGAGCCCAAACCGCAGGCAGCCAATACAAACAGACACAGGACAAACCAGTGTCTGGCGATATAACGCTTTTGCGATATTTGCGCTTGCTCAGCCATCAGTGTGATTGCCCTCCACTGACTAATTCGATGTGTTCATTTATTGGCAGCTTCATTTCCAGTTTTTCACGCGCAACCTCTTCGATACGGCTATGGGTTCCCCACGTTGCTTGCTCGAGTTGCAAGCGTCCCCAGTCATCCAACAAATGATCTCGTTGCTTTTCGATCTTTTGTAACGCGACAAATAAGTGCCGGCTTTCATGACGTGCCACGACCATTTGCATCGCACTCCAGCAAACGAGAACCCCTAACACAATGACAAAAACCGGCTTCATGCAGCTTTCTCCGGTAACTTTTCTGCGACGCGTAACACGGCGCTACGGGATCGCGGATTCTGTGCTAGTTCAACTTGCTTCGCTTTTTTCACACCACCGATCAATTTCACTTCTGGGTTCAGCATGTCAACGGTGACCGGCATATCGATCGGATAGTCATCACCTTGCGCAGCCTTTTTCATGAAGCGTTTAACGATGCGGTCTTCCAATGAATGGAAACTGATCACAGCCATACGACCACCGGGTTTCAAAACCGTTAACGCCTGTTCCAACGTGCGCTCAACCTCACCCAACTCGTCATTGATGAAAATACGAATCGCCTGAAACACTTGCGTGGCAGGATGAATAACGCGAACACCGGGACGATATTTCTTGGTTGGACTGGCATCTTTCACGATCGCCGCCAGTTGTGTGGTGGTGGTAATTGGACTTTCAACGCGAGCGGCTTCGATTGCACGCGCAATACGTTTTGCATAACGCTCCTCCCCGTAGCGTTTAAAAATATCAGCCATTTCATCAATACCGGCGATGGCGAGCCATTCCGATGCAGACTGGCCAGCCTGCGGATTCATGCGCATATCCAATGGCCCTTCGCGCATAAAACTGAAGCCACGTTGAGCCTCGTCGAGCTGGGGTGATGACACGCCCAAATCAAACAACACGCCGTCAACTTGACCGAGCACGCCGTGTTGCTCCGCCACATCCTGCAAAATCGAAAATGCGCCGTGTGCGATACTGAATCGATTATCTTTTTGCGCGAGCGCTTGGGCAGCACGAATAGCATCAGGATCGCGGTCAATCCCAATGACTCGGCTTGCTGTTCCCAGTTGCGCTAACATTGCCCTGGTGTGCCCCCCGCGTCCAAACGTACAATCGATATAGACGCCCTCATCATTCTTCATGAGAGCTTCAAGCACCTCGTCCAACAGGACCGGCTTGTGTTGTTCTTGCATCTCTGTCACCTCAGTTACAGCGACAGCTGTTGTAATGCTTCGGATGGCTCGATTTGGCCCTCTTGTAGCCACTCATCACGCTGTGTCTTCCAAGCCGCTTCATCCCAAAGCTCGAATTTATTCCCTTGCCCAAGTAACACGACTTGCTTATCTAACCCAGCATGCTCCTGCAAAGGGGCCGTGATACGGATCCGGCCGTGGCTATCCAACGTGCAATCTTCTGCATGGCCGAGCATCATTAATTTGGTTTTGCGGGCTTGTTTATCGAAATCAGACAAGGCGCGCAATTTCGCGTCGATCACATCCCACTCGTTCGCAGGGTAGATCCAAATTGAGCGATCAACCGGGTTGATAGTCTGCACCATCTCACCCTCACTGAGGCCCTGAATGCGCGCACGGTAACGACTAGGAATGGCCAGTCGTCCCTTTGCATCCAGATTTAATGTGCTATTGCCTCTAAACATGTTCCCGCCGATTGTTTACGCTATTTCAGTGTGGCATTTCCTAATATGCTAGCCTTTTGGATTACCGCTGTTGGAGAGGCGCTAAGCGCTTTTCCATCTCGTTTGGTTTTGTGTGCTCGTTGAACCACTTTCATGTTCAATCGATCCACAATGATCCACACTGTCCCACTAACGGCAAACTATCGTCTATGGGCGACCCACTGTCAAGCGCGTTTTCTGTGAAATCTTTCTTTTTTAACAATAACTTAGCTGCGCTCGACTCATATTGAATCGAGATAAAAAATTAACTTCTTAACTATCATTTCCTTAGTTTTCTTACTTAAAGTAGATTGTGAGAAAGTACGCTAAGTGAGGTTTCAAATTGTTACAAATGATGTGATCTGAATGTGGCAAGAAGCGGGCAAAACCTGTCTGGTTTATGCTATGTCGTATGATCAAACGGACGCGATCGCTTTTCTCAGCCAAATTCCTGTCAGCTTGTCTGGCAAGTCTTCTCATTCTTCTGTGCACAATCAAAACAAACGCTGCCGATCCGCCTGTAACGCTTGCGCAGGTTTACGATCAGAACGTCGATCTGTCTTTGTATTGGGTGAGCGAAAAATATGACGGCGTGCGAGCCTATTGGGATGGTAAGCACTTGCTTTCGCGACAAGGGAATATTTTCAACGCCCCAGCTTGGTTCACCGTCGCGTTACCCGATGACATTGCTCTTGATGGGGAGTTATGGATAAAACGAGGGGCCTTTGCTGAGGTGAGTGGCACGGTCAGAAAAATGCAGCCGGTCGATGCTGAATGGCGTCACGTAGTCTATAAAGTGTTCGATCAACCTAATCGTTATACTGTGTTTTCCGATCGCTACCAACAACTTCAAATACAGATCCGTAAGGTAAATGCTGATCACGTTCAACTGGTCGAACAACGTACAGTAACCTCGCATCAAGCACTCATGCTCGAGCGCGATCAGATCACAAAAGCTGGCGGGGAAGGTCTTATGCTGCGTCGGCATGATCGTATTCACAGCGCAGGTCGATCAGACGATCTCTTAAAAGTAAAACCCTACGACGATGCTGAAGGTCGTGTGATCGCTCACTTACCCGGCAAAGGAAAACATACGGGTCGAATGGGCGCACTATTGATCAAGCTCGCCGATGGCAGGCAATTCAAAATCGGCACTGGCTTTACTGATCTCGAAAGAGAAAACCCACCCCCCATCGACAGCTTGATCACATTCCGCTATCAAGGGCTCACACGAAAAGGGTTACCGAGGTTTGCGCGGTTTTTAAGAATTCGATCAGATATAAATTAAATACTTTTCATAGCTTAAACGGCACAAATAAAGCATACGTGCAAAATGACACGTATGCTTAGTTAGGCCGCTTTTTAGTGTGTACTTTCTGAATTTACCGCCAATGGCGTTTTGTTATTTTCAAGTAGAAACGCTTGGATTGTGGCATCCACCGCCTCCATGAAATGATTGGCCTTTTCATTCGGATCCATCCTTGAAATACGTCTTAAAAATGTCCGCTGACCATTCATTTCAGCATCAAGAAAAACGACGATCACATCCGATTTATTGGGATTTTCCTCTTCGGTATAATGACCACGCACATATTCCTCTTCAATTGAGGACGCAAACACTTCTGGATCAACATAACTTATGCCGGGTGGTAACGGTGAACCACTCTGCGTTGAACTCACCAACAATGTACCGAACATTCCACCAATCGCCGCGCCTAACGCCCCTCGCTTGGCGCTTGCTCGGAAATTAATATAGGAGACAAAATGGTGGACTTTTACCTCTGTTCCAAATGAGTTAGGTTTAAGCATTTCATGGACGCGATGTTGCATTAAACGCACTGGAGTCAAACCCTCAGCCCCATCACCAATACGCCTAACCCCATATGCTTTGCTCGTGATCAAAAAACTGAATAATTTCGTCTCCCTCTCAACTTCAGGTCTTAAATCTTTAACGACAAACTGGGCTGACTGATTCAAATTCGGCACTTCGTATTTTACTGGTACCGCACACCCTGTCAGATTGAGAAAGGTAATAACTAACAGTAGGCCCATCATCCTTGATAACATGAAAACTTCCTTGTGATTTACATTTAACCGACATTATTCTGGTATTCACTAAGAATTCATAGATCGTTGAAATGACTTAACAAAATTTAAATTTGTTAATCGCAAGAACCAGCGGGGGCCTTGAAATTAATAGAAAAGGAGTTGGTCGATAAGCCGGGTTCTGTCGTGGATAATCATTCATCTGGGATGTTCGTCACCGAACACCTCAAGCAACCTACCCGGAAACTCATGCGGGCCGCATGTTGCCGCACGAGACGACGCGTTTCCCTATTTGGTCTTGCTCCAAGTGGGGTTTACCCTGCCACTGGCTTTCACCAGCGCGGTGCGCTCTTACCGCACCATTTCACCCTTACCGCCGGTCGAAACCGGGTGGCGGTATATTTTCTGTGGCACTTTCCGTAGGCTCACGCCCCCCAGGTGTTACCTGGCACCTTGCCCTGTGGAGCCCGGACTTTCCTCTGACATTGAATCAATGCAGCGATTACCTGACCAACTCCGAGCGCTAGTGTAATCATACCGGCATAAATTAAAAGCAGTTCTTTCAATCATGATGCTTATTCTGGTGAATCGGACTCCGATTTAAGGGTCTGCGCTAACGCGTATAACTGATTTTTCTTCCCACCGGTTAACTTTACTGTCGCTGCGACGGCTTGACTGGGTGACAAATATTCAAGCAATACTGATAACACTCGCTCACTTTCTTCTTTTTCTGGCGCGTGATCTTTCATGCCCATGACCATGATCACAATCTCGCCGCGACATTGACCCGGATCAGCGGATAACCACGCATCGAGTTCTTCTAAACTTCCCGTCTTAATCGTCTCGTAGAATTTTGTGATTTCACGCGCTACACACGCCTGACGATCCGAACCAAATACCGTTAGCATGGATGTGATACAAGCGTTCAGGCGATGCGGTGCTTCATAAAAAACCAATGTTTCTACATTAAGCTTGAGTGTTGATAGCTGTGTTTCTCGCGCTTGTTGTTTCGGCGGTAGAAACCCCTGAAACGAGAAGCGATCTGTTGGCAGGCCAGCCACACTCAATGCAGCGATCAACGCACAAGCTCCTGGCACCGGAATAACGGGCAGTCCAGCTTGTTGCGCCTGCTGAATTAAATAATATCCAGGGTCGCTGACCAACGGTGTACCTGCATCGCTGATCAGCGCGTATGTTTCACCTTGTTGGAGTCGCCGGATGACTTCTGGCGCAAGCTGTCGCTCATTGTGATCATGGTAGGCGATCGTGTGTGTCTGAATTGAAAAGTGATTAAGTAAAGTACCACTATGCCGTGTATCTTCAGCGAGAATCGTGTCGACGGCGTTTAAAGTGGCGATCGCACGCGGCGTCATATCATCAAGATGGCCGATCGGTGTGGCGACAACGTAAAGTGCTCCTGAACCATTCCCTTTAAGTTGAACACTGTTGGGTGATAGCCGCTCAGTCTGTTGATCACTCGGGGAATCTAGGTTGTTTTTCACGGCATACCGTCCTCATTAATGGTAAACTTTTCCGAAATTTTCGCTGGATAAAGGCATGATACTGACGCTGAAAACTCTCTCTCAACTTAAATTCCCTGCTTTGATCACACGATCATTGATCATGCTTATGATCATCCTCGGTGTTGCTGCGTGTACGCAACAAGCGGCCAAAAAGAAGGCGATCGAACAACAATTGACCATTGCACATGCAGCGCAATCATCCGGTGATTATAGCCTTGCTGCACAGGAATTTCTGACCTTAGCGCATCTCACACCGGCGACGCTGGAAGATGGTTCCGTATCACCCGCACGTCAGGATTACCTCCTTACCGCTACAGAAAATCATATTAAAGCAAAGGAAAGTGTGGATGCGCGAAAAGCTTTAGTCTTGCTTGATCGAGAAGAACTGGGCAATGCAGATCAATTTCGTTTTGATCTCACAACAGCGCAGGTCGCAGAATTGGATGATCGTCCTGAAAAAGTGATCGAAGCCTTCACCCAAACTCAACTTGCAACATTATCGCCTGATCACGCTAAACGCGTCTGGCAATATCGAATTGATGCATACACTGCGTTAGACGATCCATTTAACGCAGCGCGTGCGCGTGCAGAAATCGACGCGTTGTTGCCTCCTACCGCCCAAACCGAAAATCGCAAATTAATCTGGCAAAGTATCGAAACCTTTACTCTGGATGAGTTGGATGTGAATACTCAGAACGCCAACGGCGGTACCAACATGACGCCGACGTTTGCCGGTTGGATAGCATTAGCAAATGTTGCACGTTCGTCACTTTACGACGCAGATAAATTCTTAAACGCCATTTCACAATGGCGATTAGACTACCCCGCCCACGCGGCGGAATCACCCGTTCTTGAAACGCTGATCGAAACGAGTAATAAGCTTGGTAAAAAAATTAATACTATCGCGTTACTCCTTCCTCAAGAAGGTCGCTTTGCGCAAGCAGGTGCAGCTATTCGTGATGGGTTCCTATCGGCTTGGTATGGTGAAAATCAAAATCCGTCACAACCGATGGTGAATGTTTATGCTGCTGATGTGAGTAACATTTCACAGGTGTATCAACGTGCGGTTGAAGAAGGTGCTGATCTTGTCGTTGGCCCGTTAGAAAAAGACGCGATCCAAACGTTAATCCAAGCCCCGACTTTGCCCGTCCCAACACTTGCTCTGAATCAGCTTGATCAGGGTAATGAGTTATCACAAGCAGCAACTCATATTCGTGAAAATACCTTATATCAATTTGGGTTACCTCCTGAAGATGAAGCGCGTCAAGCAGCGATCTATGCCTTTCATCGCGGAATGAGTTACGCCGTAGCGATTACACCAGAAGGTGTATGGGGCGACCGGTTATACGAGGCTTTCCGCGACGAGTTTGTCTCGCTTGGTGGTGAAGTATTAACCCATCAAATGATTCCAAACCAAGATGTCGATTATTCATCGTTAATCAAAAACCTGTTAAATATCGAACAAAGCGAAACTCGTTATAAAGCACTTGAATCCACACTGAAACGGCAGATTAAATTTGAGCCACGTGCGCGTAAGGATATGGACTTTATTTTTCTCGCCAGCCTGCCTGAGCAAGCACGACAGATCCGCCCACAATTACTTTTTCACCGCAGTTCTAAAACGCCTGTGCTCGCCACGTCACATGTTTACGGATTGCCAGTAAGGGATGAACCTGATCTGGATATGGAAGGCGTTCTTTTCGCTGATATGCCCTGGATGCTGAAACAGCCCTCACGAGATCGGGAGACGCCTTTATCCATGCAAAATAACTGGCCAGATACGAATGCTGTCTTTCTGCGTTTATTTGCGCTTGGCCAAGACGCGTACAAAATTGCCCCACACTTAGGCCGGTTACGTTATGTTGAAGACTCAACGCTTGAGGGGGAAACAGGCGTACTCCGAGTTAATCCCCAAGGCATCATTCATCGTGAATTGACTTGGGCGCAATTTAAATCCGGAATTCCAAAAGCAATCTCACCCGCAATGAGTGATCTCGATCATGCTGAAATGGACGACGAGTAAACGCGGACAGTGGGCTGAAAAACGCGCTGAAGAACATTTGCGCGATCACGGTTTGAAACTTATTATGCGCAACTATCATTGTCGTCATGGTGAAATTGATTTGATCATGCAGGAGCAAAACACGCTCATCTTTGTCGAAGTAAGGTATCGGCAAAAAAATCATTACGGGGGTGCGCTTGAATCCATCGATCACAGAAAACAAACAAAACTACATGCAACGGCTATGCATTACCTTCAAAAACATGACCCGCATAGCCAGTTCGCCTGCCGTTTTGACGCGATGATTTTAGAACAACAGTCATCTTCATCTCCTTCAATTAACTGGATAAGAAACGCCTTTTAAATGGATACAATCGAACGCGTACAACAAATATTTGCTGACAGCATTGAAGTCAAAAATCAGTCCGCAATTGTCTTACCTGAACTGATCGCAAGCAGTGCGTCACTCATGGCAGATAGCCTGATTGCCGGACATAAAATTCTAAGCTGCGGCAACGGTGGCTCGGCGGGAGATGCGCAGCATTTTTCTGCAGAAATGCTCAATCGGTTCGAAATGGAACGCCCCCCTCTTCCAGCGATCGCCTTGACGACGGACTCTTCAACCATAACCTCGATTGCCAACGACTATCACTATGATGAGATATTCTCAAAGCAGATTCGTGCATTAGGAAATAAGGGAGATATTCTCCTTGCGATCACAACCAGCGGTGGCTCACCCAATATCGTGACTGCAATTGAAGCCGCACATGAACGTGAAATGTTCGTGATCTTGCTCAGTGGTAAAAATGGTGGTTCGGCCGCGACTAAGTTAGCAGAAACTGATATTGAGCTGCGTGTCCCTAGTGACTCAACAGCGCGTATTCAAGAAGTTCACCTGACCATTATTCACTGTCTTTGTGATTTGGTTGATAAAAAATTATTTGGATAGGAGATTCTATGAAAACCGTATATATCTTAACGGCTGTTGTACTTTCAAGTACGTTACTCTCGGGCTGTGCCCCCTTAATTGTCGGTGGTGCCGCAGCAACAGGCGCAACCGTCGCAAATGACCGCCGAACTACTGGTACGTTTGTAGAAGATCAGGCTATCGAGCTAAAGATTAAGAATACTATCCTTTCGGATAAAGCTTTGAATGAACAGTCTCATATCAATGTCACTAGTTTTAACACCAATGTACTATTAACGGGTGAGGCTGCTACGGAAGCTGCGCGCAATAAAGTCATCGATTATGCGAAACGAACTGAAAAAGTAAGTCACGTTTTTAATGAAATTACGATTGCAGCACCCAGCGCGTTAATGGCACGCAGTAGTGATACGTTACTCACAACTAACGTTAAAACACGTTTGTTTGCTGATAAATCGATCGAAGGGACAAAAATTAAAGTCGTAACTGAAGCCGGCGTGGTTTATCTTTTGGGCTTAGTATCACGTAAACAAGGCGATCTTGCAGCACAACTAACGAGCCAAGTTTCAGGCGTGCAAAAAGTAGTAAAGCTATTTGAGTATACAGATTAGATCTATTGAGATTGGACGTATAAAAGAGCCCGTTTTCACTTACATGACAACGGGCTTTTTTATTGGGATAGGTTCAGGTTCTTACTTCCTAATACTCGAACTCGAAGCTTAGTGTCTATCCAGTAAATTTATTTCACCACACGAAGCGTTGGCTTTTTTTGTGGTTCTGACTTCGGTTGTGTTTCGCCACCATCCGGTGGTGGCGGTGCAGGCGTTTCTTCATCGTGAAAAACCATACCACGTCCGTTTTCTTGTGCGTAGATTGCGGTGACAGACAGAACGGGAATGAATATATCCATAGATTTTCCTGCAAATCGCGCACTGAATGAAATCCATTCATTACCGAGTTCCAAGTTAGAGATTGCACTCGGCGTCAGGTTGAGCACGATCTTTCCATCAGATATAAACTCCTGGGGCACCTGCACACCTTGATATAGTGCATCAACAAGGATGTAAGGAGTTAAGTCGTTATCCACAATCCAATCGTAGAACGCTCGGATCAGATAAGGGCGAGTTGGCGTTAATTCCATAATACTTAAACGCTTACTCGCGCAGCTCGCGCTCCTGCTCCGACAAGCTGGCGATAAAACCTTCACGCTCAAATAATCGTTTTGAGTAATTAATGAGTGGTTTTGCTTGTGCGGGTAACTTCACACCATAACTGTCTAACCGCCAAAGGATGGGTGCCATGCTGCAATCGACTAATGAGAAATCTTCCGACATAAAAAACGGAAAAGATTCAAACGCAGGCGCAATTGCGGTTAAGTGATCGCGCATAACTTTGCGCGCATCGTTAGCAACGGCTTCATTCTCACTGTTAACACCATCAAGCAGGCTATATAAATCTTTTTCGATACGATAGCCCAGTTGACGATTCACCGCTCTTGAAACGGGATCTACAGGTAATAATGGCGGATGTGGAAAACGCTCATCAAGATATTCCATGATGATGCGAGATTCATAAAGGACAAGATCGCGATCGATCAAGGTCAGTGATGAATTATAGGGATTAAGTTCGACGATATCTTCAGGCACCTTGTCAGGTTCAACGAGGTTGATCTCAATGTTGATATCTTTTTCTGCTATGCAGAGTCGTACACTATGTCCAATCGGATCCAATGGATCAGAAAAAAATGACATTACAGAACGTCTATTCGCTAGCGCATTCATCACGCGACTCCAGTTTAAAATTAAGGCTTATATGAGTGGAAATGATACCACATGTGTCAAGCCCTCCTCGAAAGGAGGGCAATGAAATGTGTTAGCGGACGTCTTTCCAGTACTCTTTTTTAAGCTTGTAAGCTGGGACGAGTAGGATCAGAAGGAACACGATCACCCAGAAGCCGACTTTCTTACGAACAAGTAATGCTGGCTCACCAACATATGTAAGGAAGTTAACGAGATCACGCGTTGCTGCTTGGTAGGTTTCTTCGTCCATCGAGCCTGGCGAAACCACCTCTAAACCCGCAATATGCTTGCTGGTATGGCCTTCTTCGTCTGTATGTTCTTCGACAATCGCTTCTTGCCAACCTTGTAGTTCCCAAAGAACCGCCGGCATTGCCGTATCTTTAAAGACAAGATTATTTACACCTGTCGGCTTTGAATCATCCAAATAGAACGAATTCAAAAAGGTATAAAGCCAATCAGAACCACGTGAACGCGTAATTACTGACAGATCTGGTGGTGCGACACCCAACCACGTTTTCGCATCCTCAGGATCCATTGCAATATTCATCGTGTCGCCGATATTTTTCGTCGCCAAGAGTAAATTTTTCTTAGCAATGTCCACAGGAATGCCGAGATCTTCCGCTGCCCTGCTGTAGCGCATGTACGATGCAGCATGACAACTTAAGCAATAATTGACGAATAACTTTGCGCCATGTTGTAACGATCGCTGATCAGACAGATCAACATCCGCATCCATCAACGTGACATGTGAGCCTCCTGCAGCAAATGACAAAACAGGAGCCTGTAAAAGAAAAAGTAAGATCAGTTTTTTCATTTGTACGTCACCCTTTCTGGAACCGGCTTGGTTTTATCCAACTTGGTATAAAGTGGCATTAACAGGAAGAACAGGAAGTAAATCACCGTGCACACTTGGGCTAATAATGTCAGACCGGGGGTAGATGGCAGAATACCCAGAACACCAAGAATAACGAAGCTAATAATAAAAATAGCGAGGATGATCTTGTACAACAGTCCACGATATCGGATAGAGCGTACGGGACTGCGATCAAGCCACGGCAGGAAGAACAAGACTACGACCGCTGCACCCATTGCGAGTACACCCGGGAATGCTGAGCCTGCTATGGATGGTACAGCCCGCAAAATTGCATAAAACGGCGTGAAATACCAAACTGGCGCAATGTGTTCAGGCGTGACCATTGGGTTTGCTGGAATAAAATTATTGTATTCCAAGAAGTAGCCTTTCATTTCTGGCGCAAAAAACACTACTAGCGCAAAGAATATCAAAAAGACGACCACACCCAGAATATCCTTCACGGTGTAATACGGATGGAATGGGATACCATCGAGTGGAATACCATTGCTGTCTTTGTTCTTCTTAATATCCACACCGTCTGGATTATTTGAGCCGACTTCGTGCAGTGCGATAATGTGCATTGCAACCAAGCCTAACAGTGCGATTGGCACAGCAATAACATGCAGTGAGAAAAAACGGTTTAACGTAACATCAGAAACCACATAATCACCGCGAATCCATAAGGCCAGCGTATCACCGACAACAGGTACAGCACCGAAAAGGGAGATAATCACCTGCGCGCCCCAATAGGACATTTGTCCCCACGGTAACAGATAACCTAAAAATGCTTCTGCCATTAAACAAAGATAGATAAACATCCCCGTCATCCAGAGCAATTCACGCGGCGCTTTGTAGGAACCGTACATTAAGCCGCGGAACATATGCAGATAGATCACCACAAAAAATGCCGAAGCCCCGGTTGAGTGTAGGTACCGAATTAACCAACCCCACTCAACATCACGCATGATGTACTCAACTGACGCAAAAGCCGTAGCAGCATCGGGTTTGTAACTCATCGTCAACCAGATACCTGTAACGATTTGATTGACTAATACTAATAAAGCCAACGAGCCGAAAAAGTACCAGAAATTAAAATTCTTTGGCGTGTAATATTTTCCAAGATGATCTTCATACATTTTCGTCAAAGGAAAACGATCATCAATCCATGCGATTAACTTACTCATGCTGCCTCCCCACCGTCTTCACCGACCAGAATTAGCGTATCACTCAAATATTTATAGGGTGGTACCGCTAGATTTTTCGGTGCGGGAACCCCTTTGAAAACACGTCCGGCAAGATCAAACTTAGAGCCGTGACAAGGGCAGAAGAAACCACCTTTCCAGTCCGCTCCTAAGTTGTTGGGAGTGCCTTCCGGCAGGTATGTTGGCGAACAGCCAAGATGCGTACAAACACCAATTAAGACAAGATATTCGGGTTTAATCGATCTTGCATCGTTCTGCGCATAACCGGGTTGTTGTGCCACATTGGATGAAGTGGGATCAAGTAATACGCCTTGATTTTCTTCCAACGTCGTCAGTGTAGATTCAGATCGACGCAAAACCCAGATTGGTTTGCCGCGCCATTTTGCAATGATACGCTGACCAGGTTCCAGCTTACTGACATCGACCTCAATGGGCGCACCTATCGCTTTTGCACGCTCACTTGGTTGAAATGATGATACGAACGGGACAGCTGCACCTACAGCACCAACTGTTCCCACTCCCGCAGTGGTTGCGATCAGGAAGCGACGACGACCGTGATCGACTTCGTCCAGACTAACCAGACTGTTACCCCTTTCAGACATAAGCATATTCCGACAAAGTGATTAAAAACCGGTGAATTATACAGAAAAATTCCCGTGCTGTGTTGCAACAGGCTGATCAATATCAAGTAATTTTAAAATTAAATGGAACTTATGACGTTTAGCACAGCACTATTTTCTTTCTGTGTGCCGATCGTAACACGCAAACACTGCTCCAGCATGGGATGACTGCCATGCAAATTTTTAATAAGAATCTTTTTGTCTTTCAATGAATTGAAGATCAATTGCGATCGCATTGACCGAAGTAAAATGAAGTTCGCACGACTTGTCCATACATCGAGATCCGGCAGTGCGGTCAGTGCTGTGAAAACGTCCTCACGATCTGATCGGATCTGCGCAGCCTGATCATCAAACACATTGATATGTGACAACATAAAACTCGCACTCGCCTGCGAAAGCACGTTGATATTATAAGGCAATCGGACTTTATCGAATTCGTTTAGCCAATGTGCTGGGCCAGCCAGCATACCGATCCGCAACCCTGCAAGACCAATTTTCGACAATGTGCGCATTACCACGACGTTTTCAAATTGTCCCAGATCAGTGATCCAACTATCCTGCGCGAAACTAAAATAAGCTTCGTCGATGACAACAATCCCGTTGGTGGCTGCGATGATGGCTTCAACCTCAGCACGATCAAATAAATTACCGGTTGGATTATTTGGGTAAGCAAGGAAAATAACGGCAGGATCATGCTGATCAATTGAAGATAACATAGCGGCAAGATCAAGCGTAAAAGAATTGGCATCTAACGGCACACCGACATATTCCATCCCTAAAGATTGCGCAACGATGCGGTACATCACAAAGCCTGGCTCTGGCGCCATTATGGTCGCACCGGGTTTAGCCAAGGCCATTACAATCATTTGGATCAACTCATCGGAGCCATTTCCTAAGAGCACTTCTTGCTCGGCATCTAGCGATAAATACGCACGTAATTGTTCTTTTAAAACCTCGGCACCAGCATCAGGATATCGGTTTAATTCCAGTTCACGCAGAGAAGCGAGCCACTCGTCAATGAGTATTTCAGGCAAAGGATAAGGATTTTCCATAGCATCCAGTTTGACATAACCTTGCGCCGGAACCACCTTGTAAGCAGAAAGCGCTTGCACTTCTGGGCGGATCAAACGCGAGATTGATGAATGAGTTGTCATAAGATTTCGTTCATAGCGGTGTCAGTGAATCGCATTATCTGCTTATTTGGACTGACGATACTCAGCCGATCGAGCGTGCGCGGTTAATCCTTCAGCACGCGCAAGAGTCGATGCAATCCCACCAAGATGTCCTGCTGCCGCCTCTGCCGAACACATGATCAAGGACGATCGTTTTTGAAAATCATACACCCCTAGCGGTGAAGAAAACCGTGCTGTGCGCGATGTTGGCAAAACATGATTCGGCCCCGCACAATAATCACCCAAAGCTTCCGCTGTGTGTCGCCCCATAAAAATCGCACCCGCGTGTTTGATTTTTTCCGTCAAGGCGACCGGATCAGCAACGGACAACTCTAAATGTTCAGGTGCAATATCGTTTGAGACCGCTGCGGCTTGATCAAGATCGCGAACGACGATCAACGCACCGCGTGATTCTAGGGACTCGCGAATGATCGCTTCTCGTTCCATGCTCGGCAATAATTTTTCGATGCTTGCCTGCACCTGATCGGCGTAGTCATCGCTGGTACACAACAAGATTGCTTGCGCTTGCTCGTCGTGTTCAGACTGGGAAAAAAGATCCATCGCGATCCAGTCTGGATCCGTATCACCATCACAAATCACTAAGATCTCAGAAGGACCGGCGATCATATCAATACCAACCGTACCAAAAACCATGGCTTTCGCTGTCGCGACGTAGATGTTGCCGGGACCGACAATTTTATCGACTTGCGGAATGGTTTCTGTGCCATACGCTAATGCCGCCACGGCCTGCGCACCACCAATGGTAAACACCCGATTAACACCGGCTATACTCGCCGCCGCTAGTACGGTCTGATCAAGCGCACCATCCGGTGCAGGCACGACCATGATGATTTCTTCTACACCCGCGACTTTCGCTGGCATCACATTCATCAACACGGAAGAAGGGTACGCTGCTTTACCTCCCGGAACATACACCCCAACGCGATCCATTGGCGTGACTTTTTGCCCGAGCACCGTGCCATCAGCTTCTGTGTATTGCCACGTTGTTTGGTTCTGGTGATCGTGATAGTCACGAATACGTTGTGCGGCAGCTCCTAGTGCGCTTCGCACGGTGGGATCGAGATTCTCCCGCGCAGAATGCAGTGCATCCGCCGAGAGTTCCAATTCTGCAATATCGCTCACTGCACGTCGGTCAAACCGATTGGTATACTCGATCAATGCCGCATCACCACGACGACGAATGTCTTTAATGATCTGCTGCACGGTTGCCGTGACCTGCTGATCCGTCTCATCGTTCCACGATAGTAGTTTTTTTAATGCCTGATCAAAATCGTCTTGTTCAGCATTTAAACGGGTAATATTCATTCTTTTACAGCGTCTGCCAACTCTCGGATAATTTGTTTAATCGTCGTGGATTTGGTTTTCATCGAAGCTTTGTTCACGATCAATCGCGAACTGATGTCGATAATGTGTTCAACCGGCGCCAACCCATTCGCGCGTAAGGTGTTACCTGTGTCAACCAAGTCCACAATGCCATCGGCCAGCCCCGCGAGCGGTGCCAGTTCCATCGATCCATAGAGTTTGATTATTTCAACTTGTTCACTTTTTTCTGCAAAAAACTGACGTGTCAGGTTGACATATTTCGTCGCAATACGCGCTCGTCCTGCAGGTAATGGCTGCGCACCTTTGGTTGCAAGCATGAGTTTGCAACGTGCGATTTTCAGATCTAACGGCTCGTAGACATTTTCATTACCCGCTTCCATCAGCACATCTTTACCTGCCACCCCAATATCTGCAGCGCCGTACTCGACGAAGGTCGGTACGTCAGTTGCTCGGATAACCATTAACGAAACATTCTCACGATTAGTCGGGATGATCAGCTTACGTGATGATTCTGGATCTTCCGTTGGCTCTATGCCGATCGCGGCAAGCAACGGCAACGTGTCTTTATAGATGCGGCCTTTTGATAGGGCAAAGGTCAATGAATCTTGCATCAGCCCGGCACCCGTCGAATTGTCGCACCCAGTTGTTGCAGCTTTTCTTCGATCGCTTCATAACCACGATCAATATGATAGATGCGATCCACCACGGTTTCGCCTTTCGCTACAAGCCCTGCGAGCACGAGACTGGCAGACGCACGTAAATCGGTTGCCATCGTTGGCGCGCCGGTTAATTGCTCGATCCCTGTGGTGATCGCAGTGTTGCCTTCTAAGGAAATAGTTGCACCCATGCGTTGTAATTCATTCACGTGCATAAAGCGATTTTCGAAAACCGTTTCTGTGATTGTGCCGGTACCCTCTGCAATACTGTTCAACGCAGTGAATTGTGCTTGCATATCAGTCGGGAAACCGGGATAAGGTGCGGTATGAATATTAACTGCTTTCGGTCGTTTGCCGTGCATGTCTAATGAGATCCAATCTTCTCCAACCTCAACATCCGCGCCCGCTTCGCGTAGTTTTGCGATCACAGATTCTAGCAATTCAGGACATGTATCTTTCAATTTTATACGACCACCAGACATGGCGGCGGCCACAAGGAACGTGCCCGTCTCGATTCGATCAGGCACGATATCGTAACTCCCGCCTTGCAGCGATTCGACACCTTCGATCGTTAACGTGTCTGTACCCGCCCCTTCAATTTTTGCGCCCATCGCGATCAGGCAATTGGCCAAATCAACCACTTCTGGTTCGCGCGCAGCATTTTGGATAATGGTGGTGCCCTCAGCCAGTGTTGCTGCCATCATTAGGTTTTCGGTGCCCGTCACGGTGATCAGATCGAGAATTAAATGCGCACCTTTAAGTCGCTTGGCGCGTGCGTGGATGTAGCCGTTTTCGACGTCGATCTTCGCGCCCATTTGCCGTAAACCATCAAGATGTACATTCACGGGGCGAGAACCGATCGCACAACCGCCTGGTAACGAAACATCCGCTTCGCCGAACCGTGCAAGCAATGGCCCTAGTACCAAAATCGACGCGCGCATGGTACGCACCAGTTCATAGGGAGCAAAATAATTTTGAATGGTTCTCGCGTCGATTTCGACGCTCATATTTTCATTCACCGTTAAGCTCACGCCCATACCACCCAGCAGCGACATCGTTGTCGTAATGTCGTGGAGATGAGGGACATTTCCAATCATCACTGGCCCATCCGCCAATAATGTTGAAATCAGAATCGGTAATGCGGCGTTTTTTGCGCCTGATATGCGGATCTCGCCGTTAAGTGGCTGTCCGCCTTTTATGAGTAGTTTATCCATGCTTCGCGTCGTCTTTAAGTGAATCTTTCGTAGTGAATCTTTCGGGATGATTAAAGGACGCGCAAACCTTGTTGTTTGTCCCATTCGTCTCGTGTGAGTGGTCGAATAGAAAGCGCGTGGATTTCGGACTGCATTCTGTCGCCCAAAGTTTTGAACACCATTTGGTGGCGTTTTACCGGGCTCAGCCCGGTGAAGGTGTCACTGATCACAACAGCCTGAAAGTGAACACCGTCATCACCCTCAACAATGGCTTCACAATTTTCGATGCTGTTCTCAATCAGCGATTGAATGTCTTCGGGCTTCATGCGTATTACCTGCCGTGCTAAAAGGTGGCAAGCATAGCGTCATGCGAAGATTTTTGCCAGATTTACCCGGCAAGTTCAGAAAAAAACGAGGTGCAGTACAGACTTAATTAGCTTGCTGAAAACTACTCAGCGGAAGTAAGTCTTCCAAACCATACACATCAACCACTGCCTGCATGTTGTGAGGAATGTTTTGAACTCGCAAATTGCGCTGTGACTTCTCCGCAACACGTAGCAGTTCAACGATGAAACTAAGTCCAGAACTATCACGCAAATTCGCAGAACTTAGATCCAGTATTTCGATTGTACTTGAGGATAGATACAAGCTCACTGCCTCTTCTGTCGCCTGCGGTGAGGTCATGAAATTTAGCTCGCCTTCTACCTTGAGAAGACCATTTCGATCAGAGAGAATCACTGACATTACAATTCGATTCCTTTATTTTTTTCATGCAATTCAGCATTAAGACCTTTGATGCCAGCCTGTTCAATTTTTTTAGAAAACGAGTTGCGGTAGGTTGAAACTAAACTCACCCCGCCAACTGAAATATCATAGACCTTCCAACTTTCATCTTTATGATGCATGCGGTATTGCACATCAAAACGCTGGCCTTTTTCTTGACGAATTTCTGACCGAATCACGACTTTACCGTTTTTTACGGCCTCATTATTTGGCAGATAAACAATTTCTTCGTTTGAGAACTTTAATAAAGCACTGGCATAAGTTTTCGCTAAGAGTTTTTTGAACTCTTCAATAAATTGCGCTTTCTCCGCACTGCTCGCTTTACGCCAGTGTTTACCGAGAATCCAACGTGACATGCGCTTAAAATCCACATGCGGAACGATCTCTTTATTGACAAGTTGATAAAGCTTGTTGGTATCCGCATTGAGTTCATCAAAATTGTTTTTAACTTCGTTGATCACCGCATCGGCTGTCGTTTGGATCACCGCACGTGCATCATCTGCATTCGGTTCAGATTTCGCCATGCTGGTTTGCGACATTAAGCAAAACAACAACACGCTAATGATCGCCGTAACAGGATTAACCTTCGTTCGCTCTTTACTCAACATACTCTTCCTCTTAATCAGTACTGTGCAGACGCTTTTATTCAAGCCGATGTTTATTATTTTATTTTGTCGGCCGAAAATTGATTGTCATTGAGTTTTTTCTTTACTATTTTTTCAACAAATCACAGCTTCTGTATTCCTTCACCTCAATTACTCGTCACCACCGGCTGCCTTGTCATACAGAACCTGCCCGATCACTTGCTCAAGAACCACGGCAGATTGCGTGATTTCAATTTGCCCACCCTCTTGCAAATAATCCTCTGCGCCCCCTGCATCCAGCGCGATATATTGTTCTCCGAGCAGACCAGCGGTATAGATATTAGCGGTTGTGTCTTCTGGAATTTTTGCATAACGACTATCGATATTCATGATCGCAACCGCTTCGTAAGTCTCTTCATCGAACGTGATTTCAGACACTCGCCCGACAAGTACCCCGGCCATCTTTACTGGCGATCGAACTTTCAAACCTCCAATATTAGAAAAATTTGCGCGAATTTCGTAACCTTCATCGCCACCAAACGAGCTCATGTTACTGACCTTCATCGCTAACACTACCAGTGCCGCCAGACCGATCGCTACAAAGATACCTACTACCAGTTCAAGCGTTTTGGACTGCACCATGCCGTCCCTCCTAATCAAACATAATTGCTGTTAATACAAAATCGAGACCCAACACCGCCAGCGATGAATTCACCACTGTACGCGTTGTTGCACGACCAATTCCTTCGGATGTTGGTACCGTGTCGTAGCCTTCGAAAACCGCGATCCATGTCACTACAAAACCAAAGACAATACTCTTGATTACGCCATTGAGAATATCATCATGAAAATCTACCGCTGCCTGCATTTGCGACCAGAATGCGCCGTCATCCACCCCCAATAAACCCACGCCGACGAAGAAACCACCATAAACTCCAACCGCACTGAAGATCGCCGCCAGCAACGGTAACGCGATAATACCTGCGACTAAACGCGGCGCTACGACACGATGCAACGGATCAACCGCCATCATTTCCATCGCGGAGAGTTGTTCAGTACTTTTCATCAAGCCGATTTCAGCCGTCAATGCTGATCCCGCACGGCCTGCAAATAGCAAAGCGGACACGACCGGCCCCAATTCGCGCACTAATGACAACGCAACAACCACACCCAACGATTCTTCCGCACCGAAATCCACCAAGGTGTTATAACCTTGTAGTCCCAGCACCATACCGACGAAAAAACCCGAGACCACAATAATAATGAAGGACAGGACACCAACTGAATAGAGTTGCGTGATCAAATCGCGCCAACGGCGAAAAACACCAAAAATGCCGGTGACAACATAAAAAAGAAACAGACAAATACGACCTAGCCAGCCAAACGTGTCGATACCAAAACGTCCTAACGCGCGGATCATTTCCGGCCTCCTGAGATCAAGTCTTGTTTAAAATCATCCGCTTGATAATGAAATTTCACAGGACCATCCGGCTGCGCGTTGATGAACTGTTTTACCCAGTCCGATCCACTCCGTTGCAATGCCTCTGGTGTCCCTTTACCGACCACTTTCCCTGCTGAAAGTATGTAAACGTAATCCGCGATCGACAACGTTTCCTGCACATCGTGCGAGACGACGATACTGGTCATGTGGAGCGCGTCATTCATTGATTTGATCAAGCGGATCAGGACGCCCATAGAGATCGGGTCCTGTCCGGTGAACGGTTCGTCGTACATCACCATCATCGGATCAAGCGCAATTGATCGTGCCAGCGCGACTCGACGCGCCATACCGCCCGACAACTCGCTCGGCATCAACTCACGAGCGCCACGTAAACCAACAGCTTCCAGCTTCATCAACACCAGATCGCGTACCGCTGTTTCGGATAATTCGGTATGTTCGCGTAATGGAAAAGCAACGTTATCAAACACATTTAAATCTGTGAGCAATGCACCACTTTGAAACAACAAACTCATGCGTTTGCGTAGGGTAAAGAGTTTTTTGCGAGAGAGTTTCGGGACTTCTTCACCATCGACGAAAACATTGCCTTCGAGTGGTTTGATTTGGCCGCCGATAATGCGTAGCAAGGTCGTTTTACCACACCCGCTTGGCCCCATGATCGCGGTGATTTTGCCGCGTGGAATATCAATGTTCACTTTGTCGAAAATGACGCGGTTGCCGCGCTTGAAGCTTAACCCTTCGACGCGAACTAATGGTTCAGATGGATGTGTTTCAGTTGCCACAAGAATGCCGTTTTGTAATGTCTATTTCACCTCTGCGTAATACAAAGCAAAGGCCCCCGTGAATCTGATCGGTGTCACCGATCCCCCTTAAAACTGACTTAACATGAAACCTAAAAACATTGCTTTTGAGATGCTATTCCGCAAGAAGTTTCACTTTCTCGTGCACGCTCGCGTCCTTTGCTCGTCCAACGCGCTGTTTTAAAAGCGAAATTCGTGGGACACAATGAGATTTAGGGGCCTGATTTTCAACGAGTCCGACGATCAGGTCAACTGCAGATGTCAATGAAGCACCGAAACTACAGGTAAATCTTGATCTGTTTCGCAGAATTGACCGCCTTTTCACGCGCTTCATCGATTGAATCACCTAGCGCTAATGCAACGCCCATACGTCGCCGTCCTTGTACTTCCGGCTTACCAAACAGTCGGATCATCGTATCTGGTTGGCGTAATGCTTCGTCCACCCCTTCGTAACGAATGTTTTCTGAATGACCTTCCGCGAGGATCACGCTGGACGCCGATGGGCCATGCTGACGAATACGCGGGATCGGTAATCCAATAATCGCACGCACATGTAGAGCGAACTCCGAAAGATCTTGTGAAATTAACGTCACCATACCGGTATCGTGAGGACGCGGCGATACTTCACTGAAGATCACATCATCACCTTTAACAAACAACTCAACACCGAATAAACCATAACCACCCAGCGCATCAGTGATCTTACGCGCGATGTCTTCTGATGCCTCACGCGCCGCTGCTGTCATGGGGTGTGGTTGCCAAGACTCTCGATAATCACCATCCTCTTGATAATGCCCGATCGGGTCACAAAATGCGGTACCGTCTTTGTGGCGAACCGTGAGCAGGGTGATCTCATAATCAAAATCGACAAAACCTTCCAAAATCACTTTCCCGCCACCGGCTCGGCCACCACTTTGCGCATACTCCCACGCGGATTCGATATCCGCTTCGCTGCGCAAGGTACATTGGCCTTTGCCGGAAGAACTCATGACCGGTTTAATGATGCATGGGAAACCGATTTTTTGTGTTGCTGCGCGACACTCTTCAAGTGAATCAGCGAATGCATAGGGCGAAGTTTTCACGCCCACTTCTTCGGCGGCAAGTCGACGAATACCTTCGCGGTTCATCGTCAATTGCGTTGCGCGTGCATTCGGAATCACCGTAATGTTTTGGCTTTCAGCCTCAGCCAGTACGTCCGTTGCAATCGCCTCGATCTCCGGCACGATATAGTCGGGCTTTTCTTCGACTATCACACGACGTAATGCCTCGGCATCAAGCATATTGATCACGTGCGATCGATGCGCCACTTGCATCGCCGGTGCGTTTGCATAGCGATCCACCGCAATGACTTCGATGCCATAACGCTGTGCTTCGATCACCACTTCTTTACCCAATTCGCCGGAACCAAGCAGAAGGAGTTTTTTTGCGGAAGTTGTCAGTGGTGTACCGAATTGCATAAGTGCCTCTAAAATTTAGATCAAGAAATGTGAAACCCGAGCTCGCGCAAGGCCGGGATGCTTTCGCGCATTTTAGCAGGTAGATCGCAAGAATACTGATCAAACTCGCGTCGTTGTGGATAGTTTTTCCGCAAGTGATCGAAATGTTTCGCACGCTCCACATCCGATGCATCAAGAGTGGTGAGCAAGTGTTGATGATCGATCTTTACATCATACGCGGCGGAGATCGCACGCGGAATAACATCTTCTAACCGTTCAACACACGACAAATCAATCACCCGCCCCAACCTAGACGGATCCGTTCCTGTTTCGTTCGGCAAATCAAGCGACGTGCAGAGCGCGTTATACAACATTCGCGTGGCCTTGAGTTTGCCATCGTAACTGTAACCCGCAATATGCGGGGTTGCGATATCGACGATTTTTTCTAGATTGCGATCAATCGCAGGCTCGCCTTGCCAACAGTCGATCGCTGTTTTGATCGCCGCGCCGGTATTGATGCGTTCTAACAACGCCGCTTCATTGATCACACGACCGCGTGCTGCATTGATCAAGATACCATTCGATTTAATCTGTGCCAGCGCAGCGCTGTTGATCAGATCGCACGTGGCAAAATCGCCCCTGAATTCTAGCGGCGTATGCAAAGTAACGACATCCGCAGACAAAGCCGTTTCTAATGACACATAATCGACATCATCATGCCCGGCGAACTTTCGCGGTGGATCATTGATCATGCAGCGGATGCCAACAGCGCGCAGTTTTGCCGCAACCGCCTGGCCCACATGACCGTAACCAACAATCCCCGCTGACATGTCATTCAAAGGCTGATCAGGCTCCTTCAAAAATAGCACGGCCGCGATCACATATTCCGCGACGGAAACGGCATTACTACCCGGACAATATTCAAACTGGATGTCTGCCGCTTGAAGATACTCGCGATCAATATGATCAAAGCCGCTTGTGGCCGTTCCGACAAATTTCACAGGGCTACCATCGAGCAATGTGCGATTCACTTTCGTCACCGATCGTGTCAATAACACATCGGCATGTTTAACGTGATCGCGCGTCCACTCACGACCGGGAATCGTGATCACCTTCCCCAATGATTCAAAGAGTTCGAGAAGTGGAATATTTGGATCGGCGAGGATGGTTTTCATGCGTCGCAGACTATAAGTCTTGACCATCTCATTGTCGAGTTGTCAGATCAGGAATTTATTTGTACAAAAGCCAGGTATAAAAATTTGCAGAAAATGAGATAAAAGAGCCGGCCTCGCTCGAGAGGTGAGGGTTGGCCGGCAATGAGGGAAGCACGTAAGCGGTGCTTTGAGGAGCGCCGTCGCGGACAAGTCACTTGTCCGCATCGGATAAATCAAATGGTTAAATCACGTTTCTTAAAGTGTGATCTGTTGCTAATTTATTCTTCAGCAACAGTCTCTTTATCACCTTTGTGTTTCTTGCAATGACCTTTTTTGCCGTGTCCTTTGCCATCACGCCAGCCCTCATGCTTTGCACGCATGGCATCTAATTTCGCCACTTGTTCTTCGGTTAACACAGCATTCACGCGTGATTTTGTTTCATCACGTAGCGCTTGTTTTTTCGCATGCTGCTCTTGCATGATCGTCTTAACTTGTTCACTTTGCGTGTCAGTCAGCGAGAGCTTTTCTTTCATACGCTCAACATAACGTTCGGCATTTCCGCGTTCTGCTAGTGTTAATGTAGATGCCGCGATCAATGCAGCGCCAGTCAGTGTGAGAATTGTTTTTTTCATGATTACCTCCTTCGGGTAAGTTCTGTCTGTTTTCGACGGTTGCCAGTTTGCAACCTCCATGTGAAGACAGTTCCAAGAAAATGTGAAGAAATTAAGGAGTTGTTAATTGGGACATTGTCCGAACCTGAATAGCTCGTTAATCTTACAAACATGAAAATGCGAATCTGGCACAAACTAGCGCTCGTTCTGGTGATCACAACCGCCTTTGTGATCTCCGTGTCATTTGTGATCGCGCAAATCAATTTTAGACATGATTTCAGCGGATATTTAAAAGAACAGGAACAACGCTATATTGACTCGCTCAGCGAACAATTAGTCGAAGCCTATGAAACAAACCAAGGTTGGGCGTTTTTGCAAAACAATCCGCGTGCTTGGTATCGTTTTTTAAAAGGGCATTTTCGTAACTTCACGCCACCGGACAATCATTTGAAAGGCGTGATCAATAAACCTGATCATCCTAAGCTCTATTCAGATGATCGAAAGCCACCACCAAATGAATTCAAACGCGATCACAACCATTATAAATCTGGCCCCAAAGGCCCGCCAAGATCGCGCCACGCATTATTAGATAAGAATAAAAATATGATCGTCGGTCGGCTGGCTGAAAGCGTAGAAACGCAAGATTATCCAATTAATTTAAATGATCAGACGATTGGCTATATTCGCGTTAAATCCGTGTCGGGTTTTACAGATAAGCTTGATCAACGATTCGTAAGCAGCCAACTCCGTGCCTATGTCTTAATCGCATTCTGCGCTTTACTTTTTTCATTACTTGCCGCGTGGTTGTTAGCGCGATATTTTCGTCATCGTATTTCGCAATTAACTCATATCGCAAATGCGTTAACGGCCGGTGATTTCGAACAACGCGTTACAGTACAACACTCCGATGAACTCGCTGAGCTCGGCACTAATTTTAATGTGTTAGCCGAAACATTAGAAAAAAACCGTCACGCACAAAAAGGCTGGATCGCTGATATTTCTCACGAACTGAGAACACCACTTTCCATCTTGACCGGTGAAATTGAAGCCCTACAAGATGGTATTCGTCCTTTAGATAAAAAAGCCTTGTCTTCCTTATCTAGCGAAACAGCACACCTGAATCGACTGGTTACTGATCTTTATCAACTCGCCGTGTCGGATGTGGGCAAACTCGATTATCAAAAAACCGAGCTTGATCTCAACCAACTCATTCGGAATGTCATAGCCAATTATGAATCGCGTTTTTCTGAAGAAAATATTTCCGTCACACTGGAACTCGATGAGAAAAAGACCATTTCGGTTTTTGCAGATGAGCAACGTCTCACACAGTTATTAATTAATCTTTTTGATAATTCGATTAAATATACTGATGTCGGTGGACAGCTATATATTCAAACACGATCAAACTCTGACCAAACACATCTTACTGTTGAGGACAGCAGTCCAGGTATTCCCGAGGAATCATATCCATACATATTCGATCGACTTTACCGCATAGAATCTTCACGCAACCGAGAGCTCGGCGGCGCAGGTTTGGGCCTTGCGATTGTGCATAAAATTGTTGAGGCCCACCAAGGTAACATTAACGCCAGCGCATCAAAACTCGGAGGGTTAAAAATCGAAATCACATTACCTCGCGGTTATGCAGGCTAACCCTGTGTCAGATAATAAAACTATTTTGATCGTTGAAGATGAAGAAAAGATTGCACAAATTCTTATCGACTATTTTCAAGCGAATCACTTCACAACTCACTGGATAGCCAACGGTTCGGATGTCACGACTTGGTTAAAAGGTAATACGGCAAACGTGGTGTTGCTCGACATCATGTTACCCGGAAAAGATGGACTGCAAGTATGTCGAGAAATTCGTGACTTTTCGAACGTTCCAATTGTCATGATCACAGCGCGTGTGGAAGAAGTTGATCGTATTTTAGGTTTGGAAATCGGTGCGGATGATTATATTTGCAAACCATTTAGTCCGCGCGAAGTCGTCACTCGAATTCGCGCTTTACTACGACGTGTTAGTTTTAATGAAAAACCATCTACCGAAACAAACCTGCAGATGGACGTTGAAAAGTATGAAGCGCGATTTAATCAACATTTTCTTGATCTTACTCCCGTTGAATTCCGCTTGCTGAATACCTTGGCCGGTCATGCAGGTCATGTTTTTTCACGACATAAATTAATCGATCTCGTTTATGACGATCACCGCATAGTGACCGATCGTACTATGGACACTCATATTAAAAATTTACGAAAAAAACTTCAGGATGCAGGGGCTGATGGTGAAATCATTCGTTCTATCTATGGTGTCGGTTACAAGTACGACGATACACCGGAAGAAACTGGATAAGCAAAATTCCTTTGTATCATTCTTCGTTCGATATTTCGGGCCTGACCGCACGTTGAACTATTTTTTCAATCACAGGCTGCTCAAAACCAAACTGTTTATTTAAAAAGTATTGACTAAATATCCGCGCCTGTTTTTCTATCCCAACATCTTCTAGTTTTGTTTCTAATTTAAGATCCTTGATCGCATAAACTTCCTGTCCTAGCAATAGATGCTCACCAATGGCTTTAAAACTTGCCAAAATGCCTCTTTGTTGATTTACCCAGACATGTGCAGTTTCGTGAACCAGCAAGGACATCTTCATGACATCGTTTGAAAAATCGTCACGATAATAGTCATCTTGATAAAAAATACGATTGCCGATGACAAATGCCCCCATGTTTGATGGCAATGGCAAATGAAATAGTTTAATTTTCTCGTAGTTAACGTTATTATCAAATACCCACTCTAATTGAGTTACTTCAAGTGGTTTTAATGTCCGTGCTTCTGCTAGATGCAACCATGAGTAAAGTCCAACAATAAGCAAACTTAAAATTAAAATAATAAAGTTATATTTTTTAAGCATCTTTATTTTATTATTATTTTCTTGTGCTGAGGATCAGGTAACCAGCTAAAGAGTTTATTATTATGCGCTCCCCTACTTTCCTAGCAATCACCTCCGCAATTTGTAACGTACACTGATAATCTTTCGACCTATTCTGCAATAGATAGTCTGCGAGATCGTCTACCAAATACTCAATTCCTTCTACGGGTACGCTCTTTAAGATTGGATCAAGATTAAACTGACAATCATCGATTTGATTTACTTTAATGGATACTAACGAATTTTCTATCGATACAGTTAACTGCTTCACTTGAGTAGGGTTTATTATCTTTATGTCATATGGAGCACTTACCGAATCACCCAAAGAACCTACACTTATAGGTACATAAAACAATGCATTGCTAACATCGGCAGCCACATTTTGTAGTGCAAATCTGCCAGATTTAGATCCGTTTTTTACATTTAAATATATCGCAGGATGATCTCTACTTTCCGTTACCCAACGATTAATAAACTTAAACCCCATTAAGGGTGCCAACTTTTCTGCATTGTATTGGTTACAGTCGTTAGCTGAACAGTTCAGTGCATTATCAAATTCGCTTTCATTGGGAAACCACGGTTTTATCGCGTCAGATTGCCCGTGAGAAATAAGAAACCTCATTGACGAACTGATATCTTTACGTAGTTCAAATGCTAATGAGGTAGCGGGCTTAACGTAGTTCCCATCAACTAAAAGTTGATTTTTTTCTAACGTTGTTATTAATCGGTCAAACTGATCTTTAACCGGTAAATTTTGTAAGCTCCATGGTCCTGCCGATGCGATCATCATTAATACTGCAAGGATCGCAGTAGTGTTTAGTAATTTAAAGTTTTTTCGCTGTATTAAATACATAGCACTTAACAGTAAAAACCAAACCGCACACAGTACAATCAAATATCGTAGCTCTGTCACCCCATACTCTTTTATGCGGATACTGATCGCATAAAACAACATTAGAATTGGCATAAACATGGCGTAATAAAAAATCCGATAAAACCAATTCATCACTTTGCCACTATGATAAACAGGATACATAAATATATGCGAAATAATCCCGATAACACCAAATGTACTGATCATCTTTCCAAGATGGTTTTGCGGTAACTCCTGCACAAAAATAATTTTTATGAAATATGCATATAAGATAATTAAGTACACAACAGCTAGTGGAGTCAACACATATTGCTGGATGAACCTAACCCCATTTGGAAACTCACACTCTTCTCTTGGATAATCGAATTGCTGCGGGATTGCTACGATTAGATAGAGTGGAGCAAATAAAAGCATACCTATCGACCATACGTCCATATAGACAATGGAGTCGATATCTACAGAAAAAAGATAACCTATACTAATCAGAATTAAACTGACTCCACCACAAAATATTAATGCGGCAAGTAATCCAAAACAAACTCCGATCATTACTTGATAATTAAAATACCAAAATGATGCATTATCATGTTGGCGGAAAACATAAGCCGAAAATGTAATCGATAATACTAATGAAAATACCAAAGACGAAACGGTGAGTATTGTTATATTTGGTACGATTATTATCCAAGCAAAAAAGAAAATAGGTAAGAGTGTAACGAGATTGGATTGTAATTTTGAAATTGAGTTAGATTCTGTATAAAGCCGAACTGAGATGCTCCACAATGCCGATGTGATTAACAATCCAATCACCTGGGTTAATGTTGTTTTCGTAAAATCAAACAGATCATGGTTTTCAACTAACACCATCACATTCAACGTCAACAATAACACCATGGCAATGGGAAATCGTTGAAAACTCAGTTGAAACTGTCGACTAAGTTCCAACCAAAACTTAGGTTGTAATAATGAGCTGATAGACAGTTTCATACTTTTCTTCCTCTTTGACTTAATTCCCTATCTTTATGGGTTTTATTCTACAATTGGGCTTTCGGCATCTTTAAGGCTTTTCAATCGTTCGATCATTTCTTGCCAGTCAACCGTGTCGTTAAAACCGATAATCTCTAGCCATGGCGGTAATATACCTGGCTTGACGATGTAGTAACCGTCTTTCGCTTTGGCAACACCACCCATGTGACAGATATTATTCCTTAACAGACAGGTGATACCGATTTTTGAATAGGGAAAATCTTCAAAAATACCTAATATCCGTCGTTGCACAAAACTACTCGCACTGCTTCCACCACCTATACTGGTGATGTTGTCGATCGCACGCTGGCTGATTCGATGCTTACTCTTATCATCTTTCGGTGTCGCAATATGCGCGTCAAAATAAACGGGTTGCCAATCTTGTAATTGTAGATCCTTAATTTTTCCAGAGAGTTTTCCGGTGATCTTTCCGAACTCAAAGGTTTCCGTTAATGTTCCTAAATCAAGTTCATCGATTTCTATATGTGCAAACAGGCTTGGAACTAATCCAAATAATTGTTCTATTTTTAATTGTTTAATTGCAATATCACCATCAAACACATTCACGTGCAATGCACCATCCAGTGTCAAGTCGCCTTTGAAATAACTTAGCCCAGGAATTTCACCTGACACATTTCCGGCCATCAATGGCCATCCCATACTTTCCGTAAATTCACTGAGCGTAATTGGTGTCAAACTGGCATCAAGGTGAATCGCATAATCTTCTAAACCAAGCTCATTCATAATTAATTTTTCGATCTCAAGTCCACCATCAAAAATTGGTACGATAACTTTTTTTCGCAACCACATTGAGCGGCCTTTTGATCGTAAATTAAACTCACCAGGACCTATGTTTACTTTATAAATAGAACCACCGTTCCAGTGCATGCTTGAGTCGGCAGGTTGTGGGTCACTGTTTAACCGAATATCGCCATCTAAGCCAGATACTAAAAATCGATCTTGTTGATCGTCAGCATATACTTTATTCAGTTTGAGATGAAAATCACTGATAGAGTCGTTAGTAAACACTAAATTAAGATCGACCTGACCGACGATCTCTAAATTATCTAACCCACTTCCCAGTAACAATGGTTGCATATAAATGGGAAATACTTTTTTCAATGTGGGACTTTTCAGGTTTACATTTAAGTTACTCAATACTTTTTCTTGGTTAAGTAAGATTTGGCCAAACGCTGTTATTTCTAAGACATCTGGATGTGAATAATTTAACGAGTTAATGTTAATTTCATTTGCCGACCATTCACCGCTAAAATCCAGTTGTACTGGTTTTTCTTTTATAATACCGGCTTCTATTAAAAAACCGGGATTAACATTCCCGATTTTAAATCCGGGTTCAATATAGAGCAGCCCTTTCGTCAATTTTAGTGATTTGTTAATATCCCAACCCGATGCTTTTTTCTTCAGTTTTAACTGAAGCTGCGCATCGAGGTTTTCTGCAACTGACTTCCCATTAAAAAATATATCTTTTCCAACTAGATCAATATCAATCTGCTCGACTTCACGCTCTCGACCCGAAGCAGATACTCGTAAACTGACCCTGCCTGCTTCGTCACTGATCACGTTAGGTAATTCATAAAACGGATTAATCAATCTACGTAATTTTTCCAGGTTGATCTGTGTCGAGTTAGCTAATAACTGCCAGCTATTCTCGTTTTTATTTATTTCAAACTGTAATTGACCAGCAGCTGTTTTGAGTTGATCGACATTAAGTGAAATTTTTTGACCATCCGTTTGTGCGCTGAAATTTATATTGCCTTGAATTTTTCCGAGTAAAGAATGCATGATCTGAAATGTACCATCTGTACAAGTCAGCTTTGCTATATTAGTTGTTACTGGTATTTCGTTAAGGGGACAGGAAATGTTGAGATCTGCTAGTTTTCCTATTTGATCGGAAGTAATTTTTTTCGCACTTATTTCAAACGTTTGATTATTTTTTGTTGTTAAGTTTAATTGAAAGGATACATCTTGGAGATGCCAGTCGAGATAATCGATTTGATGAATTTGTATGCGAAACTGATCAACCGACGTGACGGGGGTAGAGATAAGTAGAAGAAAAATGCCGCAAAAACGGTGCAGATTCTTGCACCGCTTAACCGTATTTTTTCGCATTTTTTTAATCGGGGAAGACACCCGTAGATAAATACCGATCACCACGGTCACATACAATGACAACGATTACTGCATTCTCAACCTCCTCAGATAATCGCAATGCTGCGGCCACGGCGCCGCCAGAAGAAATCCCAGCGAAGATGCCCTCTATCGCACCTAAATCACGCGTTGTTTGTTCTGCCGTGTGTTGATCCATGTCCATAATTCGATCAACCCGTTTACGGTCATAGATTTTCGGTAAATACGCTTCCGGCCAACGACGAATGCCTGGAATACTCGCGTTGTCGCTAGGTTGAACACCGATGATCTGAACGTCTGCATTTTGTTCTTTTAAGTATTTTGATGTTCCCATGATCGTGCCTGTCGTACCCATTGAGCTGACAAAATGCGTAACACTGCCTTGCGTGTCGCGCCAGATTTCTGGCCCTGTGCCTTCATAATGCGAGATGGGATTATCTTCATTTGCAAATTGATCCAGAATCACGCCGCGTCCCTCGGCTTCCATTTTACGTGACATGTCGATTGCCGCTTCCATACTGCCTTCAGCCGGTGTTAACACGATCTCAGCACCAAATGCTTTCATCGAGGCGCGTCGCTCGGTACTCATGTTCGCTGGCATAACGAGGATCATGTTGTATCCTTTGATCGCTGCTGCCATCGCAAGCGCAATGCCCGTATTCCCACTGGTGGCTTCGATTAAGGTATCTCCGGGTTTGATATCACCGCGTGCTTCGGCTCGTTGGATCATGCTCACTGCGGGCCGATCTTTCACTGATCCTGCGGGGTTGTTGCCTTCCAGTTTTGCCAGAATAATATTACTCGGATGTCCTTTCTTTGCCGATAATCGTTGCAATCTTACAAGGGGAGTATTCCCGACAAAGTCTTCAATAGTTGGGTAAGTCATTCTTTCTCATCTCTAATGATCAATTCCTTTGCCATGATGATCGCATCTTCGCGCCCTTCTTTGGCCGGGTAATAATTTTTTCGCGTACCAACATCGATAAAGCCTTCTTGTTCATATAAGCGATACGCGCCGAGATTGCTTTCTCTAACTTCGAGAAAAATGCTCGACACATGATGATCCTCTGCTAGCCTGACAAGGTGGTTAAACAAATGCCGGCCGAGGCCATCTCGGCGATACGTCTCACTAATGCAAATATTCAAAATATGCGCTTCACCTGCCGCGGCTGACATGATGCCATAGCCAACGACTTTTTGGGCGTACTCAACAACCCAGCAGCCGTAACCGACCATGAGGCAATCGCGATAAATTTTTTCTGACCAAGGAAATTCATAACAGCGTAATTCGATTTCCATAATCGCCGGTAAATCTGTTTCTAACATCGGACGTAAACTTACCAAAGCCAGATCGTTCGCCGCACTCACAATCAATCCTCACTCAATAACGATTGCGCTAAACATAAGTCCTCCCAGGCTTTTCGTTTGTCCGTTGGCGTACGTAACAAATAAGCCGGATGGTAGGTCACGATTACTGGAATTCCCGTTTCACCATACACATGTGCGCGACCACGAAGCCGAGATAATGGCGTCGTTGTTTTGAGAAGATTATGTGCTGCAATACGCCCAACACAGAGAATAAGGCGTGGTTTGAGTAAGGCGATCTGGCGTGCAAGATAAGATTCACACTGCTCGACTTCTGTCGCATGTGGATCACGGTTGCCCGGCGGGCGACATTTCAAAATATTTGCAATATAGACTTGATTGCGCTTTAAACCGACAGCGCGCAACATGCCGTTCAGCAGCATACCTGCACGGCCAACAAATGGCTCACCTTGCTTATCCTCTTCCGCACCCGGTGCTTCACCGATGATCATCCAATCCGCTTGCTGGTCACCTACCCCAAACACAGTCTGAGTTCGCGACTCGTGCAAGTTGCATTGTGTACAAGCCGCAACACGTTGACGAAGCGATTCCCAGTTATCTGACTCGATTCGTTCAAGACGATCATCCTTGATCACATGTTGTGAAGTTGGTTGCATAATCGCTGCCGCCCGTCCCATGGATGCTTCATTCGTTTTTTGAGGCGTAGCCGGATCGGTGTTTTGCGGGCTTCCTAACGATGGCTCGACAAGCCTGACGGGATCGAACGAGCCCGTCAGTTCAGTTGTGGGTAACGTATCTGCTACGGACAGATCAAGGTCACGCCTGACCCAAACGTCAATTCCCATGGCGTCGAGACAGGCGAGCTGATCCGGCGACATGTCAGACTTTATCCTCAACTTGCGGATGTTTGCGCTGTGATGACACCATCAATTTATTCAGTGCATTGATGTAGGCTTTTGCAGACGCCGCGATAATATCGGTATCCGCACCTTGTCCATTCACAATTCGGCCTCGTAGTTCAAGCCGCACAGCCACTTCGCCTTGTGCCGACGTACCTTTGGTGATGTTATTCACAGAATACAACAACAGATCTGCACCACTATTCATGACGCTTTCGATCGCTTTAAACGTCGAATCTACCGGGCCACTACCACTCGCTGTAGCTTTCTTTTCTTCGCCGTCAAAACTCAACGCAATCGATGCGGACGGGGTTTCTCCGGTTTCAGAGGACACTTGTAACGAAACAAACTTAACGCGATCTTCTTCCTTCGTACCGATGCTTTCTGTGACGAGCGCTTGTAAATCTTCGTCGAAAATTTCATGCTTTTTATCCGCAAGTTCTTTGAAGCGCGCAAATGCATCGTTTAAATCTTCTTCGCGTTCAAACTCAGTACCAAGCTCTTGTAAGCGTGTTTTAAAGGCGTTGCGACCTGAGTGTTTACCCATGACCATGCGGTTAGCATTCCAGCCAACATCTTCTGCGCGCATGATTTCATAGGTCTCACGGCTTTTGATCACGCCGTCTTGGTGGATACCTGATTCGTGCGCGAAAGCATTTGCGCCGACAATAGCTTTATTCGGCTGAACAGGAAACCCTGTGATATTTGCGATAAGACGTGAGCAATTCATGATCTGTGTGGTGTCCAAGCCGGTGTCACAATTAAAGACATCTTGGCGTGTTTTCACTGCCATAACGACCTCTTCAAGTGATGCATTACCTGCACGTTCACCCAGACCATTGATCGTACACTCAACTTGTCGCGCACCGTTTAACACCGCCGATAAGGAGTTGCCGACCGCAAGACCGAGATCGTTATGACAATGCACAGAGAAAATCGCTTTATCGCTATTAGGAACACGTTCCATTAATTCTTTAATCAATGCGCCGAAACGATCCGGTAAGTTGTAACCCACCGTATCAGGAATGTTGATCGTGGTTGCACCGGCATCAATGACGGCTTCGATCACGCGACATAAAAAGTCGACATCTGATCGGCCCGCATCTTCTGGTGAGAACTCGACATTATCCGTATAACGTTTGGCGCGTTTCACAGCATGTACGGCTTGTGCGAGCACCTGATCTGGCTCCATCTGCAGTTTCGCTTGCATGTGGATCGGTGAGGTTGCGATGAATGTGTGAATGCGCGAACTGTAAGCAGGCTTGAGTGCCTCGCCAGCGCGATCAATATCTTTATCCAGTGCTCGCGCTAATCCACAGATGGTGCTGTCTTTGACTAAACTCGCCACGGCTTGTACGGCTTCAAAGTCACCGGGACTCGCCGCGGGGAAACCAGCTTCGATCACATCTACGCGCATTCGCTCGAGTGCATGCGCAATACGGATCTTCTCATCTTTGGTCATAGATGCGCCGGGGCTTTGCTCGCCATCACGCAATGTCGTATCGAATATTATTAACTGCTCTTTCATACCTTGCTCCTACTGAGGGACGTATTCTATCAGCATGATCGGTGTGGATCTTGTGATTTATCTAGCGTGTTTTAGGGTGGCCCGAAAAGGCCTAATGACGAATTAGTTGCCCCTCAGGGCAGCAGTAAACCGAGTGGAAGGCGTAGCAAAGCAGCTTGTGCAGGCTGGCACACGCGGGATGAAGTAAAACGACTTTGCTGTTGGATATTCGCCATGGATTAAACAATAACCGATTTTTGGCTTAAATCAACTATTTTCATCCGTTTGCTGATGATCCGATTGCTGGCGACGTTCGCGATGTTTACGTAATTGAAACAAGGTCAGCACTGGGCCCGATAAGGCGTATAAGGCGAACACAGCGAATAAAAAGGTCGGCGGCTCAAGTGAGATCATGACGAAAACGACCATGATTAAGATCACATACAGAAAAGGAACACGCCCTTTAAAGTCGATACTCTTAAAACTGTTATAGCGGATATTACTGATCATTAATAATGCGCTGATCACCGTAACCGCTGCCGCGACAATGCTGATCGTTTTGCTTACTTCTAAATCATATTCTGTACCAATCCAAACAAATCCGGCCAATAACGCTGCACCGGATGGGCTCGCTAAACCTTGGAAATAATTTTTATCTGCATGCGCGACCTGTGTATTAAACCGCGCCAGTCGTAAAGCGACACAGGCGGTGTACATAAATGCGGCAACCCAACCAACGCGGCCCAGATCAATCAGTGCCCACTGGTAGACGACTAAGGAGGGTGCTAAACCAAACGAAATCATATCGGAGAGGGAATCATACTCCGCACCAAAATCACTTTGTGTATTGGTCATTCTGGCGATTCGTCCGTCCATGCCGTCTAAGACCATCGCGATGAAGATCGCCATAGCCGCAGGCTCAAAACGACCATGCATAGCAGCAACGATGGCATAAAAACCGGCAAACAACGCGGCCGTAGTAAATAAGTTTGGAAGTAAGTAGATGCCGCGACGGCGATCAGGTGTAGTTTGGGGCATGTAAACAGGGCCTGCTCAAGTCAAAATGGGACGTGTCAATCCTTGCGTCGTTTCTCTTTTAGGATGGGTTAGCTGTCCGAGAATACTTGATCCGGATATTACGCGATCACCCTCATGAACTCCAATGCGTGTCCCGCTTGGCAAAATAACATCCACCACTCCACCCAAGAAAAAATAGCCACAACGTTGACCTTGGCCAATGCGTTCACCCGGATGAGCATAACACTTTAACCTTGAACCCAACTTATTCACGCCGATAGATAAGACGACCTCATCGCCTTCGTCGGAACGGAGGCAAAATGTCTGACGGTGAAGTTTTTCTTCCGATGCCATTCCATCCGGCTCTGAGCACCATGTTTTGGAGACTTTTCCTTCGATAGGGCTGCGGATCGAGTAGCTACTATGGAAGTCCATTCTGATACGAACGCTCACGCCTTCTCTACCTAACCAATGATCATCAATTTTGTTGACGGATTCGACCACACCACCCACGGGTGAGATTACTGCAAGTGGTGAAGAGGGTACCACTCGATAAGGATCACGATACAAGTAAATAAATCCTAGAAGGATTAACCAGACAGGGATTGAATAAACCATGCCCGTTGCATAAACAACATAGAGGGCTATCAGACAGATCAGGAGGAGAATTCCCCACCCTTCTTTAGCGACAATTGGGTAACGATGACTCGGCATGCTTTCACTCACTGCTTGCTAATCACGGGAGGGCATCATTCCGCAATGCAACATTCAGTGCAAGTGTTCATTTGTGAGACACAGAGTTTCCTGATTGGAAACGATAAAGGAAGGACTGACCGAGCCTGTTCAGTAAGGCCCGGCCAGTTAATTCTACTTAGTTTTTAGTTTTGTCAACTAATTGATTCGCTTTGATCCAAGGCATCATTGAACGGAGTTTTTCACCCACCTCTTCAATTTGGTGCTCCTTCGCAATTCGACGTTTTGCTTTCAATGTCGCTGCACCGGTCATATTCTCACTGATGAACTCACGTGCAAATTCGCCTGTTTGAATTTCAGTCAGGATTTTCTTCATTTCTTTCTTCGTTTCTTCCGTAATCACACGTGGTCCCCGTGTAATATCACCGTATTCTGCGGTGTTCGAAATCGAGTAACGCATGTTCGCAATACCGCCTTCATACAACAAATCAACGATTAATTTTGTTTCATGCAGACATTCAAAGTAAGCCATTTCTGGGGCATATCCCGCTTCTGTCAACGTTTCGAAACCCGCTTGGATCAGCGCGGTTACGCCTCCGCAAAGTACTGCTTGTTCGCCAAATAAATCCGTTTCTGTTTCTTCGCGAAAATTGGTTTCGATCACACCAGCGCGACCACCGCCGTTAGCTGATGCGTATGACAATGCAACGTCTTTCGCTTGGCCAGATGCATCTTGATATACCGCGATCAATGACGGTACACCACCACCTTGCGTATAGGTTGAACGAACCAAATGGCCAGGACCTTTTGGTGCGATCATGATCACATCCAGATCGTCGCGCGGTTGGATCTGTTCAAAATGAACATTGAAACCATGAGCAAAAGCCAACGTCGCACCTTGTTTCAGGTTTGGTTCGATTTGTGTGCTGTAAAGCGATGCTTGATGTTCATCTGGTGCCAGAATCATGATCACATCCGCTTCTGCGACTGCCTCTTCAATCGATTTGTTTTCAAGGCCAGCGGCAGTGGCTTTCGCTGCTGAACTTGAGCCAGGACGCAGACCGACCACCACGTTGACACCAGAGTCCTTGAGGTTGTTCGCGTGGGCATGTCCCTGTGATCCATAACCAATGATGGCTACTTTTTTTGATTGGATCAGGGATAAATCGGCATCTTTATCGTAATAAACTTTCATAATGATCTCGTAATTTAATTATTCAGACTCAGGTTATTAGGTGTATTTATTTTACAGGTGTAAGGCTTTCTCGCCGCGGGCAATGCCGGTCACACCGGTTCGCACCACTTCGATTATGCCCGCACCGCTTAACGTTTCGAGCATGGCATCCAGTTTGTCACCGGTGCCCGTCAACTCAATCGTGTAGGTCGTATCGGTGACGTCAATGATACGGCCGCGGAATATATCAGCTAAACGTTTGACCTCATCTCGGTTTTCTCCAGTGGCCTGGATTTTCACCAACATCAACTCACGTTCAATGTGTCGAACTTCATTCAAATCCATCAGCTTGATCACATCAACCAACTTATTCAGTTGCTTCAAGATCTGCTCGACGATCGCGTCAGAACCACTCGTCACTAATGTCATGCGTGACATGGTTGGATCTTCCGTTGGCGCAACCGTTAAGGATTCAATATTGTAAGCACGTGCTGAAAACAAACCTGCAACACGTGATAAAGCACCTGCTTCGTTTTCAAGCAGAATTGATATGATATGTCTCATCAAGCCAGCTCCCGATCAGGTGGTAATTGCATTTCGTGATGGCCTTTACCGGCTGCGATCATCGGATAAACGTTTTCAGTTTGATCCGTGACGATATCCATCAGAACAAGACGATCTTTCATCGCCAATGCTTCTTCCAATGCGGGTCGAACATCTGCGGTTTTCTCAACACGCATGCCGACATGACCAAAGGATTCGGCCAGCTTCACAAAATCTGGTAAAGCATCCATGTAGGAATGCGAATAACGGCGATCGTAAAAGAACTCCTGCCATTGTCTCACCATGCCCATGTAGCGATTATTCAAGCTAATAATCTTGATCGGTAAACCGTATTGCAAGCAAGTCGAAAGCTCTTGAATACACATGACCAGCGACGCTTCACCACTAATGCAACAGACTTCTTCGTCCGGAAACGCAAGTTTAACGCCCATCGCTGCCGGTACGCCGAAACCCATCGTGCCGAGGCCGCCAGAGTTGATCCAACGACGCGGCTTATCGAATTTGTAATATTGCGCGGCCCACATTTGATGCTGGCCGACGTCGGACGTAATGTACGCTTCGCCATTGGTCAAATCGCACAATTCTTCTAGAACATATTGTGGCTTGATGATGTCGCTATTGCGATCGTAACGCATGCAATCAACTGCGCGCCATTTTGCGATCTGCTGCCACCAAGGCGCTGAGATCATGCTCATTGGTTCAGGCCCTGCTGCGCGGATCAGTTCATTCATTTCTGAAAGCACGTTCGTGACGCTACCAACGATCGGAATATCCACCGCGACATTTTTTGAAATTGACGCCGGATCAATATCAATATGGACAATCTTCGCATTCGGACAAAATTGCTCCAGATTACCGGTCACACGATCATCAAAACGCACGCCGATCGCGATCAAGACATCGCAATGATGCATGCCCATATTTGCTTCATACGTGCCGTGCATGCCGAGCATTTGCAGATTTTGTGGATCAGACGCAGGAAAAGCACCCAATCCCATCAAGGTTTGCGTGATCGGATAACCCAACATACGAGTAAAGTCGATCAGATGCTCTGCCGCGTTATCCAACACCACACCACCACCGGAATAAATCATCGGTTGTTTGGCTGAGAGGATCAGATCCACTGCGCGTTTAATCTGGCCGCTGTGACCTTTTGTCACTGGCTTGTATGAACGCATTTCTACCGTTTCAGGATAGTGGTACTCGTGCACATCCGCTGTGATGTCTTTTGGGATGTCGACAACGACAGGACCGGGACGACCGGTTGTCGCAACATGAAATGCTTTTTTGATCGTTTCAGCCAGTTCACTGACATCACTGACCATAAAGTTGTGCTTAACGCAGGGACGCGTAATACCGACATTATCCACTTCTTGGAATGCATCATTGCCGATCAAGTGACGTGGCACTTGTCCCGTCAACACGACCATCGGAATGGAGTCCATATGCGCCGTCGCGATACCTGTGACGCAGTTCGTTGCACCCGGACCGGATGTGACGAGAACCACACCCGCTTTACCGGTCGCACGCGCATAGCCATCCGCCGCATGTGTTGCACCTTGCTCGTGTCTTACGAGGATATGTTTGACCTTCTCTTGTTTGAAGATCGCATCATAGATATGCAGTACCGCACCGCCGGGATAACCGAAGATAAACTCGACGCCTTCATCCGCCAGCGCGCGAAGTAGTATTTCAGCACCTCTTAATTTTTCAGCCACTTTTTCTCACCAATTTAGCCATGTTTTCACGCATGGCAATTATCCTTAAAGTCAATTTCGCTCCAGCACATCCTGATCCGCGTTGAAGTCGTCTATCTACACCAGCCGTTTTTGCTTATCAGCATGTGCAAAACGCATACGGGATCTCTCCCTAAAACGGCTGGGAAAAGCGCCATATAATGACTGAAACTCGACCTTCAGGTCAATGTTTTGTAACAATTTCAACTAAATGTGATGATCACGCGTTAACATGACGCTATCCGCCCATCTCTTGATGAGACTTTTTCATGATGCATTCCTCCATTTAAATACCAGCATCTGCTTGAAGTCGGCGGTAGAAAAACACTGCCTAACTCAAGCGAAATGATCTGTTCCAGAATGATCTGTTGTAGAATTCTGCGCTTAACTAAACAAGCCGTTTGGAAATGGCTTTTGCGATGCTGACACACCGCACTTACTTAAAATAATCACCACGAGATTTCTGTATGCGTTTATCCAACACACTCATCCCTACCCTGCGTGACGCACCGGCCGATGCCGAAGTGATCAGCCACAAGTTAATGTTACGGGCGGGCATGGTCCGACAGATCGCGTCAGGTGTGTACAACTGGCTACCGATTGGGTTGCGCGTGTTGCGTAAAGTTGAAGCGATTGTTCGCGAAGAGATGAACCGTGCCGGTGCTCAAGAAGTCCTTTTACCGACAGTGCAGCCTGCTGGTTTATGGGAAGAATCCGGTCGCTGGGAACAATACGGCCCTGATCTATTACGTATGAAAGATCGTCATGATCGCGAATTCTGCTATGCACCAACAGCGGAAGAAGTGATCACCGGGTTGGTCCGTGATGAGATCCGCAGCTACAAACAATTACCCGCGACGTTTTATCAGATCCAAAATAAATTTCGTGACGAAGTGCGCCCACGTTTCGGCATAATGCGTGGCCGTGAATTCCTCATGAAAGACGCCTATTCATTCCATCTCAATCAAGAATCTCTCGAACAAACCTACGGTGACATGTACAACGCCTACACGCGCATTTTTACACGATTGGGTTTAACGTTTCGTCCGGTTGAAGCTGACACTGGAAATATCGGCGGCAGCGCCTCACACGAATTTCACGTACTCGCAGACTCCGGCGAAGACAGTATCGCCTTTAGTAGTGAAAGTGATTACGCCGCCAATGTTGAATTAACACCATGTCCAAAACCCAGTAAAGAACGTCCCTTACCATCCGCGACAATGCAACGCGTTTCAACACCGGGTCAACATACGATCGTGGAAGTTAGCGGCTTTTTAAAGGTTGAGACAAAGCAGATTTTAAAAACCCTGATCGTAGAAGGGCATGACGATTCGCTAGTAGCATTAGTGATACGTGGCGATCATGAGTTGAACAAGATCAAAGCAGAAAAACATGATCTAGTCGCCACCCCATTAACTTTTGCCAGCGCGTCAAGAATAAAAAAAATGACCGGCTGCGCTATTGGTTCAATCGGTCCGGTTGGTCTGGAAATTCCGATGATTGTCGATCAGGACGCGGCGAACACAGCGGACTTCGTTTGTGGTGCAAATCAGGAAGATCAGCACTTGACCGGCGTTAATTGGGAGCGCGATCTTGCGAAACCAGTGATCGCTGATATTCGTAATATTCAGGAAGGCGAAACCAGCCCAGATGGCCAAGGGACTGTGCGGATTGCTAAAGGCATTGAAGTAGGTCACATCTTCCAACTCGGCACAAAATACAGCCAGAGTATGAAAGCCACGTGCTTGGATGAAAACGGTAAAACCGTCGATCTGATCATGGGCTGTTATGGTATCGGAGTTTCACGAATTGTGGCTGCTGCTATCGAACAAAACAATGATGACTCAGGTATTATCTGGCCCGATGCGATCGCACCATTTCAAGTCGCGATCGTTCCCGTCAATGCGCACAAATCCATGCGTGTGATGAAAAAAGCCACCGATTTATATGACACATTGCTTGCGAGAGGCGTCGACGTATTATTGTGTGATCGAAAAGAACGCCCTGGAGTCATATTTAATGATTTGGAGTTGATCGGCATCCCACATCGCATCGTCCTCAGCGATCGCGGATTGGACGCTGATGAAATCGAATATAAAGGACGACGCGATGAAGAAAGTACCGCGATCAAGGCAGACGAAATTTTAGACTTTATTAACGAAAAACTAACTTAAATACTGAGCTGAAGATGATAGAAATGCGTGGTCTTGTCAGATCAGCTAATCGCTCTAACTCATCGTCGATTCATCAGTGCGCTCTAATTCTTCGTAAGCGTCACCTTCTTCAAGATGAAAAGGGTGTGAATGCGTGAAGCTTGGAGTTTTCCAACGCATGCGGGCCGGTGCAGAACTTTTCTGTGTTCGTTCATGCGAGCTTTCCACATCTATTCGTTGTAATGTCGTGAAATTTAATGGCAGTAAAACGTGCATTTCCGTTCCATCATTCGGACGTGATTCTGCCCAGATAAGTCCATGATGCAATTCAATAATTTCTCGACAGATCGCTAAGCCCAAACCCGTACCTGCGACACCAGTGGCTGATCGCGTGCTCTGCGCAAACTTTTCAAAAATCGTTTCCAACTCCGACTCAGGAATGCCAATCCCCTGATCGCGAACAATGATCTCCATCGCGTCTTTTTCAAAAGAGTCACTGGTGCGACGACCGACTGGAATTCGCGCCTTTGTCGTGCTGATGCTGATCGTATCGTTCGGCTTGCTAAACTTCATCGCATTGGACAACAAGTTCGTGACCACCTGCCCGATAAAAATCTCATCTAGCACTGCCTCGTTGAGCTCATCCGAAAGGTGTAAATCCACGTGTAAATTCAATTCGAGCAAACGTGTTTCCTGCTCGTCTAAACGCGATCGAATCAAGGCGTTTATATCGTGTTCTTTGAACTTCATCTGCATCCGTGACGCTTCGAACTTTGCTAAGTCTAAGACGTCATCCACCAACATAATTAAGCGGTTTCCACTTTCTTCAATGCGGGTAAAATATTTCCCTAAGTTCTGACGGGACTCGGTTTCGAGCTTTTTCAAGCCAAAACGGGAAAAACTTAAAATAGCGTGGACTGGCGTGCGCAGTTCATGCGTCATATTGGAGAAATTCGCTTTTGATTTCATTTGCTCGCTCAGCTTCTTCCTTCGCAGCTAGCAAATCTTTGGTTTTACTTTTTACGAGCGCTTGTAACTGTTCATGATGATCGCGTAACTCATGTTCTTTTTCTTCGACTAAGCTCAATGCTTGCTCGAGGGCATCGGTTTTCTTTTCAAGGTTGAAAAGGTTGATCTGCCCTTGCCAATACGAATCAATGACTCGGTGCCCCACGGAATACACAAAAATCCCGTAGAACATGATCATAAAACACAGGGAAATCGCTTCTGGGTATCCTGCAAACCCGAGCACACAACAGGTCAACATGATCGGTGCCCAAGCACTGACAATAAAAGTGGTCCATAACCGTGGGAACATCGCCATCGTACCGATCGCCGCGCCGGTTACGCCACACGCCGCTAACATAACCAGTAATGACGTGATCGAAAAACCACTAAAGGTCAGGACAATGCTGGTAAAAAGCCCCGTTAATACGGCACTGACAACGCTTAAATGAGCATACGTGAGCAAGCTTTGATTGAGGGTACTGGAGACAGCATGCTGGACGTGTTTAGCAAATAAAAAACGCACAATACTGGTCGCCAGCAAGCCAATACACAACGGCCCGTGCCAGTACAGGTTATCACGCACATCCGCGCTGACGACCAACATAAACAACACAAGAAACAAGTATGGAATGATCGTTATGCGCCCGCGTCTTCCCAGTTCACGCGCGGCACGTTGATGAATTCGCTCGGCCTGCTCGGCAGGGATGCGTCTCAACAAGCGGTGTGGCTCTATCAATTTCAGCCAATCTTTCATGACGTAAATTATCGGCGAAAACGTTAAGAACTTGATCCTCTGAGAATTACGTCGGGATAAACACCCGCTTATTTCGCGCTGGATTCATACAATTCCCGTAGCGGTGTCTGCATAGAATCTCGCAGACTGCTAAATGCTTTGCCCAGTTCGCCGTGTAATTGTCGTTCCCAAAAATCCTTCTGCTCGCCATCTGGCTCACCAGTCAACGGCAAGCCACCGGGTAGCGCCATGTACAAAGAGAACAAGCTTTCAGTTCCCAGATCGCGCATGAGCAACCAGCCACCTTCTTCACCGCGCACCGCCCAGTCTATGCGGCTTAGGGTGCGTAGAATCTCAGCGATGCGATCATCATCCATATCCGGTTCGAGGATTAACAGTTCAGAATATGTCACCGGATCACCACGCACTTGACCGCGCCATATTTGGCCGACAACACGGAACGTATCGACGAACAAATTGCCCGCGTGATTATCCTTCTTGCGTGCATAACGCCGGTAAATCATATGACAGCGGGTTATTTCAGCTCCGAGTAGCACGATCACCCAGGAGAGAAATATCCACAAAAGAAACAAGGGAACACTGGCAAATGCCCCGTAGATCGCCTCCTGACTTGGAAAATGTGTCACGTAATAGGCAAACCCACGTTTTGCCAACTCAAATAATGACGCTGCGATCACTGCCCCCAACGCCGCACTTTTCAGTGAGACATTACGATTTGGTAACACGCGATAGATCAGACCAAAAGCGACCGCAGAGAGCAAAAATGGAATGATCGTTAACAGACGTTTTTTCAATTGCAGGGTTTGATCAACCTCACTAAAAACCGATAACGAAACCAAATAGGACGTCAGCGCAAACCCAAGACCGACAAGCATCGGCCCCAACGTTAAAATTGCCCAGTAAGTTAAAAACCGCGTCAGTATTTTCCGCTTCGATCGCACTCGCCAGATGCGATTAAACGTGACTTCGATCGTACTCATCATGGACAACACCGTGACGAATAAAAACAAAAAACCCACTAATCGCAAACCCGCTGCTTTATCCGTAAATTGGTGCAAATAATTTTGCAAAGTCTCACCGGAGGCCGGTACAAAATTATTAAAAACAAACATCTCGATGTCTTGCTCAAGGCCGTCAAATACGGGAAATGCGGCCAGGGTTGAAAACATCACTGTCATCAACGGCACCATCGACAATAAACTCGTGTACGTTAGTGATGCTGCCACACCGCGACAGTTATCCTCCTCAAAATGTTTCAGCACAAATTTGATGAAATCGACTACACGAAACAAGATTGCGTGAGCGCGTGCAAAAACAGACGTAATTCCCGTCATTAACATAGACGTTCTGAACTCCACCAGAAAATTTCGTTACAATAGCGATCGTAACCTAAACCACGTAAAAAGGATGAACGATGTCTGTGACAATTTACCATAACGCCCGCTGCTCTAAATCTCGTCAGACCCTCGCCTTACTTGAAGAAAAAGGCCAAGCGATCAACATCGTTGAATATTTAAAAACACCGCCCGATGCTGACACGATCAAAAGCCTCTTGCAAAAACTCGACATGCAACCGCGTGAGTTAATGCGTAAAAAAGAAGCCGCGTATAAAGAAAATAATCTAGCGAATGCTAATTTAAGTGATTCGGATCTAATCGACGCAATGCTCGAAAACCCGATTTTAATCGAGCGCCCGATCGTCGTCGCTAACGGTAAAGCGGCCATTGGTCGCCCACCTGAAAACGTGCTTGAGATTCTTTAAGACATGCTCAAAATTCTGGTTCTGTTTTATAGTCGACACGGCAACGTCGCAGAAATGGCGCGTTTGATTGCGCGAGGTATTGAACGCGTCGATGATTGCGAAGCCGTTATTCGAACCGTACCGAATGTCTCAACAGAATGCGAAGCCGTCGCGGATCGAATTCCCAGCTCCGGTGCCGCTTATGCTTCACTCGACGATCTTCGTGAATGCGATGCGCTTGCGCTTGGTAGTCCGGTACATTTCGGCAATATGGCATCTCCGATGAAATACTTTTTCGATAACACGTCCGAACTCTGGCTCACCGGCACTTTGGTGAATAAACCAGCCGCCGTGTTCACTTCTTCTGCCAGCTTGCACGGTGGACAAGAAACCACCTTGATCAGCATGATGTTACCGCTCATGCATCACGGCATGATGCTACTCGGTATTCCGTATACCGAAGCTGATCTGATCACCACAAAAACTGGCGGCACACCCTACGGTGCCAGTCATGTCTCGGGCGCTGATAACGCAAACACCATTTCTGATAGTGAAAAAAACCTCTGCATCGCACTCGGCAAACGACTTGCAGAAACCACGCACCGTTTACATTTCGGCCACGCAAAATCACCGTAACTCAATCTCCAACGACATTTATGAATAGACAAACTCTGGCAAGAACTGCCACCCTGATCGGGTATTTCGGACTATTAATTTTAGTTATTGTTTGGTCGATCAATCCCACCCAGCTTGATCGAAGTTCAACCGTTATCGCATTAGTCTTCGGCGGCATTCCGTTATTAATCGGCATGTTTGGAATTTTACGTCGTAATGCTTACACCCACGCATGGATTAGCATGATTACGCTGGGCTATTTCATTCATGGCGTCACCGAATTATGGAGCCAACCTGATAATCGTATTTACGCCAGCCTAGAAGTTAGTTTAAGCATTCTGCTGTATTTAGGAGCAAGTTTTTTTGCACGTTTCCGTGCACAAGAATTAAAAGGCAAACGGTGAGTTTTTAAATTTTAGCCACAGATTTTAAATAAAAATTTATTGATCTCTTTCTACACTTTTTTCAGCCTGTAATTTACTTTTGGTAAAAAACTGATCTAACGACGTACCTTGGCTTAAATTGTAATCTGGCGATTTCACTAATAAGGCATACTTCGGACTAGGATCGAACTCATCACTTAATAGCTGCTCATCCAAAAGATAAATCGCAACACCTGTCGTTGCCAAGACACCTGCAATCACAAGCCGAGATTGCTGACTCAAATGCGTACTAACTGCGAGATGTTGGTAAACCATCCAACAAAAAATCACACCAATCAACAGCGTGATCGCTTTACTGAATAAGCCATCCCACGCAAAAGTATAAAAAAGATAAGACAACAAAATCGCGAAAAACATAGCGGTAATATTCGCAACAATAAATATTCCCGCATGTTGAATAAATGAAAGCCGATCTGTCATTATTTTACTGAATAATGACCACAACCCAGCCCAAACAACGACAATTAAAACGCCCGTTAAAACCTCACCAGATAGTCGTGCACCGGTTAATTTAATCGGTGTTTCTAGATACACATCAAGCGCAAACAAACCGAGCATCGCCAGCAAAGCACTAAAGACAAAACCGGGATGTCGGGATGACCAAAACTTATCTCCAAGTAAGATCCGATCTTGTGCCGTTTTATCTAACGCTTCTTGCGGATATCGAAATCGTAAACGGGTTTGACCAAGTTTAATAACTTGTTTCGCTTCAACCTGAAACGTCTCATCGAGATAATGTTTTTTCTTTATAAAAAAACCATTCGTACTTTTTAAATCGTTGATAATAAATTTATTATTTTCAAATGTAACTGAGAGATGTTTTGTTGATATAAATTCATCGTCCAGAATAATATCGTTGTCAAAACCACGCCCAATAGTGAATGCCGGTGAATTCAAACTAAAGCGTTGCAAGACACGATGATGCGCGTCAACAACCTCAACATAAACGAGCGGCTTACTTTCGCTGATCACGGTTTCCATTGCACGCTCTCCATATAATTTCTAGCGAACTGCAGGGCGTTCTCCAGACTCACGCCGGAAAGATAAAACGTACTTTGTAACACTTCATCATTATCCGCGAGTACAACTGCAGTAAGCCAAGCATCGTAAAGATCAGGTAGTTTTTTATACGTTCGCGTGCACAATACGAGACGAGAATCTGTGGCTTCCACAGCGTCTTTTGCGAGATGTGAAACGAGATCAGAACGACATGAAAAATCTGACACCATTTCTTCATCAGCTTGATAAGACAGTCGCGCCGCTTGAACCCTTTTCTCAATTATGGCGAAAAAACGATGTTTACTTAAACCGCGGGATTGATATAGATCATGCTGATATTCGATCAAGCCCGTACGCTGTTGTGGCGATAAATAGATTTCATCTTCTGTGCGACAGATTTGATACGTCTGCTCGAATAAAATCCGATCACGTTTTTCTGTTCCGCCCCAACACTTCATGAACGAGCCGAGCTTACCGGGCAAAACATAATCCGCCATCTGCAACACATTCAAAGGTTGAGATGTTAAAGCGGTCATATAACCCGCCTGATTACGCATAATCTGATCACGAATCACACCTAAAAAATCCGTAGATGATGAAACTTCGGTTTGCTCAGCCACCATCGCTTCTACGTATTCAACCGGGACGAGAAAACTTAATTGATTACCTGCAGCGGATACATTGACACCGATCACCTCACCTTGTTGATCGAGCACTGGGCCTCCGCTCATTCCGGCATTTACAGAGCCGGTAAAGTGAATTTTTTTATACAACGATTTTTCTAAAAAACCATTAAACGTTCCTTCAACAATCGACATGCCAATATCATGCGGATTGCCGAACGAATACAGCTGCTCACCTTGGCGTAAGGTTCGCGTTGAAAAACGTAACGCTGGCTTTTTTAAGGTTGTTGATCGCAATAGGGCCAGATCGTGCACTACATCGATCGCGATCAAGTCTAGATCACCTTGTTCTTTATCGTTTACCCAGTACTTGATCACATGCCGTTCGGGTTTGTAGACCCAGTCTGCGATCACATGAAAGTTGGTGACGACAAGTCCCGCTTCATCGATCACGAAAGCAGACCCAATAGAAGATTTGGAGTTACTTAATCGGTCTAACAAACGCACTTGTAAAACGCTGTGTTGATGCGCTGAAAAAATCGCTTCTGTTGAAGGTGTGATCAGATCATTTTCTGCAGAAACAATATTCGCAAACGCAACACACCAAATAAAAATTAAAATCCTCATGAAATAGAATCGAGGAATTTACTGACGAAGCGAACGGTCAGTTTACGTTGAGCCGCCAGGCTGGCGGTGTCGAGCTTATCGAGATAGGAACACAAGACATGCATGTCCCTTGGTAATCGTCTGATCATGAACTCCCCCACGTCATTCGGCAGATCGAAATTTCGTACCGCAGCACGCTGCTGTAGCACGGATATCTTGTCATGATCCGATAAATCTTGCACCTGATAGATCAACCCCCAATTCATACGCGAAGCAAGATCAGGTAATGAGAAGTCTATTTGTGCAGGGGCATTAAGCGCGGAGAGAATGAGTGTGTTGCCGACCTCGCGCGATCGGTTAAATAAATGAAACAGCGCTTGCTCCCAGTCGCGATCGCCAGCAATTTGCTCAACATCATCCAAACAGACGTAGGATAACGTTTCAAGACCTTGCAAAATTTCTGGGTCAAACCTTTTCCGATCAGTGAAAGATAAATAAACCGATGTTTTTTTTTGTTCTGAAGCCGCCTGACAAATTGCCTGTAACAAATGACTTTTACCGACCCCTTCCGCACCATGCAGAAAAACACACAATCCTTCTGCCGGGACAGGCTCTAATGTGATCAGGCCGAGTAAGGCATCGTATATTTCGAGATTGGATCCCGGCAAGTAGCGCGCAAAGGTGTAGGCGTCATCGCGACCAAACGTCAACGGTAATTGCTTTGGCGTTAGACTCATGGGGCCGGTGTATAAAACTGGCTGCCTTTATAGAGTTCTTTCCAATGACGTAGGATTACCACGATCACCGCCGCAACAGGCAGCGCCAGTAAGACACCAAAGAAACCAAATAACTGACCACCGGCCATCACCGCAAAAATCACCGCGACGGGGTGCAAGCCGATGCGATCACCAACCAATAGCGGCGACAGCACCATGCCCTCAAGCATCTGTCCAATACCGAACACGATCGCAACATACACAAGATGGATTCCATCTTGAAACTGCATCACTGCGGCAACTCCCGCAACAATAATTCCCACGAGAAAACCGAGGTATGGGACGAAACTAACCAACCCGGCCAGACCGCCGATCAGGAAAGACAGATCAAGTCCAACCAACATCAAGCCAACACAATAAATAATCGCGAGAACGATCATGACCGAAAGCTGACCACGGAAGAACTCCGCTAGCACTTCATCACATTCTTTCGCTAAACGTGACACCGTACCTTCCACTTTGCGTGGTAAGAGATCGTGAATTTTCTCGATCAGGATGTCCCAATCACGGAGCAGATAAAACGTCACTACCGGAATCAACAACAGATACGCAAGCCAATTGACGATGGCCAAACCGGACTGCGTTATCTTGCCGAGCATTCCGTCTAATGCGCCGCTAAAACTTTGCCAGTTACCCATTAGCGCGCGTTTGAAGGCACTCGTGTCGAGGGTCGGTGTTTCGAATCCTGCAAAACCGGCAACCTTCGGTAGGATCGTCGCTTGAAACCAGTCAACCCAATCTGGGAATTTTTCGATCAAAACGCCAATTTGCTTTTGCAAAAGCGGGATCATGATCAGCAAGAAAACCATAAACAACACAAACATAATGCAGAAAACGATCGCGACGCCTAACGTGCGGGAGACTTTACGCGCTTCTAATCGATCCACCAACGGATCGCCGAGATACGCCAGAAACGCACTGATCATAAACGGTGTCAGCACGGGTGAGAGTAAATAGAGCAACCAGCCGATCACGAGGAAAACACCTAACGCTAACCATTTTTCCGAATCACTTAAATGTCCAAACACGTGTCTTCCCCTGTTCTAATTGAATGTTGCTCTGCCGCGACGCAAACGCTATGTCATCGACCTTATTCAAGTCAAGGCCAAGTAATCGCGAACAAAGATGACTTATGCAGGCCTTCCTTATAAAATCGCATGTCTTTACTCAGCACCGAGCACAAATCCAGCGTACAACGCGGAATATATCAAAGGAATCGCATGACAAAACCCACATCCCTCACATATAAGGACGCAGGCGTCGATATCGACAGCGGCAATCAATTGGTTGATCGTATCAAACCGATGGTGAAACGCACGCACCGTCCCGGCGTGATGGGCAATGTTGGCGGTTTCGGTGCCTTGTTCAAGCTCAAAGATGCCGGTTACGAAAACCCAATATTAGTCTCTGGCACCGATGGTGTTGGGACAAAACTGCGCCTCGCCATCGAAAGTGGCAAGCACGACACGATCGGTATTGATCTGGTCGCCATGTGTGTCAACGACTTAATCGTACAAGGCGCTGAGCCACTATTTTTTCTTGATTATTACGCCACCTCTAGTCTCGATGTAGCGATCGCGGCTGACGTCGTCAACGGCATTGCGACTGGTTGTGAACAGTCCGGCTGTGCGCTGATCGGCGGTGAAACGGCGGAAATGCCCGACATGTACAGCAAAGGCGATTACGATCTGGCCGGGTTCTGCGTCGGCGTGGTGGAAGAGGATGAGATCATCGATGGCACGCAAGTAAAAGCCGGCGACCAGCTGATCGGTCTCGCCTCAAGCGGTCCACATTCCAACGGCTATTCATTGATCAGAAAAGTCCTCGAAGTCTCTAACACACCGCTCGATAAGGATTTCAACGGACGCCCAATCGGCGACGTACTACTCGAACCAACACGCCTCTACGTCAAACCCTTACTGGATGTGATCAGCAAACATGACATTCACGCCCTCGCGCACATTACCGGCGGCGGATTATTAGAGAACATTCCCCGTGTCATGCCCGATGATTGCGCAGCGGTGATCGATGCTGACAGCTGGGAGACACCTGCGATCTTCGACTGGCTGCAAGCACAAGGTAATATCGATCAAATCGAAATGTACCGCACCTTCAATTGCGGCGTCGGCATGGTACTCGTCGTCAACCCGACCGACAGCGACGCGATCCTGTCTCGATTACGTGAACTTGGCGAAACCGCTAACGTGATCGGTAAAATAGAAGCACGTGCTGAACGCGATCACGTCATCATCAACTAAAGGAGCGCCACCATGCCATTAAGCATGACTGCATTTGCACGTCACGGAAACGAAGGAGAGTGGGGCGAAGCCGTCTGGGAACTGCGGTCAGTGAACAACCGCTATCTCGACGTCAACTTACGCCTGCCAGAGGAACTGCGCGGCTTAGAGAGCCAATTCCGCGATCGTCTCGCGGCAAAACTCAAACGTGGCAAAATCGACGGTACCTTACGGTTCACACCCGCGGTTCGGCAAGAGTCACTTAACGTCAATATTGAGCTGGTTAAACAACTCTCTGAAGCGACAAAAAAAATCGCAAATGAAGTGTATGAAACGACACCACTGAATCCACTCGAAGTCATGCGTTGGCCCGGCGTATTAGAAACACCCGAGCTTGATATGGAGCAAACAGCAAAAGCGCTTGGCGAGTTGATGGAAACCACTATCGACACGCTCATCGATACACGCAAACGCGAAGGCCAGAAAATGGCCGATACGATCAACGCACGCTGCAGCAGCGCCGCGACTGAGGTCGCAAAAATTCGCGAACAGATGCCGAACATTATTCAGGCGCAAAAAACCAAATTAATCGAACGCGTCGAAGAACTCGCGAGTAAATTCGATGAAAACCGCATGGAACAAGAAATCGCGCTACTGGTGCAAAAGCTTGATGTGGAAGAAGAACTTGATCGCTTAGAAACACACATCGAAGAAGTACAACGCGTGATGAATCAAGATGGCCCGGTTGGACGACGCCTTGACTTTCTCATGCAAGAAATGAATCGCGAAGCCAATACACTCGGCTCAAAATCCGTCAGCGTCATGAGCACGGAAACCTCGATCAGCTTGAAAGTGTTAATCGAACAAATGCGGGAGCAGATCCAAAACATCGAATAGTTTTTTTACCCGTCCAAGAATGTCTTAAAAGCCCTGTTATTTGCTTGTAAATACAGGGCTTTTTTATTTTTCCCGTCCAAATCGGTTTGCAGATGTCCGTTACCAACTGCCTGTTTAGTGGTGGGCAGAATGGTGGGCAGTCCCCTTATTTTTGCTCAATAAGCATTTTGCGGTGAGCAAATTGGTGGGCAGCCATTATTGCCCCCTCCGTTATTTCAGCAACTATGGAGTAAACATGGGAAAACTCACAGCAAAACAGGTTATTGCATACAGCAAAGCCGACCCCAAAAAATATTCAGATGGTGAAGGGCTATACTTTTGCGTCCGCAAACAAGGCTCGCCTTACTGGATGATCCGCTACACCACAGCCAAAGGAAGACGAGAAGCAACCTTGGGGCAATTTCCTTTAATGTCATTGGCAGACGCCAGAATTACCGCCGCATACTTTCGAAAGGAAGTACGTGACGGCGTAGATCCTCTTCTGGAAAAACAAAAAATCGAGTTACCTGACATTGAAACCGTGGATCAACTGTTTCATGACTGGTATCGAACCGATCTGAGTCGGCGACTAAAGCACCCAAAGATTCCGTATCGGGTTTACACCAAAGACATAAGCCCAGTCATTGGTATTAAGTGTATTGCTGAAGTGACAGCACGCGACGTGCGCGAAGTATTAGAGCGCATTCGAGAAAGTAACCGCCCTACCATTGCCAACGATACCTTGATGTACATGAAGCAGCTGTTTCGACATGCGATAAAGCTCGACTTAACGCTGAACAACCCAGCCGCAGCATTTACCGTGGACGATGCCGGTGGCGTGGAGTCCAGTAAAGACAGGATGCTCAGCAAAGAGGAAATTCACTACGCCTTTAGCGTGTTTCATACCCATATCAATAGCTTTGGCCGCGACAACTACCTCGCTTGCTGCCTGTTTTTGGTGTTGGGCGTGCGCAAAAGCGAATTGTGCGAAGCCATGTGGCGTGAGATGGATTTAACCACGGGCGTATGGGACCTACCCAAAGAACGAAGTAAAACTGGCGTGCCGATAAGTATTCCCTTACCGCGCCAAGCCATTGACTGGTTTAACGAGCTGCAAATCCGCGCTTGTGGCTCGCCTTATGTTTTCCCAGCCAGACGAGCAAGCCATCATGGGGCCAGATACACTGAACCGTGCCATTTCTAAACTCTTTGGTCGCGAGCCTGGGCGCAAAAACAGCCACCCAATAAAATGGGCAAGCTTGAACACTTCACCGTACACGATTTACGCCGCACCTTTCGCAGCCTTGCCGCCTCTTTGGGCATTGCAGGCAACGTAGCCGAACGCTGTCTTAACCATAAGCTAAAAGGCGTTGAGGGTATCTACGACCGCCACGATTACTTTGAAGAGCGCCGAATTGCCCATCAAACCGTGGCTGATGTGGTTGAACCACTGGTGCACTTTGAACCCGCTTCACACCACCACACAGGAGGGCGTTAACATGCAACTGATGATACGACTCGCCCCCATTACCTTTCCAATAGCCATGCTGGCAGGCCTTGGTTGGTGTATTGGCATTGCCTTACTCGGTATTGCCTGATGGTATTCGTGGTACTCGCTCCTTGGCTGACGCTAAAACTCACGTTCTACGTGATTATCAGTTTAGGACGCAAACTGGGGCTCATCCCGCCTGCACGCCCAACGCACAGCCTAAGTTATGAAGAATCACTCTATTGGTTCAGAGTATTGGCCTTCTTCGATGACAAACGCAGCCGCTTGCCGAAAAGGCCCATCAGGCGAAACTAACTAGCCCCCCATTTGGTCACTTACCGTGGGCAGTTGGGACAATGGGGCAACACTTAATAAAGCGAGCTTTAGAAAGTGAATAAGAGGAAATTAAACTGCCCCAATGAATGGGGCAATTGGGGCGTTGATTGACAAAATAGGTCACTAAACATAATCTTCAAGCCAATATGGCCGACGCCTCTGCATTTCTGTACGCGTCGGTTCTCATTTCGCCTTGTCACTATTCAGCCATTGCTTTTCCTATCGATAGCTCGCTTACAAAAAACCACATCCAGCATTAAGCTAAATCAACCAACCCAATTACTTACTTTGATCAGCTGATGCAATCCCCCCTAGGCGTCATTTGCTAATCCATGAGTTTCAACAGCCGCCACACACTTCCCCATGCCTTTACCCCCCATACGCCAAAACCACTATCCGTTTGGCTTTTGGATCGAAACGCCAAACAGGGAAATTAGCCCATTTACTGTTTGGCGTCTCGATTGAAATCCAACGCTGCTAAGCCTTGCCGGTACTGGCACAAAGCAAGATTTGGTACTTTTTGCACCCTAAACCAACCTCGAATCCAAAGTACAAACCGTTTGTTTTTTCTAACCCAGAATGCAAACGATCGTTTGGCGTCTCGATTTTTTTGCACTAGCCAAATGCCGCCAAACAGAGCCGCATTGGACGATATATTTCAATCAGTTAGCCGCGCACAGGTCATCAGGACAAACCGATTTGACTGGTTAGTTTGATGGCCATTTCTTTCATCTATTTCACCACCGAGTCTGCACCCGACCAATGAAAATAGACGGCATGAAAAACCAACAAGGTAATAAGTGACGTGTTATGGGCAAGTGGCAACGACTGGAATAGAGAATGGATACAGCAGGTGGTCGCTTTACTGGTTGGGCATGGCGCGTTTACTCTCTACCCAGCATCGAGCGAGTGCGATAATGCGGCCGAACGTTTAACACGCTGGCTCACCTATCAGTTATCGCGCCTTAAACAAGCGCACCCTGGCTACCCGGTTCACCAATGGCTAAGTAGCATTGGCACACAAGTGATCGTAGAAAAATGGCAAAGCCCCGAGCAATGGCCAAACCTGTATTGGCTACCTTTACCTGAGGTTGATGGCCACGCGCAAGGCGGGTTGGTTGTGTTACCGGCACATTTGTTACCTACATATAGGGATGGCACGATTCAAACCAACACACTGCAAGCAAACGTACCCGCCAACGCCCGTATTTTTTGGTGCATTACGCCTTTATCTAAAACAGCAAAGCGCGCTACCTTGCACCCCAAACAGCAAAACCGCGCCTTTTGCCTGCCCAGTTCGCCGGAGCAAATGGGCAAGTCATGTACGGGTTTTGTTACCGAGCGGTTTAAGAAAAGACTACCGAAAACGAAACGGCAACGTTACCAACCACCAGATCAACCTAGCGCTGCTGCACCATCTTAGTGGGCCGGAGAATGATGTTTGGATGAAAGCGAGTTTTGGTACCCTCAATGATGAGGGTACCAACGAGTGACAAATTGCCACTCCAAAATCATAAGCCTGAAAAACGACACCAACCCTAAAATAGAGTAACCCCTCACAGGGCGCTGATCTAACGGGTAGCGGGAGGGGTGTTGTGGTGCGATTTTAATATCAAAAGACCAAATAGCTCAAGTTAGGCTTTTACTCAGGCTACCGTTTGAACTATCCGGAACTTCCAGATGGTTTCACTTTTTACAATGCTTACCATCATTGCCCTTGAGTACCGGCTCATACAGTTTCAACCTCAACGGCCTCACCAACACTTCTCATTAATGAAGAAAACTGCTCATCGTCCTGTTTTAGTCGATCGATGATTTGCCTTGCAGCTGTTTGCATCTCTGGTACATCTATAGGTATCGAGCCACTTTCGAAGCACCCCTTTAAATGTGAAAACTCGTTATTGATTCTATCAACTAACACTGCTGGGATTTTTTCATCACCAAAAAACAGCTTTAACTTATCTTCATCAGATGTTTGATCAGGGTACTTATAGTAAAGATAAATCTCGAAAAATTTGCGCGCATTATTCGCAAAGTTATAAAACGAGTTGAAGTTTGCATCATTAACACTTTCGACATTGGCGCACTTGTAGATTTGATGAAAAAGATAATTGAACTCTGTGATGTATTTTTTTAGGTAATCAGGCATAGACTGAATTGTAGAAAATTTACCTTGCCTAATCACAACAAAGAAATCTTTCTGGTAGCTTTTTAACTTTCCAGAGCCTGCTGGATCGAAATACTTGCCATTCAGCATTCTCAGATACTTCAAAAAATCAAGGTTGTGTGTTGAAACAAACAGTTGTGCAAATTTACCCTTTTCGACCACTTCCGCATTCAACAAGCTATAAATAAAGAAAATATGATTACCATCGAGCGAGGAGATAGGATCATCAATCCAAATAATGGGTTTTGAATCTTTGGTTGCGACATCATCTAACTTGGCTAAAAAGTAGCAGAATGCCAGCAAACTGCACTCGCCTTCGCTTAGGTGATAAGCTTTCTTGCCGTCACGGATCATTTCAAACCGAATACGTTTTGCCTCTTGCGTTGGCCCTTCATCTTTTTTAGCCTCCAACGTCAAAAACTGATGTCCGAAAAAATTATTTAGATATTCATTTACCTTTTTAGCCCCTTTTTCTTCATCATTCAGTTCACGTTTCTTAGCCGTAACTTGTGCTTGTTTTTGGGTAATATTCGTGTTGATAATCGCCTGCGCTTGTTGAGCCTCGTCTCTTTTCTGCCGTAAGGTTTCAATTGAATTGAGCTGTGTTTGGTAATCAATCGTAAGCAAGTACTCAGCGACCTCTTTCAATCGCAAGTCGGCTTTGGCCTTGGTTTGTTCGTCGGCTAATGAGCTGCTAAATAACTCTGATTGAGCGCAAAGGTCACTATAATCCTGCCAGATTTGCGTTAGTTTCGCAGTACCATCAGCGGGGCTCTCAAAGTCTTTAACGTTTAAAATATCACCTTTTCGCGCCTTCAGTTGCTTGGTTAGATTACCTAAAGCAAGCTGATAGTCTTTGGTTGCAGCTTTTAACCTTAAATTTAAGGCAGTTAGTTGTGAGTGAAACTTGGAATAAAAAACAGATTGATTAATGGTGAGTGCGGATTGAATTGTTTGGTTCTCGGTTTCTATCTTAGCAAGTAACGCATCAATCGACTTTTCTAATAGCTCAGATTCTTCATCAAAGTGCTTATCAAGCTCTGCCCACCGCTCAGTCGAAATTTCATTGTCACAAAATGCGCATTTTTCATGCTTATTTCGATGATGAGAACGACCTTCATTGACCCAGCGGTTAAGTACAGCATCTTTTACTAACGCCTGAATTTTATCAGACTCACTGATGGGCTTGGTTACCAATGTTTCAACTTCTAGTGCCAAGCTTAAAAAACTTAGCTGAGGTGAAGAAAATTTAGGTATTGCAGGCAAAACCTTTTCATCAATCAGCTTTTCGTGCTCGCTCACTTGCTCTGATGTTAACGGCTGAAAATCAGGGCTACTAACAGTTGTGATATCGGCCTTTAATTTGGTAATGGTGTAGTTTTGGTCACCAAAACGCTCAGGCTTGTATTTAATGCCGATGTCTTTATTAGTCGCTTTATCACCCAGTTGTTTTTCTAGACTTTCATTCGATTGTTTATGAGAGGCAAAGGCATTGCTGTATGCAACTGCGGCCTGCTTTTTGTCGGCAAACAAACCGGTTTCTCGCCCTTCAATACTAGAACCGAGTTCTTCCTCAAGAGCTTCAATCTCTTTTTCGATCTTATTATTGTCATCGCCTAAAATGGCAAATGGCAAATGGCAAATGGCTCAATGCTGTCGTCAGGGTTAGTGATAAATCGAAGGTTATCTCTAATAAAGTCTTCATTGAAAACACGAATGTTCTTGTCGTGGGTGGTTAAGGCCGCGAGTGTTACATCTGAGTTGTCAGCAAATTTTAGTTGAAACGAAGGCGCGCCATATTTGTCTGATAAAGTGCGTGTCTCTAGAGCACGAGCAATACGCGACAGTGTGGTCTTACCGGAGTAGTTGCGCCCATAGATGATGTTGATATCAACAAAGTTCTGAACAGCGCCGCCTTTGTTTTTAACCTCACTATCCCAGCTAAAATCGTCAAACACACCAAGCTTTTTAATGTGCTGAATTTTCTTTAGCATCCTAAACCTCCTTGTCGTTGTTCACTCGGTCGCAAGCTGCCATCAATAATGCTCTTCTATATACCCATATGCCTTTTGGAACAGCTCTTTATCTTTACCAAGACCAAACTGGGCAAGTGTTACCAGCAGCGCCTTTTGGATTTCGCGCGGGCCGCTGTTGGAGTTTTGCCAGCCTTCAAACCGGGTGGCTTTGACGATCTTGTCAATCTGCTCTACCACATCACCGATTAGCTTCGGCGTGGTTTCTGGGCGAGTTTCCAGGAAGAGTTTGGTTAAGGCCTGTTTGTTGTCCTCTTCAGTAACGACATGATCACCTGTTTCGCGCTCAGCTTGAACCGTATCTTTGGCTGCATCTAACAGACCTTTTAACCAATCGATGGCTTTGATCACACCGGCTTCGTAGTCTTGGCGCAGTTTTTCTAAGCGTTCACCCAGTTCGACAAACTTTGGCTCGTTACTGCCGCGTAATCGGCCCATCAGGTCTATTTCCAGGCGTTTGGCGCGTTGCTCTTGCTCTTTGTCGGTCAGGGTGAAAATGGCGTGCTCATCCATGATCAGCTCGTCGATATCGTCGCGGATGCGATTGATGTCGGTATGCTCGTGGATCATCTTGATGGTTTCAGGACCAAGAGCCGCCCACACCAAAGCGCCGGTTTGGCCGACTGGGCGCACTGATTCGTAAATCTGTGCCAGCCATTTATAGTCTTTGCGATACGGGGCTAAGAAGGTGTCTGGGTTAATGGCCGACCAAAGCTTGGCTAGTACGCCAAAGCTGGCGGCAAACTCATCGCGCTTTTCATTGGTCGGCAGGCATTCTTGTGCCGCCATAATGCCTTCGAAACCTTCCAATGTGCGGTCAACACCCGGGAAGAAGGACAAACATTTATCCAACTGGGTGGGTAATAATTCTTTAAAGGCTTCAATGCCTTCTACCACGCCATCGATTTCTTCCGGGTTGTAGGCCAGCGCGGTGCGCAGGTTTTCAAACACGCCAAGGTAATCAATGATGAGTCCCATGTCTTTACGCACCTCGTCCGTCTCGTACAAACGGTTAGTGCGGCACATGGCCTGTAGCAAAGTGTGATCGCGCAGCGGCTTGTCCAAGTACATGCAATAGCAGATAGGCGCGTCAAAGCCAGTGAGCAACTTGGCGGTGACGATGATCAGTTGCAACCGATGCTTGGGGTCTTTAAAGCTTTCGATTAAGTCTTTCTGGGTTTGGTCTTCGGCATCAATCTGCTGCCAGCGCTCAAAATCTTCTTGTTTAATCGGCAATTCCAAATCGTCATGCCACTTACGCCAGTCTTTATTAAGCTTGTCTTTTTTACCGCCTTCTTCGGCTTTTACGGGTGCCTGATCGACGTTCATCACTACTTCAACGGCATCAAAGCCGAGCTTTTCACCCAGTAAATAATACATCTGCACGCAGGCTTCGCGGTCGTACACCACCACCATGCCTTTCATCTTTTTCGGCTTTACGTGGCTGGTAAAATGTTCGGCAATATCATTGCTCACCGCGGCCATGCGTTTGGGCGCTTTGAGCATCACCGCTAATTTTCCAGCACGTTTTGATAGTGCAGCTTTTTCTTCGTCGTCGAGGTTGTTGTCTTTGGCGAGCTGCTCAAATTCTTGGTTGATGGCATCACGGTCTACCCGCAGCTCTGCCAAGCGTGGTTCAAACTTCACCGGGTTAGTGGCTCCATCGCGGATCGACTGCTTGTAGCTGTAGCGGTTCATGTAGCGACCGGGATCTTCTTCGGCACCGAATAGCTTGAAGGTGTTGCGGTCGATACCGGAAATCGGTGTACCGGTTAAACCATAGAAGTGCGCGTTAGGTAGGGCCCAGCGCATTTTCTCGCCCAAGCCACCTTCCTGCGTGCGGTGCGCTTCATCCACTAAGACAATTATGTTATCTCGATTGTTGAGGCCGTTAGGATTACTGTTATCAATCTCGACATCTTTAAACTTAAAGATTGTTGTAATTAAAATGCCACGGCTATCTTGCTCAATATGTTCACCAAGCTTTTTACAGCTTTGTACCTTGATGAGGTTTTTAACGTCCGCACCGCCAAAGGTCTCGTTGATTTGGCTGTCCAGGTCGCGACGATCTACCACGATCAATACGGTGGGGTTTTTCAGGTCATTGTCTGCACGCAGCATTTTGGCGGCGTAAAGCATCAATAACGATTTACCGGAACCTTGGAAGTGCCAGATCAGGCCTTTTTTCGGGTAGCCTTTGCGCACACGCTCTACTATTTGTTTGGCCGCTTCAAACTGTGGGTAACGCGGCAGAATTTTAATGCGCTTGGGTGGCGTGTTCTTACCGGTTTTCACCGTTGAAAACAGCGCGAACGATTCCAATAGCTGCAATAAGGTTTGCGGGTTTAACAAGCCCTCACAGCTGTCCAGTACCGATGCCAAACCGGGCAGAATCTCATCGCGTAGGTCAGTATTGTGCCAAGGGCCCCAATCTTTTACTCGGGCATTGATAGCGCCATAAGCAAAGGTCTTTCCTTCACTGGCAAAACACAGCAGGTTGGGCACAAAGTAAGGTTCAACGTTCTTCCAGTAGTGCTTTTTACCGCCAATAAAATCGGCGGCGCCGTCTTGCCAGGTCACACTTGGGCGAGTAGCGGTTTTCACTTCGCCCACCACCAAGGGAATGCCGTTCACATAGAGCACAATATCAAAATAGACTTCGGTCGCCGCGATATAGTGCACCTGTTGCGACACCACAAAGTGGTTGTTGTCGATATTGTCGAAATCAATCAGGTTGATGGTGATATGGTCGCCATTCTCACCAAAGGGCAAGGTTTTCTCGGCCATTAACCATTCATGAAAGTTTTCATTGGCCTTTACCAAACCGGTATGACGTGCTTCCAGCACCACACCACGCAGCTTATAAATCACCTCATCTGCGTAATCCGGCTGCTTGGCGATATCGGGGTTTAACGAACACAACGCGTCTTTCAGCCACTCATCAACGAAGATATCCTGCGCTTGCTTGGGCAGGCTCTCACCGTGGCAGTAAGTCCACTTTACGCCGCTTAAACCTTTTAAGCGGTCGATAATTCCATTTTCTGTGACGGTCTGTTCGTTAAACACTTTACACCTCCATAACTCTATTTCTTATTTCACTTCTACTCGAACTATGGTTTCCATTTGCACGCTCAACTTGCATTAAATGTTTAACAACTAAACCTATTTGTTCTTGCTCCATAACTGATGGAATATAAACATCAATATCCAACATTTTTTTCTGTGAGATGTTCTTCATTGAATTACTGGTTCCAGTGGCCACTTTAGCGAGTCTTCCACTTTTTCTTAGATATTGCAGAAGTTGAAGCAACCAGTATTTGTTTACACCAGAGGCCACTTGCGCTCTCCATATTTTATCTGGGGTAAAAACATTCTTGACTTTGTCCTGGACAATACAACTATCGCCTACCAATTGAGGGGTGTTTGCTCGAGTTATAAGTAACTCTAATTCACCTGGGCATATGAGAAGCTTCTCGATCTCACTTTCTTGAGTGACTAGCTTATTTTCACTAGGCTTGTAGAAACCACCCGATACAGCGCTAACTTTTAGTACACCTATTTGTGTTTCCTGAGCAGCTGTCGATGCCGACTTAACGCTTTTGCCAGGCTGCAATTCGTCAATAACATCCCTCAACTTACCATTAGGTGCAATGTCCGAAAGCGAGTAGAACTTTCTATATAGTGTTTCCCATACTAGGTTCATTGATTCGATAACATCATCATGAAGCCTTTCAACATCGTCAAACTTTTTAAAAAGCTTCATTTTAGTGAGCTGTTCTGCCTCAGATAAAAGCGTTACATCTAACTCAGCTAACAGTGTGTATTTGGTTCTTGGAGAAAGTGACCCTGAAGATGTTTTGATTGCCCATTCCCACATCAATTCACTTTGCAAAATGTTTGGAATCAAGCTGGCATCTATGAAGCTATTCGTAGGTTCCATAACAATAATGTCACCCGAACATATCCCATCAAACTCAGCAATCGCAGCCTTTTTTAGATAAGGGCGACGTTTGCCAAATAGGATATGCCCTTTCTTAAACACACGAGTAAAGCTTGGATTATCTTCCTCAATAATTCCCCAGCGCTTGATCTTGAGAGAGCCTGAATCCAAGTGCTCTAAACCAATGTAACGCTCATAGCCATCGGCTATTGGGTCTTTGGTGGTGAGTTTTACTTCGCGGCAAATATCACCAAATTTAACGGTTTGTTTATCGGTCACTACTGCACTTCCTCACCGCTAACCTCGGTCGCTCCCGGCGTCCTGCCTTCCGCGACACTCATACTTCCTTGTATGTCGTATCCCTGCTCAGCAAGGCTGTGGAATAACTTATTGGTCTGTTTCTTCAACTGCACCCGGCTGACTTTCCATGCCTCGATGGCATGTTCAATATCGTGCACTTCGCCATTGGTTTGTGCCTGCACATAGAGCGGTATCGACAGGTTGTAGAGGTTCTCTTTGATAGTGGCGATATCCACTAATGCGGTGATGTCGCTTTGCTTTTCAGGGGCAAAGTAGGCCTCGCAAAGCACTGCCAAATCCTCATCCGATAAGCGACTATGGGCACGTTCACGGGTAACATGCTCTACGCCATTAATAAACAACACCTTGTTTTTACGCTCGGCGGATTTATTGCAATTGAGCACCACCACGCAGGATTCCATCGGCGAGTTATAAAACAGGTTTGGCCCAAGGCCAATTACCGCTTCGATAATGTCCGACTCAATCACTTGTTTACGGATGCTTTGCTCGGAATCGCGGAACAACACACCATGTGGCCAGAGCATCGCGGCGCGGCCCGTATCGGGTTTTAGGCTTTTGATGATGTGGGTGTAAAACGCATAATCGGCACAGCCCTGCGGTGGTACGCCGTAAAGGTTGCGGCAGTATGGGTCGGCGGCAAACTTATCGCGGTTCCACTTTTTAATCGAGTAAGGCGGGTTGGCGAATATCACATCAAACTGCTTGAGCTGATCGTTCTCAATAAACTTGGGTTCAGCCAAGGTGTCGCCGCGCAACACATCGAATTCTTCGATGTCGTGCAGGAACATATTCATTCGGGCTATTGCCGAAGTGAGCAGATTTACTTCTTGCCCATACAAATGAACACTGCGCCACTCTTCTCCGTGTGTACGTAAATCCATTACTGCATTCAGCAACATACCACCAGTGCCGCAGGTGGGGTCGTAAGCCGTTTCACCGGGCTTTAAGCCCATAATACGCGTCATCAGATGCACGACGGTACGGTTGGTATAAAACTCAGCGGCGGTATGGCCGGAGTCGTCGGCGAATTTTTTGATTAGGTACTCGTAAGCCTCACCCAGATCATCCTGAGCGACCGATTTAATCCCCAGCGGAATTTTACTGAAGTGCTCAATCAGATCCGACAGCAGGTGATCGGGTAAACGTTCTTTGTTGGTCCACTGGGCATCACCAAACACGCCATGTAAGCGCGGGTTGTTGGCTTCAATTAAACGCAGTGCGTTTTGAATGGCCTCACCAATGTTTTTGCTGGTGTGGCGCACTTTTTCCCAGCGGGCTTCCTTGGGAATATCAAAACGGTGGAACATGGGCATGGCGGCATATTCGGCATCGCCTTCATGGATCTCCAATGCTTCGGTGTATTCTTCCAAATACACATCCGACAGGCGCTTATAAAATAGCAGCGGGAATATGTACTGCTTGTAGTCTGAGGCGTCGATTTGGCCGCGCAAAAACTCGGCGGCGCCCCAGAGTAAATCCTCTAATTTTTTCTTATTTAATGCGCTCATGATGTCTTCTTATCGCTTAGTTGCTGCTGTACCTGCTTGCCAAGCGCGGTTAAACGGTATTTTTGTTTAGGACTCTTTGGTTTATCGGGCAATGTCAATTCAATAAATGCCTGCTCCAAGCTAGGTTTGATGTAAGAATCTCTCACATGCTCACGATCTTTGAGTCCTAGTTTGTCTTTGATTTCTAACGTTGATAATTCACCATCTAAGCAAGCGAGTAGCTTGTAGACTTCCGGGGTAGCTTCCGGGGTAGCTTCCGGGGTAGCTTCCGGGGTAGCTTCCGGGGCAAACAAAGTTAAGGTCACACCTGATGAGCTGTCGGAGTGCCATTTCGGCATGGGTAACCCAGCTTCTTTACAAGCTTGTTGAATAACCACACTGCCGCGGCCAAGCTTCTCCATATAGCCTTGCAGGTATAAGCCATGGGCAATATCGGGGTTACGTAATACCGAAATATGGCCTTGCTGGATTTTTTCCTCGTCTATGCCTTGCGGAAAATCACCGGCATTCCATATTTTCAGGTGCGCAGGGCTGACTTCAATCTTAATCCCCCCAGCAAAGTTGCTGTAATCGCGGTGGGCAAAGGCATTAACAATGGCTTCGCGTACCGCTTGTTTTGGGTACATGGGGATGTCTTCGCGCTGATTATTAGCGCTGCTAAAGCGTGCGCGCGATGGCGTATTGCGCATCACAAAGGTAATAAGCTGCTCGATCACCTCGGCCATTGGACCATCGAGGTGTTGTAAATCTTGATATTCGTCGTCGGCCTTATGGCGATAACACACCGCACGCACGCGGGCTTGCGGATGGCGCTTACCCGGCGCACTGGCCAATAATACATCGGCGGCATTGGTTAAGCGGCCGTATTTGGCCAAAGATAACAATTGCAACTGGTGCAGTAAGCCTTGTTCGGCTTGCGCGACTTCTTTGGGAATGCGTTTGGCGGATAGCAGTTTTTTACAAGCGCTGGCTGATAAACCTTGTTCGTCGAGTTCAGACGAGAACAAACGCTCCCAGCGGGTAGGTTCTACTTGCTTGCGCATGACCATGTCGCGGATGGTATCGACATCGGCCTTTTGGGTTTGTTCGCCGGCACGTATGTAGATATCACTGTTAAAGGCGTAGGGGATGTCTTTGCCGGCCGGCACTTCAACCACTAATAGCTGTTTGTTTTCGACTTGCTGTACTTCTACCGAAAACAGTACCGGCGGTTGAATGGCTGATTTAAGCTGGCTTTCGAGCTGTTCAGCTACTTGTTCAGCATGCTCTACACCCTTAATTTGGCCGTTATCATCGACTCCACATAGCAGGTAACCGCCTTGGGTATTTAAAAAGGCGCAAACTTGCGGACCGCAGTGTTTTAACTCGCAGCTTGTAAGGTATTCAAGGGTTTGATTTTCGCCCAGCGACAGTAGTTGCTTGAGTTGTGCGGCCGTTTTACTCATTGTTTGCTCCTACTGAGGCGCTCACTTGACTGACATTTTGAAAATGTTCGGTCAGGCGCTGCTCTACGTCTTGATAGCGAGAAAATTGCGCAACCACAAAAAGGTTGGCGTCGTCGTCGCGATCGAACTTTTGTACCCAGTTGCCTTGGCGATCATCCAGTGGCAGTTGTTCCATGGTGGCGTCTTCGTATAAGTCGATCACCTTAATATTGGAAATAGACGCTGCGCCTTTGCGCAGTGTCAATGCTGAACGCTGTTCTTGGGTTTTATAACCCAAGTCCATTAATAAGCGGCGGGCAAATACAACTTGATCGTGCGCTAAAAACCAGCGAGGTTTATTGAGCTCAATGGCTTTTTTCATTTCCTGATGGGTAATGGATAAGCCGGATGCGTCGACGCCACTGCCGTATTGCGGCGTAATGATACCCAAAAACAGGTCGCATTTTTCTACTGCTTTTAGGCAGCTTTCAAAGGCGGTTTCGTTAGACGATACCGGCACTGTGCCTTTATGCGACATCCAAACTTCATAACCAAAGGTGGTTAGTAGTGTGTATACGCGGTCGAGCAGCTCTTCTACGCCATAAACTGTGGATGACACCATCACCGTGAGCTTTTTGCTCATAGTTCAAACCCTTCCTTGATCAGCAGTGCTTCCAGTTCATTTTCGGCTTGCTCCAGGGCGGCCAGTTTTTGTTGGAAGTCTTTTAGCGCTTCTTCCACTGTGATGGTTTCTTCTTCCAGTGGTTTTTGTACATAACGTGCGATATTGAGGTTGAAGTCGTTTTCTTCAATCTCAGTTAACGCGACCCAGCGCGCAACGCCTTCGATTTCTTCGGCTTTAGGGCCTAAGGTTTCTTGCTGACGATAGATGTTAAAAATTTCGTCGGCTTGCTCATTAGACAAGGTATTTTGCGCACGGCCTTTGGTGAAGATTTCTTCCGCACTAATGATCAGCACGTGATCTAGATGATCGGCTGGGCGTGATTTGCGCAGTACTAAAATACAGGCAGGAATACCTGTGCCATAAAACAGGTTTGATGCTACGCCGATGATGGCTTCGATGCGGTTTTCTTGCAGCAGCTTGGTGCGGATTGCACCTTCGGCCCCACCACGAAATAGTACGCCATGTGGCAATACCACTGCCATGCGCCCTTGCTCGTTTAACGACGCAAACATATGTTGCACCCAGGCAAAGTCACCGTTGGTTTTAGGCGCTAAACCATATTGTTTACGGCCATATGGGTCAGCAGACCAGAGATCATAGCCCCATTCTTTGAGGCTGAATGGCGGGTTGGCGATTACACAATCAAAGGTTTCTAAGCGATCATTCACCAAAAACTTCGGCTCGCGCAGCGTGTCGCCGCGAACAATGTCAAAATCTTCCTGCCCATGTAAAAACAGGTTCATACGGGCAATAGCTTCGGTGGTAAGGTTCTTTTCCTGGCCTTTGATTTTTAACAGGCGTGGGTCGCCACCGTTTTCTTTTACGTGATGGATGGTTTCAAGCAACATCCCGCCCGTACCGCATGCTGGGTCGTAGACGCTTTCACCTGCTTGCGGGTCTAGGATGTTAACCATTAGGCGAACAATGGTGCGCGGGGTGTAGAATTCACCGGCTTTTTTATTGGCCTTATCAGCGAAACGTTTTATTAGGTACTCGTATGCTCGACCCATATCATCGTCGCGAACAAACGCTACACCCAGGTTCACTTTGTTGAAATGGTTAAGCAAGGTAGCTAAGAGTTCATCCGACAGGCGTTCTTTATTGGTCCAGCTGGCATCGCCGAATATGCCATGTAGCTTTGGGTTAGCCAGTTCAATACCGCGAAACGCATCTTTTAAGGCTTGGCCTATGTCTTTGGTTTCGACAAAAACGTCTTTCCAGTGGCACTCTTGTGGAATTTGAATGCGGTGAAACATGTCGCCTTTGGCAAGCTCTTCATCGCCGACTTGTTCCATGGCGTCGATAAATTCCTCGTCGTACACATCGCAAATGCGCTTAAAAAAGAGGATCGGGAAAATGTAAGTCTTGTAGTCCGATGCATCGATAGGCCCGGTAATAATGTGGGCTGCATGCCATAGGTGTGCTTCGAGGTCTTTGATGTTAATTAGGGTCATTTTGTATTCTCATTCACAGCGGAGGCCGCAGGCGATTTTTCGAGTAGTTCGTGTATATCGCAGTTAAACAAATCGCACAGTTTATCTAATGCCTCTAAGTCCACCTTAAGCGCAGTTTCTTTGTAAAGTAGCGTGACAGTGGTACGGCTGAGGCCGGTTTCACGCATCACGTCGCTAATGCGCATTTTTCTCTCACCCATTAATCGGGCTAGGTGGCAGCGGATCATGCTCTCTCCACGGTGTTTTCTTAACCATAAACTTGGGGATTTTTCACTGTTGCTTACCCTACCAAGATTGTGATTATTCTCAACTTATTTGAGTTAAAACCAAATAATTGAGTGTATTTGTTATTCGTTCGGTGCTGGTTGTTGGTGCGCTAGCGGTTCACGGGAATGCCTCTGGCGGTATTGTCTGTGTTGGACTTCAAGCATCGCTAGGTATTCCCCTTGCGGATCGCGGGTGCGGGCGGCCACTTGCAGCCAAGAGCAGATTTTAACTGGGCTATCTTGCCCCGTTGGTTGCATCACCAGCCAGTTTTGCGCGTTATAAGCAAAACCAGCCGGTAATGTTGGCATGTTGTAATTCAACTCATTGGCAGGTAACGGGGTTGATGCAGATGGTTTATCCACGGCCATAAGCAGCACCGATACGGCGGGTTTCAATCCACTGGTCGATATGGCTTTCTAACCAGCCCAAGGCACGCGCACCAATGCGAATGGAACGCGGAAATTCTCTACTGGCCCCTCTCTTTATATAAATAGAGGCATAAATGGTACTGCGGCCAAAGCCAATTTTGGCCTTTACCTCGGGCAAGCGCAAATCCGTTGCTGACGTGCTGGATGTACTAAGTTTGTGGGTGATTGTGTAGTTGGGTTCATCGTTTCTATTTTTTCCAAAATAAGCCTCACTGATCTGTTAAGTTCAGTTAGGAGTTTGCCCCACTAGTATTAAAGAGTTAAACGGACGCAGTAGGCAGATAAATGCCCAGATCATGCAGCTTTCTGAGGGTGCAGGTAGCTAGCTGCACCAGAATTTACATAATGCCCCAAGTAACAAATACCGTATGGGCAGGGTTGGTGTGTGCCTAAGTGGCGTGAATTAAGGCGTTGCCCAAACTACCCCAAAAGCCCAAGGGATTCCTTACGACTTTAAATCTTCCTTCTCAAAACTCGGTTTTGGTGAGTCGTTTGGATTGAGAGTTGATATGTCGAGTGTATCGACACATAAAAAAATTATGTCGAAATAACAGCAAAAAATGGCCAAGCTGCGTTGGTTGGTTGAAATCGTGCTCGATAAAGCCTTTCAAAACTGCTATTTTTAAGTACTAAAAGCAGCACAAAAACGGCACTGTTTTTCCATTGCTAACCACTAAGAAATAGTAAAAGCCATAGGCAAGTGGTGGGCAGTTTGGTGGGCAAACAGGCATTTTTGAACGGTTTCTTTTCGATAACTCATTGAGTTTGTTAAGGTCTAAGCCGCTGCTCAATGAGCAGATTCAGAATCTGGAATAGCATACGTTTTTTACGGCGCTCAAGCAGGCTCTTGACCAACCCCACCCTCCGTTAATTTTGCAGGGTCCAGCAGTTCAATTAATTCGCCACGACTGAGATCCGTCAATTCCGTCGCGACGTCGATCACCGGGCGTTTTTGTTTGTACGCTTGTTTAGCGATTTCTGCTGCTTTAGCGTAGCCGATAATCGGATTTAGCGCCGTGACTAGGATGGGATTACGCGCTAAGGCATCATCAATCTTCGTCTGATTCATCGTAAACGTGGCGATCGCTTTATCCGCTAACAAACGGCTGGTATTTGCGATCAGTTCCAGACTTTGTAGCAGGTTGTGCGCGATCACCGGTAGCATTACGTTCAACTCAAAGTTACCTGACTGCCCGGCAATCGTGATCGTCGTATCATTACCGATCACTTGCGCAGCCACCATCGTCGCGGCTTCGGGAATGACGGGATTCACTTTGCCCGGCATGATGGAGGAGCCAGGCTGTAATGCCTCAAGTTCAATTTCACTCAAGCCTGCAAGCGGGCCTGAATTCATCCAACGTAAGTCATTGGCGATTTTCATGATCGACACTGCGACCGTTTTTAATTGACCAGACAAGGACACAGCCACGTCTTGAGAGCTAATCCGAGAAAAATAATTTTCCGCCGGTGAAAAGGGTATTCCCGTCTTTGTACTGATCCCGTGACAAAAACGTGCCGCAAATTCCGGGGGCGTATTGATACCTGTTCCGACTGCCGTACCGCCTTGTGCGAGCGCTTGAAGCATCGGTTGTTGGCTTTGTAACATTTGAATATTATCCTCGATCTGCTGCGCCCATCCGGACAGTGCCTGATCCATGCGGATCGGCATCGCATCCATCAAATGCGTTCGTCCAGTTTTTACGTGACCACCCACCTTAGCGGCTTTCGTCTTGATCACACTCAGAAGATGTCGCAAGGCGGGCAGTGTTTGTTTTTCTAATACGATCGCGGCACTGATGTGAATGCAGCTCGGAATGACGTCATTGCTACTTTGGCCGAAATTAACATGATCATTCGGATTCACCGTCACGCCTGCAATCACTGAAGCTTGGTTTGCGATCACCTCGTTTGCGTTCATATTCGTGCTGGTGCCCGAGCCGGTCTGAAAAACATCCACAGGGAAATGCTGCATCACGTTTTCGTCAACAAAGAGTGCATCTGCAGCTTGAATAATGGCGACACTGATCGCGGTTGGGATTTGATTTAGCTCGCCATTGGTTTGTGCGGCTACCGCTTTCATTTGCAACAAGGCGCGAATAAATGCCGTGGGCATGGCTAACCCGCTGATCGGAAAATTGTTGATTGCCCGCTGTGTTTGCGCTGCATATAACGCCGCTGCGGGAACCTGTAGTTCGCCGAGACTATCCTGCTCAGTTCGTTGACTCATTTCGACTCCTGCATGATCATGAAGAAAAAATTAAGGGAAGCGACACACACTTTCTTGAACATAAACGTGAGATCGCAAAAAAATCGTTCTGAAAGAGATATACTTGTCCGCTGACATCATAAATCATCAATAAAATAACACCTTAGTATGCACGCCCAACCTTACATTCTCTCCGCACCCTCTGGTGCTGGCAAAACATCCCTGGTCAGCGAACTGCTACGCCGCGTTCCTAATATTGCCGTTTCTATCTCACATACGACACGCGCACGACGCTCTGGTGAGAAAGACGGTGAAAATTATCATTTTATTGATCAAGAAACATTCAACGACATGGTTGATAAGAATGCCTTTCTTGAACATGCACAGGTTTTCGATAACCACTATGGTACCGCCCTGAAATCCGTCGAAACACAACTGAAAGCAGGCACCGATGTGATTTTAGAAATCGACTGGCAAGGCGCACGGCAAATCCGCAGCTTGCTGGCGAATGCACAAAGTATTTTTATTCTTCCGCCGTCTTATCAGGCGTTGGAAGATCGTCTACGTACCCGCGGTGAAGACGATGACAGCGTCGTTGAACGACGTATGCGTGACGCGGTCGCTGAAATGTCGCACTATAATGAGTATGATTATGTCATTATCAATGATGATTTTTCGGAAGCATTAGCGCAGATCATCGCGATCGTCACGGCAAATCGCACCCGAACGGCACGACAGAAGTTGCAAATGGCCTCGTTATTGCGTGATTTATTGCACGACGAATCAAGCATTTGATACTATTCACGGCCTTTTTATTAGAGTAATTTGAGGACAACACATGGCTCGCGTAACAATTGAAGATTGCCTACAATTTGTAGGTAACCGTTTTGACCTGGTACAACTTTCTAGCAAACGCGCGCGTCAAATCGCCATGGGGTCACCGGCGCTAGTGGATGAAGACAATGACAAGCCAACGGTTATTGCCCTACGTGAAATCGCTGAAGGACTTATCACGATGGAAAAAGTCGACGAAATCGACGTTAAGGAAAAACAAGAGCAAGAAACCGAATCAGATATCTTTCGTGATGCAGCTGGCGAAGGAGAAACTGCCGCATAAACCAGCCAGCCTCACATCAATATGATCATCTCCCGGACACGCCAAAGTTGTTCGGGATTGACGATCTCTGCCAAGAAGCACTCTCTTACCTCTCGCCAGAGCAGGTCGGTAACATTCGCAAGGCCTATGAGTTTGGTGCGATAGCTCACGAAGGCCAAACACGCCGTAGCGGCGAGCCTTATATTCTTCATCCCGTCGCCGTCAGCGGCATTCTCGCCAACATGCACATGGATCCGGAAACACTGATCGCGGCAATTCTGCATGATGTGCTCGAAGACACCTCTGTCACTAAAGAAATCGTTATAGAAAAGTTTGGATCGGATGTTGCCGAGATCGTCGATGGCGTCAGCAAACTCACACATTTAAAATTTGGCTCACAAGCTGAAAAGCAGGCGGAAAACTTCCGCAAAATGATGATGGCAATGTCGAATGATATTCGTGTCATTTTAGTCAAACTCGCTGATCGCACCCACAACATGCGCACACTTGGCGCACTCAAAACTGAAAAACGCCGCCGTATCGCCCGCGAAACTCTCGATATTTACGCCCCGATCGCGCAACGTTTAGGCATGAATAGTGTGCGTATCGAGTTAGAAACACTTGGTTTTTCAGCACTCTACCCTGCCCGTTTTCGCGTCATTTCACATGAAATAAAAAAAGCACGTGGAAACCGAAAAGAAATCATCAATAAAATCCGCGATTCGATCAAACGTCGCTTACGTCAGGAAAAATTACCCGGTGACGTGTTTGGACGCGAGAAAAATGTCTACAGCCTGTACAAGAAAATGCACATTCAACACTTGTCATTTATTGATGTGTTTGATGTGTATGGCTTTCGTATCATCGTCGATTCTGTGGACATGTGTTATCGCGCCTTAGGCATTGTGCACAACCTTTTCAAACCCGTACCCGGCAAGTTTAAAGATTACATCGCCATCCCAAAATCGAACGGTTATCAATCCTTGCATACGGTATTGTTTGGTCCGCATGGCATACCGATCGAAGTGCAAATCCGCACTCGTGAAATGAATGATGTAGCCGAGTCCGGTATTGCCGCACATTGGTTATATAAATCGTCTGAAAACGGTGCTGCCAACACCGCACACAAACGTGCGCGCGAATGGCTAAAACGTATCCTAGAGATGCAACAACAGGCGGGTAACTCAGAGGAATTTCTCGAACACGTTAAAGTCGACCTGTTTCCAGATGAAATTTATGTTTTCACACCAAAAGGTGAAATCATGGAATTACCACGCGGTGCAACAGCGGTTGATCTGGCTTATGCGATCCATTCCGATATTGGCGATAGCTGTGTCACCGCACGTATTGATCGACGTCTAGCGCCACTAAAAGCAGAATTACAGACCGGACAAACTGTTGAGATCGTTACAGCGCCAGGTGCAAAACCGAACCCCGCGTGGCTGAATTTTGTTGTCACGGCAAAAGCCCGATCGCAGATCAGACATTTTCTAAAAAATCTGCAAACCGACGAAGCCAGAACGCTTGGCCAACGCATGCTTAATCGTGAGCTGGAAAGTTACGGCGTTTCACTAGAAACCATCAAAAACAACCATTTTGATCCTGTCCTGAATGAGCTAAACCTAGACGATTTTGATGCACTGTTGGTTGATATCGGCCTCGGCAATCGACTCGCAACGATCGTCGCACAACATCTCTTACCCGATGCCTCACAAAGCAAGGAAAAACGGCCACTAAGCTCATCTCCGTTAGTGATCAAGGGAACAGAAGGCATGGTCGTGAATTTTCCCAAATGCTGTCACCCGATTCCTGGTGATGACATTCTCGGCTATGTTTCTGCTGGGCGCGGGATTGTTATCCACCGTAAGTCATGCAAAAACCTCAATGAATTCCGCAACCACCCTGAAAAATGGGTGCATGTGGATTGGGAAGCTAATGTCGATGGGGAATTCCAAGTCGAACTGCGTGTGGAAATCTCAAATCAACGCGGCGTGCTGGCAACAATCGCGAGCGCAATCTCAGATACCAGTGCTAATATTGATGACGTGGATATGTCAGAACGCGACGGCCGTTTCGTCGGCCTAACGTTTGTTATCTCAGTCCGTGATCGCTTTCATCTTGCGCAAGTGATTCGTGCAGTCCGACATCTTCGCTCTGTCACACGAGTGATCCGGACGGGCTAAAATCCGTACTAACCTGTTTCATCTTAGCTTTTAATACCCGCCCCGCGTTCTAGCACCCACAGAGCTGCCGCCGTCAATGCGCCGATAAATAATAAAATCACCACGAATGCCCAGCCCAAACTAATATCAGCATGTCCGAGAATGCCGTAGCGAAACGCATTCACCATGTAGAGAATTGGATTGATCATTGATACTTGACGCCAGAAGTCAGGCAACATATCAATCGAATAAAACACACCACCCAGATAGGTTAATGGCGTCAAAATAAACACCGGTACGATTGAAATATCATCAAAGCTTTTTGCGAACGCACCGTTGATCAGACCGCCCAATGAAAACAAAATTGACGTAAGTAACACTGTCGAAATCGTCACAAAGAACGAGTGAATGTGCAGTTTCGTAAAAAACAATGCAACAACCGTCACGACCAAGCCCACCAATAATCCGCGTGCCACACCGCCAGTAATGTAACCAGCTAAGATCACGCTATTCGGGATCGGCGCAACCAACATTTCTTCAATATGTTTTTGAAATTTTGATCCGTAAAACGAGGAAACCACATTCGCATAGGAGTTCGTGATCACCGCCATCATGATGATGCCCGGTGCGATGTACTGCATGTAAGAGTACCCCCCCATTTCCCCAATCCGCGATCCGATCAAGTTACCAAAGATCAAAAAATATAATGTCATTGTCACTGCTGGTGGCAGAATAGTTTGAGGCCAGATCCGGATAAAGCGATGGATCTCTTTGCGGACAATCGTTTCGTAAGCGACCCAATATTTCATGACTTCTCCAGTAACCGCATGAATAATTCTTCAAGCCGGTTTGATTTGTTTCGCATACTTAATACCTGAATATTATGCTTGCTGAGTTGCTCAAAAAGGGTATTGATTGAGTGGGATTTTTCAATTTCCACCTCCAGCGTCGTCGCATCAATTTGTTGCACAACCTGTCCCTCTAACGTCGGGATTGCCTGACACGGTTCTGCTAGGTCCAACACAAACTTTTCAGTATGCAAACTACCGAGTAACGCTTTCATACTGGTATTTTCGATAATATTTCCTTGATCAATAATCGCAATATTCCGACAAAGATTTTCCGCCTCTTCCAGATAATGCGTGGTCAAAATAATAGTGATTCCCTCAGCATTGATCTCACGTAAGAATTCCCACATGGAACGCCGCAATTCAATATCCACACCAGCAGTCGGTTCATCTAGGATCAATAATTTAGGCTGATGTACTAAGGCCCGCGCGATCATCAACCGTCGCTTCATTCCGCCAGACAAGGTTCGTGCGGCATCCTCACGCTTATCCCACAAACCCAATTGTTTGAGATAGCGTTCAGCACGTTGCTTCGCTAACGCGCGTGGAATGCCATAAAAACCGGCTTGATTGAGGACAATATCAATGGGAGCTTCGAACTGAGAAAAGTTAGTTTCTTGCGGCACTAAACCAATGTAAGACTTGGCTCTTTCGATATCTTCCTGCATTTCTGTATCGAAAATTCGCACGGAACCACTGGTTTTATTCACCAGTGCGCTGACAATGCCGATCGTTGTGGATTTGCCCGCGCCATTGGGTCCCAGCAGCGCGAAAAAGTCACCTTCCTCTACGCAAAGATCGATACCTTTAAGTGCAGTAAAACCATTTTTGTATGTTTTAGTTAATTGCTTTATTTCGAGTGCTTTCATATTTGCTCGCACGCAAGCAACAGAGATTATATGATGATGCGCGAATTATTCGTTAAGAAGTTTATCTGTACTATTGTACTATACGATGGTCTTGTTCGACTCTTAATCTCTCACATAACAATATCGTACTAACTCGACTATGGAACATCATTTAAGTTCGCTTCTAATCATGATCGCAGTCCTGGGGATCAGCGTCCAATGGCTTGCGTGGCGCTTTAAGTTGCCTGCCATCATCCTGCTCACAATTACCGGCCTTATTATTGGCCCGTGGCTTGGTTTACTTAACCCTTCTGAAGATCTTGGTCATCTACTCAGTCCAATCATTCAAATCGGCGTTGCTGTAATTCTGTTTGAAGGTGGCCTCAATTTACGCCTTCACGAGTTGAAAGAAACAAAGTCAGGCGTGCGCCGACTGGTCTCTGTCGGCGTGGTGATTAGCTGGTTAATGGGCACAGCCGGAGCGCATTACATTGCGGATCTGTCTTGGGCAGTCAGTCTCGTCTTCGGTGCGATCGTAGTTGTGACTGGCCCAACGGTGATCATTCCCCTACTACGCCAAGCTAAGTTGCGCCGTAGCACCGCATCACTGCTGAAATGGGAAGGTATCGTCAATGATCCAACCGGCGCGCTGATCGCGGTACTTGTCTTCGGTTACTTTGTACATGCCGGTGATGGTGCGATCGGTCAAATTCTCAGCAGTATTGGGATTACCGTACTTGCCAGTACCGTCTTCGGTGCGGGTATTGCGTATTTTCTTGGCTTTGCGTTCCGCCAAGGCATGGTGCCAGAATATTTAAAAGCCCCGATCGTTCTCGCCTCTGCCTTACTCGCATTTGCTCTTGCGAACCATTTTCAAGAAGAAGCCGGTCTATTAGCCGCCACAGTTTTTGGTATGGTGATTGGTAATCTTAATTTGCCGAGTATGGACGAAATGCGGCGTTACAAGGAATACATTACGATTTTCCTTGTTTCGGCTGTGTTCATTCTGCTGACTGCCGATCTCGATCCGGTCTTGTTAACACAACTCGACTGGCGAAGTGCAGCGTTACTCGCTTATATCCTTTTCATCGCACGGCCAGCGACTGTTTTTCTCTCACTGATCGGGACCGATGTCCCATTCAAAGAACGACTCTTCGTAGCGTGGATCGCGCCGCGCGGAATTGTTGCTGCAGCAGTTGCGGGTGCTTTTGCTCCGGCGTTGTTAGACAAAGGTTATATGGATGCAGAACAACTTGTTCCGCTAATCTTCGCATTAATTTTCTTAACGGTCGTTTTGCATGGCTTGAGTATCGGTTGGTTGGCGCGCAAACTCGGCTTAGCTTCATCTGACAGTCATGGCATGCTGATCGTCGGCGCCTCACCGTGGAGTGTCAACCTCGCGAAAACACTTCAAAGCTTGGAAGTGCCCGTCAGTATCGCAGATAACTCGTGGCACCGATTACGTAAAGCGCGCTTAGACGGTATCAAAGTCCACTTCGGACAGATTCTCTCCGAATCTCTTGAGCATTCGCTGGAATTCAATGAGATCTCGCATTTGCTCGCAGCAACGGATAATGATTCTTACAATGCCTTGGTCTGCACCCGCTATGGACCTGAACTTGGCCGAAGCAATGTCTATCAATTACCGGCTTTTTCTGATCAAGATCCCAACGGCTTCAGCGCAACTATTCGTGGACAAATTTTGGGGAATGAAGTGTATTACGAAGATCTCGTTCGGCGTTTCTTTCTCGGTTGGCGTTTCACAAAAACACGCTTATCAGAACAATATGACTACGAGAAGTGCGTGGCGGACTATCATGAAGACGCAATGGAAGTCGGCGTCGTGAAAGCGGATGGCAGCTTGAACTTTGTCAGTGTTGATAAAAAGATCAAACCCGTTGCCGGTGACACGTTGATTGTTTTCCAACCAGAAAAGCCCACCTCCGAGCAATCACCTGAACAACAAGATAATGATCTTGACTCTGCATCAGAGCCTGCATAACAAAAAAAGCCTGATCACATTCCTGTGATCAGGCTTTTTTCTTCAATTTATTGAACGGTTAAAACTACTTTCGTTCTTTTTCGATCAAGGCATCCACCACATTCAACAGTTCTGGATAACTGCCTGCAATGCTACCTGAGCTCCAATATTTACCATTAATAATCACTGCAGGTACACCAGTAATTCCGTAAGCGCGACTCATTTTCATCGCCTGCTTTACTTTGGTTTTAACGGTATAAGAATTAAATGCTTTTTCGAAAGCTGCTTTGTCGATGCCATCAATGTTTGTAACAAAGTCGATCACATCCTCATCTGTTTTGATCTGAATATTATCGCGGTGGATCGCATCAAACATAGGCGTGTGGATCTGCTCAAGAATGCCGAGTTTTTCTGCTGCATAAAATGCTTTTGCGTGAGGCACCCAGCCGCTCTGGAAGATGCCTGGCATGCGACGGAATTCTACATCGTCAGGCAGCGTCTCTATCCAATTGCTGATCTCTGGTTCAAAGTGATAACAATGTGGGCAGCCGTACCAGAAAACTTCGACCACTTCGATCTTCTTACCGCTTTCCGTTGGTTGCGCTGGTGTGACCATTTCATAATTAAAACCGGCGATTAGCTCAACAGTATTTGCGTCGGCTGTTTCTGCTTCAACTGACGCTTCTTCAGCTTGTGTAAAACCGGCAAAAGATAAACTCATGACCAACGCACTCAGGCTGATCAGTTTTTTCGTTGACATTTTCATCTCTACTTTGTGTCCTTAATCTTTTTTGTAAGTCAAACTGACTGATGCAGGATAATATGATTGAGATTAACCCCATCTGAATCAGAAAGGGTTAAATCGTGATCGTTAGACAGGCAGATCACTTTTGGTTTCATCCAAATCAATGCAAGCCGGAGATATACGACGATACTGCTTCGATATCCGCATCTGACATCTTGCTCGCCACACCTTGCATAACCACATGGGTCCGCTCACCCGATCGATATGCGTTAAGCTGGGTCGCGGTGTACTTGGCATGTTGTCCTTTTAATGCAGGATATGCCGCTGCAGGATTACCTGAACCGGATGGGCCGTGGCATGCCATGCAGGCTGGGGTTTTGTTTCCCGCATCACCACCTTCGTACAGCTCTCTGCCTCGTGCGACCAGTTCCGGATCGGCTTGCCCTGTCGTCACCTTCTGAGTTGTAAAATAGGCTGCCACATCGGCCATATCCTGTTCACTTAGGCCAGCTGCTAAGGGTGCCATCAAAGGATTTTTTCTATCACCCGCTTTAAATGCGACTAACTGCGCTTCAATATATTTCGCGCCTTGCCCTGCCAGTTTAGGCCAGTCCGGCATTGCGCTATTGCCATCCGCTCCGTGGCAACTTGCGCATACTTGCGCTTTGTCTTTTCCAGCAACAGGATCGCCAGCAGCATTTGCGATAAAGGCACTCAATGAGAGCAGGGCGAGGAGGGTTACTTGTGTGATCTTCATGAGTGGGTTTTGTCTCCAATACCGGTCAAAAAAAGTCGTTGTATTATCACCGTAAGACGGCAAACTCAGCGGTGCATATTAAACGATAATGTCTTCAAAGATAAGTCAATTTCCCTGATTCAAGTCACTCCTGATCGGCTTTTGTCTGATTTTTCGCCTGCCATAGGAAATCCAATTGCGGATGCTTCTCACTTAATGTTTGCGGCAGGAGTATCTGGCAAGCCTCTTTTAGCTGTTCCCCTGTCTCTGCGAAGTTTTCGATCAACTGCTCAACTTCGCGCAATTTTGCATCCACTGCTGCGCGTACTTCAGCCAGCCCTTCGTCTAGCCCCGTCTGTAATCCATACAATGCAGCCTGTTCCGCTGACGGTTGTAATTTCAAACGAATAAAACTCGGTATTCCCCACGCGAGTAACAACAGCATGCCGCTATGCCAGACAAAGTCGAATCCAAAATACTGATCCGTTTCTGCTGCGTAATAAACGGAAATCACACGCCAAGCAATCCACATCAGTGCCGCTAACGGTAGCAATGTCGCGAGCAGACCGCTCGCTCGATAAATGAAACGCTGCCACGCATTGCCCGGTTTTGCTAGGGCATTTTGCAAATGCTGTTGGAGTAAGGTCGGCATACGTTCAGTCACACCTTTTAAAGAGGTTCGTAAATGCGTTTGGAAAACAGCCTTGGGTAAATTGAGCTGATCCGCTTGCTGGATCACTTTCGTCAGCGTGTCATCTAGAGCGGCCGACGCTCTTTGATCCCAGAGGGTTTGTTGCGGCTCACTAAGTGCATTTTGCGTCTGATCTGGGGTGTATTCTTTCCCACCGAAGATCATCGATTTTATTGATCGACGCGGCTGAATAAACTGCCCCGCCACTCGTTGAAAGTTTAAGGTTAAATGGCCAACGACATTTGTCGTCATTTGTTGCCAGTCTTCATCGTATTCTTGTTTAAGTCTTGTCAGTGCTGACGGTGTGCCGATGGTGTCTAGCTGAGCATCAATATTCTGAATTAATTGCTGCACACGAACACCCAGGCCACGCTTCTCAATTTCGACCAACGTGTGATCACCGCTTAGCTCGTCAAGTGTGTTTTCCAGTGCGAGGAACTCATCCTCACGTTGACTGACACAATCAGTACGAAAAACCTGCGCATGCGAAAAACCAGCGCGCGTGAGTATTTGATCAAAGTCCTGTGTCACGGAATCAGCACGGGCCTGATCAGCTTGATCAGCTTCGTCTTTCCGTACTTGGTCCCACTGATTGATCACAAACAACCAGGCATGTTGCCCCCCCTGATCGCGTAGATACTCCCATCCGCGTGCATCACGATAGCGATCAGGACTCACCACATAAATCACCACATCCACAAATGGCAGCCAAGCTTTGACCATCGCGAGGTTTTCAACTTCAACACTGTCGATGTCCGGCATGTCGATCCACATCACATCCTGTCGTTCATCTCGTGCGTGCTGACGAATATTGACCTTCTCGATCGGAAACTCACTCGGCAGTTGTTTTAACTCATAAGCTCGGTGCAGATAAATCGTCACTTCGCGTGAGGTCGGCCGTTCAACACCAGTTCGTGCAATCTGCTCACCAGCGAAGCGATTCATGAGCGTGCTCTTGCCTACGCCTGTTCCCCCGAAAAGCCCGACAACGAGCGGCCGACGTTCCACCGTTTCGAATAAGTTTCCCGCTTGTTTAGAGAGATCCAATAACAACGGATCTGTTGAATTTTCGGGTAATAAACCTTGCCTGCGCGCGCCATTTTTCCACAACGCAACATGTTCGTTGAGCTGTTTTAGTTCGCGTTCAATTTCGTTGATCTGTTTCTTCATTCCGGTTTTTTTCTTAAATTTTCTTCAAACAGACTGTTACTCAAGCCACGTCACCCAGCGTCTGGATGTCCACCCCAAAAGCCCGCGTCTGCATGCTTTCTTTGCGGATGTTGTCCAGCTCGTCATGCAGCTGTGCGAGCACGATCTGCTGCACTTTCGCCAGTTGTTGCACTTTAAGATCCGCTTTGACTTTATTGAGATATTGTCCGAGTGAGCTTTCCATCAACATCGACGAGAGCGATAACATCGCCGGTGCGAGGATAAAATCGTTCATACTGATGCCACCCGTCTTCAGTGCTAACACAACAGCCGCCGCATCCACGCTAACGCGCGCTGCTCGCAACCCATTTAACAGCGCGGGCTGTTGTTGTAATTTTTCATACAAGCGATCCGCCGCGTGCTGGATTTCTGCTTCAAACTGCGCCTGATACGCCTTCATCGCCGCGTCCGTTGACGCTAAGATACGCGATTGGGATTGATGCAAACGCCGACTCACTTCTTCCTGCCATAATGCGCCAGGTTGATCGTCACTGGCTTGCTGCATCGCCAGTTCGATCATGCGCGTGATCGTATGATCGCTCAGCTGTAAGACTAGGTTTGTTTCGTAATCCTGATCCTTCGTCACGACATGTTCAGATCGTCCTCGGAATAAATCTTTTCCGGTTTTAAATAAGGTTCGTACTGGCCATGTGACGATTTCTCGCGCTTGCCCCAGCTTGCCCGCAACACCGGGTACTTCGAGTAATTTAAGCAATTCTGCCAGCGCACGCTGGAAGGTGTCGTAATAATGCGGATGATCAAGATATTCCTGCCGGTATCGTTGGCTGAATTGATCAAGCTCATCTTCCAGACGCGTGCGCCAAGCATCGACGGCGAGGTTCTCCAATTTAATCGGCTGCAACCAGTCGGCTTGGTGTTGATCTATAAAGCCCTGAATACTTCTCTGTGTGTTTTGGTTAGCAGCCTGTGGCTCTCCACCGGTTGCTTGAACAGTCAAATTCGCAAGCTGCTGCTCAACGGCATTGCGCAGTTTTTCTGCCGGAAGTTCAGCTGTTTCAACAAAGGGTAGGGTAATCACAGCTTGAGGAGCAGCGTTATTAAATTGCGAGGCATAACGTCGGAGAAAGGAGTTTTGTAAGGTTTCAGCATCCGCAGCGCGCGTTTTATTAATGCACACGACGAGCGGGATATTAAGCGGTGCGATCAGCGACAGCATGTCCCACACACGCTGGTCGGCATATTTTTCTTTGCTAACGACCAATAAGTGCAGATCCGCCAACGCAATCGTGCGCAACACACTATCGCTATATCCCGCGGCATCAACAGAATCGAAATCCGGTGAATCCCAGATAAACACATTCTGAGTTGCTGCCGTAATTGCAGGCTCCGAGAACGCGTTAAACGCCAATTGCGCCACATCGTCTCTCGACAACTCAGCTGTCTGACAAATAGCATAATCGGGAAAAAGATCGGTTAACCATGCCGAAGAAATGCTGGAAGACTGCACTGCAAAGGCTTGTGGATGAATTGTGTGTCCAGCAAGGGCACTGACTTCAGCAAGGGGCAGTGGCAGCAAAGCATTTACAGCGGAGCTTTTACCCGATTGTGTAGGGCCCATCACGACAAGATTGATCGGTCTTGGATCGGTGAATGTCTGATCGGCTTTGGTGAGCAGGACTTCTGCGATCGTGAGACTAGCTAAGGCGTGCGTAAATTGTTGTTGCCAGTCACGCTGATGCTGTACGAGCGGCATTAAGGCGCGATAGCGAGTAGCGAGCTGACGTATCTGTTCGAGCATGGCCTGCATCATACCAAAGTTGCCTGCTCGACCCATACTTGCGATCACAACGCGCACTGAATTGCGCTGTGACCGATGTAGATTGTTGATGTTCTCGGTAGAGTTCTAGATTAGGCTAAGAAGAAAAAGCTCGTAGGCAATCAAAACAATATAACCAATAAACGCCATCACCAGCGCTCGACGCATGAGAAAACGATTGAGGAACAAGTAGCTGGAAACAGCCGTCAGCAATACCACAGAGCCACCGGTCAATATCATCTTCGACGTCACAAATGCCGTAACACCGAGACCAAGAAAATAATCCATGATCGGGTTTGCTTCAATCGCACCATTGGCCAGTAACTTGAGCGTGAAGAATGCATCCATGATCGACATGAGCATGATGCCAATGACTAACTTAAATAACCTTGGGTGATACCAATCACGCTGTGCGTCAGGAGACTCATCTTCTCGACGATGGTGTTTACGTCGCGATAACGTGACACCTTTGATCATGGTTGAGACGGTAAATGTTCGGCGGTCGCTGAGCGATCGTAAATCTTCTGATGAAACCTGTTCCATGTTGACTCCTTGTTGCATGGCGATGTATTCAGGTATGTCGACTTTCGTAATGATGAATCAGCAAGAATTTCTCCGTTTGCTGACGATTCCTTTCATTTGTATTACAACAGTGACGACACTATGGGTGTAAAAATATCAGATCTTTACCCTGCATTGCCAGAAAACTGTCGCTTTTTTTCGTCAATGGCGCGTTTCCTATTGGGAACTTGATCATTTTACACCTAATCTTTTAACTCCAAAAAGCCCGTAAGCAATTGGTTTGTCTGCACTAAGCTCACATCTATTTATTTTTCACAATCATCGCACAGAGCGGTATGGATCATGCTAGACAGTAGGTATGAAAAACGTGAAACCTTGGAATATAACGGAGCATGCGTGTAATTTACCGCTGGATAAAGTGACTTTGCGGTGGAGAACGTATGTCAAACTTGTTAAATCCGGTACAACTGGAGATTCTTCTTATTCTGTTGTTTGTCCTGATGTTATGGCTAGTGATCAGGTCTATTCAGCAAAATCGGGATCACGATCGCTTGCTGCGTATCGATACCCACATGGAAGACCTTCAAGGCCATCTTGATGCTTTGGAACAACTGATGATTCGCCTGCAAACTGATCAAATCCAAAATGCCAGCGCCACGCGTGAGCAAGTGATGGATCGGCTGGCGGACAGTAACGATAAACTCCTCAGTTCAATGTCGTATTTACGCGAGCAGATCGGCGAAAACTTTTCTCGACAGCACGAACAAGCCGCACAACGTCAAAGCGAATCTACCAAAGACTTAAACGAAGGACTCTGGAAGAGTATGCAGGCCATGCAAAGCCAAGTCCGTGAAACGTTGACGCAAAATACACACGATCTCAACAAACGCTTTGATCATCTTACAAAACGTACCGATGAACGACTCGCTCAAGTTAGCGCACAGGTTGATCAACGGCTCGCCGAAGGCTTTGACAAGACAACAGCAACGTTTACCGATGTCGTGAAACGATTAGCGCTGATCGACGAAGCGCAAAAGAAAATTACAGAACTGTCCACGAATGTCGTCAGTCTGCAAGAAATTTTGGCCGATAAACGCAGCCGAGGCGCATTTGGTGAAACACAATTAAAATCGCTTATCAGCAATATTTTGCCAGAAGACAGTTATAGCTTTCAGCAAACACTTTCGACGGGGGTTCGAGTGGATTGTTTACTCCGATTACCTAAACCTACCGGGCATGTCGGTATCGATGCGAAATTCCCATTAGAATCATATCGTAAGCTGACTGATCCAGAATTGTCGGATCACATTCGTAACCAAGCAAATAAACAATTTAAAGTCGACATCCGTAAACATGTTCAGGATATCGCCAGTAAGTATATAATCCCCGGCGAAACAGCCAACGGAGCGATGATGTTTATTCCGGCCGAAGCGGTGTTTTCTGAGATTCAGTCGAAGCACCCGGATCTCGTTGAACTGGCGCAAAAATCAAGTGTCTGGATAGTATCTCCCACCACGTTATGGGCCGTTTTGAATACTGCACGCTCCGTCCTAAAAGATGCAGCGACCCGCGAACAAGTTGATCTCATTAAAGAACACCTTGGACTCCTTGCCGACGATTTCGAACGTTTCAAAAAGCGGATGGATGGTCTTGCACACCACATCGAACAAGCACACGACGATGTTCAGCAAGTGCATACCTCTGCGCGAAAGATTTCTGCGCGCTTTGGACAAATTGAACGGGTTGAGCTAGAGCCGCTTCCGCAGAATGCCGATGGAGATAAAAAAGCATAAATTACATATGATTATGCTAGACTATTAATGTACAACACTAATTTTAATTTAGGTAACGTAAAGGTCATCGAATATGACTGAACTGACAACTCTCATTTTTGACATGGACGGCACGCTCGCCGATACCGAAGAAGTTCACCGTCAAGCCTTTAATCTCGCTTTTGATGATTTCAATCTCGACTGGCATTGGTCGCGTGATGAATATGCTGATCTCCTCGCCATCTCAGGCGGCCGCGAACGAATGCGTCAATACGCAATTGATCAGAGCAATTTTAAATTACCACCCGATCTCGATGCCTACGTTGCAGGCATTCACAAAACCAAAACCAATCATTACATGCGCATGTTAGTGGAAGGCCATGTGAAGTTACGTCCCGGCGTGTTACGTTTGCTCAAAGAAGCACGTGCGAATGATTTGCGGCTGGCGATAGCGACGTCCTCACAGCTCAAAAATGTCACGACATTACTCGACAATAACCTACCTGCCGATTGGCCCGCATGGTTTGAAGTGATCGCCACTTGCGACATCATCGAACAGAAAAAACCTTCACCTGCCGTTTATGAATATGTCATGGAACAAATGAACGTGACCCCGGAAGAGTGTGTCGCTTTTGAAGATACTTATAATGGATTTATTTCAGGTCATGAAGCCGGTTTGCAAACGGTGATCACAACGCACTTTTTCACTCAAGGCCGTGATTTCACTGGATCACCATTGGTACTCGATAGCTTGGGTGAACCCGATCAGGATTTCCGCATTACGGATGCAGATCCAGCGATCGCTGATGACGCTGAAAAAACCGGCCATGTTGATCTGAATTTACTCCGCCAGATCACATTACAAGCTAATCCAGTTAATCGTTTTGAAGACGATCAATCAAAGTGTGCCTGATCTGTTCTGATCAGGCTGTTTGATCTGACTTAGCTTTTTACCACCACCGCGGCCCCCAAAACCCTCGACGATGCCAGTAGGGGTCCCAGAATGGATCGTAGTAAGGCCAATAACCTGGTGGATATACCGGCTGCTGGACTTCCATGTACTCTTCCCATAAATAAACCGTCGACGAATTAACAAGTGGAAATTGATACTCTCGCTGATCAATCTTGCCTGCTTGAAGCCCAGACAATTGTCCGTGCACCGTCACTAATCTGCCTTCGCTATAGATTAATGGATCTAGAAAACCATCGACGATCGCAATAAACCGACCATCCGTCTTATCATCCGAAACAGGACGACCATTCCGATCGAGTCGTTTTGAGACAATTTCGATCAACGTTTCGCTGGGTTTATTTTCAACTCTTGCGATCGAACCGCCCCAGCGAACAGCTTTCTGCTCAGTGAACTTTGGATACACCAGCGCTTGTGGCACAGTGGGACTGTCGACAACGGGGGTGCTGATCTCAACGGGGATATTGCTTGCGCAACCACTGATCAACGTAAAGAGTAAAATAAAAATACTGCTTATGATTCGCATAAATATCGTCCCGCTACTCACTTAAATAGAATGGTATCACCCATTAGAGTGAATACTGACAGCAGTGTTCCCTACGATTGTCGCGCTTTCCTTTCACGACCTCACTAGACTATGGCAAAGCCTACTCTTCACTGGCAGACTGTGATGATACTCACTCATGTATTAATTTAATCTGAATATCGTATGACACTCACAGAATTACGTTACATCGTTGCCGTCGCACGGCACCTTCATTTTGGTAAAGCCGCTGAAGCCTGTTTTGTCAGCCAACCAACATTGAGCGTTGCGGTAAAAAAACTGGAAGAGGAACTCGGTGTCACCTTATTCGAACGAGGTATGAGTGAAATCAAACCAACACCTGTCGGCCAACGCGTTATCCAACAAGCGCAACGGGTGCTTGAGCAAGCAGAAGTGATCAAGCAAATTTCCAAAGAAGGCAAAGAGCAGCTCAACGATCCTCTCCGGATCGGTATTATTTACACCATCGGCCCATATCTACTTCCTCATCTGATCCCATTGTTGAATCAGATGGCACCGGATATGCCGCTGATCATTCGCGAAGACTTTACGGAAAACCTGCGTATCGCGTTAAAGAGCGGCGAAATTGATGTGGCTATTTTATCTTTACCATTTGAAGAGCCTGGCCTCAACACCTGTCTTTTGTATACCGAACCGTTCGTCTTGGCTACGCCGGCGAATCACCCTCTCGCCAGTCGAGAGTCTATTACAACCGACGATTTAGCTGACGAGACATTATTATTACTAGGCGCGGGAAACTGCTTTAGAGAACAAGTGGTGAAAACCTGCCCGGGTTGTATTTCGAATAATCAGACAAAACCTGACAGTTTACAAAAAACGTTAGAAGGCAGTTCACTTGAAACGATCCGTCAGATGGCTGCTTCTGGCGTCGGCGTGACCGTCTTACCTTGCACATCCGCCGGGAAAGGCATGGATATCAACGGCATGTTAAGCATTCGTCCATTTGCGTCACCGGTGCCCGATCGAGATGTCGTTTTGGTTTGGCGCAACAGCTTTCCGCGCAAGGAGGCGGTAAAGACAATTTTCGACGCCGTTCAGAACTGCACACTTCCTTGTGTGCTCAAACCCTCTGCCGATGTGTTGGCTATTTGATCACAATATACGCCGCCTGATTGCCTCGGCGTACACGAAATAACATCCGCGCATCTTTATTGGTATTCACGATCTGCAAGAAATCCTGCAAACCACCGATCGCACGCTTATCGACGGAAGTAATGATATCGCCTTCGCGTAACCCCGCCTGCCAGAGCTGACTTCCCTGCTCAATTTCAAACAATAAGACGCCACGCAACATACCGTAGGCCGGATGATTTTCAGGGATATCGCCGAAGGTCGCACCGGCTAAGCGCGGATTCTGCAACTTGGAGGTACTCGCCACATCGTTTTCATCGGCGACGACAGCATGAATGGTTTTCTTTTTACCATCACGTAACACATCAAACTGCACTTTTTCACCGACACGCAATAAGCCGATGCGCGTGCGTACATCGCTTGATCCGCGAATCATTTTTCCATTTACTTGTGTGATCACATCGCCCGGCATTAAGCCGGATTTTTCCGCTGGCGATCCGGGCACCACATTCACCACGACCGCGCCTTGGCGTTGATCAATCCCGAATGCTTCGGCCAGATCATGATCCAAATCCTGTGTTTGGGCCCCGATCAGACCACGATGGATCTCGCCGTGCTCCATCAGCTGCTCAGTCACCATCGTCACCATATTGACCGGGATTGCGAAACCAATGCCGACACTCCCGCCAGATTGCGAGAAGATCGCGGTATTGATCCCGATCAACTCACCGCGCAAGTTCACCAACGCCCCACCCGAGTTACCCGGGTTGATCGAAGCATCGGTTTGAATAAAGTCTTCGTAACCCTCAATACCCAAACCGGTTCGACCTAACGCGCTAACAATACCGGACGTGACCGTTTGACCTAATCCAAATGGGTTACCGATTGCGACAACAAAGTCACCTACGCGTAAATTGTCTGAATCCGCGATCGTCACTTGTGTGAGATTCTCCGGCGGGATCTTGATCAACGCCACATCCGTTTCAGGATCAGTCCCGATCAATTCGGCTTCAAATTTACGTCCATCACGCAGATTGACAGTGATTTGATGCGCATTAGCAATCACGTGATTATTGGTGACGACCAATCCACGCTTCGCATCGATCACAACGCCGGTACCTAAACTTTGCGTTTTACGTTCTTGCGGTTGTTCTGGAATATTAAAAAATCGTCGGAAGAACGGATCATTCAATAAGGGATTCTGTCGAACTTGCACACGACCTTCCGTCGCAATATTCACCACTGCAGGCGTGACTTTTTCTAACATGGGCGCCAGGCTAGGCATAACCTGTCCGTCGACGTCAGTCGGCATCAAGGCTTGTGCCGGGCTGATGCTCACAAACAAGCAAGCCGCGAAAAGCAGCACGCCTGAATGGCGCATTAGGAATTTATAGAAAGACTGGGGTGATTGACCAATAGCTTGGCGCATTTTTAACTCCTACGTTTATCACTAACATCATAAAAATTATGCGCATGTTCGACCGTTAATGATTCCGCTTGTTCACAGAAAAAACGCTCGATGACTTTCAGTTCATCTCTTTGCAGACAAAAGTTTTCTTTGTCTGGGTCGATAACATGGCCAAGAACCGCATGATGCGGCGTGGTGTAATGTCCACCATAGTAACCAGCAATTCAGGACGATCAAGCATGCTGAACCCGTTTTTAAAAAGAGAACTGAGTCTCCCCGCAAACGGAATTAATCCGCTTGCATTGAGCGACTGGGAACCGATCAGTTCGTTACCCATTCGCCATCAAGAAGAAATCCTCAGTAAATCTCATACAGATCACTTTCAAACCGGTGATCGTTTGTTTGTGATCGGTGAAAAAGATGAAAAAGATTACTATCTCCTTTCCGGCGCTGTCGAGCTGATCGATGAGCGGGGGAAAATCATCAGTGAGATAACGGCAAACGATCACAAAAAACTGCAACTCATTGATCATCATCACCCGCGTATTTTTACGGCAAAAATCAGTATGCGATCTGAAGTGTTTGTCACGCGACGGACATTCTATGACACACTGAACGCGCCCTCTGTTGAGCGACACATCCCACAAATGGAAGTGGACGAACTCGATTTTGAAGCATCGGGCAATTGGATGTTACACATGCTTAACTCCGGTGCGTTTGCGCATTTACCTCCTTCGCGCCTGCAAGAAGTTTTTTTGCACATGACGCCACTTGAAGTAAGTGCTGGCCAAACGTTAATCACGCAAGGGGAAGCGCATGAATATTTTTACTTGCTGCAGCAAGGCAAGGCGATAATTGATCATAACGGCGCACAGATAGCCACTCTTGCAACGGGCGATACCTTCGGCGAACGCACGATGATCACGCAAACAACCTCAGCGTATTCGATCACGATGGAAACCGACGGTGCGCTGATGCGTATGCCAAGATCCAGTTTTGAAAGCTTGATCGCCTCGGCTTTAATCCTACCGACTGAAATCACCTCATTTGATCAAACCATTGCATCAGAAACACTCTTTCTCGATATGCGATCTAAAAATGCGATTGAAGCAAACCCGATCGACAATAGTCTTCACTTTATTGATAGCGATCTGTATAAAAATATTGATCAGCTCAATGCCGCGTCTTCCTACATCGTAATCGCCGATTCAGAAAAAGAAGCTCAAGTGGCCGCCTTTATCCTCTCAGCAAATGGTTTAAATGCGTTCTTTGCACCAACCTCATTAAACCAGTCGCTATCTGCTTCGTCACTTGAAAAAGAAGCGGGAGATCCACCCTCAGAAAACGTCCCTGCTTCTGCCAAAATTAAAAAGCAGCCTATCGTAGACAAAACACAGTCCGCCGTTAAGAATGCTGCAACAATTGAGTCACGCCCTGCTGAACACCCTTTGCTTGATGAAATCTCCAACAGCATGCAAGACATGGAATTACAGATCAGAAAAGAAATGAACGATCTGTTATTGCTGAAAAAACGCGAATTAGAACAAGAAATGGAATTTAGATTTAAACAATACCATCTCATCACCGCCAAATTGTTAAAGAAAAAACTGTCCGATTTGCAGTTACATCGCGCGGAGACAGACTGAAGCTTGCCTTGGTCAGACTTTCTCAGATCCAGCGTGCTAAATTTGTCATCACCTTAGATTGTATTGTCATTAACCCTTTAATTGGCTTGGGTAATTCCGCTGCACCCGAGGCCTTTGCAACCGTCGCATGATGCATTTCATCCTCCTTCATTTGTGAGAGGACCGCTCTGCTAGGCATGTCTTGCACTGGAAGGTTTTGTAAATGTTCATCAAGATGCGCCACCACTTGATGTTCGGTTTCCACGACAAACCCCAAACTCCACTTGTCTCCTGCCAGCCCAGCAGCGACTCCTGTAAAGTACGAACCTGCGTACCAAAAGGCGTTTAGAAAACTCTTATGCCCACCAAGCGCGTCAAGGCGTGATGCGCACCAATACAAATGATCATTTTCTTCAAGCGCCGATTGAGCGAGCTTCTCACGCACTTCAACATCGCGCGCAACCAAAGCTTGACCTTGATACAATGCCTGAGCGCTCACCTCACCCGCGTGGTTGATGCGCATCAAGCGTTGGCTCAGCAGAGTATCCGATTTAGACAAAGGCTGCTCAGGGTGATTTGAGGCAGGATCTGGACGATCTGATCCCAGGGGATTTCCGACAACGGTTTTTAAGCCATTATCGAAACTGAGTATTAACCGATCAACAAATCCTCCTCGGATCTTGTTTTTCATAGAATATTTCCTGTTTAGCCATTGACATAGTTCGCGTCGCTCCGTAATATTCCGCCTCTTTTAATTTGGATCTGGATCAGAGCGATGAGCACTTTTAGCGCAAAACCAGCAGAAGTTCAACGCGATTGGTTTGTCATCGACGCGACCGATAAAGTTCTCGGTCGAGTGGCAACTGAAGTTGCACGACGACTGCGAGGCAAACATAAGCCAATCTATACGCCACACGTTGATACGGGTGACTACATTGTCATCGTAAACGCGGAAAAAATCCGTGTCACCGGCAATAAATTCAAAAACAAGATGTATTATCACCATACAGGGTATCCTGGTGGCATGAAGTCTATCTCGTTTGATAAGCAAATCGAAAAAGCACCAGAACGTGTTTTGCAAAGCGCTGTTAAAGGTATGCTGCCAAAAGGCCCTCTCGGCCGCGACATGTTCCGTAAGCTTAAAATTTACGCTGGCCCTGAGCATCAACACACTGCTCAACAGCCACAACCTCTGGAAGTTTAAGATTATGTCAGAGCAATCCTATTACGGCACAGGTCGTCGCAAAAGTTCAAGTGCGCGTGTTTTCCTGACGAAAGGTACAGGAAACATCACGATAAACAACCGTACTATTGAAGAATACTTCGGTCGTGAAACGTCACGCATGATCGTTCGTCAACCATTCAACACGATTGAAATGCCAGAAGACTTCGATGTTAACTGCACTGTTAAAGGTGGTGGTTCATCGGGCCAAGCTGGTGCGATTCGCCACGGCATTACACGCGCATTGATGGCTTACGAAGAAACACTGCGACCAGCATTGCGCAAAGCGGGTTTTGTTACTCGTGATGCACGTGAAGTTGAGCGTAAGAAAGTGGGTCTGCATAAAGCACGTAAGCGTCCACAATTCTCAAAACGTTAAGATCTTTCGGGAGCTTGCTTCCGAACATCGGTTTCAACTCGGGGCTGCCAGCTTGGCAGCCCCGAGTTGTATCTGCAGTTTGATTTTCCTAGAAACGTCCTGCCTTTAAGCAATAAAATACTTTCATCAAAGCCGTACTCATTACCGTTTTACTGCTTCTTTTAATCAACTTTCATTGAAAACCCCCGATCGTTTCACAATTGAGCATGTGATTTTTCTTAAATCCATCACAGATTTACCGTTACTCCGTTATAATACTTGACAATAGCTGCGCCATGATCGGCATTTGGGCAAATGTCCCGGAACTCCCTCGCAAAAGTGCGCACTAATCTTACCGAACCCATATGAAGGTCGTTATATGTTTAAAGTCCGATTTTTTACGTTCCTAATAACACTATGTATTAGTCTGCAAGTTTCTGCTCTTACCAAGGAAGTTGAGGTTGATTCTCTTTCTCCGACACAAGCGCATGAGCGTGCAACAGACCTGATCACGCATTTCATCAGCAATTACCATTATCGAAAAACACCGTTAGATAATGATCTTTCTGCATCGATCTTGAAACGCTATCTCGAAACGTTGGATCCTGGGAAAGCGTATTTCTTGCAAGAAGACATCAAAAAATTCTCACAATATAAATACACTCTTGATGAATCCTTACGCGCATCGGACCTCACTCCCGCTTACGAAATTTTTAAAACATACCGCAAACGTGTTGATCAACGTGTGAACTTCGCTTTAGCACAATTAGAGAAAGCACCAGATTTTTCGATCGATGAGAATTACAACCTAGAACGCAAGGAGGCAGCTTGGGCAACAGGTGATGATCAACTTGATGAATTTTGGCGTAAACGCTTAAAAAATGACGTTCTGAGTCTACGCTTATCGGATAAAAAGCCAGAAGAAATTCACGACTTACTCAAAAAACGCTATGAAAGCCTGAAACGAAATACGCATCAGATAAACGCTGAAGATGTATTTCAGTTCTTCATGAACGCGTACACCACGAGCATTGAACCTCATACGAGCTACTTTTCACCTCGCACTTCAGAGAACTTCGACATCCAAATGAAGCTTTCTCTGGAAGGTATTGGTGCGGTACTTCAATCTGATGATGAATACACGGTCGTAAAAGAAATCATCGTCGGCGGCCCGGCTTCATTGGATAAAACATTACAACCCGAAGATAAAATTGTCGGTGTTGGGCAAGGCAAAGATGGTGAGATTGTTGATGTTATCGGCTGGCGTTTAGATGATGTTGTTGATCTGATCCGTGGTCCAAAAGACAGTTTCGTTCGCTTAGAACTGATTCCAAAAGCTGCTGGTGTTTCAGATGCACGGAAAGCGATCTCCTTAAAACGAGACAAAATAAATCTTGAAGAACAAGCTGCGAAAGGCTACATCATCGAACTTCCTTCTGAAGATAATCATGCAAGCAAGAAAATCGGCGTAATCGATCTTCCGACGTTCTATCTCGATTTTGCCGCACTTGCTCGTGGGGAAAAAGACTTCCGCAGCAGCACTCGCGATGTAAAAAGGCTCATTGATGAGCTCTCTCAACATAAGATTGACGGACTAATGATCGATCTACGCAGTAACGGCGGTGGCTCATTATTGGAAGCGACGAGTCTCACCGGTTTATTTATCGAAACAGGCCCTGTTGTTCAGGTAAAAGATGCGCTGGGCCGATTGGAAGTGAATGACGATACCGATCCCAGTATTGCATACGCCGGGCCTCTTGCCGTAATGGTGGATCGTTATAGCGCCTCCGCGTCGGAAATCTTTGCTGGCGCAATCCAAGATTACCGACGAGGTATCATTTTAGGTGAACCGACTTTCGGCAAAGGCACGGTACAGAACCTGATCGATCTCAATCAATATGATGATCGTTCTGACAAAGAATTAGGCCATCTAAAAACCACGATCGCTCAGTTTTTCCGAGTAAATGGGAAAAGTACGCAACATCGTGGCGTGGTACCAGACATTATTTTCCCAACCAGTTCGGATGACGATAGTTACGGCGAACGTGCGTATGACAACGCGCTACCGTGGGCCAGTGTCAACGCCGCGACATTCACGCCAGCCCTCGCACCTGTTAAAGAATTTGATGCAGCTCGCTGGCAGCATGAAGCACGTATCGCAAAAGATCCGGCATTTACCTTACTCATGGAAGAAATTAAATCTGTTCGAGAGTTGCAAGACAGAGATTCGATTTCATTAAATGAAGCACAACGTCGCAAAGAAAGAGATTCATTAGACGAATTATCCAAAACCCGCGATGAAAAATACAAAGCCTTAAGTAAATCGATGCCTGAATTTGTACAACTTGAGGAAGAACCCAAGGCAGCCAAAAAGACCGAAACCGAAGAGGAGGAAGATGTCGCACGTGATGACATTCTGCTCATTGAAGGTGCACGCGTGCTACGTGACTTAATTGATGCGCGGAAGCAGGCGATAGAGCAACCAACGATTGTTAATCTCAACAATGCGGAGCAACCACTTAGCAAAAACTAAATACCGCTTTGCAGCGCAACCGACACATATCTGTTGCTCTGCAGAGAAGAACGCCAACGCCTTAATAGCAACATGTTATTGGGGCGTTTTTATTTGCCGCTACCTAAACATATTTTCTTGTCCCGCTCCCCTTTCTTAGATATTTTTTTAGAATTTATTCTCAAAAGCCTTGAAAATCAGACAAAATTGGACTAAGAATTACATGTAAAATTCCTGATAATACAGGGCAGTATTCCCAATCACTCAGATTTTCCTCTCCCGTGAATCATGAGTGAGCTACCACATTAAAAATAACTATAGGGTAATACTCCAGATGAATGGTTCGCAAAATCAGTTACTTGTGAGGCTTTGCGCCTCCAGCGAGCTGGCGCAAGCTGGCTACAGTATGCTCTCAGATCGTGATAAAGATCTGTCTATCCAAGCTGCTTCGATGGAATTGAAAGAGAATCTTGCCGGTATTTCTGCACGGCGACCGGATCTTTTTGTCGTCGACATGTCAGGATCAGCACAAAAATCGATTGCACTGATCGAGGGCATACATTTTTCACAACCAACCTTACCAATCATTGCGCTCAATGGGCCGGAGGACACGCAACTCACGGAAAATGCATTACGAGCGGGAGCACGTGGTTACGGCACGCGCAAAACAAGCATGGATGAAATGATCAAAGCCATTCATAGTGTTGCGACAGGCGGTTTGTATATCGAAGCGTCGCTCGCACAGCGCATCGCATTGCAAAAATTAATGGGGAAAAGTCGACGCCTGAAAGTTTTATCCGATCGAGAATACAGTGTTTTTTGTTTACTTGCGGAAGGCCGATCGCTCAATGAGATATCCGATCAATTGGAAATCAAATACAAAACTGTCGCCAACTACCATTCCAAAATTAAAGAAAAACTGGCCGTTAATTCGAAAGCCGAATTAAAAGAAATTGCGATCAGAAGTGGTGTTACACACGGATAAAAACTTACCTCGGTAAAAATAACGCCAGCAGATCGTTATGATAAGTTCGTCCTTTTTCGGTCGGCTGAACTTGATCTCCATCCTGTACTAAAAGTTTTTTTTGCTCGGCCTGCTTCAGAGAGCCCAAAAGGAATGCTCGCTGCAAACCTGTGATTTTCTCAAAATGTGACAACCGAAAGCCCGCATTCAAACGCAAGACATTCATCATATATTCGAGTAAGCGATCCGCTTTATCCAACCACCGTTGCTCAACCAAGTCCGTCGGCGACTGTTGATACTGTTTAGGGTGACGCGGCCGTGAATAGCGTTCAATTTCTCGCGAGTCCTCACGGGTTAATTTGCTATGCGCGCCAGCCCCGATACCGAGATAATCGCCGAATTGCCAGTAGTTTAGATTATGTTGGCAGTACAGTTCTGATCGTGCATAAGCCGAAATTTCGTACTGCGCAAATCCCTCTTCAGCTAACAAAGCTTGTCCGGCTTCCTGTATTTCCCAAATCACATCATCCACTGGTAATGCGGGCGGTTGTTGATAAAAAAGTGTATTTGGCTCGAGAGTCAGCTGATACCAAGAAAGGTGTTCAGGTGATAGCGCAATCGCCTGCTGAAGATCATAAAGTGCACCTGCCACCTCATCATTCGGTAGCGCAAACATCAGATCAAGATTCACGTTATCAAAGCCTGCCACGCGCGCGCATTCCATGGCTTTAGCAACCTGATCTGCTGCATGAATTCGCCCGAGAGATTTGAGCTGATCATTTCGCATACTTTGGGCACCGATCGACAAACGATTAACCCCCGCTTCACGATAGGCATGGAAATTTGCTTGGTCAACCGTGCCAGGATTGGCTTCCAACGTGATTTCAACATTATCAGCCAGCGTCAATCGATCACGCATTGCTGACATGAAATAGTGCATACCATCACCGCTGATCAAACTCGGCGTTCCGCCACCGAAAAAAATTGTCTGAATCTGGCGTGAATCCGCCCGTAAGGAAAACTGATCAAGATCACGAATTAATGCGTCAAGATACGTTTGCTCAGGAATTCCGTCACGCACCGCGTGAGAATTAAAATCACAATATGGACATTTTTGTATACACCATGGGAAATGCACATAAAGTGAAAGTGGGGGTAATGCCGGATCGGACATCACTCAAACATGCATGGCTTGCACGAGAGCCTGTAACGCCTTGCCGCGATGGCTCATTGAGTTTTTTTGATCAGGCTGCAATTGTGCTGAAGTACAGTTCTGCTGCGGAACCCAAAAAACCGGATCGTATCCAAAGCCGTTCTCGCCAGCAGGTTCACGCGTGATTTGCCCGTGCCACTGACCATGACAAATGATCGGTGTTGGATCAGCCGCGTGTTGGAGATAAACAAGCACGCAATGAAAACACGCTTGACGCGCATCATCCGACACATCCTGCATATTGTTCAAAAGCTTTTCCAAATTCGCCCGATCATTTTTTTCACCACCGCTCCCCTCTCCAGCATACCGTGCGGAATAAATTCCCGGCGCGCCATTTAATGCCCTCACAGCGAGGCCAGAATCATCTGCAATAGCAGGCAAACCGGTTTTATCCGCAACATAACGCGCTTTGATCAATGCGTTTTCAACAAAAGTTAAGCCCGTTTCTTCCGGTGTTTCTAGATCAAAATCTGCCTGAGAGAGGAGATCCAGATCACACGCCGCTAGCAAACTCTGCAGCTCGCGTAACTTTCCCTGATTGCCACTGGCGAGAACCACTTTTCGCATCGTTTTCTACCCGAAAAAATTAGGCTTGATCAAGAATCTCACGTTGCATCACAACGATTTCATCAATGCCCTTACGTGCGAGATCTAACATCGACTGCAATTCATCCATACGGAAAGCGTGGCCTTCTGCAGTACCTTGAACCTCGATAAAACTGCCAGCATCGTTCATCACAACATTCATATCGGTCTCCGCATTTGAATCTTCTGCGTAATCTAAGTCGAGCACCGGCGTGCCTTCAAAAATTCCTACCGAAATGGAGGCAACCATGCCGTGCAATGGGCTTTTTGTGATCAGCTTTTTGTTGATGAGCTTTTGGATCGCATCTGCCATCGCCACATAACCACCAGTGATCGACGCTGTGCGCGTACCACCGTCAGCCTGAATCACATCACAATCCACCACGATCGTCCGTTCGCCCAAAGCAGACATATCAACAACGGCACGTAATGATCGTCCGATCAAACGTTGAATTTCCTGCGTGCGACCACCTTGCTTACCTGCAGTTGCCTCACGACGCATCCGCGAGTTGGTTGATCGCGGCAACATCCCATATTCAGCCGTCACCCAGCCTTGGTTTTTACCACGCAGAAACGGCGGGATTTTTTCTTCCACCGTCGCGTTGCACAACACTTTCGTATTTCCAAACTCAACCAAAACGGAACCTTCCGCATGGCATGTGAAATCACGGGTAAATTTAATCGTTCTGAGTTCATCCGGGTTTCGGCTGCTGGGTCGCATAGGAGGTTCCTTAAATAATTAATTGAATTGGGGCGCGATTATAACGGATTCAGCTGAACGCGGTAGCTTTGATCAGCGCTGAGACCCCGTCATCTTTCCGATCAGTTTGAAAGTATGCTTGCCTTTGTTATGTGTCCGGCTTATCCAACATGCGTTGGGTTGCCGTCAACAAGCCGCGTAAAATCTGTACTTCCGACGGCTCCAGTTGCGCACGGTTAAATAACCGACGTATGCGTTCCGGCATGCGGCGCGGATTCTCCGGATCAAGATAACCGACATTGATCATCGTTTCTTGCAGGTGCGTGTAAAACCGCTCCATATCCGCTTGGTTTGCAAGCGGTAATACTTCCGAACGATCAGGCTGATCACAACCATCTGCAAACAAGGCAGATTGTCGAATTTCATACGCCATAATTTGCACTGCCGCCGCAAGATTCAATGAGCTGTATTCCGGATTCGCATCCACCGTAACCGCAGCATGGCAATGCATAAGTTCCTCATTACTCATGCCAGAATGCTCTCGGCCAAACACGATCGCGATGGTGTTCTGCGGTGTTTTTTCGATCACTGAATCCGCCATTTCTTTCGGCGTCATCACTGGCCACGGTAATGATCGTGATCGTGCAGTGGTGGCGATCGCGATACTCACGTCAGCAAGCGCCTCTTCCAGTGTTTCACACACGCTCGCGTGAAAAAGAATATCATCCGCACCCGATGCACGTGCCGTGGCTTCCGCACTCGGAAAACTCTTTGGTTGGACGAGGGTTAATTGGGTCAATCCCATGGTTTTCATGGCGCGTGCAGCCGCGCCAATATTACCGGGATGAGTCGTACCGATCAGGACAATTCGAATATGCGAGAGTCTATCTAATGGTTTATTGATTGGGGGGCTATTGCTCATAGCGGTATCATAACCCGATCTTTCATTGTTTTTTAATCTAAACTTTATCGTGAATAATCAGTCACTTTGCTTTAGAATCCCCCCTCCAGTTTTTCCGTTCTTTTATTTTCGAGATCATCACCTATGCACCCAATGTTAAACATTGCTGTTCGTGCCGCGCGTAAGGCCGGTAATACGATCACCAGAAGTATTGAAGAGATTCCTGATTTGACCGTTGAAACCAAGGGTTACAACGATTTCGTCACGGAAGTCGACAGGCGCGCAGAGATGATCATTATCGAAACGATTACTGATGCATATCCTGATCACAAATTCCTCGCAGAAGAAAGCGGTCAATCTGGTCAAAACGAGAACAGCGAATACGAATGGATTATCGATCCACTCGATGGTACCACCAACTTCGTCCACACTTATCCGCAATTCAGCGTCTCGATCGCACTGCGACACAAAGGTATTCTCGAACAAGCCGTGGTATTTGATCCGATGCGATCAGAGTTATTCACTGCCACGCGTGGACGTGGCGCCTACATGGACAATCGACGTATTCGCGTCAGTAAAAAATTGGGGCTTAAAGGTGCATTAATCGGCACGGGCTTCCCCGTTCGTAATGCTGATCAGCTCGATTATTACCTCGAAACGTTTAAAGTCATGTTTCAAGATTCCGCAGGCATTCGACGTGCGGGTTCCGCCGCGCTCGATCTGGCTTATGTTGCTGCCGGTCGTTTAGATGGTTTCTGGGAAATGCAGTTACAACCTTGGGATATCGCGGCAGGTACACTGTTGATTCAGGAAGCAGGCGGAATAATTGGCGATATGCAAGGCGGCAGTGATCACTTTAAAGATGGCGGCGTGGTTGCCGGAAACCCGAAAGTCTTTAAAGAAATGATCCAGCGATTGAATAAGGTAAAAAAATAAAACGTTTTTTTAATTCCCACATCCCTGACATAAAAAAAGCCCCTCATTGAGGGGCTTTTTTGTCGCGCTCTAAAAACTATCGATAAATGCTTATCGGCAGTTAGCTGGCAGATATTTATCAGCCAATGTGCCTGTGTTACAAGTCCAGACAATAGCTTCAGTAGGAGGTGTACCGGCTTCAAGTGCAGCACCTGCAGCTGATGGTACCAAGACAACCGTGTTAGACGCAGCTGGAGCAACCGCAGTAGTATAAGTGACAGTAATTGCACCAGCAGCACCAATACCTACAGCAGAAACGTTTGTTGTATCAACTGTATCAGTTGGGTCAACCCATCCAGAATCTAACGCAACGGCACTTGCAGCATTTTCAGCTACTAAGATTTTTGCCGCTGAAGCTAATGATAAACCTTCAGTTACACGTGCACGAATTGTGTAATCCTGATACGCAGGAATCGCCACTGCAGCAAGAATACCGATGATGGCAACCACGATCATGAGTTCGATCAATGTAAAACCTTGTTGTACTTTTTTCATGTATAAAATCTCCAAACAAAAGACTAAACGTTACTTGGTACCGCCACCTCGGCTGCACCTCCACTAAACTAAATGGTCGGGTTTTGTATCGCCACGCACCGAGATTTCTTTAATCATCGATTTGCTCTTTGCTCAACGTTCGTTCTGACCATCACCCAACACCGTGAGTTACGTTGACTAAAGCGAAGGACGTGCCAGTTTTTTCATCCAGAGCATATTGGAACGTCACATTTATCTTAAGCTGATGTATTTATTGATATAAATATTTTTTCAGATCGCACGGTCATGTGCTGATTTTAGAAACATGGAGGGAATTTCGCGAGTGCACCAACCACCTACGTCAGAATGTGACGCTGAGCGTCACCCATGTTTTGACACCATTAAAGAAAACGTAATCGATCAGGCTTCCAAACCCAATTTATCCAAACGGTAACGTAAGGCACGGAAACTGATCCCAAGCTTTTTCGCGGCGGCTGTTTTGTTCCAGCGTGTGGCTTCGAGCGCCGCGAGGATCTGCTCGCGTTCTATCGAATCCATGTAGCTTTCCAGATCGAGCGCATCGGACTTCTTAGCAGTGTCACTATTTACAACATCGGGTAATTGTAGATCATCAACATGAATGGATTCGTCGTCACACAGAGTCACGGCCCGTTCGAGGATATTTTCTAACTCACGCACGTTGCCGGGAAACGGATAGTGTTGAAGAGTTGTCCGCGCCGCATCGGATAAAACGTAAGTCTCACCGTAAGCTTCCGACAACGTGTGCAGAATATGCGCGGCAAGCAAGATCACATCATCGCCGCGATCGCGTAATGGCGGCACCTTTAGTTCGATCACATTAATACGATAAAACAAATCCTGACGGAATAGATTGTCTTCCACCATGTTGGCTAGGTCTTTATGTGTCGCACTCAAAATACGCACATCCACCTGCTCTTCTTTTTGCGCGCCCACTGGGCGGATGGCTTTTTCCTGAATCGCACGCAATAACTTCACTTGCATCGGCAACGGTAATTCTGCGACTTCGTCTAAAAATAACGTGCCGCCACTCGCCACTTGAAACAGACCTTGTTTATCCGTGTGTGCGCCGGTGAAGCTGCCTTTTACATGTCCAAAAAATTCGCTCTCCATTAATTCCGCAGGGATCGCACCGCAGTTAACTGGCACAAAACTTTTATCCGATCGCGATCCTTGCTCATGGATCATACGTGCGACGAGTTCTTTGCCCGTGCCCGACTCACCACTGATATAAATCGGCGCTTGCGATCGGGCCAGTTTTTTTATGGTATTGCGGAGTTTCGTGATCGCACTGGATTCGCCGATCAACACAGGGCCAGATTGCGCGCGTTGTGCAGCCAGTTTAAGCGCGTTGGAAACTAAGTTTCGTAACGCATCCAGATCAACCGGTTTCGTTACAAAATCAAATGCGCCATTTTTCAGCGCCTTGATCGCCGTTTCCATACTGCCATGTGCGGTTAAGACCGCGACGGGGAGATCAGGATATTGCAGCTGAATGTATTCAACGAGATCAAGTCCATCGCCATCGGGTAGACGCATGTCAGTGAGGCACAAATCGAATTGTTGATCAGCCAGTTTGAGTCGCGCCTCTTGCAAATCTGCAGCGGTTTCGCAGGGAATATTCATGCGTTCAAGGGTGATCGAGAGCAGCTCGCGAATATCCGGCTCGTCGTCCACGATCAGCGTTGTGGCCATCATGTGATCTTACTCAGTCTATTTGAATCTGTTTATCGGGATGCGGAAAGGTGATACGGAAACAACAACCGGTTTCCGAGTTCGCCTGTAATGCCAGTAATGCTTGATTGGCTTCACACAATTCCGAAGCAATATAGAGGCCAAGCCCCGTTCCACCAGTGCGTGTGCGATCGGTAAAAAACGGTTCGAAAATCTTATCAGCCAATTCAGACGCAATGCCGGGACCTGTATCGATCACATCCAATATTGGCCGACCTGAATTTTCCATGATTGAAACGACCAGCTGTATTTTTGGATCGTGCTCGCTATAGCGCAAGGCATTTTCACTCAGGTTAATCAGTACCTGGTAAAGCTGGCTTTGATCCATCGTCACGAACAGATCTACCGGCTCGACGCTGATGGTCATCGCCGCCTTTGTGAGCTGATGATGCTGACGGAATTCTTGTTCAAATTTGTTTAACCATGGCGCGATCGGGAAGCTTTCCGGAACAGAATCATCGCGCCGCCCAAGTCCAAGCACATTCTCGATAATTTTATTTACACGTGATGAGTGATCGCGAATGATCTGGATTAACCGCTGATCGGTCGAAGGTAAACTTTCTGATTCAGCGAGTAACTGCCCTGCATGGCTGATCGCGCCAAGCGGGTTTCGTACTTCATGCGCGATACTGGCGGTGAGTTGGCCCAGCGAGGCCAGTTTTAATTGTTGTGCACGTTGTCGGATTGCGGCGGCATCTTCTAGGAAGATCAGCACTTCGGACTGCTGTTCTGGCCCGAGTGAGGTCAGTGAGACTTGAATATCCGACGCGCGCGAAGCCGGACGGATCATCCGCGTGGGCGGATCACCTTTTAACCACTGTTGGACATGAGTATTCAATTCAGGCGAAACAACAAACAACATGCGCTTATCCATCGGCGCTGTTTCACCTAAAAAATGCACAGCCGACGCATTTGCCAGCATGATCATGCCACTTTGGTTCACCACCATCACACCAGATCGCATGCGCTGCACAATGCGTGCATTTAGTCGCGAGAGGTTTTCCAGATCTTCACCGCGCTGGGCTGCGAGCGCTTCACTTTCACGCAAGCGTCCGGCCAGTGTATATGCGAGAAACGCGGTCATAAAAAAAATCGCACCAAGCAAACCTGCTTGCATGTAGTTACTGACACCATAAAAATAGGTCTGTAATAAAGTTTCCACGGAAAGCACGATCAACGATGCAATCGCCGCAAAGAAATACGCCGTGCGGCCCATGAGTAATAAACTCGCCGCTGCTACACTGATCACCAGTAATAACCCTAAGCCACTACTGACACCACCGCTGGTGAACAGCAAGATCGCCAACACACTAAAATCCAGCATCACTTGTAGTAACGTGTCACGCCGAAATGAAAGCGAACGTTGCTCTGTGAGTAAAAATGACAAGATCGCAAAACCCAAATAGGCGAACACGGTAATGCGAAAGAAGGTGGGTAAAATTTGACCAAACTGATCCGGCAAATAGCCGGAGACGATCAACAAGCTCATGCTGAGCGCAAGGAATATACGATAGCCACCAAAAAACCGAAGCGCTTGCCAGCCAGACTGTTCCCAATCTGACTTCTCAGAAAGTGCTGTCATGAATCGGCCTGATCTCGCTGGTAGGCAATCCGATGTTCATCTGAACAGAAAAAACGCGGCTGTTCAGACACCTGCTGCAAAATTGCATCGGACTCAGGTAAGTAAACACCGCACTGCGCGCAGGGCTGCATCTTTTGACGCTGGCTGGTTGCTGACGGTTTATTTTTCAAATGTGGTAAGCGTTTATTGAAAAGCCGTTTCAAAAACACGAACACCGCTCCCAATAACAAACCAATTAATACGACTCGAATTAATCCTAACACTGCAATTCGCCTCCATCTGAGATAAAATTTAATCACTTAAACATGTCAGATTGATCGTAAAACAATTAATTCGATCCGTATTCACTAACACACCTAATTCCTACAGCAATTTCCATGCGCACAAGCACAGGATCTCACGGATTATGAATCTTCACGAATATCAAGCCAAACAACTTTTCTCGGATTACGGTATTCCCGTTCCGGCCGGTAAATCAGCGCGCTCCGTCGAAGAAGCGCTGCGACATGCGAAAGATCTGCACAGCGACGGCTGGGTGATCAAAGCGCAAATTCACGCGGGCGGGCGCGGCAAAGGGGGGGGCGTAAAGTTAGCCGACTCGCTCGAAGATGTTGAACATCTCGTCTCGCAAATGCTTAGTAAACGCCTCATTACACATCAAACCGGACCAGAAGGGCAGCCGGTGCATTGCGTGATGGTGCAAAGCAAGTCTGAGATTAAGACTGAGCTTTATCTCAGCATGCTGGTCGATCGCGCGCGTAAACGCATTGCGATTATTGTGTCTACGGAGGGAGGCGTGAATATCGAAGAGGTGGCAGATCAATCACCTGAGAAGATTTTTTCGTTGACCATTGATCCGGTTATGGGCCTGCAAGCCTACCAAAGTCGGCAACTCGGTCATGCTCTCAAGCTGAATAAAGCGCAACGGCAAGAGCTCGATCAGATGCTCAAAGCAATGTATCGCCTTTTCCTAGAAAAGGACTTGAGCCTGATCGAAATTAACCCTTTGATTATAAATAACGCTGATCGGCTGGAAGCACTCGACGCAAAAGTGACGATCGACGATAACGCACTTTACCGCCAGGAAGTGCTGGCCGAATGGCGCGATCGCGAACAGGAAGATCCGACAGAGTCTGAAGCACGCCGCTTTGATTTAAACTTCGTTCGCCTTGAAGGTAATATTGGTTGCATGGTAAATGGTGCGGGTCTTGCGATGGCGACCATGGATATTATTCAGCTTTACGGCGGAAAACCGGCAAATTTTCTGGATGTAGGTGGTGGTACCACAGCGGAAAAAGTCGCCGAAGCGTTTAAGTTGATTGTCTCCTCACCAGGGATTGAAGCGATTCTGGTGAATATTTTCGGCGGCATTGTGCGTTGTGATCTGATCGCGGACGGGGTGATCAAAGCCGTGAAAGAAGTTGGTATTACCATTCCCATTGTGGTGCGTTTAGAAGGCACAAATGTCGAACAGGGCAAAGCCCTTTTGGATGCGAGTGGGTTGGATGTGATCACGGCGGATGATTTGGATGACGCAGCACGAAAAGCCGTCGCCGCAACAGGAGACCAGTGACATGACCGTATTGATTGATAAAAACACCAAGGTAATTTGTCAGGGCATCACGGGGCGACAGGGCAGCTTCCATACACAACAAGCCATTGAATACGGTACGCAAATGGTCGCCGGTGTCACACCCGGACGTGGTGGCGAAACGCACCTTGGTTTACCGGTTTTCGATACGGTATACAAAGCCGCGATGGAAACCGATGCGAACGCAAGTCTGATTCTTGTACCACCAGCGTTTGCGGCAGAAGCGATCATCGAAGCGGCAGAAGCGGGGATAAAAACCATTGTCTGCATCACGGAAGGCATTCCCGTGCTCGACATGCTGAAAGTCAAAACCAGTCTGATGCAATATCCTGACGCCGTTCTGATTGGCCCAAACTGCCCCGGTGTTATTTCGCCAGGACAATGCAAAATCGGCATCATGCCCGGCAGCATTCATAAACCCGGGACGATCGGTATTGTTTCACGATCAGGCACGCTCACTTACGAAGCCGTGCATCAAACCACGCAATTAGGCATGGGCCAAAGTACCTGTATTGGAATTGGTGGCGATCCAATTCATGGTATGAACTTTATCGATTGCTTACGCCTATTTGAAAATGATCCCGGTACACAAGGCATTATTATGGTCGGCGAGATCGGCGGTAGCGCGGAAGAAGAAGCAGCAGAATTTATTGCTCAATATGTCAATAAACCCGTCATCGCATATATTGCCGGTATCACTGCACCTCCGGGCAAACGCATGGGTCACGCCGGTGCCATTATTGCGGGCGGAAAAGGCACCGCAGAACATAAATTCGCTGCATTGGAAGCTGCGGGTATCAGTATTACTCGTTCACCAGCAGCGCTCGGCTCAACACTCGCTTCAATAATGCTGGAGAAATCATGATCCGAGTCGCACTCGCTCAACTGAATTTACACGTTGGTCACATCGCCGCTAATGCCGACAAAGTCATCGATGCAGCACGGCGCGCTCGGGATGAATTAAAGGCTGATATCGTTATTTATCCCGAACTGACGTTGACCGGTTATCCGCCGGAAGATCTCCTACTTCGACCGCATTTGTATGAGCTGGTCAATCGGGCACTGGCGAAAATATGCCAACAGGTGGTGGATATTGATCTCATCATCGGCTACCCAAGGCGCGACAAGGGCAAGATTTTCAACAGCTGTTCTTTGATCCGAAATGGGAAAATTGAAACCACCTACGACAAGCAACATTTGCCGAACTATAACGTGTTTGATGAAAAACGTTATTTTGCATCGGGCGATCAAGCCTGCGTGATCAACGTCAAAGACATTCCGATCGCGCTGAGTATTTGTGAAGATATTTGGGTTGCAGGCACTGGGAAACAAGCCAGCGATGCCGGCGCTGAGATCATGTTCAATCTAAATGCATCACCTTATCACCAGGATAAACGTGATGAACGTATTGATGCACTCAAATCCACGGTGGCAGAAAGCCAAATGCCCATTGTCTACGTCAATATGGTCGGCGGTCAGGACGAATTGGTTTTTGATGGCGGCTCGATCGTCATGGATGCAAATGGTCAGCAGTGTTTTCATGCGCCGGATTTTGTTGAAGATGTCTATCTTGTCGAGCTTGATCAACACACCGTCCGTCATGATTATCCCGCTAGCCCGCGCATCATGATTCCCGAAGAACACATCTATCAAGCGCTCGTATTGGGCGTTCGCGACTATGCACAGAAAAATCATTTTAAAGGTGCCGTGCTGGGCCTATCAGGCGGAATCGACTCCGCACTGACTGCCGCGATCGCCGCTGATGCGCTCGGTGGAGAAAATGTCGAAGCGGTGCTCATGCCATCACGCTACACGGCGGACATGAGTAACGAAGATGCAATTCTTGAAGCCGACGCCCTGAAAATCAAACACTACTCTATCCCGATCGCGGGGCCGTTTAACGCCTTCCGCGAAAGCCTGCACGAGTTGATCGATGGTACGCCGAAAGACACGACGGAAGAAAATATTCAAGCACGCTGCCGTGGCGTTATCCTCATGGCATTCTCTAACAAACGCGGCACCTTGTTATTAACAACCGGCAATAAGAGCGAAATGTCTGTCGGTTATGCAACCCTTTACGGCGATATGGCGGGCGGTTTTGCACCATTAAAAGACATCTCGAAACTCATGGTTTATCGCCTCTGCGAATGGCGTAATACGCTCTCGCCCGTGATCCCGCAACGCGTGATCGACCGACCACCTTCAGCAGAACTTGCACCGGATCAGAAAGATTCTGACTCGCTACCACCGTATGAAATCCTCGATCCGATTCTAGAAGCGTATATCGAACGAGACGAAACACCGGAGCAAATTATCGCGCGTGGTTTTGAGCAAGCTGTCGTTGAGCGTATCGTCATGCTGGTTGACCGGAATGAATATAAGCGACGACAAGCCGCACCGGGCGTCCGCATTACAAAACGTGCGTTTGGACGTGATCGGCGTTATCCGATCACCTCAGGTTATCGAGAATTTTAGCGCGGAGCTGAATGTCTGATCCGGTAATGCGTAAGATCATTCACATCGACATGGATGCGTTTTACGCCTCCGTCGAACAGCGTGATCAGCCAGAATACCGAAACCGCCCCGTCATTGTCGGTGGCGATCCAGGCCGACGTGGCGTAGTAGCCGCCTGTAGTTACGAAGCACGCCAATACGGAATTCATTCCGCGATGCCGGCGTCACGCGCAAAACGGCTCTGCCCAGATGCGATATTCTTACGCCCACGTATGACAGTTTACCGCGAAGTCTCAGCCCAGATCCGCGAGATTTTTCAGGAGTACACCTCGCTCATCGAACCGCTCTCCCTTGATGAAGCCTATCTCGATGTCACCGATGCAGATCATTGCCAAGGCTCCGCAACGTTGATCGCAAAAGAGATAAAAACACAGATTAAATTACGTACAAACCTGATCGCGTCTGCTGGTATTTCATACAATAAATTCTTAGCAAAAATTGCTTCAGATATGGACAAGCCAGACGGTCTATTTTTAATTAAACCCGATCAAGGAGAAGCCTTCATCGAACAATTACCGATCGGAAAATTCTACGGCATCGGCCCAGCAACAGAAGCGCGGATGAAATCACACAACATTCATAACGGTGCGGATCTTAAATCCTGGAAAAAAACAGATCTCATCGCAAAATTTGGTAAAGTTGGTACTCACTACTACCAAATTGCGCGTGGATTAGACACCCGCCCCGTCAACCCAACACGGGTTCGTAAGTCACTGGGTAGTGAACATACGTTTGACGAAGATCTGATCGCACCCAAAATCATACAGGATGAGTTGGCTAAAATCGTTGAAAAGGTCGCTCACAATCTGCAAGAAAAACAACTCAGCGCTAAAACACTAACAATAAAAATTAAGTACGATGACTTTGAACAGATCACACGTAGTCGCACCTTGAGCGAGTATTTCGACCACGCTGAAACTATGCAAAAACAATTACCATTTTTATTGCAAGATACCGAGATTGGGCATCGTAAAGTCCGCTTGCTTGGCGTCAGCGCATCGAACTTAATCGAAGAGAAAACACATTCTGAACTGCAACTGGGCTTATTCATCTGAGAACTAATTCACACCAGTCTCATCAAAAAAAACCAGACCCGCTTGCGCCACTAGAAAACACTTTAAGGAATAAACGATGCGAAACCTAAACAATATCTATCTTGGCACACTGCTTATCGCGAGCTTAATTCGTTCGGTTGGATTGCATGCAGAGCCCATAGTCGAAACAAATAAATTAGATGCCTCACCAGCTGAACATATAGCTGTTGATGTCTACAAAAGCCCCAATTGTGGTTGCTGCGAAAAATGGATAGATCACATCAAGCAAGCTGGATTCAAAGCAACCATTCATCATCCCCCAACGTTAAATGCCCTTAAATCCAAACTAGGCCTCCCACAAGCCGCTCAATCTTGCCACACTGCGGTAACCGAGCAGGGCTTTATTTTCGAAGGTCACGTACCATCGAAATTCATGACCCAATTTACCCAAAATCCTCCTAAAGAGGCGATGGGCCTTGCGGTGCCAAAAATGCCGGTTGGATCACCAGGAATGGAAATGGGTGATCGTTTCCAGCCTTATACAATCAAACAACTGAATAAAGATGGTAGCGTTCAAGATTATGCCGAGATGGAAAACTATAAAATGCAATTTTGAAGATTTCTTAACGCAACCAAAGACAACTTACGGTTAAGGAGTAAACAAACTCAACGGATACGCTCAAAAACGTAATTTATATTCAGCCTGAGAGGATGAGGTGAAAGGAACAATATGTTGGGCTGGCATCTTCACCTTTTCTGCTGTTATGTGCCATTCAGCTAGCTCTAGATCAATCTCAGACCATTCAGCATGGCGTAGTTCACCGGGGTGCACAAAGAGAAGGGGCGCAAGTTGCAGGCCGAACTTTGTAATGAACTCACCTTGATAATTTTCTATCGTCCTGAGTAATTCACCCACCTTAACAGGATCGGTGATTGAAGCATGATGCTTAGTTTTCGCTGGTATCAATGCGCTTTTAAGATCGGCGGCGGGATCGCGTTCTGCTCGACCAGTCGCAATGGCGAAACGTAACACCTGACCACAATTTTGGTGAGTACGATGAGCGGATTCATGCGCCCCTGTGCTTTCGATGTGTCTGAGCGCCTGCAAGAGTTCAGGCGCGGTAACTTCTATGATCGGCTTATTTCCTACTCTGGGAAAGATGTACCGCTCAAAACGACGAGTTAGCTTTTAAGTGTAGCTAGGCACCCATTTCCTGACGCTATGGTCTAACCACTCTCGTGTGATTGCCTCGAAACTATTTTCACGGCTTTCACGCTCAGTCTGCTTTTTCACTTTTTTGTGAAATGAAGGATCGCCACCATCTGCAAGGACTGTTCTGTATTCATCCCGTTTGCTTCTGGCTTTCTTGAGGCTGGTTTCAGGATAGGTTCCGATTGAGATTGTCTTCTCTTTGCCATCCATCTTCCTTTGCTTATCACCTGGCTTGGCATTTCTTACGGCTGTATCGCTCAGTGGCATTGTTACCCCGTCTCAGATAGGTAATTGTGGGAACCAAATTGGAGTTACCCCTAAATGGCTAGATGCTACAGAATCGTCAAGGATGCCAGAGGACAATATACAAGCTGAAAAGCTTGTTTTATTGGCTTTGATGGACGATTTAGGACTTGGAAGGATGAAGAAATGGTGCGGCACGAGGAAGCGAATAACAAGGTTAAGATTCTGATATATATGAATATAATTTAGATAATTATTTACTATTACCCCTAATAGTTACCCCGCTCTGAGCTATACTACCCCTGAAGAAATAACTTCATCCCTGTCCGTTTTCTCTAATCTAAATTGAGTGTTAAGCACTGTTACAAACCTCATGTGATCCGACTGGAAAGGGTAAGCCATCATTTGTTAGCGCATATTTCCAATAGGGGTAAAGATTATGTCTACGACTATAGCGACATTAGGTGTGTCCTTATTCGCTAGGACAGGCAAGTTTAGTAAAGGCATGGGGCGATTCAAACAACCTTAGGAATTTTTCCAAAGAAACCCGTAATCTCTCACGAAGGCTAACTAGTCTTTCCGCTGCGTTATCGACGGTTGTAGCAGGTGCGGGTGTAGGGTCATTGATCAAACAGCAATTCTCAGCTAACGATGCGTCAGCAAAGATGGCTGATACTTTGGGCATATCAACTCAGAGAATGGCTGGCCTTCAACATCAAGCTAAGTTGGCGGGTATCGAAAGGGATTCTGAACAGCTCAATGCTATCCTTTGTTAAACGGTTAGGCTAGGCAAGAAATGGCATGGGACCTCTCTACCAATCTTTATCCAAAACGAATCCTGAATTACTCAAACAGTTGATAACTGCGAAATCGACAGGGGAGGCACTAGATCTCCTTGCAGATAATGCAGCGACTTTATCTAGAGCGACTGATATTGCCAACTTATCTAACGACAGCTTCAACAAGTCAGGAATTGTTATGGGGCGAGTCCTCATTGGTGGGTCAGAAAGAGTAGCAGCATATGCTGGATGTTGATCATGTCAGGTGGCATACGTGTAGGGAGGGAGAGTCAATTCCTTCAGGTTCCCGAAATACTAGACCGAGCACCCAATGACAATTTTTTTCCCGCGAAATTTAGGAACTCAATCTGATGGCTATAAAACGCACACCCACAAACTTGAGACTGTTACATGGTAACCCTGGCAAGAAGCCATTACCTAAGAATGAACCCAAGCCTGAAAGCAGCATTCCTGCCTGTCCAACAGGACTCAGTGCTGCTCATCGTAAGGAATGGAAATGGATCACATCAGAGCTAGATAAAGTTGGCCTAGTGACACAGATCGATAAGGCGGCTTTGTTGGTCTATGTCGATGCCTACGTTGAGCTTTCAGAAGCTCTGAGAGAAATCGTGAAGGAAGGCCCTATAATGAAAGTTCCTGTCTTTGCAGGCAATACAGGACGAGTCGTTGGCCATCGTTATCAAAAGAACCCATGGGTATCGTATCCATAGCTAATAGAGCTAAAGAAGAACTAATGAAGATCAGCGGGGAATTTGGCCTCACGCCTGCAGCAAGGACTAGGATTGAGGTTAGGGCGGCTGGTGGAGATGGATCAGGTACTGGGGATTTTTTTTGAACAACTAACTGTATGAATTGTCAATAATTATGCAGCCATGATGATTTAATTGTTGAAGAAATGCGCTCTCTGCCCGATAATGAATCTAAAGGACTGGGGATTCTCGGTCGACAACTAGCCTCGGTGGAAGCATCGAGGCTTTTTGTTATCTAGGGGAAGCACTTAAGACCCCACCCTTTTTTACGCCCATCTCCATTTTTGTAAAACTTACTTTCAAGTATTTCAAATGCACGGTTTTTTTGCTTAGACCTAAGAGTTTTGATACCAACTGGGCGTGCAGTGAGATCAGCCATTTGTAAACCCGCTGAGTTGCTTTTCTTATCTGCAAACATGATTTCAAAAGGTAATTGAAGGTTGTCGTAATTTTCACCACTGCAAATCCGACGAAATTCTAACTCTAACTCTGCATCTTCCTGTTTGCCCCTTTTCTCAACAATGATATGTGTTTTCTTATCAGCTTCGCCTTGCGAACGCAAAAAATAAAACACACGCTCCAACCCAAAACCAAGTGCCACATGATAAGGATTCTCTGGGCTAGTGTATTTCCGTCGATAGAGTTCCTTATGAATCACCGAACAAATTAACGTGAAGTTTGTATCTGCAACAACCTGTGTTAATTCTCTTAGAAAACTCTCTTTCAACTCAGGTGTTTTAAGAAAGGTAAAATCATTCCTATCCTTGCGAATATCGGCTTCATGCAAAATGATTTGATCATGCCCAAAGTGCTCAAATTTGAACCTCTGTAATGCAGGAACCAATTGTTCATAGTAGTCACTCTTGCGGAAAATACAGAAAGCCAGAACGAATACTGGGTAATTTGGATCAATCGTTTTCAGGCCATGATCTCCACTTTCATCGACATAAACAATGTAATCCGAGAATTTTTTCATTGCATTTTATCTCCCAAAAACTGTCCTTGTTCATTTGCGACCGCAATCATACATACAACTTTGCTAGTTATGTTCGCTATCATGGTCATACCTTAATTCAGCTCATATTCAAACGGACGCTGAAACATTTCAGCCTTCATATCGATTCCCTCTACGTTTACTGATTTATCATATAGCTTTTAAAAAGTTTGCAGGTTAAAAAAATCAATGAATTTAGGCATTATTCTCACACTGAATGATTATGAATCAACAACTTAAACCGCGCATAGCCTCTTATACGCGGTTGTACTTAGAGGTCATATGCAAGATATTTTGAAGAGAGCCGAACGGCTGGCTGAGATCAATCGGAACGTTGGAGCCACTTTGTGGGAACTCCAAGAATTAGAGAGCAGTTGTGCAAAATGTTTCTTCTTAATAGCACAAGCTACTGTTGGAATGGGGGAGGAAGCAGGTGATCAACTACTCAATAAAGCATTAGGTAAAACCTTCGGGAGAACCATTTACCTTTTTAAGGAAGAAGAAATACTACCAGCTGATCTAGTTCGAAAACTTGAAAGCTTACTTAAAGATCGTAATTGGCTTGTTCATAGTTCTCGCCTAGATAGTCGTGGTGCAATCTATTCAGATGGCAAAACCACAGATCTTGTAACAAGATTAAAAGGAATTGCTGATTTATCTACTGAAACTCATGGTGAAATAGCAACACTTGCAGAAAATTTTGTTCAAAAAGCTGGAGTGCCTCTAACCGATATTGACAGGATTGCTCAAGATCTGCTCGAACAATGGCACAACGATTAACTCTCTATTCCCAAACTAAACAAGTTTGTGGTTAAACATACGTGAAGTGTGACCGCAAACCCAAGACCTCCAGGCAAATTTCCCGCTTTTCAACAACAACTGTCACACACTCACAATGCCAGCTAAGTAGGCCTTGAATCAGTCCTAAGCGTTGGGTTACATATATGTCCCGTGCGATTGACGCATATAAATCCACTCAAATCAGACAAGGAATGTCGAAATGAAAAAAACTTTAATTGCTCTTCTTCTTCTCGCGTCTACTTCTCTAATTAATGCCCAAGCCGATCCTATTACCTTTTTGGATGTTACAAGTCAGGGTACTTGGGTACTTCCAGAAGGTGAGTACTACCATGATGAAAACAATTCTGTTATCGATAATTTAAGCGGCATTCTCGATCCCGGTTATGCTAGGTTCAAGGTGTCATATGATTTCTATGAAGCTGACGGTTACGTGCGAAACAGGTCATCTTGGTATCTAGATTTTGCTTCTTCTGATGTGCAGAGGCCGATGCAGAAGGGAGTGTACGATGCTGTTGAGTGGCGCCCATTCAGCGTACGTTACCCTGAAGGCATGTCAATATATGGGAATGGTCGAGCAGATGACCTTCGAGGATCTTTTGAAGTACACGATGTAAGTTACAAGGAAGACAAAATTAGTAGCTTTGCAGCATCATTTGAGCAAGATAACCGTGTCTCCGGAAGATTCGCTTACAACTCAGACTACTTTTCATCCTCTTCTGATAATGGGGCAGCAGACGTACCAGAACCACCTATAACACTGTTACTACTTGCAGGCATGCTGTCTTTAGGAATCAGGAAGTTTACAAAGCGGTAAACTCAGGACTCAAGATACATGAAACGAATCTTATTCTTCACTTTTCTGATTTTTCTGAGCGGTTGTGCAAATAACCATCGAGTATTTAAGACATATGGAGAGCAACCCTTGCCAATCAATGAAATCGGAATCCTCTCAGGAGGGATGCACGATAACGAGGGTATATTAGGGTGGAGGTTTGCTTGCTTTAACGGATATTCAGAAATATCTAATGACAAGATCGGAGACTATATCGACCTTCCCAACAACCCGACTGAAGTTCATATGTTACCTGGGAAGTACATATTCACTGTTTATTGTAGCGATCCAGATAAATATCAGTATTTTAAGAAAGTCATCACATTAAAACCGGGAAATACAACAAGCGTTACCTGTGGGTGGGAACCATCTGGATCATGGACAGAAGCAGGAACTTACAAACTCATAATCACTGAATCAATAACTCAACCTGAAGGAACAACGAAGGCTGATGAACCTAAATAGATGGATATGATTTATCAACACACAAGGGCATATGCTCACCGACAATATGAGATATGCCCTTACCCTAGGGTTTCACCTTAACTAAGTGCTGTTATGCGTTTATTCAGTGTAATGAAGGGCCTTCTTGACCTTCTACGAGAGAAAAATAAAAAAGGTACTATCAAGGATCAGCGTGCATGCAGGTGATAGATGACTGCGTTCTTTGAAAAATGTTCGCTTGAACGCCTTTGTTTGACTAGACTATTTGCAAAATTTCTTAAAGCCTGGCCGCATTCATTTCTCAATATTAAGCACATCTCATCTATCTTTTTGCCTGCAAGCATATGTGGTGTGCGTTCGGGGATTGACATGATTTCTACCCGAAGTTCAGCAACCTTTTCTTTCATGACGTTAATGTGCTTTTCTTTATCTATAAGCTTCCCTCTAACCTGATCAAATTCCAATTCTTCTTTCTCATATCTCAACCCTTTAACTTTAGCATCAAGCTTTGCAGCTTCCGTACTCCCTGAGTCTTTGTGCATTTGACAGTAGTTCTGTACAGATTCAGCTAGATCATATTTTCCTCTATCAACTTTGACACTACCCCTTCATCACACAATTGATAGATTCTACGAGCATCCAGGCCAAGCAAGAGGCAAAGTTCTTTTACACCGACTGATTCTGGCAGACTAGCTTGAGTCATACTCACCTCCTTTCTGTAATCAATAATATTTCAACGAAAATGAGATATATCCCTGAAAAAGGTGAAAAACTACATTTGCCTTCAAATAATTATTTTTTCTATTCACTTCCTTTACCTCAGATTTAAAGATCAATTAGATAACCAGATAAACGCACCCACATGGTAATTATATGGTTCCTAGAATTTAGACCAGAGGGTGTTTTTTAGGTAAATTCATAACTCATTGATCTATTATGATATTTCTATTTTCTCGTTCCTAAATTCTAGACCAGCAATTTTTGCTCTGGTCTAATTTCTAGACCAGTTTTTTAGCTATCTGGTCTAAATTCTGAACCAGTCTGTCCTAAAATTTAGGACCGTGATTTTTTTTCGCGAGTACAGCTACAGGTTTTCCTGGTTTCCAAATTTTCCACTCACTTGTTGGATCCTGATCGTTGCATCTCATGATCGTTAGTCGCCATTCTCTTGCCTTCCTTTCCATCCAAAGTTCACCATTCGTAAGTACAAGAAATCCATGTTCAGCAAGTTCATGAAAGGCATTTGAGGCAGTTTGTTTTGATACACCTAACCTTTTAATTGCGTTCGTTAAAGAGATACTTAAGTGACCATTAGTACTCGGTAAGTAAATCCTGGCAAATTCAATCAGTAGACTACGAGATACAGGTGACAAATCCATATAAGCATCAGAGTCAATGTACTCATCGTAAAAACGAAACCATTTTCCAGGGTAATCATTAACATATTTTTTCTTAGCCACTGTACCCTACCTTCCTTGATGAGCCATTTCTAATAAGCCTCACCCCATCACTTGTTACCTCTGCGACTCTGTGGGTGTACTTTGACCCAGCGTTATGCCTTTCAATCACAATCAATGGATACTGGCTTAATTTAGTCTTTGCCCAATTCAGACAAGGCAGAAACCCGCTAGTAAACTCTTCACCAGATACATACGCTCTGAAGATTTTCATGATCTTATGTCTCCACATGAGCACTTGATGTAGGCCTCACTTCATACAGAGGACAGGTCACGCAGGTGCATTTTTCGACTTGTTTTCGCCAATTTCCTACCTGGTAAGGGTCATACACGCACTCAATACATTTTGAGTTGATTTTGCCACGCAAGCCGGGCTGCAAGGCCCATTTTTGAATTAACTCTTGTTGGGTTCTTTTCCCAGCCACTCTTAACGATGTTTCAGGTCTGTATTGAACTTCCATTCTTACACCTCACCTATTGAAAACTTTTTCACAACTGAATCTGCACGATATGGAGCTTTGTGTAACTGCTTCACTGCAGAATCGATTGCAACGCGTGATTGGCGATCTAATTCACCTATAAGGATTGAAAGACCAGCAAGCTCACAACTGATAAGGGGTATTTGATCGAACACAAGTTGATAGCGTTCGCGATCAGCTTTACTAAGGTCTTCGACTTTCGATTTGTAAAGCTCTCTTCTATTCTTCATCTCACTCCCTCCCTTCAACCCAGTTGCAGCCCAAGAGTTCAGCTTGTGAATTGATGCAGTTTTCAAGTTCTCCTGCTTTGGTTCTAATGATGATTAATGCTTGTATTGCATCACTGATTTCCCCTGAGGTTTTATCAACGGACTTCAATAAAATCTCAGCCATGCGAGTTAAGACTGATATATTGGAAAGGCCTTCTTGAGAGTTGGCATCAATATCCTTTATTGATGTTTCAAGTTGTTGAATCCTCTCTTTCAGAGAAGTGATCGTTTGAGGTTGATCATTATTTTCAATCATCGCTGCACCTCACTTTGATCTTGACGTGATGCAGTGATGCGATCCTCAATCCATTGATTAATTTCAAATTCAAGCCAGCCGGAAGAACGTTCTGTAAGCTTTATTTGTGATGGGAATTGTTTGCGCTGTATCAGCAAATAAATTGAACTACGTGACAAGCCAACTTTATTTTTGACTTCATCAATTTTTAGAATGCGATTGTCCATTATGAATATCCCGTGTTGTTAACGACAGGCTCATAATGTCTTTCTGGATACAATGGGACACGGAGGAAAGAAAGTATTATTAGCTACACATCCTCCTTATCTATTTTATGTAATTGTATTTCTTATCTATTTTATCTTTTTGAGCACGATAAAAGTCTTTCAGTTCAGTTTCATCTTGGGAAGGAATTAAATAAACCACTAAATTTTCTATAGTACTTCTAGGAAAAGAAGGCTTCACTTTTTTGTTTCTTTGATTCCTTGCAAACCAATCAAGCAGCTCATAGGTCAATGATGATCTCAAACGGCTACATTCGCTAGTCTGCTCTGGACTTCTGTTATCGTTTTTTGGAGTATTTGTACGAGGGCGTGGTTCATTAAAACCATAAAGAGGATCTTGATCTTCATCTAGGTTGTAATGTTCTTTCAAACTTGTGAGTATGTTGATCAAAGTTACTTTTGAGGTTAGACGTTCAAGAGGTATTCCAAAAATAAAATGCGAACCGACCTGTGTCGGGCGCTCAATTGAAAGTAAATAATTAGCTAACTCTTGATTCTGGTCACAAGCTATATAAAGCAAGTTTGTGAGTGTTAATTCTTTAGAATATTCATTGGCCTGAAGAGATTTAATCAGCTTATTGAGATTTTTATACACTTCCAATTGTTCTGCTCTCTTTTCTGATTTAGTTTTAGTTGGAAGTGCTGACCTTGCTCTTTGGATTATCCCTATTAATTCTGACTCTGCTTCCCTACGCCCAACAAAACACCCAACACTATCGTTATAGGAATCACTTATTGGGATCTTAGATAACAACTGGTCTGCCTTTTCCCAAAATTTGATTAACACTTCCGGTAGTTTTTCTAAATCATCGCATCGATCAGGGGCTTTGAATGCTTTTTTTAACCTACCTGGTATATTAAGCCTTACCTTTTCATCATTCCCCATCAATGCCACCTCCCGACACATCCCTTCATGTAGGCCAACAAGCCAGAGCGGTGAAGGTATCCGCCTCTTCGGGAGCTACCCTAGGCTTGGTGGGTTATGATCAGGGGCGGTTTGTGTTGGCGCACCTTTCACCCCGAATATTAAACTTGCTAACACATGTTATTCGAAAACAAACATTAAGAACCTGATCGGTTAAATATCCCTGTTATTACTTTCTTATCTGCTCTCAGGTTGTCCAGATAATCGGCCCAATGTTGCATCATGCGTTTGCGCTCAGACAGGTATTCAGCGTAGTTGTAAGCTGCTCTAACGCTGTCTCTTTCAGTGTGGGCCAATTGTCTTTCTATCCAGTCGCGGTTAAAGCCTTGCTCATTCAGAAGGGTAGAAGCCATGCTCCTGAAACCGTGAGAGGTCATTTCTTCTTTGGTGTAGCCCAAACGTCTCAAGCCTGCATTCAGTGTGTTTTCTGACATTGGGCGTTGCTTTGACCGGATTCCAGGGAAGACATACTTCCAACGGCCAGTAAGTGGGTGGAGGCTTTCCAGGATGGCAATGACTTGATCAGATAGAGGAACAATCTGCTTTGCAGGCATCTTCATTTTCTCAGCGGGGATATGCCACTCGGCCAGATCAAAATCTATCTCACTCCATTCTGCATGCCTCAGCTCGCCTGGACGAACGAACACATAAGGAATCATCTGTAGGCCACATTTGGTTATAAACTCGCCTTGATAGCTGTCTATGGCTCTGAGTAATTCACCCACCTTTGCAGGCTCAGTGATAGAAGCATGGTGTTTTGTCTTAGCTGGAATGAGAGCACCTTTCAGATCTGCCGCAGGATCTCGGTCTGCTCGACCTGTTGCAATGGCGTAGCGGAATACCTGACTGCAGTTCTGGTGGGTGCGGTGGGCTGATTCATGAGCACCGGTGCTTTCAATATGTCGTAAAGCCTGCAAGAGTTCGGGTGCAGTGACTTCAGTGATCGGCTTATTACCTACTCTTGGAAATATGTATCTTTCGAAACGACTTGTGAGTTTGACTGTGTAGCTTTCCACCCACTTCACAGAACTACGATCAAGCCACTCTCTTGTAATAGCCTCGAAGCTGTTTTCACGGCTTTCTTTCTCAGTCTGCTTTTTGGTCTTTTTGTGAAAGGAAGGATCACCACCATCTGCCAGAACGACGCGGTATTCATCTCGTCGCTTTCTTGCTTTAGATAAAGTGACATCAGGATACACACCTATCGAGATAGTCTTCTCTTTACCATCCAGCTTGTAACGGAAACGCCACCACTTACCACCATTCGGATGGACGATCAGGTATAGGCCCTTTTCGTCATACATTTTCCTTTGTTTTTCACCTGGCTTGGCATTTCTTACGGCTGTATCGCTCAGTGGCATTGTTACCCCGTCTCAGATAGGTAATTGTGGGGTAACTGTAGGAACCAAATCGGAGTTACCCCATAAAGTTACCCCTAATAATGGCTAGATGCTACAGAATCGTCAAGGATGCCAGAGGACAATATACAAGCTGAAAAGCTTGTTTTTATTGGCTTTTATGGACGATTTAGGACTTGGAAGGATGAAGAAATGGTGCCGGCACGAGGAGTCGAACCCCGGACCTACTGATTACAAGTCAGTTGCTCTACCATCTGAGCTATACCGGCAAACAAAATCAATAGTGACTCACTGAGAGTCTGCTGCATTCGCTTATGATTTTTACGTCATGATTATGTGCAAACGCGGAGTGGTATTCTAGTGATCTGTTTCGTTAAGTGCAATCTCTGAACACGCTTTATTTTCGACTTTTATGCTATTTGGCAGGTTTGGAAGGTTCAAGTTGCTTTGCTCTGCGTTGAGTTGGGCATTTATATATACTTTTTGCTCAACTTTATGCTGTGGAATGACAACTGGCTGGTAGCCTTCTTTAGCTAATTCTTCTAGCCGGCGATTGACGGTTTCCTGTGAACTGAATAAACCGAGTGAGATGGCATTTTTCATATTGCCCTTGGTTACCATGTAATAATCACTGACGCCTTGCTGCTTTAGCTGTTCGACTTGCGCACGAGCTTCCGCCTCTGTCGCTTTCGGTTCGAGGTAAACCCAGTAACGCTCGCGGGTGCGCACTTCTTCGATATGCTCTGTTATGGGGATTGAGCGAACACTCAACCAGTTCTTAATGGATACACGATCACTATCATTATTACCCGGTGCGAATGGTCCAATAGAAATACACGTTCCGTCAAGATTAAATTCAGGGCTTTGATCGATCAGATCATGTGTTGCAAGATCTGTAGCTTGGCCTTCGTTGGGTATCGCACTTTCTTCACGTAATGGTGGCAATCGATCCATTTCGCTAAGTAAAACGAGGGGTTTGCTAGAGGCCATTTCAGGCTTTTTATCCATCGCAGAATGCGTTTGAACTTGATCAATCTGCTGGTTCATATGCCAACCAAAATACGCCACGTTGGCTAGCAAAAAAAGGATGGTGATCCATTTCATCATATTAGTTGGACATTTAACTCCAGGCCTTTTAAGACCAAATCCGGTTCATAAATCAGGGGTAACGCTGTTTTCGCTTGCACCAAGCGCGCATCACCGCCCGTAATAATGTACTCGATTTTACCTTCATATGCTTGCTCAAGCCGCTCTAAAATGCCGTTGAGACCATCGATAAAAAGATGCTCGCAGCCACTGTTGATCGCATCTTGCGTGTTATCTGCCAACAACTGGCTGACCGTGTTTTCATCTGCGATCAAGGCGTGTGTATTCTCTGTTAACGCGCGCGTAAGTAATGACAGACCTGGCGCGATCAGGCCACCAAGATGTTGACCTGCTTCGTTGACACGATCAATCGTCACCGCTGAACCACAGTCGATCACACACACCGCTTTACGACGCGGATGCCAAGCGCCTAGCATCGCGAGCCAACGATCAATCCCCAATGTTTCTGGCTTTGGGTAGACGTTCATTAACCCACCACATTCGGATTGTGTTTTTGCAAAGCGAGGAGTGACTCGCCAGTTTTTTTCACAATACGTATTGATCAAACGTTCAACTGACGGCCCTGCAACATTAGAGACAGCAACTTCTGATGGTGTCCTCCACTGTGAAGTGATCTGATGAAAATGCTGCGTAAGGTCTGACTCTTGCCAGCGGAATTGATCGCGATCGATAAATTCGCCTTGCTCGCTTAGCGCAAGTTTAATACGCGTATTTCCAACATCAATCAGCAGTCTTGTCATGGCTGCGTAAACTCACTTCGGCTGAAGAAAAAATCATGATCCGTTTATTCACCTCAAGTTGCAATGCACCTTGAGCGTTTATACCTCGCGCAATCCCGTTCTGTTGTCCTTGTTCGGTGATGACGGAAACAGGTTGATCTCGAAAAACATCAAATTTTGACCATCGTTTGATCAAGTCTTTTGCCCCTTTGTCTGCGATCAGATCGAGTTCCGATATCATCCGTTGCAAGATCGTCACGACGAGCGCGTTTCGAGTCGGTGGCGAACCGATTTCATCCAATGCAATCCAAGGTTGATCAATCTGCGTTTCTGCATTTTCCTGCGCGTACACATTCAAACCGATCCCAAACACAAGGGACATGCTTTGCAGGTTATTTTGATCAGTTGATACGGTGGATTCGATCAGAACCCCGCTCACTTTCTTACCGTTGATCAACACATCATTCGGCCACTTCACACCAACCGGATAACCTAACTCCGTCAGCATTTCGGCTAGGGTTACTGCAGGAAGAAAACTGATCAGCGGAAAAATATCTTCGCGCATCGGTAATTGCCAACCAAGTGAAAAACAGAGTCCGCTGGCGTAACCAGACTGCCAACTTCGTCCTCGCCGACCGCGTCCACCGGTTTGGAATTCGGCCAGCGCCACAACACGATCGCGCGCTTGCGGCGATTGATCCAACAAAGCTTGGTTAGTTGAAGGCAAGATGGATGACAGTTGAATTTTCTGGAGTCGCTTTCTTAGCCTCTGAGAAAGCTGCGAAGTGATGATTTCACTATCCAGCAGGTCAAGTTTTTGCAACAGATACACGCGATCAGATGCGATCTCAAGCTTAACACCGGCCGAAATTAGCGCTTGAATTCTTTTACGTAAATGCGCGAGTGACTGTTGCGTTTTTTCTGCAAAGTTCGCGATGTTTAGTGGTGAATGCTGGAGAAGTTGCTGCAGTAATTCGTGATCAGAAGGCGACGGATCGTTAATCGTCGTTGTCTTTGTGAAGTTTTCCATTGCCAGCGCGTTTTAGCTTGCCTGACGCATTGTTATCGTAGCCGCCCATTTGCGCAAGACGATCACCTTTGTTGGTAAGTTCGAGCTGATTAACATCAGGTAGATTGTCTGATGTATCGTTGAAAAAGTCATCTAATGCTTCGATCACTTTTTCATTAATATCAGGAATGGCATCAACTTCTTTGAATGGGTTCTTGTTTTTAAAAGTTTGATCTGAATCGACAAGTTTATCGTCGAACGGATCACTTTCCACTATCTTTTCATCCCGCGTTCCTCCAACAGGGACAACATTAAAATTCGGTCGGTTTATTGGTGGGCCATCTAATAGATCGGAATATAAGCGTGTGGTTTTGTCGCCGTCCTGATTGGTCACGAGTCTGATGGTAACATCGCGTATGTGCTCACGGATCTCGTGATCAGTGTTTTTTTTTAGCTGGCTGGGCTGCACTACTGCTTGCTCAAAGTCTTGTTGATCAAGCACTTGGGTACGTAACTGATTTTGTCGTTTCTCAATCGAAAATCGTGGAATATCGAGCATCGTATCACCATGCCCTGCAAGCACGCGATTTGGACTCATCACGAGATTTTCTACTGGATCAGGCCAATCGAAATGCCCGGTGTTATCGAGACGTGCATGATTCCGATCCACAAATTGAAAGCTGAATTTATGCACTTTAATTTCATCGCCATCTTGCAAACGACGTTCGCCTTCAATGCGATGACCATTTACATACGTACCATTAACACTGCCTTGGTCCTGAATCCAAAACGCATTATCGTGGAAATCCAATACCGCATGCCGACGACCAATGGTCACGTCTGCGATAACGACGGAATCATATCGATCAATATCATTAGCGGGAATTCGTCCAATCATGGTCGGTTTGTCGGACAGTGCGTAGCGTTCGCGATCGGTTTGTTTATTCAAATCGACGAGCATTGCCTCGGGCTCATGCGCTGGTCCAGAAGCACGAATATCATCCTGGTGCTTATTAAATTGCCAGAAGATAACGAACATCATCACCGCGCAAATGGCGAAAACCGACGCCGCCACGATCAACCAGATCTGAGCGCCGGTGAGGTGATTCACGATGTCAATGAATGCTTCCACGTTTAACTAAGTACCTAAAGTGAAAATTCTAAAATTGTAATCACGCACAATCTCATGGTGCGTCCCCTGTCGCCACGGGACGTGTTTTATCCGCACTCCACTCGCTCCACGATCCACCGTACAAGCGCGGCTCGGATAAACCTGCGTGAGTAACCGCTAGAACGTTATGGCAAGCTGTTACCCCCGATCCGCAGTAAAAAACGACATCGTCCGAAGTGGTTGTTCCCATCAGCTTTGTGAATTGATCTGCTAATTTATCTTCTGGTAGAAATTGCCCCGATGCATCTAGATTCAATTTCCAGAAATGATTCTTTGCCCCAGGTATATGACCTGCTGCGGGATCAATCGGTTCCAGTTTGCCTTGGTATCGGTCCGGATCGCGAGAATCAACCAGCAACGCTGACGTCATCACATCCGCTAGTAGCACGAGCTGTTCGGGACGCGCGCTCCCGATAAATTGCGTTGCGACGTTGAGTTCTTCGCCAGTGGCTTCTTTCAAACCCAGTGCTTGCCAAGCCGGCCAACCACCATCGAGCACAGCGACTGCGTCATGCCCCATGTAGCGCAACATCCACCACAAACGCGCGGCAAAAGCACCACCGGCATTATCGTAGACCACCACTTGCTTGGATGAGTCGATGCCCAACTTTGAAAAGGTTTTGATCATTGTTTCTGGACTCGGCATGGGATGCCGACCATGATCCGTCACCGGCTTGCTGCTAAGATCATGGCTAACGCTCGCATAAACAGCACCGGGAATATGCCCAGACAACCAATCCCTGTGGCCGGCTTCGGCATCCATCAAATCGTAACGGCAGTCAACAACGATTAGATCAGCCGCTTTTTGGCGCTCAGAAAGTTGTACTGCAGAAATGAGAGTGCGATAGGTCATACACCATCCAAACTAATTTGACATTTATTAACATATTATCTGCCTTAATCGATGCAATGTCAGCCATCCTTTGGACTAATTATGTGGAGTTTGTCATAGCTTGAGCATCTTACCTGCAATTTCACGGGCAATTTTCCTGCTCTTTCTTATCGCTATATGTACCGGGTGTTCTACAGTGAGTTACTACTCACAATCCATCAAAGGACAGCTCGCAGTAATGCAACTGCGCAAGCCGATTGACACCTTGATTGCTGATCAAAACACTCCTCATAAACAGCGCCAGTTATTTGACATAATTTTACAAGCAAGACGGTTCGCTAGCGAACAGCTGTTTTTGCCCGAGAACAATAGCTACACGAGCTATGTCGCATTGGATAAAGATTATGTCGTTTGGAATGTCTTCGCGACGCCTGAGTTATCTTTAGAACCGGTGAAATCTTGCTTCCTTATCGTTGGTTGTTTGGAGTACCGCGGCTACTTTGCGATGGAAGCCGCGCGCGATCATGCGCTCAAATTACAAGCGGATGGGTTTGATGTTTTTCTCGGTGGTGTCGCTGCGTATTCCACCCTAGGCTGGTTTGATGATCCGGTTTTCAGCAGCATGTTACAGCATGGAAAGTGGCGCACGGTCGAGACTATCTTTCACGAACTCGCTCACCAACAGCTCTACATAAAAAACGACAGCGCATTTAATGAAGCCTTCGCCACTGCCGTCGCCGATCTCGGTTTAACAGAGTTTCTCGCCACTCAAGGACTTGAGCAAGAAAATGAGTACATTGTCAAAGATAAGCAATGGGAAAAAGCTTTCATCAATCTCATCCTGAACGCGCAAACGGATCTGCTCGGCCTTTACGAAAAAACCTTACCCGATCAGGTAAAGCGAACAAGAAAACACGTTCGGCTGAAGAAACTCAAAGAAGAGTATGCATCGATAAAAAAACAGCATCAGCCACGTGAAAATTACGATGAATGGATGCGCGATATCAATAATGCCAAGATCGCATCGGTTGTGACGTATTTCGATCTAACCGCATCATTCAAACAACTTTTTGCTTTATCCGATCAGAACTACCCACGTTTTTATGCGCGTGTCGCCGAATTGGGTGCATTACCCGTTGATCAACGGCATAGATGCTTGAAATCACGTGATCCGATCCTATGTTATAAACAATATAAACGTTGATAAAAAACAGCTTACTCGCTCCCATTGCTCATGTCGTTTTCTGAGTTTTCTGCTCTGTGGATCTTGTTAAATACGGCCTGGGACAGTGGGGCAAAGAACGAATTTCTGCTACATTAATGCTATGAAAATTACCTTAGTTAAGAAAATTCTGGCGGACGGCCAACCGTGCAAAAAGTGTAATGAAGTGCTTGAACGATTAGCCGCTGCAAGTCTTATAGATCGCATTGATCATGTCGCGGTTGCAGATGAACGCGATCCGCAAAGCGAAGGGATACTGCTGGCAGCGGAACATGGTGTCAATGTCGCACCGTTTTTTATCGTTGAGGACGACGAAGGCAACACGAAGATTTATACGATCTACTTCCAGTTTTTAAAAGAAGTTTTAAACCCTTGATTAAGCGTTTGCCGCGTCGCAGTTCGCTTAACAGCTTAATGTACTGGCAACGTGATCATGTCGAAAAGCGCATCTATTTCTGACTGGTCTTTACAGTTTATCGCTTGCTCAACCCGCTCACGATTTAAATGCGGCGCAAACTGGTGCATAAAATCAAACATGTAGCTACGCAGAAACGCCCCTTTACGGAAGCCGATCTGGGTCACTTCAGATTGGAACAATTGACTCGCATCGAGCGCGATCAGATCGTCATCCAGCACAGCATCGTGGGCCATGCTGGCAATAATTCCCACGCCTAAACCTAAGCGAACGTAAGTCTTAATCACATCAGCATCGACTGCAGTAAAGACCACGTTCGCCGTTAATCCCGCGTCGTTAAACGCTTTATCCAAATGCGATCGACCCGTAAATCCAAATACGTAAGTGACGATCGGATACGCTGCGATCGCCTCTAATGTCAGTGATTCACACTTGGTTAAAGGGTGATTTTTCGGCACGACAATGCTGCGGTTCCAGCGATAACAAGGGAGCATGATCAGATCATTAAACAACTCCATCGCTTCCGTGGCGATGGCGAAATCCACCTTGCGATGTACAGCTAACTCAGCAATTTGAATCGGCGTGCCTTGATGCATATGCAATGAAACACCAGGATATTTATCACGAAAGGTTTTGATCACAGCCGGTAATGCATATCTTGCTTGCGTATGCGTGGTTGCGATGCTCAAACTTCCTTGCGCGCTGTCGTTGAATTCACCAGAAATACGTCGAATATTCTCAACTTCACCCAAAATTCGTTCCGCAAGATCAATTATCTCCCGGCCCGCAGGTGTAATATCAGTCAGGTGTTTGCCGCTACGCGAGAAGATTTGTAAGCCTAACTCATCTTCTAGTAAACGGATCTGCTTACTGATACCCGGTTGCGAAGTGTAGAGGCTTTCAGCCGTGGCTGACACATTCAGATCGTGTCTCGCGACTTCCCAGATGTAGCGAAGTTGTTGTAGTTTCATCTATGCTCAAACGCGCTAAGAAAAGAAGTTTTTATATCGTCCAATTATAGATGGGCTGTTTATTATTACCAGCGACGTACTTGCAGGACAGAAAGTTGGGAATGGGCATAAAAAAGGGGCCTTACGGCCCCACAGGATTAGAGGGTTAACATGAGTAATGGGAATTAACTCACGCGATCATGTGTCGTGTTTCAAAATCAAAAATCTTTCTTGCCATTTCGTCTTTAAGGAAAAGTTTTTCTTTCTTCATCTGCTCCAGGGCTAACTCATCCATGGGCGAATCACCTTCGTGAACGGCCTGCACTTTCTCATCAAGCATTTCATGCTTTGCGTGCAACCTGCGAAAGGCAAAATCCTTATCTAGTAGGGCTTTTACAACGTTTGACTGGAATTTAGACATAGACTTCTCCTGTTTTGAGCCGTCTACACATTTGAGAATCAACCTAGAATTCTCTGTGCAGACAGGGTGTTTGCAAGTGAATTACTAAATACGAGTTACTGAGTGAAAGATACAATTTTCCGGATAAAGTTCCCTCCTATGAACCGAACCGGTACATTTAATCTAGTCCAAGATTCTGCATGAAACAAGCTCAATTTTACGACTTTGTGACAGACACTCTGTTTACACTTTGGAAACAAATATCATCAACTTTTCAGGCGTTCTCACAAATCGGGAATATTTCTCGATGAAACTTATCTTTATTCTCAAGACGTCCCCGTAATCTGTCCATTAGCATGTCTGCTAACCAATTATAACGATAACGTAATGGAGAGCATGATGATCAATGGTGGAGTCCGCGTACTTTTGGTCGATGACCACGCAGTGGTTCGAGAAGGTTATAAAATGCTTTTACATGAACATGAGGGCATTGAGGTTGTTGCAGAGGCCGACAACGGCGAAACGGCTTGTGTACTTTATCGCCAACTACAACCTGATCTGGTCATTATGGATATTTCACTGCCTGGTATCAGCGGGACGGAAACCATTCGTCGGATCATTTCGCGTGATGATAACGCGCGCATTATTGCCTTCAGCTTTCATGAAGATTTGATCTTCGTTGAGCAAACACTTCAAGCTGGTGCGATGGGTTACATCACAAAAAACAGCGACCCCGATGTGCTGGTTAAAGCCGTAACAACGATCGCCGCTGGCGGTATTTATCTTGACCAGCATATTGCGCAAAAACTCGCGTACCAAAAAAGCAAAGGCGCGATATCTGCATTTGGATCACTTTCACCGCGCGAATTTGAAATTGTCCGTTTGCAAGCAGAGGGCTTAGGTATTCATGAGATCGCAGAACGCCTCTCACTCAATTATAAAACGGTGGCAAATTACAACACGCAAATTAAACGAAAATTAAAAGTTTCGAGCGTTGCGGATATTACCCGGCTTGCGATCCGGCATGGTTTGATCGAAGCGTAATACCCGATGCTCGTTCGTAACGCACTTTTACTCATCTTAGCCTTTCTCGGATTGTCATTCGCATCGTGCAATCAAGAGACGAAGAACAAATCGTACTTTCCATTAGGCAACAAAGCCTCTCTACACTATAAGACGTCTTTCAAAGTTAATTTAAAAAATAGTGAGCAGCGTCTGATTATTACGAATCAAAAACCTATAAGAATCGATAATCAAACACTTTATCCGCAAACATTTCATAACAATCGATCACGATATTATTCGATTGCAAACGATGGCGTATTCCAAATCGCAAAACGTGAATTAAATGAAGCGATCCAACATTACGAAAAACCGTTAATTCTTATTCAATACCCGATTAAGATTAATACAAAATGGCAACAAGAAAGCCAAGCTTTTTTCGTTCAAAAAAAAGTACGTGAAATTAATTCGGGCCAAGCATCGCTTTCTGGTGAGCTGACAATTAATCCATTGATCATGCATTTTGAAATCACCGCGATAGATGAACAGTTAACCATTCCCGCTGGTCGCTTTGATCATTGTCTCCGAATCGACGGTGTTGGCCAAACAACTGGATCGGGCTTGGAAATTGGCGCAGTCGAAATTACGGTTCAACAAACAGAATGGTATGCGCCTGATGTAGGCTTGGTAAAAGTCGTACGTAGCGAAGTCAGTAATCTTGAATGGGCGAAACTTAGCCATTACGAACAAGTTTTAGATAAGATTTTTTTCTGATTTAACTTCAACGATTATTCGGACCATCACTGGCTTCAGGAACTTTCTCACACGAATACCCGTTAATTATTCCTATTTTTATCTAGATAAATTCAGAAGCCAACTTAGGCATATATCCACTCTAAAGCAAATATGCAACATTCTGGTAGTACATCTTAACGAGAAATTCTCACACCCTTTTTATCAGTGATGATCTTGCTTGTTGATGTGCTAATTAAAATAGCTTTGGAGGTTATTCCATGAAGATACTAGAAAAAAAACATCACCCATTTACGGCAACGAGTGCATCTCTCGCCATGGCGTTGCTTGGCTCGCAAGTTGTTAATGCGGCAGAAAACCCTTTTTCCCTAAACACGATTAATCCTTATCAGATCGCAGTGGACACAAGCGCTGTCGATCAAGCTAAGGAAGTGGTTAAAGATGCTGTCGAAAGCATGAGCGACGCGCCTGGCCGAGACATGGCCGGAAATATGGTTGATTACGATTATGGCGGCGACAGCAAAGGTTCTTACGCAGATGGAAAAATAGGTACTGGTGCAAAAGACCCTAGCGTTTGCGGCTCTTTTGATAGTGCTGTTTGCGGTGCTGATGGTGGCTCACACCTTAAATAAAGAACATGAAAACACCTCGTGGTGTTCGATTGGAGGATAATAATGAAACACGCTTTTACGACTAAGCTGATGATGGCATCCGTTGCCGGAGCACTCTCTTTTAGTGCTTCAGCAAGCGATGAGTTAATTAAATTACAGGCAAATCCAAACTACTGGGTTATGCCTTCCGGAAACTTTGCTGGAACTCGCTACAGTGAGTTAAAACAAATCAATAAATCTAATGCGAAAGACTTGAAAATGGCTTGGACATTTTCAACGGGTGTTTTGCGTGGTCACGAAGGTGGGCCATTAGTTCTGCCATCGACCGCAACAGGTTTAGATGGGGACACGCTTTACATCCACGCTGCTTTTCCCAATAACGTCTTTGCTATCGATCTCGATACACTCGAAATCATCTGGGAGTATGTCCCTGTGCAAGACTATAACGAAACCGTACCAGTAATGTGTTGCGACACAGTTAACCGAGGCCTTGCCTACGGAGATGGAAAAATATTCCTACAACAAGCTGATACTTTTTTAGTCGCGCTCAACGCAAAAACCGGTGAACGTATCTGGCAAACGAAAAATGGTGATCCAAAACTCGGTCAAACGAATACCAACGCGCCACATGTAATGAAAGATAAAGTCATCACGGGCATGTCGGGTGCTGAGTTTGGTGTCCGCTGCTGGATTGCAGCCTATGATGTTAACGACGGCCATCTTGTTTGGAAAGGCTATAGCATGGGGCCAGACGAAGATATTATTGTCGATCCAGAAAAAACCACTTCACTCTTAGAGCCAGTAGGTAAAGACTCATCTCTCAAATCTTGGAAAGGCGATCAATGGAAAATTGGTGGCGGTTCAGTTTGGGGTTGGTGGCCTTACGACCCTGAATTGAATGCGTTGTTCTACGGTTCGGGCAATCCGAGCACATGGAACCCCGCCGTCAGACCAGGTGATAATAAATATAGTATGACGATGTGGAGCCGCGATGTTGATACCGGCATGACGAACTGGGTTTATCAAATGACCCCGCATGACGAATGGGATTATGACGGTATTAACGAAATGATCTTGGTCGACATGAAAGTCAAAGGTAAAGATCGTAAAGCACTTGTGCATTTTGATCGTAATGGTTTTGGCTACACGATGGATCGCGTTACCGGTGAGCTATTGGTCGCTGAAAAGTTTGACCCCGCTGTCAACTGGGCGACACATGTGGATTTAAAAACAGGTCGCCCACAAAAAGTAGAGCGTTATAGCACACACCATAACGGTGAAGATGTGAACACTGCAAATATCTGCCCGGCGGCGTTAGGATCGAAAGATCAGCAACCAGCTGCGTATTCGCCCCGCACAGGGTTATTTTATGTCCCAACCAACCATGTTTGCATGGACTACGAGCCCGTCAGTGGCGGCATGTATGTCGCAGGACAGCCATACGTTAATGCAGTGCTGAACATGTTCCCAGCAGGTAGAGTCTATCCGGGTGATGGTTATAACAATAACCCTGAAGATAACAACCTCGGCAACTTCATCGCTTGGGATGCTGACAAGGGCAAGATTGTTTGGAGTATTCATGAACGCTTTTCTGCTTGGGGCGGTGCACTTGCCACCGCTGGCGATGTTGTATTCTACGGCAATTTGGAAGGCTATCTAAAAGGCATAGATGCCCAAACCGGTGCAGAGCTATACCGCTTTAAAACGCCTTCTGGAATTATCGGTAACGTTCACACTTGGAAGCATAAAGACAAGCAATACATCGGCATTCTCTCAGGTGTTGGTGGTTGGGCAGGTATCGGCATGGCCGCAGGCTTGATCAACGACACCGATGGATTGGGCGCCGTTGGTGCTTATAAAGGACTCAATAGTTACACCCGATTGGGCGGTACATTGAATGTCTTCTCTTTGCCTTAAGTGGCGCTAAGACCTTTATATTATTAACAGTTTGCCGGATCAGCCTCTCTGATCCGGCTTTTTATTTCCTCTCACAAGACATTCTGTAAACTCAAGTCATATTTAGGAATTTTTCCCAGTCATTTAAGGAATTATCTAGAGGCAATTTCCACGCCCTATTGTTAGCATCGAGCCTCCCAAAATACTCTAATTAAATAACAATTTCGGGGAGCGAAATGAACGACAAACCTAATTTCACTTTGAAAAAAAGTGCGGTGTTGGCAACACTGATCACGGCAACATTATCCGCCCAGGCAGAAGAAACCATCAACCGCGCGTCAGCAATGGAATTACCTGACCTCGACGTTGTAGGCACAACCCCATTACCTGGTACAGGTCTTCCGATCGAAAAGTATGCTGGTAATGTACAGCTGATCGATTCGGAAACGATCGAGGAACAAAACGCAGTTGATTTATCTGAGACACTATTCCGCAATATCGGTAGTATCGATATCAACTCATCACAGAACAACCCATACCAAAACGATGTCCATTATCGCGGCTTCCTCGCCTCACCACTGGTCGGGAGTGCAATCGGTGTCTCTGCCTTTGTTGACGGTGTACGCGTTAACGAGGGATTTGGTGATACTGTCAACTGGGATTTGATTCCAGATTTTGCGATTTCAAATATTTCACTTATCCCAGGCTCAAACCCATTATTCGGCCTGAACACTCTCGGTGGCGCACTTTCACTGCAAACGAAAAGCGGGTTCCAATTTGATGGCACACAACTATCACTGTCAATTGGTGACTTTGGCCGTCGTGAGTTAACGCTCGAACATGGTGGTAACAAAGGTAACTTTGATTACTATTTCGGCGGAAATTTGTTCAAGGAAGATGGTTGGCGTCAACGATCACCTTCCGATGTACGTCAAATCTTCTCCAAAGTGGGTTGGGAGAATGAAGTCACCGATATCGACCTCAGCTATACCTTTGCTGACAACGATCTCATCGGTAATGGCTTCGTGCCAGAAAGCCATCTTGCAGCTGATCGTGCGTCGGTTTACACCTTCCCAGATCAAACGAAAAACAGCATGCACTTTGTAAACTTGCGTGGTAGTCACTGGTTAAACGATAACCTACTTGCGGCTGCAAATGTTTTTTACCGTCACTTCCAACGCAGCACGCTCAATGGTGATGCTGAAGTTGAATGTGTCGCTGATGGGCTTGATGAAGCACTTTTTGTTGCAGATGAAGCCGGCGAAGATCCAACCAACCCAGCCACAGAATTGCGGCGTGTGCATAATGCCAATTGCGATAATGATGACATCCAAAATGCCGTCATAGGCTCCATGGCTCGTACACCATTTGATCCTCTGAGCGACGAGGCTGAACTCGAGGTTGAAGGTGAAGAACGAAACACATTCACCGAAACGGACAGTTGGGGCGGTACGTTACAGTTCTCTCATGATGGTCAAATTGCTGGACGCGAAAATACATTAGTTGTTGGTGCGGCGTACGACCAGAACAAAACGAATTTCTCAGTCTCAGAAGCCGATGCTGACTTATTCCAAGATGGCATTGCCTTCGGTACCATCGATGCTGAAGAACAAGAAATCGATGTTGATATTGAAACAGAAAAGCGTAACTGGGCTTTATTTTTCACAGACACTATCGATCTGATGGAAAATTTGGCTTTCACTGTTTCAGGACGCTACCAACATTCAACAGTAGATATTCTTGACCTCACTGGCGAAGAAGAAAACCAAGATCTCAATGGCTCACATAGCTTCTCTCGCTTCAACCCAGCATTTGGTTTGAGCTACAACCCAATGTCGAACTTGACGGTTTATGGTGCTTATAACGAAAGCTTTCGTGTGCCAACAGCAGCTGAGTTAACGTGTGCGGATCCAGATGATCCTTGTAACTTACCAAACTCGTTTGTTGCGGATCCCCCGCTTGATCCTGTTATTGGTAAAACCTTTGAGATCGGTGCGCGCGGTAAGTTACCAGCATTAGGTAACCTTTTTTGGAATGCAGCGCTCTTCCGTACAAACCTCGAAGATGATTTATTATTTACAACCGTCAGTTCTGCAGGTGCAGGCTTCTTCGTCAATGTTGATGAAACACGTCGACAAGGTGTTGAGCTCGGTCTAGGCGGTTTGCATAACAACCTTACATGGTTCGCAAACTACAGTTACATTGATGCAACGTTTGAGTCTGATGAAAGACTCGCTAGTGTCGTCGATCCAAATGGTTTGTACGTAAAAGCTGGCGACCAGATTCCAGCCATACCGGAACACAATGTTAAACTCGGCGCTTCTTATTCCTTTAATGATAGATGGCGTATCGGTGCAAGCTTAACCTATGCATCAAGCAGTTATATGCGAGGCGATGAAAACAATCAGTTGCCAAAAGTGGATGATTACACCATTTTTAATATGACAGCTAGCTATACACCAACAGATGTCGTTGAAATTTGGGCTAAAGTCGATAACGTTTTCGATACTGATTATGATACATCTGGTATTAGAAACTTTAATGCTTTCCCTGTGAATGGTGGTGATATTCAAGAAGAACGCTTTCTTTCACCGGGTGCTCCAAGAGCAGCATACGTTGGTGTGAAAGTCCGATTCTAGGCTGCCTAACACGACACAAACTCTGACAATATTGTCAGTTAAAAACACCTCCATGCAAGTAATTGCTGGAGGTGTTTTTTTATATTATTAATTAAACGTATAGCTACGGTTGGGTATGTATGATTTGATTCGTTCTGAATTTTGTTGGAAGGCAGGAAACTAATCATGTTTAAAAAAAAAGATAACTTATTATCAAATAATATTTTGCTTACCACCACTTTCATATATTGCGTACTTTACTCTCTCTGAAAACTCCACTCTTCAAGAGTTTTTTAATAAATAATTTGATACTGATTTTTGTGTAAGCAATAAATTGCTCGCATTCCAACCGTGGAATAGCCTTGAGCAACTTGTGTGAAAATATCAATTACACATAAACGTAATTGATGACAGGTGTAGCTTAAAAAAACATCACAATGGTAGGCTTGGTTGGCACGGGATGAGAGAGCGCGTTGAAGGTTTAGATGGTCTAGAAGTTAATGTGACCTTTCCTCTACAGCAAATAGCGTAATGTCTTCTATACGCAATGCATTATTTTAGGATTAGGGAAGGTTTCTTTACCATGCAGGGAAATTTTCCAATGCACTTATATAAAGGCTCTGCTACCTTTATTAGTGTAAGTTTAACAACCCCAAAAGTTTGCCCTGTTTTTCAAACAGGGCATTTTTTGTTTATAGGTTGTTGAGCATCGCTTGTGCAGCTTCGATTTTTTCAGTACATCCTTCCATTGAAATTTCTTCCACTTCAGATGTGAAGCCTAACTTCGCCATTGACGGCACTGTATCCCAATCAATTTGACCGTATGGATGATCAGTTGCCATGTAAGACTGCAAGAGTGCAACTTGGACCACATCCGTCATATCCGCTTCAGGCTGATTGTTTCGCGTAAAGTCTTTATATTCGCCAGCGACGTCGATCAGTGATTTCGGGAAATGCCACGCTTCGAGAATTTTTTTACCGATGGGTGAACTTAACTTGTCGATCAAGCTATCAAGTAAGGCAGGGGTTTCTAACCATTCAGGTTCATTGTCGGCACGCATTAATACCGGTAGTGCGCCAATGTTATGAATCAAACCTGCAAGCATTGCCTCATCCGTTTTGACACTTGGGCAGGTCGACCCAAGCACGTGACTGATCGCTGCAATTTGAGAATTGTATTCCCACATCTCGCGCATTTTTTTAACCAACAATGGTGATTTCGCGCTGAATAATTGCTTCATCATTAAACTAGTAACGAGATTACGGATCATATTTACGCCGAGCCGGGCAACGGCCATCTGCACACTATCGATCTCACGTTGTCCGCGGAACAATGGGCTGTTCGCAACCTTGATCAGCTTCGCTGATAATGCGGAATCCGTGATGATAATATCGGCCATATCCGCTGCTGACGCATTAGGATTATTGACAATATTACGAACTTCCATCGCCACTTCGGGCAGGGTTGGTAATACCATTTTGCCGGTTTCAAGATCTTTCACCAGCTCGACATAGACTTCTTCTTGATTGATTTCCGCTGCAACTTGCATGTATTTGGTGCTCCGTGGGTCGCCATTATTCTTCTGTTACAGAAACATATCGGCGTGAAATAAAAAACGTTTAGCTTTCTACTTCAAACAACACAGAGTTTTAAAGTGAGGGTGGAACCGAACGGAGAGAACTTAACGAACCTTCGCTAATGATATGACAGGGTTTTGTGGATTCCGACGGAAAATCAGGAGCATGTTGCCAACTTTTTGGATCACGCTTGCGTGTGATTCAGAAACGATTTGCTCAATAAGTTGATCACGTAAATCACGATCACCCACCGCTAGTTTAATCTTAATCAGCTCGTGTCGTAGCAACGCAATTTCCACTTCTTTCATGACGTTTTCTGACATGCCGTGTTGGCCCAACATCACGACCGGCTTGAGGTCATGGCCGAGTGAGCGGAGGAATTTTTGCTGTGGTTTAGTGAGTATCATGTGTGCGTCCTAGAATTGCGGCGATCCTACACAAACTCGTGTTTAAAAGCGATGGGTGGTCGCTTTTGCGAGTGCGATATTCGCCTGCAAGTTTGCGATCACTTGCTTCCCATCCTCGGTCAATGAGAGATATCGTAAGGTTTCGGTCACATATGGTTGCACAGATGCTTCATAAAAATCCGCATAGTTGCGCATCAAATCACCGGGCTGTTGAAAGCCGGTAACAGTGTTATAACCGGACTCTTCAAATTCGTAAAACATCGCCGGTAGTTTATTCAAATAACGAGGATCGCTAAGTTGCCCGACCAGATCCGCACCGCGCACCAGCCCTGGATAATCATCCGTGCGTTGATAGCCTGCCGCATCCGGCACAGGAAATCGTGTACGTTCAATACATTCTTGAACAAACTGCACATCCACGCCGGGTTCGTTGGCTAAGGTATCCAAAACAAATTGTTTGCCGCGATCAATATGCACCGGCATTAACACCGCATCACTCGCATCAATAGGGCGACTGGAATGCTGTTGGCCTCCACTGATACCAGCAACATAGCCAACATCATGGCAAAGTAGAGAGAGGATCACATTCAACCAAAGTCGCGGTGTTACTTCATAACCATCAAGCGCGCGACCTTCTAAGACGGTCTGTCCAACTAGCGTGACCTGGATCGTATGTTCAACATTGTGATAAAGCGTGTTGGATTCTGCGATCGTGTTGATAATGCGTTGTGCATTTCGTAGCAAGATTTTTTGCTGATCCGTTGTGTGATACCCATACTTCCGCCCAAACTGACGACGATAGCCTGTCGACAACTTTTCCAGAAATTTATCACTGAGTAACTGAATAACATCAAGCATGAGAAATGGCTTACGACAGAATCAACCTGAGGATGCGACCGAAGAGGCAACACTATATCGTAAAGTAGAGTGTCAGAAACGTGACAGTAGTCACGGATTGCTTTTTCGTTCTGCGACGTTCTTCACGGGACACCAATTTATCGACTTATCCTTCACGATCGCGCGCGCATAACCGGACTTGATCAACGCTTCATCCAGCCGTTCACCGCGGATATTGCGTATCTGAGCGTAGATTTTTCCACCGTTGTTACTCTGCTGTACATCGTTCAATCTCACTTGCCGGCCAACAATGGTTTCGGTGACGGCTCGCGCTTCTTTTGCCATGAGTTTTTCGATCTCACAGGCGCCATTTATTGAAGGCGTTTCTAAGCCTTCCACATGAATTGTGATCATGCGATCTTCACCCGGCCAGACAGCAACATTTAAGCGCAAGGTCTCAGCATTGATCACATCAACAACTGTTGCGTTGTACGGCCCATATATCAGCGATAAAGCTAAGACTAACCACATTCGATCATGCTCCTATTTATAATGCTATGCTTATCCTGAGAGTAAACAATAAATGCTTTTTATCGCAAGCCCGGGGAGGGAAATATGAATTTATTTGACATGCTTATGGAGTCTCAAAATAACGATGCCGTCGGCCAAGTCGCCCGCCAGTTTGGCCTTGGGCAGGATGACACGCAAAACGTCATGAAACAACTGATGCCGATGCTCGCTCGCGGCATGAAAAAAAACACAGAACAACCCGGCGGACTGGATGCATTGCTCGACGCGTTAAAGAGCGGTAATCACGACCAATATGTTGATAAACCCAACCTGCTCGATCAAGAAAGTACAACAGACACCGGTAATGCGATCCTTGGGCACATATTCGGAAGTAAGGATGTCAGCCGCAACGTCGCAGCACACACGGCTTCGCAAACGGGTATTTCCTCTAGCATCATCAAAAAAATGCTACCCGTGATCGCAACAATGGCGATGGGGGCATTAAGCAAAACAGCCAGTAAACGCGGCATGCTCGGCGGTACGGTAGGTAAAGGAATTCTAGGAACAATTCTCGGCGGGGCATTGAGTAAAATGATCGGCGGTGGTCGCAGCTCAAGCGGTGCCGGCGGTATGCTTACCTCCTTACTCGATGCGGATAACGACGGCTCAATCGCAGACGATGTTTTGAGTATGGCGAAACGCTTTATCTAGTGCTAACTGATCAGATGCAGGCTGAGCGGTTTTCGCAGCCTGCATTCGTTTGACAGCATGCATTCACATCAACAGCGAAATTTATCCCCGGATCAGTTGATCAGCAATAATTCCCAACAAAACCACCACACCAATCCAATGGTTGTGTTTAAACGCGTAAAAACATTGCTCAGGCTCTCTCGGGCTGATCAACATCCGATGGAATAACATCAATACCGCCACCACCAACAAAGAAATATGGAACGGCCAGCTTAAACCAACTTCTTTACCCGCAAAGATTAAGCACACCAACATCAACACCTGCATAATGCTGATAATGCGCACGTCGAACTCGCCGAATAAGATCGCCGTCGATTTCACACCAATTTTTAAATCTTCTTCACGATCGACCATCGCATAAATCGTGTCGTAAACCACCGCCCACAGTAATGCTGCGAGCAGCAACAGCCAAGCCACTAATGGCACTTGGTTTTGAATCGCGGCAAATGCCATTGGAATCGCCCAACCAAACGCAAGGCCAAGATAAAACTGTGGCAAGCTGGTGACCCGTTTCATGAAAGGATATGACGCCGCAAGCAACACCGCGATCACAGACAGTTTGATGGTTAAAGTATTGGTCATCAGCACCAGTAAAAATGATACCAAACACAACACAATGAACAGAATAGCCGCCTCCTTCACACTGACACGGCCAGAAGCGATGGGGCGATTTGCAGTGCGCGAAACATGCGGATCAATCTTTCGATCAGCAATGTCATTGATCACACAACCAGCAGATCGCATAAGGACAACACCTAGGGTAAAAATCATCAGGATCTTTAGATCTGGCCAACCGCCAGAGGCAATCCAGACTGCCCATAAACATGGCCATAATAATAAATAAATGCCGATGGGTTTATTCAGGCGTGTTAGCTCGACATAATCGTTTAGCTTGTTTCGAAAATCAGACATCTGCGTAATCCATTCCATGTTGTAACCAGCGTGCGATCAGCGGCGTGGTAAGTTCTGGTTGAGTCTGCACGATTTTTTCAGCCAGATCCTCTACCGCTGGAAGCAATGCTGCATCACGTAACAGATCAGCAATTCGAAAACGCATGCTGCCTGCTTGACGCGTACCGAGAAATTCACCCGGACCGCGAATTTCCAAATCTTTCTGTGCGATAAGAAACCCATCATTGGTTTCACGCATCGTCGCGAGACGCGTTTTTGCGAGCTTGGAAAGTGGCGCATGATACATCAACACGCAGTCACTTTTCTGTGTGCCTCGCCCAACCCGACCACGTAGTTGATGCAGTTGCGCCAATCCAAGCCGCTCGGCGTTTTCAATGATCATTAGACTCGCATTCGGGACATCAACCCCCACCTCGATCACGGTTGTCGCGACAAGAATGTGTAATTCACGATCAGCAAAACGGCGCATCACCTCCGTTTTTTCAGCTTTCTTCATGCGACCATGAATCAAACCAATGCTTAGATCTGACAGCACATCATTCAATTGCGCGGATGTCTCCGTGGCAGCTTGGCATTGCAAGACTTCTGACTCTTCGATCAAAGTACACACCCAGTACACTTGCCGTCCATCTTCACACGCAGCATGAATACGATGGATCACATCTTCTTTACGCGTATCTGATAACACGACCGTACTCACCGGCTGGCGGCCCGGTGGCAATTCGTCGATCACGGACACATCGAGATCTGCATAGGCCGTCATGGCGAGCGTTCGTGGAATCGGTGTCGCTGTCATGATCAATTGGTGTGCGCTAGTTTGACCATTAGTTTGATCACTTTTTCCGCGTAATGCTAAGCGTTGATGCACACCAAACCGATGCTGTTCATCAACGACACTTAAGCCCAAATTTTTGAACTGCACGTCTTCTTGGAATAACGCATGTGTACCGATGGCAATGATTTTGTCTTGCGTTGCAATCACTTCCAATGCCTGTCGACGATCAGCCATTTTCATTTTGCCGGAAAGCCAGATCACGGGGATAGATAACGGGGCTAACCACTGCTGAAAATTCGCTAGGTGCTGTTCAGCGAGTAATTCCGTAGGTGCCATAATCGCGACTTGATAACCAGCCTCGATCGCGTCCAACGCTGCCAGTGCCGCGACTAAGGTTTTTCCTGATCCAACATCACCTTGCACTAAGCGTGACATGGGTTCTGGCTTGCCCATATCCGAAAGCACATCTTGTAATACGCGCGTTTGTGCGTTCGTTGGCGTGAAGGGTAATTTCTCAAGTAGCTGTTTTCGTAATGATCCTTTTGCCCTTAAAACTGGCGAATATTGAGTTTTAAACCGTTTCCGATTCAGCTTCATACTGACCTGATGTGCGAGTAACTCTTCAAATGCCAAACGTTGCTGCGCTGGATGTTGGCCTTTTAATAGAGCATCAATAGACGCATCAGGCGGTGGTCTGTGTACATACTGGATCGCTTCAGCCAAGCCAAATGTAAAACCTGACGCCTTTGCTTGCAACTCAAGATAATCCGGTAACAAATTAGACTCATGATCACGAAATAGCGCCAATGCCTGATCAGTTAGTTTGCGTAAGCTCAACTGATGTAATCCATCTGTTGTCGGGTAAACCGCAGTCATCGCATCATCAAGGGTCACCTCTTCCAACTCTTCAATGATCTGATATTCCGGATGCACCATCTCTAACGTGGCAGTGCCGTTTCTGATCTCGCCATAACAAAGGATTTGTTTATCCTTCAATAAACTTTGCTGTTGCGCTTTGGAAAAATGAAAAAATCGCAAGGTCAGCGAGCCAGTCCCATCACTAATTCGACAAAGTAAGGTACGACGTCGACCGAACGTGACTTGCGTTAAGTCGATCTCACCTTTAACCGCCACCCACAAACCCGGTCGTGTTGCACCCATCGGCGTTATTCGCGTGCGATCTTCGTAACGTAAAGGCAGGTGAAAGAGCAGATCACCAATATGTTGAATTCCGATTTTATCCAGCCGCTCTGCAACACGCGGCCCTACTCCGTTGAGTAGGGTCACCGGACTGTCAAATGCGGGCTTCGGAGATGGTTTTTTGGTTTGCGCCATGAGCAGGCGAAAGACTGATTTTATTGAGACTAATCTGAACGATCACGCATGTTTTGATCAAAGCAGCCTGAACACTCAGGCATCCAACTCCATCACGGCATCCATTTCAACCTGCGAGCCTTTGGGCAATTGTGCAACACCGACTGCTGCACGGGCTGGATACGGTTGTTGAATATAGTCGGCCATGATTTCATTCACTAATGGAAAATGACTGAGATCGGTTAGAAAAATATTTAACTTAACAATAGATTGCAGAGAACCTCCCGCCGCTTCGGTGACTGCACGTAGGTTTTTAAACACTTGTTCTATTTGTGCGCGCATATCGCCTTCGACCAACTCCATCGACTCAGGCACTAATGGAATCTGGCCGGATAAATATACTGTTGTTCCGACCTTAATCGCTTGCGAATACGTTCCGATCGCTTCTGGTGCATTTGGTGTGCTGATAATTTCTCGTTTGCTCATACTCATTCCTTTATTAATTCAGCCGGTGTAAACACAACCGGAGGTACAGGTTTCTTTGACGATCACTTTGGATAAAAGTGGCAGGTCTGGTTTTAATCGCGTCCAGATCCAACGTGCCAGGTTTTCACTCGTGGGATTTTCTAATCCATCAATTTCATTTAAATAATGATGATCAAGTTGTGCATAAATAGGGTTAAAAATGGCTTTTATTTCCGAGAAATCCATCACCCAACCGCTGGTCGGATCGATCTCACCTTCGATACAAATACGCACATGAAAAGAGTGGCCATGCAAACGCGAACATTTATGCTCCGGTGGAAGATTCGGCAAACGGTGCGCCGCTTCGATATTAAATTCCTTATAGATTTCCATGTTAAGCGACCGCTTGTTTGCCGGAAAAGGAATCTTTAAACGCTTGATATAACGCAACCGTATCATGCCAGATCGGGCCCGCTACACCTTCACCCACCGCCTGATCATCAAGCTGTGTTACCGGCAAGATTTCCTTAGTTGAACTCGTCACCCAAATTTCATCGGCATCATGTAGTTCCGTTTCTGTGATCATGACTTCCTCACATGATCGATTATTTTTTACTAATAATTCGACGACTAAATCACGCGTGATGCCTGGCAAAAGATCAGAACTTTTCGGCGGTGTTTTAACAACACCATCTTTTACGATAAACACATTGCTTGCCGCACCTTCCGTTAAATAATTATCACGGATTAAGATAGCCTCGTATGCTCCACGTAAACGCGCTTCTTGCCGTAATAAAACATTTGGTAAAAGTGAAATCGCTTTAATATGGCAATTCAACCAGCGTGGATCCTCTAAGACGATCGCATTCACCGGTTTTGCCGAGATGCTATTCGGCAGAGGCGTACTCATCATAAAAACCGTCGGAAGCGTGTCATCTGGAAATGCGTGATCACGCGGCGCAACCCCACGTGTCATTTGTAAATAGATGGACTGATGATGCGGGCCGTTTTCTTCGATTAACTGCGTGATCAGTTGCGTCCATTGCTGATCACTATGCGGATTTTTAATATGTACCGCCTCAAGACTACTCGCGAGTCGTACTAAGTGCTCCGCTAAACGAAAAGCCTGACCCGAAAAAACCGGGATCACTTCGTACACCCCATCACCAAAAATAAAGCCCCGATCCAACACGGGGACACTTGCATCAGCGATCGGTTTGAATTCGCCGTTGAGATAACAGATCGACTTTTCGGTTTGCATGTTTATTTCAGTAGTCGTTTTACTTTATCTTGCAGTCGTTTGAACAAACCAGCTTCTTCAACAGATTCCAGTGCGACTAACGGTACATTAGCAATTTCTTCTTCATTCAGCGTTACGCGTAAGCTGCCGAAGGTTTGTCCCGCCACAACCGGTGCTTCCAAATCGTTTGTGATGTCCATCGTTGCCGTTAAGTGTTCGAATTGTCGACGTGGAATAATCACGTTGAGATCGCTTTCAATACCCAGTGGTACCGTATTTTTTTCGCCCATCCAAATCTGCGCTTCACCTAAGGCAGTGTTCGCTTTTTTTAGCTTGTGCGTTTCGAAAAAACGAAAACCGTAATTTAATAGTGATTGACTCGCATCGATGCGTGTATCTTTTGTTGCGGAGCCAAGTACCACAGAGATCAATCGCGTACCTTCACGTTCTGCCGAAGACACCAAACAAAAACCAGCAGAATCAGTATGACCCGTTTTTACGCCATCAACAGAATCATCGCGCCATAACAGATTATTTCTATTCGTTTGTTTAATACCGCCGTATTCATATTCTTTCACGGAATAACGGCGATACACGTCGGGGAAAGAGGCGATCAATTCTTCCGTTAATTTCACCATGTCTTGTGCTGTCGTATAGTGCTCTGGATCAGGCAATCCTGTTGAATTCATAAAGTGCGAGCCTTGCATGCCGAGTTCTTGCGCACGTAGATTCATCAATGCGGCGAACACATCTTCTGTACCTGAAATATGTTCGGCTAAGGCGACACTGGCGTCGTTGCCAGACTGGACGATGATGCCCATTAAGAGCTGATCTACCGTTACTTTGTCGCGCACTTCGAGGAACATACGGGAACCTTCCATTTTCCACGCTTTTTCACTGACGGTAACTTCATCCGTGAGTGAAATATTGCCGTCTTTTAATTCATGTGCGGCGACATAAATCGTCATGATTTTTGTCAGGCTGGCAGGCTCAACACGATCCGTAGAATTCCGCTCGGCGAGGACTTTGTCCGTCAGTGTATCCACCAGTACATAGGACTTGGCGTTAACATCTGGCGCGGCGGGGACGGGTAAAATGACGGCTTGGGAGAGCGACGTACACAACAACAAACATACTGCGATAAGGTTTTTCATTTTCATCCGAGAAGTTTACTGGAAAACGACATGATGATCATACAGCCCCGCGCTATTTAAGCGGTGCACAATGTTATCCGCCACATCCACATCCAAGACTGGGCCAATGCGAACTTTGTACAAAGCACGTCCGCTCTTCGCGTCGTTTATAACGGCAATATTGCGATTTAAAAGACCTTGCACGCGCTGTTTGAGGCGCAGTGCATTTTGTTGATCAGAAAAAGCGCCAAGTTGCACAAACATTTGCTTGTCACTCGCCACCGGATCAATCTGGAGTGGTTCAAAATCTTGCTGCCCAACGTAATCTTGCTTGCCAGTTTGCGGTTCTCGACTTGGTTTTATGGCTTCCTTCGGTGTGACGCTGGTTGCTTGACTCACTGGCGCAGCTACTTTTCTCATCGTCTGTTGGCGAGTAGTGAGTTTCGGCGGCGCTGGCAGTGTACGGTGTGCTTGTGGATTCGCCGGATCGATGACGCGGATCTCGACAAGTCCCGTACCGTGACGTACTAGATCAAGCTTGGCAGCGGCGACATAAGAGAGATCGATCACCCGGTTTTCATGGAACGGACCTCGATCATTTACCCGAACAATAATCCGCCTTCCATTGGTTAAATTCGTCACTTCGACATACGCCGGTAATTTAATGGATTTATGTGCAGCGGTCATTTTGTACATATCGTACGGTTCACCGCTGGAGGTGCGCTTACCATGAAAATTGGGGCCGTACCAAGAGGCAATACCCTGCTCGGAAAAACCATGATTGGATGATCGCGTGTAATAGCGACGACCAAAAACCTCATACGATGCCGGATTGCCATAACGACTCGGAGCTTCGTAACGCGGCACGGGGTTGGGAATATTATCCAAATCAACTGGCGTCGGTTTTGACCGGATAATGCGTGGCCCCGGCGAGGTACACGCCGCGATAACAGACACGAGTAAAATGCCGATCAGAATGTTGGAAAACCTAACCATTTTTACGATCCGTTATTTTTTGAGCGCTTGAGCGATATATGCCTCACGAACGGCTTGTGACAATTGGAATACCGCCAGCGCATACATTGGGCTGTGGTTATAACGTGTGATCGTATAAAAGTTCTGGAAACCCACCCAATACTCATCGTCATTTTTTTGCCTGAATTTGAGTAAAGCGCTGTCTGGGTTGCCAGGCACATCCCGTTTTAATGTGAGTACATCTTGTCGCAGATCCGCTAACGGAATCGTCGGCTTTAAGCCTTTATCGAGATAAATATCTAAACTCGTCTGATCCACACCAGCCTTCACCCATGCCGGTATCGCAACGGGCTCACCCGCCTGCCAGCGATGCTCTTTAAAATAATTTGCGACACTGCCGATGATATCCGCTGGATTGTCCCAAATATTGATCTGCCCATCATTATCAAAATCAACCGCGTAACTTTGGAAACTACTCGGGATAAATTGCGGCATGCCCATCGCGCCAGCATAAGAGCCCATCAAGCTGGTTGGATCAATATTCAAACGACGCGTAAAGAGTAAAAATTCGCGTAACTGTTTACGGAAAAATTCAGCACGCGGCGGATAGTTAAAGCCGAGTGTCGAGAGTGAATCAAGCACGCGATATTTCCCTTTATAAAGACCGTAATAGGTTTCAACGCCGATGATCGCGACAATCACTTCACGTGCAACGCCGTATTGCTGTTCAGCCGCTAATAAAATATCTAAATGTTCCTGCCAGAATTCGACGCCTTTTTTCGTGCGTTTTTCTGTCATAAAAATCGGACGGTATTCAAACCATTCTTTAGATTTCTCTGCTGGTCGCGAGATCGATTCGAGAACGTTATCCAATAATACTGCTTTGCCGAGCAACGCGGTCAGTTCAGCGCGGTTGAAGTCATGCTCATTGACCATTTCGTCAATAAAGGCGGCTTTTACATCCGTATTAAATTCTTCAGCGAAAACACTTTGACCTAAAAAAGGTAAAATGGATAAAAGGAAAATAAGTTTTTTCATATAAAAATTATCTCGACATTAACTGACGATGTGTATAAGCAGACATAATCAGGCCAAAGCCCAACATTAGGGTGACTAAAGATGTGCCACCGTAACTGATCAGCGGCAGCGGTACCCCAACCACAGGTAGCTGGCCACTGACCATGCCTATGTTAACAAAAACGTAAATGAAAAAGGTCAGGCCGAGGCTTCCTGCCAGCAATCGCCCAAACGTACCTTGTGCCTGCGTAGCCATGTATAAACAACGCGCAATAACAAAGCCGTACAGTACTAAAAGGCCCATGACGCCGAGGAAACCAAATTCCTCACAAAAGACCGCAAAAATAAAGTCGGTGGTGCGCTCCGGTAAGAAACCCAACTGAGACTGCGTGCCATTGAACAAGCCCTTCCCGAAGAGTCCGCCCGAGCCGACTGCGATCTTGGATTGAATAATATGATAACCCGCGCCCAATGGATCTTTTTCTGGGTTAAACATCGTTAAGACGCGCTGCTTTTGATAATCCTTCATCACATACCATAAAAGTGGTGCAGCAGCGAAGCTCAGCACCGTTGCAAGCGTGATCAGACGCCAACGTAGTCCTGCTAAGAAAAGAGCAAAACAGCCGGATGCCGCGATCAGGATCGATGTCCCTAAATCCGGTTGCCGCGCGATCAAGACTGTTGGAACAGCAATGATTAACAGCGTCATCAATACCTGTTTAAACGCCGGCGGTGCGTGTTTGTCATTCAAATACCAAGCAACCATCATCGGCACCGCGAGCTTCATCAACTCAGACGGTTGGAAGCGGATCACTTTCAAATCCAGCCAACGCTGTGCGCCTTTACCCGATGATCCAAAGAACATCACAGCGAACAGCAAAATCAAACCGATAGCGTAAAGCCATGGTGTCCAGCGAATGATCGTTCGCATGGGAATTTGCGCAAGCAGAAATAAGCCCGTCAAACCAAGTCCGATCCGCGTCGCTTGCCGAATAATAATATCCACCCGTTGATCGGCTGCGCTGTACAACACCACCAAGCCCAGCACGAGCAGTAAAAACAACCCGATCAGCAGCGTGATATCGATATGCAGGCGGAGAAATATATTTCGCTGTGGATCCATCAGTGATTTGTTTTCATGTAGTAATCAAGAATTTCACGCGCGACAGGGGCTGCTGCTCGTCCACCGCTGCCACCATGTTCAACCACCACGGCAATCGCGATCGTTGGGTTTGTTATCGGTGCAAATGCAATAAATAACGCGTGATCACGCAGATGCTCTGGCAGGTCTTCTTGCAGAATTTTTTCATCTTCGTTGCCCTGCTTTAAGCCGTACACCTGGGTCGTACCGGTCTTGCCGGCAAATTCGTAAAACGCGCCATACCCCACTTTTCGCGCCGTACCGCGCTCGCCGAGTACCACATCACGCATGGCTTGTATGATCAATTCCCAATCCGTCTCACTCGCCTGCACCTGTTGCATTGGCACTTCGATCAGGCGATCAGTCGCGGCCTTACTCATTGGATCGGCGATCTGTCCGACGATGCGCGGTGTCACATATTTTCCTTTCAACGCGAGTGTCGCCGTAGCTGAAGCTAATTGCACGGGTGTGGTCAGCATATAACCTTGACCAATACCCGTGATCAAGGTTTCACCGGGATACCATCCGACATCTTTCGCTTTCAGCTTCCATTCGCGCGAGGGCAACAAACCGCCCGCCTCACCGAATGTATCAACACCCGTCACACGGCCGAAACCGAAGTGCCCCAGATAGCTATGCATACGATCAATACCGAGATCGTATGCCAGTTCGTAATAATAAACATCGCAAGATTCGATAATCGAGCGCGGAATGTCCACCGCACCGTGTCCAGACTTATTCCAACAACGATAGCGACGCTTGCCATTCTCAAGTGTGAACCAACCCGGACACCATGTATGCTCATGCGGGGTGCGCACATCATAGAATCGCCCGGCAAGTGACATAAATGGCTTCAGAGTTGAACCCGGTGGATATTGGCCTTGAATCGCACGGTTAAACATCGGTCGTGCAGTTGACTCATTTAACGTCTGGTAACGCTCTTGCGAGATCCCATTAACAAACCAATTCGGGTTGAAACTGGGGTACGTCACTTGTGCGAGGATTGCCCCTGTTGCCGGTTCGATCGCGACCACTGCGCCACGCCGTGCACCTAGGGCATCTGCCGCAACCTGTTGTAATTTTGTATCAATCGTCAGGTAGAGATCTTTTCCCGGAATCGGCGATTCGCGTTTAAGTACTTTCAGCACGCGGCCCTGTGCGTTGATCTCAACTTGTTGATACCCCACTTGGCCGTGCAAGGAAGGCTCGTAAGCTTTCTCTATGCCTGTTTTACCGATATGTAAGGTGTCAACATAATTCGACTTTTCGATAACCCGCTCATCTTCCTGATTGATCCGTCCAACATAGCCGACGATATGCGCAAACTTGTCCGCCAGTGGATAATGCCGGATCTGATCGGTCACGATATTGACACCTGGTAAGCGATGCCGGTTAACCGAAATCCGAGCGATCTGTTCTTCTTTAAGATCTTGCTTGATCAGCACAGCTTCAAATTTACGTTTACGCTCTGCTTGCTTTTTGAATCGCGAGATTTCTTCGCTTGATAAACCAATGATATTGTTGATCAAGACGAGCAGCTGATCGAGATCACCCGCTTGTTCCGGGATCACTTCCAATGTGTAAGTCGGGATATTCTCTGCGAGTAGGACACCATCACGACTAAATATCAATCCTCGTGGTGGTGCAAGCGGTAAAATCTTAACGCGGTTTTCTTTTGATCGCGTGGTGAAATGCTCGTGCTGTAAAATCTGCAAATCAACCAAACGCGCCGACAATATGCCGAACAAGAGAATAATCAGCAGTATCGCCACGATGATGCGGTGGTTAAATATGCGGCTTTCTTGACCGACATTTTTCAGCGTTAATGAACGTGAGCGAGGCATGAGATTAGTTTGAGTAAGTCCCGATCAGCTCACTTTTGCTCTGCGACGAATATCGCGTAAAACAACAAATAACCAAGGCCATAAAAGCATACTTGATAGCGCCGGTTGCAAAAAAGCCCATGAATTCGGCGCGCGGCCAACAATGCCGTTGACCCACGCAATAAGGCAAACGTAAATGGCGATCATACTGCCGATAAATAACGATTGTTGATAAAGTGGATACTGCCGGATTTGCAAATGCAGCTTACTGGTAATGTAGGTGATCACCGCTAGGCCCATAGCATGTTGCCCCAACAAAGTCCCTTGCAAGACATCCAATAACAATCCTACGATCCAAGCCGTACCAATACTGACACGACGTGGTAGTGCAAGTGTCCAGTAAATGAGCACCATCGCAACCCAGCTAGGCCGCCATTGTGTGAACCATTCAGGTAGGGGGACAATTTGGAGAATTAACGCGATCAACAGCGTCAGGAGGATAATCCAGTAATTCCGATGCTGACCCGCCATAACTTAGCGATTTAACGCGACAGGATCGATTTCCGTTTCTTCTTCCGCAGCCGCGATACCGGGCCACAACAGCAAGACTTCCCGCGCCTTGGCTAAACTTGCGATCGGCTCAACATTGACTTGCGTGAAGTTCTCACCCGGGTGCATTGCAACGGTTTTCACTTTCCCAACCGGGTAGCCTTTTGGAAAATGTCCGCCCATACCAGAAGAGATCAGCAGATCACCTTCTTTCACATCGGATTCTGGTGAGAGAAAATCAAGCCGGAGATCAGCGTTAAAACCATTCCCCACCGCAATGGCACGTACTCCGCTGCGATTCACTTCAACGGGAATCGCGTGCTCTGTATCAATCACCATGATCCCAGTGCTTGATACAGGACCAACATGCACAATCTGGCCAAGCACACCACGCTCATCCACGATCGGTTGTCCGAGGAAAACACCATCATTTTTGCCTTTATTCAAGACAAATTTATGTGTATCTGTGGCTTGCTGAACGGCTAGTAGATCTGCGACGAGTACGCGTTCACCTTGGCGAATCGGTGACTCGATAAGGCCACGTAACCGCTGGTTTTCCAACACCATGGTGTCGAATTTTTGTGATCGGGTTTTTAACAACAGGTTCTCTTCTCTGAGCTGATGATTTTCATCCATCAACGCTTTACGTGAGACCAGACTCTCGGACACGAAACTGCCGACCTCGACCGGCAAATTCACCACGTACTGCACAGGATAAACCACGGTAGATAAGTAGCTTCTTACCGTTTCAAGATAATCTAACCGATGATCAACCGTCATCATGACGATCGACGCCATCATGCATAACAGTAGGCGTAAGCTCACCAACGGTTGTTTGTTAAATATCGGTTTAATCTTAAGTGCTCCGTACGTTAATTAATGTCATAAACTTTTAATCTAAAGAAAGAATTTCGGGCCCATGCTGCTCGATCATTTCAAGCACTTTACCGCCGCCGCGCGCCACACAAGTGAGAGGGTCTTCCGCAATGATGACAGGCAAACCGGTTTCTTCCATCAACAAACGTTCCATATCGCGCATCAATGCACCACCGCCTGTGACGACAATACCGCGTTCAGACACATCTGCTGCTAATTCTGGTGGGGTTTTCTCAAGGGCCGCTTTTACCGCGCCGACTATCCCCGCCAGCGGTTCCTGCAAGGCTTCCAAGACTTCATTACTATTTAATGTAAAGCTGCGCGGCAAGCCTTCTGCTAGGTTACGCCCACGGACTTCAATTTCCAGTACTTCATTACCCGGATAGGCACAACCAATGGTGTGCTTGATTCGTTCTGCTGTCGCCGCGCCAATCAGTGAACCATAGTTACGACGGACGTAGCTGATGATCGCTTCATCAAATGTATCACCGCCCACTCTGACAGAGTCAGAATAGACAATTCCGTTCAATGAAATAACAGCCACTTCCGTTGTGCCACCACCAATGTCCAACACCATCGAACCACTTGCGTCACTCACTGGCATACCCGCGCCGATCGCCGCTGACATAGGCTCGTCGATCAAATACACTTCTCTCGCGCCCGCGCCCTGTGCTGATTCTTTGATTGCACGTCGCTCAACCTGAGTCGATCCACAAGGTACGCAGATCAGCACTCGTGGACTCGGTTTGAAGAAACGTTCTCCATGTACTTTGTGTATGAACGCTTGCAGCATTTTCTCAGTCACTGTGAAATCGGCGATCACACCGTCTTTCAACGGACGCATTGCTTCAATGTGGCCAGGCGTTCGACCTAACATCGCCTTTGCTTCCGCGCCGACGGCGGCAACGGATTTCGTACTGTTTGAATCACGTCCGGTACGAATGGCGACGACTGAAGGTTCATTAAGTACAATGCCCTTACCACGCACATAGATCAGGGTGTTAGCTGTACCAAGGTCGATCGAAAGATCGTTTGAGAATAATCCGCGAATCCTGTTAAACATATTATATAGACTTTCCTGTTAATCCTTTAAGACACCGCACTTTCGGGTGGTTACATAATCGGGAAATCGCCGTCATCAATGACTGCGACAAACAGACGATTTGGGTGTAATCGTCAGGATCGAGATGAAGTAGATCTGGGACGAGTCACACTCTAGGGCCAGATGTATCGGTCTTGTCATCCACGCACCATCGCCGTTGTGCGACTCTAGCAGTGGCCGAACCTTTCGGCAAGCCTGATGAGTATGTTAAATTCCCCTCTTTTAACGTGAAGCGGATGAATTCCATGGCATTGGAAAAGAACGAGGTAGACGGTATCGCGCGGCTGGCACGGTTAGCCATTGACGAAGATAAAAAAGACGCGCTGGCAGAACAACTTTCCAGCATCCTCGGGCTGGTTGATCAAATGAACGCAATCGACACGTCAAATATCGAGCCGATCGCGCACCCACTCGACCTGATCGCTCGCACACGCGAGGACAAGATCACGGAAACCAATCAACGTGAGAAATTTCAAGCGATCGCTCCGGCGGTAGAAAATGGCTTGTATCTCGTCCCGAAAGTAATCGAGTGATCACACACAACGACTATGCCGACCCTTTAAGAACAACAAAATGACTATGCATAACAAAACCCTTGCTGAATTGAGTGCTGCACTCAAGGCAAAAGAATTTTCCAGTGTTGAACTCACACAACACTTTCTTGATCGTATTGCAAAGCACGACCCAAATCTGAATAGCTTCATTACTGTCACCAATGAGAATGCGCTCTCACAAGCACAAGCTGCGGATAAACAACGGGCAACGGGTCAGACACACCCACTAACCGGCATCCCAATCGCGCAGAAAGACATTTTTTGTACCGACGGAGTCAAAACCTCTTGCGGCTCAAAAATGCTGGATAACTTCATCGCGCCATACAACGCCACAGTTATCGAAAAATGCGATGCCGCGGGCTTAGTCATGCTCGGTAAAACGAATATGGATGAGTTCGCCATGGGCTCATCAAATGAAACCAGCTTTTACGGTGTCGTGAAAAACCCTTGGGACGCCTCTCACGTACCGGGCGGTTCGTCCGGTGGTTCAGCCGCGGCAGTGGCGGCTCGTCTGGCTCCGATCGCGACGGGGACCGATACTGGCGGTTCCATTCGACAACCTGCAGCGTTGTGTGGCATTACGGGCATCAAACCAACTTACGGCCGCGTCTCTCGCTACGGCATGATCGCGTACGCATCCAGTCTTGATCAGGGCGGCCCGATGGCGAAAACTGCTGAGGATGCAGCAATGATGTTGAATGTCATGAGCGGTTTCGACGAACGTGACTCAACATCGATTGAACGTGACCAAGAAGACTACACGCGCTTATTAAATGATTCGTTAGAGGGTTTAAAGATCGGCTTACCGAAAGAATATTTCAGTGATGATCTTGACCCGGAAATGGCGAATACCATTCAAGCGGCGATCAAAGAATATGAAAAGCTCGGTGCTGTAATTAAAGAAATTTCATTGCCCAACACAAATCTCAGCATCCCCGCATATTATGTGATCGCACCAGCAGAATGTTCATCTAATCTCTCGCGCATGGATGGCGCACGTTACGGTTATCGCTGTGAGGATCCGAAAGATCTCGCTGATCTTTATTCACGATCTCGCGGTGAAGCCTTCGGTGAAGAAGTCCAACGTCGGATCATGATCGGCGCATACGCGTTATCGGCGGGTTATTACGATGCGTATTATTTGAAAGCACAGCAAATCAGACGTTTGATCAGCGAAGACTTCAAAACCGCCTTCGAAGACATCGACGTGATCATGGGGCCAACCACACCATCCACAGCGTTTAAACTCGGCGAAAAATCAGACGGCGATCCCGTCACCATGTATTTATCCGACATCTACACAATCTCGCTAAATTTGGCGGGCCTTCCAGGCATGTCGATTCCAGCCGGACAGATCGCAGGTATGCCGGTCGGATTACAACTGATCGGTAATTACTTCGATGAAGCAAAATTACTTAACGTCGCCCACCAGTTTCAACACGCCACCGACTGGCACACACTCGCACCAGCGGGTTTTGAGTAAGAAGAGGAATAGATCACATGCAATGGGAAACCGTCATCGGACTTGAAATCCACGCCCAACTGGCAACGAAAAGTAAAATTTTCTCTTCCGCCTCAACAGAATATGGAGCCGAACCCAATACGCAGGCTTGCGCAGTCGATTTGGGATTGCCGGGCGTGCTGCCGGTACTAAACCGAGAAGCCGTGCGCATGGCAGTAAAATTTGGTTTAGCGATTGATGCGCAGATCGATGAGTTTTCCGTCTTCGCGCGTAAAAATTATTTTTATCCCGATCTGCCGAAGGGCTATCAGATCAGTCAGTTTGAAAAACCGATCGTTGGTCTTGGTTACACCGATATTGAAGTCGAAGAAGGTCAACCGATCCGCATTGGTATCACTCGCGCGCACCTTGAAGAAGATGCCGGTAAATCCTTACATGAAGACTTTCAGGGTATGTCAGGCATTGATCTGAACCGCGCGGGCACACCACTACTGGAAATCGTCTCCGAGCCGGACATGCGATCTGCTGCGCAAGCCGTCGCCTACATGCGGAAAATTCACTCGATCGTGCGCTACATCGGTATTTGTGATGGCAACATGCAAGAAGGTTCGTTTCGTTGTGATGCCAATGTTTCCGTACGACCAAAAGGCCAGGAAGAATTCGGTACCCGCGCCGAACTGAAAAATATCAACTCGTTCAAGAACGTTGAGAAAGCGATCAACATTGAAGTTGAGCGACAAATTGATGTGCTCGAATCCGGCGGAAAAGTTGTGCAGGAAACGCGTCTTTACGATGCCGACAAAGACGAAACACGATCCATGCGCAGCAAAGAAGAAGCGAACGATTACCGCTATTTCCCTGATCCTGATCTGCTTCCGGTGCAAGTCTCGCAAGCCTTACTCGACGAAGTTCGCGCAACACTGCCGGAATTACCCGATGCGCGCCGTCAACGCTTTGTGAACGAACTCAAACTATCCGCGTATGACGCTGGCTTACTCACCACGGATCGCGAGCTGGCGGATTATTTTGAGACAGCAGTCAATGCAGCAGAAGGTGACACCAAACTCACTGCAAACTGGGTGAATGGCGAACTCAGCGCTGCGCTGAATAAAGAGAATTTGAGTATTGCTGACAGCCCGGTTTCTGCCGAAAACCTTGGCCAACTGATCCTGCGCATTAAAGACAACACCATCTCCGGCAAGATCGCAAAACAGGTCTTTGCCGCACTCTGGGCGAAAGAAGGTGACTCCGCCGATGCGATCATTGCGTCGAAAGGCTTAAAGCAAATGAGCGATAGCGGCGAATTGGAAAAACTCGTGGATGAGATTATTGCCGCGAACCAAGATCAGGTAGAACAATACCGCGCAGGTAAAACCAAAGTGCTCGGGTTCTTCGTCGGCCAGATCATGAAAAATACCGGAGGAAAAGCTAATCCCGGACAAGTAAATCAGTTGTTGAAAGCGAAACTGGATGCTTAAAAAATATAGCGTGGACTCACTTCCAGCCCGACTGAAACGTCATCCTAACCAGGGCGTACTGCTCTGCTAAAGCGAGCACGTCTTACTTTTCAATGAAGCGAAAATTTGAGGAACAACAATCGACTCTGCATATGAAATTCATCGAAGTTAAAGTAGTTCTCTTTGAATCTGATTGGTAGGTACTATAGATCAAATAGCTAAAAGTTAGCTGTCTATCAGATCATTTTCTTTCGGCTTAATTCCACGCGCGATGATTAAGCCCAGCTCAAACAATACCCACATCGGCAAGGCTAATAAGATTTGCGAGAGCACATCCGGTGGTGTGATCAGCATACCGAAGACGAAGCTGCCGACGATAACGAAAGGACGTTTTTCCGATAGGGCTTGTACGCTCATAATGCCCATGCGAACGAGCAAGATGATCACGACGGGTACTTCGAAGGCGATCCCGAACGCGAGAAACATTTTTAGAACGAAATCCAAGTAGTCGGTGATGTCGGTCATTTGCGTCACGCCATCTAACGAGATCGACATAAAAAACTCAAAGATCACGGGGAAAATAACGTAGTAAGCAAATGCGGCGCCGAAATAAAACAGCAAGGTACTAGCGATCAGTAAGGGTGATACCAGACTCTTTTCGTGCTCATACAAACCCGGTGCGACGAAGGCCCAGATTTGATACAAGATCAGCGGGATGGTAATAAAAATCGCTAACACCATCGAGAGTTTGAACGGGGTCAAGAACGGCGAGGCAACTTGGGTTGCGATCATGCTCGATCCTTCGGGCAAATAACGCAGCAACGGTTGCGCAACAAAAGAGTACAGATCGCCCGCGAAGCTGAATAGGATCAGGAAGACAACAAATACGGCAGCAACAATAATCAGCAGGCGCTGACGGATCTCAACGAGATGAGAAATAAAAGTTTGAGGTTTGTCGGGGTTAGAGACCGAGTCTTTCTGGCTCATTTACGCACGTGCCTTGTATCGTCCTGAAGCTGGTCTAAATCTGCTTTAACGTCTTTTAGCTCATCAAGCCTGGTCGCATCATCCACCTCTTTCCGGAACTCTTCAAGATTATCCATGGTTTCTTGGTCGAGGATTTTTTTCAGTTCTTCTTGGGCGAGTTCACGCTCGATTTCGTTTTGAACGGAACTGACAGTTTCGCGCGCTTTACGTATCCATAGGCCGGCTGTTCTCGCGGCACCAGGCAGTTTTTCCGGGCCGAGCACAAACAACGCAACCACAGCAATAATCGCCAGTTCCCAAAAGCCAATATCAAACACGTGATCTAGGAGTTCGAATTTTCTTTCTGATCAATGGTGGTTTTATCCACGGTCGGCTTGTCTTCGTCTTTGACGGCTTTACGAAAACTTTTGATCGCGTCGCCAATATCACCGCCCATACCTTTTAATTTTCGTGTGCCGAAAAGCAACACTACGATCGCGAGGATAATTAGTAATTCTGTGATTCCAAACTTGCCCATACAAACCTCCTGAATTGGGTTCGCTCAACAGATAATTCAGTGAGCTGCCTGATCATTGTTCAGACACCGCCGATCAATATTATTTTGACCGATTGGCCTTTTCTTCAATACCCGATTGGCCAAAGCGACGTTCCAGTTCATCTAGCACCGCTTGGGGGCCAAGATCAAGATGATCAAGCATAACCAGTGTATGAAACCACAAATCTGCAGTTTCATAAATGACTTGTTGAGGATCAGTATTTTTAGCGGCAACGACGGTTTCAGTCGCTTCCTCACCGACTTTTTTTAGAATCGTATCCAAGCCTTTTTTATGTAGATTGGCGACGTAAGATTTTTCTGGATCAGCTTGTCTTCGCGCTTTAAGTACATCCGCGAGTTCAAGCAAGAAATTATTGTTTGGCATATTGTCTCAAGCTATTTTTCAGGGTTTGTGTTGTTCGTGGTGATCGCACAAAGCCGTTAAAAATTTCTGCGCTGCTCACTCGCTCACGTTCATAAAACAAGGCGTTTGATCGATGATCAATATCCAGCGAAGTGCCATCCAACGAGAGGCCCGCAAATAGCCCACGGCTGCGTGAGTAGGACAGAATTTCAGCCTGTAGTTTAACATCAGTTGCGGCAGCAGCATTACGTCCAACCGGCCCAGCCGCAATCGCCGCGTCTGCACCCAACGTAAATTTACCGCTCATCAAGCTTTTTAAACCGCGTTTATTTTTGAAAACGAGAATCAGATCAGAGGATTGCGCACCAAGCTGCAAGCCTACGCTACCGCCTTTGAGTTTCAAAAAAACCGGATCACTCCACGCCTGTGTTGTCGGATCTTTAATAACGATAATACCGCGTCCATAACGTCCACCAACAACAAGACCAACCTTGATGACTTCAGGAATGATCGCGATCGCTTGCGCTTCACTCAGTAACTTCGGTGGGATTGATCGTTCAGGAATGGTCATGATGTCGCGCAATACTTCGTCAGAAAGGGAGACAAGTTCCGTTTCGGATGTACCGGCAAGTGCGAAATGGCTGCTGATCAGGCAGAGTAGAAAAACCAACGATTTGAAGGCGTGCATAGCATGTTACTTCTTATAAATGGACGCGGGATCCTGCAATATCGGTTCCACTTCTTCCCATTTACCCTCAACGAGACGCTTGAAAAAACACGAATGGCGTCCGGTATGACAAGCAATACCGCCGAGTTGCTCAACCTGTAAAACCAGCACATCGTTATCACAATCCAGTCGGAGTTCGATCACGTTCTGAACATGTCCAGACTCTTCACCCTTGCGCCATAATTTCTGGCGTGATCGCGACCAGTAGATTGCGCGATTTTCTTTTACCGTTAGCTTTAATGCTTCGCGATTCATCCAAGCGACCATAAGGATCTTACCGGTTTCGGCTTCTTGCGCGATTGCCGGGATCAATCCATCAGTGCCCCACTGGATAGATTCGAGCCAATCAAGTTCACCCACCGGCATTAGAGACGAACCTCAATTCCAGCGTTTTGCATGGTTTTTTTCGCTTGCCCAACGGTGTAATCACCAAAATGAAAAATACTCGCCGCCAGTACGGCATCCGCTTTGCCTTGCGTAACGCCTTCGACAAGGTGATCAAGATTACCCACACCGCCGGATGCGATCACGGGAATTTCAACAGCATCGGACACAGCACGGGTAAGATCGAGATCGAAACCATCGCGCGTACCATCGCGATCCATACTCGTGAGTAATAATTCACCGGCGCCGAGCCCTTGCATTTTAGCTGCCCATTCAACAACATCAATGCCGGTCGGTTTGCGACCACCGTGAGTAAAAATTTCCCAACGTTTTGCGTCGCCCACAGCAGAAACACAGCGCGCATCGATCGCAACAACAATGCATTGCGAGCCAAACTTGGCTGAGGCTTCGCCGACAAATTCAGGATTGAAAACTGCTGCCGTATTGATGCCGACTTTATCGGCACCGGCATTGAGCATCGTACGGATGTCGTCTACTTTACGAATTCCACCACCGACGGTCAGGGGAATGAAAACTTCGCTCGCGACAGCTTCCACAACATGGATGATCGTATCGCGATTGTCGCTACTGGCGGTGATATCAAGAAAGGTAATTTCATCTGCGCCTTGTTCATCATAGCGACGTGCGATTTCAACCGGATCACCAGCATCACGGATATCAACAAATTTAACGCCTTTAACCACCCGTCCAGCATCAACATCTAAACAAGGAATAATACGTTTTGCGAGCGCCATTTCAGGCTATTGTTCGCAAAGCTGATCGGCTATTTTTTGCGCTTCGGCAAAATCCAACGTGCCTTCGTAGATCGCTTTGCCGGTAATCGCGCCAGAAATTCCTTCTTCAGAAACCGCACATAAATTACGAATATCATCCATATTTGTGATGCCGCCGGATGCGATCACAGGAATCGTCAGCTCTTTTGCAAAGTTCACGGTGGATTCAACATTGAGACCTTGCATCATGCCGTCGCGGCTAATGTCTGTATAAACGATTGCAGCGACACCTTTTTCTTCGAACTGTAAAGCAAGATCCACCGGATCGTGATGGGAAAGTTTTGACCAACCATCGATAGCCAATTTGCCTTCCTTCACATCCATACCAATGATGATATGACCGGGAAATTCCAAACAAATATCTTCTACAAAATGCGGGGCTGTAACCGCCTTCGTACCGATAATGACGTAACTAACGCCAGCATCAAGATAGAGTTGGATCGTGTCATCATCACGAATACCACCACCAACTTGTAGCGGTACATCTGGAAATGCCTCCGCAATTCGGTGGATGACATCAGCGTTAACGGGCTTGCCTTTGAAAGCACCATTCAGATCTACTAGGTGCAATCGCCTCGCACCGGCTTCAACCCATTGCCGCGCCATCGCGACAGGATCATCTGAATAAACCGTATTATCGTCCATATTGCCTTGACGTAAACGCACACACTTGCCGTCTTTCAGGTCAATTGCGGGAATTAACAACATAATAAGAATCTACCGAGCGTAATAAGAGATGTGGGGTGAGGTGTTTGAAAATAGGTCACGAAAAACGAATCACTTTTTCTCAATAATAGCACACCGTTCGAGCGGGTAAAGGGGGAAGAATTTCCCGCGCTAGCAGCATACTCACATTGCCGACAATGCCTGCCTAGTCTGAGCTCGCTCAGGAAAATCATCGCTGACATTTAACGCACGTTGAAACTCTTCTTTTGCCTTGTCTAACTGACCTTGTGCCTGGTACGCCATCGCTAGGTGATAAATCACACTAGCTTGGTCCGGCACAGCTTTCAAAGCTTGCTCAAGATTGCTCACGGCTTCGTCAATCTTACCAGCCTTAAACTGTACCCAACCCAAAGTATCGAGCACCTGTGGGTTATTTGGTAGCTTCAGCAAAATTTGGCTAGCTAATTTCTCCGCTTCTTCAAGGTTTTTATCTTGCTCGCCGAGCACATATGCCAAGTTATTCATCGCAGGTATGAAGCCGGGTGATTTCTCTAATAACTGCCGATAATGCTGTTCCGAGTCCGCATAACGTTGTTGCAAATCGTACATGTTCGCAACGATAAGATGCCCAATGATTTGATCAGGATTTTTCGCAATACGCGATTCCATATTTTTGATTGCCTGATCATGCCCATCACGATCAATATATAAACGCGCCAGTAACAAGTACGCTCCCTGTACATTCGGATTCAAGGTGATCGCGGCATTGTAGGCATCTTCCGCTTCGTTGATCAGATTTCGACTTTGGTAAATTTTTCCTTTCAAAACGAAAATTTGCGCTTCCACCTGTGGCTTGCCCCGGTTACTCATGAGCGCTTCGTCGCACACGCGCAAGGCATGATCGAGCTTATTCTGGTTCAGATTCAATTCGATGAGTTTTTCTAATGCAGAAAGTCGATCAGGCACAAGAGAGAGGACTTTCTCGAAAGATTTTTCCGCTGCTGCGGCTTGGTTCTGGCGGATCTGCAATAAGCCGATCGCTTGATAAGCATCTGGTTGATTCGGTTGAATATGAGTGATCGCTTCAAAACTAGCGCGCGCTTTATCGATCTGATTCAGCAAAATCGCACTCGCGCCGACCATTTGCAGAGCTTCGACATTCTCAGGCTCACGTTCGAGGATGTTTTCCGCGTGCTTGATCGCATTCTCAAAATCCCGTGTGCCGACGTATATTTTGCCGAGGAGGGTACTTGATCGTTCGTGATCAGGCCGTTTTTCTAAAACAGTGATCAACTCTTGTTTAGCCGCATCGACTTTTTTCATAGCGAGCAAAGCGATCGCTTTACGATGATGCGCTTCCACAAAACTGGCGGGTATATCCACTAGTAATTGATCAAGTGCCGTGATCGCTTGCTCAAACTCTTCGTTTGCCAGCAAGCGTTCTGCCTCAAGTAAGCGAAATTTTTGATTACCCGGATGCGTCTCTAATACTTCCGCTATCACCTCTTGTGCCGCCGCGGTATGCCCTTGCTGGATCTGATAACGCGCGAGGTCGTAAGTGATGTCATCATTTTCTGGTTGGGCAGCATGGGCGTTTTCATAAAAGGCGAGGAGATCTTCTTGTCGATTACCCGCTTCATACAAGCTCGCAAGCGCCTTGATTGCACGTTGATTATTTGGGTTGGCGTTATTCGCTTTCAGGAAATAGCCTTCGGCTGTTTCCAGATCGTTTAAACGTAAACGAAAATAACCTGCTTCAACTAGAAGGCGATCATTCGTCGGTTCTGCCGTGATCATTTGGTCAAGATACGCTTGCGCTTGTTCGGATTTTTTTTGTTGCGCGTAGAATGCAAATAACGCCAACTTGGCTTGATCCGACGTTGGATCGCTGTCAATCGCTTGCTGTAATAATTTTTCCGCCTCCTCGGCCTTACCTTGTTTCAATAAAACCGGTGCAAGACTAACCAAAGCGCGCACTTCATTCGGGTTGCGTCGAATCACGCGACGTAGAATGAATTCAGCTTCTTCAAGATTTTTATCCTGCATGTACAAACCCGCTTTCAGCAGTAACGCATCCACATTCACCGGATCCGCCGATAAGACTTTTTCCACCCGCGATCGTGTCTCGTCAGTTTTCTTCATCAAGAAATCAAAAGAGGCGAGTTTTACCTGCGCTAGGATGTTTTCAGGAGCAAGCGCTTCCGCCCGTACAAATGCTTGATAGGCAAGCCGTGGTTCTTCTAATTCAAGATACGTTTCACCCAGCTTCAGAAAAGCGTCGACATTGGCAGGATCGATCTGCAAGGCATTTTTAAATTCCAGCACAGCTTTGGTTGGGTTGTCTTGCGCGAGTAACGCTTCACCTTTTTCCATGAAGGCCGACAGCTTCTCCTCTTCCGAGGCAGAACACGCTGAGAGCAGGGCACACATTAAAAGTAAGGCAAGTCGTTTTTTCATCAGATAACTCATTTATGTATAACAAATTCGAAAAACTACATGTGATGTAACTTAACGCGCGATCCGCAGATAGCTTGAATTACGATCAATCTTACGCGGAGGAAACACAAGCGTCGCCCATCTATTGATAAAAATGGTAGCTATTTCACGCTCGGTAGCACTTTCTAAAGCGGATTTCAATTTGGTCGATATAAGCTGGTACGCAAGTGTAAGAACGGTGAGCTTCCTTGCGATTATTGTTTAGAGAGGTCAAATTAGATGTTCAAACTAAAACTTAAAACGAAAATGATTACCGCCCTGATGGCGTTGGCTGTCGTGCCGACAATCATTGCTTGCTTAGCAGTGGGAGCTAAGTTGATGGGCACTTTTTCTGCTGACATCGCTATCTTAGCGTTGATCGCTGGCGTGGTGGCGGCTGTGCCCGCTTATGCTGTAGCATTGATGATGAGTAAATACGTTCTGGAACCGATTACTTATACAACCGGTTCAATGGAATGGATAGCGAAAGATATTATCGCGGGAAATTGCGATCTAACGCGTCCACTTGAAGGCGGCAACAATCCACTCGGTCAACGATTGGCAAAAGCAACCAATAAAATTACCATTGCCTTTGCAGACTTACTCCGCGAAGTCTCTGAAGCAACGAACAAAGTTTCAGATAACTCAGAGCAAATGGTTAACGTCGCTCAGCAATCTATGGATGGCATTTTGCGTCAACGTAGCGAGACAGAACAAGTTGCAACGGCCATGAATGAAATGACCGCATCTGTTCAGGAAGTTGCGCGCAGTGCCGCGAATGGCGCAAGCATTGCACAAACAACAGCAGATCGTTCGAAAGAAGGCTCTAAAGTAGTCAACGAAACGATCAGCGGTATTGGTGCGCTCGCGTCAAACGTTGAAAAAGCCGCTGATGTCATTCATGAACTTGAAAAAGATAGCGAAAGCATCGGTTCCGTTCTCGATGTGATTCAAGGTATAGCCGAGCAAACAAACTTACTCGCACTCAACGCCGCAATCGAAGCTGCGCGTGCAGGTGAGCAAGGACGTGGTTTCGCGGTCGTGGCCGACGAAGTCCGTTCACTCGCGAGCCGTACACAAGAGTCAACGCAAGAAATTCAGGGCATTATTGAGAAACTGCAAACTCGTTCAAAACAAGCGGTGAATGTGATGACCGATGGTCAGAAACAAGCGCAATCCGGTGTTGAGCTGGCACAATCTGCTGGTACGGCACTGGCCGAAATCTCCAGCGGCATTGCTGACCTCGAACGTGTTGCAACGCAAATTGCCGTAGCAGCGGAAGAGCAAGGCACGGTTTCTGAAGAAATTAACCGGAACGTGTTTAACATCAGCGACATCTCGGTGCAAAACGCGGAAGCGGCAAACCTTTCCGCAAATACCAGTCGCGAATTGGCGTCACTTGCAGCTAACGTAAATACAAAAATCTCCTCTTTTAAAGTCTAAGGTTTCCACTTTAAAAACGAGATGACAGATTCTTGGAGCTGATCCGAATTAACCGATCAGCTCCAAACTGTCCCCTAGCGCAAGACTTGCCCCTGAGCGCACTACCCGCGTATTAATCGCTAAGGAATACAAATGCTCAAACATCGACGCATCGGCCCAAGCTGGTAATGTCTCCTCACGCTTCTGCAAAAATACCGCCTGAAAATCCGCTATCACTTCACCCGTTTTCGTATCTTGCGTCGGCACAGGACAACGCACGCAATGTTTTAACCCTGCAAACACGCTGTCTCCCAAACGAAACTGACGCGCAACATCCGGCGTAATACTGAGCTGATCTTCCCAAAAAGCCGGACAATCGGTGATCTCTAAATTGGAACGAAATCGTCGACGAGCTTCATCCAGATCAATTTGATCAAACCAACTCGCTACCGCATCAAGACTCGCCAGACTGATTAGTGTCGGACCAGGTCGCTTGGTATCATCTGGAAATCCCGTCTCTTCGTTCTCGCGTAAACTGATGGGAAAACCGAAAAAATCACTTAACCACGTGATCAATGCCACATTGTCGGCTTGCAACTTAAAGCGTTCCGGGCTATCAAACCCCTCAATATCGAGTGAAACTTGCCCCGCGTGTAGGTCGTATTCAGCGTGGATTTGGTTCACTTCGGGATGGCGTTTGCCGTTAACCGGACGCCCATCCGCGTCGAATAATGCAAACTGGCGGTCGTAACGCAACGCGCCGGCTGAGGTTAATTCGACCTCGTCTAAATCAACGCCCGGCAAGGCTTTAATGGGGAAAACGGTGATGCGAGATAAACGTGGACGGATCAGTTTTACATTCGAATTCATAGTAGACACACGATGCACAAAATGAATAAACAATCATGAAAAGGTTCGACCAAAGCATAACACGCCCACCAAGGAGACGATGGATTATGACGACACGTTTTTATACGAAACTACCCGCATTGCTTCGCACCGGAACGCAACCGATCGTGATCGGAATCATATTATTCAGCTTGAGCTTTTCCGCCGCCAACGCCAACGCCAACGATGAATTGCAATCGTTGATCAGCGCCTGCGCCGACGGTGATATGACAATATGCGATCAGATCAATGATCTGCAACGCTCGGCGGAACCGGCCTCAGGCTTGGACGCGATGGCCATTGCCTTTGCAAAACGCGCCCCTAATTTAGGGATTAGCGATGGTGAACTTCCAGATCTTGAAAAAGCGTACGATCTGATCGTGCGTGATTATTTTTCCAGTGAAAAAATCAGCGCAGAAAATCGTGCAAAATGGTTTCGTGAAAAAGCCCTGCCATCCTGCGCTACGCACTACCATACGCGCTGGCGATTCGAAAAAAACTGGTGGCCAGTGAAAGAGGATAACTCTCCAGATTGGCGTACAATTTACCCGCATGCGCTCGATCACTACTTTGGTTTTTGCGTCACACAGTAACTTTTCGATACAGGAATACACTATGCCAATATTACGCCTCCCCTTATTATTAATGCTGACTGTTTTGCTCGGCGCTTGTTCAGAACCCGTTAAAACACCGCTTGAAACTGCCGATGCGTTTTGGAAAGCCGTTGTAAAAAAAGATGTCAGCGAGATCGAATCTCTGTCACTCCCGAATTCACTGCCGGAGGATTTGGATGAAGCGAACATTGTCGCGATCAGTAACGCCAGTTTCGGCAAAATTCTCATCGACGGCACTAAAGCAGAAGTTGAAACACGCATCACCATAGCCAGCGACGAACCAGTCGCTTTGCCGATTAACACGTTGATGACGGAAGATGAAGACGGTTGGAAAGTAGATTACCGCGCCTCCGTGAGCGCGGTGAATATGCAAAGTCCGATCAACGATTTATTAAAAGAATTAAAAGTTTTCGGAAAAGAATTCTCACGTCAATTTGATCATTCCATGGATGAGCTGGATCAAGCCATGCCGGAACTTCAACGAGAAATTGGACGTATGGGCGAGACGTTTAAAGAGCGCGTTCCCGAACTCAAGCAACAATTTGAAAGTCTTGCCGAAGAATTACAGAAAGCCATTGAAGACGCTTTTTCTGATCCGCAATTTAAACATCAAGCACCGGCGGAAGAAGAAGATAAAGCCATTTAAATTTTACGCCACCGGATACCCGATCAGGCTGATCGAATATCCAACACACCGGTGCGAATAAAATCGTGCCGGTGTTCGTTGTTGATGAAGTCATTCTGCTAAACAATCTATGTATTTCGTTCCCATTGTATTTTAACTATCTTTATTAAATGCGATAGATCTTCCAGCCTGTTGCTCAGTTAACATTTGATTTAACCCCGTTTCGGTATGATCACCGTTTATAGCTTGCAAGACGTTGTTTTAATCAGCCGTTTGTCTGTTTAAATTAGGAAAATTCGACGATGCAATGTGACCCACGATATTTTCAGATCACCATCCTCAGCTCACTGTTAGTATACGGTTTGGTGTTTCTTGACTTTGCGATTCAACCCGAAAATGCCGTCTTAATTTTAATCACCGCGCAGCTCGCACAATTTGCCTTGACGCATGCCTACTCATTACCCCGCTTTGATCCGCGTAGTGCCTTAATTTCCAGCTTGTCGCTTTGTCTATTATTACGCACCGACAGTTTACTCATCGCCTTACTGGCTACACTGATCGCGATCAGTAGTAAATTTATCATTCGCTATAACAATAAACATATCTTTAACCCGACCAACTTTGCACTTGTTGTCATGATTCTTTTATTTGATAACGCTTGGGTTTCCAGTGGCCAATGGGGCAGAGAGATCTGGTTTTTATTTCTGATCGCAGGATTGGGCTTATTGGTCGTTATGCGATCACGCCGTTCGGATATTACGCTGGCCTTTTTACTCTTTTATGCTGCCATGCTGTTTGGTCGCGCAGTTTGGCTCGGTGATCCGTTAGCTATTCCACTCCATCAATTTCAAAATGGTGCGTTATTAGTTTTTGCTTTTTTTATGATTTCTGATCCGATGACCACACCCAACTCACGTCTAGGTAGGATCCTATTTGCGCTATTGGTTTGTTTGATCGCCGGTTATATTAGTTTTGTTTTATTTCGTCCAAACGGCGTGCTTTACGCACTCGTCGGTTGTTGCCTTTTGACCCCATTATTCGATCGGCTTTTTCCTGCCGAAAAATTTCAATGGCCTTCCCCTAAAAACGGAAAGTCTCAACTTCACCAAGGAGAAAAAGATGCTCACTCGCCTCTTTCTATTTAGTTGTTTATTACTGCCATCACTGGTACAGGCTTTTTGCGGGTTTTATGTCGCAAAAGCGGACAGTGATTTATTTAACGAAGCTTCGCAAGTGGTGATGGTACGCGATGAGGATCGCACCGTTTTAACCATGAGTAATGATTTTCAAGGGGATGTGAAAGATTTCGCGATTGTGATCCCCGTACCCACATTACTAGAACGCGAACAAATTCATGTTACAGACAATGCGATCATCGATCATCTCGACAGTTATTCCGCCCCGCGTTTAGTTGAATATTTCGACGAAGATCCATGCATGATGATACGTATGATGAAAATGGAAATGGCCCGTTCATCAGGCATGTCTCCAGAAACGATGGCAGACGATGCTGCCGAACTGGGTGTCACCATCGAAGCCAGTTATACCGTTGGAGAATACGACATTCTGATTTTATCGGCGGAACAAAGCGACGGCTTGATCACCTTTTTAAAATCGAACGATTATAAAATTCCTGACGGAGGTGAAAAAGTCGTCGGCAGTTATCTAAAACAAGGCATGAAGTTTTTCGTTGCGAAAGTGAATTTAAAAGAACAACAAAAACTCGGCTTTGCGAATTTACGCCCGATCCAGGTTGCCTACGAAAGTCCAAAATTCATGTTACCGATCCGGCTTGGTATGCTTAATGCGAATGGTGAGCAAGAGTTATATGTGTACGCATTAACCCGAAACGGTCGCGTCGAAACAACCAATTATCGCACGGTGAAAATGCCCACCAATATGGAGCTACCGACATTTCTAAAAGATGATTTCGGTAATTTTTATCAAGATATGTTTCGCACACAAGTGAAAAAAGAAAACGGTAAAGCGGTATTTTTGGAATACGCTTGGGACATGAACTGGTGCGACCCTTGCGCGGCCGATCCACTCTCAAATGAGCAACTCAAAGAGTTAGGTGTTTTCTGGCTGGAAGATCAACCAGATCAGAAGCAACCGACGCCGCGTTCAGGTCAACCGGCACCGCGCATGATGCCGCAACCACAAACGAAAGATGTCTTCATCACACGCTTACATGTTCGTTATGATCAAGAACATTTCCCTGATGATTTGCGCTTTCAAGCCACGGGCGATCGGGAAAACTTTCAAGGTCGCTATGTCATCCGTCACCCGTGGAGTGGTGAAGCAAAATGCCCCGAAGCTAAGACCTATTTGAACGAAACATTGCCACAACGTCATGAAAAAGAAGCCACGATTTTAGCCTCACTAACGGGTTGGGATATTAACGATGTTCGTGATCGCATGCCGCCATTAAAAACGGTAAAAGAAGACACCGATAAAAAGCCTGATCAGGAAAAAGAAGAAACACCATGGTGGAAAAAATTATGGCAGGATGATTAACGTCTAGCTGCTTACTTACGCCTTTCCTTGGTAGCTCACATTGCTACCAAGGAAAATCTGTAACATTTATCCTCCCTTAATATACTCATCTCGATACGGGCATTTTTCCTTACATACAGTATTCACGTCGTTTTCATATCTTTTTTTCACAATCTTCTATTGCTTTATTTTCATCATCCAGTAACCGTCTATTTCTTTCACTTTTGTTTGCAATTTCAAGCTTGTGATGAACGACATCAGACGGCATTTTAAATATCCAAATTTTACTTAGAAAATATATCTAGAGAAGCGATAGTTTTTAATCCTCCTTTTCTTGATGTTTATTTATTCAATCTCATAACTTTAAGGATAATATTATGCGATCTCATTTCAAACTCTTGGCTTCCCTTTTCTTGATTTCCACGCTATCCGCTTGTAGTGGCATACAACCTCAACATCAAATGGATCCATCCGTCATTTCGAATCTTAATGATGTTGAAACCTACTTAATTGTCGAACAGGATGAAATTTATGCTGATATTAACGGTTCGAATATAGCTGAAATAGGTGGCGGAGGCTTACTTCTAGCACTGATCGATATTGCTGTAGAAAGCTCTCAAACCAGCAGTGCCGAAACGTCAATTCAACCCATCCGTGATCATTTATTAGATTATGATTACGCAACTATTTTACAAAAAAGCATCAACGATGAAATTACCAAAATTGATCGTTTCACGGTGAAAGAAGCAAGCTTAGAACGCACAACGTCTAGCAATTTATATAATGAAAAACATTCTAAATCAGATGCGTCTGCCGTTCTTTTCTTACAAGCTAAATACAACATGTCTCCTGACTTCAGCACCGTTTACACAACAGTTGATGCATTTATGTTTCCTAATAGCGACTCACTCAACGCCTTCAAGGAAATGCAAGATACTAATGAGTCACACGTCGATCTTTCAGACAACATCTATCACAACACATTCACCCAATCACAAGCATTAAACACTTCAACGAATTTGGAAGAGAATATTTCCCTTATAAACGATTCTCCAGATGAGATAAAACTTGCTCTTGAAAAGAATGCTCTCGCCATTGCTTCTCAAATCAAGAATGATCTACAGAAGTAAATATGCAGCTTGGAACAAAATTCAGATCGACCCTGAGTAAAGCTAGCATTTGTCTAGCTTTACTCTTATTAACCGGTTGCGTTAACGCACCTCTTCAACTTGATCTAAAAAATACAAATAAAATATCAAAGAGTAACAGTGTCCAACCCTGTGAGATTATAGTCGGCGATCTAGAGGACATACGTAAAGATAAAAAGAGTATAGGCACTATTGGCAATCATCCAATCACTGGGATACAGCTACTGGACTGGATTAAAACCACATTAATTGAGAAAAAATTTCTCTTTGTACCTGACACAACCAGTAATAATGCTATTCGTGTCGATATTCGTTTAAAACTTCTTCACATGCGCACTACTGAATCGATCATGAAAACAAATCTAGTCCTTCAAATCATTGATACAACAACGAAAAATAAATTTCATATTCGAGGGGCTGATACAAAAGTAATCTGGTTTGGTTCGGAATCAGAGTTTAAAAATTCGTTTTCTAGGGCATTGCTTAATGCTATCGAAAAAATTCAAGTGGGTATTAAAAAAGACTGCACACTTGAAAAAGTTAATATCCTACCCAAAAAAGCAGTGGAGAAATCACCGCTATAAACTTAGTCGGCTTGTGGTATCTATTCTGAAATAATCTAAAACAAAAGCAATGAAACTATCGAAGTTGACTGTCTTTACTGCCGCGACGATTAAACGTGCTCTGCGATTTTTTATTTTCTTCATCTAACTCAGACTGGCAAGCGACACACAAACGAACACCCGGCACTGCCTCACGCCGCGCTTGCGGGATCGCTGCTTCGCACTCTTCACAATGCGTCAAGCTTTCCCCCTTCGGTAACTGATCACGCACATGCTTGACCGCATCATCAACACTCGCGTCGATCTGATCCTGCACTGCCCCGTCTTTTGACCATCCGCCTGCCATTAATTAGCCTCCAGTATTAGAATTTCGGCTTCCAACATAAAATATAAAGCCAAAGCTATAAAAGAGAGCTTCTCTCTCCATGTTTACATTTTAAATGCTTTCTCAATTGACTTTAAAAACTATTTTCTTATCTTTGTTATCGAGTTAGTTATACAGATCGTTTACGTCTTTATCAGTAAGCTCAAAAGCGTGTTTCTGAGCAAAGCAATTTCGAATCTTATTAATCTTACTTAAAGGTGGACGATAAATTTTATCTTAGCCTTATGCTATAGCTAGACCTACCTTTTGCTCCCAATGCAATCGTTCAAACTTAAAACATTCAGGTCGAGGTAAATTAAGTTTGATGAACGTATTAATTTTCGACTTCAATCTAGATGAAGTCTCAACAAAAGAAGCTAATTCATTCTCATTTAAAACAGCTTCACTGTTGCCATCAGGTGAATCATTCTCACGTGCGGCCATTTACAAGACTCCCCATTTATTTACTAATCGATCAGATCTAAAATCCCACCCCACAACCACCCAGCCCACAATAGCCCGCAGGATTTTTCGCAAGATATTGTTGGTGCTGCGCTTCGGCATAATAAAACGTTGGTGCAGAGGCGATCTCAGTGGTGATCATTCCTTTGCCTGCTGCGCTTAATTTTCTCTGGTAGTGTTTTAACGAATCGTGCGCGGCTTTTGCTTGTGTTTCGTTGTAAGTATAGATCGCGGATCGATATTGTGTGCCGATGTCATTTCCCTGCTGCATGCCTTGTGTGGGGTCGTGTGATTCCCAGAAGACTTTCAGTAAATCTTCGTAGCTGATCTCATTTGGATCAAACACGACAAGAACGACTTCTGCATGACCGGTTCGACCGGTGCAGAGTTCATCATAAGTCGCATTGGGTGTGAAACCACCCGCATAGCCAACGGCAGTTGAAACAACACCATCCAATTGCCAGAACTTTCGCTCTGCCCCCCAGAAACAACCGAGGGCAAATTGTGCTTGTTCGAGATGATCTGCAAACGGTGGACTAATCGGCTCGCCGCTGACAAAGTGCGCATCGGGTACAGGCATTTTGCTTGTGCGTCCAGGTAGGGCTTGGCTGGGATCGGGCATTTCCGTTTTTTTCATTATTCTCTCCTGACACGATAGTGATCTATCAGACAAGAATAATGCGCGCTTTACTGCAATGGAATGCAAAGTTCACTCCGGGTGAGCAGGTATTATTGTACGGCGTGTGCTACTCGTTCGAACATGGCATTTTCATAGGACGGGAACAGATGTACGACAGATCGCTCGAATTCACGTTGTGCGCCTTCTAGCAGGTTAAATTCCTGCGGTATCGGGATCGACATAGTCATATTCATGTCCAAGCCAATGTCCACGGACTGGTAGATTGTCGTGTAAACCCACGCCAGATAATCACGCGTTTGCTTGATCGCCTCTGCTGCTGGTAACAGATCACCGTGTCCGGGAACAATATGCGTTGCGTCTAATTGCGCGAGTTCATCTAACGCGCTTTGCCACGCAAGCAGATCGGCGTGAGGTGTTGTGGGCGCACGATTCGCAAACAGCAGATCACTCGCAAAAACGACACCCGTGGTTTTATCCATGATCACTAAATCCGCTTGTGTATGACCTTTTAAGGAAAGATAAAGCAACTCGTGTGATCCTACCGTCTCTTGCATGTGAGTCAGTGCTTGCACACTTTCGACAGTTTCCGTGTGTTTCATGGCGTCACCGACTAAACGATAGAGGTGATCAAGACTGTTTTCTGCTTCCTCACGGATCGCTTGCACTGTCTCCGGCAGAGCATAGGCAGGGACATCAGCAAACGCTTGTAAGCCAAAGATATGATCAGGATGTTGATGCGTGATCAGCACTTTGAGGATCGGTTGGTCAGTCACGTGCCTGATCGCAGCACGCAATCCCTTGCCGTAAGCATAGGACGGCCCACTGTCGATCACGATCACCCCCGCTTCTGTAACGATAAAACCGGTGTTCAAGATATTCCCGCCGTTGTCGCGTGTGAAGTCTTCTTTGCTACCGACGATCACGTAAGTGTTCTCTGCGATTTGAGTTGGGCTTAGCTGATAATCCATCGCTGTCACGGAGGTCGAGAATATCGCAATGAAAACGGCTACACAAAAAGAGAGGGTATGAATCATTTCAGTCGCGCCTCCAACTCATTACCATTGTTATCGCGGCCTTTAAGTGTAACGGATTGGACTTGCAGTTCTTTGAGCAGATCAAACGTAAAAACCGGGTTTTCGCTGACTGGCTCAAAAACTTCTAAGCTCGCGAGTGATTTATCTTGTTCATCCGTTAGGGTCATTTTTTCAACGAAAAATGCTGGAATGCCTGGAGCAAAGCCAGTATCCATTGGGTGCATGATACGCATGCGGAAACGTTGTAGCTGGCCGTCGTCATACCAACTTCGTGTGGACACTTCCATTAATGATTCATGCCAATCGCCGTTAACACGTCCTTGACTTGGCGCAGTACAACCGCCACCCGCTGCTTGCACCCATTTGCCACCGACATGCCATAGTCCATCGCTCGTCTTGATCGCTGCACGGACGGGAGAAGCTTGTTCAATTTTAAAGCGAAACGCGATATATGGCGCGACGCGTTCAGGTTTGAAAAAAACCATTTTCTTGATGGGATTCAGATCAGCAAAAACTCGGATCTCGACAATGTCTTCTAAGCCTTGTGCTGTAACAGAGATAGGCACATTCGTAGGATCTTCCGCGTTATCTGGCACGTTAACGATGACATGATCGTCAAAAACAACGGGTTCATTATTTAAAACATGCGCATGCATTTGTACCCAACTTGGTGAGTCGAGTGGATCAAGAGCAGCTTGAGCAGTCTGTGATAAACCCATACCAAGTATGAGCAGCGAAAGTACCCCTGAACGTATATCCATTAATTTGTCTATCCCGATTAGCGTTTCAACAGCGTCTAGCGTCGGTTGTCAGAACGAGATTTTCAGCATCGCTCTGCGGTGCTCACCATACCGAAAAGTACAGTTGAGTTAAAGCCGGGTTAGACGTTGATTTAAAAGGGAAGTTCGATACAAAGTTATACGTTATAATTCGTCTTGAACTGAATTACGTTTTACTATAGCTTTGTCTTTAAATTGTCTGTTTATAAAGGATTTTTATGCTTTTCCGTCAACCTTTTGTCCTTCTGTTGATGTGCTGTGCCCTGACTGTCAACGCGGAGGATGAAATTCCGTTACATCCGGAAAATGTTCGCGATGCTTGGACGGCGAGTATTTGGTTTGAAAATGACCTATTCGCAAACACAGACGATAACTATACAAACGGCATTAAACTCAGCTTGAGCTCGCCTGATCTAACTAAGTTTACTGACTCAAGACGCTTCGCCCCTTGGATCGGTTGGTGGGTTGAGCATTTGCCCTTTGTCGATCAGGAATCGAAAGAACACAGTCAACGAAATGTGACGGTTTCTGTCGGACAAAAAATTTACACGCCAAACGACACGCAAACCACAGCGCTAATTACGGACGATCGACCGTATGCTGGGTGGTTATATTTCGGCACCGCGTTTCACACAAAAACATCTCAAAGACTCGATACTGTTGAAATGAACTTGGGTGTAGTGGGGTCGTATTCACTGGCTGAAGACGCACAGAATTTTATCCACGAATTACGCGATATTCCTTCAGCCAATGGTTGGGATAACCAACTTAATAATGAGCCCGCATTTGCGTTTATCTATGAACAAAAACGTCGTCATCGTCCAGATAATTTTTACAAACGCTTCGGCTTCGATGTGATCGCACATGCCGGTGCATCGCTAGGTACGGTATACACCTATATGAATGCTGGCGTTGAGGCGCGCATTGGTTGGAATATACCGGCTGATTTCGGTACTTCGTTGATCAGACCTGGCGGTGATACAAATGCGCCGGCAGATAGCAGTGATCCACGTATCTCGGACCCCGATGCCTTCAGCGCACATTTGTTTGTCGCGACCACGGGCCGTGTCGTTTTACGAGATATTTTTCTCGACGGTAATACGTTTTCTGATAGCCACAGTATTGATAAAAATTATTTAGTTGGCGATCTTATTTTCGGTGCCAGCACGATTTACCAAGGGTTCAAACTGTCCTATTCACAAGTGATTCGTACGCGTGAATTTAAAGGCCAGGAAAGTAGTCATAATTTCGGCTCGATCAGTTTATCTTTTAGTTTCTAGATTCAGGATTGCTTACCATGAAACAACGTCGCCTTCTCATTTCTAGCCTCGTACTTATGATCATCATGGGCCTCAGCGCCTGCTCGTCTCACCTGCCGTTTGCTAAGCAACAGCCTGCACCAATCGTTGATTCGCAAGGCAAGAGCGCTAAACGAATTGTGCACCACCCGGAGAACGTATCTCCTAATTTCGCACCGGATCAGAAAGGTTCATTTATTTTAAGTATCGCTCAATCCCAACTTGGTACGCCATATCGCTATGGCGGCGTAAGCCCTGATGGTTTCGACTGCAGTGGGCTGGTGCAATTTACATTTAAGAGAGCTGGCATTGCTGTTCCACGCACAGCACAAGCACAATTTAAAGCTGCAAAACCAATCACTAAGAAAGAGTTACGTCCGGGTGATGTGATCTTCTTCAAACATAATTTTCGTAGAATTTCGCATGTGGGTATTTACGCGGGGAAAGGCAAGTTCATCCACGCACCGACCGCAGGCAAGCACGTCGAATACACGCAACTTAATGATCCATACTGGTCAAAACGTATTGCCAGAGCAGGGCGATTTTACTAATACTTTTTAATTGCTAGCATTATTCATCTTTGGGTGGCTGACCGGATTTTTTAACAAACATCCATAACATGTAAGTAATTATTACAAAAGTCGCAAACACCACGATCATTGATAATAACCCGACAGCATTTCCAAATAATAAGTCCAACCACAGTTCCATTACGCGCTCCACATTTTATTTATACGCTCACAGTACTGTCGAAACTCGAATCGCTTGCTGATCCAGATCAAACTTTGTACGCAAAACACCAACGTTGCTTATGGCATAATGAACCTACCATTGCGTACTCGGCTTAACATCATGAAAAGACTCTCTCGACAATATTTTCGCCCTCGCTACTTTCACGGCTTGTTATTGCTTTGTTTAACCGCATCTTGCTCCGCAGAGAGGCCTTTGCTGAATTACTACGAAGCGCGCGATGTTTTCTGGCGAGAACTTTATGCCGATGGTGGCAAAACACTCTATTGCGCTGAAACGTTTGGTACACACCATTCTAAAAACATCAATATCGAACATATTTTTCCGATGGGTTGGGTGATGAATGAACTGCAATGTGGTGATCGTAAAACCTGTCGGCGTAACAGCAATCGCTTTAATCTGATCGAGGCGGATTTACATAACCTTTACCCTTCTAATAAAAAGATTAATCGCGATCGCAGCAGTTACGCTTTCGGTGAAGTTAAAGGGGAGAAGCGTGCTTTTGGCCGTTGTGATTTCGAGGTTGATCGTAAACGGCGACTGGCCGAACCCGCGGAACAAGTTCGTGGAGATGTGGCGAGGGCCATGCTTTACATGAGCGATCGCTATGCCATTCCATTATTTAAACGACAACGTGTGCTTATGGAAAAGTGGCATAAAGCAGACCCAGCAGATGCAGAAGAAAAACGACGGAACAAAGTGATCGAAATGATTCAGGGTAATAGAAACCCTTATATTGATGAATAAGTTTTTAAAGGAAAAATAGATTTATTTTTTTGCTACGATTACGGTAAATTTTTTATTAGAGATAGCTAATCGTGTGTGTTTGAAAAGTCGCTTTAATTTTACGTGATAATTCAAATGTCGATTGCCTACTACCCACAACTCGCCACCTTTTTTTAATCGCGAATAACTTTGTGAAAATAATTTCCACGCGATCAGATCAGTAATGGTGTGTTCTTGATGAAATGGCGGATTACACAAAATAAGATCAACGGCGTCCGTTGAATTTTCCTGATCAAACCCATCGCTGACAATAAATGTACTTTTGTGATCGTCAACTTGAATATTTTTTTTCACATTTTCTTGAGCACTTTTAACAGCCATATAAGACTCGTCTAAGAAGCTCACCGACGCCTGAGGTTGCTGACGCAACGCCATAATTCCAAGTACCCCATTGCCGCAAGCAAGATCAACAATTCGTGGCGCATTCGGTAATTGATCAAAAATACTGATGATTAACCTTGCTCCAACATCCAGTTTTTTTTGTCCATATACATTCGCCTCATGTGACAAAACTAATTGGAGCTCGTTATCCATTACTGCGGTGTTCGTAAAATCATGATCAGCACGATCAGAATTCAATGTTGAATAGAGTAATCGCGCTTTTTTAACCGCTTTGGTCGTATATGATCGCCCAATAATTTTTTGAAAAAGATCTTGCGCGGAGCTTGTCCAATGTTTGACCATCCCACCGGCAATGATTAAGGTTTTCTCATCAATCACGGAGCGAAGCTTGATCAGTTGATATTCCAACATCTGTAAGCTTTTGGGTAGCTTGATCAAGACAACATTGAAATAACCGCTAGGATTATTCGTCGAAGGTAAAAAATCGAATTTAGCCGATATCCCATTGGCATCTCTTTGGTGCTGCGATGCCACTTGCGTCATTTTAGAATCCGACCAACTAATCAGCTCATATTCGTAGAGGCTAGTACTTAATGCACCAAATTGATCATTGACGAGCAAAATACGCATTGTGCTTTTACTTGTCTTATCGTCATGAAAAAAAAGCTCGTTCAGTAGGTATTCGTCGGCGGCATCCCAAGCGCGTAGCGTCTCAGTTGTGTCTTGTGGAAAGCGCGTGAGTGCAACAGAACTGAATGGTGTCGATAAAATGTTGCTATTTGACACTGTTGATTGGTCTTGCAGGGTGCGTGACAATTCCACGCGTCCTGCAGAAAATTGGTTTGATGAATCATTCACCGACTCATTTTACTGCGGCTTGCTCCAAGACTCCATTGAGCAAGTTCTGTTGTGACGGTTGGGCATCCGGTACGAATAAGACTTCATCATTTACCGTATACTGTTTGATAATGTGTTGACCTTCTTCGCTTGTAATGAAATGAATATATTTCATCGCCAAGTCGTATTTTGTATGCCGGTGCTTTTCTGGGTTGATCGCAATGACATGATAAGGATTAAACAGAATTTTATCGCCGGCATAAACCAACGACAGATCGACCTTCGCTTTGTACGCCAACCAAGTTCCGCGATCTGTTAATGTATATCCAAGTTTATCATTTGCGATTTTCAACACTGCGCCCATACCTTGTCCCACCGCCATGTAATTCTCCCAGCGAGGTTCGAGATCCGCAATCTTCCATAAGGCCAATTCTTTTTTATGCGTTCCAGAATCATCCCCTCGAGATACAAAACTCGCATTGGCAAATTTTATACGTTGCAAAGCTTCCACGGCCGTTTTTGCCGATCTGACAAGTGCTGGGTCGGTTGTCGGACCAACGATCACAAAATCGTTATACATCACTGAAAATCTTTCAACCCCGAAACCATTCTCGACAAATGTTGTTTCCGCTGCAGGCGCATGTACGAGAATGACATCAACATCACCATTTTCTCCAAGCTTAAGCGCTTTCCCTGTCCCGACTGCAATCACGTCAATTTTAACGTCATATTTTTTTTCAAATACCGGGTGCAACGTCGCCAGTAACCCTGAATTATCTGTGCTGGTTGTTGTCGCTAAACGTAGATGCGTTGGCTCTGCATAAATCTGTGCACTGATCATTAGAAGCAAACCAGCTAGCAACAATACTATTTTTTTCACTTTCTTTTCCTCATGTTCTGTCTCGCACGCCTTGTTCCAGCTGTACGTTTTGTCTTTTAGAATCTACGCAGACTTCTTTATTTTGTGTTTAGAATTCGACTTGTGCCTGTACGACAAACGCGCTTGGCTCATCGCCATCATTCGCACCACCATCAACATCGAGCACGTTGATGTAATTCGCCATAAATCGCATATTAGGATTTGGATACCAATTTAACCCAAGGGTCATGTTTTGCTCATCGCCACCATTAATATCCTCATCATTTAAATCCAAACTGCTAAAACGTGCTGCGATCTGCCACGCACCAATTCCACCTTTTCCGACAATGCCTTTCGGTGTGATTTTACTCAAAGCACCTTTAGCAGGATCATAATTTACAGATTCGCCGGTTATGAACCACGAACCTTCAACGTAATAACCGTCAAAATTAACATCTGAATTACCTGCGTTCACACGATCAACAGACATTCTGCTGTATTCGCCTTGTACAGCAAATGGACCAGCAAACCACATGGCTTCAAACGCATAACGATCAAGCGATTCTGCATCAAAATTGCCAGTATCGATCAAACGTCGATCGGTCACGTGCGATTCGGGTCGTTCACGTACACGGAAAGTATTGTTGTCATCAAGATTTCGATAGGCGTAGTTAACACCAAGGTGTAAGCCGTGAACCTCTTTGGTAAAGTAGGGGGCATAGGTTGCCCGGCCAGATAGACCGTGGCTTTGATCGACCTCACCGCCAGGTGTGTCTATCCCATCACCAAAGAGCCCAATATTCGCCGTCCAGTTGTCGCCGCTAGCACCATAACTGATTCCAAGACTTCGGCCTGGTGTTAGAACGTGCGACTGGCTACGCTCAATGAATGTTATGTATTTTGAACTGGTTATGTTTTGTAAGCTGAATGGTTCTTTAAAATGGCCTAATGTGATCTTGCCAGCAGGGAGTCCTGTATACTGAATATACGCATCGTTGATGCCGGCTTTGCCTGATCCGGTAAAATCATATTGCAGTTTGTAGTTCCAAACTTTCCATAATTTTCCCGAAACGAATAACCGGGCTCTGCGCATCTCTGCACCATCGCCTAGTTCACTTTTGTCCTCGTTATAAACCGCACCTTGCGCCATGATACGCCCACCGATTCGCATACTAAATTCCTCGTTCGGTGATGCCATTTCCAACTTTCCTTTTGTCGTGATTTTAATTGGAGGTGCTGGTGAGACTTGCTCGACGTCTGGCTTCTGATCGCTTTTTACCAAGTGCATTATTGCGGTATATTTCGCTTCCGTTAATGTACCGTCTTTACGTAAGACATCTAACAGTGCAGTTAATGCTTCTTCAGATCCTGCAGCAAAGGCACTTTGTGTCATCACGGTAAGAATCCCCACGACAACCAGTGTTTTTCTTTTCATTACTAAACTACCAAAATATAGGGTTTTAATTACATATTTCATCCGATTACATGTCAGTATAATATTGACAATGCCCAGAACAAATAAGCACAACAATACATATATGACTGATGTAAATTTTAATCTCACCTGGTTCATGGACAAACAAGTACTTGAGCCAACTTTGATCAAGCTACTCGATGGGATACAACGACATGGTTCATTAAAAAATGCCAGTGAAGATGCACAGATCTCCTACCGCTCTGCATGGGGTTTATTGAGCAAGTGGGAGGAACGTTTAGGCCGACCACTGGTAGTCAAACAAAAAGGACGTGGCTCCACGCTTGCCCCGCCTGGTGAATTACTTTTACAAGCAAACGTCCAACTTAATGCGCGCTTCATGCCCGAGCTAGAAAACTTTGCGTTACGTTTTCAACGTGAGTTTGAGCAATCATTGAATGCAACACAAAACCCTTCGGTCAGTATTTTTGCAAGTCATGGCATTGCTGTTGGTGTGCTACGCGATCTCATCAAACAGATAGATCAACATCAGCTCAATCTCCACTACCACGGAAGTATTGAAAGCTTACGTGCGCTTGATCATAACAAGTGTGATGTTGCTGGTTTTCATATCCCAATTGGCGCCTTGAATAGCAAAGTCCGAGAACAATATTTACGATGGTTAGATAAAAAGAAAGTCACTCTCGTTTATGTCGTAAAACGTAACCAGGGGCTAATGGTTGCGAAACAAAACCCTCACAAGGTTCAATCATTATCTGATTTAACCAACCCGTCCTTACGTTTTATAAATCGTCAGGATGAATCGGGTACTCGGTTACTATTCGATCAACTTTTACATAACGAAAATATTTCTGATAACCATATCAATGGTTATCAGAATGAAGAGTTTACGCATATGGCTGTCGCAGCAATGATTGCAAGTGGACAAGCTGACGCTGGCTTTGGGATCGCTCCAATGGCTGATCGATTTGATCTGGACTTTATTCCACTGGTGTGGGAACACTACTGTTTAGCGGTTCCTAATCAGATTTTGAATGATCCCGCTATTGAAAATATTCTTTCGACTTTACAGGGATCTGAATTTAAAGATCAGCTTAAAGAATTCCGTGGTTACGAAACGAAAAATTCAGGTAAAAAAATCACTTTTGAAGAGATATTTACTGATCATAATTCATCGATATAAAAGGCTGCTGACATTTTTTTACTGTAGATAATAGGCTTGTGTAGTCGCCTTGCTCACACGCCACTATAATTTTCTCTAGTTCTTCTTTGTGAAGAATATAAATGGGATTTACTTTTTTCATTTTTAAAATACGTTCAGAACGATTTATGTTTTGTAGATCAAGTCGGTTTGAATAGCGTTCGAACCATGACTTAATCAAGTCCATGTCAACTTTTCCAGTTAAAAAATAGTCAGGTATTTTGTTATTTTCATATTCTTCTAGAGCAATAAATGATTTTGAATAATCCAACTTCTCCTTCTCTAAAATAAGACAATAATCATCAATTAATTTTTCATCTTCTGTTTTTATCCCCTCTTCACATATTCCAATTTTTGATCGCATTTTTTCATAATATCTTTTTTGGTAGTATGGTTCATATATTGATAAGGTGGCGATAATTTGATCACGCTCTAAAAAATAAGAGAAACATCTAGCAAGCGCATTACAATTCCATAACCCAACAATTGGCTGCTGATCAAATGCGAACATACCGTGTTCATCAATTAACTTGTCTATTACATAATTAGCCTGATATTTTCCTAGAAATTGGCCTGTCATCAAATCCAATGACTCCCCACTAATTGTAAAATTATCTGTGTTCATCACACCATGAACAAAACCATATGCTTGCCAGTTTGCAATCAGTTCAGCAGTATTTTTTATTATTATTTCAAATAGTTCTACGTAGGGTTTTTCATTCTGTTTGCATTCTGGATAGATATATTGAATCACATGATCGGCTAGCTTTTGTATCGCATTTTTATTTTTTTGAAAATAATAATTTTCAAACGTACCAAAACGAATATGTGATCGGGCTACTCTCAACAGCATCGCCGTTTGTTTGAAGCCTTGTCGGTAGACCAATTCATCTCCAACACAAATACTCAATGAATGGGTTGTTGGTATTCCTAAACCATGAAGTGCTGAACTGATTAAGAACTCATGTATACATGATCTTAAACTTGCTCTTCCATCATGCTCTCTTGAGTATGCTGTTTTTCCTGATCCTTTTAATACCAGATCCCAGCACCTATTTTCACTAGTGGTGATTTGACCTAAAAGTAATGACCGTCCATCGCCTAATAACGGATTAAACTTTCCATATTGATGCCCCGCGTAATCTTGCGCTAATGGCCTGAACTCAGGCAATACCTCATTGCCACTTGCTACGTGTAAAAATTTATTCGCTTGTGCAGTGCTTGGGTTTATCTCAAGCAATTCAAGTCCTGTTTGATTAACACAAACCAATTTTGGATTCTTTAAACCATGTGGCGAATGTGATGTATAAAAATGCGCACCTAACTGGTGAAAAGTATTCTCAAAATGAAGTTCTTCAAGTTTATTTTTTTTCATTTAGATAAGTCACCTTTAAAAATACTTTTTTCTCGGTATAACTGCTCTATTGCTTCTCAAAGTACAAAAAAAAGGCCGGGATAACCCGGCCTTTTTGATTACTTACATTAATGACAAAGTGCTTAGAAAAAGCCCAATGGGTTAATGTCGTAGCTAACCAACATATTTTTAATTTGTTGGTAGTGATCAAGGATAACTTTATGTGTTTCACGGCCAACGCCGGATTTTTTATAACCGCCGAAAGCTGCATGAGCAGGATACAAGTGGTAGCAATTAGTCCAAACACGCCCTGCTTGAATACCGCGACCCATACGATATGAACGATTCATGTCACGCGTCCAAACACCTGCACCTAAACCAAACTCAGTATCGTTTGCGATGGCTAATGCTTCCGCTTCGTCTTTAAATGTTGTTACTGATACAACTGGGCCAAAAATTTCTTCTTGGAAGACACGCATTTTATTGTGTCCTTTCAACATGGTTGGTTGGATGTAATAACCTTCACAGAAATCGCCTTCAACTTTTTCTGATTGCCCACCCATCAGAAGTTCAGCACCTTCATCCGCACCGATATCGATGTAGCTTAGGATTTTATCGAACTGTTCTTTAGATGCTTGCGCGCCCACCATTACTTCTGTATCTAATGGATTACCACGTTTTATCAGTTTTGCACGTTCAATAACGCGCGCGATGAAATCCTCATAGATATCTTCTTGAATCAAAAGACGTGAAGGGCAAGTACAAACTTCACCTTGGTTGAAGAATGCGAGAACTGTACCTTCGATACATTTACTAGCAAATTCATCTTCGAAACTCAGTACGTCTTCGAAGAAAATGTTTGGTGATTTACCACCTAACTCAACCGTTGAAGGAATAATGTTTTCAGCCGCACATTTCATGATGTGTGAACCAACTGGCGTTGATCCTGTGAATGCGATTTTTGCAATGCGAGTGCTAGTAGCTAATGCTTGACCTGCCTCAGCACCGAAACCATTTACAACATTCAGGACACCCGGCGGCAATAAATCCCCAATCACTTCCATAAGGATCAAGATTGAAGCAGGCGTTTGTTCCGCTGGTTTCAGGACGATGCAGTTACCCGCAGCGAGAGCTGGTGCCAGTTTCCAGATAGCCATCAGTAACGGGAAGTTCCAAGGGATGATCTGCCCTACAACACCAAGTGGTTCATGGAAATGATAAGCGACGGTTTTTTCGTCGATTTCACTCATAAAACCTTCTTGTGCACGAATACAACCTGCGAAATATCTGAAATGATCCACGCCTAATGGCACGTCAGCATTTAATGTTTCACGAACGGCTTTACCGTTATCCCAGGTTTCTGCAACCGCTAATGTTTCGAGATTTTGCTCGATACGATCGGCTATTTTAAGCAGGAGATTCGATCGTTCAGTTGCGGATGTCCGGCCCCACGCATCTTTCGCTGCGTGCGCTGCATCTAAAGCAAGCTCGATATCTTCTGCTGATGAACGAGGAATTTTACAGAAAGGCTTGCCTGTTACGGGGCTGATGTTATCGAAATATTCACCTTTCGTCGGTGCAACCCATTTACCACCGATAAAGTTGCCGTACTGTTCTTTAAATTGGACTTTGCTGTCCGCTTGATTCGGTTCTGCGTAAATCACTTTATACCTCCAAAAACGTCTTTGGTTTTTTATGGGATCTGCCTATATGGCGATTTATTATTTATATATAAACGCTTAAGCGCGCTTTTTATTCAACTCACCCTCACAAAGAGAGTGAGTTGGTTAAAACTAACTGCAAACTTCAATACTTAAATTTCTGCTCTGTTCTCGATCAAATCATCAACCACTGCAGGCTCTGCTAGGGTTGATGTGTCACCTAATGTATCAATTTCATTCGCTGCAACTTTTCTCAAAATACGGCGCATGATCTTGCCTGATCGCGTCTTCGGTAGACCGGGTGCCCATTGGATCACATCCGGTGATGCAATAGGACCAATTTCTGTTCGGACATGCTTCACAAGCTCTTTCTTCAGCTCATCCGATGGCTCTTTGCCGGACATCAATGTGACATATGCATAGATACCTTGGCCTTTCACATCGTGTGGATAACCGACGACTGCAGCTTCGGACACTGCGGGATGCAGTACCAATGCTGATTCGATCTCAGCGGTACCCATGCGATGTCCAGAGACGTTCAAGACATCATCAATTCGACCTGTGATCCAATAATAGCCGTCCGCATCGCGTCGCGCACCGTCTCCGGTAAAGTAATAACCGGGGAACATAGAAAAATAGGTTTCAATGAATCGCTTATGATCACCGTAAACTGTGCGCATTTGCGCAGGCCAAGATCGTTTGATCACTAATGCACCTTCGGCTTCACCTTCTAGCTCATTACCTTGATCATCTAATAATTTTGGCTCAACACCGAAGAAAGGCGTGGTTGCTGAGCCTGGTTTCAATGCAGTTGCACCCGGTAAAGGCGTGATCAAATGACCGCCCGTTTCCGTTTGCCACCATGTATCAACTATTGGGCAACGGCTATCTCCGATCACTTCGTAATACCATTCCCATGCTTCTGGGTTGATTGGCTCACCAACCGTTCCCAATATACGCAAACTCTTACGCGATGAGCGTGTTACAAACTCATTACCTTGCCCCATTAAGGCGCGAATGGCAGTTGGTGCTGTGTAGAAAATGTTGACATTATGCTTATCGACAACATCCCAACAACGTCCCGCATCTGGATACGTTGGAACACCTTCAAACACTAACGATGTTGCTCCGTTACACAGTGGTCCATAAACAATATAACTATGACCGGTGACCCAACCAACGTCTGCGGTACACCAGTAAACTTCACCCTCTTGATAGTCGAATGCCAGCTTATGTGTCATTGCTGTATAAACTAGATATCCGCCCGTTGTATGCACAACACCTTTCGGTTTTCCCGTAGAACCTGAGGTATACAATATGAAGAGGGGATCTTCTGCGTCCATTGGTTCTGCTGGACACGCCGCTGGTACATCTGAACACGCATCGTGCCACCAGATATCCAGATCGTCGTTCCATGCAACGTCATTATCCGTTCGCTTAACGACGAATACAGTGTTTACGCAAGGACTATCTGCAACGGCTTTATCCACATTCGCTTTCAATGGGACCGTGCGGCCTCCGCGGAGAGATTCGTTCGCTGTGACGATCACTTTACAGTCAGCATCTACAACCCGATCTTTCAACGCATCAGGAGAGAAACCACCGAAAACAATCGAGTGCACAGCACCGATACGGGTACACGCCAACATGGCGACAACCGCTTCAGGGATCATCGGTAAATAAATCGCGACACGTTCACCTTTCTGTACACCACGCGCCTTCAGCGCATTGGCGAAACGACAAACACGTTCGTGTAAGTCTTGATAAGTGATGTTTTCGGATTCTTCAGGAGAGTCGCCTTCCCAGATTATTGCAGTCTGGTCAGCGCGTGTTTCGAGGTGTCGGTCTAGACAGTTGTAGCTTACATTTAACTTTCCATTTTCGAACCAGCGTATATCGCCTTCATCGAAATTGGAGGTATGAACCTTATCCCACGGCTCAAACCAAGTGACGTACTTATTGGCTTGTTCAGCCCAAAATTCTTCTGGTTGTTCCAGCGATGCTTTGTAAAGCGTTTCGTACTGCTCCAGGTAAACGTGCGCACCCTTCATTGATGTTGGAACCGGATAGACATTTTTAGTTGTCATAGTTGACTTACCCGCTTTTATTTATTGTTATTAAAAAAAAGGGAGAGATTGTGGTGCCAATCTCTCCCAATGATTTCCCACTGATGGCAGAACATGAGAAGTCAGCACCAGATATAGCAGACTCCATGCCAACTTTCTGACATCTCTTCCTACAAGATTGAATTTTGTTATAAAACATATTGTTATGGATTATGCACCGGTAAGAACCAAATTATCTTCCAGAAAGAAAGAGTGTATTAAAATGCAACACACGTTTCGTTTTGCAACACGCGCTCCCGCTACAAACTATTCCTTTTATTTTTAATTCGTCGATACAAGGTAGAACGCGCAATACCCAATTGTCGAGCAGCAACGGTGACATTACCACCGGCGTCATTTAGTGCGTGTTCAATGATCTCATTGCTCAGACTTTTAAGACTTTCTTCTCGCGACCCCAGATTCTTCTGCCGCTCGAATAAGTGCGGAGGCAGGTCTTCCAAATGGACTTGTTCAGAATCGATCGTCAGCACCCAACGATGGCAAAGGTTGTGCAACTCACGCAAATTACCCGGCCAATGATATTTTAATAATGCTTCTTCAACTTCTGGCGAAAGAATAAGCGCACGTCGATCAGCCAGTTGGCATGCTTTATCGATAAAATGCGATGCTAGCAAAAGGATATCTCTGTCACGGTACTGCAAGGCGGGCAGATCTACTTCCAAAACGGAAATACGGTGATATAGATCGAGACGAAATTCTCCTTGCTCAGACAACAAGCGTAAATTACGTCCTGCGGCTGCAATGATGCGACAGTCAACATTCAATGCGCGATGACTGCCCACGCGTGTAACAGTCCCTTCTTCAATAATGCGTAGCAATTTAACTTGCAAATGCCGTGACATTGAATCAATTTCATCGAGGAAAATCGTGCCGCCATTTGCTGCTTCAAACTTTCCCGCCATGCCTTCTCGTTTCGCACCTGTAAATGCACCACCTTCATAACCGAACAATTCTGTTTCGATCAGATCCGCCGGTAAAGCACCACAGTTAATTGCGATAAATGGCCCATCAGACCGAATGGAAGCAGAATGGATCGCTTGTGCGATCAGCTCTTTACCAGTACCAGTCTCACCTTGAATTAATACGGGGTTACGCAAAGGGTCATGTGCTGCTGCACGCGCGAGATAAACTGCGTTCAATAACGTTCGTGACTCCCCTTTAATATCTTCAAACGTGAAATAGGGATTTTTTTCTTCGGCTTTGTCGTGCCCTAATCTCGGGCGTTCCGTGAGAACCAATACCCAAACAGCTGACTGGCCGCGCACTTGTATAGATTCGATACGACAATTTAACTCAATATCGCCATTCGCTGAGAAAACAAAATCGTCTGTTCCTTCACCACGGAGCAGAATAGGTTGTAGATTGCGCCATAAAACGGGAAATTTTTCAGCCAGTATGCTACGAGAAAGATTACGCGTTTCCAGGTTGAGCATACGAGATGCGCGCGGATTAAGGTCAAGAAAATCCCCATCTGCTTGAAGTAGCAACAATCCTTCATTTGGCCAGCGACGATGTAGATTCTCGAGCAGCTCTTGTCGGCGCTCGCGTACTTCAAGGTGTTTAATTAGAAGAACTTGCTCAATGGATTTCGCAATGGAGATGGTTAACGTCATGCTCTCACGACTCACCAAACTTGCTGGACCTGTAATATCGACGGCGCCGATCAAACCCGATCCTCCCGGTCCTTGGATTGGCGCACCGTAACAAACCCAAGGGTGCCAGCCTTGACAATAATGTTCAGTGCCTAGTACCAATTCTGGTCGTCCCAGCGCTAATGACGTGCCGATCCCGTTTGGCCCCACAGAATCTTCAGACCAGATCGCACCCGGCATAAAATTGATCGTCTCAAGCTTTTTTTGGATCAGATCATGGCCAACACTGTGTACCATTTGACCTTTCGCATCGGCCAAAACAAGCACGTGCTCACTGCCTGCGATAAGGGAGGAGTAATTGTTGAGGACTTCACTACCAGCTTGGCCTAGAACGTGTTCAGCCATGTAAACCGTGAGTTGATCAAAGCTGAGCACTGTTGGCGCACGCATTGCCTCAGGGTTAACACCACTGTCGCGACATTGGGTCCAGCTCTCAGCGATAATATCGCGAGGCTTTCGTTGCGGGAACTGCCCATCGCGGACAAATAATTCCCACGCCTCGGCTGTCTCCGCGATCACTTTGCCCGGATTATCGGTTACTTCAAAATCCTTTGCTGTCGTTGCACTTGCCATAAACGATTGATCTGCTTGCATTCATCCAGATACGTGACAAACATCTTAGCTCAAATGTATCGACACGCAAGTTAAACAATTAAATCTGCGAAATTTTCCCGACTCGATCAACATTCAGATTTCATTCATTCTTGTCGTTTTAGCATGGCCACACATTATCGATTCACACATGAGGTATCAGCATGTTAAAAAATACAAGAAAACCCTTATTTGTCGGACTCATGACTTCCGTCGTCGGCGTATTTTTCTCCGCGCAAACCATGGCACAACCGCCCGCTTGGGCGCCAGCACACGGCTACCATTCGAAAACGTATAAGCAGCCACATAAACAACAATACCGACACACGACGCCTCGATACTCGAATGATTATTCAACATCAGGTTTTGATACCGATGTGATCGCTCCATTGATCGGCGCAGCAGTTGGCGGACTTGTCGGCTCTAAAATTGGTGGCGGTAAAGGTAAATTAGCTGCCACTGCGGCTGGTTCTGTTATTGGTTATGTCTTAGGGGGAAAAGTTCGCGACTATATGGATCATCGTGATCGTTATGAAACAAATAATGCGCTCGAGTACTCACGAAATTACGACACTGTAGACTGGGTCAACCCAGATACACAAGGCCATTACAGCGTCATGCCCGTGGCGACCTATCAGAACCAACAACAGATCTGTCGCGACTACGTAACCAATGCAAGGATTCAGGGCCGAACCGAAAAAATTCACGGTACAGCGTGTCGTCAGTCCGATGGTCGTTGGATCGCGCAAAACTAATTCACACACAATCTCTCATGTGAATTTCGGAGGCCTATGATGTTAGGCCTCTATTTTTTACTTATTTTTCATTCTCTAAAATACTGCGCATTTCATCAAAGCGCACCCGTTCATCTGCATCCACCTGAGGGTAATCCACTTGCAACTCGCGCAACGTCTGACAAATAATTTCAGCAACCTGCACTCGCATCCAGCGTTTATTATCTGCAGGGATCGCATACCAAGGCGCCCACGGTTTGCTGGTGTTATTCAATAAGTCTTCATAAGCGTGCATGTAGTCGTCCCAATAACCTCGTTCTTTCACATCTGCAGCGGAAAACTTCCAATTTTTTTCTGGCTCATCAAGGCGTGCAAGAAAACGGGATTTCTGCTCCTGTTTCGATACGTTTAACCAGAATTTTAATACCACTGTTCCGTTACGTGCGAGGTGTTCTTCATGGTCGCGAATCGAAGTAAAACGTTCTTCCCAGATCGATTCCATATCCACACAATCCGGTAATTTTTGTGCACCCAAATATTCAGGATGCACACGTACCACCAACACTTCTTCGTAATAACTGCGGTTAAAAATACCGAACCGGCCTCGTTCTGGTAAACGCTTCGCCGTGCGCCAGAGAAAGTCGTGATCCAACTCCAAAGCACTGGGTTGCTTAAACGAATACACTTGGCAACCAGCTGGGTTAACACCGCTCATGACAGCACGGATCGTCCCGTCTTTTCCTGCAGCATCCATTGCTTGAAATACCAATAGCAATGAATGTTGGTCATGCGCATAAAATTTACGCTGTAACTCGGCCATCTCCTTTGTCAATTCTTTGAGATCTTTCTTTAATTTTTTATCGGATCGTGCATCGTCCGTCGGCTTTGTCGGTGCATCTCGCACCGCAAAATTATCACCATCACGAATCATTAACGGGTGAGAAGAGGGAATAAACATAACCAAGCTCCAAGCGATTGACATTGGCTGACATTCAGCCTCGTTAGATTGCAGTATACTCTCAGTATGATCAATCTCGCGGCTTCGGCTTATCACCCTTTGTTAGCACAGGTGCAACGCCAGAAAGAACAGTTACTGGCGGATAACATACCGATGAGTGTTGAGCTGGCGCGTGCTAGTGCGGATGCTTTTGCCCTTTTCGCCTTACCCAAATTAGAGATCGCAGTGATCAGCGATCGTAAAGTCACCACAGCCACTCACGCCATTCCTGTTCGGATTTATCACCCAACGCCAGCGCAAAGTAACACCCCGGTGATGGTTTTTTTCCACGGTGGTGGCCATGTCTGCGGCGATATTCCATTGTATGACGGCATCGCACGTCGACTTGCGATCAGCACCGGGCATATTGTCGTTTCGGTTGGTTACCGACTGGCTCCAGAACACCCTTACCCAGCTGGTTTGACTGATTGCCGCGCGGTTACTGAGAACCTCGCCGAACTGCTCGAAGCGGATGGCGCTGATCTTGATCAGATCAGTTTGTGTGGAGACAGTGCTGGCGGCAATCTTGCGATAAGCGTCTGTTATGACTGTATTACAGACAACTCTGTGCAGATTCAAAACCTGATCTTGATTTACCCCAGTGTGGATTTCACCTTGAGCAGTGCTTCACATAACGAATATGAAGAAGGATATCTTCTGGAGAAAGAGTCGGTTCGTTGGTATTTCAAACAATATTTTTCAGATGATCAGGATCGTGAAAAAGCGAGTCCATTGTTTTTTCCTGATCTTTCAATCTTACCGCGAACGTTAATTCTCGCGGCTGAATGCGATCCGATTGTGGATGACGGGAAGCGCTTGTGGCAGCGCTTGATCGCGCTCGAAGTACCCTGTGAATACGAACTTTATCCCGGCCTGATCCATTGCTATATCAACCTAGAAAAACAAAATCCTAATGCAATCGAGACAACTTACGATCGGATATCTGCCTTTCTCAAAAACGACTGAATTTCTTGCGGTTACGGCGTACTGATCGACTCTAACAAACGCCAGTTATCCGCTTCAATCTGAACATACCAATTACCGATCGGTAATTCTGGCAACTCCCCTTGATAGGTATTCCCGTTCATCAAAGACAATTCGACTGTCTGATCAAACCCTTTGCGTGTCGCGTTGAGAAATTTCACTTGCAATGTTTGCGGAGCTTCAAACTGTGCGTTACCGGTGAGTAAAACACGCGTGTGTGCCATTTCCTGATCAAGGTTGATGCTAGCTTTTAAGCCGAGATCTGTCGCTGCACGATCGCGCTCAAGCACGCGATTAATTTCCAGCCCTTTCTTGTAATAATCATCGGTTACGAGTCCGTCATCAGAAATAACCGCTAGACGTATGGTAATAATACCCGCGATCACTGCTGTTAACGGAAAGCAGATCACCAACCATACGTAAGGGTTTTTATACCATATTGCTTTGTCTTCAGTACGCATATTGCAGATTCTCTCTAATCTCTTATGTCAAAAAGACTCACCGAAACGATTACTTTGCTTAGTCAGCCGGGCCAAGGAAACGTGCTTCTTCTCGAACGCTGAGTTCTTCGTTATCTTTTGCTGTCAGCACAAATTCAATTTTATTACTGCGCTCTTTCAGATCCATTTCGTCGATCTGCAAACGGACAGCCAGATCAAACACTTCACCACCATGCACAATTAACTTTTCTTCTTCATGCTTCAATATCAGACCGTCGAGTCCTTCAACTTCCAAATGGTATTCATGGCCTGACTCATCCATATTGACTAGTTTTAAGGTGTATACATTTTCGATCAGGCCTTCATCCGTTTCTCGGTATAAGCTGTTGCGATCTCGCATAATGTCGAGCTGTAACGGTACGCGTGTTGCGATTAAGTAGACTAGACCAACCAAAAAACTGAGCAAGATCAGACCATAGACGATCACTTTCGGCCGAAGCAAACGGCTTGGTTTGCCGTTCATGGCATTTTCCGTTGTGTAGCGGATCAGACCTTTTTCATAACCAACTTTCTCCATCACATCGTCGCAAACATCAATGCAGGCCGAGCAGCCGATGCACTCATATTGCAGCCCTTCGCGAATATCGATCCCCGTTGGGCAGACTTGAACGCACATGGTGCAGTTGATGCAATCACCCAAACCTAGCTCGGCCGTATTATCACTACGGCGGCGTGGGCCGCGCGGCTCACCGCGTTTTTCATCGTATGAAATTACCAGCGTATCAGCATCAAACATCGCACTCTGGAATCGTGCGTATGGGCACATGTGCAAACAGACTTGCTCTCGTAACCAACCCGCATTGCCATAAGTGGCTAATGCGTAAAAGAACACCCAAAATGTCTCCCACGGGCCGAGTGACATTTGCATCAAGCGATCAGCCAATTCTTGCAACGGCGTAAAATAAGCAACGAAAGTGAAACCTGTGAATAACGAGAAAATGATCCAAACACTATGCTTGGTAAATTTCACACGGAATTTTTCGAGCGACATCGGTGCTTTATCTCGCTTGATTTGTTGCGAGTGGCTGCCTTCAATCTTTTGTTCCATCCAGATGAAAATCTCAGTCCAGACAGTTTGTGGACAGGCGTAACCACACCATAAGCGACCGGCCAATGTGGTGAAAAAGAACAAACTCAATCCAGCAATAATGAGTAATAAAGCCAGATAAATGAAATCTTGCGGCCATAAGGTCAGGCCAAATATATGAAATTTTCGTGCGGGTAAATCCAAGAGGACGGCCTGATGACCGTCCCATTGCAACCAAGGCAAACCGTAAAAAATACCCAACAACACAATCACCGACAACACTCGCAAGCTAGCAAATTTACCGTGAACTTCTCGCGGATAAATTTTTTCGCGTTTCACTTTTAACGATTGCGCAACATCCTTATCGAGCTTTTGATCGTCGGGTTTATGATTCTGTATATTCATTTCTACTTTCAATCTCTATTACGGTAATACCACTACTTCTATTTCAAATAATGACCGGTCAATGTTTCATCGGCTTAAGCAAATAACATGTCAAAACGCTTGTTGCTGTGGTGAGTATCCAAAACAGCAGAAAACCTGTCGTGTACGCACCGGTACGACTCATTTCAGGAAACGACACGCATGCGCGTAACGCTTCTGGATCAATCGCGGCAAAAAATACGACGGTTGCTAACCCCGCCATTAAGAATGCGATCCAAAGCATCACGATCATGCGTTGGGTCGGACTAAGGTGCTTTTTATCTCCACGTTGCGTTGCTTCCAAGGTATCTTCATTCATGACACTTTCCTCTTTTATTATTGTTGGATGCAGCGTCAGTTTACCGAGGATTAGCCCGTCACGTCTTTATATTATTTAACGCTAATCTAAATTCCGTTAAAAAAGCCGGTTAACACAGAGTGGAGCGCATACGATCCACTCTGTTTTTCCAGCTTCTTTTACTCTCCAGACTCACCTTTCTTTTGCGAGAGGCTGTAGATATATCCAGCGAGCAAATGCACTTTCGCTTCACCTAAAAATTCACCATGCGCAGGCATTTTGCCAGAACGACCTTTACTGATCGATTCTCTGATGCGCTTGGTTGAACCACCATATAACCAAACTTTATCCGTCAAATTCGGCGCGCCCATTGCTTGCAAGCCTTTACCTTCCGGTCCATGACAAGCAGCACAGTTCGTTTTGAAAATCTCAGCCCCTTTTGCCGCCACAATCGGATCAACTTCCCGTCCACTTAATGACTGCACATAGGCTGACACGTTGAAAACGCCTTCATTGCCGATTACCTCTCCCCAAGCAGGCATCATACCTTGGCGACCTTTTGCTAATGTGGTTTTGATCGTTTCCGGTTCACCACCATATAACCAATCGTTATCCGTCAAGTTTGGATAACCGCGAGCCCCCCGCGCATCTGATCCATGACATTGCGTGCAATAGGTCGCGTACAGTCGTTTACCCATTTGTAAGGCTTCAGGATCCGTCGCCACGGCGGTTAAATCTTCCCCCAGAAAACGGTTGAATTGTGGGCCGTATATTTCCTCTGCCTTATCCAACTCCGCTTGATATTCGCCTTTCGAACTCCAGCCGAAAAAGCCTTGGAACGTGCCTAAGCCTGGATACAGGGCTAAGTAGATCGTTGAAAAGATCAGCGTGATGTAGAACATCCAGACCCACCAGCGTGGTATCGGATTATTCATTTCTTGCAGATTTTCATCCCAAACATGACCGGTGGTTTTTACTTCACCGCTTTGCTGTCCTTTTCTGGACTGGCTAAGGATAATAATCCAACAAAACGCAATACTCAGTACTACCAGGACAATGACAAACCAGTTCCAAAAATTACTGACAAAATCAGCCATTTGATGTCTCCTTCTCTTGCTCGTTTGAAGCGCTTACCACATCGATATCATCATCGAGAGGAATACGTGCTGCTTCATCGAACGCTTTTTTATTCTTTCCGCTCCATGCCCACAAAACAATGCCGATGAATAAAACAAACACCACCACTGTCCAAATCGATTGAATTGCTTGCATGATTTCCATGGCCAATTACCGACGTGTTTTAACGGCTGTTCCCAGCCCTTGCAGATAAGCGATCACCGCATCCATCTCGGTTTTACCTTTTAATGCTGCCTCAGCACCGGCGATTTGCTCATCCGTGTAAGGATGGCCGAGCGATCGCAAAACCGTGAGTTTTTTCTTGATATGCGTTGCATCCGCGGGCGTGTCATCCAACCAAGGATAACCCGGCATAATGGATTCGGGCACAACGTCACGCGGATTGATTAAATGCGTGCGATGCCATTCATCACTGTAACGACCACCAACCCGATGAAGATCAGGCCCAGTGCGTTTTGAGCCCCATTGAAACGGGCGATCGTAAACAAACTCGCCCGCCAATGAATAGTGTCCGTAACGTTCTGTTTCTGCACGGAAAGGACGAATCATCTGCGAATGACAGACGTAACACCCTTCACGTACATAAACATCACGACCCGCCAATTCCAACGGCGGGTAAGGATCCAGCCCTTCAACAGCTTCTGTCGTTGAGTGCATAAAAAACAAAGGAACGATTTGCACCAGACCACCAATACTGACAGTCAAAATCACCAGCACGATCATTAATCCAAGGTTTGTTTCTATCTTTTCATGTGTAAAAGCCATGTTGATCTCCTTGTCTTAATGAGCCAAAGCCGGTTGAGGAATCGGTGCATCATTCATTGGTTCTGCGCCACGAATGGTTTTCCAAACATTGAACGCCATAACGAACATACCGAGCAAGAACAGTGCGCCACCGACGGTGCGGATCACATAGAACGGATGCATACTCGCGACAGACTCAACAAAACTGTATGTCAACGTGCCATCGGTATTGACCGCTCGCCACATCAGACCTTGCATGATGCCAGCTACCCACATCGAGGCGATGTATAAAACCACACCAAATGTCGACAACCAAAAATGCAATTCGATCAGGTTTTTACTGTAAATCTCACGATTAAACATACGCGGAATTAGGTAATACATACTACCGATCGAGATCATCGCCACCCAGCCAAGTGCTCCGGAATGAACGTGTCCGATCGTCCAATCGGTGTAATGCGATAAGGCATTTACTGTTTTGATCGCCATCATCGGGCCTTCAAAAGTCGACATGCCGTAGAACGACACAGAAACGATCAAAAAGCGCAAAACAGGATCAGTTCGTAATTTGTCCCACGCGCCCGATAGCGTCATCACACCATTGATCATGCCGCCCCAAGACGGTGCTAGCAGAATCAAAGACATCACCATGCCTAACGATTGAGTCCAATCCGGTAGCGCGGTGTAATGCAAGTGATGTGGGCCAGCCCAAATATAAGTGAAGATCAGTGCCCAGAAATGGACGATAGATAAACGGTATGAATAAACCGGGCGCCCAGCTTGCTTTGGAATGAAGTAATACATCATGCCGAGGAAGCCTGCTGTCAAAAAGAAGCCCACCGCATTATGCCCATACCACCACTGAATCATCGCGTCTTGCACGCCGGCATAAGCCGAGTAGGATTTCGTCAAAGACACAGGTACCGCCGCACTATTGAAAATGTGCAGCATGGCAATGGTCAGAATAAAACCACCGTAAAACCAGTTCGCAACATAGATATGCGACACTTTACGTTTCATGATCGTACCGAAGAAAACAACGGCATAAGAGATCCAAACCACTGCGATCAATAGATCAATTGGCCATTCCAGCTCAGCGTATTCTTTCGATGCTGTAATCCCTAACGGTAGCGTAATCACAGCTAGCACAATGACGGCTTGCCAGCCCCAGAACGTAAACGCAGCCAGCTTGTCAGAGACAAGGCGAGCATGACATGTTCGTTGTACCACGTAATACGACGTTGCGAATAAGGCTGACCCACCAAATGCAAAAATTACGGCATTTGTATGCAACGGACGTAAGCGACTGAAGGTTAAATAAGGTATATCAAAATTTAATGCCGGCCAGGCGAGCTGTGCAGCAATAAATACGCCGACCAACATTCCCACTATGCCCCAAACAACGGTCATAATGGCAAATTGACGGACAACTTTATAATTATACGTTTCTGTAGTGGCCATAAGGGCTCCCATTACTCTCTATCCCAAAGTCTCCGTTTTAGAGATTAGCATGACTCTATATAAGCACAAGCTAATAATCTCCCGTAACGGAAAACGCGTGCATCTTACACCAAAATTTCCCGTGACTTAGCGCGTCATAACGCTGTAAACAAACTGTTTCTTGATAATTAACGAGAAATATTGTCACGCGCTTAGAAGCGCCGACCAATTCCGACACCAAACACATACGGATCAATATCGACGTTGACGTTCACGTCACCTACCGTTGTGTTTCTAAACTCAGCATCTGTGCTCATACTGATGTACTTCACATCAACATTCCCAAACCAGCCACCGCCGATATCAAAATCCAGTCCGATTTGTGCTGCCCAACCAACGGAAGGACGTATATTCACCGTTGCGCCTGGCTGATTTAGCGGCCCGAGCACATCTTCACTGTAAAAAAGTGAATAATTTATGCCTGCACCAATGTACGGTCGAATCGTCGCGTTTGGTAAAAAATGATATTGCAACGTTAATGTCGGCGGTAACACCCATGCATCGATCACTTCAGACGTGCCACCCAATGCACCAAGCAACGCACTCCCCGTCGCATCTACATCATGTTGAGACGTGCCGAGTATCAGCTCCATCCCCCAATTCGGGGTGAACATATACGTAATATCCAACTCCGGTACTGTGTCAGTATCGACCACCACTCCCGATCCAGCGACATAACCACCTAACGCCGGTACATCCACTTCACCACTGCTATCATGCGGCGCGACGACAATTCCACGTAAACGGATCAACCAATCACCCGGCAACAAACCCTCAGTTTCCCACGCTTGCGCACTGATACTGCCACTTCCCAAACCCAGCAATAAAAAACTCACCAGCATGGATCGCTTTAATTTCATCTCACATCACTCCCAATTAACTCTTCAAATTTTTGTTATCTATCCCCACCACGATAAAACGCGCCTGTGACGGAAATGAACTTGGCGCAAGTATGCCGCGCTGCAAAATTAGGAAGATGATCTGGATCAATAGTTACTGCATCACTCATAAGACAGGTGCAAGCACGTCCCTCGATCAGGCAGAATACGCGCATGTCAGCATCAGAAAGCCCAACCTGCTATCACTGTGGATTGCCCGTGCCCAGCGCGATCACATTATTTGTCAAAATCGACGGACAAGATCGCGCGATGTGCTGCGCAGGCTGCCAAGCCGTTGCAGAAACCATCGTCGCATCTGGACTCGAGCAGTTTTATCAGCACCGTACCGAGCCCTCGAGCAAACCTGATGACCTCGTGCCTGACTTTCTTGAACAGGTCAGTGTCTATGACGAACCGGAAATTCAATCACGCTTTGTGCGCTCACTCGATACGGATCAACGAGAGGCGGCGTTAATTCTCGAAGGCATCACCTGTGCAGCTTGTGTTTGGATGAACGAGATGCACCTCAAAGCTTTACCGGGAGTGATCGACATCCAAGCCAATTTCACCACGCGACGACTGCGCGTGCGCTGGGACAATCGTCAGATCAAACTAAGCACGATCTTGAATGCGATCCATAACATCGGCTATCAAGCACACCCATACGATCCCCAGCAACATCAACAAATTATGGATCGCGAACGTAAAACGCTTCTAAAACGTCTCGGCATTGCAGGCGTGCTCGGTATGCAAGTGATGATGCTTGCGGTCACACTCTACACTGGCGACTTCAGCGCGGAAGATACCCAGTACAAAACCTTTTTCCACTGGCTTAGCCTGCTACTGACATTACCCGTCGTGCTGTATTCCGCACGGGCATTTTTTAATCCCGCTTGGCGCGATCTCAAGCAGAAAAAACTCGGTATGGATGTACCCGTTTCACTTGGTATTCTGATCGCCTTCCTCGGCAGTATTTATGCCACGGTTAGCGGACAAGGCCACGTCTATTACGACTCCGTCTGTATGTTCACGTTTTTTCTGCTAACCGCCCGCTATCTCGAATTACTCGCCCGCAAACGTGCCACGGAAACCAGTGAAAACTTACTTCTAATGACGCCCGCCACGGCAATCCGCTTGAACGGTGACTCGCAGGAAACCATTCCCGTGGCGCGCCTGCAGATTAATGACCGCGTATTGGTCAAACCGGGCGACACGGTTCCTGCCGACGGCATCATTCTCTCCGGACAATCGACGCTGGATGAATCTTTATTAAGTGGTGAAAGTCTGCCTGTATTCCGCACAACCGACGCGTTGGTATTCGGCGGTAGTATCAATATAGAAAGCCCACTCACAGTGCGCGTAGAAAAAGTCGGGCAAGATAGTTTGCTCTCACGCATCACCGATCTTATGGCGCAATCGCAGGCCGAAAAACCGCGCATCACGATCATTGCTGATCGCGTTGCACGTTGGTTTGTGCCGATCATTTTGCTCACCGCCGCCGCGATTGGTTTAAGCGGCTGGTTAAACCAAAATCCGCACTGGTTTGAAAGCATGATCGCACTCTTGGTCGTCACCTGTCCTTGTGCGTTATCCCTCGCCACGCCTGTCGCGTTGACTGTCGCCACCGATACCCTAATGAAACTCGGTTTGATCAGTTCACGCGGTCACGCGATCGAAACACTGGCGCGCGCCGATCGCTTCGTCTTCGACAAAACCGGCACCCTGACACAAGGCAAACTTAGCTTACACGCAGTCATTCCGTTGTCTGATCTAAGCGAGCAAGCCACGCTCACATTGGCCGCCGCACTCGAAGCCCAGTCTGAACATCCAATTGCGCAAACGCTCATCAACGCCGCAAGTGGCGATATTCCAACGGCGCGCGATCTGATCAACACACCTGGTGCGGGCATCCGTGGCAGCATTGCCGATCAACAATATGTGATCGGTACGCTGGAGCACATTGATAATCACAGTCATGCGGTTGTTCCAGAATCACTTTCACTCGATCTTGAGGCGGGACAAAGCGCACTTTATCTTGCCAATCAAACACAATTATTAGCGGTCTTTTTGCTCAGTGATGAACTTCGCGACGATGCACAGTCGTTGGTTGATGCGTTACACAAACAGAAAAAAACTGTCGCGTTATTATCTGGCGATAACCAAAACAGCGTGGACAATATCGCCCGTAAGTTGGGCATTAAAGACGTCCGTGCAGCATGTCGCCCCGACGAGAAACTCGCGCAATTACAACACTGGCAAGCGGACGGATCTGTAGTGGCAATGATCGGTGACGGGATTAACGATGCACCAACCTTAGCCGGTGCCCAAGTCTCGATCGCGATGGGCAGCGGAGCACAGATCGCGCGAGCAAACGCCGACCTGATTTTATTGTCCAATAGCTTGCCGACACTGGCGAAAGCCATTCTAGTCGCGCAGAAAACCATGCGTATTGTTCAGCAAAATATGGCATGGGCAATTGGCTATAACCTGATCGCACTCCCGCTGGCGGCGTTCGGCTATATCGAACCATGGATGGCCGCAATCGGTATGTCACTCAGTTCGCTGATCGTTGTGAGTAATGCGTTGCGAATAAAATCGCTGAAAGCGTGATCATCTAAAAGGCTGACATTATGGAAATTATTTATCTGCTTATTCCGCTCTCAATGATCCTCGTTGGTGTGATCATCTGGGCGCTGTTTTATGCGATTCGATCGGGCCAATTTGACGATATGGAAGGCGCGGCACAACGTATTTTAATGGATGACGACAAACCGGTGATCAAGAAAGGGGCCGACGCCACCGTTCAGCCCGAACCAGCAATCACCGACCAGCCTGAACAAGACAAACCCAGCTGATCGCTAATTTATTGTTAATTTAATCGTGCGAAATCGGCGCATTACCCGCGCCGTGTTGTTCCATCATTCCAGCACCACATTTCATCCCGTCGCTCGATTTGCCGTGATCAGGATGAGAAATTGAAGGGTGATCATGCGACAGTGGAACCAACAACGTTGCGATCCCCAAAGCGATCATCAACGCGCCGAAGACATTTCGTATAACCGGTTTTTGCAACCAAAGACTCACACCACCAGCCACCAATCCCGTTGTGATCAGCGCCGGTAATGTCCCAGCTCCAAATGCCAGCATTCCTAGCGCTCCGTCAAACGCATTGCCACCCAACGCTGTCAGTAACAAAGCGGAATAGACCAACCCGCATGGCAACCAGCCCCAGACCATGCCGAAACCGAATGCATGCACAGGAGATCGCACTGGCATAAACCGTTTGCCGATCGGCTGAATCGCTTTCCACAGTTGCGAACCGAGCTGATCGACCTTCGCCATCTGCGGAAACCAACCCGCCACATACAGCCCGACCAGAATCATCATCATCGCAGTTAAATAGCGCGCGATCAGATGCGCATTGTGCATCCCGATTAGACTCATCAACGTCATGCCGAGCGCACCGACAATCAGTCCAGCGACCATGTAACTGGTAATCCGCCCAACATTGTAAGCCAGCACATACACAAACAAGCGACGTTTATTCTCACGGACTTCCGGCAGCAACGAAAACGTCAACGCACCCACCACACCACCACACATACCAATGCAATGCAGCGTACTGAATAAACCGAAAATGAATAAAGCAATAAATGAAAATTCCTGCGTCATGACGTTACTATGAAAGCCAGATTCAGAATTCGCAAGCGACACAATGCCGCCGTGCTAACGGATAACACTCAGCGATGGATTTGACGACCCACCAATATTTACTGGCCTACTCATTTCACTGGGTAAACAAACGCCCACCCCATCAGGAACCTATGGCCATTCCCGCTATTCACAGCCGCGAATTTTTCTTCATCTAAGATGAAAAAGACTTCAACTTACACCTACAGTTTACCAGCCAGTTCCCACTATATGTTTTATCAGTGCTTCATTAAAGAAGAGAACAAGACTCGAGAGTTAAATACACCCTTTGAAAACTGGGAGAAAACAGAAAATTTTTCAAAATCAACTTATCTTAAGAAAGAATCCAGCGTTAGTTTAATTTTTCACCGAGAACTTTTTTTCCATTTGTGGAAATGGATCATAAACTCTTTCCAGGCCATCCCTTCCAACTAAATTTGTTCAGAGCATTTTATATGTTTGTTGAATATATCAACCGATTCCGCGGCATCGCCATATTACTCATTGTAATGGGTCATTATTTACCGCTTGTGAAAATTGATGACACCTCAAAAATTAATATCTTTTTTATCAATATAGTTCAAGGTGGAACAGCTCTTTTCGTGTTCATTTCCGGCTTTTTGTTTCACCACGTGTTTTACACACGGTTTGAGTTTAAACAGTTTATTAACGCAAAGATAAAAAACGTTCTCATACCCTATTTATTTCTTGCTATATTGCCAATCACTTACATCGTCATTAATGGTCAGCAAATAGAATATTTCACCCTCGCTTCAGATTCAAAATTACTAACTAGCTTAGAATTAATCATTTCATATCTTTCGACAGGAAGCTTTTTGGTGGCTTATTGGTACATACCATTCATAATGGTTATTTTTCTACTGTCACCGCTATTTACCCGGTATATTCACACCTCATTAAATGTACAAATATATTGGCTTATAGCTTTATCACTTTTACCGATTTTCATTCATCGACCTGTCGTTAATATTTCAGTTATGCAGTCTTGCATTTTACTACCTACCTTTTTATTTATTTGGAATCACCTTCTCGCTCAACAAAGAGCCTGTCTTTAGGCTGGTTGAAGGTAAAAATCTTTATTTCCTACTCTTTATTTGCATACTCTCTTATGCTCAGATTTCAACAGGCACTGTCGAAAAATACCACAAACCTGCTTACGTATTTGATGGGATCGATCTTCAATTTTTCCAAAAGGCTGCAATGTGTTTATTTTTAATATCGTTGTTGAGAAATTCATTTAGAGGTGGCGCAGTCCTTGACGTACTCGCGCAATTTAATAGTTTTTCCATTTTCTTTTTACACCCTTATTTTTTGGTGATATTTGGTAATCTTTTAAATCGTTTTTATTCAGCCGAACCTAATTCATTTATTGTTTATATTCTTTCAATAACTTTAGCCATTATCTTAAGTATTCTCATTGCAATGTCGGCAAAAGAATTACTACGAAAACGTAGTCGTTACTTTATTGGTTATTAATGCTCTGTGTTTAGTCTACGATTTAGAACAAACAGCAAACTGGCCATCGAAGAAGTTTTTCTTATTTTCCGACACTACGGGATACGCTCAAAATTGATCCAGATCAGCAATACTACGGAGAAACCGTGCTCCAATAGACCCGTAAAAGAGTTTTCCTTTTCAAACGCGTATTTCCTGTAGCCGCAGTTTCCAATCTGTGGGCACAGAAATTTCCTAACACACCGCTCGGTCTAGCCCGACCTCATTAGGACGAGCGGTTTCTTTTTCCAACGCGAGCTTGCTTTATCTTGTTGGCTAGTCAATTTTCCTGATCTCAAGCGTATTTAATATCACTGTCATACTTCGACTTTCACTTGGGCGTAGCATAGCGATCTGATGATTAAACTGGAATAACGATGCCTCAGGATGACTTACAACAACATCAGCTGGACCTTGAATCCACATTGGACGAGGTGATTGAATTACTGAATAAGCAAGCACTCGTTAACAATCTTGCCCAACGATCGGCATCTCACCGTCACGTCTTAGTGCAATCACTGGTTGAAAAACAACAGCTGAATGCAGTCGTTCGGAAAGTGATCAAGTTACACCCGGCTGACATTGCCTTTGTCCTTGAAGGCTTAGCCTTAACCCAACGTCAATTGATCTGGAACCAACTGGATAGCGCGTTACAAGGTGCGATTTTGCTCGAGCTAAATGACGCTGTCGCAGAAAGCTTAATCGGTAAAATGCAACGCGACGAGATCATTAACATTGCTGCCCATCTGGATTCTGCGCAACTGGTCGGCTTAATGATGTTTTTATCAAAAGACATGGCGCTCGATCTATTAAATGCCACCCACGGAAAAAGCCGGGAGCAAGTACAGGCATCATTATCTTTTCCAAAACACAGCGTCGGCGCGTTGATGGATTTTGATATGGTCAGCGTGCGGGACTCGTTGGATCTAAAAAGCACGCTCGATCTATTGAAGAAAAACCAAACGTTTCCGGATAAATCTGATCAGCTTTTTGTGGTGGATAACGCTGGTCAGTTTAGCGGTGTGCTCTCGATTAAAGATCTGATCATGCATGATTCCGACACGATGGTTTCGGCAGTAATGGATAAATCCGCATTTACTTTACACACGCACGATTCCTTAAAAGAGGCCGCCAGCGCCTTCGAGCGATATGACTTGATCACGGTGCCAGTTATGAATCTGCATGGACAACTGGTCGGCAGTCTGAATGTTGAGCGGATTGTTGAATACATGGATGAATTATCACAAAAAGAACGCCTAAACCAAGTCGGCTTAAGTGACGATGAAGATCTCTACGCACCCGCTTGGGAAAGCGCAAAAAATCGCTGGCTTTGGTTGGGGCTGAATCTTGCCACGGCATTTGTTGCGTCACGGGTGATCGGTCTGTTTGAAGTGACGATCAACCAGCTTGTCGCGCTGGCAACCTTGATGCCAATTATTGCCAGCATCGGCGGCAATACGGGTAATCAAACCGTCGCGCTGATGGTAAGAGGCCTAGCGATGAAGCAGATCAGTAAACATAATTTCAAGCGTTTCTGGTTAAAAGAGATGTCGATCAGTCTCATTAATGGTGTGATCTGGGGCGCAGTGGTCGCGCTTTTCGCCTTCATCATGTACGGTCAGTATCAGCTGGCATTGGTTATGCTGACCGCCATGATTGTGAATCTTCTGATCGCAGCAGCAGCCGGTGTCCTTGTGCCAGCCCTGCTTAAATACGTTGGGCGCGATCCGGTCATGGGCAGTAGCGTACTTCTGACAGCGATCACCGACAGCATGGGCTTTTTTGTTTTTTTAGGACTCGCGGCCATCTTTTTAGTTTGAAAAAGTATTAAACCCGATCAAGGTGTTGCTAGGATATAAAGCCTGTTCGAGCTTGCTTACAATGGCATAACAATAACTAAAACTATTTTACATAAAACATCTGCCACACTCGGCGCTTAGCGTTCTGCTGGTCTAACGTTCGTGTTAGTAACGATGTTTGGGGAGATTCAGTGGATCATCAGTTGTTAATTAACATTCTCGCGTATCTTGGAGCAGCAGTGATCGCCGTTCCTCTGTTTCGCAAACTCGGCCTTGGCGCCATTCTTGGTTATTTGGTCGCGGGCGCGATCATCGGCCCGGAAGGTATACATCTGATCGACCATCCAGAAAACGCCTTGCACTTCGCAGAGTTCGGCGTGGTCATGCTGTTGTTCATCATTGGTTTGGAACTGAATCCGGAAAAACTCTGGCGCATGCGCGCGCACGTGACGTTGCTTGGCGGTGGCCAGTTGCTTCTCAGTGCCTGCTTGATCGCTGCCTTCATCATCAGTTTCACGTCCTTCGACATACAGATCGCGATCTTACTTGGCCTCACTCTAGGTCTATCCTCAACCGCATTTGCCGTCCAACTGATGGATGAACACGGCATTATGGCGTGCGATCTTGGTCGTAAGGGTTTTGCGATCTTGCTCTTGCAAGATCTGGCCGTCATCCCGGTGTTACTTTTAGTCTCGTTTTTAGCACCGACAGCCTCACAAGAAACCAGCGGTTTTTCATGGTGGATGGGACCTTCTGCGATCATTGCGTGTTTGTTGATCGGTCGCTTTGCCATCAACCCCATTCTTACCATCGTCGCTCAATACGGTAGCCGCGAAGTGTTAACTGCCGCTGCGTTATTGATCGTACTCGGCAACGCGGTCTTAATGTTAGAAGTCGGTTTGAGTATGGGTATGGGTGCTTTTCTAGCCGGGATCATTCTGGCGAACTCATCTTACCGCCATCAATTGGAAACGGACATTGAGCCATTTAAAGGCCTGCTGCTCGGACTATTTTTTATCGCCGTCGGTATGACGCTGGATTTAGCCTTGCTCTTCAGCCAACCGATCTTCGTTATCAGCCTAGCGCTACTATTAATCGCAAGCAAAACCATCATCATTATGGGGTTAGCCAAGTTGTTCGGCGCCAATCTCAAAGACGGCTTATTACTGGGCTTAATGCTCTCTCAAGGTGGTGAATTCGCCTTTGTCGTCATGAACAAAGCCCTTCTGCTGGATCTCATACCGCAAAGTTTAAGTAACTTAATTGTATTGATCGTCGGCATCAGCATGGCGCTGACATCACCACTCGTCATCTTGTTTGAACATCTCACGAAAGAAAAACGTGATCAGCAACGTAGTTTTGATACGGAAAACACCGATGAGGCCGAAGTCATCATTGCCGGTTTCGGCCGCTTCGGACAAATCATTGGTCGCCTATTGTGGGCCAACGATATTCACTTTACCGCAATGGATAAAGATCCAACCCACGTCGATTTCGTTAAACGCTTCGGTAATCAAATTTTTTATGGCGATGCGAAACGCATGGATCTGTTGGAAATTGCAGGGATAAAAAAAGCCCGCGTTTTTGTCATCGCCGTCGACGATATTGAAGAATCACTCACGATCGCAAAAATCGCAAAAACAGAATGCCCCAACTTAAAAATCGTCGCACGTGCACACAACCGCATGCACGTTTACCAACTCATGGCGCTGGGCGTAGAAAGTATTAATCGCGAAATGTTCGAAAGCAGTTTGCTCGCCGCAAAAGACACCCTAATGGCCATCGGCTACACAGAAAGCCAAGCCATCGGCAAAGTCGACATGTTCCGCCACCACGACCTCATGATGCTCGAAAAAGCCGCCGCACATAAAGATGATATCCCGAAACTGATCAGCATCGCGAAAGAAGGCCGAAAAGAACTGGAGGATTTGTTTAAGCAGGATCACTCGTAGTTGAGTTCTTACTGAAAAGTGAGAACTGAATTTGGTTTATTTTGGATCTCAAGCTGGCTACCCCTTGATTTTTTTCCAAGCTATATCCGAGATGTCCTCTCTGTCGTTTTCAATAACCCTTTGTGTTTGTCCATTTATTTAATCGGATTTTTTTGATTAACTTCACTTTCTTAAGCTAGCGTACCTACAAATACTGTTCTAACAATCCAATGCTCTAAAACGCCTCGGCGATATACCGTAGCGCGTTTTAAAACTTCGACTAAAATGCGCCATATTATTAAAGCCATGCCGCATGGCGATATCGGTGATTGAGTGATGCGCATAGAGTTGACTGGCTAATTGTCGTCGGCACTTTTCTAACCGTTGTTGTGTTACGTAGCGCATGACGGAATTATTTTCTTCACTAAATAGATCATTTAAATAACGTATGGATATATTGGTTGCTTGTGCGATCGTACTTGCGGTTATGTCTGGATTTGAAAGATTATTTTCAATGAATTGTTTTGCCCGTGTTAAGACGAATTGTCGGTGTTTCGTCGGCACGGGTTTATCGCCACGTAATTGATTCAGGGATAAACTCAACATATCCAGCATGGGATCAGATAATTCTTGGAATTGTGTTTCTTCTAAGTATTCAAGTTGGTTTAGGGTTGATTGAATCAGTCCACGTGTGACGGCGCCGACACCGTTATTGGTTGGAATTCGTGTCGCGGTTAATTGCTCAAGGTTCGGTATTCGTTCATCTAAAACCGTGCGTGGAATAGAAATAATAATTTTCGAAAAAGCATCAGGAATTGTCACGCGATGCGGTTCGGTCGCGTCATAAAAACTCATGTCGCCCGCTTGTAAAAAAACTTCTCGACCAGCTTGTTCTAATTTATAACGGCCCGATGTCAGCAACACCATGAAGTAGCAATCTTGATTATTTTCGGTGGGTTCTTGCGGCAATCGTTGCAAGCGGATCGGGTTGGACTGGATTGGTGATAAACGTAAGCCTTGACGCCAAGGGTAGATCAACATGTCGTTGTACAACGGCGTCTCTTTGGGCGGCATAACGTCAACGTTGGTGTATTCTTTGCCGATGATTTCTTTCAGCCATTCAACACGCTGCGCTTCTGGCTGATCGTCTGTACAAAAATGTTGGCCGCCTAATCGCTCGATGGATTCCGACGCGTTTGAAAACAATTTGTCTAAATGCCTCATCGGTTTCGTCATACACACCTCCTAAATACGCATGTTTTTCCACCATTAGAGCAAAGTACGCGATGCATTTCATCAGCATACTGATCTCCCAACTTATTCTCGCTAGGGATGAAAAAAGTATGACACATAATAAAATGCCCACAGACAATTTGGTTATGATACGCGGGGCCTGTCTATGGATTCTTATGGCCTTATTATTAGCGTGGACTTTGGTCGGAGTTTATAACCAAGTTGGGTTTTTGCAGGCGATTTTCCCGGGTAAACCGTCGCGTATCTTACAAGCGCACATCGACTTTCTGTTAATGAGCGCGTTGATCCTCGGCTTCTATGCCGCGAGAGTGCAATTGCCTTGGCATGTTCGCTGGGCAATGGTCGTCGGTGCGTTTACCAACTCCAGTTTGTTTTTATTAAATGCCCTACTTCCCTTCACCGATCCGACTTCTGAAAGTTTCAATCCTACCGGAACAGCCTGGACGATTTACAATACGTATCTTTATGCCAGCTTATTGCTGACCAGTTATGGTTTTGGGAAAGCGGCGGTGCTGATCTACCGCGCCAGTCTCAACGCGGAAGGATCGACTGCGAAAAATTGCAAACGTTGTGGTCGCGATTTAACCTAAGATTCACTTTCGCTGACGGTGGCGAATCTCCATCGTCAGCACTGGTATTTAAATCAATGCACTCAGTTTAAAAAGCCAGACTCAAGCCTAAATCGATGCCGAAGCCCGGTTCGTTACTGCCAGAGCCGTGCACGCGATAGGCTTCGTCCGTGAGGTTGGTCAACCCGCCGATGAGCTTGAGGTGATCCGTCACCTTCCAACCGCCACGCAGATCTAACACCGTATAACCGGGCGTTCCACCAGGGGGAATGCGTTGCGTGTCGTCCTGATCACCGCGACTTAACCGATCAGCATCCTGAGCGTGCGTGACCTGCAACGCTGCCCAAAAACGATTGGACGGATCTGTCCAACGCAGATTCGCGGTGATCGTCAGCGGCATTGTGCGGCTAAACGGCTCGCTGATCACCGTATTGTTCATCAGCGAATCGATACTGTTTAATTCACCATCTAGCCAAGTGAAATTCGCGATCAGTTGCCAGTGTTGCATGAAGTCCCATTCACCGGCGATCTCGATACCATAAATATCGCCGTCGGCGCTGTTTTGTTTGCTTACTTCGGTTAAGCCATCAATCATTCTGCCGGTTGGCGTGCTGGTAATATAGTCACGAATATCCGTGAAGAAGAGGGCGGTTTGCGCGCGAAATTGTTGCGTTCCAAGTTTGTAACCAACTTCATAAGTGAGGAATGTTTCTGGCTCCAAGCCGATCGCCGCCACTTCTATCTCGTTGGATCGGCTCGCACCAAAGCGTGTCACATCAGCAATATTCGGCGCACGAAATGACTGGCTGATGCCAACCCAGAGTTTTTGATCACCTTGCTCTGTTAGATCAAACGTTGCGCGTAATGCAGCGCTCAGATTGTTCCAACTATCGGCATAACTCGCCGCATCGCCGCTGATCGGATCTTCATAACGCCCAACTTCTGATCGCACATAAGAATAGCGTGCGCCCGCAGTCAGCATGAGTCGATCTGTCATCCACCATTCGTTTTGCAGATACGCTCCGCTAACGAGAAATTTCGCATCATCGCCAATCGGCCCTTGAACCCGCACGCGATTGAGGCTGCCGTCTGCGTTTAAATCCGTACGATGGCTGTCGACATGATCTTCGTAAAAATCCAATCCGTATGTGAGTCGACCAAATCGCGTTTGGCTAGCAAGCTGGAGATCCATGCCTAGCATGGCCGAATCAAATTCTTCTAAATTCCGTCGACCGTCGCTGCGAATGCGATCGCCATCCTCATCCCAGCGTTGATAAGACAACGTCAAAATGGCCTGATCCAACCACGATGTGATCTGCTCGCCGCGGAGTTTTACATAGCTTAATGATCGTGCCTGATCTTTTAACCGCTGCTGATCTGACCCTACACTCGTTCCCGCAAATGGAATCGCAAACACCGTCGAATGTGTGCGCCACACATTGTCTTGTTCGAGTTGCTGATGCGCCAGTGTAAATCGCCACTGTTGATTCATTTGCCAGTCAAAACGCACATCAAAACCGCTTTCGTCATAACCGGTATTAGGTTGTTTACCAAGATCTGCCGCATCCACATCGCCGAAATTTTTCAAGGAATAGCCGAGGTGTAATCCCCACGCTTGACCAACGCCGAGATTCACTTCGGTGCGGGAAAGGTGGCTGTCTTCTGCGGAGGCAAAACGGTAATGTTGGCGGCCGTGTATATAAAACTGATCACCCGTTTCGCGAGTATAGTCTGAGTGCTGACTCTGTAAATTGAGCGTGCCGCCGATCGCGTCGCTGCCATAAAGCACCGTCGCCGGGCCATTTAATGCGTCGATCTGCTCAATGCTGTAGAGATCGATCAGGGAAAAATATTCATTCGGGCCGTCGCGGTAAACGGAATTATTGTAGCGAATACCGTCGATCAGACTGAGGGTTCGATAACCTGTAAAGCCACGAATAAATGGCGATCCCTGACCGTTGGCGGTTTTCTGCACCATAATTCCTGCTGTTTCGGCTAAAGCTTCGGGCAAGGATCGGTAGAGTTTTTCTTCCATTTCTTCTGCGCTGATCACGTCTACGTTATAGGGTAGATCGAGCGTGCTGACTTGGCCCCGTGTGGCAGTAATGGTGAGATCATCCAACTCAACATCCGCCGCGTAGCCAATAGGGCTCAACATGATCGCGCTGATCAAACAGGTATGAGAGAGAACAATGTTGAAATACCGCATGCAGAAACCACTAACTCAAACGAAACAGTGAACGGGGCAGATGGCCGGAGTGGCTGTCTGGATGGATCAGCTTAGCATACTAATGAGAATCATACTCAGTTAGATTAAATCACCATTCTATGATTTTCATCTATTGATGACACGATCGCGAGTTAATTTCATGTTCATTTTAGCCATTTAGATTGACGTCTTAGCGAACCCAGCAACATGACTACGGTCAAATTTCGCATGACAACCACGCCCGATCTTGATCACTTACTCAAGTCCATTCGTGCCTGCCAGCTTTGTGCTGATCTTCCGCTCGGCAGTAACCCGGTTCTACAGGTCAGTCAAAGTGCGCGAATTTTGATCGCGGCACAAGCACCGGGGATTCGCGTTCATGAAACCGCCATTCCGTTTAATGACCCAAGTGGCGATCGGCTGCGTGACTGGCTGGGCGTTGATCGAGCGACGTTTTATGATGCCGAGAAATTTTGCATCGTGCCGATGGGCTTTTGTTATCCCGGCACGGGCAAAAGTGGCGACCTTCCACCGCGATCAGAATGTCGCGCACATTGGCATGATCAACTCTTTGCCGCGCTACCACAGCTCTCATTACACTTGGTAATCGGTCAATATGCGCATGCCTATCACCTCGGCAAAACACGCAAAAAAAACCTCACAGAAACGGTCAAAAACTGGCGTGAGTTCGGTACCGATTGCATCCCACTGCCACACCCAAGTCCACGAAATAATATCTGGCTGAAAAAAAACCCGTGGTTTGAAACTGATCTGATTCCCGTTATTCAATCACGCGTCGCAACCTTACTGAGCGATTCAGGATAAACTAAACGAAACCCAAAACGAGCGGCGAAAGATTCAGCCGTTCGTCTCAATCAGGATGTTATTTTATGCAGTTGCTCATCGATATTTTCGGCTGGATCGGCATGGTCATGGTGCTCGTTGGCTTTTATTTGGTCTCAAACGGTAAGATCGAGGCACAGTCGAATTTGTTCCAAATTTTAAATGCGATCGCCGCGATTTTCATCGGTATCAATGCCTACTATTTCGGAGCGATGCCGTCGGTTGGATTAAATTCCATTTGGTTTCTGATCGCGCTGGTGACCTTGGTGAGGATTAATATTTTAAAAAAAACCGATCAGGAATAGGCGTAATGACCAGCAAGGAAAATCTCCAAAGTGCGCCTGAAAACGAAAGCGCCACACCCAAACAATACACTTGGCGTTACATGCTCAGCATCGCCCGCGAGCACAAAAGTAAGCTGATCGTCGCGAATATTGTCGCCTTACTTGCCGCCATCGCCAGCGTGCCGTTACCGCTTTTAATGCCGCTTTTGGTCGATCAAGTTTTATTGGAAAAGCCCGGATCACTGACGGCCTTTATCGATTCATTATTTCCGACCGCTTGGCATGGACCGGCGTTGTACATCATTACCGTTACGGTGGTGACGATGTTTCTGCGGCTCAGTGCGACGCTTTTGGGCGTGTGGCAATCACGCAATTTCTCGCAGGTCGCGAAAGATATTGTCTTTCGTATTCGCCATCAAATGCTTAACCGTCTTTCGCGTATTGAAATGGCCGAATATGAAACCCTCGGCAGCGGCACGGTTAGCTCGCACTTCGTTACGGATTTAAATGCGATCGATGATTTTATTGGATCGGCGATCGCGAAATTTCTGGTCGCCATGCTGTCGCTGATCGGCATGACCTTGGTGTTGTTATGGATGCACTGGCAGCTGGCGGTATTCATTTTATTAATGAACCCGCTGGTCATTTATTTCACCACGAAACTGGGTAAAAAAGTCAAAGAACTCAAGCGACGCGAGAACAGTGCATTTGAATTATTCCAACAAGCCTTAACCGAAACGCTCGATGGCATTCAACAGATTCGTGCGATCAATCGCGAAAAACATTATCTTGCTCGCGTGTCTGATCGCGCCCGCGACATTCGTAATCATGCCACCGCGTATTCGTGGAAAAGTGACGCGGCAAGTCGCGCGTCTTTTATGGTGTTTTTATTCGGCTTCGATCTATTCCGCGCGATCAGCATGTTCATGGTGGTGTTTTCTGATCTCAGCATCGGCCAAATGCTCGCAGTGTTCGGTTACCTCTGGTTTATGATGTCGCCGGTTCAGGAAATTCTGGGTATTCAATATTCTTGGTTCGCCGCCCGTGCCGCATTAACCCGCGTGAATAGCTTGCTGGAACTCAAAGACGAACCACAATATCCGCACGAAGAAGACCCATTTGCCGGTAAACATACGGTCGGGGTTAGCGTGCAGGATGTGCATTTTTCTTATGGTGATCATCAAGTATTAAATGGTGTCAGCCTCGAGATTAAACCCGGTGAAAAAGTCGCGCTGGTCGGCGCATCTGGCGGTGGTAAGTCAACGCTAGTGCAAGTGATTTTGGGGTTGTATACGCCGAATTCCGGCCATGTTTTATTTGATACTATTCCCACAGAAAAAATCGGCCTGGATGTGGTGCGTACGCATATCGCGACGGTTCTGCAACATCCGGCACTGTTTAACGATACCGTTCGTATGAATCTGACGTTGGGTCGCGATCTACCTGATAAAACCTTATGGGATGCATTAAATATCGCACAGCTTGAAGACACCGTACGCGATATGCCGAAAATGTTGGACACCGTGGTTGGGCGACAAGGTGTGCGACTCTCCGGCGGACAGCGACAACGTCTCGCCATCGCCCGTATGATTCTGGCGGAACCACATGTGGTCATTTTGGACGAAGCAACATCTGCGCTGGATGCTGATACCGAAGCACGTTTACACGCGGCGTTAAAAGATTTTCTCGCTGATCGCACTACGTTGATCATTGCGCATCGTTTATCCGCGGTGAAACAAGCAGAACGCGTTTATGTTTTTGATGATGGCCACATTATTGAGCAAGGCGTGCACGCAGAGCTGATCGAAAACGATGGCTTATATTCAAAATTGTACGGCAATTTACAACGTTAATTGATCACAGTGTGTGTTATGACTGAACATATTCATTAGAACGATTATAATCAAACTCATGTTTCGTTTGTCCGCGTTATTACTGCTTACACTCAGTTTTTTCAGCCTGCCGCTTTTTGCCGATCTGCTGGATAATCCGTTTGCTATGCCTCGCTACAGCCTTGAGTACAACGAACGTCGTGACCCGTTTAAAGATGCAGAGAATGCCATGCTATTTGCACAACAGACGAATCGACACGTATTGATCGAGATTGGTGGTAATTGGTGTCAATGGTGCCACGTGCTTGACCAGTTTATTCGCGAACATGATGACGTTGCCCAGCAATTACAAACTAATTTTGTACTATTAAAAGTCAACGTCAGTGACGCAAATAAAAATACAGATTTTATGGCGGAATTACCCCCGGTCGATGGTTACCCATATGTGTTTATCACTGATGCAAAAGGCGATATAAAATTTGCTGGTGATCTGACCCCATTGCTCGACAAAAATACATTCTCACGAAAATTATTCCTCGCCTTTCTGGATCGTTGGAAACCCTGACCTCATAAATTATGTTTCCACTGCGACGACTTAATTACATCACCACTCATTACTTCCTAACCTGTGTCGCTGTCGTCATGCTCCTCACCTTCGCTCTGCGCTTGGTGATCTATCAGGAATTTATTCACACCAATCCTTTTTCACAAGCCTTCTTCTCTGATGATTGGGTTTACTGGGTGATGGCAGGTGGCAAAGCCGCTGGAAACTGGATTGATCCCGGCCCTTTTTTATCTGCCCCTTTGTACCCCTTTTTACTCGGTGGTCTCCGTAGCTTAGGGCTTGATCTCCCAGCTATCTTTTTCCTACAACTGCTACTTGGCGTGATCAGCACGGGTCTCATCGCAATCGGGGCCCGGCAGCGCTACGGTGAATTCACCGCATTACTCGCTGCCATTCTTTTTGCTTTTGCAGAAGAGCCTGTGCTGAGTTTTACCAAGATCATGGCGGATTCCTCGCAGCTTTTTTTAATTATTCTGGTGTGGTTTGTCTGGCGAAAACTGCTTGATCGTGATCAACCATGCTGGGTAATGGCGGCCCTATTAGGAATTTTGATCGGTTTGCTATGTTTAATCTGGCCGCCGGCTCAACTACTCATTCCTGTTTTAGTGATCAGTTATTTTTTACGGTTTAGCAATCAAGGTTCATGTTTCTATTCAAATATTCTTGCTAGTAGACGTGCGTTACAGTTTTCGTTAATCAGCCTCATTATGAGTTTATTGATCATTGCGCCCGTGACTTGGCATAACTACAAAACGGATCACAGTTTTATTCTGATCAGTGCAAACTCTGGCATTAATTTGCTGCAAGGTAATCATCCAAACAGCGAGGGTTACATCACACCGATTGACGGCATCCGCACTGATCGTCAAAACATGTTTGCAGATGCAAAACAACGCTACGATGAAGCTCATGAACAATCCGCCAACTGGAAAACCATTGATGCCTATTATGGTGATCAGGCCAAGGATTTTATACTGAACAACCCTGCGGAAAGTATTCCACTTTTCTTTAAAAAGTTTTATTGGTTTATCAGCTCATACGATTATGACAATATTGGGATTCGTAAATTTGAAAAAGAATTGGGGCTTTATCAAACCAGTTGGTTAGCACCGATCGCATTACCTTGGTTAATGGGCCTAACCTTCTTAGGTTTCATTTTTTATATTAAATCTTTACGTCACTATTTACCTGAATTCGCTCTACTCGGGCTAACCGTCTTCGTCTGCGTTTTGTTTCATTACTCGGCTAGATACCGTTTACCTGCCGCACCCTTTTTATGTCTCGCAACAGCGCTTACTATCAGCAACTGGAAACAGATACCTTTACCACGTGCGATTAATTTCTCTTTTATTAAATTCGTAATTGCATCACTCCCCGTATTTTTCCTGATCATTAATCAGCAGACGGGATTTGCACACGTTGACTTTTTACGATCAGATACCGCTGCGAAAGTTTCTCAGGCCTATTTAGAAGCCGGTGACCGCGCTTACCGGAATGAACAATTTGATCAAGCGGACTCTCTTTATCAAAAAGCCAGTGCTGCTGATCCAAGTTATCTTTCACCGCAACTTCGCCAATACTATTTACGCGATCAACACGCTGAAGCCATAGCAACAGCGCCTGATTTGTTTTCAAATAGACTTTCAGGAAAATTTGCTTCGCACCCTGATCTGCTGCGTCATCAATTCAACATTGCCTTGCGAACCAATAATTACTCACAAGCAATAGAAGTGTTGAATCGCTTAATCGTGCTTGAACCACGTGATCGTGATTTAAAGAAAAAATTGTTCTGGCTTATTAGCCACTGCATTACAAAACCTGACACCTCCAGCCTCACCCAAGCACTCAGTCTTGCGCGTGACTGGCTAGGTCAAAGTCGCGGAGATGATCGTATTGATGCTTACATCGCATTGGCCATCGCACAACACGCTAACCAACAATTTTCACGCGCGACAAAATCACTCAATACCGCAAAACGATTAGCCGAACGTCATCAATCATCTATACAAATCGATGAGATAAAATCACTCGCTGATCAGTTTTCGAAGGGCGAACAACCTGATTGTAAAATAACTCCTTTCAACATGCCTTCACCTGTTGATTTAACGAAACCTCATCCAATGGACTTTATCAATTTCAAATGACTGTTACTCCAGTAAAACTGAACGCAAAAACACAAGGCAGCGGTGAGCCTGTTATTCTCATTCACGGCTTGTTTGGATCGCTAAGCAACCTCGGTATGCTCGGAAAATTTCTTGCCCAGTTCTATACCGTGCATTCCTTGGATGTAAGAAATCATGGTGAGTCACCACATGTGGATACGATGGACTTTCCTTCGATGTCCTCAGATGTGATCAAATATATGGATGATGTTGGGATTCCTTCCGCGGTGGTTATTGGACACTCTATGGGTGGAAAAATCGCTATGCAAATGGCATTGGATCAAGCTGATCGAATTAAAAAATTAATTATTATTGATATCGCACCTGTTGCTTATGCCCCACGGCATGATGCGATTTTTGCAGGTTTAGATGCCATTGATTTAAATACGCTAAGCTCTCGCCAAGAAGCCAATAAAATACTTGAACGTTTTATAGAGGAAGCTGGCGTGCGATCGTTTTTATTAAAAAACTTGTTTAAAAACACCACCGGAAAGTTTGCCTGGCGCATGGATCTTAATGCGATCAAAAATAATTATGATGTGATTTCCGAAGCATTAAGTGGTACTCCTTTTTCCGGGTCAACGCTTTTTATCAAAGGTAACCGATCTGTTTACCTAATCAAAGAATATAAAGAGGCTGTGTTGAATATTTTTCCTAATGCACAACTCAAAATCGTTGATGGTGCAGGGCACTGGCTACATGCAGAAAAACCCGATTTATTACACCGGATGATAGAGCGTTTTTTAGCTGATTAAAGTTATTAGTCAAAGACTTTACTCTAGTAACTTATAATGGGAGACGTCTAAATATTTCATGTGGGATATTTTTTATGCCGAACATAATCAGCCGCCAGAAACCTGGTAAATAAACTTGTGTTTTACGTTTTTCTAGTGCTTTTTTAATTCCTTTTGCGATATCTTCTGGTTGCGCCCAGAGTTTTCCTTTCTTCAAATGGGCTGTCATCGGCGTATCCACAAATCCTGGTTTTACACATAATGTTGTAATACCTGTCCCTTTAAATCGTCCAGCAAGTCCTTCCATGAACGTACTCACGGCACTTTTCGCCGCTCCGTAAACGTAATTACTTGCACGCCCTCGATCACCGGCGACCGAACTTATCACGGCCAATTTTCCAAAACCCTGATCCTGAAACTTATCAGCTATGATCGTCGCTAAGGAAATAATACTCACAGCATTGATCGTGAGGGCTTTTGCTGTTTTTCTTGCGGAATGTTGAACCTCTTTCTGATCGGGTAAATCCCCCATCGCGATCAGAACAAGATCAATATGGCCTAGCACTAACTCCGCGCGGGAAAGCAGGAATTCATGTTCATCAAGTTGCACGGGATTCATTGCATCAACAGCGACATTTTCTGCACCGCGTAAAATTAGATCATCCCGTACAATACCGAGTTTTTCTGCATTGCGCCCCACCAGATAAAAATGCGTTCCGAGATCGCAAAATTCTCTTGCCGTGGCTTGGGCGATAGCAGATGTTGCACCAATGATCAGTATTCGTTTCATCCCATTACCCGTCGCCAAAAGGTTGATGAAAAAGCCGGATCAATGAATTCTTTAAAATCGTAACAACGAGGAAAAAAATGTTTGAAATTTTCAGCACTCATGCGCGCATCTTTTGCTGGGTAAACCGCGCCCCCCACATCGACAACGATGCGATCAAGATGATCAAATAAATTTAATACTCGATTTCCTCGATTCGGAAAATCCATCGCTAACGTCACGCCTTGACGTGGAAAAGATAGCATTCCAACTGATTGTATGTCGCCGAATATTTTTAATACTGCAAGGGATGATGCATTTCCAGACGTACGCACGGTGTCAAGAATATAACGAATTGTTTTTTTAGCATCTTCAAGCGGCACCACGCATTGGTATTGGAAGAAACCTTTTTTACCGTATAACCGGTTCCAATTTTTTATACGATCCAATGGGTAAAAGAATTTTCCGTAACTTAACTCTTGTTCTAATGTTCCGGGCGGGTGGGCATTATAATAGAGCGCATTAAATGCGCGGCTGGTCATATTGTTAATTAAATAACCGGGTAAATTGAACGGAAGACGCGACCCTTTCGATAAATTTGCTGTGCGTTTATCTGACGCGCGTGTGCAATGGTTTGCTCGAATAAAAATACCACGCCCCATTTCCTTTTCGCTCGCACAATCCACCCACGCAACGGTGTATTCGTATTTCCATTCTGACGCTGCGGATAGATCAAAAAAGTCACCTAAAGTGTCAAATTTTTGGGTCTCAACATGCAGGTTGGGTGAGTCGATCGGCATGAGCAGGATATCCGCCCAAATGATTAACCCGGTTAAACCCAGACCTCCGATCGTTGCTCGAAATAACTCGGCGTTTTCAGTACGAGAACAGACGACGACCTCCCCGTCTGATCGTAAGATCGCAACACGAATTACATGATTCCCAAATGATCCGCGCCGATGGTGGTTCTTACCGTGAACGTCATTTGCGATCGCACCACCGACGGTAACGTACTGCGTACCCGGCGAAACTGGCAAGAACCAGCCTTTTGTCACAAACTCTTTCAAGATTTCTGTGATCATTACACCGCATTCTGTGCGCAAGATATGAGTTTTTGGATTAAATGAAATAAGGTGATCCAGCGCCCCTGAATCAATCGAAATACCTTCTTTATTTAAACAGGAGTCACCATAGCTGCGACCATTTCCGTAAGGTAAGTATGATTCGCCTTGCGCTTTCTCAGGGAGTTTTTCCTGCCGCCAAGTCAAACGATGCACACGCTGATCGCGCTGCTCACTTAACCCCCAGGACGTATAGTTTTTATTCTCCGTCACTTAAGGCACCTTTGGTTTTCTCGACTCCTTCGAAACGAGGCTGACTTGTTCATGCCACCGAAGCCAACATCATCAAGAGCAATAACAACACCGCACAAGCTAAACTCACTTTGTCGCGCATGGCAAAAACGATAGGATCATCATGCATCTGTCGGCGTGATGTTTTCAACCACATTCGACTGATCCAATACAGCATTAATGGGCAAACTAACCACAACACCTGCGGTGAAAGGTATAAGCTTTTCACCTCATCGCTATTGATATATAACGCGATCACCACGACAGACATATAGCCGCTGGCTATCCCCATGCTAAATAACAACGGCTCATCTTCTCGCGTGTAACCCCGTCCCGGTATTTGCATTTTTGCTGCGTAATTAATTGATCGTAACTCGGTACAACGTTTCACCGCACCTAAACTTAGAAACAAAAAGATCGCAAATGCCATTAACCAGAATGACAACACCACGTCCGCCGCAATCGCGCCCGACACCAAACGCGCTGTATAAAAGCCAGCTAATAACAAAACGTCGAGGATTGCGTGTTCTTTCCATTCCAGTGAGTACGCCATGACTAAAGCAAAATAGAGCAGAAGGCTCAGCATCAGTGTGGCTGACACGCAAAGTGATAACAACAATCCCGACACCAAACAAAAAAGTGCGAGATAAACGCCATTCCAGAGTGGCAGCTCACCGCTGACGAAGGGTCGCTTTTTTTTCCTAGGATGTTGCCTATCGGCATCCAGATCCAAAAGATCATTCACGATATAGCCTGCTGACGCACACAAACTAAAACAGACAAACGCAAGCAAACACGCCATTAAACTAGTTAAATCGGTGAGTGATTTCGCCAAGATCAGTGGAGCAAAGATAAGTAAGTTTTTTAACCATTGCCAGGGACGTAAGCTTGTCAGGTAACGTTGAAGACTCGGTGATGGACTGACGAGTTCAGAGGTGATCCCGAGTTTCTTTAATCGCCGCAGCACACCAATTTGTGGGCGTACTACGATCGCAGCTCCAATCGCTCGCCAAATCGCAAGATCAGCATGACTATCTCCAACATAGGCAAAAGTTCGATCACCAGCATAGCGCTTTATCGCCTTCAGTTTTGTCTTACCTTTGGTATTTTGCCCATTCTCTGTTGCGATCACCCCGTCAAATATCCCAAGATGCTCAGCAACCTGTTGTGCATAGATAAAATGTGAGGCCGTTGCTAAAACCAGCTCTTTACCATCGGCTTTTTCTGCTTTTAATAAACTCAGCACATCTTCATCAAACGGCAATTCTGTTACGTCGACCAGCACGCGCGAGACTAATGCTTGCTTTAAAAACGCACGTCCGCGCAGTAACCAGACAGGCAGTAGAAAAATTAAAATAGGATCACGACGAATTAGTCGTAACAGTGGTTCGAGCGAAAGATCGGATCGGATGAGGGTATTATCCAGATCGACAAAAAGAATGGAGTGATTTTGAATTGCCTCAGCCACGCAGGATTCCTGTGAATTGAACCCCCATTATGCCAAAAATAGACAAAAAAATGGCGGGCTATCTGCCCGCCATTTTTTAATAGTACAAGTAACTGCTATTTTATGGCGCTGGATGCCAACCTGCATCTGCCCACAATTCACCCGTCACAGCTGAGTTGCTGATCAAGAAACAGATCGCGTCTGCGATTTCTTGTGGACGAATCAAACGTCGCAGTTGTGTCGCTGGAATAACATATTTTTCAATATATTCTTCACCCATTGCACGAACCATCGCTGTATCTGTGAAACCAGGGTGGATTACGCCTGCTCGCACACCATAGAACATGCCTTCCGCTGTGATCGTCGATGCTGCACCTTCGATACCTGCTTTTGTTGCAGAGTAGGAAACTTGGCCTTTATTACCTTGTGAGGAAATCGAGCCAATAAAGATGATTGAACCACTAATGCCTTCATCAGGATTCCAACGTTTTAAACCTTTGCCTGCACGTTCTTTCGCAATGCGTGCGATCATTTCCAATCCCCAATAAATTGGGGCGGTTAAGTTTACTGCCAAGACGAGGTTGAAATGATCTTCCGAGTAAATGTCTGGTTCGCCGGTTTCTTTATCTAAACGAACAGCAAGTCGATCGCGTGTGATGCCTGCAGCTGGGACGCAGATGCTAGGAATACCGTAATCGTCGCACATCGTATCGAATACGTCTTTACGAAAAGCAGCGTCCGTTGTGTCACCGATAAACGGGATCGCCTCAACGCCAGTGTCCGCTTTGATTTTTGCTGCGATGTCTTTAACACCTTCACTCATGTCGACCATCGCGATCGCTTTAATACCTCGCGCAGCTAACTCTAATGAGACAGCTTCACCGATACCACTACCGGCGCCTGTAATTACCGCTACTTTATCTTTGATTTCCATTACGTACTCCTGTCTTCTTTATCAAGGTCTTGATTTTCTAGTGACTCCATTTCAGGCTTTTCGGCCTGAACGAGTGGAGGGTCATTCAGTAATCCAGAGTGCAGACGCCGCAATACTTCCTCACCTGACTCATCATCACAAAGGGTTTGCGCCCCATGCGCCATGTGTTCATAGATGGATCGGTATTGCCCCGTCAGGGTTTGAAGCTGGCTGGCGGTTTCACGAAAATGCTCACTCACGTCTGATTTATATTGACGTAGTTCTTGCACTTCCTGCTCCAACGTTACGATCTTTCTGTCATCACCACAGCCGCGGCGTATTGATGCGATTAAAAAACCGATCAATCCACCCGCTAGAAGTACTAGCGAAGCCATGATTAATAATTCAGAAAGTGTAAATTCGTACGCTGTCATCACTGCAAACATAATTATTGTGCAGTGCAGTATAAACTAAATAAAAAGAATGTGTAACTGACCAATTGGTCAAGGGGAAATGACAAAAAAGGAAATGCGGCTCTGAAAACCAGAGAATTCCTGATGTTCAGAACCGCGATCGTTAAGACAATTTAGCTAGCGCCGTGACTAAGAGCTCGATTCTTGTGTTTTACGCAAACGGATATTCAGGTCGCGCAATTGACGGTCACCCGCTGCAGTCGGCGCGCTGGTCAGTGGACAAGCCGCCGTTTGTGTTTTCGGAAATGCGATCACATCACGGATGGACGTCGCACCACACATCAACATGATCAACCGATCCAAACCAAATGCCATGCCCGCATGTGGTGGGCAGCCATATTGCAATGCCGTCAGCAAGAAGCCGAATTTATCATTTGCCTCTTCATCTTCAATACCGAGCAATTTGAACACGGCCTGCTGCATTTCAGTTCGATGAATACGAACCGAACCACCACCGATCTCCGTACCGTTCAGTACCAGATCATAGGCTTTTGACAAACACGCACCCGGATCGTCATTTAACACGTCTACCGACTCAACTTTTGGTGCCGTGAACGGATGATGCAAAGATTCCCAACGATTATCACCGTCGTTCCATTCAAACATCGGAAAGTCGGTCACCCACACAGGACGCCAACCCGCTTCGACGAGGCCAAGATCTTGACCCAATTTCACGCGTAAATTTCCCAGCGCTTCGTTGACAATATTGGCTTTATCCGCCCCAAAGAAAATCAAATCACCATCTTCTGCGCCGGTTCGTTGCAAAATAGCATCAACGGCTTCATCCGGTAAGAATTTCAAGATCGGTGATTGCAAGCCTTCGCGTCCAGCGCTTAGGTCATTCACTTTAATATAAGCTAATCCTTTCGCACCGAAGATCGCCACATATGCGGTGTAATCGTCGATCATCTTACGTGACAATTCCGCCGCGCCCGGTGCACGCATCGCAGCCACACGCCCTTTCGGATCTTTTGCTGGACCCGAGAATACTTTGAATTCCACATCCGCCAGCACATCAGCAATATCCACCAATTCGAGCGGGATCCGTAGATCAGGACGGTCTGATCCAAAACGCTTGATCGCTTCGGCATAGGTCATGCGTGGAACGGGCTGCGGTAAAGGACTATCACCGCATTCATCGAATAACTTGATCACCATATTTTCCATCAAACTCATGAATTCTTCTTCTTCCATAAAAGAAGTCTCAATATCGAGTTGGGTGAACTCGGGTTGACGATCAGCCCGTAAATCCTCATCACGGAAGCAACGCACGATCTGATAGTACCGATCCATGCCAGACATCATTAACAGTTGTTTAAACAGCTGTGGTGACTGTGGCAAGGCAAAAAACTTACCCGGGTGCGTTCGGCTTGGGACGAGATAATCGCGTGCGCCTTCGGGCGTTGCGCGTGTTAGCATCGGTGTTTCAATCTCGAGAAAGTTCTGATCGTCCAAATAGCGCCGCATTGCACGTGACACTTTAGCGCGTAGGATCAGGTTTTCCTGCATCTGCGGGCGACGCAGATCAAGATAGCGATATTTCAGCCGCGAATCTTCATTCACATTGTCATCGTCAATCTGAATCGGCGGTGTTTCAGACACATTCAGTACTTCGATCGCTTTACACAGCACTTCAATTTCACCGGTTGGAATGTCTTTATTGACAGTCCCTTCAGGACGATGACGAACTTTACCGGTAATTTTTAAGACGTATTCACTCCGTACTTGTTCTGCTGTTGCAAAACTATCGGGTGTATCCGGATCAATCACCACTTGAAGGCGGCCAGTGCGATCGCGAAGATCGATGAAGATAACGCCGCCGTGATCGCGTCGGTTATGAACCCAACCGCTAACTTCGACAATCTGATCCAGATCGGACGTATTAACCTGTCCGCAATAATGAGTGCGCATTCTGACCTCGTGAGCTAATTTAATTAAATCTAGTGAGAATTCTGTAAAAATTCTGGGCAATAAAGCTGGAGAATGGTAAGTGTTGCGACGTTTTTGTGCAATTCCAAGGCAGAATTTAGCTGATTAATCAAAGGTATTTTACCAGGCATGCTTGAATTTTCATCGATCCGCCGCGTTCATAGTCACGATCCTTGGGGTTTCTCCGACAACCGTGCGCGAGGCCTGCCAAGCAAATTCACTAAAAATACGGTGATCGTGTCATCACCTCGCGTCTTACGTTTTCTGCGTTAATCGTCTTTCTTCGCTTTCGGCGCTGGTTTCGCTTTCTCAGTGGATTTTGTTTCCGGTTTGGCCGTACTGGTATTCTCTGAAGACGTTTTTTTGCCATCGGTGGCGCTGTTTGATTTATTTTTGTCTTTAAAGTCAGTCTCGTACCACCCCGATCCTTTCAACTTAAACGCCGCCGCTGAAACGAGCTTACGTAAAGTCTCTTTCTGACACTCTGGACAGTCCTTTAATGGGTCATCACTCATCTTTTGGATCTTCTCCATCTGATGTCCACAGCTTTCACATAAGTACTCGTAAATAGGCATCGTTACAATCTCAATCAATTAAGCCGCATAAACATAATCGTTAATCTACAAAAATCAAGTAGCGGTGGAATTATTTTGGATAAAAATTTCTCTTTGCAATGAGGCTTTATCTTCTCAAAACATTATTGTATTATGCCGCCCTCTAAATTGATGGGTCGTTAGCTCAGCTGGTAGAGCAGTGGACTTTTAATCCATTGGTCGTAGGTTCGAATCCTACACGACCCACCATACTTTTTTTTCATACTAGAAATACGTCTAACACCTTGAAAGGTAAACTTGTTTTGGATGTTCGATAACCATTTTCCTAGAATGGACAATCCACTCAGACAAAGCTTGCCTTAGCACCATTCACGTTAAGTTAAACTGACCAACAACCCATAAACTCCAAGGATTTTGAAGAAATTGCATAACGTGTTCGATAAATTTCTCGGATCACTTCTGTAGCCTCCCCTTTTTTGAATTTTTCTTGCTGGGCCAACAGCAGCTCCAGCACGACGCTTTTGAATAGCATCAACGGTTTCTGATGAAATTAACGGTAGATCAACGCTCCGCACTTTTCATTTAGAATCTTGTTTTGGGTTGCTAGGCCTGCCTCGTCGAGCCTGTCCAAGTTTCAACTGCAATTTCTGCTCAAGCTTGTCGCGAAAGTTCTCATTGCCCAGTGGTGTTCCTGTTTGCCATGCAGCACTGATATCATTGATTTCAATATCCTCGACGTGTGCTTTGAACAAAGCCTTGTACCCGACACAGCGGCCAACCATGTCCCTGCCGAGGGTGTTATAGAGCGGATGAGGTGTGATTATCTCAGACAACTTGCCCTGTGCATTGCAGCGATAGCTACTCCAACGATAGTGAGCTGGTGCTTTAACCATATTCGCTCGAGCGGAATTGAGTTCGATATAGCGCATACAGGCCAAGAGATATTCAACATCATGGATTAATGAAGCTTTAAAACGGCCGTCCCAGATGCTGCCACTCGTGCCATACGTAGAGTTGATATATGGAACATAATGCCGCCCGATATATTGCATCATTCGACTAATTCCCTGTTGATCTTTCGGCGTCACCAACAGGTGAATATGGTTGGTCATTAAGACGTAAGCATGAAGAGCACAACCGTAACGTTTAAGTGCTTCGCTCAGCCAATTGAGATAGGCCTAATAGTCAGCTTCATCAAAAAAGACTGACTCGCGACTATGACCACGTTGGACGATATGAACAGGAATGTTCGGTAAGAAAAAGCGGCGCTTACGAGGCATAAATAAACTCTTTTCCTAATAAGGAAAAGGTTATCATTCTGAAAGGCTTTATAAAAAGGCTCTGGCCCCTTAAATTCGCCACTCTGATAAGGACGTCAGGTGCGGTTCCCATTGTGGCTCGGAAAAGAGACCCCTTTTCCATCAAGAAGCCGGATATATGACTGCTGACGTGTTGTGTTGTTCTTTTAAATTTACAAATGCTTGATGGAATGAAAATGTAAAAATAAAACTGAACCAAATCTAGTTGACTTTATTTGGCGGGTCCATATATGACCCCATTGATTTACTCTAATACCACACTACCAACATCTAGAACTTTTCCAAAAGGTCGAGGAATACGCTCAATCACATATTTGTGTGTTGCTATCGCATTCGCACAGGACATTTCAAGTTCAAGAGGCTTACCGGAAACAGGGCGAAAGACTATTGTTCTTTCAAAATCACCTTCAACATCTGCGCTATAAACTCTTTGCTTGCCCTGACTACCTCTTATAGTACAGCTCGTGTGTGGTTCAGAGTTAGAATTCAATAACCTGCCTTTAACCATAACTGCAGTATCGCCAGAAATTGCACAACTAGGCAAAAATAGACTCGATATGATTAATATTGTTATTAGTCGTGCTGTCATCAGCGTCTCCTAAACGATTCGTATAAACTTACATTTTGGCTAGCAAAACCCTCCGCTTCATTTTCCCATTTAGAAGGGTCCAGAAGATAAGACAAATTACCCATTCGGCCATTATTCCACTGGTTTACTACATGATAATATTCATGCAACACAAGTTCCGAATTCGCAAAAAACTGCTCGGAGTGATGTGAGAACTAAGGTAAATCGTATCTCTTTGTGTAGTTGCTAAAATAATATAATCTCCACCTGTTCTAAGCTCTGTTATACCGCTTAATAAATTTGCCCATTTTGAGTTTTCAACTACTTTAATCTGATCAACATCAACCGCTCTTCCTAGTTTTCCTTCGAGCGTCTGTTTAACGGCACCTTTAACATCATTAGGAGCAGCTACAACCCTGGACTCAGGTTTTTGTGAATTACGAGCAGCTTCGCCAAATAAATAAGAGAAAGAAGCCGTCGTTGCCCCATTTGCGAACTTCCCCCCTCCCAGCACTGAAGCGGTTCCACCAACAACCGCTGCTTTCGCGGCATTCCCAAGGTTTATCCCTTTTCCTTTCGTGTAGAGGTTGTTCACGTTTGATGTCGCCTGGGTAAAACCTGCAGACAAAAAGCCAGTGAGAAACTCCCCGCCCGAGGTAAGGCTGGGTATGCCGCCGACAACACCGTGGGCGATGACCTTTGCTGCTCCATACCATTTGACATTCCTATGCCGGGGCCATACGCCATCGTGGCTTCTTGGGGCATGCGGTGAAATGCGTGCCTATTCCATTTTGAAATTCAGCATCTTCGGGAATTTTGGGTATAACAACTTTTTCGGCTGGAAGGTAGGACTCCCATTTCTCAAAAGTTCCCAGTAACCTGCTTGATGTGGACGGCTCAATGCCCACCATCATCACTTTTCTTGTTATCCTTATACGCCTTCATTCCGTAGTTACTAAGTTCACATGACGACTGAATCCGTAGAAAATCTCGACCGCCCCACGCCTGACTCCGTACTTGACGCGAAAGGTTTAAATTGTCCCTTGCCGATCCTGAAAACCAAGCTGGCATTACAACGACTTGATGCAGGCCAGATCTTACATGTTCTGGCGACCGACTCGCATGCGGTTGTCGACTTTAAAGCGTATTGTGCACGGACCGGACACGACTTACTCGCCTTGTTTGAAACGGACGACCTGCTTGAGTTTTATATTCAAAAAGAAAATGAGCCGAATAAATAAGTGAAATTTTCTACGCCGCTGATCAAAGGTACCTTGATCAAACGCTATAAACGCTTTCTCGCAGATGTGACCCTTGAAAGTGGTGAAATCATCACCGCCCACACACCAAACACTGGCTCCATGCGCGGATGTTGCACTCCTGGCTCGCGCGTTTATTTACGTAACAGTAAAAATCCCAAACGAAAATACCCGCTCTCATGGGAAATGATCGAAGTCGCGCCGCAGATCCTCGTCGGCATTAACACGCATTTGAGCAATCATCTGGTGGAAGAAGCGATTCAAAATGGCGTGATCGAACCGCTCGCAGATTATTCAAAGATTAAACGCGAAGTGAAATACGGCGAAGAAAACAGCCGGATCGATCTGCTGCTGACAGAGGGTGAGTTACCCAATTGCTACGTTGAAGTAAAAAACGTCACACTCGTTGAGGATAAGATCGCTTACTTTCCTGATGCGGTCAGTGCACGCGGCACAAAACATTTACGTGAACTCATGGCCATGCGACAGCAAGGCCATCGCGCAGTTCTGCTATTTTGTTTGCAACGTAATGATGCCATCGAGGTGCGGCCAGCCGACAATATCGATGCACTCTACGGCCAAACATTACGCCAAGCTTTTGCCCACGGCGTTGAAATTCTTGCATACGCCGCAACACTGTCCGAGCACGCCATAACTCTAGATCACCCTGTTCCTGTTAAGCTCGATTAAAGCAGTAAAACCATTTATGGATGACTGCGAGCATCACTAGCTCAGTTGTGACACTATTTGACGTAACGCTCATTTTCAAGCATTCATTAGTTCACCGGCGATCTCAACGACCGAAGTCAATAAGAACTAACTCATTGTTTAAAATTGATTTTTTTATTACTCGAAAAGATTTTCTCAAAACGTTACCCACACTGAACACCTACTCTTTTTCCACGAAAAAACGTGCCGAAACACACTGATTTCCTCCTAAAAACTCAATTCCTACCTACATACAACTTTTGAGGGATTGTGCTCGAAAAAAATCACCTTAAGATGATCATAATTTTGCACTCACTGTCATGATCGAATAACAAAACAAAAACAGGATCATGAAGAAGAGTTTGGGACAATAATGACGTTGGGGTAGGTAACACGTGCAAGCAATAAAAGCTGATCAAACGGCTGACACACTTGAATTTAACTGGTTTGAAGGACGTTCGCTCTTAACACGTATTTTGATCTTCACGTCACAAGAAAAGGCATATCTCAACCAGATCAGTCAAGACGATCCTAATCATTTGAACGTGTTGTTTGAGCATTGTCTGGAAAATCTGGCTGGCCCCATCTTACCCATACGATTTACTCGCCTGAGCTGAGGTAGGTAATCACACCACATGATCGGGTTTAGCTGAGCAGCTTCACCGGATCAAATGGACGCAAACGTAAACCACAACGCCTACTTCAACACGACAACGTACTTGCATCGATCAATAATCGTATCGACTACTCTGCAGACAAGCTCAACATCCGTGTCGGTACATCAATCGCTAGGTTCTGCAAACACGCGCTGATATGCGCAAATACCATGCGGCTGAGTGATAACCGCGACTTGATCACGGCTTCATCACTGGCACCGAGTATCTGACAAGCCTGATAGAAGCGGCTGTAAGCTTGCGCAACACTATAAACGTGTTCACACAGGTCACTCGGCATCCGTCGCTCATGCGCGCGCTGCATGGTCGCAGGAAACTCCAGCAGGGCGAGCGCTAAATTGCGTTCTTCCACTTCGATAACATTCACAACGGCAGGCTGATCCACGGCAAACCCTTTCGCCGCCGCTTTTTCCAGTAATGATTGCACCCGCACCGCGGCATATTGGATATATGGGCCAGTTTTGCCTTCAAGACGCACAAATGCTTCGGTGTCGAAAATATAATCCGATACTCTCGGTGATGAAAGATCACCAAACTTCACTGCAGCGATCGCAATCGATTCGATCATATCGGTAACGGAAAAGTCGTCATCCGTGTTTTCTTGGCCAACCTTTCGAGTGACTTCATCCCGTGCTAACTGGATCAGTTCCGACAAGCGCATCACGCCACCGTCGCGGGTCTTGAACGGTTTGCCGTCTTTACCGTTGACCGTACCGAAACCAATATGCTCAAGCTGATCTTCCCCCATGTAGCCCGCTAACGCTGCCGCGCGAAAAACTTGCTTAAAATGCAAAGATTGACGCTGATCAACAATATAACCAATGCGATCCGGTTTTTGCTCACGTGTACGTTGATAAATCGTCGCCAGATCGGTCGACGCGTACGTCACGCCACCATCGCGCTTGATCAAAATCAGTGGCGGAAATTCAATCTCATCCTCCTCACGCTGAACTTGGATAACCTGTGCGCCGTCACTTTCCTCTACCAAGCCTTTCGCTTTCAGATCAGCGATCATCTCTTGCATTACCGCATCCGCATCGGACTCGCCCAACCACAGATCGAAATCCACATTTAACGCGGAAAAGTCCCGTTTCACCGCGACCAGTGAGATCGAAATAAAGTGCTGCCACAAAGCTCGATAACCGGCTTTGCCTTGTTGTAACTTGGCCGTTGCTTCACGTGCTTTCTGGGCAAAATCCGCATCTGCTTTAAAATGCGCGGCCGCTTGTGGATAAAGAGTATTCAGATCATCCACCGTAATCGGTGCAGTCTCAGGATAAGACGTCGCGTTCTCATCAAAATACGACCAATCTGGATGACGTTCTGATAATTCTGCGATCAACATTCCCATCGGCGTACCCCAATCGCCCAAGTGCACATCCGCAATCACCGTATGCCCGAGCGCTTGCGCGATACGCTTGACCGACTCACCGATGATGGCTGATCGCAAGTGACCAACGTGTAAGGGTTTTGCGACATTTGGACCACCGTAATCAAGCATGATCGTCTCGCTGATTTGCGAACCATCATGCGGTTTGTCGAAATCCAGATCCGCTAACTTCTCGCTAATGAATTCATTTTTTAAACGCACATTGATAAAACCCGGACCATCCACACGCACCTCTTCAATCGCCGCATCATTCGCCAGTTCGGCTTGCACAGCAGTCGCAATTTCTCGTGGATTTTTACGCAAAGCTTTTGCTGCTTGAAATGCTCCATTACATTGAAAGTCGGCCAGATCAGGGCGATCACTTTTCGCAAAGACAGCAAGTTCAACAGGAATGTCTTGTGCGGCGAAAATTGCCTCGGCACGGGTATTGAGATAGGTAATTAATGGGTTCATAGCGGCAGACGGACGATCAGAAAGTTTCAAAGCAGCGGATTATACGTTAATTCTCGTCAACAGCTCCACGCGCATTTGCCCCCACACTGACAGGATCAACCTTGTTTTTTACGTGAGTCAAATTTAACAATAATGGCGGCGCTGTTTTCAACATGGTCAAACGCATCAACCGACTTCCTTGCTGATCAACTTGTGTTCCTTTAACCGTGCAAAATTTCAGAGGTGTACGACGCGTGATTTTTCCTAAACCAGGTAATGATCTGGTCTGTTTAATTGCCTTATGATCGGTATTAAAAATAAACTGTGAAGCCGCAACGATCGGCGGTGTGATCAAACGTTGATAGTAATTAAATAAAGCCAGTAAAACCACGCTTTGATCATCGACAGGAAGCACTGAAAGCATCGCCGTATAAACAAAATGGTAAAGACGTTCTTGCTCATCAAGCAACAACATAGCGTGTTCGGGTTGTGACGTTCCGGTTTCAATTAACTGCCGGTGAATCGTTCGATATTGCGATCCTTTGTACTGATTTTCAGGCATTCATCTCTCCCGAAAAAACTACTGCACAGAATAACTTTCCAACTCCATCAAAAACGTCCCGTGCGTTAAAATTTTATTATCTGTGGATTCTAATCGTTCCGACTTGACCAACCCGACAGTGGGGCAGTACCAATCTGAGCTTGTCACTTCAATGTTGACCGTGCCCAGAGATTTATCCGGCGTAACACGTGTTTTCCCTAGGCCTTTCACTTCCGCACAATCGTTAAATTTGCCGGCAGGTACGTCGATCGTACTGTCTACATTATCGACCGTGTAGCGCATGTGGACTGGCGTATTTAAAATAAAATGTCGGCGAAATGGATCCATCACAACGGCTAATACACCCGTGATCGAGTCTTGCTCCCAACTGCGACCTTTTTCAAGCGGTAACCGAAATACAAAATGATCCTGTTTTTCGAAAATGGTGTTAATGTCGGTCGGGCGTTTACTGCCGATTTGTCGAATGCCGTCTTCGTCTTTCGTGTAAAAATACAGCAAACTATCATTAACATTGCGCGAATAAGCTTGCTGTCCATCAACCGTTTCGATCGGCCCATTGGTCACTAGTTTTTTAAACTCACTGCGCCGATCCATATCTTGCGTAGTTAATGTGTACGTCCAGTATTTACCTTCGCTCAATGGAAAGTAGACTTCGTCTTTTTCGTTACAGGCGCTAATTAATAACGATAAGATAAACGCAAAGCCAAGTAGGAAACTGATTTTATTTTTCATTCTGTAAAAGCGCCTTTCATCCGATTTTTTTAAGGGATGCCCGCTTCCTCCTGACGGCTAATGACGGCACGATATGCACTGTCAGAAAGTGCATCCCAGCCACGATTTTGTTTCTGAAAAGCGCGGTAGTTTTCATACACTTTTTTAAACACAGGATCCGCCGCGGCTTGTTCGTGCATCACCTCTTCGGTTAGCGTGCGGAATTTATCCATAACATCATCTGGAAACGCGAGAATCTCAACGTGCTGGTGGTTTTCTTTTAATTCTTCAAGCGCGATCTGGTTAGACGCATCAAAATCGGCATGCATCCAAATGTTATTCGCCGCAGCGGTGACTTCGATTAACTTTTGCAGATCGACAGGCAAACTTTCCCACGCTTTTTTATTAATCAATAATTCAAATGCCGCACCGGGTTCATGCCAACCAGGGTAATAATAATATTTCGCGGCATTGTGCAAACCTAAACGCTGATCGTGAAATGGCCCGACCCAATCTGTCGCATCGATAATGTTACGATCAAGCGCCGTATAAACTTCACCCGCCGCCATCAAGACCGGATTGCCACCGGCTTTTGCCAGCACCTTTGCACCGAGTCCAGGAATGCGCATTTTCAAACCTTTTAGATCATCAATCGAATTTATTTTTTTATTAAACCACCCACCCATTTGCACGCTGGTGTTACCCATCGGGAATGCGATCAGGTTATGCGGCGCGTAAATCTCATTCCACAGTTTGATCCCATCACCATTGTACAACCACGCGTCCATGCCACTGGCCGTCATACCGAAGGGCACCGTCGTCATAAACTGTGCTGCCGGAACTTTACCTGCCCAGTAATAGGCCGCGCCGTGTCCCATTTCAACGCTGCCTAATTTCACCGCTTCAAACACCTCCAACGGGGGGATCAAACTATTCGCAGGGTACACCATGATCTGCATCCGGCCATTACTAATCTCTTTAATATTTTTAGCAAAACGATCAACACCTTCCTGAAAGACCGGAAAATTTGCAGGCCATGTGGTCACCATTTTCCAACGATACGTTTTTTGAGCCTTTCCTGCCGCTTCGCGTTCTTGCGGCGCGTCGTTACACGCGTTGAGTAATAATAAAGGAGCAAGAAAAATTGAAACGAAAAATAAACGAAACAAGCAGCAAGAGTTAAGGTTTTTTATCATTATCTTATTAATTATTTTTTTGGGTTTAATGTTCTAAATAGTATTTTTATCGATCTTTTTTTTTGCTTTAACGAAAGCCGAAACGGCACGTTGATTGATCCTACACCGCTTGTAAATTCGCATACGCCGCGACGAGCCATTTTGATCCGGCCTCTTCAAAATTCACTTGTACCCGTGTGTGACTGCCTTGACCTTCAACATTTAAAATCACGCCCTCGCCGAAACTCTCATGCCAGACGCGCTGGCCCAAACCGATCCCTTGTGATGCGGCTGACTCTTGCACATACTCATCAACACTGCTGCCCATACCATAACCTTGATCATGCCCCGCACGTACCGGCTTCAATAATTCTTTAGGAATTTCACGAATAAACCGTGAGGCTTGCGGATAGGTTTCTTGGCCGTGCAAACGCCGCACCTCGGCATGAGAGAGCACTAATTTCTGCATTGCGCGGGTTAGGCCGACATAACAAAGGCGGCGTTCCTCTTCGAGCTGTGCAATATCTTCGCGACTGCGTTTGTGCGGAAATAAGCCTTCCTCCAAACCCGTCAAAAAAATCAACGGAAATTCCAAACCTTTCGCCGCGTGCAAGGTCATCAGTTGCAACGAATCTTCATACGCATCAGCCTGACCTTCACCCGCTTCAAGCGCGGCATGCGCGAGGAATTCCGATAGCGGATCCATGGCCGGTGGCGGATCAAGATCTTCCTCGGCGGCAGCTTCTTCATTGAGTTTGGCTTGATCTTGCTGGCGCACTTCAAATTCCTGTGCGGCGCTGACCAACTCCTCAAGGTTCTCTATTCGATCTTCCGCTTTACCCGATGTGTCTTTTTTATAATGTCCGATCAATCCGCTTCGTTTAATGACTTTATCCAGTAAATCACTCAACTCGGTTCCATCTACTTCTTGACGCATGCCTTCGATCAACTCAAAGAAAGCTTGCAGCGCATTTACTGCGCGCGCATTGAGCAGCTTGTGCTCAATGATGCGGCACATCGCTTGCCAGAGCGATAAACCGTTATTGCGCGCTTCGAGGCGGATCGCTTCTAACGAACGATTGCCAATGCCTCGCGTTGGTGTATTCACGATACGCTCGAAAGCGGCATCATCCTGAGAAAATGCCGTCAGTCGTAAATAGGCCAGTGCATCTTTGATCTCGGCACGTTCATAAAAACGAAAACCACCGTGAACTCGATACGGAATATTTTCACGGCGTAAGTGATCTTCGAAGACCCGCGACTGCGCCGAGGTGCGGTATAGCACCGCGGCATCGTCATAACGATGCCCTTCGTTATGCCAATCCTCCACTTGCTCAACAAGATAGCGCGCTTCTTCCTGTTCGTTGTACGCGGTAAAAACGGGGATCTGATCGCCATCTTCACCGTCTGTCCAGAGTTCTTTGCCGATGCGGCCAGTGTTGTTTGCAATCAACGTATTAGCAGCGGCAAGGATCGTCGCGGTCGATCGGTAATTCTGTTCCAGCCGAACTAATTTCGTTTCGTTAAAGTCGTCTTGGAAGCGTTGCATGTTTTCGATCTTTGCGCCACGCCAGCTATAAATCGACTGATCGTCATCGCCGACAACAAACATGCTGCCATCACCATTCGAAAACATCTTCAACCAATCGTATTGGATCGTGTTTGTATCTTGAAACTCGTCCACCAACACATGCCGAAACCGCTCTTGATAATGTGCCCGAAGGTGATCGTTATCGCGGAAGAGTTCGAACGCGCGCAGCAGTAATTCGGCAAAATCCACCAGCCCGGATCGTGCGCAGGCTTCTTCATAATGGCGATAGATGTGAATCATCTGTTCTTGATGAAAATCCCCATCACTGCTCAACTGCGGCGGACGTAGACCTTCGTCTTTGCGCGCATTGATATACCACTGGATCTCACGCGGCGGCCATTTCGCTTCTTCCAATTCCAGCTCTCGAAGTAAACGTCTGATCAAACGATATTGATCATCACTGTCCATAATCTGGAAATGTTGCTCAAGCTTGGCATCTTGCCAGTGTGCACGCAGCAGGCGATGGGCAATGCCGTGAAAAGTACCGACCCACATTGCCCCCGTTCCGTGACCGAGAATTTTTTCCAAACGGGCACGCATTTCACCAGCGGCTTTATTTGTAAACGTCACCGCAAGAATGCTACCCGGTCGGGCTTGGTTGGTTTGGATGTACCACGCGATACGGTGGATCAACACGCGTGTTTTGCCACTCCCGGCTCCCGCCAGCACCAGCAGGTTGCCTGCCGGTGCGGCGACTGCTTCGCGTTGCGCGTCGTTTAAAGGGTCGAGTATGTGTGAGACATCCATGCAGTTTTTTCTTCTTATTCAACGCCGCATTTCACCCGCAGTGGAGACTACGTTAATGATGTGCGTACTTTTTTAAAAAATCATTCTTCGTCGATATAGCTCTCATAGGCTGATGCGTCCATCAAGCCGTCAATCTCGCCTTCGTCTTCTGGTTGCAACAAGAAAATCCAGCCTAAATCATACGGCGAGCTATTGATCAGTTCCGGTGAATCTTCCAATTCCGTATTGACGCCGACAATTTCTCCAGCGACGGGGCAAGCCAGATCAGAGGCGGATTTTACTGACTCTACCAACGCGCATTCAGAATCCGTGGTAAAACTGGCTTCTTGCTCGGGTAGCTCCACAAACACAATATCGCCCAGTTCTTCTTGCGCGTAGTCCGTGATGCCGACCTTGATCGTGCCGTCATCCTGTAATTCAAGCCACAAGTGGCTTTCAGCGTATTTCAAATCTTCCGGTATCGTACTCATTAAGATTGCCTCCAGTTAAGCAAGGCCGCTGCGGCATATGGCATTGTTTGATCAGGTCAGTTTTTTGCGCCCACGCTTGCGGTACAATTTACCCAACATGCCCCTGTGCATCACGGCGTGTAATAGTGAATAATCTAATTTTACACGAGCTTGTCAGGGATGGTACTCCACGTCTTTCTATTCCATCTGGATTTCAAGCTCCACCTCAAACAAACGTATTCAGGAATCACGACAAACCATCATGTTTAGCCTTCACCCCAAACTTAAAGCCGATACGATAGATCTTGGCAAACTCAGCCTTTGCCGGGTTTTATTGATGAACGATGTTCGCTATCCGTGGTTAATTCTCGTACCTGAAATTGAAGACGTGACTGAAATTTTTCAACTCAGTTCGACAGATCAGATCACGCTGATGGATGAATCTTCCAAGGTGGCACATTTTTTATATGATCGTTTTCAAGCAGATAAAATGAATGTCGCCGCACTCGGTAATGTCGTCCCGCAATTACACTTACACCACATTGTGCGCTTTAAAATCGACGCAAGTTGGCCAGCACCTATTTGGGGGAATGGCGATCCGGTGCCCTATGAGCAAGATCAAATCGACGCACTTGTGCTTCAATTTCGTAGCGGCTTGGATCTTACTCTCACCGACATTTAAGTCGACCTTATGTCCCTCAAGCTTCATCCAACAGATGTATTGATCATCGGCGCGAGTGCATCAGGTTTAATGTGCGCGATCGAGGCGGGCAAACGTGGTCGTAATGTGACGGTGCTTGATCACGCCAACAAGGCCGGTAAGAAAATTCTTATGTCTGGTGGTGGCCGCTGTAATTTTACGAACTATACGATTAGTGCAGAAAATTACCTTTCGCATAATCCACATTTTTGTAAATCCGCTTTAAACCGCTACACGCAATGGGACTTTATTGGCATGGTTAGCGACCACAATATTCCCTACCACGAACGTGATCACGGCCAACTTTTTTGTAACGACAGCGCAAAAGATATTCTCAACATGCTCTTGCGTGAATGTGCAAAAGTCGGCGTGCAGATCAGACTTAATACGCATATCGATCAAATCAGAAAAAATGACAAAAATGAATTCGTCATCGACGCACACCAAGAAACGTTTTCTGCAAAAAAAATGTCTACTAAATCAAACGCGGCTCGAACAGCAGATCAATCCACAGATCAATTTAAAACATCATCATTAGTGATCGCCTGTGGTGGCTTGTCCATTCCGACTATGGGTGCCACACCTTTCGGCTATCAGATCGCTGATCAATTTGGCCATCATGTCTGGCCTGTTTCCGCCGGGCTGGTGCCATTTACATTACAGCCGGAAGATAAAGAAAAGTTCTCACCTCTTTCTGGTATTGCGATCAATAGTCGGGTGCACAACCAACCCACCAACACGAATGAAAAAAACCAACACCCGATCAGTTTTCGAGAAAATATTTTATTCACACATCGTGGTTTAAGCGGCCCATCCATATTACAAATTTCCAATTACTGGCGACCCGGTGAAGTGATCGAGATCGATCTTATCCCCGATGAAAATATTCAAAATTTTTTAATCGAAAAAAGACGCGCCGGAAATAACACCAAACTAAAAAACGTACTGGCTGACAAACTCCCTAGCCGACTGTTGATCAGCTTGCTCGGAGACACATTACTTGATCAGACAATACAAAATACTGCTAATGCTCAAATTGATTTCATTCATAAGCAATGCCACCAATGGACGATTAAACCCAACGGCACAGAAGGCTACCGTACGGCGGAAGTCACGCTCGGCGGCGTAGATTGTGATCAACTTTCCTCCAAAACCATGGAGTCGAATTTGGTTGCAGGCTTGTACTTTATCGGTGAAGTGGTGGATGTCACTGGCTGGTTGGGCGGTTATAATTTTCAATGGGCATGGGCCTCGGGCTGGAGTGCCGGGCAAGTGGTTTAATCTTTTAAAATAATAAACATAAGGAGAATCAACACATGACACTCAACGAACATTTCGAAACGATGAAACCAATCTGGCGAATCCCCTTAATGCTGATCGCTTTTCAACTTGCGGGCGGCGTGATTGCATTATCGAAAAGTTATTATGGCGATCCAGTGATCGATTTTTGGTATGGCGCTGCCACGTCGACGTTCCCCGGCTTTATTATTGGTACACTTTGGCATAATTTTGCTTCGACTGACAAATTACAGGATCATAAACCACCCTTTATTTTTATCGCTGTGATCAGCCTCTTGCTGACACTTTCTACCTTTTTTATACCCTTAGATCTTATAGCATCCCAGGCCAATTAAGGGTTCGTCGAGTCAATATATGAAATCAGATAATCATTACGGTGTCGGCGATGCTTCTTATCAGGCTGCGGGTGGCTTAGACGGCATCACAAAACTTGTTGATGCGTTTTATGATCTTATGCAGACATTACCAGAAGCGAAAACGATTCGGCATTTACATTCGGATGACCTTACAGAGTCACGAAAAAAACTCACGTTTTTCTTATCCGGCTGGTTGGGTGGACCGACGCTTTATGCGGAACATTTCGGCGGGATCAATATTCCCAAAGCCCATCAGCATTTACCCGTTGGCGAGGCAGAACGGGACGCATGGATTTTATGTATGCAAAAAGCCGTTGATCAGCAACCCTTTGCGGAGACCTTTAAAATGTATTTAATTGAGCAACTACGTATTCCGGCAGAACGGATTCGTATAGCAGCGAGTAATATCTGATCTGTATTTGTTCCGCTCGGCTGTTATTGCTACTGTAAATTTTTCTGATCGCCTGACCAGCTGATAAATTATTTTTTCTCTCACTAAGCGACGGGGCTTACAACATGAACCAACATGAAAAGCTAAATTATGTCGAGTTCGCCGCTTGCGATCTGCCCGCGACAAAAACGTTTTTTAGCCGCGTTTTCGGTTGGATATTTACCGATTACGGGCCGGACTACACCGCCTTTTCCGATCAAGGTTTGGATGGTGGCTTTTACAAGAGCGAGCTGAAATCTAACGTGGAGCAGGGCGCGGCACTGTTGGTCTTTTACAGCACCGATCTTGAAAAGACATTGGAGAAAGTGATTGCCGCAGGCGGTAACATTTCACAAGCGATTTTCGACTTCCCCGGCGGAAGACGTTTTCACTTTATTGAACCGAGCGGCAATGAATTTGCCGTATGGTCAGAGCCTGCTTAATAACAGATCAGGCAACTTGTTCTACTCGCGCTTTTTATAACCATGCCGTCGGAGTTCGTTTGAACCTTACTCAAGACCCTATCGCTAGCTTACTCCGAAAAATTGCCATCCCGGCGAGTGTCGGCATGTTTTTTAATACGATGTATTACATCGTAGATAATTTCTACGCGGGCATGCTGTCTTCAACGGCATTGGCTGGTATTTCACTTGCCTCGCCGATCTTCTTCATGGGCTTATCGATCGCACTCGGTATCGGTCAGGGTACGAATGCTTTGGTCGGCCATGCGCGGGGTGCTGGCGAACAAGCCGAAGCTGAACGCTATGCCGGTCACGCACTCTCCTTGGCGTGGATTGCCGCCTTACTCGCAGGCTTTTTCATTTATCTTGCCACGCCGATTTTGTTTCGACTCATGCACGCCGAAGGTGAATACACCGAAGATGCGCTGAAGTATCTTTCGATCATGTTACCAACCTTGGGTTTAATGACGCACGGCATGGCTGCCAACGGCATACTCAATTCACTCGGCGACACGACGAGCTTACGCAACAGTTTAGTCATCGCTTTTTACGCTAATATTTTGCTCGATCCGTTATTTATTTTTGTTTTCGATTGGGGTGTGTACGGCTTAGCAGCCGCCACCGCCGTTACGCAATTGGGCAGTGCTATTTATTTAACCTACAAAGTGCGGCAAAGCCAACTGGGGAATTGTCTCAATATCGTGAACTTACAACCAAACGGATTTTATTATCGTGCCTTATTACAGCAGTCGATACCGGCTAGCACGAATATGTTTTTAATCGCGATCGGATCATTGATCATTATCTCCGCTGTAGCGCAATTTGGTGAAAATGCTGTCGCCGGACTCGGGATTGCTTTGCGTATTGAGCAACTAATTTTACTCCCCGCATTGGGGTTAAATATTGCAGTGCTCTCTATCGTCAGTGTGAACTTTGGCGCACGTGAATTCGCCCGCATGGAAAAAGTCGCACTGGACTCGATCAAGTTTGGAACCAGTTTAATGTTATTGGGTGGCGTGGTTATTTTTATTTTTGCAGAATCGCTGATCGGCCTCTTCACGAAAAATGCTGCCGTGATCACGTATGGTGTAAGTTATCTTCGCGTAGAGGCTTTCATACTACCCGCGTATGTGGTTTCTTTTATTGCTGGCGCAGTCTTACAAGGAATGAAGCGGCCGTTAATACCGATGTATTTCAATGTGCTTCGACAATTAATTCTGCCATTGATCTTTATTCTGATCGCATTAGGTATATTCAATCTTGGCATTTATGGTATTTGGGGGTCAATCGCGATCGCAACTTGGCTTGTCGCCAGTGCTCAATACTTTCATATGTGTAAGCAATTTAAATAATATATTATTTGCTTTTCTGATCAACAGTAAACTGCTCTTTAATTCCCCAACGGTTGTTCAACTTTTCTGAAAAAAAACAGTTGATTAAACAGCTTGTTTAATTAGGTCCAAGACAGCCAAATTGAAGTTTATTCCATTAAAGTCAACCTAAAAAAGCCATTAAAGACTGACTGTAAAAAAGCTTTAATTGAATAAAATTAATCTTATATCGTGGGTTATACTCGATATAGATTCCGTAAGAAATGACCCTCCTCCGTCTATTTAATCGTCCATCTGACCCGATAATAATGTACCGATCACAATAGAAAACTGCTTTTTTCAAAAAAACTGAAATGGTGAGTCGACACTTTTTAAATAACGTTTAAAAATTTACCACATCAAATCATCGGGGATTTCATAACCGGCATACGGATCATCTTCATCAGACTTTTCTTCCGCCTCAATACGAATCACCATTTCCGGCAATCGTTTTTCTATTTTCTCAGCCACTTTATCCGGCACTAAACAATACCCTTCATCCACAATAATGATCGCGAGTTGACCCAGCGTCAGTTGTTTCTGTTGCGCTTCACTGACGTAAAGTTTTTTGATCGTCTTCTCATCAGTAAAGTGATAAGCCACTTCTGCTTCTTTTGGGATCGCAACCGTATGCTGCTGAGCAATTTGTTTTGCCTCTGCGATCGCGGCTTTCTGTGCTCGTTCAGCATCACGTTGTTTATTCAGCGCTAGATCACGTTGCTGCTTTTCACGTTGCGCCTGTTCAATTTGCTTCTGTGTTTGAGCCGTTTCAGCCTGCAAATTGGATTTTTTTCCAGACTGTTTTTGTTTACTTTTATTCGTACGGTTTTGGTGTTTTAACTGTTTCGCTTTTTTCTTATCGACGACACCTGCTTTGAGGAGTTGATCACCTAATGAGCCGGCCATGTTTTATCCCTGCTTTGAATAGAATTGGAAGCGTTGATTATTTTCGATGCGTTTGCTTCGATCAAGTCTCGCGTCATTCACCCACACGCACCAATAAACCTTTTAAATACAGACTTTCTGGAATGGCCATATCAATCGCATGATCCGGCGCTTGTCCTAACCATTGGACAAGTTGCGCTTGTCGACCAGCATCAATTGCCGCATCCGCAACAATCTTTTGAAATAAATCGAGCTTCATCAAGCCCGAACAGGAAAAAGTAAAAAGCATTCCACCCGGCCGTAAACACGCAATCGCGAGACGATTGATATCTTGATAACCACGACACGCACCTTTCATGCGGTTTTGTGAATCGGCAAATTTCGGCGGATCGAGAATGATCAAATCAAACTGACGTTTTTCTGCTTCGTACTCACGCAAGACTTTAAAAACATTACCTTTCAAATTGGTGCTGCGCACTGGATCAAATTCGTTCAGCGCGACATTACGATCAATCATTTTGACCATTGCATCCACGTCTTCGATATTGGTGACATGTTTTGCATCACCGGCCAATGCCGCGAGTCCAAAACCACCGGTATACGCGAAACAATTAAGCACTTCTGCGTCTTTACTTAAGCCCCTCACGTGCGCGCGATTCTCACGCTGGTCAAGGTAAAATCCGGTTTTGTGACCGTTTTGTACGTCGACTGCAAATTTAATCCCGTTTTCTTCGATCGTGATCAATTCCGGTGGCATTTCTCCCCACAAAACACCGGTACTTTTTTGCAGGCCTTCTTTTTTACGCACATCCACGTCGGATCTTTCGTAAATGCCAATGATGCCATCGAGCAGTTTCAACGCTTCGACGATTTCGGCTTTAAACACCTCCGCACTCACACCGACAAACTGGCATATCAAAAACTTACCATAGCGATCGACAATTAACCCAGGCAAGCCATCACTTTCGGCTGCGATCAGTCTATACGCATCGCTTTGTTGTGAGAGTTTGAAAGCGTCACGTTTGGCGTTTGCCCGCTTAATACGGGCAGTAAAAAATGCCTGATCAATCTCGATCTGATCAAACGACCACAAGCGTACTCGGATCTGCGAACTTGGCGAATATGCACCACAGCCAAGAAACTGCTTTGTCGCGCTATAAACATGCACCGTTTCACCGGGTTTTGGCTCACCATCGACATGTTGGATCGCTCCGGAAAAAACCCACGGGTGGTGACGTAAAAGTGATTTTTCACGAGTTTGCTTAAGAATAATTTGTTTCACGGCAGGTGTGGTCATGGCGAGATTCCGATACAGAGCAAAAGGAGGGCAGTATACGGCTTGTTAGCACAGACGCACGTGTTTGATACGATCTTTTTTCTATCCCGCTCGCGCTAACGAATGAACTGTTCATGACCAACATCGAACATGATCAAATAACGCGTTTTATTAAATACGAAAACCACCATGACGTTTTCTGATCTTGCGATCTTCCCAGCGACGGCCAAGAAAAAACGCCAGAAATGCAAAAATGGCGAGGCCAACTTGCACATAGCGGTTCAACAAAAAGTGCAGGGGATTGTCAGCTCCGATAAGACTGTCCGCAGAATTAGCGTTGCCTTGTGTTGCACGCTTTGCTGCCGAGAGTTCTGTTTGCAGGGCTTTGTTCTTCTCTTGCAGCGCGACAAGTTGCTCATCGCTACCGTTGGCTTCAAATTGCGCGAGGCTTTTTTCTTGTTGCGATATGGTTGCTTCGAGTTCACCGACTTTAAGTTTTTCTGACGATAATGACTGCTTTACATCATCCAACTGCGTCGTGAGATTGCTGACAGCTTCAGCATGCGCTTGTTCGCTTTCTTGTAATTGTGCCTGACTGGTTTGCACGTTTTCCTGACTTTTTAGGCGGTTCATTTCTTCTTGTAATGCAGCAAGACGTACTTTCGCGGGCAGTTCGAGCATCAAATACGACGAATCAACCCAGCCGGTTTTACCTTCATCGCTTTCACGAATTTCTGCGTAATCTCCTTCTCGACGCAAGATCTCCACTTCGGTGCCGGTGGCAAGTACTTTTGAGATCGGACTGTTGATATCCTTTTCCTGATGCAGGCCAACTAAGAGTTGATCAACGATATAGGCCGTCTCGGCCTGCGCAGTATTTGCCGTCAGAAAGACAAAACTCAGCGCCGCTCCGCGCAAGATAATTTTCATGGTTTTTCTCAAACGTTTTTTTTGTTGGTATTGTCAGACGTCTTACACGGCTCTAGCGTAACCTGAGTCACTTCAAGCTGCAATCAAGCCAGCATGGCGCAGTAACGGATCAATCTCCGGCTCGCGGCCACGGAATTCAACAAACAGATCCATTGCATCGCGTGATCCGCCTTGTTCCAGAATCGCGTGTAAAAATCGCTCTCCGGTGGTCCGATCGAAAATGCCATTCTCTTCAAACAACGAGAACGCATCTGCTGACAAGACTTCCGCCCATTTATAGCTGTAGTATCCAGCTGCATATCCGCCAGCGAAAATGTGTCCAAAACTATTTTGAAAGCGATTAAAATCTGGCGTAGGAATGATCGATACTTCCGCTCGCACGTCATTTAAAATCGCTTGGATCTTATTTTTACTGACCTCACCTTCCTGCATGTGTAAACGAAAATCGAAAAGTGAAAACTCGATCTGACGCAGCATTTGTAGGCCAGACTGAAAATTCTTCGCTGCCGTCATTTTTTCAAAAAGCGCATCGTCGATCGCTTCGCCTGTTTCATAATGACTGCTAAATAAATCTAAAGCTTCACGCTCCCAACACCAGTTTTCCATAAACTGACTTGGCAACTCGACCGCATCCCAAGCAACACCGCTAATACCCGACACGCCGCTCACTTCGATCTGAGTAAGCATGTGGTGAAGGCCATGGCCAAACTCGTGAAAGAGCGTTGTCACTTCTGAATGCGTAAGTAAAGCAGGCGTGTCACCCACTGGCGGTGTGAAGTTACAGGTGAGATAAGCGACGGCATGTTGCAGCCCTTCGTCGGTCCGTTTACGTTCCAGACAAACATCCATCCACGCCCCGCCACGTTTGTGCGGTCGCGCATACAGATCGAGGTAAAAACTCCCGCGCAGCGTATCTTGCTCATCTCGGATTTCAAAATACTTCACGTCATCATGCCAAACATCCACGTCCGCATTTTCCACAATTTTCAAACCGTACAGTTCTTTCACGACACCAAATAAACCGTTGATGACTTTCGGTGCTGGGAAATACGGTCGCACCATTTCTTGTGAGACGGCGTAACGATGCTCACGCAGCTTTTCCGCGTAATAACTCATGTCCCACGCGTTTAACTCTGTCACGTCGAATTCATCTTTCGCGAAGGTTGTTAACTCAGCCAGATCTTTCTCGGCATAGGGTTTTGATCGCGCTGCCAGATCGGATAGGAAATCCAGTACATCTTGTGTATCACGCGCCATCTTGGTCGCTAGTGAGTACTCTGAATAATTCGCAAAACCGAGTAATTTAGCCAGCTCCTGACGTAATGCGATCAGTTGCTCCATATTTCCGCCGTTATCCCACTTACCAGCGTCGGGGCCTTGATCAGACGCTCGGGTGACAAATGCTTCGTACATTTCTTTGCGGAATGCTGCGTCGTCTGCGTAAGTCATGACCGGCATGTACGATGGAAAGTCCAAAGTAAACACCCAACCATCTAATGATTCACGTTTCGCGATCTGCGCGGCAAGTTGACGTGTGGATTCTGGTAATCCAGCAAGTGCGCTTGCATCGGTAATGTGTTTTTTCCAGGCATTGGTAGCATCGAGCACATTCTCTTCAAAATTCGCACTGACACGCGATAATTCCTGACGAATCTCTTTGTAACGTTGTTTATCGGCGTCGTTTAGTTCGATACCGGACAAACGAAAATCACGGATCGCATTCTCGATTACTTTGCGTTTCGCTTGCTCTAAATCGGCAAATTCGTCACTTTCCGCAATCGTTTTGCAGGCTTGATAATACTCTTCGTTCTGACCAATTTCGGTGCTGTAGGCGGAAAGTTTTGCAATACACGCGTTATACGCTTTGCGCAGCTCATCCGAGTTCGCGACGGAATTTAGGTGTTTGACGGGCGACCAAGCGCGACTTAAACGTTCATCCAATGCATCTAATGGCTCGATCGTATTTTCCCAACTAATGTTGTCTTTATTCGCAAGAATTTTCTTAATCTCGACACGATTCTCAGCCAATAGCCGATCAACAGCCGGCTCAACATGTTCGGGCAATATCGCACTGAATTTAGGAAGTGGCGTGATTTCAAGCAATGGATTTGTCATAAGTATTAGGTATTCTTTAGTCAGTTGTTCTTTTAGATTATTGTCGATTCAATTATTTATGATCGCGATCACCGTTAGCAAGCGTTGCGCAACGCGATCACCCGACGTTTTAATGTAGCATGCAAAGTGGCTTTTTCAACCAAGTCCCAGCATGCGACGGTGCCATGACAGACGTATGTCAGCGACAATGTTCCGCTTTGGCTCTTCAGTTTCCGCTTTTATACGCGCATGCTCAGTAGACACGCCAAGCAGATTACACTGATCAGACTGATCACAAAATACAGCTGCGCTGTGCGCTGAAAACGCGCTTCCACAACATGTAATGATTCTGACGAGATCACATATGGTCGGCGCGCATCAGAAGACTTCTGCAACATCGTAATACTCACTGGGACATCATTATTACGATGCCGTTCCTGAATGTGCTCATCCGCTTCATTACGTGCTTGCTGCCACTCGGCTTCGCAGATCTGACCATTCTGGTCGCGATCAAAGCGCGCAAGTAATTCTGTCTGATCGGCCTTCCATTCGCGTAGCAGATCACGCACTTCGTCTTGCATACTGTTCGCCAGCGCTGCGCCGCCTTTGGTTTTCAGATCACCAATTGCGTAAAGAATATCGCCTGGCAGCAGTAATTCTTCTGTGTAACGATAACGGCTTCCAAGTCGGCTGCCCTTGATCGCAGGGCCACGATCAGGTGTTGGTGTTTTCCCGTACCAGTGACGTTTCAGTGTCGGGCGAATTTCTGCACCTTCTGGATCGATCACACAACGTCCAGTGTCATCATCTAAATAAAATAAATCATCACTGCTTTCATCCAACAATCCACCACGATAAAGTCCTCGCGCACCGTGTTTGAATACAAACTGGATCAAGTTCAGGATCGGAATTTCCGGCGCTTTGTCACTACCGTCTGTTGAAAGCTCCTGCGTTTGCACGCGATACCATAAACATTCGCGACCGCTAAAAGGGGAAACAAGCGGCGTACCCGGGATTTGAATACCGCGACCGACCAATTCGCTATATCCCTGTGCGGCAGATCGTAACCAAGAGGTTGGGGTGGCGGTGATCATGCGTTTGCGGTGCAGGGCCGTGAAGCAGCGCCAACCGGTAGTGAAGACAACGACGCTGAGTAATGCAGCCAATAGAGCGAAATGTGATCCACTCAGGTTTTCAATCGTTGCCTTAAGCGCGCTGATAAAATTCGTCATGCCATCGACTTAACGCGCGTTGAGTTAGTTAAACAGCGCGTTGAGATCGACGTCGCTGATTTCTTCTTCAGAAAAGTTTAGAAACTCTCGTTCGTTAAAACCAAACCAGCCTGCCACTAAAATATCCGGGAATTGTTCGATCCGCGCATTATTGATATTGACCGATTCGTTATAAAACTCGCGCCGATCTGCAATAGCATTTTCAAGCGAAGAGATCCGGTTTTGTAAATTCTGAAACGCTTCGTCTGCTTTGAGATCAGGATAGGCCTCGGCGACGGCAAATAATGATCCTAAACCAAGCCGGAGCGATGTTTCTGCATGGCCAAGTGCGTCAATATCGCCTGCCTCGCGCGCCCTTGATACAGCGTTCCGTGCCAGCATAACTTTCTCTAATGTGGTCTGCTCATAAGTCATGTACTGCTTGCAGGTCTCCACCAGCTTAGGCAGCTCGTCGTGCCGCTGCTTTAACAGCACATCAATGTTCGCCCAGGCCCGTGAAACGTTATGTTTTATCGTTACCAGGTTGTTATAAATCACGACGCCATACAGTGCGATAGCAACGGCTATCACAAGCATGATCAATAGTGTCGAAGTGGTCATCACGCGCTCTCCTTGTTTCACCCATCTCAAGAGGGTTAACGACCACAAAAAAGAAAAGTTGATACAAAAATTTACGGAAAAACAGACCTATTCAAACATCTGTGACAAATTCACCGAAGAACGTGCACCCAGCGCAGAATAATCCTTCGCAAACCAATTTTCCGCGTGTTGCCGCCCTTCCAGAAACAACATATTTAAGAAGCTCGCTGAGGTATTTAGTTTACTTTTATGGCTGAGTTTGTTCATCAGATCTTCTGCTTCGATAATATGAAAGCGCGTCTGACATATAAGCCGCTCTAGTCGGCCCAAAGTGAAAATGCCACGATCAAAGCGATTTTGCACATCGGCAATTGCACGCATCTCACGTAGAAACGCGGCATTAAAGCTCAGATCAGCAACCCGGTTACGAATTTCCTCTGCGGACGTCGGGACTTCCTTCCTTTCTAATGGCGCGAGTAAAACGGCGATGATATCGCGGCTTTTCGTGCCATGTAGCAAAGGGTAAATCGCCGGGTTTCCCGCAAAAGCGCCGTCCCAATACGGCTCACCGTCAATCTCAACTGCGCGATGTAACGACGGGAGACAAGCCGAAGCCATGAGCGCGTCCGTGCTTAATTCGTGATTTTCGAAAATACGGATTTTACCGGTGCGTACCCGCGTGGCCGCAACATATAAGTTGATCGGGCAATCATGGCGAAGCTTGTCGAAATCAACCATGTCATTCACAAGATCGCTTAAGGGATCGATCGCCAACGGATTAAACTGATATGGCGACATAAACCAACCGAGTGATTTTGCGATTGTATAGGCAGGCGACCAATCGTTCGTCGTCATTAGTTTCACGGGGCTATCGGACATGCTTTTTGCAGAAACCCCAGACCAAAAACGGGTCAGGCATTCGCGAGCTCCTTCATGGCCGCCAGTCATCATGCCGTTTGCCAGCATTACCGCATTCATGGCGCCAGCACTGGAGCCGCTGATTCCTTCGATATTTAAGTTTGTCTCTTCAAGTAATCTGTCGAGAACCCCCCAGGTAAAGGCTCCGTGCGCGCCACCCCCCTGCAGGGCAAGATTGGTCACCTTCATTAATTTTGTATCCATAGTGAGAAAAAATTGTGCATTGCATCATAGGACTATCTTAGGCAATTACCAGTTCCATCACAATGACCCCTTCCTAGATTTTGGGAAGTGCGCAGTATAATCAACCACGCCTCAGGCTAACTTCTTTACGTCATTAATAAAGCAAAAAGGTTTTTACTGAGGCTAAACAACGTCGACTGACGGGGAGCGGCTCCTCATGACCATTTAGCCGTAAAACGTAGCTGTCAGCTTGCTTTTGAAGAGCAATGATCGCGTGTTTCGCCACCAAAGAGTTACGGTGAATACGCAGAAAATCGTCATGAAATTCGGCTTCCAACGATTTCAGCGTGTCTTCGATCAAAAACTCCTGACCTAGGGTGATGACAGAAGTGTATTTTTGATCCGCGCGGAATAAGATAATTTCTTGCAAAGGGATCTTACGGATCTCCCCCTGAAACATCGCGCTGATATGTGACCGGGCCTGCGTCTGATCATCACGCAACTTCTGGATGATTGATCGCGTCATTCTGTGCGCTCGCGTGATCGCCTCTAGCAAACGCTGTTTATTGATCGGCTTGAGCAGGTAATCGACGGCATGGGCATCAAACGCTTCCAATGCATGATCACCATAAGCAGTCGTGAAGATCACCGCTGGCGGTTGTGCAAATTGATCAAATTGCGCGGCAGCTTGCAGCCCATCCAGACCCGGCATACGAATATCCATCAACACGATGTCCGGCTGTTTATCAGCGATCGCCATTAGCGCTTCATCACCATTGCCCGCTTCACCAACAACTTCTCCGGCAGCGATTTCTTCAACCAAAGCAGCGACGCGCAAACGTGCAAGCGGTTCGTCATCCACGATCAGAATTTTCGGTTTATCCCGTGTACTTTTCATGATTAGGATAACGTCGTGATATACGGAAAACTTAATGTCACATTGTAGTGACTGTCGCTTACTTTGCTGCGCATTTGTGCGTTAACAAAACCACTATTTGCATAGAACAGGTTTAAGCGTTGCTGCGTATTTTCCTGTGCAAGCTGGTTACCTTTGCGCTGCTGAAAACCCGCCGCGTCTGCCTTTGGCTTCGCGATGGGGTTTTCGATCAGAAGTGATAATTTATTTCCCGCACGATGGCCACGAATACTCACCACACCGCCATCCGCACACGGTTCGATACCGTGATAGATCGCATTTTCTAGCAACGGCTGCAGTGTGAGGGAGGGTAATAATGCATCTTCCGGTAAGGCATCGATCTGCCAGTCTACTTGCAAGCGCGAGCCAAGACGCAAGGCTTCAATACGAAGATACTGACGACTTAACGCTAACTCTTCAGCCAGCGTGCTGTGCGTGCGTTGATCAGCCAGACTAGCACGGAATAAATCGGCCAGATCTTCCACCGTTTGTTCGGCCAATTCTGGCTTCAAACGAGTTAAAGACGCGATCGTATTCATACAATTGAAAAGAAAATGCGGTCGAATACGGGATTGTAATGCTTGCACGCGCGCTTCGGCTTCCGCCCGAATTTGTCGTTGCCAATGGTGTTGAATGTAAAAATAGCGCAACAAAAGCGCACTGACCATCGCCGCGATAAAGACATTCCGCAAGCTGAACTCGATAAGGTTAATGTTTTGCAGGGTCGGGTCGTACTGACGCAACCAATATGCCAACAAAGAGACAATGAGGGTATTAAATAAAATCATGCACCACGCAAGCAGGCCTGAAGTCACCTGTGAATATTGTCTTAAATGTGATCGCGCCCAACACAGCATCGCGCAACTGCTCAGACTCACCCACAAAATAAAGAATGCTTGTTGTCCTAGCAGTTCGAAACTGAACGCCAGATCACTGCGGTCAGCCAGCGTGAGTAAAATCGCCAGCAATGCACCGATCAGCACGATCACAAACAAACTTGCGGTGCTGCAAAAATTAGGTAGAAATAAACCATCGTCGCGCTCAGCGGTTCTAGCGTAAGCTGGCATATCGGATGTGGCTGTAAAAAGTCGGCGCATCCAACTTGTCATGAACAAATCATGCCAATTTTGCGCGCGAGATCGGTTAGACTATCAAGATAAAAATACACGCATGTAAGTAAAAATTCCTATGACTGACAAGAACACCAACGAATTGTGGGGCGGACGCTTCACGCAACCGACTGACGCCTTCGTGCAAGAATTCACCGCTTCAGTGCAATTTGATCAACGCATGTACGCGCAAGATATTCAGGGCTCCATTGCACACGCAACGATGCTGACGAAAGTCGGCGTTTTAACCGACGACGAACGCGACGCGATCATTGATGGCTTGTCGGCAATCAAAGCGGAAATTGAACGCGGTGAGATGGAATGGTCAATCGCGCTGGAAGATGTCCACATGAATATCGAACGTCGCCTGACCGATCGCATCGGTGACGTTGGTAAAAAATTACACACAGGCCGATCGCGCAATGATCAAGTCGCGACGGACATTCGCTTATATTTACGCGAACAAATTGATCTCATCGACATTGAGTTAAAACGTGCGATCGCGAATCTTATTGACCTGGCCGAACAGCAAGCTGATACCGTGATGCCCGGTTTTACTCATCTACAAACCGCTCAACCGGTTACCTTCGGTCACCACATGTTGGCATGGGTTGAAAATTTATTACGTGATCGCGAACGTCTCGCTGACTGCCGCAAGCGTGTGAATGTCATGCCGCTGGGCGCCGCAGCATTAGCCGGAACAAGTTATCCAATCGATCGTCATTACACGGCAGAATTATTGGGTTTTGATGCCGTGGCAGAAAATTCGTTGGACGCTGTGAGCGATCGCGATTTCGCCATTGAGTTCAATGCTTGCGCGGCGCTGATCATGACGCACCTTTCACGCTTTTCTGAGGAACTTGTCTTGTGGTGCTCGCAACAATTCAGTTTTGTCAGCATTGGGGACGCGTTTTGCACGGGCTCCTCGATCATGCCGCAAAAGAAAAACCCCGATGTTCCGGAACTCCTACGTGGAAAAACGGGTCGTGTTAATGGCAACCTGATCGCATTACTGACCTTAATGAAAGGCCAACCGTTGGCTTACAACAAGGACAATCAGGAAGATAAGGAGCCATTATTCGACAGCGTCGATACATTGCGCGGCAGTCTACGTGCTTTTGCAGACATGGCCCCGGCGATCAGTGTGAATAAAGCGAACATGCGTGCAGCGACCATGAAAGGCTTCGCCACCGCGACGGATCTTGCGGATTATCTGGTGCGAAAAGGCATGGCCTTTCGCGACGCGCACGAAGTGGTTGGGAATACCGTGGCGAGCGCAGAGCGTCAGTCAAAAGATATTGCTGATCTCACTCTGGAAGAGCTGAATGTGTTCTCCGACGTGATCGAGTCAGATGTTTATGATGTACTAACATTAGAAGGCGCTCTTGCAGCGCGAAATCATATCGGCGGCACCGCACCAGCACAGGTGCGCGCAGCAGTCGAGCGGGCCCGTCAACGACTCAGTTAAATTAAGTTGTGATTTAATTAACGTTGAAGCGTCTGACGCTAACCGTAGGGAAATTTTGAAAGAAAGGGGGAATTCATCAATGAAGAAACTATTAATCGTTGTAGGTCTTATCTTCGCCATCGTGATCGCCGCGCTGATTGCTATACCGCTGCTGTTCGATCCGAATGATTATAAGGACACGATCATCAGCCAAGTACAAAAACGGACGGGACGTGATCTGGCCATTCCTGGCGAACTGAAAATGTCGAAATTCCCATCTCTCGGTGTCGATATCGGTGCGATTGAACTGGGCAATGCTGACGGCTTTGGTGATCAACCCATGTTGAAAAGTGGTCAAGCCAGCGTCAGCGTAAAACTGCTTCCATTACTGAAAAAAGACGTTCAAGTCAGCACGCTGACCTTACGCGATGTCTACATCAATCTCGGTCGAAATGCGGAAGGCAAAACCAACTGGGATGATTTGATAGCGCTGGGCGGTGAGAAAGAAACGAAAGAATCCGGTGATGCTAAAAATCTCGCTGCATTGGCCATCGGTGGAATTGATCTGGAAAATGCAAACTTGGTCTGGGACGACAAGCTGCTCGGTAAAAAATACGCAGTCAGCGAGCTGAACCTAAAAACCGGTGAGCTGGCGTTGAATGCGCCGATTGATTTGGCGTTAAGCGCAAAATTGGATGCCGCTGCGGAAGGTATCGCCGGTGATGTCGCGCTGGACGGCACGATCGAATACGATCTGAATGCGAAAAAATATTCCATAGAACCCATCGACTTTAATGCTGATCTAACCGGTTCCGGTGTGCCCGGTGGCGCCGCTAAAATTAAACTGGAAGCGAGCGCAGTCACGGCCGATCTGACCGCGGGAACAACCAGCATTAGCGGGTTGGATCTGGACGCGCTCGGAACCACAGTAAAAGGCGATATCGATGCAAGCAATATCTTCGATAAGATTCCACTGGCAAATGGTGATATCACGATCAATGCCGATTCCATTCCCGATCTATTAAGAGCTCTCGGCCAATCACCCGATCTTGTACCGCTGAAAAATCTCAATGCAGAAGCCAAGTTTGATAGTAATGGCGATCGCATGGTTATTGAAAAACTCGATGCAAACGCAACTCTACAAGGCGGTCAGTTTCCGGATCCCGTTGATGTCAAACTCAATGTTAAAGGCGATGTTGACTTAGGTAAGCAAACGGCCAATTTGACTGAACTTAAATTTGAAGGACTCGGCACAACGGTAGACGGCAATATTCGCGCAAGTAATATTACCGCGCCGATTCCACTACTAAATGGCAAGCTGAATATTAACGCCAGCGATGTGGCAGCATTACTTGCTGCGCTTGGCCAAGACGCATCTGCGATTCCACTCAAAAGTCTGACAGCAAACACCAGCCTGAACAGTACTGCGGATAGCATGAAAGTGGAGAACCTCACGGCCAAGGCCACACTCGCCGGCGATCAGATCCCGAATAGTCCGGTGGATATTAACCTGAACACGACCGCAGACGTGAACTTAAAAGCGGAAACGTTAAATGTCGAAAGTTTCACCATTAAGGGCATGGGACTCGATGTGCAAGGTGCGGTTAAAGGTTCGCAGATCATTAAAAACCCAAACCTGAACGGTACACTAAAAGTTGCGGCGTTTAATCTGCGCAAACTCATGACGCAATTAAATATTGATCCTCCCGTTACTTCTGACGCGAACGTGTTGGGCAATCTGGCCTTTAATTCTGGCTTTAGTGCGACGAAGAATACCGTCGGCTTGAAAGGTATGACCCTAACCTTAGATGACTCAACCATAAAAGGCGATCTGTCCGTCGCGAACTTCTCCAACCCTGCGCCGAGTTTTAATATCAATATTGATAAAATTAATGTTGACCGTTATCTCGCCCCCACTGCTGAAGGCGAGAAAAAAGCACCCGCGACACCTGAAACTGCTGCCGGTGCCGCAGCAGGTTTACCGCTGGATACACTCCGCAAGCTGAAAGCCAACGGCACGCTAAATATTGGCAGCTTGGTTATTTCTAACGCAAAACTGAGTAATGTTTCCCTCGGCTTAGATGCGAAAGGTGGCGTCATTAAACTCTCACCCGCCAAAGCGAACCTCTACAAAGGTAGCTATAACGGTGATGTGAAACTTGATGCGACCGGCAAAGTAGCTGTTGTCAATTTGAACAGCGCTCTTGCAGGTGTACAAGCGGCACCTTTAATCACAGATCTGACCGGAAAATCAAAAATCGATGGCACGATGTCAGCAAAAATCAATATTACGACATCTGGTGCAACACCTGACGCCATGAAAAAAACACTCAACGGCAATTCGGATTTTAAATTTGAAAACGGTGCGTTGCTTGGCGTCAATCTGGCCAAAATCATACGAGAAGCGAAAGCCAAGTTATCCGGTCAAACAGCGGCAGCAACAACGGAGGAAGTCAAAACGGACTTTAGTGAATTGGGTGCGACTGCGACGATTAAAAACGGCGTAGTCTCAAACCAGGACTTCCTGATGAAATCGCCTTTTATCCGTGTTAATGGCGCAGGCACCGCTAATCTAGTCAACGAAGCTGTAGATTATAATGTGACAGCTAAAATCGTCGGCACATATGAAGGACAAGGCGGTGCGGATCTGAATGAACTGAAAGGCTTGGCGATTCCGATCAAAGTATCCGGTACGTTTACTAACCTGAGCTATAAACCGGATGTTGGAGGTTTACTCAAAGCACGTGCGGATCAGGAATTGGAAAAACAAAAAGAGAAATTGCAGGGTAAAGCTGCTGAAAAACTCGAAAAAGTCTTACCGGGTGATTTGAAAGGCTTACTTGGTGGCGGCAGTAAATCTGACGCAGCCGGTGACGCAGCACCTGTCGAAGGAGCAGCAAATGCAGCGCCGAAAGAGGAGGCCAAACCCGAAGATATGGTGAAAGATAAGCTGAAAGATATGCTCAAATTCTGATCACCTTTCTCTTTTGCTCCAACAAGCTGATCGCATTCGCCCGATCAGCTTGTTGGAATGTTACTTCTTACTGAAAATGTCTCTGTAACTCATCCACCTCATGAAATCGTTCAGCGACCGTCTCCTTCGTTGGTTTGATCAACATGGTCGCCACGATCTGCCGTGGCAAATAGATAAAACGCCATACCGTGTCTGGATATCCGAGATCATGTTGCAACAGACGCAAGTCCAAACCGTCATTCCCTATTACGAACGGTTTATGCAACGCTTTCCTGATCTCACCTCTCTCGCGATCGCCGCTGAGGATGATGTGCTGTACCACTGGTCAGGACTGGGGTATTACGCACGGGCCCGTAATCTGCACAAAGCCGCAAGACACATTCAGTCCGAACATGCTGGCATTTTTCCTGATCAGATCGAAAACGTGATTGCCTTACCCGGCATCGGCCGATCAACCGCAGCCGCTATTCTTGCGATCACGCAACACCAACATCACGCGATTCTTGATGGTAATGTAAAACGTGTTCTCAGCCGTCATCATGCGATCGTAGGTTGGCCCGGACAAAAAGACGTTGAAAACCAGCTCTGGAAGTTCGCAGAGTCACATACCCCAATGGATCGCGTTGCCGACTACACACAAGCGATCATGGACCTTGGCGCGACGATTTGCACACGCACTAAACCGCATTGCGAACGCTGTCCGTTGAATGGATCCTGCCTAGCATTTGCGCAGAATCGACAACCTGAATTTCCAAATCGCAAACCCAAAAAAGCTATGCCTGAGAAACACACCTATTTTCTGATCTTGCAACGGAATAAGGACAAGGCCGTGTTACTCACGAAACGCCCTGCAAGCGGCATCTGGGGCGGATTATGGAGTTTTCCTGAGGTTGCCGATACTGATGAGATTAGCCCCTTTGTCATCGACTCTTTGGGTGTCACCCCGAACAAAATCGAAACGCTGCCGAACATTCGTCATACTTTCAGCCATTTTCATTTGCATATCACACCCGTGTTGATTTCTACGGCTGACTTTCATCCCAATGCGGGTCGCATCATGGAATCAAAAGAGACACTCTGGTATAACAACGCGCAGGATCAGGCTGTTGGTTTGGCCGCTCCTGTTCGTTCATTATTAAACGTAATTCGAGGTGAATCGGAATGACACGCATGGTCAATTGCATCAAACTGGGTGAAGAAGGCGAAGGCTTGGATCGAATGCCGTACCCAGGTGAACTCGGTCAACGCATCTACGACAACGTTTGCAAACAAGCATGGCAATTATGGCTCGGTCATCAAACGATGTTGATCAACGAAAATCGATTGACACCTATCGAACCAAAAGCACGCCAATTCCTTGAATCTGAAATGGAAAAATTCTTTTTCGGCGATGGATCAGAAAAACCAGAAGGCTACGTCGCTCCAGAAGAAGACAAATAAAAACGTCAAAGGACTTGACTCAACCCCGCGCAAAAGGTGTAATACCGCGCTCGAAATGATCCCTGATCAATGGCTTGGTAGCTCAGTTGGTAGAGCAGAGGACTGAAAATCCTTGTGTCGGCAGTTCGATTCTGCCCCGAGCCACCATCTTAGTAAGACCTTGTCATGTTAGCGTTTACTTACTCAATCACATTAAGTAAGCACTATGTAAGCAAAATAACTTTCCCGAATACCACTATTGGAACGATTGCCTTTATAACCAGCCTAAGTTAGTGTACTATCTCGCGCCCGCTTGAAAAAGCTGGCTTTTGGTCGATACTCAATAACAAAGACATGTACTGGAGAAGGTGGAATCATGGCACGCCCTATTAAGGAAACGCCTGTTTTAGAAGGAAAACAAGCTAATCGCTTTAATAAAATGATCAAAAAGAACGAAAAAAAGATCGTTCCGAAAGAAAAGATCAAAAAAGCCGTAGCATTTTTTCAGCAGGTTGAAATTATAGCGAAATAGCTTGAAACTCTATAGGTTAGATCAGCCCGAGCGCTCTAAATCGTTTTCATGTGGTGATGATGATTTAGATGAATTCTATCGAGCCGATTCAATATCTGCAGCAAAAGAGCTGTTGTGTGTGACATATGCTTTTCTAGATGACGACGAAATCACTTGTGCATTTTTTAGTGTTTCGAATGACTCAATCAAAAAAGAAGACTTTTCTAGATCCCGCTACAAAAAAATACTTCATCCAGTACCTTTCCAGAAACGGTACTCCAGTATGCCTGCTGTTAAGATAGGCCGCTTAGGTGTTGACAAAAATTCTCAAAGAAAAAACTTCGGTTCACAAATCCTTGATTATATAAAAGTCTGGTTCAAAATTAACAACAAAACGGGCTGCAGGTTTATTACCGTTGATGCATACAATAATAGAGAGACAATAAAATTCTATAAAAAGAATGACTTCGAGTTTTTAGATAACAGCCAAGATAGTGTGAATAGTAAAACTCGTATTATGTTCTACGATCTAATCAATTATGATGTCCAGTCTGTCATAGACAATCCAGAAGACTAAAGTATTTTACTGTTTGCCAACTACTATTTTTCCTTAGGGTAAAGTTTGTAACATGCATATTGAATCGCCTTTGCGCCTTTTCTGCTAGTGACTTCGGCGCCATATTTATGTAAACCTCCCTTTTTTAGTGACATCCTAAATTAGAGTTTTCGGTGGCTGGTGCTTGACCAGATATTCCCAAGGTGTCAGATCACCGAGGGAGCCATGAGTCCGTTCTTCGTTGTATTCCCTGAGCCAGTTTTCCGTTAGTTCCCGCACTTCGTTCAGCGCTCGGAAGACATGCATGTTCAGAACCTCATTGCGGTAGGTTTGATTGAATCGCTCGACATAAACGTTCTGTGTTGGCTTGCCTGGTTTAATAAATTCAAGTTCGACGTCGTGTTCTTCTGCCCACTCCGCCAGGGTTGTTGAGATAAATTCCGGACCATTGTCCATCCGCAGTTTGTTAGGGTGCCCTCTCTAGGCAACGGCACGTTCTAATACCCGAATGACTCTGGGGGCTGGCAGGTTCAGATCAATCTCGATGGCCAAAGCCTCTCGATTGAAATCATCGACCAAGTTAAACGTTCGGAAACGGCGGCCACAGAACAAGCTGTCACTCATAAAATCCATTGACCAACAATAATTGGCTGTTGTTGGTACGGCCAATGGCTCTGGGCTACGAGCAGGCAAACGTTTCTTGCCTCTGCGGCGTTTGTTTAAATTGAGCTCACAGTAAATCCGATAGACCCGCTTGTGATTCCAGTGGTGTCCCCAACGCTGTAGAATCTTAAACAGCTTGCCGTAGGCGGGGTAACGCTCAACGGCTTCTTGAAGTTTGGAAATGACTTCATCATCCCTATGTAGTTCTGGTCGATACCGATACACAGAATCACTAATGTTCACCACTCGACAAGCTCTTCGTTGGCTAATGTCGTGAATTTTTACATAATCAACCAGCTGCCGTTTAATAGCTGGCTTTAGAGCTTTTTTCTACAATATCTTTTAAGGTTTTGTGATCCAGACTGAGCTCGGCGTACATCTGTTTAAGGCGACGATTCTCATCTTCCAGTTCCTTCAGTCGCTTGATATCTGATGCTTCCATACCACCGTACTTCGATTTCCAGTTATAGTAGGTGGCGTCAGAAATGCCATACTCACGGCCGGCTTCCTTAACCAGCCGGCCACCTTCCACTTCGTTCAATATCTTGACGATTTGCGTTTCTGAGTAGCGTGATTTTTTCATTATCCGTTCTCCGTATCGATGCAGTTTACGTTAGAGAACTCTAAATGGTTGTGTCGCTAGTTTAGGGGAGGTTTACACTACCGCGATACTGACTCATCGAGGATGAACATATTCGATTCGATTTCGAAGTTGCAGTTATGGAAAAACTGCAGCCTACTTTTAAAAATACGGCTCTGTAACGGCAGGTAATACGTCAGAAATCAATAGTGGTTCGGGGCAGCATTAGTGTTGATGGAAAAAAGCCGTGTGGAAACAAAAGGGCTATAACCATAGTGAAAATGTTGGGTTACTTCATCGTCGCTGTTGATCCTGCCATCATGGGGATTGGTTCGGCACCTGCGGTGCTTAAACTCTTGGAAAAGCGAGTGTTCACATTGATGAAATTGGTGTTTGGGAGCTAGATTTTGTCAACGGCAGATACGCTATTTTCACTATGTATATCGGCGATAGACGAGATCAACATTAATAAGTGCAATCATACTCATCTCTAAGTCTCTTTAAAATGGTGCTTCCTTAACTATGTTTTCTTGCATATAGACGATAACAAGCAGCCAACACTAAGCAAACACAACCGGGAGCGAGTAACGCTTTAAATTTGAAATAGCTAAACAAATACGTTCCAAATGTACCGCCAAAGATAAATCCGGTGATGATCAGTAAAAAAAGCATGGCTTTTCGTTTATCAAATGCTTCACCTCTTAACACTGAGCCCAACATGATGCCTAAATCGGTAAAAATACCTGTCAGGTGGGTTGTGCGGATAACCGCGCCACTGTATTTAGTCGCTAAGGCATTTTGAAGGCCGCAGGCTGCTGATGCGGCAAAGTGTCCGGAATAAGAACCATTTGATAATAAATAGAAGGCGACAAATAAGAGAAACGCTTCCAACAACAAGGCTGTTTCATAATGGCGCCCTAGCTTTAACGTACCGCCATGCAGTAAGAAACCAGACAATGACGCACCCATGAAAAAAGCAAACAACACACCGACTAGATGGAAAGTCGTCTCAAATGAATAATCAAAAAAACTCGTACCCAATAGAGTTGCTGTGCCTGAAAGATGTGACACCGATTGATGCTCAAACCCTAATAGACCAATGACATTTATACAGCCCGCAACAAACGCTAAGATAAATGCCCCGTACTCGATCCACTTTGGTAATTTAGATATCAATACCTATTCCCATGCGGCGAACTATTACATACGCCTGTTAAAAATAACGAATACTATTATTTTAGTATTTCCAACAATTCATAGAACTAAAATCCAACATTCCTTTCACTTCGTTTTTTACACCCTCCTCCCCCTAACAATAAATAACCATTCTCACCGAGTGTATCTCTAAAACTCGACTAGTCTTTAATATAGGTCACGTTACTATTCGTGACTTTTCTCAATCAAAATTCTGGGAGGGAATGCTTTGAATAAACCTATTCTTGCTATAGCTATTGCTCTACTCACGATTACAGGCGCTTCTGAAATTGCTTTTGCATTACTCGACTCCGAAAACATCGAACGGCAACCTGTTACGTTTTATTCTGGTCACACACACGACAAGAATGGCCATGCGCTTGGCGCACCAGCCCACAGTGGTGGACTTGATAGAAAAGGCTGTCACAACAAGTCTGCTCCTTATCACTGTCATTAATCTTTTTTCCTCCCCCACCGTAACAAGGTGGGGGAGGAATTTTCATGCTCTTTTTCTTTGATCATCGTCAGTCGTAAAAGTGTACTAAATTTGAACTTCCACCTCCTTCACGATTGATTTTCTCACAATACACGGCTTTTCTAAAATCCATCTTTGTCGACAATTTATCGATTATAACTTGATAATACGGGAAATGATGGTATTGTTTTTTAAACATGTCGACAATTGTACAGAATCATGCGTGCTACTAATCCCGTACGACAACAGCCAGTCACCACGGCAGATAAGGTCTTTGAAGAAATCCAGAGTGCGATCGTGGAGGGGAGAATCCGATCAGGTTCTAAAATCAGCGAGCCTGAATTGGCCAAAGAATATCAGGTTAGTCGTTCGACCTTGCGTGAGGCGCTTAATCGACTTGAAAAGTGTCATCTGATTGAACGTAAGGCAAATGTCGGTTCACGCGTGGTGGAGTGCACGATCAAAGGCTTGCTGGATTTATACGAAACACGTGAAGCACTTGAGGGCATGGCATGTCGGCTAGCGGCAGAAAATATCACCAATGAGGAGATTGATCAGCTCGAAACGATGCTGCAATTACACGCGAGTGATGCTGATGTAAAAAACGGCATTGCTTATTATCAAGAAGAGGGTGATCTGGATTTTCACTACAAAGTGATTCTCGCCAGTCATAACCAACAATTGATCAATTTACTCTGCGGCCAGCTCTACCACTTGGTGCGCATGTATCGCATCCAATTCGGTATGGTGAACAGTCCACGAGTGACGAAAGCGTTCGACGAACACAGTCGCATTGTTGCGGCAATTATTGATCGGGACGGCGAGCTGGCTGAGATGTTAATGCGCCGACATATCAAAGTCTCGCGTAAAAATATCGAAAAGAAACTCGCTGATCAGGCTGCTGAATGATCATTTCGTCCTTTCCTTACAAAACGATTTCCCCATAAAAACATGATGAATTCCAATTACCGAAAACCCTTACCCGGGACAAAACTCGATTATTATGACACGCGTTCTGCCGTTAACGAGATTCAAGCCGGAGCCTACGAAAAACTGCCGTACACTTCACGCGTGTTGGCAGAAAATCTCGTTCGACGCTGTCCACCAGAAACATTAACGGCCTCGCTCAAGCAGCTCATCGAACGTAAACGTGATCTCGATTTTCCTTGGTTTCCTGCACGCGTCGTTTGTCATGATATTTTGGGCCAGACCGCACTTGTTGATCTTGCTGGGTTGCGTGATGCGATCGCAGAACAAGGCGGTGATCCGTCAAAAGTAAATCCGGTCGTACCGACCCAATTGATTGTTGATCACTCTCTGGCCGTGGAACATGCTGGTTTCGAACACGACGCGTTTGAAAAAAATCGCGCAATAGAAGATCGACGTAATGATGATCGCTTTCATTTTATAAATTGGACAAAAACGGCATTCAAAAATATTGATGTGATCCAGCCGGGAAATGGCATCATGCATCAAATTAATTTAGAAAAAATGTCACCGGTTATTCATGATCGCGATGGCGTGGCCTTCCCGGATACGCTGGTCGGCACAGACAGCCATACACCGCACGTTGATGCGCTAGGTGTGATCGCGATCGGCGTCGGGGGCTTAGAAGCAGAAAGCGTCATGTTGGGGCGTGCGTCGTACATGCGTTTACCGGATATTGTCGGCGTAGAATTAACCGGCAAACGTCAGCCTGGTATTACCGCGACTGATATCGTCCTCGCGATCACTGAGTTTCTGCGTAAGGAAAAAGTTGTTTCAACTTACTTAGAATTTTTCGGTGAAGGCGCGGCTGATCTGACTCTCGGCGATCGCGCGACCATTTCGAACATGACGCCAGAATTCGGCGCATCCGCCGGAATGTTTTATATCGATGAAAAAACCATTGATTATCTAAAATTAACCGGCCGCGATGATCAGCAGGTAAAGCTGGTTGAAACCTACGCGAAAGCAACCGGGCTCTGGGCCGACAACTTGCAAGATGCCGAATACGAACGCGTATTATCTTTTGATCTTTCCAGCGTGGGGCGAAATATTGCAGGACCGTCTAATCCGCACCGTCGTGTGTCGACAGCGGATCTTGCCGCGCAAGGTATTGCCGGTAATGTGGAAAACGAAGACGGCTTAATGCCCGACGGCGCATGCATTATTGCGGCGATCACCAGTTGTACAAATACCAGCAATCCGCGCAATGTGATCGCCGCCGGTTTGCTTGCACGCAATGCAAACGCACACGGCCTGACACGTAAACCTTGGGTGAAAACCTCACTCGCTCCTGGCTCAAAAGCAGTACAACTTTATCTTGAAGATGCGAATCTATTAGGCGAATTAGAAGCGCTGGGCTTTGGTATTGTGGGTTTTGCTTGCACGACCTGTAACGGCATGAGCGGTGCGCTGGATCCGGCAATTCAAAAAGAAGTGGTTGATCGTGATCTTTACGCAACGGCCGTTTTATCCGGTAACCGAAATTTTGATGGGCGTATTCATCCGTATGCGAAACAAGCTTTCCTCGCCTCGCCGCCGTTAGTCGTTGCCTATGCGATCGCCGGTACGATTCGTTTTGATATTGAAAAAGATAGTCTGGGCAAGGATGAAAATGGTAAAGACCTGACCCTGAAAGACATCTGGCCGAGTGACGAAGAGATTGATGCGGTAATATCAAAACACGTCAAACCCGAACAGTTCCGCAAGGTATATGAACCGATGTTTACGCTCGCCGTAGATGATGTAGAAAAAACCAATCCGCTGTATGACTGGCGGCCACAAAGTACGTATATCCGACGACCACCGTATTGGGAAGGCGCGCTGGCCGGTGAACGATCCATGAAAAACATGCGCCCTCTTGCGGTGCTAGGAGACAACATCACCACCGATCATTTATCACCGTCCAATGCCATTCTGCTCGATAGCGCGGCCGGGGCATATTTAGATAAAATGGGTTTACCGGAAGTAGATTTTAATTCTTACGCAACGCATCGCGGCGATCACTTAACTGCACAACGCGCGACTTTTGCCAATCCGAAATTATTAAATGAAATGGTCACCGACAATGGTCAGATCCAGCAAGGTTCTCTGGCTCGCATTGAGCCGGAAGGTAAAGTCAGCCGCATGTGGGAAGCAATCGAAATTTACATGAACCGCAAACAACCGCTGATCATTATTGCCGGTGCAGATTATGGTCAGGGATCATCACGCGATTGGGCAGCAAAAGGCGTACGCCTGGCCGGTGTGGAAGTAATCGTTGCGGAAGGATTTGAACGCATTCACCGGACGAACTTGGTCGGCATGGGTGTCTTACCCGTTGAATTTATGCCGGGTGAAAACCGCAAGACATATACGATCGATGGCACGGAAACATTTGATGTGATCGGTGATCGTACACCGGGTACGATGCTCAACTTATTGATCAACCGGACGAATGGCGAATCAATCACGGTACCGGTGAAGTGTCGATTGGATACGGCAGAAGAAGTCTCGATCTATGAAGCGGGTGGTGTCTTACAACGTTTTGCGCAGGACTTTCTTGCCTCAGCCAGCGCCTAAAAAAGATTTTTTATACACGCATTTTAAGTGTTAATACCCGCAGGAAATTTTCTCATGTCACATGCAGCACAAATTAAAATCCGAGCAACCTATATGCGTGGTGGCACGAGTAAAGGGGTCTTTTTTAATCTCAGCGATTTACCAGAGTTCGCGCAAACACCGGGTGCTGATCGTGATGCCTTATTACTTCGCGTGATCGGCAGTCCTGATCCTTACGGTAAACAAATTGACGGCATGGGCGGCGCGACATCAAGCACCAGTAAAACGGTGATCCTTGCTAAAAGCAGCAAAGCTGATCACGATGTGGATTATTTATTTGGGCAAGTTTCGATTGATAAACCGTTTGTCGACTGGAGTGGTAATTGTGGCAACTTATCCGCTGCAGTCGGGCCATTTGCAATCAGTAATGGATTAATTGATGCTGATCGCATTCCAAAAAATGGCCTTGCAACAGTCAGGATATGGCAGGCAAATATCGGTAAAACCATCATCGCGCAGGTACCGATAAACAATGGCGCGGTTCAGGAAACCGGTGATTTTGAATTAGATGGTGTTACCTTTCCCGCTGCAGAAATTGAAATTGAATTTCTCGATCCCGGTGCCGATGGTGCTTTATTTCCGACGGGTAAGGTTATCGAAGATCTGGATGTTCCGGGAGTTGGCTTACTGAAAGCCACAATGATTAATGCCGGTATTCCCACTATTTTTGTCACTGCGGAAGAAATTAACTACACCGGTAGTGAGCTTCAGGACGCGATCAATAACGATGAAAATGCGCTTAGTATGTTCGAAAAAATTCGCGCTTACGGTGCTGTCCGCATGGGACTTATTTCTGATCTTGATGAAGCCGCAACGCGACAACACACACCCAAAATAGCCTTCGTTTCAAAGCCGCAGGATTATGTTACATCTAATGGAAAATTGATCTCAGAAAATGATGTCGATTTACTCGTCCGCGCGTTATCGATGGGCAAACTGCATCACGCCATGATGGGTACGGCTGCAGTCGCGATCGGAACAGCTGCAGCGATTCCGGGAACGTTGGTGAACCTTGCCGCGAGTAAAAATCAAGAAAACCATGCTCGATCTTCAGTGCGTTTCGGCCACCCATCTGGGACCTTAAAAGTCGGTGCAGAAGCAAATTTACTAAACGGGGAATGGCGCGTCACCAAAGCTAATATGAGTCGTAGCGCTAGGGTTTTAATGCGAGGAGACGTTTATATCCCGGATGAAAACCTATCCCATTTTTAATCAATATTATTCTATACATTTATCAGAAACCCTCTTCATTAAAATTCATGCCTATCTCTATAATTCGAAATCTTCATTAACTCGAATCAGCGTAAAAATGGATTCTGATGTATAAGATTCGTATTTAAACGATATCTCATCAAGCTGAATTATTTTATATGCATTGTAATTACTTGCTAAACCATCACGCACAACACTTAGCCTATCTCCTTCCAACCAACCTTGGTAAATTGAAAAATAGATAGGTCCTGAAATTCCCCACTGACCAAGTTCAATATTTTTTTCGACACGATCATCTGCAAAAGTTCGTTTGAACGTTATTTTATATGAACCATTCGCGAATCGTTCTGTTAGCTGTTCTCTTATACCGTTTTCAATTGGCTGTTTTCCATACCAACGGCCAACCATTAAATCCCAACGAGCAGCATTGTATTCTTCAGTTTCATCGGAAACATCAATGACAGGCACATCGGAGGTTAACGTACTCGCACATCCTTGTAATAAGATCAGTACACATACCGTAATTATTTTCATTAAATCTCATCCTTAATCAGTCAATATAATCATTACTTTTACTAGCAGAAACTAGAGAAAAATAATCTTTATAACGTTTCTAAAAAATAAATAATATCGGATTTTTCATTTTCATTAAGTTCCAAAGATACAATTTCAGTATCCTTTTTTGGTGATAAATAATGTTCGATGACTTCTACCAAACTGGTTGCGCGCCCATCATGAAAATACGGTGCCGTATATTTTAATCCTCTTAAGCTCGGTGTTTTATACGCACCTTCGGTACGTCTATGCGGATCTTGATTCATATAACGAATTGACGAGCAATCCTTTGCTTTTGCATCACTATATACACCAAGACAATTAAACTCATCGATTAACACTGCGCGCATTCCGAGGCTGCGGCCAAAGTCGAGCGGTAGCTCTTTAAAACGCCCAGTTCCAATATTATGAAACCCACCATTTGTGAATAAAGGCCCATTGTGACATTGCAAACAACGCGTACGCTGATCATCAATAAAAAGTTTTAAACCATTCCGCTCTTGCTTAGTTAATATGGAGTTTGCTTTCTCTACTTCTTGATTATTTAACGCCTGTGCATAACGATCAAACTTTGATTTTTTTGGTAATAATGTTCGTTCATATGCAGCGATTATTTTCCCAACACGACTGAAGATTACGTTTATTTTCTTTTGTTGATTTGACGATAAAGAATGCCATGCATTTTGAACATCGCTATTGCCATAAGGGCTTGCACGATCGGGAAGGTTGTTCAAAACAATGATGTTCTGATCATCTTTGAATATTTCTTGATACGCTTTCCGGTAGGGTTTGTTATCAAGGATTAATCTAACAATAGAGAGTCGATCACCCGCCATCTCTTCAGGTGCTTCAAGTGGTGTCAAGGCTTGCGACCACAATGAATCTCTACGCCCATCCCAATAAAACCAATCTTGATATGCACCACCTATGAGGCTAGGCGTGTTCCTTGATATTACTTTGTCTGTAGCACTACGGCTTGTAGCATTTTTTTTGCCATCAGTAAAATATCGATTCGGCTGATGACAACTAGCACACGCCGTTTTCTTATCGCCACTTAAGCGAGCATCAAAAAATAACTTCTCGCCTAATAAGATCGCATTAACATTTTCAGAAATGGAGTTTGACGGGCTTGGTATGGGCTTACTTAAATTATCGATCGACAACGAGTTGATCTTCCTGATCTCAGCTTCGCTCCATTTCTCAGCCATAACATTCTCTGTTGAGAATAAGAATAAAATAAAAATAAACCAATGCATCATTAGCTTAATAGTTAATATAAAATTTAAAATTAATTTTATCTTTATCCTCAGTGCTGGTGATATCAAAGTCCATTATCCATTCACCCGCCATATTGAATTTCAAGCCCTCGATTAGATAGGTTCCATCACCTAAATACTCAGTGATTTGTGGTTGCGTCGGTAAACCATGCCCATGCGATGGCATGCCACCTCCAATTTTTATTTGTGCAGGAAACACGCTTTCACCGTACTGGTTGATCAGCGTCAAATGCCACTGCTGAAACTGTCCGATTTTTGCTTCGCCATTGACGAGGCTCAACGTGCCTGTGAATTTAGACTGATCGGACTCAGCCATCCACTGCTGATTTTCCGCAGGCTCTGCAGCGCTGATAAATTGATGTGTAAATAGTGCAAGACCAATAATTAATAATTTACTTTTTAACAGAAAATTATTGTTTCTTTTATTTACTACGTACATCCCAAAATTGTTCATCCTTGAACCCCTTCTTGTTCACGATTTCATTTTTACGGTAGCACTTCAATATTCCATTTCTGATCGGGATAACCACCACAGGTCCAAGTTATGGCGTTAACACCGGGCACTCGACTACTTTGACCAATAGCTAAACATTCATTATTTAGCTGATTAATCAGTTCCGCTGGGCCCGCGCCAACCCGTCTCCATTGTTGTGATAAGCCTTCGTTACATACGGACTGCTGCGCACCATTACCTCTGGTGGTTGTCTGTGATCGTAAATCCAAACACATATCACTGTGTTCTAAACGTATACGCCATAAATCTGTTCCGACAGATTCCATAATCCAGGTTTGATGATCAGCCCCTGTCCAGTCATTTTGTTCAATGCGTGCGCCCTCAGTGGTCGCTGCGGCTTTTGCACCCAATGACAAAACACTATTGAAATTGCTAATTCGGAATTTCTCAGGTTCTTCGACGGGTGTGCCGAGATTAAACCCAGCGATCAAGAAACGTTGATTAATACCGCCCGTACATGTTTTACCAAGTACCCACGCGCCGTTTCTCGTTTCACTCTCGTACACGTCGACACAATCGCCGGTTTCTCGCGAGACAAAATTGAAACCATCACCATCTGCCTGAATATCCCAACGTTGATGCTCTGCGCCAACACATGTTTGCTGGACAATATTATTAACCCAGCTAAGGCGGTTGCTCATGCACATGCCTGAGTGGCTGGCTTTGATCAGATACGCATCACCATCTGTTTCAATCGTAAACTGTTGGTTTGCACCACCGTAATCTTGCCATTGGACGATATCACCACCCGTCGATTGCGACGCTTGGCCAACATCCAATAATTTTCCTGAATGGGCTACAACAATTTTGTACAAACTACCCACCGGCGGCGGCACTTCCGCTTCAGGAATGTCTTCCGCCGACTCGAGCTCTAATAAAAACGCTTCAATTTGGGCAAGTTCACCCGCGGTAAAACTACTGCTGCTATGTGCTGCCACAGCATCTGCAATCCGTGCGGCTGAACCATCATGTAAATACGGTGCAGAATTCCACAAACCAAGCAGGGTGGGAGTATCTAAACCTGTGAGACTTTGTCCAAGTCGTGAACCACTGGCTGTCGTAAGGGTGCCAATATTATGCAGCGTTCCAGTACTCGAATCCGTTAATGCGCTTCCACTGTGGCAGCTCGTGCAATCGTTGTTTGCGACTAATTGTGCTCCAGCTTGTGCTGTAGCGGACAAACTTCCATCGCGGAAAGGTGATAGAGGGTTTTGGTTTAACGAGGCCAAATATGCCGCTAACGCATCCAGATCAGCACTCAAACCCGCTTTTGGTACGCCTAATGGATCGCTTGTGGCTTGAAAATCTGTATCGCTCATTAAACCTGCACCACCAGCAAGCTCTCTGATCTGCCCTTCAAAATCTTGAACCTCGTCAAAATTAGACGACCAATGTAGGATACCGTGACCTTGTCCTTTGCCTTTCAGTACAATGGTTTTCCGCAGACCTTCTCCCATGGAACCAAGATCCCAAACGCGCCCATCTCCCATCGCGTCATTATGGCAGGCTGCACAACTCATATAATTATCCAGTGCAAGACGATCATCAGCGGCATCATAAAAATGTTGTTTGCCTAATAGTACTTGTGAACTGAGTTGCTCATTCGTCACCACCGGCGTGTTTGAAGCCGTGGTCATACCGGGAAGATGATTCGCAAAAAGTGCGGTCAGATCATATTGACTAACACTGCGATCCATAAAATTATGAACTAAGACTTGTGAGCCATCTGTTGAGAGGGCCACACCTTGCGGCGCACGCCCTGTTGCGAGTCTTTCCAACTCAAAACCATTTTCGACATCGTAGATCACCAATTCACGGCTGGTTTCTAACGCGACAAATAAATACCGTCCGTCACCACTAAACGCCGCGCCGGTTGCGACACTGGCATTATCATGTTGGATCCGAAAACCCGGCTCATCTAACTCACTCGCGAGATTAATACGCGAACTCACGGCCCGTACCGTTTGATCGAAATTCATTCCGAGTCCGCCACGCAAACCTCCCGAATCGATATTGTCCTGCTTGGAAGGTAAATACAGATACTCTCCATTCGGCGTGATCACCGGCGCGTTCAGATAATTCGGCAAACCCGGCCCAGCACTCTCGGACACAGGCCGATCTGAATGCGATAACGTGATCGTATTGGTTAACAACATACTGATCGGATCAATCACAAAGACTTCACCACCTCCGCTTAGTACATCCACATTAAGCGTCGACTCGCCTTCTAACGGTGGCGTAATAAAATTACTGACGTAAGCGCGATCACCCTCCGGGCTAACGGCTAAATGACGTGGGCTACCAGTGAGATCCAGATTTGCGATCAGTGATTCGGATACCGCAGAAAATTTTTGCAATTTTGCTGTTGCTTCCAGTACCACAAAAAACTCATCGCTATCAGGAATAAACGCAATGCCATGTGGTTTTGAAGCGCGCGGTAAGTTAATTTGATCAAGCACTAGTAAGTTAACTGTATCAATAATAGAAATACTAGCGGAGGCCTTATTCACGACATAAACACGATCCTGTAACGGCGCTTTGCTCAATGACCAAGGAGCTTGTCCGACTGAGATTTCAGCGAGTTTAACGCCCTCTAACGTCGTCACGCTGACCGTGTCGTTATCCGGATTTACATTCCAAACGCGATCTTCGCCGCTGCTATTTTCAACGATCAGGGTAGTGGAATTGAACGGTGGAACAACCGGTGTAATACCTCCACCTGACGGCCCCCCCGTGTCAGGAATGACGAAATCACTTTCGATCATTGCGCGTTTCGCAAAACCCGGCCCTGACCAAGATACTTCTAACGAATCTCCGCCGAGTCGCTCAAAAAACGTGACGAGAATAGAATGTTCGCCCGAACTTAACGTGACACTACCACTGCGCTCTTGCACGCCGTGCACCCCGTCGTTATCAACGATCAGTTGATCATCAACATATAAACGGCTGCCATCGTCAGATGAAGTGTAAAATGTGTAAAGCCCGGCACTGACATCAATGGTGGTTCTAAACCTAAACGCATAATAATCACCACGACTTTTCGGTGTAAGTGTGAAGACTTCAGACTGGCCGCTGCGAACTGGGGTTAGTGCATCAAAATCCGGTAACGTGTCCCATTCACCTTCGTAATATTCGTAAGCGACTTTACCTGTTTCAAACTCACCTTCTGTCCGCATCACACGGATTGTTTGCCCAATAGACGGAACGCCAGCTTGATCGACAGCAAATAACCAGTAATACCCTGGGATCAACACATTCTGATTGCTATTCATGGTTAACCGATGCGAACCATTGCCATTATCACTGGCTGCGATCGGTAAAAAACGCTGATCGGTATTCATCGCATGGGTCGTCGCCGATAATCGGATCATCGAAAACGATTGAATATTACCGCTTACTTGCACATCAAATTCGTCGGCTGTGCGAGTTGTCTGAGGCAACGCATTAATGCTCGGACGAGACTTCAAATTACCGTTCTGATCAAGCAAGTATGGCGGCGTAAAAATCTGCCCATCAAGATGATTGGCAGAGCAGTTCCCGCACGCGCCACCGCCCATTGACAAAACACGCCCATCTTTCAAGAGCATTGCTGTGGAATGGTAATTTCTTGGTTCGCTCATGCTCGCCACAGTGCGCCATTGGTTGCTCTGTGGATTCCAAATTTCTGCCGCAAAAACAGAATTTTCATCGTTAAATAGTGCGCCGGTTTGGTTACCACCGATGGTGATCACCTCGCCAGTCGGTAACATGACCGAGTTGCTGTTTGCCCGGCCAAAGGCCATCGCAGGGCCCGGTGTAACTTGTGGTGTTGGCCCATTCAGATCAACCAAATACACATTATTGGTAACAGTTGCTGGATTTTGCGTTCGATCCGACCCACCAAGCATCATGACCTTTCCGGCGTCATACGTGACAGTATTGCCCCACATACGCACGCGATCACCGGCTAACTGACCAAGTTCCGTAGTTTCACCATTTCCGGTTGGATCAAATAAATGCCAAGTTTGTGTTGGCCCACCGTGGAAAATCGATCCGCTTGGTGTCACCGCCATATGTCCCCACCACTGCATATCACTGGCGTTGTTGACGGTCGTCTGACCGTTTTCGTTATTCTGCTCTGTCAGGAGTGATTGCATGCTTGCGCCATTCGTCCGAGTCCACGCATTTGAGAATGGATCGTAACGTTCCGATCGGTTTCCGGAAGACTTGCCGAAAGTGGAAAAAATACGGTTATCCGGCAGGGTTAAATTCGTCGCGTACCAGCGACGATCATTCATATTAGCCAGTGCAGACCATTGCATGGTTATCGGATCAAACGCACTGGTCCGGTTATCATCCGGGTTACCACCAGAGGCCACGACGCGACCATCTTCCAGTAGAGATAAACCTGCGCAGAACATATCGTGGAAATTACTATTCACGGATTGGAACGAGTTATCACTAGGATCAAACAAGGTTGCATGCGTAAACTCGCGATTTGCCGGAAATGAATTCGTTTCTGTCGATGACCACGTTAGGATACGCCCATCCGGTAAATGTGCCGCCGAGATCGCGATCATCGGCCAATCAATCACCGGCCCCCAGTTGCCGACTACTGACGGATCGCTCGACGTGTCTGCGACGGTGATCGTCCAACGTTGATTATTACCACCATGATCCGTCCACTGAATTATCTCCGCGTTTTCTGCCAGACTATTTCCGCTGACATCCAACATGAGATTTGATCGACGTGATTGCAGCGAGTAGACATCACCACCGCGAGCGATCAGCAAGAATTCTTGATTGAGCCCTCCATCGCAAGCCGACTGAATAATATTCACCCCGGTTGCCGTCGCATTTCCCTCTACCTCTGCACACAAGCCGCTATGTGAAAACTGCAGGGTATAGGTATCACTCACGCCGCTAACATCGCGAAAATTGACCTGTTGATCGCCCCTGCCCGCGCATTGTGACTGCACAAGATTCGCCCCAGATGAATTGCTCTGGTTGAGAACACTCAGACAACGGCCACTACTGACGGACGTGATAGTGCTGGTAAAATCTGCTAAAGCGCCAACCGAAAATAACGATGCAAAAGCGATGAAATAAACTCGTAACTGCGCGCGCGAAATAGAAAACGAAGGACGTGATCGCATGAGAACTCTCCCTGCTTATTATTCTTAAAATTTCCGTATTTATTGATCTCTATAACGTGATGTTATCCCCATGAGATCAAACAATGGCACCATTAGAAACCAAAAAACTTACGAATTAAAGCGTACTTAAGACAAACTCGAGCCTAACGCCAAATATTTGACAGTTTATTTCAGTTTCGTTGCCACTCGCTGAAAAAACCATAAGACTGAACGAAGATCTGCGATACTGGTCAACTGCGAGTGAGAATTGAGCAGCATCAGTACGATACCAATTGATTTAAAATGAGACGCAAACCTGTCATGCCTCGAATGCTAAACCGCCTGATCTTACGTGGGCCTTTGCTGATCGCCAGCGTCGTTTTGATAAGCAGTTGCAAAACGCTCTCCCCCATCACAACGCCTCCTTCTGCACCAATTGCAAAAGACTGGAGCGCTGAAAAAACCGATCTCTCGACAGCACAACCGCACGCTTGGTTGTCCGATCTCAACGTCCCAAAGCTAGACGATCTTGTGACAGAAGCGGATGCCCAGAATTATTTTCTACGTGCGGCATTAGCACGCTGGCAAGCCGCCCAGGCTCAAACCAATATCGTTAATGCAGATCGCAAACCGATCGTGTCCGGCGAAGGCAACCTGTCTCGCAATCGCACGAACAGTCGTACTTTTAATACACTTGCCGCCAGCGCACGGATGAATTGGGAAATCGACGCGTGGGATCGCCTTGCCGATCAAACCCGCGCGGCGATCCGCGATGAGCAGGCTTTCGCGGCAGATTATCAAGCCGCACGCTTATCACTTGCAGCATCCGTCGCCAGCAGTTGGTTCGCGCTATTAGAAGCCGAGCAGCAACGTCGTCTCGCTGAACAAACCACGCAAACCTTTCAGCAAAGTCTCGATGTGATCGAGGAGCGTTATCGTCGCGGTTTAAACGGTGCACTGGATGTGAGACTGGCGCGATCTGATCTGGCAACGGCGCAAAACGAAATCACCCGCCGTGCACGGGAAAAAGAGGCGATCGCGCGACAGATAGATATTTTTCTCGGTCGCTATCCCGCAGCAGAATTGCTCACATACACCACGCCAGCTGAAGCGACAGTGACGTCGCCTGTTCAGTCCGGTGATATCCACAGCCCACCGGATGATTTGCGTCCGGTTCCGGCGGGACTCCCAGCGGATCTATTGACGCGACGACCGGACATCCTCGCCGCCGAAGCACGCTTAAATGCCGCCGGTGATCGCCTTAGATTTGCCCGCAAAAATCGCCTACCACGCATTCAACTTAGCACCACTGGCGGCGTGAGTAGCGACACACTCAATCAACTATTGGATTGGGATTCACTTGTCTTTACGTTACTGGTGGGGATTGTTCAACCGATCTACGAAGGTGGTCGACTCGATGCACAACGCACGCTTGCGCAAGCGCAACATCAGGAAGCGTGGGCAAATTACATTCAAACCGTGCTCGTTGCGTTTCAAGAAGTGGAAACCACGCTCGCAGCGGAGGACCGTTATAGCCAACAACTAGCTGATCTCTTTGTTGCAAGCCAAGAAGCACAAGCCGCTGCAGAGCTCGCCATGAGTCGTTATCAAAATGGTCTGGCCGACATCATCACCCTGCTACAATCGCAACGTCAGGCGTTCTCATCGCAGAGTCAGTTTTTGCTGATCCAACGTCAACGGCTGCAAAACCGCATCAATCTGTATCTCGCACTGGGTGGTGATTTCGCCGACACGTCATCAGGTACTGCGCAGACGATCTCGCAGAAGGAATTGATTACGAATGAGTAAAAAAATCGTGCAACTGATCCTCACCATTTTGGTGCTAGCAATGGGTCTTTACGCCGGACGTTATTTGATCACGACCGCGCCAGAAGCAAAACGCCGTCCACCTGAGCGGCCTGTTCCCATCGTTGAAGCCGAGCGATTCACACCACAAAGCTATACGGTAAAACTACAAAGTCGTGGGACGATTATGCCGCGCACACAAAGCACGCTGATCCCGCAAGTCTCTGGTCGCATTGTTGATATGGGCATACATTTCCGCGACGGTGGGTTTATTCGCGAAGGCGAAGTGTTGCTGGAGATCGAACGAACGGATTACGAACTGGCGCTGACCATTGCCCGTGCTGATCTGGCCAGTGCACGGCTCACGCAACAAGAAGAACGCGCCCAAGCCAAGCAAGCACAGAGCGACTGGAAGAAACTCGGCATGACGGGCAAACCCGATGATCTGGTCTTACGCAAACCACAACTGGCCAAAGCACAGGCGAATGTCGCCTCCGCCGAAGCGCGTGTGCAACAAGCAGAACTTGATCTGACACGCACACAAATCATTGCGCCATATGATGGTCGGATTTTACAGAAACAAGTAGATATTGGCCAAGTCATTTCACCCACCACACAGCTAGCCACGCTTTACGCCAGCGACATTGCGGAAGTCCGCTTACCTCTCACTGACAAGCAACTGGGCATGTTATCTCTACCAGAAGCGACGCCTGATCACGATCTCGACAAAATCGCTAATGCAAAACCTGACACCATCGTAGACCTGATCGCTGATTTAGGCGGAGCAGAATGGCGTTGGGAGGGACGGGTTGTCCGTACTGAAGGCACGTTTGATACGCGCAGTCGGCAACTTTCTGTCATTGCACAAGTGGCTGATCCATTCCGATCACGTGATGATGCAAAACCTCCGCTTAAGATCGGCCAATTTGTTCGTGCTGAGATTCAAGGTTACACATTAGAAAATGTCTTCGTACTGCCACGCCAAATTGTCAGTGGTGATGGTGTTGTCTTGATCATGGATGAGAACAACCGCGTCGAACGTCGTCCGATCACGATTCTCTGGCAAACCGCCGATTCAGTTATCACGCGTGATGCAATCAACGCCGATGATCGACTCATTACAACCCCACTTCCATACTCCTTAAATGGCATGCAAGTTCGCACAGCAAGCACGCCGACGCCAATGGACAAGACCAACACCACAACCCACACAGAGGCCGACTAAATGCACGCCATGATCAACTGGTTTGCTCGCAACCAGGTCGCTGCAAATTTGCTGATGATGATCATTCTCGCGCTCGGTACTTGGACGACTGCGACGCGTATTCCGCTTGAAGTGTTCCCAGAATTTGAAAGTGATTATGTCAACATCACGCTCGCCTATCGTGGTGCAACACCAGCCGAAGTGGAGGAGGCTGTCGTCATTCGCGTCGAAGAGGCGATCGCGGATTTGGAAGGGATAGACAAAATTACGTCAACCGCATTTGAAGGTGTCGGGCGCATTTCGATCAGCATCGAACCCGGCAATAAACCGCGCGACATGCTCGACGATATTAAAAGCCGCGTGGATGCCATCATTGGTTTCCCTACGGATGTCGAGAAGCCGATCTATACCGTACAAAACTTCACCCGCGAAGTGATCAGTGTTGCACTGTCAGCCGATCTTCCCGAACGTGAATTACGCTTGCTTGGTGAACAAATCCGCGATGATATTTCTGCATTACCAGACGTCTCACTGGTTGATCTGCGCGGCGTGCGCGCTTATGAAATGGCGATTGAGATCAGTGAAAATACACTCGATCGATACGGCCTGACCTTTGATGATGTCGTGCAAGCGGTACAACGTTCCTCTCTTGATCAACCTGCGGGTTCGATCAAAACAGACGGGGGTGAAATCCTACTGCGGACCAAAGGCCAAGCGTATACCGGTGAGGACTTCTCGCAGATCAGTCTGCTAAATAGTGTCAACGGCACACGCGTAACGCTCGGTGATATTGCGACTATTCGCGATGGTTTTGAAGAGGATGCGAAGGATACCTTGTTCAATGGCGATCCGGCTGTGATGATCGAAGTCTTCCGCACCGGCCAGCAAAACGCCATCGATGTGGCTGCTGCCGTTCGCGATTACATCGTCGAAAAGAATACCCAGTTACCACAAGGGATTGAATTATATTACTGGCGTGATCGCTCACAAGTGGTTAAGCAACGCCTGCAAACATTACTGAAAAGTGCTTGGCAAGGTGGTTTATTAGTGCTGCTCTGCTTGACGTTATTTTTGCGTCTATCGGTAGCGATGTGGGTTTGTCTGGGCATTCCGATCAGCTTTATGGGCGCCTTAGCGTTAATGCCGGAACTCGGCACCACATTAAATTTAATCAGCTTATTCGCTTTCATTCTGGTGCTCGGGATTGTCGTGGATGATGCGATTATTACCGGCGAGAATATTTATTCGCACCTAAAGCGCGGTGGTAAAGGCATCGATGCGGCCGTTGCCGGTGCGCAGGAGGTCTCCGTACCCGTGACGTTTGGCTTACTAACCACGGTGGCGGCTTTCTCACCGTTGTTGATGGTCGGTGGTGATCGCGGACCGTTGTTCAGTCAAATTCCGTTGGTGGTGATTCCTGTGCTGCTATTTTCATGGATTGAGTCCAAATTGATTTTGCCTGCACATCTCAGCCATATCACGATAAAACCAGCAAATGAAACCGGCTGGTTAACACGCGTGCAGGAACGGATTGCGGATTCGCTTGAGCAAGTCATGAGCTTTTGCTACCGACCTTTCCTCGGCATCGCGCTGCGTTATCGCTATTTGACGATGGCGATCTTCATTGCTGTGTCCTTTGTGATTATCAGTTTCGTGATCAGTGGCCGTTATGGATATACGTTTTTCCCACGCGTGCAGAGTGAGGTTGTCCGCGCTACCTTGACCATGCAAACCGGGACCAGTGAGCAAATCACCCGTCAGCATGTGGAACGTATGCAGGAAATCGCACAATCGCTGCAACAGAAATATACTGACACAACGGGCGAATCGGTCATCCGCAACATTATGACCAGCATTGGCTGGAGCAATTCGCGCTTTTTTGGTTCTGGCGGTCCGACTGGTGGCAGTCCTGAACTGGGGCAAATTTCATTGGAATTATTACCGCCTGATCAACGCGGGATCTCGATCAGCACCTACGATCTGGTAAATGAATGGCGTGAAACTTTAGGCCCCATTCCCGGTGCAAAAGATTTAAATTTCCGCGCTGAATTGGGCCGCGCAGGATCTCCGATCGATGTGCAGCTCACCGGTTCTGATTTTGACACATTACAACGCGTGATTAATGAAGTGCGAAGTCGCTTAAGTGAATACCCGGGCGTGTTTGATATTCAAGATAGCTTAGAAAATGGTAAACCTGAAATTGAATTAAAAATAAAACCGGAAGCAGAATTACTCGGACTGAGTGCTGCTGATCTAGGCCGACAAGTACGCCAAGCATTTTTCGGTGCAGAAGCACAACGCATTCAACGTAATCGTGATGATGTCCGCGTCATGATCAAATACCCGCAAGCGCAGCGTGAGTCGATCGGGAGTTTGGATAAAATGCGCATCCGCACTGCAGATGGTGCAGAAGTGCCGATCGGTAATGTCACCGATATTGAATTGGGGACAGGTTTTGCAACCATCACGCGCGTCGATCGGCAACGTGCAGTTAATGTTACCGCCGATATTGATAAAGAACGCGTCGATGTAAATGCAATAGCAACTGAATTAAATCAATTGCTCAATGATATTCGTCAACGTCATCCCGGCATTCGCTACACATTAGAAGGCGAACAACGCGAGCAAAAAGAATCTTTCGGTAGCCTTTTTTACGGCATGTTATTCGTACTTTTTTGTATTTATTCATTACTTGCGATACCACTACGATCGTACGCACAACCGATCGTGGTGATGCTGGTCATTCCCTTTAGTGTCATCGGCGCGATTTTAGGTCACATGTTGATCGGGATGAACCTGAGTGTCATGAGCATAATGGGCATGTTGGCTTTGGCCGGGGTGGTTGTGAATGATTCGTTAGTCTTGGTTGACTGGATCAATCGGCGACGCGTCGAGGGTGTGCCTGTTTTAGAGGCCGTTAGAACCGCTGGTGCTGCACGCTTTCGTCCGATCTTGTTGACATCGATTACGACGTTTGCCGGACTTGCACCATTAATCTGGGAACAAAGCACCCAAGCACAATTTTTAATTCCGATGGCGGTCTCACTCGGCTTTGGTATTTTGTATGCGACGTTATTATCCTTAGTTCTTGTACCGGCGGGTTATGTCATTTTACATGATATTAAACAGCTTTTAGGTTTAAAAGATGACGTTCAAAAAAGATCTACCACACCCATTTGAACCCAATTTACATGTTTATTTCAAATAAAAAAAAGCCACTCAATGAGTGGCTTTTGACTGTCTAGAAAATTAAATTAAAACGTAAAATAACTAATTATTCTAGTGAACGTTTCGAATTATTTATTTTCGAATACCTTCAACTGAAAGTTCTAAAAAGACTTCTTGTGACTTAGGACCTAACATCATAATATCCATACCATAGTCACTTGGTTTAAAACTTGTTGTCCCATAAAAACCACGTCGGTAACCGCCCCAAGGATCATCACCAGCACCCACTTGCACGACATCAATACTGATCGGGTTGGTGACACCATGAAAAGTAAAATCACCTTTCATAACACCTTTGCCATCACCTAAATCTTCGTACGAAGTTGAAACAAATTTCGCATCAGGAAATTCATCCGTTTGCATGAATTTTTCACCGCGCAAATGTTTGTCACGTTCGGCGTGATTACTATCAATACTGGTCACATCGATAGCCACATTGATTGATGCACTTGCTGGATCTTGTTCGTCATAGCTGAATTCGCCAGAAAAATCATTAAAGCGACCGTATAGCCAACTAAAACCTAAATGCTGAATTTTAAATTGAATAAAAGCGTGTGCCTTTTCTGTGTCAATCACATACTCTTCAGCATTCGCTAATGGTGTCCAAAGTAGCGCTGATAAAACCGCACTGGCTATAATGTTTTTCATATTTTTTCTCCCAAGAAGAATTAATTTCGATTAAATAATAATGGCTTAACGTCCAAGCATACGGCGCAAAGTATTATCGCGATCAATCACATGATGCTTGACTGCCGCCAGTGCATGAATGATCACGATGCCGATTAAACCGCATGCTAGATAAAAATGAATTTCCCCGGCCAAATCCTCGAGGTTATCAACCCCAGAGAAAAACGAGGGAATAGTGAAAAGTCCAAACACATCGACCGGATCTCCTTTCGCTGTGACGATCAGATACCCAGAAATACAGATAACTAAAATCAATAAATTCATACTGTGATGCGCCGCTTTGGCCGAGATCACTTCCCAACGTTTATGCGTCGTGAGTGATGCCGGTGATGGGCTGATCAGTTTCCAGATAAATCTTAAAACAAGTAATGCAAATACGACGATGCCGAATCCTTTATGCCACCACGGTGCTCGTTGATACCAAGCATCATAGTAGTCTAGCTCGACCATCCATAAGCCTACGGCGAATAAACCGATCGTCATGATCGCAATACTCCAGTGCAGTAACACTGCCATAAAACCATAGGTACTTTTTGAATTTGTTATCTGCATGAATTGTCCTCGTAGAAGATAGGACTTACAAAAGACAAATTATATCCCTTGGGGAATTAATAGAGAGTTAAGTCAATTTTTACAATTCGAGCACATTGACTAATAAGCTGATTGGGTAGGAAACTAACCCGCTGTTTTGCTCTGCGGCTCCGGTTCCCATAACGATTTTAACAGTGACACGAATGACGGATACAACAAGGTATTCGCATAACCACTTAAATGATCGCCATCAAAAAAAAGCGGTTGCTCGCCCTTAAATGCCGAGCAAGGATCTCCCGGACAAAGTATTTCGAAATTATCCCACACAATCAATTTCGGGAATTGTTCCTGAAGTATTCGCGTTGAATTCAATACATTCTGACGATAATTTTGCATTTCCTCACGCGGCATCGTCAAGCCACCCTGACAGATCGGATTGTTCTTATTAAACCAATCCGAGCAGCGAAACGGGGGAGATTTAAACACCGGTTTGGGTGCATCCATGATGATATCGAGCGAGAGATCTGACAGCGTTTGTAGAATCGGCTTTGCCTCATCAATGGCTAATGTAAGCAACTTGCCAGCAAATTTTGAATTCAGTCGATCGTTGATGTGCGCTTCTGAAAATGATTTCCACTGATCACCCAAACGCACCATTCTGAGCGATGCAAGAAAAACCACATCACCCGGTTTTGATAATGTTTTGATCTTTGCTAAAGATTGCTGAATATAATCCAAACAGACTTTATTCATAGGTCGGACCAAACCAACAACAGAACAACCCGGATGGATAAACTGATGCACTTGCACGCCGTAATCGCGTTTAAGTTTGGCCTGCATGTAACTATACGCACCCGCATGTGAATCACCCATGATAAACAATTGACGACCTGACCAGTTTTCTTCGATCGTACTATCTACTTTGTCCTGCAAAATATTTGACTGAAGCGGATGCCACGCATAGTGATCTTTCGTCACGCTTAGGCTGATTTTTGATTGCATATCAAACAAACTTTTTGCCGCCAAGGCGCTGACGATAATTACGGCAACGCCAGCCAGCACCATTTGGCGATCACTGTGTTTTTTAACGCCTTTGTAACGCCGCACAGGTTGCTCAACAAAATGGTAAGACAAGATACTTAACACCACGGCGATACCGACGGCCAGAATATATTGCATGGTTGTTTGCATACCGATAGTCCAACGGAACAATACAAAAACAGACCAATGCCATAGATATAGTGAATAGGAAATTTTTCCGATGTAAACCATCAGCGGGTTTTCTAGCAACCAACGACTTCCAATACGTTGTGGTTGATTTGTCACCAAACCATGAATGCAAAACACGGCACCAAGCACCGGCAAAACCGCCCACGGAAATGGAAATGCGTTTGCATCTACCAGCCAGAAAGCACCCGTCATGATGATCAAACCGAGTACGATAAAAAACTCATTCACCCAGTTTTTATCGAGAAAATGTGACGATTTGTGGTGCAAAATAAACAGCAATGCACCGCTGGCTAATTCCCAAAAGCGGCTCGGCAATAAATAAAACGCCTGATCGGGTTTGGCCGTTGTCAGATAAGCGGCGAGGGCAAACGAAACCACGACCGAAAAGCCGATGAATACAACCGGCACAAAGCGCGTCCAGTTTTTACGCGTTCGCCACGCCAACCAAAAAAACAACAGTAACGGAAAAATTAAATAAAACTGCTCTTCAACCGCCAATGACCACGTGTGCGTGAAAACATTAAATTCCGCGCGCGGTGCAAAGTAACCATCATTTAACAAAATAAGTGCAAAGTTACTTAGACCAAAAAATGCGAAAACGCCGGTTAACTCGGTTGTCTTGCTAAGCCAAGAAGTCGGGATAAATAAGGATTTGAAAACCGCAACCACCAGCAGGCAAACGATCAGTGCGGGATAAATTCGCAGTATTCGCCTTTTATAAAACCCCAACGTGAACGGCAGCAGGCGCGTGTACTGCGTGCGGGCAAGCGAGGCGCTCACCACATATCCGGAAATCACGAAAAAGATATCGACACCGATAAAACCACCGGGAATCCATGCGGCTTCCATATGAAAAATAACAACAGCCAGCACCGCAAGCGCACGAAGTCCGTCTATACCCGGGATGTAATTAGATGAATTTCCCGGTGTTGGGTACTGATCAGTTCTATCCATGTATGCTCTTTCTATAATTAGGTTTGCCTCCTCACCCGCTTTGCTTCGAAATGACGAGCAGTAAACCGTGGTAATTCAGCAAATTACACTTGCTAGTTCAATTTAATAGATTCTGTTGACACGCCAGCGTAGTGATATAAACAAATTTTGCGTCTATGTTAACTCAGCAGATAACGATCTACGAAGGAGTAACCTGCATTCATTAATTTTGTCTATACGTCGACATTTGCCGTGAAATACGCTGAAAAAGCAGAATGCGTTGATGTGATAGCGACCATTCACCCCATCTGCCAGAGATTCTCTCGAAACGGGTATTTATGCTATCTTCTTGTTTTTGAGATCCTGCATAATTAAATAACAATATCGGCACGTCAGGGGGATGAAATGCGCTGGAAAGGTAGACGAAGTAGTTCAAATGTCGAAGATCGACGTGGAAAACGTGTGTCACGTGGCGCTTCCATTGGCGGCGGTACGATCATCATGGCGCTATTGGCGATTTTTGTTTTCAAACAAGATCCGGCGGAAGTCTTGCAAGGACTTGGGCAGCAAAGCTCGCAAACCACCAACGCGCCGTACCAAGCCTCCGCACAAGAACAGGAAGTAGCGGAGTTTGTCAGTGTTGTATTAGCTGACACAGAAGATACATGGGGCGCGATTTTCCAACAGGCGAACTCCCGTTACCCCGCTCCCAAATTAGTCCTCTATTCCGGCATGACCCCGACCGCATGCGGTACTGGCCAGGCGGCATCTGGTCCATTTTATTGCCCGGGTGATCAGAAAGTCTATCTTGACTTAAGCTTCCTCAACGAACTACGTCGTATGGGGGCACAAGGAGATTTTGCCGTTGCCTACGTGATCGCGCACGAAGTTGGACACCACATCCAAACGATCACCGGTACATCGCAAAAAGTGCGTGAAATGCAAAGCCGCGCATCAAAAGCACAATCCAACGCCATTCAAGTCGCGATGGAATTACAAGCCGATTGCTACGCAGGCATCTGGGCGCAACATACTGAGCAGCGTACACAATTCCTCGAACGAGGCGATGTACAAGAAGCTATGGATGCAGCTGCCGCCGTCGGTGACGACACGATCATGCGGAAAGCTGGGCGCACGCCACGCCGTGAAGCATTCACGCATGGATCATCAAAAGAACGCATGGAGTGGTTCAATAAAGGGTTGCGCACGGGCGATATTAGCCAATGCGATACTGGGATTTAATACGATCAGTAACGCATGCAGTAACGATTACGGTGTCTTGTGTATCAATAAACCAATTCAAACTGACGTGATGGTCGGTTCAAGCCAGCTCATCACGTTTTCATGAAAAACAATCACTCCGTTAAGTGATTAAATAATAATTTTCAGGATATGCATGCGTTTCAATAGCTCGCCATTGAGTCAATTCGATGGAAATCGAACGAATAATTTCACTACGATCAGGATTCTGTTAGCTTGGTGCGTCCTCTACGGCCACAGCTTCTCGATCCATTACGACAAGAATGTCACCGTCCCTTTAAATTGGTTATTTAAAGGCTCCACTTGGATCGGCGCGGTTGCTGTGCATGGCTTTTTTGTTATCAGTGGTTTCTTAGTGGCGGCAAGCTTTATTAATCGAGGCTTACGCGATTATGTGATCTCACGCGCTCTGCGCATATTGCCAGCACTAACCGTTTGCGTCTTTTTGATTGTTTTTATCCTCGGGCCGATCTATACCTCCCTCGAACTATCGCAGTATTTTCAGACGGGCTTTACTTACACTTACCTTTGGAATGCGCTCGCTTGGCCCCAATTTCAAGGGAAACTACCAGGGGTTTTTCAAGATATTACGCATGAGTTTGTAAACGGCTCACTGTGGACCATCAGCGGAGAAGTGCGCTGCTATGCTCTTTTAGCCATTTTGGGGACGATCGGCTTTTTTAAGAAACGCTGGGTAAGCAATGTTGGTCTCCTGCTGATCTTATTGATCGGTATCTACTCCTTTTCCGATCTTCCGCTAATCGGTATAAAAGAGCGTTGGGCAAGACCGTCACTCTACTTTTTGATTGGCGTGTTCTTTTACGTTAATCGCGACAAAATCCTGATCGATGCGCGTCTTGCTGTCTTGGCTGCCGTACTGCTTTATTTTTCATTTGGCCAACCTTGGTATACGTATCTCTTCCCGCTGCCGTTTTGTTACCTCGTTTTTTATGTCGCTTATGCCAGCCCGTTTTTGAATACAGATAAATATTTAGGTGATATATCCTATGGCCTGTATATCTATGCATGGCCCGTTCAGCAAATGGTGTGCAGTTACAACCTAGACTTTACCGCCGTACAAAATACCATTTACTCAACCATTTTTACGGTGATACTCGCCTATGCCTCATGGCACTGGATCGAAAAACCTGCATTAAATTTAAAATCTAAATTTATGGCGTACCGTTTGTCTGATCTGCTGCCGAGCCACTTCACAGCCCATGAAAAACGTCTACCTAACTCAATCACGTCTTCGTTAAAAGCGGCGGTTCAAAAGGTGCGTCGATGATTATGATCATTATTTTCTAACGCCACTTTCTTTCTAAACTTCCTGCTTAATATCACCTCAGAAAAATAACCCTACGGGTTACGTTGCTTTTGTCCATCAGTGGCGTATAGTTTTTTGAATAATAATTAAAGCTACTAATACAACGATAAAGTAGGAGGTTATGGCATGTCTGCACAGGTCAAGTCGGTCACTGCGTACGGTGGCTGCCCACATGATTGTCCCGATACGTGTTCTATGTTGTTCGAAGTTGAGGAAGGTAAACTCATCGGGGTAAAGGGCAATCCCGATCATCCCATGACGCGCGGCGGTCTCTGCGTCAAATTAAAAGATTACGAAAAGCGACACTATCATCCTGATCGCTTACTCCACCCAATGCGTCGTACCGGCCCAAAAGGCAGTGGCCAGTATGAGCAGATCACATGGGATGATGCCTTAGACGAAATCACCTCCAAATGGAAAACGATTATCGATGAGCATGGCCCTGAGGCGATCTTGCCGGTTAGTTATCTTGGTCATCAAGGCTTGGTTCATGGTTTAAATGGTGGTGATGCATTCTTCAATCGCATGGGCGCTACCGTTTGTGAACGTACTTTCTGCGGTGAAGGATCGTGCACAGCATGGCTGCTCACAGTTGGTCCAACGGCCGGTGTTGATCCGGAAAGTTACATCCATTCAAAGTACATTGTGATCTGGGCGTGTAACTCTGTCAGCACGAATATCCATCACTGGCATATTGTCAAAGAAGCGCAGAAAAAAGGTGCGAAAGTAGTCGTGATCGACGCCTACAAATCGCGCACGGCAAAAGAAGCCGACTGGCATATTGCGCCAAAACCGTCCACTGATGGCGCACTCGCATTGGGTGTGATCAGCAGCATTATTGAACAAGGCCTAGTGGATCAGGATTACGTAGATAATTACACCGAAGGGTTTGAAGATCTGGCTGAGCTAGCAAAGGAACGTACAGCAGAATGGGCAGAAGAAATCACGGGTATTCCTGCGGCGGACATTCGCAAGCTTGCAAAAGAATTAGCCACTGAACAACCTGCAGCGATCAGAATGGGCGTTGGGCTGGAACGTCATCATGGTGGTGGCCAAACTATCCGCGCGGTCACCAGCATTCCGGCACTCACAGGTGCATGGCGACATGTCGGCGGTGGTGTCACACAATTCCCAGTTTGGGAACACCCGTACAAATTCGACGTGATCTGCCGACCAGATTGGATCCCGGAAGGCACGCAAGTCGTGAATATTCTTCAACTCGGTCGCGCACTCACAGGCGAAACCGATCTGAAAACCCCGATCAAATCCTTAATGGTTTGGAACACAAACCCCGTCACGCAATCACCGGAAGCGGACAAAATAGTCAAAGGCCTCCTACGCGAAGATATTTTTCAAGTCTCAGCCGAGCATTTCATTTCTGATACGGCCTCGTATGCCGATATTATTCTGCCCGCGTCAATGGGTGCCGAGATGGAAGATATTATTCTGTCCTGGGGACATATGTATTTGACCTATAACACCAAATGCGTTGACTCACCGGGAGAAGCGATTCCGAACAATGAAATTTTTCGCCGCTTGGCCGAACGCATGGGCTACGACGAAGAGCGTCTCAAATGGTCAGATTCGGAATGCCTGGAAAACTTCATCGACTGGGACTCACCGGCTTGTGACGGTATTGATCTGGAATACCTGCGTCAGAATGGTTACGCAAGAATTAACGTCGGTACAAAAGATGATCGCCGCCCCCATATGGAAGGTAATTTTCCAACCCCGACAGGTAAATGTCATTTCAAAGTGGAAGGCGCGAAAAACTTTGTTGCTCCCCCATTTAGACAAATGTACGAAGGCATGCAGCCCGGACAAGATATCGCCGAACTGCCTGACTATCTGCCACCGTACGAACGTCCGGAAACTAACCCAGAATTGGCCAAAAAATACCCGCTCAACATCATCACACCGAAGAGCCATGCCTTCCTTAATTCCTGTTACGGCAACATGGAAAAACAGCAAAGTGTACAGGGCGATCAATTCTTATTGATTAGCCACGCGGATGCTGAATCAAGAAGCGTGATCGACGGCGATAAAATCCGCGTATTTAATGATCGGGGTGCGTTTGAAGGCGTAGCAAAAGTCACCGACGACGTCAGTCCTGGTGTCGTTGTCGCCACCTTAGGTTACTGGCGCCAACTCAACAAAGGTACTGTCAACGTCACCAGCTCAGCCGAACTGGTTGAAATGGGCAACGCCCCGACTTTCTTTGATAACCTGGTACAGGTGGAAGCGGTAAGTTAGTTTCTTAAACACTGTGAAAAAAAGCCGCTGTGTTTGCAAAAACCCGCGGCTTTTTTTTACCCTATACTCAGGCGGTATGCTACTAAAACCGAAAACAACAATAATGCCTTCTATGATTACTCAAACCGTTTCTAGAAATAGAGTCATCATCACTTCACTTTCGTTCCAAACACGGCGTAGTATTTTTTCATTTAATATGAATTTTTTCTTTCTGATTTACCTTTTTTTAGTTTCTCAAGCCTCCCTGGCTCAAGAATTTGAAAAAGACATTGTCCTCGCTGCCATTGAACGAACCACAAAAAATGTAACATATGATGGATCTTATTTTTCTATTCCATACCCAAATGGTGATGTTCCTCCCACCAAAGGAGTCTGCACTGATGTGATCATTCGGTCATACCGAAAAATAGGCATCGACCTTCAATTGTTAGTTCATGAAGATATGTCCAGATCATTTGAGGCTTATCCTTCAAAAAGAATTTGGGGCTTAACCACCACTGACAAGAATATCGATCATCGACGTGTTCCTAATCTTCAGGTTTTCTTTTCAAGAAATGGCGAAGTTTTATCTACAGCTAAACAAGCAAACCAATACTTAGCCGGCGACATCGTCACTTGGATGCTTCCCGGCAACCTTCCACATATTGGTATTGTTACGGACAAGCATTCAACGACAACAGGTAACCCATTAATTGTTCATAACATTGGGGCTGGTCCCAACCTCGAGGATATGTTGTTTTCATATAAAATTACGGGGCATTTTCGATATGTGCCCAAAACATATCTCGAATGAAACAATCTAGACTCACACACCCCTTCACCATAAACTAATAATACTAGCCTAAGCCTACCAAAGTTATTTATAAATACGTTATAAACACTGAGTTTTTCCTATGAAAATTCTAATTATTGGTGCTGGTGGTATCGGTTGTTATTACGGTGCAAAACTTCAAAAAGCAGGACACGCGGTTAGCTACCTTGCACGCGGGGATCATTTGATCGCGTTGCAAAAGAAGGGGTTAAACGTCACGCATCCTGATTTTAAATTTATTGCTGACGTTGAAGCATTAAATCTTGATCAGTTATTTCAAAAAAAAATTTGTGATCACTACGACTTAGTCATATTAACGACGAAAGGAGAAGCAACAAAATCTATTCTTGATGATCTTGAGGCTTGGTTTGTTGATTCCAACACGCCGATTTTATCGTTACAAAATGGCGTGGATAACGAAGCGTTGATCGCAAATATTATCGGTGAAGAAAGAACCTTGGGTGGGCTTGCTGTTCGGATCGGTGGTCACATTGTTGCGCCGGGCAACATTGAGGTGTCGGGTGTTGCGCAGATTATTTTTGGTGCTTGGCCGAACGCTCAGAAAGGCACTGATCATCAACAAGAATTTATTGATCATTTATTGAACAAATTTAATCATGCCGGCATTCCGACGCAAGTGAGTAACAATATTCAATACGAACTGTGGCGTAAATTGATCATTAATAATGGTGTGAATCCACTGTCTGCTTTGACGGGTTTAGATACGCGAACCTTAACGGCCCATCCTGATTTAACTCAAACGGTTTATCAACTCATGCAAGAAGTGGCACTGGTTGCAAAAGCCGACGAGGTTGAATTAACGAAACATGACGTCGATGAAATGTACGAATTAATTTGTACGTTTGATGCGATCAAAACATCTATGTTGGTCGACAAGGAAAAAGGTCGTCCAATGGAGTTAGAAACCATTTGCGGCGCGGTACTTAAACGGGCTAATAAACTCGGTGTTTCCACGCCGATCACGCAACTCGTGAATGCGCTTTTACGATTACAAAACACATGAAAATTTCAATAATCTAACTTTGTAGTTCATCAAACAACGCTAAATATTCCAGCGTGATTTTATGTTTGGGTAAATAATGAATCATGGGTTTGGATTCGGAGTGACTCTCGCGAATTTTAACGGAACTACTGATCTTATTTTCCAACACAGGATGACCTTCTTCGATCAGTTTTTCGACAAGCTTCACCGGTAAGTTTGCGCGCGGTTGAAACTGGTTAACGATAATGCCTTCAACCTTTAAATCTTTATTATGATCCATAATGGTTTCTTGCACGGTGTTGAGCAGATTGTAGAGTGCTTGTTGAGAAAAATCATCGCAGTCGAAAGGAATCAAACAGGTGTTTGCTGCAATCAGGGCTGAACGTGTGTAGAAGTTCATCGCCGGTGGTGTATCAATAAAGATCGCGTCGTAATCATCCAGTTCGTCGAGCGCTTCTTTCAACTTGTAAATTTTGTAGCGAGATTCCAATTTGCTTTGCAGCTCCTCCAAGCCAGGAGAAGAAGGCATAATGTCGAGATTTGCAAAGGGCGTTTCGTGAATAAAATCCTCTGTCCCTTTCGCGTAGAACGAAAAGTTTAATGTTTGTTCAAAAAAATCCCCAACATTCGTTTCTAGGTTTGCCGCTGCCTCGCCGCAAAGATAGCGTGTGCTGTTAGCCTGCGGATCAAGATCGACCACCAAGGTTTTGAGGCCACGCTGTGCGCTGATCGCTGCCAAGTTACAGGTAATGGTGGATTTACCAACGCCACCTTTTTGATTGAATACAACACGTTTCATTTAAATCACCAAAGCCTCTGCTGCGATGCACAAAAATCATACGCTATTTGTTATTGAATTCAAGTTCTTATCTCGTCGTAAATGCAGAAAAAACTTCGGAGATGTGTGGTAAAAATTAATGAAAGGGAAAGCTCAATCAGTGCAGGCTGTTTGGCATCGACAGGGAAAAGACCGGAATCGTTGCCCGGAATAATTCATTATCGTCTGTCAGCATGCCGTACTGCCCTTGCATACAGCCGATCGGTGTTTCCAGCACGGCGCCACTGGTGTAACGAAACGCTTCGCCGGGGCGTAAATAGGGTTGTTCGCCGACAACACCTTCACCATGTACTTCTTCGACTTTGCCGTTAGCGTCTGTGATGATCCAATGTCGATCAATCAGTTTCGCGGCCCGAGCACCGACATTTTCAATCGTGATCGTATAAGAAAATACATACTGATTATGTTCAGGTGATGATTGCGCTGCAACGTATGCGGTGTCGACGATAATTTCAATGTGATTTTCTGCTTGATCCATGGAATGAATCATATCATTGTTACTCTCCAATGAAGTCGCCTATTCCTATTCCAAACACGCTTTTTAACACGCGCACAAAGATTGAAATGCTCGATGTGGTTGACGCACAAAACCAAATCATCGGTCAGGCATCGCGTGCGGAAATTCATCGTAGAAATCTGTGTCACCGCGCTGCACATATATTAATTTTTAATGACCAGGGTGAGATTTTTCTGCAGAAACGATCAGCACAAAAAGATGATTTCCCCGGTTATTGGGATGCTTCCGCGGCGGGTCATGTCGATGCGGGAGAATCGTATTTGGCTTGTATACTGCGCGAGGTGCAGGAAGAACTTGGCGTCAAATTGATCATCACACCACGTGAAATGTGCCTACTCCCCGCCAAGCCTGAAAACGGCATGGAATTTTGTCAGGTGTTTGAGGCACAACACAACGGCCCGTTTATCCTTGATCAGGATGAAGTTGAGTGTGGGATGTGGTTTGATCAAACGACACTGTTGACTATGATTAAAGACAAAACCGAAAACATCACGCCAACCTTGATCACCTTACTCAAACAAAAAAAATTCTTATGACAACGCTGACACGCTGCCGCTGGGTGACGGACGATCCGCTCTACCTTGCGTATCACGATGAAGAATGGGGCATGCCAGTACGTGATGATCGCTTATTGTTTGAGATGTTAATTCTGGAAGGTGCTCAGGCCGGCCTAAGTTGGTTAACGGTGTTAAAAAAACGGGCGCATTATCGCAAGGTGTACGATGAATTTGATGTGGATAAAATCGCGCAATACGATCAGGCCAAAGTCGACGCGTTATTGCAAGATGCCGGAATTATCCGCAACCGTCTAAAGGTGCGCGCGAGTATTCTGAACGCACAAGCCGTGATCCAGCTACGTGAAGAAGGCATGAGCCTGGGTGAATTTCTCTGGCAATTTGTTGACAACAAACCGATACAAAACCAGTGGAAAAGCTTGCACGACGTACCCGCGACGACCGTTGAATCAGACGCGATGAGTAAAGCACTGAAAAAACGCGGCTTTAAATTTGTCGGCTCAACAATTTGTTATGCGTTTATGCAGGGTGTCGGTATGGTGAACGATCACACGCTCGATTGTCATTGTTATAAAGCCGTTAAGAATTATTAAACTGGCTCGGCTTTAAGCGAAAAGTGCCAATCTGAGACATCCGACTGGACTCGCTTTGAATGTAGCTGGTTCACTGCCCGACATTGATCAGACTGCGATGACATGCTTTCCAAGCAGCCCAGCAAAAATAAATTTTTCACCAGTAATTGCATTCCGTAACGTTCAGGATGTAAAAAGTCCTCACGTGGGATCTCACCTTCGCGCAACATTTCATCCACACGTGTTAGCGCCCACTCCAAACGCACTGCGCCCGTCATGCCATCGAGCAGACGCAAACGAGGTTTACCATTTTCAAAACGTGCATCAACAATGTATTTCATGATCAAACTCCTCCTTTAGCAGAATTAATGAGAATGATTATCATTTAAGATCGATCTGAACCGTTTGTCAACGCCATTGATAATGATTCGTATTAAAGTTACATTAACGTTTTGCAAATCTGCGAAAAACATCTAAATTTAATCGGAGACAACTAATGAAAGAAGTCTTATCAATGCCTTCGCTGCCGAAGAACAGGCTGGCATATGGTTTGATGCTTGCGCTGGGCTCTCACGTCGCCTTAGCCGAATCACCAACACCAAGTACTGAAGAGATGTGGAAAATTATTCAGGAACAACAAAAAACCATCGAGTTGTTGAAAGCGAAATTGGAAACGACAGAAGCGACTGTGGAAGATACGAAAGAACAAGTTGCTGCAAACACCGAAGCGGTGGAAGTTGTTGAAGATAGCGCAATCGCAAGTACCAGTTTCTTGAATGATACTTCTATCGGTGGTTATGGTGAATTGCACTACAACAATCTTGACGGTGAGCAAGCGGAAGTTGATTTTCACCGTTTCGTATTATTCGTCGAGCATGAATTCAATGATCGCCTCCGATTTTTTTCAGAACTGGAATTAGAGCACTCCTTGTCTGGTGATGGAAAACCGGGTGAAGTCGAGCTAGAGCAAGCGTACGTTCAATACGATCTGAATGACCAACACTCGATCAATGCCGGTCTTTATCTCTTGCCTGTTGGCTTACTCAACGAAACGCACGAACCTAATACATTTTATGGTGTTGAACGAAACAACGTTGAGAAAAATATTATCCCAACCACTTGGTGGGAAGCTGGCCTCGGCCTCACCGGCGAGCTGGCGGCGGGCTGGCGTTATGACGTTATGCTGAGTTCGGGTTTATCCACGCCAACGTCAGGCAGCAATGCGTACTTGATCCGCAGTGGTCGAAAAAAAGTCGCGGAAGCACCGGGTGAAGATGGCGCAATCACCGGCCGTATTCGGTACACCGGCATTCCCGGCTTAGAGTTGGGCTTGTCAGCACAATATCAAACTGACATCACACAAGGTGCGGAAGGAATTGATGCCAGCTTATTTGAAGCGCATGTTGATTACCGCACAGGTGGATTTGGTCTACGTGCGTTATATGCAGGTTGGTTCCTCGACGATGGCAACCCACTGACGGGCCCTGCTGCAATGGGACGTGATCGTCAGGAAGGTTTCTACATCGAACCCTCTTATCGCTTTAAACTTGCGAACCTCGGCGAAGCCGGTGTCTTTGCACGTTATCAGCAGTGGAATAACAATGCTGGCGGTAGCGCGGACGATAACGAACAAGTGGATATCGGTGTGAATTACTGGCCGCATCCCAGTGTCGTTTTCAAATTTGATTACCAGTTCGAGAATCAAACCGCCGGTGATAACGACGGTTTCAACTTGGGCGTCGGTTATCAGTTTTAAACCTTACAATGACACGACGACTTAACAGAACCTTCTGTTTTTTCATCCTGATCGCGAGCTTGGGCGGGTATCATTCCACCCAAGCTCGCGGTACGTATGAGACGCCTGATGCGTTTTTGAATCAGGCGTTCGACACGGCAGTCCCTTCGCCAAAACGGTTGATGATCAAAGGTGACCTGAAAAAACGCATTCGCGATATTCTCGAACATGATCTACCCGCTAGACGGGTTCGCTACTGGCAAGAAGGTGATCGTACAGTTTGGATTCTCGAGGAGATCGGTAAAACCAAACCCATCACCACCGGCTTGATCGTCAATCATGGTAAACTCGAAGCCTTAAAGGTACTGACGTTCCGTGAAAGCCGCGGCAGCGAAATCCGTTATCCATTTTTTACCGATCAATTTAACGGCGCGAGCTTAACTAGCGACGATGATTTAGATCGGAATATCGATGGAATTTCCGGCGCGACATTGTCTGTCTGGGCAATGAAAAAACTCGCGCGAGTCGCGATGGTGTTACACGACGAAGTCAGTACAACGAACTAATTCAACCAACTGACGATTTTCTAAACCCATGAAGACCTATCGGTTTTTGCATCGATGGCATCAACGTCTCGGCGTGATCGCCGCCCTGATTCTGATCATGCTTGTTTTCACCGGCATCCTCCTCAATCACACGGAAACTCTCAAGCTCGATGAGCGCTTCATCGACAACCAAGCGCTGCTCAATTGGTACGATATTTCCCCTCAACAAGCCCCGATCGCTTACGCCGTTGGCTCGCATTACATTAGCCTGATCGGCGATCAGGCATTTCTGGATAACCGCGCGATCGCTTTTGAAAGTAACGTACTGATCGGTGCCGAGCTGATAAATGACCAGATCATCCTCGCTTCGACAACAGAGTTAGTCTTATTTGATAATCAAGGTGAGTTGATTGACATCATCTCACAACTCGACGGCCTCCCAATCCCGATCGAAAAAATTGGCCATGCCGATCAATCTTTAATCATTCAAGCAGCGGAAAACCGACTGAGAGTTGATCTTGAAAATTTCACCTGGGAAAAATCCACTCGTGAGCATATCGAATGGGCAGCTCAAACCGCCTTACCGGATGATCTAAACACGCAATTACTACAGCAATATCGTGGCGTGGGTTTGCCGTTAGAGCGCGTACTACTAGATCTGCACAGTGGTCGTTTATTTGGGGAAGTTGGTGTGATTATCGTCGATATTGCCGCGATCATCTTACTCATCTTGGCGCTGAGCGGCTGCTGGATGTGGATTAAGAGACGTTAGAGGCTCAATAATGACGACACGCTCGAAACACGTTTATTCTCTGATTCTGATGTTATTTTCTACCAACGTTTGGGCGTGTGATATAGATTGCGAGAATGCCATCACCACCATTGAGATCAATCAATGTGCCGCAAGTGAATTGAAGGCTGCTGAAAAAGCGTTGCAGCGTTATATCGATAAAAGTCTGCAACATCATGGCGATGATCAAACACTGCTCAAGTCGATAAAGAAAGCACAGACAGCTTGGTTGAATTATGCGACAGCACATTGTGAATCCATTTATACGCAATGGCGTGATGGCACGATTCGCGGTGTGATGGCATTAAGCTGTAAAACACAACTGACAAAACAGCGTACCCATGAAATCTGGTCAGCCTTCCTGACCTTTATGGACAGTTCACCACCAATTTTGCCAGAACCTGAGCGATAAACCGTAACCTTTGTCGCCTATTCAATGCGGGTACAAGCCAGACTCCACACAACCCACTCCCACGCATGAACGTCTTTTTGACACCGAAAGATTTATTTTCTGATCAGACCCTTTAAACTATCGCTTTTATTTCGCAGGTTCGCTCATGTTCAAAATCGCCAGCTGGAACGTTAACTCTCTAAAAATGCGTTTACCCCATGTGCTCGACTGGCTCGAAGAGCATCAACCGGATGTGTTGGCATTGCAGGAAACGAAATCGCAAGATCCTAACTTTCCCCTCGAAGCAATTCAGGCAGCGGGTTACGAATGTGTATTTGCGGGGCAAAAAACCTTCAACGGTGTTGCGTTAATCAGTAAAACGCCAGCTGAAGAAATCATCACCGATCTGCCAGAATTAGATGATCCTCAACGCCGTGTGCTCGGTGCACGTTTCGGCGATATTTATGTGCTCGATTTGTATGTACCAAATGGCTCAGAAGTTGGATCTGAAAAATACGCGTATAAACTCAATTGGTTGGAAGCGTTGCATCTTTATACAAGAACGCTAATTGCGCGTGAAAAACATGTGATCTTGCTGGGAGATTTCAACATTGCACCAGAAGATCGCGATGTGCACGACCCCGAAAAATGGGAAGGTAAGGTGTTGGTCAGCGAACCCGAACGCGCGGCATTAGAAAAAATTCAGGCTGAAGGATTGGTCGATGTTTTCCGTCTATTTGAGCAAGATGAAAAACTCTTTTCGTGGTGGGATTACCGCATGATGGGTTTTCGTCGCAATCACGGTTTACGCATTGATTTAATCCTCGCCAGTGAATCTCTGAGAGAAGCATGTGCTGCCAGTTATATCGACAAAGCACCGCGCAAGCTGGAAAAACCATCCGATCACACACCCGTCGTCGCAGAATTCGATTTATGATTTTACGCACGCTGATTCTCCTATCGAGCATCAACATCACCGCCATTGCCGGTGAATTACACGGCCCGCACACGCATGGTGAAATGGAAGTTTTACCGCTGTGGGCTGCTGATCAGCACCTATTAACATTAGAAATTGTCGCACCGGCTAAAGATCTGATCGGCTATGAGCGTGACCCGGATTCCGCCCGCGAGAAAAAAGCCTTACGTGATTTTGATGAAAATTTTGATCCGCTGAAACTGTTCATCATGAATGACGAGTCGCAGTGTCTGTTTAAAGATGGTCGATCATCGTCAGACATGTTTTCTGCTGCGCCGCATAAACACGGTGTGCTCGATAAAACGCATTCTCACCCCGTCGGCATCGATGGCCATGTGGATTTCAAACTGATCTACCGCTTTGAATGTAAGGCGATACCGAGCGTCTCATTTGATCTGTTCGACACATACCCATCGCTGAAACGGATCAACATCCGTAAAGATTCAATTACTGGCGATGTCGTTGAACGACTGACGAAAATGCAAAATACTTTCACTCTCACACCTTAAAAAAACTATGTATCTCCTTACCGCTCACACTTCACGATTTTTTCTCGCTTTACTACTGGGTTTATTCAGCACGCAAGTACTGGCCCACGCAATCACCGGCAATGGGTTTATGGCGGGTTTGTATCATCCCGTGTTTGGCCTTGATCACTTACTAGCGATGCTCAGTGTCGGGATTCTCAGCACGCAAATCGGCGGACGAGCCATTTGGTTAGTGCCGCTGAGTTTCGTCATGGTGATGTTGATCTCAGGTTGGGTTGGGATGGAAGCGTTGGTGGATTTGCGATCATCCCAAGTGGAAAGTGGGATTGTTTCTTCCGTGATTATACTCGGCTTTGTAATCGCAATTGGTGGTCGCATGCCGCTGCTGATCGCGATGATCTTTGTCGGATTTTTCGCGATTTTTCACGGTTATGCACACGGCGTAGAAGTACCGGCTAAAGCAAACCCATTCTATTTTGCTGCAGGTTTTGCGATCAGCACATTGGTTATTCACCTAATCGGCGTCTTGATCGGGTTTACGGCGAGCCGCACTAAGGCCAGCATCAGCTTGTTACGTTACGCTGGTGCGGTGATGATGGGCATGGGCATCCAAATGCTGATCGGCTAATCTGCCGATCAGCAAAATGAACTGATTAACGCATAAATTCGATCAGACGCGGATCTTTCAACATCGCGTTCAAGGCTTTTGAAACGAGCTCGTTGATCATTTCTTCATTTTGTTTCGCAGACGGTGTCGTGACGTATTCCTTTGCGCGGTTTGCACTATAGCGACTGGTGAATTCTTCACCGGCTTTATTGCAAATCGCTTTCAATAGGATCTGGTTTTTGATCACCATCGGAAACGTTTTACCGGTTTTTTCGTAATCCAGCGTATCCACCTCAATGCGCAACGACATATCGGCATTCATCGCGTTTAATACGGTAAAACCATATGCCGTCAGCGCTCCTGCGACTTCCTGCTTGATCGGCTCTTCCGGGCCACCGTCAATCGTCAGCACAGCAGTTTTAGCATAAACGCCGCCACGGCTCCCAAGTACCTTATTTTCGCGAGTATCGACGACGCTTAAATTGACGGATCGCCCTTGTCCAATATTTTGTGATGGGACGGTAACAGAGGGGTTAATCGGAATTGCTTGTGGGCTGATCGCGCAACCCGATAGCAACAGTGAAAAAAGAACTACGATGCCGCTAATTAGTTTCATTTTGTTTTCCATAGGTTTTAAATTTTTCTTTCATCTTCGCCATTTCTTGTTGCGAGAGGATGACCGGCTCGCCGATCTGCAAGGCCAGCCAATATTGTTTGGCCAACTCTTCAACAAGGCGTGCCAGGTGTAATGCCCGATCCAAACTATCACCAATGGTGAGCACGCCATGATTCGCCATCAGGCATGCGCGTCGATTCTGCAACGCGTGGATAATGTTCTTCGACAGATCAGGCGTGCCGAAGGTTGCATATTCAGCACAAGGAATTGAATCACCCCCAAGTTCTGCAATCATATAATGAAACGCGGGAATAGTTTTACGATGGCATGCGATGGCCGTCGCGTAAGTTGAATGGGTATGCACAATCGCCTGCGCGTCTGATCGTGCAGAGTAGAGATCGCAATGAAATTTCCACTCGCTAGACGGCACACGTTGATCAGGGGCGTACTGGCCATCAGCATCGAGCGCCACCATATCCTCTACCGCGACTTTGTCACTTTGCATACCGGTCGGTGTGATCAAACACCCACGTTCCGATCGCACACTCAAGTTCCCTGTGCGTCCCTGGTTCAATCCCCACTGATCGAGCTGTTTTGTCGCCAGGACAAGGGCTTTGCGTGTGAGAAGATCAGCCATTAGCGCAGAAACAGATCGTAAGCTGGATTATCAGTTTCTTCCCAATACGGCAATTCGAGTGATTCGAGCAAGTCACGGAACTGACTTCGATCCTCAACAGGCACTTGAATCCCCATCAAAACACGCCCATAAGCAGCACCATGATTCCGATAGTGGAACAAGCTAATGTTCCAATGTTCGCCAATACGGGTAAGAAAATGCAGTAAAGCACCCGGTTTTTCGGGAAACTCGAAACGCACGATCATTTCGTTCTCGACCGCTGCCGCATGTCCACCGACCATGTGACGTACATGCATTTTGGCCATTTCATTGCGCGAGAGATCCTCTACTGGATACCCCTGCTCACGAAGATGTGCGACTAAGGCTTCCTTTTCTTCCAGCCCATTTTTGATCTGCACACCCGCGAAAATGTGCGCATTGCGATCATCCGCATAACGATAATTAAACTCCGTCACTGAACGCATGCCGATGGCTTTACAAAATGCGCGGAAACTGCCGGCCTGCTCCGGGATCGTTACGGCCAATAGCGCTTCGCGTTGCTCACCCAATTCCGCTAATTCGGCGACATGGCGCAGCCGATCGAAGTTGATATTAGATCCGCTGAAAATCGCGACCAGTTCTTTGTCGGTGATTTTTTCGCGTGCAACGTATTGCTTGAGGCCTGCTAAGGCTAAGGCGCCTGCCGGTTCTGGAATGGAGCGCGTGTCTTCAAAAATATCCTTAACTGAGCCGCAGATTTCGTCATTCGTCACCAATAACACTTCGTCCACATAATCTTTGGCAATTTCGAAGTTTTCCTCGCCGATCAAGCGAACTGCCGCGCCGTCCGCGAAGATACCAATCTTATCCAGCAGGACTCGATGACCCGCGTCTATTGAAACTTTCAAAGATGGTGCTTCTTCTGGCTCCACCCCGACGATTTTGATGTCGGGATACAAGTATTTCACATACGCGCAGATGCCCGCGATCAGTCCGCCGCCACCGACGGGTACAAAAATAATATCTGGCTTAGTGGCGTGTTGTTGCAGAATTTCTTTCGCAACGGTGCCCTGCCCTGCGATCACCATTGGATGATCAAAGGGCGGCACGTAGGTCATGCCATTTTCATCAGAGAGCGCATGGGCGTGCTCACTTGCCTCGTCATAATTATTGCCATGCAGAATAATCTCACCGCCCATGTGACGCACGGAATTTACTTTGATTTCTGGCGTGGTTTTCGGCATCACAATAATCGCGCGGATACCCAACTTACTCGCGGATAGGGCCACACCTTGCGCATGATTTCCGGCAGAAGCGGTGATTACCCCGCGCGCGCGTTCTTCATTGCTTAATGAATTAATGAGATTATGTGCGCCACGAATTTTGTAGGAAAATACAGGTTGAAGATCTTCTCGTTTGAGCCAAACGGTATTATTTAACCGGCGTGAAATCGACGGGGCATGATCCAATGGCGTTTCGATCGCGACATCATAGATGCGCGCCTTGAGGATCATCTTCATGTATTCTTCTAACATAATTTTATGGCTTCTATTGTTGAGGCTGACTTGCTGAATTTCAGAGCGAATCTAAAAAATATTCGAGAATAATAGCATTACAGGGGGAAATCACATGGATCAAGATTCTAAAAAACGTAACGTCGCGAGAGCTGCAATGGATTATGTCAGCGACGGTGGCTATATCGGCGTCGGCACCGGTAGCACAGCAAACTTTTTTATCGATATGCTGGCCGACATTAAGGGCAAGATCGATGGCGCAGTCGCGAGTTCGGACGAGACAGAAAAACGGCTGAAAGCGAATGGTATTCCCGTCGTGCCGTTGACCAGCGTCAATTCCTTATCGGTTTACGTGGATGGCGCCGATGAGTGCACACGTAATATGCATCTGATCAAGGGCGGTGGTGGCGCACTCACACGTGAGAAGATCGTCGCGGCGGTGGCTGATCGCTTTGTCTGTATTGTTGATGATTCCAAGGTTGTGAAGACCCTCGGCACGTTTCCACTGCCGATCGAAGTAATTCCAATGGCGCGTAGTTATGTCTCGCGTGAGATCATTAAGATGGGTGGCCGACCTGAATTGCGTGAAGGATTTACGACGGATAACGGAAATGTGATCCTCGATGTGCACAATATGCTGATCTTAAACCCGGTCGAAATTGAAGAAGCGATTAACCAGATCACCGGCGTGGTCACAAACGGACTCTTCGCAAAACGACCCGCGGACGTGATTCTCGTCTCAACAGATGACGGCATCTTAACCCTGTAACACGCAGCGCATGGCACGTAGTCTAATCATCATTGGCGTCATATGTATTCTGATCGGTTTACTGTGGCCGTGGATCAGTAAGCTTGGACTTGGGCGACTGCCCGGTGACATTGCAATTGAGAAAGAAAATTCCAGTTTTTATTTTCCGATCACAACATCCATCTTGATCTCATTCGCCCTCAGTCTGATCGTTTGGTTTTTCCGGAAATAAACTGTCCTATTTCTATTCTGGATCAATCACCATTGCTTGTGGCGGTAAGCCTTTTTGAAATTGTTGCCAGATCTGTTCGTATGCCGCTTCAAGATTCAGCACCGTTTGCTGCGTATGAAATAAGGGCTTGTTGATCACGTGACGTTGTAGTTTTCGTCTTGTGATTTGCAAAAATGCAGGCTGCGACAATAAACGACACGCACGTTGTACGTAATCATTCCGTGTTTCACAGATCATTGATGCAAAATCAAGCGCTTCCAATTGGCTGGCCGTCAGCCGTTGCGCCATTGTCTTACCAGCGATCGTGATTACCGGCACACCCGCCCACAAGGCATCCCGTGTCATCAAGCTATTCGCGATTTCAGTATCAAGAAAAAGATCCGCTGCCTGCAAACGCGACACATGCGCTTGTGCATCATGTTCCGGCGCAGCAAAGATTAAGCGGCGTGGGTTGACGCCATATTCATACGCCTCGTTTTGTAAGTTCTGACGACAGCCATCGTTCCATTCGATCAACCATAAAACACTGCTAGGAATTTCGCGCATGATCTGCATCCAGCAACCGAAAATTTCTGGTTGGATCAGTTTGGCCGGCGCGAAAGCGCACAAAACGAGTGATTCGTTCGGCAAATTCAGATCCGATCGCGAAAGTTGATCCTGCGCAAATGTTTGCGTCTGATCGTAAAGACAATGGCTGTCGGGCAACGTGATGAGTTTTTCCACCCAGTTCGATTCGCGATCACAATCCATCGCCACAACATCTGTAATTCGATATTGCAAAGAGTGGCAGCCGCTACTAAAGGCGTCTCCAAAACTGACTTGTACCGGCGCTGGACGATGTTGCAACAATTGGTATGGGTGCTCGTTACCCATCTCGGTCAGATCAATGAGGATTTGAATATCATCTTCACGGATTTTTGCAGCGGCCAAAGCGGGGCTGAGCGGAAATAATTCCACATAATGATCACAATGCTGTTTTATGCGTGCATTCAGCCGACTCTGATCGCCAGGGTTTAATGAGTAGCAAATGATCTCAAAACGGCTACGGTTATGTAGCGCGAAAATTCCAGCGGTGAATCGCGTCATCGCTTCGCCATCGAATGAATGCGCAAGATAGGCCACGCGCAATCGTTCTGGCTCCACATGCGTATGGTGAGTAAATGGTTTGATCTGCTTTCGCGTCGCGAGCGCAATAAACTTGCTCAATTCTAGTCGCAATAAGGGGGAGGTATGCGTAAAACAGACAGCCTCCAGCAAGCTTAAGTCGGCATCGCTACCATCAATCTGATCAACCGTGTTGAGATACTGATCCAAACATTGTCGAAACGCTGAAATATGCGACCAGTTGCATTCATCAAGACGGCGTTTGGCCAGTGAAAGGTAAAGCTGTAATGGGTTCGATTGCATGGCGCGCGGGAGGGTCAGTGAATGTTCTGCCAGCAACTCGCCTAGTTTTGCCGCATCTTTGATCTCGGCAAATGAAAAAAGCATTTCTGCGTGATCGAATTCCCCCATCGCCGCTTGCGCCAGCGCACACATCACAATCACGGGAATGGATTCTGAATCCGCTTGTTGTGCGCGAAGTGCGGTTTGCTGCGCTTGTTCATAACGCCCTAAAACAAGTAACGCCGACGCCTGCAGGCACCACACGTCTGCCTTTTGCTGATGACGCCCCAGTAATTCAGCATCAGCCAACGCATCTTCCGCCCGATCGACACGCAGTAAAAGACTCGCTCTGTAATGCAAGGCATCAGCTTGATCAGACTGAATAGCGAGACTGCGATCTAAAGCCGAGAGCGCTTCGTCTAGTTCATTTTGTCGATACAAAATAATGCCCTGATTTGTCAGGGTTTTGACATTGTTCGGATCCAGTTTGAGGGTCAGCTCTAACTCTTCCAACGCATCGCGTTCACGCCCGAGTGCCGCAAGCATGTTAGCCCTGGCATTGTGTGTCGCGATATTACCGTAATCAAAATGCAAAGCGCGTTCAAAGGCGAGCAAGGCAGCTTCATGCTTTTTCTGTCGATGACGCGTGACACCAAGGGAAAACCAAGCTTCAGCATCCTCCGGAGATTTTAGACAGCAGGACTCAAAGACCATTTCTGCCTCGGTAAAGGCATTTCGGGTCAAAAGTCGCTTACCCTGCTCTAACCTTTCTGCGCGTTCTAATTCCATGTTTATCTTATTAAATCATTAACTTAATAAATTATCTTGATAATGCTAATTAATATAGTCTACTATCCATTTAAAAGAAATAGAGAATTATTTTCCATCCCTCGCAAGAAAATGTGACGAAAGTTCTCTATATGTGCATTTGCAACATGAAAACAGGTCTGTTTTTTGCGTTAGCAAAGTGGAACTTTTGCAATATCAAATACACTAAAATCACGTTGGTAGGAGGGTTAAAAAATGTTCGCACCAAAACCGGCCGTAAGAGGCAATGGCCACGCCGCAATTATCCGAGTTCACAAGGTAAATAAAGACTTGGTGATCCCCAGTAAGTTTGATGAAAAACGCGAAGCTGCGATCACCAAACTGGCAGAAAATCACCACGTTAAGAAACACTAATCACACCACACGCCGAAGAGATCTTTCGGCGTGTGTATTTAAAATCACGTTTTGGCTAACCGACCGTTATCAAGATTAATGTCGGATTAATCCCCACAGCCACGACGGTTCTTCTTGGTTCTAATGAGATCTTGCTGTACATGACAATTCGCAACAGGTTGATCGCTTTCCTCTTTTTTTGCTGTCAAACAAGCGTGCTCTACGCTGAAGAATTCCAACCGCGTCAAACCGAATCGCTTGTTTTCACCTGCTACACTTGCCACGGACCGCAAGGTAAAAGCCCCGGTGCTATTCCTTCGCTCACGCAATTAAGCGCAATAGAAATTCGCGATAAATTAGTCGATTTTCGGCAAGACTTGGGCGAAGCAACTATTATGAATCGCATCGCAAAAGCCTATAGCGAAGAAGAAATTGAACGGATCGCACAGTATCTTGTGGAGCATGTTGAATGAGCACCGAACAACGATCGCGTCGCCTGTTTTTACAGCAAGTTCAACGCTACGGCTTACTCTCTGCACTCGGGTTTACGACGGCCGGTTCTGGATTATTGTTTGGCTGCGCAAGCAAGCCTCGCGCGCAAATTGTGATCATTGGTGGCGGTTTTGGTGGCGCAACCTGCGCACGTTATTTACGCAAACTGGATACAAGTCTCGCCGTGACGTTGATCGACGCACAATCAGAATATGTGAGTTGTCCGTTCAGTAACGCGGTTTTAGCCGGTATGCAGGGCTTGCGTGATCTGACGTTTCGTTATGATGATTTGCGAGAAAAGTTTGGTGTTAATGTCATTCAAGATACGATCACGACGATCAACTCCGATCAGAAAACCATCATCATGTCAGATGGATCGCATTTTCCTTACGACAAGCTGATCATCTCTCCCGGCGTGCAATTTCGTTGGGGAAACCCCGACGGCTACGATGAAGCTGCCAGTGAAGTCATGCCACATGCTTGGAAAGCGGGGCCACAAACACAATTATTACGTGATCAACTTCTTGCCATGCCGGATGGAGGCGTCGTTGCTATCGCACCTCCCGCAAAGCCGTTCCGTTGTCCACCCGGCCCGTACGAACGCGCCAGTCTGATCGCGAGTTATCTCCGAACGCACAAGCCGAAATCGAAAATTCTTATTCTGGATGCGAATGCGGGTTTTGCGAAGCAAGCTTTATTCGAACAAGGTTGGCAAACCTGTTACGCCGATATGATCGAGTGGATTCCGGTGACGGAAGGCGGCGCTGTGCAACACGTTGATCCCACCTCCATGACGCTGCACACCGATCTTGATGAACACAAAGTCGATGTCGCAAATGTGATCCCAGCGCAAATTGCTGCGCAACTGGCAGTGGATAATGGATTGGCCGATCAGAGCGGCTGGTGTCCTGTCGATGCGAAAACTTTTGAATCCACACTCATCCCAAATATTTACGTACTTGGCGACGCCATTCTAGCTGGAGAAATGCCGAAGTCCGCTTCCTCTGCCAACAGTCAAGCAAAAGTCTGCGCGCTGGCCATCGCCGCAGAAATGAATGGCTTAGAGCCGGGCGAACCGTCTTTCCACAACACCTGTTATTCCTTAATCGATAACGAATACGGTATATCAGTCAATGCGATTTACGGTCTACACGAAGGCAAAATTCAAAAGATTGCCGGATCCGGTGGTGAAAGTCGGTTGGATGCATCACCCACTTATCGGGCGGATGAAGCAAAATATGCGAAGGGTTGGTTTGACAGTATTACCGCAGATACCTTTGGTATTTGATCGCTACTCTCAGCTGTCAAGCACGATCCCCGTCAGGTTTTGCTGAGTCAGAGTGGTGATCGTTCTTAGCAACCTAAATTGCAGTCATTCCCGGATTGGATCTCGTGGATTATTCTTAAGCGAACATCCTCTCCTTCGCAATCGTGATAGACGACAATCAGTCCTTTTTTGATAGAGTCGCCTCCACCGAGCCTGTACTGAAAAACACCGCTAGCCAGATCGTTTCAAGATCAGCTTGAGTTGAAACGACACGATGACGCACATGCGCCGGAATAAAAAGACTGTCGCCTGCGATCAGGGTGACTTCTTTCGGCGGATCGGCATACGCCAGTTTTGCTTCACCTTGAATCAGGTAAATAAACTCGGCTTCATGCTGATCGTACCAAAAGCCCGCTTGTGAGCAGTGGCCTTTTGAGATGATGCGTTCAATTCTGACATGACCCGGATTGGGGTTGCCTTGAATCGTTTGCGCGATCAGCGTTTCAATCAATTCCTCGGGTAATGCTGCAGGAATATCGCTGAGTAAATTACGAGGCTGCATCCAGAAATTGTTGCACTTTTTGCGCATCAAATGGCCAGTCGAGTTCGTAACCCGGTGCAATTCTCAGCACCGGAATTCGAACGCCATATTCTTCCACCATTTCTTCTGAAGTCGCAATGTCGACTTTGTGAATGTCGGTCACTGTGTCCATGCTGTTCAGCAGCGTTTCCGCCATTTCGCAGAGGTGACAATGGGGTGTGCTAAATAAAAGGACATTCATGGTGCGCTCACCTCCGCCTCTTTTTCTTTTGCTTCTGCTGCCGCCGCTTTCACCGCTTCAGGATCAGGCAAACCAAAAAAATGCAGGCCTTTGGTCGAGGCAAAAAGCACAAACTGTTTATCGTTGAGCTCAAACGTGATCGGTGCTGCATTTAAATGTAATTTGAGATCATACGTCCACAACACTTCACCAGTAGCCTCATCCAGCGCATTTAATTTGCCAGACGGTTCCGGGAAAAAAACCAGCCCTCCCGCTGTGCTGAGCGCGCCACCAGCCCATAACCATTCGTTAGACTTATGCTCCCAAACAATTTTGCCAGTGGTGGGAGAAATAGCACTAACCACACCCCAACCTTGCTCATCACCTTCAAACATCTCACCACCTAACCATTCAACGCCGCTTTCACGCGCGGCCGGTACAAGACGAAAATCCATTGGTAAATGTAACGCCAGCACGTAGATCATCGCTGTTGTTGGCGAGTAAGCCGGTGCCGCCCAGTTTGCGCCACCACGCGCGCCAGGGGCGATGTTGATGCCTTCTTTCGTCGGCTGCGCAAAAAGATTTTTCTGAGGAACAAAATTTTCTGATCGGGTGACCAATTCACCCGAACTGCGATCCAGCGTGTATAACCAACCCGCTTTTGCCGCATGGCTCACCGCTTTGATGGTTTTACCGTCTTTTTCGACATCGTGTAATATCAGTGGGCTCGTTACATCATAATCCCAGCGATCGTGCGGAACGATTTGATAATGCCAGCGACGTTCGCCACTATTAATATCCAGCGCCACGATCGCGTTGCTGTAGAGATTATCACCCGGTCGTTTGCCGCTATCGATATTCGGTGAAGGGTTACCGACACCGACATACAATAGGCCAAGTTCAGCGTCGTAGGATGGCGTCGTCCACACAGGGCCACCACCGGTTTTCCACGCGTCTGGAAAATCATCTTTTGCGGCTTTTTCTGCGGCAATATCGCGATTCAGATCATCACCTAATTCCGTTTCACTCACCCATTCTCCATACCAGCCACCTTGCTCAGGAGAGGGGATTGTCCAAAAACGCCAGTGTCGTTCACCGGTTTTCACATCATAAGCATCGACAAAGCCTCGCACGCCATATTCCCCCCCCGCACTGCCGACAATCACCTTGTCGTCCACCACCGTCGGCGCCATCGTGAAAGAATAGCCTTCGGCAGAATCAGCCGCTTGGACTTTCCAACGCTCTTCACCGGTTTTACTATCCAGCGCGATCACTTGTGCATTTAATGTCGCGACAAAAACCAGATCGCCCGAAACGGCCACGCCACGATTTAAGGTGCCACAACACAGCGCCGTGGTGTGCCAGTCAATCTCGTATTCATAGGTCCAAAGCGTTTGCCCCGTTTTCATGTCCAAAGCCGTGACGCGGGTATTCGGCACGGTAAAATACAACACGCCATCCAGCACAACGGGCACGGTTTGTTGACGAGCACCACCGGTTGTGGACGGGTAAAAACCGATTTCGGTTATATCAGCGACATTCTCACGATTAATCTCTGTTAGCGTGGAATATCGTTGATTTGCATAATCATTGCCCTGCATGGGCCAGTCTTGTGCATGCGCCAGCCCCGTAGATACGGCAGCGATAAAACCGACTGTGCTGATCATGTACTGTGCTTTGGAAAGAATTGTTTTCATGCCATTCCTGAATTTTATTATTGTGGGATAATATGCCGTTGAGGCTCTAATTTCTGGCGACATTATATCGTGAAAAACACCCCTGAACGTTGTCTTGTGATCGGCCCCTCCTGGGTGGGCGATATGGTCATGGCGCAAAGTCTGTTTATGGCGCTGCAACAACGTTATCCCAATCTTATCATCGACGTACTCGCGCCAGCCTGGAGTGAGCCCTTGCTCGACCGTATGCCTGAAGTAAACGAGTCGATCTGCATGCCGATCGGCCATGGTAAATTACAACTTGGTCTACGTCACCGTATCGGCAAGAAACTTCGTGAAAAACGTTACGATTGGTCAATATTATTACCGAACTCCTTAAAATCAGCGCTGATCCCATTTTGGGCAAACATCCCAATCCGCACCGGCTACAAAGGCGAAATGCGTTATGGATTACTCAATGATATTCGTCATCTCGAAAAACAAACACTGACCATGACGGTGCAACGTTTTGTCGCCTTGAGTCTTGATCGTGATGCGTATCAACGCAATCCATTAGTGACGAACATTCCGCAACCAAAATTACAGCTCGATCAACCTCATGTCTCGAAAACCGCTGCATTATTCGGCCTGCGCAGCGAACAACCCACTCTCGCACTTTGTCCCGGTGCAGAATACGGTCCAGCGAAACGTTGGCCGATCGAACATTTCGCGAAAGTTGCACGCCAACAGCTTGATGCGGGCTGGCAAGTTTGGGTATTTGGATCAGAAAAAGATCGCGAAGTGGCCGAGTCTATTTGTGATCAGGCGGGCAGGGCGGAGCACCCGATCGTCAATCTCGCTGGACGCACATCGCTCGCTGAAGCCATTGATCTGATGTCACTGACAGACAGTGTGATCAGCAATGATTCTGGCCTCATGCACGTTGCGGCCGCACTCGATAAACCCGTGATCGCATTATACGGCTCGTCCGATCCTAACTTTACACCGCCTCTACATGCTGCCGCTCACGTGATCACGCTTAACTTAGCCTGCAGCCCGTGTTTTGAACGAGAATGCCCGCTCGGACATTTAGATTGTCTGACTAAAATAGAACCCAAACAGGTGCTTGCCCACCTCCCATCAAACACATTAACTAACGGGTAACTAAAACCTATATGCGCTCACGTCTTCCTCTTGATGTCATCTTTCTTGCACTGATGATTTTGTTTTTACCTTCTTTGGAGGGACCAAAAAATATCTTTTGGGGCTTATTCGTTTTAAGTTGGTTTGTTTTGCGTTGGCGTGAAGGGGGTGTCTTTACGGGCTGGAACCGTTGGGATAATTTAATTTTGTTAAGCATGTTTGCTGGCTTTCTCGTCGCACCATTCGCAGGACTGGATCACGATCAGTGGAAAGGTGGTAAGAATATCGTGGTTTATTCATCCTTATTGCTCTTGCTAAAACACGCTCACTACTCACAATCGATTGTTTTATTTCTACTCAGAACGATTATATTTTCAACGCTGATCGCTACACTGCTCGCGCTATGGAATTTCAAAATCGCTGGACTGACTCCACAGGTTCAGCTGCATTCCGTTGGCCATGTTAATCATTCTGCGATTTATTTAATGATTAGTCAGTGTGTCGCCATGGCGCTTTTGTTTACTCGCTGGAGTGATGCAAAGGGAATAGAACGTGGGTTATTACTGATTATTAGTGTCATCTTAGCCAGTGCGATTGTGATCTCCAGCAGCCGTGCAGCCTTGCTAATGCTTGGAATTTTCAGTCTTTTCATTAGCGTTGCCTGGCGTCACCATTCACGGCGACCTCTTCTGATCTTTCCGTTGATTCTCACCTTGGGCGCAGGCGGGCTGATCGTGGGCAAAGCAACGGTGATAGAAGAGCAAAAAGTTCAGATGGAATCCGGTATGGTCATGCAGGTGCGCGACCGGATCTGGCGCACTGCGCTATTAACGTGGAAAGAGTATCCCGTGTTCGGCGTCGGCCCCAAAAATTATTCACAAGTCACTGAAGAAAAAATACGTGAATGGCTAGCGCGAGATGGCAAAGAATACGAACGTATGAAGTTTCTCCCGTACGCTCATGCACACAACTTAATCCTCAACACACTGGTCGAACAAGGGTTGGTGGGGCTTTTTATTCTGATTAGCTTGTTGACGTATCTCGGTGTCCAACTATTTAAAGGCTGGCCAGATAAACACAATTCACCAATCAGTTGGGCGATCTGGTTATCCGCAACGGGCGCGTTGCTATCGACCCTGTTTATTGGGATTTTCAATACCACATTGCATCATGAGCATGGCATGCTAACTATGTTATTGCTCGGTTTGTGGTTCATGAATCGTCAGTCCGTGGTGACTAACCATTAACCAACCGGCAACGTGAACCTTGTGAAAGATGACGGGCAATCAACAGAATGTGGGAAGCTCTGCCTTATCCGTCATCCGATCAAGATGCCACTTCATCGGTTCTCGGCACAGACTTTTTCAAAGATCTGGGTCATTTGATCAAGCATAATCTCGCGCGAAAAAGCCTCCTTCGCATGCTCGGCTGCGGCTTGACCCATCGCAGCTCTCAACGCTGGATCGGCGATCATTTGGATCAGACGCTCTCGAATTTCAGCACTATTTTGTATCTCAACGATAAACGCAGATTTGTCAGCGACAACGGCTTCACAAATGCTACCGACATCCGTCGTGATCGCAGGGATTCCACACGCTTGTGACTGCATCAATGCTTGTGGGACACCTTCATTCGCGTAAGAAGGCAGGCAAAAAATATCTATCGCCTGCATCCATTCAGCCACATTGTTCTGACGACCGGTAAACGTCACACGATCCGTCAGTCCTTTCTTCTCAACAAGCTCACGCAACGCCGCATCCTGCGGGCCATCACCCACGATTAATAAAGTCAGCTCTGTTCCTTCAAGTTGTTCGAAGGCCTCGATCAAATAACGATGCCCCTTCCAACTACGCAACGTTGCAACAATGCCGATCACGAGTGCGCTTACATCAATCCCTAACTTCTGCCTGATCGCGGGTTTGTTATCGGTTGGATGAAACACGGTTAAATCAACACCGGTGCGGATGGATGTGATTTGATCTTGCGGAAAATCATTCTCCTGAATCAATTGCAGGCGCAGTTTTTCACCCGTGGTAACGATATGCCGCGCCGCCTTCGTGTAAAGCCAACGGCTGCTAGCATTTTGAGGAACCGGTGCAGAAATATGTCGCGTTCGCACAATCGGTGGTGCATTGCGTAATGTTTTCGTTGCGACACCGCACAACCAAGAGTCGGTCGAACTATGTGTATTTATGACGTCGACTGAATTAGCTTGTAGCCAACGGCGCATGGCAAACAAGCCCTTAAGATTTTTTCTACCGATAGGCAGGGCGACCGCATTCAAACCACGTTGTTTTGCGATACTAAAGATCTCAGCTTCAGGCGGGCTGATCAGCACGACTTCATCGCCCCGTGCTTGGAAGCCTTCCATTTCATTAAGCGTACGTAACTCTTGTCCGCCGAAGCCGAGCGAGGATTCTGTGTGTAAAATTTTCATGGTGAGAGCTCTTTATATAATGCGGTGAGTTTTTGCACCATTTGATGCATATCGAAATTTTCTGCAGTGTTACGCGCCGCTGCGCCGATCTTACTTGCCTGCGGCCGATCTTGTAACTGCATCATGGCATCGGCAGTAGCATCGATCGCCAACGCATCCACGACATACCCATTCACGCCGTTTTCGATCACCTCAGCCGCTCCGGTCTTTTCACTGGTAATCACTGGCAGGCCACTCGCCAAAGCTTCCAAGACTGCGTTTGGAAAAGGATCATAAAGGCTCGGTTGTACGAAAACATCTGCAGCAGCGTAATAGGGCGTGACATCATCGACTGCGCCGAGAAACCGAACACGATTTTCAACCCCGAACGCCGTTGCCATTTGCTGATACTTCGTCTGATGTTTGTCGTAACCGACGACGATGAGATACGCAGCATTGTTGAGTCGGGTAAATGATTTCAGCGTGGTTGCGAGTCCTTTTCGTTCAAAACCTGAGCCGATAAAAGCGTACACCGTACTCGAGGTTGGGATGTTGAGTTTGCGCAAAACGGCAGATCGTTGCTGTCGCTGATCAGGGTGAAAACGCACAAGATCAACACCTGAGTAGATCACACGTAATTTTTTTGGATCAATATCAAAATGCTCAATGATCTCTGCCTTGACCATCTTGGAGTTACAGATTACGGCTTTAAGTTGTGGAGAGTGGAAGAGTTTTTTTTCCGCAGACTTAACATACCAATGGTACGGACTGACGCACTGAAAAAGGCGAGGTAATGTCGATAACACACGGCTTTTCTGTTGTAACCAAACTCGGTGGACACCATCGCCTGCACGATAAATATCACAACAAGCAATGCGTTCGTGGCTTTGCACCAGATCAATTTTTTGATCCGCAAGGGTTGCACAGGCCATTTTAGCGAATCCGGCATCGCGCCAGATCCGGCCTAAATAAAACGGATTGCACTTGATCAGCGTTATGCCCGCCACCGGTTCCCACTTTCTTGCGATCAACTGCACATCGAGCGATGTTGATTGCAGTGCGGACAATGCCCGGGAGACGAATTTTTCTGCGCCGCCATGCGCAGAATAGCGTTGACGAATAATAGCCAACTTCATGACGTAGAGAGAAGATCGTTTACCGCAGCGATCACACGACTGGCTGGAATCACTTGCAAACAATCACTGATTTTACTGTTACCGCAACCATCTAAACCACACGGACGGCAGGGCACATCCGTTTTTATCAATCGATGCGGCGTTTGCCACGGCCCCCAGATGAGATCATTACTCGGACCAAATAATGCCACCGTTGGGGTTCGTAATGCCGCTGCCATGTGCATGGGGACCGAATCAACACCGATAAAACAGTGTGCCCGATCCAGCAGTGCCGCAAATTCGTATAAATTCAGTTGACCCGCAAGATTCAGAAGATTGCTTGCGAGTTCGGCGGGTAGTTGATCAAGAATCTGAGCAACCAGCGCCGTTTCTTGCGCATCTGGACCAGATGTGAGCACGATCTGATACTGATTACTTAGACTCGCAATCACCTCGGCAAATCCGCCTGCATTCCAACTCTTGAACATCCAACGTGAGGCTGGATGAACGACGAGAAACGGTTTTTGCGCAAGCTGATTTTCTGTCAAAACACGGTTAACCGCGGTTTGCGCCTCAGCACTGATGCCCAGCCTCATGGCTTTATGATCAGCTTGGATTACAAAGCCCAAGCGTCGCAGTGCATCGAGGTGGACTTCGACAGTGTGTCGCGGCTGATCGGGAATTGTGTAGGTATGCGTGAAACTCTTTTGCCACCAGCGTCCTTTACGATGTGGGTAGCGCTGCGAGACACTCACTTGGGGCTTAATGGCGCGACAGATCCGTGCGGCACGATTATTCTCTGTTAAATTAATGATCAGATCGTAACCGTTGGCTTGAAGCTTTCGCATCAATTCGCGATCCGCGCGCAAACGTTCTCGCCAAGATCGTGATTTCGCAGTACGATCGACACCAATAACCTGATTGATCGCCGGATGTTCGCGCAACATTGCTTGCGTATCGGCATACACCAACGCATCAATTTGCAGGTGCGGCGCATGTAATTTCAGCGCGGAAAATACGGGTGCGGTGAGCAGCACGTCACCCAAATGCCGAAACTTGATCACCAACGCACGCGCTAGCTGATCAGGATGAATGGCATCATTGAGATACTGTTGCATGTAAGAAAAAGTCAGGACAATTAGGCCTGAGAAGATACACAAGCCCGCTAGATTGCACAATAAAAAAAGGCCATAACCGATCAAAACACCAGCAATGACACAGCCCACACTCAGCGTCACCATCATCACAAAAAACGAAGCCGAAAATATTCGCGCTTGTCTTGAATCTATCGCCTGGGCCGATGAAATTATTGTTATGGATTCCGGCAGTGAGGATGACACCGTGGCAATCTGTCGCGAGTTTACTGATCAGGTTTTTACTGATTCGGACTGGCAAGGCTTCGGCATTCAAAAAAATCGCGCGCTCGCAAAAGCCACAAGCGACTGGGTTTTATCGTTGGATGCGGACGAGCAAGTAAGTTCGGAACTTGCCGATGAAATTCGTGCAATCATCGAATCGGATCACGCGGATCAAAAAATCTACGCTGTGCCACGACTGTCCACATTTTGTGGTCGTGAGATCCGTCACAGTGGCTGGTATCCAGATTATGTAGCGCGACTTTTTCCTAACGGACAGGCGCAATTTTCAAACGATCAGGTTCACGAAAAACTAATCTCCAACTTAACAGAAACAACACTGACCGAACCGCTGAAACACAACACCGCGCCCGATCTCAATGACGTGATCGAGAAAATGAATCGCTACACGACGCTCAGTGCGCAACAAAAAAGTGCCCGTGGAAAACAAGCCAGTTTATTCAGTGCGGTAACCCACGGTTTATGGGCTTTTTTTTGGAGCTATATTGGGCGCGCCGGTTTCCTTGATGGTCGCGAAGGTTTTATTCTGGCGGTGACGAAAGCGGAAAACTCGTATTATCGTTATTTGAAATTACTGTATTTGAACGAACAAAAGCCCAATAAATAAATTGAATGAAAATAACCAAAAGCCGATGCGCATTCTTATCATAAAAACTTCCTCTCTCGGCGATGTCGCACACATGTTACCTGCGATCACCGACGCCGCCAGGCAAATTCAGGACTTACAAATCGACTGGCTTGTTGAAGAAAGTTTTCGTGCTTTGCCCGCATGGCACCCGGCGGTAGATCAGGTTTTTCCCGTTGCGATCAGACGATGGCGAAAAAACCTTTTACAAAAAAAAACCTATCAAGAAATTTCTGCTTTAAAACACCAACTGCGATCACATCAATATGATCTAATTCTAGATACACAAGGCCTTGTTAAAAGTGCACTACTCACGCGCTTACCGAATAAAACCCAACGCGCAGGCTATGATCGACACAGCTCCCGTGAACCGTTATCTCACTTTTTTTATGATCGAACGTTTGCAGTTTCGCGTGAGCATCATGCGATCGATCGTAACCGACAACTTACTGCAAATGCTTTAGCTTATTCCTTAGAAAATTTACCACTGGATTACGGACTCGATGACTGGAAAGGTTCATTAACGTTACCGGAAGAAATTTTGCTCCCGGATAAATACTGTCTTGCCCTGCACGGCACCAGCCGGCCTGACAAAGAATGGCCAGAAAAAAACTGGATTTCGCTCGGGCAAAAACTCGCTAACCAAAACAGACCTTTGGTTTTTCCTTGGGGAAATGAACGCGAACACCAGCGTGCAAAAAGATTAGCTGAAAAAACTCAGGGTGTTGTGTTACCGAAATTAGATTTAAATTCACTTGCCGCGATCATTTCAAACGCGAATTACGTGATAGGTATGGATACCGGGTTAATGCATATTGCAGCGGCGCTGGGGAAACCAGGAGTGGCGATTTATCTGACATCAGAACCGCGTTTAACTGGTGTTATGTCTGCGAAAAAGTACGATAAAATTTTAAGCCTTTTTGGACAACGAGAAACGTCAGTAGAAAATGTCTTCGCAACACTTTAAAGATCTTTCGTTAATTTATACTCAAAATTGCTAGGCAGTGATGACTATTATTAAGTTATTTTTAAAATGCCTTTTCCTGCTCTAACTTACTCTGAGTCACGATTGTTTTTGATCACTTTAAGTGACGTTTTTTGATCGGCTTTATGATCTTTAAGGTGGTTTTTCTCATACGCTCTTTGCTGTGCCAGACTTTGCGTTAAGAAATCCATACGGCTCGTATTAATTGAATCTCGTATCGCAACACTGAATATTTCCCCTATGGAAATATCGACACCGGTTTCAAGAAAGTGTTTGTGATAAATCACGGTGATTTTCCCCCAAGCATTCGGGTGAAAAAGACCAATAAACGATTCCGAAAAAGAGTTAAGTGCATTATCAAAACACTCTTCAACGATCATTGATGCATCGTCGAGCGTGGGGTAGGTAATTTCCAGATAAGCTGCCGTTTGCTGTTTTAGAATTTCTAAAGACATTTTCGCACCCTCCTGTCATCGAGGCAGAAATGAATCGTTTAATTCTCTTCTAATTGACTAAATATAGCACTGAATAACACGCATGACTTTTAAGCATTTCCTTGATAAACGGTGAGCCAGATCGCCTTCTCACAGGCGAGAAGCAAAGCCAACGCATTACGATGAAGTCAGACGATACTCCGTCCCACAATACGGGCACTTAGCTTGACCGGTTTCTTCGATCGGTAAAAATACTTTTGGGTGTGAATTCCACAAGCTATTTTCAGCAGTAGGGCAATGCAGAGGCAGGTCTTTTTTGTGCACGTCAATATGGCTGGGGCGGGTTTGTTTAGCGCTTGGGGCGGGTTGTTGCTCAGTCATGATCTTGCTCTCTCAAGATAGTGTATTTGTCTGTACCAACATTGTCAGATTTGATCTGAGCAGAAAAATTTATTCTACTCAGATCAAAATCTTGTCTTACACGTAGCTTAACCACTCTGGGTATTCAGCGCGACGACCGTGTACTTGATCAAAATACTGCGTTTGTAGCAGTTCGGTGATCGGACCGCGTGATCCACTGCCAATGATACGTCCATCGAGTTCACGGATCGGCGTGACTTCCGCTGCCGTTCCACAAAAGAATGCTTCGTCTGCGACATACACTTCATCCCGTGTAATGCGTTTCTCGCGAATTTCCAATCCGGCGTCAGCAGCCAACTGCATCAGTGTTTCGCGCGTGATGCCTTCTAACGCGGAAGTCAGATCGGGCGTGAAGATCACACCGTTGCGGACGATGAAGATATTTTCACCGGAACCTTCTGCCACGTATCCTTCATTATCCAGCAACAGCGCTTCATCGCAGCCTGAATCCAAGGCTTCTTGCAGTGCGAGCATGGAGTTCATGTAGTTCCCGTTTGCCTTGGCTTTACACATGGTGATGTTGACGTGATGACGCGTGTAGGAGGAAGTCCGCACTTTTATCCCTTTCTCTAACGCTTCTTGGCCCATGTAAGCGCCCCATTCCCAAGCGGCGACCATGACGTGCGTTTTGAGATTATCCGCACGCAAGCCCATGCCTTCTGATCCATAGAAGCACATCGGACGCAAATACGCGGTGTCCAGATTGTTTTGTTTGACGACATCAAGACAGGCTTGGTTAATCGTGTCTTTGTCGTACGGCATCGACATACGCAGTATATGCGCTGATCGGAATAAACGATCAGTGTGTTCTTTTAAACGAAAAATCGCCGTGCCTTTTTCTGCTTTGTACGCGCGCACACCTTCGAAAACACCCATGCCGTAATGCAGAGTGTGTGTTAAAACGTGGGTTGTTGCGTCTCTCCAGGGCACTAACTTGCCATCCATCCAGATTACGCCATCCCGATCCGCCATTGTCATTGGTCTTACCCCTTCAAACTTTTTCTAATAATTGTGTCCAAATTGCCTTTACGCCAGTTCGATATTCCTGATACTTGTCGTCAGATACGAGAGCAGATTGATCCTGCAGCGCTAGACGGTGTCCGTCTGCACGGTAGGTAAAATAGGCATCGCGTAACAAGGTAGACTGTTCAGTCTCGATGAGACCCAGTCTCGTGAGGATCTCCAGCTGCCTGAGATTGTCTGTATACGTTAACAGATCAGGATATTCAGGCGCCCAACGTAACACGCTATATTGCACTATAAATTCGATGTCGGCCATCCCCCCAATGCCCTGTTTGAGATCAAATTCACCAACTCTTGGCTTCACTAAGGCGCTGCGCATTTTCTCGCGCATATCGTGTACTTCTTTTTTCAGACTTTCATCTGATCGCACCTGTGAGAGCACCTTTGCACGCAACTCGGTAAACTGCGTTTGTAAGGCCTCATTGCCAGCCACCGCCCGCGCACGTGTTAACGCTTGATGCTCCCATGTCCACGCTTGTTTAAATTGATAATCTTCAAATGCCTGTAAGCTCGTCACAAGAAACCCGGAATTCCCGCTCGGGCGCAGCCGCGTATCAATTTCATAGGTACGACCCGCCGGTGTTAATGCCGTGAGAATATGAATAACGCGTTGGCCGAGGCGATTAAAAAAAACATTATTGTCGAGTGGTTTTTCACCCGTTGTTTCCGTCTTTTCACCGCGACTGTCGTGGATAAAAACCACATCTAAATCCGATCCATAACCCAGCTCGAAACCGCCCAACTTGCCGTAAGCAATCACAGCAAAATGTGCAGGATGTCGTTCTCCATCGATCACATAACCGGGCTCGCCATAGCGCGAAACCATGTCGCTCCACGCCATATCCGTTGCCCCTCTTAATACCACCTCAGCGATTGCAGACAAGTGATTACTTACTTCTGCCAGTGGTAAATGTCCAGTTATATCCGCTGCTGCCACACGTAAAACCTGGCTATGACGAAATTGTCTAAGGCTGTCCATTTGACGTTCAAGATCATCTTCATCGACATTGGTAAGTTGGTCATCCAATTCAGCGCGCAACTCGGCTTCATCCGGTGGTGCGAAGAGTGCATTCCGATCAATCAATTCATCGAGCAAAATCGGCTGACGTGTAATGTGACTGGCGATCCACGGGCTGGCTGCACAGAGTTTGATCAACGTTTCCAGCGCGGCGGGGTGTTCGCGCAGCAAGGCCAGATAGACACTGCGACGCGTGATCGCCTGTATCAGTTTGAAGACCCTATCAAGCGTCGTTATTTGTTGATCTGCTTCCAACGCTGCTACATTTTCGAGCACCATCGGCATGAGTCGATCGAGCCGACGTTGTGGTTCCGCGTTGAGCTTTTGTAACTGCCGATTATCTTGCAGTTGTCTGATCAACGTTAACGCCTCTTGCGCAGCGGCATATCCAGCAGTTTGTAATTGCGTGATCGCAATAGCATCATCGCTTTCCTGTTGCCAGACGCTGATCAAATCATCATTATCCTGATCTGCTTCTTCTTCATTCTCCGTGCGTAAGATGTTCGCAAACGATTCCGACACGCGTCCACGTTGCTTCGCCAGTTCGCCGAGAAAATCATCCCAGTTTTCAAAGCCCATACCGACAGCAATGCGTGCCTGATCGAGCACATTGGTCGGCAAAGCTTGGGTTTGCTGATCGGCAATTTCCTGGATGCGATGTTCGGTGTTGCGCAAGAAGATATATGCTTCGATCAACTCGTCGGACTCTTCTATTGTGATGATCGATAAATTCGCTAATTCAGCGAGAATTTCCAGAATACGTCGCGCTTGTAAACTCGGATCATTACCGCCGCGTAAAAGTTGAAATGTCTGGCCAATGAATTCTACTTCACGAATTCCACCACGGCCGACTTTGACATCAGTGGTCATGCCTTTTTGTAAGACTTCGCGATCGATCATGGCCTTCATTTCACGAATCGCTTGGTATGCGCCAAAATCGAGATAGCGGCGAAACACAAATGGCGTCAACATTTCCATCAACTCCAACCCCGCCTGTTTGTCACCGGCGGCGATATTCGCTTTGATCATCGCGTAGCGCTCCCACTCGCGAGCGTGAGAAACGTAATACTCTTCCATCGCATCAAAGCTCAGCACTAACGCGCCGCTTTGTCCAAAGGGCCGTAAGCGCATATCCACCCGAAAGACAAAACCGTCTGCGGTGACTTCGTTGAAGACTTTGATCAGCTGCTTGCCCAGACGGATAAAAAACTCCTGATTATCGAGTACTTTTTTCTCGCCATTGGTTTGGCCACCATCAGGAAAAGCAAAAATTAGATCAATGTCAGATGAGAAATTCAGCTCGTGTGCACCGAGTTTGCCCATGGCAATAATCACCATTTGCTGCGGTATACCGGAAGCGTTGACCGGCTCACCAAATCGACGCACAAGTTTTTCGTGTAAACGTGCGAGCGTTGTATCCAACATGACTTCGGCTAACCAAGACAGATCACGCGTGGTTTCAACCATGTCGGCTGATCCGGCAATATCACGCCATGCGATCCGCACCATTTCGCGATTTCGAAATTGCCGCAGCGCATGCATTATCTCAGCTTCGTTCTCGACATCTATTTGTTGCCATGTTTCCTCAAACTGATCAACATAATCGTTACGTTTGATGCTCTGGTTCAGATCGCCACTTTTGATCAGATCAACCATCTCTGTCGGATGCCGTTGAGCATAGTTCATCACAAATTGGCTGCAGGCGAGTACGTGTTTTGCGTCGTCCGATGCGAGCTGATCCGCCGACAATTTGCTCTGATCAATCTGTGCAAGTTGCATATGCAGATGATCAGTCAAACAGTCCGGCCATGCCGCTGCGTTAATGCGCTTCATCTTGTCTCCTTAACCCTGATCGCGGATCGTCATTTTTATTTGTAATTCTTACGGACCGTCGTCGGATTGTTCATTTCTGTTTAATATTGTTCATATTCGCCGACGCAATCAAGTTGTGCTAGCGTCCGTCTCATCTGTCTTTAATCTTTATTTCAAAACGATTCGACTTATCGCAAATTACGGTTGGAGAAAATAATGAGCAAACTCTATGGTGATCAGCACCGCCAATTCCAAGATCAGTTCGATAGCCGTCGCTTGGCTGATCGTATCGAAGAAATCGCCGTCGTAACAGAAATTACACCTGAAGCGCAGACCTTTATTGAAGGTCGCGATATGTTTTTCTTGTCCACGATCGATCATAAAGGCCGACCAACAGTTTCTTACAAGGGCGGTGAGGCAGGCAGTTTTGTGCGCGTCGTTGATGAATCAACCTTGGCATTTCCGAGTTTTGATGGCAACGGCATGTTCTATTCGATGGGAAATATTCAGGGCAATCCAGCGATCGGCATGTTGTTTATCGATTTTGAAAAACCGCATCGCATTCGTGTACAAGGTACCGCGAGCGTCTCAGCGGACGATCCACTTTTATCCACTTGGAAAGAGGCAGAATTGGTTGTGCGCGTCACCCTCTCAGAATTGTGGCAAAACTGCCCGCGCTATGTGCATCGCTATCAAAAAGTAAAAGACTCACGCTACGTTCCTAAAGCCGAATGTGACACGCCCGTCGCCAGCTGGAAACGTGTCCCGGAAGTCAGCGATGTGCTACGTGATCACGAACGCAAGCAAGTGAAAGAAGCCGGTGGTGAAATACCGATCGAGGAATGGATGGGTTATGTGCAATCGGGGGATGAGAAAGCATGATCGTTATTTCGACGGCATGATCACGACGATCTAACCCAGGCAGTCATTGGCTCAGGATCTCAGAAATAAAAAAACCCCGTTACCTTGCGATAACGGGGCTATGACTGACAGCTTGGCTGCGAGGTTTAGGGGGATGATTTACATCATGCCGCCCATGCCACCCATGCCGCCCATGTCTGGCATACCACCACCATGTGCATGGCCTTCTTCTTTAGGCAGATCGGCAACCATTGCTTCGGTTGTGATCATCAGACCAGCGATTGATGCTGCGTTTTGCAGCGCAGTACGTGTAACTTTTGTTGGATCAAGAATACCCATTTCCAACATGTCACCGAACTCGCCTGTGCCAGCGTTGTAACCGTAGTTACCCGAGCCATCACGAACCGCATTCAGAATCACAGAACCTTCGTCGCCTGCATTTTCTACGATTTGACGCAGAGGTGCTTCGATAGAACGTTTCAGGATTGCGATACCGATATCTTGATCGTGGTTGTCACCCGTCAAGCTTTCGAGTGCGCTCATGCAACGAACCAATGCAACACCACCACCAGGAACCACGCCTTCTTCAACCGCTGCACGTGTTGCATGCAGTGCGTCTTCTACGCGCGCTTTCTTCTCTTTCATCTCGATTTCAGTTGCGGCACCGACTTTGATAACAGCAACACCACCAGCGAGTTTTGCAACACGCTCTTGGAGTTTTTCGCGATCGTAGTCTGATGTTGCTTCTTCGATGTGTGCACGGATTTGGCTTACGCGTGCTTCGATCGCAGCGCCGTCACCAGCACCGTCGATCACCGTTGTTTCTTCTTTAGTGATTTGGATGCGTTTAGCAGAACCCAAGTCGTCCAACGTTGCTTTTTCTAAAGACAGGCCAACTTCTTCTGCGATAACTGTACCGCCAGTCAGGATAGCCAGATCTTCTAACATTGCTTTACGGCGATCGCCAAAACCCGGTGCTTTAACTGCTGCAACTTTCACGATTCCGCGCATGTTGTTCACAACTAATGTCGCCAGCGCTTCGCCTTCAACATCTTCTGCGATGATCAACAATGGTCGGCCTGCTTTCGCAACGCCTTCCAGTACTGGGAGCAGATCACGGATGTTTGAGATTTTTTTGTCGTGCAGGAGGATCAATGGATCGTCCATTTCAACAGACATGCTTTGTTGGTTATTGATGAAGTAAGGAGAGAGGTAGCCGCGATCGAACTGCATACCTTCAACCACGTCTAGTGAATTTTCCAGACCGGAACCTTCTTCAACTGTGATAACGCCTTCTTTTCCGACTTTGCCCATTGCTTCTGCAATGATGTCGCCAACTGCGTTGTCAGAGTTTGCTGAGATCGTGCCCACTTGTGCGATCGCTTTGTCATCGTTACAAGGAACAGATAATGTTTTCAGCTCTTCAACGATTTTGACAACCGCTTTATCAATACCGCGCTTCAGATCCATTGGGTTCAAACCAGCCGCAACCGATTTAACACCTTCTGTCAGAATGGATTGCGCTAAAACCGTCGCTGTTGTGGTACCGTCGCCTGCTTCGTCAGAGGTTTGTGAAGAAACTTCCTTCACCATCATCGCACCCATGTTTTCAAACTTATCTTCCAACTCGATTTCTTTTGCGACTGAAACACCGTCTTTCGTCACTGTTGGCGAACCGAAGCTCTTGTCTAAAACAACGTTGCGACCTTTAGGTCCTAGTGTGACTTTCACCGCATTGGCCAGTGTGTTCACACCATTGAGCATACGCTTACGCGCGTCTTCACCGAAAAGTACTTCTTTTGCACTCATACTATTAATCCTCTAAATCTATATTCGTTATAAACTGATCGCTTATTCCAGAACGCCCATGATGTCGTCTTCGCGCATCACTACGACTTCATCGCCATCAACTTTCACTTCAGTACCGGAGTACTTACCGAAAAGAACTGTGTCGCCTTCTTTAACTGACATTGGCGTAACCGTGCCTTGATCGTTGGTTTTACCTGGACCAGCAGCGATAACTTCACCGCGCATTGGTTTTTCAGTGGCAGAATCAGGCAGCACGATGCCACCGGCACTCTTTGCCTCTTCTTCCATGCGACGAACGATAACTCGGTCATGTAATGGACGGATTTTCATTTTTAGATCTCCTAACGTAAAAGATTGCCTAAGGAATTAGGCGGTAGTCACTAGTTTTATTAGCACTCTATCGAGGTGGTTGCTAATTATAGGGTGGGATATGGGGGTGTCAAGAAGGATTTCAAGTGTGGATAATTCACCTGTTTGATGACAACCGGCTTCCGATCATGCATTGCTGACAATTCGTCATTGGCTTGTTTTATAATAGCCGGGCAAGACTGAATCGTGACCTTGTCGTCGTGCTAGGTATCCCAGATCCCGGTCAGCGCCAGCATCTTTCCACCAACACGTGCAATCGCGCAGGGCTGTTTACCAGCAGATTCTTGTCACCATTCGTAGTTAACCACTATCGGGGAGTAAACAGCGGGTACGTTTAAATGGTTTTGTAAAAGCCGGTTTGCTGACGAGCGTTTCGGCACAGGCATTGAACATGCTCTTGCGAGGATCAATCCCTTTGTTTATGCGTAGAAGAAAGTTAAAGACTTAATTCATAAAAACCGGGGAAATACCACAATACATTCCTCTTCAAGCGCATAAGTCAAATCGAGAAGACGCAAATCTTTCTAACGAACAATTCTTGATTTAAGCATTGAAACTCTTCCACGTAACCTAGCTAAATAACGTCTCTGGGTCTTCGGTGACCTTAGCTCCTTAAGCGAGCTCTCTAGTGAACATTTTTTAAATTTACGATGATCATCCTGACAGTTGGTACATACCGACAACGCCGGTGCATTCCCGACAAGTGACTCACGTACCTCTTTAAGAGTTAATGAGTTATACGAATCACTGAAAACGTGCTCAACTCCCCCAACATCAATATCAGCATAAGGGCATAAACGTGCCATTCCCGTACTTCTTGCAAAAGAATATTTCCAAGGTGCCGTGCATGAAGGAATGCTAAGTTTATCAGGTTGGCTTTTTATTTCTTTTTTGAGCGACCGTAAGTATTTTTCTAAAGTAACCGTTCTCTCTTCTAACTCCATCATTTCTTCTTCAAATGAAAGCAGATGAATTAATTTTGTCTTTTTAGTTTTACCCGTCTGAATAAAACCACTCTTAATGGAATTGATCGAATCGACATTAATGGTTGATGTTTTTGATATTTTAATTTGGTCTGCATGTGTTATTACAGAATTATGTTTCTGTGAAAAGTGCTCTAGACCAACATTATTAAATACTTTTACACCACTTAGTTTAGAAAGCTGTTCTGCTGCATTGAGTTGCTCAAGGAATATGGCATAGTCTTTTTCCCGTAAGGCTAGTTCGGGCGTGTGATCGACAGGCGTCAGATGTACTTCATTCATACCCAAGTCTGCAGCATGTTTTACGATGCCAAGTATTTCATTCACATTTTTCCGTGAAACTACCGTACTCGTTACTATGATCATCGTTGGGCATAATGATCTTAATTTTTTTATATTTGTTATGATTTTATTAAAGTCACTTCTGACGCGTAACGCTTCAAATGTTTTTTTATTATCTCCATCGAAACTTATACTGATCCGATCAAGATGAGATAACACATTCAGCCTTTTGTCGATAAGAAGCCCATTCGTAAACAAGTGAGACTGACAACCATACCTTGATAAGAAGGGTATAATACCATCAATTTTCTTATATAGAAGCGGCTCACCAAGACCGGCTATCATGACTGTTTCTAAAACAGGGAAACGGTTAATAATGACGTCTATTTGATCTTGGTTTAATTTAAAATTACCCATGTCATACTTGCTCTGATGACACATCGTACAACGTAAATTACATTCGCTAAGAAAGTCTACTTCTAAATGCGTTGGAGTCCCTATCAGATCGATTTTTCCCAGTAATGCTTCTGCATTATTGACTTCGACATTTAGGTTTTTAAGTTTTTTTGATAAAAGGTAAACTTCTTCTACCCTTGTATCGCTTTCTATATTCCTTTTCCCGATCACATGCTTCTCCCTTACAATTTTTATCATGCATTTAAATATTGTAGTTTATGTAAATACTACAACTCTATAAAACTTATAATTTACTTTTTAGATGAAAAGAACGGTTTAATGAATAGATCAACAGTAAACTTTCACCATCCACCTTCATGGAAGTCCAGTCCATCACAATATTCCGGTAGTCAGGAAAATGCGCGCGACCTTTTGGTCATTTTCAAACCGCTTCAAGATCGGTAAAAATACAGCATTCTCTATATACTTTCTCAAAGAGATTTATACCGTGTCCGTTAGCGGGAAGTTCCGTCAATGCGAGTGCTATAACCCACTCCAGCTCTGAAACCAGGTGCTTTCTAATGAAAAGTTAAATATTCCTTAAAATAATCATCTCAGTAATTTTCATACAAATTTATATACGAACACTCGCTGTTAGATTAATTATACTTATAATACTTTATGACCATAGTTAATGAATTAGAAGACGACTAATGGGCCTTTTGTGCTGCACGTCGTGGAAGTGTAAAGATCACAATAACAATGCTAATGAGTAAAATGTCCGATGCCGTATAGCCACTGAACTCTAGCCCCCTTCTGAACTGATTCGTCTAAAAAATCTTTCACAACCGTACCAAGAGGTTACGTTAAAGCGAAAGCTGCCCAAATGAGTATCGAACATGGGATAGAGCTGAGAAGTCCGCCTCGACAATCACAAATAGGATTAGAGAATAACTATTCCAACAAGATAGTCACGATTCATTGTCATCGATACAGCATAACCTTCCATTTCATCCAACGTGGTCACTAAGATGGTGTTCCACAGAATCTAAACGTCACATCTAGCTTTTACATAACACCACTTTTTCCTATATTAATTTTTTATTTCTACGCGTGGTTTTCCAAATCACACTAAGCAAACAACTGATCGCTTCTATTATCCATTCCTTTCTTCAAACTATCGATCGATTAATGTACAGATTATCTATAGCAATAGAGCATCAAACATTCACCTAGAACACTCAATACCACTGAATTGGTTAATCCAAAGTCTCTTATTTCGATCTTGATATTTGCTTGATATTTTCCTGACATTCGCTTGCTTAGGACTATTTAATAATCACCCACGAATGATCACCGTTGTGATCAAAGCCGTTATCACACAGCTCGGTGATCAGTATGTCTACCCTACAAAAATGCCCTATGCTCAACTTTCCCAGTTGGTTATTAACTGTACTGGTTTCGGTTTATTTGCTTATTATGTTTAACCAGTCTTTTTTTTCGACGACCAGTCATTTGCATGGTATCGATGGCATGAAAGGCCTAGCATTCATGGTAAGCTTGTTTTTCTTTCTTTTAACGATTATCAATTTGTTCTTTACCGTTTTTTCTATTCCTTGGTTGACCAAACCTGTCTTGATTTTGATCGTAGTTACCTCTTCGGCTGCGGCTTACTTCATGCAGACTTACAACATCATGATCGACAAAACCATGATCCAAAACATGCTGGAAACCGATCTTCATGAAAGCTTAGAATTATTTAACGTAAATCTGCTTAAGTATGTTTTTATTACTGGTGTCATTCCTTCCTGTTTCATCCTGCTTGTAACGGTCGATTACAGTTCAACGCTTAAACAAATATTAACTAAACTATCAATCATTGCGATCAGTGGCTTCATAATCGGTGGTATTGCAATCCTTTTTTATCAGGATTACGCCTCCTTGATTCGCAACCATAAAGAAGTAAGAAACTTGATCGTGCCGGTTAATTATATTTATTCAATTCAGTCCTACGCGAAGCATTACATGCCACATAATGATCGTGAATTTGAAAATATTGGAATGGACTCACGACTTGGCCCGAGCTGGAAAGCGTCACATACGAAAAAATCCGTTATGGTTTTAGTTGTTGGTGAAACGGCTCGCTCAACTAATTTTTCCTTGTTTAACTACGATCGGGAAACGACACCTAATCTAAAAAAAGAAAACATTACCAGTTTTGATAATGTTTACTCATGTGGCACCTCTACTGCTATTTCTTTACCGTGTATGTTTTCACGCATGGATCGTCATGATTATGATAAAACCGCGGCAAATAATTCAGACAATATTCTCGATATTTTGCAACGGTCAGGTTTGCAAGTCATCTGGATTGATAATAATTCGGGCTGCAAAGGGGTTTGTGATCGCGTTATCAGTCAAAGTGTTACGAAAAATCAAGACAAAAACCTGTGTAATGATCGCGAATGCTACGACATGATTCTGCTCAAACAATTACAGACAAGCTTAGAAAGTTCGGAAAAAGACAGTGTCATCGTCCTGCATCAAAAAGGCAGTCACGGCCCAGCTTACTACTTGCGCACACCGAAAGAGTTTCAGAAGTTTCTACCCTTATGTGAAACCAACCAGCTACAGACCTGTAGCGAAGAACAGATCAAAAACTCGTATGATAATACGATTCTGTATACCGATTATTTTTTATCCAAAGTCATTAATTATTTAAAATCAAATAATGACGTATTCGACTCAAGCATGCTTTATATTTCCGATCATGGTGAGTCATTGGGGGAGAACAATCTTTACTTACACGGCTTACCTTACATGATCGCACCGAAAGAACAAAAGCATGTTCCACTTCTCGTTTGGATGTCTGATGGGTATTCTGATCGCTTTGCTATCAATCAAGAATGCTTACAATCAAAACGTCGCGATCACTTCACACATGATAACCTCTTCGACACGATACTCGGAATGCTGGATGTTCAAACGACGGTTTATCGTAAAAAGTACGATATATTTAACGGCTGTCGTGATTCCAGTCATGCCTTACTCGTTCACAATGAATCAGAGTAAAACACGATGATTAAGATCAATACTCACTTAAATGAAACGACCTCTCCCTACAAAGGAGTAAGTGGTTTTAGACGTTTGCTCAACGCCACTTTTTATTCTTTAAAAGGCTTCCTTGCCGCTTGGAAGTATGAGTCTGCATTTCGTCAAGAGATCGTCTGCGCTACGTTTATGATTCCTCTAGCTTTCTATCTAACCCCGGATTCTATTTCTCGTATTTTATTAATCGGTAGTCTTTTACTTGTTCTTATTGTTGAACTCATCAACTCAGGTATAGAAGCCGTTGTTGATCGCATTAGTTTAGAAAAGAATGAGTTGAGTGGCCGTGCTAAAGACTTCGGCTCTGCTGCTGTGTTTGTTGCGCTGACACTTGCTTTGATTACTTGGGGGTTGATTCTACTTTGAGTCTAATCGTTTATTCGCGCTTATTTATTTTTTCGCACATACTACTACCTTTAATCCTTTTTTCTGTCTCTTTTTTTGCAATTGAATATTATCACTTCGACCTGTACCTCGCTGATCATATTTTTGCTTACGGAGGTGATCGTTGGATATACAAAGACCACTGGTTGTTAGAATCACTTCTTCATAAAGGTGGGCGGAACCTTGTTGCATCATTATTAATTTTAAATCTCATCCTTACTCTATGCTCTTTTTTTTCATCACGCCTTTTTCAATATCGCAAAGGACTTCTTTATCTTTTTTTTACTACTCTCACCTGTATTTTAACGATCTCTTTTTTAAAAGGGGTAACACACATTTCGTGCCCGTGGGATATGCAACGCTATGGCGGAAAGGAATTATACTCCCCAACATTTCACGCCATTTTTAACTCAGGTAGAGCACGGTGCTTTCCAGCCGGACATGCGAGTGGAGCGTATGCATGGTTTACCTTATATTTTTTCTGTCGAGAGTATTTTCCTAACTGGCGCTGGGCTTCCCTCATTTTTGTCATTTCGCTAGGTATTGTATTCGGCGTGACACAACAACTACGTGGCGCACATTTTATTTCACACGATCTTTTTACACTTTCGCTTTGTTGGTTTATTTCACTCGCTATGTATTGTTTATTCTTACGGCGTAAAGCTCGCTGAGTCAGCGATTATAATGATGGTTTTCGACATGATATGTTTTCTAATTAATAACCTTAACCTGCCAGTGCGATATGCATTACAATCTCTCTATTGATTTTATTTCATTTTACTTGGGTTAATCGTTATGTCGGTAAATCTAACGAACAATACTAAGCAACGCTTACTTATTGTTGAAGATCATAAAAGTCTTGCTGAGAACCTCTTTGAATTTCTCGGCGAAGAGAACTATGAATTAGATTATGCCGCAGATGGGCTTTCGGCCTTACATTTACTCGCGACGAATACCTATGATGTAATCATTCTAGACATCATGTTACCAGGCATTGACGGCTTAACAATCTGTCAGCGTATCCGACAAGATTTGAAATCCAACACACCTGTTTTAATGCTCACTGCGAAAGATTCTATTGATGACAAAACAGCTGGCTTTCAAAGTGGTGCAGATGATTATCTGATCAAACCCTTTCATCTCCGCGAACTGGAACTAAGGATTACTGCACTAGCCCGTCGCGGCAAACCGAAAAATGACTGCCTCACTGCAAACAACCTTCACTATTTTCCCGGCACCCTGACGATAAAATGGACAGCAAACTCCACAACACCTGTGAGCCTCGTTCTTTCTGGTTATGCTGCCACGATTTTTGAATGCTTGATCCGTCACTATCCAGACTTCGTTAGCTACCAACAATTGAGTAAAAGTTTATGGGGACATCCCGATGGCGACTCGCATACATTGCGTACACATGTTTATGGTTTACGTAAAACGCTTAAACACCATTTCGGAAACGATATGATCAAAACGCTTCATGGTCGTGGTTATTCTCTTGATACAGTCTAGCGACATTCAGCCACGTTCAGTTTCACAACGTGTTAAACGACTTTTTTTCGGATCATATACACTAAGTGTATTATTGATTTTATTCACCACAATTTTCTTTCTTGAAAGTCTTGAAGAAGTTTCACAAAAAATTGATCGCGAAGCTGAAATCGAACATTTACTGACACATCATCAGACAAACAATATCGTACACGTTGAATCAGCAACGCTAACGTTGATCTTTATTCCGTCTAATACAGACCAAGTCGTCAAACTACCCTCAGTTTTTCAGGGCTTACCCATTCCTTATGATGATGAGGTTGAGACATCCAATGAAGAATACCTCGTCATCATCGATCAAATTCCAGAAGGAACTTATTACCTAGCAAAAGACATGTCTCTTTATGATCGGCGTGAAAACCTAATCACCAAATCACTGTTCATTTTGTCTGCTTTGATCATCTTCTTTGGTGGTATTTTGGCTATTTTTATTAGCGGATTAATTTCTCGCCCTATAAAACAACTTGCCCAAGATATTCTGACCATCAGCGAGAGTCAGTCAACGAAACCGTTGCCAGTTAATTATAAAGACTCTGAGTTAAATGAAATTTCCAATGCGTTTAATCATTATTTATCAGAAATTGATCAACTTATAAAACGTGAACGTTCCTTGATCACAATGGCCAGTCATGAATTACGCACGCCTATCGCAGTGATTCTCGGTGCGGCAGAAGTATTGGATCGTCGCAAACAATTATCCGCAGATGATCAACTAACCCTGCAACGCATTATTAACTCGGCAGAAACCATGTCCATGAATGTCGACGCACTACTCACACTTGTCCGACAAACTAAACCCTCTGCTTCAGATAAAACTGAACATAACCAGGTTTCACTTGCACCGATTGTCTCAAAGGTAATTGCTAACCTTTGTCTTAGTAATCCTTCTTTGACAACACGCATACTTTTTAATCCAAACGTACCACCTGTTACCCTTACAGCAAATCCCTGTTTTCTAGAAATGCTATTAACTAACCTAATCACCAATGGTTTAAACCATAACCAAGGAAAAGTTACCATAAGCATTACCAATGACACACTGACTGTTCATGATGAAGCTATTACGCCGCTATCTGCTACGAATTTGTTGAACAATAACACTGTTGAATCGACAGGAAGTACAGGGCTTGGACTTTATATTGTCACGCTAATTTGCGACCAATGTGGTTGGAGTTTCACTTTAGAAACCTCACCAGATAGCGAAACCTGCGCACGCGTAATTTTTCATGAAGAGGCGTAATTCTTTTATCAGTTTTAGACTGCTTATTAAATACGAACTGTTTAAAAATAATAAGAAAGTTGAAGTCGAAATGTTCTCGGTTCGATAGGGTGGAAATGTTGATCTTCGATCCCATCAGCTTCGCCGGAAAGTTGGGAGGCATAAAAATAATCGATGTCATGATCTTTGCTATCAAATAAATTTAATAACTCTAGCGAGAGACGCCAGTCCGTATCATGATAGCCTACGCTTGCATTCACCACGGTAAAATCATCGGACTTATTCTCACCAAAACTATCTAAAGTGCGTGATCCAAAATAACGTAGTCGCAGGCTGCCTTGCCACTTCGGTAGAGGTTGCCAGGTTAAACCCGCACTGGCAACGAAAGGGAGTGATCCTTCAATTTCATTGCCTTCACCGATCGCGTTCTCGGTGAAGCGTGATCGTGTCCATGCCAATTCTAGATCGGAACTAAGTACATCGTTTAACCAAAAATACGCTGCTAGCTCCACACCCCAACGACGTGAAGCTCGGCTTGCCTCAGTATTACCTGCATCACCGACAAAGAGTAATTCTGAGTCAAGTTCGATCATCCATAGTGCCATGGATAAATTCAGCTTTTCCGGTAGGTTGTAACGAAAACCAACTTCCGCTCCTTCGCCACGCACCAAAAGATCCACCGGATCGATCGGGTCTCCACTGACGGGATCAACCTTGATCGTCGCACCGCGTGCATCATTTGAATGAAAGGACTGACCCGCATTCAGATAGAGATCGATCGTCTCAGTCAACCAATAAGTCATGCCGCCTTTTACACTAAACAGAGCATCATTTGCTGTTCCGCTATTTGCGCTAAGATCACTCGATACATCGGCATATAAATAATCGTAACGTAAGCCTATATTTGCGCGTAACCGATTTGTTATTTGTAATTCACTTTCCCAAAAAAATCCGGCTGAAGATTCCCAAACATCATCTTCTCGAACTGTTGAGATACGTTGACGTTGACGTGTTTTGTGTAGGGCAACATCGTTAATATCATCGACCCTAAACGTTAAACCGGATCGATGATAAACCGTGCGATCGGCGAAAGTTGTTTGAAATTCTCGTGAAACCTGTCCCCCGTATATCCAACGTTGATCAACTTGTTCAAACTGATCGCCATTAAAAGGATCATCCAATAAATAAGTAAAGTTTGAAAACAGATCAAGATCTGATCGGACCGCGTACGCACTCACATTCCAACCGGCCGCTTGCCACTGGCTCGACACACTGTAACGTGATGCATCGCCGCCTGCAGTAGGGTCAATGGAACCAAGTCGATCAATTCGCCCGGTCGCAACTGCGCGCTGCGGGATCTGATCAGCCGCGTTCCATTGGTTATCGTAGGCCATAAAACTCAGCGAGAATTTCCCTCCGAATAGTTGGCTGGTGTAACGTGCCAGCACATTCAGTTTTTCTACATCTTCACTAATATCAGTCCACGGACCGTCGTATTGATGTGCTTCAAGACCTAGCAACAAATGCCCCGCAGCAAAGGGCAATGAAGTCGCCATAACACCGCGCCGATAGGCATCTTCACCGAGACCTATTTGCACAAACGGCTGTACCTGATCTAATAAGCTGAAACGGGCTGACCCCGCCGTTGAAAAGTCGCCATCTTCTGCATGATATGGCCCTTTTTGATAATCAATTGTTGAAATGAATTCCGGTACGATAAAACTGAGATCGGTATAACCTTGGCCATGACCGTGCGTGCGCATATTTACCGGCATACCATCCAGCTCTGTGCGAAAATCAGTGCCGTGATCAAGATTAAATCCACGCAAAAAATACTGATTCGCTTTGCCCGAACCGCTGTGCTGTGTCACGACCATTCCGGGAACAAACTCCAAGATTTCACCACTACGTAATATTGGCCGCTGCGAGATTTCTCCTTGGCCTATAATACCTTCGGATGCGGAGGCTGCTTCACCAATTAATGATGTTTCATGTCCGTAAACCACAACCTGATCTAACGTGTTTACATCAGCCTGAACGGTCGAACTGACACTGCTGATAAAACCAAGTAACAGACAGCTTAACCAAGAATATTTTTGCATTATCCCTCCCAAGAAATGCACACAGTAAATGATGTGGTTAATTACGCAAGACACACTTTCTTATTCAGGATTTAATCCTATTTTATGATCAGCTCGACGTTGGCCTGTGAATTGTAAATCAGAAACGATGACGTTTTAATTAGAAAAGTTGCATGCTGATCAACCCGCCACCGACGATCAGGATCAATCCGGTAATACCAATAGCGGCGACTTTTTCTACAGGGCGTTTTGCGACTTTGAGTACAGCCAGGCCCAGCAAGATGGGCAGTAAATAAAAGAGGCTGATCGATAACCAGAGCGGCAGCGCGATTGCGCCTGAAAATGGCCCGATCAATCCATACAAGAATCCAGCAAAACTGAGGATTAATAAAAGGTAGACAACGATTTGTCGTGTTTCAGCTTGCATCTAGTGTTTGTGCTCTGTGTTCAGTCTCAGCGATCGTGATCTTGCTCACGCCAGTATTCACCTTCAATGGTGTTCGTTTCCGTGCGCGGGCCAGTCTCTCCAGCTTGTGTCCGGTGCTGTTGGGCTTGTCGGCTGTTGATCACGGTAAAATGCTTGATCATATGGTCAACCAGTTTACTGCGAACCATCGGTACCAAGCAGAGAAAACCGATCGCATCGGTAAAAAAACCCGGCGTCAATAATAACGCACCGGTGATCACCAAAATCATTCCTTCCAGTAATTCACGGGCAGGTAATTGATTACGATCCATCGCGGCACGTCCGCGGGCGAGCGTGTGCAACCCTTGCTGGCGTAACAGAAAAGCACCGAGAATTGCCGTCAGAAATACAAATGCGATCGTGCTCCATGCACCGATCACGCTCCCAACCTGAATGAACAAGAAGATTTCGATCAGCGGGATGGAAATAAATAAGATAAAAAATATCGTTAAGATGGGCATGCTGTTCTCGCTTGCGAATGTTCTGATTAATATGCGGGGCATCGTGGTGTTTTTCAAGGTGTTCGGGCAAACTACGCGACCATGACGTATACATTAGTAATGACTACCTGCCCGGAAAAATCCGTTGCGCAGACCATCGCTCACGGCCTGATCGAGTCCAAACTCGCGGCTTGCGTACACATTTTACCCTCTGGTACCTCCGTTTATCGGTGGGAAGGAAATATCGAAGAAGCGGAAGAACACACCTTGCTGATCAAGACAGAAAATACCCAATATAAAAAGCTTGAGAAGGTGATCACGACCTTGCATCCATATGAACTACCGGAAATCATCGTTGTCCCTATATCCACTGGCTTATCCGGTTATTTGAGCTGGATCGGTGAAACACTGCAGTCTTGAATAATTAAGGTGTGATCATGCGCACGCGCGGCTATTTCAATCATATTTTTTCAATCTCTACTTTGCTGACTGGCGTTGTTATGTTGCTATTGCTAACCAGTGGCGCAGCGCACGCTGATCTCTTTAGCAAAGACGCACCGTTCGGAATTCCTAAACGCGAATTTCTTCCCGTTGAAGAAGCCTTTATCCCAAATGTTGAAAACGTCAATGACCGCCAGATCAACATTACGTTTGATGTCCAAGAGGGCTACTATCTCTACAAAGACAAATTCAAATTCAGTGTTGATGAAGGCAATGCCACGCAAATTTCGTTAGTCGAGTTACCAAAAGGTAAGGAAAAAGATGATCCTTTATTCGGCCTGACAGAAGTTTATTCGCAGGATATTTCGATCCCGATCACGTTAACTCACGAATCCAAAGTGCCATCATCACTTAATCTCACTGTGGCTTATCAAGGCTGTGCGGAAGATGGTATTTGCTATCCACCACAGACTGTCTCACTCCCGATCAACTTCGGCTCAGAAACAGATCAATCATCTTCAAATGCAAGTACGACTACTAATTTAAATTCAACGGATCTTGATTCACCCAACACGACATCAACCCCATTACCGGCCTTGTCCCAAACAGATTCCATTGCGGCGGGCCTCGCCTCTCGACCGGTGATCAGTCTGTTATTATTTTTCGGCTTCGGCTTGGCCTTGTCTTTAACGCCATGTGTCTTCCCCATGATTCCTATCTTGTCGGGTATTTTAATCGGACAGGGGCAGTTATTATCCGCGCGAAAATCGTTCTTCATCTCCGTCGCTTATGTACTCGGCATGGCGATAACGTATGCGATCGTTGGGATTATCGCAGGCTTGTTCGGCAAAAACCTGCAGGCAGCATTTCAAGCACCGTGGGTACTGATGCTCTTTTCTGGTATTTTCGTCGCACTCGCCTTCTCCATGTTCGGTTTTTATAACATCCAATTGCCTAGCAGTTGGCAATCCCGTCTCAATAACTTAAGTAATAGTCGCGAGGGTGGCACGTTCAGCGGGGCCGCCTTGATGGGGATTTTCTCCGCCATTATTGTTGGTCCCTGTGTCGCACCACCATTGGCTGGCGCGCTGATCTACATTGGCCAAAGCGGCAATGCCGGACTGGGAGGCTTAGCCCTTTTCAGCATGGGACTCGGTATGGGCGTGCCATTATTACTTCTCGGCGCGTCAGCAGGAAAATTATTACCTCGTGCTGGCGTCTGGATGGAAACCGTCAAACACATTTTTGGTGTTTTGATGTTGGGCGTCGCGATCTGGCTGCTCGAACGCATTATTCCCGCACCATTAACGCTGGCCTTGTGGGGGATTTTATTGATCGGCTCGGCAGTCTACATGGGTGCACTCGACACACTGAATGAAATCAGCACCGGCTGGCAACGACTCTGGAAAGCCGTCGGTATCAGCATGTTACTTTACGGTGGATTATTAATCGTCGGCAGCGCAAGCGGAGCTGATGATGTCTTTAAACCTTTAAAAAATATCACCGCGAATCATCGCACAACCGCTGGTTTAGACGAATTACACTTCACGGCTTTGAAAGGCACGACCGGTTTAGAACGCGCTTTAGCCGATGCCCAAGCGCAGAACAAACCGCTCATGCTCGACTTCTACGCTGACTGGTGTATCGAATGTAAGCGCATGGAAAAAACCACGTTTACCGATGACCAGGTTCTCGCGGCACTGGGCAACACGCTGGTTTATCAAGCCGATGTAACAGCGAATGATGCGGCTGATCAGGCCTTGCTCAATTCACTTGGGTTGTTTGGACCACCCGCCATCCTTTTCTACGCGCCCAATGGCGAAGAAAAACGCGCATTTCGCATCACCGGTTATGCCGCTGCTGATGCCTTCGCTCAACATGTGATCAAGGCAAATTCATTATGAAAAATATCCTCGTCTTATTTGTTCTCATGAGCCTTGCTGGTTTCAGTGGTTATTTGCTACAACAAAAGTTGAATGACTCATCGGATCCGAGCGCGACACAGTCCGCACCGATCGGATCAGCGATGGACATGCTGTTCGTTGGTATGCAACGACCGGAATTTAGTTTGCCAGATGCGCAAGGCAACCTGCGTAATATCACCGAATGGGACGGGAATGTGATCGTGCTAAATTTTTGGGCAACCTGGTGCCCACCATGCCGCAAAGAGCTTCCCACCTTTGTTGATTTGCAAAATCGTTACGGCGATCAAGGACTGCAATTTATTGGGCTTGCCGTTGATACACCGGAGAATGTCAGCGAATTTGTGCAAACACTCCCACTCAACTTCCCTAACCTGATCGACGAAGTTCAGACCATGAAAATCGCCGCGCTTTACGGCAATGACATCGGCGCGTTACCTTATACCGTCATTATCGATCGCCAAGGTCGAATCGTTTTCACACACAAAGGTGAATTAAAAGCTGAGGAAGCAGAAAAGTTGATCGGTGGATTGTTCAAGCAATCCGAACTCGCCACCGCGCTTTAAACTCCAGTCCAATTGAATAAATCCGTCTACATCACCACCGCCTTGATGGCAGGTATGATTTTACCTGTCCAAGTCGCAATTAATGCGTTGCTCAGAAACCACGTCGGCCAAGCTATGCAAGCAACGTTCGTTTCATTTGCTATCGGCACATTTGCAGCGCTCGGCGTTTGCGTATTTTATCGCTACCCGCTGCCGACCATGTCGTCGCTTTCTAACACGTCGTGGTGGATGTGGACCGGTGGAATTTTTGGTGTGTTCTATGTGTGGGCGACGATTTTTACTGCGCCGAAAATCGGCACCAGCTTAGCATTTTCTTTGATCATCACAGGACAAATGCTTGCGGCAATTTTACTCGACCATTTCGGTGCGTTTGGTTTGGAAAAAATGCCGATCTCGCTGACACGCATCATCGGTGCAATTCTGATCGTTAGCGGTGTGATTCTTGTCGCTTCAACGAAGCGTTAGTTTCGACAGACTTTAAGTCATTCAACTACTTGAATTTAACTGGTGATCGAAAATCGTGATCATAAGCTTCGATCGTAAATCGCTCTTTTAACCGCGACGTACAAACGTAAAATCACTCACAACATGGCCTAGACGGATCGCGCGTTTTTCGTACTTGGTTAATGGTCGCCAGTTGGGTCTCGGTACGGATTTTCCCGTTTCGATTAAGGAGACAAGGTTGATTAGATCAGGATGATCATTGCTTTGACGGCAAATATCATTCGCATAATCTTGCCAGTCCGTCGCGGCGAATAATCGCCCATGACGTTTTAGTTTTTTTGCCGCCAGTGACAAGAAATCACGCTGGATCAGACGGCGTTTATGGTGTCGTGTTTTATGCCACGGATCAGGAAAAAAAATCATCATGCCATCGAGACTTTCATCCGCGAGTCCGTACCGTAAACACAAAACAGCATCTTCATTAAGTAAACGAACGTTCTGCAAATTCTCATCCCGCACATGCTGCAAGATACTGCCCAATCCCGGCGAATGCACCTCGATCCCAATATAGTCGTTATCGGGATGGGCTTTCGCCATTGCAATGATCGCATCGCCCATGCCGCAGCCGATCTCGACAAAGCGTGGTGCGCGACGAGCAAAAACTGTATCGAGATTTTGTAGATCATTAATTTCCAGACCAAAAATAGGCCAGAGTTCATCCATCGCTTGCCGTTGTGCTGGGGTGAAACGTCCTTCACGTTTGACGAAGCTGCGAATTTCGCGTCTGATTTTGTCCATAACAATTTGGTTTTTAAAAGAAGAGACCATCCAGTGGAGATGATGCGCTCGCAAATCGTCGGCGTGGCATGCGACCGGCGCGATACGCTTCACGACCCGCTTCAATACCTTTGCGCATGGCAGAAGCCATGAGTACCGGATCTTGCGCTTCGGCAATCGCCGTGTTCATGAGTACGCCATCACAACCGAGCTCCATTGCGATCGCGGCATCTGACGCGGTACCCACACCAGCATCCACGAGGATTGGAACATGGGCATTTTCGACAATGGTACGAATATTGTGTGGATTCCGAATCCCCAAACCGGAGCCGATCGGCGCCGCAAGCGGCATCACCGCGACACAACCCAGCTCTTCCAGACGCTTCGCCATTATCGGATCGTCGTTGGTATACACCATCACTTTAAACCCGTCCTTGATCAGGATCTCAGCCGCTTCGAGCGTTTCGATTACGGCGGGGAAAAGGGTTTGTTGATCCGCCAATACTTCCAGTTTGATCAAATCATGCCCATCGAGTAGTTCACGCGCGAGACGGCAGGTGTGTACGGCGGTTTTAACATCAAAACAACCGGCCGTGTTAGGCAAGATGGTGTAATCATTTGGGCTGATCACATCGAGTAAATTCGGCTCGTCTTTATGTTGACCAATATTGGTACGGCGAATCGCAACCGTGACGATTTCTGCGCCGCTGGCTTCAATGGCGAGTTTGGTCTGTTCAAGATCGGCGTATTTGCCGGTGCCGACGAGTAATCGTGATTGATACTCAACACCTGCGAGGGTCAATGTGTCCGTGCTCAACTTATTCTCCCGAAGGACGTAAAAGCAGGATTATACCTTGTGATCAGTGCGAATAAATCCGCTACGTGCTGCGCCACCGCCGATCGCATGTACAATCTCAACACGATCCGCTTCGCTCAGGGTAAATTCGTTGTGACTTGAGCGTGGAATGATCTCACCATTTACGTCGATCGCGAGGCGTCCTTCAATCTGCAAAATCGTCAGCAATTGCACCAACGTACAATTCACAGGGACAGATTGGGTTTCACCATTAACTAGAATTGTGAGTGACATAGTTGAGTGGGTTCCGAACAAAAAATCGTCAATGACAGCAAATTCTAAGTGTCGTCTTTGATCCGTAGCAGGATATAATCCATGTTGTTTTGCGACAATCGTTGTCGAACTGTGTTCAATTTATCCGCCTCGCTGTAAGGACCTACGCGAACGCGAAACCAGACTTTTTGTCCATTGATCACAACCCGCTGCACTTCAACGGGAAAACCCAGCATAATCAAACGCGCCTTGACACTATCAGCATCGTTCATGTTCTGAAAAGAGCCGACTTGAAAAACATACGTCCCGACGGACTTTGCCGCGTCTACGTTACCCGCTTCCGCGGTCTCTTCCGCTTCGGCAGGATTCACAGCCGGAGGTGGCTCCCATTCTGGCACTTTCACTTCACGCTCAGGCAAAATGGTATAAAAGTCAAACTTGGGCTTATCCGATGCCGCCTCGATCACTTCCACCTCTTCGGCCTCAACGGTGGTTGTTCCGGAAACGTTCGTTTCAGTGGGCTTATTTAATACTTTCAAATACAGCACAAACGCGACGAAGAGCCCAACTGACAGCCCCGTAATAAACGGCAGAATCGCACCTTCCTGTTTTTTAGCGCTCGTTCGAGTGCGATTAACGCGACGGTTCTTTTTGGGTGTTCTTGCCATGGTCTTTTCTATATCTAAAACTTGCTTTAAGAATACATCAAAAGTTATTGGAATTTAAAGTTATTTTGTGAAAATTTACAACATGTCTTGCACATCAACATCCACTGACCAACGACAATTTGGTGGCTTTTTCCAACTATCGATCATCGCAAGCCATTGACTCAATTGATGATGTAACTCACGGCGCTCTGATCCGATCAATAATAATTGCGCACGGTAACGTCCCGCGCGGCGCTCCATCGGTGCAACGACTGGGCCCCACACTTCCAAATTTTCGCTGGGTTGAATGTGTGATCGCACCGTTTGCAAGAACCCCATCGCTTCACCACTAACAGGAGAATCCGCACGTAACATAACGGCATTCGAAAAGGGCGGCAGATTCGTCAATTGACGCTCTTCAAGTAATTGTTTTGTTAATCCTTTCAAGTCATAACGCGCTAAGGACATGAGTATGGGATGGTCTGGCTGGTGTGTCTGGATATACACTTCGCCCGGTAGTTCCGCGCGACCCGCCCGACCCGCGACTTGTATGATCAATTGGGCTAATCGTTCTGTCGCACGAAAGTCCGTCGCGAACAGTCGGCTATCCGCATCAAGAATCCCTACCAACGTGACGTTTGGAAAATGATGACCTTTCGACAACATCTGCGTCCCGACCAATATATCTGCCTCGCCGTTGTCGATCTTATTGAGCATTTCAGTAAGTGAATCCTTACCGCGTGTGGTATCCCGATCAATACGTAACACGCGTGCATTCGGAAAGATGGTTTCAAGCGCCGCGCTGATCCGCTCCGTACCTTGCCCAACACTGATCAGATCCATCGATGAACATGCTTCACACTTCGGCATCATCGCCCGCTGCGCACCGCAATGATGGCAACGCATTACGCGATATTGCTGGTGATAGGTCATTTTCGCATCGCAGTGCTGACAGCTTGCGATCCAACCGCAGTCATGACACATCACCACCGGCGCGAAGCCCCGACGGTTTAAAAACAAGATAGATTGCTCACCGCGTTCCAGTCGTAACCGTAACTGATCAATTAATTGTGGCGATAGACCTTCTTCCAGTTTGACTGTACGTAAATCAATAAACCGGATCGGTGGTGGACTTGCAGCCCCAGCACGTTCGGATAATACACAATGTTGGTAGCGATCGCGTTGTACATTCTGGATCGATTCAAGTGATGGTGTCGCACTACCGAGCACGATCGGAATGTTTGCACCTTGCGCACGCATCATGGCGACATCGCGGGCAGAATAACGAAAGCCCTCTTGCTGCTTAAACGATGCGTCGTGTTCCTCATCGATAATGATCAGACCGAGCGCGGGCAAGGGCGACCAAACCGCTGATCGTGTGCCGATCACCACACGCGCTTCACCACTCCGAGCATCATGCCAAGATCGTAAGCGCTCACTATCACTCAAACCAGAATGAATCAGAGCGATTGGACAATGGAAGCGTTTTCGAAACCGCTCGATTAACTGCATGGTTAGCGCAATTTCCGGTATGAGAACCAGCACTTGCTGATCAGCATCCAACACTTTTTGCATAGCGCGAAAATAGACTTCCGTCTTTCCACTGCCCGTTACGCCGTCTAGCAATGTCACTTGAAATGCATGCAATCCTGCGCTGATCGCATCCAAAGCCTGCTGCTGCTGATCATTTAATGCATGCTGCTGCTCACGTGACGCCTGATCATTCAATGGCTCTGTTGGTCGATCAGTCAGAAACATTTCGATCAGATGTTTTTCTTCGAGCTTGCGCGCGGCGTCACGCCAATTCGTTGAGAATAATTGACAGTCTGATCGACTGGCACCTTCGGTCTGCGTCGCCAGCCAATCGAAAAATGCACGTTGTCGTTTTGCGCGAGAAAGTGAGGCGCTGGTCGTACTTATCTCCACCGTTGACGACACCCGCCACATCTCGACTTGCGGTGGACTGGCGGATCCACCTTTACGTAGCTCTGCCGGCATAGCTGCGGCGAATACTTCCCCTACCGGATGATGATAGTAAGCACTCGCCCACTTCAGAAGCTTTATTTGTTGGGAATCAAATATTGGGGTGGTGTCGAGTAGTTCGCTACAGGCTTTTAGTTTGCCCTCATCCAGATCCGAACGATCAACGATTTCAATAATCACACCGACACGTTGTTGCCGCCCAAAAGGTACATTAACACGCGCACCTTCCTGTAAACGATCTGCTGAAATACCAGGCGGAAGAAGATAATCAAAAATTTGTCGAAGTGGTACACCAACAGCGACTTTTAAAATGCTCTGATCGGTCACAATCCTTCTTCGAGCAATTCTAGGACGGCTTTTCTATTTGCTCGTTTCATGGGCTTTTCATCGATGGGGCTCAATGGAGCTTGACGTAAAGATTGATGTTGAAAGACCGTTATCACCACTTCATGTTCACCCGCAAGGAATCGATAAGCTGGGCAACTCATCATTTGATCGCGGGTTTGTTGATATTGGTGATCTTCGACGCTGAAGGGGATGTTGTGTTTTTGCAGGAGGAAATAAATATCTTCTGCTGTATCACAAAAAACATGGATTGAAACTGCATCAAACTCCGTTGCCGTACCCCGCAAAACTGGGCCCACCAGACGGGGAGCAAAGTCTTCGGTGAGCTGCATGGCATTCAGTGCCGTCTGGCGCATGTCGCGGAGAGCTTGACGCTCTTCAGGTGTGGAGAACAATTGTTGATATTCGATCAAGGCGTCTTCGACTTGGCGATTATCAGGCATGATTTTACGATTCTGAATGCCTAAACGTTTCATGGCTTTTTGCTTAGCATGCGGAATACTGCCGAGCTGTTCAGTTGCCATCAATCGCGCGGCTTCTTGTGCAATGCGCTGTTGTAGCTCTCTACTCATGATCAATCGTGTCCGCGCGGAATTACCCGCACTAGAATAGTTGTTCTGTTATACCGCTTGCTGATCCACGCGAATTTGATCCCGCAACAGCATCTGATTGTTTCGGTGTATTCTCAACGCGGAAAATTTCCACCAAACTACTTTTTTGCCCTTCTGAAGCAAGCAACCCGGTTCTGCGATCAATGGCCAGTTCGACGAGACCTTCTGGCCTAACTGGAGGGCTTTCAGGCATGCCGTCTAACGCGACGCGCATGTAATCGATCCACATCGGCAACGCTGCGCGCCCCCCGGTTTCAGGATTCCCGAGAGGTCGCACTTGATCAAACCCGACCCAAGCCGTGGCGACGACTTCGCGGTTAAACCCTGAAAACCATGCATCTTTCTGATCGTTGGTAGTACCCGTTTTACCGGAAAGATCGTGTCGATTCAAAACCAGCGCACGCTTACCAGTACCGCGTTTGATCACGTCTTGCATCATGGAAGCAAGAATGTACATGGTGCGAGAATCAACCACCGGTTTTGCCACACCGGGCTGTTCCATCTCGATCGCTGTACATTCACGGCAAACGCGATCAGGCGTAGCTTGGAAAAGAATCTCACCAGTATCCGCCGATTCAATCCGATCAATAAAATACGGCGTGACTTTATAACCGCCATTTGCGATCACCGCATAGGCGGTTGCCAGTTCCAAGGGGGACACAGCACCACTACCTAAAGATAATGACAGATCACGCGGTAAACGTGATGAATCGAACCCAAAATTCGACACGTAGTTCAAGGCATTTCGAATGCCGACCGAACGCAGTAATCGAATCGAAATTAAGTTTCTGGAATATGTCAGTGCTTCACGTAAACGCGTTGGCCCCCGGTATTTACCACTGTAATTCTCAGGCCGCCAAGTATCTTCCAAGCCGGGATCATCAAACACGACAGGCGCATCATTCACTAACGAAGCGGCGGTGTATTGGCCATCTAATGCGGCGGAATAAATGAATGGCTTAAAACTAGATCCTGGTTGACGGTGCGCTTGCACAACCCGGTTATATTTACTGTGTTCAAAATCAAACCCACCTACCAACGCAAGCACTGCACCGTCGTTCGGTGAAAGTGAGACTAACGCGCCTTCAACATCAGGGATTTGGGTAAGTTTCCATCCTTCATCCCCTTGTACGACGCGGATTACATCGCCAGTGGCCATGATATCTGCGGTATTACGTGGCGTCCGATCGGTGCGGTTTTCATCAACATAGCGCCGCGCCCAAGACATGCCGTTCCATTCGATCGTACTGAAACCCACATTATCTATATAAATGTCCGCAGATTTATCGGTTAAACCCACCACCAACGCGGGCTTCAAGCCGCCGATTTCGACATATTCATCGAGTAACGCTTGCCATTCACCTTCACTACTGGTCGGATCAAGTTCGAAATGGTGTTCTGCACCACGATAACCGTGACGTTTGTCGTAGTTGCGTAGGGCCAGTCGTAAGGCCTGATCAGCACCTTCTTGTAAGCGATTATTGATCGTTGTGTAAACCTTAAACCCCTTGGTATAGGCCTCGTCACCGTATTGCTCGATCATGTAGCTGCGCACCATTTCAGCCACGTATGGTGAACTCACTTCTGAGGTTCGACGATGAATTTTAGCGGTGATCGGTTCAGCAGTCGCCTTATCGTACGCAGCCTGATCAATATCACCGAGGCTTAACATCCTACCCAACACATAGTCGCGACGTTGCTTTGCTCGCTCTGGATTGGTCACCGGGTTCATTCGCGACGGAGCTTTAGGTAATCCAGCCATCATGGCGGCTTGCGCCAAGGTCAGATCGGCCAATGGCACACCGTAATAAAGTTCGGATGCAGCTGCGATGCCGTAAGCGCGGTGGCCGAGATAAATTTTATTGAAATACAGTTCGAGAATGTCTTCTTTACTTAACTCACGTTCGATTTTCAACGCTAGAAGAATTTCGTTAATTTTACGAATGTAAGTTTTTTCACTCGAGAGGAAGAAGTTACGCGCAACCTGCATGGTAATGGTACTACCACCTTGCGTCTTTTCGCCGGTTTGGATTAACAAGGCTACAGCACGTGCTAGTCCCTGCCAATCAACACCCGGATGTTCAAAAAACCGATCATCCTCAGAAGCTAAAAAAGCATTCACAAGAACAGGAGGGACTTCTTCATAATTGACAGGATCCCGACGCTTCTCGCCGAATTCTGACATCAAAGAGCCTTCTTTGCTGTAAACCCGTAACGGTACAGAAAACTGTGCGTCCTGCAATGACGCGGTTGATGGCAACCCGGGCAATAAGGTGTAAATGCCCCCAGCGACGGCCACCACGGACATCAATATTAAAAAAAACAACAGGTTAATTAAGAATCTCATGGCTTTACGACCGACCGCTATCTCCCTAAACACATCTGGCCCGAAACTTGCTGAAATATAAACGCAGATTGTCAACAGACCGTGAGCGTGAATATTACAGGAATTGACAGGGTGACCGATACCCTGCTTGCAGGCCCGTGATTATTCTCGTGAGGGCGTCTGCAAAAATAACAGTTGTGAGCGTGATGAGATGACATTCGATTTAGTCAAGAATTCAATCTCATCACTAAACGTCACTATTAATGCGACTGAAAGTTCAGTCAACGGGAAATGTATCGTGTCATTGTTCAAGAAAAAGTCAGCGCCAATGGTCGGTGTCGATATCAGCTCCACATCAGTGAAGTTGCTGGAATTATCGCACACCAGTAAAGGCT